>NZ_CM146335.1:0-775000 GCF_055693485.1 Qipengyuania sp. JB2-7
TGGCGCTACCAGCCTTCCGCTCAGCGAAACCATCACCGATGGCGCTAACAATACCCCGCTTACCACGACTTACACTTACGACAATGCAGGCCGCATGTTGTCGATGGATGGACCGCTCGCTGGCAGCGATGATGCGACCTACTACAAATATGATGTCGTTGGGCGCCGCATCTGGGAAATCGGTGCCAAGGGTCAGGCGGGCTATCGTCAGGCAACCAAAACAACCTATCGCGATGCCGATGATCAGCCAACTAAGGTCGAAATTGGACGGGTCAACGATGCAGCAGGCAATGGCTGGACACGCTTCAGCTACACGTTGCACTATTACGATAACAATCGTCGCAAGACCTTTGATCGAGTGAATGATCATGGGCATACGACCTATGCCGTCACGCAATACAGTCACGATGCCCGAGGACGTTTGGATTGTACCGCCGTGCGTATGCGTCCAGTGGTGAACTCATCGCTACCCTCAAGCGCATGTACACTCGATCCAGGCACACCAGCTGATCAAACGGACCGGATCACCAAAAACATCTACGACACTGAAAGCCGGGTTACCAAGATCCAGCAGGGTGTTGGGACGTCGTTGCAGCGCGACTATGCGACATACACCTATACGACCAATGGTTTGCAGCGTAGCATGACCGATGCGCGGGGTTACAAGGCGCAATGGGTCTATGACGGCTTTGATCGGATGCGCCGCTGGTATTTCCCATCCAAAACAACGCCAGGCATCATCAACACATCGGACTATGAGCAATATAGCCACGACGCCAATGGCAACCGTACCGCGCTGCGCAAGCGCGATGGCAGCACCATCACGTATACGTATGACAACCTCAATCGAGTGACGCGCAAGACTGTGCCTGAGCGTGCCGGGCTTGATCCGCTGCATACACGCGACGTGTTCTACCAATACGACATTCGTGGGCTTCAAACGCGAGCACGGTTTAACTCGCTGTCAGGGCTAGGGCCGGTGTTTTATTACGATCGATATGGCCGGATGACGAGCGTCTATGACACGACCAGTACGCCGCGAAGCCAATGGTACTATTATGACAAAGCGGGCAATCGCACGCGCATCAAGTACCCGGATAACCAGTATTTTGATTATGTCTATCGCGCGGACAATTCGCTCTATGACGTCAAGCTCTCGAGCGGTTCCATATTTGCGCGTTACATCCGCAATGACCGCAATGAGATGACCCGGCTCCAACAGGCGGGATACCAAGACTTCACCTATGATCCCATTGGCAGGCTCTCTCAGCTAAAGCTCGACATGAGCGGCACTTGGCGCGATGTGACATGGGATTTTACTCGCAACCCGGCTTCGCAGATCGCTAGTGAGAGCCAGACCAATGATGCATATACCTGGGCAGGCCCCACCGGCACGACCACGAATTACACGACGAATGGTCTTAACCAGTATACCGGCGCTGGCGGCAACAACTTCACTTATGATGCCAATGGCAACCTAACATCCGATGGAACCAACACATACCTTTATGACCTTGAGAACCGCTTGGTCCGGGTTATCGGCAGTGGTTACACAACACATCTCTACTACGACCCGTTGGGCCGCCTTTATCGGAAAACCTCCAACAAACCCGGTACTACGAATACCGACTTCGTTTATGATGGGGACGCCCTGATAGCAGAATACAATACGTCAGGTACGATGTTGCGTCGCTATGTGCATGGGCCAAACCCTGGTGCAGATGATCCGATCGCTTGGTTTGAGGGCTCTGCAGTCGACCAAGCCAGTTCTCGGTTCCCCAAGGTTGACGCGCGCGGTTCAGTCGTCGGATGGGCCAATTGGTGGAGCAACTCGCTCGGGGTAAACACCTATGATCCCTATGGCGTGCCCGCCGCGACCAATACCGGGCGGTTTCAGTATACCGGGCAGGTCTGGCTGCCAGAGATCGGTCTCTATTACTACAAGGCTCGCATCTACTCACCCACCCTCGGCAGGTTCCTCCAAACCGATCCCATCGGATATGAGGACAACGTCAACCTCTATGCATACGTCGGCAATGATCCGATTAATGGAACGGATTTCACAGGCCTTCAGAGAGATGAACAGGACAAGCTTGATGTCGATATTGGCGTCGATGCGGGTGAAGATGGCATAACACTGACGACAAGCGCCTCTATTGGCGGCAATAAGGTGGATACTAAGACAACAGTCTCATACAGAGGCGACATCTCTGCGAAATCGGATGCTCAAATTGGCGATTTGAAAGTAAATGCAGAGGGAAGTATTGATCTTGACAACGAGATGGACGCCAGAGCCGATGGAACGGTAAGTTCAGAAGGTGGAGAGGTAGATGTTGCATTGGGCAAGGCCGAAGCTAAGGTGGAGGCGACCGGTGTCGATGACCAAGCGAGAAGATTCTATCGAGCTGCACAGACTGCAGCTGACGAAACCGGCATAACCGGAGCAATAACTGCTGCTGCCGCTGGTGCAGAGTTCGTTGTCAAAAAGTTCAAGAGCTATTTTGGCAATAAGAAGAAATGACTCTATACGGGCAAGCGGACACCACACCTCAAAGCAACTAAGATTTTTAATTATGCCGTTTATACGCGACTTATCGTCTCTGAAAAATTTGATGATTGCCTATCTTCATAGGCGATCTGGACGCATTGACCGTGCTAGAAAGCGGGTAGGCAGAGTTCTTTCAAGCAATCCAGATTCGTTTGATTTCATATTGGCATATGATGGTTTCTTATTGATCCAAGAGGACCAAGTTCCCAAGGCGTTGGAGAAATTCCGCCAATGCCGGGAAAGGTTCGAAGGCAGTTCGGAAGACGATCACCGTTACATTGTAGCGTATTGTGACTACTTCTTAAACGCAGATAAACCAGACTACGACTGGCGGAAGCTCTTACGTAGAGTATCCAATCTAAAACCGAATTCACTGACCAAGTCATTTCTCATATTTCCGACCGAACAGCAAGTATCAGCCTCTTTGGCTAACTGATCGCTACCATGATGCCTGGTAGAAATACATTCGTATTTCGGCTTCAGCAAAAGATCGGCGAGAGCTTGGCAAAGGAATGGGAAACTGAGAAATCTGGAGTTAAGAAGTTCTGGGGACGGTATGTTTAACCTGGGAGTTATGGAGACCGCATACATAATTCTAGCACCGTTACATTCACGGCCCCAATCCCGGTGCAGATGATCCTATCGCGTGGTTCGAGGGCTCTACAGTCGACCAAGCCAGTTCTCGGTTCCCCAAGGTTGACGCGCGCGGTTCTGTGGTCGGATGGGCCAATTGGTGGAGCAACTCGCTCGGGGTAAACACCTATGATCCCTATGGCGTACCCGCCGCGACCAATATGGGGCGGTTCCAATATACCGGGCAGGTCTGGCTCGATGAGATCGGCCTCTATTACTACAAGGCTCGCATCTACTCACCCACCCTCGGCAGGTTCCTCCAAACCGATCCCATCGGATATGAGGACAACGTCAACCTCTATGCATACGTCGGCAATGACCCGATAAACAGCGTCGACCCAACGGGGTTGGCGGCAGCAGATGACCAGATCAGACGCGGCTTTAGTCTTGTTAATCGCAAAGAGTATGGCGGTAGCGGCAACGACTTCAACGGCTCTGCACCCGGGAAGGGCACGGATTTCAGGGGAACGGCGAATAATTCGGGCAACCAGCGAAGATCAACGCGGCCCGGCGTGAGTGCTGCGCGTCCTGCAGGTCAGGCACCTAGGCTGCCTGCGGGTGGGATTAGAGCAAACGATACAGCTGGAGGGCATGTTGCGCGTGTGCATGTTGGCAAGAGTCGGAATTTCTTGAGGAACAGACTCCGCCAGGATCCCAATAAGACGGTGGTCTCAACATTTGCCAACGCACCTCTAGCTAATGCAGCTGCGCGTGAGGCAGTGCGATCCAATGCGAAATTGATCAATGGCTTTTTGAATAACGGCGGGATTGGGCAGCTAAGGATTGAATTCTCATCACCAGTTTCGCTAGGAACGGTCCTGCGCAGAGATGGGACCTCATATCAGAGCAGAGACGCAGTGTTCTTTATTAGGGCAAACAAAAACCCATTCAATAATTATGATGTATACGTAAATACGGGGTTCTTAGAGTGATGCAGCGTTATAAATCCGAGTTCGAGGATTTCATGAAGAATTATTGGCATCAAATGGCCGATGAGATTTACGATTCGTTTGATGATGCCATTATCCAGTTTGGGCAAGACCAAGGTGACCAGAGAAAGGATGGGCTGGTCCGCGAGATTGAAGAAATGCTAGCTAAGGGAAGTTTTCCCGATCAAGAAGGTGTGACCGCAGCATATAACGACCCTTTTTGGACCAAATTCGACAACATCGTTACAAGAGACATGCTGAGAAGTTCTAAGCTCATAGCAACGCTATGACAGTGCGCTGTACTTTGAGGTCCTAGCGGACCGAACCACTACAAAGTTGGTACTCCCGACAAGGTTTGATGAGCAGCAGGGGAGAGGCACGAAATGCAGCTAGCTCACTCAGGCGGATCAAGTCGCCGTCTCAGCAGACTAGGTTGCGGCGTTGATGAATTTCTGGTCTCCACAACGCTTTCTCTATGTCCGAGTTTGGGTCTATTCTGTTGAAGAAGTCGCATCTGGCGCGGGTTGAGTTGCGCTGCGGATAGCGGACGAGCGGAGGCTGCGCTTCCCTCAGGCGGGTGCGAGGCCCGGCATTGGTTGCATCTTGGCCAGTTTGCGCAGGTTTTGTAGTTCCGGGGACGGTATCCATAACTCCTGTACTGCTATATCCACAGCTCTTAATCCTGGAACGGATGATCCCGTCGCTTGGTTTGAAGGCTCTGCCGTTGGCAGCTCCAATGCACGCTTTAGCAAGGTTGATGCACGCGGCTCGGTCGTCGGATGGGCCAATTGGTGGAGCAACTCGCTCGGGGTAAACACCTATGACCCCTACGGCGTGCCCGCCGCGACCAATACGGGGCGGTTCCAGTATACCGGACAGGTCTGGCTGCCAGAGATCGGCCTCTATTACCACAAGGCCCGCATCTACTCACCCACTCTGGGGCGTTTCCTTCAAACCGATCCCATCGGATATGAGGACAACGTCAACCTCTATGCATATGTCGGCAATGATCCCATAAACAGCGTTGATCCTACGGGGCTTTGTGACACAGGCTCCAACATTGATGGTCGCGGTGGCGGTACCAGCACGTGTAAGACGCTGGAAGGTTTTGAGACTGACGATACATATGGTACTGGCAATGGTACAAAGCTCATTCAATCTCAGCGCATTAGCCAGACAAATGATAAAGGGGAGGCAAATTCTGATTTGTTCGAAGAGACGCTAGCCAGTTTTGAAACTCAAGCTAGGCAAGGAACCGTCGACTCAGGCTACACTCGTGAATTTGGTGTGACCGCTGCCTTGGATTCCAAAATAAGTGAGTGGGTTGTCAGTTTGTTTCAGGGGCCGAGAGGAAACAATCCTCTGCAAATGGGGATTGGTGAAGGTCAGCGTTTGGCATACGCATCACACACCCACACTGGGCTTGGGACGACAGGTGCCCTTCAAGCGCTCAGAAACGATCACACGACTTTGTGTTACGGGAGAAGACATGTCACCACAGGCCCCTCTCCGGGTGATAAGGGGTTTGCTTCGCAGGTAAGAGAACATCATCCAGGCGCGAGGATGGGGGTTTGGTATCAAGAACATGGCTTCCTTTCGCCTTCACGGTGGAAGTATAGATCATTCTAAGTAACGCTAGGATTGAGAAAATGGCGACAAAATTCAACGCTGCCTATGTTTTCGCAATGGTGATCGCTTTACTGCATCTCGCGAGCGCATTTGTGGCGTATCAAATGGGAAGTGAAAATGTGATTTCAGGGGGATGGTCATTGGCCCTGTATGGATTGTGCATTGCCATGATTGTCGGCATATTTGCGCCGGAAAAATGGAGAGCACTGCTTTTGCTAACGTTCTCAGTAATCTTGTTTTCTTATGTCGCGTCGGCAATTTTCGTAGCCTTCTTTGAGGAGTTTTCCGATAGAATTGAAGATTACGTGAGCTTCTTAGTAGTATTTTTGATATTACTCCTAGCGTCTATGTTTGGATTGTACTCCTCAATTGTGAAAATACGGTCTACTTTCAAATAGATGCCGGGGAGTTCCGGGAGTTCCGGGAGTTCCGGGAGTTCCGGGAGTTCCGGGAGTTCGCGGAGTTCGCGGAGTTCGGGGGACGGTATACATAACTCCTGCGCCGCTTTGTCCATGGGCCTAACCCTGGTGCAGATGATCCTATCGCGTGGTTCGAGGGATCTGCAGTCGACCAAGCCAGTGGTCGGTTCCCCAAAGTTGATGCGCGCGGTTCAGTCGTCGGATGGGCCAATTGGTGGAGCAACTCGCTCGGGGTAAACACCTACGATCCCTATGGCGTGCCCGCCGCGACCAATATGGGGCGGTTCCAGTATACCGGACAGGTCTGGCTGCCAGAGATCGGCCTCTATTACTACAAGGCCCGCATCTACTCACCCACTCTGGGGCGTTTCCTTCAAACCGATCCAATTGGCTACGCGGATAACGTCAACCTCTATGCATATGTCGGCAATGATCCCATAAACAGCGTTGATCCTACGGGTCTGGCAGCAGCAGACGACCAGATCAGACGCGGCTTTAGCCTTGTTAACCGCAAAGAGTATGGCGGCAGCGGCAACGACTTCAACGGCTCTGCACCTGGGAAGGGCACGGACCATAGGCAGGCGACGAACGGCACAGCAAACCAAATCCGGCCACGGTCAGGCATTAGAGGGCGCAACTTACCTGCGGGGCGTGGGGGTGTAAGGGCGCGTGTATCATATGATCTTACCACCCATGAGAACGGTGCGCACAATGGCCACACGATCGCTCGCCACGTCGGACGTACTAGAGATCAATTGAGAGGACGAGCCATACGTGAAGGGCGAGATAAGGTATCGACATTTGACAATTTGAATGCTGCTAATGGAGCACTGAGATTGGCTATCGAAAGCAATAGCAAACAGATAAATCGTCAGATCATGACTGGTTCAAACTTAATGGTGGTTCGGGCACAGTCATTGATTCCAATCGGAACCGTGTACAATGCCAGAGCTGGGCAATGGACAAGATCTTCAAACATCAAGTTTGTTCTTCGATATAATCAGAACCAAGGCACGTTATCAGCAATAACCGGATACTTAGAATGAGTGCTTACCCAACGTTTGAGAAATTTATGGATGCAATCTGGAATGAGGATGGCTTGTATGCCTACCAATGCCTGCTGTTTGCGATCTTCACATTCGACGAGATCGAAGGCAGAAATCAAACAAAGAAATTGATCCTAGAAATTGCTAGCTTGGATAGCCAAGCAGGGTTTGAAGGTGAGTTTCCTCAACCTCCAGCTTACGAGAAACTATTGAACAGGACGTTTTCCTCGCGCATCTCTACTGAAGAAGCGAAAGCTATCCTGAAGCTTAGCGGGTCCCTGCTGCAACGCAAATAGGTTCAATGGCATTGGCAACTAATCTGATTTGTCGCAGCATGATGTCGTGCATAGTGGCGTTGTGTTTGACATCGTGTGAAATTGGCGAGCTAGAAAAGGATTCGACTGAATATCTAGATAATAACTGCTGGTTCGAGGGGGACACTCTTCATGCCACCGTGCTGGTTTATGCGCTATCCGACAATGAGGTTGTTTTCGATTTCGTTTCCGAGGTTTGTGACCCTTCAGAATACGATCTTGGTCAACCGCGAACCTTCCTCCTGAGTTATTCAAGTTCCGCCGGGCAATCTCTTGCAGAGGCGCTTGACATTAAATCGGAGATTTTGGCAAATCAGGTCAGCCCTCTCCCATCGATCGAACATGCAGAGCGTGCTGTGACAATAACAGCAGTCGCCAGATTTTCGCGTTTGGGCGAAACGCTCGCCAAGATTGATCACATTGAGGCAATCGCTATTGTTGAGGAAGTTCAAGTCGATCGCGCATTAGAACGCCAGTTGAGTTTCGGTCAAAACTA
Source organism: Qipengyuania sp. JB2-7 (assembly GCF_055693485.1). Taxonomy (NCBI): domain Bacteria; kingdom Pseudomonadati; phylum Pseudomonadota; class Alphaproteobacteria; order Sphingomonadales; family Erythrobacteraceae; genus Qipengyuania; species Qipengyuania sp. JB2-7. Next base: position 8,015 of record NZ_CM146335.1, read on the forward strand.
GAATCTTGGACTAAGTTTCGAGTTGGCTAGCGCACTGCCACATTCATGTCTTTAAACCAGACGTGGAATTCCCAGCTCATCGTTTTTTAGGGCTCTGCGGTCGGCAGCTCATATGCTCAAAGCCTAACAGTGGGCTGCGGAACGCGGAACTGTTCTCTTAAAAGCAGCAATCCAAGATCTTATCTGATACTGCAATGCAGCGAGTGTCTTGAGTGCGCCTAATTGACGTCCACAATGGAGTCGTAGGCGGAAAGTCGGCTCTTAGCTCATCCGAAGGCGAAAGCTGACTTTCCGTTCGCGACCCAATTGCGGACATCGCAAATGCCTTCAGAAAAGTAGCTGGGCTTGGATCTGGCTCATCGACTCACCACAGAATGGCGTAGAGCCCGACCAAGATCGCGATTGTGACGGCTGCCAGTGCGTTGAACAAAGTCGTGGTCGCGAAAGCGATATCGCCGAGATTCACCGTCTGCTGTTCGTCCGGCTCCGCGGTCATCCGCGAGACTACAGCTGCCGCGATCAGGCTGACCATGAACACGATCCAGATGCGGATTACGAACGGCACATCACCTGCCAGTTGCGAAAGCGCGAAGTTGAGTATGAGCGAGCCGATGAGCGCGGTGAAAGCACCAACTGCATTGCTCCGCTTATCGAAGAAGCCAAGCAAGAAGACGACCACAATTCCCGGCGCAATATAGCCAGTGTATTCCTGCACCGTTTGAAAGCCGCTCTCAAACCCGCCGATAAATGGCCGCGCCAGCACGAGTGCGATCGCCATTGCGCTGAAGGCAGTTATACGTCCGACCATCACATAATGCTGTTCGCTCTCTTCGGGGCGTGCATTGCGATAAAGGTCCATTGTGAAGATGGTCGAGATCGAGTTCATCATAGAAGCCAGCGAACTTACGATTGCGGCAATGAGCGCTGCGAACACGAGGCCGCGCAGGCCAGCAGGCGCAAAGCCCATCAGCTCTCCATATGTGCGGTCAGACTTCTCAGCCAAGGCCGCGCCGTCAACCAGCCCCTGCTGCGCAAGGATCACTGCTGCAATGCCCGGAATGACAACAATGAAGGGCACGAGCAGCTTGAGCAGAGCGGCAAATGCGAGACCCTTCTGCGCTTCGCCCAGATTCTCTGCGCCGAGCGCACGCTGAATGATGTACTGATTGAAGCCCCAATAGCTGAAGTGCAGCACCCATAGCCCACCCAGCAGCGTCCAGATTCCCGGAAGGTCAGAATAGGCAGGGTGCTCCGGCTCTAGAATCATCTCAAAGTGTCCCGGCATCTCTTTCATCAGATAGCCAAGGCCGCCCATCGCTCCCTCTGCGGGCAGCGCATCCAGGGCGAACCATGTGATAGCGAGGCCGCCCAAGATAAGAATCACGACTTGGATAATGTCCGTGAGTGCGACCGCCTTGAGCCCGCCATAAAGCGAATAGAGCGCGGCAAATGCTGCCAGCGCCATCATGGAGCTCATCACGCCCCAGCCGGTCAGTGTGTCGACGGCGAGCCCGCCGAGCCACAGAACTGCGGTCAGGTTAACCGCAGTGTAGAGCGCCACCCAGAACACGCTCATCATGTTTTTGACGCCGGTGCCATATCGCTGCTCAAAGAATTGCGGCATGGTGTAGATGCGCCGCTTCAGGAAGATCGGCAGGAAATACTTCGCCACGATCAGCAAAACGATGGCCGCCTGCCATTCATAAGCCGCGATTGCGATGCCCACGGCGAAACCCTGGCCAGATTGGCCGATGATCTGCTCTGCCGAGATATTGGAGGCGATCAAGGACGCCCCAATGGCCCACCATGGCAAGGCGCGCCCGGCGAGGAAGTAGTCCTCAGTGTCCTTCTTGTGCCCCGCTGGCTCGCGCGACACTGCTAAAGCTATTCCAAGCAAGGCCACCGCATAGGCAGCAATGATCACGATATCGATCGTTTCAAGCGTCACGTATCTCTCTCCCCAAGCGCAGGCTTTTACCCTGCGTCTTTGATTGCCTCATTTGCTCAGCGATCTTTGTCGCCTAGCTGCGCCAGCTGACGCGCTGGTTGTTCCTATCCCACCACTGCGCGGCATCGCTCTAGAACGAGCACCGAGTCCCTTCAGGCATCTCCTGCCTGGCGATCTTCGCAATGCTGATCTGCATGGGCGCCTCACTGGCAATTGTCAGCGTGCTGCCGGGCGAGGCGAGACACGCTTGAGTCAGCACCATCTCGCGCCAGCCTTTGCCCGCTGCGATGGTCAGTCCTTCTGTGATGTCCGCCGTTGGCCCAGTGCCGCTCGCGGCAATGACGCTGCCTGCTGGAGCCTCAACGATATTGTATGTGATCAAGAACGCACCCTCGCCAGAGCCCGAAAACGTCAGTCCGCTACCAGGCCCAAAAGTGATCTCGCGCGCATCTGTTCCCCGTCAGCACCTATGGCACAGATTAGCGGTTGAAGTTTAGGAGAGTTTTGGTTCTCGTCGTAGTGACGAAGGAACGAAGATGAGAACCAAAAAGTCGAAGTCGAAGCAACCTGCGGAGCAGGTTGTGAAGGACATCCGCCGTCGGACGCGGCGGCACTTCTCAGCCGAAGACAAGATCAGGATCGTATTGGAAGGTCTGCGCGGCGATGATAGCATTGCTGAGCTGTGCCGCCGTGAAGGGATCGCGCAAAGCCTGTATTACACCTGGTCGAAGGAATTCATGGAAGCGGGTAAACGCCGTCTTGCTGGCGATACAGCCCGTGCTGCGACCACGGATGAGGTGAAGGATCTGCGTAATGAGGCGCGTGATCTGAAGGAGTGTGTTGCTGATCTGACCCTGGAGAACCGGTTGCTCAAAAAAAGCATGACCGGGCTTGGGGGAGACGACGCATGAGATACCCTGCATCTGAGAAGCTGGAGATCATCAAGCTGGTCGAGCAGTCACATCTGCCTGCCAAGCGCACGCTGGATCAGCTCGGCGTGGCGCGGCGGACCTTCTACCGCTGGTATGACCGCTACCTAGAAGGCGGGCCTGAGGCGCTCAAGGATCGTCCCTCAACGCCAAGCAGGGTATGGAACCGCATTGCGCCCGAAGTGCAGGACCAGATCGTTGATATGGCGCTGGAGCATAGCGAGCTCAGTCCGCGTGAACTTGCGGTGCGCTTCACTGATGAGAAGCGCTACTTCGTCTCTGAAGCGACCGTTTACCGACTTCTGAGGGCTCATGATCTGATCACCAGTCCTGCTTACACGGTGATCAAGGCGGCAGACCAGTTCCACACGCAAACCATGCGACCGAACGAGATGTGGCAGACGGACTTCACCTACTTCAAGATCATCGGGTGGGGCTGGATGTACCTCTCCACCGTGCTCGATGATTACTCGCGCTACATCATCAGCTGGAAGCTGTGCACCACCATGCGAGCCGAAGACGTCACTGAGACCCTCGATATGGCTCTTACTGCTTCAGACTGTAGCCATGCCAATGTGCTGCATAAGCCGCGCCTGCTATCGGACAACGGTCCCTGTTACATCGCTGGAGAGCTGGCTGATTACATCAGCGCCAAGAAGATGGATCACGTGCGAAGCGCGCCCTTCCATCCGCAGACCCAAGGCAAGATCGAGCGCTGGCATCAGACGCTCAAGAACCGTGTTCTGCTGGAGAACTACTTCCTGCCAGGCGATCTAGAAAACCAAATCAAAGCGTTCGTCGAGCATTACAACCATCAGCGCTATCACGAGAGCCTCGACAACGTCACACCTGCCGACGTCTACTTCGGTAGAGCCGCAGCCATCATCAAGCGAAGAGAAAGGATCAAACAAAAGACGCTAAAACATCGCCGCTTGCTTCACCGCAAGCTAGCCGCCTAAACTGAAACCAACAGACGAGGCCAGTCCTCCAAACGATCAACTCTCAGTCTGTGCCAAATGTCATGACGACGGACAGTCCTAATCGGCTTCGCCGAGCGCGCCCGGTCACTAAGGCCTGTCGTACAAGAAGCCTTGAGATTTGCATTTGATCGACAGGCATTGCGGCTCGTCGAGAATGGGTGCGTGGACTTGGGCGAAACGCCACTGAAAGTGACGAAAGGGTTCATAGATGGGCTTACAACCGACGCAAGCGAATGCGTGCTATCCGCAAGGATGCTTGGTCGTTGGTTCGCAAAGGCGGGTACTACCTCAACAATTCTGACGGCTTGGGGAGTGAAGCCATGAGTATGAACATCGGGTCGATCATTCTTTACTCGCATACCGGAGAGCAACGTGAAGTCTGTTTTCGCAGAACAGGGCTCAATGTCATCACTGGCGAGTCAGGAACCGGCAAGTCGGCGATTATAGATATTATCGATTATTGCCTCGGCAGTAGGAATTGTCACGTAGCGGAAGGTGTCATTCGCAGAGGTGTTTCTTGGTTCGCAATCCAAATTCTCAATGGTGAAGACGAAATATTCGTTGCGCGTAAGAACCCTGGCCCCGGAACTGACACAGGTGGCGAGATCTATGTTCGACGCGGCCATTTCGACGCATACCCCGGCCTTGAAACCCTTTCTCGCAACATGGTCAGAGAAGAATTGGTGTCCCTGCTCTCACGTTTTGTCGGCATCTCAGAGAACGAACATCGCCCAATAACGGGCACTCGACAGCCCCTGCGAGCAACGATCCGGCATGCTCTTTTTCTTTGTTTCCAAGAACAAGATGAAATCGACAGTCGCGAACGGCTATTTCATCGCCAAGGCGACCAACACATCCCTATGGCGATCAAAGACACGTTCCCATATTTTGCGGGCGCAGTCGATGAGCAACACTTCTTGCGACAGCATGAGCTCGATACTGCACGAGACGAATTGCGAGAACTCGAACAAACTGTCCGGCGTCAAGATGAGCAGGCTACGGTTGGATTGGGTCGGGTAAGACGCCTCGTCACGGACGGCAAACGCGTCGGTATCATCGCTCAAGACTTTGAACCCGTTGAAACGGAGCTCGCCGTCAGACAACTTGAGCAGGCCGCAGCTGTGGAACTTGGAAGTCAACGTGTGCTTCCTGATTTCGGTGACTCAATCAATCGCGTGCGGGGCGAACAAGCGACCTTACGAGCCAGTCTGGAGCGCTTAAACGAAGAGCTTCGAGCCTCACGTTTAGTGCTTACTGAGCAAAGCGCCTATTCGAAAGAAACCAATGAGCAAAGAGCAAGGCTCAGCTCTCTTGGCCTATTCAAATCTGATGCCGACGGCCACGACTGTCCATTGTGCGCGACTGAATTGCCGGTTCCGACTCCGAGCGCGGAAAATGTAAACAGCGCACTCAAAGCTGTTTCTGAGCAACTAGCAGCGGTTGAAGTCGAACAGCCTCATCTTCAACGTCATATCGAGGAAATAGAGAAGAAGCGAAGCGAGTTAGAACGCAGTCTCATCGAAGCTCAGAATGAGATGACCCGTCTGATTGCCGATGACGCTAGGGCCAAAGCGCAACAAGACACACTGGTTGAGCAAGCTCGCGTAGTGGGTCGCATTGGCGCTTTTCTGGATGGCCTCAAGCCAACGGAAGGTGAGGCTGATCTAGGGCCGATGATCGAAGCTGCGCAGCGAAAGGTGGAGACGCTAGAAAAAGCAGTGAATGCGGATGATGTGGCGCAACGATTAGACACCTACTTAAACCTGATAAGTAAACAGATGTCGCGCTTTGCTGAATCGCTCGACCTGGAACACAGCGGCAGCGAACTTCGTCTCGACTTAAAGAAACTCACCGTAGTTGCAGATACGATAGATGGACCAGTTCCGCTCAACAGAATGGGGAGCGGAGAGAATTGGGTTGGCTATCACGTGCTGACTTACCTAGCGCTGCACTGGTGGTTTAGGAAGCGCAGCAGACCAGTACCGGCGCTTCTGATTTTCGATCAACCTTCGCAAGCTCACTATCCTGCTGATCGCGATCAAGAAGGCAGTCTCGATCCGCTGGAAGACAAAGATCGTCATGCAGTTCAAGCGTTGTTCCAACTCATGTATCAGGCCTGCGAGACCATTGATGGCTTACAGCTCATTGTTCTTGATCACGCCCACCTAGCGGAGGACTGGTTCGAAAAGTCGATTGTTGAAGAGTGGCGTCGGGATCGGTACCTCGTTCCACCTGAATGGGGCGCGAGTGTTTAACGAAGTCTGGAAGCCAAGAGTTCATGTTACGAGCCCTTCGCAAGCCACAGCCTAGGGGTAATGCGCAGTACCGTTAGCACGAGAACCGTCACGCCGAGCGGGATGTGAACCCTCAAAAACGCCGCTTTAGCGGGCACCACCTGCGTTGAAGCCAGAACCGATCAGCGCAATGATGGGGATTGCGGTGAGCCAGTGAATGGTGACGGCCACATTGCCGTGCTTTTTGAAGGCATTGTTCAGTTCCTGAATTTGATCAAATCGGGCTCATTGACCCGCGAGAGACTCGCTGTCTCTTTAGGCAACGCAGTGTCCCGCGACTGCGAGCTTCTTGAAAAGATACGGCGATACGGTGGCGCTGTCGGGGTAGCGGGCAATGCGAGCCTGAAACTCAGGGTTCGTGAAGGCAGTTCGGAAGCTCTCTACACTCTCCCACACCGCATAGTTTAGGAAGGTAGGGCTGCCAGCGATTGCTTGATGCAACTGAGTGGAGATGTAGCCTGGCTGCGCTTTCATGAACTCAGCATCGTGTGTCCATGCCGCGACCAACGCGTCTTCGTCAGCCGGATCGATGGTGAAGACGTTGATCAAGACAACAGACCCATCCTCATTGGTCTGAAGCTGGTCCATCAGGCTTACTGCGTCGTTTAGTTCCTTTAGATTTGGCATCTGAGATTCCTTAGGCTGTCTGTTCAAGAATTGGCTGCTTCGGACCGCTCTCGAACGGTCTGGAGCAGGCTGAGCGCAGTTCTGATGTCTTTCATGGAGAGCCCATCGGCTAGCGCATTGACCCATTCGGCCTGCGCTTTATTGACCTCGGCGATCACCTTTTCACCATCGTCGCTAATTGCGAAAAGTGGCGCTCTCTTGTGATCAATATTAGGTCTGCTTTCGACGAGGCCGACCATTTCGAGATCGTTTATGATCCGCTGAACGCCTTGGCGTGCAAGGCCCATCCGCCGCGCAATTTGTGGGACTGTGAGCGCTTGCCCTTCTTCGTCGATTGCGCCGATCACCTGCCAGCGAGCGCTGGTGAGGCCATATGGCTTGGTGAGCGTGTTGCCGGCGCTGAGCATTTGGCCGTTAATCCGGAATATCTCCAGAATCAGAGCCGTAAGTGCTTCACCGTTCTCATCTCGAATCGCCATGAGCAATGAATAGTCATAATGACAACATATTGTCAAAAGACGCGATCTGAGGAGTTAATATTTTTGACGAAGCTTACCAGCTCACATCGTTCAACTCAGGTGAGGCAATGCTGTCAGGTCAGCAATTGGGTCGTTTGCTGACTGTCTGCATTGAGCAGAAATCAGTTATGAAGCAGATGAGAGCCCTGCCTGAGAAAGCGGATGGGCAATTTTTGAGAGCTGATCGCGCCTGAACTCCAATGATCCACCGTCGCCGTATTCTGGCCGTGAGTTTGCATGGCCCATGAGGGTCATCCGCAGATCGCGGTCGATCCCTGCCTCCAGCATACGTTTCTCGAAGGAGTGCCGAAACGAATAGATTTTGTGCTCAGGCGTAGGGAACAAGCATCGCGACTTGAACGCCTTCATCAGAGTTGCGGATAATAGGTTCGGTTTGTCGCGATAACGCAGGAAGCCATTCGGGGCTTGGCGCATGGCTTCAAGTGACACCCCTACCAAAGGAATATCTCGAATAGATGCCCGTGTCTTGATCTCGCGGTGAGGCTTTGGCTGAATACGAATATGGGGAACGGCATGGTCTAGAACGATGTCCTCAGTTTCAAGGTTCGCTATCTCACTCGGACGGCACCCTGTTTCGATCAGTGCCAAAACAATAAATCGCGCTTGCTCGTTCATTGTTGCGAGCGCATCGGGAGCAAGAATGCGCGAGCGCACCCAATCATTTTCAAAGGGCGGGACTTCACCCTTTCCTTTATCTTTGAAAGCAAGATTGCGGAACGGATTGGGACGATCCTCTTCGCCAATGAACGCAGTGTACGCCGAGTAGAGTTTTCTCACGCATCCGATATCGCGGTTAGCAGTATTGGCTTTAAGCGCAGGCTTGCCAGTTCTGGGCTCAATGCGCTCGCGCCACCAGTTGTAGAAGGCTTGTGCATCCTGCCGCGTGATTGAAAGGATGGGTTTGTCGCCGATCAAATCAATCAGATAATGAACGCCGCGCTTTTGCGTCTTGATCCAGCTTTTGCGCTGAACGTCAGACTTTCCAATCAACTCATCTGCGGCGATCTGCTCGCAGTAGATATCGAACGCTTCGGAGATGTTCACTGGTGGCGGTGTCGCGCCACCGAGCAGTGCCTCCGCTTCCACCTCTTGGCGCTTAGACTTGCCGCCTGCACTCTTCATATCGACGAGGTGGATACGCTCGATCAGTTCTTCGATTGCCGCTGTCTTGGCGAGCTCTTCGGCTGGCACGTAGCTAAAGCCGCGTGCGACCGCGCGGTTGCTCGCAGCGGAATAGCGACGCTGCGCGATTGCGCGCTGAGCCTGGATCGAATTGCATGAAGCGTCAGCATCATCGCATCCGCAAAGCGATGCCCAATAAAGGTCGTCTGCCGTCACCATTGCATCGCGCCGTTCTTTGGCGGTCTCAAAGGATGTTGTTTTCAAGGAAACACGAATGCGTCCGCGATCATCGAACCGGGCATACCGTGCGGGCACACGGCGATTGTAGTGCCAGTGCCCTGCCCTAAATTCGAGATGACGCGATTCTTGTCCCATGAGCTCCAACGAGGTGTTTGGTCCACAAAATGGTACACATTTTGGTACACAAATTCCTCGCGAGCCTAGGCAAAGCTCCGCCCAAGGGCAAACAAGCCCCTGTGAAATAACAGCTATCTTGGGAAGTCAATGGAGCGGGCGAGGCGATTCGAACGCCCGACCCCAACCTTGGCAAGGTTGTGCTCTACCCCTGAGCTACGCCCGCTCACTGACGCTCGCAATGATCGACCGCTTCGGCCCTGATCACTGGGGAGGCGGCGCGATTAGCAGCGGTCTCACCCCTGTGCAAGCCAAAATCGCGCAAGTCCAAATCGCCATCTAATTTTGGCCATGCACCTGCCCTTCACATTCTTGGCGAGACGTCCCACATGGGGGATCAAACAGATTCGATTACGAAAGGATACGCCGTGGCGAGCATGGGCCTCAATATTGAAGAGCAAAAGGCAGTCGATCGGTTTCGCACTGATGTCGTTGAACCATCGATGTCGAAGCTCGTCATTCTGGATTTCTGGGCTGAATGGTGCGGGCCATGCAAAGCGCTGACCCCGGTTCTGGAAAAGGTATCGGTACGAATATGCTGACAAGGGCGTCGTTTTGGCCAAGGTCAATGTTGACGAAGAGCAATTCATCGCCAGCCAGTTTCAGGTCAAATCCATCCCCACAGTATACGCGATGTTTCAGGGACAGCCCGTCGCCGATCTGACCAATGCGCGCAGCGAAGGTCAGCTAAAACAGATGCTCGACCAGCTTTTGGAAAAACTGCCAATCGGCGAAGGCGCAGCAGATGGCGCAGACCCGCAAGGGCCAACGCCAGAGCAAATCGAACAAATGGTCGCGATGGGTGAGCAGGCGTTAACCGATGGCGATGCCGAACAAGCGATGGCGGCTTTCGCACAGATCGCACAGTTTGATCCAAGTAACGCGGCCGCCATAGGCGGCATGATCCGCGCACAGATCGCTGCAGGGCAGGTCGACGAAGCGAAGCAGATGATGTCAGCCGTCGAAACCGGCCCGGAATTGGCGGAAATTCTCAATGATCCGGCAATCGTGGCCGCCAAGAGTGCGCTCGAGCTAGCCGATACCAGGGTTGATGATAGCGAGCTCGCCAGCCGGCGCAATGCAGCAAAGGCTGATCCTGAAAACATGGAGGCGCGTCTTACCTTTGCCGAGGCAGCCTATGCCGCAGGCCAGCGTGATGAGGCCGCCGACGAACTGCTTGGCATGATCGAAGCAGACAATGAATGGAATGACGGCGCAGCGCGTGCCAAGCTGCTCCAGATATTTGAAGCGGTCGGGCTGGAAGATGAGTGGGTGGTTGCCACCCGTCGCCGTTTGTCTCGGATCCTGTTCGGCTGATAATCGTTCATAGATCATGCGGCTTTCCATATTCCCCCTGCCCGGCGCGATCCTGTTTCCCGGATTGCAATTGCCGCTGCACATCTTTGAGCCGCGGTACCGCGCGATGACCACTGACGCGCTCGCCCGCGATCGCAGGATTGCCATGATCCAGCCGCAAAGGGGCGGAGACGATGCGCCTTTGTATGAAGTAGGCTGCATCGGGCGCATTGAAGATGTTGAGGCGTTGGAAGACGAGCCGCTTTAACCTGATCCTGAGTGGCGAGAAGCGATTCCGTATGATCCGCGAGCTGGATGCAGGCACAGCATTTCGCCAGATCGAAGCGGAAGAGATTGAGGAAAAAGAAGCTCAGGTGCTTGCCTCGGTTGAGCGCGCAGCGTTTGAGATGGAGGCGCGCCGGTTCGCTGATATTCAGGGCTACAGCGTCGATTGGGATTCGGTCGAACGGCTCGATGATCACTCGCTGATCAATGGCGTGTCGCAGATTGCACCGTTTGATGTCGCATCAAAACAGGCGCTGCTTGAGGCCGACACTATCTCGGACCGCTGCGATATGCTGATCCAGCTTATGCAGTTCTTCTCGCTGCGTGATGGCGGCGATGACAAGGTGACGTTGCAGTAGCCAATTACCGGAGTTTCTTGCCGGGCTCGGGCTCCAGCATCCCAAGCAAGGTCGTCATGACTGTGAACCCATTGCGCTCAGCGGTTTTTCGATTGTAGTTTTCGGTCTGCACCACCAGCACGGCATCATAGGATGGCACCAAGGCGACGATATTGCCGCCATTGCCCTTCATCATCAGTGCGGCGACGTATCCTTCATTTGTGCGCAAGGCCGTCAACCACCAGAGGTTCGCATAATAGACGTACTCGCCAAGTTGGTGACGGGGCTTCAGCATGTATTGCAACCAGTCCTGCGACACGATGCGTTGTCCATCCCGCACACCATCGCTCATCACCATGCGACCAATTTTTAACAGCGCATCGTCCGAAATGGTCAACTGCCCACCCGACTGAACTTCACCAGAACGGGAACGTCGCCATTCTACGCCGTCGATACCGAGCGGATCGAACAAACGGCGCTGAACGTAGGCATCGAACCTTTCACCAGTAACGGCCTCGACCACCTGCCCGAGCAGGAACACACCCGCCGTGCAGTATGAAAACGGCCCATCGCCATCGGCCTCACGGGAGAATTCGCGCGCTGACAATCCAAGCGCAAATTCGCGCCAAACGCGCTTGCGGTACATCTTCTCTTCCTGTCCGGGAGAGCGTTTCTCCCAGTCATTGCAATCGAGCGCGGAGGACATGCCCAACAAATCAGCAACAGTGATGTCGTCGTATGGCGCGCCGCGTTCTGACCCCAGCAAGGGCCAGACTTTTGCATCCACGCCAAACAATGCGCCATCATCAATGGCCATACCCACAGCAATCGCTGTGATGGACTTGCCCGCTGACTTTATATCGACGGGGTCGCCCATATCACCTTTACCAAAGCGTTTGCGATATACGATCTCTCCGCCTTGCTCGGTCGCTGCCGCGCGGATCTTCCCAAGCTCGCCAGCCTCAATGGCAGCCTCCAGCTCTGTGATCGTCCAATCGGGAATTGCCTTTGCGGAAAGCTTCGCTGGCACCACAAGCGCCAATACCAAGCCCCACAGGCACATCTGTGCCAATCGTCCGATCCGATCCATGCCGGTGAGCATTACGTCCGGTTCATGAACGCTGCCAGAATTCAAGGGACAGAACTCTAAATCCCGAAACTACCCTTGAGGCCATCGATCACATATTGGGCCGCCAGTGCCGCGAGCAGCACGCCGAGCAGGCGCGTGACAACTGCTTCGAATGCATCACCAAACAAACGCATAAGAGGCCCGGCCGCAATCAGCGCCGCCATTGTTATCAGCAACACGATACCCAGTGCGCCCAGCACGACCAGCGACTGATCCAGCCCATCGGCCTCGTTCATCAGCAGCATGATCGCCGCAATCGCGCCCGGCCCGGCAAGCATCGGCATGGCCATCGGGAAAACCGAGACGTCTTCCACTTCGCGAGCGCTCACTTTTTCGGCGCGTTCCTCGCGGCGTTGTGTGCGCTTTTCAAACACCATTTCAAACGCAATCCAGAACAGCATCAGCCCGCCCGCAATTCTGAAACTGTCGAGATCGATGTGCAACGCGCCGAGCAGACTCTCTCCAAATAGCGCGAAGATGAGCAGAATTATCGCCGCGATAAAGCATGCGCGGATCGCCATATTGCGCGCCTGCGCTGCGGTCGCGGCCTTCGTCAGGCCTGCATAGATTGGTGCGCAGCCCGGTGGGTCAATAACCACAAAAAACGTGATAAAGGCGGAAATGAAAAGCTCGTGCATGATACGATACTCAGCCCTCTGGCGGTGAGGTCAGCGCCTCTTCCAGTGGGGTTTGCCATTTGCCGCCGGAATAGAAATCGACCGCAAAATACTTGATCCCATCAGGGCGGTGTTCCCAGCGCCAGCGTAGCGTTCCATCGCGCGACAGGATCGCACCTTGTGGATGCTCGCTCGCCAATGACAACGCTGGCGGCGGCGGGACTTCGCGACCGCGCGTACAGTCGGCAACCAGCCCCTTGATCGTGTCCAACGCGGTCACAACGATGGCGCCTTCGGGCAGCTCTTCCTCGATACGCGGCGCGGGCTGCGGGTCATCGCGCCCGGCAACATCATATTGCCAGCGATACTCGCCATCCGTCTGGCGCTTCCACACGGTCACGTAATTGCCAACCTTCTGCTCTGCGTCCATGAAGCGGCCCTGGCTTACGGCAAGCTCACCATCACAGCTCATCACCACGGTTCGCGTTGCCCAAGCCGACGATTGCGCAGGATCGGACAGCGCGCTCATCACCCGAACCGCATCGGTCGGGCCATTGCGCGTATGCCACAGGGCACCAGCCGCAGCATAGTCCACACCAGCTGTCCATTGCCCATCCTCTTGCGCAGCGCGGGCATAGGCGATTTCGGTTGCAACGATCTTGCTTGGCTGAGCCGCACCGGGTGCCGTCGCGACAGCGCGTTCCCAGCGCTCAACCACTTTGCGCGACGGGCCGCCACTGGCACATCCAGCGAGCAGGCTAGCAAGAACGACAGCGGCAACAGTTCTCATAGGCTTTCTGGTACCTCTAATCCGGCATTGCGATGCGCCGCGACCAGCGTATTGCGTAGCAGCACGGCGATCGTCATGGGCCCGACGCCGCCGGGAACAGGGGTTATAGCGCCTACTCTTTCGCTAGCCTGAGCATAATCGACGTCGCCCACCAGGCGCCCCTTTTCCGCACCCGGCTCAGGTGGCAGACGGTTGATGCCGACGTCGATAACCGTCGCGCCTTCTTTCAGCCAATCCGCCTTGATCATTTCGGCCCGGCCCACGGCAGCAACCACGATGTCGGCGCGGCGCACGACATCGGGAAGATCCTTCGTGCGGCTATGGGCGATAGTGACCGTCGCATTGGCATCGAGCAGCAATTGCGCCATCGGTTTGCCCACCAGAATGGACCGGCCAATCACCACTGCATTCATACCCGTCAAATCACCCAGATGATCCTTGAGCAGCATCAGGCTGCCCAACGGTGTGCAGGGCACCAACCCATCCAGGCCCAAGGCCAACCGCCCTGTGCTGACGGGGGTCAGCCCGTCGACATCTTTCTCTGGAAGAATGCGATCAACGACCCGTTGCTCATCAAGGTGATCGGGCAGCGGTAGCTGGACCAGAATGCCATCAACCGCATCGTCCGCATTAAGCTTTGCGATCAGCGCCAGCAGTTCGGCTTCGCTGGTATCGGCAGCCAGGCGGTGTTCAAAACTTGCCATATTGGCCGCCACGGTCGCCTTGCCCTTGCTGCGCACATAGACCTGGCTTGCCGGGTCTTCTCCGACCAGCACTACGGCTAGACCAGCCTTGCGCCCCGCCGCCTGTTCGAAGTCGCCTGCCAGAGCGCCGACCCGCTCGCGCAAAGTCGCTGCAAACGCCTTACCGTCAATCCGAATTGCCGCCATGTGGCTACATTCCTCGCAAGATGCCAGACAGCACGATCAGAATGACATTGAGCAGGATAATCAGCACCAGTGGCGAGAAATCAATCGCACCCGTACCCGGCATAATGTTTCGGATCGGTCGCAAGATCGGATCAAGCAATTGGTTGATTGCGTTGTAAAAGCTGGAAAGGAACTGGTTTGACTGGTTCACCACGTTAAAGGCAAACAGCAGTCCGATAATGAACTGAATGATGACCAGCATCACCAAAACATTGGTGAGCATGCTGATGATCTCATAGATCGTGAAAAGCGCCTGCATTGATGCCTATGTCCTTATTGCTTGCAGCCCGTCTTAGCCAAGTAAGTCACCCACTACGAGGGTGCAAGGGGCCTTATCCCTCACCCCAACTAATTCCCTAACCTTGACTGATCAGCGTACCCGCTCCGCGCGCGGTAAAGAATTCCAGCAGCATTGCATGCGGCACACGGCCATCCAGCACCACCGCCGCCTCGCAGCCTGCCTCAACCGCTTTCACGCACGTTTCAAGCTTTGGGATCATGCCCCCGGCGATTGTGCCGTCCGCTTGCAGCTCCGCAATCTGCGCAGGGTTCAAATCGGTAAGCAGTTCGCCCTGCTTGTTCAGCACGCCAGCCACATCAGTGAGAAGAAACAGCCGCGCCGCGCCAAGTGCCGATGCCAGAGCGCCCGCCATGGTGTCGGCGTTGATATTATAGGTATGACCATCATCACCAGCACCGATGGGCGCGACAACCGGGATCATGCCGTTTTCGCTGGCAGTGTCGATCACCGTTGTATCAACCAACGCCGGTTCGCCGACAAAACCCAGATCCAGCGCCTTCTCGATCAGACTATCGGGGTCTTTCTGGGTTCGTTGCAGCTTTGTCGCGGTCACCAGATTGCCGTCTTTGCCCGACAGGCCAATCGCCTTGCCGCCCGCCTTGGCCAGCCAGCCGACCAGCTGCTTATTGATCGCACCGGATAGAACCATCTCGGCGATCTCTGCTGTGGCTTTGTCTGTCACGCGCAGCCCATCAATAAATTGCGTTTCCACGCCCAGCCGCTCCAGCATGTTGCCGATTTGCGGACCGCCGCCATGCACCACAACCGGGTTGATCCCCACCGCTTTGAGCAGCACGATATCGCTGGCAAACTCCATCGCGGCGGCCTCATCACCCATCGCATGGCCGCCATACTTCACCACAAATGTACGCCCGGCATAGCGCTGAAAATATGGTAGCGCTTCGATCAACGTCTGCGCTTTCTGTTGAATGTCCGCCATCGATGTGTCGTTCGCGCTCATGAGCTAATCCGTTCTAAACTTACGGCGAGAGCGCTTAGCTGGCTTCACGACCCGGCGCAAAGCGGTTTCGTCTTTCGCTTACCAAGCGTAACCTTTGCGCAGGTTCATACGAACCGGGGGCCGGAGGGTGGTGCCATTTTGCGCTGCTCCGTTTTTGAGAAAAGGACGCATATCATGGCGAAATTCAAATCAACTGCTCACTTTGGCACTGCAATTCTGGCCGGTCTGGCAGTCGCGGCATGCGGCGGCGCGGCTGAAGATGGCGATGCGATGGCTGACAAAGAAGCGATGTCGGATGACGCGATGGCCATGGAAACCATGGAAGCAGACGAAGCTATGGCCGCTGAAGCAGGTGCAGCAGGTGAAGCGGAAATGACGGCGGCTTCTGAAGACGGCGACAAAGAAAAATGCTATGGCATTTCACTTGCCGGAAAGAACGATTGCGCGGCTGGCCCCGGCACGAGCTGCGCGGGCACATCGACCGTCGATTATCAGGGCAATGCCTGGACTTATGTCGACGCTGGCACATGCGAAGCGACCGAAACGCCAAACGGCACGGGTTCGCTTGAACCAATCCAGGCGTAGTTCAACGCGGATATCATTGGGCGGGCCGCCATTGCAGTGCGGCTCGCCTAGTGCCACAAGGGGGAATGAACCGCACGCGCTTGCTTCTCCCCGCTCTGTGCCTGGCAATTGCCGGATGCGATCGTACCGATCCAAACCCACAGGGTACATTCTGGTCAGCGCTGCAATCGCATTGCGGCAAAGCCTATGCGGGCAAGCTGGTCAGCAAAGAAGAAGTCGACACTGATCTTCGCGGCGCGGCGATGGTTATGCATGTTGCCGAATGTTCCGACACGCAGATCAACATCCCATTCCACATTGGTCAGCCCAATGAAGGCTGGAACCGCAGTCGAACGTGGCAATTCACCAAAACCGATACGGGTGTGCGGCTCAAGCATCGCCACGCGCATAGCGATGGCACGCTGGATGAAGTGACCAATTATGGTGGCGATACCGCCGATGGCGGCACACCGCAGCGGCAGGATTTCCCAGCAGATACGGAAAGCATCGCGCTGTTCCGCGCCACCGGGCTTGATGCATCGGTGGCCAATACCTGGACCGTTCGGGTGGATAGCGCCGATAGTGACACAGACGCGCCAAAGTTCGTCTATCAGCTGACGAGGCCTACCCCGAACAAGCGCAGATTCCGCGCGGAATTCGACCTTAGCAAGCCGATTGATCCGCCACCGCCCCCCTGGTGAGCAATAGCGGCCTGACCAGCAAATGGCTCTTTATCACCGGTGTGGATTGGCCTCTGACAGTGGCTGGGGCGCAACGCTTATCAAACGGTGCGGTTAGCTCTCTGCCGCGCTCAGGGGATAACAGATTTGGCGTATCCCCCATCGCTTGATAGACTGCATGCCTGTTTGCGGGCGCGACCACAATCTGCCCGCGCAAAAGAGGGGTTATCATCATGAGCGACACGCAAGACAAACCGGCGACGGGCGGTACTGTCAAATTCGGCGACCAATCCGCACAACGCCGGACACCGGGCGGCCCGCCGAGCGCCAATGGTGGTTTTGATCTCAACCGGCCCACGATCATCAGCCTGTGCTATCTCGGCAGCTTCATTACTGGCCTGTCCGGCATTGTCGGCATCATCCTGGCCCATGTCTGGAAAGGCGAAGGGGCAGGCGGCGACAATGACGCATGGATGGAATCGCACTTCACCTATCTGATCCGCACATTCTGGATCGCCTTTGTCGCAGGCATCGCGGCAAGCGTGCTGATGGTTGTTCTCATCGGCTTCCTGCTGTTTCCGGTGATCGCCGTCTGGGTGCTGGTGCGCAGCGTGATGAGCATGCTCAAGGCGCAGAAACGCGAACCTATGCCAGACCCGGAAACGCTCGCTTTCTGAGTATTTGAACTGCGCCACCCGCATAGGCGTCTCATAGATCCAATGTAGGACATTGTCGGATCGCCGCCGCGCTATCACGGCCAGCGTAGGTAGGAAATCGCGCGCTTAGAGAAACGGAATGAGCGAAGCTGACTGAATCCGGCTCAGGCATAGGTGTGATCCCGTAGCCAACTGCTCCATGGGCGAGGCGATTTAACCGGTTTTTGAGAGCTGTGCTGGCATTGAGCCTGCATGGGTAATGTAGTTGGTTTTAGGAAGAAGCGGGGTAAGCGAAACCGGCAATTCTTTAGTTTCCGCACGCCGTCCGGCGCGCGATCTCCTCGCTCACGCGATCAAAGATCGCATCGCTGCGGGCGGCCCTGCAGGTGGCCTTTGGCCAGCTGCGTCTTCGACTTCGCTTCCGGCCTTGCGAGCCCTGACGGGCTCGAGCCAGCTCGGTCCGCCAACGGTCGGACCGCAAGCGCGACTGCGCGTCGCGCCAAATGGCGCGGAAGCCTAAGTGAGCGGACGCGAACGCCGGCGCTTGAGGCTAAACAAACAAAGCTCGCCATGATCGCCCTGCCGCTAGGCGCATTCACTGCCGTGTTCTTTGCGCCGTCGCTGGGCGGCGGTGTGCCAGAGACTGAAGCTGCGGCACTGCTCGCAACTCCCTCCGATTTGGAGGAAGCGTATTTCCCGATATGCGATGATGGCCCGCGCATTACCTGCGTCGTGGATGGCGATACGATCTGGTATCAAGGCACGAAAATCCGCATTGCTGACATCAACACGCCGGAGGTGAGCGAGCCGGGTTGCGCCGATGAAGCGCGTCTGGGTCGCCGCGCTACGCGCCGCATGCAGTATTTACTGAATGAGGGGGCGTTTACCGTGGCCCCGAACCCCGATGGCCGGGATGAGGACCGCTATGGCCGCAAGCTCCGCGTGATCGAACGCGGCGGCGCGAGCCTGGGCGACACACTGGTCGATGAAGGCCTCGCTGAGGAATGGAATGGGGTTCGACAGGGGTGGTGTTAGCTAGCGAGCCGCGATATGGCTCGCAGGCTATGCCGTCACCATCGCGGTCTAGGTGGGAAGAATAGCCGGGTTCACCAAGCCTGATCGGCGCTGCTCCGGCACGGCGCGCTTCATCGCAATAGCGATAGTACACGCCGCCAGTGGAGCTGGGTACCATCTGGCGAATACCCGTTTCGCGTTGAGCCTCCGGCGACCAAGCATGTGCTGGTCGTGATGACTCTTCGCTATCAGACGTCAGCATGCGCTCAAGGCCATTCGGCATGCCGAATTTGGCCAAGCCGATCCCGCACAGAACTATGATTGCAAAGACGAATTCGAACGCGCTTTTCATGGCTGCAAGATGCGCCAAGAGAGTTAGCGACGGGTAAAATTCCTGTGATCGTCATTCCCGCGAAAGCGGGAATCTAGGGCGTTTTTGTTCAAAGTTGGCTTATCTGGACCCCCGCCGTCGCGGGGGTGACGTGATTGAACGATCATTTAGTATACCGTCCCCGGAACTGTTGTTCCGGAACTGCCGGAACTGCTCGTCCCCGGAACTGCTATGTTGAGCCGATCTCCCTTGTGTATAAACTGTGGATTTTGTGCGATAGCCTGTGCATAATATGAGTCCAGCTACAACCGGATGTGTTCAATTGTAGGAAAAGCCCATATATCTAGTACGACCCTGCGCTTTTCGAAGCCTCACGCTCTGCGAGAGGTATTATTAGAATTGCGTGGGGTCACTTTCTTATTCCCGCCGCTTTTTTCGTTAAGCTCGCATCCGTGCGTGCATTGTGAGGGACGAAGATCCAGTGTCTGTATGGCATCTGGAAACGGTCTTCGGGGCCGTTTGGATGGCCAGTTGTAGCACCGACATTGAAGTGCGGATAAAGTATCCAGATGCGCTCCTTTATCGCCTTATAAACTTGCTCTTTAGCCCTCGCCCTCTTGCTCCTGCGTTTAGCCGGCGGAACAGGTTTAGTGTGTTTCTCGTTCATACGGGACTGCATGCCACCTAAGACTACGTCGAGAGCTTGCAGAACGTTATGATCCTTTGAATTGATCTCCGCTATGTCTTCTTTATCAATGCGAAATCCAATCCTACTCCACACAGGGAAGGTAGATAGCGAAGACAGATATTCCTTAAATTCCTGAAATTTTTGAGCATTGTGTGGGACGTCGTCAAGAAGCACGGTACCGCAGAAGATCCTTCCCCGCCATCGCAATAACGCAAACCAAACGCATGTTTGATAAATTGATAGTAAAGCAGAAAATAGTCGTTATCGATCTGATAGTCCGCCAAAAGCGCAACATGTCTGTTTTGAGTACACATGATACGCAGCTTCATGTCACCTCTGGCGATGATATCGAACACTGCATTCACAAATGCTATGTATTTTTCGGCGTAATTACTGGTAATCTGTTGCCATTTCGTTTCGCCATCAAAGATTTTTAAATCATCTTTTACAGCCTGCAGTTCATCGTGCAGCGCCTTTTGGCGCGAGGCCTCGATCAAGACGCCTCCATAAAAGTGGGAGTAGAACTTCCCTTTAGTGTCCGATTCATCACAATAGATGATGTAGCGCTTCGACATCGGCGTTTAGTGAATGCAGCCGTCGAAGTAAGCAACCTATTCAGTCACCCCACTTCACTCCGCCGCTTCAGCGTCCTCAAACATATCCGGGCCATCATCAATCGCTTCGTCGCCGGCCTCGTTCGCGGCCTTTGCCTTGTTGCGCTTGTCAAAGCTGGACCAGACATCGTTCCAGTCGCCCTTCGTCGCACCCTTGGAATATTCGGTCGCGCGCTGTTCAAAGAAGTTGGCGTGCTCCACCCCGTTCAGCAGCGGCGTGAGCCATGGCAGCGGGTGCTCCTCCACCATGTAAATCGGCTGTAGCCCCAGCTGGCCCAGACGCCAGTCAGCGATATAGCGGATGTATTTCTTGATTTCCTTCGGGGTCATGCCGCTGACCGGGCCCATTTCAAAGGCGAGGTCGATAAAGGCATCTTCCAGCCGCACGGTCTTCTGGCAGATGTCGATGATATCTTCCTTCACCGCCTTGGTATAGCAATCCCGCTCGCGCACGAATTCGTGGAACATGCGGACAATGCCTTCGCAATGCAGGCTCTCGTCGCGCACAGACCAGCTGACGATCTGGCCCATCCCCTTCATCTTGTTGAAGCGCGGGAAGTTCATCAGCATCGCGAAGCTTGCGAACAATTGGAGCCCCTCGGTAAAGCCGCCAAACATGGCGAGCGTGCGGGCAATATCCTCGTCAGTGTCGACGGTGAATTGCTGCATGTAGTCGTGCTTGTCCTTCATTTCCTCATAATCGAGGAAAGCGGAATATTCGCTTTCGGGCATGCCGATTGTGTCGAGCAGGTGACTGTATGCCGCGATATGCACCGTTTCCATATTGGAGAATGCGGTGAGCATCATTTTCACTTCGGTCGGCTTGAACACGCGGCCATATTTGTCGTGATAGCAATCCTGCACCTCAACATCGGCCTGAGTGAAGAAACGGAAGATCTGGGTGAGCAAATTACGCTCATGCTCGGTCAGCTTTTGCGCCCAGTCGCGGCAGTCCTCGCCCAGGGGAACTTCCTCTGGCATCCAGTGGATTTGTTGCTGGCGTTTCCAGAAGTCATAGGCCCATGGGTATTCAAAGGGCTTGTAGGTCTTTCTGGCTTCTAGCAACGACATCTTGTGTTCTCCGGTGTTCAGCGTGAAGTACCGATATAGGGAATCAGATGCGTGATTCGATAGCAAGAACAATCGAACATGCGGGGATAAAATTCGTTTGTTCGGTGCACAAAATGCATGGGGCGTAGGCGGCGGCGATAGGGGTCATTGCGCAATTGCAGGCAACTGGCCGCCAATCACCGCCAACTATCGCGATTTCGCTTACCGATCGAACATCGTGAATCGCATGTTAAGTATGCCTTCACCACGTCTGCCAAGACCTTGGATACCAGACTCGCAACGCCTTCCTTAAGCGCGTCTGCGGTATGCGCGCGTTATGGCGAGTGTGTATTCATCTTGGCCCATCGGTCTGCCCAATGGCAAAACCGCCGAGCAGGGCGACACCGTTAGCGGTGAGCATGTTGAACGCGTGCTGTCCGAGCGTGTGCCATTTGCCGAGTGGCCTGAGGAATTGCAGGCCGCGCGCAATGCCGGGCAAGACGGGGCAGTGGCCGCCGAACTGCGCTTCTTGCTGATTATGGGGCTGATCGTCGCGATGGTCTCGCTCGCCATTGATGTGCTCGCAGTGCCGGACAAGGTGCATCTTGCTCTGGGCCTCAAGATGCTCACCACTGTTCCGCTGGCCGCGATTGGCCTGCTGGTGCTAAAGCCGACCCAAGTGGCGGGCCTGAAACTTGTGGCTGCGCTTTCCCTGATTTCATTCGGTGCAGGCGCGATCCATCTGGCCAGCCATGCCGGACCAGATATGGCTGTGCGGTATTCGATGGCCTGTGCGATGCTGCTGGGTGTCGCGTTGCTATTGGTGCCATACTCGCCGCGAGAGAGCGCACGATTTGGCCTGACTTACGCTGTTGTTACCATAGCGGTCGGGTTCTGGCCCAATCCGCTTGAGCCATTGGCGCAGTTCAGCCATATCCTGATGACGGGCCTTATCGGTGTGCCGTGTTGGGTATTGGGCCAGCGTCACTTCGAAATCAGCAACAGGGCGTTTCTGTTTGGGTTGCGTGATCAGGCGCTGCGCAGCGAGCTGGAGAAGAGCAATGCTCAGCTGCGCGAACTGTCACAGCACGATCCGCTGACCGGGCTGGCCAATCGCCGCCACTTCGAAAACGAGTTTCACGCAAAGTATCAGGCCGTGGATTGGCGCCGCGGACGTACCGCGCTGCTGCTGATCGACATTGACCGGTTCAAGCAGTTCAACGATTCCTATGGCCATTTGGCGGGTGATCAATATCTGCGTCAGTTTGCGGCGCTGCTGAACCGTATTGCGCAAGCCTCAGGCGGGCTTGCCGCGCGATATGGCGGTGAGGAATTCGTGGTTGTCGTCCGTGAACGCAAGAGCGGCGAAGGCCAGCGGGTTGCGGCGAAGCTGCGCGAAGAGCTTGGGAAATTGATACTCGACATTGATACCGATGATACAGCACCACTCACGGCCAGTATCGGTATCGCGCACGCGTCCACCACCGAGGCAGAAGCGCTTGAGCGGATCATAGCGCGCGCTGACGCAGCGCTGTATCAGGCAAAACGACAAGGCCGCGACCGCGTGATTTGCGCGGATATTCTGGCCGCGTGACCAGTTAAATCCAGCCATTCTGTCAGCCGTGCCTCAGCCTCGACGAGTTGCGGAACGAACACACCCTTTCGCCCGTTACATACGTGTAACCAATTAAAAGGAAAGGATATTATGTTTGAGAAGCTACGTATCAAAGAACATATGGAAGTCGTAAATACCGAAGGCCTGCACGTGGGTACAGTAGACGCAGTTCAAGATGACGCGATCAAGCTGCCCAAGTCAGACAGCATGGATGACATGCACCATTTTCTCTCGCTCAATGACGTCGAGAAAATCGATAATAACAGGATTTATCTGAAGGAAGGCGCACGTATTCCCGAAGGCCTCGGCAACAAGGCAACAGTCGGCGCATAAGAACGACGACTAAGAGCGTCGCACACGAGATGGCGACGTACACTGCCCCGGCGCAGCTCCCCAAACCTCACACAGGTGGGTTGAGCGCGCTGGGGCTTTTTGTTGTGCCAGTGTATCTGTTACGGGCGCGTCAGTCGCGCTTTTTTGATCCAAAAAAGCTGCCGCCGCCCAACACCGTAATACCCAGGAAAAACCCGAAATCGTACCAGCCACCACGGTTGGGCACGGCATAAACGGCGATGTTAGGATCGAACAAGGATCCTATCCAGGCAAACGGGAAAATGAACCCGTGCCACAAGCCCCACCAGAAACCGGGCGAGCCCGCCTCTTTCGCCACGCCAGCATCAATTTGTGACGCGCATGCGGAAAACAGAATGGCAAGTGCACAGGCAACGACGCCTCGCGCCTTCCTCGCAGATGTTATCTTGCCAATCATGATGGAGAGGTTAGACGACAAATGTGCCGATAGCGAGGCCGATGGCGCCAAAAATCAGACCGGCCATAATCGCATTCTGCCTGAAGGTCTTGTGGGGGCCAAACGGGTCGAGCTCGGGATTCTTTCCTTTACCCTCTGCGAATTTCTGCTTGCGCTTCTCAAACGCTTCGAGCGAGCCCTTTTGTGTCACAGCCCAAGCGATCGCCGGGCCGCCGAGCAGCCCCATAATCAAACCCATTATAATGCCCATGTCTGCAACCTTTCCGACGTTAAACGCGCGACTGCGCATCTTAGGATATGGACAAACCATATGGCACACCGTTGGTAAAGTCAGGTAAGCAACAAAAGACGACGAGAGACGATACGTCGACCGACGTGGCGCTTTAGCAGAACCTGCGGGGAGGGGCCTCGGGCATTGTTTCAAATTCAACCGATTGCGTATCAAATGTACCGTCAGGAACGTGACTGTTCTGAAACCGATCAAATTGATCAGTGTCCAGCGGGTTTGCAAAGGTAATCCCAACCTCGCCTTTGTCGGCCCATTTCACGCTCGCAAGATGCGGGCCTGAATTGCCGATATATATCTGCAAACTGTGACCCAGCGGCAGCATGCGCCCACCGGTAGCAAAACGACAGCCACCTTCCGACAGATCGGTGAGTTTCACATCAACCGGAGTCCCAAGGCCCGTAAAATACCGGTACGGGCATGGTGAGCGCCTTGCGAGGTTTTTGCCGCGTCTTCATAGCGCGGGCGTAGTAGTCGCGAAGGCGTTAATTCTGAGTATAAGCGGCTCTGGTTTTTGCCCGCAGCAGTTGGATCAGAACAGACCGACGATAAGCAGCGAGGTCAGCACGATGGCGGAAATGCCGAGAATGATGTGAATCAGGCTCATGCGCAGGGCAAATGTGTCATCCGATGCCTTCATCCGCCACCCGTTAAATGCAAAAGCAATGCCGAGGAGTGTGCCAACAATCCCGATTAGAAGGATAGTCGTGTTTATGAAAACTCCACCATTTGCGTGGCGATATCCGGCAGGGCTATGTTGAGTATCAGATAGGCGATCAGTGGCAAAGCGGTAGATACAAGGATTAGCGGGGGTTTCCCTTATAGACATTGAGACCCCAATCAGACCAATCTCACCCGATATTAACCGGCATCGTGTACGGGATGCTGATGCCCTTTCAATTCAAACGCATGGCAGTTCTTATCGGCGCGGCGTTCCTTGGCTGCTAAGCTGGCCTGCTTGCGCAAGAAAAAAAGCCAGAATTCGATATTCCCCCTGATATCAGAGTAGTGGGCGCAGATCGAAACCCTCCACGCTTCCCGACGCCTTTTCAGAAGATGGAAGTGACGCCTAATCAGGTTCCGATAGACGGTGCGGGAAAGCTACATTTCAAGCCATCAGCCGAAGCGCTTGGGCTGAATGATTGGGAAGGTCGCGCTGGCGTCACAGCACGTGTCCAAATGTGGTTCGATGGTAATGGTAAGCCAGTGGACTGCAATGCGATAAGCACACGGACCGGCTGGTTTGAACGACCAGAAGAATGGAATCGCGACTACTTCGTCAGAGCCATTTGCGACGAATTTTTGACCAAAGCTCGTTTCTCCTATTCGCGCTGGTTTGACCTGCCAATTGAACGCGGCGTGCTAGAGCGGGAGGTTAAGCTGACCCGCAAAATGGAGCCCGATATGCCAGTTAAACTCATGCCCCGAAGTCAGGGAATTCCGGTTATGCTAACGCTGGAATGGAATGGGATCGTCGGAAGCTGCCAAGCGGACCTAGAGAGAGTTAGCGATAAAGCCGGATACGAGATTTGTATTGCTTTTGGAGAAACGGAAATCGCACAATGGTCGCGGTCAAGCGCGGCAAAAGACAAGAGTTCCACAAAAGAGGTTGGGGCTTATGTGTCGGGGAGACTACTGGACGAAGGAGCGGTTTCTGTCAGTACTGGAGTGATTCAGAGTTTTGGTTTCGGCGCGGCCTGGCCAGAGGTCGACGCCACCGAAGAGGCTCTACTCGACAAAGGGGATGGCGAGTTTTCAGCGCGGTTCCATTTCGACGATGTCCCCATCGACTCAAAGTATCAATACGAAATCGACGTCAGGGTGCTGCTGGGCATTGGCGTCGATGGACGGGTCAGAACATGCCGTCCGATAGGCCGAGGAACGTATCCAGTGATCGGCAATTCTACATGTGCCGCGATAGCAAGACGTGGCCGTTATAGCTTTAGAGAAAAACCCAGCTGGGATGGGCTGAGATACTACAAAACCACTGTGCGCTGGGTGGATGGAAAGTAGCTGAAGCTACCTTCCAATTCGTCCATCACTGACAGGCCAGGCATTCCTCATAATCGGTTTGCTGTTCGCCCAGCTCCGCTTTCAGCTCAATCTCCGGCGCCTCTGAAGTATTGTCCGCCTCTACCCCGCCGGCAAAGCCCGCGCGCTGCACAGATTTCGAACGGAGATAATAGAGCGACTTGATGCCTTTCTCCCACGCCTGGAAGTGCAGCATCATCAGATCCCATTTGTCGACATCAGCCGGGATGAACAGGTTCAGCGACTGCGCCTGATCGATATAAGGCGTGCGGTCGGCGGCGAATTCGAGCAGCCAGCGCTGATCAATTTCAAAGCTGGTCTTGAACGTCGCCTTTTCCTCTGTCGTCAGGAAGTCGAGATGCTGGACACTGCCGCCATGCTCGAGGATTGAATTCCAGATATTGTTGGAATTCTTGCTCTTCTTATCGAGCAATTTCTCAAGATACGGGTTCTTGACGATGAAGCTGCCCGACAGTGTTTTGTGCGTGTAAATGTTCGCCGGGATTGGCTCGATACACGCCGAGGTGCCGCCGCAAATGATTGAAATCGATGCAGTCGGGGCAATTGCCATCTTGCAGCTGAACCGCTCCATCGCGCCCATTTCTTCGGCATCCGGGCACGCGCCGCGTTCTTGCGCGAGCAACATGGAGGCTTCGCATGCCTTGCCATGAATGTGCTTGAACATCTTCTCGTTCCAGACCTTCGCCATCGGGCTTTCAAAGCCGATATTCTTGGACTGGAGGAATGAGTGAAAGCCCATCACGCCCATGCCGACACTGCGTTCGCGCATGGCGGAATACTTCGCGCGCGCCATCTCGTCAGGTGCGCGGTCAATGTAATCCTGCAGCACGTTATCGAGCATGCGCATCACGTCCTCGATGAACTGCTTCTCCTCGTTCCACTCATCCCATTTTTCAAGGTTGAGCGATGACAGGCAGCACACGGTACCGTGCGGTCATTGCCAAGGTGATCGATACCGGTTGGCAGGGTGATTTCGCTGCACAGGTTCGAGGTCGACACTTTCAGGCCCAGCTCGCGGTGATGCTTGGGCATCATGCGGTTCACTGTGTCTGAGAAGACGATGTAAGGTTCGCCCGTGGCCAGGCGGCATTCCACCAGCTTCTGGAACAGGCTGCGCGCGTTAATGGTGCTTCGCACTTCGCCGGTCTTGGGTGATTTAAGATCAAAGTCTTCGCCTGCGCGAACTGCCTCCATGAACTCATCGGTCAGCAGAACGCCATGATGCAGGTTGAGCGCCTTGCGGTTGAAGTCGCCTGATGGTTTGCGGATTTCGAGGAACTCCTCAATTTCCGGGTGCGATACGTCGAGATAGCACGCCGCCGAACCGCGCCGCAGCGACCCCTGCGAAATTGCCAGTGTCAGGCTGTCCATCACGCGTACAAATGGGATGATACCGCTGGTCTTGCCGTTCAGGCCGACCGGCTCTCCAATGCCGCGCACATTACCCCAATAGGTGCCGATGCCGCCGCCCTTGGAAGCGAGCCAGACATTCTCGTTCCATGTGTTGACGATCCCATCAAGACTGTCGGAAACGGAGTTAAGGTAGCAGCTGATCGGCAGGCCGCGTGTCGTGCCGCCATTCGAAAGCACAGGCGTAGCCGGCATGAACCAAAGGCGCGAGATATAGTCATACAGGCGCTGAGCATGTTCGGCATCGTCTGCATAGGCATCGGCCACGCGCGCGAACAGATCCTGATAGCCTTCACCGGGCAGCAAATAGCGATCTGTCAGCGTCTCCTTGCCGAATTCGGTCAGATTGGCGTCGCGGCTCTCATCAATCTGCACGTCGAAACGACGATCCAGCACTTTCTTGCTCGAATCGCCTTCAGCAGCAGCCTTCGCTGCTTCAGCGATTGCGCCCGTCATGGCTTCGCCCACCTTCGCGTCAATAGCGCTTTGGTCGACCAGCTCTTCGCTACCCTTATCGGTGGCCTGCATGTTCACTGCTTTCTTGGCGCCCTTGTCGGCAGCCTTGTTGGGTGTCGCGCTCGCTTCAGAAGTCTGTGTCTCTGTCTCGAGATCCATCGCCACTTCATCTCCGCTTCTGAATTCCATTTCTCGCCCCGCTCCTGGTCTCAAAGTTCACTATGTGTTCGACTCGGCAGGATGTGTCCTACCTAGCAAATTTGTGGTCCACCGGGTCGAAAACTTATCCAGTTTTTCTCCCCAAAGGCGCCCCCTAACGGACCGAATCTCCCCTTCACCCTGATATGGGCGTTCATCGGCAAAACACTAGGTATTGTGGGCACCCCGAACCAACTAACCACTAGATACTGAATCAAACACGATTCGAGCGCAAGAGGGTTACTACGGAATTAACATCGATTGGACGCGCAAAAGCGAGGTGTATTATCTTGCTGCAACGCCGCGACGCGTGGAGAAAGCTGGACTTTGCGAACGTGCAACCCCCAAAATGAATCTGCGAAAAAATTTTTGCGGGCAAAAGTTCTTTTCAGGGGTTTGAATCAAACGAATCCGAACGCGCAATTTTTGAATCAAGATTGCCGCACGTCGAGACCTATTGTTCAGGCTGCAACCGCCGTCGATTTCGCATGCGCGGCAATCGCATCGGAAATCTCATCAACCAATTCCATCGGCAAATCATGCCCCCAACCCGGAATGGTTTTGAGTTGTGCATTCGGGATTAGAGCCGCTGTCTCTCGCCCGCCCTCAACTTTAACCAGAGGATCAGCCTCTCCATGCAGAACCAGCGTCGGAACACTGATCGTCTTCAGCATCTCTGCGCGGTTACCATCTGCAATGATCGCCGCCATGTGGCGCAGCGGCCCTTCGGTATAGACACTGCGCCGGACTGACTTGCGCACGCGCTCTTCCAGCCTTTGTGCGTCAGCCGGGTAACCCGGTGAACCAATAGCTTTCGCCAGCTTAATGCCATGCGCGACCATGACATCTTCGTCAGTGCTCGCAGGCCGAGTAGTCAACGCCCTGATCGCCTCTCGATCCGCCTGAGGCAGCTTGGAGTTACCAGTGGTCGAGAAAACCGAGGTGAAGGAATGGCAGCGCTGAGGATACTTTGCCGCCACATGCTGACCGATCATCCCGCCCATGCTCGCGCCGACAATATGCGCGCGGTCAATCCTGAGCGCATCGAGCAGGCCTATGCCGTCAGCGGCCATATCGGCGAGCGTGTAAGGTACCTTGGGCGCAAACCCCAGCTTCGACAGGATCGTCAGCTTGATCGGGCCGGGCGCTTTCACCCCATCAAATTTGTGACTGAGCCCGACATCGCGATTGTCATAGCGGATCACGCGGAATCCATGAGCGACCAATGCATCAACCAGTTCATCAGGCCAAAGCGTCAATTGCGCGCCAAACCCCATGATGAGCAACATGGCTGGATGGTTCGGATCGCCGCGATCATCATATTCGATGGTGATCCCGTTCGCTTGAACCTGCGCCATACTGTCCTGCCCCAAATCGTTGTCTGCTAAGCTGCTGCGAGCATGGACAATTCGCGCTGGCATAGCAAGAAAGCCGAAGCAGCCCGCACGTTGAGCAGCGCCGCCTCAGGCCTGACAATCAGGCGCAAGACGGCGCTGCAGGGGATTGAGTGCCGCCAACCTTGGCACCCATTAGGGCCATGACCCTAATTCTGTTTTGGTGACCGACTAGTATCCGAGCTGGATCACTTGATCAGCGCCGCCAGCAACGGCCAGACGCGTTCGTTCTGACTTGGCAAGCTGTGCAATCAGTTGTTCTTTCTGCTGCATGCCTTTGGCGAAAATCACGTTCGCCTGAAACATCCGCCCTTCGACATTTGTAACTGGCGCATCATCAAGGCTGCGCATCCGCCGCACCGCCCATTTCGCGGCACGTTCACCGACCGGGCCCGCTGTGTTGGCGTATGTCCTTAGATTGGTGGGCGTACCATTGGCATCAAGCGTGAAACGGACCTGGACGATCCCTTCGTACCGAGCGCCCCTTGCCGTATTTGTCGGCCAAAGCCAGTTTGCGGTTGAGATCGCGTGTCGCGGTTTGGCGCCAGCTTTCCATCTCGACTGGCGAAGTCACCAGAATATCTTCGGATGTGCCCGCGGCGATTGGAGTTGAAAAGGTTAAGGCGAGTGCGAAAGCGCCGCCCGAGGCAAGCGCAAATTTGGTAAGTGTGTTCATTAGATCATCCTTCCATTGACGTTGGATGATCGGCCATCTGAGACCAAAGTGCCGAGCTCAGTCCCGAACCGGAAAACCCGAATTCGCTCGTGCAGCGGCAGAAATGGTCGATCGGAAACGGGCCACCATGGGTTCCTTGGGGGTCTACAATGATGACCGCGTTTCCAATCTCAGATGAGCGAATGAGACAGAAAATTACAACTGTGAAACTTTGAGCAGCAGATTATTTCCGATGAAGGCGCAATGAGACCCGATCAATTGCAAGTACGCCTCACAACGCCCTCGCAAAAGCCCACAGTTCGCGGCGATTGGCATTCTCCCGCAATCCGGCTTAAGGATTTCGCTTACCATTTATCGTAAAAGTGTTGTTAGGAACTTGATTTAGATCAGCAGGCGTGCATTCGATAGGATAGCCGCAGAGTTTGAAGCATTGCGCGTGAGGGTTTGGTGAGCGACAGCAAAAGCGAAAATGGCATGCGCCGCGAGGAGCGTCACGTCGTCCAAGTGGCAGGCCGCTATCGTTCGCGCGTGGGCGTATCGCGTGACATCTGGATCAAAGACATTTCAGAGACCGGCTGTCGGTTCTTCGACAAGTTTTCTGTCTTGGAGATTGGATCGACCGTCCTGTTCCGCGTCGGCCATATCGGACCAATTTCTGCGCATATCCGCTGGCGCGACAAAAGCACGGTTGGCGTCGAATTTGAGCAGCCCCTTCATCAAAGTGTGCTCGATCACATCGTGAAAACAATGGATCAACTGGACCGACCTAACGGTTAACCGGCGTTCTATACTCCACTAGAACCCGTAACGAATTCCCGCCCACACCGTCAGCGGAGCGCCCAGATCAATCGCGCCACCGGAATTGCGCGTCACGATACGCTCATCTGTCAGGTTCTCTCCACGCAAGACTAACGAAAACTGATCAAGCAATGGCGCCTGCAGATAGGCTCCGAGCGTTGTCACCGCGGGCAGAACGCCGGTTTCCAGATCGCTCTCAAATTGCTTACCGACGTGGCGCAAAGTGACGGCACCCAGCCAGCCATCAGCAGGTTTCCATGACACCGTGCCAGAGGCGGCCCAGCGTGGTGTTTGTGGGGGCCGATTGCCGTCGAGGGCAGCTGATGCCCCCTCACCATCAACTTGCGCGTCTGTAAATGCCACAGTGCCGTCAAACCTGAACGCCCCGCGTTTAACCCTCGCACCCAGCTCAATCCCGTGCGCCTCAATCGCGGGCAAGTTCTGACGCTGGCGCAGATTTGGCTCCAGCGTCACATTAGCGATGGCCCCTTCGACGCGGTTATCAAACGCAGTGAGGGTAAACTCCACGCCATCGAGCCGGATTCCAGTCGAGCCCAGCTTCGAAGCCTTCCAGCCGCTCATTCTCCAACGCTGCATTGGCTTGCGTCACCACCGGGAAGACCACGAAAGGCCTGTACAACTCGTTCAAAGTCGGCAGACGAAGTCCGCGATAGAGCGCACCGCGCAGCCGCAATTGATCACCAATGTTATATGATGCGCCCGCACGATAAGACAGGCTCCAGTCGGACCGGTCCTCCGCTCTCGTTTCGCTCACCAGCACGTTGCCTGCATCGCGTGCCTCGAAAAAGCCGTCTTCAATGCGCGTGAGATCAGCCCTCAAACCGCCGGTCAGAACCAGAGCACCAAGCGTCCAGTCATTTTCAATGAAGAGGCCAAGGTCGCTATTCGTCCCGCCCGCCCGGCGCCGTTCGCGCAAATTGCCGGTGAATGCGCTGAAGGCATCTTCCTGCAGCTCGCCATCGGATTGTCGATAGTCGACACCCAGCCGCAGGACATGATCCTGGCCCACGGGAGGGCGCAGCTCAAACTTGCCACCCAGGCCAGTGGACGGCGTGTTGCGCTGGTCGAGCACCTTCACAAAGCGGGTCGAGCTAATCACAATATTCGAGAAGTTTCGCGCCTGCAGATACGCAACCGCATCAAATTCCCAATCGCCAGTGCCAACCAGACGTATACTGGCATCGGCCCCGCGCGATGAGCTGTCAGCCCCTTCAAACCGCAAAGTCCGGCGGTCTTCAAAAACCAGACCGCGCGCCTGCAATTCGACCGAGCCGGTGAGAGGGGCAACGCCCCGCACGCTCGCTGACCAACTATCATAGGCGGCCCGCGCGCTCGCAGGGACGCGCTGATCGGTTGGCGTCGTAAAGAAACCCTGCCCACGGTCCCATCGCACACTGGCCGAGGCAAACCCCGCGCCCAGTTTGCCGCTGGCCGTCGCGCTAGCTTCGGTACCGCCGCGATCATTGGCAAGCAGGCTTGCTGTTAGCGGGCTGCTATCGCCCGGACCTGCACTTTCCAATTCGATTGTGCCTGCAAGCGCACCCGCGCCAAATGGACCGGACCCGCCGCCGCGCGTAACGCGGATTGACCCCAGGCGCTCGGGCGCAATCGCACTAAAAGGAATGTAACCAAAGAAAGGATCTGACAGTGGAACACCATCCAGCAAGACCAGCGCGCGACTGGTCGCGTTGCCGCCCAATGCACGGAGCGTTGCACCTTGTGCGCTGGGATTGGAAGAGCGACTGTCTGAGCGGCGAAACTGCTGAAATCCGGCCACCGCACCCAGTGCGTCTTCAATTCGCCCCGACGGCGCAGTAACAATCTGCTCACGATCCAGCTCGCGCTCAGAATAGGCGGGCGAACCCGGCGTTTGCTCCAGCCCTTCGCCCGTCACAACAATTGTGACCGCGGTGTTTGTTTGCAAGGAATCCTCACCCTCTTGCGCTGTGAGCGGAGCGGCGAGTGCGGCAGTCGAAAGCAATATCAATTTGACGGAGTTCATAACGCGCCCGCTAGCCCAAGTGAGTTGCGCAATGCAACGGGGCTGGTGCTCCGGTCGACTCTGCGTTACGTTCACGTAACTTGGGAGAGACACGCAATGACAAATGGCGCGACCGATTTCGACGTATTGATCGTCGGTGCAGGAATATCCGGCATCAGTATGGCCGCGCATATGCAGCAAAAAGCACCACATCACAGTTTTGCGATTGTTGAACGGCGTGATGAGATTGGCGGGACTTGGGACCTGTTCCGATATCCCGGAATTCGCTCTGACAGCGATATGCACACTTTGGGCTTTGATTTTGAGCCGTGGCGGCATGAAAAAAGCATCGCCGATGGGCCCAACATTATGAGCTATCTGCATCGGATCGTTGATGAACGGGACATTCGCAAACATATCCGCTTCGGCCATAAGGTGATTTCAGCGGACTGGCGCAGCAGCGATGCGCGCTGGCATGTTACGCTTGAGCTGGAGGATGGTGAGCGCAAACTGCTGACGGCCAACTGGCTTTATCTCGGCTCAGGCTATTACGATTATGACGAGCCATATGATCCCGGTTTTGAGTTCGGCGAGTTCAATGGCCAAGTGATCCATCCGCAGTTCTGGCCCGACAATCTGGACTATGCTGGCAAGAAAGTGGTGGTAGTCGGCAGCGGCGCGACCGCAGTTACCATCGTCCCCTCCATGGCCGACAAAGCGGCGCACGTGACGATGCTTCAGCGCACACCGACATGGATGTTCTCGCGCCCAGCAAAGGATGGGCTTGCGAATTTCCTGCGCAAGGTTCTGCCCGAAAAGACAGCGTACAAAATCACACGCTGGAAGAATATCCGAATGCAGGATTTCTCGTTCAAAATGGCACGGAACAAGCCAGAGCGGGTCAAGAAATCCATCAAGAAGGCAATCGTGAAATCGCTGGGCCCAGACTATGACGAGGCAGCATTTACCCCGCCCTATGATCCATGGGATCAACGGCT
Organism: Qipengyuania sp. JB2-7; assembly: GCF_055693485.1. Classification (NCBI taxonomy): domain Bacteria; kingdom Pseudomonadati; phylum Pseudomonadota; class Alphaproteobacteria; order Sphingomonadales; family Erythrobacteraceae; genus Qipengyuania; species Qipengyuania sp. JB2-7. The sequence continues at coordinate 41,765 of NZ_CM146335.1, forward strand.
TTGCCTGGTGCCGGACGCTGACCTGTTCGAGGCCATGAATGCTGGCAAAGCGAGCGTCGTTACCGGACATATCGCAGCATTTGAGAAAGGCGGGGTGCGGCTCAAGTCGGGCGACTTCCTTGAGGCTGACATCATTGTAACGGCAACCGGCCTGAAACTGGCAGTCGCAGGCAAAATCGCACTGATGCAAGAAGGTGAACCGGTCGATCTGTCTCAGCGATATTATTACAAGGGTTGTATGTTCTCAAACCTGCCAAACATGGCGGTGGTGTTTGGCTATCTCAATGCGAGCTGGACTTTGCGCGCGGACATCAACTCCGATTACGTCTGCCGAGTGCTTGAGCATATGCGGAAAAGTGGCTCAGAAATCGCCGAGCCCGTGCTGACACCAGCCATGGAAGCGGCATTGGAAGAGGATGACATATTCGACTTTTCTTCCGGTTATATTCAGCGCGGCAAAGACATCATGCCCAAAAATGCGGTCGAATATCCATGGCGGCTTAATCAGGAATATGTCGCTGACCGCAAGCGTATGACCAGTGAGCCGGTTGACGATGGCTTGCTGGCGTTCCGGGCAATCGGTGACAATGCCCATACGGCAGAGGAACAATTGCAAGCTGCGCAGTAACATCAGCAAGCAAATGAATAGCATTCACCGCGAAGGCACGTTACCTGCCACCTTATGAGCGAACGCATCTATACCGCTGGGTTGCTTGTCATTGGCGATGAGATTCTCTCTGGCCGGACGCATGACAAAAATATCGCACAAGTGGCCAGCTGGCTGCAGGTTCAGGGCATCCGCCTTGCCGAAGTACGGGTGGTCCCCGATGTGATCGATACGATAGCGGTACGCGGTCAACGCGCTGCGCAGCGACAATGACTATCTCTTTACAACCGGGGGCATCGGGCCAACGCATGACGACATTACCGTCGATGCCGTGGCTCATGCGTTAGGCGTCGAAGTGGTCGTGCATCCAGAGGCGCGGGCAATGCTGGAGCGGTACTATGCTGACAAGCCCGGTGGATTGAACGAGGCGCGATTGCGCATGGCGCGGGTTCCCCAAGGTGCCGAGCTGATCCCCAACCGCATGTCGGGCGCGCCCGGAATCAAGATCGGCAGCATTCATTTGATGGCCGGTGTGCCGCATATCACCGCCGGTATGCTCGACGCATTGACCGGCACGCTGGAGGGCGGCGCACCGCTGCTGTCTGAAACGGTTGGCTGCTGGATTCCGGAAAGCGAAGTGGCTGACCTTCTGCGCGAAGTCGAGCAGGCGCATGAAAGCTGCCAGATCGGTAGCTATCCCTTCTTTCGCGATGGCAAGGTCGGCGCAAATTTCGTCATCCGTTCGACGAGCGAAGCGGACCTGAAAAGCTGTGTCGATACGCTATGCGATGGGCTGGGAACGGCTCGGGCTGGACTTCACTCCTGGCGGCATCTGACGGACATCCGCTTGCAAGACCTGCCCTTGCAGCTAGACTGATCCGGGTGGGGAGCTCTTCTTGGAACTGATATTTCTCGTCGTTGGCACGGTACGCGCTCATAATCCTTTGGCAGCGTGTTAAAGGCCTTGAGCAGCAGCTCGATACGCTCAAATACCTGCTGGATGAGCGGGGTGCAGCACCGCAAGCGGGTACGATCACAGAACCGAATGAGCCCCAGATAGAGGACATTGAAACCACCGACACAACCGACACGCCAGTCGTAGCGCGCGCATCGGGTGTCACCATTGTCAAGCGCAATGCGATTCCGGAAGAGACTGTCACTGAAGAGCCTGTAGAGACTGATCCGGCTGAGGGACCTTCAACTGAGGCACCAGAGGCTGAGCCAGCAATGGCCGTGCCTGCACCAGTCAGCCAAGCTCCAGCCGAAAAGGCCAGCCTCTTCGATCGCTTCAGCTTTGATTTTGAAGAATTGGTCGGTCGGCGGCTGTCGATCTGGGCAGGCGGGATTGCTCTGGCGATCTCGGGCATTTTCCTGGTCATTTACTCGATTGAACAGGGTCTGCTTTCACCGACTGTCCGCGTGGCGCTCAGCTTCCTGTTTGGCTTCGCTCTGCTTGCCGCGGCTGAACTCGCTCACCGCTTTGAAGAACGTCTGGCGGATCCCCGCGTACGACAAGCGCTTGCTGGCGCAGGTCTCGCAACACTCTACGCCGCGTTTTATCTGGCTGGAACAGCCTATGGCCTGATCGGAGCAGGCGTGGCCTTTGCCGGTCTGGCCGCGGTCACCGCAGGCGCGATCGCTCTATCCTATCGCTATGGTTTGCCCTGCGCGATCCTGGGGCTGGTCGGCGGTTTCGCCGCACCTGCGCTGGTTACCAGCGCTGAGCCCAACATCCCTCTTCTCACAGTCTATCTGGGCCTCGTAACTGCTGGACTGGCCTATACTGGCGAGCGACAAAGCCGCCCATGGCTCGGCATTGCGTCACTCGCAGGCGGCTTCCTATGGGGCACGGTGCTGCTCGTAAGCGGGGTGGAAGGGACCAGCGCGATTGCTTCGGTCGGCCTGCTGATCGTTGGCCTTGGCGCGATGATCCCATTGCTGCTCTCAAGCCTGTCAGACCGTCCGTGGCAAAGACTCGCCGCGACCGCGATTGCCAGTCTGCAAATGGCAGCGCTCGTATTCGAGGCAGGGTTCGCGCCCCTGACATGGGGCCTGTACCTGCTGCTCGCCGCAGCCATCGCATTCCTCTCATGGCGCAACCCAGCAATGCGCGAAGCCAATGGCATCGTCGCGGCAGTTGGTGTCAGCCTTCTGTTGCTCTGGCCAGAACCGATAGGCCGGGAATTCGCAATGGTAGCCGCAGCGATCGCGGTGATCACGCTGATCGTGCCGCTTGCACTCATTCTGCGCCGGGACGAGCGCAGCTTTGATCTGTGGCAAATCGCTCTGATCGCGCCAGCACTTGCATTCCCCTCATGGCATCAGTTCGGCTTTGCCATGGCAGGCAACACGCGGTGGATGCTCGCAGCGGGCGTATTCACAATAGCAACCATCCCGGCGCTGGCGGCATGGCAGATATGGAGGCGCGAACACCATCCGATCAGCGTTATGGTGGCAACCTTGGCGAGCGCTGCTGCTGTCGCTCTTGGCGGTGCGATGATTGCGCTTGATCCGCAATTCTATCCCTTTGCCGCCGCGCCAATCGCGGGCGTTCTGGTTTACCTCTGGACACGCAAACGAGATGCACCGCTGCGCGATCTGGCGTGGTTCGGTTCGGTTGTATCTGCAGCGAGTGTGTTGGCGGACGATACAATCGTATTCGACGAAATCGCTCGCGGGTTTGGCGAGGATTATCATGCGTGGAGCATAGTGAGCGCGCTGCGGTGGATCGCCGCTATTGCGCCCGCCGCAGCGATGGCGTGGCTGGACGATGGCCGCGCACGGCGGGCGATCGGGGAAATCGCAGCCGCCCTGTTCGGCTACGTCGCGCTGGCTCAGCTGTTGCCCGGAAACACTTTGGCTTGGTCAGCCGCTCTGCTTGCTATCGCCGCCGCGTGGCAATTGAGCGAGCGACGCGCGCTTTCAAATACGTTTGCGACCATCGCCGGGCTATGGGCGCTGATTCCATCGCTTGATTGGCTGGAAGATGGCATTGAGACGCTGTTTGGTGATCCCATGCTGTCGGTTGATCTCCCGATGACGCTGGATGTCTTCATACAGCTCGCCCCCTTCGCCGCAGCCGCGCTTTGGATTGCAATCATGCGTGAAAGCGATCGGACTTGGAACCAGCGGATATTCATAGGTCTTGGTGGAATGGTGTCGATCATCGGTCTGCATGCGCTCTACAAACAGATCTTCGCGCTTGAGACCGTTACGCAGTTTGTCGATATGGGACTGCTGGAACGTACAATCTGGCAAGCTGGGTTACTGGCGGCAGGCAGCGCGCTGGCGCATTTCGTGAAACGAGACGACGCGCGTTTGATCGGCACGGCGCTAGTCGGCCTATCGCTTGCACACTTCGCGATCTTCACCTTTGTGCTGCACAATCCACTGTGGACTGAGCAAGCGGTCGGCCAAGTCCCCATCGCGAATCTTGCCTTGGCCGCATATGCCGTGGCGCTCGCGGCGCTTTATCAATTCAGCCGGATCGGCGGCGAATGGCTGGGTCGCGGTCGGATTGCCGTTGAACCGATAGCGATGACCCTGATCTTCATGCTGGCGCTTACACTGCTACGCCAGATTTTCGCAGGATCGATCATGCCACCAGTACCCATGAGTGGCACCGAAGACCTCCTTCGTTCGCTACTGGGTATTGTGGTTGCTATCGGCTTCCTTGCTTGGGGTGCGAAGACAGGCAAGCGAAGCTGGCGCATCGGGTCGATGGTCTTGATGGTGCTCGCAGTAGCAAAGGTATTCCTGATTGATGCCGCGGGTCTCGAAGGGTTGCTGCGCATCGCAAGCTTCATGGCCTTGGGCTTCAGCCTGATCGGCATTGGCTGGGTCTATTCCCGCCTGTTGGGATCGCGCAAAGAACCAGAGGCGGAGCAAGCCATATCTTAACCCATTTGGGATAGTTCGCCGGGGCTATGACGGCGGTCTATATAACGATTGATACCGAGTATTCGGTACGGTCTGGCGCGTGGACCAAACACCGCCAGTCAGCAGGAGAACTTTGCGCGCTCAATATCCTGCGAAACGCCGCAGGGAGCGGTTGGCGTATTCGCGCAAATGGAGATTATGGATCGGTATGGCTGCAAGGGTGTGTTTTTCGTCGATCCCATGCCCGCGCTGATCTGGGGCGTGCCTGCAATCGCCGCGATTGTCGAACCCATCATTCAACGCGGCCATGATGCTCAATTGCACATGCATACAGAGTGGTTGGAGCTTGCAGGGGCGGACAATCCCCTGCCCGGTCGGACCGGCAGGAATATTGGCGACTTCGCCTTGGAGGATCAAGTCACCCTCTTAGAGCTTGCGCGTGGCTTCTTGATCGAAGCTGGCGCGCCGCCACCGACCGCATTTAGAGCAGGCAATTATGGTGCGAATGACGATACGCTGCGGGCGCTTGCTCAGCTTGGCTTTGCCTATGACAGCAGCCATGTGCCCGGCATTGTAAACTCCGATTGCCACATTTCACTGACGAGCGAGGATCGCAGCGTTGTCGAGCATTGTGGTGTTTTGGAGGTGCCCGTGGGTACCGTACGCAGCATGGGCAAGCTACGGCACGCACAGGTCACGGCATTGTCAGGCTGGGAAATGGCCACGGTACGTCAAACACGCGGCGTCACATGACATCGGGCTGCTCAACATAGTCTCGCACAGCTTTGAGCTGATGAGCCGTGACCGCAGCCGCGCAAACACAATTGTACGACGCCGTTTCGAGAAACTCTGTCAGGCGATTCAGGAAACGCCCGGAGCGACAAGCGCGACCTTTGCCTCGCGCCCGCCCATATTGGGCGAACAAACCGGTGCCGCCGACCTGCCAAAAAACCCGTTGCGCACGGTACCGCACGAATTGCCGAACAGGCGATTGGCAATGCGCGGTTTGGGCGCGGCTAAACTAGGTCACACATAAAAAGGGCCCTCCGTTTCCAGAGAGCCCCTCTTAACTTAGCTAGGAAGGAAAGGACTTACGCGCCCTCTACTTCAGCCAGATCAACCTTGAGGCCTGGGCCCATGGTCGAGGTGATGGATACCTTCTTCACATATTTGCCCTTCGCGCCTGATGGCTTAGCCTTCACGATCGCTTGCGTCAGCGCTTCGAAGTTGGCTTTCAGGTCAGTGTCTTTGAAAGACAGCTTGCCGATGCCTGAGTGGATGATGCCCATCTTCTCGACACGGAATTCAACCTGACCACCCTTGGCGTCCTTCACGGCCTGCTCCACGTTCGGCGTCACCGTGCCCAGCTTCGGGTTCGGCATCAGACCTTTCGGGCCAAGCACTTTACCCAAGCGGCCAACGACACCCATCATGTCAGGCGTTGCGATCACGCGATCATAATCAAGATTGCCAGCCTGCATGTCTTCCATAAGGTCTTCTGCGCCAACTTTGTCGGCACCAGCGGCGGTTGCCTTGTCAGCATTGTCGCCCTTGGCAAACACAGCGACTTTCACGTCTTTACCCGTGCCAGCTGGCAGAGAGATCATGCCGCGAACCATCTGGTCGGCGTGACGTGGGTCAACACCCAGATTGATCGCAAGTTCGACGGTTTCGTCAAACTTCTTGCTGCCATATTCCTTCAGCGTCGCAATCGCTTCATCAACGGTATAGTGCTTTTCCGCCTCGAGCTTCTCAGCGAGCGCTTTTTGTTTTTTGTTCAGTTTAGCCATCGGATCAGCCCTCCACCACTTCGAGGCCCATCGAACGGGCAGAGCCTTCGATGATTTTCATAGCCTGATCGATATCGTTTGCGTTGAGGTCCACCATTTTGGCCTCAGCGATTTCCTTCACCTGGCTCTTCTTGACTGAGCCAGCAACAACCTTGCCCGGCTCGCCAGAACCTGATTTTAGCTTGGCAGCCTTCTTCAGCATGTAGCTGGCAGGCGGCGTCTTGGTGACAAAGGTAAAGCTGCGATCGGCATAAACCGTGATCTTGGTCGGGATCGGCGCGTTCTTTTCCATGTCCTGCGTCGCGGCGTTAAACGCCTTGCAGAATTCCATGATGTTGACGCCGCGCTGACCCAGAGCAGGGCCGATCGGTGGGGATGGGTTTGCAGTGCCAGCGGGCACTTGCAGGCTGATATAGCCGTCAATCTTCTTGGCCATGAGAGGCCTCCTTTCACACTGTCGCTAACGGGGCTAGCCGAAAGCTCATGTTAAGCGGTCAAACAGCGCACCTTGCGGTGTGCCTCCCGCGCGAGATTCCATCGATCTCTCGAAGGAAGCGGCGCGAATAGCGAAATTGGCGTGATTTGCAAGCGAAATACTCCCAATTGATCGGGGGGATTGAGGCATTTGCGCAAGTCATGATAAGCGGCAAAGAAAATCGCGGGTCGCCAGAGAAGAATGGCACACAATTGTGAATGAGGAACCCGCCTGATGACTGACGAAACCACATCGACTGATGAGCCGCAGACCGACACAGGCGACAAAGCCAATTCCGGATCTGGCGCTCTGGGAAAATTCGGCACAGTGCTGGTCGGTCTGGTTTTATTGATTTTTGGTCTCAGCATGGTCATCCCCGATGGCGAAACCGGCATGAGCGGGATGGAACGTGCGTTGGGGGCGCTCGTAACCGCATTGGGAAGCGGCATTCTGGCCACGGTCCTGCTTCCACACGCGCTCGAAATTGATGGCAAGCAGGTAAAGCCCTTCGGTGTTGATCTAAAGGCAAGTGGCGGCGCAGCGGTATTTGTCCTCGCCTTGCTGTTCGCGTATTTCGGCGCGCAGGTATTCGGCGACGCGCCTTCTCCATCACCCACGCCGACATCAACGGAAACGGCGACACCTTCGCCCACACCGACAGAAACCGCAGTCAATCCCGTGGACCCCGAAACACCAGAACCAACGCCAACTCCGACACCCGAGGAAACGTTAGAGCTAAGCGGCAACACCACATTTGTTCCCGCACCGGGCTTCCTTATGAACCCATACAATCGCGAGTTTGAGTTTGCCGAGAACTTGGTCGCCATGCGGACCTATTGCAGCAATTGCTGCCCATCCGGGCCAGAAGTTTGCGGGCAGGTTGGTGCTGCAGCTAACTACTCATATGATATGGCCGCAGAATTCGCTGTGACTATGTGTATACAGAATGGCGGAACGCAGTATTCCTGCAACGCAAATCTGGAACAGCTAGCACCCTGAAATCAGAGCGCAGCAGCGGGCTTACTTAACCAGTTCGACCTGCTCAAATTCCAGCTCAACCGGCGTAGCGCGGCCAAAGATCGACACCGACACCTTGACCTTCTGCTTGTCGAAATCAAGCTCTTCGACAACGCCGTTGAAGCTTGCAAACGGCCCGTCGAGAACCTTGATCTGATCGCCGATCTCGTAATCGACACTGATCTGTTTCTTGGGTGCAGCTTTCGCCTCTTCAACACCGCCAAAGTAGCGCGCAGCCTCTTTTTCGCTGATCGGCTGCGGCTTGTTATCATTGCCCAGAAAGCCAGTAACTTTCGGCGTGTTCTTGACCAGGTGATAGATATCATCGGTCATTTTCAGCTTAGCCAGCACATAGCCAGGCATAAACTTGCGTTCGACCTGAACCTTCTTGCCGCGCTTTACCTCGGTAATAGTCTCGGTGGGCACCTCAACTTCTTCCACGCCATCGGCAAGGCCGAGGCGATCCGCCTCTGAAAGGATCGCGTCGCGAACCTTTTTCTCAAATCCAGAATAAGCGTGGATGATGTACCAGCGTGCCATAATGCGTCCTGATCAGTGATGCAGTTAAAAATTAGAGGAGCGTGAGAAGCCAGCGGACGACCGCACCAAAGCTGGTATCGATCGCGAGGAAAAACAGCGAAAGCACGACCATCATAATGAACACGAAAATGGCAGTGCGAATCGTTTCCTCACGCGTCGGCCAGACAACCTTGCGCGTTTCCGTACGCACTTGATTGACGAATTCAGCCGGCGATGTTTTTCCAGACTTTTCGGCCATGACATGTGGTCCTGTTTTACAACTCATTCGCCCTACGGCGACACTGTCTTTCAGGTAGGGATTTTCGCCGCCCCGAACAAGGGTTCGGGAGGGGCTGGCCTGATTGCAATGTCGGAAGACGGCTGCGCATGTAGGACGCGGATAATGCAAAAGCAAGAGAGAGTCTTTTGTTTAGGATCCGAACCACCTGCGCCCTCCACCCGCTTTATGTCATATCGCTTCGCTACTTGAGGACAGCCACCCGGATGGGATTTCAGCAGCCTCCGGGTGGAAGGGCGAAGGAAGAAGACCACAAACTACACTCTAGCCAAGGCGACTCGACCGCTCTAGCGTACGCCGCCAGAATAAGGGACGTTTGAGGGAACCCGAATTACATGGCCGCACCTGACGCAGGATCAGTCTCACTGATCGACCGAGTAACCAATGTCTCCGACTTTATCTGGGGGGCACCTGGAACGGAGAGCTTGTCAGCTGGCTCTCCATTGGCGGGCAACCCATCCCACCGATGACAATCATCCTTTTGGGGGTCGGCCTGTACATTATGGCCGGCCTCAAATTCTATCCGATCCGTCAGCTGGGCAGTGCGTTCAAAGGGTTATTCGCTGGCCGCAAGGGCGAAGGTGATGGCGAGATTTCGCCTTTTGCAGCGCTGTCGACTGCGCTTTCCGGACAAGTGGGCACTGGCAATCTGGCCGGGGTCGCGACCGCGATCGCGCTGGGTGGACCGGGCGCAATCTTCTGGATGTGGATCACCGCACTAATCGGCATGGCGCTGGCTTTCGCTGAAGGTTCTTTGGCGATCCGGTATCGTGAAAAGACATCAGACGGTGTCTATCGCGGCGGACCGATGAGCTACATCATGATGGGATTGGGGCCAAAATGGACGTGGTTGGCGATCCTGTTCTGCCTCGGCACGCTGTTCTCCGCCATGGTCACCGGCAACTCAATTCAGGCGAACGCTGTCGCCGATGGTCTGAACGAGCTGTTCGGTATTGAAGAATGGCTCGGCGGCCTGATCGTCGCTGTGCTGGTGTTCATCGTGATTATCGGCGGGATTAAATCCATCGGTAACGTGGCGGAGAAGGTCATTCCGTTCATGGCGGCCACATACATCGTGATGGCGCTGATCGCGCTGATCCTGAACGCGTCAGACATTCCCGCCACATTCGGCCTGATTTTTAACGGGGCGTTTAACCCTCAGGCGGCGACGGGTGGATTTGTCGGAGCAGCAATCGCGTTGGCCATTCGCGCGGGTGTTGCGCGCGGGCTGTTCTCCAACGAGGCAGGTCAGGGTTCGACGCCAATGGCACACGCAGTCGCGCAGACCAATGATCCGCGTCAGCAGGGCCGCATGGCCATGCTCGGCACATTTATTGATACGATCATCATCTGCACGATGACCGCGCTAGTGATCCTGACCGTTCAGGGTGACTTTACTGGCGGCGGTGAGCAAGTCGCTCACGCCTGGAATTCTGACCTGGAAGGGTTCGCAATGACCAGCGGCGCATTTGCTGCGGCATTCCCATTGGAAGTGTTCACGATACCGGTAGGGACGCTCGTTGCATCGACGGCGCTGATCCTGTTCGTGTTCACCACACTGCTCACCTGGAGCTATTACGGCGAGCGGGCGATCACATTCATTTATGATCGCATCCCAGGCTCAACACGGGGCGGTGAGAAGGTGCTGCACATGATCTGGCGTGTTCTGTGGTGCGTGGTCATCTATATCGGCTCCACGCAGGATCTAACGCTGGTCTGGCGTTTGGGCGATATCTCCAATGCGGCGATGGCCCTGCCAAACCTCCTCGCGCTCATGCTGCTGTCAGGTGTGGTGTTCAAGCTGGCTCAAGGTGACAAAACCGCTGGCCCAACACATACGGTTGACACGCCGGAAGAGCCGAACGAATATTAGGTCAACGGTTTTAGAGCTCTCGGGAGAGGAGAGACGTGAGTGGCTGGCCGCGCGCCCGATGCACGATATACGGGCACTATATATGGCGCGCGCCAGCTGCTCACACCACATTTATCCTGTAAATAGGTGCTGCTTAGTTGGCCGTTTGTGCCAGCGGCAGCGCCAAGGCGACCTTTGATGCTAGGGCAGACACGTCCTCGGCAGATGCAGGTTCCGCCGGTGGAATGGGCGCACCATCTGGCCAAAGTGCAAGCATCCCTTCAAGTCCGCTGCGCACCGCATCGGCGTGCCCACTTTCATAATTGGCGGCAATTTTATGAGCGACCACAAGAAAGCCCCAAGCGTCCTGATATTCTGCCGGGTCAGTCACCACACCATCGGTCACGGCTAGGGTGTACTCCTCAACTGCCGTGTCTAACAGAAAGCGGATAAGTTCCGCATCATCGCCGCCAGCCTTGCCGCGCACCTGATTCAGGTTGGCCTCGGCTGCCGCAAGCTGTGGTGCGATCTCACTCGCCGGTTTGCCTTCTTCCAGAGCGTCGGAGACCGCCGCGAATATCGCAGCGTCAAAGCCAAGCTCTTCCAAACCCGCACGTTCTGCGGAGTGCATCTCTGATACCGGGTGCAGCAAATGGGGGGCCGCTGCCTTCACTTCGCCAGCGCGATAGAGGGCAAGTCCTGCCTCGACATGGCCCGACATAAAAACCAGCCGCTGGGGCAGAGGGAGCGCGCCAATATCGCTTTCACCCGCCGACGAGGTTTCGTCGATGCTAACGTATTCTTCGGTGGGATCGGAACAGCCAGGCAGACCTGCGGCCAACACCACCAGTGCGAACGGGGCGCCTATGCGCCGCATACTTCTCAGCTCCATCCAGCTGAGTCGAAGATCCGCACAGCCTCAGCCGAGTTCTTGCCCAGCTCCGCCGCGTTGAGCGTATCGGGCTTGAAGTCACCCATGGCCTCGACTGCGGAATTGGCCTCGACCGCTTCAACAACCGGATACTCGTTATTGCCATTGGCAAAGTACGCTTGAGCCGAATTTTCGGTCAGATACTCCAGGAAACGAACGGCGTTTTCACGGTTCGGTGCGGACTTAATGACGCCCGCTCCGCTAACATTGACATGCGTGCCAGCTCCGCCTTGGTCAGGGAAAATCACGCCAACCTTGTCGAACTTGGCCTGCTCAGCCTCATCACCGCCGGCATAACGGGCGAGGTAATATGTGTTGACGATTGACAGGCGACATTCGCCTGCAGCCACCGCATCGATATTGGCCGTGTCATTGCCCTGCGGATCGCGCGCGAAATTGGCAACTACACCGCGCGTCCACTTACGCGCGGCCTCGGTACCATTGTTGGCAATGATGCTCGCGAGCAGTGAGATGTTGTAGATGTTGGAGGACGAGCGCACGCAAATGTCGCCCTTCCACGCCGGATCAGCAAGATCGACATAGCTGTCCAGGCCTTCGGGGGCGCCAGCTTCTTTGTTGTAGATGATCACACGGGCGCGGGTCGAAAGGCCGAACCAAAGGCCATCGGGATGACGCAGATAGTCTGGAACGCGCTCGGTCAGAATTTCAGAGTCGACCGGCGCGAGAATCCCGGCCTCTTCTGCACGCCAAAGACGGCCCGCATCGACCGTGATCAGCAGGTCCGCAGGGCTGAATTCGCCTTCGCTGACGACGCGTTCGATAAGAGCGTCGGCATCCGCTTCGATGCGGTTAACCCGGATGCCGGTTTCACGCGTAAAATCATCATAGAGCGCGAGGTCCGTATCGTAGTGGCGCGAAGAATAGAGGTTTACTTCGCCAGTGATCTCAACGTCGGACAGGTCCGCGCCGCTGGCGCTATCTTCCTCACTTGGCGAACATCCAGCCAGCATTGCCGTAGCCGCGAAAGACAACGCCCCAAGACCAACAAATCCACGCATTTCCCAACTTCCCTTAATCATTCTTGCAACTCATTATCAATATCAACAATAAGTGCAAGCGCTATGTCTGTCACTCATGTTTTGGTCGGAAATGCCATAACGGATCCGGCGCGAGGCGTGACTGCCCACTTGCCATTCTCCATCTCACCATCAGCCAGCGTGAAAGCGCCGCTTTCCTGCGTCAATGCAACCCTCTCTCCATGCTGATTGGCAAGCGTTATCTCCTGAAGCACACCCGCCCGTCGAACATCCTCAATGACGAGGCCATTCTTGGTAGCGCTCAAAGCGAGTGCGCCTTTGCGTACAACCAGCTCAACCAATGCGTGAGCTTCCACTTTGGCCGGTTCACGCAAGCAATCAACCCGCCAATCACCAAATGGCGTCACCAGCATGCCATCCTTGGCCTCCGCAGAAATCACTTGCGCATCGCCAAACAGCATCGCGACCTGTGCGCTCTGCGGCGCATCATAAAGTCGTGCAGGCGTGTCCATCTGAATGATCCGACCGGCCTCCATCACCGCGATATAGTCTCCAATATCCATCGCCTCTTCCGGATCATGGGTGACCATGATCGCGGTCGCCTCACGCTCTTTCAGCAAGCGACGGCAATCGCGCCGGAGGCTACGACGCAATGTGATATCAACGCTGGCGAAGGGTTCATCCAGCAACAGGATTTCGGGTTGCGGTGCCATTGCGCGGGCCAGCGCGACGCGCTGCTGCTGACCACCGGACAGCGTATTGGGATAGCGGTGCCCCTGCCCATCAAGCTCAATCCTCGACAGCCACGTCTCAACCACGCTGCCCGTATCGGCGCCTTTGCCAAGACCAAACCCTATATTTTCCGCAATCGTCATATGCGGAAACAAAGCGCCATTCTGAAATACCAGGCCCACCGGACGCTGTTCTGGTGGAGGTGCAGTTCGTGTATCAGCAAGCAGCGCCTCTCCCACGTGAATGCTGCCCTGTTGCGGCGCTAAAATACCCGCAGCGAGGTTGAGCAAAGTCGTCTTCCCGCAACCCGACGCACCGAGCAGGCAAGTGATTTTCCCCGCAGGCGCAGTGAGATTGATATCCGCAAGGGCTTGATGTTTGCCATACTTATAGGCGATTTGGCGAAATTCGAGGCTCAACAGGTATTCCTTTTATGCTGACGTCCCTTAGGCGTTTCCAACTCGGCAGTGCAATGACTCAAGCCGCAGCTGTGCCTGTGGCGCGGGGCAGTGCCGCGTGGACTCTATCGGCCTTGGCCTTCGCTCTGCTCGCTGCGATCCCGATCCTGGCGGTTCTGTGGTCTTTGACCGACGGGGGCTTTGCCGCCTGGTCGCATTTGGCCGAAACGACCCTGCCACAATATCTGGTGAATACGCTGGCGCTGATGATAATGGTGGGCGCGATTGCGGCGGTGGTGGGTATTTCCACAGCATGGCTTGTGACGACCACGCGGTTTCCGGGCCGAGCCATTTTTGCTTGGCTATTGATACTGCCACTCGCCTCGCCGGCCTATATCCTTGCTTATATATACGCTGATATTCTTGGTTTCTCTGGGCCGGTACAAAGCGCTCTACGCACCGCCTTTGGATGGAGCGTTGGCGAGTACACCTTCCCAGCGATCCGCAGTCTGCCGGGCGCAGCGCTGATCCTAGCCTTTACGCTGTACCCCTATGTCTACCTGCTCGCGCGAAGTGCATTTGCCGCGCAAAGTGCCAGCCAATTTCGCGCGGCACGCACGCTGGGGCTGTCACCGGCGCGCGCATTCTGGAAAGTGGCGTTGCCCGGCGCACGGCCAGCCATTGCCGGGGGATTGGCGCTCGTCCTGATGGAAACTCTCGCCGACTTTGGCGTCGCGGAATACTTCGCCATTCCCACATTCAGCACAGGCATTTTCCGCAGCTGGCTGGCCATGGGTGACAAGCAATCCGCACTCAAACTCGCCGCGATCATGCTGATCTTTGTGGCGGCCTTGATCGGGTTGGAGGCGGCGAGCAGACGCGACCGGGTCGAAAGCCACGATCAAATTGGTGATGTAGCCAGCCTGCTGACGCTAAGCCCGCTGCAAAAAATCGTTGCAATCATAGCGTGCCTGATCCCAATCGCCCTGGGTTTTGCGATCCCGGTCCTTGCGCTGGTGGATCACGCAATCACGGTGGGTGACGGACAAAGCTGGGCGACGCTGTCTCGCTATGCTGCCGCATCGTTCAAGTTGGCGCTGGCAGTTGCGATGCTTGCCAGCGTCATTGCCCTCATCCTCGCCTATGCGCAGCGCCAATCGCCAGACCGCACAACCCGTGTGGCGATCCGATTGGCAACGCTCGGCTATGCACTGCCGGGCGCATTGCTGGCGGTGGGCTTGCTGGCGCCACTCGGTGGGTTTGACCAAGCGCTCACGCGCTTTGCGCGCGATCAGTTCGGCTATTCCAGTGGACTGATCCTGTCCGGAACAAGCGCGATCCTGATCTTTGCACTCGCCGTCCGCTTCCTCACGGTATCCTTTAACAGTGTCAGCGGAGCGATGGCCAAAGTACCATTGTCAATGGACGCCGCAGCACGCTCACTCGGCGCGACGCCAGGCGGTGTGATTAGACGTATCCACCTGCCACAACTGCGCCTCAGCCTGGCCGCTGGCGCTGCACTGGTATTCATCGATACGCTGCGCGAATTGCCCGCAACCCTCATCCTTCGCCCGTTCAATCTCGAAACGCTGGCGACGCGTGTCTATCGCTTGGCGAGCGATGAGCGGCTGGCAGAGGCATCGACAGCGGCCTTGCTGATTATCCTGCTCGGCCTGATCCCGGTTTTGCTACTTTTGCGGTCCGGGAAGTAAACCAGGGTCGCTCTCTGACGAAACCTGCCCTGTCTTATCGACAATCTTTTCACACTCGCTCTGGCGGGCATTATCTGCTTTTGGCGCCGCAATAATCAGTCGCGCGTTCATCCGCTTGATGCGCGTGGCCATCATGCACATATGACGATCCACAACGCTGGATTACCGAGATAGAGAGTCAATACCCATGAATGATCAGCCGGTGGGCAACGATGCCTTTGAGCCGACGTCAGCCCTGTCAGTTGAAACGGTGAAGCGTACCCAGCAGTGGAACGACAATCTGTTCAGCTTTTCCATCAGCCGTCCGCCAAGCTTTCGTTTCCGCTCGGGCGAGTTCGTGATGATCGGCCTGCCGCAAGAGAAAAAGCCCCTGCTGCGCGCCTATTCTATGGCTTCACCCAGCTATGCTGATGAACTCGAATTTCTCTCGATCATCGTTCAGGATGGCCCGCTCACATCGCGCCTTCAGCATATTAAAGAGGGCGACTCGATCTATCTCGCCAAGAAGCCGACCGGCACGCTGGTGACGGACGCACTGCTTCCCGGCAAACGACTGTTCATGCTTTCAACCGGAACTGGCCTTGCACCGTTTATGAGCCTTGCCCGTGATCCGGCTGTCTATGAGTTGTTTGATGAGGTGGTGATTGTGCATAGCGTGCGCGGCGTTGCCGACCTCGCCTATCGCGAACTGCTTGAGAGCAAGCTGGAAGGCGATCCTCTGGTGGAGGAAGAAGCGCAAAAGCAATTTCATTACGTGCCGACCGTCACGCGTGAGGAATTTCGGACAACCGGACGTATCTCGGCACTCATCGATAGCGGCGAGTTGTTCGAAGGCATCCCTGGCGCGAAGACGCTTGATCCGGAAACAGACCGAGTAATGTTGTGCGGCAGCATGGCGATGATCAAGGATCACGCGGCTGATCTGGAAGAACGCGGATTTACCGAGGGCAGCAATGCACAGCCTGGTCAATTTGTGATCGAACGCGCGTTTGTTGGCTGATCGCAGCGGGGCCGATTGGCTTCGCGCTGACTAGGCTGCCTTGGTTTTAGAACGAGGCAAGGCCGTACCAATTTTCGGCGCGACCGCCTCGACGAATTCGTCCCAGATCATCGGTTTTCCGACATGCCATCCTTGGATATAGTCGCACCCTGCCTCGTGCAGAATCTCTTGTGTTTTGGCGTCTTCAACGCCTTCCGCGACCACTTGGAATGATAATGCATGTGCCAGCTCAATGGTTGAGCGGACCATCAGAAGATCTGATTTGTTGCTGCTCAAGTTTCTTACAAAAGCCTGATCAAGCTTAACCTCGTCTACCGGGAATTCTTTCAGGTAATTGAGCGTCGCATTGCCGGTGCCATAGTCGTCAATCGAAATGCGCAAACCCGCGTCGCGCAAACGCGACAAGGCCTTGCGAGCAACTTCCGGATCTTCATTGGGTGCACTCTCGGTTACCTCAATCGTGAGGAGAGGCTTGTCCGACGGCGGCAATTTCGCAGCTAGAGTGATCGTCTCGTCAATAAATGTCGCGTCGTCCAGCAACTGAACGGAAAAGTTAACCGCAAGATTGAGCGGTCGCCCGGCACTGTGCATCGCCGTTGCCTTCTCAACTGCCTGCCGCAGCACGAACAGGGTCAGCCGGTCGGTCTCTCCGCGTTCCTCGAGGATTGGAATGAAATCGGCAGGAGAGATAAAGCCCATCTTTTGGCTGTTCCAGCGGATCAGACACTCGGCTCCGTAGACTTCGTCATTAGCAAGATCCAGCTTGGGCTGGTAGTGAACACAGATTGATCCATCTTCGAGCGACGCCTCGAGTTCCGCGATAATGAACTGCTTATATTCCGTCTCTTCGCTCATCTGCTCGTTCGCGGCAGACCAGCGCAGTCCGTGACGCTGCGCAAATTCTGAGGCGGCCACAGCATCCGCCAGTACGATTTCCGACAAGCCAAAGGCAGGTTTCAATTTGATCCGGCGTACCGACATATTCCACTGGTATGCTCAACATGTGAGCCGCAGCAACAAAGTGCGCGTCGAAATCATGTTGCGCGTTTTCGGGCACAAACCATCCGAATAATCCGCGCTCAATCCGATACACCTGCGTATTTTGAGCGATACCGGCAAGTTGATGTGCGACCGCCCGATCAATATGTGCGATCGCCTCTGCACTGGCCAATGCCTCAATCTGGTCTGCGTCAGTGATTCTGGCGACCGCGAATCTAGGTGATGTGATGCGTCTCGCCCGAAGTTCCATGGCAGGACGATTAGGGAGGCCGGATGCCTCATCAGTCAGCTGCGCCAGACGAAGGTTTCTAAGCAACCGGATTATCCGGTGAGCGTACCGCGAATACCCCAAGCAGCAAGAGGCTCGCGGCGATCTCAACATAGATTAGCGACATCTGATCAAGCGCCATCGCCACCGACAGTATCGTGATACCCAAAGCAAGTGCGATAGGTACGCTGCGTCCCCTCCAACGTCGGCTGAGGCACGCGACCAGTAAAACAGCAAAGCATATTATTAAAGCAATGAGCTGCCCGCTCTTGTCACGGATACGCCCGAGAGTGAGGGTTTCCGCCGCTTGTGCCTGAACAAACACGCCGGGTTGAACGCCGTAGAGTGAAGTCGGATAGCGATCGCCGAGCTCAATCGCAGTTGCGCCAATCAACGCCTGCTTTCCCGCAATCCGTGAAGGCGCGACATCACCATTGATCAGATCGATGAACGAAATGCGATCAAAGCTTTCAGGCGCAATTGCCTGATCGATTGGGAAGCTTTCGGCAACGCTGCCGGCTTTACCGGCAAGCATACTCGCCAGAGACGGTCGCGGCGTATCATTAGTTACAACGCCATAGGGATATTCCAGCACGCGACCGTCGAGCTCTGGCACAACATTCACCGATGCCAGAAACGCGTGTTCGCGCAGTTCTGGGATCGGTAGCGCCTCTGAAATCACCGGGCCAGCGTCTGTCTGATTGACCTGACGGAACGTTGGCAGGATCACCAATCCATCAAAATCGGCCAGTGCCTCTGCAAACAATATGTCCTGATCCGGGGTAGAGCTTGCTGAGAACTCGATATCAAATGCGATCTGGCGTGCGCCCAAGGCATTGAGCTCGCGCACCGCATTGGCGTAATGTTCACGGGGCCATGGCCAGCGCGGCAATCGTTGCAATGATCGCCCGTCAACCTCGACGATAACGATCTCGCTTGGTGTGGTTGATTCGCGGACGCGATCACGTGCGTCGCGTAAATCACGTTCCACGCTGCTGGCAAAACCGGTTGTGAGCGCAGCGATGGCGATCAACGCAGAGATCGCCAGAGCCATAAGCGACCCTGCTGCCTCTTTTTGCAAAATTCTATCGCGTACTAAAGACACGGCCACGCTACTCCGGTCAAACAGCACGCCCATGGCGGGCGCGCCAGCCAGAATGCTATAGCGAGCAATAGTTTAGACTGCGTTTCCAGCTTGGTCTGGCTGGCTAGACAGGCATCAATGGCCCAATCTTATTCGCTTACGTCTGTTTCGCTTTCATTGCCGGCAAAACTGCTGACCCCGCGCTTGTCACCATCGCGACCATAACCCTTGACTACAGCAGCCACTGTTGGGCGCCTTACCTTTGATTGCGGCGTTGCGGTTTTCTCTATCCCCAACAGCATATCTCCCAGCGATTGAAACACTTGAGAAACGGTGCCGCTCTCTTCTGCTTCGGCGATACGCACCTGCGCCTTGGGCGTGACCACAAGATACTCGTCATCGCGCACCAGAACGGCGCGAGCGCCCTTGCCGGTGCGGACGACATCACCAATTTGCAGCTGCGTACCTTTAGCCCCGTACACAAACTTGTCGGCGCGTTTGATGGAAACCTGCCCGTCAGCTTCGGAGATAATCCAGCCAGAGTCCGTCGCCAATGCGCCGCTGCTCGCCATTAGAGCCGCCGCAACGCAGACGCTTTTTGTCAGCTTGATCATCCTTCACCTCGCAAGCTTTGGTTTTATTTGTCACATTACGTTAGCAAGCGAGGTTTCTCAGGCGGTTAAGTCGCTGGGATAACGGTGTCCTAAATCATATGGTTAAAGCCAGATTTTCGTGTTTCGACAAAAGGTATTCCCGCGAACACGGCGGTATTGAGGACGCCGCGTTGCATAGTTGAGACAAGCCTCTATGCTCTTGTCATCTTTCAGCCACACTTTGTTGATGCTGCAGCAACCCACAAGCTTCCAAAAGAACCGCAAGGTAATCCGATCTTAAAATCACAGACTTCTGATGCCGCAGATCAGCCGATTGATCCGCCCCTGATTGACCTTCCCATCGATACGCATGATCGCGGTTTTTACGACGGTTTCAGTCGTGAAGTGACCATTCCGGGAAAAATCATCGTCTCACTCATCATCATGTGGGCGATCTTCTTCCCCGTTCGCGCGATGGAAACGCTGGAAGTCGCGAACTCCACCATCATCGCTGCTTTCAGCGGGTGGTACGTATATCTCGTCGCTTCGCTCATCCTGGTATGCGGGGTGCTCGCCCTGTTGCCGCAGAGTGGCCGCTTGCGCTTAGGCGGCGCGGATGAGCAGCCTGAATTCTCGCGCTTCTCATGGTTTTCCATGCTGTTTGGTGCTGGTATAGGTATCGGCATGCTCACCTATTCCACTGGTGAGCCGCTCGCGCACTTTGCCAACAACCCTGATATTATTCGCGGCACTATTGAGGGTGTTAGTGCGGAGGCTGTCCGCCCCGCTTACATGTGGACCTTCCTGCATTGGGGCTTTGGCGCATGGTGCACGTATGCGCTGGTTGGCCTTGCCATCGGGTACGTTTCGCACAGGCGCGATCTCCCGCTGACCGTGCGCTCCAGTCTGGCCCCGCTGTTCGGCAAGAGTATGTCTGGAAATTTCGGGCACGGTGTCGATATCGTAGCCGTGGTGGCGACGATACTAGGCGTTGCGGTAACCATGGGCCTTGGCGTTCAACAGTTCGTTGCTGGGCTGTATCGGGTCGGCTTTGGCGACTGGCTGATGGTGAGCGATGGCGAAGGCGGATTGACCGCCTCTGCAGCAGCGATCGTCACCGCGCTTGTCGTGCTGGTCGGCGCCTCAACACTCAGCGCGCTGTCGGGTGTGGGACGCGGGATCAAATGGCTATCCAACATAAATATGGGATTGTCCTTCGCGCTGCTGGCATTGTTCGCTGCAGTCGGCTCAGGGTTTTATGGGCTTCAGCTGCTGGGCGTGGGCATCTGGGATTACATCGTTACTCTGCCCGCCAATTCTCTGACCCTGTTTTCAAACGATGGCAGCGAAACCGCCGCGGCTCTCGTTCAATGGCAGCTGGATTGGTCAGTATTTTATTGGGCGTGGTGGATCGCCTTTGCACCCTTTGTCGGCATGTTCATTGCCCGTATTTCACGCGTACCGCACGATCAGGGAATATGTGCTGGGTGTCGCTATCGTTCCTTCTTTGATGTGCTTCTTATGGATGGCGCTCGCAGGAGGCACAGCCATCGAACTGGAATTGAGCGGACAGGCGGGCGGACAAATCCTCAACACGGGCATCTCGGACCAACTCTATGCGACCCTTGCCGTGCTGCTCGATCCAAGCTTTGCGCTGATCGTATCAGGTCTCGTCGTTATTCTGCTGATGACCTATCTCATCACATCGGTGGATAGTGCGATACTGATCGTAAACACTATCAATGGCGCAGGAGAAGATGAGGGCGGGCGGCGCTATCACATCCTATTTTGGGGCACTGCGCTGGCCTTTGTTGTTGGCTCAATGCTGATCCTGGGCGGGATCGACGCAATCCGTATCACGATGATCATAGGCGCCCTACCGTTCTCTTTCGTGGTCGCACTGATGGCGATTTCCATTCTTAAGGCGGTGATTTTCGATCTAATTCGCAAAAAACATGGCGTCCCAACGACCGCAATCGGTTGCGAGGAATGGGAAGGACAAGTTCCAGCGCCAGAAAAGACCTAATAGAGGTCAGAACGCTACAATACAGAATAAATATACGAAGAATATCCTGATGAGCACTTTTTGTCCCTGAGTATATTTTATAAATATATACTTTGTATATTTCGTTATATTTTCCCAATATTCATTCTAGATTATATTGATGATTTCGAGTGAGGTGTTTGTTGTAATTTTACAACGGGCTCGCGCTATATCCCCAAAACTACTGGGCTACTGGTGACTGATGCAAGTTCACTTTGTTACCGGCCTCGCAACAGGGTCTGCAATTTTGGCAGCTGCCTATTTTTACTGATTATGCGGACAATTCGCGTTCCGCGGGTCGCAGAATTGTCTAAAGGGGACAAACAACATGATTAGATTTGCAAGCAGCGCGTCTGCTAGCGCGCTGGCTATTGCCGTTGCTGCGCCAGCGATGGCGCAGGACGCGCAAACGCCTCAAGAGGGTACTCAGGAACAACGCGGCGGCGTTGGTACTATTGTCGTTACCGCACAGCGCCGTAGCGAAGATTTGCAAGACGTGCCGGTATCGGTCGCTGCCATCAACTCAGAGCAGCTTGATGAGCTGAACATTGATACGTTCGAGGACTACCTCGACCAGATCCCAACGGTGACCGCTGGCGGAAACGGACCGGGGCAAAGCACAATCTATATTCGTGGCCTAGCCTCAACCACACCCAACATCACGGTTGCTGGTGTGGCCGGCCTCGCGCCGAACGTTGCACTCTATCTAAATGATCAGCCGCTTTCGCAGCCGGGTCGTAACCTTGACGTTTACGCCGCTGACCTCGAACGGATTGAAGTGCTTTCTGGTCCTCAGGGAACCTTGTTTGGCGCAAGCTCGCAGGCTGGCGTTGTCCGCCTAATCACCAACAAGCCGAGCCTCTCTGGCTTTGATGCCAGCGCGTCGGCTGGTGTGGCGTTCACTAAAGGTGGCGAGGCCAGCTATAACGGCGAAGTCATGCTTAACGTGCCGGTCGCTGACACAATCGCATTGCGCGGCGTGGTCTATCTCGACGACCAAGGCGGCTACATCGACAATGTGCAGGGCACACGCGACCTCACTGAAAGCGCGCGCTTCCGCCCGGAGGGTTTCGTCCGCGAAAACGGTGTACCTGTATCAGCGGTACGTGCGGGCTTCCAATCAACGTCAGATTTGTCGGGCGTAACGTTCCTGGCCGCTGACAACGCCGGCATCGCTCAAGACGATTTCAACGACACGACCTATACGGGTTTCCGCGTCAGCGGGTTGTGGGAAGTAACCCCTGACTGGACTGTCAATGTTTCGCATCAGCGCCAGAGCCTTGAGAGCGATGGCGTATTCTTCGCTGATCCTGAGCTTGATGGTCTTGATGACCTCGAGATCGAACGCTTTGAGGAAGACCGTCTCGAAGACGATTTCTCCAATACCAGCTGGACGGTCGAAGGCCGGATCGCGTTTCTCGATGTGATTTACACCGGTGCGTACACAGATCGCGAAAGCGAGCAGCGCGCCGACTACACCGACTATCTTTTTGCCGGTCAGTATCTGCCATATTACATCTGCGACGGCTCGGTCAGCTATCCCGGTGCAGCAGCCCCAAGCGGTACGTGTCAGGCGCCAAATCTCTACGTGAACTCATTCTCCAAGACCGAAGTGTTCACGCAGGAATTGCGCTTCAGCACACCTGACGACTGGCGTGTGCGTTTCCAGGGCGGCGGCTTTTATTCCGACCTCAGTCTGGAAGAACGCGTCGACTTCGCCTATCCCGGCAATGTCATCGCCCAGCCATTCGGAGCTTTTGCGCCAAACTTCCCGCAAATGTCTGGCTTCATTTCTGATCCGGGACCATTCCCGGCTGACACCATCTTCCGCAACGACATTCGCCGTACAGACGAACAGTTCGGCATTTTCGGCGAGGCCAGCTTTGACATCGTCCCTGACCTTTTGTCAGTCACACTCGGCGCGCGCTATTACGATGTTGAGGTGGATTTTGAAGGCAGCGCGAACGGATCGTTCTGTAACTCAGGCGCGGCGGCAGATGCCAACGCCTTCGGTACGGACATCAGCGATTTATATGATGGCGATGGCAGCTTCACCTTCATTGGATCGTGCAACGCTGCACTGCGTCAGACCTTCGATATCAACGATACGCTTGCCGACATCGAAGCAGCCGGGCTTTCGGCCACGCAGGCACAGCAGGTGTTCAACGCTGTACGTGCGCCGGACACCGCCTCGACCAGCGGGACGATCTTCAAGGGAACAGTCACCTTGACGCCGACAGAGGACCTGCTGTTCTACGCGACTTATTCGGAAGGTTTCCGGCCCGGTCTGTTGAACCGCCCAGGCGGCGCGGTTGCGCCGGGTACCGGCTTTGTCGTGCCATTCGAAGTCGAAACCGATGAAGTAAAGAATTACGAACTCGGCTGGAAAATGGACCTGATAGATGGCCAGTTCCGGTTCAACGGCAGTGCATTCTTCGTCGATATCTCGAACCTGCAAACGCAGATTTTCGACCCGTCGATCACCAACCTGTTCTTCTCATCAAACGCAGCAAATGCAGAGATTTACGGGCTGGAGGCAGACTTTGTGATCGCGCCCTATGCGACACCGGGCCTGACAGTGGCAGGTGCGTTCTCAATCCTCGATACAGAGATTACGGACGTCCTGATCCCGACAAATGATGTGATTGAGGGTGAGGAGCTGGCCTATGCACCAGGCTTACAGGGCAATATCCGCGCTCGCTATGAGTGGGATTTGTCGGATAGTCTTGAAGCTTACATTCAGCCTCAGTTGAATTATTCGTCATCCAAGTTCACCGACATTATCGAGATCAACAAGATTGAACTCGACAGCTATACGCTGCTCGACCTGTCCGTCGGGGTCAAAGCCGAGCAGTGGCGCTTTGAGATCTATGGTGAAAACCTGACCGATGAGCGGGCTGAGATCTCCGGCATCTTTGGCAATGATCGCGAACGCATCATCACCAACCGTCCGCTGACGGTCGGCATGCGTGTCACATTCGACTACTGATCGGATACAGCACAGATAGGAACGGCGGGAGTGGCAATGGTTCACTCCCGCCGTTTTGCTGTCTAGGTACTCACTCATGAGCCGCGAAGAGTCACTCAAGCAAATACAGCAGTCACTAAAAGACGGTCAGTTCGAGGCTGGCCTGGCGCGCGCGCGCGCACTGATTGCAGATGATCCCCACGACGGTGAGGCGCTCTATATGGCAGCGGTGGCCGCACGCTATCTCACACGATTTGATGAGGCAGGGGAGCACCTGATGGCCCTGCATACCGCCATGCCAGAATATGGAAGAGCATGGCAGGAGGAAGGCCACCTCGCATTGGCGCAGGGCGATAGCGTAGCGGCATTGGCTGCATTTACGCGCGCCACGCGTTTCAACCCGGCACTTGAGGCAAGCTGGCGCGAACAAGCACGGTTGCACACGGAGGCTGGCCGAGCGGCGGAAGCGCAAGTCTCTACACAGCAGCATCAGCGAATAATCAGTTTACCTCGCGAACTGGTCGCTGTGACAAATCATCTGGCGGAAGGTCGCCTAATCCGCGCAGAGGAAATTTGCCGCCACTATCTGCGCCAGCACCCCAAAAAAATCAGGCGCACGTGGAGGGCATGCGGCTACTCGCCCGGATCGGGATTGAACTGGGCATTCTCGATGATGCGGAGTTCCTGCTGGAAAGTGCTGTCGAATTTGCGCCTGACGATGTGCAGCTGCGTTTCGACTATATCGATGTGCTGCGGCGGCGTCAGAAATCCGCCGAGGCACGCGAACAGGCTGAAGAGCTGTACCAACGCGACCCGGCCAATCCGCTGTTTCAATCACGTCTGGCGATCGAATGCATTCAGATGGGCGACTACGATCAGGGTCTCAATTTATTCGACAGTGTGCTCGAAAAACTACCCAATGATCCGGCCAGTCTGACCAGCCGGGGTCATGCACTCAAAACAAAGGGCGATCGCTCCGAAGCAGAGGCAAGCTATCAAGCCGCTATCGCCGCTAAGCCCGATCACGGCGATGCCTATTATGCGCTCGCCAACCTTAAGACTTACACATTTAGCGATGGTGAGGTCGCCGCCATGCGCACGCAGGTGGAGCGACCCGACCTGGCCTTTATGGACCGCGTGCACCTCCATTTTGCGCTCGCCAAAGCGTTGGAGGATGCTGGCGAATATGCCGAAAGCTTCACCCATTATGACAAGGGCAATGCCCTGAAACGCGCACAAACTCGTTACAGCGCGGACGCCATGACGAAAGAGCTGGCGCGACAAAGGGAACAGTGCACGCCTGAGCTGTTTGCCAAGCATCACGGCAGCGGCCACACCGCACCAGACCCGATCTTTATCCTCGGCCTACCGCGCGCCGGTTCCACCTTGCTAGAGCAAATCCTCGCCAGCCATTCGCAGATTGATGGCACGCTTGAATTACCCAACATTCTGGCGCTGGCGCACCGGCTGCGCGGACGGAAAGCGGGCCAATCACGCTATCCCACAATCCTCCATGATCTGACGGCTGATCAGCTCGCGAAGTTTGGCGAGGACTTCATCGACAGCACCCGTATTCACCGGCAAGGCGCACAGTTCTTTATCGACAAGATGCCGAACAATTTCCGGCATATCGGCCTGATTCATCTGATCCTGCCCAATGCGAAGATCATCGATGCGCGCCGTGCGCCGATGGATTGCTGCTTTTCCGGCTTCAAACAGCTGTTCGCCGAAGGTCAGGAATTCACATACGGCCTTACAGAGATCGGACGGTACTATTCGGACTATGTCGGCCTGATGGATCACTGGGACACAGTGCTGCCAGGCAAGGTCTTGCGGGTCCAGCACGAGGATGTGCTCGACGATCTTGAGGGGCAGACTCGGCGAATGCTCGACTTTCTAAGCGTACCTTTTGAGGAAGCGTGCCTGACGTTTCACAAAACCGACCGGGCCGTCCGCACTGCCTCCAGCGAACAGGTCCGCGAGCCTATCAATCGCAAGGGCCAAGATGCGTGGAAGCCGTTCGACCAATGGCTCGATCCGCTGCGCGCTGCGTTAAGTACTGCGGATTAGTTTAGCCTGGTAACGACCGCGCTCATTCTAGTTTTGGCTGACAAGCCGGTGAATGTGAGCGACTGCCAGAATTAGACCACCGACAACAGTTGGGGTTGTTTCACTCATTCCGAAATTCTCGGCGAAGAGAGCGCCGGAAATCAACGTCAGGCCAATCACAACTGGCACGAGAAAAGTGTGTGCTCGCGCAGCACGGTCTGTTGCGATCACGCCCCCGGATGCCGCGATAGCGAGCAGTGCCAACGTCCAGTGAACCCACTCCGCCCCTGCAAAGGCAGCGGCGAACGGCAAAAAGACCGCGACCAGGGGCAGAGCCATGCAATGCGCGATGCATGACAGGCTGAGCACCGTTGCGGCACGATCATAGGAAGTTGCAGGAAGCATTTGACCTCTATGTAATAGTATCACATATCGCCTAGCCATCTGGATGTGATACGTCAATCGATGAATTTCATTGCAATCGCTTGACGGACGCGAATGTGTCTGACGACATGCGCACTATAGACGTGAGTGAGTCGTTGATCGACATCTGTTTGCGGCAAATGCAAATCTGTCCGCCTGCTCACGCAGATTACCTTGGGGGTGCTCTTATGAAAAAGATCTCGCACTTTTTGCTGATACTGGCTGTTGCTTTGGGCCTGTCGAATACGGCAACCGCGCAAAGCGATAAGGGAAAAGAGCAAACTGCCCTCTCGAGCGGCACGTTCGATGCATTCAATCTGCGCAATATAGGCCCGGCTTTCATGTCTGGCCGCATCGCTGACATTGCCATCGTGCAGGACGATCCCGCCACATGGTATGTCGCCGTGGGTTCAGGCGGCGTTTGGAAAACTGAAAATGCTGGCACCACCTGGACTTCGCTTTTCGATGGTCAAGGTTCCTATTCAATCGGCTCGCTCGGCGTCGACCCGTCAGACCCCAATCGTATCTGGGTCGGAACAGGCGAGAATCACGGAGGCCGTCATGTGGGCTTTGGCGATGGGCTGTATCTGTCGAAGGATGGAGGAAAGACCTGGGCGAAGAAGGGGCTGGAGCAATCCGAGCATATCTCAAAGATCATCGTTCACCCCGAAG
Organism: Qipengyuania sp. JB2-7; assembly: GCF_055693485.1. Lineage (NCBI taxonomy): Bacteria > Pseudomonadati > Pseudomonadota > Alphaproteobacteria > Sphingomonadales > Erythrobacteraceae > Qipengyuania > Qipengyuania sp. JB2-7. The sequence continues at coordinate 69,073 of NZ_CM146335.1, forward strand.
ACCCCGATACCGTGTGGGTCGCCTCGCAAGGTCCGCTGTGGTCAGCAGGTGGGGAGCGCGGCGTCTACAAGACAACCGATGGCGGAGAAACGTGGGAGAATGTCCTATCATCGGGCGAGTATACCGGCGCGACTGATCTCCTCATTGATCCACGCAATCCCGACCGGCTCTACGCAGCGCTCTGGCAGCGCCATCGCACGGTTGCGGCCTATGTCGGCGGCGGCCCGGAAACCGGCCTTTGGAAATCTGATGATGGTGGTGAAACCTGGGAGGAACTGAAAACCGGCCTGCCTGAGGGCAATATGGGCAAGATCGGTTTAGCGATTTCGCCAATGCAGCCCGACATTCTCTATGCCGCGATTGAGCTTGACCGGCGTGAGGGTGGCACATGGAAATCCACCAATCGCGGTGCGAGCTGGACCAAGATGTCCGATACAGTCGCAGGCGGCACCGGACCGCATTATTATCAGGAACTCTATGCCAACCCACATGTGTTCGACCGGATTTATCTGGTGTCCAACACCACGCAGATTTCAAATGATGGCGGCTCAACCTGGAGCGATCTCAACAACGAACTGAAGCACGTTGATGATCACGCGATTGCGTTCCGCCCAGATGATCCGGAGTATATTCTGTTTGGTTCTGACGGCGGACTGTATGAGAGTTATGACCACACTAAAACGTGGCGATTCATCGACAACCTGCCGATCACGCAGTTCTACAAAGTTGCGGTCGATGACGCAGAGCCGTTCTATTTCGTTTACGGCGGCACACAGGACAACAACTCACAAGGTGGGCCCTCACGCACAGACAATCGGCATGGCATTCGCAATGATGACTGGTTCATCACGCTGTTTGCTGACGGTCACCAATCGGCCACTGAGCCGGGCAATCCCGACATCATGTATGCGCAATGGCAGCAGGGTAACCTTGCCCGCGTTGACCGCATCACTGGCGAAGTTGTGCATATCCAGCCACAGGCCTCCCCCGGCGATCCTATTGAACGCTGGAACTGGGATGCCCCCATCTTCGTAAGCCAGCACAATCCAACGACGATCTATTTTGCGTCGCAGCGGCTGTGGCGCTCAAATGATCGGGGTGACAGCTGGACAGCACTTTCCGGTGATCTCACACGGGATCAGGACCGCTTACGTCTGCCTGTTCAGGGGCGCTTGTGGAGCTGGGATGCAGGGTGGGATTTTCTCGCCATGTCACAATACAATACGATCACATCATTCGGGGAATCACCGCTCAACGCAGACCTCCTATATGTTGGCACCGATGACGGCCTGATTCAGGTTTCCGAAAACGGCGGTGCAAACTGGCGCCGGATTGAGGCCGGTTCACTTCCAGGCGTCCCTAGCACAGCCTTTGTGAATGACATTCGCGCGGACCTGTTCGACGAGAACACAGTCTATATCGCGCTCGACAATCACAAATATGGCGATTTCCAACCCTATTTACTCAAGAGCACCAATCGCGGTCGCAGCTGGACGAATATCGCAGGCAACATCCCCGATCGGCATCTGGTGTGGCGGATCGTTCAGGATCACAAGAACCCCAATCTGTTGTTCACAGCAACCGAATTTGCGATTTACTTTACGCTCGACGGCGGTCGCAAATGGGTCAAGATGACCGGTGATGCACCGACCATCGCATTCCGCGATATAACCATTCAGCGCCGCGAGGATGATCTGGTGGCAGCCAGCTTTGGCCGAGGCTTCTTCATCGTTGATGACATCTCCCCGCTGCGCACTTTGACCGAGGCGAGCCTTGAGCAGCAGGCGATGCTGTTCCCAGGGCGCGATGCATGGTGGTATATCGAACAGCACCCGCTCGCATTTTCTGAAGGGGGCTCGCAAGGCCATGGCTACTACCGGGCGCCTAACCCGCCATTCGGTGCGAACTTCACCTATTATCTTGCCGACGATGTGCCGTCGCTTAAGGACATCAGACAAGAGCGGGAGAAACCGCGTGCAGAAACTGGCGTAGACAATCCTTTCCCGGGTTTCCCTGCTATGACTGCAGAACTTCAGGAGGTTGCGCCGACAATCTGGCTAACGGTGCGCGATGCAGACGGAAATGTGGTTCGCCGGATCAAAGGCCCAGCAAAGCGCGGGTTCCACCGTGTGAATTGGGATCTCCGCTTCCCCGATATGAGCGCGGCCACGCCGCCCGCAGATGGCGAGGATGAGCCATCCGGATTCCTTGTGACGCCGGGTCAATACACCGTTTCGCTTTCGCAGCGTGTCCGTGGGCAAACGACCGAACTAGTCGGTCCACAACCGTTCATGGTAAAGCCGCTTCGCGACGGCGCGCTACGCCCACAACCTGACGCTGCTGAGTTCTGGTCTCAGATTGCCAGCTTTGACCGGTCTGTCACAGCGGTGGGCTACACGCTTGGCGAAGCACAGAAGAAGGTTGAAGCTCTGGCTATCGCGAGCCAGCGCATACAGTCTGGCGATCCAGCGCAATTCGACAATCGCGTTCAGGCCCTTCGCCGAGAAGCTTTGGCGCTGGATGAAATGCTCAATGGCAATCCAGCGCGCAATGCGCTGACCGAGCGGACACAGCATACGGTGCGCAGTCGCTTGGGCCGGATCATCACTGGATTATCGGCATCGACCTATGGGCCGACCCAGACCCACCGGCAGCAGTTCGGCTATGCTCAGGTTGAACTCGAGCAGATCAAAGGTCGGCTAAACACGTTGGTTGAAAGCACAATACCTGCGCTTGAGGCGGAACTGAGCGCTGCTGGTGCGCCATGGGTGCCAGGGGCAAAGATCCCGTAAAGCTATGAACCCAAAACGCTTTTTTCGGCAAGTGCACTACTGGCTTTCGCTGGCAATCTTCTTGCCCGCTGGGATAATGTTCGCAGCGGGCGTTGTCTTGATGCTGAAGAAAGAGGTTGATTGGATCCAACCACCAACCGTCAGCGGCACTGTCCGACAACAGCTACCAGTTGCGAGCCTTGAACAAATGCTAGCAGCCGCGCGTCAGCATCCCGAGGCTGGCATTACGCAATGGTCAGACATCGACAGGATCGATTTGCGTGTCGACAAGGGGGTTGCGAAAATCCGCAGCAATACCGACTGGGAAGTGCAGGTCGACACCAGCACCGCTGAGGTCCTGCACGTTGCCTACCGTCGTTCCGATTGGATCGAGAGTATCCATGACGGGTCGTTCTTTTCCGATAGCGTGAAGCTTTACCTGTTCCTGCCCACCGGGATCATTCTGATCATCATGTGGGGCACCGGGATTTATCTGTTCCTTTTGCCGCGACTGCAGAAACGCAAGAAAGCGCGAAATCGTTAGCTCCGTAAAGGCGTCAAAAGCGAAGCTGGGGCTTGCAAGGACAGAGCCGACCCGGTTCGTTGCTGACCGCCCCATACGCGCGATACGCAGTGTCGAGCAGATTATTAAAAGCTAGCGTGAGCTTCGCATCGCCGGCATAATTACGACCGAAATACGGATCGTAATCGCATCCATTCAGAGCGGAACGCTCCCCTCATCGGCATCTATTGCGGCCAGTTCGGCACGCCGCTCCCCGGTGTATAGGGTGCACCAAGACCTTCCAGCTCACCCTCCAAAGCAACAAGGCGCGTCTCAACATCGCGTAGGCGCGTGAGTACGGCGGTGAATTCCTGCTTCGCCAGCGCCAATGCGGTCTTATCAGAGCCGGTGGTCGGTGACTGGTGTGACCAACCCCATCCACGTATCTGTCCAACACGTTGGGAGACCGAGAACGGAACCGGTTCATTGCGACTGCTAACCGTGCGATCACCGAATAAGGCACGGTCAGCCTCATCCAATATCGCCTCAAGCTGCTGAATGCTCGCTCGCTGCACATCGTTGGGCGATGGCACCGCTTCAACCGCAACCTTGAGATATGCCAGGCGACCGCGCAGTTCGCCCGATGCCGCCCCCGCCCCGGTGACTGCACGCGCAAGCCCCGCAGTATCCTGCTGGAATGCCAAGACAACCTCGCGATCTCTTGCAATTTCCGGGCTGTTTTCAAACGCCTTCACCATGAAACTCCGGGGCGGTGCAAGCTGCGTAACCACGCCGTTTATCCGTTTGCTCAACGTCGCCGTATAAGTGCCCGGAAGCACTAACGGGCCCATGGGCGGGCTACTGAAAATTGATCCTTGCGGCGCAGTGATCTGCGCCGGATCGGGCGCGTCGAAACGTAGATCCCACGCCACCCGATGCAGCCCCTTGGAATGTGGGGCGGTCATCCGACGAACGACAGCGCCATTTGCGTCCGTTATTGTGAACAGAACTGCAGGTTCATCCTCACGATCTTCTGTGCGTAACCGCTCCCACGACGGATAAGGCGTATCCCCGCCATTCTTCTCGACCTTTTTCTCTGCCTCGCGTCGCGTGTCCGAGAGCGACTTCAACCCATCGCGCAAGGTATAGGTAAACACAGCACCAAATGGCGGGTTCTCTGCGTGCCAGAAATTATCACCATTAGACGCCTTCGCGCCGCCCCAAGTCCCCCACAGATCGCCCTCTATGTATAGCCAAGGATCACGAATGGGGAACAGCGTCGCCTCTGATCCTGCAATGGCGCTGCTTCGTGTGCGCAGCGGTGAGTAGTCATCAAGCACATAAATCCCGCGTCCGAATGTTCCCACCACAAGATCATTCTCGCGGCGCTGAATCTCAATGTCACGAACGTCAATGGTCGGGAAATTGGTTTTGAGCTGATGCCAATTGCGACCGCCATTCTGCGTGTAGAACAAGCCAAATTCTGTACCGACGAACAAGAGGTTTGGATCAACATGGTCCTCCGCAATCGTATGTACTGATCCCCAATCGGGCAGGTCGCCAGCAATCGAGGTCCATGTCCGCCCGCGATCATTGCTGCGATACAGGTAAGGGTTGTGGTCGCCGCGCTTGTGATTGTCGAACGCCGCATAGGCAACGTCGGGCGCATGCGAGGAGGTAACGATATCCTCGACCAACGTCATGGTCGGCACGCCGCGAACACTTTCCAAACGCCGCCAGCTCGCGCCGTTATCTTCAGTGACAGAAATCACGCCGTCATCGCTGCCAACGTAAATCAGGCCTTCGACCAGTGGGCTTTCGCTAAGCGCAATTGCGGCGCCATAAATCGAGGTGGAATCGTTCTTGGCAATCGCGTCAACACTCCACACCCGGCCCATGACCTCCAGCGAATTGCGATCAATTTGGCGAGTGAGATCAGGGCTGATTTTCTGCCACGAATTGCCCCGGTCATTAGACGCAAAGAGATACTCAGCTGCATAGTAAATCCGGTCGGGATTATGCGGGCTAATCAGAAGCGGTGTGTTCCAGTTCCACTTGTAGGCAGGCTCATCTGTCTCTGGCTGCGGCGTCAGGAACACCCGCTCCTGTGTGCGCCGATCATACCGCGCCAGCCCGCCATACTGGTACTGTGTGTAAACGATGTTCGGATCACGCGGATCAATCTGCGGCTTATAGCCATCGCCGCCCAAGATGATGTGCCAGTCGGAATTGGCAATGCCGTGCGTTAGTGTGGTGCGAGAGGGTCCACATAGCGAGTTATTGTCCTGCGTACCGCCACAGACATTGTAAAACGGGGCCGCATTATCAGGCTGGACCCGATAGAATTGTACAATCGGCAGATTGTCGACATGGCGCCATAAAGTTCCGCCATCCCAGCTTTCATAAATCCCGCCATCACCACCAATAATCAGGTGATCAGTATTGCTCTCATTGATCCACAAGGCATGGTCATCAACATGCCGATGGGCAGCGCTAAGGTCAGTGAAGGTCTTGCCGCCATCTCTGGATCGCTTCGAAAATGTGTCGAGCGAATACAGCGTATTTTCATCCTTCGGATCGACCACTATCTCGTTATAATATTGCGGGCTCGACGTCATGTGGCTTGAGCGCTTTTCCCAATTCTGACCAAAATCGCTCGAACGATAAACGCCCTGCTCATCAGGCTGCCCCTCGATGATTGCGTAGACCATGTCGGGATTTGTCGGTGCCATGGCGAGACCAATGCGCCCCATATCATCGCCGGGCATACCAGCCGTTACTTCGCTCCAGCTCTCACCCCCGTCCGTGGTGCGGTGAATGCCCGAGCCCGGACCGCCATTGATTAACACCCAGACATGGCGCCGTCTCTGATAGGAAGACGCGACGATCAGGTCGAAATTGTCGGGATGTACAACAAATTCATTTATCCCGGTGTGTTCGTCGATAGCCAACACCCGCGTCCAGCTCTTTCCGCCGTCAGTCGTCTTATAGAGGCCGCGATCACCACCCGCGTTCCACAATGGTCCCTGTGCGGCGACCAGAACCGTGTCGGCATCTTCGGGATTGATCCAGATCTGGCTGATGTGGCCGGAATCTTTGAGGCCCATATTGGTCCACGTTTTGCCGCCATCGGTTGACTTATAGACCCCATCGCCAAACGCGACAGATCGCTGCGCATTATTCTCGCCAGTGCCGACCCATATCGTGTTGTCATCGGAGGGGGCGATTTCGACGACGCCAATCGCGTAAGTGCCTTCCCTGTCAAAAATCGGTGTCCAAGTCGTGCCGGAATTCTTGGTGATCCAAAGCCCGCCCGATGCCGTGGCGACGATATAATGATGCGAGCCGCCAGAGAAAAACGCGAAGTCTGAGATACGCCCGCTCGGATAAGCCGGACCGATCAATCTGAGCGGAAGAGAAGAAAGAGGGCTTTGCTCTTTGTCCTAGTCCGGGCTTTGGGCTTGCGCCGGGCCGTCAATCCCAAGCCCTAGCATCAGTGCCCCAGCCGCCAACACCCGCATGAAGTGCTTGCCCAAATCCCTCATATTACCCCCGCCATCGCTCACTCGTGCAATTCACATATCTAACTGAGACCGAAAGTTACGCAACGTCGCAATCGCTGTTCGATGAACAGCAACGATGGCTGCTTGACGAAAGACAGCCGGTGGATGAAACCCGGTGCTGCAAATTCAATTCAACCAGGCGAATCGGATCATATCGGAAGCAAATTTGTTGGCGTTGCTGTTGCGGCCTTGGCAGTTCTCAGCGTTATGGCGCAACCGGCCCAGGCGCAGTCTTTTGTCGATGCAGAATTCGATCCAGCGATCCCAACTCTGACCGAGACAGTTGGTCATGCCCCTGGCACGCGGATCACGTCGCCCGATGAAATGCTGACTTACATCCAGGCTTTGGCCGAGGCCGCCCCGGACCGCATGAAACTGGTTCAATATGCAACCAGCTGGCAGGGGCGCCCACTTCACTACATTGTTCTCACCGCACCAGAAAACATGGCTCGGCTTGATGCCATTCAGGCCGACCTTGCGACCGTCGCCGCAGGCCGCCCGAGCAATGGTAATGCACTGCCCGTGACATGGCTCGCGCACTCAGTGCACGGCAATGAAATCTCTCCTGCAGACGCGGCCCTGATGATGACATATCACCTGCTTGCGGCGCGCGGCGACGGAACGGTGGATCGTATCCTGCGCGACACGATCGTGATCATCGACCCGCTGCAAAATCCCGACGGGCGCGCGCGATTTGTGCACAATTTCCGTACTGCCCGTGGTCTAGAGCCAAACGCTGATCGTCAATCAGCAGAGCACGACGAACCGTGGCCAAGCGGACGGGTTAACCACTACATGTTTGATCTCAATCGCGACTGGTTCACGCTGAGCCAGCCGGAAACACGCGGCAAAGTGAAGGCGGTGCTCGACTGGCACCCCGTTGTTGTCGCGGACATTCATGAAATGGGCGGTGACGAAACCTTTTTCTTCAGCCCCGCCGCCGAACCTATCAATCCAAATATTACCGCCGCTCAGCTGCGCGCGTACGAGATCATCGGGCGGAACACTGCCGGTTGGTTTGACCGAATGCGTGAGCCCTACTTCACGCGCGAGGTCTATGATCTGTTTTACCCCGGCTATGGCGACACGTGGAATACGCATCACGGCGCCATTGGCAGCACCTATGAGCAAGGCTCGCCACGCGGCCTGTTGTTAGAGCGCTGCGATGGCACAATCCTCACTTACGCAGATGCGGTCCGCAACCAGTTTGTCGCCAGTCTCTCAACCGCGGAAGCAGTCGCCAAAAATGCCAGCCAGTTTGTGCGTGATTTCGGCGCGTATCGTTCCGCCAATGCCAATGGCGCGGCGGGCAATGGCACTTATGTTATCGACTTGTCCGAACGCCGCTGGAATGCCGAGGCACTGGGCAGGCGCCTGGCTGCACAAGGCATCACAGTCATGCGGCGCGAGGGAGCTATAAATGCCTGTGGGCGGTCATATCCCAAAGGCTATCTGGCGGTTCCTCAGGCGCAGCCTGCGGCGCGGCTAGTCCGCAGCCTTCTCGATACAGATACCGCGCTACCGCGAGACTTCATCGAGGAGCAAGAGCGCCGCCGGTCACAAGATCTGCGGCACGAACTCTATGATGTGACCGCGTGGTCAGTCGGCTACATGTCGGGCGTTGATGTATCGCTCTGCAATGGCTCTATCCGTGGTGAGGCGCTCTCAGGAGAGGAAGCGATCCCCGCAAAATCAGAGGGCAGCGGCGAGTTTGCGACCGCCGTGCCCTGGACCGATAGCGGGCAGGCACGACTGGTTACGCTTGCAATTCGCGCCGGGCTTGAAGGGCGCATCACGGACACTGCCTTCACTCAGGATGGCCACGTTTTTCCGCGCGGCACAGTGGTTTTCCCAACCGGCCTGAACGACGCGACTGGCATGGCTAAACTGACCGAGCTGGCGCGCGAGATTGGTGCTCACACAGTCCAACTTTCATCAAGCTGGGTGGACGATGGGCCTAACCTCGGCAGCGAATCTTTTGTTCGGCTTTCATTGCCCAAAGTCGCAATCGCTTGGGACCAGGGTGTCTCTCAATTAAGCGCAGGATCGGTTAGGTACGTCCTTGAGCAAAGGCTGGGCTTGCCGGTTGTACCGATCCGAACGCATCGCATGGCTGGTGCTGATCTGAGTGAATACGATGTATTGATCGTCCCGAGCGGCAACCCAGAGCGCGCGCTCGGTAGCGGGGGCGTGTCGACGATCCGCAACTTCGTGAAACGTGGCGGAGTGCTTGTCGCAATGGGCAGTAGCCTCGGCGTGTTCGCGGGGGGTGACGATCCATTGCTGGCCGTAACGCAAGAGGCAGCATTGGGCCGCGTGCCTTCTGGCGATGATGATGAGGAAGACAGCGAACAGGGTGGGCTGGCTGAAGCGGTCGAGATCAGCAGCGATGATGAATATCGGGAGCTGATCCGTGACCAAGACGCATTGCCTGATACACTGCCCGGAGCGCTGCTCAACACAGTCTCTGACCCAGATCATTATCTGTCTGCTGGATATGATGAAGGTGCGGTTGTGCTGGCGAGTGGATCGCAGATATTCACACCGCTTGACCGCGCAGACGGCATTAACGTCATCCGTTTTGCCGATAGCGGATCACTGATCGCGAGCGGCTATGTCTGGAATGAAAATCAGCGCCAACTCGCCTTCAAACCTTACCTGATGGCGCAAAACAGCGGTGATGGCCTGACGATCGGCTTTGCCCATGATCCAACCACGCGCGCGTATCTCGATGGGCTTGATCTGCTCCTCGCGAATGCGGTCCTCGTCGCGCCGTCACGCGAACGGTGAGGGCCGAGAAGGCCTTGCCACTCTTCTGACAGCGCGAAAAGACGTGGCAAAGTTCGTGAAACAAAGGGGGCCTCTAAAGGGTGGCTTTAGAAATGCCCCCTAAAATCTCAGCCGCAGTCCGGCAGTGGCTGAGGTTGACTGGTTGTCTGCGCCGATGCGCGAATCAACAGAAGCGACAATATCGAGCATTTCGCTTGCGCTAAATACCAACCCACCTTCGAGAGCAGCAGCCACTTTATCACGGTCAACACCAACTCCCACCAAACTGAGTGGACCACCGGCGTAAGAAGCGACAGCGACGGCTTGTCGCCCTTCCAATTGGAACTGTGCGCCAAGTGAAGCATATGGGCGCACGCGCGCATCGGAACTGTCGTCGCTTCCCAGATACACCCCGATGTCCGCAAAGCCAGCCGTATGACGATCCTTGGCAACAGTCAGCGCAAACGAACTCATCGAATTTTCATTCAGCCCGTCGCGAGAAACCCTGACATAGGTGATCCCGGCATTTGGACGAATGACCCATCCATCTCCCGTTGCGACTTCGTAACTGACTGAGAGATCGGTGACCCAGCTGCTAGTATTTGCGGAGCCAGTCGCTGATGTTGCGCCAGGCAGAGCCCGCTCAAGCGTTACATCTCCACTGTAGTAGAGAACTGACGCACTGAGGCCAAAGCTATCGGACTGATAGCGCCCATTTACACCAGCCACGAAGCCGTCCCCTTCTCCCTCAGCTCCGCGCGCGGTCAGTCGTTGTTCGCCGTCCAGATAGCCGACAAATGCAGAAACGCTACCTTGCACAGAACCGAAGCCAATCCCACCAAGGACACCGGAGCTTCGCCCACGTGCCGATGCGATGTTGTTATCAACGTTGCCGTCTAGGCGACTCCAATCCGCAAAGGCGGTGCCAAAGCTGAAAAGGCCCTCGCTCTCTCCGGTGCTTAAAGTCAGCGGACCGCGCACGAGATCGGCGAGCATGAGCGCATCGCTCACACTGTGCTGCGTCGCCGAAGCGTATGGCTCTGGCGTCAGTTGTGCAAACGCTGACGCGTTCGATGAGCCACCTGCAGTGAGCAGACTGGGTAATGCAGAGAACAGATTGCTCCCGGCGGGCTGAACCGCCAGCGTCGCGTTGGCGTAATCGACGCTAGCCGAGGTTTGCTGGGCAAAAGAGGTATCGCTAACGAACTCGCCAACCAGCTGCAGACGATTGGCACCCTGGATCAGGAAACCGAACAGATCATCCGACCGCGTTACCGTACCAAAGCTGCCGGTAATTCCGCCATCTGCAATGATAAGGTCATAGGTAATACCAGGCTGAAGTTCGCCTATGGTTGACAGCTCCAGATTTGCTCCATTTTCGATGGTCAGGGCGCCGCTCACCAACAGTTGATCGGTCAGTGTCGGCGTGAACTCGAACAGCTATGTCGACCCCGACAGCAAAGTCACATTTCCGTTGACTGTCATCGTTCCGGGCGAAGCACCCGGGCTGAGGGTGCCGGCAACAGTAATATCGGCGTTTACAAGTCCCGAGGTGCCAAATGTCGCACCAGACCCAATAAGGATCTGCTGAGCCGTTATGCTAGAGTCCGCCAATCCGACAAAACGTCCGCCGGTAAGATCAAGATTACCAAGCTGAGCCATCCCGCTGAGCGTGGTATAGCCACCCGACTGAGCGAACATTTCGATCCCGCTCACATTGCCGAGCTGGACAGGGGCAAGTTCGTCACCACCCGACAGGACGATGGTATCCATGCCCCAGCCGCCATTGATCGATCCTGCAAACAGCCCGGCAATGGTGAAGGCGTTGTCCTGCGTCCCAAAGTTCACTGTGGGAGCATTCAATGAACCATCTTGCGCTATAGTCAGATTAGTGGCGGCATCGATAAGATCAAAGTTCTGGTCACCTGACAATGCAAGCGTGCCAGCGCCTTCTGTTTGAAGCGTGGCAAAACCGCTGAAAATCGGACCGAGAGCGCGATCACCAGTCACACCGATAATCAGAGTATCGCTGCCAGAACCAGCATTCACAGCCCCGTCTATTGTACCGCCAGCATCCAATCTCAAGGTGTCATCACCGGCACCAAGATCGAATATACCCGATGCTGTGCCGCCATTGGTAACCGTGATCTGTTGATCGCCGGTTCCAAATGCCACCTGATCGCCCACTGACCCAAGCTGACCCGAGACATTGAGCGCACCGCCGGGGAGATTGATGACCTCGAACTGTGTCAACGTACCGGTCAAAGTTACTGGCCCCGCCGCTGAGGCGGTAAAGACGTCCTGATCTGCGCCACCGCTATAACCACCTGTGATTGCCGTGACGTTCAGCAAAAGGGTATCCGCGCCAGCGCCAAGGTTAGCGCCAGCCGCCTCGCCAGATAGAACCACAGCGTCAGCACCGGTACGAGCCGGCAAGGGCTGCAACATTGAAGCCGTTTGTAGTTAAACTCAGGTCCGCCCCATCGAGCGTGATGCTGTCAATATCTGTGGTCAACGCAAATGATAATTGCCCGTCACCACCAAAGGTGAATTGCTCAAAACCAACCACCAATCCGAGGCCATTTTGGTCGCCGGACAAGACCGCCGTATAGCTGTCGGTGCCAGCACCGCCATCGACTACGCCGAATACCTGGCTATTCGCGCCAGCGCTGAAGCTGTCATCGCCAAAACCGAGCAGAACAGCACCCTCCACCGTTCCGTTATTGGTTATGGCGTCGTTCCCGCCGGCAAGCGAGACGCCGCCGCCAATGACACTATTGTTGATGATCGTCTCATTCTGGTCGCCGCCAGTGAAAACGGTCATACCGGCAACATTGACGGCCTGGCCTTCGTCAACCGTTACGGTACTCCCGTTGACGGCGATTGTGTCAATCGCAAAATCACCCTCATAGGCGACGTTACCTTCACCGATCTGCGTGAAGACCTCAAAGTTGATATAATCAGCCGCGTTGATCGCTCCGCCGCCGGTCGCATCAATAGATCAACGTGTCGGTATTTGCCCCGCCATCGACAGTCCCGAGCAATGTGGCACTGGCTAATTGCAAGAACGTGTCGTCCCCCGCTCCGAGGATAACATCGCCTTGCAAAGTGCCCCGGTTTTCGATGCGATCACTGCCTCCGACCAGGTTGATCGAGCCGATGATGGTGCCGGTATTGATGATACGATCCTCGGTGTCGGCAAACGTATGAACCGCACCAGCTAGCGTTAGCCCGAATGCACTGATAAGCGCATCGTTCTCGTCAAACGCGGTTCCGTTTGTGCCTCGGATCGTGCCGGCATTGATCACTTCGAGCGGCCCGCCAAACGTCATGATCGCGCTTGAAAGCGTACCGGTAGCTTCGATAATTCCGTCAGCCTCATTGATGATCTGCATCGCATTGCCCGACGAGATCCGATAGTTGGATCGCGTTAGCGAGGTTAGAGAATGAGAAACCAAATGGATTAGCAATCGGCGGAGTGCCGCCCGCATTGGCGCTGATCGTTCCGCTATTGCGAATTGTGATATTAGGGTCTTCGTCTGAAGACGAAAACGGAACGCCATTCTGCACAGTGGCAAAAATCGCGTTGCCCCCTTACCCGACGGTACCGAAACTACACCTGTGTTGATGAGCTCAATTCTACCGTCGGTTTCCTGACTAGTGAGTGCGGAAAGGAATAGTGTCAAATTATCACCGGCTGCGGTGATCGTCCCGCTATTGGTAAAGGCAATTTCGGCGGTACGGGTTCTCTGCATCAATCGGGGTAAAGACCGAACCTGAGACCAGGCCCGATATCTCACCGCTATTATCTAAAGTCAGAGTCCCGAGCCCTCCCGTGGAAACCGCGGCAAACCCCTGAGCGACCGTAATACTACCGCTGTTGGTGAATACGGTATCAACCGCGTCGAAAATCCTGACCGCTTCGCCGTCAAGATCTTCTGACCCGACTGTGCCACTGTTGTCGAAATTTGTCACCGAGCCTGTAAAGCCGTCCGCAATGGACGCCTCGTTTTCGAATGACGCGAGGGTCTCATTCGTCAGGGGGTTGTTAGGCAGGAAGAACGGCAAATTCGTCGATGCTACACCCTCAATGTCAGCCTGGTTCACAATGCTTCCATCGCCCGAGAAGAGCACGTCCGAGGCGATGACCTCACTAGCTGTGACAGTAACAATCGTCTCTGCGCCGATCACGCGAACTCCTTCGAGTTCAAAATTCGTAAGCTCGACGTTCCCCAATTCAACCGAACCGCTTTCATCGCGCGCATATACAATCGTATCATCGCCCAGCCCACCATCGATGATACCAGAAATGCCGGTTTGTCCATTTAGAGCGATGAACACGTCTGCACCGTCGCCGAACAACAGATCACCCTCAATCGTGCCGCCATTGTCAGTGTAAAGGGAGCTGTCGAAAGATCGGCCAAAGCTCGAGAAACCCAAGTCAACCGTGCCGATAATGGTACCGGCGTTAAACAGGTTGCCGCCCGAAAGCTGAATTGCCGGGCCCCCTGCTGCGCCAGAGATCAGTCCAGTTTCTTCGTTAGTGATGGTTAGGTTGAACGAGCTAAAGCCGAATTGCCCCGCCGCGATCGCAGCTGCACCAGAGCTCGAAATCTCACCTGAGTTCGTAATTATGAACGTCGAGAATTCTGTCTCAATGGCATTGCCAGTCGTTGCGATGGTGCCAAAATTCTCAATGATCCCGACGTTCCGCAAGCCTACCGAGGTGTCAGACGCTCCATCAAGATCAACGATATCGCCATTATTGATGAACGTTTGCGAGATCCCGCGCCCCAACCGCACCATCAAGACTGATAGTGCCATTATTTGTAACGGTTCCCCCACCCGCAATACCATTAATCTGCTGAAACGGGTTCGCGACCTGTTCAATGACGGTAATAATGCCGTCATTGGTGAATGTGTCCTCAAAACCGCTTGAGATCGCAGCGAATGGGAAGAAGTTCGGGTCGTTGTGCGTGAAAGAAATCGCACCGCTGCTGACGATATCTAGGGACGGGTTGCCAAGCTGCGGTTCGTCCGGAGCGAACAGCAAAAGCCCACCAGTCAGGGCTTGCTGATTCTCAACAGCGATATCGGCATTGAGGTCAACTGTGCCGACCCCGGTTAGGATTACCGTTGCGGTAGAGGACCCTTCAAGCGCAAGCGCGGCTCCATCGAAGATATCAAAGCCAAGCCTTACAAATCCATCGGGCACCGCCAAGGAAGATGTTGCATCTTCGCGCACGCGATAGCGCAATTCGGACCGATCAGCAGTTACAGTCCCATTTATTCCCGCGAATGACCTGTTATCGCTCCCCGCCAACTCAGCGACCAAAATTGCGTCCTGACCCAGCTCAAGATCGCCGTTCAACACACCGCCGGGTAGCGCAAAAAACCGGTTGCCGTTAAATCCGCCGCCAAACTGATCGCCCAGCAGGCGGACATCGCCATTGATCGTTCCTGCATTGATGACAGACCGGGATGCGGATGCGGCGACCCCGTCTATCGCGAATGTTCCGCCAGAGATCACGCCACCCGCGCGGTTGTCGATGGCAGAGAAGAAATCCAAAAATACGCCGGTTTCGGGCGATGTAATGGTCCCGGTATTGACAAACGAGCTGCTGATGCGCGCGCCAATCAGAGCGCCTTCGATTAGGCCGCTATTGATATTTGGAGTGCCGATCGATCCTCCAAGATCAGACAATCCAACACCTGCTGTGGAGCGGATCGTGCCCGAGTTGTCGAACTGGCCGCGGAAAAGTGAGATACCAGTTCCGGTGGCGACGATCTCGCCAGTGTTCACTATCGTACCAGTTCCATCAAATCGAGCACCATCACCACTCGCAGTTATTGTGCCGTTGTTTTCAAAGCGGTTGGCATTGAAAAAGAAATCAGCAGCAAACTGATCCAACCCGACTGAACCAGCGGTAGTTTCGATCGTCCCATCGTTGATGAAGGTAACCGACGAGTTGAAACCAAAATTGGTGCCTTCACGGACTGCCCGCTCAGCACTTGAGAGAGATGCTTCGTTAACGATTGTTCCTTCGCCCTGAACAATCAAGGTGCCCGGTATTACGAAGTCATTGGCAAGCGTAGCTGTGACGTCGAGGTCTGGAGAAAACGATAGCTGCTCAAAATTCGTCGGCAGCGCGAATGCGCCACCGATCACGCTATCAGCGGTAACTGCAACCTCAATCGTGTCGTCGCCATCACCGCCATCAATCGTTCCTGAAACGCCGCTGCTCACAACTCCATTCGCAAATGATGCGATCAATACATCGTCGCCCGAGCCGAGCAGAAGGTCGCCGTCAATGGTGCCTAGTGTCGAGTTGACTCTAGTCGAGCCAGCAAAACCTGGCCCGTTAACTACCACGTCACCGACGATCACCCCCTGATTGTCGAGCTGGAGAGCAGTGCCAGCTTCAATCGCAATGCCACCAGCGGCCTCGATCCGGCCATTGGCCAAATTGACGATGTTAAGTTCTTCGCCGGATATCGCGAGGCCAGATCCGGAATTTTCAATCAGACCACTATTGGTGAATGGATCAAAATTGAAATCCGGAAAGATTATCGTTGAGGTGGTGCTGGATGACCGAATTGTGCCACTATTGGACTTAATTCCAAATACCCTGAAATCGGGCCGAATGTTGATGGCAGTCATTGCGCCGCCATCAATAAGCCCCATGTTATCAAGTGTGCCGATCGATGAATCGATAGCACCGATTACACCGGTCGATCTATTGATGATCGACGTGAAACTAGCTTCGCTTGGCTGGAGAGACAAAAGTGCAGGCCCCGATATCCCGGAGATCGTTCCACTGTTGTCTATCGATACAAGCGCCCCTTCAAAGCCGAAGCCAGGGCGACCGATTGTGATCCCGTTCGCGCCAGTGACGGTGCCACTTTCCTGTACGATAACATCAGCATTCACCTCAAAGGCGAAACCCGGAGAGCCTAACTGATACGCGACCGCAATGCCCGCATCGGCACCGCCATCGACTGTGCCAGCAACGTTCACGCTGGTCGGCGGGAAGGCGCCATCAAGCGGCAGGTCCAAAGTAATGGCCGCCCCACTAGCGTTCTGAACCGTCGCACCATTCTCAACAATTACTTCGGTACTGTTCGTGTCTACAGTCAATCCATCAACATCAACGCCGCTGCATGTCGTGGTCCCATTTTGCTGTGTTGGCTCGGGCTCACACTGAGCAAACGCCTGAGTGCCGCTGAGCAGCGCGATAGTAAGAGTACTTGCCTGCACAGAAAAACGAGCGGCGCCTTTGCGACGCACGGCAATAGATTTCACGAAAGATGCCCCCAAACCGAAGTGTATTCTTATCGTATTTTACGAATGCTTTGGAGATAGTCCATCCCCAAAATGAAACTGTGCCATTTTCAGTCTTTAGGATAAAGTGTGCAGCGAGCGCATACCAATAGCCGAATGGCGCAAGGCTTCCGCTCGGCGGTCATCCTATTGGCTGGGCATCTGGGTGAAATGGCAGGGGCACAGAGACTCGAACTCTGAACCTTCGGTTTTGGAGATCGAAAAGATGCATGTTCAAATTACTGAAGTATATGCATAAGTATTCAATTTTAGGAAAGCGCGCAGGTTCTTGTTACGACTTCCCATGCAGTTTCCCACAAGATAGCGATATGAAGCTTTTTTCGGATAGATCGCACCGAGCCTGAGATGCCTTTTTAGAGCCATCTCAGGGCGTTGTCCTTAATAACGACACCCTGCGAATTGAATTTCCTCCGGAAATAGAACCGCCTACCCTATGCAGGCTCATCACGAAGAAAGCGGCGGCTGTATTGCGCTTAGCCAAGGGCACACCTGCGGGGGTGGTTTGGTCGCCTCACTCGATTTACCCCTCCATTGCCCCTCCCCTGAATACTTGCTTCTCTCGGTAAAACCGTGGGCACAATTCCGGATTGAAAGAGAGGATTGCACGGCTCTGCCAAGGCGCGCGTTCTTCACCATATTGCTACCAATGATCGCATCAGCAGCGCAAGACGACACGCATCGTGATGGTCTTTGCGGAACTCGTAGAGGCATGCCTTCACTCTTAAAATCAATCAAGGCGGCGGCACATAATCACCAATCGATACGAACTCTTCTTTTGCGGAATTCTCAGGGGCATATCTCAGTGCTAGACATGGCACATAGCGATTTGGTTGTTCAGCAATCGCTCTCAGTTCGGCTCTTTCTATTGAACTTCTGCCCGAAGCAAATCGGGGGTCGAGCAACCGTTCCGCCAACCTTTCCTGAACTGACTTATGAGTCTCAGACATCAATACTCTCTGGATCGAAGCAAGTCCTTCAAGACCAAAAAGATCAAAGGCTCCCCGAACAACGTCTCGGCGTGTCTTGGCGTATTCCAGAAGCTCTGCATCGCCACCAGTCAGAGCAGCACGTGCCACCGCACGAAGCGCTCTGGGATAGTCGAGAAAATCAATATCGCCATCACGCGCGGTCATCGAGAATTCTCCGACAGCATTGCGCCCGTGGAACAGATATTCATGAAAACAGCCGACCTGCCTCACCTCCGCCAACTTGGCATTATCCGGAGCCATCTTGGTAGGTCGATAGTCCCCCTCTGAATAGAATTTTCCATCAGCAGTAAGCGTCGTTTGATACCCTGCAAGCATCCCACTTTCACCAGCATAGTCGCGCATCTTTACACCAAGCTCAGAAGCAACCTTTCGAGAACGTAGACGGCTTTGTTTCTGGCTTGCCTCAAGCTGCTGGCCCGCATGCCCCAGAATAGTTCCCTGTTGATCGCCGAACTGCGAATAGTCCACTTTATATTCTTCAAAGCATCGGTCATTATCGTCAGCAACAAGGCAATGCAGTTGATCCACACCTACATAGTAGCCAAACTGTCTAACATCCATTTTCGCCGCGACCGCCGACGGATTTAGCAAACTCGTCCCCTGCCATGCTACTGACACGACTATCGCGGCGAAAAGAGTAAACTGAGCAACCCTGGTCAGACCAAAGATATTCTCGTCTGTGACTTCTCCGATGCGGGCAAACACGCTGGTGCGCTTGTTTTCCGCTTTGCCCCCTGCGGCCTGTTTGATAAATCGCGACCGCCCTGTTTGCTGATGAGCATCAGGCGCGTTAAACACCATTGATCCCGTCGTCCGTGACAGCGCATCAATGCGTTCTTCGATTTCGGGATGTGACGCAGTGGCCCCGTCGCTGTCCCCCGCAATCATCATTGCCTCGTCCTCGTCACGGGTACCATTGATGTGATAGCGGTCTTTGACCTTGAATAACGCCGATGCCAGCGCTGCAGGATTGTGCGTCACACGAATAGCTTCAGCATCGGCAATAAATTCGCGCGAGGCACTTATTATCAATCGCGATCCGTAAGCCCCGCGGATTGCGATCTGCCCCACCAGCCCGCCAATGATCATTAATGGAAAGAACACCGGGAAACCGATGCAAATAATAGCGTGGATTGCATTGCGAAAATGAAGGGGGTTCCATTTGTGCATCCACCTTAGGTTAGCGACACAAATGTTGGCCGCTGCCATCAATCGGATGTCGTTATTTTTGATGTGCGTTAGCTCGTGCGCCAGCACCGCCTCCAGCTCTGTATCATCAAGCCCGTCAAGCAAGCCTCGCGTTACCACGAGGATCGACTTTGATTGCGAAACACCACACGCGAACGCATTCATTGCTGGGCTTTTCAGGACTGCGACAAAAGGTGCTCGCAAACCCATGCTCATCAACAGATTTTCCGTGATCGCACAGAGGCGTGGTTCATCACCCGCATCTACAAAATAGAAACCCGCGGCTTTCTGAACGTTGCTGGTGTAAAGCAGCATCTGACAGCAAAACAGAGCCAGAGTGCCGACAAAAATCAACGGCACATAGACGGTCAGGTAGCCAAGAGTACCATAAAGTGGGGAATAGGCCTCGTGTACTAGTGCGAGTGGTACAAACAGCACCATCGCGGCCAAGACTTGAGTGGCCAAGGCAAAGGCGAGAAAATAGCTTAGCGAACGCGAATTGTTGCTTTGAATCCAGCCAAACAAACCCGTTGGCCTGTCCGGAACAATTTCCATCGTAGACGCTCGTCCTGTTACAAATACTTGGCGTTATCAGAAACTAAGCGGCGCTGCCTCATCCATCACGATACGGTCTAAGCCCAAGTCAAATGGTTGACGCTTTGACAAGCTGCGTTTGACAGCGACTGAGCTCGTTGGCCATTGTCCCAGCGCCATATTGTATTCTTCAATCGCGAGATTGTAGAATCGACGAGCGTACCGTGATGCGATTTTCACAATCAGTGATTTCTTGCCGCAGATTTCGATAGTCGGGCAACGAACGAAGATCAGGGTTTTTCTCAATATTCGAAATTAGATTGAAAACCTGAGCGGTCAGTTTTTTCTCGGCCTCAAGCTTGATGGAGCTCGAAGCGGCCTGCAAAGCTTCGGTTCGCGCATTGGCTACCGAAAGAACCATATCCGCTTCATAGCCTTTCTGATCCTTCAGCAACTCGACCAATCGTGGGATTAAATCGTGGCGATGCTTCAAATGTACATCAATATCGGCAGAGGCAGTGTCACAGCGCGCATCCAAAGCGGCGATGAGGTTGTTCGATGACACCCATTTCCAAAAGAAAAAAGCACCAACAGCAGCGCCCATCAACACGATTGCTACAACGATCCCGATTACTGTCGCCAGCATTTTGTCCTCCAATTTGATCGGCAGCTTGTTAGAAGTGAAACGCTAACAAATTCTTGTTCAATCGGGCTAAGTTATCTGGCTTTATAGTTTTGTTTAATAATACCGAATTACACGGAGATCAGAACTGAGGAGGGCTACAGTGGCTGAGAGTATTTTTGTACGTGTGCGCCGGGTTGTATCAGGTCGCATCGAAGATCAGGTCGACGAGATGGAGAAGGCCAATAATGACAGCGTCATGCGCGAGGCGATTCGAGAGGTCGACCGCGCAGTGGATATCGTTCGCAAGGATCAACAAGCCGCAATGACCCGCCGACTTCAGGCAGTGCGTCAGCAACAAAAGATCGAAGAGCGGGCCGCAGCACTTACTGCCAAGGCAGAGTTCGCGCTAGGCGAAGGCCGTGAAGACCTCGCGGAAGGCGCTCTGACACGTCAAGTTGATCTGGAAGAGCAGTCCGCGAAACTTCAGTCCGCTCAGGAATCGGCGAAGTTAGAGGAAGAAAAACTGGATGAAAGTTTGGCCGCGCTGAGTGCGCGCAAGCGTGAGATGGAAGAAGCGCTGGCTGCGTTTCAGGTGGCCCGCACAGAAGTCAATGCCGGCGGTCTAGAAGGGGTTTCTGCGTCGCCTGATATGGAGCGAAAGCTGGAAAATGCGGAAGCAGCTTTCGATCGCGCCATGTCTGGTGAAGGCGGCGTTGGTTTCACGCGCAGCGATGTTGAAGCTATCAATCAAGTCGCCGAAATCGACTCCATGTCACGTCGCTCTGAGGTTGCACAAAGGCTAGAAGCGTTGAAAAGGAACACCACAAAAGCCGCGTAAACAAGGCGGCAGGGCGAGCGATATTGCAGCCTTCGCCCCTATCCTAAATTGTGACGAAGGGCACGCGCGTGCAAGATGCAGCTGTTGAGCGCACCTGTCGCGCTGACGCAAGCTCAGAAATAAATCTGCAAACCCGCCGAAACTGACGAGAAATCGCTATGACCACAATTCGCAAACCGAGGCAATCTGAGCTTGAGCCGTCCAAATCCGTTCAGACTGCGCGTAAGACGATAGCAGAGACGAGAGAAGTCAGTTCGGTGCTCCGCGGCGGTGCTGGAGATCTTTTGGTGACCATTTGCCTGTTCCCTCTGTTGTTTGTGGGCTTGTGGCACGGACCGTTCATTCTACTTGAGGGACAGCTCTTAGGCGGCGGCTTGACAATAGCGGTGGGCCTTGGTGCGCTTTATGTCCTGCTATCGCATCGCAAGCGGAAAAGAGAGGCCAGCCGCGCGAGACAGCTCAACTCGACCTCAAGCACTTATGTCGATAAAACCGACCTCGGTGTACCCAAGCGTATTCTGTTCGCTCGCGAGCCCATGGCATCAAAGCTCGCTGGAATTGGGTTCGCGACCTTTATTTGCGGCTGGTTGTCATTCGGCGAGTTCGGGATGATGCTAGCGCTGTGCGCGTTTTTCGCTCTGCGCGCTTTGATCGTTCTTGTGAACATAGTCAGCCCTAGCGTCGGCGTTCATTTGCGCCGCGACGAGATTGAGACATCGGACCTACTTGGGATCAAATCCAAACTACGCTGGGATGATCTGACCGCGGTTCAGGCAGTAAAAGTGCGGTCTTGGAATCAGCACCTTTCGCTGCGTTACGGCTCGCGTCAGTTTGTTGAAGTGCGGGGTCGCAATCCCTCTGGTGCAACCAAAACGCTGCGCATTCCTTACAGGATGCTGTCTCTCGAACTCGACGATATCGAAACGATGATCGACAGAGCGCACAGCGGCGAATTGGATTTCGCCTCAGCTCACTCTGCAACCCGGTCCAGCGTAGCTCCGGATCACGCCAGAGGGCTTCCCAAATCCGACCTATCTGCGCTAAGAGCACAACGACAGGTCGCCTTCGGTCGAAAAGGGTTTTCCCTAGCAACGCCCTCTACTAGTCGAGATCATCACTAATACCGAGAAAATGGCAGGGGCACAGAGACTCGAACTCTGGACCTTCGGTTTTGGAGACCGACGCTCTACCAACTGAGCTACGCCCCTGCATTGTCGAGCGCGCCCCACTAATCCGCGCAGGCGCCCTTGGCAAGCGGCCTTTGCATAGCGACATCACAATGCGGCGCAAGTCGTGCTACAGCATTTTCATGCACGCCCCCATCGAGTCGCCGGAAATCATTGCCCCAGAGCTGCTGCTGCTCGCTTATCGCAATGGCATTTTCCCGATGGCCGATCACCGCGACGACGATGACATATTCTGGGTAGAACCACGCGAGCGGGCGATCTTTCCGCTAGACGAATTCCATCTCTCGAAAAGCCTGCGCAAGACGCTGCGGCAGGATCGCTTTACCGTCACGTGCAACGCGGATTTTGCGGGCGTCATCAACACCTGTGCTGAACCGCGCGAAGTCCACGCAGAAAGCTGGATCAGTCACAGGATTGAGGCGAGCTATCTCAGCCTTCACAGCGCTGGCCACGCGCATTCGTTCGAATGTTGGACGAAAGAAAGTGGCTCACAAACGCTTGTTGGCGGACTTTACGGCGTCGCATTCGACCGCGTGTTTTGCGGTGAATCCATGTTCACCCGTGCGGACAATGCCAGCAAAGTCGCACTCGCCTGGCTCATCGCCTGCATGAAGAACGCAGGCTTCCGCGTGCTCGACTGCCAATTTATGACCGATCATCTAGGGTCCTTGGGCGCACAAAGCATTCCGCAGACGGACTATGTTGCAATGATTGCGCAGGCGCGCGGGCTACCGCCCAAAACCTTGCACGAAAGCTGGCGCGAGTTTGCTCAGGCCTCTTCGCCCGGAAAACTCATCGCACAGTCTTTTACCCAGACGTCATAGACCGGATGTTCAACCACATTTAGGCTGGGTGAGTTCTTGAACAGCCAACCGGAAAAGATGCGGCTGAACTGATCGTCTCGCGGGGATTGCGCAACCAGCACTTGGACGAATGCGCCGGTTTCGCGCGGCAATTCCCAAGGCGCAGTGCGCTCGCAGGCCTGAAGCCGCACAATGATATCGCCAACGCGCTGAGTCTCGCCGGGCTTAAGCTCCAGATCTTGTGACACATTGTTGCGTTTGTTGAGCAAGCCCAAGGTCGCAACACGTTCTTCCATGGGTGTGCCGATGCCCGCCTCATCACTCTGGATGGTAATTGCAGAATCGGACTGCTGAAGTTCCTCAGGAACTTCAGTTTCCTGCTCCGTTTGCGGTGTTGCCTCTTCGCTGCTGCACGCAGAGACCAAAGCCGCAACCAGCATCACCGCCAGACAGGGAGAAACTCGCCTACGCATCGATCAGCTGTCTGGCGACCATGCCTCGTAGTCGCCTGTGGCGCTCGCACGCTGACCACCCTTTTCGAGAGCGCCTGCGGGGCGATAGGCCGCCGCCGTGCCGGTTGCGTTTGGTGTGTAATCGGTTTCCCATATCTTGGCGGGGGGAAGAAAACTCTCCGGCACATCATCACCGCTGCCGTGCAGCCACCCGTGCCATTCTGCCGGCACGCGGCTCGCGTCATTGGCACCGTCATACATGACCCAGCGACGTTCCTGCCCGCCCTTCTTGGTCGAGCGGTAGTACTTGTTCCCTTCCACATCCGTGCCGACATGCTCACCGTTGCGCGCTGACCACAGATGTGTGCCGATGGTCGCACCATCCCACCAGGTAAAAATCTTGCCAAATATGCTCATGGGCGCAGCAGTTAGCGGATTTGGATGTCGAGGCAAAGTGTGATTCTGGCTTTCCTTTCTCACATGCCCAACTCTAAATTGCCTAGCCGCCCGCGCCCTCCACCAGTTTCCTGTGTCCTACCACTTCGCTGCTTGAGGACAATCACCCGAAGACTTTCGCGCCAGCGAACATGCAGCGAGGGGAAAAGAAACTCACTATTCCCAAGTCACCAAATCGCCATCCTCAATCCCAAGTTCTGCCGCACGTCCGCCACGCAATTCCAGAACCGCAATTGCCTTGCCAAGCGAGTAATAGGAGTCCGTTGAGTAGGGCGTAGTCTCGGCATGGATGTTTAGGATGCGATTGTCTTCGCCAATATAGATGATGTCGAGCGGCAGCGGTGTGTTCTTCATCCAGAAGCTGCGCACTTGCGGCACCTCGGACGGGAAAATCATCCCCTCAAAATCGCCGATTTCGGTACGGAACATATAGCCCTGGGCCTGAGCCTCTGGTGTATCGGCCAATTCAACTTCAAAATTATGTGTCCCCTGGTCGGTTTCGACAGTCAATGGAATGACCAACAGGCCCGACTCAGCATGCCGATTGGCCTGAGGTGCTGCTTCAGCAGCCGGGCTGGCCTGCGCGTCGGGCTGGGGCGAGCAGGCCATCACCAAACACGCGCCTGTAGCTGCCATCAATCGTCCCACGGGTTAAACTCCTCTTTCTCTTCAGGCTCGGCAATTTCGGCCTGCCAATCCTCCAGCGCAGTCTCATCCGCCGCGTCCAGAACAGCCTTTGCATCGCCGAAGTCATGGCCTGCGCGGATCATCGCGGCAAGCTGCTTCTCGCGTCTTTTGTGCCTTTCCTCGCCAGACAAATCGTCAGCCAATGCATCAAACGGGCCGAACCGTCTCTTGCGCGCCAAAGTCACCACCGCCTGCCTGCGGGCATAGGTACCGGGTTCAACTTTTGCCGCGACATGTTCATCGACACCAGCCTGATACAGCGCTTGCGAAACACGGCGAGCGCCATAGCCACGCCTTAGCAGTCCTGAAGAGCGCGCTCTGGCGTAGCCAGCATCATCAACATAGCGCTTCTCCACGAATTTCTCGACCAATGCAGCGCAATCAGGAGGTGGATCACCCTCCTCCTCACCTACAAAGCCGCGCTCGCGCAGTTTGCGCTTTAAGTATGTTTCCAGCTTGCTCGCCGTGGTCGCAAAGCGAGCAACATACGCCAGCGCCAGCTCTTCCAACTGCGCGCCATCGAGCGGGCGTCTTGCAGACCGGGGCCGCTTTTTTGTCCCCCGCTGAGATCGGTAGGCTTGGCTCATTGGCCATATTCGTGCCACACTCTGTCTCAAATGGGAAAGATTAGTTCAGCGCACGTTCTAAATGTGCGCTGTAATCGCATTGAGGGATGCCGTAAGGCGCTGAAAAATTACGGGTTTTGCCACAGTCTATGACCGAAACCGTTTTGACGCCCACACCGAACGATTGTGATTTGCCACGCCGCAGATCCGACTTTTCAACGTTTGACGAGGCGATAGATTACGCCGCACGCAGTGAAAAAGGCATGAATTTTCACGATATGCGCGGCGCTCTTGAGCAGGTCTATCCATTTAGCCAGATGCGTGAAGACGCAATCGAGATGGCATATCGCCTGATCGCTGCCGGAATTGGCAAGGATGACCGAGTTGCTCTGGTCGCCGAAACCAGTGCCGAATTTGCTGCGCTGTTCTGTGGCTGCATCTATGCAGGAGCATGGCCAGTGCCTTTGCCGCTACCCACAACCTTTGGCGGCAAAGAAAGCTATATCGATCAACTTAAGGTCCAGCTGAATTCGAGCGACCCCAAGATTCTGCTTTACCCAGCCGAGATTGACGAGATGGCCAAGGCAGCTGCGGATCAGCAGGGTTGCGAAGGGCAGAATTGGGATGAGTTCGCCAAACGCCCAGCCCCTGAAGTAAAGCTGCGCCCGTGCCAACCCGATGATATCTGCTATTTGCAATATTCCAGTGGCTCGACACGTTTCCCGACCGGCGTCGCCGTGACGCATAAGGCCTTGCTCCACAATTTGCGGGGCCACGCAATATCCATGAAGATTGGCGAAAATGATCGCGGGATCAGCTGGCTTCCGCTCTATCACGATATGGGATTGGTTGGTTGCTTCCTGTCGCTGACTGCGAACCAAGTTTCTGTCGATTATCTGAGAACTGAGCACTTTGCCCGTCGTCCTTTGGCTTGGCTTGATCTGATAAGCCGCAATAAGGGCAACTCACTCAGCTATTCACCTACCTTTGGCTATGACATATGCGCACGCCGCATTTCCAGCCAGAGCCACGTGTCAGAGCGGTTTGACCTGTCGCGCTGGCGGCTTGCAGGCAATGGCGCGGATATGATCCGTCCGGACGTGATGCAAAACTTCGTCAATGCGTTTTCCGAAGCGGGATTTCAGGCAAATGCGTTCACTCCCAGCTACGGTCTGGCAGAGGCAACGCTGGCCGTTACCGTCATGCCACCGGGCGAAGGTATTCGCGTGGAATTGGTCGAGGAAGAACGCTTGTCCGGCTATCCGCGCGATCTCAGCAAACCGGCGCGCTATCGCGCGATCGTCAACTGCGGCAAACCATTGCCGGGCATGGATGTCGAAATTCGCGGCGAGGATGATACCGCCAAGGGTGACCACCAAATCGGCAAAGTCTGGTGTCGCGGCGAGAGTGTAATGCACTCATATTTCCGCAATGAAGCCGCGACCCGCGAATGCCTCGTCGATGGTTGGCTAGACACGGGCGATATGGGCTACATGGCCGATGGGTATCTGTTCATCGTCGTACCGCGCCAAAGACATGATCATCATCAACGGCAAGAACCACTGGCCGCAGGACATTGAATGGGCGGTGGAACAATTGCCGGGCTTCAACCATGGCGACATTGCCGCCTTCTCTGTCGAAACGGACAATGGCGAGGAAGCTCCCGCGGTATTGGTGCATTGCCGCGTGTCCGACCCAGAAGAGCGAGTGAAACTGCGCGACCAGATTTCAGACAAGGTCCGCTCCGTCACGGGAATGAATTGTGTCGTGGAGCTGGTTCCACCGCGTACATTGCCGCGCACCAGCTCTGGCAAACTAAGCCGAGCCAAGGCGAAGAAGCTCTATTTGGCGGGCGAAATTCAGCCGTTGGCACTGGCTGCCTGATCACCGCAATTCTTCGCTGACGATTGACCATTTCGCGTTAGCTGGAAACGCGTTAGACTTGAAAGGTGTGTTTTATACCACTAATACAGTGGTGAAGGAGAATTTTGCACAGTCATGGCCAGCAAAGATACAAGCTCAGCACCATCAGTCGCTACAGCCACAGAGTTTGAGCTGTCACCGCCCGATCCCGTGCCAACCGTTGCGCCTGAGAAAGCGGCGGGCCTCGTGCCAGTTGATTCCGAAACCAAGAGCAAGCTGGCGACGAAAGTCGATGGCTTCGTCGCCGATTTGATTGCAGAAGACGCCAACTCACCAGAGTTCGGCAAAAAAGTTGATCAGCTTACAAATATGGGCCGCAAGGAAATCATGGCGGCGGCGCAAATGTCCAACCGTTTCCTTGATCGACCGGTCCGGGCGATGGATCAGGATGAAGGTGTTGGCGCCAATCTGGCGGAGCTGCGCCGCGTTGTTGAGGATCTGGATCCCGGCAAGAAGGGCAAGCTTTCGGGTCCTCGCAAAATCCTTGGCATCATTCCATTCGGCAACAAGCTGACCAATTACTTCCGTAGCTATCAAAGCGCGCAAACGCATATTCAGGGCATCCTTACTAACCTGTCCAGCGGCAAGGATGAGCTGTTGATGGACAATGCCGCGATTGATGTTGAGCGGCAGAAGCTGTGGGAGGCTATGGGCAATCTGGAGCAAATGATCCATATTTCCCAAACGCTTGACGAGAAGCTGGAAGAGAAAGCGGCAGAGCTGGATGCAACAGACCCGGCAAAGGCCAAGGCTGTTCGCGAAACGGCGCTATTCTACGTTCGCCAGCGCACACAGGATTTGCTGACTCAAATGGCTGTCAGTGTTCAGGGCTACCTCGCACTTGATCTGGTCAAGAAGAACAATGTCGAGCTGGTAAAAGGTGTCGACCGCGCCAGCACGACAACCGTGGGCGCGCTACGCACAGCGGTGACTGTGGCAGAGGCGATGACCAATCAGCGGCTTGTGCTCGGACAGATCACCGCGCTCAACGACACCACAGCCGGTATCATCGATTCAACCAGCACCATGCTACGCGATCAGACCGGCAAAATCCATGAACAGGCCGCCTCCAGCACTATTCCTCTGGAGACGCTGCAACGTGCATTCCAGAATATCTATGACACCATGGATGAGGTGGACGAGTTCAAAGTCCGCGCGCTCGACAGCATGAAGCAAACGGTCAATGTTCTGACTGATGAGGTCGAGAAATCCAAGGGCTATATCGCGCGAGCTGAGGGGCAGGCACAAGCGCAAAATCAGGTCGCTGAGTCGAAACTCCTAACACTGGATGATTGATGGGTGATCTGACGACAGACAGTGACCGCTTGATCGAGCAGGGCCGTATTCTGCGCGATGATAACCGCGCGGGTGGGCGGCACCGCCTGGAGGGATCCATTGGTAAAGGTTCAGCGGGTCTAAAATCCAAACACCTGACCAAAAAGCTCATCCAGCTGGCAGTCGGGTTCGTTGGGATCTTGATTGCCATGGGCATCGCAGGAGCGATCCTCAACGGCATCGGTTTTTGGGGTGTGATGATCTCGTTCCTGCTGATGGCTTTGCTGTTTGGCGGCGTCATGACACAAAGAATCAAGCCGCCGAAATTACCTGAGATCAACAAAGGCAATGTGCAGCAAATGGTTGGCCGCACCGAGCTATGGTTGGAGCATCAGCGGCCCGCTCTGCCCCCGCCAGCAGCGAAGATCGTCGATGATATGGGTGTTCAGCTCGACGCGCTGGGCCTGCAATTGGAAGGGGTCGATCAAAACCACCCAAAAGCGCGCGAGGTTCGCCAGCTAGTCGGCGAGCAGCTTCCCGAAATGATCGACAGCTATCAGAAAATCCCCGCGCATATGCGGCGTGAGGAGCGCGCGGGCTCGACGCCGGACGATCAACTTACCCAAAGCCTCGGCAACATCAGCAAGGAAATCGACAGTATCACGCGGCAATTGGCAGAAGGGTCGCTCGACGATCTGGCAATCAAAAACCGCTATCTCGAATACAAATTCGGCGAAGGGACGGAAACGTCTCCGGCCTTGGAGAATAAGTCCTAATGCGCGTTCCGATCACTCACGAGCTCGATAATGACGAGGTTCGCCGCCGTTTGCGAGAGCGCAGTCACGAGATTGCTGATTTCATTCCGGGCGGGATGGCCGATGTGACAACAGGTTGGCCCGACGATGATCACATGACTGTCGCGGTTCGCGCCATGGGCCAAGGCATTGATGGCCAGGTTATTATCGAAGATGGTCAGGTGGTCTTTGAGATCAACCTGCCACCCGCACTATCATTCTTTGAACCTGCGGTTTCAAATGCGGTCAAGGCGCAAGGCGAACGCCTGTTGGAGCACAAACCGAGCTGATCAAGTGAGCCCTGCGAAATCACTAAGATCTCGCTCACAACACAAGCCGCCTAGCCAACTAAATTGACAGTGTTTTTGTATAGTTTTCTTGCATGCGTAATAGTACGCATGCAAAATAATATCGTGCGGTCATATGTATCGACCGCTCAGCGAGGGGAAATAGCCGTAGCCAATATGCCACTTTCAGATGCCCAGACCCTGCGCGCACAATTGCGCGAAAAAACTGCCGATCAGCATGACGAACTCGATCATCTGCTCGGCCCGATGGGCATGTTGGATGGCGATGGTTATGCACGTTTTTTGGCAGTACAGTATTTCGCGCGGCAGCCGATTGAGGTGTGGTTATCCAGCGAACTCGACCATAGTGAGGCACCTCCGCTGCAAACACCTCTGATCGCTGCTGACCTCGCTGAAACACGATGTGGTTTTGCCAGAACCATAACCAAAGGTGCTTCCAGCACTTTCGTCCCGCCACGAGATGGCCAGACGATTGGCGCCTTGTGGGTTTTGGCAGGCTCGTCGCTCGGCAATCGCTTTATTTTGTCGCGCCGCAACAAGGCCGGGCTAGCCGGTCCCGCCCGTTTCCTCTCAGACAGTTCGATGCCTACTTATTTCGGAACGCTACGCGATCAGCTTGAACAAACCACTTCGTCTCGGCATGCTGACGGAGCTGTCTCAATGGCTCGGCGGGTATTCTCGACATTCCTCAAGGCATTCGAAAGCCAAGCGCTCGCTTTTGAAGGCAGCGAGTATATGTCGGCATGACCTATCAAAGCGAAAACATCACACTGACCAATTGTGATCGTGAGCCGATCCATCAGATCGGAGCAATCCAGGATTTCGGATGCCTGATGGCTTTCGCCAGTGATTGGCTGCTTGCTCATCAATCCGCGAATGTAGCTGAGATTTGCGGCCTGACTGACAGCCCGGCGATCGGACAAGAAGCAAAAGCCCTTTTCAGCACAACCAGCTGGAAACATTTGCAGAAAGCCGCATCGCGACTTGATACGCCCGACGATGTAGAGCGGCTCTTCGGAATTGATTTGTTTGGCGGCGGAACGCTGTTTGATGTGGCGCTGCATATCTCTTCCGAGTTGACGCTGATGGAAGTCGAGCGTCACGAGGAAGGGATGCTGGATCGCGGCCTATCGCTCGTGCGTCCACTGATAACCCGGCTTGAGAAAGAAACGGACCGTCAGGCGATGTTCGATAGCGCCGTGTCTCAGCTGCGCGATATTCTTGGCTATGACCGGGTGATGCTGTATCGTTTTGGCGACGATGACAGCGGCGAAGTCGTAGCTGAACAGAAGAACGCGTATCTCGAAGCATTCAAGGGGCTGCGTTATCCCGCAACAGATATTCCCCGCCAAGCTCGCGCGCTTTACCTGCGTAATCGGTTCCGGATTATCATCGACACGTCGGGCGAACAGATACCCATCGAACCTGCCAACACGGCAGCAGGTGATCCGCTGGATCTCAGCATGTCGACACTGCGATCGCACTCCCTAATTCACAACGAATATCTGCAGAATATGGGGGTTGGCGCCTCGTTATCGATCGCCATTATCATTCAGGGGAAATTGTGGGGCCTGTTTGCCTGTCACCATGGTGAGCGACGCGTTTTGTCAAACAGTCTGCGCGTCATTGCGGAGCTTTTTTCAGAGTTGTTCTCATTGGCGCTGGAGCGCACGCTTGCCGACGAGATGCGGGAGCTTGATCAACGTGGTCGCGCTCTGCACGATCGGATTGCACGCAGTTTTGCAGGCGGCGGCTCACTCGCCTCCAGCTTGCCCTCTCTGGTTCCGATTATTGATAGCGTCATCAAACATGACGGGGTGACGCTATATTGCGAGGAGGGGCATTTTACGAGCGGCACTACACCTTCTGAAGAAGAGTTCATTGCGCTTCTCCCCTTTTTGAACAGCACCTCAAATGGCCGCGTTTTCACTTCAGAGGCTTTGTCCGAACAGGCGCCGGTAGCAGCTCAATTCGCTGATCGGTTAGTCGGCGCTCTTGTTCTTCCGATTTCGCGACGTCCGCGCGATTATCTGGTCCTATGGCGGCGTGAACTCACGCAAACCGTGACTTGGGCTGGCAATCCGACAAAAAACCGGGAAGTTGGTGAGCACGGTGTTCGACTAACACCGCGAGAGAGCTTTGCGGCATGGAAAGAGACGGTGACCGGACGCTGCGCACCGTGGGAAAAGCACACATGTAAACTCGCCGATGAGTTACGCGTTTCGTTACTGGAAGTAATCCTCAAGCTGACCGATGAGGCGATGCATGAACGGGTGAAAGCGCAGCAGCAACAAGATTTGTTGATCGCTGAGCTGAATCACCGAGTACGCAATATTCTCAACCTTATCAGCGGACTGATAAACCAGTCGCGCAGTGATGCGTCGGATATCGAGACATTTTCGCAGGTTATCGGGGGTCGGATCAGTGCACTGGCCGGCGCGCACGACAACATAACCAAGGAAAACTGGACTTCCGCGTCGCTCCACGATCTGATCAAAACGGAGGCGAAGGCATATCTGTCGGGCAAGCTCGACCGGATTGCTATCACTGGTGATGACGTGATGATCACGCCTGAGGCCTATACTGTCATTGCCTTGGTCATACATGAACTGACAACAAACTCAGCGAAGTACGGGGCTTTGTGCGACCAGCGTGGCAGCCTAACTATTGCGATTGATGTCACGCCAAACGGGCTGGAAATCAAGTGGCGGGAGAGAGACGGCCCTGCTGTGGCAAAGCCAACGCGACAGGGCTTTGGCACGACAATCATCAAGCAATCGATACCCTTCGAACTCAAGGGTAGCGTAGATATGCGATACGCGCCAACGGGTGTCGAGGCTGATATCATCATACCATCAAACTACATCGATCTTTCCGCCAGAAAGAGTTCCCAAAAGACAAAATCAGTTGCCGGTAATGGAGAAAGCTCTGGTAATGGAAAGTTGCCAGACGCAGTCCTCCTCGTCGAAGACAGCATGATCATCGCGCTTGATACCGAAGATCAGTTGAAGCGCATGGGGATCGATACCGTCAATGTTGAAAGCAGTGTCGCCGCAGCGCTCGCTTCGCTCAAGCAGACCCGCTATCAACTTGCCTTGCTCGATTATAATCTTGGCTCAGAAACAAGCCAGCCAATCGCCACGGAGTTGAAGCGGATCGGCATACCTTTCTGGCTCGCCACGGGGTACGGCGATATGGGCGATAAGATTGATGAACTGGGGGCCAGGGGCGTGCTGACCAAACCGTATGGCAACGAAGAATTACAGAGTATGCTGCACGAGTTCGCCCAGTTGACGACGTAGTTGCGGCGGCGCAGAGCCACCGTTTGTCATTGCTATTGGCCGCTCGCCCCAGGCAGCTTCCCAACCTTCTGTGCCCCTTCGATTGAGGTGACTAGAACCTCGTCCCCGTCAACGACGACGACAACATTATCGAGACCGACAATCGATACCCGCGCATCGTCGCTTTGCACCATGACATTGCGGCAATCGGACAAATCCACCGAGCCAAGTGTAACATTGCCGCTATCATCAGCGTCACCTAGCCGTGCTCGCGCATCCATCAGAGCGTGCCAATTGCCAATGTCAGACCAGCCCATCGTGCCAGCGACCACCGCAGCACGGTCGGTGTTTTCCATGACCGCATAGTCAATTGAGTCGCCGACAATGTCGCGAAACGGCGCAGACGCAGGATGAAGTTGCCTACCGGCCTCGCCCGAACCTTCCGCGGCCTGCTTCACCAATGCTGCCATCTTAGGGCGATGACGTTCCAGTTCAGTAAGAAACGCATCAGCACGAAATGCAAATATCCCTGCGTTCCACACATAGCCGCCATCTGCGAGAAATGCCTCCGCGCGCTTAAGATCAGGCTTTTCAACAAAGCGTTCGACTGCGTTGCCTACGCTTAGCGCAGGACCGGTCTTGATGTATCCATAGCCAGTTTCGGGCCCAGTCGGCGAAATGCCCAATGAAACCAGATGGCCTTCGCGTGCTAGCGCCGCCGCATCCGCCGCAGCCCGCTGAAACGCCGCCGCGTCCGCAATATGATGGTCGCTTGGACACACCAGCATCACAGCATCTCTGGGCAGCGCGTGCGCGGCAAGAGCGATGGCGGGAGCAGTATTCTTCGCCGATGGCTCCACGATAATCTGCGCCCCTGCATGATCATCAAGTTGCTCTTCAATCAGCTTAACATGCTGCGCGCCTGCAACGATGGTGGGGTCAGCAAACACACTCGGATCAGTCACTCGGTCGAGGCTTTGTTGAAACAACGATCGCTCGCCGAGCAGCTTCAGAAACGGCTTTGGCGCGGACTTGCGGCTAAGCGGCCAGAGGCGCGTACCGCTACCCCCACACAAGATAACAGGATGGATCAAACTCATAGTGACCCTCATAGTTCCTTAGGCTCTCAATGCGACTTTTTTGTTGGCTATGTTACTAGCAGGTGCCACGGCAGAAATCCTGCCGCCAACCATAACGGGCCGGCACAGCATTGCCATCAGCATCGCGTGCCGGGTTAAAGCGAATGCGCTCCACCACTAACGGACAGACAAGGGCATTTGTTGCCGGGTCGGGGCCAGGCCGGGACACACTGCACCCTGATGCGCGGCCATCAACGCCAACGGTGAACACCACCGTCACGGATGTCCCTTCACGAATGGAACGACCACCATTTGGAATGGGAAAATCGCGCGCGGAGTTGATCTGGCCTGATCGCACCGACGGACGAGTGACCGCGCCGCCGCCCTGACCCGAACCACCTCGACCGCTGCCCGTCCCGGCTCCGGGCCCCGACGCCCCAGTGCCATCACCCTCTGCGCGTGCGCCAGAATTGACTTCCTGCCCAGTAGAGGACGCCTGCGGCATAGGTGGGTCGGGGCGCAAAGTCTGCCTAGGGGTTGGTGCCGTAACCGGCTTGGGAACTGCTTCCTTGCCAGGGTCACCAGCTGCGCCCTCATCAGGTTCCGGCTCTACCGGCGGATCAGGCGGTGTGGTGATTGTCACCGTAAACGCACTCACAACAGCACTTTCCACCGTCTGGACCGCATTGGGTGCGAGTGCACGAGTCAAAGCATACAGCGCGGCAATGTGCAGAACCACGATCAAGACGATAATCGCGGGTCGTGGTTTACGCTTTCGCGCGCTGAACTGAACATTTTCCCGGTGATCTACGGACATTGGATTAAAGCAACTCCTTAGCCATCCGTCCTACTAGAACACAAAAAGGACTGACGGCAAAATGAACTCGCAATCCGCCTCAAAGGATCAAGACCTTACGCGCTTGGGGCAGCACGGAAAGTCCTTGGTGGCTGCCGCTCTAGGCTGTCTGGCCTTCGGCGCGCTTGCTTACTTCAGTATAGAATTAACCCGCAGTGGAGGGCGGGTCGCCACCGTTTGGTTGCCCAATGCCTTGGCTGTCGCCTACCTTTTGCGGGCGAGGATCGCCAACGAAGCGCTATTCCTCCTTGGCCTATGGCTAGGCAACATAACGGCAAACCTGCTCCATCAAGACCCGGTATTGTCGGCGCTCATATTCTCGCTGGCAAACACCATAGAGATTGTGCTGGTTGTCTATCTGGCTCGTAAGTTGTGCGGCAACCTACCGGATATGCAAAGGTTGGATCATCTGGCGCGTTTTGCCGGGATTGCCGCTGTGGCAGGAGCTCTAGCATCGGCTTCCATCGCGCAAATCGCGATAACAATTCAATTCGGTTTCAACCCTCAAAAGCTGGGCACTTGGGTTCTTTCAGACGGGCTGGCACTGCTCATCCTCACACCCACGGCTTTGATAGTCGCTGATGCCCTGTCAAAACCACATCGTCCATCACTGCACACCCTTGTCGATTGGATTACCCTCACAGCGCTCAGCACAGCAGTGTCGGTCGCGGTTTTTGCGCAAACAAGTTTCCCTCTGCTGTTCCTGATCCCGCCGCTGGTTGTTGCGTTTGCGTTCAGGCTCGGCAGTTTGGGGACCGCCTTCGCAACGCTGAAGATCGCATTGATTGCGATTGTGTTCACTTCATTGGATTTAGGGCCCATCACTTTGGCCGACGTGGATGATCGCGGCGAGCTGCTGATCCTTCAAGCATTCATGGCTGCCTCATTCCTAATCGGATTGCCCGTGTCTGCCGTCCTCAATGGCAACCGCCTTATGGTCGAAGAGCTGGCACAACAAAAAGAACGGCTAGCCTTGCTCACAACCAATATTACTGATGCCGTTCTGCGGCTCGATCAGGATGGGGTTTGCACATACGGCTCGCCTTCAGTCGAAGCCGTTCTCGGGCGACCTCTACATGAACTGGTGGGTCAGCGAGTTACCGAGCGCCTGCACCCCGATGCCGCAGCAACGCTACGCTATGCCGAACAAAAGTTGCTCAATGGGGAGAGCACGCATGAGCGCATAACCTATCGTCGCTTGCATGATGACGAAAATGGACAGCCGGTCTATCTTGAGGCCGACTGCGCCCTGGCTCGCCACCCAGAAACTGGCGCACGTGCAGGAATCATTTTTTGCGCCCGCAACGTCACCAAACGCGTATTGCTTGAGCGACAACTGAGTCATGCGCGCGCCAATGCGGAACAAGCCGCTAGAGCCAAGTCGCGCTTCCTTGCCAATATGAGCCACGAAATTCGCACGCCGATGAACGGTGTTCTGGGGTTTGCAGAGTTGCTGCGGCAATCTGATTTGCCCACCAGGGAGGCCCGCTTCGCGCAGACTATTGTCGAATCCGGTCATTCAATGATGGCTATCCTCAATGATATTCTTGACCTATCCAAAATTGAAGCTGGCGAGTTGCAGGTGGTCCGAGGGCCAGTCGATGTCATTGGCCTGGCCGAGGAGTGTTGTGACCTTTATCGCGAAGAGATCGAGCAGCGCGGTGTCACTCTCGATCTCTTGGTCGATACCAATATGCCTGGTAAAGTACTGGGGGATGCGCAGCGACTTCGCCAAATTTTGCTCAACTTGATCGGCAATGCATCAAAATTTACTCAGCAAGGTTCGATTGAAGTGGGGATCAACAGCGATCGCGCGCATTACGCGATCACTGTGAAGGATACCGGCATAGGCATTGAGCCTGATCGCCTGCGGGATATTTTTGATCGTTTTATTCAGGGTGATGACGCAATTGACCGCAGATACGGGGGAACCGGGCTAGGTCTCGCGATCTCCAGCCAATTGGCCGAAATGCTGGAGGGAAGCCTGGTCGCGGAAAGCGAACCCGGTGTTGGTTCATGCTTCACCCTAAAGCTGCCACTGGAACGGGTGAAAGACACAATATCCAGCGAGGCGAACACGCAATCGAACCTGATTGGAAAACTACCCAGCTCGGCGCGCATCCTTGTGGCCGAAGATCATGAGGTCAACCGCATGCTGGTTGGCGCCATGCTGGATCAATGCGGCGTCTCGATTGAAATCGCGAAGGATGGAGAACAGGCAATTGAGCGTGTCCTGCAAGCAGAGCGGCAAAACGCACCATTTGATTTGGTACTCATGGATATTCAGATGCCCGAGTGCGACGGATACGAAGCGACGCGAGCCATCCGCACGGCTGGGATCGGTCCGGAACGCCTCCCCATCCTTGCGCTGACCGCCAATGCCTTTGCTGACGATATAACGGCCAGCAAGATTGCGGGCATGCAAGCACATCTGTCGAAGCCGATTGTGTTTGATGCTCTCGTAAGCGCGCTGAACCGATGGCTGCCGCATCGCATCGTTGCGGAGGATAGCGCGTGCGGAGAGGTCGACTCACATGCTCCGCAATTGAGCGACGAAACGGACCTGATCAGCGAATGGCTGGTTCGCCGCGCAGACGCGTTGGACAGCATTGAGAACGCATTGGAAACGGGTGAATTTCACGGTTCAGAAGCAGCCGAGTTAGCCCGGACCATGCACAAGATTGCAGGCGTCGCGGGGGCTTTTGGAGAAGCCGAGTTCGGAGAAAGCGCGGCGATTTTGGAACGCGCATTAAAGAGTGGGCTGCCTGCTGAGAAGTGCCGGGAGTTGGCGATAGCGGCGCTAGACGTTGCGGAGAAAACAAACGCCAGTGAAACGGATTATGGCGAAACGGAAACGGCGGCCCCCTAGCCTATTACTAGAGAGCCGCCGCTTCTGTGGTAGGATCACACCGTTGAGAGCGCGAACCGACGCAATGTTACAAGACTAGAACTCGTAACGAACGCCAAACTGAATGCGCCAGATGCTGTTGTTGACAAACGTGTCCGCTTCACCAGCTGATGGATTGAAGTTCGTTATGACGTAACGACCTTGATCATCAAACGCACCATCTACCAGATCAACCCGGCCATCAAAGCCGCCCAGTGCACGACGAACATTCCAGCCGCTGTCGATCATGTTCAGGAAATTCGAGAAGTCCGCGAACACCTCGACGCGATCTTCCTTGATCCCCGTCAGACTACCAATGAATGGCAGTTCCTGGCTGAGACGGAAATCGAGGTCGAAGAACCAGTCATTCCGGCATGTGTTTCGCGCAATGGATTCACCAGGCGTGAAGTCACAGTTCAGGTCGCTTACAACACCGGTTCCGTCATTAAGAGCAGCCAACAGCGCAGTTACTGCTGCCGGGTCGCTATCTGGTGAAAGGTTAGGATCGTTCAGGCCTGTCGGGATGTACAGCAGAGCGTTTTGCTCACGCGTACTGGCATCGTCGAAGAACGGGCGGCCATCGTCAAAAACGAGGCTGTACGGACGACCTTCCGACGCGCGGAAGAAGATGCCGAGACCAGTGCTATACCCATCGAAGAATTCCTCGCGGAAGAACATCGATGCAGTAAAGTTGTGCCGTGTTTCAAAGCCCGACTGCGAAACAGCAGGGCTCTGCCGATTAAACGCCGGGAAGTTATCAATCGTCGACGTTGCCGTTGATGAGCGGAAGTTGTTCGTCTGCTCACTGTCACTGAAGGCATAGCCAAAATTCACATTTACGCTGCCGTTTTCGGTGAAGATACCTTCACTGAAACGCTTAGTCAGAATGAATGATGCGTTGTGGCTGTCGAAGCTTGGCCCGTTGTTCAACTGAACAAAGTCATCGAGACTGGTGCCGAAGCACTCAGGTGTGACGTTTTCAAAGGTCGGCGGATTACCAGTCACAAATGTCGCATTACAACCGTCGCGAAGTGGATCGATTGGACGACGCAGCTCACGACCGTCGACGGTGAACCCGTTCAAGCCTAGGCTCGGATCGATCACCTGAACCAGATCGTTCACATTCAACGTGTCATTGAAACGCGTGTAGATGTAATCGAGGTTTACTTTCCAGTTCGAGAAGAACCCGGTTGCCGTACCGATGTCACTCGAGAAGCCGAGGTTAGCACGAACAGCCGTTGGAATGTCGAAATCCGGTGCGATTGACTGAAGGTCGCCGCCGCCCGCGGTCGCTCCGTACCGCGCCTGCATTAAGCGCACACTGTGGAAAGCCAGTGAATTGGCCACCCGTTACGACATCGATCTGGCCGGTAGCTGGATCAATCGTAAGATCAGCAGGATCACAATCCCCTGTGTTGCCATTCACCGATGCAAAGCCATCGTTCGAGAACGCGTTGGAGAAGTACACGACCGGATCACCGCCCGCAAAGATGCCAACGCCGCCAGTCAAGCGACTGTTCGAGAGGAAGCCATCATTGTCGAGTTCATACGTCGCAGAAAGACGTGGCAGGATTACAGGATCAGTCTTGCTGAACGAAACGGAATTGGTGAAACCGAAACGCTGCTGGAACAGTGGGTTCGGACGTGGCGCATCGCCGTCATACAGCTGAATACGAACACCGGCATTAACGCTCAGTTGGTCAGTCGCCTGCCATTCGTCCTGAACGAAGAACGACCAGATGCGGCGGTTAAACAGTGCCGCGGCATTGTTGATGTCGCCGTCGATGCCTGTGCGGATGGTGCCGCCGCCTGCATCACCGGAGATGATGTCGTCTGGACCGTCAAAGTCGCCGCCGGTGTTATTCGCCAGCAGTCCCTGCTCGAAATCATCCAGACCGTTGAAGAACAGCGTACCCGTTGCGTTGATCGCAAACAGGTTGAACACTTCGAGATCGTTCAGCTCTGCGCCAAACTTCAGGAAGTGACCTTCGCCAGCGTCAAAATTCATAACGAAGCGTGCTTGATCAATCTTTGTATCGAGCTGGTTAGCCGACCGGAAAATGCCGGGGCCAGTAGCGAGGCCGCCATCTTCCCCATCAGGGATCAAGCCATTGCTGCCATTAGGGAAGCCGACCACGAGACGCACTGTTGGATCGTCAGTTTGCGCTTCGTTAAAGCCCAGCGGACCCTGAACATCACCAACTTCAGCGCGGCTGAGACGAAGCTCAGTGGAGATCGTGTCAGTCCAATCGGAATAGAGACGAACTGAGTAATAATCTGACTCAGTGCCCTCATCTTCGAAGGAGTTGATACCAGTGAAGGTGTTGCCGCCAGCATCCTGTTCAACATTGGTCTCTTCAAGACGCTGATAGGTCGCCTCAAGACGGTGCTGATCATTGATCTGAGCATCCAGACGCCCAAAGTAACGCACGTTACCTTCAGGAAGCTGGGCAGGAAGCCCGCCAATGTCCTGGCCATACACGTCACGCGCGATTTGAGCGAAGCGATCAAATTGAGCCTGAGTTACAAACTCAACTTCATCCGCGGCGCCAGAACCGAAAGGCCCCTGGTTAAAACCGTCAGCAATTTTGACTTCTTCATAACCGAGCGAGAAGAACAGACGGTCTTTAATGATTGGACCTGAGAGTGTGGCACCCCAACGCTCTTCACGGCCTGCATTGATAGCACGGGTGGTGCCGTCCGCGTCCACAACTTCGTCGTTCTGCAGGCTTTCATCGAAATAGGTGTAGAACGCTGAGCCGGAGAACTCGTTCTGACCAGCCTTAGTAACGACATTGACCAAACAACCAGTAAAATCGGAATACTCAACGTCGAATGGCGCAAATTCAACCGAAGTCTGCTCAACCACGTCAAATGGCAGCGGCAGCGAGTTACGCGCCGCAAACGGCGTACCGTTCAGGCCGAAAACGTCAGATTGAATGATGCCGTCAACGGTGAACGTGTTGGTCCGGTCGTTGCCACCAAGGCACGAGATACGGTCGACATCGTTGCTCTGCTCAAGACTTACGCGCGGGTCGATCCGGATGATGTCGCGCACGTCGCGGGTAATGGACGGGAAGTTTTCCAACGTTACCGTGTCGAACGCTGTGCCAGGGCCAACGGCCAGCTGTGTTGCGCCAGCACGTGCGCCGGTGACGACGATCACATTGTCAGATGCGCCAGCAGCGCTTGAAGCGAGTGAAAAGCTGTAAGAGGTGTTACCGGAAATGCTGATGAACTGCTGCTCAACGGTCTGGCCCTCATAACCCGCCGCAGTCGCGGTGACTGTGTATGGGCCACCGGGAGGAAGCGAGCCGACGCGGAAGGCGCCATCATCGCCGGCTGTCAGCGTGCGCGTTTGGCCAGTCCGCGTGTCGGTAATGGTGACTTCGGCGCCGGCAAGTGGCGCGCCGCTTTCGTCAGTCACATCACCTTCGATGCCAGATGTAATTTGCTGAGCGGCGGCAGGCGTTGCCACCATGGCACCAGCGGTCAGGCTGACCGCAGATGCCGCGAGGAGATACTTAAGTTTCATCGAGAAGACCCCTTCGTCTCGGGAGAGTTTGAAACAAATGCGTTTTGATTCGGACCCGCGCAGACGGGCACGGCACCGCCAAGCTAGTGATTTGTTACAGAGTCAAGACGGTCCTTTGACCAATGTGGACAGCATTATGATGCACCGCACAAAAACCGCAGAAAACCACGGGTTTTACCCTGTGGCGAAAAGGCAACGCCGCAAAACTTTCACGGAAAGTCTGAATATCCCGCAACGATATCGGGGCACTTAGGCGACTCAGGCGAGGTTTATCTCGCGCAGCCGTCGCTGCAAAAAATCATGGCTGGAAATCGGATCGGGGTGATTGTCCGGCTGCGCAGGATCAATGCATTGAGGCAGTGTTTCGATCACAAAATCAGGCCGGAAATGCAGGAAAAACGGCATCGAATATCGCGCGCGATACGCTGCCTCTCCTTTCGGATTGACTACGCGGTGTGTGGTCGATCGCAAGCGCCCATTGGTGAGCCGGTCGAGCATGTCACCGACATTGATGACCAATGCGCCCCTTTCTGATCCAACGGCGTGCCATGTTCCCTCGGTTGTGAGCAGCTCCAGACCCGCTTCCTCAGCGCCAAGCAGCAAAGTGATCGTGTTAATATCACCATGCGCGGCAGCACGAATCGCACCCTCGGCTTCTGCACCTTCCAAAGGTGGGTATCGCAGCAGCCGCATAACCGAATTGCCATCCTCTACTGTCGCGGCGAAATACTCCCGCGGCAAACCGAGATGAAGCGCTATTGCCTCCAGAACGCGGCCACCCGCTTCCTCGAACGCGGCATAAAGCTCAGTGAATGTCTCTTCAAAGCCATCAACCTCTGCAGGCCAGATGTTGGGCGCCATAAACTCAGACAAAGGATGGCCCTCAGGCAGGCTGCGCCCCACATGCCAGAACTCTTTCAGGTCGTGGACCTTCGCGTCTTTGGCTTTCTCTGTGCCAAATGGGGTGTAGCCACGCGCACCGCCGCCGCCCTCGATCTTATACTTTCGCTTCACCTCGTCAGTCAGAGCAAAAAACTGTTTCGACAGTGCCTCTGCCCGATCAATGAGATCTTGCGGGATGCCGTGATCCCGGACCACGCCGAAACCAAATTCGGCAAAGGATTGGCCCAATTCATCAGCAATTTCTTCAAGCGGGCGAGCGAGCGATACGGATGCAATTTCAGACATGGCAGCCTATTTAGTACGGCAGGAACAAGCCCGCCAGTGCCGCGCTCATTAAATTGGCGAGCGACCCCGCCGCCAGCGCGCGCAGGCCCAATTTCGCGATTACCGGACGCTGGTTGGGAGCGAGCCCGCCAGTCACCGCCATCTGGATGGCGATGGATGAGAAATTGGCAAAACCACACAGCGCAAAGGTTACGATGGCACGACTACGTTCGGTCAACTCGCCCGCTTGCATTGCGCCCAGATCGATGAAGGCCACGAACTCATTGAGGACGATCTTGGTACCAAACAGGCCACCGGCGACCTGCGCCTGATTCCAGTCGGCAATCCCGATAAGGAACATGACGGGCGCGAATACAAAACCAAGCAATTGCTGAAAGCTGACATCAGGATAGCCAAACCAGCCGCCAATCCCACCAAGAATGCCGTTGGCGAGCGCGACAAGAGCAACAAACACCATGACCATCGCGCCCACTGCCACCGCCAGCTTCACGCCGGTTTGCGTACCTTGCGCAGCCGCCTCGATGACGTTGGCGGGCTTGTGCCCTTCCTCAAATGTTTCGGCTACCTCGACTTCCGGGGCTTTGCCTCCTTCAACCAAAGAGCCGGGGCCTTCTGCGCTGATCCGTGCATCGGGCAACACAATTTCAGACAGTTCCGCCGCGTCGCGCGCCAGCTCGCTTTCATCATCTGGCATGATGATCTTTGCCATCAGGATACCGCCCGGCGCTGACATAAACGCCGCAGCCAACAGAAACGGCACAGCTTCCGACCCAATGAAACTCGCATATGCCGCCAGAATTGTTCCCGCGACACCGGCCATGCCGACACTCATGAGAGTGAACAGGCGGCTAGGTGTGAGTGCAGCCAGATAAGGCCGCACAACCAGCGGGCTTTCCGACTGACCGACAAAAATGTTGGCCGCGCTGCCCAAAGCCTCGACTTTGCTGATCCCGGTAATCCAGCCAATCGCACCGCCGACCCAGCGCACCAATCGCTGCATGATGCCCCAATGATAGAGGATCGAAACAATCGCCGCGAAAAACACGATCACTGGCAATGCCGCGATCACAAATGTGCTGGCAAACGGGTTAGCGTCCATAGAGCCAAACACCGCCTCGATCCCGACTTTGGAATAATCGAGCAGCGCAATCACGCCATCGGAAAGAAACTGAATTGCACTGACGCCGAAGGGAGTGCGTAGAACCAATAACGCCATGAGCGCTTGCAACGCGAAGGCTGCGCCGACAACGCGCGGTTTGATCCGTTTCTTGCCAGTCGACAGCAGAAACGCGATCAGCAGAATTGCGGCAATGCCCAAAAGGCTCGTCAGAAATGGTGGCATGATACCCCTCAATAGTTCCGCGCCCGCCCGATCCCGGCGATGATGGCTGCGGATGAATCGAACCGCTGTCTTGCGCGGACGCGCCCTTTAGTCAATTTCTGATGCGCGAAGACCTGTTTACGCACCAAGCCAAAGG
The DNA here is from genome assembly GCF_055693485.1 of Qipengyuania sp. JB2-7. Taxonomy (NCBI): domain Bacteria; kingdom Pseudomonadati; phylum Pseudomonadota; class Alphaproteobacteria; order Sphingomonadales; family Erythrobacteraceae; genus Qipengyuania; species Qipengyuania sp. JB2-7. The sequence goes on from NZ_CM146335.1 coordinate 112,949, forward strand.
CCATGATTTGCCATGACTGACGAGACCACGCCGCAGAGCGACGTACAGCCACCATCTTTCCCGCGGGGTTTGTTTCTCTTTTTGCTGATCTATGGCGGGATGACCGTGCTGGCGGGGGTCGTTGCATTCAAACAGGTTCAGTTATGGCCAAGCAATCTTGCGGTTGAGGCCGGTATATTCCCATTTCTGCTTCTCGTTGTCGTGTCGAGCACGATCGCCCAGCTCTATGGCAAGGCGACCGCAAACCGTTTGGTCTGGTTCGGCTTCATTCCCCTGGCGCTGTCGGCTGCGTTGATATTTTTGGTGCTGGGGCTGCCGCCTTCGCCAGAAATGACCGAGTTTCGCAGCGGTGACCTCGCTGCATTCGAAACCGTGCTTGGTCAAACCCCACGCATTTTGATGGCGGGTCCGTTCGCCTACATCACATCGCTGCTGCTCAATGTATGGATTTTCTCCAAACTGGCGGGGTCGGGCGAAGGCAATACTTTGGGCCTGATGATCCGCGGCGCAATTGCCAGCGCGCTAAGCCAAGCAATCGATTCGGTGATCTTCATCACATTGGCGTTTTATGGACAGTTCGACATTACTGACCTGCTAATTGGTCAGGTCATCGCCAAGGTCACGCTCAGCTTTGTGCTGGTGCCGTTCTTGATTACCGGCGGCGTTGCGTTGGCGAAGTGGCTGGATAGTAGGGAGTAGTTTTTTTAGCCTCAAGCGCCGGCGTTCGCGTCCGCTCACTTAGGCTTCCGCGCCATTCGGCGCGACGGGCAGACGCCCTTGCGGCTCGCTACTCGCTCGCCGGACTATTCCCGGCCAATACTGCTGATTTAGTCGCGAAGCACGGTCAACGACTAGGTGACCGCAAGGCCAAAGGCCGTCCGCAGCGGCGCGGACTTGTCCGCAAGTCGCGAGGATATCGCAGCACGGAGGTGCTGCGGAAACAAAACTCACGCAGAACAGCTGGCCCCGCCAAGCACACAAAACCGCGCGCAATGCGGGTGGTTAAGCGCTACATGCTGCGAGGCCTCGGCCAGTGTGTCGCCCAAATCGAAATCCGCCTCATAGGGAAGCAGAGTACATGCCGCGACGCGCGGCGCCGGCTCACCCTTGCGATGCACGACCATCCGGCTGGCCGAACACATCACATCGTTCGGTGATTTGTTCAGGATGCTCCAGCACGCGGTCGTAATCTCAGCGATGTCTTTGCCTGCGTCCATCTCGGGAAACAGTACCAGCCGCATCGGATCGCTCGCATCTATCGCTATGCCTTCGCGTTCCAGCATTGCCGCGTAGTGTCGGCGCCCTTCTGCATCGGTCTCATGCGGCAACATTCGCCCCGCCACTGCCAGTGAAAAGCCATTTTCAGACAGCCAGCGAAGGCCATCCATGCCGCCATTCCATGCGCCTGCGCCGCGTTCCGCATCGTGAACCGGTTGCGTGTGATGATCGAGGCTGATGCGCATGGTAAGTTTGTTGCCAAAGCGTTCTTTCAGATCGAGCAGTTCGCTTTCATAGCGACGCATGGGCTTCATCGCGTTCGAGAGGACCAGGGCCTCAAACCCGCGTTCCAGCACATCGGTGAGCATCGTCACGAACTCAGGGTTCATGAAAGGTTCGCCGCCGGTAAAACCGATCTCGCGCGTGGCCAGATTGTCACGCTCAATCTCATCCAGATAACGCGCAATATCGACGGCGTTGATGTAGACCAACGCGTCATTGGTCGGGCTGCTTTCAATATAGCAGTTGGTACAAGCCAGATTACACAGCGTGCCCGTGTTGAACCACAGCGTATCAAGCTTGGTAAGCGGCACCGATGCGCGGGGCTCGCCCTTGGCGGTCCATCTAAGATCAGCGAACTTCTCGCGCGGAAGAGGCGCCGCCTCAATCGCGAATGGTGATGGTCCAACAGGTGCATTGCGGGTTTTACTGCGCGACGCAGTTTGGCTCTCACTCATGCAAACATCCGGCGCAGCTTGGCGACAAAGGCCACATACTTTTTCGGTAAGGAGCCGAAAACGGTCGGCTCCCACGCGGCAAAAGCAACCGCCTTGGTGATCTCGCTGCGCGTCGGATAGCTGATCACGGCAGAGCCCAGCGCGAAGGTGCTGGTCTTCCCTGTGATCGATTGTGTCAGCGGCAGCAGAAGTTCGCCCGCTCCCTTGCCGACAATGCTCGCGCCGAGCACTTTCTTGCCTTTGAGGATGACTTTCATATGCCCCTTGGTCGCGCCTTCTGCGATGGCGCGTTCATTGTGATCGAACCCTTCTTTGACCACGGTGATCGCATCGCCGTGCGCCTCGCGGGCCTCTTTCTCGGTCATGCCGATCTGCGCCACTTCTGGATCGGTATATGTACACCAGGGCAGCGCCGCCCAATCGACTTTCGTCGGTAGACCGGTGGTGATTTCGAGTGCCACGTTTGACCCTTCATAACCCGACACATGGGTCAGGCGTGGGCCATCGCGGCAATCGCCGATTGCGTAGATCGACTTGATTGAACTGCGCCGCCGCGCGTCGACCTTGATCCCATTGCGCGCCATTTCGACGCCGAGCTCTTCCAAGCCGAAACCCGTGGCATTGGCTTGCCTGCCAACGGCGACCAATAGATGACTACCTGACAGTGTGTCGCCATTATCGACATGAACTGAGATCGCGCCTGCCGCACCTTCGACTTTGGTTGCCTTGCCATCAACGAAAACGACCCCCTCATCGGCCATCGTTTCCGCCACCACCGCGACAGAGTCTGGATCATCCCGACCCATCAGCGCGCCGGGATTGATCACGGTCACCGCGCTGCCCAACCGGCGGAAGCTTTGCGCCATCTCCATGCCGATCACGCCGCCACCGATAATGATCAGGTGCCCAGGCTGTTCGGTCAGATCAAAAAGGTTCTCATTCGTCAGGTATGGCACATCACCAATGCCATCGATGGGCGGGACAAACGGCTTTGATCCAGTCGCAACCACGATGCGCGGCGCAGTGAGCGTCCGTCCACCAACTTCGACGGAGTGCTTGCCCGTCACCCGCGCCCAATCGCGAATGACTTCGCAGCCCATCTCTTCAAACCGTTCCTGCGAATCATGCGGAGCAATCTCGGCAATCGCGTCGTGCACGAATTTGTGCACGCCGGTCCATTCGACTTTGGGCTCAGCTAGAGTGACGCCATGGCGCTCGGTCACGCGCGCCTCGACCGCGCGTTTCGCCGCTGTGATTAGCGCCTTTGACGGAACGCAGCCATTGTTGAGGCATTCGCCGCCCATATGGTTGGCCTCGATCAGCACTGTTTTGAGGCCAAAAAGCGCGCAACCACCCGCAGCAGTCAGGCCAGCAGCCCCGCCACCTATCACAATAACATCATGGGAGAATTTCATGGTCTTGCCCCGTAACCTAATTTCGTGGAAATGCGAACTAACCTCTGACTCATGGGTCGCATCCACGATCTCATTCGCCGCGAAAGGCCGCATCGTTACATGAATATTGAAAACAGCCGGGATTACTACGGCAAAGTCCTGCAGGGATCTGATGATCTCAAAACCGATGCTTGCTGCACGACCGAGGCACCACCAACGGAAATCCTCAACGCTTTACGCAACGTCCACGAGGAGGTGAAGGCGCGCTATTACGGCTGCGGCCTGGTCGCACCACAAGCGATTGAGGGGTGCCATATCCTCGATCTGGGGTCCGGTAGCGGGCAAGACGCGTATTTGCTGGCGCAGCTTGTCGGCGAACATGGCTCCGTCACCGGGGTCGATACAACGCCCGAACAGCTCGCTGTCGCACGCGAGCATGAGGAATGGCACCGCGAACGCTTCGGTTATGCCAAATCGAATGTCGCCTTCGTCGAGGGCGATATTGAGAAGCTGGACCAGCTCGATCTGCCGGAAGGGCATTTCGATGTGGTCGTGTCCAACTGCGTGATCAATCTGGTGGCGGACAAAGAGGCGGTGTTCAAAGCTGCGTTCAAGCTGTTGAAGGAAGGCGGCGAGCTGTACTTCTCGGACGTGTATTCAGAGCGGCGCGTGCCAGAAGAACTGCGCAACGATGCTGTGCTACATGGCGAATGCCTATCAGGTGCGCTCTATTGGGGTGACTTCGTCGATCATGCGAAAAAAGCTGGTTTCACTGATCCACGCTTGGTGACCAGCCGCCCGCTCGAAATCAATGACCGGGTTATCGCGCAGAAACTTGCCGGGATCGATTTCCATTCCGCAACCTATCGTCTGTTCAAATTACCAACCCTCGAAATGCAGTGTGAGGACTATGGGCAGGCCGTACGCTACAAAGGCACGGTTGCGGGGCAAGAGCGGGTCTTTAGCCTGGATGGGCATCATCATATAGAAAAGGGACGCATTTTCCCGATTTGCGGTAATAGCTGGAAGATGCTGGCCGACACGCGCTTTGCCGAGCATTTCGAGTTCCTCGGCGACTTCAGCACGCATTATGGCGTGTTCCCAGATTGTGGTATCTCCGTGCCTTTCGGTGCCACTGGTGGAGACCCTGAAGAGACGGCAGCACCCTGTTGCTGAACATTCTGGTTACAGGCGCCGCCGGGTTGGTCGGCGGGGAAGTATGCGCGCGTCTGGTTGCTGCCGGGCACAGTGTCACCGCGCTCGTCCATCGCAATCACGATATTCGCGCCAATGACAGATCAGCAGTGGCGGTTGCGCGCACGATCAGCGGCGATGTTTCGCAGGAACGCTTTGGTTGGGACGCGGAAGAATTCGCCGCGATTGGCGATGCTCATGATCTGCTGATCCATTGCGCCGCGACCGTGCGGTTCGACCTGGCCGAGGCGGATTATCAGGCAGTCAATGTTGGCGGAACGGCCAATGCGCTGGCTCTCGCAAGCGCGGGCCATATGGCGTTTCTGCATGTCAGCACGGCCTATGTGTGCGGCACGCGCGATGGCGTGATCACTGAGAGCGACGCGCTGCCCGATACAGGCTTCGCTAACGGCTATGAAGCCAGCAAAGCGGCAGGCGAACGGTTAGTCCAAGCAAGCAATCTTGACTGGGCCATCGCGCGACCATCCATTGTGGTCGGCGCGCATGAAGCGGGCACAATCCGCCAATTCGACACCACCTACGCCGCGTTCAAGCTCATCGCAGAGGGGCGTGTGCGGCACATGCCGGCGCGTGCTGGTGCAACGCTCGACTTTGTCCCGATTGATCATGTCGCGGGCGGGATCGTCACCATTGCGGGTGATATGGAGCGGGCGAAGGGCAAGACCTACCACCTCGTTTCAGGTCAGCCTCTACCCGTAGAGAAATTTACCGGCGTTATTGGCGCGTACCCGCATTTTCACGAGCCGGAGTTGGTGCCACCGCAGGACTTCGATCCCAGCATGCTTCCGGCACTCGAACGCCGACTATTTCGGCGCGTGGCAGGACTCTACGCCAGCTATTTCCAGCGTGACCCGCATTTTGATGGTGCGCAATTTCGCGCCCTAAGCGGCTATGGCTGCCCCAAGACCGGTGAAGCTTTTGTGCGTCGCCTGATCGACTATTGCATTGAGGCAGAGTTTCTCGCCGCACCAGTTCAGCAAAGGGCCTAGAGTTTAACCGTCATTGCGAGGAGCAAAGCGACGAAGCAATCCAGTGTCCTAACCGTGCAGACCCGGAACGCAGCATTCTAGATTGCTTCGCTCCGCTCGCAATGACGAGACGATATGAAGCAAAAACCTTGCACTACCTCACATCAGGATAATGCTCGGCCATCCGTTTTCGCAGGCCAAACGTCCATAGCATTCCGACTTTGAAGTAGATCCAGTTTGCCCTGAAAGGCCCCCATTCGGCGATCCGGCGATCAGATGTCTCAACCCAGCGCGGCACCAGTTTGGTCCGGCCAAGCGTCGCGAATTTCACACATAGATCCGCCTCCTCCATCACTGCATCGCTTGGCGTGCAGCCATCGACGCTCAAGAAATCCGCCCTGCGAAAAAACATCGCGTGGTCGCCAAACAGCAACCTCACTCCGCGCGCAAAATGATGCGGACGGGTGAGCAGCGGGGCGTACCAGGTCTTGATCCAGTTATGGAATGTAGTGCCCCAGCGCGTCTTCTCCGGCCCTTTGATGAGCGGCGTAAAACTGGCCAGCGCAATACGGTTATCGCTCAGAGTATCCTCAATCACCTGGACCATATCGTCAGGTGGCAATGTATCGGCGTGCAACACCACCACCTTGTCCCCGCGCGCCGCCGCGACGCCTGCGTTGATCTGCAAGGCACGGCCACGTTCTGCTGAAAGCACACGCCAACCGGCCTCCTCTGCCACGCTCACAGTTGCATCCTCGCTGCCGCCATCGACGAGCAATATCTCCGTTGGCTTAGGATCAAGTTCCACCAACCGCGCCGCCAATATGGGCAGCGCAGTTTCTTCATTGAGCGTGGGGATGAGAACGGTGACGCTCAAGGTTCGAACTCCGGATAGCGCGCGACGTCTTCGGGCGTGTCGATATCGTCAAGCGCTTCAAGCACCGTTGGCTTTAGCTCATGCAGCGCCAATCGGCGAAGCGTCTCAGGCAAAACCTCTGCCGTGCTCCATGGCATATCGTTGAACAGAAATGGCATCGGACGCGCGAGACCCAGCAGATAGTATCCGCCATCATTGGCCGGGCCGATGACCGCAGGATTAGAGTGCAGGGCGGTGGCAGCTTGGCGCAAAATATTCGCGCTCAATCGCGGGCAATCGCTCCCAATCAGCAGCGTAGGCGTCGGCACGCGAGCGAGCTTGGCACCCAGATCGCCATCGCCTTGATCAACCAACGCCAGATCGTGACCCAACCAGCCGTGAAACGCTTCTGCCGCGCCGCCAGTCACGCGCAACTCCACCGGCAAACCACTCGCCCGCGCCTCGCGCACGGTATGCTCTAACAGCTTTCGGTAAACAGCAGTTGCGCCCTCTGCGCCAAGTCCCGGGATTAACCGTGTTTTGGCTTTCCCCGGCTCTGGCCAGCGTGCAAATATCGTAACAGTCGGATCAGTCATGCTGTGCCCGCGTTAACGCAAGCGCTAGCGGGATCAACCCAAACTGCTCAGCTGCTTTTAGGGGGCATCGGTATAAGCTTCGGCGTGTTCTTCTTGTACGCCTGATATTCTGGGTCATCACCCCAGCGCTCTTTGCCCTGCTTTTCCTGCAGGTTGATACCGCTAATTTTCGTTAGCAGCAGATAGATCAGCACCGGCGATGCAATGACCAGATAACCTGTGCTCGACAAGAGTGGCCACGCCATAATCAGAATGCCAACCCACAAGGTTATCTCGCCAAAATAGTTGGGGTGCTGCGACCATTTCCATAGGCCGGTATTGATAAAATCACCTTTGTTCGACGGGTCTTCCTTAAACGCGGACTTCTGCCAATCGGCAGCGACCTCGATAGTGAAACCAGCCAGCCAAACCACGGCGCCGGCCCAGAAAAATACATCCAATGGCACACGCTCAGCTGATGAGATAATCACAATCGCCGCCGACGCGCTGACCGTGGCCCAGAGCGCCTGCAGAGTCCACGCGGTGAAGAAACGTGTCGGATTGGTCTTGATTTGGTCGAACCGGCTGTCGCCACCTGACTTTCCCACTCGCATGAACAGGAAACCACCGAGGCGGGCGGCCCATGTCGCGACCATCGCCGCAGCGACTATCGCCCTCCAATCAAGTGGCGCCGAGAGATAGGAGGCGACCGCGATGATCGAAAGATAGGTCAGCGAACCAACAAGGTCATAATACTTTTCTTGTTGAGCAATTGCGGCGGGCACAAAGGCAATCCAGTTCACCGCAAAAGCGACCAATGCGCAGACGAAGAAAATCGGATAGCCGAACGCGGTCTTTCCATTGATGCCTGCGTAATAAGCGAAAGCCAGCCCCAGCGTTGTCACGACAGCTGCAACTGTCAGGCTGATCATCTTCTTTTTTGCGCTTGCCATAGCGGCTCCCTGAAAAGCGGTGGGCTGCACCACAGTATCTGTCTCGCTCAACCTTTAAGCAGGCTGGTCTGTTCCCGGCAATTTACGGTAAAGCGTCAGGAAAAGACGCGAGCTGGCCAGCTCAGGCCGCTTTGCGGAATGGCAGCAATCTGCCTTTGCGCTGCTTTACGGATTTAGCGAGCCAGCCACCTTTTTGGCGGGCGGTCAGCGCTTTCAATTCTGTTGCCGCCTTTTGCAGCGAGATCTGTTCTGCGATCAGCGCTTGATAAATTTTGTCGGATGCACGGCGACGACGCACCGCATCGCTTGCATCGATAAAGCCTTCCGCTGCGTTAAGCAGGCCATCGACTTTATCGCTGAGCCAATTGGTATCGCCACTATCGTCTGGTGCGCCCTCATCGCTGCCTTCGAATTGCTGTAGCTGGGCAGCCAGGCGCACCTCGATAGCATCCAATTGCTTGGCCGAGATGGTGCCCATCTGGCCGACGGTACGGCGCGCAGCGGTTAACGCATCGCGCACTTCCCTCTCACTCAGCGCGCCATATTCCTGAAAGCCTGCCAGCGTCCGGTAGCCGCGCTCAATCTCCGCTGGGTCATCGCTGCGTAATTGCTGGCACGCCTTCCACACAGTTTCCCATGCCTGCCAGCGATAGACCCAATCAAGCCCGGTGCCCTTGATGTTCTGCATGCCCATAATCCGGTTCACAAGACCGGGCGGGGTTTGCTCTGCAACCAGACGAACGATGGCTTCGCCCTTGATGTAAAAATCGCGAACGGGCGACAACTTGGCCTTGAAGGCGCGCCCCATAAGATCTCGCATCTGATTGTCGAGCGCATCGTGATTGCCGCCAGCCTGCACCGTTTTGAGAAGGTCGGTATAGTCGCGGTGGAACCCAGCCATTGCTTCATAATGCGCAATAATCGCCTCGGCATTTGCAACGCCTGCATTGCCCAAGCTGTCGGCGAGACGACCTTCCTGCGCAGCCCGGACCGCGTCGTCGCCTGCGATTTTGTCAACCTGTGGTTTCAACATCGCTGCGAGAAGTCCATCCAGACTGTCCTGATCAAGTGGAATGCGTTGATGTTTGGCAAACTGCGCCAATCGCGCGGCGGGCTCTTCACCGTCCTCGAACATAGTCAATGACGCCGCATATCCCGCCCATTCCTCATCAATAAAGCCCATAAGTCCATCAATGTTTGAGCCTATCAGGAAATGGCGATCGGCGGCCACATCATGCACCAGCATACGCGCGAAAACGCGGCTGCGCGGCACTCGGTCTGCCCGGTTGTTGACGACGGTACTGACGAAAATCTCTGGGTCTTTGGCAAGGTCATGCTCGGCAAAGCCCATACGCGTCCAATTGCCCATCGCGCCAAAGCGTTCATTGGCGGACATGCCCATGACGAATTCAAGCGTGCGGCCATTCACGTCTGATCGCGGATAGGTTTTCAAAACTCCGAGGTCAGCAACCACGCGGTCCGACATCTCACGGACACAGAAATCCGCATCCAGCCCCAGCTCATCGCCCATCGCGGTGACCAGTGCGATGTTGTACGGGTGCTCTTCATAGGGGAACCGGTCGAGCAGATCCTGATGGACCAGCCCCGCCTCTTTCCAACCCACTGCACGCAGTTCTGTCCCGCCTTTGGCGGCGCCCTCTTCAAGAATTGGCAGCATTTCCTCTTCTGTCGTCAGCAACTGCGATCCATGCGGAATGAATTCGCACATCACCTCTGGAATGTTGCGACCAGCGGGCCCCTGAACGTCCTCGTGGTCGGGATAGGTATTGGTAATCGTGCCGATGTCGTCGCGCATCCAATCCTGCTGAAGGACGCGGACATAAGCCGGGTTAAGCCCCATACACTCCCACAGGAACACACGTGTTTTCAGACCCTTGGATGTCTTCAGCAGATTGAACTGCTCCCAAATTGTCGCCTTATCATAAGGGCGGAACAGAAACATCTCGGTCAGCCCGCCAAACGGCGTTCCGATCAGAAACATCGCCTCGCATCCGGTCGTTTTCGAGACGATTGACGGACCCACGGCATTCATCAGCCCGGCCTTAAGGCGTTCGGTCCCCGATTTGCCGCGTGTGCCCCAGCCGCCCAATGAGAGGCTGATCGATTTGCGAACACGCTTGGCCTGCCAGCCGAGAAGGGCATGCCGCCCAAAGAACCACGCGCTCGCCAGACACAAGAAAATGCCCAGCTCGAACAGATTGTTGGCGTAAACGGTCGTCGCGTAAGCAACCGCCTGATCCCAGAAATAGGGCAGCGCCGCGAAAATCCCGCCCGCGCTGTATAGCTTCACGATTTCCGGGTTAGGCTCTGTCTCGCCAGTATAGCCGCGAAATTCGACATCGATCCCAAATGCGCGCAATTGCACAAGAAACTCGTACCGGTTCGCGATTGCGCAGGCCAGCCAGCTCGGCGAACCTGCGAGAGATATTCCAGAATGCGCGCATACGGCGCACGGTCCCTGATGGAGGAGATATCTCAGTGATGCCCGCACTGGTGTAAACCTCCAGTGTCTTACCGCCATCAAGTGCCGACAATACCTGGTCGAGCAGCGGCAGATAATTGCGCCAACCACCTTCTGATGACTCCACCAGGGGCTCACCTGGAACCTTGGTCGGGGCCAGCTCAGCCATACGCGCGCTAGGCGCAATCATCGTCCCGAAATAGTGCCGCCCGGTTGTATGCAAGAATGCCTGACGTTTGTCCGTGGCCGAATTGCTACCTTCAAACAGAATGCGCCAGGCCCGGCGTTTCAACCACTCGCCGCGCTGAATACGCGGGGTACGGCCGGGCTGTAGCGACAGACCAAAATCGCGCTGCGCAAGGATCGCCATGACCCGCCCCACTTTCTCGCGATCAGACTTTACCCACGGCCTGAGCGCTTTAGCGCGGCGAATATCGGCCTCGAATTGATCCTTGGTGACGTCGCGCAGGATCATGGCAATTTCAAACGCATCAGTATCGGATGCGAGCCAGACCAACTCGCCCGCCTCGTCGGCCCAGCGCCGTAATTTCATCGAGATATCACGCCGGCGAAAAGTCGCCACTGCTTCAGCGAGCGAGACTAGAACAGCATCCAGCTGGCCATCTTCCACAAGGCGACAGTGCCGTGCTGTCTGCGCCGCCGCATCCAGTGCGATACGCAGAACAAACTCATCACTGTCATGTTTCAGGATGCGATCAATATGGAAAACATAATCGAGCGGCGCGATCCGTTTGAGCATGCGTGGAACGTCGGCAAAGATCGCCGCACGCACCTGCGGATCGCGATCAGTCCGCAGACGCTTAAACACTCCGGCTGCTTTGTCCGCTGGCAGCAATTGAACAGCGTCCGCGAATGCCTGACGCACGGCGCCGCTCGCATCATTGGAGAGCCGCGCCAATAGAGGACGTATGGCTTTGTTGCTGACATAATTCGCACAAAGCTGGCGCACCATATGGCGGCGCAGGAACAGCTCATTATCACGAACTTGCGCAGGCTTATCCGCGAGTTTGGCCCTGATCCGCCGCTCCATGACGGTCGGTACTGAACTGGGCGAAAGTGCCAGAAGTGCATCGAAAGCCGCGCACTGTACCCACACATCTTCTTTCTCGTCGAAACAGGCCCGGCGCGTCGCGCTGAGGATGGTGTCAAACCAAATGCCGTTGGGCCAGCGGTCAATCCGCCGTGCCATTGCCGCCAGACATAGGTGTGCGGCACGGCGTACGCGTGCATCGCCCCGCCAAACGCGCATATCGGCCAGCAGGTTATCAGATAATTCAACGAAGAAGGCACTTTCTACCATGGTGTGGTCTTCAGCCACCGCATCCGCAGCAATCAGCCCCAATCGCTCCAACCCATAGGCGAGCGCCCGCTCACGCTCGCCAATCCGCTTGTGCAAACGCTCAGTCACTGCATCGACGTCAAAGAAGGCGTCAAACGCTTTGGCGTCGCGGTTTACATCACGTTGTGAAGCACCAAGCTGACGTGCGAAGTCGAGGATGGCTGCCCGTTGCTCACTCTCGTCCAGCGCGCTCGTGAGTCTGCTTTGAAAAAGCTCTTCGGCCTTACCAAACGTCTCAATCCTGTCGCGCTGCTGGCGGCAATATTTCGCCACAACATGCGCATGCGGGCGAGCCGGAAGAGTCGCGCTGTCCGCCCCAGCCAACGCGATCACCTCATCGCGCAAGTCCGCGAAAACTGGTGCCATCTTGGGCGCATATCCCGCCTCAAGCCGTTCCGCCAAAGAACGCTCCGGCACCGGCTCATTCGCCAGGGGTGTCATTGTGGAAAGATCAGTGAGCGCCGTCATGCCGCGCTCTCCAAAAGACACTCTGTCAGTCGCGAGCGTAGCGCGTCATCAATCGTCATGTTTTCCCGCAGGTCAGCGGCAATCTCCAAATGGATAAAGCCGTCAAAGCCCTCTTCGCGCAGGACTCGACCCTGCGCATTGGTGAGCGCGCCAAGCTCGTTTGTCTCCAGCGGATATACCAGCGTCTTTCGCGGTGCGAAGGCGACACTGAGACAATCGGCCAGCGCCAAAACAGCGTCGCCGGGCTGCTCGGTTCCATTGCTGACAATCATCGCGGCATCGCGGGCAATATCGCTATCCCGCTTCGCCCCTTCAAAACCGTGCAATTGGACCACGCGCCCCGCCGGGTGTGTCTCGGCAAACGCAAGCGAGAAAGCCGTGAAGATGTGCATCTCCTCGCGCGCCAGATCAAACGCATTAACGCACTCATTATTTGGTCTTCGCGGTGCAGAATTCCATGCCGCCGCTTTTGCTCCAGTCTCAAGGAACAGCGTCGCAGCAAGTTGACCAGTGTGGCGATCAGACCCGCGATGCGGCGCGGTGATGGCCAATGGCAGTCCGCCATTCTTTCTCAGCCAATAGATGCCCTTGCCTGCGCATTCCGCCTGTTCTGAGAAAAGAGTGGCTTTCTCCACTTCGGGCAGGTCCGATTGCTTGAGCCCCAGTGCCGCCAAGGCGTCAGATGCAGCTGTGTCCCCTCCAATATACGCAGCGAATGCTGCTCGTGCTTCACGAAATTCCGCTGCATTGGGGTGAGCGATCTCTTCAACACCGCTGAATTTGGGAAAGAGCAAGGCCGCCGCGCCTGCGACAATGGCCGCTGCCGCTCCGCCAGCGATTACGGGGTTTGGAATGCTCATGGCATGCCCCCTGACCCGCAAGGAGCGTATCGCTCGAAGCCTCATACAAAACCAGTGCCTCAAAATCGCGCTTATCGATCCCAATCGGGCCGACCGAACGCCACAGATTGCTGCCCAGGAACAATTCTTCTTCGCGGGTCAGCATATCAACCGGGAAAGCATTCGGCTGCGTCAGCTGCTCACGCGTTTCATTTGTCAGGCGGCGGTAAGCCGCAATCGCCGCTGCGTCGGTACGCTGACAGCTGCGCAAAGACGCGTAAGTCCACGCCAACAACATCCTCATGCGATGCGATAACCGACACTTCGAGCCGGGTGGTCGGGGATGGGCTTTCAAAAACCAATTGATCCTGCTCCGCCACCAATTCAGGCCGCGTACGGAAAAAGCGCCATTTCTCGCCCGATGCAAAGACCTCGTCTGGCGAATCCGATTGCAGGTACACATCATGAGAAGCCAGCTCGTCGCCATTGGGCTTAAGCCAACGAACCCGCAAGCCGTAGACAAAGCCACCTTTACGGGCACGAGCCTTCTCGCGCACCGCCGGGTACACCAGCACCTTGGCGAGTGTCACAGGCTGCGAGAACGCGAATGCAATCGGGCGTTCTTCGGGAATTCTATAAGCAATCGACCGGCTGGAAATACGCGCGTCGCGCGCCGTCGAACTCTGCGCTTCGACCAAATAGTCCTTAAGCGGCAAGGCATATTCCTGTCCCGACCAGGCCGCCATGACCACGAGGCCAAAGAACAAAAGCGCGCGAAAGAGAAGCGTCAGGCTCATTGACGCCTCTTACGTTCTGGCATGAGCCAGCCAAGTGAGTAACGCCTACCGCTAGTCTCATCGAAATAGCGTGTCGCCATCCCCGGGCGGGTTTCGAGACCGGCAAAACCGCGTGAGTTATCGGCCAGCTCTGGCCGCAGCCCTGCCAGCCGCATTGACGACATCAGATCGTCAAGACCTTCTGGTGGAGGCCCAATCCGATCATTGGTGACCAGCACGTCGATCCCGCTGCGAACCTTTTTCACTTCACGTGGTGGCGCACGCAATTGGAAGATCATTGGACTTTCCACGCCCTCCTGCGAACGCACCCATTCCTGCCACACTACGTCAAACACTGTCCCGGATTCGCGCAGGAAGAAGTCCGTGAGCGGCGCAACGAACAATGCATCAGATTCCCAACGCCGATGAATGGCGGCACTGATACGTGGCGCCCGGTACGGTGCGGTCACGGCGATAGCCCAGCACACCCTTTTCGGGCGCTTCGCCCTCGGCCAAGAAAATATTGCCCTCGGCGCGCTCGCTAGATGCCAATCGCCAATGGCGTTTTCCAGCAACCTGACATGGCTCAATGGCCATCTCGCCGAGGCGTGCGAGTCGCATTGGCGATGATCGGTTTTGTCGCCTCGCGCGCGCCTTTGACAAAGGGTTCCGCCACCTCGAAACGCAGGTAAGCGAGCTCTTCCAGTTCGCTCCACCGTTCAACTTCATTACCTTGCGGTGCCAGGCGGCACCTCTCAAGATAGGTTGTCGCCGCCAAAGGCGTTCTGGCTTGTGCCATCGCCTCAATCGCAGGTCGGCTCAGAACAAGGTTCACCGCGTGATTGTTGGCCCCACGTCCCTCGACCGCCAATGCGACACCCAGATCAGGAATCGTACGACGGAGCCGGGTGATCTCAGCAACCGCAGCTGTGTTGTCAGAGAAATCGAAGCGTGATGGCTCGCCCCTTAGGGCTGCACCAAGCACAACCTGGGCAGTCTCGCTGTGATATTCAAAAATCTCGCTGACGCGGCGACCAACCATCCGGGTCACCGGCGTGGGAGCGCCGAACACCAGCCAGCGCGCGCTCTGATCAAGACGCAGCTCGTTTGCAGCGATGGCCAAGCCGGGAGCCTGGGTTGGATCGGGAACAACAATCGCGAGATCGCGCTGCGCCGCCGGATCAAACACCAGCACCTCGTGGCCGCGACCATCATCGCGCACGATTGCAAGCATGCCATTTTCTATGGAAAGTACACGCCACCCATCGACCGACTGATCAAATGCGGCGACCGCTGCAGAGGACATCACACCGGTCTCAAATTGCTCAATCAGATCCGCAAGATTCTGCACGCTGCTATCGGTCAGGGCACGCTCCGTCCCGCGAACAGCGCGCACATGCGCATCGCCAACGGCGTTGACCATCAAGGTATTGAGGCGTGGCGTAGATGTCTTGTTCCGAGCCTGACCAAGCTCGCCATCCTCTTCGCCAATTGTGCGATTGGTTGCAGCCGAGAGAGTAAAACCGACAATGTTGCCGAGTACCGCCCCGGCGAGACTAACCTGTAGGGTGGAACGCGCCAGACGCGGGAAGATATCTTTATCGTGTGCCTTGATGGCAATCAGGGTCGAAAGCAGATAACCAAAGCCAAAGAAATCCGTCGTCTTGATATCCAGACCTTGCCACACAATGACCCAACCGACGGCCATCTTCCACGCAAAGCTTATGTTGAAGAACAGGAGCAATTTGCGCCCACCCTCCATCGTGACGTTGGCCATCATTGGCAGCTTCAGAATAAGCCTGGCGATCACGTAAATCACGATCGCTTCAAGGAAGGAGGTGACAATTTTGCTCGGCTGATACCATTGCAGTGCAATAAGCGCCGGGATCAAAATGCCGGAGAAATCCCAGCCATATTTAACGTTGTAATGGCTCGCAATCAGCGCAGTTAGCGTAAGGATTATATAGGCTTTGGGGCTCGCGAGGATCGAACTCGCAAGCCCTTCATAGAGGTAATAGACACCGCTGATCCGGAAGTTGGTGACCTCCATCAACCCGTAACGGACAATCACGAACGTCAGAGCGATTGTCACGCCAACGGAAAATAGTCCACGTGCCAAACCCGGCTTCCAGAACAGGTTGGCGAGCAAAGAAATAATAATCAAACCAAAGCTTTGCAGGTTATCCTGCCAGTCAATTCGCCGATCAAAATTGTCTTCCATCCATGTCGCGAACTCAGGCAATAGCCATCCATCCAGCAGCAGACGCACAGCAATGCTAGCCAGGATCAAACCCATAAATCGATCACGCCCAAACAGGCTGGGGAAGCGCCCCCGACTGATTTTCTCTGAGAATACCCAGACGATCAGATACGCCAGGATCGCTTCCACGATGATGACGGCAGCGGCCAACGGCTTCACGATCACCAGCGGCACCAGATATCCGGGCACGACCAAACCGGACAGAACCCAGCCATAGCGCAAATTGAAAAAGCACATGACGAACACCCCGATCCACACGGTCGTGATGATCGAGCTGGCAAGCCCGCCCTCTGGGAATATGGTGAGAGGGAATAGCTCCATCGCGCGGACTAGGCCTGTTCGGCTCCGGTTTCGGCGTCGGCGGTTCGCACCGTCAGTGCCGCAGCGACACGTTCCACCAAAAGGCTCGGTTCCACCGGCTTGCGGGCGATATCGATCACGCCCAGCGCCTTATGCTGATCAGTCAAAACGCCGTCTGTGGCGGAGGAAACCACCATGACTGGCGGGCTTTGCGCACCGCTTTCTCGCAGCAGCCGCAGGAACTTGATGCCGTCAACGTTTGGCATGACCAGATCAAGCAAGATCAGATCGAATTGATCGGCGCGCACACGGGCTAAGCCAATCTCGCCATCCTCGGCAGTCTCAACCTCATACCCTTCCAGTTGAAGAGTAAGCTGCAGCAGCCCCGCAAGGATCGCGTCATCATCAATTACCAGGATGCGCTTCGCCATTATCCGATCCGTTTCATGTCAATATTAAACCCAAATCCATCTGCCTCACGCCCCCAATAGGAAACGCTTGCAGCCCAGCCGACTGCCTTGGTCATGCCCTGACCAATCACCCGGAATTCGCCAACGGCATCGTCTTCCGGATTGCTCATCAGCCACATCAACCGACCAAAACCGATGCCAAAACCGCCGGACACACGAATGTGCGTGCGGTCCTGCGCCTCTTCTAAATGAAGCGTCACAGTGCCGTTTTGCGGCGTATCGGCGATTACAACGCGCAGCATCGCGACAAGCATTTCGACCAGAGCATTGGGCTCCGCGATGGTAAATCCGCTGACACCGGGCAGAGATTGCTCAATCTTAACGCCTAGTTCGTCGGCCATGCCTGTTACCGCAGTGACTGCTTCTGCGACGGCTTTGGAAGCATCAATGGGATAGCACGTTTCAATCAGGTCCCGGTTTTCTGCGCGCACCAGCTCTGCGACCTCGTCCAGACGATTGGTGGCCCGACGCGCGGTTTCGCCAATACGTGCGACGACCCCGCGGACTTGGTCTTCGGGCAGTGCCTTATTCTTCGCCAGCTCTGACCCCAACAGGATTGCCTCAAAGTCATTGCGAAGCTGCAAATCAATGAATTGTGCAACTGCCTGGCGAAGATCAGCTGCCCTGTTCAAATCCGCGATATCAACCGCTTCAAGCACAATGATGCGATCACCGCCACGCGTATTGCGAGCAGGGGCTGCGAGGCGCAAGACACGCTCATTCGTGCCCAGATCGCGCATTGGCAGGCGCATCTCACCGCCATTAAGCATCAAATCCTCGATCAGCGCATCGATCCGCTGCGGGTCAAACCCTGTCAGGCTTTGAAGCATCTCGGTCAGCGATGTATCATACAGGCTCAATCCAGCCTCACGATAGAGATCCTGCATCATCTGGTTGGCGTGCAGAGGCGATCCGATAAGGTGGAAAATGACAACAGCGGTGTCGATCGTGTCGAAACCGCGGCGGATTTGTTCAGACTCATTGGCGACCAGCGCGATTGCGCTCGCCACCTTCTCATCGACCGGCAGATAGCGCTCATCCTCACGCGATCGTGAATGCAAATTGGTGCGCCAGCGGAACAGTTCTCTGAAACTTGAAACGAGCGCTCGTACCAGATGAGCCGATTTACCAGGCGTGGAAGTCTCAGGCCGGGTATGGAGCCAGAACAGTTGTTCATCGACGCCGCCAACCCAGCCTATCCGCGCCTCTCCTTCCCAGCCAGGCACGATGTCATGGGCGTCGCGCACCGAGTTCGAGCGCCGCACGCTGTCGAGGATCTTGCCCAACTTTCTGCGGTACGAGCACGATATCATCAAGCGATGCGTTTTCTGCGGCAATAGCTTCCAGTTTGCCATTGCTCTGGCGTTCGACCAACAGACTGCGCTCAACACCCGCATAACGGGCCGCCGTGCCGAGAAATTCAGGTAGCCGCGCACCCTCGCGCAATGGAGAGCGGCGGAAAGAGTTTTGAACAGCGCGCGATGCACTTTGCTCAAGGCGCCGATCTTGTGAAGCCTCGCGTCCCAAGACACGCTGAAACGTAATCAGCCATGGGGTGATCATGAGCGCGGTGATTGGCAGCAACTTGCCGGAAAATTGCAATGCAGCCCAACAACCGGCAGCAATCAACACACTGACTGCAAAAGGGAAAATCAATGCCAGCCGTTTTGGATCAGCGCGGCGATAGGCAATCGCAAAAATAGCCCCAATTGTTATGATGAGCAGCCATGCTTCCCACACACGTGCCGCGTATACGGCGCTGCCGGTTCGTAATGCGTGAACGCTGTGCGCGCGGAACAAGGCCTCGCTCGTCCCCTGCCGATCTGGTGTTAGCGGCGTGGTCAGCGTACCCACAAAGTCACCCGGTGCGGCAATGATGGCCACCGTGGCCTGCAGCTCGGCATCGCGCAGTTCACCGCGCAGAATCTGCTCGGCCTTCAGGATGGGAATGTTTTGACGCCGTGACATCGGAACATAAAATTCCTCGCGCGCTGGGATGCGATCGGCGAGAGCAACGTCAAACACGAGATGGACGCCCGAACGGGTGGCCACTCGTGAAAGCTGCTGTCGATTGATCCCATAATCCGCGGGCGCCGACGCCCTTACGGAAATCTGGCCGGCTGATACCGACCGTGTGTTTACAGGCAAATGCCACAAATCGTTAGCGCGGCTGCGACGAGCGGTCTCAGCGACAACAACCGGGACGGGGCCATCGGTCCGCACCTCAGCTGAGCTTGTCAGATAGCCAATGCGTTCGACCCCTAGACGAGCCAATGCCGCGTTGAGCTGACCCGACTGGTCCACGCCGCCGTCTGCGCCCGTTGCGCCGCTTTCGATCAGAACGACGCTTGGGGTTTTGCCCGGCTCATTGACGGTCGCGATGTCGAAGAAACGGCCATCAAGCAGGCTGAACAGACCAAGCTGATGAGCCATCGCCAACGCCGCCGCTATCAGCAGCGGGCCGATCCAATTGCGGCTCACTTCGCGCAGCGTCCCGCGTGCGGCGTTGCGCACAGCCCCGCCGGTACGTGCGCGCCTGCCCACACGCGCGCGGCGCGCGTCAGAAACTCCGCTGGGAGAGAGAGGTTCGGTGATCGCGTTCACGAGATTGTGTGTGTTGCCAGCGCCGGATCAGCAAAACGCAGCATTCGTGGTTGCGCGTGCATTGCCACACGTCGCCAAATACCGGTCTGATCAGTCTGAAAAATTGCGCCCGCCCCTTTGTTTCTTGTTACGTTTGATTTTGCGGGCCGCAGAAAACGCTGCTTATCCCTAAGATCGGGCTAGGCAATTAACCTTAATTTTGCGTTAGGAACGTCAGGTCTCTCGGAAGGACACCGTGGCATAGCAAGCCATCGGCGCTTCGCATTAGGTCAAAACCATTAGCCTCGTTTTAACCATATCCGCTCATATGCGAGGGCGTGTACGAACCGAAAAACTCTGATTGGCAACGCAAAGACGGTGCGAAGGACGCTGGCGAATTGCGCGTTCTGCTGGCTGAAGACACGCCCATCAATGCCGAGATGATGCGAGCCATGGCCACGCATTTGTCGATTGAGATGGATATTGCCGCCAACGGCCTTGAGGCGATTGGTATGATTGAGCAGGCGATCGCAGAAAAGCGGCCCTATTCACTGCTGCTGGTCGATGTGATGATGCCAATTCTCGACGGAGTCGAAACCGCAAAACGCTTGCGCGATCGTGGCATTACCGAAGGCGAGTTGCCTATCGTGGCGGTAACGGCTGCAACAAGTATGGACGAGGTGCGCAGTTATCGCGCGGCGGGCATGCAGGCATTCCTCGCCAAGCCTGTCAGCCTTGATGATTTGCGGTCTACTTTACGGGCGTGGGGCCACCGTACGCCGCGACGCAAACAACGCACACAGCCCGCATTGCTGCAAGAGCTTCACAGGCAGTTTGAAGCCCGCAACGAAGACACTTTGCGGCGCATCGAAGCCGCACTCGATTCTGATCTCATCGAAGAAGAGCCAGTCGTCGAAATCCAGAACTTGCTGCATCAAATTGCTGGAACCGCTGCCACGTTTGGAAACCCTACACTCAGCGATGCCGCGCGCGATAGCGAACACGCTCTGGTGGCAGCAGCACTCGATCAAAACGCCGTGCGTGTGACGCTGAAAAGCGCAGCGAACAGCATCAAAAACAGGAAAGTTTCGTGATATTCTCTCGATTTATTAGATGTTTAGGCGCAACGATCGTTTTCGTCACACTTGGCTTAAGTGCGCCTGCTTTGGCTCAGGAGCTGGGCAAAGTACACTGGGATGGACTGGTCGAGGTGCGGGGCGTCGAATCCGATCTGGACTTTGATGAAGGCGAAGAGATCGACAGTTCCGGCGTTGGAGCGCGAGCGAGGGTCGGCGCGGAGTATCTGCCGGATCCCGACACCAAGATACGGTTGCAAGTCGACGCATCGATTTTTGAGTTCCGTGACGACAATCGCGATTCCCTTGATAGCGTCGGCGCGCGGGTAGAGGTCACTCATGACGTCTCTTCAGAGGTGCAAGTGCGCGGCTTCGTTCGCCGGGTTGAGAACGTCGCTCTCTTGGAAGCGAACAGTGCAGACCAGACTAGCGCGGGTGTGCGTTTCCAGTGGGAAAAAGACAATGACCGCATCCGCGTAACAGGCGAATATCGCGACAGAGAATACGACACGACAACACCGGGTGACGGCGAGGGCTATCGCTTCATCGCGCAGTATAATCGCCGATTTGCGCCCTACCACTGGCTGCAATTCGAAGGGCGCCACGAAGACAATGAAAGCACTAACGCGCCCCGGCGTAGCTATGAGCGCCAGATCGCGCGGGTCAAATACAGTCATCCAATTGCGCCGCGTCTACGCATCCGTCCATCAGTCGAATTCCGCCAATGGAAGTATGATGACCGCATTGCGCTCGGCGATGCCGATGGCGATTTGCGGGAGGATAGCTATGTCGCGCCGGGTATCGACCTGGCCTATGGCCGATTTGATCGCGGCATTTACGCGACTGCAAACGCCGAATATCGCTTCCGCAAATCCAATGATATCCGTTTTGGCAGTGATGCAATCCGGGTTGGCCTGCGGGTTGGCTATCGGTTCTGATGTCGCCGCCAATGCGTGATCCTAGGGAACGAGAACAGTATCCTCCGGATCATCAGAAAGCTCTGGATAATCAAGTGTGTAGTGCAGTCCGCGGCTCTCCTTGCGTGCAAGCGCCGATTTAACGATCAGCCCCGCCGCCTCGAGCAGATTACGCAGCTCAATCAGGTCTGTCGTCACGACAAAGCTGCCGTAATAGTCCTCGACCTCCTGACGCAGCATCTCGATACGGTTCGCAGCGCGCTCAAGCCTTTTGGTCGTGCGCACAATCCCGACATAATTCCACATAAAGCGGCGAATTTCGGTCCAGTTCTGCTTGATCACCACCTGCTCATCGGAATCGGCCACACGGCTTTCATCCCATGGCTTGATCTCCGGTGGCTCTTCCAAACTATCCCAGCGCGCAAGAATGTCTGTCGCCGCCGCATCGCCGAACACGAAGCATTCCAGCAGGCTGTTCGAGGCAAGCCGGTTCGCGCCGTGAAGCCCGCTCTCCGTGCATTCACCTGCCGCCCACAGGCCAGGCAGGTCGGTGCGCGCGTCCAATCCCACCAGCACACCCCCACAGGTATAATGCTGCGCCGGGACCACCGGAATAGGGTCCTTGGTCATATCAATGCCAAGACCGGACAGTTTCTCATCAATGGTCGGAAAGTGTTCACGAACAAATTCAGCCGGCTGGTGGCTGATATCGAGATGCACATAATCTAAGCCATCACGCTTGATCTGATCATCAATCGCGCGCGCCACCACGTCACGCGGAGCCAGTTCCATCCGTTCTGGGTCGTAATCCGCCATGAAGCGCCTGCCGGTTTCAGGATGCAGCAGATGCCCCCCTTCGCCACGCACTGCCTCGGTTATCAGGAAGTTTTTGACCTCGAGATTGTAAAGGCAGGTCGGGTGAAACTGCATCATTTCCATGTTCGAGACCCGGCACCCGGCACGCCACGCCATCGCTATACCGTCACCTGTCGCACCGCGCGGCGCGGTCGAGAACAAATAACAACGCCCTGCGCCCCCAGCGGCGAGGATCGTCGCCCGGGCCACGTGAGCAACCACTTCGCCGCTCGCTTCGTCTAACGCATAGGCGCCCCAAACTCGCCCAGCGCCGGAATATTCCACCTGATGCCGCCCGGTAATGAAATCGATGCAGGTCTGGCCCGGCAACAGAGTAATGTTTGGGTTGGCCTCGGCAGCCTTCAGTAACGCCTCCTGCACGGCCCAGCCGGTCGCATCGTCAACATGCACGATCCGACGGTGTGAATGCCCGCCCTCCCGCGTCAGATGCAATGAGTCCTTGTCTTGATTGAACGGTACGCCCAGTTTGCAGAGTTCATCAATGCTTTCCGGCGCGCGCTCGATCACAAATTCGACGGTTTCCCGACGATTGAGCCCTGCGCCTGCGACCATCGTGTCGCGCACATGGTTCTCGAAGGTATCCCCCGTATCCAGCACAGCAGCAATACCGCCTTGCGCCCAAGCGGTGCTGCCCCCTGTGAGTGAGCCCTTTGCCAACACCAGCACTTTTTTGTGCTGAGCAAGCTCCAGCGCGGCGGTAAGGCCCGCAGCGCCGGAACCAATGATAAGGACGTCGTGGGATTGTTGCGTGGATGTCATGCGCGCCTCATGGCTGGGGCGTCGCCGCTAGGCAAGTAAGCAAAATGCTAGAGCTATACAGCCAAATTTGGTAGGATCCGCGCAGCCAGCCGGAAATCCGGCGCGACAGGGGTGGCCCAATGGCATGCGTGGTCAACGTATGCGCCAGAGGGATATGCCTGTGAGATTGAAGCGTCTTTTGTGCCTGATTAACCGCCATACTCCGATCCGTCATAGGGTTGAGATTGTGGGTTCAGACTATGTCGGCAAATGCCGCAGATGCGGCACACCTATCTATCGCAAGGATCATCGCAAGTGGCGCAAGCGCGGCCAAAACTGGTCGCCTGAAGAGCCTTATAATGCGTAGCAGACCAGATCCGTGGCCACACTGACGTCGCCTGAATAGCTCTCACCAATGGCCGCCAATCCCTCATCCAGGCGCTCTAGCGAGCGGTTCATATTGTGAGTGAGCACGAGACTTTCTGGCAGAAGCACGGCGGCGAGTTCGCCGATTTGCTTCGGCGTGCGGTGTAAACCGCGTGGTTGCCCGGCACCACCATTGATCACGTGATGCGCAAACAGGTAGCGCGGCCTTGAGCCCCTTAGCCCTTCTTCAAAACCGGTCGAAAACCCACTCTGGTCTCCGGTAATCACGATAGCTTTCCCCGACACTTCGATCTCGAACCCAAGCGCGGGGACAACGCCATGGTGGACGGGATACGCCATCACTGAATAGTCGTTTGAAACATCAAGGCCGACAATTTCGCCCTCGCCCTCGAAAGAGGATATATCGCGCACCTCAAGCCTCGGCTTGTTTTCGTCACCATCGAGAAAGCCGCCATTATAGGCGAACGCGCCGCCTTCTTTGCCAATCAGCCGTTTAAGGAATTCGCTGGTCGCGGGAAAACGTGGCGCTTCGCCTGGTCCGGCGATGACCAGAGGTTCCACACGTCCCTCAAACCCACCTGAATTGAGAACATCGATCAGATCACCGGCATGGTCGGCATGCAGATGCGTCAGCAGAATGGCGTCAAGTGTCGCGAGCTTGCCGCCAGCTTGGGCAAACCTCAGGAAACTGCCCGAGCCAGCATCAATCAAAAGGCGCGGCATTCCATCGATCCAGAGAAGATAGCTGGTTCCTGCCCTCTCAGCCTCAGCAATTGGCCCGCCGCTGCCCAGCACCTGAATTGCCGCGCCTGTGGTGGGACAGGTTGTCGTCGCGGCAGCTGAACTTGACGCCTCTGGTTCGCCTGCCTGCGCACAACTTGCCAAGCATAGGGCGAGTGCTGCCGCTGGCATAGCTTTGGTCGCTGCACGCATAGTTGTTCTCCTCATCCAGCTCCGGTCAGCTCGACAAACACATCTTCAAGATCTGCCTCACGGGTGGTCACATCCTCAATCGTAAGACCTTGATCTTGCAGGATCGCGAGCACTTGCCCCGCGCTCAGATCATCCTTGTTATAGGTGACATCGACCCCGCGCTCACCCGACAATTCCACTTTGCTAAAGGCGGCGTGCGAAGGTGTCGTCTCCAAATCCTTGCCGACCGTCACGGAAACAATTTTCTCACGCGCCATATCGACCAGTTCGCGCGTTGGCTTGTTCGCGATCAGCTCGCCGTGATTAATGATGGCTATTCGGTCGCACAGCTGCTCTGCCTCCTCAAGGTAGTGCGTGGTCAGAACAACCGTCACGCCTTGTTCGTTGAGTTCGCCGACCAGCTCCCACAATTGACGGCGCAGTTCGACGTCTACGCCCGCTGTCGGCTCGTCCAACACCAAGATCGGGGGCGAATGCACCATTGCCTTGGCAATCAAAAGGCGCCGCTTCATGCCGCCCGATAGTGTACGCGCATAAGCGTCGCGCTTGTCGAACAGACGCACCGCTTTCAGCAACTCTTCGCTGCGCCGCTCCGCCTTGGGAATACCGTAAAACCCCGCCTGATTCTCAAGTACCTCAAAAGGAGTGAAAAATGGATCGAACACGATCTCTTGCGGAACAATACCGATAGATCGTTTCGCATTGCGGCTGTTCACCGTTATGTCGAAGCCCCAAATTTCGGCGTTGCCGCTAGTCTTTGTGACCAACCCAGCGAGTATATTGATGAGCGTCGATTTGCCTGCGCCATTGGGGCCGAGCAAGCCGAATATCCCCCCTTGCGGTACATCGAAGCTAACGCCCTTAAGGGCCAGCTTGCCTTCCTCTTCGCCGCTTTTGGTTTTGGCAGCTGCGTAACGCTTAACCAGATTATCGATGCGAATTGCGGGAGGTTGAGACATAGCCGCGCTCTCTAAACCGCGCGTAGTATAGTGCAAGTGGGCGCACAAACTCTTGCGGCGTGCGAATCTACCCATTATCGGGTCGAGCCATGAGTATACCACCGCCCGAAGTGACTATGGTTGAGACCACACGAGTGAGCTGCGATGGCTCAGGCAATATCCGTGGCGGTCGCCGTTTCGAACCAACCGCCCTTGGTCATCCGAAAGTCTATCTCGAAATTGATGAGAGTGGCTTTGCCGATTGCGGGTATTGCGACCGGCGCTTTGTCCTGATTGGTGGACCAGCAGACAAATCAGAATAGACGGCTAACGCGCTTCCAAACCAGCTCTTGCATGCCTACATAGGCGAGCATGACTTTCAGCACCGATCCAGCCGCGTTGCTTTATGGCAGCAACCTTACCCCAGACGAGGCAAAGCGCCTGACCGCGCAATTGCTCAGCCCCTGCGATGATGGGGAATTGTATTTGCAGTTTACCGCGAGCGAGAGCTTCGCCTTTGACGATGGCCGGCTGAAGACAGCCGACTATAGCCGCGACTCTGGCTTTGGCCTGCGCGGTGTCTCCGGCGAGACGACCGGCTTTGCGCATGCCAATGACATAAGTGCCGCCGCAATACAGCGTGCTGGTGAAACTCTGAAATTGCTCGATCCAGTCGAGGCAAAACTGGCCGCTGCCCCGCCGCGCACCAATCGGCATCTGTACACGGATGAGAGCCCACTGGATTTAGTTCCGTTTGCTGAAAAAGTCGCATTACTTGAGAAGATTGACGCCGTGGCTCGCGCAAAAGACCCGCGGGTCGCGCAAGTCTCGGCCAGTCTTGCGGCCAGTTGGAGCGCGGTTGAGATCGTGCGCGCTGATGGCTTTGTCGCTCGTGATATTCGGCCACTGGTGCGCCTCAATATTGCGATTGTCGCTGAACAGAACGACCGCCGCGAACGCGGCAGCTTCGGCATGGGTGGGCGGTATCTTTACGACCGCCTGTTCGATGAGGGGCAATGGATGCGCGGCGTTGATGAGGCGGTGCGGCAGGCGATGGTCAATATCGACAGCGTGGACGCACCGGCGGGCGAAACCACCGTATTGCTGGGGCCAGGCTGGCCCGGAGTTCTACTCCACGAAGCGGTAGGCCATGGCCTCGAAGGTGACTTTAACCGCAAGGGCACGAGCGCGTTTTCTGGCCGGATTGGCGAACGCGTCGCAGCAGAAGGCGTGACCGTGGTTGATGACGGATCAATCAGGGATCGGCGCGGATCGCTGAGCATTGATGACGAAGGCACACCAACCGAAGAGACCGTGCTGATCGAGGATGGCATCCTGAAAGGATACATGCAAGATCGCCTCAATGCGCGGCTAATGGGCGTGAAGCCCACCGGCAATGGTCGCCGCGAAAGCTATCAGCACGCACCCATGCCGCGCATGACCAATACGTTTATGCGCGGCGGCGATGATGATCCGGAAGAGCTACTGTCACGCGTCGATGATGGCATTTACGCGACCAGCTTTGGCGGCGGTCAGGTTGATATTGTCAGTGGCAAGTTCGTGTTCGCGTGCACCGAGGCGTATAAGGTTGAGAAAGGCAAAATCGTCGCCCCGATTAAGGGTGCCACGCTGATCGGTGATGGCCCGACGGTCCTCACCCGCGTTTCCGGCATCGGCAATGATATGGCCCTGGATGAGGGGATCGGCGTATGCGGCAAGGGTGGGCAAAGCGTTCCCGCAGGCGTCGGCCAGCCGACTTTGCTGATTGACGGTCTGACGGTTGGCGGCACGGCGTAACGCGACACGTCGGAAGCCGTTAGGCTGAAGACGGACAGGTCGCAGAAGGAATGAGACACGTCGGAAGCCGTTAGGCTGAAGACGGACAGGTCGCAGAGCAAAACACTGCTCATCATCGGTTCAGGAACCGCATGAGACCATGTGTGCTAGATGGAGGGTAACAGGAGCGTGACTATGATCAAACAACTTACCCTGGCTGCGGCAGCGGCGACGATGCTCACAGTGCCAGCGTCCGCCGGCAAACTTTCCGGCGAAGAAAAACTCGCCAAAATGCTTGAAGGACGCGAAGCTGGTGAGCCGGAACGCTGCATCCGCACCTTTGGCAATGACACGCTGACGATCCTCAACGAAACCGCAATAATCTACAAGCGCGGCGATACGGTTTGGGTAAACAAAACCCGCAACCCGCAACGATTGGATGATGATGATCTGCTGGTTGTCCGCAAGTTCAACGCGAGCCAACTCTGCCGGCTCGACACGATCACCACGGCTGATCGGTTCGCTGGCTTTTATACCGGCAACATCTTCCTGACTGATTTCGTTCCGTACAAGAAGGCCGAAACCGAAACCGAAAGCGAAGGTTAGGTCCACAGGCTAGAGCGCCACATTATGGCGATAATCAAAGCCGTCAAATAGTCATGGCCAAGCAGCTCTTGGTGCGCGATACGCAGATGTCGCGCATTAGGAGAGAGAAGCCATGGTATCGCCGCAAGAACCCATCGATTCCCCATTTGGCTATCGTTCGACGGCGAGCGAAGTTGTCGCGGCAGCGGATGTCGCAGGCAAGCAAGTGCTCGTCACGGGCGGGTATTCGGGCATAGGCACAGAGACCGTGCGCGCCTTGGCAAAGGCCGGAGCAAAGGTCATTATCGGCGCACGTCGCCCCGATGTGGCGCGTGACGTCATCAATGGCATGGATGGCGTGATCGACATCTTCCCGCTCGATCTGTCCAACCCGGCCTCCATCGATGCCTTTGCGGATTCTGTGGCTGAGCACACACCCACCCTCGACATATTGATCAACAATGCGGCGATCATGGCCAGTCCGCTGATGCGCGATGATCGCGGCTATGAAATGCAGTTTGCAACCAATCATCTCGGCCATTTTCAGCTCACTCAGCGCCTCTGGCCACTGCTGGAGGCCGCAAAGGGGGCGCGGGTCGTAACGGTCTCTTCAATTGGCCATCGCCTTAACGGGCTAGATCTTGATGATCCCAATTGGGAGCGGCGCGAGTACGAGAAATGGCCAGCTTACGGTCAGGCCAAATCAGCTAATGCGCTGTTTGCGCTACAGCTGGATAAGATTGGCGAGCAGCATGGTATTCGCAGCTTTGCGATCCATCCAGGCGGTATTGCAACCCCGTTACAGCGTCACCTCAGCATGGAAGAGCAGATTGCGATGGGTTGGTACGACGAAGAGGGAAATGTGCACGAAGCCTTCAAGTCAACCGAGGAAGGTGCAGCGACCAGCGTATGGGCGGCCACTTCGACCCAACTCGATGGCATGGGCGGGGTGTATTGTGAGGACTGTAATATCGGCGCCATGGCGACCGATGAGACGCCGCGCGGATCTGGCGTGTATCCGCATATCCGCGATGAAGAATTGGCCGCTGCACTCTGGGCGAAATCGGAAGAGCTGACCGAGATCACTTTCGCAGGTTAGCGCGCCGCTTCTTCGGCGTCCCGCGCTGCCTTATATTCGCATAGTTCGCCGACCGGGCAAATTTCGCATTTCGGCAGCCGTGCTCGGCATACCTTCTTGCCAAATTGGATGAGCCAGAAATGGCCGTCGCGCATCGCCCAATCGGGGCTGCGTTCCTCCAATTGCTGCGCCGTTTTGTCGACCGTTTTTGCGTCAGTCAGGCCAACCCTATTGCACACGCGGTGCACGTGCGTATCCACCGCGATCACATCTTTGCCAAAGGTGAAACTCATGACGATGTCGGCACATTTGCGACCGATGCCCGGCAGGCTCATCAACCCCTGACGCGTATCAGGCACGACCCCACCATGTTCTGAAAGTAGTGCTTCGCAGAACTTGCGAATGCTCCGTGTCTTGTTGTTGTAGAGGCCGCATGGCTTGATCGCGGCGGCGATATCCTCGTCGCGCAGGGCGAGCATTTCCTCTGGAGTCTGCGCGAGGGCAAACAAGGCGCGCGACGCCTTCGCAGTGTTGCGATCGAGCGACTGCGCGGACAGCATACAGGAAATACAGCTGCGAAAGGCGTCAGGTTGCCCCTTGGGACCTTTTGCATTTCTGGTGCGACCGGGCATCACCTCCGAGATCCGGCGATAGACCGTATCGACCTGCGCTTCGTTCAACATATTGGATCAGCGCGTGACAGCCGCTCCGGTTCCGGTTGCGCAATCCTGCCGTGCAAAACACTCCGCGCAATTCGGCTTTCGTGGGCGGCAGAATGTCTGCCCCAACTTCTTCAGAAGCAAATGATGCTCATCCATATCGGGGGCTGTCCATTCAGGCGGCAGGACAGGCATCAGCGCATCATAAGTGCGCGTGGTGTCCGCCTTTGCAGGGACAATACCCATGCGCTGCATAATGCGGCGATGATGCCCGTCGATAACCATGGCTTTGCAGTTCAATGTGCTGGCATTCATCACACCAGCGCTGTTTTTGCGCGCAACTCCAGGCAGTTGCTCGAGCCATGCCAGCGCCACGCCGAGGTCCAGCTTGGTGAGATGCGACAGGTCCACCGCGCCGCGCTTTTCGATGATGGCGTTAAGGCATTCGTTCAGCCTGCGCGCTGCAACGGTAGGGAAGGTTTGCCGTTCGAGCCGCTGCTCCAAATCTTCGACAGACAGCTTGGCAACCGCCTCCCAAGACCCAAACTCAGCCAACAAGCCATCGGTTGAGGCATTGCTCGCAGCGGTTTTTGTCTGCGCGCCGATAACGCCGTGCACCAGCACCCATTCCGGGCTGCGCCGCTTATCAGGTGGACGGATGATCCGGTACGTATGTGGCAATCAGCGCGGCATGAAGGCGCCGTAAAGTTTCCGTTCGTGGGTCAGAGCCGAGATCAAGCTGCATGATGCGCCGTGGCGCCCTCGATCATCGCTCAAAGGTCAACGAAAATGTGACCGGCACCACCGGCGTAATTGACGGCAATCCGGCAAGCTCTTGCAGCTGCGCGAGTCCGTCGGTCAGCTCAAAAGTGCGTGCCTCTATGATGACCGGATCGGTCGAGGCGGCAATGACCTGATCTGACCCCGCGCGCGTCACCCTGACCTCGCTTTGAAAGGGGGCGTCAATACCTTTGAGGCTCAGCGTTCCTTCGAGCGCGGTCGTTGTGCTTTCGCCAACGCTGAGCGTTTCAAAGGCCGCAGGATCAATCTCTGCCGTCACTGTTGCAGTCGGATTATCCGCCACTACGAAGAATACCTCACGCATCCGCTCATCGCGAATATCAACGCCGGTGCTCACCGACGCAAGATCGATCTCAACCGTCGCCGCACCTTCAGCTGTCACGCCGCCGCTAATGGTCTCAAACGCGTTGATCTCTGCAATCTCGTCGGCCTTGATTGAGACATAGCTAAGCGAAGAATCTTCGGAGTTGATCGTCCATTCACTGCCAGTGACGGCAGGCGCTTCAGCGGGCGTTTGTGAGCAGGCTGCGAGAGTGAGTGCGAGGGTGAGAAACAAAGCGCGGGTCATGCGTAAATCCTTCAAAAATCGATGCTACAAAAGTATCAGATCATCGTGACCCGTAAAGGCATTGATATTTGGCGTTCAAATCTCGTTGTTCATAGCCTCGGAAACACGACCGGGGTTCACGTTAAACCGTTGCGCGATATCCCTCTGATGTGTCTTCTTATTTTTTAGCGCATAACGTCTTATCGCATCCGCAAGCTCTGGAGTAAGTTTTTCACTCTTGTTTGCCGCTCTTCGCACGGGTGAGTTTCGGTGCATCTCATCAGCAATATCGTGGAGTTCATCAAGTCCTTCTTCATCGGCTATCTCACGAATACGACGACGAAGGTCGGGAATTCCCCTCTTATTTCGACTCATTTACTATTCTCCTTTCGGGAAAGAGAATATTATGCAAATAAATCTGAGTCAAAAATGACTTTATTTACTCCCACTCAATCGTACCAGGCGGCTTTGACGTATAGTCATACACCACCCGGTTGATGCCTTGCACCTCGTTGACGATGCGGGTTGCGCATTGAGTGAGAAAACTGGCATCGAACGGATAGACATCGGCGGTCATGCCATCGGTGCTGGTCACTGCGCGCAGCCCGCACACGCTGTCATATGTCCGCCCATCGCCCATGACTCCGACTGTTTTGACCGGCAACAGCACGGCAAACGCCTGCCAGATCGCATCGTAAAGGCCGGCCTTGCGGATCTCGTCGAGATAAATCGCATCGGCCTTGCGCAGAATATCGCAGCGTTCCTTGGTAACTTCGCCCGGAATGCGGATGGCGAGACCGGGACCGGGGAAAGGATGACGCCCGACAAAAACATCAGGCAGCCCAAGCTCACGGCCCAGATCGCGTACCTCATCTTTGAACAGTTCGCGCAGTGGCTCGACCAGTTGCATATTCATACGCTCTGGCAGGCCGCCGACATTGTGGTGGCTTTTGATCGTCACACTTGGCCCACCTGTAAATGAGACACTCTCAATCACATCGGGGTACAGCGTGCCCTGCGCTAGAAAATCTGCTCCGCCAATCTTCTTCGCCTCGGCTTCGAAAAGGTCAATGAAGGCCCCGCCAATAAATTTGCGCTTCTTTTCAGGATCGGTGACGCCTGCAAGGCCGCCAAGAAATTGCTCTTCTGCATCCACCGCAACCAATGGGATATTGTAATGATCGCGGAAGAGGGTGACGACTTGCTCCGCCTCATTCATGCGCATTAAACCGTGATCGACGAATACGCAGGTCAGCTGATCACCAATCGCCTCGTGAATGAGCACCGCCGCTACCGCGCTGTCCACGCCGCCGGACAGCCCGCAAATAACCTTGCCGTCGCCGACCTGAGCGCGGATTTCCTCGATCTTGGTCTTGCGAAATTCGGCCATCGTCCAGTCGCCCTTAAGGCCGCAGACATGGCGCACGAAATTGCCGAGCAGCTTGCCGCCATCGGGTGTGTGAACAACTTCCGGGTGGAATTGCGTGCCGTAAAATTTGCGTTTCTCATCGGCAATCACAGCAAAGGGCGCGCCATCGCTGGTGGCGACGATTTCAAAGCCGGGGGCGAATTTGGTGACCTTGTCACCATGGCTCATCCAGACCTGGTGGCGTTCGCCCTCTTGCCAAAGGCCATCAAACAATGCGCAAGGTTTGGTCACCGTCAGATAGGCTCGGCCAAACTCGCCGCCTTCTCCTGTCTCATGACCCGGACGCACTTCACCACCAAGTTGGTGCGACATAACCTGTTGGCCGTAACAAATGCCCAAAATGGGCACACCCGCCTCAAACAGAACCTCGGGTGCGCGCGGGCTGCCCTCGTCCGGGACACCTGCGGGCGAACCAGACAAGATGATCCCTTTCGGCTTCATGCGATGAAATGCATCTTCGGCAGCGCTGAAGGGTGCGATTTCGGAATACACTCCGGCCTCGCGAACTCGGCGCGCGATCAGCTGAGTAACCTGACTTCCGAAGTCTACGATAAGGATGGAATCGGGAAGGTGGGCGTCGTCCATAAAGGCCGGTTAAGCAGGTGCCACCCCTGAGTCCAGAGTGCAGCGACCGCTGCGAACAGCCACGGGACCCTACCTTGCATATTTATCAATATAATTTAGCATTATTGCACTTTTGTGCACAAGTATGCAACACTATACCAATTGCACACGCCGGGTAACCGCTTCTCCAATCCCCCAAGACGCGGACCATGCTTATGGCATTGTCAGCAAGAGAGCGGCGGTCCGGTCATTCAGGAGATGTGCAATGCGTACCAGCGTTCACATCCTCGCCTTCCTTGCGGCAGGTGCCGTCAGCTCGCTGGTTCTTTCACCAGCGATTGCCTGACCATCCCGTAAAGCACACGCCCGCAAGGCGACATGGCAGCGAATAGAGACGCGGCTCGCCGAAACCTCCCTCCCCCAAAACCCATCGGCGCCGCGTCTCGAACGCGCGCCTTAAATGATATACCGCCGCGTCTCGAACGCGCGCCGCCAAGCACCACGCCATTTATAAAATGTAATTATATCAGCGCGTTATTTTCTTAGTAAGCCGTTTGTAACCAATTTTCCAGCGCCTCCGAATAGCGAGGCAACGCATACGTCTTGAAAGGAAATTACAATGTCACGCATCATTACTACTCGCGCATTCGCAATCGCACTGGCAGTCTCAAGCAGCAGCTTTCTGTTGAGCCCAGCCCTGTCGGTCTAAACGAAATCTACGTTTGACCATAAGGTCACAAGGGGGTCTGTCCAAAATCAGTTGGGCAGGCCCCTTTTCTCGGCCTCTTCGCGCAGGTCTGTTTTCAGCAGCTTGCCGATATGGCTGCGCGGCATTTCCTCGATCACATGCAATTGCGCGAGCCTTTGTGTCTTACCAAGTCGCGCATTCACCACAGCTAGCAACGCCTCGGAAGACGCCGCATTCTTGGCGAGCCTCACAAAACCAACCGGCGTCTCACCCCAACGGCGTGACGGGACGCCTATGACCGCCGCCTCTTCCACGCCGTCCTCTTTCAGCAATTCAGCCTCCAGATCGACTGGATAGATGTTGAATCCGCCAGAAATAATCATGTCCTTGGCGCGCTCGACCAGCTCGACAAAACCGTCAGCATCGACTCTGCCGATGTCACCCATGCGTTGCCAAACATCGCCAGTGTCTGGATCTGTCCAATACCCTTCGCGGGTCTTTTCAGGCTGATTCTTGTATCCGCTCATCATAGTATGGGATCGCCCGATGAGATTGCCCGCCTCGCCTGCGGCTACCGGCTGATCAGAATCATCCAGCACCTTAAGCTCACTGCCCGGTGCGGGGCGTCCCACCGTGTGTAGCTTCTCCGGGAACTCGTGACAGGGAAGCAAGCAGACAACGCCGCCCTCTGTCATAGAGTATATCTCGACCAGTCCCCCTGGCATGCGCTGCAATACTTGGCGCTTGAGTTCCGCTGAGAAGGGAGCAGACGTGCAGTATTTCATCGCCATGGACGACAGATCAAACTCATCAAATTGCGGATAGTCCATCAACCGCTGATACTGAACCGGCACAAGCATTGTGATGTTGGTACGGTCGGCCTGGGCATGGTCCAGCCATCGTGCGCAATCAAACTTGCCCATGATCCGCACCATTCCGCCCGCCAGTAACGGCGGAAGAAATGCCACCATGGTGGTGTTGGAATAAAGCGGTGTTGATGCGAGCGAGCGGACATCAGGACCCATTGCCGAATAGGACGCGGCGGTCGCAGCAAATTGCCGCCAGCGCATCTGATGCGAATGGACGATCCCTTTCGGCACGCCGGTGGTCCCGCTGGAATAGATAATGTTGAAAGGATCGGCAGGTTGGGGCGTATGGAGTGGTGCGGTCGTACCCTCCGGGGCCATCCACCCCTCCAGCCCCTCATCCAGAACGATTTTCGCCATTCCGGGGAAACAATCATCACCTAACTCAGTCAGCTTCCTGCGGTCGATAAAGATATGCGCCGCACCGCTATCCGCCGCCATTCCCGCCAATTGATCCGCCGACGCGCTGGTGGTCAGCGGAGCCGCAACTCCCCCCGCACGGACTGCCGACAGAAACACCAATGCATAATTGATTGATGATGTACCGAGGATCGCGACCGATTGACCTTGCGTCAGGCCAGTCCCGATCAGTCGCGCAGCAATCCGCTCAACTCGATCATGCAACCCCGCCCAAGTCAATTCGCGATCGTCGTCGCGCAGGGCGATCGCATCGGGCTGTTCGTGCACGTAGCCAGCTAAAATAGCGGAAAAATCGCCAAATTCTGACTGTAGCTTCTCAAGCATCTGCCGCATCCCTTGCACTGACGTCTTCAAAATTTGGTATCTACCTCGCCCCGAAAAACAATACCCAGCGCGGCGGATACCACCGCCGCTTATCGCGATGTTAACCATTCTTGAGCAAGGGGTAATTAGGCGGAGGTCTGGATCGTGGCCTCCATGATTTGAGCAGCGCACAAAACCACCGCTGCAACAGGGGATTGGATTTGAGCGTAGCTGATCAGAGCTTCACCTTGCCAGAGGAGCACGATGCCGATTCAGATGTGCCTCGCACATGGCTGGATCGCTTCAATATCAAGCAGAAAGTCTACGGCGCCATTCTGGGTGGAACCCTTTTTCTGTGGCTTGTCACTGTAACGCTGATGGCTGTCTCCATGTACTTCACCAATGAAGGTGGAAAGTCGCGGCTCAATCAGGAAGTCGACATCAAGATTTCCCAGGCAAACGTGTATTTGACGCGCGCTCAGGCTGATTTGGGTGACTTTATCGCCACGAATGATCAGGCGATGCTGGCCAGCAGTGAAGAAAACATGGCGCAAGCCACTGGTCTGATTACCGCAGCGGTCAGTCAGGAAGCTACTCTGCCATTCGAATTGTACTCGCGCGCATCCAATCTGGAAAAGCGAGCCAATGCCAGTGAAGCAGAGCTGCTTTCACTCTCAAACACGGCAAATCCACGCGACAACGCGGCGGAGCCACGCGCCGAGATGAAAGAAATCGCAGCCCAGCTTTATGAGCTTTCGTCCGAGATTTCTGGTGTCACCGAGCAGGAGAGTGACGCCCTTTTCGCGCAAATCTTTCAAGCCGCCACATTCTTTCTGGTGATCCTTCTCGCGGCACCGGTTCTCGCATTCTGGATCGGACGCAAGATCGCGCAAGACGTCTCGGGGAAAATCACGGAAATAGCAGATACCGCTGATGAGCTGGCCAGCGGAAACACCGCCGCCGGCATTCCGGGAACGGACCGAGAGGATGAGATCGGCGCCTTGGCGCGCGCGCTGGCTGTATTTCGCGATACATCTCAGCGCGAAGTCGCCCAGAAAGCCAAACTGGTCGAAATTCGCAGCAAAGCACGCGAGACACGCGCGGCCACGTTGCGCGAGGTATCCGACAGTTTCACCAAGAGTGTTGGCGAAGCGGTCGAAGCAATGGCCAGTGACGTGGAAGCTCTGTCAAATGAGGCTTCTGGTGTCGCAAGTGCGGTGACACAGGCCAAAACCGAAATTTCAAAGTCGACCACGGCGATGGAGGAAACATCGGTCGTGGTGTCTGCCGCGGCTGCGGCAAGTGATGAGTTTTCGCTATCGATTGATGAGATCAGCAAACAGGCAAGCTTCTCAGCAGAGATGGCCCGCGAAGCAGGAGCGGTCGCCAATGGCGCGAATGAGACGATTGATCATCTTTCTCTTCATGCAGCCGAGATTGGCGACATTCTCGACCTTATCCAATCAATCGCTCAACGCACCAATCTGCTGGCGCTGAATGCATCCATCGAGGCCGCACGTGGCGGCGAGGCCGGACGAGGCTTTGCAGTCGTGGCATCAGAAGTGAAAGAACTTGCCACGCGGACGGGCGATGCGACTCGACAAGTTGCTGAAAAGATCGGCGCGATCCGCAGCTCAACCGATAGCAGTGTGGCCGCGCTTCAGAATGTTGTCGAGCAGATCGAAAAACTGGAGTCTGCGTCAGTTTCAATTGCGACCGCTGTCGATCAACAGGCCATGACGGGCCGCGACCTTGCGAAGAACATCGACACCGCTGCACACAATTCCGGTGAGATCGCTCTGTCTCTCTCTCAAGTTGAGCAGGCCGCTATCGGCACCGGCGATTCCACTAATCGCATGCACTCGTCAGCGGATCACATTGAGAGCCGGATAAAATTGCTTCAGGCGAAGGCGGCTGAATTTCTCGAAACGATGGAAAATGCAACGCGCGATGATGCAGATGACGAGCCTGTTGAAGCCGACACCGCAATAGCTGCTTAGCCCCCCTTCGCTCGCAAATTGCCTTAGCGCCGGACGACCATTTGCGAGGCACAGGACCGCCAAATATAGCCCTCGCAGCCCCGCCATCGTTTGGCTGGTGGAAAAAGCGCATCTGATAGCTCTGGAAACTTGGGAATCTCCTCGCCCGCGCCTATATGATGGGCATGGACGAGAACACTTCAGAAAACCCGGAAAACAAGCCCCAAAACGAAAAAATGCAGGGTGAATATGGCGCCGATTCCATCAAGGTACTGAAAGGCCTTGATGCCGTGCGCAAACGCCCCGGCATGTATATTGGCGATACCGATGATGGCTCTGGCCTACATCACATGGTGTTTGAGGTGTCGGATAACGCCATTGACGAGGCGCTGGCCGGGCATTGCGACCTTGTGCTGATCGAGCTCAACCCGGATGGGTCGGTATCCGTTGAGGATAATGGCCGCGGTATTCCTGTGGGCATGCACAAGGAAGAGGGCGTGTCGTACCGCAGAGGTCATCATGACTCAGCTGCATGCCGGCGGTAAGTTCGAAAACACCTCTGACGATAACGCCTATAAGGTATCGGGCGGCCTTCACGGGGTGGGTGTTTCGGTCGTGAACGCTCTTTCCGAATGGCTTGAGCTGGAAATCTGGCGCGATGGCAAAACGCACTGGATGCGTTTTGAGCATGGCGAGGCGGTGAATGCACTCGAAATCAAGGGGGATGCACCGAAAGTCGACCAGAACCCCGATGACAATGGGTTCAAAAAGGGCACCCGCGTCACCTTTCACCACTCCAACGACACGTTTAAAAACGTCACCGAATATGATTTCGAAAAGCTGGAGCACCGCTATCGCGAACTCGCCTTTCTCAATTCCGGCGTGCGCATCCTGTTGCGCGACAAACGCCATGAGGAAATCGCCGAACACGATCTGTTTTATGAGGGCGGGATTGCTGCCTTTGTCCGCTATCTAGACCGCAACAAACAGGCATTGCTGTCCGATCCGATTTCGGTTTCCGCAGAGAAAGATGGCATCGCGATCGATGTCGCGCTCGAATGGAATGACAGCTATTATGAGAACGTTCTCACCTTCACGAACAACATCCCTCAGCGTGATGGCGGCACGCATCTGGCGGCATTCCGTGCGGCGCTCACGCGAACGCTCAACAATTACGCCACCAATTCGGGGCTGCTGAAGAAGGAAAAAGTCAGCCTGTCAGGCGAGGATATGCGTGAAGGGCTGACCGCAATTGTCAGCGTGAAGCTGCCCGATCCGAAGTTTTCATCGCAGACCAAGGATAAGCTGGTCAGCTCTGAAGTGCGTCAGCCGCTCGAAAGCCTGATGGGCGAGAAAATGACCGAATGGCTGGAGGAGAACCCGGCTGAGGCGAAGGCGATCATCCAAAAGATTATTGATGCCGCCGCTGCTCGCGAAGCCGCCCGTCGCGCCCGCGAGATGAGCCGCAAGGGTGCGATGAGCGTTGCCTCTCTGCCCGGCAAGCTTGCCGATTGTCAGGACCGCAATCCGGAAAATTGCGAACTATTCCTGGTCGAGGGTGATTCTGCTGGCGGGTCTGCCAAGCAAGGCCGTGATCGCAAGATTCAAGCCATTTTGCCGCTCAAGGGTAAAATTCTGAATGTCGAACGCGCCCGGTTTGACCGGATTATCTCGTCCAAAGAGGTCGGTACGCTGATTCAGGCGATGGGCACAGGCTTGCGCGACGAATTTGATCTTGAAAAACTGCGTTATCACAAGATCGTGATTATGACCGACGCCGACGTGGACGGTGCGCATATCCGCACGCTGCTGCTCACCTTCTTCCACCGACAGATGCCGGAAATCGTGAAGGCCGGACACCTCTACATCGCGCAGCCGCCGCTTTATAAAGTCGCGAAGGGCCGCAGCGAGGTTTACCTGAAAGACCAGGCCGCGCTGGATCGCTATCTGGTCGATGCCGGTCTGCAAGGCCGCGTATTGGAAGGCACGGGCGGCACACGCGGTGACGGCGATCTGCGGGCCATGGTCGAACACGCACTGCGTATGCGCAACTTGCTGAGTTTCGTTCCCAAGAAGTATGACAATGGCGTTGTCGAGCAATTGGCACTGTCTGGCGCGCTCGACCCGAGCTTAACCCCGGATCAACGCGCTGCGGCGCTCGATTTCACGGCTCAGCGGCTTGCCGCCAACGATCAAGAGGCGAGATGGTCAGCGCAAACAGCCTCCAACGGTAACAGTCAGCTTCACCGCCTGTGGCGCGGTGTGACCGACGTGCACGAGATAGAAGCTGCATTCTTTGACAGCGCAGAAGCGCGCAAGCTGCATGGTCTCGCCGCTGAACAGGCGGAAGCCTATGCCCAGCCAGCGCAGCTGGTACGCATTACCGCAGCGGAGACACCCGCTGAAACCGATGACGAAGATGGCGAGGCAGACGCGGCGGCGATCTTTGGCGAGAACGCGATCTCTCGTCCGACCGAACTGCTTGACGCGGTGTTGGCGGTTGGACGCAAGGGCCTCTCGATCAGCCGCTATAAGGGGCTGGGTGAGATGAATGCGGAACAATTGTGGGAAACAACGCTGGACCCGGAAGCCCGGATCTTACTGCAAGTAAAGGTCGAAGACGCAGATGTGACTGACGAAATCTTCACGCGCCTGAT
Organism: Qipengyuania sp. JB2-7; assembly: GCF_055693485.1. Taxonomy (NCBI): domain Bacteria; kingdom Pseudomonadati; phylum Pseudomonadota; class Alphaproteobacteria; order Sphingomonadales; family Erythrobacteraceae; genus Qipengyuania; species Qipengyuania sp. JB2-7. The sequence goes on from NZ_CM146335.1 coordinate 152,620, forward strand.
GGGCGATGTGGTCGAACCGCGGCGAGAATTCATTCAGGATAACGCATTGAACGTCGCGAATTTGGATGTGTGATCGCGCATACGTGCGCATCCTGCTATAGCGCTCAGCAATGCTAAGCTCGCCAGAGAAACACACGCTCGAACAATCCAGCTTCTTCCTGTTGCTGGCGGTCGTTTCGATCATGCTCGCCGCGATTGTGTGGCCATTTGCCAATCCTATCCTGTGGTCAGCACTGGCTGCGATCATGTTTCAGCCGCTTTATCAGGTGGTGTTGCGACGCGTTGGTGGACGTACCAATCCGTACCGCGATCATCACGTTGCTGATCATCACTTTCGCCGTGGTGGTTCCCGCGATGTTCATTGGCGGGCTGGTCGTAGAGGAAGCGGCGAGCGTCGTCGTTGCCTTTCAGGAAGGACAGATCGACATCGCCGCCTGGTTCAACACCGTCTATGATGCGCTTCCGGGGAATATTCGTGCGGCCCTCGACACATCTGGCTGGACAGACATGTCAATTGTGCAAACACGCCTGCAGGACATCTTGAGTGAAAGTGCTGGCCTGATTGCGCAACAGGCACTGGCCGTTGGCGGCGGCGCGCTCGGTTTCTTCCTCGCTTTTGGCCTGGGCCTTTATGTCACATATTTCCTGCTTCGCGACGGCAAGTTGATTGGCGAAACGGTGCTATCCAGCCTGCCCATTGAGCGGGACATTGCCGACCGGTTGTCTGATCGTTTCCTCAGCATTGTGCGCGCGACCATCAAGGGCTCGCTGGTCGTTGGGCTGGTGCAGGGTGCACTCGGCGCAATAACCTTCTGGATAGCAGGGATTCCCTCTGCCCTGCTGTTCGGTGTTGTGATGGCAGTCCTGTCTCTGTTGCCGGCAGTCGGCACAGCGCTCGTCTGGTTGCCCGCCGCGATCTACCTGATCGCAGTCGGTGAGATTTGGCAGGGCATGTTTGTGTTTGGTTCTGGCGCGCTGATTATCGGCATGGCGGACAATGTCTTGCGCCCCATTCTGGTTGGCCGCGATACCGGCATTCCTGACTGGATAATCCTTCTCACCACATTGGGCGGCATCGCCACTGCTGGCCTGTCTGGCGTTGTTCTGGGACCACTGATCGCAGGGTTGTTCCTCGCCAGCTGGTCTATCCTGCGCGAACAGCGCAACGATCAGGCCACTCTGCTGCCAGCGGACGCGACTGACGAATGAGATCAATGGTGGCTCCCGGTTCCCAAGCGGAACAGGTTGGTCGCCTGGTAGTGGCGGGATTTGTCGTCATTGCGCTGCCCTCGCTCCCTTTGGGCAATTACCTGATTTATCCGCTGACCATTCTCACGACATGGTTTCACGAAATGGGCCATGGTCTTACCGCTATGGCGCTGGGCTTTGAGTTTGAGCGGCTCGTCATATTCCCGAACGGATCAGGCTATGCCGAAAGCCTTTATCCCGGAACGCCCAGCGCTCTCAAACGCGCCACGGTCGCGGCAGGTGGCCCATTGGCGCCTGCAGTTGCCGGATCGCTGCTGATCCTGGCCAGCGGGAGCCGTAAATGGTGGCGCCCCGCGCTTTATATGCTTGCGGGTCTACTTATACTATCGGTACCGTGATCTGGGTGCGCAGCTGGGCCGGGCTGTCTGTGCTGCCGCTGGTCGCACTTGCACTGATCGGGATCGCTCAAAAGGCGAGTGATTTCTGGACACGTTTCTCATTGCAATTTCTGGGGGTGCTCGGCGCGATGAGCATGTTCCAGCAATGGGATTATCTGTTCATGGAGCAAGCGCGCATTGGCGGGCAGACAATGCTTTCGGATACGGGCGCAATTGAGGCGAGCCTGCTCTTGCCGCACTGGTTCTGGGCTTTGGCGATTATCCTCATCGCTGCGTTTATGATTGGGGCGAGCCTGAAATACGCGCTAGGACATACCGGGTCGCACCGGCGCTGAGCCAAACACTCAGGCCGCGCTGATGTGGGCTGTTCCCTGGCAGGTGCCGACCGCGCCCGATAGGCCCGCAAAGGCAGTATCGATGATAGAGGCCAGCTTTTCTTCCGACAGGCGCGGTTCGATAATCATCATCATTTGCGGGGAGGTGTAGCACACCATCATCTGATTGATCAGCGTCAATGCGCGGTCAATCTCAAGCCCGGCAAAGTGGCCCTCATCCTGGGCCTGGGCAATCAGTTCGGTGAGGTAGTGATCGGCCAGATCGATATAGCCGCGCACACGCTCAAACTTCGCCTCGCCAAGCTCGCAATACAGCGCATAAAGCGATGGATCATCCGTATAGCGCGCGCGATCTCGCGTGAAACGTCGCGCATAAAACTCGAAAAATTTGCGCTTTATTGGAAGGTCAGAGGCGACGACGTCTTCCATCGCGGTAATGTCATTGGCGTACCAGTGTTCGACAATCGCATCGAACAGATCATCATGTTCGGGGAAAATGGCCTCAACACGCGCGCGTGACAAACCAGCCTCAGCGGCAAGCTCCGCCCGGTCAATCTCTTTGCCGCGCCGACCGACCATAGCCATCGCCAGCTGAACCAGCTCTCGCCGTGCCTGTTCCATCTCAGCAGTTGTCACTCGGGGCCTCCCGCATCGCAAATGACTTATGGCTATCTAGGCCCGGTATCGCCTGGTTTAAAGAGACCGCCGCGTGAAAAATCCGCCATTGGTCTGCACGGTTTTGCTAGTCACGCGTCCGAGGTGGCCAAGGGACAAAACCAGATGTGCGCGCCTTATACGCCTCATACGCCGACCCGCGGGTCTTGGTCATACCGCCTTCCAGCAACGGGGCACCGGACCATTTGGTCAGGGTGAAGGTCAGAAAAATCGGCCCGATCACGGTAACGGCAGCCACCCACCATCCAGCCGACGCTGCGGCAATCCAGATACCCCACCAGACGCACGCATCACCGAAGTAATTGGGATGTCGGCTATACCGCCACAGGCCACTATCCAGCACCTTGCCTGCATTGGCCGGATCGGATTTGAACTTGGCCAATTGTCGGTCGCCAACAACCTCAAAGATCATCCCCACCAGCCAGAGGACAAAACCGAGAATGGCCAGCCCGCTGATCAGCTGCAGCGATCCTGCCGTCAGAATACCGTATTGCGCCGGGCTGCTGACGATAAGCAGCAACACCGATTGAAACAAAAAAACCTTAATGAGTGCAGCAGTTGCGAAACGCCCCGCCTCGCGATCCTTTCTCAGGATCAGGTCATAGCGCTTATCTTCTCCCTCGCGCCTCCAGCGCAGGAAAATATGCACTGACAAGCGTAAGCCCCAGATCACTGCCATCGCCATGATCATCGTTGCCAATGGGCCGGGTTGGTCGAGCCGCAGCCAGCTGATCAACGCGAGCAAAGCCATCCCGCCACCCCAATAGCTATCGACGAAGCTGACATCATCGATTTGCAGGGCAATGACCCAAAGGATCAGGGCAATACCCAGAATGATACCGGCATTGACCACCAGCACTTGCACAATCACGGAATCAAACATCGTTCTTACCTGCGATGATATCTCGCGCCTGTTGCTCCAATACTTTGAACCGATCGTAATCGGGTAGTTTAGACCGCATCCACTCAGCGATCTTCAGCAAGTCCTCACCGTAATTGCCCGTCGGGATCATCGGCGGACCGAAGCCTATCGTCATAGTGTCATTGTCGGCATAGGCCGGAACAATTGGCACCCCGGCGGCCTGCGCGATGTTGTAAAAACCAGATTTCCATTTGCCATCAGATGACCGGGTACCTTCGCACGCCATTACCAGCGCAAGCTCATCACGCGCGGCAAACTCTGCCGCGACCTGCTCCACTGCATTGGCTTTCTTGGTACGGTCAACCGGAATGCCGCCCATGTCGAGCATGAAGTTGCGCATTATCCCTTTGAACAAGGTATGTTTGCCCATGAAATTTGAGCGGACCTTTTCATAGTGGGTTGCCCCGGCAAAGAATACAAAGTCCCAGTTTGACGTGTGAGGCGCCCCGGCAATCACATACTTTTTGATGTTGGCGGGCAAATGCCCGTCAATCTTCCACCCTTTGAGATTGTAAATCATCAAAATAATACGCCGGACCAGACGCGACAGTATAGTTGGATTTCGAGTCTCGTGATGTTGCGACACGCATATCTCCCCTTAATCAGTGTGATAGCAGCTACGGACCAGATTGCGATACAGTTTCGCGAACAGTGCCAAGACGCCCGTGCTGAGCTGTCTTTGACCGCAAAAGACCCATTCAACACTTCAGGTGATTTGTGCTGGTGTCGGTTGCGTGTATGAGCAGCCACACGGGAGAAGCGCTTTGGCACTTGCAGGATCGGCAACTTGGCCGAATACTCAGCCACCCGCAAACGAGTACTGCGACGAAGATGCGCGGCTCAGGGTTGTGGCAAGTTTTGATTTGGATACGCTTGAGGGCGACGACGAGCTGGCAAATATCGCCCGCTTCGCCGCCCGGCTTTGCCGCGCGCCCATTGGGCTGGTCAGCATTGTAGAGAGCGAGCGTCAGCGTTTCCTTGCGCGATCTGGCTTTGATCAGCCGGAGACGCCGCGCACCACCAGCATTTGTGCGCATACGATGCAGAGGCAAGAACCACTCATTGTTCCTGACGCCGCGCAAGATCCTCGTTTCTCTGACTTTGCATTGGTGACAGGTAAAGAGGGTGTCCGCTTTTACGCGGGCGTTCCGCTTATATCATCCGAGGGCGCGCCAATGGGCGCACTATGCGTGATCGATTATGAACCGCGCGATGAGGGTTTGAGCGAGGACGAGCTGAGCGGACTGCGCGTTTTGTCCGATGCCGTGAAGCGGCGCCTTGAGGCCCACCGGCAAGACAACACAATCGCGGCGGAACTGGCAGATAGCGCTGCACAAGTTCGCTTTATGCTCGACAGCGTGCCAGACATCGCCTGGGCTGCGGACCCGGGCCCGACCTTCACGCATTTCAATGCGAGGTGGGAAGAGGTCACTGGAGCGCCAGCACCCACTGAGGTCGATGACTGGCGCGATTTCATTCACCCTGAGGACTTCGAAGCCTCGTTAGTCAAGTTTGGTGAGGCACTCGAGAACGCCTCAGACTTTGAAGATGAGTGGCGATTGAAGCAGGCGGATGGCAGCTATCGCTGGGTGCTTTCCCGCGCAGTGCCCTCGGGCGATAATCCCGCGACCACGCGGTGGTTCGGCACGCTGACGGATGTTGATGACAAGCATCATGAGGCGGAGAGGCGCGATCTCCTCGCCCGGGAATTGTCACACCGCATCCGCAACATCTTCGCAGTCGTTGGCGGACTGATTGCTATTCGCGCACGCGGACGTGACGATGTACGAAATTTTGCTGAGGAACTGTCCGAAACCATTCAGGCGCTCAGCACCGCGCATGATTATGTCCGTACCGGAAGACGCACCGATTGCGGATCAGTTTCAGGATTTGGTGCGCGAACTCCTTGCCCCGTATGAGCGTAAGTCAGGCGAACGGATCACCCTGTCGGGAATTGACCTGCCGCTAAGATCGGATGCCACAACGCCGCTGGCGCTAGTGATTCATGAGCTTGCCACCAATGCGGCAAAATATGGCGCGCTATCAAACGACGATGGGACAATCGCCCTGTCCATCGACGCAATAGAACAGGATGGTCTGGAATTGATCAGGCTAGGCTGGCGTGAGACATGGCCAATGACTGACCCGCATACAAAGGGCGGTGATGCGGGCTTTGGATCAACGCTCCTCAAGATGTCGGTAACCAGTCAGCTGGGCGGGAGCTATACACGTGAGTTTGTCGCAGATGGGTTGAAGGTGAACGTTCTGGTGCCCGCAGAACGCCTGCGCCCGGAACAATGAGCTCAGCAATGCTCGATTTCCTCTCCGTTGCCCGCAGCTATGGAGACATTCAGGCTCTGGCCGGCGTATCTCTGACGATTGATGATGGCGCATTCGTCGCCCTGGTCGGCGCTTCAGGATCAGGCAAATCGACATTGCTCAAGACGGTCAATCGCCTGGTCGAGCCGAGCAGCGGCGTTGTGAAAATGGAAGGCGAGAATGTTGCTGACCTGCCCGTCGCGGCCCTGCGTCGCCGTATTGGCTATGTCTTTCAGGGTATCGGCCTGTTCCCGCATATGACTGTGGCCGAGAATATCGCGATAGGTCCACGCCTGTCCGGCGAGACGCTCGCAATCGAACGTATCAACGAATTGCTTGAGCTGGTTGAGCTCGATGCGGACATGGCGTCACGCTATCCAGATGCACTTTCCGGCGGTCAAAGACAGAGAGTGGGGGTTGCCCGCGCGCTGGCGGCGGACCCGCATTTATTATTGATGGATGAGCCGTTTGGGGCGCTTGACCCGATCACGCGCGATGCGCTGGGGCTAAGCGTTCGCAAGCTGCACGATGAGCTGGGCCTGACCACAATTATGGTCACACACGACATGGCCGAGGCATTGCTTCTCGCAGATCGCATTCTGGTTATGGAAGCCGGCAAAATTGTTGCGGACGAAATCCCGCAAGCATTGCTCGCAGGGAAAGGCGGTGAGACCGCGCAAGGCCTGGTCGCGGTTCCGCGGGAACAGGCCAAGCGATTGGCCGAGCTTGCCACATGAACGGCCTGTGGAATTCGGTTCTTGGCCTGGGCGATCAGCTCGCTGCGCATGTAGTATTGGCAGCGGCGGCCATCGCTTTGGGCCTTGCTGTCGCACTGCCCATGGCGGTTTGGTCCAGCCGCTCGCCGACTGTAGCGCGGATCACGCTGGGCTTCGCCAGCCTTGTGCAGACCATTCCGGCTCTTGCCCTGCTGGCGTTGTTCTTCCCAATCCTGTTGAGCCTTCGCGCTGTGTTTGGCGAAGGTCTGCCCACGCTTGGCTTTCTGCCCGCGCTGCTCGCATTGGCGCTTTATGCTCTGCTGCCGATCCTGCGTAATGCGGTGACCGCGCAAGCCAATCTCGACCCAGGCGTCATTCAGGCAGCGGACGGTGTGGGCATGACGGGTTGGCAAAAACTGCGGTTGGTTGAGGCACCCTTGGCCGCGCCTTACATCATGGCTGGCATTCGCACTGCAGCCGTTTGGACGATTGGCGCCGCCACGCTCAGCACGACCATCGGTCAGCCCAGCCTGGGTGATCCGATATTTGCAGGACTGCAAACGCAGAATTGGGAGCTGGTGCTCGCTGGCTGCATCGCCAGTGCTGGATTGGCAATGATTGCCGATGCCCTGCTCGGCATGATCGAACGCGGCTTTGCCGACCGACGCAAGCCTGTGTGGTTCGGCGGCATGATAGCTGTGGCGCTGGGTGTGGGTGCTGCGCTGTGGGCGCAAGGTGTTGGCGGCGACGATGACGACGCTATCGTGATCGGGGCCAAGCAATTCTCCGAGCAGTACATTCTCGCTCGCTTGATCGGTCAGCGGCTGGAGGCGGCCGGATACGAAGTTGAGTATCGCGATGGACTGGGTTCCGCCGTGGTCCACAGTGCCGTGAGCACTGGCGCGATAGATATCGGCATCGACTACACCGGCACGATCTGGACCAACAATATGAAGCGCACCGATAATCCTGGGCGCGAGGCCATGTATCAGGCCATTGTGGCATGGGAAGCCAAGACCAGCGGCGCGCGGGTCTTGGGCCGTTTGGGCTTTGAGAACGCCTATGGCTTTGCCATGCCCGCTGCGGTTGCATCGGCGCGCGGACTGACCGAGATCACCGACTTGGTGCCAATCGCGCCGAGCATGACCGTTGGCGGCGATCCGGAATTCTTCGAGCGGCCTGAGTGGATTTCTGTTCGCGATGCCTATGGGTTGAACTTCGCCCGGACACGCAATTTCTCACCCACATTCATGTATAACGCGCTGAAATCTGGCGATGCGGATGTCATCGGGGCGTACACGTCAGATGGCCGGATTGCAGCCGACAATCTGGTCATTCTGAAGGATCCGCTAGAGGCTCTGCCGAGCTACGACGCGATCCTGCGTCTCAGCCCCGAGGCGGGCGCTGACGCGGCGCTGGTCGCGACGCTCAAACCGCTAATCGGCGCGATTGATGTCGACGCAATGCGCGAAGCCAATCTGGCGGTCGACCGCGATGATGGCGAAAAACTCAGCCCTGATGAAGCGGCGCGCATGCTAGCGGAGCGGATTGGGTTGTAGGATAGGGGTAGCTACCTGGAAGAGTTCGGCGAGCAACAAGCGAGCCGCGAGGGCGACTGCCCGTTCGCAGCGATGCGATCTTTGATCGTATGAGCGAGGAAATCGCACCCGCGGAGGCGAATGCGTAAAACTAACGCGCCCGCGTCCATTTCTGACTCTGACAAAACGGGCCGAAACATCCCTTCACTTCCAGCACATTCGCGCTCTTGCGGGTCAGGAAGGATTTGTAAGTCTTGCCGTTGCGGGGATCATAGATTCTGCCACGCCAGCGCTTGGCCTCCGCCTGAAAACCGGTCAGCAAGGCAATGCCCAGCAGCTTGCGCTTGCGCAGATTGGGGTCAGGATTGTTGACGTCACGTTGGTTCACACCGCCTTCGGGCGTGACGAGATATTTGCTCAACCTGCCGCAATAGCTGCTACCGCATTTGCTGATCGTGATGACTGAATCTTTTTCTGGCGTCACCCAGCGTACCGGTAATCGGCTCCGCAGCCGAAGCGGGCGCTGCGGCAAATGCAGCGCCAATAGCCAAAAGATACGTCAAATTTCGCATTCAGTAATCCTCTCTAGCAAAGAATACGACGCCAGATCGCATTCTGTTACTGAACCAATCCCGAACTGCAGTTTTATGCCTCTTCAGCGAATCCCGCTGCTGGGGGCCATTCACGATTTGTGATCGCCATAACTTTGAAAAGCCTTCCCATTTCGTCAGGAGCCACCAACCGGTTTCGGGCCACCTCAATCTCCTCTGCGCGGTCAGGAGCGCCTGATGCGAGGCCCTGCGCCCGCACATCGATGCCCATGGCTGTCAGCCAATCGCCTTGCGTGGCGGTTTGCACGCGCAACCCCGCGCTGGTGGCAATCTCGGCGAGTGTGGCAAAATCGACATGCGCGGTCAGATCTGCATCGCCGGGCGCAGCGAGCGCATCAATCTGCTCATGGCCCCGCACAGCCTGGAGAGTCGATCCAGTTTGAGGCTCCAGATAGCCATAGTCGATGAACAGCGCCGCACCGCCCTGCTGCTTTAGCCGACCAGCAATTTCCTGCATCACGGCCGCCGCGCCGGGGCAGGTTTCCAGCACAGAGCCCGGCTGTTCCTTGCCGAATGTTTCGGGCACGCCCGCATCCATCGGGCTCGGGCCAGCGGCATACACAAAATGCTCTCCATCCAATGCAATCATCCGCTCTCGCCATCCACTCGCCGTCTTCACCAATTGACGGATCGGCAAGGCATCGAGAAACTCATTTGCGACCAGCAGGATCGGGCGATCATCGGGCAGGCCGGTCGGATCGTCATGGAAATGCGCGCCGGGGTGAGCAGCGGTCTGCACATCGCGCAGGGCAGGCGAACCCTCCACAAAGTGAACCGCAGGGGCAAGCTTGTGACTGGCCATTGCTCTTAGTGCATCGCTCGCCAAAGTGCCCTTTCCCGGTCCAAGCTCAGCATAAATGGCATCTGCAGGTGCGCCTGCGCGTAGCCAGATGTCAGTTAGCCACAGACCGACAAATTCGCCAAACATCTGGCTAATATCAGGCGCGGTGATGAAATCGCCTGTCTGCCCCAGGGGATCGCGCGAGGCATAATAATGCGCGTTGCTTTCCCCCATATAGCGGGAGACGGACATCGGCCCATGCGCGCGGATTAGGCGGCGGAAGCGCTCTGCAAACTGCGCGCCATCACCCCGCTCAGGCATGTCACTCATGCGTCAGCGGCGACCTTCGTACCAGCTGGTTTGCGCAGCAATGCATAGCCGATAACCACCAAGCCCACGACGAGCAGCGGTATCGTCAACCATTGTCCCTGGCTGAGCCCAGTTTCGACCACGCGATGGGCCAGATGGTCGTCAGGCTCGCGGTAATACTCAAGTGCGAAACGCGACAGCGCCATACCCGCCGCAAATATACCGACAAGCAATCCAGGGCGATACCGCGCGCGGGTAAACCAGAACAAGCCCATGAGAACCAGGCCAAGCAGCAGGCCTTCCACCGTCGCCTGATACAGCTGGCTAGGGTGACGTGCGAGACCAAGCGCATCAGACGGGAACACCATCGCCCAAGGCACATCCGCCGGATCAGCCGGGCGACCATACAGCTCGCCATTCACAAAGTTGGCGAGCCTCCCAAACATATGACCGAGCGGATAATTCACTGCGATATAATCGCACACGCGCAACCAGTTGAGTTTATTCTTGCGTGTCACCCAAGTGATGGCGAGCAGCACGCCCAGCACACCACCGTGAAAGCTCATGCCTCCGGTCCAAAGCTTGAACAGTTCCAGACTGGTGAGCAATTCTGGCTTGTAAAACAGCGCGTAGCCGAACCGTCCGCCCAGAATGATCCCAAGAGTGCAATAGAAAAAGAGATCATCGGCGTGACGCTGTGCCATGGGGGCGCCATGCGATTTGATCATGCGGGACAGATGCCAGTACCCAAACAGAATACCGCCGAGATATGCCAGCGAGTACCATCGCAGCGTAAAGAACCCCAGGTCAATGCCCGGCGTCAGACCCAATTCGGCCCACTGAATTGGCTCAACAACTGACTGGGCCGCAGTGGTTGCGGCAAGTAGTGACAGCACAGGGTAATCCTCTTAGATACAGTGTTGAAAGGCTGATCGGGTGCCCATTGAGACACCGCTATTGGCACAGCAGGGTTGTTGGGGAAAGCCTGCGGTTTGGTTTGCGCGCCATCAACGAGTGGCGCGTTGATGCATTTGGAGAGGATAAGAACAAGAATGCCCACTCAACTGGATACCGCACTCGATCACATTATCGGTGAAATCACAAAGCCGGGGCAACCCTTTGAAACGGTCCCTTATGAAGATTACGGCCAGGCGCTGCCAGCATTCAAATCTGCCCCGCCCAGTCTCGCACATTACTTCGCGCACTTCTGCAATGAGCACAAAGATGTGCCGTTCATTGTCGACGGCGATATCCGCCTGACATTTGGCGAAGCGTATGGCGCGGCGGCGCATGTTGCGCATGGTCTGGCCAGCAAGCATGGCATCAAGAAAGGCGACCGCATTGGGATCGCGGCGCGCAATTCCGCCAATTGGATGATCGCCTATATGGGCATTGTCATGGCTGGCGGCTGTGTGACGCTGCTCAACGGATTTTGGTCAGGTGATGAGCTGGCATATGGCATCCGCCTCGCCGAATGCGATCTGGTGTTGGCCGATGCTGGCCGGGCAAAACGGCTTGAGGGGACAGATCACCCTGCAAAGATTGTGTTGATCGAACATGATTGTCCCCCGTCTGAAGGCCTTGGCGAAGTCTGGGAAGCGGGCGATACGGCGATGCAAATGCTGGGGCAGCTCGGCCCGGATGATATGTCGACCATCCTCTATACCTCCGGTTCAACCGGCAATTCCAAGGCGGCGTGGTCTGATCATCGCGGCGTTGTGCATGGCGTCATGAGCTATGTCGCACAAAGCGCGATGGCGAAAATTCTGCTTGAAAGTCAGGGCGAGGATTTGAGCGCTCAGCCATGTGCATTGGTCGCCGTACCGCTGTTCCATGTGACCGGCGAAATCCCGCTATTCGTACAATCCTTCGCCATTGCGCGCAAATTGGTGCTGATGCCGAAATGGGATGCGGAAATGGCTCTGAAGCTGATGGCGGACGAGAAAGTCACATACTTCGTGGGCGTGCCATTGATGAGCTATGAGATCGCCACACACCCGAACCTCGATCAGTACGACCTGTCGGCATGTAAGAGCTTTGCCGCAGGCGGCGCTCCGCGCCCTGTCGATCACGTGACGAAGATCAAGGAAGCATTTCCCGGCGGGTTCCCACTGCTGGGCTATGGCCTCACCGAAACAAATGCAGTCGGCTGTGGCAACTTCAACGAGAACTACCTCGCCAAGCCCGGATCAACCGGCAAGGCAAGCCAGCCGATTGTAGAACTGGCTATCCTCGACAATGATGGCAACCCGCGCCCCCAAGGCGAAGTCGACGAGGTCTGCATCCGCAGCGTCGCCAATTTCAAAGGCTATTGGAAAAATGACGAGGCCACCGAAGCAGCCTTTACCGAAGACGGGTTTTTCCGCACGGGCGACCTCGGCTATCTCGATGAAGACGGATACCTGTTCATCGTTGATCGCAAGAAAGACATCATCATTCGCGGCGGCGAAAACATCTCGTGCATCGAGGTGGAAGAGGCGATTTACGCCCATGATGACATCGCCGAATGTTCTGTCTTTGGTGTGCCGGATGACCGTATGGGCGAAGTGCCCGCAGCCGTCTATCATCTGAAAGAGGGCGCGGCGACCATGAGTGCCGGCGATCTGCGCGAATTCCTGCTGTCCAAAATTGCGCCGTTCAAAGTGCCGTTGGAAGCAATGATTTGGCAAAGCGATGAAGATCTACCGCGACTTGGTACGCAAAAGATCGATAAGCGCACCGTGAAAGCAACCTTTGCGAAAGACCTGCTCGAAACGTGAACAAAACCCGACTTCCCAACCAGAGAGCGATCATCGACCGCAGAGCGCTCTCTGGGGAAGTCACGGCTCTTTTTGACGATGAGGGCGAGGCCGCCCGCCCCAAAATCATCGCCGCTCTAAAAACCGCGCTAGAGGCTGGGCGTGCAGAGATGGCGCGGCGGTTGGAGGAGAACCCCTCTGCCGGGCATGAATGCACCTATGGCCATGCCTTTCTGATCGACCAGCTGATCCGCGTCATTCACGATCACGTGACCGGCCAGCTCTACCCAGCGCATAATCGCACCCAGAACGAACGGATCGCGATTGTGGCGGTCGGCGGGTATGGCCGCGCAGAGATGGCACCGCAGTCTGATGTCGACATCGCATTTCTGACCCCCAGCCGCCACACGCCGTGGTGCGAGCAGGTGGCCGAAGCCATGCTCTACATTCTGTGGGACTTGGGGCTGAAAGTTGGCCAGTCGAGCCGCACAATCGATGAGACCATCCGGATGTGCAAAGAGGATCTGACGATCCGCACCGCACAGCTTGAGGGGCGGTATGTCTGGGGTGATGAAGACCTTTACGCCGAGGCATCGCGGCGTTTCTGGGCAGAGGTCGTTCGCGGTACTGAGCGCGCGTTCCTGCGCGAGAAGCTGACCGAACGTAACGAGCGGCACCGGCGCATGGGCGACAGCCGCTATGTCGTGGAACCCAATGTCAAAGAGGGCAAAGGCGGCTTGCGCGATCTGCAAACGCTCTATTGGATCGGCAAATATGTCCATCAGGTGCGCAGCGCAGCCGAACTGGTTGATATCGGACTGCTGACACAGGCGGAGTATCGCAGTTTCCGCCGCGCCGAGCGGTTTCTGCTGGCCGTGCGGTGCCATCTGCACATCCTGACGGGGCGCGCCGAAGATCGCCTGACATTCGATTATCAGCGCAAGATCGCCGAACGCATGAAGTTCGCTGACCGTCCCGGCAAAAGTGCGGTTGAACGGTTCATGCAGTTCTATTTCCTGCAGGCCAAACGAGTCGGCAGCCTCACGGGCGTGTTCCTGTCCCACATGGACGAGAAGTTCGCGAAAACCAGCAATCGCGGCGGCTTTTTCGCTGGTTTCAAACCCAAAGCGCGCGTTCTCAAAGGGTATCGGGTGATGGGCGGACGCATCGCTGCGCCCTCTGATGACTGGTTCAAGAAAGATCCCGCTCGCCTGATCGAGGTATTCCAGCTCGCCGAAGCCGAAGAGCTGGAGGTTCACCCCGACACAATGCGACAGGCGGATAGAGATAACGGCCTGATCGACAACGATCTGCGCGAAGACCCGCGCGCCAACGCCATGTTTCTGGAGCTGTTATCGGGCAAGAATAACCCCGAAATGGTCCTGCGTTGGATGAATGAGGCGGGCGTTTTTGGCAAATTCGTGCCGGATTTTGGCAAAGTAAACGCCCAGATGCAGTTCGATATGTATCATCATTACACCGTCGATGAGCATACGATCCGCGCGATTGGCCTGTTGAGCCAGATCGAGAAGGGGCAGCTGAAAGAGGATCATCCACGTTCAACGCGGCTGATCCACAAGATCAATTCGCGCCGAGCGCTCTATGTCGCGGTGCTGCTGCATGACATTGCGAAGGGGCGCGGGGAGATCACTCGATATTGGGCGCTGAGGTCGCCGAAGAACTCTGCCCGCGCTTTGGGCTGACCGACGCCGAGACGGATCTGGTCGCATGGCTGGTGCGCGAACATTTGCTGATGAGCGCGACCGCCTTCAAGCGCGATCTGACTGACCCAAAAACGATCGAAGACTTCGTGGCGCGCGTCCAAAGTTCAGAGCGACTGCGCAATCTCGTCATTCTGACCTCGGTTGATATCCGCGCGGTCGGCCCCGGCACATGGAACAGCTGGAAGGGCCAGCTGCTGGGTGAGCTGTATGATGGCGCGCAAGAGCGACTGAGGCTTGGCCACATGCGTCATGGCCGGACACAGCGCGTTGATGCGAAGAAGGAGGCCGTGGCAGAACTGCTGGCTGCCGAAGCTGACCTCATCACAGAACACGGCGCAAAAATGGGCGAGGCATACTGGATTGCCGAGCCTGAAGACATCATCGCGCTCAATATCAAGCATTTCGCCGCCGCTCGGAAACTGGACCACTCGCTGTCTATTCACTGCGAGCCTTACGAAGCACGCGGCGCAACCTTGGTTACCGTCATCGCGGCTGACCATCCCGGCCTGTTTTACCGGATCGCAGGCGGCATTCATCTTGCGGGCGGCAACATCATCGATGCCCGGATTCACACCAGCAATGATGGCTGGGCGATTGACAATTTCCTGGTGCAGGACCCGCATGGGCGACCTTTTGATGAGGACAACCAGCTAGACCGGATCAAGAAGAGTATCGAGGATGCACTAGCCAATCGTATTGATTTGGCACCGCGTCTCGCGCAGCGCCCTCTGCCGATCAGCCGCTCCAAGGCGTTCGAGGTACGTCCACGGGTGCTTTTCGATAACAAGGCCTCTAACCACTATACCGTGATCGAAGTGAATGCGCGCGACCGCCCGGCATTGCTCAACCGGCTGGCTCGCGTTTTGTTCGAGGCCAATCTGGTAGTCCAATCCGCGCATGTGACCGCGTATGGAGAGCGCGCGGCTGACACTTTCTATGTGACTGATTTGATGGGCGGGAAAGTGACATCAAAGTCCCGATTGGAAGAGATTGAGGCGGCCCTGCTAGAGGCCGCAAGCGATTCTCGTCAGCGGCAGCTCGAACAGGCCTGAGCGTCTCGTCAACCTCTTAAAATCAATCGCTTAGAAAGACACCGGTACGCAGTTGTTGCGCAACAGCCACGCTTGCCCAGCGTCTTAAGTTGCACGACTAAGACCTATCTGCCAAATCGCGCCTCCCCCAATATCCAGAGAGAGAAAATCGATGAAACCTTTTAACGCTTCGCTTCGCAGGCTGGCCGTTTCGCCGCACGTTCTGGCAATAGCTGGTGCAGGCATGATGCTGGCACCCACCGCTGCGCTTGCACAGGATGCTGAGCCGCAAGACGATACAGCGCAAGCTGACGAAAACGATGGTGGCGCCATTGGCGCTTTTAACACCATCATCGTGACCGGCACGAAAACCCAAAACGCCGAAAACGTTCAGGACGTCCCACTGGCAGTAACGGCTTTCAATTCGGAAAGCCTCGAAGCACTGAAAGTGCGTGATGTGCAATCGCTGACTTACAGCGCGCCAAACGTGTCGCTTGACCAGATCGGCACCAGCCGCGGCACCGCGAATTTCTCTATTCGCGGTCTCGGCATTAACAGCTCGATCCCGTCCATTGACCCGACCGTCGGCGTGTTCGTCGATGGCGTCTATCTGGGCTTTAATGGCGGCGTGGTCTTCGACCTGTTTGATCTAGACAGTGTCGAAATCCTGCGCGGCCCGCAAGGCGTTCTGTTTGGCCGCAATGTGACCGGCGGTGCGGTGCTGATCAATACCGGAAACCCAACCGACTTCTTCACCGGCAAGGTACGGGCATCGGTTGACGGTCCGTTTGTTGATGGCGGTCGCGGCGGTGCAAATTACACCGTATCCGGTGTGGTTTCCGGACCCATTGTCGAGGATACACTGCTGTTTAAACTTGGCGCGTATTACAACAATGACGAAGGCTACTTCACCAACCTGTTTGACGGGTCTGACCACGGCGCAGCAGAGACACTGATCCTGCGCGGTGCATTGGAAGGGCGCTTCGGCCCACTCACCCTGACCGGCAAGCTCGATTATTTTGAAAGCGAAGGCGACGGACCAAGCGCTCAGAACCGCGGCACCTTCAGCCGTGATACATTCAATTTCGCCGTTGATAATGCAGGTCTTTACGATAACGAGATTTGGACAGGCTCGGTCAAGGCAGAAATCGATATTGGCCCGGGCACACTAACCAACATCTTTGGCTATCGTGAATATTCAGCAATCACCGATGCTGACATTGATGCATTGCCCGCGTTTATTTTCCACTCAAGCACGGAAACCGAACAGGACCAGATATCGAACGAATTGCGTTATGCGGTATCGGGTGACCGTTTCGACCTGACCTTTGGCGGGTTCTATTTCGACCAGTCGATCGCATATACTGAAAGACGTCAGATCCCACCATCCACGCCGCTGACCTTCTTTGGCGGCGGGCGTCAGGATCACGAGGTGCTGGGCGCATTTGCATCGGGACAGTACTATCTGACTGACGCATTCTCGCTGATCGCGGGCATCCGTTGGAGCCGCGAAGAAAAGGATGCGGAAATCACTTACGTGCGTCCACGCCCTGAATGTTCGGTTGTCCAGGGGACTTGCCCGACAAGCGGCACCAATCCAGTTATTCCTACGGAAAATAACGGCTTCACTGATTCTGACAGCTGGACCAATTGGTCGCCCAAGGTTGGTTTCCAGTATGAATTCGAAGACAGCCAAATCTATGCGCACTGGTCACGCGGCTATCGCAGTGGCGGCTATAACTTCCGCATCACGAACGCCAACGCATTTGAGGCGGTCGTTGCAGCCAATGGCGGCGCTTTCGCATTCGACGAAGAGAAAGTGGATAACTACGAGATTGGCGCGAAGTTCCAGACCGCCGATGGCTCGTTCACTTTAAACGCGGCGGCATATTATACCGATATCTCTGATCTTCAGCGTGAAGTGAACCAATCCTCTGCCGCATCCGGCGTCGCACAGTCGATCTTTAACACCGCTGATGCTTCAATCCTGGGCTTCGAGGCCGAGGCGCGCATGCAGGTTTCGGACAATCTGCTGTTCACTGCAAATCTCGGCCTGATCAATGACGATTATGACGAAATCATTTTCGACATTTCCGGTGATGGTGTGATCGATGATGCCGATCTGAACTTGCGCCTGCCGCGCGTTCCAGAGGTTACCTGGGGCGTTGGCGCAATCCATGAACTGGACCTTGGTTCGAGCGAGATCGTGAGCCGGGTTAACTTTCAGTATCGTGACGAGTTCGCATACACCGACAACAATTTCGGCTTTATTCAGGATGCAACTCAGCTTGATGCCAATATCACCTGGAAAACACCGGTCGATGGGCTGGATCTATCAGTCTACGGTAAAAACCTGCTCGATCAGGTTCAGGCTGGCGGTGACACACAGCTGCCATTCGGCGGACCACTGTCAAACGGTGTAAACCGTCCGTTTGATGCGGCACCTGCGGCTGGCACATTCTCACCTTTGGCCAAGGGTCGCCAGTTGGGCGTCGAGGCCACGTTTGAGTTTTAAGGTTTAGAACAGACCAAAACAAGAAGAGGGCGCTCCAGAAATGGGGCGCCCTTTTTTGTTGAGAGTTGTTTTCACAGACTAGCCACCCACTCCTTCCACCCTCCCACCCGGAGCCTGCCGGGATACCGTCCGGGTGGAAGGGTGGAGGGAACGGGGGCTAGGCTCTAATCAAGAACGCACACCAAACAACGCCGTCCCCACCCTTACATGGGTGGCACCGAGCATGATCGCAGTTTTGTAGTCGCTGCTCATACCCATGCTTCGGCCCCAGCCATCATCTTCTGGCCCATTGTCGCGGGCCATCTTGTCCAGCAGCGCAAAGAATGGCGCGGGCTCAATGTCAAAAGGTGGGATACACATCAGTCCGGCAACCGGGATGTCGGCATCGCGTGTCTGATCCAGCAGCGCAGGCACCTCTGCAATCGGACAGCCGCCCTTCTGGTCTTCCGCCCCGATATTGACCTGAAGGAAGCAGGGCACACGCCTGCCCGTTTTGTCCATCGCCTTCGCCAAGGCCTTTACAAGGCTGGGGCGATCCAGCCCATGGATACAATCGAACAGCGCGACTGCATCCTCTGCCTTGTTTGATTGAAGCTGACCGATCAGATGTAGCTCAACATCGGAATGGCCTTCGCG
This sequence comes from Qipengyuania sp. JB2-7, assembly GCF_055693485.1. Lineage (NCBI taxonomy): Bacteria > Pseudomonadati > Pseudomonadota > Alphaproteobacteria > Sphingomonadales > Erythrobacteraceae > Qipengyuania > Qipengyuania sp. JB2-7. The sequence continues at coordinate 171,077 of NZ_CM146335.1, forward strand.
CAGCGCGGGCCATTTGTCCTGCGCCTCTTGCACGCGGTTCTCTCCGAAAACGCGATGCCCTTGATCAAGCAACGGTCGGATTGCCTCAGCCGGATGCGTTTTGCTGACCGCGATCAGCGTCACATCCTCACGCTCGCGCCGTGAAATTTTACAGGCCTGCGCAATCTCTGCCTCAACCAGTTCAAGTGGGGTCTGTTCGTCACTCATATGGTCGCGCTATAGCGGGTGCATGATGCATGACCAGCCTCTCCCGAACCTCTGGCTCTTTTCCGATGCGCGCAATGACGCGGGGTTGGAACAGGCGCTGGCCAAATTGCCCGCCGGCTCGGGTTTTGTCTTTCGCCATTATCATTTGGATCGCGAGGCGCGGCAGCAACGGTTTGACAGCCTAAAGACTCTGGCAAAGACACACGGACATTGCGTGGTCGTGGCCGACGATGCCCAGACTGCCCGGAAATGGGGTGCTGACGGGGTCTATGGGGGCAATGATAACGGCCACATCGTCAATGATGGCGACAACTTCGACACCAAACTGCTACACCTCGCAACAGCGCACAATGGCGACGAGCTGCGCACTGCCGTGGCGGAAAAAGCGGACGGCGTGTTTCTGTCGCCGGTCTTCCCCACCCGTTCTCATCCTGGCGTGCAGACGCTCGGCGTTCTAGGATTTCATGTGCTTGCCCAGCAAGTTGACATCCCGGCGATTGCTCTTGGTGGAATGAACACGGAACGCGCGAAGGAACTGGACTGGCCGCGTTGGGGCGCGATTGATGGGTTGGTTTAATTTGTAGGAGACCTAGCCGCCCCCGTTCCCTCCACCCTTCCACCCGGATAGTGTCCCGGTAGGCTCCGGGTGGAAGGGTGGAGGGAACGGGTGGCTAGGCTGAGATCAAAAACAAAACAATTGACCCTGACTCCACAGCGATTCATGGTGTATTGTGCAATAACAACACCGAGGGTCAGGCCTGAAATCGATGGCATCGCGCGCAGCATCTCCACCGGATTGGAAAGCGACATTTCGTCGCTCGCTGCGCCGCGCGTTGCAAATGGCCGGTGCAGCGATTCTCGCCCTGACCACGGTTTTCCTCACGCTATCGCTGATCAGTTACACGCAAACTGACCCAAGCCCCTCCACCGCATCGGCAGGCACCGATATCGCCAATTGGATGGGGGGCAGCGGGGCCTGGGCCAGCGAACGCGTGTTCTATCTGTTTGGACTACCCGCGATCCTGTTATTGCCCCTGCTCTACATCTCGGCGCGGCGACTATGGAGCGATGTCGAGACCGAGGACGAAGAAGAGGAAGCCAGCCCATGGTGGCGGCCCTTTGGCCTGCTTTTGTTGGCAATGGCTCTGATCGCGACGGTTCTTGCGCTGGTTTTCGAAGAAAGCAGCGGCCCGTTTCCCGCGGGGGTCGGCGGTTTGCTCGGGCTGCTGGGCGCAGGCGCGATTGAGGCCTTGGCAGCGCGCTTCCCAGAAAATTTCGGCGGCTGGATCATTGGTGGGTTGGCGCTGCTCAGCCTGGGCGGCGGCTTGGCACTGGTTACGCGGGTATTCGCGATCGACTGGCGGCGTTTCCTGACGCTGCCCAACTTCTTGAAACGAGACACCAAAGCGGATGAGGAAGATGACAGCCTCATCAAATTGCCACTCAAAGAAAAGACAAAGGAACGCGCCGAAAAAGCCGCTGAAACTATCTCAGAAGCTGGCACACCGCGCCGGGCGCCAGATATACCCGACCCCACCGCCGCCCCTCGCAAAGCCAAGCCAACCAAGGCCAAACAGCGCGATATGTTTGCCGAGTACGATTTGCCGAGCCTTGAGCTACTGGCCGAGGGGGAAGAGGACACTGCGCCCAAGCTCGATAAGCTGGCGCTGGAGCGGAATGCACGCCTGCTTGAAAACGTGCTCGACGATTTCAACGTGAAGGGTGAAATCACGGCTGTGCGCGCTGGGCCGGTTGTGACCATGTACGAGCTGGAACCTGCACCCGGCATCAAGGCTAGCCGCGTCGTGGGCTTGGCTGAAGACATTGCGCGCAATATGAGCGCGATCAGCGCACGCGTTTCACCTATTCCGGGCCGCACTGTGATGGGTATCGAGTTGCCCAATGCCGACCGGCAAATGGTCAATTACCGCGAGCTGGCATCGAGCGCTGACTTTGCTGATCACAAGGGCAATCTGCCGATCATCCTGGGCAAAGATATTGCTGGCGAACCTATCATTGCCGACCTTGCGGCAATGCCGCACTTGCTGGTCGCGGGTACGACAGGATCGGGTAAATCCGTCGGCCTGAACGCGATCCTGCTATCGCTGCTCTATCGCTTTACGCCGACCGAGTGCCGCCTGATCCTGATCGATCCCAAGGTGCTTGAACTTAAGACCTACGACGATATCCCGCATCTGCTCAGCCCCGTCGTGACGGAACCGCACAAATCGGTCCGCGCGCTCAAATGGGCCGTGGAAGAGATGGAGAAGCGCTATCGCATGATGTCGAGCGTGAACTCGCGCAATATCAGTTCTTTTAATGAAAAAGTGCGCGCCAGCATCGCCAAGGGTAAACCGCTCGTACCGCCGTGTGCAGACCGGTTTTGATCCAGACACGGGCGAGGAACTCTACGAGGAAGAACAGCTCGACTACGAAGTTCTGCCACTGATCGTGCTGATCGTTGACGAGCTGGCCGATCTTATGGTCACCGTTGGCAAGGAAATCGAGGTGCTAATCCAGCGCCTTTCGCAGAAATCACGCGCGGCGGGCATTCACCTGATCATGGCGACACAGCGCCCGTCGGTTGATGTGATTACCGGCGTCATCAAGGCCAACCTGCCGACCCGCATCAGCTTTAAGGTGACAAGCCGGATCGACAGCCGCACCATTCTGGGCGAACAGGGAGCGGAACAGCTGCTGGGCCGTGGTGATATGCTGTATAAGCCCAATACCGGCGCGATGGTGCGTGTGCACGGGCCGTTTGTCAGCGATGAGGAGGTTGAGCAGGTCGCCGACCATTGGCGCGCGCAAGGCAAACCCGACTATGTCGACGCTGTCACGGAAGAACCCGAAGGTGGCGGCTTTGACTTTGAGGACGAGTTCACCGCCTCTGACGATCCGGATGAGCGCAAATATCGCCAAGCCTGCCAGATCGTGTTTGAGAACCAGAAGGCGAGCGGCAGCTGGCTGCAACGACAGATGGGCGTAGGCTATAACACGGCAGCCAAATGGATTGAGCGCATGGAGGGTGAAGGCCTTGTCGGGCCGGCGGACCATGTGGGTCGCCGCGAGATTTTCCGCGATCGCGATGGCAACCCGATTTAACGATCGTATAACGCGTTTGCGGTAGCGTTAAGCCATGGCTGAAGCTCCGCACCCCATCATCCTGTTTGATGCAGAATGTGTATTGTGTTCCTACAATGCGCAATTCGTGCTGCGGTTCGATAAACAGGCGCATTTCCGTCTGGCATCCATGCAAAGCGACGTTGGCGCAAACCTGTTTCGCAAATTTGGCATCGACCCATCTGACCCAGACACAATCATCGTGGTCGAAGGCGCGACCGCGCGGCGCGACAGCGATGCGGTCATTTCCATCTATGAAGGTCTTGGTTGGCCTTGGCGCGCAGCCAGCATTTTTCGCCTGATCCCGCGCGTACTGCGCGATCCGATTTATCTGCTGATCGCGCGCAATCGCTATCGGATTTTTGGTAAGCGCGAGACATGCTGGCTCCCTCCAGACCATTTGCGCGATCGCTTACTTTAACACCCACCTCTATTTTCCGCGCGACGTTTGCAAAAAATATGAGTAAACGAGCATCATGAAGAGTTCGGGGGAACCAAGCGCGCAGCCAAAAGATGCAGCGGCAAAACCAATAGTCGACGCCGCGAAACCGGTGCAAAGCATCGCTGCTGTGCTGCGCGATTGGTGGACCGGCGAAGTCGCAGCTGACATTCAGCATTCCAAAGTCCTGCGGCGGATCGCGGAGGAAAGCTCCACCACACCGCGCTATCTTTTCATGATCTGCATGTCCGCAGGGATTGCGGTTTTGGGCCTGCTGCTTTCTTCGCCAGCGGTTGTTATTGGTGCCATGCTCCTCTCGCCGCTAATGGGCCCGATCATCGGCGCGGGATTTGCACTGGCAGAGGGAAAGTTCAAATGGCTGCGGCTGTGCGCGCGCGCCATCCTGATCGGAACGGTGGTCGCCATTCTTTTCACTGCGGCGATCGTATGGCTTTCTCCGTTGCAAACCGTAACGGATGAAATTGCGGCACGGACGAGGCCCAACCTGTTCGATTTGCTCGTTGCGCTCTTCTCATCGCTTGCCGGCAGTTATGCGATGATCCGCGGACGTGAGGGTACAATTGTCGGTGTCGCGATTGCGACCGCATTGATGCCGCCGCTCGCGGTTGTTGGCTATGGGCTGGCAACGTTCAATATGACCGTGTTTGGCGGCGCATTGCTGCTGTATGTTACGAACCTGTTGACCATCGCGCTGACGGCTACGGTGATGGCGCGGCTCTATGGCTTTCGCTATAAACGCTCGGCCCAACACGGTCTGACCGAAAGTATCGGCATTCTGCTGACCTTTGTGCTGCTCGCCATCCCTCTGGGTATCTCGCTTACGCAAATCGCGCGCGAGGCGAATGGACAACGGATTGTGAATTCCGTGATCGAAGACAGTTTCGATGCCCAGGCCCGCGTCGTCCAACCAACCATTGCATGGGATGCTGAGCCCATCCAAATCAACGCAGTCGTGTTTACACGTGACTATGAGGCCGATGTAGAATTGGCGATCTCGCGTCAATTGGAGCGGCAGCTGGGCGAGAAGGTCGAGGTTGGAATCGATCAGATCGTGGGGGCTGATCCGCGGGCAGCGGAACAAGCCGAGCTCGCTCGGGCCCGTGACCAACAACAAGCACAGGCAGCGGAGCAGCAAGTGGCAAATCTGGCAGAGCGGCTGGCGCTCGTCGCTGGCGTCGAAACCCGCGACGTAACGATCGACCGAGAGAACAAGCGAGCGTTAGTCACTGCGCGGCCTCTCGATGGTCTGACGCTAGCTGGCTATCGTGCACTTGAAGCGCGCGCGGCAAAACAGGCCCCTGATTGGCAGATACGCTTGCGCCCGCCAATACTACCCCTTCCCACAATCGTTCTGGACGAGGAGGGAAAGCCAAGCGCGGCTTCGGGCAAAGACGCGCTCTCTCTGATACTGTGGGCGTCTGGACGAACCGATATTCCGGTGACACTTTCAGGACCTGAGGATGCGGTTGCGGCAATTGCCTCACAACTAGAAGGCCAAGGCGCGAAAGTGCTGCGCGAAGGCGGTAGCCGCACTGATACAGTCGAAGCAAGGTGGTCGATCGTACCGGCTGTAATACCAACGTCTGGCGGCGAGCATTATTCTACTACTGCGTAATATAGTTGCAGCGTACTGGTATCAGATGTAACCACATCACCGCATTCCCCGAGGAGATTCCCCATGCGCGTTGGCTGTCCCAAAGAAATCAAAAATCACGAATATCGGGTTGGCTTGACGCCAGAAAGTGCACGAGAACTTGTCCATCAGGGCAATGAGGTTGTGATCGAAAGCGGCGCTGGCGCAGGGATCGGATCAACGGATGCTGAGTATGAAGCAGCAGGCGCAACCATCGTCGATGGGCCGGATCCAATCTTTGCGACATGTGAATTGGTGATCAAGGTCAAAGAGCCACAGGCGTACCGAGCGCGCCAAACTGCGCGAAGGACAGATACTGTACACCTATCTTCACTTGGCGCCCGATCCGGATCAGACCGCTGATCTGGTAAAGTCCGGCGTGACTGCCATTGCATATGAGACGGTGACTGGCCCGGGTGGTACGCTCCCGCTGCTTAAGCCCATGAGCCAGGTCGCCGACCGCATGAGCATTCAGGCGGGCGCTACAGCACTAGAAAAGGCGCATGGCGGACGCGGGGTTCTGATTGGCGGCGTACCGGGCGTTCTGCCCGGCAAAGTCGTTGTGATCGGCGGGGGCGTAGTCGGCTTTAACGCGGCACAAATGGCCGTTGGTCTTGGCGGCGATGTGGAAATCCTCGACCGCGATCCGGAAGTGCTCGAGAAAGTCGGTACGTTCTTTGAGGCGAGGGCAAGCACACGCTTTTCCAACCGTACCAATCTCGAAGATGCCGTGCGCCAAGCTGATCTGGTGATTGGTGCGGTCCTGATCCCCGGAGCCGCAGCCCCCAAGCTGATCACGCGCGAAATGCTGGGCCAGATGAAGCCCGGCGCGGTGTTGGTCGATGTGGCCATTGATCAGGGAGGATGTTTTGAAACATCCAAGCCAACTACGCATGCAGAGCCAACATATGTCGTTGATGACATCGTCCATTATTGCGTTGCCAATATGCCTGGCGCGGTTGCCCGTACCAGCACCTATGCGCTCAATAACGTCACGCTGCCTCATGCCTTGCGGATTGCCCGTCATGGCTGGAAGGATGCGCTGCGTAACGATCCGCACCTTGCGGAGGGGCTTAATGTCCATGCTGGCGCAGTGACGTATCAGGCGGTTGCCGAAGAGCTTGGCTATGAATACCGGCCCACATCTGTAGTAATCGCGTAATAACGGTGTGCTAATAGCCTGTTCGGAAGAGAAAATTTTGGCGGAGTGAGGCGAATTTTAACGCTGCGCTAAGGGCATTCCGCTAGCTGAGCGGCATGAGAAGGGGCGTCTCGGTATTTTTGGCCGCATGTATTGCGGTTTTGGTGTGCAGTTTTGGCGCAATGCCGGCGCACGCGCTGAACGGCCAGACTGCGGCTTGCGTAAAGTCGCTGGAAACTCGCCAATCCCCACAAAAACTCGTGCAGAATACTGAGCTACTCTCCTGTCGCGACGTCGATTTGCGCATTTCTGATCCGCAGACGGTAATCCGCTTTGACCTTGATGATCCCATCGATCGCGAGGCGAGCTTTCTTCACACCCGGCTCGGCCTGTTTGATACGCTGACACTCGTTGTGGTCGATCAGAAGGGTGCTTTTACCAGCCGGAACTATAGCCCCGATGATGTCATTCTAGCCTCGGGCGAACCGATGTTTATCGCGGAGCTACCACAAGTTGATGCGAACTCGCGCGCCGTATTCGCCATCTTTGACGCGCCCGGTCACAACGTCACTGTCTTGCGCGCCGCCCTCTATGATAGCGATCCCACCTTTGGCGCTGATCATTTTGCTTTGATGCTGTCCTTTGCAATCCTCGTTGGGATTATGATGGTCCCGGCTTTGTTTGACCTCGCCTTCTGGTCAGCACTTAAAAAACAATTCCTGTTGTGGCACGCGGCTCTCACGCTTTCCTTCGCCGCGCTTGTGTTCTTCCGAACGGGCCTGGCGGTTGAATTTCTCGATCTAACAGTCGTCAGCTGGCGAGCATGCCTCATTATAGCGTTGGGCACTGCTGCGATCATGGCCGCAATGTTCACACACAGTTTCGTCGAAGAGGGGAAACTGCACCCCACGCTGCGCAGGGCGTTGCCTTGGTTAGGTTTGTGGGCGTTCGCAGCATCCGTGATCCACGCGCTCAACCTTGAGATACTCGCCCCATTGGGAGGTGCTTTTCACACATACGCATTCGCGCCACCCCTCGCCCTGTTTATCCTGGTGATGCTTGACGCGTACCGGCGCGGTAGCCGTGCGATTCGTTTCCAAATGATGGGCTGGATTCCTCTTATGTTGGCCGTTTCCGTCCAGTTTCTCAGCTCCATCCTGCCACTTGGCATCCCGACTGATGCCCTGCCGCTCTTCTACATTGGCGTGTTGAGCGAGACGGTCGCGACAGCAGTTGGCGTCGCAGACCGATTCATCTCCATCCGCCGCGAGCGCGATCAGGCATGGCTAAGAGCATATGAACTCGGCGATCTATCGAATAAAGACCCGATGACGGGCCTGATGAATCGGCGGGCACTGAACCAGCGATTCGAAGAACTACAAGGCAAAGGGTTCACCACCTTCGCACTGCTTGATCTCGACGAGTTCAAGCAGGTCAATGATCGGTTCGGCCATAGTGTGGGTGATGATGTGCTGACCACGGTAGGCAAGGCTCTCACGTCGGAACCGGGTCGTAACACGGTCGCATTCCGGATGGGCGGTGAAGAGTTCCTGCTGATGCTGCGCGGGCCATCAGGCCTGGAGCGCGCCGAAAATCTGCGCACCGCAATCAGTCGGCGGGTTGCAAGCGAAGTAGTCGGACTGGAGCGTGTTGTGACAGCAAGCATGGGGGTCATCATTTCGCCGCCTGAGGCGCCTGTTCCGATGAGGCTGGAAGACCTCTACGCGCGCACAGACAAGCTGTTGTATGAGGCAAAGGCCGCTGGTCGCAATCGCACGATTCACGAACGCCTGACCTTGTTTGCTGAGCGCCCTTCAAAGACGGACCGCGCAACGCAAGCGGCTTAACAGCGCCTAAACATTCTCTCGCCATTTGCGGTAACGTTTCGCGCGGCGTGCGGCACGAAACTGATCCGCGAGCAGTGCCACGGCGGCTGAACCGCCATCGCCGGGCGCACGTCCCGCCGCCATCCGTTCCAACTGTGCCTTCGTCAGCGCCATTGTCGCAAGGCCTTTCAAAGCAGAGCTGGACCAGCTTACCTGCGGCAGGGCAACATCAGTATTCTGCCCCTCGCGCCAATGAGTAGGCAATGCCGGATCAGCGGCCAGCGCACGTGCAATGCCCAGCAGGGAAACGCCAAAGCCCTGCTCATCTTGAGCAAGCGCCGCCTCAGCCGTCGCAAGCTTCGTGATGCCGCCAGTGACCATAATCGGCATGTCGGCAACCTGCGCGATATCGCGGGCGAAATCGATGAAGTACGCCTCTCGTTGCAACGTTGATGATGGTGTGCCGCCGCTTTCATCATTCGCGTTGCCTTGCATTGCTGGGCTCTCATAGCTGCCACCCGACAGCTCAACGAAATCAACACCGCGGCCATTGAGCCATTGAACGACCTGTCGTGCATCTTCGAAAGCGAAGCCACCGCGCTGGAAATCAGCCGAATTGAGCTTTATGCCGATGCCGAAATCGGGGCGCACAACCCGGCGTGCTGCATCCACAATCGACAGGAGGAAGCGCGCCCGATCTTCCAGACCCCCGCCCCATTCGTCAGTACGCTTGTTCGTTAGTGGCGAGAGGAACTGACTAATCAGATAGCCATGCGCGCCGTGGATCTGCACACCGTCAAACCCGGCCTCTTGAGCCAAGACAGCAGTATCCGCGAACCGCACGATGATCCGATCAATCTCTGTCTTCGAGAGCGCACGAACCGGTGCAAAGAGCGAGCTGAACTTGCCCAGATCAAGCGAGATATCTGATGGCGAAACCGCCGTTTCGCCCATGCTCTTATAAAGCTGGCGGCCCGGATGGCTGATCTGTAGCCAGAACTGGCCGCCGCCCGATTTGCCAAGTTCTGCCCATTTTCTGAACGGCGTCAGATCGGTCCCTTTTTGCAAGACGACCCCGCCCGGCCCGGTTAGCGCGGATGGATCAACCATCACATTGCCCGACAGGATCAGGCCAGTGCCGCCTTTGGCCCAAGCGTCATACAGATTGAACAACTTGTCACCCGGATATTGGCCGGGCTGCACCGCCAGATTCTCTTCCATGGCCGCTTTGCAGATGCGGTTCGGTAAGGTGGTGCCATTGGGCAGCGTCAGTGGTTCAAACAGCGGTGATGTTGAGATCATTTCTCTCCTGATGATATCTGGAAGGGCGCGACAATTTCGGGCCGCACACGGGCCAGTTTACCGGTCTCGCGATGCAACATCGCCCAGTTGGTGGAGGCTGAGACGAGCAATTTGCCGGAGCTGTCACGAAAATCGACTCGGCGCGTGGATTGCGCACCGCGCGGCTTGCCTTCAATCCATGTCTCGCCAGTGGCTCCTTCGCCCTGAGCAATGTTGCCGCGATAATCGATCTCGTGCCGCACCACCAGCCAGATAAAGTCGCGCTGATGCACGGGATCGGCCACCGCTTCCCAATGCGCGGCGGCCATATCCTGCACCCATTCCACCCAGACGGTGTTGTTAACGTGGCCCATAACATCGATGTGCCGCGCCTCAGCGGTGAAACTCTTGCTGAACGGTCCGGTCAACCTACTTTTCAACCTCGCCCATCTGCGTCAGGATAAAGGCGTATTCCTCGGCCACTTCGTAGATCGAGGCAAAGCGCCCTGACTTCCCGCCATGGCCCGCACCCATATTGGTCTTGAGCAATAAGGTGTTGCTGTCCGTCTTAAGCTCACGCAATTTGGCGACCCATTTGGCTGGCTCCCAATAGGTCACTCGCGGATCATTGAGGCCGGCGGTCACCAACATGGGTGGATAGTCCTGCGCGATCACCTGATCGTATGGCGAATAGCTGAGGATATAGGCAAAGGCGCGCTTGTCGGTGATCGGGTTGCCCCATTCCGGCCACTCGCCCGGCGTCAGCGGCAGGTCTTCATTGACCATGGTGTTGATCACATCAACGAACGGCACATTGCTGACCACTGCGCCCCACAGATCAGGGTCGGTGTTGACGACCACACCCATCAACTCGCCGCCAGCGGAACCGCCGCTGGCGCTAATCTGACCCTTGGCAGTATACCCCTTGTCGATCAGGCCTTTGGCCACATCACTGAAATCAGTGAAGGTGTTCCAGCGCTCGCTGAGCTTGCCCTGCAAATACCAATTGCGGCCCAGATCATCACCGCCGCGAACATGCGCGATGGCATAGGCATAACCGCGATCCACCAGGCTCAGCCGCGTTGTCGAGAAGCTTGGCGGATAGGCATATCCATACGCACCGTAAGCATAAAGATGCAGCGGCCCGCCCATCGGGCGATCTTTGCGCATCACCACGCTGACGGGAACTTGCGTACCATCACGCGCCGTCACGGTCAGCCGCTCGGTCGTGTAGAGCGAGGGATCATAGCCCGATGGGATCTCCTGCTGCTTGAGCAGTTCCAGCTCTGCGCTCACCACATCATAATCATAGACAGAGTCCGGCGTGACCATGCTTTCATAGGATAACCGCAACTTGCTCTGGTCATATTCGGGATTGTTGCTGAGGCCCGCAACATAGCTTGCCTCTGGAAACGCAATCGGCGTCATCTTCGTGACGTCATCATAATCGCGGATCTGCACCTGATCGAGGCCATTGAGGCGGCCCTCCGTGGTGTAGAAATCCTTGAACAGATCGAAGTCAGACAGGTAAAACTCATCCGATCCGGCGATCACAGTCTGCCAATCCTGAGGCGTATTCACCGAAGCAACCGCCAGTCGGAAGTTCACGTGATCGTCATTGGTGTGAACCCAAATCACGTCATCGCGAATATCGATGTCGTATTCGACACCTTTAGTGCGCGGTTTGATCAGGATTTGCTCACCCGTTGGATCGTCAGCGCGAACTATACGCACCTCGCTGGTCTCATTGTCGCCAGTCGCGATAATGAGCCAGTCATCTTGCGCGGAAAGGCCATGCCCGACATTAAAGCCTTCATCCGCCGTCTCACGATACAGCTCAACATCGTCGGCCACCGGGGTGCCCAGTATGTGCAGACTGGCTGCTTTCGTGCGCCAGTTCTCATCTGCCAAACCATAAACCAGCGCGGTGTCATTCATCACCCAGGTCAGACCGGTACGAATGCCCTCAATCACATCGGGCAGCAGTTCGCCCGTCTCAAGATCCTTGACCACCGCATTGTAGCGCTCGGCCCCGCTCGTATCGGTTGAGTAGGCGAGCATACGACCATTCTTGCTGATCGAGAATGCGCCGAGGCGGAAATATTCGTGGCCCTCGGCCAGCTCGTTCTCATCCAGAATCAGCTGCGCGTCACCTCCAGAAACCGGACGGCGGTAATATTTGCGGTACTCCGCCCCCTCTTCAAATTCCGACCAATAAAGAAACTCGCCATAGCGCTGCGGCACAGTGGAATCGTCTTCCTTGATGCGCGCTTTCATCTCTTCGAACAGCTCGTCAACCAAGCCCTGATGCGGCTTCATCTGCGCTTCGAACCAGGCGTTTTCGGCCTTCAGGTGCTCCAGCACATCCTCATCATCAATCTCAGGATATCCCTTATCTTCCAGCCAATTATACGGATCAGAGATCGTGATCCCGTGATGGGTGAAAGAATGGTCGCGCTTCTCGGCAACCGGCGGCGAAGTTGGTTCAGTCAATGATGTTTCCTGAGCTATTGAGGGGGTGGCGAGCGCGAGTGCGGCGCTTGTGATGATCGATGAGAGGGGGATGCGCATGAGGGTGTGGCACTCCTGGCAATTGGCCTGACAATGGGTTTGAGCGCATCTGACTGGAAAGCCCGCCGCTCGAAGTGTACGAGTACGCTATGCTTATGCGGCCCATTGGGACGTCGCAAGCGCCGAGTCGTCAAGAATCTGACAGGCGCCGAAAAAAGGATATCGAATTTATGCTCATGCACACTCACGAGGCTCGGCTAGATGCGCTGCGCGGCGAATTAAAAAAGCGAGGCCTTGATGGCTTCGTCATCCCGATCTGCGACGAACATATGAGCGAATATGTCGGCGATTATGCGCAGCGTCTGGCCTGGCTCACCGGATTTGGTGGAAGCGCAGGCAGCGCGGCGGTGATGTCAGAGCCGCAGACAGGCAATGGCGCAGCAATTTTCACCGATGGACGTTATACCGTGCAGGTGCGCGAGCAGGTCAATGGCGAGTTGTTTGATTATGAGAGCGTGCCGGAAACCAGCCCCGCAGCCTGGCTTGCAAAGAACGCGCAAAAGGGCATGCGTATCGGCTATGATGCATGGCTTCACCCGACTGGTTGGGCCGAGGGTGTATCGAAATCGCTAGCCGCAAAGGGCGCAGAACTTGTCGCGGTGGGCAGCAACCCGGTTGACGCTGTTTGGGCTGACCAACCTGCGCCTTCCCCATCTATCGCGGTTCCGCACGATGATGCCCATGCTGGGCGCAGCAGCGCAGACAAGCGTGCTGCCATCGCTGACTGGCTGAAAGAAGAAGGCCATGATGCGACAGTAATCTGCGCACTCGATTCGGTTGCATGGCTGCTGAATATGCGTGGGTCCGATGTGGCCAACACGCCCGTTGCTCTATCCTATGTGGTGGCGCATGCAGATGGTACGGCGGAGCTGTTTATCGCGCCAGAAAAAGTCACTCCTGAGCTAACGAAACACCTCGGCAACGCGGTGAGCATTCGGGATCGTGCCCAGTTCGTCCCTGCGCTTGAAAGCTTGGCCGGAAAGACCGTGGCAGTTGATCCTGGTCAGGCCGTCGCAGGCGTATTCCATGCCTTGACCCAAGGTGGCGCGACCACGGTGCGCGCCAGCGACCCGACGGTGCTGGCCAAAGCGATCAAGAACCCCGTCGAGCAGCAGGGGCACCGCGATGCGCAGGCACGCGATGGCGCGGCGATGGTCAAGTTTCTGCGCTGGCTCAGTATTGAAGCACCCATGGGCTCCGTTGATGAGCTTGGCGCGGCGGCAAAACTGCGGGAATTCCGTGGCCTAAGCCCTGACCTTAAAGACACCAGTTTCGACACGATCAGCGCCGCAGGCGGTCACGCGGCGCTGCCGCATTACAAGGTGGATGAGGAAAGCAATATCCCGATCCCCCCCGGCAGCATCTTCCTGTGCGATTCCGGTGGCCAATATCTGGATGGCACCACCGACATCACCCGCACGGTGTGGATCGACAGCGCCGATGGCAGCGCGCAGCCGACCGATGAGATGATCGATCGCAATACGCGCGTGCTCAAGGGCCATATTCAGCTCGCCATGGCACGTTTCCCAGCGGGCACCAATGGCGGCCAGCTCGACACACTGGCCCGCATGCATTTGTGGCAGGCGGGCGTGGATTATGGGCACGGCACGGGTCATGGCGTTGGCGCCTATCTGTCTGTTCACGAGGGGCCGCAACGCATCTCCAAACCCGGCGGCGCTTTTGCAGGAACGTCTACGCCGTTGGCAGCGGGCATGATCCTGTCTAATGAGCCCGGCTATTACAAACAGGACCATTTCGGCATTCGGATCGAAAATTTGATCCTGACGCAGCCGGTTGAGATTGATGGCGCAGAGGGCAATTGGCTCGGTTTCGAAACACTTACTTTCGTGCCGCTTGATCGGCGTCTGGTGAACAAGGATTTGTTGACCGAAACTGAAATTGGCTGGTGGGATCGCTATCATGCGAAGGTGTGGGACGTCCTATCGCCACAGCTCGATGGCGAAGACCTGGCTTGGCTTGAGGGGCAATGCCAGCCGCTCTGATAGCCCCTATGGTGGGTGCCTTGTACGAATTACAATGTTCCTGTAATGTTCTCTTATTCTGATTGCGACTCGGAAAGGACTTAAGCAATGCTGGGATATGTTACTGTAGGCACTAACGACTTGGAGCGTTCCGCCAAATTCTATGACGCCATCGCCGCAGAGATGGGCGTTGGGCGGATGATGGAATTCGACACCTTTATCGCTTGGGGCAATATGGATGGTGCGCCAGGCATTGCTGCAACCAAGCCCTTTGATGGCGAAGCAGCGAGCATCGGCAATGGCGTGATGGTTGCCCTGCAAGCGTCCGACCGCGATCAGGTTCAGCGGCTTTATGACATTGCATTGGCCAATGGCGGAAGTGATGAGGGCCCTCCTGGCCCGCGCGGAGAGCCAGACGAAAACGGCATGGTCTTTTACGCTGGCTATTTCCGCGATCCGGACGGAAACAAACTCAACGCTTTTTTGATGGACAAGGTCAGCTAATCACGCAGGAGGCATTCGATGAAAGGGAAACGGCGGCTTAGCGAGAGCTTCATTCATCTGGGGCTAGGCGCGACATGCGTACCGCAGCCGCCGTTCTCTGGCGTCGATTGGTACGAGGCGTATGGCAAACGCCACGGCGCGGATGGGCGCGAGGGCCGCTTGGTCAGCCAACACTCTTTCACCACAGGCTGGGACACCTGGGAAATGCACCCTCACGGTGAAGAGGTTGTCATCTGCACCTCAGGCTCAATGACGCTGACGCAGGAATGGCCCGATGGACGGCGGGAAACCGCCACGCTGGAAGCAGGCGATTACGCTATCAACGAGCCAGGCGTGTGGCACATCGCCGATGTTGAAGAGCACGCCACTGCGATTTTCATCACGGCTGGCGAGGGCACACAAATGCGCCCCCGCTGACCAAAGGGAGGCCTGAAGACCGCGCTTTGCTTGCGCCCGTATGAACCGGGTGAGGCGCACGATACAAAGCGATACAATTCATGCACTTCACGGCATAATGCTGCGACAATCGTTCCCTAAAAGGTACCCCAAGAGTTGCGGTGAACCACCTTGGCTCAGCACACTGGGAACAAGGAGTTGAGACAAATCTCTCCCCCTCCCCCCGCCTATCCCAAGGCAGTCTCAACACGGTTCACTGCAGCTCCGCCCACTTTTGACGGAGAACACATATGAAAAAGATCGTCCTACCTCTTAGCGCCGCAGCCTTGGCTTTGACCGGTGCGACTGTTGCCCTTGCGGATAATCACACTGGCAAACAGCGCCCCGATGCCAATGGCGACGGTGTTGTAACCAGCACCGAACACGCCGCTCATGCTGATGCCATGTTCGCACGAATGGATGCAAACGGCGATGGCGTGCTGAACGCTGATGATCGCACAATGAAAAAGGCAGAGCGCTTCGCCCAGGCAGACACAAATGGAGACGGTGAACTTTCGCAAGCAGAAATGACCGCAGCTCGCGAAGCCCGTAAGGCCCGCCGCGCTGAACGCCGCGAACGACGCGAAGCACAGCGCGCAGAGCGCCGTGATGGCCGACAAGCCGAACGCTTTGCTCGTCTCGATACAGATGGCAGCGGCGGTCTGTCACAGTCCGAAATCGAAGCTGGCCGCGATATGGCGAAGGAACGCCGCGGTAAGGGCCGGATGGGCAAACGTCGCGGAGGCGGCAATCGGATGGAGCGGATGATGCGCCGCGCGGATACCAATGGCGACCAAGCCATCAGCCGCGCCGAGTTTGACGCTGCTATGGCAGCACGCTTCGCCCGAGCGGACGCCAATAGCGATGGCAGCATCTCGGTACGAAGAACGTCAGGCGGTTCGCGACGAGCGCCGCGCCCAAAGGTCTGAGCGTCGCGCGCAACCCCGCCAGCAACGTTCCGCACAATAGGCTGCACCTTGCAGCATGACCAACAAGGCGGGTAGGCGGCGAAATTGATGACTGAAATCGCGCCGACCTCCCTCTTGCTCGTCGATGATGAGCCAACACTACGCGAACCCCTGGCCGAATATCTAACCGGTCAGGGGTTTGCCGTGTCCGAGGCTGAAAGTTCGGCTGCAGCGCGCAGCTATCTACTTCACAATGCACCTGATCTGGTGCTGCTCGACATCATGATGCCCGGCGAAGATGGCCTTTCGCTGTGTCGTCATCTGGTGGAGGCGCGCGCTATCCCAGTCATACTGCTGACCGCACGGGGCGAAGCAACTGATCGTATCGTTGGGCTGGAAATAGGTGCGGATGATTACGTCACCAAACCGTTCGAACCGCGCGAACTGGTTGCGCGCATCCGCTCTGTTCTCAGACGCGTCGAAAAGGGGCCCGCGCAATCTAACGGTGCCGACGACGCGATCTATCAATTTGAAGGGTGGACGCTTGATCCCCTGAAACGCCGCCTCACCAATCCAGACGGTGCGGTCGTATCGATATCAACCGCAGAGTTTCGACTGTTGCGGGCCTTTTGCGATCACCCGCGTCAGGTTCTCGATCGTGATCGTTTGCTCGACTTGGTCCAGGGTCGTGAGGCGCATATGTTCGATCGAGCGGTCGATAATCAGGTCAGTCGCTTGCGCCGGAAAATTGAAGCGGACACGCGCAACCCGCACTTCATTCAAACGGTTCGCGGTGGCGGCTATCGCTTTGGCGCTGACGTGACACGCGGGCCAGCTTAGCTTTCGATGATGCGTTTTCTTCCCAAAAGCCTGATGGGTCAAACCCTGCTAGCAGCCGCAGTTGCTCTGTTGGTCGCGCAAGCCATTTCGGCGGCGCTGCTTTATCGCGCCTCTCAGGAGCGCCGTGAGGCTGCTCTGATCAATGCTGCGGCATTTCAGCTTGCGAGAGGGCTTTCGCCTTCGTCGGAACTGCGCGTACCGGTTCCGTGACTTTGATGACAGGCTTGATCTGCGCCCTTCACGCGATCGTGGCCCGCGTAGGATAATGCGACGGCTAAGATTTAGTGAGTCTGTCAGCAATCCTGTCGCCGATGACGAGGTGCGTAATTCTGATCGCGAGGCGCAATTGCGCCAATTCCTGACAGAGCAAGGCATTGATGTGGCCGAGGTTGCCATCACCGTACGGCCTTGGCTCAAGGATAGCGATTGGGCAGATGCCATCGCCCGCTCACCTCGCCTGCAACGGCGCACAACGCAAAGCCAAGGACTTTTGGTTGCCGGTTTGCGCCGTACCGGTGAAAGCACTTGGCGTGTGGTCCGGCTGCCTCTGCCGCCACGCGATCGTACGGGCCTTGGCGCGATCACGCTGCAAACCGCAGTTCTCTTCACCGTCTTGATGGGACTGCTTTATTGGATGCTGCGCCGGATTACCGGGCCGCTGGCCGAGCTGCGGAAACGCACGGAAATGTTTGCCGTAAGTGGCGCCGCTGTTGAACCGTTGCCGGAACGCGGGCCGCACGACGTCGCGGGCTTAACCCGCGCGCATAACACTATGGAGGCGCGCATCGCCGGCATGCTGAGTGAGAAAGACGTGATGTTGGGCGCAATCGGTCATGACCTCAAGACTCCCTTGGCCGCGCTGCGCGTGCGGATTGAGAGTGTCGAGGATAATGCTCAACGCGCGAAGATGAGCGAAACAGTTGAGGACATCACGCGCACGCTCGATGAAATTCTCGACCTCGCCCGGATAGGTAAAAATGATGCGCGGCCCGAAGCTGTCGAATTGTCTGCGCTGCTGATTTCGATTGTTGAAGAGTATGAGGACCAAGGCAAGCCAGTGATGCTGATCCAGAGCGAGCGTGTCGTGGCGCCGGTGCATCTGACATGGCTGAAACGCGGTCTGCGCAACCTCATCAACAATGCGCTGCGCTATGGCGGGAGCGCGGATGTGAGTGTTGCACGCGACGCTAATCACGTCATTCTTGCGGTCACAGATACGGGGCCTGGTATCCCGCCAGATCAGATTGGGAGCATGTTGGAGCCGTTTGCGCGCGGTGAGGCCAGCCGAAACCGAGCAACCGGTGGCGCAGGTTTGGGCCTGACCATCGCACGCGCTGTCGCTGAACAGCACGGTGGATCACTTACTCTAACAAATCGCGACCAAGGCGGCCTTCGCGCGGAATTTCGCTTGCCAGTGTAGCGTAAGCCCGCGCACAGTGCGCGCATGACCGACACGCTCTATGCCGCACCGCTATCGCTCTATTCTGGAAAAGCCCGCGCCTATATGGATTGGAAGGGGGTGGATTATCGCGAAGTCCTATCGACCCCCGACATCTATGCCAAAGTGATCATTCCCAATGTGGGGCGTCCGGTCATCCCGGTGGTCGAGTGCAGCGATGGAGTGATCCTGCAAGACACTACGCTAATCATCGATCACTATGAACAAAGCACAGCGGGCCCATCGGTATATCCCGAAAGCCCACGTCAGAAGCTCGCTGCGCTCTTGCTGGAGTGCTTTGGCGATGAGTGGCTGGTCATTCCCGCGATGCACTATCGCTGGAACTATAACGAAGAGTGGGTTTACGGTGAGTTCGGCAAAGTCGCCTTGCCCGACGGCACGCCGGACCAGCAATATGAGGCGGGCAAAGAACGCGGTGCGAACTTTCGCGGTTTTGTGCCGATGCTTGGCATCAATGATGCGACCATTCCCGCGATTGAAGCAAGCTATGAGGCCTTGCTCGCGGACCTTGATACCCATTTCGCCGAGCATCCTTTTCTACTGGGAACACGTCCTTCGATTGGGGATTTGGGGCTGATCGGGCCGCTTTACGCGCACAACTATCGCGATCCGAAGTCGGGCGAGATGATGCGGCGTCTGGCACCACGTGTCGCTGAATGGGTGTTGCGCATGACAGATGTGAAAGAGCCGCTGTCTGGCGAGTTCTTGGCCGATGATGCGATACCGACCACACTGGAACCGGTGCTCAACCGCATGATGAGTGAGCAGATACCTTACCTGCAAAATGTCGCAGACATGCTGCGTGATTGGGCAGCGGCAAATCCGGACGCAGAGCTACCTCGCGCACTGGGCATGACTGACTTCACGGTCGAAGGCGTAACGGGACAGCGCATCGCGATCCCCTTCAGCCTATGGATGTTACAGCGCGCACTCGACTATCTCGCGAGCTTGCCCGAGCGGGATAGAAAAGCCTGCGAAGAAATGCTGCGCAGCATTGGTGGAGATGCATTGATCGGCTTCGAGATCGGAACACGGCTACGTTTTAAAAACTTCAAGCTCACCTTAGATTAAGTTTTGATCGCGCTTTTGCCAAGCGCGGCGATTATCGCATCAAACCGCCAATAAGGTTACGCACAAACCGTCCCGCCACTGGGCCAGCCAAATCGGTTGCGATGGAACCCGCTGCCGACGTTGCCGCCGAACGCATCGGGTTGGCCCGGCTTTTCTTGCCCAAGACTGCCGAGGCGGCCATCGCAGCCGCAGAGCCTGCTGCCACCTTCATGCCTCGACCAATTGCCTTTTCCCAAATGCTCTTCGTCTTGCGCGGTACGCTTGCGAACTTCTTCTTCGCCCTTTTCCGCAACCTCTTTAGCAGTCTCAGCCGCATCGACAGCTTTCGCTGCCAGCACTTCTTCTGCGCTTTCGCGGTCCACGGCATCTTCATATTTGCCATCATACGGGCTGACCGAATTGATGATTGCGCGCTCTTTCGCGGTAACCGGGCCGAGGCGCGAGCGCGGAGGCTTGATCAGCGTGCGTTGCACAATCGAAGGTGCACCGTCTTCCTGCAAGGTTGAGACGAGCGCCTCACCAACTTTCAGCTCGGTAATCGCCTGCTCAACGTCCAGCTCCTCATTGATCCGGAATGTTTCAGCAGCCGCCTTGATCGCGCGCTTATCGCGGGGCGTGAAGGCGCGAAGGGCATGCTGTACGCGGTTGCCCAGCTGGCCCGCTATCTCTTCGGGAATATCGATCGGATTCTGCGTGACGAAGTATACGCCAACACCTTTGGAGCGGATCAGGCGCACAACCTGTTCAATCGTATCTTCCAATGCCTTGGGCGCATCGTCGAACAGCAAGTGCGCTTCATCAAAGAAGAAGACGAGCTTGGGCTTTTCGGGGTCACCAACCTCAGGCAGTGTCTCAAACAGTTCGGCGAGCAGCCATAACAGGAATGTCGCGTACAGCTTTGGGCTGCGCATCAACTTGTCAGCCGCGAGGATATTGATGATTCCGCGCCCTTGTTTGTCGGTGGCGATAAAGTCATCGATTTCCAGTGCAGGCTCGCCAAAGAACTGCGCCACACCCTGACTGTCGAGGCTCAGCAATTGCCGTTGGATCGCGCCGACGCTGGCCTTGGAAACGTTGCCATACTTGGCCGACAGATCCTTGGCATTCTCTGCCGTGTGCGCCAGCATGCTCTGTAAATCTTCCAGATCGAGCAGCAATAGCCCCTCATCATCGGCAAAGCGGAACACGATGTTCAGCACGCCCGTCTGCGTCTCATTCAGATCAAGCAGGCGCGCCAGCAAAAGCGGCCCCATCTCGGAAATTGTTGTGCGGATCGGATGGCCTTTCTCACCATACAGATCCCAGAAAACGGCGGCATTGTCGGAATAGCCGTAGTCATCCATCCCCAGCTCTTTGGCGCGCCCTTCAAGCTTGTCGGCGTGTTTGAAACTGGCACTGCCCGGCATAGACACACCGGACAAATCGCCCTTCACATCGGCGACGAATACCGGGACACCGCGCGCGGAAAAGCTCTCGGCCAAACCCTGTAGCGTGACAGTCTTACCCGTACCCGTCGCGCCCGCGATCAGTCCGTGACGATTGGCCTGGCCCAGCCGCAGATATTGCTTCTCACCATTACCGCCAAGCCCAAGAAAAATATCGTCCAATGCACCATCCCCGAAACACATTTTGATCAGCCGGATTGTGTGGCGAAACAGGGCGGGACGGTCAAGCGGCTCGACAGGGGGAAACATGAGTTAAAGAGCGAGCCTGATGAGTGAACGTTCGCCAATGGTCCTGCTTGATGACGCACGCAGTGCAGCGGGCGATGCGACCGTTGCAGACGCTCTGCTCTATTCCGATCCGCAGCAGACCTTCGTCGCTCATCGGCCAGAGCAGGTCGCGGATATACTGGCGGCCGCGGATGCGGCTCGGCGAGAGCACAAACTGCATTTGGCCGGATACATAGCCTATGAAGCCGGGCTCGCACTTGAAGATCGCCTTTCGTCGCTCGCCGCTGCTCGAACGGGCGCGGATGGACCGCTCGTCTGGCTGGGGCTTTTCGATGCGCCGCGGGTTATACAATCAGCGCATGTTAATGATTGGCTGACGGATGCAAGCAACGGAGGCGACCCACATCTTGGCCCGCTCGACCCCGCCATCTCTCAGGGCGCGTATGAAAAGGCATTTTCCGATTTGCAGGAAGCGATCCGGGCTGGCGACATCTATCAGGCCAACCTCACGCTGCCGCTCGTCGGTGGATTTTCCGGCGATCCAATCGCGCTGTACGCGGCGCTGAGGCCAGCAGCACAGGCTGGCTATGGCGGGCTCATCTATGACGGCTCGCACTGGCTATTGAGCTTATCACCAGAGCTGTTCGTTTCGTTGAAAGAGGGTGAGGCCAAAGCTAAACCGATGAAAGGCACACGCTCGCGCGGCCGCACCGGCGCCGAGGATCTTGCATTGAAAGAGGACCTCGCAACCTCTGAAAAGGACAAGGCCGAGAATCTGATGATCGTTGATCTGCTGCGCAACGATCTCAGCCGGGTGGCACAACCTGGCAGCGTGCGGGTGGATGAGCCCTTCAAGATTGAAAGTTATCCGACCGTCCATCAAATGGTCAGCACGGTACGGGCTCAGCTTGCCGCCGATCAAACGCCGATGGACTTGGTCCGAGCGATCTTCCCTTGTGGCTCGATTACCGGTGCGCCGAAGATCCGGGCGATGGAGCTGATTAACGCAGTCGAGCGCGATCCGCGCGGTCCCTATTGCGGAGCGATTGGCCGCATCGATGCCCCTAGTGATAGCGGCGTGTCAGATGCCGCATTCAATGTTGCGATCCGAACCTTGCGCCTCACCGAAGTTGAGAACGAACGGGGCAAAGCAGTGCTGGGCGTTGGTGGCGCAATTGTTGCTGACAGTGACCCGCTGACCGAATGGCGGGAGGCGATCCTGAAGGGCGGTTTCGCCAGAGCGAGCGAGCCCGGCCTGTCCGCCCACGGTTTCGATCTGATTGAAACAATGCGCTTTGAACCAGAGACCGGCATCGCGCATCTTGAGCTGCATTTGGCACGGATGAAAGCAAGCGCCACGAAATTGGGGTTCTCCTTCGATCGGCACGCAGCACGCAATCAGTTGCATGCGTTGTGTTTTGATCTGGAGCGTAAGGCGAAAATACGCCTCGTCGCCGCGCGCAGTGGAGAGGTCGCACTGGAGGCGGCACCGCTCCCCCTGCTTGGCCCGAGCCGGCGCGCTGTATAATCTTGCCCCTGCCGGTGGATCCTGGCGATTGGCGTTTGCGCCATAAGACTAGTGATCGCGGCTTCTACGAGGATGCACGCGCGGTGGCACAGGATCATGGCGCTGATGAAGCGCTATTCCTTCACCCAAACGGTACGCTGACCGAAGGAACGATCAGTAACATATTCGTTCGCGCGGAAGATGATGCATTTGTCACACCAGCGGTACCGGGCTTGGCTTGCTGCCCGGCATTCAGCGCGAGGTCCTTTTGACCAGCGGCGCGGCTCGCGAAGGCGAATTACGGATCGAAGACTTGGAAGACGGCTTTCTGCTGGGCAATTCTGTGCGTGGCCTGATGCCTGCGGTTTTGGTATGATCGATAAGCCATCGCCACCCTCGTCCGGAGCACTCAGATAAGATGAACACTCCCGAGATACTCTTCGAAGACGGCGAGGCGCTTGTCATTGACAAACCTGCAGGTCTGCCGGTGGATCGTCCGCGCAAAGGCGGCCCTTGTCTCGAAGATCATCTGGAAGCGCTCAAGCTTGGGTTTCAGCGCCCTCCCGTCGCCGTGCATAGGCTTGATACCGACACCAGCGGATGCCTGCTGCTCGCGCGAAATCCAAAAGCGCTCAAACGCTTCAATCGCGCATTTGAGGAACGTCTGCCGCAAAAGACCTATCTGGGTATCCTCGCCGGTGTGCCGGAGCAGCAAGAGGGACGCATCGAACTGGCGCTGTCAAAAATCAGCTCAGCGGAAAAAGGGTGGCGAATGATCCCAGCCAAAAAGGGGAAACCCGCCGCGAGCGATTGGAACGTCCGATCGGTTCAAAACGGTCTTGCGCTGGTTGAATTTCATCCAGAAACCGGGCGCACGCACCAACTACGCGTCCATGCGGCAAGTGGCATAGGCATCGCTCTTCTCGGCGACCCGATCTACGGGAACGCCTCTGGTGCGCGGCGCACCATGCTCCATGCCAGTGCACTCGTCGTGCCGCGTGAGGGAAAACCGCCGATAGAGGCGGTCGCACCCATGCCAGCCGACTTCATCAACCTTGGCTTTGGTGATGGGTAAAATCACCGATCGTGCACTGGAGCTGGCCGAGGAGAAATTCATCGCTGCGTCCGGGCCGGGCGGACAAAACGTCAACAAGGTCGCGACCGCCGTTCAGCTGCGGGTCGATGTCTTTGCGCTTGGCCTTCCACCAGACGCATTTAGCCGGTTGAAAGAGGAAGCTGGCAGCAAACTGACCAAAGCAGGCGAGATCGTGCTGACTGCTAGCGAGTACCGTACGCAGGAACAAAATCGGGAAGCCGCGCGGGTACGCCTCGTGGCAATGTTGAACGAAGCACTCACGCCGCCTCGTGCCCGCAAGAAATCGCGCCTGAACCGAGTTGGCAAAACGCAGCGCCTCAAGGCCAAGAAAGCACGCGGCACAGTAAAGGCCAATCGCGGAAAGCCGACTCGCTCTGATTGGTGAGTCTTGCTTGACTTTTTCCCGTGAATCACTCATTGGGCGCGCCTGAACGGCGGCACAGCGCGTGCCGCCTATTATTTTTCGGCCTCAACATGGGGCCTCATGCACGATTTAGGATACCGCCATGGCGAAGCCCGCAACCGTCAAGATCAAGCTCGTCTCGACTGCAGACACGGGCTTTTACTATGTGACGAAAAAGAACCCTCGGAACATCACCGAGAAGATGACTTTCCGCAAATATGACCCCGTCGTGCGCAAACATGTCGAGTTCAAGGAAGCCAAAATCAAGTAAGAACGTGTCGTAACTTTCGCGCGTCGCTTAACATATGCAGCGCGCGATATTCAGTGACAGTTCAACGCCAGAGCGATAAATGCGCTGGTATGACTAGTTTCACCAAACAACTATTTGCATCGAAACTCGGGGTTGCGGGTTCAGCGCTCGCTCTTTCCCTGTGTGCTGCTGTGCCAGCCGCGATTGTGACGACCCCGACGCCTGCTCAAGCCGCCGCTGGCGACCTTGATCGCGCGGTTGAGGCCTTGCGCAGCATTGCGACCTTGAAAGCCGATTTCACCCAGACCGACCGGGCCGGGCGAACCATTGCAGGCGAACTGACGCTGAAACGGCCAGGCAAAATCCGTTTTGAGTATGAGAAGAGCGCTCAGATGCTCGTCGTCTCAAACGGCAAGTCGCTTTATCTCGTCGACTATGAAGTGGATCAGGTCCAACGCTGGCCAATCAGAAACTCGCCGCTGGGCGCGTTGCTCGATCCATCACGCGACGTGAAAAAATACGGCAGACTGGTGCCCACGGGCCATAATGACGTTGTGAGCGTAGAGGTGCGCGACCCCAAGCGTCCTGAGTTTGGCATCATCACCCTGATTTTTGAGCGGGAAGCTGCTGCACCAGGCGGTATGCGACTGACCCATTGGGTAGCGCTCGATTCGCAGAATCACCGGACAACGGTGCGGTTGCGAAACCATCGTTATGGAGTCGCCGTTGCGGACAGTGCATTCAGGTTCCGCGATCCGCGCCGCTCATCTCGTCGACCCCGCTGAACGCTTCACAGTCGGATCGTTTCGTCGTTGCGGCCAATTGCTGGCGATTGTTCATCGACAAGCAAGCACATGCCTAATATTATTCTAATTGCAAAGTGGATGAGTTTGGGTTCCCCCCTGTTGCTCAAGCTTTCGGTACCCACTTTGTAAAACGCGTGACGAACGCACACAGGAAACCCTCGTGCCATTGCCCCCGGTACGAGGGTTTTTTGTTGCCCCGCATTTAGATATCGCGCCAAAATACTTATGTGTTCAAATTCATACTTGCACGATTAGTTCCAAACTTTGTCATGTATCCAAGCATCGCCATATCGCATTGGGCCTGACCACCGAGGCAATGCACTGGGTCAGCGCCGCGAACCTTGCCGCATCTGGCTCACGCTCCTAAGCACCTGACCATGCTTTCTATCGCCACTTGGAACATCAACTCCGTCCGCCTGCGCATGCCTATTGTCGGGCGCTTTATTACTGAGCAATCGCCTGACATTCTCTGCTTGCAAGAGATCAAATGTCAGGAAGAGCAGTTTCCCTATGAAGCGTTTCGCGCGCTGGGATACGAGCATTTCGCGGTGCACGGACAAAAGGGATATCACGGGGTCGCAACGGTCGGCAAAGTGCCCTTCACGGAATTTTCGCGCCACGATTGGCAGGATAATGGCGAGGCGCGGCATGTCGGCGTGGAGCTAACCGATCCGGCGCATCAGGGCATGGTTCTGGAAAATGTGTACGTGCCTGCGGGCGGTGACATTCCTGATCGCGAGCAAAACGCCAAATTCGGCCAGAAGCTGGATTTTCTTGGCCGAATGACCCGCTGGGCAGAAGCGATTGAGCGGCCCACCATGATCGTGGGCGATTTCAACATCGCTCCGCTTGAAAGCGACGTGTGGAGCCATAAGCAATTGCTCAAGGTGGTCAGCCATACACCGATTGAGGTGGAAACTTTGCAGCGCTTCATGGACGCGCATGGCTGGGTCGATGTGGGCCGCGAGCACATCAAAGATCCGGAGCGCTATTTCAGCTGGTGGAGTTATCGTTCGCGCGACTGGAAAGTGAATGATCGCGGTCGGAGGCTCGATCATATGTGGGCCAGTCCCGAACTCGCGAAGCAGACCACCGGACATTCAGTGCATGAATATGCCCGTGACTGGGAAAAGCCATCAGATCACGTGCCATTGGTGACGGAGTTTGATCTCTGAGCGGAATGGACCTCTCGCCGGCCAATTCACCCGGTCGCCGCGCCGCGCAGGCGGTGGACGCGCTGCGCCATGGTTGGCCGGTGCAAATAGAGAATGGGCCGGTACTCCAACCGATTGAGACTGCTTATCGCGGGGAGTTGGAATCAGAGGCGCTTCTGGTATCTGCCAGCCGCGCAGTCACGCTCAAGCTCGCCAATCAACGCGATGCCGCCAATCCCGGAGAACCCGTCTTGCTACGGTGTTCAGAGCCGTTTGCATTGGCTCGCGCTGTGGCAGTCGCCGATCCTTCGCAAGACCTCGCCAATCCTCTGATGGGGCCGTTCAAGGCGTTGTCGATGAATTGGCAGGAAACCGCACGAGCCGCTTTGGAGCTGGCGCGCATAGCAGGGATCCTGCCAGCCTTTATGGTCGATCCTACGGGCGCAGAAACAGCTGTCGAAATGTCGCTCGATGACTTTGCCGAACTTACCGACCCCAAGCATTTGATGATCGCCAGCCGCGCCCGCTTGCCCATATCGACAAGTGACGATGCTCAAATCATCGCCTTCCGCAGCCCAGCCGACACGCGGGAACATGTTGCGTTGGTTATCGGGCAACGTAGCGCGGAACGCACGCCGCTTGTCCGGCTACACTCCGAGTGTCTTACGGGCGATGTTTTGGGCAGCCTCAAATGCGATTGCGGGCCACAGCTGGACGCGGCGCTCCATGCGATGGCGCATGAAGCACAGCACGGCGGTTGGGGCATATTGCTTTACATGCGTCAGGAGGGACGCGGGATCGGCATCATCAACAAGCTGCGCGCGTATCAGCTTCAGGATCAGGGCTTTGACACGGTGGATGCGAATACGCGGCTTGGTCTACCCGATGAAGCACGCGATTTCGGCACCGCAGCGCGAATGCTAAAGTTAATGGCAGTCAAAGAGATTCGCCTAATGACCAACAATCCCGCCAAGGTGGCAGGGTTGACCGAAGAGGGTGTCACCGTCACTGAGCGCGTGCCGCACAGTCTGCCGGACAACCCGCACAACACCCGCTATTTGGCGACCAAACGCGACCGCTCGGGGCATTTACTCCCATGACCGCAGTCATATTGAGGCCCGAAAAGCCAGGTGATGAAGCAGCGATCTTTGCGCTGACGAAGGCCGCGTTCGCGCCGATGTGGTTCAACGATGGAAGCGAACCGGCATTGATCAACCACCTGCGGACCGATGGCGATCTCACGCTATCGCTGGTCGCAGAGGATTCTGAATGGCGTCGTGGGGCATATCGCATTTTCGCCTGTGACCATCAGTGATGGTACGCAAGATTGGTATGGGCTTGGGCCAGTTTCGGTGACGCCAACACTGCAAAAGCAGGGCATTGGCGGAATGCTGATCCAGCGAGGAATTGCCAATATGCGCGAACGCGGCGCGAAGGGCATTATCCTGCTCGGCAGCAATGAGTATTATCCGCGCTTTGGCTTTGAGCATGACCCGCAGCTGACCTATCCTGGCCCGCCGCCGGAGTTTTTCCAGCGCCTGATCCTGGAGGGTGAAGCACCGAGCGGGGTCGTGCGATATGCGCCCGCGTTCGAAGTCACCGCATCAGATTAACAATGCGGGCATACCCGTCTAAGATGGGGACTGTCGGCCAAAATCACCCTTAACGCGCTGGCCTGATTGATGTGCATCGCCGCATTCTGCTCATCCGCGGCAGGCATCAAGCCTGTCCCAAAATGAGACAGTTTGATGACACGCACGCTTTTCCTTGCTTTGACCGCGCTGAGCACCTTTTCAGCAGCGCCAATAGCCGCGCAATCGCGCGCGGATGTTGACACTCTGCTTGATAGCGGCAGCAGTGACGCAGCATTCGCAATAGCACAATCTGGCGCCGACAAAGGTGATGCTGAACTGACCGGCTATCTCGGCTGGTTTCACGATCAGGGGCAGCATGTCAGCCACGATCCGGCAAAAGCAGCATCCCTATATCGCACCGCTGCGCAACTGGGCGATGCCTATTCGCAATGGCGGCTCGCCGTGATGATTGACGAGGGCACCGCGTCTGGAACGCTGGAGGAAGCCGTAAGCCTGCTTCGCAAATCAGCAGGACAGAAAAATCCGGACGCGCTGGTTAGCCTGGCCGTCATGCATGCCAATGGACGCGGCGTTGCGATCAATCAGGTTGCTGCGATGCGTTATTATCAGGCTGCCGCGCAGCTTGGCAGCGCCGACGGATTGCTGGGTCTTGGCATTATGCATGCCAATGGTGAAAGTGTGGCAGCGGACTTGCAAGAAGCGGTCGCGCACTGGCTGGTCGCAGCGACATTGGGCAATGAGAGGGCCGATGCCCTCCTGACCGAACATGCTGACAAACTGACCGATGAGCAAGCCGTACCGGGCCTTTGCGAAAGCCGATATGCTCGCGCAGCGATATGGCGTACCGGTGCGCTTTGAACTGGCCGAAAATACTGGCCCTTAACGCGGATCGAGGGCCGAGCCCGCGAGAAGCCTGCGCGGCGCTTGAACGTTAGCTTTTCCGTTCGCTGAAAGCTTGAACGGAAAACGCATCAGCGCCTTTCGAAACGCTGCAAACCCGCGCCCAGTTTGTTACCTTGAATAATCAGGTTGTCACCGGTCCAATCCGCAACAAAGGTGCTTGATCGGCGCAGGCCCGGCACAAAACGCGCATCGTTGCCGGCGATCCTCAGGCCATCGGCGCTGTTGCGGGCACCCTCTGCTCCGACAGCGATAAAGGCGGAATAATTCTCCTTGTCACGCCCCTGAACAAACCAGTTGCCGGTCACTTCACCACCACCTGCATTGGGCAGGTCGATCATGTAATTGGTGCCGCGACCGGCGCTGTCATCAAAACTGTTATTGCTCGCGACCGTGCGGGCCGCGCGTGATTTCAGATAATGTCCGCCCGATCCCGCCTCAAAACGGCTATTGGTAATGACCGCCTCGGCTATGCCACCAATATAAACCGAATGCGCGCATCCGCCCGCGCCTTCACATGTACCGAGCCCCGAAAAGGTCGATTTGTCGATGCGGAGCGTAAGCGATTGCGTGTTCGTGGTAAGGATTCCCTGCTCACTATCGCGAAACCAGCTTTGCGTGACGGTCAGATCACCCGCCTCAAACCGAATGCCTGCGCCATTGCCATCGGGCACGGAGATGTTGGCGAAGACCAGCCCCTCTACAAACGCGCCATCCCCGCGAAGCACCAGCGCGCCCTTGCCTTCACAAGCGCGCCCGCGAAGAACGGCGCTGCCGGGTTGTTCGGCGCGGTAGGCAATCCTCCCGCGCTGTTGCACGGCGCATTGCTGATATGTGCCCGGCGCAATCACAATTGTGCCTTCGCCGCCGCCAATCGCATCGACCGCCTGTTGCAGGTCGTCAAAGCTGAGGCCCATTTCGGCCACCGTAAACGCACCGCGTTGGTTCTGCGCTGAGGCGACAGAGTATGGCGCGCTTACAAGAGCGGTTGCCGAGGCTAGGACGATAAATAGGGTTCGTGAGTTCATAGCCAAAGCCTAAGGCCGTCAAACCCGCCAAAGCCAGCACAAATTACCCCAATGCCCTCGACGATACGGTTTTCAGCAAAGTCTTTAGCCAAATAACGACCTCATCTGGTAACGGACGTGCGATTTTCACATTTGGACTTGGCCCCCCGCGCCGTGTCATACTACCGTTCGAATCGAAACCTGGCGGGTCGCCGGGTCGTTTGGGGAGTAACACTCATGAAAATTCGTATTGCTTTAGTAGCTAGTACCGCCCTCGCACTGGCCGCCTGTGGCAGCGCAGAAGACGCGGCAACCGAGGCGGAAGCTGACACTGTCGAGATTCCGGCAAATGATGCACTGACCGGGGTCGATGAAGAAGCCGTCGCTGATGAGGGCGCAGCCATGGAAGAAGAAACCGCTGAAACAGGCGAAACCAGCAAAGCTGAACAGGCCGTCATAGCTGAAGAGGCTGATGAAGCCGCGACCGCTGCTGCGGATGTCGCCGACGCGCTTGGCGAAGCCGCCGATACTGCTGATGGCATGATCGACTCCGGAGCTCCTGAGGCAGCTGGCGAAGATGATATGTAGGAGCAGCAATGGATGCTGCTGACCTATAAACCAATCGATATAGTGAGGGGCGGCGAGTCATTGGGTCTTCGCCGCCTTTTGGTGATTTTAAGCATGGCGTTTCTGGCCACATGCGGGCCATCGGGCAATGATCCGGGGCCTGGCGCGGTAACGGTCGATGAAGCGCGCGCGCTTGATGAAGCAGCGGAGATGCTGGAAGAGCGGCGCATTCCCGCAGAGGTTCTCATGGAAGAGAGCGAGGCGAATGCGGATGCCACTCAAAATGCAGAGCGAGAGGACGCAAGCGAATGACGACACCGGGCATGGATGCCGAAACCTTTGAGCAGTTTATTGAGCAGCTCGATCGTTACGTTCGCGAACGGCTGATCCCGGCAGAACCCGATGTCATTGCGAACGATGCGATCCCTGACGACATTATCGGCGAGATGAAAGAAATGGGCCTGTTTGGCCTGTCCGTGCCCGAAGAATATGGCGGTGCGGGCCTCAACATGACCCAATATGCCCGCACGGTGCGCTGCATGAGCTATGCTGCCCCAGCATTTCGATCAATCTTCTCGATCAATGTCGGGATGTTCAATTCCGCGATCAAGAACGGCGCGACCGATGCGCAAAAGGC
This sequence comes from Qipengyuania sp. JB2-7, assembly GCF_055693485.1. Classification (NCBI taxonomy): domain Bacteria; kingdom Pseudomonadati; phylum Pseudomonadota; class Alphaproteobacteria; order Sphingomonadales; family Erythrobacteraceae; genus Qipengyuania; species Qipengyuania sp. JB2-7. The sequence continues at coordinate 202,113 of NZ_CM146335.1, forward strand.
TGAATGGTGGCCACAGATCGCCAATGGCAAGATCGCATGCTTCGGCCTGACCGAGCCGGGTTCTGGATCTGACAGCGCAGCAATGCAAACGATGGCGGTGCCAGATCCTGACGGCAATGGCTGGATACTCAATGGCACCAAGCGATACATCACGAACGCGCCGCATGCCGATGTTGCGCTGATCATGGCGCGGACGGAGAAAGAAGCGCTGCCCAAAAACGCTCATGTCAGCGCATTTATCGTGCCGATGGATACGCCGGGGATGTCGACGGGCAGCCCGGACGCGAAAATGGGTCAGTCGGGCAGCCACATCTCAGATGTCATGCTCGATGACGTGAAGGTCCCCGGTGATGCGCTGCTAGGCGGCGAGACAGGCAAGGGCTTCCGCTTCGCCATGATGAGCCTCGATAATGGCCGAATTTCCGTTGGAGCTGCGGCAACCGGGTATGCGCGCCGCGCGCTCGACAGTGCGCTTCGCTATGCCAATGAACGACAAGCTTTCGGCGAACCCATCGCCAATTTTCAGCTGATCCAGCAAATGCTCGCAGAAAGTGACATGGAAATTTACGCTGCGGAAGCGATGATGGCAGACGTTACTGCACGGGCGGATCGCGGTGAAAATATCCTGCGCAAGGCGGCCTCATTCAAAGTATTCGCCAGCGAAATGTGCGGGCGCGTAGTTGACCGCGTGGTGCAGATTTATGGCGGCGCTGGGTATTTGGCCGAATACGACGCAGAGCGCTTCTATCGCGATGCCCGCATTTACCGAATCTATGAGGGCACGACGCAAATTCTCTATCTGCAGATTGCCAAGCACATGTTGCGGGAATGGGGGAATTCTTGATGGATTTGGATCAGGCGGAGGCCTGATCCATGAACCTAGCCACCCGCTCCCTCCACCCTTCCACCCGGATTTTCACACCGGAGTACGATCCGGGTGGAAGGGTGGAGGGAGCGGGTGGCTAGGCACCAAAAGACGGGATAAAAATGTACAACCTTCTCTCAAACCTGTCGATCATCGAGGCATCCAGTTTCGTCGCATCCCCAACTGCCGGCCTCTATTGCGCGCAAATGGGTGCAGAGGTCATCCGCGTAGATCACAAGGCAGGCGGTCTTGATTATGATAGGTACATGCTCACAAAAGAGGGGCGCTCTCTAAGCTGGGAAAACCTCAATCGTGCCAAGAAATCGGTCGCATTGGATTTGCGCAGTGCAGAAGGGCGAGAATTGCTGGTTGAACTCGCTCGTTCAACCGGACAAGTGATCACCAATCTGCCGGAAAAAAGTTTCCTCAGCCACGCAGCGATGAGTGAAGGCCGCGATGACCTCGTCTCGGTGCGGATCATGGGCTGGCATGATGGGCGGCAGGCGATGGATTTTACCGTCAACGCAGCGGTCGGTTATCCGCTGATGTGCGGGCCTGAGGACTGGGACATGCGCACTGCACCCCCGGTCAATCAGGTGCTACCCGCATGGGATTTCATCACAGGAGCCTATGCAGCGTTTGCGCTGCTAGCCGCTCTACGCCATCGCGATGCCACAGGCGAAGGCAATGAAGTGCGCATCCCGCTGGGCGATGTAGCGATAGGCACGCTGGCCAATTCCGGAGCCATGGCCGAAATGCTCTATCGTGGCGCGGACCGCGAGCGGCTGGGTAACGCGATCTGGGGCGCATTCGGACGCGATTTTCGCACTAGGGATGGTGTGCGATTTATGGTCGCCGCGCTCACAGCCAAACAATGGGATGGGCTCGTCGAAGCGTTTGGCCTGAGCCTCGCCATTCGGAAATTGGAAGCGGAACTGGGCGTTCAGTTCGCCGACGGCGACACGCCACGTTTTGCACATCGACACCGGTTGTTTGACCTGTTCCAAGGCGTCTCGGCGAGCCATGACTACGCCGCGTTGGAGGCACGTATGTCAGCAAGTGGGTGCACGTTCGAGAAATATCGCACGGCGCATGAAGCGGCCAATGATGCGGATTTGGTCGGCAACAATCCGCTATTCGGACCCGCTCCGGCCAATCCCAGTGGTTTGGATTATCCCGCGCCGCGCAGCTTTGCCAACATCCCAGAGCGCGAGGCAGGCGATCCGGCGCCAGCACCGTATCTTGGCCAGCACAGCGAAGAGATTTTGTCCGAGAGGCTGGGTCTTTCGAGCGGAGCGATTGGCAAGCTGGTGGATGCGGGCACAGTGGCGCTAAGCGATAAAGAGTAGCGAGAACCGCTCATCCTGGGCTTGTCGAAGGGTGGGGGTTCGTGCCAGTCGCACTTCGACAGGCTCAGTAAGAACGGAGAGAAAATCAAATGACTTTGCGCCGCGTCGCCATCTGCAAACCCTTGCGCACGCCGGTAGGCAAGTTCCTCGGCACACTGGCACCGATAGGCGCGGGCGCGCTTGGGGCGGTCATTCTGAAGGCGCTGATCGAACGCAGCGGGGTCGATCCGAACCGCGTCGATGATGTCGTGTTCAGTCAAGGCTATGGCAATGCCGAAGCACCCGCGATTGGCCGCTGGTCATGGCTTGCGGCAGGCCTGCCAATCGAAGTGCCAGGTTATCAGCTTGATCGGCGCTGTGGCTCTGGCCTGCAAGCCGTCGTGAACGCGGCGATGATGGTTCAAACCGGCGCAGCGGATTCCGTGGTCGCGGGCGGCGTTGAAAGCATGTCTAATGTCGAGCACTACACCACGCAGTTGCGCAAAGGCGTTCGGGCTGGCGACCTCAAGCTGCATGATCGGCTTGCACGCGGGCGGTTGATGAGCCAGCCCATCGAACGCTTTGGCGTCATCACTGGCATGATCGAAACAGCCGAAAATCTCGCGCAGGATTATGGCATTACGCGCGAGGAGGCGGATGCTTTCGCCGTGCGCAGTCACCAGAATGCAGCCGCCGCATGGGAAGCAGGCAAGTTCGGTGCACAATTGGTGCCTGTGGACGTCCCACCCAAGAAAGGAAGGGGTCGCGGCGATCCGGTGCGTTTTGACCATGATGAAGGCTATCGCGCCGATGCGAGCATGGAATCACTCGGCAGCCTGCGCGCGATCGAGGGCAAGACCAATCCCAAGGCGATTGTGACAGCCGGGAACGCCAGCCAACAAAACGACGCTGCAGCGGCCTGTCTTGTCGTAGCCGAGGACAAGGTAGAGGAACTGGGCCTGACGCCAATACTGTGGTTCACAGGCTGGGCAGCGGCAGGTTGCGACCCCAGCCGCATGGGGATTGGCCCTGTCCCGGCGGTCGAGCGGCTATTCGCGCGCAGCGGCATGGGCTGGGGCGATATCGATCTGATTGAATTGAACGAAGCCTTTGCACCTCAGGCGCTGGCCGTGATGAAAGGTTGGGGATTTGCCGAGGATGACAGCCGCCGTGACATCGTGAACGTCAACGGGTCAGGTATTTCGCTCGGCCATCCCATCGGCGCAACCGGCGGGCGAATTCTGGCGGATATGGCGCACGAAATGCAGCGTCGCCAAGCACGCTATGGACTGGAGACAATGTGCATTGGCGGCGGGCAAGGCATGGCCGCGATCTTTGAGCGGGCAACCTGATGCCGGGTGATTGGGACGCCTGGATCAGGCGTGAGCAACGTCAGACGGATCAGGTAGACCTGGCTTTGGCGCAACGCTGGCTCGCGACCTTTGATTTATTGGACCAGAGCCGCCCACTCTCACACCTCATGCCCCAAGGGATTCACCTGTGTCTTTGCACGCCGGAGGCGAATACCGATCAGCTAGCCTCCGATGGCCATCCCTTGCGCGACAACGGCCCCGACAGCTTTCTGCCGCCAATTCCATTACCCCGCCGTATGTGGGCATCGAGTGCGATGCAGTTTCACAGCGATATCGGTGTGGGCGCAACGATAGAACGGACCAGCCGTATTGCTTCAATCAACGAAAAGAGCGGGGGATCAGGCCAGCTGGTTTTCGTGAATGTAGAACACGAAACGCATGCCAATGGGTCATTGGCAGTGAGCGAAACGCAAACGCTGGTCTATCGCGAGGCGGCTGAACCCAATACGCCGCTCAACCCGCCACCCTTGGGCGATTCCGAATTCGACCCTGGCGAATGGGACGCGCACCGCGTTCTCACACCCGATCCGCGCCTGCTATTTCGCTACTCCGCGCTCACCTTCAACACGCACCGCATTCACTATGATTTGCCCTATGCCTGCGATGTTGAGCGCTATCGCGGGCTAGTAGTGCATGGCCCACTGACTGCTTCGCTGCTGCTTCAATTGGCGGCAAGCAAGTTGGGCGAAAACCAGCTGAGCAGCTTTGCCTTTCGCGGGGTAAGCCCGGCAATTGTCGACGAACCACTGCATCTGGTGATGCGCCAAAGCGACGATGGATATGAACTCGGCGCGTTTGCTGACGATGGTCGGCAGGTTACCAAGGCAAGTGCGTTTGTTTGATGCTCGTCATTGCGAGGAGCCGAATGGCGACGCGGCAATCCAGATTCGTCCTGCCTGATCGACAGATAATTTATGGCTGGATTGCTTCGCCTTCGGCTCGCAATGACCTTCAGACAGGATAATCCGAAATCGGCTTAAGCACCGCATAGCTTTCTTGCTCAGGCTCTCGGCCGAGCGGCGCAAAATCAATTGCGGGCGGCTCCACATGCGTATCGGGCAAACGGTGCAAAAGATCGCGCACCAGCGTCAGACGACCGAGCTTTTGATCGTTAAAATCCACCAGCGTCCAGGGCGCGTGATCCGTGTGGGTGGCGCGCAGCATTGCTTCTCTCGCCTCCGTATACGCGTCGTACTTGCCGCGTGCGGCCAAATCGATGGGTGAGAGCTTCCAGCGCTTGAGCGGATCCTCCAGCCTTTCTCGCAGCCGCTCTTCCTGATTTTCCTGATCCGTCGTCAGCCAGTATTTGAACAGCAAGATGCCATCATCGACCAGCATCTTTTCAAAGACTGGCGCTTGCTTCAAAAACACATCGACTTGTGCCTGATCGGCGAAGCCCATGACCTGCTCAACACCCGCCCGATTATACCAGCTGCGATCAAACAGCACGATCTCACCCGCGCTGGGCAAATGCGCGATGTAGCGTTGGAAATACCATTGGGTTTGCTCATCATCACTCGGTTTGGATAAAGCTACGGTGCGGCATTGACGCGGGTTCAGACGTCCGCCAACCGCACGGATTGCCCCGCCTTTGCCCGCGGTATCGCGCCCTTCAAACAGCACAACGATCCGCTGACCGGTCGCGCGCGCCCAGCGTGCCATGCGGACCAACTCCTCTTCCAGCGGCTCAATCAGCGCCTCATACTGCTTTTTCTTCAGCTTCTCTTTTTCTTGAGCCAAAAAGTCCTCCCTCGCGTGTTGCTATGTTTTTGGGCTATAGGCTGCATATCATGGCCACGACCCTCGAAACAGAACAAGACTTTTCCATCCTACCCGACTTGCCAGCGGACGTATTCACTGCGCCTTTGCAGCGCCCAGCGCATATTGGTGAGGACTGGCTTGAACCAGCGCAGACGCAATATTCGAGCGAGGAAGACGCAATCTGGAACGACTTGTTCGCACGGCAAATGGAGATATTGCCCGTACCGTGCAGCGAGTGCTTTTATCGCTGGTTTAGACAAGCTCGATCTGGCGCGGGGCGGTGTTCCCGACTTCCGCGAAATGAGCGAAGAGTTGCAGGCTTTGACGGGGTGGAGCGTGGTCCCCGTACCCATGCTGATCCCCGATCATGTGTTCTTCTGGCATTTGGCTAATCGCCGTTTCCCGGCGGGCAATTTCATCCGCACACGAGAGACGTTCGATTACATTCAGGAACCCGACGTGTTCCACGATGTGTTCGGGCATGTGCCGATGCTGACCGACCCGGTCTTTGCGGATTACATGCAGGAATATGGCCGGGCCGGGTGGAAAGCGATGCGGTATAACCGGCTGAAAGCGCTTGGCTCTCTCTATTGGTATACAGTGGAATTCGGCCTGATCGAGGAACCTGAGGGTATCCGCGCCTATGGTGCGGGCATTCTTTCCGGCCCGACCGAGGCAGTATTCGCGGTCGAAGCAGAAAGCCCCAACCGCATCATGCTCAATGTCGATCGAGTGATGCGCACCGACTATGTGATCAGCGACCTTCAGCCGACTTATTTCGTGATCGAGAGTTTCGATGATCTGTATCGGCAGACGGTGGAACGTGACTTCGACCGGCTTTATCGCAGTCTGGGTCCAAGTTTTACATATGCCAACAGCGCAGTGATCGACGTGGATTACGTCGTCAATCGCGGGACTCAGGAGTATCATCTGCGTGGAGGCGCTGGCAGCGCCGCGGAGCCGGTTTGACCCTCAAATGCAAAACGGGCGCCGATTGCTCGACGCCCGCTGTAAACACTTTGTTTCAAAGTGCCTGAAAAGCGAAAAGCTTACTGAGCTTCTTCTGCTTCCATGGATTCTGCTTCGTCCATAGCTTCGCCGGTTTCTTCCATAGCGTCAGATTCGGCTTCAGCTGCGTCGACCATGGCATCAGCTTCAGCTTCAACTTCTTCAACCATGGCTTCGCCTTTGTCTTCCATGGCTTCTTCATTGGCACCATCACATGCAGCAACGGTGAGACCCAAAGCGGCGACAGATGCAATTGCAAACTTCTTCATTATGTTCATCCCCTTTTGAAGAGGCAAACCACATAGCAACCGCTTAAGGACTTGGTAAGCCTCTTTTTGAGGGCCTGTGAATAGTGGCGAATACATCAAAACAGAGCGAGCAGCGCGATCCCCAATGCAACACGGTAAATCACAAAGACCAGCATTGATGCCTTCTTGAGAAAATTCATCAGGAACATCATTGTCGCGAGCGCCGCGATGAACGTGAATACGCCAGTGATGAGAGCTTCCATAGCCACGCCCCCGCCCGCCTCGAAAATCTCTGGCACAATCAGGACACCCGCCCCCGCGACCGCCGGAATGGACAGTAGGAACGAGAAGCGCGCGGATTCCACACGGCTATATCCCAACGCTCGTGCTGCGGTCATCGTCACGCCGGAGCGGCTTGTGCCCGGAATGATCGCGAGTGCCTGAGCCAGGCCAACCAGCAAACCATCGCGCCAGGTCATATCTTCGAAACTCTTCTCGTCACGACCGAAATAGTCCGCCACACCCAAAAGCAGCCCATAAAAGATCAAGTTTACCGCGATGAGATCGGTGAAACGGATCGACGCCATCAGATCATCATCAACAATGGTGACTCCAAAAAGGGACTCTGCCACGCCATTAAACACGCCCATCTTGATCGACAGACCAAAGACCACCGCCGGGATGGTGCCGAGTACAATCCACCAGAACAGCTTGCGTTCAGCGGGGGCCTTTCCAATGCCAACCGAGGCGAACCCACCACGTGCGAGCACCACCACATCTTTGAAGAAATAGACAATGATGGCGAGCAGCGAGCCCACATGCACCGCAACATCGATCAGCGGGCCCTGATCAGGGAAGTCGGTGAGATAAGGGATCAGGATCAGGTGCCCGGACGATGAAATGGGCAGGAATTCCGTGATCCCCTGAACTATCGCAATGATAAGCTGCTGAAGTATTGTCATGGTCCCGCGTGCCATGGCGCATGGCTGCGCCAAGTCAATATTTGTTTGGTCTCACGCGCCGGCGCATAGCGCCGCAAGGCCGACTGCAGCGAGGCGATCTTTGATCGCGGGAGCGAGAGAAGCGAAGCTGAACGACCGAAGCGAGGACAAATCGCAGCACGGATGTGCTGCGGAACACAAAAATACCCTCTACCAAATACTCACACGCTCTTCAGGCGGCAAATACAGCGCATCATCCTCGGTCACGCCAAACGCTTCATACCACGCGTCCATATTGCGCACGACGCCATTGGTGCGGAACTGCTCAAGGCTATGGGGACCCACGCGAATCCGCTGCCTCAGGTTCTCTTCGCGGTTGTGCGCTCGCCAGACCTGTGCCCACGCAAGGAAGAAACGCTGATCGCCGGTAAGGCCATCAATGACAGGCACATCCTGCCCCTCCGTCGCGATCTTGTAGGCACGATAGGCAAGACTGAGACCGCCAACGTCGCCAATATTCTCGCCCAGTGTCAGGCGACCATTGAGGCAGGTTTCACCGTCATCGAGCGGGCAATAGCCATTGTACTGCTCAACCAACGCATCGCCGAGTTTATCGAACGCCGCCCTGTCTTCGTCAGTCCACCAATTGCGCAGCAGGCCAGTGCCATCCGATTTCGACCCCTGATCATCAAACCCGTGGCCAATTTCGTGGCCGATCACGCCGCCAATCGCACCATAATTGACCGCCAGATCGGCGCTCACACCAAAAAATGGCTGCTGCAGAATCGCCGCCGGGAACACGATCTCGTTCTTGGTGGGATTGTAATAGGCATTCACTGTCTGGGGCAGCATAAACCACTCGGTCCGGTCAATCGGCCCGCCCAGTTTGCTGGCGTTATCGGCCATCTGCCAAGCCTCAACGGCGATTTCATTGGCCAGCGGATCGTTGGCCGAAATTTCCAGCCCTTCATAGGTTTCCAGATTGTCGCGATACCCGATCTTTGGATCAAAGCTGTTAAGCTTTGCCCGCGCCTCTTGCTTGGTCGCTTCGCCCATCCAATCGATTTCGTCGACGGATCGCGCCATGGCTTTGCGCAGGTTCGCAACCAGTTCATCCATCGCGGCCTTATTTTCAGGCGGGAAGTATCGCTCGACATAAGACGTGCCGACCAGTTCCCCTAAAGCGCCCTCAGTCGCGGCAATCGCACGCTTCCAACGCGGGCGTTGCTCGGGAGTGCCGCGCAGCGTTTTGCCGAAGAACTCGAACTGCGCCTCATCATATTTCTTGGGCAACAAGTGGTTGTGGTCAGAGATAAACTCCTTGATCGACCAGGCTTGCAATGTCGCCAGTGGTGTTTCGTTTATCAAACCGAGCATACCGGGCATGCCGGTCCCAATCTGATCAAGCTGCTCTTCGGTGAGGCCCAATTCCTCAGCCCGCTCATCACTCGGCGGCATGGTGCCAACCACAAAGTGCGGTGATGCGCCAAAACCAATTTTGTTGAGCATGGCCTCAACCGGGAGGTCGCCAGCCATTGCCTTCATTTCGTCCAAAGACACCGCATTATAAGACAAGTCACGATTGCGGCGAATGGTCCGTGCCCAGCTCACGTCACGAGCAATCTTGGCCTCAAAGGCATAGACCGCCTCAGCTGCGGCGCGAGGATCTTCATAACCGCCCGCTTCCAGCATCAAGGCCATGTAATCCTTGTACTTCTGCTGGATGTCGCGACCCTTCTCGGTGGTATCGAGATAGTAATCGCGGTCAGGCATGCCGAGGCCGCCAATACCAAGATACGCAACATATTGATCAGGCTTTTTCGCATCGACATTCACGAAGCCGCCAACCGGAGAGGAATAGCCCGCCTCTGCCCATAACATAGCCAGGTCGCTGAGCGATTGTGCCGCAACAATACGGTTCACATAGGGCTTTACCGGCTCCAGACCGCGTGCCTCAATCGCGTCAGTGTCAAGAAACGCGTTATACGCATCGACGATGCGCTGCTCATCGCTGGTCAGCGTGGCGGCATCCTTCGCCACCAATTCATCAATAAGTGTTTTGACGTCGTTGGTTGATTTTTCACGCAGCAGGTTAAACGCGCCAAACCGGCTGAATTCGGGTGGCAACGGATTGGCATCGAGCCATTTCTGATTGGCATATCCGAAAAAGTCATCACCTGGATCAATCGTGTCAGACAGGTTTGCCGGATCGAAACCCCAACTGCCAAAGCTCATTGTGGGCAGCTTGGGTTCTTCCTTGGTCGCCTCCGCTTCATTATGGTCATCGAACAGAATATGCATCTCGCCCGGCGCGTGTTCTTCAGCAGCCACTGGCGCGGCGATGACAAGTGCCAGCGCGCTCGACGTGGCAGTTAGAATGGGTTTCATGTGCAGTCTCCGAAGATTTCCCCGTACGCAGACTAATCCACGCATCATCTCATGGGGTCTGCCTAACCCTATGCAGGGCGCTAGCGAAGTCGCTCGTCGGATTGAACCGCCCACCGGTAGAATGTTACGTGGTTTTTCGAGGCGGGATTACGCGTTCTCAAGACCGAACTGCAGCGAGGCCAGCCGCGCGTAGAGACCACCCGACGCACTGAGCGATCCGTGATCCCCTTGCTCAACAATCTCGCCGTCTTCCATCACCACAATCCGGTCGGCGGCGCGAATTGTCGCAAGCCGGTGCGCGATAACCAATGTCGTGCGGCTTTCCATCAACCGGTCAAGCGCGTCCTGTACAAGGCGTTCGCTTTCGGCGTCGAGTGCACTGGTAGCTTCGTCCAACAGCAAGATCGGCGCGTCGCGCAATACCGCCCGGGCAATCGCCAGACGCTGCTGTTGACCGCCCGATAGCCGCGTTCCGTTCTCACCCAGATAGGTATCGAGGCCGTCAGGCAGCTTGCGCAGGAACTCAGCAGCGTTGGCCGCCTCTGCCGCGTCCCAAATCGCCTCGTCACTGGCGCTCCACGCACCATAGCGCAGATTGTCGCGCGCATCGGAGCTAAACAGCACGCCTTCTTGCGGCACGAATGCAATCCGCTCACGCACATCGGTACCGGGTCTGCACTGGTGAGCGGCACGCCATCCAATCGGATTGAACCCGCCTGCGGATCATAAAACCGCTCTGCCAACTGAAAGATCGTCGATTTGCCGGCACCTGATGGACCAACGATGGCAACCGTTTCACCTGGCTCAACTTCGAGGCTGAATTCCTTGAGCGCAGCAGTCTCCGACCGCGTGGGGTAGCGGAAGGTGACATTGCGAAATGACAAGCTTCCCCGTGGCGGCTCCGGCAATGCCAAGGGGCGGTCAGGCGCGGCGATGGTCGTCTTTTCTTCGAGCAGCTCATTCAACCTGCTGGCCGCACCAGCGCCGCGCAGCAGATCGCCATACACCTCGGTCAGCGCACCAAACGCGCCCGCAACAAGGCCGCCGGTAAGGACAAACGCAGCGATCGTCCCGCCAGAGATAGTTCCGTCTGTCACGGCGAGCGCCCCGCGCCACATCAACAAGGTGATCGCGCCGAAAATGGTCAGGATGATAATCGCCGTCATCGCTGCGCGGATGATGATCCGTCTGCGCGCCACGCCAAACGTCCGCTCAACCGCCTCACCAAATCGATCAGATTCGCGCGATTGCTGGTTAAAGCCCTGCACCACCTTCATAGCGGAGAGAACTTCGGTCACCATCGCACCGATATCGGCCACGCGGTCCTGGCTGGTGCGCGAAATCTTGCGCAAGCGATGGCCGAACACAGCGATCGGAATAATGATTGCCGGTATCACCAGAAGGAGACCCAGCGTAAGCTCTGGCGCCAGCCAGAATAGATACGCAGTGCCGCCAATACCCATCAGGATATTGCGCAACGCCACAGAAACAGTCGTGCCCACAACCTGCTCAATCAGCGCGGTATCACTGGTCATGCGGCTAGAGATTTCCTTGGGACTATTCTCCTCGTAAAACGCTGGCGCCAAGCGCATCAGATTGCGATGCACGCGCAAACGCACATCGGCGACAACACGTTCGCCTAGCCAGCTCACGAAATAGAACCGCATCGCTGTACCAGCGGCCAGCACCACAACGATCATCAATAAATAGCGAAACCACTGCCCGATATCGGCTGGATCGCCGCCACCGGCGAACCCACGATCAATGATCAGTTTGAAGCCTGCCGGAATAGCCAGCGTTGCCGCGGCGGTAATCAGCAAAGCAGTCAGCGCCAGCGCCAAGTGCCCCGGATAGCGCCGCACCGCATCCCACACCATGCGCAGGGGACGCAAAGAGCGAGACTTTGCCTCACCCTGCTGCCCTTGCGTATCACGCAAACGGCCAAACAACCGACGTGGCTTCTCCGGTGCTGCCTCTGTTATGTTTTGCCCGCTCATGTTCTGCTGCATTTAGGAGCGCTGCCAGGCAAAATCCACCACGGCTTTGCACAGCTCCAAGAATTTGTGCATTGCACAATTCATTAAGAGCGCCCATCTATTGAACTAGACAGGGCGCCCATGAAGAGGTGCGGTCAACACAAATTGCAGAGGAAACGCATGCTTTATCACGCCTATGAGCTGCAGCGCAGCTGGCTCAATTCTGCCAGCGCCATGGCGTCAATCGGGGCGGAAATGCTCAGCAACCCTGCCTTGCCACTGGGCTATACAGGCATGGGACCTATGGCGGCGAGCGCGCTTGAGGTGTTTGCGCACGCGACCGCGCATTATGGCAAGCCAGCCTTTGGGATCGAAGAGATTACCACGGATGGCAAAGTCTACCCCGTTGAAGAGGCAACGGTTGTCAACAAACCATTTGGCGATTTGAAGCGGTTTACTCACTCTGGCCTGGCAAAGGATGCACCCAAGCTGCTGATCGTTGCCCCAATGAGCGGCCATTACGCAACGCTGCTGCGCGGCACGGTGGAGCGGATGCTGCAATCATCTGAGGTCTACATCACCGACTGGGCCGATGCGAAGGCCGTTCCCTTGCATGAGGGGCATTTCGACCTCGACGATTATATCGACTATGTCATTGAGTTTCTGACGCATATTGGCCCTGACGCGCACATGATGGCCGTGTGTCAGCCATCAGTGCCAGCCTTTGCGGCAACTGCGCTGATGAACCTGCACGATGACCCTTGCACGCCCAAAACGCTCACCATGATGGGCGGGCCAATTGATACGCGTGAAAGTCCGACGACCGTCAACGATCTGGCCATGGAGCGCCCCATTGAATGGTTCCGCCAGACGGTAATCGCGACCGTGCCGCTCAACCATCGCGGGGCGGGCCGCCGTGTCTATCCCGGCTTTATGCAGCTCGCGAGTTTCATGAGCATGAACCTCACCAGCCACATGATGAGCCATTATGAGATGTTCAAACACCTCAATTCCGGCAATGATGAGGGCGCGCAGGCGACTAAGGATTTCTATGACGAATATCGCAGCGTGTGCGATATGACGGCGGAGTTTTACCTTCAGACTGTGGAGGAGGTTTTCCAGAAACACTCCATCCCTAATGGCGAGTTCCGCCATAAGGGCGAGATTGTTGATCTGGGCGCTATCACCAAGACCGCGCTGCTCGCGGTTGAGGGTGAACGCGATGATATCTCAGGCCTCGGTCAGACCAAGGCGGCGCTGAAGCTCGCGCCAAACCTTTCAGAGAAAAAGAAGCGCTATTACATGGCCGAAGGGGCCGGGCATTACGGCATCTTCAACGGCAGCAAATGGCGGACCAAGGTGGCACCTGTGGTTGAGGAATTTATTGCGGTGCACCGATAAAGGGCCGGACAACACGACCGACTGCACATCGTCAGCCTCTCGGCTGATCGCACTACTTGATCAATGAAATAGTACCACTATCCGCGCGCAGACGGCCTTTGCGATCCTTGTAAATCATCACGCCGCGGAAGGAATAATTTGATGCGGTCTGATTATAGCTTTTGGGCTGCGCGAAGATTAGGATCCGCCCTTTAATCCCGTAATAGCCGACGCCTCCGTTATCTCTACCAATGCTCGCAGTCACAGGCCCATTCAGAACGATCCCGTTGGAATAATCAACGCCTGTCTGGCCGCCCATGGCGCGCGAAAAAGCTGAGATTGCATCGGGGGAGGCCGCAACCGCGCCGTCAGCAATTTTACCGATATCATTCAGATCCCCGGAAAGCTCATAGCTGCCATCACTAGCCTCGGAAATGACGATTTCGCCTGCAACACAAGGCGCGGCTATCGTCAGGCTCGTCAGTGCCACAAGAATTCGAATTCTTCGCATGTGATGTCCTCTCACCAGATACTTACCATCAACTAAGGCACAACCGGTTGTCTTTGCCACGTCGCCGCACCTTTATGATGCTATAGCAGATCGCTGATACCTCGTTATCGAATCCATAGATACAAAATATTCAGTCTGGATTGCACGCCCACTGGACCTGACTCGGGATCAGTTGCGCTGACTCCCCTGCTTCCCCGCACCCAGCAATCGCTTGATCATGCGCCGCGCGATCAGCAGCATTCCGGTCACCAGCGCCAGTAAAACAATCGCGATGCCGCCTGCGACATAGGGGTACTCATACGTCACATAGAGTAAACCAGCGGTGGCGATATCTTCGGTCGTTGACACGGCGATATTGCTGACGGGCTCGGGGCTGGCGTTCACCACGCCGCGGGCACCTGCCTTCCCCGCATGCGCGGCCAGGCTCGCACCGCCGCCAAGCAAAAACGCAATCACCTGCATCGCCGGGTCGGACGGATCGACAATCGCCAGCGCCAACAGCGCGCCGCCAACCGGACGCACCAGCGTGTGCACCGTGTCCCATACGCTGTCGAGCCACATAACTTTATCAGCAAAAAATTCCGCCAGCGCAGCCAACGCCGCAATCCCCATCACCCATGGGTTTTCGAGCACGCCGAGGCTGGAAAGATGTTCTGGAATAGGCAGCGCATCCAGCCGCATGGCCAGCCCTGTCGCAAACACGCACAGATACAGCCGCCACCCCGCAAGCAAACTGACGCTGCCCGCTATCCCGATAATTTCCATAATGCCCATGGGCCAAGTGTGCGCCGCTTTGCGCTCCGGTGCAAGTTGGCGAGCGTTAGCGCTTAGGCGGCCAAAGCTCGGCAGGCATCAAAAACAGGTCGGTATCTTCTGTGACCGCACCTGCGGCAGTGAGCATGGCGTGCACCTGACCCCGATGATGCGTCTGGTGATTGAAAAAATGCGTGAAGACAACGCTCAGCGGCGCCTCGGCATTCGCGCCAATCGCGCCGCTATACCATTTGAGGTCCCCTTTGACCGGGCCGCTTTCATACTCGTCGCAAAACTGGACCAGCAAATCGTCCAGCTCGGTGCGCTTGTTCGCCAACTCGCCAAAATCCTCAACAAAACGCCCGCTGTCGCGATTGGGCACGTCGGGCGGGGCGCATAGATCGAACCGCGAAAGCCAGATGCGATCGGCCCAATAGATGTGCGACAACGTGCCATGGATGGATTTGAAGAAAGCCCCGCGATCAAGCTTGCGGTCTTTATCTGAAAGGCTGGCAGCAGACTTGTAAGCACACTGGTTCTGCCAGCGATTATAGCGCGCCATACTGTGTAGATAGGTGCTAGAAATCATGCGTGGCTCGGTGAGCGGGAAGGCCCGATGGTCTTCCCGCCCGAAAACTCACAACACCTCGAACATGCCTGCTGCGCCCATACCGCCGCCGACGCACATGGTCACGACGACATATTTCGCGCCGCGACGCTTGCCCTCGATCAGAGCGTGGCCGGTGCAGCGTGCGCCAGTCATGCCATAAGGGTGACCGATAGAGATCGAGCCGCCATTGACGTTGAGGATGTCGTTGTCGATGCCGAGTCTATCACGGCAGTAAAGCACCTGCACAGCAAACGCTTCATTCAGCTCCCAAAGGCCGACTTCATCCATTTTGATGCCCGTCTGCTCTAGCAGTTTGGGGATCGCGAAAACCGGGCCAATGCCCATTTCGTCTGGCTCTGTGCCAGCGACGGCCATGCCAACATAACGGCCCAGCGGATTGAGGCCTTTCTTTTCGGCCACAGAAGCTTCCATCAGAACACTGGCGGACGAACCATCAGACAGCTGTGAGGCATTACCAGCCGTAATTACCTTGTCCGGACCCATAACCGGATTGAGCGATGCCAGACCTTCCAGCGTAGTTGACGGGCGGTTGCCCTCATCCTTGGTCAGCGTGTGCTCGACCTGGTTCACTTCACCGGTTTCTTTATCCTTCACCATCATGGTGGTGGTGACTGGGACGATTTCGTCGTCGAACTTGCCAGCCTCTTGACCAGCGGTACGTGCGCATTTGCGATTGCAGCGCGTATTCGTCTTGCGCCTCCCGGCTGATGCCATAACGCGCGGCAACCGTTTCAGCGGTGCCGAGCATCGGCATATAGACGTCTTTGTGCATCGCGATCAGTGATGGATCGGGAGCCACGCGCATCTCTGGGGTTTGAACCATCGAAATGGAATCCTGACCGCCGCCAACCACAATATCCATATTGTCGACGATGATCTGTTTCGCTGCCGTGCTGATTGCCATCAGGCCGGACGAGCACTGACGGTCGATTGTCTGTGCAGCTACAGTTACCGGCGCGCCGCCGCGCAGAGCGACCTGGCGACCGATGTTGCCGGCCTGCGTGCCTTGTGTGAGGACCGCGCCCCAAACGACATCGTCAATCTCGGCTGCGTCAATGCCTGCACGCTCAACAGCCGGTGCGAATGAAGCCGCACCCAAAGTGGCGCCCGGCGTCGCGTTAAAGCCGCCCTTGTAAGCCCGCCCAATGGGGGTCCGGGCAGTCGAAACGATTACTGCATCGCGCATGGAAAATTCCTTTATATGTCGTCATTCCAGACAGGGTCCGGATCTCTATCAATAGGGGTAGTTTTGATGGCCTGATATCATCTAGCGATCCGATATCACGGATTGCGCGGGATGATTTCAGACGAAAAACAGCGTCATCCATTCACAGATCAGGGCGGGCTTGTCTTCGCCTTCGATCTCGATCGTGATTTCGCAGGTCTGCTGCCACTGGCCGGGGCGCTTTTCAACCATTTCGGTCAGCTTCCAATGGCCGCGAATACGCTTGCCAGAACGGACCGGGTTGATGAAACGGGTCTTGTTACCACCGTAATTGACAGCCATTTTGATACCGTCGAGGCGGGGCACATCACTTTCAGCGGTGAGATACGGGATCATCGACAATGTCATAAAGCCATGGGCGATCGTGCCGCCAAATGGCGTCATCTTCGCAGCTTCTTCATTGACGTGAATGAACTGGTGATCGCCAGTCGCGTCCGCGAACATGTTGATCTTTTCCTGAGTCATTTCGACCCATTCGCTGGTGCCGATGTTTTCGCCGACTTTCGCGGCCAGATCTTGCGGGGACATACACCTCTCCTGATGTCGTAAGACACATTTCAGGCTGGCGACTCCAGCCCAAACACCGGTTCTACATGGCGTATCAGGACAGTAAGCGCAATGAGGTTTCCGTTTACGTCAACCTACCGCTACGGCATTCAGGCTCAGGCGCGGGCACGACGCGTTGATGCGATTGTTTTCGTCGTTTTTGATGCTGTTTTTGCGGTGTTTGCGAAGTGTGATTCGCGCCGCGCGCAATAGGTCCACAGTGCACATTGCAGCCCGATAAACAGAAAGATCACAGGCTGATAGCCGATACCCTGGAACGTCGCGCCAACCAGATAAATGATATGCGCATGCTGCAGCGCGCTGGCGAGTGGGCTGATCCAGGCTTCGTCCGGCCCATCCCGATTGCGATAGCGACGACGCAAGCGCTCCATTTGTGTGAGGCCGGAAATCTGCAACCACAGCCAAATGATCAGTCCGATATAACCTTGCTCGCCCAACAGCTCAAAATAGGCCGAATGGAATGCGCGGCCTTCATCGGTAACTTCTTTCAGCTCGACCGCGACCGCATTGCCCTCTTCCGTGCGCTCCGGCAGTTCGTAAGTGAATTTGTTGGCCCGGTAGGAATCGAACCCACCGCCCAGCGGATTTTCCTGCGCGAATTCCCACGTCCATTGCCACACGGCGACGCGAGTGGAGGCAGACGAGTCACCTTCATAGCTGCCAATCGTCGACATCCGCTCATAATAACTCTGCGGGATGAAGGGCAGCGCCGCGACGCCCAACACACCAGCAGCAATGATATAGGCAAAACGGTTTTTCACCTCGCGCAGGGATAATACGCCGAGCGCCGCAATACACAGCAGGCCTGTGCGGGCCTCTGTACCAATCGGGATGAGCAAGGCTGAAAAGATCATTGCTCCGCCAAACAGTTTCACGCGCCAATCAGGCGGGAAAATTGTGCCGTATTTCATCAGCCACAGGATCAGCGGGATGGCCCCAATCGCAACCGTCGCCAGTGTCGAGCTTTCATAAATGCCCGAATTGTCATTCACGAAGAATTTGAGATTCTCATAGCCGCCGCCACCACCGACCGTCTTGAGACCGGTAGCAATCACAATCGCGCCCAGCGTCAGAACAATCGTGACAAGCAGACCCTCCATCCGCATCCGCGTGGTGAGCGTGAAGGGCAGGAAGATCGCAAAGACCAGCGCCTTCCATACCCAATCCCATTTGGTCGCCGCCGCCTCCGGAAACTGGGCGAACATGGTGTAGGTAAACCCGCAATACAGCAGCAGCGCGACGATAAGGCCCTGCCGATAGCTGAATCGCGTATCCTTTTTGCTGTCGGTCAGGGCCCAACCGGCAAATGCGGCACAAAAGGCAATGAGCGACAAAGGTAACAGCTGTGTGACGGCCCAGCCGATTTTTTGCGGGGCGAGAATGTCGATGTAGACGTAAGTCAACACCCACAAGAACGGGCGTGCCACGCCCATCGCCAGAAATGCCATCACGACTATGAAGAGAACAAGATCAAGCACGGTACCGTTGTTCCGGCTGGATTTCTTGTCATTGTGTCTGGCGCGCTGCTTCGCACGAATGGCAGCGCGAGTGCCCGGACGCGCCCCCTTTTCACCCTCAGGCTGGGCGTCTTCGCTCGGATGATCGGCAAATTCTTCGCGGTCCACATCGTCGCGCTTGATCAAGCGCAAAAGGGCGATGATCAGCAAGGCATGCGTCAATGCAAGGGCGAAATAGTCAATCAAACTGCGCGAAACCTCGATAAGAATTGCGGCGCTGCATATGCTTTCATAGTTGACGCGTCGTTAAGCCTATGATGCCATTGGCGAACCGATGACCCGTATATTGCACATTCTGGATCACTCTCTGCCGTTGCATAGCGGCTATACCTTTCGCACGCGAGCGATCCTGAAAAGCCAGCAGGCCAGTGGCCTTGATGTGTGCGGGATAACGGGTGCGCGCCACTACGCCGACGGACCCGATGAAGAAACGGTGGACGGCCTAACCTTTCATCGCGTGGCGGCAACCCCATCGGGCCCACCAGCCGTTCGCGAATGGCGCGAGATTGAGCATTTGCGCAGCGGCATCGAGGCCCTCGCGAAAGAATGGCAACCGGATATCCTGCACGCGCATTCGCCTGCTTTATGCGGAATGGCTGGGGTGCGGGCCGCGAAACGGCTGGGCATTCCGCTGGTCTATGAAATCCGCGCCTTCTGGGAGGATGCGGCGGTCGGGAACGGCACGGGGAGCGAGGGATCAGTTAAATACCGCCTCACCCGAGCATTAGAAGATCAGGTCGTGAAGGGGGCCGATGCCATCTTCACCATAAGCGAGGCGATGCGTGAGGACCTGATTACTCGCGGACATCATGAGGGCAAGATTGGCCTGTCACCCAACGGTGTTGACCTGACCCTGTTTGGCGATCCGCCGCCGCGCGACGATGTTTTGGCCGACGAAATCGGGCTTACTAAAGGCCCCGTGATTGGCTTTATCGGTAGCTTTTATGACTATGAGGGACTCGATGATCTGATCGCGGCAATGCCTCTGTTGCGAGAGTTCGAACCCGATGCGCAGTTGTTGCTGGTCGGCGGAGGCCCAATGGAAGAGGCGTTGAAGGCGCAAGCGACCTCCAGCCCAGCAGCCAGTGCAGTTCACTTCACAGGGCGTGTGCCGCATGATCAGGTCGAACGGTATTACTCACTGGTCGATATACTTGCCTATCCACGCAAAGCCAGTCGCCTGACGGAACTGGTGACCCCGCTAAAACCGTTAGAGGCAATGGCGCAGCGTCGCCTTGTCGCCGCATCGGATGTGGGTGGCCATCGTGAGTTGATACAAGACGGCATGACAGGAACTCTGTTCTCGCCGGATAGCCCCTCCGCTTGCGCAGACGCTCTGGCAGACCTGATCGCCAACCGCGGCGAATGGGACGCGATGCGCGAACAAGCCAGAAATCATGTTGCAGTGCATCATGATTGGGGTCATAACATTCAACGTTATCAAGCTGTTTACCAAACCTTGTTACACGGTTCGCCAAATATGATCGCAGCCAATGCGACATGAGGAATGATCTGGTTCGCTGACTGATCAAGCGGCGAACACCAAACGTGTAAAGGTGCGTAATTATGAGCGGGAACCGAACGTCTCCCCCCATCAGCAGTCACCCGGCATTCCCGGCAGCGGTCGCGGCGTGGTTTGCCGCGCTGTTCGGCATGGGCCTGTTTGTTCTGCCCAGCAGCGCGCTTGAGGGCATAGTCGGCACGTTTGGCATTCCGAGCATTATCTCAGCCGCTGCCCCACCGTTGGGCATGACCGCACGTTTGATCCTGAGCATGGTCGGGGCCTTGATCGGCGTCGGCGTTGGCTTTGCCATTGCCAAGATCATCGCAAAAAGATCGATCAGCGATCCGATGGATGCAGAAGTGCCAGTTGTTGTAGAGGCTGCTGAACCGACTGAAACAGTTGTTGAGCATCAACATGTTGAGCCGCTAATAGACGAGCCAGCTGACGAAATCGTTGAAGCAGACATAGCGGCTGCCGAGCCAGAAGTGGCGGAGATCACTGAAACAGTTGCCCCGCTCTCAGTCGCAGATCGGCTGGCGGCGCGGATCAAGGCATCGGAAAGTACCGAGCCACAGATCAGTGATGACGTTGCCGCGATGGATGTCGCCTATCGACAGGCTGAGGAAGCTTCAGAAACAGCTGAACCAGTTGAAGTTCCAGAGGAGGTCGATGAGACCGCCCGTTCTGCGGACCAATTATTGGCCGGAATGCCGCGTATTGACCGCGATGAGGAATGGACGCGTGCTGAACCGCAAGTTGAAGCTGAGCAAGTCACTGAGACTTGGAAACGAGCTGAGCCAGAGGTCGAGGTTGAGCCTAAAGCTGAGCCAGTTGTAGAGACTTGGACGCGCGCCGAACCGCAACCCGAAGTCGAGACGCAAGAAGTAGAAGCTCAAACAGCAGCTCAGCCTGAAGTAGATGAAACCCCGGTCGAAGCGATGCAAGACCGTGCAGCTGACCTGGAGCAATTCCGAAACACAGAACCGTCACCACTCGAAGCAGACGCCGAACCGGAGTTTGCCGAAGAACCCATCACTGACAACGAAGAGACCGCAGAGCCCGTTAGTGGTTTTGACAGCAGCATAGCCTCTGCCGCGATAGAATCCGGTGACTACGAAATGCTGAATAGCGATATCCTCAACGCTGCCGATCCACTGTTTGATGAGAATAGCGCTGCTCTAGACGATGTTAGCGAGAACACGGTAGCCGGATATGATGGCCTGATCAGCGATGATGGCGGGCAGAGCAACGATCAGCCTGCTGATTACAGCGCCCCCACAGAAACTCATGCAGTAGCTGAACCAACCTATGAAGAAGATGTCAGCGAGGACGAAACAGCCGAAAGTGACGTATCAGAAAGTATTGAAATTGCTTCTGAAATTACCGATTCACCTGCACCGATGACACCCAATCTTGATGACATGGTTGGCCGCCTGGAACGCGCGATGGCAAAGTTTGAGCCGGAGGAAAACGTCGCGCCTGATACCCCGGACACTCCCGATACTCTGAATGAGCTCGATGAACTGGTGCCGTCGGACGACGTGGAACCACAAACGGGCGCCCCAGAAACGAACACAGAGACACAAACGGCGGTAGATGGAGAGGATGCACAACCAGCAGCCGATCCCGTAATATCCTTCCTGCGTCATCAAGCCGGGATCAATCGCGAGCAGCATACACCGCTTGATGCGGAAAATGATCACGAAAATCCTCAGGAAAGCCTGCAGAAAGCGCTGGATCGCTTAACTCAGGTAAGCAGCCGCGGCTAACCCGGACCTGGAGAATTCGCCGCACCGCTTGCCGCACACTTTGCGGCACCCAAACTGCTGATCGCGGTCGAACCGGGCATGTTTCCCGTAATGGGATTTCGCTAAACTTCACCGGCACGAAATTTTCCTACGCCGCTCGCAGTTGCAAAAACGCGCCGAGATCGGCAATAGAGCCCCTCACGATAATTTGGCAGCACTGTGATCGTCAGTCAGTACGGTCCAGGCCCAACGGGTCGAATTGCCCCTGCAAAAATGCCTTTTCGGCACCACTTGAGCAGGCGCGAATCTCCCTGCGGTACGCTGACCGCGAAATGGACCAGATAACTGGGGTTTGAATGACTGAGATTGGCTACCCTGCGCCAGAAGGCCTTTATGACGTACAGAACGAGCATGACGCATGCGGCGTCGGCATGGTGGCGCATATCAAGGGCAAACGGACTCACGCGATTGTCAGTCAGGCGCTCGAAATTCTCGGTAATCTCGACCATCGCGGAGCGGTAGGCGCTGACCCGCTGCTGGGTGATGGCGCAGGTATCCTGCTGCAAATTCCGGATCCACTGATCCGCAAATGGGCGACAGATCGCGGCTATGACCTGCCAGAGGTCGGCGACTATGGCGTAGCCCAGTGCTTTCTGCCGCAAGACCCCAAGGCCGCAGAATTCGTTATCGAGCAGCTCGAAAAATTCGTGACCAAAGAAGGCCAGCGGATTGTTGGCTGGCGCGACGTGCCTGTCACGCTCGATGGCTTAGGTAAGGCGGTGATCAAATCCATGCCGGTGATGCGGCAATGCATCGTCGCGCGCGGTGAAAATTGCGCCGATCAAGACGCATTCGAGCGCAAGCTTATCGTGATACGCAAGCAAACGCTCAACCCGCTGAAAACACTTGCAGAAAAGCACGGTATTCCGGGCCTGCCAAGCGCCTACATGCCGAGCTTCTCCAGCCGGACAATCGTATACAAAGGCCTGCTGCTCGCCGATCAGGTTGGCACGTTTTATGACGATTTGCGCAATCCGGATTGCGTCTCTGCCATCGGGTTGGTCCACCAGCGTTTCAGCACCAATACATTTCCCAGCTGGCGGCTTGCTCACCCCTATCGCTTCACAGCGCATAATGGCGAGATCAACACGGTTCGCGGCAATGTGAACTGGATGAACGCCCGGCGCCGGACCATGGAAAGTGAGCTTCTGGGCGTTGACCTCGACAAGATGTGGCCGCTGATCCCACATGGACAGTCTGACACGGCATGTCTCGATAATGCGCTCGAACTGCTGCTGGCGGGGGGATACAGCCTCGCGCATGCGATGATGATGCTGATCCCCGAGGCATGGGCTCAGAACGAGCTGATGGATCCGGCGCGCCGCGCATTTTACGAATATCATGCCGCTCTGATGGAGCCATGGGATGGGCCTGCAGCAGTATGCTTTACCGATGGCCGCCAGATTGGTGCGACGCTGGATCGCAATGGCCTGCGCCCGGCTCGCTTCTGCGTAACCAAGGATGATCTTGTTGTCCTCGCCTCGGAAAGCGGCGTTCTGCCGATTGCAGAGGAAGACATTGTTCGCAAATGGCGTCTACAGCCGGGCAAGATGTTGCTGATTGATCTGGAAGAAGGCCGGATCATTGAGGATGCAGAGCTGAAGGCCGATCTCGCTGCTGCCGAACCGTATGAAAAATGGCTCGAGCAAGCGCAGTACAAGCTCGAAGACCTCGATCACGTCGAACCGGAATTGTCCGAGATTCCGGTCGCGACGACCACAATCCTGGAACGGCAACAAGCCTTTGGCTATAGTCAGGAGGATATTGCACGATTCCTCGAGCCGATGGCGTCAAACGGCGACGATCCAATTGGGTCGATGGGCACGGACACACCGCTCGCCGTGCTGTCAAACAAAGCCCGCCTGCTGTATGACTATTTCAAGCAGAACTTTGCGCAGGTGACCAATCCGCCGATTGATCCAATCCGTGAAGAGCTGGTCATGAGCCTGCTTTCCATGATCGGACCACGCCCAAACCTGTTGGGCCGCGATGCAGGTCTGCACAAACGGCTTGAGGTCAGCCAGCCGATCCTGACCAATGAAGATCTCGCAAAAATCCGATCTGTCGAGGTCGCAATCGACGGCGCATTCCGCACGGCAACAATCGACATAACGTGGGATGCGAGCACGGGTGCCGAAGGTCTGGCCATGGCATTGAAGGAAATGTGCTGGGCCGCGACCGAGGCGGTGCTGCAAGATCAGAACATCCTGATTCTGTCCGACCGCAATCAGGGGCCAGATCGCATCCCGATCCCGGCACTGCTCGCAACCGCAGCCGTCCATCATCAGCTGGTCCGCCAGGGCCTGCGTATGCAGACCGGCCTGGTCGTCGAAACCGGCGAAGCGCGCGAAGTGCACCATTTCTGCGTGCTGGCTGGCTATGGCGCGGAGGCGATCAACCCGTATCTCGCCTTCGAAACACTGGAGCAGCTGCGCCAGAAAAAGCTGCCTGAGTTGCTCAGCCGAAGAGGTCCGCAACAACTTCATCAAGGCGGTCGGCAAAGGCATCCGCAAGGTCATGTCCAAGATGGGCATCTCGACGTATCAATCCTATTGCGGCGCGCAGATCTTTGACGCGGTTGGCCTATCGAGCGAGTTTATCGACGCGTACTTTACGGGCACCGCGACCACTATCGAAGGTGTCGGGCTGGAAGCTGTCGCTGAGGAAGCCGTGAAGCGCCACGCACAAGCGTATGGCGAAGACCCGCTGTATAAAGGCATGCTCGATGTGGGCGGCATTTATCAGTATCGCCTGCGCGGCGAAGACCATGCCTGGACCCCGGGCAATGTTGCCGATTTGCAGCATGCGGTGCGCGGCAATGATGCAAACAGTTATGAAGAGTTTGCCAAGAGCGTGAATGAGCAGTCCGAACGGCTGCTGACCATTCGCGGACTGATGGAATTCAAAAAGGCCGACAAGCCAGTGCCGCTCGAAGAAGTGGAATCGTACCGCCGACATCGTCAAACGATTCAGCACAGGCGCAATGAGCCTGGGTTCTATCAGTCACGAAGCGCACTCGACCATGGCAATTGCCATGAACCGCATCGGTGGCCGTTCCAACACGGGCGAAGGCGGCGAAGAAACCTTCCGTTTTCAGCCAATGGACAATGGCGATTCCATGCGCAGCCGCATCAAGCAGGTTGCCTCTGGCCGGTTTGGCGTGACCGCAGAATATCTCGTCAATTCGGATGATATTCAGATCAAGATGGCGCAGGGTGCAAAGCCCGGCGAAGGCGGGCAATTACCTGGTCACAAAGTCGACAAACGCATCGGTGCGGTGCGCCACTCAACGCCGGGCGTCGGCCTGATCTCGCCGCCGCCGCACCACGATATTTATTCGATTGAAGACCTCGCGCAGCTGATCCACGACCTCAAAAACGTGCAGCCGGAATCGCGCATCTCCGTGAAGCTCGTTTCCGAAGTGGGTGTGGGTACCGTCGCGGCGGGCGTATCCAAATGTAAGGCGGATCACGTCACCATTTCGGGCTATGAAGGCGGCACGGGTGCAAGCCCGCTGACCAGCCTGACGCATGCCGGATCGCCATGGGAAATCGGCCTGGCCGAAACGCAACAGACCTTGCTGCTGAATGATCTGCGCAGCCGCATCGCCGTGCAGGTTGATGGCGGATTGCGCACGGGGCGCGACGTCGCGATTGGCGCTTTGCTGGGCGCGGATGAGTTCGGCTTTGCCACCGCACCGCTGATCGCTGCTGGCTGTATCATGATGCGCAAATGCCATCTTAACACCTGCCCCGTGGGCGTCGCGACGCAAGACCCCGTGCTGCGCAAGCGCTTCACCGGCACGCCAGAGCATGTGATCAATTACTTTTTCTTCGTCGCCGAGGAACTGCGCGCGATCATGGCCGAAATGGGCTTCCGCACACTGGAAGAGATGGTCGTACCGGGTCGACCGGCTCGATATGCGCCGCGTGCACCGCCACTGGAAAGCGGACGGTGTTGATCTGTCGCGGATCCTGCACGAGGTGGAACTGGATGAAGGTACGCCGCGCAATCACACGCTGACACAGGATCATGGGCTGGCGAATGCACTCGACAATGAACTGATCGAGGCTTGCAAACCAGCGATCCAGAACCGCGAGCCGGTGCGGCTTGAGCGGACGATCCGCAACGTCAATCGCACCGCTGGCACGATGCTGTCAGGCCGTGTGGCAGAGGCGCATGGGCATCACGGATTAGACCCCGACACGATCCAGATCGCCTTTACGGGGACAGCCGGCCAGAGCTTTGGCGCATGGCTGGCCCATGGCATCACGCTGGAACTGACCGGCGATGGCAATGACTATGTCGGTAAGGGGCTTTCGGGCGGGCGGATCATCATTCGTCAGCCAGAAGGCGTGGATCGCGATCCCAAAGACAACATCATTGTCGGCAACACCGTGCTCTATGGCGCGATTGCGGGCGAAGCCTATTTCCAGGGTGTCGGCGGCGAGCGTTTCGCCGTGCGCAATTCCGGCGCGGTTGCCGTGGTCGAGGGCGCGGGCGATCATGCCTGCGAATACATGACCGGCGGCGTTGTTTGCGTGCTGGGACAGACCGGGCGCAATTTCGCGGCGGGCATGAGTGGCGGCGTGGCCTATGTCTACGATCCTGACGGCGATTTTGAACAGCGCTGTAACACCGCGCAAGTCGATATCCTGCCGATCCGCGATGACGGCGCTGATGCTGCCAATTCCTCTGGTGAACCAACGCAACGGCCCAGTTCAGTCGCCAATATGGGCATGGGCGATCCGCTCTATCATGATGCTGCGCGCCTGCGTGTGCTGATTGAGCGGCATCAGCTGCACACCGGCTCTGCCAAAGCGGCGGCGTTGCTGAATAATTGGGACGCCACGCTGAAGAATTTCAAGAAGGTCATGCCGCGCGATTACACGCGGGCCTTGAAAGCGCTGGAGACGGAACGGCTCGAGGCCGAAAACGTCGCAGCCGAATAAGTTTACGGGACGCACAAAACCATGGGCAAAGAAACCGGATTTCTCGAAGTTGATCGGCGAGAGCGCGACTACATCGATCCCAACGAGCGGGTAAAAACCTATAAGGAATTCATCGTTCAGCCGAGCGACGAGGAACTGCGCGAACAGGCCAGCCGCTGCATGAATTGCGGCATTCCCTATTGCCACAATGGCTGCCCGGTAAATAACATTATCCCGGACTGGAACCACCTCGTCTACGAGGCGGACTGGAAGAATGCGCTTGATGTGCTGCATTCGACCAACAACTTCCCTGAGTTCACCGTACCGTATCTGCCCTGCGCCATGCGAGGCGGCGTGCACGCTAAACATCATTGACCAGCCCGTGACCATCAAAAGCATTGAATGCGCGATTGTTGACCGTGGTTGGGAAGAAGGTTGGATCGAACCGCAAATCCCCGCTCAGCAGACCGGTAAAACGGTGGCCGTCGTGGGCAGCGGCCCTGCTGGGCTGGCTGCGGCGCAGCAATTGGCCCGCGTCGGCCATGCGGTCACGGTTTTTGAGAAGTCTGACCGGATTGGCGGCCTGCTGCGTTATGGTATTCCAGACTTTAAGATGGAAAAGCAGCTGATAAATCGCCGCGCCGTGCAGATGGAAGCCGAAGGCGTGCAATTCCGCACTGGCGCGGAAGTCGGCGTGGAAATCAGCTTTGATTCGCTAAAAGACAATTTTGATGCAGTGGTTCTGGCGGGCGGAGCAGAGGAGCCGCGTCAGTTGGAAATCCCCGGTGCAGAATTGCCCGGTGTGCGGCTCGCCATGGAATTCCTGACACAGCAGAACAAGCGCAATGCAGGCGATGATGAACTGCGCGCAGCACCACGCGGCACGCTAACCGCGACTGATAAGCATGTCATCGTCATCGGTGGCGGCGACACCGGCTCTGATTGTGTCGGCACCTCTAACCGTCAGGGCGCAGCCAGCGTCACTCAGCTGGAAATCATGCCCAAACCCCCCGAGCACGAGGACAAGGCATTGACCTGGCCCGATTGGCCGGTGAAGCTGCGTACGTCCTCAAGCCATGAGGAAGGTGTTGATCGCGATTGGTCGGTTCTGACCAAGCGGGTAATCGGCGAAGACGGAAAAGTCACTGGTCTCGAATGCGTGCGCATCGAATGGGACGGCCGCAACTTTACCGAAGTCGAGGGCAGCGAGTTCGTGCTGAAGGCAGACCTGATCCTGCTCGCCATGGGCTTTGTGGGGCCAAAACGTCGCGGATTGCTGGACCGTGCAGGTGTTGATCTGGATGAGCGGGGCAATGTCGCCGCAAATACTGACGCCTATGCCACTAGCGAAGAGAACGTCTTTGCTTGCGGCGATATGCGCCGCGGGCAAAGCCTCGTCGTGTGGGCCATCCGCGAGGGACGCCAGGCTGCGCGCGCAGTCGATGAAGCATTGATGGGCGTTAGCGAGTTACCGCGCTGAGCAAGCCAGTGCACGTGATGAAACGGGCGACTGCATTTGGCGGCGCAATCCTGCTTGCCGGATGTGCCTATTCGACCGCTGGGTTGGATGGAAAGCGCGGTCAAGCAAGTCAACCCGCGCCTTCAGACTCCGCCGCACGAGCGAGTCCGAACGGCCAGTTTATAGGGCGCTATGACGGTGGCGGTTTTGAAACCGCCATGGGCATGATCATCCGTGAAGATGGTACTTGGCAATGGGGATTGTCAGTCGGGTCGCTGGACTTGCGCGGCGCGGGTACGTGGGAGACGAGGGGTGAAGTGATCCATCTGACCTCTGATCCGAAGCCAGTACCGCCAGAGTTTCGTTTTATGTCAATTGAAGCACGGCCACCCGACGCTGAGGACGACAAGCTTGTCTATGTCACTCGGGAGAATGGCGAGCCGTTCACCTATGCCGAAGCGCGGATCGAATGCGCGAATGGCGCGCGCATCACCGAATTTGTCGCCGGCAGCAACGCCTATCTGGATGGATATGAGCCACCAGAATGCGATAAGATGACTGCCGTAACCGTCGAGCAAGGCATCCACAATGTGCGCTCGCCCAGAATTGATTTGCAGGAAGCGGGGTGGAAACCGGGTCAAATCCTGCGTTTTGAATTCGCAACGAATGACATCGGAGTCGCCGATATGACCGGAATGATGGGCGTACTGGACGATGGCATGTTGCGCTTTACCGGGGGCGCGGGCCTCAATGGCAATCCTCCGCCGGGATCGGGCGAGGTTGTGCTGGAACTGCGCAAGATACCGCCCCAAGCCAGCGAATAATCAGGCCTCGCGATTGGAAAAAGTCCTACGTTGTCAACTGCTGGAAGCCGGTCTATAAAGCGCTCATGAGAAACCTAATTATACCTGCCGTCCTGATCCTGTCCGCTTGTAGTGCCGCCAATAGCGCGGATGACGAACAGGCGAGCGTCGAAGCGCCTTCGGAAGCTACGGGCCCGCTGCTCACGCACTCTGTATTTTTCGAACTGAAAGATAACAGTCCAGAGGCGATTGAGGCGCTGGTCGACGGGACATACAAATATCTCGAGCCGCATGACGGGATCAGATATTTTTCGGCTGGGCCACGCCACACCGAATATCAGCGCGACGTGAATGACCTAACCTTCGACGTGGCGCTGACGATTGTGTTTGAAAACACAGACGCACAGGAAGCTTACCAAGAGACCGAACCCCATAAGCAATTCATTACTGAGCTGGGGGACAATTGGGAAAGCGTGCGCGTTTTCGATAGTCTGGCCGAGGCACCCGCCAAATAACTTGCCGCACACCGAAAGGTGCGCATCAAATCAAAGACCAAAAGTATCGGTGATACGCTCCAGCACGCTTTTGTGCCACGATGGGTTCGGCTTGCTTTGCGGCGCCTCAGGTTGCCGCGCGTCTAGCCGACTGCGCAATACGCTGGATATTTCCTGATCATCAAGCGAAACCGCCTTGGCCATTGCGCGGGCGAAACCAACAGTATGCACGCGGCTGGGCAGGCGTTCGAATGCCTCGGTTTCAATAGCGGTGATATAGTGAGACGATACTTTGGTCCGAGCGGCAATGTCCGCGACACTCAGGCCCGCATTCCGGCGTGCATCCGCCAGACGCTCGCCTATGCATAGGACTGCAGAACTGTTCTGACTTTCCATACGCCGTGCCCCAAAGGTTCCCGTTTAGAATCCCATAATCAGGATCGTTACGTAGAAATATCGAGACAGTGTTAACAAAGCCTATCCAGCTGTGACTCGCCTGATTCTAGGCGTTGACATCCCAGTCAATCGCGCCGCGACCATGCTGGTCAAGGAAGGCATTTGCCTGACTGAATGGCTTGCTGCCAAAGAAACCGCGATGCGCGGACAGCGGGCTGGGGTGCACGCTTTTCAGCACTGCGTGCCGCCCGTCCACTAAACTTGGGATTCGGCCCGCTTTCTTTTGTGCATGGCTGCCCCACAGCACAAAGACACTCGGCACATCACGTTCCGCCACAGCAGCTACCGCTGCATCCGTCACGGCGTCCCACCCTTTGCCAGCATGGCTACCGGCATTGCCCGCCTGCACTGTCAACGTGTTGTTGAGCAGCAGCACGCCCCGCTCAGCCCAAGCGGTCAGATCACCATGCCCCGGATGCGCAAGACCAAGGTCGTCATGAAGCTCCTTGAAGATATTCTGCAGGCTGGGCGGCGGCTTCACACCACGCGGCACAGAGAAACTGAGGCCCATTGCCTGCCCCGGCCCATGATAGGGGTCCTGACCTAGAATCACGACCTTCACCGCATCAAGCGGGGTGAGCTGAAGCGCCTTCAAACGCATACCGCGCGGCGGGTAAATGATCTTCCCGGCCTCCTCCTCAGCGCGCAACCACCCACCCAGTCGCCGCGCCTCCGGCGTTTTCAAAACCGGATCTAACGCGGGTTGCCAGCTATCTGGAATTGCATCGGTGGCCATCTGCGCAGGCTACGCCTGGCAGGACATGCCTTCCAGCGCCCCTTCCCCTCAATCCCCAATAGGATTAAGGGCATACTCCTATGACAGTGCATTTTCATGAAGAAGACCTGCCAGCAGGCGTCCTCGAAACGGGCGATCTTGCGGTAGATACCGAAACAATGGGCCTCATCACGCCGCGCGATCGGCTGTGCCTGGTCCAGATAAGCGACGGCAATGGTGATGAACATCTGGTCCGCTTCGGGCCCGATAGCACGTATGACGCGCCAAATTTGAAAGCGGTGCTGGCCGACCAGACACGTACAAAGCTGTATCACTACGCCCGGTTCGATCTTGCCGCGATTGAGCATTATCTGGGCGTGGTTGCCGCGCCAGTGTTCTGCACCAAGATCGCCAGCAAGCTCGTGCGCACATACACGGATCGGCATGGCCTGAAGAATTTGGTTGAGGAATTGCTGGGCGAAAGCATTTCCAAACAGCAACAGAGCAGCGACTGGGGCGGCCCGGACATCAGCGAAGCACAGCGTGACTACGCCGCGAGCGATGTGCGCTTTCTTCATCGAATGCGCGAAGAACTGATCAAACGCATGGAGCGCGAAGGCAGGCTGGAGATGGCCCAATCCTGTTTCGATTTTCTCCCGACGCGCGCACGTCTCGACCTTGCGGGTTGGGCAGAGCACGACATCTTCAGCCACTCATAAGGCAAGATAGCCCACAGCGATCATCATGACATATAAGAAGCGCAGGATTGAAACGGAGCAAGCGGCGGAAATGCGCAGCCAGCGCCAGCATTTCGCTGCGCCTGGCGGATCGCATGACAAGATTGTCCGCGTTCTTGCGCGAGCCTTGCCAATGGGTGTCGGGATCATCGCCGCACTGATGGTGATCACTCCGCTCAGCCCGCGCGGCGAAGTTAGCTTCCTGCTCGATCGCAACAAGGTTGCAGTGATCGATGAGCGGTTGCGCGTCGATAACGCCATGTATCGCGGGCAAGACAATACCGGTCGCCCCTTTTCGCTGACCGCCAGCGAAGCGGTGCAGCAATCCAGCGCCGAAGGGATTGTGCGCATGGACGATATGGCCGCCCGCCTGCTGCTTTCCGATGGACCTGCGCAATTGATTGCTGGCGCTGGCGCATACAGCATCGACGATGAGATTATGGACGTGATTGGACCCATGGAAATGGAGGCCGCCGATGGCTATCGCATGCTCGTGCGCGATGTTTCGGTCATGCTGAACACCAAACGTCTGGTCGGCGCAGATGGCGTGTCAGGCGCGATCCCGGCTGGGACTTTCTCTGCCAATCGGCTAGAGGTCGATATGGAAGAACGCACGATCTCACTGATTGGCAATGCCAAGCTGCGTATGACGCCGGGCGAACTCAGCATGCCCGGAAATTTGAGGATGCCCCGACGATGACAGCCGTGAAAGACCTAGTGAATATGTCCGGAAAATCCGCACTGGCCGGGTTTGCCCTGACTGCGGTGGCGCTGGGCGGCCTGAGCGGTTCGATGCAATTGAATGCTCAGGCAATCGCCGCGCACAATTCCAACGCGCCGGTGGATTTTGGCGCAGACCGGATCGAACTGCAGGACCGGCAAAACCGCATGGTGCTATCCGGTAATGTCCAGATCAGGCAGGCAGGCTTGACCATGAATGCGGCGCGGACGCTGGTGAATTATTCCGACGCCGGCAGTCTGCAAATTCAACGCGTTACGGCCACTGGCGGCGTACGGGTTCAGCGCGGGAACGAATCCGCAGCAGGCGATGTCGCAGTGTACGATTTCAACCGGCGGATCATCACCATGTCAGGCAATGTCCGCCTGCGCCGTAGCGGCGATACGCTCAATGGCGGACGCCTGGTCATTGACCTCGCCAGCGGCGTTTCCAGCGTGGATGGCCGCCCAAGCGGTTCGTCGGGTGTCAGCGGTGTCGAAGGCGCGTCAACCAATGATAGCGGCCGTGTGACGGGCACGTTTTCAGTGCCTGAGTGACATTGAGCCACATGCGACTTATCTGACCCGCAAACCGCCTTTGCCTAAGGATTTGGGCCGGACGATCCGGGTGGATGTCCTCAAGTGGCGAAGCGATAGGACACAAAACATGTGGAGGGTGCGGGTAGCTCTGGCACCGGATCTAATGATTGCCGTTCTGAGCTGTCTCAAAATTCAGATGATGAGGAGCCGAAAAACTTGGACTTTCGAGAACCGGCGCGCAGCGTACCTTTTAGTACGTGAGCACCGGAAGCGCGAAAGACTGTGTTTTGCAGGCCCTCAGGGCTGGATTATGAACAGCTCAGCGCCCAGCACTCCGCGCAATCCGGGCAAGCCCCTGCGCCAGTAGCATCTCCGCTGACTGACTGTTGGTCAGCAATTCGCGATGCATTTCGGTCAGGCGTAAGGTCAACAAATCAAGCCGTTTACCCCGCCAATGCCGCGCCTGCGCTCTGATCTCACGCTCTTCGCGGAAGAATATGCCAAGTTGCGCCTTTTCACCCTTGCCCAGACGGTCAAACGATCCGCGCGGGCCGAGCTTTGCTGAAATACGCGCCAACTGCGCCGCGCGCCGTTCGACCGCAAGCAGCACGCCGACCGGATTCAGCGCCATATCCTTCATCCGCTTAATCTCGCCCGGCAGTTTCGCCGTGTCACCCGACAATACAGCGTTGACGAGCGGCATCAGGCCATCCTCGTCGCTGGTCGCGCCAATCATATCGAGGTCATCACCCGTCGCGCGTTTTGGTGACTGCTGATGCGCATCAAGATAGACGGATAACTTCTCAACCTCACTACCCGCCAACCGCACATCGAGGTTCGCTCCGCGTGCGATTCGCTCCGCCAGATCAACGGACAATTGCACGCCCGCCGCGTCGCCCATCTTGCGCACTGCTTGCGTCACTGATGAAAGGTCCGGCGGATAGAACATCGCCACCAATGCATCCTTGCGTTTTTCCAGCAATTTGGCCGTACGCGATTTATCCGTCGCCGACGTCGCGACGATCACCACCGGGCAGGCATCGCCGCCGCCCGCTTCGCCTGTTTCAATCAGGGTCCGCAGCGCCTCATGCGCTTCATCACCGTTAACACGGGAAAAGATATGGCGCGTACCGCCGAACAGCGAATTCGAGCGTGCTTCATCGCCGAGCTTGGCCGGGTCTGCGCGCAGTTCCGCACCGGGTATCTCGACCTTCTCACCCGGTTCAGGGAGCATGGCGATCAGATCGCGTGCCGCCGCCGAGGCACCAGCCTCGTCCTGTCCGCAAAAGAAGAAAATCTGGCAACTCGCCGCCGCATCGCGCGCCTTGCCGGGAAATGTGCTGTTGGTGAGCTTCATTTCTGCCCATCTATTCTTGCGTACGCAGCACGAGCGCAACGCGGGTCAGCATCCGATCCGCGAGATCAAGCGAAAGGTTTTCCAGCGCACGTTGTTCCGCTGCAATCGTCGCATACTCGCTGGAAACAACATCGATCCCGGCGTCGCTCGCAGCAGTCGCATCCAGCAGGATGGAGCCGGTCGCAATATCGACCAATTGATAGCGGGCCCGCAATGTCCGGCGCTCGCGCGCAATCGTATCATCGCCCAAAACGCCCAGCCCCTGAAGCTCATCATCAAGCCGTACATCAAGGCGGTATTTTGGAGCGACTTCACCCGCCACGCCTAGCCTGTCGGTCAGAGCATTGCGCACCAGCCAGCCTGCGCGGCCCGGAATAGAAGGTACGTCAATCGCCGCAAGGTTCTGCGCCACTGCACCTTGCGCACCGCTGGAATAAAGCGGCTGAAGCGAACAGCCGGATAGAGCGATCAGGGCAAGAGAGGCGATAAGCGAACGCATCAGGTCACAATATTGACCAAGCGATCGGGAACGACAATCACTTTACGCACTTCTGCCCCATCAATGGACCGCTGCACCTTTTCGCTGGCGAGCGCCATTTCTTCGAGCACGTCTTTCGCGGCACCTTTGGGCGCGGTCAGCGTATCGCGCAATTTGCCCTTATGCTGAACCGCGATGGTCACTTCATCTTCGACCAGCAGGCTTTCATCGACGGTGGGCCAAGCGGCTTCGGCGAGCAGCCCTGTTTGGCCCATCCGCTCCCACGCTTCCTCCGCGATATGCGGCATCATGGGTGAGGCCATTTGCACCAATGCCTTGATCGCAGCACTGCGGCTTGCGCTGGCTTGCGCCTTTTCAATCGCGCTGGTGAGTTCATACAGCCGCGCCACCGCCTTGTTGAACGCGAGCGCCTCAATATCCTGAGCAACTGCGGCAATCGTCTGATGCGTCTTGCGATCAAGCGCCTTGTCCTCGCCGCTCGCATCCGCTTCATACGCACCGACCAGACGCCAGAGGCGGTTCACATAGCGCCAGCAGCCTTCGATCCCCGCCTCTGACCAAGGCAGATCCCGCTCCGGCGGGCTGTCCGACAGCATGAACCAGCGCACGGCGTCAGCACCATATTTGTCGATGATTTCATCGGGGTCTACAACGTTCTTCTTCGACTTGGACATCTTCTCAACGCGACCGCGCTCAACAGATTGGATCAAGACATCCGAGGTGCTGCCAAATTCCTGATCAAGCCCAGGTGCGGTTACAGTCGCGTTAGGGCCACGCTCCACTTCGTTTGGCGAAAGCCATCGAGTTGAGCGGATGTATTTTTCCGGATATCTTTCGAAGGCTTCCTTTTTTGAAATCTCTCCGTGAAAAATCCGATTCATCAATCCGGCATCACTGCTGGTTTGAAGAGATTGCAACTTCGCAAAGTACGTCTCATGCGTCACCATCCCCTGCGTAAACAGGCTGGCGAAGGGTTCAGCAAAACCCAAATGCCCGATCCGCTGCAGAGCGCGGTTCCAAAACCGGGCATAGAGCAGGTGCAGGATCGCATGCTCAATCCCGCCAATATATTGCTCCACCGGCAGCCATTTGGCGACTTCTTCCGTATCGAAGGGCTTGTCATCGGGCTGGCTGGCAAAGCGCAGGAAATACCACGAGCTGTTGGTGAAAGTATCGAGCGTGTCAGTCTCGCGGCGCGCAGGCCCACCGCATTTGGGGCAAGTGGTCTTTGACCAAGTCGGATGCCGCTCCAGCGGATTGCCCGGCGTCGAGAAATCGACATCCTCCGGCAATTCGACCGGTAGCTGATCCTTGGGCACCGGCACAACGCCACATATGCAGCCCTCATTCTCGCATTCGCAATGAATGAAGGGGATCGGCGTGCCCCAATAGCGTTGCCGGGACACGCCCCAATCACGCAGCCGCCAGACAGTCTGGCCCTGGCCCCAGCTTTCGGCCTCAGCACGCGCCACAATCGCCGCCTTCGCCGCCTCGACGTCCATGCTATCGAGGAAGTCGGAATTTACCAGCACGCCATCGCCGGGTTCTGCACCATCGGTAAACGGCGCATCCTTGTCTTCAGGCTTTGCCGCCACAACGCGCGTGATCGGCAGGCCATATTTGGTCGCAAATTCAAAGTCGCGCTGGTCATGGCCGGGCACGCCCATCACCGCGCCCGTGCCATAATCCATCAGCACGAAATTCGCGATATAGACGGGCAGGTCGGCACCCGTGATCGGGTGCTTGGCCGTGATGCCAGTCAGGTAACCGTGCTTCTCCGCCGTCTCGATCTCCGCCGCGGTGGTGCCGCCGCGTTTGCATTCCTCGATGAAGGCCTGTGCCTCTGCGCTGTCCTTTGCGGCGGCCTGCGCCACCGGATGATCGGCGGCCACGGCCAGAAAGCTCGCGCCAAAAATCGTATCTGGCCGCGTGGAGTAAACCTCGATCCGGCCTCCGTCACTCAACGCAAAGGCGATCTGTAGCCCGGTACTTTTGCCGATCCAGTTCTCCTGCATCAGGCGGACTTTTTCAGGCCAGCCATCCAGCTCGCCCAGCCCATCGAGCAGATCCTCGGCAAAATCGGTGATTTTCAGAAACCACTGATTAAGCTTGCGTTTTTCAACCTCTGCGCCCGATCGCCAGCCCTTGCCGTCAATCACCTGCTCATTGGCGAGCACGGTCATATCAACCGGGTCCCAGTTGACCTCGCTTTCCTTGCGATAGACCAACCCCGCCTCATACATGTCGAGGAACAGGGCCTGTTCGTGCCCGTAATATTCCGGGTCGCAGGTCGCAAATTCGCGCGTCCAGTCTAGCGCAAAGCCCAGCCGTTTCAGCTGCGCTTTCATGTGTTCGATATTGTCGCGGGTCCATCCGCCGGGATGTACGCCCTTTTCCATCGCGGCATTTTCCGCCGGCATCCCGAAAGCGTCCCACCCCATGGGGTGCAGTACCTCGTGCCCAATCATTTTCTTGTACCGCGCCAGCACATCGCCCATCGTGTAATTGCGCACATGCCCGATATGGATGCGCCCCGATGGATAGGGGAACATCTCGAGGATGTAGCTTTTGGGTTTGGGCGAGTTGCTATCCGCGTGGAATGTGGCCGCATCTTCCCACGCGGCTTGCCAGCGTCCGTCAGCGCGTGATGGATCGAATTGGGCCGGATCGAATTCGTGATCGCTCATACGCGCACCTGTGACGTGAAACGCCCGGAATTAAAAGACTATTAAACGAGTTTCGGGCTGCAGCCTGAGTGTTGTTGAGATCACCCTGCGACGGTCTGACGGCGCAGCTCGCGTGCTTTGGTCAAAATGATGTCTTCCAGCTTTTGCACAGTCGCGGCCTGAACCGGTGCCTCT
Organism: Qipengyuania sp. JB2-7; assembly: GCF_055693485.1. Lineage (NCBI taxonomy): Bacteria > Pseudomonadati > Pseudomonadota > Alphaproteobacteria > Sphingomonadales > Erythrobacteraceae > Qipengyuania > Qipengyuania sp. JB2-7. The sequence goes on from NZ_CM146335.1 coordinate 239,466, forward strand.
ACCCACGTGCCGCTCTGCGAAACTTGGCGGCTAGCGGCTACACGCAACGCATCCGCACGCAAGTCGGTATCCAGAATGGTCACCGTCATCTTGACCCGCTCACCCGGATTGCTGGGGTTCGCATACCAGTCTGTCACGATAACGCCGCCAGCGCTATCTGCCTGAAGCAAAGGCGCAAAGCTCACCGTCTCAAGCGCCGCACGCCAAAGATAGGAATTCACGCCGATAGTGTTGACCTGTGCCGCAGCGAGATCGGCATCGGGGCGTTCCTGCCCACCACAGGCGGCGAGCGATGCGCAAGCCGCAACAGTCAGAACAGTGCGGGCGGAAAAGAGAGACGTCATGGTAGTCCTTATCGAATGCGTAAGATCACCCTATAGCTTACCGCGCAGGCGGAGCAAGAGACGCGCGAGTTTGAGCCGGGCTCATCCACGTGCGTGATTGCTCATACGCAAAATTAGGGTGAACTGTCAGTGAATTGCAGTTCCCGACCATCTAATGTCCGGACACATGTGTGCGACTCGCCACACTTGTCACAAAACAACAAAATTTATTGTCGATTGATTCGATCACAGCGCGACGTTGCGCTAGTGTAACCCGAATCGGGGCTTTCGCGTATTGACATTTAAGCGTCTGTTCAGGGCGAATGAGTTTCAAGACGACGAGAGAAAGTGAGAGGACTGGGCACGTGGCTAAACGCCAGAACACAGACAGCAAGAAGCGGGTAATACCCGCGCTGCTTGCCTGTGCCGGCGCAGTCGCTCTTGCACCAACGGCGGTTTTGGCGGTCGACTCCATTGCTTCGGTCGATGATCAGGCGGCGCAAACACGCTTCCTTCCGTTCACTCCGGCCAATCTCGACCCATCCATTGTTCGTGAAGTTGCCGAAACGCTGGGCGCAGATGCCTTGCGCTTCACACCGTACCGCTCGGCCGACCAAGCCAGCGCGCACGGTCACCATGGCTGTCCGCGTGGATGACGCCACAGCACGTGCCATTTCGGTCCGTAATGCGGGCAGTGCTGCTGCCGCTGCTCCGGGTGTTGGCACCAGCATCACTGCAATCGCGCCGACGCGTTACAACCTTGGCATTGCCAAGGGGTATCAGGGTTTTGCCGCACCAGCGCCCAAGGCGCTCGCTTTGCCCAGCGGCATTCGTGACATCGCGATGCCCGACCTGTCAGAGTATCGGGCTGATACGGGCGGCGCGGCTGACAAGCCCAGCCGTTTCCAGTCGCGCATCGCGCTTGAGAACGAAACCAATGCAGGCAGTTCGCCCCGCACACTTGATGGCGCCGGGGTCCGCAGCGTGGATGTTGGCGGATCTTACCGCGTGACCGGCAATCTCAACGTGACGGCTGGTGTACGGTTGTCTTCGGAGCGTGATCGGATTGATCCGCTGACCGATGGGCTTGACGATAGTCAGGCCGTTTATGTTGGAACGCAGTTTAAGTTCTGAACCTGCGCCCCTGCGCGGGATCGCCTCACACCTCTTCTTTATTCTGACGAAGCATTATCTCGCGCCTTGCTACGCTGTGCTGCGCGAAATCACCTATCCCTGATACTCGCAACCGCCTAAAGTCGGGTTGACGTTACGGTAATCGGGCATTGGGAGGTAGTGTATGGGCAAAGTAGCAATCGTCACCGGCGGCACCCGCGGCATTGGAGAAGCCATCTGCAAGCGCCTGCAACGCCAAGGCCACATCGTCATCGCCAACTATGGTGGGAATGATGAAAGTGCGCAGAAGTTCACCGAGGCAACCGGCATCCCCTCAATGAAATGGGATGTCGGCGATCACGAAGCCTGCCTTGAAGGTTGTGCGAAGGTCGCGGAAGAGCACGGCCCTGTCGATATCGTCGTGAACAATGCCGGGATCACTCGCGACGGCACCTTGCACAAGATGAGCTATGACGATTGGGATGACGTAATGCGCGTAAACCTGGGCGGTTGCTTCAATATGGCAAAGGCGACCTTTCCCGGCATGCGCGAACGCAAATGGGGCCGCATCGTCAATATCGGCTCAATCAATGGGCAGGCCGGCCAGTACGGTCAGGTCAACTATGCCGCCGCCAAGTCGGGCATCCATGGCTTCACCAAGGCTCTGGCGCAAGAAGGCGCGCGCTTCGGCGTGACGGTCAACGCGATCGCGCCAGGGTATATCGACACGGATATGGTCGCCGCGGTGCCAGAACAGGTGCTGGAGAAGATCGTCTCCGGCATTCCCGTCTACCGCCTTGGTCAGGCCGAGGAAATCGCACGCGGCGTGACATTTTTCACGTCAGAAAACGGTGCCTTCACCACCGGCTCGACCATGAGCATCAATGGCGGCCAGCATATGTATTGATCCAATCGACCGACCGCCACATGCAGAGAAGGTTAGCGGATCAAATAACCGACCACCTTCAGATCGCCGCCTTCACGCTCCAGCGAGACAGTTTCAATCGCACCTTTTGCGGCGGCAAAATCTGTCCGGAATTGCACGTTGAAAACGCCAGTATTTGCACCCGAAAGCTGCTGAAAACCGATCGCTTCCCTGCTTTCAACCGCGCCTAGTGGATTGCGTACAGGGGTTGCAGCATTGGCCCAGTCAGCGGCAGAAATTGCATCTCTGAAGTTAGTAGAAGCGGCTTTGTGAGTCCCCGCCCAGTCACCTGTATCAGCCAAAGCCAGCCAATCACGCGCAGCTATTTCCATGGCGGCATCCTGAGCGGAAACAACAGAGGCGCTGGGCTCAACGGGCTTCTGGGGGACTTCAGCTGAAGTCATAGCGAAAAAGGTAACAATCAGAGACATAACGAATACTCCTCCAACAATCAGGGTAACAATTCGGCCCCGATCCTGACCGCCAACGCGGCGATCACTCAATGGGTTGAAGGTATCGGTGACGACGCCGAAAACCGCATCCCCTAAAGGCTTGTGTACAACAGATTTGGGGTCAGCAGCCTCTGCGTTGGCAAGCATTCGCGCTGCTTCACGACTACTCGAAACGCCAAGCTTGCGGCGTGAATTGCGCAGCCGCTCATTGACCGTATGCACTGACAAATCGAGGTGCGCGGCCATCGACTTCGCATCATAGCCAGCCAAAAGCAGGCGCAGAGTGTCCTTTTCTTTGTCAGTCAGCGTGGTCAGAAGATCGGACATGAGCATCTTGTAGCTACAACCTAATCGTGGGCCACCCCAAATTTTTTGTGGTATCGAGACTTTGCAATTAGAGAGCTGGCATGAGTGGCGCACGATTGAACGAAACCGATATCAGCGCGATCATCGAAATGGCGCTGTCCGATCATGTGAGCTTTGCCGATATTGAGCAACAATTCGGGCTTTCCGAGGCTCAGACGAAAGTGGTGATGCGCGATAATCTCAAACCCTCCAGCTATCGCACATGGCGCAAACGCGTGCGGACGTTCAGCGACCGGCGCGAGCACTATAAGTGAGCGCGGACGTGTCTGACCCCGCGCCGCCTTATCACCCTCCGGTCAAGCGCTCAGTTCAGATCGCCGGGCACAAGACCAGCATTTCTCTGGAGCCGATATTCTGGGACATGCTGCGCGCTGCGGCAGAGGCAGAGGGCGTTCCCATTAACGCTATCGTTGCGCGCATTGATGCGGAACGGATCAAGGCGGGCACCCCGCCCGGCTTAGCCAGTGCCATCAGGGTCTGGTTGGTCGCTCGACGCTGAGTAACTGCTCACCACAGCGCTTATTCATTAAGGCTTGACTCATAACTCTACATATGTAGACTATGAACTATGCCACGCTTACCTCATATATCTCGTCAGGCTGCGCAGCTCTTTGCGGTCCTGCTGGAACGGCCCGACACGTGGCGGCATGGTTATGAACTGATGCAGGCGACGTCGCTCAAATCAGGCTCACTATACCCACTACTTATTCGTCTGTCGGATGACGGAATGCTGGACGCTCGTTGGGAAACCGACGCCAACAGCGGTAGGCCCCGGCGCGAATACCGGCTGAATGCAGCAGGCAAATCGCTGGCTACTGAAAGAGTTTCTCGCTTCGCCGCGCGCGAGGCTAACAAGAAGCCGTCGCTATCATGAAAGTTCCGATCATCTTGCTCGCACTCGCGCGGTCATTCGCCCCGGTAAAAAGACGGGAATGGCTCGTTGCGATGGCTCATGAGCTGCATCACGTTCCGAAGGAAGAACGGTTTTCGTTCACCCTCGGATGCCTCACCACTTCGATACAGCAAAGGATTCAAACCATGACTAACTTACCGCCCTTGCGCATTATTCCAGGTTTGCTTGTAGCCGCATTTCTATCTGTTTTGTGCTTGGGGAATGGGGTTATCTTAATCGCAGAGGCGCCGGTCATCGGGGCTCTTTTGCTGTCGTACCGCAGTCCTCTGGTTGGGTGTCTATGGCGTGGTGAGTGCGCAGGAAAACGATCGGCTGGCAAAACTCGCGATTGCGGGCATCGCTTTTTACGGCGCGGTAGGACTTGCGAGCCTCGCTAGCTTGCCGGCATTCTCTGACAACGCCGAAATGTTTGGGGCGCTTTCGATAGAAGGGATCGCGCTGTGCGCTGCGGTGCTCGCGGTCTCTCGCATCCCGTTTTTCTGGACTCTGGCAGATACAGGCAAGGCGCAAAATTTCGGCTAGGCTACGGCGAAAATCGTGATGATACGAAACCCGACGCGCAGCGATCTTCAGGGATCGTGAGCATTGGAAGTTCGGATTATCGCGATTTGCAGCCAAGCATAGTCGGAATTGTTAATCGTCCCCAACGCGCTCGATATTGGCACCAACCAGCTGCAATTTCTCTTCCAGCCGCTCATATCCGCGATCGAGGTGGTAAATGCGCCGAACCTGCGTTTCGCCCTCAGCAGCAAGCGCCGCGATAATCAGGCTCATCGACGCACGCAAATCGGTTGCCATCACTTCCGCACCGGTCAGCGTATCGACGCCTTTGACCACCGCCGTGCGGCCTTCGGTTTCGATCTCTGCCCCCATCCGCGACAGCTCGGGCACATGCATAAAGCGGTTTTCGAAGATCGTCTCTTTCAGCACACTGGTGCCGTCTGCCTTGCACAGCAGGCTCATCAACTGCGCCTGCATATCTGTGGCGAGGCCGGGATAGGGTGCCGTCGTCAGATTGGTGGGTCTTAGCGCACCGTTTGCTGCGATCCGCACGCCTTCCTTGCTGCTCTCGATAGTACAGCCGATCTCTTCCAGTGCTGTCAATGTCGCCTGCATCTCGTCTGCATTTGCCCCCGCCAGCATGACATCACCGCCAGTGATCGCCGCCGCGCAGGCATAGGATCCCGCTTCGATCCGATCAGCCATTACGCGGTGCGTCGCGCCATGCAGACGCGGGCGGCCATGAATGGTGAGATCAGACGTGCCGATCCCCTCAATCTCTGCCCCCATCGCCACCAGCAGATTGCACAGATCGACAATCTCCGGCTCACGCGCGGCCCCCGACAAATGGCTTGTCCCCTTCGCCAGCGCCGCCGCCATCACCGCATTTTCAGTGGCACCGACCGACACAACCGGAAAGTCATAATCGCCGCCGGGCAATCCGCCATCCGGCGCAATGGCTTTCACATAGCCCTGCGCCAGCTCGATCTCAGCGCCCAGCGCCTCCAGCGCTTTCAGATGCAGATCAATCGGGCGGTTACCAATCGCGCAGCCACCCGGCAGCGATACCGTCGCCTCGCCCATCCGCGCCAGCATCGGCCCGAGCACCAGAATGGAGGCGCGCATTTTGCGGACCAGATCATAGGGCGCAACCGTTGAGGTAATCCGCGTCGCCTCAAAACTCATCACCCTGCCAAAATCCTCTGGCCGCGTGCCCTGCACTACAGAGGTGACGCCAAACTGATTCATCAAATGCTGGAAGCCGTCGATATCTGCCAGACGCGGCAGATTGCGCAACGTCACGGGCTCTTCAGTCAATAAAGCGCAGGGTATCAGCGTCAAAGCCGAGTTTTTTGCGCCAGAAATCGGGAGTGTACCGGTCAGCCGATTGCCGCCGCGAATGATTAGCTTATCCATAAGTCACCCCCCTTAAACTTTTCGCCGCTAGGCGCAAATCTCACCCATGTCGGTTTGGGCGGAAACATCCTATGCACACCTCGTCTGAATGTGGCATAGATGAGTGAAATCAAAGAGTAAGATCCCCATCATGAGCACACATAAACCAATTAAAAAAGCCGTCTTTCCTGTGGCGGGCCTTGGCACACGCTTTCTGCCCGCGACCAAGGCGATCCCCAAGGAATTGCTGCCAATCGTGGACCGCCCGTTGATCCAATATGCGGTGGATGAGGCGCGCGAGGCAGGGATCGAGCAAATGATCTTTGTCACCGGACGCGGGAAAACCGCCATCGTTGAACACTTCGATGTGGCCTATGAGCTTGAAAGCACGATGAGCGAGCGCGGCAAAAATATGACCGTGCTGGAGCCGACCCGCGCAACACCGGGCGACATCATCACTGTGCGCCAACAGGTTCCGATGGGTCTGGGTCACGCGATCTGGTGCGCGCGCGCGATTGTAGGGGATGAGCCGTTCGCGATCTTCCTGCCTGACGAACTGATGGTCGCAAACAAAGGCGGCACTGGCTGCATGAAGCAGATGGTTGATGCGTATAACGAAGTCGGCGGGAACCTGATCAGCGTGCTCGAAGTGCCGCGTTCCGAAGTGTCCAGCTATGGCGTGATCAAGCCAGGCGCCGAAAAGGGCGCGCTGACCGAAGTTACCGGACTGGTTGAAAAGCCCCCGGTCGAGGAAGCACCATCAAACAAGATCGTGTCGGGCCGCTACATCCTGCAACCCGAAGTGATGCGGACGCTGGAAAATCAGGGCAAAGGCGCAGGCGGTGAAATTCAGCTCACCGATGCGATGGCCAAGATGATTGGCGATCAGGCGTTCCACGCGGTTACCTTTGCCGGGCGGCGGTTCGATTGCGGCAGCAAGCTGGGCTTTGTCGAGGCGACACTGGCACTGGCGCTGGAACGCGATGATATGGGCGATGAAGTGCGCGAAATGGCGCAGCGATTGCTCAAATAAGAAAACTCCCGGACAGGCATGAGCCCATCCGGGAGTGCTGAGACACATTAAGCGAGCGCTACTCGGCGGCTTCAGCCGTCCCTTTACTATCATCGCTCTTTGGCGTCACTTCGGCTTCATTCGATAACGTTAAAGTGTCATCCTCAGCGATCTCGGCTGCCAGAGGAAAACTCTCGCCAGCCTCATCAGCTGCACCTTTGACAAGGCCCGACAAGGACGTGCCATCAAGGCCCAGCTCCTTCATCAAACCGTCAAGCACCGGAGCCTGAGCACGGTATGCGAGCGCAGCAGACACGGCGTCTGTGGCCAGGTTGCCTGAGCCGCCGCCAGCAGCAGGTGCAGAACCACCGCCACCATTGCCGCCGCCCGATTGCGTCAAACCATCGACCTGAACAATCTTGATCGAGTCGATTGCCTCCATCGGCTTGGCGCTCTCTTTGATAACCTCAGGCAGCACCTTGAGCAGGGCCAGCTTCGTCTGAAGGCTGATCTGATCCATTGAGAGGATATTCGCCGCCTCGTTGATCGCTTGCTGACCGGCTGCCTCGACTTCGAAGCGAACCCGTGCGGCGTCTGCACGCAGCTTCTCAGCCTCTGCCTCACCTTCCGCTTCGCGTCGCAACGCCTCAGCGCGGTTTTGCGCAGCGTCCTTTTCAGCTTCAGCCTCGACCTTGATGCCAATTGCTTCACGTTCAGCGTGCTTGGCCGCCTCGATCAGCTCAATGCGCTTCTGACGCTCGGCCACCTCGGTTTCGCGACTGGTCGCCACTTGCTCTTCAGCGGCAACAGCCTTGGCGCGCGCGGCGTCAGCCTCAGCCTTGGCCTGACTTTCTTCACGGCTTTTGTTCTGAACCGCAATCGACTGCTCCTGACGGGCAATCTCAAGCGCACGCTTTTGGTCAATCCGCGCTTCCTCAACCAGACGATCCGCCTCAATCTGCTGCGCATCGACCTGTTTCTTCGCTTCGATCTGCGCCGCCTCGGCTTCCCGTGATCGTTCAGCCTGTTCGCGGGCAATTTCTGCCGTTTGCGCAGCACGACGCACCTCAACCTCACGCTCTTGCTGAAGCCGGGCATATTCATTGTCACGACCGATCTCGAAGCTCTTCTGATCCGCCTCAAGGTTCTTCGTTTCCATCTGAACACGCGTATCCTGCTCAATGTCGTTACGCAGTTTCTTGCGTGCCTCGATCTGCTCAGTCAGCTTGGTCAGACCTTCGGCGTCAAAGGCGTTATTGGCATTGAAGTGCTCAATGCTCGTCTGGTCGAGCCCGGTCAGAGAGACTGATTCCAGCTCCAGACCGTTCATGGCGAGGTCGTTTGACGAGACCTGCTGCACCTTTTGGACAAAATTCGCGCGCTGTTCATGCAGCTCATTCATACTCATGCCCGCCGCGACGGAGCGCAGCGCGTCCACAAACTTACCTTCGACAAGGTCCTTTAACGCCTCTGGCACCATGGTGCGTTGGCCGAGTGTTTGCGCGGCCATCGCTATGGCGCCGGCATCGGGGCGAACACGCACATAAAACTCTGCCTTCACGTCGATCCGCAAGCGGTCGAGCGTGATCAGCGCCTCGGTATCCCGGCGGACCACGGGCAACACGACCGTGTTCATATTGACCGGCATGGTTTCGTGCAGAACCGGCAGCACCAGTGCGCCGCCATTCATAACGACCTTCTCGCCCCCGAAACCTGTTCGCACAAAGGCGACCTCTTTGGTGGCGCGGCGATAGAGCCGGGTGATGGTAAAGACGATTATCAGCAGCGCCAGAAATGCGCCGCCCCCTAAAATTGCGATATCAGTAAGATTTCCCATTATTTCTCCTTAGTGGTGGTCGATCCCGGAATCCGCCGGGGCGGGGGTTTGTTTATGTGTTTGGCGATAGCCGCCGCTCAGACAGAGCCGTTGCGTAGAACTGGTTGCCATCACGGCGGACCAGCAGAACCTGATCTCCTGCGTGTAGTTCGCTGGAGGCTTCATGCGGCTCCACCATGACATGGTGCGGGTGGCCGAAGTGATCGCGCACTTGCGCTCGTGCTGGTGATTGGTGCCTAGCGATGCCATCTGTAATCCGCGCACGGCGGCCAACGAGGCTCTCAAGACCCACAGCGGTAGTTTCATCTTTTGGCAACAGCCTGCCAAGCGGGCGCACGATGGCCCCCGTCACGGGCAGCGCAGCGGCACCTGCCAGGATTGCAGCCAGCCAGCGGTCAAGCGGAGCGCCGGTAAGCGAGTCAGCCAATTGCTGAATGCCAAGGCCGAGCCCTGCAAAGAACAACAGAAACGTTGCTAGCCAGACTGTCATCGGCACGCGGTACCGAACCCGAAAAGCGCAAACAGCCCATCAAGCGGCCCGGTACCGTGATCGCGGCATCGCCATCAGTGTTGGCGTCCAGATCAACGTCGATCTCACCATCACCGAGCATATCAGCCAGCCCGAAAGCCTGTGCCAGTGCCAGGAGCAGCATGATAACCAACGCGGCGGCGAATGGCAGATTATATGGTTCGAGTAGTGTCACATCTTCTCCTTTCTGCCCTTAATCCGGGCGAGCGAAATCGCACTCCCAACCCAAGGGTTGAAAGCTGGACAACGCTTTGTTTTTCCATGCTGTTCATGTAGCAGAAAGGTTACAGAAAATCCAGAAAAATCGGACTAAATCGGTATGAATTTGGCATTCCTCAGGAGTAAATCAGCTGCCTGTAAACCGCAGCGGCAGCGTTTTTAGGCCGCCGACAAAGGTCGACTTCGAACGCTCCGGCCCGCCAGCCAATTCGACACTATCGATCCGGTGGAGCAATGCCTCAAACAACAGGCGCATTTCCAACCGCGCGAGGTGCAACCCCAGGCACTGATGCGCGCCAGAACCAAACGCCAGATGGCGATTGGGGTGCCGAGCGGCGTCAAACCGGCGTGGGTCCTCAAAATGGGCAGGATCGTGATTGGCCGCGACATAATTGATCATCAACCAGTCGCCCTTTTTGATCGGCTGCCCGCCCAGCTCAGTATCCTGAGCGGCAGTCCGCATGAAATGCTGCACGGGAGAGGTCCAGCGGATCGCCTCTTCGACGATACCGGGCAGCAACGAACGGTCGGCTTTAACCCGCGCAAATTGCTCTGGGTCCTTCGCCAGCGCCAACATCGCCCCCGCCGTGCTGGCCGACGTAGTGTCATGGCCAGCCGCCGCCAGAATGATGTAATATCCCATCATATCGCGATCATTGAGAGGCTCTCCATCAACAGTCGCATTGGCAATTGTGCTCGCGACATCGCCAGTTGGATTGGCGCGTTTCTCAGCCGTCAGCTTGGCAAAGTACGCCTCAAAATCCTTCACCGCACCTGCGACCAATTGCGTGATCTGCTCCGGTGTCATTTCGGCCATGCCAGACTGGTTCAGATCATCATCCTGCCCGCCAAACATCTGCTGCGTCAGCATAAGCATGCGCGCTTCGTCTTCCTCCGGCACGCCCAGGATCTGCATAACCACATGCAGCGGATAAGGCGCAGAGACGACCTCCACAAAATCAGCCTCAGGGCCTGCATCAACGAGGCGCTGCGCCGTCTTTTGCGCGAGCGCGCGGATCTCATCCTCAACACTGCGCAGGTTCTTGGGCATGAACCATTCCTGCGTCAGCTTGCGGTATTTCATGTGGATCGGCGCATCGAAGGTGACGAGACTGGCGACCATATGTTCGCTGCCGCCGGTCATCGCCTTGGAAAACTCAATCCCTTCGGTTAGCGAGAAGACCACAGATTGTGGGTTGTTGAGATAGGTCGCATTGTCTTTGGAGACCTGCAGAACTTCATCATAACCGCTCACCAGCCAAAATGGGCGGTGAAGGCTATCGATGCCCTCAACGCGCGCGACGGGGGTTTCGCTTCTGATGCGATCAAACCGGTCAAGCAGTGGATCCCACGCTGCATAGCTCGCCGGATCAATGACTGCACGGCCATCATCGACAGATAGAGTAGGTATCCCGCTCATGCGTCCGCCCCGGCTTTGCCTGCAAATTCATCGCGCAACTCGCGCTTGTAGAGCTTACCATTCGCCTCTCGCGGCAGGTCAGGCCGAAAATCGAACAGCTTGGGCATCTTTATGCGGGCGAGGTCGGACGCAAGAAAATCGCGCAGCTCCTGTTCCAACGCATCGCCGGCATCGCCCATGTCGATGGGCTGCACCACTGCGACCACCCGCTCACCCAAATCAGGGCATGGCGCGCCGATCACCGCCGCATCCATCACCTTGTCATGGGTGACCAACAGGTTCTCGATCTCTTGCGGGTAGATATTCACCCCGCCTGAAATGATCATGTGACTCTTGCGATCGGTGAGAAACAGAAAACCCTCCTCATTCACATGGCCAATATCGCCTAGGGTCATCCAGCCATTGGGATGCATCGCCTCAGCGGTCTTTTCCGGATCGTTATGGTATGTCGGCAGCAGCGCGTTCTCATAGAAAATCAGGCCATCTTCGCCCGCTGGCACCTCTTCACCGTCAGGCCCGCAAACATGCAGCGTGCCGTATATCGATTTGCCTACCGTGCCCGGATATTGCAGCCATTCGGGCGCATGAACCATGGTCATACCAACCCCCTCTGACCCAGCATAATATTCGTTCACAATAGGGCCCCACCATTCGATCATCGCCTGCTTTATCGGCACAGGGCAGGGCGCGGCGGCGTGCAAAGCGCGCTGGTGCGAGGAGAGATCGTATTTCGTGCGCTCTTCCTCGGTCAGCTTGAGGAAGCGAACGAAATGCGTCGGGACCCATTGGCTGTCAGTGACCTTGTATTTCTCAATCGCTGCGAGAGCAGTGTGTGGATCAAACTTCTCCATCATCACGACCGTCCCGCCCAGGCGATGCACTGTCGAGCACCAGCCAATCGGCGCGGCGTGATAGAGCGGGGCAGGCGACAGATAGACCATGCTGCCATCTGCGGGCATGCGCGCGCCCATCATCGCAAGGCCCATCAGCGGGTTTGCTGCCTGAGGATCGGGATCCTCTGGCGGTGCCGGACGAATTCCCTTGGGGCGCCCTGTTGTGCCTGAGGAGTACAGCATCACCAGGCCAGCCTGCTGATCTGAAATGGGCTCGTACCGGGTACGCGTCTAAAGCTGCTGCAAAACTTTCTCCTCCGTCGTCATCGACCAACAGAACAGGAAGATCCGGGCAAGCGCTTCGAATCTCAGGCAACACGCCGTCAAACGCATGCGATGTAATCAGCAGCTTCACCTCGCCATCATTGAGAATGTAGCTGATTTCCGGCGCGGTCAGCCGCGTTGAGATGGGTACGAGCATGGTGCCCGCACGCTGAGACCCCCAAATCAGGGTGAAGAATTCCATCCGGTTTTCGAGCAGGACGGCAAACGCATCATCGGGCCTAAAGCCTCGCGCTCTCAGGAGCTGCGCGAACCGATTAGCTTGGGCATCCATTTCGCCAAAAGTCATCGTTACGCCGCTGCCGGCCATAATCACGGCAGGGTGATCAGGCCGCGTCTGCGCGTGCTGAATGGGGTGCATTTCTCTCTCCGGTTGGACTCTTTGTTGGTCTCTATGTGAAACCTAGCCAACGCGCGGAAACGGGCAAGCAGAATCGTTGGAGAGCGGGGCGGAGGTACACCGCACAAACGAAAACGGCGACGGATCACTCCATCGCCGAAATCTCAATTCAAATTGCCGCTATTGCGTCGGAGCTATCTTACTCCGGCCCGCCGCCTACGTACCGTGCCTCTGCCCATCGCCTTGTCATAGGCAAGCGTCGCGTCCGTGCCGTTCATAAACGGGATCGGGTTCACCGCCACGCCATCGACGCGGACTTCATAGTGCAAGTGCGGTCCCGTAGAGCGACCCGTTGATCCGACATAGCCGATCACATCGCCTTTCTTCACATGCTGGCCAGCATTGACGGCCAGTTTAGACATGTGGGCATACCGGGTCTGTAAATCGCCGCCATGCTCGATCGCGATATAAAGACCATAACTGGAAAACCAGTCGGCGCGGCCAACAACACCATCTGCTGTTGCATAGATTGGCGTGCCTGTTGGAGCTGCCAGATCAACGCCCTTGTGACGTGCCCGACGCTTTAAAACAGGGTGCTTGCGCATACCATAGCCACTGGTCAGGCGCAGCGCGTCCAGCGGTGAACGTGAAGGGATCGCAACGCTGGTGGTGGCGGGGCCATCATCTTCCAGTGATTCCCAGCTTGCAAAAAGCTGTTTGAACTGGCGATCATGCGCAGCACCGCTGAGCGGATCACCAACCACCGGAACCTGTGAAATAGGAGCCAGCGCACCTTCCTCGACGTCAGCTGGAGAGCCATCTTCGGCTGCTGCTGGGCTAGCGGCCATTGAGAGGCTGGCAAGTGCAACCAGCACGCCAATTTTTTTACCGCCGGTAGGAACTTTTATCATTACGACCCGTTTCCATACTGTGCGCTTTATGCGCCTAAAGCTTGATGATCGAGCCCACCCCCGGCGGTTTCAACCGTCCAAAACGTCACAGATTCGTGCCGCTTTTTGTTAACTTTTGCGTATCCGGGCCAAAAGTTTACGAAGCAATACCAATATAGAAGTCCCGCGATAAACCGGCAGACTCGCGGGCTGAGTCGTTGAATGGCGCTTTGATGCGCCCGGCAAAGTGGGATTTTACGAGGTTTTGCCACATTTCCGGCGCGTTTTGCCCCTTTTCCTCAGAAATTCGCGAAAAATGCTTTGAGCCGAACGCGACATGGCGAATTTCATCGTCAAGGATTCGCTGCAAAATTTTTGCACCATTGGCATCCCCTTGCGATCTGACACGCTCCAAGGTCGCGGGGGTCACATCCAGCCCACGGGCCTCCAGCACCATTGGAACGACCGCCAGTCTGGCAGCTACGTCATGCGCCGTATCCTGGGCTGACTGCCATAATCCATCATGCGCGGGCAGAGCCGTATAGAACGAGCCCAAGGTCTTAAGCTTTCGATCAAGCAGCGAATAATGCATGGCCTCATCGGCGGCGACTGACAGAAAATCATCGACGAATTCATCGCCCATTTGCGCACCAAACCGCCCGACCATATCAAGCGCCAGATCAATCGCGACAAATTCGATATGCGCGAGCGCATGCCACAGCGCGATGCGCCCATTGACCGAAGTGCCCTTGCTACGCTTGGGCATTTGTGACGGTTCTCTTAGCTCGAGCGTGTCGGGCGACGCCGGGCGGTCAGGCATCTCTGTATTAAGTTTGGGCGCAAGCCTGCCCTGCCGCCAATCACGGACCAGCTTGCGTGTCGCGAACACCTTTGCCTGCGGGTCACCGGTTAGCAGCGCACTGCGAATTGCATCGCCCAGATTGGGCCGCTTGTCACTCATGTCATTTGCCTCAAGCCGAATGCGTCAGGCCGAATGCGTCAGGCCGAATGCGTCAGGCGGCGCGCGCCGCCTCAAGAACCTCTTCGGCGTGACCTTTTACCTTCACCTTGTTCCACACGCGCAGGATCGTGCCATCTTCACCGACCAGATAGGTCGTGCGGACCATGCCCATATAGGTCTTGCCGTACATCTTTTTCTCAGTCCAAATGCCCAGGGCATCTGACAATCCATCTTCCTCTGCATCAGTGGCAAGCTGCGTGGTCAGACTATGCTTGGCAATGAAGTTCTGGTGCTTCTTGGCCGAATCCTTGCTGATCCCGAGCAAAGCAACACCGGCCTTCTCAAAATCGCCTTTCATAGCTGAAAAGTCCTTCGCCTCGGTCGTACAGCCCGGCGTGTTATCCTTGGGATAGAAAAAGAATACCGCCTTTTTGCCCGCGGAATCACTTGCCTTTACCGTCCCACCATCGGGTGTTTCCATGGCAAGATCGGGCATCTTATCGCCTTCGCCAATCACATCACTCATCAATCATTCCCCAAATCTATCAAGTTGCAGTTCTTGCCCAAATTCTTTGTGCCAATGCTGCGCCACAATGTGCCGCGCGTCATCCATAACGCGCAATAGCTCAGCAAGGTCCCGGCATCGCGCCTGCTGCGCCAGAACATCCGCCGCCGCTGGTCGCGGCACCGCCAGATCCGGCGCAAGCAGCCGGGTGCCGACCAGAATGCGAGTCAACATGGCATAAGCTTCGCCGAGTTCATCGCTGACCAATCCGGCTTGCGCAAGGTCGCTGATCGCAATCGCAAGATCCGGATTAAGTCCGCGCCCTGCCCGTAACTGAATCGAGTGAATGCAAAACTCCAGATCGACCAACCCACCGCGCAGTAATTTGACATCAAGCGGACCCTTCGCCGACTTGTTGTCAGCCATCGTGCCGCGCATGTCGAGAATATCGCGATGAAGCGCGCCAGCATCGTCACTTTTGCGAGCAACATCGTTTATAATGGAGGTAACATCGGCAACATGGCGACTACTCCCGGCAATGACGCGCGCCCGCATCAGCGCCATATGCTCCCACGTCCATGCCCCTTCACGCTGATACTTTTCGAAAGACGCGATGCTAACTGCTAGCGGTCCTTGCTTACCTTGCGGACGCAGACGCGTATCTACCTCGTACAACGCGCCCTCGGCTGTCGGGACACTCAACGCGGCGCTGACCCGCTGAGCAAGACGGTTGAAATATAGCGTTTGGCCGAGCGGTCGCGGCCCATCAGATTCCTCAGTATCTCCCTGGGTAAACAGATAGATGAGATCGAGATCAGAGGCATGGGTCAGGATACCGCCGCCCAACCGGCCCAGCCCAAGCACCAGCAATTCCGCGCCCTCAATCTGGCCGTGCTGTTTTGCAAACTCTGCGCTGGCTTCAGCAACCGCAACCTGTATCGCCGCCTCTGCGACGCGCGACAGACCTGCCGCAATCTCAAGCGGTTCCTGGACTGCCTCAATCAATTGCATGCCAAGTGCAAAACGCTTTTCACCCGTGACAATACGAATGCGATCAAGCCGCCGCTCATAGTCATCATCGGCTTCTCCCCGACGCATCTGCGCGGCAAGAGCGTTGACAGAACCCGGCAGGTCAAACGCGCTGCGATCGATAAGCGTATCGAGTAACTCTGGTCGGCGGGCCAACTCCTGCGCGAGTGGCGGCGCCAGCACCAAGCATTTGCACAGCAGATCAAACAGGGCTGGTCGCGCCTCGAGCAGGCGGAAAAAATTGATCGCGCTAGGCAAACGTTCCAGCAGGCTTTCCCAGCGCGCCAACGCCATTTCCGGATCGTCGCTTTCCGCCAACGCTTCGAGCAAATTTGGGCGGATTGCGTCGAAAGCCTCGATCGCTGCATCGCTCTTAAGCGCACGATATCGGCCATCCGACCAACCCATGACGCGCGATGCCAGACCATCGGCTTCGACCTCGTGAAGCTCATCGGCCAACACGGTGATCGGCGCTTGCGGCGGCACCACTTTGTCCTGCTCTTCAGCTTGGTCCACATCCCGCTCTATCAGGGAACCAAACAGATTGCGTACCGGCCCGCAAATCTGCTCCAAATCATCGATGAGCCCGGACCCGTTCGTATATCCGCTCAGCTGCGCCACATTCTCAAGCGCCTCTCCTTCAGGTACGCTGTGCGTCTGTCGGTCTGCGACCATTTGCAGGCGGTGCTCGACGATGCGCAGGCGGTTGTAAGAGTGGCCGAGAGCCTGCGCCTCTTCACTTGAAACCAGACCCGCGTCGGCCAGCGCGCCCAGTGTCGCGCGGGTTCCCCTCAGCCGTAATGCTGAATTGCGGCCACCATGAATAAGCTGATGCGTTTGCGCGAAAAACTCGACCTCGCGGATGCCGCCGCGCCCAAGCTTTACGTTATAGCCAGGCGCAGGTTTTCGCGGACCGGTCTGTTGTTCGCGAATGCGTAGGGACAGCCTGCGAATCTCGTTGATCGCTCCAAAATCGAGACTGCGCCGCCACACGAAAGGCCGGATCGTTTCAAGAAATGCCTCGCCGCGGGCAACATCGCCCGCCGCTGCGCGAGCGCGGATAAAGGCCGCCCGTTCCCAGGTCATCGCCAGGCTTTCATAATGCGTGGTCGCCGCACCGATCGAGATGGCCAATGGACTGACTTCAGAGGCCGGGCGCAGCCTCCAGGTCGACACGAAAAACATACCCTGCATCGGTGGTTTCGGACAAAAGCCGCACCACCTCGCGGGCATAACGCTGCGCTGCTTCGGTACGGTTCATCACGATCCCGCCGGGGCAGGATTTCGGGGTCGTAAAGCAGGATAGGATCGATATCAGAACTGTAATTTAGTTCACCCGCGCCATGCTTGCCCAGCGCAAGTGCCACGAAACCATCCGGCTCCGCATCGGGTACATACCGATGGATCGCAGCCCGTATCGCCCGGTCCAGTGCGCGGTCAGCAAAACTGCTCAATTCCTGCATGACCCGTTTGAGAGAGAATGCCCCCGCAAGATCACCAATGCCCAGCACCAAGGCCAGGGCATTGCGTTCCTGCCGCAGGGCCAACCCAACTGCAGAGGTATTCGCCCCTGCGGATTTGGCCAAAGCGAGTGCCCTCTCGCCTTCACCCTGAGATAGAAGATCATGCATTTCCGGATGCTGGCTAAGCAGCCGCCCGAGAAAAGGCGAGTGCGCCCGCGCCCGGTCTAGTGCACTCTTCCAATCAACATCAGGAGCGGATGAATTCATCCGGTATCCACTGCCCCGCTGATCGCGCCAGCGCAAGCGGATGCTTGCCGCAGCGGTCAAGCTCTGCGAGATAGGGCCATTGATTGGCATGAATTTAGCCCTGCCAAGAGAGAGGGAATCGAGATTGATGAAGAAATTTATGTTTGCGGCGGCGGCTGTAGCGGGGCTTTCGCTATCAGCCTGTGACGTTCTCAGCGAAGGCGCGGGAAGCGATGAGGCATCCTTGGTCATCCCTGACGTGGAACCGGGTGAGCTCAATCAAGCGACCATGGTCGACATTACCCGAGAACTCTCGACTGATGAGTTTCAGGGTCGGATGCCCGGCACAGTCGGCGAAGAGAAAACGGTCGCCTTGCTCACCGAACGCTTCGAGGCAGCGGGACTGGAGCCGGGCAATAACGGGTCTTGGGTGCAGAATGTGCCGCTGGTCGAAATTACGGGCAAGAATTTCGCGCCGCTGACTATTTCTGGCGGGGATAGCGACATTGCACTGGAATACGGCCCGGATTGGGTTGGCGTCACGTATCGCGAAGATGCGCAAACGAGCCTTGAGGACAGCGAACTGGTCTTTGTCGGCTATGGCATCAATGCGCCAGAGCGCGACTGGAACGATTATGACGGGATCGACATGACCGGCAAAACGGCTGTCATTCTCGTCAATGACCCAGACTTCGGCACCGAAAGTCTCGAGGGGCCGTTCGGCGGTAAGGCCATGACCTATTACGGGCGTTGGACATACAAATACGAAGAGGCTGCAAAGCAAGGCGCAGCAGGCGCGATCATCATCCACGAAACAGAGCCGGCATCCTATGGCTGGAATGTTGTCGAAAGCAGCTGGTCAGGTCCACAAGCCTACGCCCAGCGCGGCCCTGATGCCCCCACTCAGACAATCATGAATGGCTGGGTCCAGAAAGAGGTGGCTGACAGGATCTTCGCCGCCGCAGGTCAGGATCTGACCGAGCTATCTGCCATGGCGAAAACTGATGGGTTCAAGCCTGTTTCACTTGGCCTCAACGCATCGACCAGCTTTGAAAACGACATTCGCACGTTCGAATCGCAGAACGTAATCGGCGTTCTTCCGGGCAGTGAGCGACCCGACGAATATGTCATTCACACCGCACATTGGGACCATCTCGGCATTTGTACGCCTGCGCCCGATGGCGACAATATCTGCAATGGCGCAGTCGACAATGCCACCGGCACCGCGGCTTTGGTAGCGCTGGCAGAAGCCCACGCCAAAGCAGGCGCGCCTGCACGCAGTCTCGTCTTTCTGGCGGTCACGGCTGAGGAATCGGGCCTGCTGGGCGCGCATTATTATGCTCAAAACCCTGTCTTTCCGCTCGCCCAGACCGTGGGCGGTATCAACATGGATGCCTTCCTGGTGGCAGGGCCAAGCAAAGATGTGACTGTGGTCGGGCCCGGCAAATCTCAGCTTGATGCCTATCTCGAAGCAGCCCTTGAGCTGGATGGGCGGGTGGCAACACCTAACCCCAACCCAGAGGCAGGATATTACTATCGTTCCGATCACTTCGCCTTTGCCAAGCGCGGCGTACCGATGCTGTATGTTGATGGCGGTGAGGATCTGGTTGATGGCGGACGCGAGGCAGGCGCTGCCATCGCGAACGAGTATCGCGAGAATCGCTATCACGGTCCCAAGGACGAGTTCGACGAGAATTGGGACTGGTCCGGCGTGATGGCCGATCTGCAGCTTTACTATCGTCTAGGCCGGATGCTGGGGAACACCCCAAGCTGGCCGAACTGGAATGACGGTGATGAGTTCCGCAATATTCGCGACGAGGATTGCGCCGCCGCGAGTGCAGGCTGCGGCGCGTAATCGCACACTTCGCTGCCGTAAGACTCACTGAGCTCTAAGCCAATCCATGACCTTTCTGATGCCGCCCGAATGGGCACCGCAGGATTGGTTGTGGATCGGCTTTCCGCATGATGAAAGCGAGTGGGGCGATGCTTTTGCGCAAGCGCAGGAACAGATCGCAGCCTTTGCCAATGCCGTGGCGGAGAGCGGACAGGAGGTTCGCCTGCTCGTGCGCGATGCGGACAATGCGGTGCGGGCGCGGGAACTGCTCAGCGATGCCGTAACGCTAGAACAGCGGGTTTATGGAGACATCTGGCTGCGCGATACCGGCCCGCTAATCGTTGCAAATGCGCAGGGGGATCGCGCCGCCCGCCGATTTGGCTTCAATGGCTGGGGCGGCAAATATCTTATGGCTGGCGACGCAGGCATTGGCGCAGAATTGGCGCAAGATGCTGGTCTGCCGATCGAAACTTCCTCCATGATTCTGGAAGGCGGTGCGATTGATGGCGATGGCACTGGACTGGCCGTCACCACGCAGCAATGCCTGCTCAACCCCAATCGCAACCCGGATATGGACCGCACGGACATCGAAGCTGAGCTGAACCGGATACTCAGTTTTGACCGCATGCTGTGGCTTGGTGACGGTTTGATCAACGACCACACCGATGGCCATGTCGACAATCTCGCGCGGTTCGTGGCGCCGAATACGCTTGCTCTTCCCAAAGCCGCAGGAGCGGGTGACCCAAACGCGGATGTATATGCCGATGCCAAACAACGGGCTGAGGCCTTTGGCGTTATAGTCCGCGAGATTCCGTCTCCCGGACTGATTATGCGCAACGGAGCAGTCGAACCGGCCAGCTATGCGAACTTCGCCATCACAACACATCTTGTCGTGGTCCCAACATTTGGCTCGCCACATGACACAGACGGCGTTGCCGCTATCGCAGAGCTATTCCCCGACCGCGATACGATCGGCCTGCCCGCCGATGCAGTTCTGGCGGGCGGAGGCGGGTTCCACTGTGCCAGTCAGCAAATGCCCAAAACAACTAATCTGGCGGCGCAAACACCCAAACAAGGTTAATCTTTACCTTTCGTTAGGGTTCTGCGCTGCACAAGCGCGGGCATGGCAAAAGCAATCGCTCTTACCCGCGCCCAAATGGCCAACATGGTCGCAAATCCGCTTGATACGGCGCGAGCGGTTATCGTGACGTCGTGCGGTATGGCACTGCTTTTTGCTGGACCGTTCTTGCCGCTCTAAGCGGTTGCGGGCCTCACCTAATCGATATCAATTTGATTTCAGCGTAACCGGCTGAGCTTTTCGCACGAACATATTACGTGAACCCTGTCTTTTGAGGTCACGCGATATGAAACACATTCCCGCAGTCGCCCTTGGTGCTTTCGCCACAGTCGGCGCTTTACTGGCATTCGGACAACCAAGCGGTGCAACGCAAAGCCGCGCACCCATCGCGGTGGAGACCCCGGAAAGCCCTGTCGCGATAGAATTGTTCACCAGTCAGGGCTGCTCATCCTGTCCCCCGGTACCGACAAGCTCGCCGCGCGTCTCGTCAATGAAGAGAACCTCGTCATCATTTCGCGTACCGGTGACCTATTGGGATCGGCTTGGCTGGAAGGATACACTCGCCAAAGAAGCCAACACCACGCTGCAACGCCGCTATGCACGCAAAGGGCTGGCCGGTCGTAACGGCGTCTATACCCCGCAAATTGTCGTTGACGGTGTGCGCGGCACAGTCGGATCAAATGAATCTCAGGTCCGCCAGTTCATTAAGCAGTCCGCAAAGGCGCCCGCCGCTCTGGCTCTACGTCCACAAGAAGACGGGTCGGTAATCGTCGGCATTGCAGGCAAGGCATCCTCTCGCGCCGAACTGACTTTGGTCGCGCTCGACAGCCATGAAACCGTACGCATCGGGCGCGGCGAAAATGGTGGGCGCGAAGTCAGCTACACCAACGTGCTGCTCGATGAAATCAGCCTTGGCGCGTGGTCTGGAGGGCAGGCCGCCATCACTATCAATCCTGAACAGCTCCAACTGCCAGGGGCCGACCGCTACGCACTCCTCCTGCGTGGACAAAACGCTGGCCCCATCCTCGCTGCGCGCTATGTGGCGCGCGGCGGGGAGAACTGATAGCACGATTAAATCATCCACCTGCAATCGGGCGTAACAACATCCGGGTGGAGGTCCTCAAATAGCGGAGCGGTAGGACGCAAAAAACGCGGAGGGCGCAGGTGGCCGAAGTCAGTCCACTATAACAGTCTAAGCAAGGCGGCGACCGCAGCACCGGCCAAAACCAGACCGACAAAGCTGCGCCAGACCGGGTCGCTGACACGGCCCGATGCGCCATCACCTATCTTGTTGCCGATTATGACTGCGGGAAACAGCAGCGCGGCTAGTAACGTAAGTTCGGCGCGGACGATGCCTAACGCCAGAGCCGAGACAATTCCTGCGAGGCCAGCGACCGTGAACACCAGCATCATCGACGCCTTGGCGGTTTCGCGCGGCAAATCACGCCCGACATAATATGGGACCACGGGCGGCCCAGGCATTCCGGCATAGCCCGTCATTAGGCCGCTCACCAATCCGACACTTCCAGTAACGGCCTTGCCCGGAGCGGTTTCTGCGCGACGTGGCAGCAGGATCGCACCGAATGCCGACAAGGCTATGAGCGCAATGATCAAGCGTGCGAGATCGGGCGATGTGACCGCGAGCGCATAAAGACCAAGCGGCGTGAAAAGCAGCACCAAGACTGACAATGACCAAGCGGTTTTCTCGGCCCCCGTGACCAATCGTTTGACTTCAATCAGACCGATAAACAACGAAAGGAAATTGGCCACGATCACCGCCTCAATGGGCGGCAATGCCAGCGCCAGAATGGGTACCAGCAAGATCGCCATGCCGAAGCCAGTAAGGCCCCGCACGAACGCCGAGCCGAGCGCCGCCACAAGGGCAATGCCCAGTTGCGCAGCAGAATAGCCCGCCATTAGACTCGTCAATTCTGGCAAGGTTTACGCAGCCGAAGCCAGCCTGCGGCGCGTCTTCCCGCAAATCCGGTGGCGTTGCCGCAAGGGTCAGTTGCTCCAGCGCGTCATCTACCGACAGGAACTGCTGCTGCTTCTCACCCAGCGTACGCATCGCAACGGTGCCTTCCTCCGCCTCGCGCTTACCAACAACCAGAATGTGCGGGACCTTCGCCAACGAATGCTCGCGCACCTTATAATTGATGCTTTCATTGCGGAAGTCGGTCTTCACCCGAATGCCCGCTGCCTCCAACCGGTCGGCAACCCGCTGAGCGTGAGGGTCAGCATCCGATACAATCGTCGCCACCACAACCTGCGTAGGCGCAAGCCATACCGGCAGACGCCCAGCGAAGTGTTCAATCAGAATTCCAATGAAGCGCTCATACGACCCAAAGATCGCACGGTGCAGCATGACCGGGCGATGCTTGTTACCATCCTCGCCCACATAGGTTGCATCAAGCCGATCAGGCAGTACGCGGTCGCCTTGAACGGTGCCCACTTGCCACGTGCGTCCAATCGCATCGGTTAAATGCCATTCCAGCTTAGGTGCATAAAATGCCCCTTCGCCCGGCAATTCTTCCCAGCCATAGTCGTCATTGGCCATGCCCGCCTCGGCCACGGCATCGCGCAATTCCTGCTCCGCCTTGTCCCAGTCCGATTCTGAGCCGAACCGCTTTTCTGGGCGCAAAGCCAGCTTCACATGATAGTCAAAGCCGAAATCGCGATAGACACTGTCGGCGAGCTTGCAGAACGCACGAACCTCATCGACCACCTGTTCTTCAGTGCAGAAAATATGCGCATCATCCTGCGTGAACTGGCGCACACGCATTAGGCCATGCAACGCGCCATGCGGTTCGTTACGGTGGCAACAGCCCATCTCGCCTAATCGGATCGGCAGGTCTTTGTACGAGGTGATACCTTGCTTGAAGACCAGCACGTGCGCCGGGCAGTTCATCGGCTTGATTGCCATCCATTGCGCGTCGTCGGCAACTTTGGGCGCGCTTGCCGTTGCATCACCGCCCTCATCCACCTCCGGCACAATATCAGGTACCGCGAACATGTTTTCGGCATATTTGCCCCAGTGGCCGGATTGCTCCCACTGGCGCACATCCATGACCTGCGGCGTTTTGATTTCCTGATAGCCAGCCGCATCCATCTTGCGGCGCATATAGGCCTCAAGCTCGCGCCAGATGACATAGCCCTGCGGGTGCCAGAAGACGCTGCCATGCGCCTCTTCCTGCAGATGGAACAGGTCCATCTCGCGGCCCAGCTTGCGGTGATCGCGCTTGGCCGCTTCCTCCAGATTATGCAGATGCTGTTTGAGCTGTTTCTTGTTGAGCCAGCCGGTCCCATAAATACGCGTTAGCTGCGGATTGCGCTGGTCACCGCGCCAATAGGCGCCCGCTACACGCATCAATTTGAACGCTTGCGGATCGAGCTTGCCCGTGCTCGCCAAATGCGGGCCGCGGCACATATCGAGCCACGCGCCATCGCTGCCCGGTTCGCCCGACCAATAAACGGTCAGCTCTTCATTCTCGGGCAATTCCTTGGCCCATTCGGCCTTGAACACCTCGCCGTCAGCTTCCCATTTTGCGATCAAGTCTGCACGCGACCAGACCTCACGCACCAAAGGCTTGTCGGCTTTGATGATCTGACGCATTTTCTCTTCGATCGCGGGCAGATCTTCGGACGAAAAAGGCTCGCGGCTATCGGGCGCTTTCACATCATAATAAAAGCCATCGTCGGTCGCTGGGCCAAATGTGATTTGCGTACCGGGATAGAGCGCCTGCACCGCCTCGGCCAGAACATGCGCGAAATCGTGGCGCGCCAACTCCAGCGCGTCCGCTTCATCGCGCGACGTAATCAATGCTAGGTCTGCATCGCCCTCAAAAGGCCGATTGAGATCGCGTATTTCGCCATCCACACGCGCGGCCAAAGCTGCTTTGGCAAGGCCCGGTCCAATGGCCGCAGCGACATCAGCAGGTGTGCTGCCCACTTCCATCTCGCGCATGGACCCGTCAGGCAGGCTAATCTTGAGCAGTTCGGTCATCAGTATCTCTTGTCATCCGGTTTCACGCGCCCATGGCACAGCCACGCGCGCGCTTGAAGTGCGATGTCATAATTCTTACCGATTTCAGGAGGACACCGCGCCACCCGAAACCGGGTGGCGAGTGGCAAAGGGCTTAACCCACTACCAAACGCCCCCGGTCGCCCGAGGTGGTGGTAGTTGTGGTGGTCATCCAGCTGCGTGCCATGCAGGCCACATAGCCCCGGTCAGTTAAGGTTTCAAGAAAGCGCAAGTTTCTGACTGCCTGCGTCGGTCGTGATCCGCTTCGTTGCCGCAAGCCCGGTCCCGCGCTGGCGCACACCATTGAGGAATCTGTATTCGCTGCTCGCCTGATCCGGGGTCAATTCCACAACCATATAGCCTCGCTGCGCCGTGTTCGCCCATTGCAGCTGTTCGTTCTCTTGCACCAGTGCGCCCGTCACTTGCCGCTCATCAATCCCGCCAAGGAAATTCTCAAAACCCGGCGAAGTGACCGATTGCCCGCCAAACTCCACGCCGACATCCTGCCCCGCATATGTCAACTCAAACGCCCAGGCGTTATGCGTGTCACCAGCCAACGAGATGAGGTTGGCGTCCGCCTCCAAAGCCGCTTCAAACACGCGGTTGCGCGCTGCGGGATAGCCATCCCATGCGTCCATATTGAGCGGCAGGCCTGCCCGACTAGCCATGGCACCTGCAATCACCCGCTGACGGACGAAGTCTGGCACGTTGTCTGGCAGCGCATCGGCAAAGGCGACCGGCGTCGCGACGCGCCCCATCAGCACTTGCTGCGCAAGCACCTGCCATGGCTTGCCCGCACCGCGCGATGCCTTCATGCCGTCGGCCAGCCATCGCTCCTGCGCGCCGCCGAGCAGTTGGCGCCCTTCATCAGCGTATGCACCATCACGGAAAGCCATCAGCGCTGCCATCGCGGCATCGGGCGATTGCTGACCACGCAGCAGTTCAGCAAAACTCGGCGGTTTGTCGCGTGCCGTCAGGCGAGTTTCGAGCCGGAAGATCGTGGCAAGATCGCCAATCTCATAGGCTTCCCACGGATTGTCTGACACCGGCATCCATTCGCGATAGGCGCGCATCGCCGCACGCTTGCGCACATCCCAATCGCCCTCTGTTTCGGGCTGATGGTTCTGTGCACCGGTGCGATAACTATCGTTTGCGCTTTCGTGATCGTCCCAGCCCGCAATCATCGGATACATCTGATGAACGCGGCGTAGGTCAGCATCGCGGCGATAGGTGGCAAAGCGCAGCCGGTAATCAACCAAGCTGACCGTCTCGCTGGCAGGATCCAGACCCAGCCGTTCAGCCAACGCCTGTTCGCGACTGGGGTAAGTACCGGGCGCATATTCGTAGAAATAGTCGCCCGCATGATAGACCAGATCGACGTCATTCGCCTCTGCCAGATGGGCATAAGCATTGAACCAGCCAAAGCCGATATTGGAGCACGAGAAAACAGCCATCCGGAACTGGTCCGTTGGCCCCTCCGGCAGGGTTCGCGTGCGCCCAATGTCGGATGTTGCGCCGTCGGGGGCGGTGAAGCGGTAGTAATACCAGCGTACCGGGCTGCAGATCGTCCGCGACACTTTTTACGCACCAGTCCGTGTCCGGGCCTGCGGTCGCAAAGCCCTCTGACACGATCATGGTGAAATCAGCATTTTCGCTGACCGTCCATTCGAGCATGGTACTCTGGTCAGCAACAAAGCGTGTCCAGAGCAGCACAGTATTCGCCCGCGGCTCTCCGCTGGCGACTCCATGGGTGAAGCCTTTCGCGTGCATTTGCGCAGAAAGCGGTGCGGCAACCAGACCGGCCCCAAGACCCAAACCAAGCCCTCCGCTCTTCAGCAACGTGCGGCGATCCAGCGCGGTAGATGGGGGGGACTGTGGGGGTTCAGCGATGGACATATTCGGGCTCTCCTTCGGTCACCTTTTGCATGGCCCAGATGAAGCCGCGATGACAAGAGCGCGCGTCACAATCGATCATATGCTCATTCCTGTATTGACAAGTCAGCGCTCCGATAAGGAAAGGAAACTTGACATTTGCGACAATCAATGACAAGTATGCTTTCCATAAATGAAAGGAAGCTTGATATGACGACTACGAGTTCAAAGGACGTCACGTACAAGACGGGCCAAAAGGCCGGGCTCGGCGGCGCAGGCCTGGGCATTATCTTCGCACTCTGGACAAGCGGAGCAGTCAATACCGCCACGTTTGTCATATTGCTGACCATACCAGCGGCATTGTTCGGCTTTGCCTTGCGCAATATCCGGAGGCACAGGGCAACCGGTCTCGTCTCATCGGCAATGTGGCGGTATATGCGCGATTTCTTCGCCAGCATTGCACTTTACATGCTCGGCATGGGCATTGCGATTGCGCTTTGGAACGAAGTGCCCAATGCCCGCGATTACGCGCTTGCGATATCCTTGCTACCAGCCGTGCCGAGCCTCGCGATGATTTATGTCATGGGGCGTTATATCTCCGAAGAAACAGACGAATTCCTGCGCTATCGCACGATCCTTGCTGCACTGGTTGGCCTAGGCTTCGTGCTGACACTCGGCAGTTTCTGGGGCTTTATGGAAACGTTCAGCGTAGTTCCCAACATTTGGGCGTGGTGGGTCGTACCGGTTTGGGCAATCGGTTTTGGAATTGGCCAGGTCTGGTTTGCACGCCGCGACGATGCTGAAGGGGACGAGGCATGAAAAACCGCCTCAAAGTCCTGCGGGCAGAGCGCGATTGGTCACAGCAGGATCTGGCCAATCAGCTTGGCGTCTCGCGTCAGAGCGTTAACGCCATTGAGAAAGGGCGCTATGACCCCTCGCTACCGCTCGCATTCAAGATCGCTGATGTCTTCGCGATGACTATTGAGGAGATATTCGAACGCGAGTGACGCGCGGGTCTTCGTCGCAAGCTGCTTGACTTGTTGTTCAGACATCCGGACTATCGTCGGCGACAAAGGACGGGGGTCACACTACTTTTATGAATGAATATACCGAACAGGCTGCCGATAGCGCACCTGACAGCGCTTTTGGCTTTGAAGGAACATGGCAGGAATTTGCGCCAATCGCCTTCACCAATTTGTTGCTAACGATCGTTACGCTGGGCATTTATCGATTTTGGGCGACGACGCGCGAACGGCAATACCTTTGGTCGCGCAGCCGATTTGTTGACGAAAACCTCGAATGGGCGGGCACCGGCAAAGAGCTGTTTTTCGGTTTTCTGATCGTGGCGGTTTTCATTCTGATACCGTTTTCCATCATATCATTCCTACCGCAAAGCGCGATCATGCGCGGGCATGAAGGGCTCGCCGCGCTGATCACCTTCGTGATGTTCATCATCATCATATATTTCACCGGCGTCGCCCGCTTCCGCGCGCTGCGCTATCGCCTGTCGCGCACACGCTGGCGCGGGATCTCGCGGGGGCAGCGATGACCCCGGCTTCACATTCGGCCTGTCTTATATGTGGAAGTCATTTGTCGGCTATCTCGCACTCGGCCTCCTGGTTCCCTGGTCGATGGTTAGCCTATGGAACGAAAAATGGAGCAAGATGAGCTTCGGCCCGCATAAGTTCGAGGCGCATGCGGAATCGGGTGAAGTGCTGTTGCGGTTTCTGCTATTCTACCTCGCACCGTTTCTGATTTTCGTTGCAGGTGCCATCGCTGCAGCGATGGGCGCAGGCGCAGGCTACGGCCTTGGAGGCGAAACCGGAGCGGGCATTGGCGCTGGCATGGGCATCGTGATTGCGGTGCTCGTGTTTTATCTCGGCCTCGGCCTGATCGCAGTTGCGTTCTACTCAAAATTCTATGAAGTCGTCGTTGGCGGGACCAGTTGGAAGAATCTGCATTTCAGCTTCGACGCCTCGACCAAAGATTGGGTGAAGCTGCTGCTCGGTGATTTTGCACTTGTCGTCTTCACCCTTGGCGTCGGCTATATCTTCCTATCCTACCGTCATTGGAAATTCTTCATGACGCATATGGAGGCGGGCGGCGAGATTGTACTCGATGAGCTGACGCAGTCAGAGACATCTACATCTCAGACCGGCGAGGGCTTGCTCGATGCCTTTGATGTCGGCGCGATCTAAGCGTAGTCTGAGTCTGCAATGAGCGATTCAGCCTTTGAAGCGAATGCCGTCTGGTACGATGGCGTAACCGCCATTCGGCACGATGGGACCGCCACCTGGGTTCCTTTGGGGGACCCTTTGGGGGATCCTTCCGGAGTGTTGGTCCTGTCTGAACCCGGATCAGAGCCATTGCGCGTGCCGATGGATGATATGCGCTTTGCCGAGGGGCTGAAGGATCAACTGGTCTATACCCGCGAAAGCGTGCCGGACTTTCGCCTACGTCTGCCACGCGATTTGCCCCCCGGGCTAGCCCGGCATTTGCCCGCAATTGCGAACTATGGCGGGTGGGTTGACCGCATGGGATTGGGCAAAGCAGCCGTTGCGTTTGGCGTTGTCAGTGTGGCGGTGGTGGCGCTGTTTATGACCGCGCCCGATTGGCTCGGCCCACGCGTTCCCGAAAGTGTCGAACGGCGTATTGGCGATGCGATGGTTGGCGATTTTGGCAATCGTTTATGCTCGACACCAGCGGGTGACGCAGCGCTTGCCAAGATGCTCGATGCGGTTGATCCCGCCGCAACCCAGGTGCGCGCCGGTGTTGCCAATATTGACATGGTCAACGCCGTGGCACTCCCCGGCGGGCAAGTGCTGCTGTTCGATGGGTTGATCCAACAGGCTGACACTCCCGCAGAGCTCGCTGGCGTGCTCGCGCATGAGGTTGGTCATGTTCGCGAACGCCACGTGATGACCGCGATGTTGCGCC
The DNA here is from genome assembly GCF_055693485.1 of Qipengyuania sp. JB2-7. NCBI lineage: Bacteria > Pseudomonadati > Pseudomonadota > Alphaproteobacteria > Sphingomonadales > Erythrobacteraceae > Qipengyuania > Qipengyuania sp. JB2-7. Next base: position 268,822 of record NZ_CM146335.1, read on the forward strand.
AGTTCGGAATGTCCATTCTGCTCTCTGGCGCTAATACCGGTTTTGGCGATACTCTGTTCGGCCTCGCCAGCCTTGGTTACTCACGAGATGCCGAGCGCGAAGCGGATTCCTATGCCCGCGCCCGCATGGCGGAAAGCGATATCTCGCCTCTGGGGGTCGCCAGCTTCTTTGAACGCATGGCTGATGAGGCCGGGATCGAAGAAGGCTCTGAACAAACCGCCGTCACCGGTTGGATCGCAAGCCACCCGGGACCACGTGAGCGGGCGCTCGAATTCCGCAAGGCGTCAGATGATGGCAAGACCTATCCGCCCGTCCTCAGCGAGGATGAATTCAAGGCACTCAAATCGATGTGTGCCGAGGATGAAGACGTCGAGGAATTTGAATTTTTCTGAGTGGTTCGCGCACGCCAGTTGATTTACTCGCGATAGAAAGCGAGAAGCTGTCCGCTATGAGCGCCACTACACAATTTCTCGAAATGCCAGATGGGCGGAAGATCGCCTACCTTTTGCATGAGAGGCCCGATGATAGAAGCGACCCAGCGCTCGTATTCCTGCCCGGCTATATGTCGGATATGGCGGGTGGCAAGGCGACTGCACTGTTCGACTGGGCAGTCAAAAATGGCCGAACCTGTTTGCTGATGGATTATTCCGGATGCGGAAAGAGTAGCGGCGATTTTTCCGGCGGCAGTCTTTCGCGCTGGCGCGAGGAAGTGTGCGCCCTGATCGCGGCGAAGCTGGATGGGCCGGTAGTAGTCATCGGGTCCTCGATGGGCGGCTGGCTGATGCTGCTGGTGGGTGAGGCTCTTGGTGAAAGCCTAGCCGGAATGATCGGCATCGCGGCGGCTCCGGACTTCACGCAGTGGGGTTATGACGAAGATAAACGAGCGCAATTGTCAGCGGGCGAGACGGTCTATGAAGACAACCCCTATGGCCCAGCCCCCACGCCAACATACGCAAAGTTCTTCGCCGATGCAGAGGCGCAATTACGGCTCGACACTGATATTGAGATCACGTGCCCTGTGCACCTGCTGCATGGTCAACGGGACGAGGATGTGCCGTGGGAGGTCAGCCTGAAACTGGCTGAGAAGCTGCGTTCTGATGCTGTACAGGTAACCTTGGTCAAAGACGGTGATCACCGTTTGTCGCGCGATCAGGATATCGCCCTATTGCTGCGCACGATTGCCAATCTTCCGACGGAGTAATCCATGTCGCTTGCCGCCGCCTTTCTTCTGATCGCTCAGGTTGGCCCTAACCCGGCGTTAGAGAACACGCCGATCGTACCAGAGGAACTGCGCGAACAACGCCGCCGCAATGCAGCGCAAGCTCGCGAAGCCGAGGTCGAACAACGCTCTCGGCTTGCTGAATGTCTGGCATTGGTCGCCGAAAGCGAACGGCGCGGAACGGAGTTTGCACGCGCTTGGCGTGAGAGCGCCGGAACCGACGAAGCAGCACAAGCAACACACTGCCTTGGCTTTGCTCATGTTCGCGCCCGGCGTTTTGGTGAGGCGCAAGCCGCCTTTGCGACCGCATTGGGCGAAGCCCCATCGGACAGTCCAGCATATCGCGCGCGGTTAGGCGGAATGGCCGGAAACGCCGCGATGGCAGGCGGTGAAGCTGATGCCGCTGAGAGCTTTTTTGCAGAAGCTGTCGAAGACGCACGTCTTGCAAGCGATGCTGGCCTCGCTTCTGGCCTGAGCGTTGATCATGCCCGAGCATTGGTGACCCTCGGACGCGAAGATGCCGCACAAGAGGCTCTTTCGAATGCGCGCACTCTCAACCCCGGCAGCACAAGAGCGTGGTTGCTTTCTGCGACATTATCACGGCGCATGGCCATGCTGGCGGACGCACAACGGCAAATTGAAACTGCCGCTGATTTGGACGATCAGAACCCTGCCATCGCACTGGAGGCTGGCGTGATCGCCGCACTCTCTGGTCGCCGTCAGGATGCACGGCGCAGTTTTGAAAGCGTGCTGATACTAGCCCCTGACAGCGACGAATCAGACCGCGCAACGGCGTATCTCGCCCAGCTAAGCGACATAGAGCCGGGCAGCCCGGATAATGTATCTCAATAGACAAAAAAGCTGCGCCTAGAGCGACCACTAGGCAGTTTCACCAGCCATGCCCACAGGGCTTGCGATGGTCCATCAGCGGGCCTAGAGGCGGGGAAGCGTGACGCGGTTTTCGCGTCATACTCAAATGGCGGTGCGGTCTGCGAACCAACCATCCAGCTGCGCCTTTGGAGAGAGCCAGATGGGTCTGAAAACCAAGACGAAATCGACGACTAAATCAGTGGGCCGCGCCAGCAAATTCGGGGCAGCATCCAAAATGGCCAAAACGCTTGCCAGCCACTTTGCCGAAACCTTGTTGCCGGGCGATTTGCCATTCGCAGGCAAGGAAGCCGTTGAGGCCGCTGAATTCGCGCTGCAGGCGGCGGCCAAGCGTCCGCCCAACCGATCCTCCATAACCCTTGATACGGTCACCGGTGAACGCCGCAAAATGCGCATCGCCATCGTCAATGATGATATGCCATTCCTGGTCGATTCAACCAGCGCGGCCCTTTCGGAAATGGGGCTGGCCATTGATCGCCTGGTCCACCCGATCATTCCCGTAACGCGCAACAAGGCCGGCGATCTGACGGGCATGGGCGCTGGCAAAGATGCGGTTGGCGAGTCGGTGATTTACATCGAGACCAGCCGCGTTGATGCGAAACATCGTCGCGAAGTTATGACCACTTTGCGCGCTACCATGGCTGATGTCCGCGCGGCAGTGAGTGACTGGCCCAAACTCCAAAAAGCGATGCTTGCTGATGCAGATGCGCTGAGTGCGAAAGGCGGAGATAGCGAGGGCGCACAGCTGCTGCGCTGGCTCAATGATGGCATGCTCACCCAGCTTGGCCATGTGACGCGCAAGCGGGATGGCTCGACTGTCAAACCACTCGGCATCTGCAGGAAAAGCGCAGCCGAATTGCTCTCCGACGAATCCTATGCGCGCGCCATAAAGTGGTTCGAAAAAGGGCTCGGCAAGGCGAAAAACCAAGTCCTGGTGATCAAGGCGAACTTGTCCGCGCTTGTTCACCGCCGTGTACCGCTCGATCTGTTCATCGTGCCAGTGCGACAAAAAGGCAAAGTCACCGCCTTATCTGTTCATGCAGGTGTTTGGACCAGCGCTGCGCTGGCCGCGCCGCCGCGCGAAATTCCGCGCCTTGGCGCACAGATGACGCGCATCATGAAGCGGCTGGATTTTGAAGCGGGCAGTCATGCGGGGAAAGCGCTCGTGCATGCGCTCACCGCTCTGCCGCACGATCTGTTGATCGGATTTCCTGAGAAGGATGTTGAACGCATCGCAACCACCATGATGGGGCTGGTGGATCGGCCAAGACCGCGCCTTGCACTGGTTCAGGCACCGCTTGCCCGGCATTTGTTCGCTTTTGTCTGGTTGCCCCGCGACATGCTGGCGACGCAGATACGCCTGCAGATTCAGGCTCTGCTGGAAGAAAGTGCGTCTGCCACAATGCTCGATTGGAGCCTCGAAGTCGAAGGCGGCAATCTCGCGACACTGCGCTTCGTTCTGGACGTTCGCAAAGGCGATCCTGCGCCTGATGAAGCGGCGATTGACGTCAAACTGCAAACCATGCTGCGCGGATGGGGCGAGGCGGTCGAAGCGGAACTGACTGACATTGACGGCCCAAGCAGATCGGCGGCGCTGGCCGCACGCTGGGCCGATGCGTTCCCGCAAGCCTATCGTTCTCACTATGGCGCACGCGAAGCGGCACTGGATATCGGGCGGCTGCACACGCTTGGTCATCACGGCGATGATGATCCGGGTGTGATGGGCGCGGCGCTACGCGACACGAGACTCTATCTGATTCAACGTGACGGCAAGACACAGCTCGGATTGAAACTCTATCAGGCAGAGGGCACGTTGCCGCTGTCCGATGCAGTGCCGACGCTGGAGAATTTTGGTTTCCACGTACAATCGGAAGTTCCAACTGTGCTTGGCGATGGTGAGCTGGGCACAATTCATGATTTTAGCCTCGAACTGGGCGCGACGCTCAACGCCGACACCCTCATTGCACGGGCTCCGGCTATTGAAGGTGCGATCACTGCCGTTCTGAATGGTGATGCGGAAAATGATGTCTTCAACCGGCTCGTGACAGAGGCTTCGCTCGGCGCTCAGGAGGCGTCCTGGCTGCGCGCCTTTTACCGCTATCTGCGTCAGACGGGCACCAGCTTCACGATTTACACTGTAGTGGACGCACTTAGCAGCGCAGCAGGGGTGACCCGTGCCCTGATCGCCTTGTTCCGCACCCAACACGATCCAGAGTTTTCAGGGTCGGAAAAAGCACGGCAGGCCGCAGCGGACGAACAACGCAGCGCTATCAAACGCGGCCTTGCCAGCGTGAAAGCGATCAATGATGACCGTATCTTGCGGCTCTATCAGTCGCTGATAGAAGCGGTACTGCGAACCAACACGTTCGCCCCGGTACCGCGCGCGAGGCACTGGCATTTAAGCTTGATTCTTCGCTCGTTCCCGGCCTCCCCAAACCCGTGCCATGGCGCGAGATTTTCGTATATTCCCGCCGCGTAGAGGGGATTCATTTGCGCACCGGAGCAATCGCAAGAGGGGGCTGCGCTGGTCAGATCGCCGTGACGATTATCGCACCGAAATACTCGGCCTGATGAAAGCGCAGCGGGTCAAAAATGCCGTGATAGTTCCAACCGGGGCGAAGGGTGGTTTCTATCCCAAGCAATTGCCCAACCCCGCGCTGGATCGCGATGGCTGGGCCGCAGAGGGGCAGGCGAGCTACGAAGTCTTTATCCGCACATTGCTGTCGGTCACAGACAATATCGTCGACGACACAGTCGTGCATCCCGATCAGGTCGTCATTCATGATGGCGAAGACCCATATTTCGTCGTCGCGGCTGACAAGGGAACAGCACGCTTCTCTGACGTTGCAAATGCTATCGCTGAGAGCCACAATTTCTGGCTCGATGATGCCTTCGCCAGTGGCGGCTCCAATGGCTATGACCACAAGGCAATGGGAATTACCGCGCGCGGCGCATGGCTCTCGGTTCAGCGGCACTTCCTGGAACAGGGAATTGATGTTCAGACTGACCCGGTCGAGGTCGTCGGCTGCGGCGATATGTCAGGCGATGTGTTTGGCAATGGCATGCTGCTGTCTAAAGCCATTAAGCTGGTCGCGGCATTCGATCATCGGCATATCTTTATCGATCCGACGCCCGATCCGGCGGCAAGCTGGAAAGAGCGCAACCGCATGTTCGCGCTGCCTCGATCAAGCTGGGAGGATTATGATCCCAAGCTGATTTCAAAAGGCGGCGGCGTCTACCGCCGAGACAGCAAGAGCATCACTTTATCCAAAGCAGCCCAAACGGTTCTGGGCATTGACGACAAGGTCATCGGGCCAGACGCTCTCATCTCTGCGATCCTGAAAGCGCCTGCGGACCTCATCTGGTTTGGCGGCATCGGCACATACATCAAGGCCGAGCGTGAAACCCATACGCAGGTCGGTGATCCTGCCAATGATGCACTGCGCGTTGATGCCGGCGAGGTACGCGCTAAGGTCGTTGGTGAGGGCGCCAATCTGGGCGCCACGCAAGCTGGGCGCATTGAATTCGCACTGGCCGGTGGGCGAATAAACACCGACTTCATCGACAATTCCGGTGGCGTCGATTGCTCCGACAATGAAGTTAACATCAAGATTGCGCTGGCGGCGGCACGGCGGGCCGGACGCATCTCCGAAAAGCGCCGCAACGCACTGCTCGAAGACATGACCGAAGAGGTCGCTGAGCTGGTGCTGGATGACAACCGCTTGCAAGCGCTCGCTCTGTCGGTAGCCGAATCTGGCGGAGCGCGGGCAATGGCATCGCATATCCATTTGATCGGCACACTAGAGTCAGATGGTAGCCTTGATCGCCGGACCGAAGGGTTGGCCGAAGATCAGGCACTGCAACGCCGCGCGGCGGACGGTACCGAGGACTGACCCGCCCAGAGCTTGCGGTGCTGCTTTCTTCATCCAAGCTGGTCATGCAGGATGCGATTGAGGAGAGCGATCTGCCAACCGATCCGTCGCTCGATGCCGTTCTGATAAACGCCTTCCCCAAACCGATGCAGCGTACATATAAGGCGCAGATAGAGGGGCACCGGCTCAAGCGCGAGATCAAGGCAACCAAGCTTGCCAACACGATCATCAACCGTCTCGGGATCATTCATCCGTTCGAATTGGCCGAGGAAGAAGGTGTCGATTTGGCGGATGTCGCGGCCGCCTTCGTAACGGCTGACGCGCTGTTCAACCTTACCGATTTGTGGGAAGCGCTTGAAATAGAAAAAATGCCAGAAAGCGCACGTATCGCGATGTTTGATCGTGTCGCTGCGGCAACCGGCAATCTTATGTCTGACGTTCTGCGATCAACCGCTGGCAATGTCACACCCAGCGAGCTTGTCGACACGATTGGCAAACCGATTGCGGTGCTCACCAAGGCGACAACCGACCTGTTGTCGGCCGAAGCAAGGCAGCAGTCCGACATTCTCAAGGCCAGCCTGGTTGAAACCGGCGCACCGCCCGCACTGGCCGCTCGCGTCACACATCTGTTTGAAATGGATGGCGCTGTTGGTCTGGCGATCTTGTCACGCGACACCAGCCTGGATGCACGCCAACTAACCAGCGCATTCACTGCCATTGGTGAACAATTGGGCCTTGATTGGGCGCAAAGCACCGCCGCGATGATGAACCCCTCCGACGTATGGGAACGGCTGCTGGTCGATGGCCTCGCCCGCGACTTTCAGCATATGCGGCTTGAGCTCGTCAGGCGCCTGTCCAAACGGAAAGGTGCAGCCAAAGATATGTCGGCCATGGTTGCCAAGTGGGTGTCGCAAAACGATGCCTCAGTGAAGCAATTCCGCTCCATGATCGGGCGCGCACAAACACAACCGATCATCGCCCCGGCCATGCTTGCACAGATTGCCAGCATGGCGCGCAATTTGCTGATCCGCTGACGGTTCGCTGGCAGATGCGGTTAACACCTGACGCTTGACCACTGAACGATTTGCCGCAAGGTCATTGCTATGGAATCTGCTGATGTCATCATCGTTGGGTCGGGGCACGCTGGCGCGCAAGCCGCGATTGCACTGCGCCAGGCCGGACATGAGGACAGCATCCTGATGCTGAGCCGCGAGCACACGCCGCCTTATGAGCGGCCACCGCTTTCCAAGGAATATCTTGCTGGCGAGAAGCCGTTTGAAAAAATCCTGATACGTCCGGAGTCATTCTGGGCAGAACGTAATGTGGCACTGCACCTTGCCAGCAATGTCGCAGAGATCGATCCGGTGGCGCATGAGGTGGTGCTGGGCGATGATATCCGTATCGGGTATCGCAAGCTGATCTGGGCTGGCGGCGGTAACCCGCGCCAGATATCATGCCCCGGGGCAGAACTGAGCGGCATTCATGCGGTCCGCAGCAAGCGCGATGTCGATGCTTTGATAGCAGAGCTCAAGGCAGGCGCGAAGAAAGCGGTCGTGATTGGTGGCGGCTATATCGGACTGGAAGCAGCCGCAGTGCTACGCAAGCTTGGCTGCGATGTTACGCTGGTTGAATCGCTCGATAGAGTGCTCAGCCGGGTCGCCGGACCAGAACTTTCTGAATTTTATCAGGCAGAACATCGGCAACAGGGTGTGACCATGCGACTTGGTACATCGATCGAAAAAATCGAAGGCGAAAATGGCAGGGTTAGCCATGTGGTAACCGGTGATGGCGAGCACTTACCCTGTGATGTCGTGATCGTCGGCATCGGCATCGTACCAGCGGTCGGACCGCTCATTGCAGCCGGTGCATCGGGCACCAACGGTGTGGATGTCGATGCATTCTGTCGCACGACGCTCGATGATATTTACGCGATTGGCGATTGCGCTGCGCATGCCAACCCCTTCGCCGACAACGCCGTGATCCGGTTGGAATCGGTGCAGAACGCGCATGACATGGCGACCTGCACAGCCAAGGCAATTATGGGCGACAAGCAGCCCTATGACGCAATCCCGTGGTTCTGGTCGAACCAGTATGATTTGCGTTTGCAAACGGTTGGCCTGTCACTGGATTATGATCACACGGTGATGCGCGGAGACCCCGCAGATCGGAAATTCTCGGTCGTCTATATGAAAGAGGGTCGCGTCATCGCGCTCGATTGTGTCAATAACACCCGCGACTATGCACATGGACGCAAGCTGATCGAAGCACGCACAGAAGTCGCACCGGAAATTCTCGCCAATCAAGACAATCCGCTCAAAGAGCTTTGGTAAGACGGTTGGCCGCCCATGCCGCGGCATCTGCTACCACCGGATCAGAATCGTCGCATAGCAACCGGACCTGCGGGATAAGCGCGGCATTCGCGCTATTCCCCGCCGCATAAAGGCAATTGCGCACGAACCGGTCTCGCCCGATCCGTTTGATCGGTGATCCTGAGAATTTCGCGCGAAAAGCGGCATCATCGAGCGTGAGTAATTCCGCCAAATCCGGCGCAATCAGATCATCGCGCGCGACCAGCTTCGTATGCGTATGCGCGGTGTCGGCAAACTTGTTCCACGGGCAAACTGCCAGGCAATCGTCGCAGCCATAAATGCGGTTACCCAACGCCCCGCGAAATTCCTCGGCAATCGGGCCTTTATGCTCGATCGTGAGGTATGAAATGCACCGCCGCGCATCAAGTTGGTACGGCGCTGGAAAGGCGTTGGTCGGGCAGGCGATCTGGCAATCATTGCAGGAACCACAGCGATCATCATGCTGCGCGTCCGACGCGAAGGGAATGGTCGAGTAAATCGCGCCCAGAAACAGCCAGTTTCCATGATCGCGGCTGACCAGGTTAGTGTGTTTGCCCTGCCAGCCAATTCCCGCTGCCTCGCCCAACGGCTTTTCCATCACCGGCGCAGTATCGACAAATACCTTAAGGGCGCTGTCGGGCACCTCCGCAATCATCCAGCGCGCCAATGCCTTCAGCGCCTTCTTCACGACATCGTGATAATCGCGGCCACGCGCATAGACCGAAATGCGCGCCTTCTCGCCATCCCCCTCCAACGCCAGCGGATCGACCTCTGGCGCGTAGCTCATGCCCAGCGCGATCACACTGCGCGCCTCCGGCCATAGTCCCTGAGGGGACGCACGCTGAACCTTGCGCTTTTCCATCCATTCCATTGACCCATGCGCGCCATCGCCCAGCCATTGCTCCAACCTCTCGGTGCGCTGAGCCTCTTCGCTGGCCGCAGCGAACCCGACCGTGGCAAAGCCCAGCCGCAGCGCTTCCTCGCGCAATCGGCTCTGCAAATCATGAAGAGAATGGACGTTTTCGTTAACCAAACTTACTGCCGCTCCGGGTAAGGCGTTACAGTTAATGCGCGGGAATGCTCATGCAAAGCACAATTGTCACCGCCGATGGGTCGGCTTCATCCACGAATGCCAAGGCGCAAAGCAATCGCCCGCTTGCCATCGAAGCGCGCGGGCTGGTCAAACGCTTTGACGATACGCTGGCCGTTGATGGAGTAGACATCTCCGTACCCGAGGGCGCGATTTATGGCATTCTTGGCCCCAATGGTGCTGGCAAGACGACGACTTTGCGCATGCTGCTTGGTATTATCGATCCCGATGATGGCGTACGGCGGGTGTTTGGTCATGATCGTCCGCACGATATCTCGCGGCTTATCGGGTATCTTCCCGAAGAACGTGGTCTTTACCCCGCAATGAAATGCGATGAGGCAATCGCGTTTCTGGGCGCGCTACGTGGTCTGCCGCTGGATGAAGGGCGTAAGCGCGGTCGTGAACTGCTCGAACGGCATGGTCTCGGCCATGCTATCGACCGGCAAATTCGCCAATTGTCGAAAGGTATGGCGCAAACGGTTCAGCTACTCGGCACGCTGGTCCACCGGCCAAAGCTGGTTGTACTTGATGAGCCGTTTAGCGGCCTTGATGCTATCAATCAGGGCAAGCTGGAAGTCATGATCCGTGAGCTGGCGGCGAAGGGAACTACCGTGATCTTCTCTACCCATGTTATCGCCCATGCAGAGCGATTGTGCGAAGGTATTGCGATCATCGCTGGCGGGAGAGTGCCGTTTGCTGGCCAAGTGGACGAAGCCCGCGACCGTATCCCGGCGCAGGTACGGCTCGAAACCGCCAAGGGCGATGGCCCATGGCGCGCAGCCTTCCCGGCAGATGCCAGGCATGATCACAAATCTGGCGGCGGGCATTTCTGGAGTTTTGCCGTTCCCGAAACTGGCATTGAAACACTGCTCAAAAGTCTGATCGAAGGGGAGGCTGGTATCCTTTCACTTTCCATCGAAAGGGCCGGTCTGCACGATGCATTTGTCGAGATTGCGGGCGAGGCGGCCGCGCGCGCACTGGAAGAAAACAATGCCGCAGGAGCCGGTCAATGAGCCAAGATATAATTGCCAGCTCTCGTCTCAGCCTGTGGCAAGCCGCATGGGTTGTCGCCCGCCGCGATTTCCTCGCCATTCTATTTAGCCGTGCGTTCTTTTTCTTCCTGTTGGGACCGCTCTTCCCGATCATCGTTGGCGGTCTGGCTGGCGGCATTGGCGGACAGGTCCAGCGCGAAGCAACCGTCAACACAATCGCTGTTGCGATGGCAGAGGCGGACAATGCTGCATTGCTTTCCGCGCGTGAAGCCGTGCAAGAACAAATGCCCGGCCTGCCCATGCTTGAGGTTGCAGAAGACTTGTCGAAAGCGCCCGCCGACATTCTCAAGGAACCGGGTGCTGGTTATGCCGCCGTCGTCAGCGGCACACTCGACGCGCCCGTGCTTACCGGAACGAACGGGCAGATCGCCAAATGGGATGGCGCAGTGGCCATGTTATCTGCCTTTGCGAAAGGCGAGGCACCAACGCAATTCCCGCAAGTATTGGCAGAGCCCGTCGTCAGCAGCGCAGCCGCTGATCGCAGCGACCGGATCAAAACCGCACAAGCCGGGCAGCTATTGCTGTTCCTGTTGATGATGCTGCTTGCCGGCATGGTGCTGTCCAATCTCGTCGAGGAAAAAGCCAATAAGATCATAGAGGTACTTGCCGCCTCCATTCCGATGGATTCAGTGTTCCTCGGCAAGCTCGTGGCGATGCTCGGCGTATCCTTTGTTGGCATTACAGTATGGGGTTTCTTCGGCAGCCTCATCGTGATTTTTGGAGGGGAAGCCTTGCCGCAATTGCCCGCGCCCGCAGTTGGCTGGCCACTATTCCTCGCACTAGGCATCGCCTATTTCGCGTTCGGCTACCTGTTGCTCGGCTCGCTGTTTCTAACGATTGGCGGGATGGCAACCACCGTACGCGAAGTGCAGACGCTTTCCATGCCGGTCACCATGATGCAGCTGCTGGTGTTCTTCCTCGCAGCCTTTGCGATGACGGATCCGGGCTCTTTGCTTGAGCTGATCGCGGTCGTCTTTCCGCTTAGCTCCCCCTTCGCGATGCTCGCACGCGCCGCACAGTCGGAGGAGATCTGGCCTCACCTGCTTGCAATCCTCTGGCAGGCAACCTGCGTACTAATCTTTGTCAAAGCCGGTGCCGCACTATTCCGCCGCCGCGTAATGAAATCCGGCCCGGCGAAATCTGGCAAGAAAGGCAGGGTGAGCGAAACACGCTTTACAGGTCAAAACGCTGCTAAGGCGTAGGCCGTTAAGCGTGGGCTGGAACCAGTCCCGATTTGCAACGCACTATTGACATTACGGTCAGTATGACCGGATACTCCGCCTGACTGTGGATTTGGCCATGACGAGCTGAACGAGTCGGGAGAGAACGCCATGGCCACACTTGCGCCGCAACGACCAGAATGCCGGACTTCACCCACCGCCTATCAGGCGCTGAAAGAGCATTTCGCCAAACATCCTGAACAACGCCCAGAGCATCCGCATAAATGGGATGTCAGCCGTTCGGACATCTATTTCAACGATACGTGGCAGCCAATCTTTGCCGAAATGCAGGAGGCTGGCCCCCTGCATTACATCCCGGAAAGCCCCTATGGCCCCTATTGGGCGGTGGTTGGCCACAAGGCTATTCAGCATATCGAGGCGCTTCCCGATACATTCTCCTCAAGCTGGGAATATGGCGGGATCACGATCCTTGAGCGACGGGAGGATGACGCGGCGCAGGGCGAAGGCGGCGTGGGCGCGCGCGAATTGCCAATGTTCATCGCGATGGACCGGCCCGAGCACACCGGCCAACGCCGCACAGTTGCACCCAAATTCACACCTAGCGCGATGGGCGATATGGAAATTGAGATTCGCGCCCGCACCGGCGAATTGCTCGACTCCCTCCCGCGCGGGAAAGTGTTTGACTGGGTCGATACCGTATCAATCGAGCTTACAACCGGAATGCTCGCAATCCTGTTTGGCTTTCCTTGGGAAGACCGGCGTTTGCTAACCTTCTGGTCCGATTGGTCAGGCGATACTGAGCTGGCGGGTGTGCCCGAGCTTGATGATATGCGCTGGAGCCTCCTTCACGAGATGGGTGCCTATTTTCAGGCCCTATGGATTGAGCGCACGCACGATAAAGAGCCGGGCAATGACCTGATATCGATGATGGTCCATTCCGAAGCGATGAATCAGATGCGACCTGAAGAGTTTATCGGCAATCTGGTGCTTCTGATCGTTGGCGGTAACGACACCACGCGCAACACCATGAGCGGCATTGTCCACTCGCTCGACAAATTTCCCGATCAGCGCAAATTGTTCGAAGAGAACCCAGATCTGATCCCCAATGCAGTGCAGGAATGCCTGCGCTATCAGACGCCGCTGGCACATATGCGCCGGACCTGCACAGAAGATACAGAAGTGTTCGGCGAAACCATCAAGAAAGGCGATAAGGTGGTTCTGTGGTATCTTGGTGCGAACCGCGAGGAAAGCGTGTTCCCCAATCCGCATACGCTCGACATTACTCGCGAAAATGCACGGCGTCATATCGCCTTTGGCTATGGCATTCATCGCTGTGTCGGCGCGCGCTTGGCCGAGCTGCAATTGCGTGTCCTGCTGGAAGAAATGCACAAGCGCCGAATGCGTGTGCATGTAGCGGGCGACGTTGAGCGCGTACGCGCCAATTTCGTCCATGGCTTCCGCAAGCTCGAAGTAGAAGTGACGAAGTTCTGATTTTCGCTTTTGAAGGTGCCAATGCCGCCCGCGCCCTCCACCCTTCCACCTGGATAGTGTCCCGGCAGGCTCCGGGTGGAGGGCGCGGGCGGCTAGGCCGGACTATGCCAAAGTGAAACCTTTTGCCCCTTTTCGACGTATAAATAGACAGGACATAAGGACACATCACATGGATCGTTCTACATCGTCACGTCGCGGCCTGTTGCGCTTTTTGAGCGCTGGTGTCGCTGCATCTGCCCTGTCAGCGTGCGGATCAAGCCCGGCCAACGCCAAGAGCTTTCCAATTTCGCGCAGTGAAGCCGACTGGCGAAACAAACTGACCAAGTCAGAATTTTATGTGTTACGGCAGGCGGGGACAGAACGACCATATTCCTCGCCCCTCGACAAGGAAAAACGTCGCGGCACATTCGTGTGCGCAGGCTGCGGCAACAAGCTGTATTCGTCAGAGACGAAGTATGACAGCCGCACAGGCTGGCCAAGCTTTTGGAAAGCGATCGACAAGGGCGCCGTGGGCACGAGCACTGACTACAAGATCGGTTATCCGCGCACCGAAGTGCATTGCGCGGATTGCGGCGGCCATCTCGGCCACATATTCAATGATGGACCGGCACCGACTGGCAAAAGGCACTGCATAAATGGTGTCGCGATGGACTTCGTGCCAGCGTGAGGTTCTTTCGGATGGCGTTCCAGTCAGGTCAGCCTATGCCGCCCAGCCTAAGCGATCTTCGCCCGCCACCAGCCAAGGGCACTGCAAGCGTGCACCGATAAGCGCCAATTCGCGCAGCGAGAAGGTTTCATCAAACACGAGTCCATATTGCCCATCTCGGCACCAGCGAACCCTTACCGGAATGTCTTTCAGGTGATCGCTTTTGAGTTTGAGCGGTTGATTAAGCGCAAAGCCTGCGTCGCATTCAATCCCGGCGCCTTGCTGTGACAGATTTTCGGCGAAACCCTCGAACCGGCTGCCATCTTGTCCTTCCAGCGTAATGGGCATCGCGATATTGAGCCGCAGACCGCGCTTGGGATAGTGCCAGTCTTCAGACAACAGATTCTCGACATTTGTGGTCTCAGCAAACGTGAAGCTAGCGCTGTCACCTTCGCCCCGCGCACGCAGCAGTTCAAAACTGGCGCCATTGCGCAGCTCCAAAGCAACGTCCAAACATTGCGGGAATTCGTGGAACATTTTGAGCGATATTCCGCTTTGCGAGACATCGCGCAAAATACAGATAAACTCGCCCCTTGCGGAGATCAGTTTGCCAGTCTGGATCAAGGTCGACTGGCGCGGCGCGGCGCGGCGCTCGCTCAGCTGACTTTCGTTGTCAATTTCAGTCGCCACTTTTTGGCTCGCTTTATTCGTGTTTGCCATACGACCCCCGTATATGCGCAAGGCTATGTGCCTTCGTGTGCACTTTCAAAGCCCCGGAAGATCGACTTAAGACACACCGGTTAATACTTGGATAAACGGGGACCTTGGCGTTGCGGCACGCCGGCATCAGAAGATGTCAGAGGGGGTGGGAATTGGTGCGGGTGGCGAGACTCGAACTCGCACGATCTAAAGGATCAGGGGATTTTAAGTCCCCGGCGTCTACCATTCCGCCACACCCGCGCAGGATACCGCCTAGCGACGGGCCATGGTCATCGCAATGCAGAAGTTCGCAAGATTTATTAAGACGCCTTGGCGCGTCACACCTGGACGCAGCCAGCAACTCTACTGATTGAGCATTTTGCGAATTTCTTTACCGGGGCGGAAATACGGAACTCGCTTCGCTGGAACGTCGACCGACTCGCCAGTACGCGGGTTGCGCCCTCTACGCGCCTCGCGTTCACGCGTTGAAAAGGCACCGAAGCCGCGCAATTCAACGCGGTACGCCCTCTGCAAGGCGATGAGATATCTCATCGAAGAAAATGTCCACGACCTGCTCAATCTCATCAGCGCGCAGGTCAGGGTTGTCTTTCGCTAACGCCGTTAGCAATTCAGAACGTATCATTACCAACCTCCAGACACTTCCGCATTTCTGCGGCGAGGAAAAATCGATCAAGCGCGATCCCTGGGTGCCGAACGGTTAATAGTCCGTTGCAACATATGCATGTTGTCAGAAAAGAATGATCCTAGCAAGCGGCATGCGATAGAATTCTCGTATCTGATAACCTTGTTTTCTCTTAGGCTTCAGCCAGTAGATCTGCCGCACTAATTCCAAGCCGATCAATCTTCTCGCGGATCGCTGGCCATTCTTCCTGCACAAATTGGCTGCGTTCGCTGGATCGCAATTTCTCCGCAGCCCCCTTCACGACATACATTCCCACGCCGCGTTGCACCGCGACAAGTCCGTCAGACTGAAACTGCTGATACGCCTTCGCCACAGTCAGCGGGTTGGCCCCTTGCTGCGAGGCGAGTGCACGCACCGATGGTAGCATTTCGCCTTCGCGATATTGGCCGTCGATTATTGCCGCTGCAATCAAATCGCGAAGCTTGAGGTAGACGGGCTTGGACTGGTTATTCATCGCACTTTCCCAACAATAGGTGATACAGTGCCATAATACAGCGGGGCGCGCAAGGTTCCCGAAAACTGGCTCAACCGAGCCATATGCGTGCCAAAGCAACGCTTTGGTTCCAGATGTTCGCTGTAACGATAGCGTCACTTGGGGCTTCACAAGGCAGAATTGGGCGCTAGGGTGCCGCGTCATTACCGGGCCGGGAGGGATGCGGCCTCATAGGAAATTCAAGAGGGTCGAACGAAATATGACAACACAGCAGATGGTTCACGGAGACTCCGCGGGAACAATCCTGGGACACCCAAAGGGACTGTTCGTCCTGTTCTTTGCAGAGATGTGGGAGCGCTTTTCTTATTACGGCATGCGCGCTTTGCTCATCTTTTATCTCACGAAACATTGGCTGTTTTCTGATAGCGAGGCCGGTATCATCTACGGCGCCTACACCGCGCTGGTTTACATTACACCTGTTGTTGGCGGGTATATGGCCGATAAAGTGTTGGGTCAGCGAAAGGCAGTCGCTTTTGGCGCGGTCTTACTGACGCTCGGCCACTTTTTCATGGCATTTGAAGGAGAAGCAGCGGCGGGGAACGCCAACAATCCCGTTATTTATGTCTTCTGGCTCGCTTTGGCGCTCATCATTGTCGGCTCAGGCTTCCTGAAGGCGAACATCTCCGTCATCGTCGGCCAGCTCTATCCGCGCACAGATGTGCGCCGTGATGGTGCTTACACGATCTTCTACATGGGCATTAACCTTGGCGCGGCGCTGGGCTCCTTGCTGTGTGGCTATATTGGCGAGACTTATGGCTGGGCATACGGCTTTGGCCTCGCGGGTATCGGCATGCTGTTTGGCCTGCTCGTATTTACTTGGGGCAAGCCCATGCTGCTGGGACGCGGCGAACCGCCTAAGCCGCTTGCGAAAAGCCTGGAGTGGCAGATGTATGCGATTGGTTTTGCGCTGGTCGCGGTCTGTTGGCTGCTGATCCAGTACCAGTCATTGGTCGGGTGGTTGCTGGGCGGGTTTGGCGCCGTTCTGGTCACCTAT
Source organism: Qipengyuania sp. JB2-7 (assembly GCF_055693485.1). Lineage (NCBI taxonomy): Bacteria > Pseudomonadati > Pseudomonadota > Alphaproteobacteria > Sphingomonadales > Erythrobacteraceae > Qipengyuania > Qipengyuania sp. JB2-7. The sequence goes on from NZ_CM146335.1 coordinate 285,498, forward strand.
GTAATCGGCACGGCGGTGATGAAGCTCGATTCCGAAGATCGGGACCGGATCTTCGCAGCTATGTTTCTTATCCTGACTTCGATCATCTTTTGGGCATTGTTTGAACAGGCGGGTTCTTCGCTGAACCTGTTCACCGATAGGCATGTTGATCGTGGAGGCGTACCCGCATCCACATTCCAGTCGATCAATGCGATCTACATCATCCTGCTCGCGCCGGTGTTTGCAACCGCATGGACTTGGATGGGCCGCAAGGGGGTGGAGCCGAGTTCTCCATTTAAATTCGGCCTGGGGGTTATACAGGTTGGGCTTGGCTTCCTCGTATTGGTGTGGGGCGCAAACTCCGTTGGTATTGACGTACCGACACCGGTGATCTTCATATTCCTGATTTACCTGCTGCACACCACTGGCGAGCTGTGCCTCAGCCCTGTCGGCCTTAGCGCAATGAACCGCCTGGCGCCTGCACACATGGCGTCGCTCATCATGGGTACGTGGTTCTTCGCTTCTGCTACCGGCAACTTTGCTGCTGGCCTGATCGCTGCTGCAACAGGTGCGGAGGGCGTCGGAGAAGCCGCTGGCAAGCAAGTCGTTCTGGACGTCTATTCAACAGTTGGTTGGGTTGCTGTGGGCGTGGGTGTTGGCGTGTTGGTGATCAGCCCGCTGATCAAGAAGCTGATGCATCTCGATACGCTCCAGGACGATAATGTCGGTGACGACCTTCTCGGGCAGTCTGAGCTGGGCGAACCGGGCGCTGCAGGCATCCATCCCGAAACCAAGCCCGCGCAGTAAATTAAGGCAAGAGGACATATGATAATGCGTTATCGCTCCCTGATGTTAGGTTTGGGGGCGGTTTCGCTCTCTGCCTGTGCGACTGCTGATGCGGGCACCGATACGCGCTCTGCCTCGGCGGCCAACGCTGAGGTGGAGCGTGGTGCTCCATACCCGTCAACCTATACGCCGTATCCCGGTCGCCCGACTGCGCTTGTGGGTGCGACGGTCTATGATGGCGCTGGCGGCGCGATTAAAAACGGCACAGTGCTGTTCCGGGACGGCAAAGTCGTCGCGGTCGGTGATGCAAGCCTTTCAACCGATGGCTATGACCGGATTGATGGCGATGGGAAGTTTGTAACGCCCGGCGTCATCGATATTCACAGCCACCTTGGCGATTATCCGTCACCATCGGTCCCCGCGCACGCAGACGGAAACGAGGCGACGGCACCGACCACACCCGATGTATGGGCTGAGCATTCAGTCTGGCCACAAGACCCCGGCTTCAGCCGCGCGCTTGCCAATGGCGGGGTGACTGCGCTGCAAATCCTGCCCGGTTCTGCGAACCTCATGGGTGGGCGATCAGTCACACTGAAAAACGTGCCCGCACGTACCGTACAGGGCATGAAATTCCTTGGCGCACCTTATGGTTTCAAGATGGCTTGCGGCGAAAACCCCAAACGGGTTTATGGCGGGCGCGGACGCAAACCCTCAACCCGCATGGGCAATTTTGCGGTCAACCGGCAAACGTGGTTTGAAGCGAAGGCCTATGCCGAGGACGATGATCGCAAGCGTGACCTTGGCAAAGAGACACTGGCCGGCGTGCTGGACGGCGAGATACTGGTCCACAATCACTGCTATCGCGCCGATGAAATGGCGCTGGTGATGGATATGGCCAAAGAGGTTGGCTATAAAGTGACTGCATTTCACCACGCTGTGGAAGCCTACAAGATCGGCGATTTGCTGCGCGACAATGAGGTGTGCAGCGCAATATGGGCTGACTGGTATGGCTTTAAGATGGAGTCCTATGACGGCATTCCGGAAAACGCGGCATTCCTTCAACGCGAAGGAGCGTGCGTGGTCATTCACTCGGACAGTGACCGCGAGATTCAGCGACTCAATCAAGAGGCCGCCAAGGCTCAGGCTGCTGGCGCACGAGTGGGCATAGAAATTTCAGACGCCGAAGTGATTGGCTGGATCACACTCAATCCAGCGAAGGCCATGGGTATCGATGATATGACCGGCAGCCTGGAAGCTGGCAAAATGGCGGATGTCGTATTGTGGAACGGTGACCCGCTAAGCGTTTATTCTCGGCCCGAAAAAGTCTGGGTGGATGGCGCGCTTCTCTATGATGCTAATGATCGCAAGCGCAGACCCGTTACCGATTTCGAGCTTGGCCAACCTGGCGAAGGAGATGTGAAATGAAGCGTCTATTTACCTTAGCCGCATCAGGCCTTGCCACCCTCGCTGCTCCTGCTGCGGCCCAGGATTTTGCGATTACCAACGCGACCGTGGCGACGGGTGATGGCAGCGAACCGATCGCTAACGCCACGGTGGTCGTCAGGAATGGCAAGGTGGTCGCGGCGGGTGCCGGTGTGTCAGTCCCAACCGATATAACCGCAACCGATATCGGGGGCCGCTGGGTCACGCCGGGTATGTTCGCCGCAGCCACTACGCTGGGCTTGTGGGACGTTGGTGCAGTCAGCGCCAGCAACGATCAGGCGGCAGGTGAGTCTGCTTTCAGTGCGGCCCTGGATGTCAGCCACGCGCTCAATCCTGCCTCACAACATGTTGCTGTCAGCCGCGCGGGCGGGGTCACACGGGCAAGCATTTTTTCCCGCCCCTCCAGCAAAATCTTCGGCGGGCAGGGTGCGATCGTTGATTTGGGTGAAGACCCCAACATGGTCGTCAAACCCCGTGCATTTCAGATGATCGCACTTGGCGAGGCAGGTTCGCGTATTGCGGGCGACAGCCGCACGGCAACTTATGCTGAACTGGATAATGCGTTTCGCGAGGCGCGTGATCTGGCTGCCGGACGCAGGGATGGCGGCGACGCCCTACTAAACCGGGCAGATGCCGCTGCGCTGGGTGAGGTTTTGGCGGGCACACAATCGCTCTATGTCGCGGTTGAGCGGGCATCCGACATCCGCAATGCCCTAAAACTAAAGAGCGACTATCCGCGCCTTAAAATGGTATTGATCGGTGCGTCTGAAGGCTGGCTGGTCGCGAACGAAATTGCAGCGGCGGACGTTCCAGTGATCACGCATCCCATCGCAAACCTACCAGAGGCGTTTGAGGAGCTTGCAGCAACTCAAAGCAATGTTGGGCGGATGGTGCGCGCTGGCGTTACGGTTGCGATTGGCGGTTTGACCAACGGCATTGAGCAACCGCGCAATGCGCCGCAATTCGCGGGCAATCTGGTGGCGCTCGGCAAGGTACCGGGTGCAGCGGGCCTCACGTGGGGGCAAGCATTTGCAACCATCACGTCAGCTCCGGCAGAGATTGCAGGCTTCGGCGGCCAGTTTGGTGTGCTGGCCCCAGGCGCCGCGGGCGATCTGGTGATTTGGGATGGCGATCCGCTAGAGCTATCATCAGCTCCAACCAAGGTGTTTATTGATGGCATCGAACAACCGCTCGATAATCATCAGACGCGGCTTAGAGATCGATATCGCGACCTTGATGAGAGCGATCTGCCCAAGGCCTATGATTGGTGAAAGCGATGCTGAAGTTTCTGAGCCTCTCGCTGGCCTTGGTCGCGACGAATGCGGTCGCGCAGGATTCGGATACCGCGCCTCCCGCCGAGCCTGCAACGGGTCCCGGCTCGATCGCATGGCATAGCGAGCAACAAGCCTATCTGAGCTCGCTTAAGGCCGCTGATGGTTGGCACTGGGCGGAACGCGGCCTGCGCTGGCGCTGGGTACAGACGCAAACCAGCAAATATGGCGCTGGCCCGAAACCAGCCGTAAGCGACCGCGTGACCGTGCATTATGCCGGCACATTTTTGGATGGGCAGAGCTTCGACAGTTCCTACGAGCGGGGCGAGCCAGCGAACTTTCCACTCAGCGGGCTGATCAAAGGCTGGCAAGTGGCGATCCCACAGATGAGCGTTGGCGATACAATCGAAGTCGCCATCCCCGCCGATCTGGCATACGGCCCGGTTGGCAGAGGGCCTATTCCCGGCGGCGCAACCTTGCTGTTCAAGGTTGAATTGCTGGAAATTGGCGATGGCACGGAGGAATAGGGCAGTTATGGACCCAGCCTTGATCTCGCTTATCGCCGCCAGCACCGCTTTTGTCGGGCTGCATTTTGTCATGTCGCACCCTTTGCGTGCGGGCATGGTGAAAGTTCTCGGGCAACAGATCTTTGAGGCGGTCTATTCGGTCGTTGTCATCGCGACAATGATCTGGATGTATTTTGCGTTCAAAGCGGTCGATGCGCCTAGCATACCGTTCTGGCCCGGTTTCGATGATGTATCCTGGGCCTTAGGCAGCGCACTCACGCTGGTCGGAACAGTTCTGTTCATCGGATCGCTCACACCCAAGAATGCCGCGATGGCTGTGCCGGGCGCGGAAAAACACGCCGCCGCAGCGCCAACCGGAATGATGCGCGTTACCCGTCATCCGATGATGTGGGGTTTTGCGCTTTGGGCTCTGGCGCATCTGATCGCAGCACCAACCGATCGCACGCTGGTGGTCATGGGCGCAGTGCTGATCCTCGCCCTGGTCGGCGCGAACTTTATGGATGCGAAGAAGCGGGTGACGATGGGCGAAGCATGGGAAACCTATCTGTCGCAGACGCGCTTTGTGCTCAGCATCCCCGGCCTATTCACCGCTGGTTGGAAGCCATGGGTATTCGGAATGGCACTGTGGCTGGCGCTAACGTGGGCGCATCAGCCCGTTGGCGGAGGAGCCGCTGGCGTATGGCGGTGGCTTTAGCGCATCCTCAAAGAGCCAAGCGCTAGGACAACAAATGACTATTCGCCCTTAAACTCGGGCGCGCGTTTTTCGATCAGAGCGCTCACGCCTTCCATATGGTCATCCGTTGCATGCATCAGCGCCTGCGTATTCGCGGCCATTTCCAGCGCGGTATCATAGCTGATTTGTGTGCCTTGCCGCAGCAGGTTCTTCGTATGACGCAGCGAATGCGGTGGCATGGCGGCGATTTTGTGCGCCATCGCATAAGCCTCATCAAGCAGGGCATCATGGGCAACCACGCGGCTGACCAGACCCCACTCCCGCGCCTGATCTGCGCCGATTGCATCCCCGGTATAGAACAGTTCCGCCGCACGGCTCATGCCGATCACGCGCGGCAATATCCAGGTGCCGCCATCACCCGGAATGATGCCGAGTTTCAGGAAGGTGACGCCGAACTTAGCCTTGTCAGAGGCAATGCGAATATCTGCCAGGCACGCGACATCGCAACCAAGCCCAATCGCCGGCCCATTGACGACCGCGATCACCGGTACACGCAGCCCGTACAACGCGCGCAGGATGCGGTGAATGTTGTTGCGATAGCCATCCGACACAGCTGGAGGCACGCCGCCAAAGGTGCCTCTGCGTTCTTTCATCGCTTTGATGTCGCCGCCAGCAGAAAACGCCCTGCCAGAACCCGTCAGGATGACGCATCGCACATCCATATCCGTGTTGATCGCATCGCAGGCAGCCACAAATTCCTCGCCATCACCCGGCGCGCCCAGCGGGTTCATGGTGTCGGCGCGGTCTATGGTCAGTGTGGCAACGGGGCCGTCCCGCTCAATTTTCAAGAGAGCCATATCTTATTCCTCCGCTTGCAATTCGATCAGAAACTGCACCACCCGCATTTCCGCCGCATCCTGCCACGCCAGATCATGGCCTGCACCGGGAAAGATCACCAACTCACTGTTCGTTGCTGCCTCTTCGAGATCGCGCGAATGTTTGTCAGGAATCAGTGTGTCCGCATCACCATGCAGGATCAGCGTCGGCGCGTTGACCGAGGCAATCTTGCCGATATTGTCATATGTGTCGCGCAGCAGCAGACCCGTGGGCAACCACCAGATCTTCTCACCGACGATGCGCGACAGACTTGAGAAGGGAGAGATGAGGATTAGCGCTTTGGCATCAATTTCGGTGGCAAGCTGTGTTGCTGTGCCAGAGCCAATCGAGTTTCCGATCAGGATTACATCGTCGGGCATCACGCCCTGTTCAGCAAGAAAAGCCAATGCCGCGCGCCCGTCATTATACAACCCATCTTCGCTCGGTGTGCCAGGATTGCCCCGATAACCGCGATATTCCGCCGCGAGCACACCATAGCCTAGCGGCACGAGCCGGTCTGTTGCGACGACGCTGGATTGCCAGTCGGCGGCATTACCGTGGAAATAGACGATAGTCGGCTGGCCAGGATCTGCTGCGCGATAGCCCGCGCTGATGTCGAGCCCATCCTCGGTCGTGTAAGTGATCCGCTCAAAGCCCGGCACGTCGACCCCGGGCCCTGTCGGTGCTGGATAAATCAGCCTGCCCTGCGCGAGCGTTACTATCAGCGCAAAGGCGATGTAGGCGGTTGCAATAACTCCAAGAGCAAACAGCATGGCTCGTTTCACCTGTGCTTTTGCTCCGATTAAACGGGGCTAAGCCCGCGCCTCTTCAACGCCAGCGGAGTTATGTCGCAAGGCTGAAAGAACCGTATCGACAATTTGCGGCGCGTTAAGACCCGCCTCATCATACTGCTTGTCCGGCGAGTCCTGATCAATGAACGTATCAGGCAAGCGCATCGTGCGGATTTTGAGGCCATTATCGGTCAAGCCCTGATCACTGGCAAATGTCAGCACATGTGCGCCAAGGCCGCCAATCGCGCCTTCCTCAACCGTCACGACGACTTCATGCGTGCGCATCAAGCGCTCAATCAGTTCTTCATCCAGCGGCTTTGCAAAACGCAGATCGGCGACTGTTGTGCTTAGCCCCTTCGCCTCCAGCTGATCGGCGGCCTTCAGCGCTTCAGCCAGACGCGCCCCAAGCGACAGGATCGCAACCTTGCTACCCTCGCGGACTACACGGCCTTTGCCAATTTCCAGTTTTTGCGGTGTTTCGGGCAGCTCAACACCAACACCGGAGCCGCGCGGATAGCGCAGCGCAATAGGCCCATCGTCATATTCGGCAGCGGTATAGGTCATGTGAACCAGTTCAGCTTCGTCACCAGCGGCCATGACCACAAAATTGGGCAGAGTGGCGAGATACGTCACATCGAAACTGCCCGCATGCGTCGCGCCATCGGCGCCGACCAATCCCGCCCGGTCAATCGCAAAGCGTACAGGCAGGTTTTGAATCGCAACATCATGCACGACCTGGTCATAGGCGCGCTGCAGGAAGGTCGAATAGATCGCCGCGAAAGGTCGCATGCCCTGCGCGGCTAAACCCGCCGCAAACGTCACTCCATGCTGTTCGGCAATGCCCACATCGAAACTGCGATCTGGATGCGCGGCAGCGAAACGATCAACACCAGTGCCCGATGGCATAGCCGCAGTGATCGCGCAGATCCGGTCATCTGTCTCAGCAAGTTTAGCCAGCGTGTCGCCAAACACATTCTGATAGGCTGGCGGACCACCCGCGCTCTTCACCTTTTCACCCGTCACAACATCGAATTTGGGCACGCCGTGATATTTGTCAGCGCTGTTCTCGGCAGGCTCGTAGCCTTTGCCCTTTGTCGTAACGACGTGGATCAGGACCGGTCCCTGCTCACTATCGCGAACATTTTCCAGAACTGGAATAAGATGTTCCAAATTGTGCCCGTCAATCGGGCCGACATAGTAAAAGCCAAGCTCTTCAAACAGCGTACCGCCGGTCACCATGCCGCGGGTATATTCCTCCGCCTTGTCGAGCGCTTTGTGAACGCGGCGGGAGAATTTGCGCGTTACCTTCGAGGCAAGGCTGCGCAGGCCGAGATACTCGCTGGAGGACACCATCCGCGCCAGATAGCCGGACAGCCCGCCCACCGGCGGCGCAATCGACATGTCATTGTCATTGAGGATCACGACCAAACGATTGCCAGCCTGCTCGGCGTTGTTCATCGCCTCATAAGCCATGCCGGCACTCATCGCGCCATCGCCAATAACGGCAATGCCGCGCCCCGGCTGACCCCTTAGCTTGTTCGCAACCGCAAAGCCCAAAGCTGCCGAAATTGAAGTGGAACTATGCGCTGCACCAAACGGATCATACTCGCTCTCGCTACGCTTCGTGAAACCAGAGAGCCCGCCGCCCTGACGCAACGTACGGATGCGGTCGCGACGCCCGGTCAGGATTTTGTGCGGATAGCATTGATGCCCCACATCCCAGACCAGTCGGTCTTCGGGCGTATTGAAAACATAATGGATCGCTGTCGTGAGCTCGACAACGCCAAGACCCGAACCCAGATGGCCACCGGTACTGCCCACAGCATCGATAACCTCACTGCGTAGCTCGTCAGACAACTGGCGCAGCTGCTCCTTATCGAGTTTGCGGAGATCAGCAGGAGTATCGATTGTATCGAGTAGCGGCGTGTCGGGCTTAGTGCTCATAAGAGCACGGCATTACACCGGAAAATCAAAACTGTCGATGAACGACTTATCGATAAAAATGCACGATTCATCGGCGATGAATTAGGCGGCGCATTCCTCACACAAGCCGCGTAACTCGACCACAGGTCGAATGTTGGCGAATCCCGCATCACCGCCGGCATCGCGCAACGCCCCGGTTACCCGGTCGTCGTCCAGGTGAGTCGTTCGCCCGCAATCATCGCAAATCACAAAGATGCAGTCATGGCGGCATCCGGGGTGCGTATTGACGAGATAGGCGTTTTCGCTCTCAATCCGATTGGCTAGGTTGTTCTGCACGAACAGATCAAGAATGCGATACACGCTGTTTGGAGCAACGCGCTTGCCGCGCGCGCGCGAGAGGTTGTCGGCGATATCATAGGCAGACGCTGGCTTTTCATGGCTTGCCAGCTCTTGAAAGACTGACTGGCGCATACCGGTCCATTGTTCACCCGCATCGGTGAGCGCACTGCGCGCAGCGTTAATCAGGTCATCACCAGCATGTTCAGAGTGATTATGGCTTTGAGCGGACATGTGTCAGAGCTAGGCTGCAATGCGCTCTCATTCAAGCAGCCATTCAAGTCAGACGCACGCGCCACCTGTTAATTGCGCTTGAAGTCAGCCCGATAAACGCCGGGATAGAGCCGCTTGAGCGCCGAAACCTTTGGCTTGTCCCAGCGCAAAATGTATGGGTGACGCGGATTTTTGTCCGCAAAGTCCTGATGATAGGTCTCAGCCGCATAGAATGTCTTCGCTGGCACAATCCCGGTCACAATCGGACGATCCCATTTGCCTGAGGATTTCATCTGCTTCAGATAGGAAGCGGCAACTGTACGCTGCTCTGTGGATAGCGGCACAAGCTCAGCGTTGTAATGCGGGCCGCGATCCGGCCCCTGACGGTTTTTCAAAGTCGGGTCGGCGATCACCGAAAAGAAAATCCGCAAAAGTTGGTCATACCGAATGACCTTTGGGTCATAGACAACCTTAACCGCTTCGACGTGATCGGTAAGACCCGATGAGACGAGCTTGTAGTCAGCCTGACGCTTTGTTCCGCCATGATAGCCGGAAACTGCGCTCTGCACGCCTTTCGTGTGGCTAAACACAGCCTCCACGCCCCAGAAACAGCCGCCCGCAAAGATGGCGGTTTTAAGGCCCGCGCCTTCCTTTGCGGTCCGCTCAGCCTTGGGGGCAACGACAATGCGTTCACTGGCAATTGCCTGATTCTGGCAGGCCGCAAGAGATACGCCCATCGCTGCCGTCAAAAGGACGTGGGGAATTTTCATGTAATCATCGACCCGATGCTGGCAAATACGCCTGGATTGCTGATCGCAACGGCAACACCGCCAAGGGCAAAGCCGATGGCGAATTGGCGGAAAAGGTCGTGACTAAAAAGGGGGCTAAAGAGTGTCATGCTGGGTCTTTCGTACGTAGAACGCACGTGGTTACACATCGATCCTTTGCGAGATGGTTAATGCGATGGTTGTAATTTGTTCATCCGATCAGCGGGCTGAGTGAATGGGCGGTTTTTGCTTAGCCTCAAGCGTCGGCGTTCGCCTCCGCTCATTTAGGCTTCCGCGCCATTCGGCGCGCCGCGCAGTCGCGCTTGCGGCTCGCTAGGCGCTCGCCGAAGTATTCTTGGCCTGACAGGCTAGGCTTGGTCGCAGAGCACGGTCACCGACCAGGTGACCGCAAGGCCAAGAGCCGCCCGCAGCGATGCGATCTTTGCCTTCAAGTAGCGAAGCGATAGGGCAAAAAAGATCGCATGAGCGAGGGTATCGCAGAACGGAGGTGCTGCGGAAAGATCAATGCCTGAAATGGCGCATCCCGGTGAGAACCATCGCAAGGCCCGCCTCATCAGCTGCCGCGATTACCTCTTCATCGCGAATTGACCCACCCGGCTGAATGATCGCCGTTGCGCCCGCCTCAGCAGCCGCGATCAAGCCATCAGCAAAGGGAAAGAAGGCGTCGGAAGCGACTGCGCTTCCTTTAGTGCGCGGCTCTGCCCAATCATGAGTCTCGGCAGCTTCCGCCGCTTTCATCGCAGCAATGCGAGAGCTATCGCGGCGATTCATCTGCCCTGCGCCAATGCCAGCGGTTGCGCCATCCTTGGCATAGACAATCGCGTTTGATTTCACATGCCGCGCAACTGTCCAGGCAAACAGGCAGTCTTTAAGCTCTTGCTCTGTTGGTGCACGTTTGGTGGCGACTTTCAGATCAGCCTCGCTAATCGCGCCATTGTCGCGCGACTGGATCAACATACCACCCGCGATCGTCTTCATCATAAATCCGCCACGGCGCGGATCGGGCAAGGTGCCGCATTCAAGCAGCCGCAAATTCTTCTTCTTGGCAAAGACTGCGCGCGCCTCTTCGCTCACAGAAGGCGCAATCACAACCTCGGTGAAGATTTTGGCGATCGCTTCTGCAGTCGCACCGTCCAGCTCTGTATTGACCGCAACGATGCCGCCAAATGCCGACACGCTGTCGCACGCAAGCGCCGCCTCCCACGCATCCAGCAAACTGCTCGCCTGCGCGACACCACATGGGTTGGCGTGTTTGACGATGACCACTGCGGGATCACCGCCTGTAAACTCCGCTGCCAGTTCCAGCGCAGCATCGGCATCATTTAAATTGTTGTAGCTGAGCGCCTTGCCTTGCAACTGCTTCGCTTGCGGAACACCCGCTGCGTTTGCAGCTTGCGGCACATAGGCAGCGGCTTGCTGATGCGGGTTCTCGCCATAGCGCAGCGTATCTGCGCGCTTGAAAGCAAGGGGCATCGTGTCAACAAAAGGTGTTGCTTTGAGCGCCTCTGCACCCAGCGGGTGGGTAAACGCATCACCAAAGGCAAACCAGTTGGCAATCGCGGCATCATAGGCAGCGGTGCGTGCATAAGCCTTGCCCGCCATGCGAATGCGGAAAGCTTCGCTGGTCGCGCCATCATTGCCTGCCAGCTCTTCGGACAGTTCAGAATAGTCTGATGGATCGGTGACGATAGTCACAAAGGCATGATTCTTGGCCGCAGAGCGTACCATGCTTGGTCCACCAATATCGATGTTCTCGATAACTTCAGCGCGTTCGGCACCTTTCGCAACGGTCGCCTCAAATGGATAGAGATTGACCACCACTAGGTCGATGGCGCCAATAGCGTGCGCTTCCATCGCGGCGACGTGTTCGGCATTATCGCGCACCGCCAGCAGGCCGCCATGCACTTTGGGGTGAAGCGTCTTTACCCGGCCATCCATCATCTCCGGGAAGTCAGTGATTTCGGAGATGTCGAGAACAGTGAGGCCCGCATCGCGCAGTGCCTTGGCCGTGCCGCCAGTTGAGACCAGCTCGACCCCGCGCGCCGCCAAATCCTGGCCCAGTTCGACCAAGCCGCTCTTGTCAGACACTGAGAGCAATGCTCGCTTAATGGCCACCTCTGCCATAATTCTCTTATCCCATTTTCTTCAAGATCCAGGGAAACGACCCGCCACCACGAGACGCTAGCCCTTCGACCACCAATTGCTGAATCGGGTGCGGACGGCCATCGCCATCAACCCAAATGCTCTCTTCGATTGAGAGTTTACCGGCATCCGCCTCTCCGCCCAAGCGAAACTGCCAATAGCTGCCATCGCCCAGCGCCAGCCCGGCTCCGCGCTTGTCCGAGGAAAGGCCCAAATCAACACCTGGCCCGATATGGAAACGAATTGCATAGGCAATCTTGCCTCGGCTACCTCGCTTGCTGGCGGGTTCCAGCACATCTTCGCCGCGCAATTCACAGCCATCATTGGCAAGGATCAGGATACGGCGATGGATCAAGCCATAGCGCGCGACATATCCGTCATGCGTCGCCTCCAGCTTCGTGCCAGAGCGGCTCTTCGTCGCAACCTCGCCGCGCGTGATGTCGACTTCTTCAACACCCTTGCCGATCTGCCCCTTAATATGGACAGCAGTGGAATTCGCTTCGTCCAGAATGAGCGTAGAATGCGCCGCGGTGCCACGCAGCCCCTGTTCAATGCGAACTGGCGTCTGACCACCTGCCAACTGCGCTCCGCCGCAATTCACGACCAGACGCTGCGGCCCGCAAGACAGCTCAAATGCCAGCGTAGACGCACAACCGAACCGGGCATGGCGCGTACGTGGGGGAGGTGCCGCATCAAACTGCAGCACAGTTTTGTGGGCGGTGACATGCTGATACCCCCACTGACGCATATCCTTGCCCGGCCGCGTCCGCACCCGGCTAGCTTCAATCAAGGACGCGACATCGCTCGCCGCAGTCGCGCCGGCCCCCTGCCACGAACCCAATCCGCCATCACCGTGGCGCAGCGACAGTAAGGGTGGAACGAGAAGCGCAAGCATGGCCTCAATCGCAGCGGGGGGATCGCTATCCACCGCTTCGTAGCAAGCGCGCAAATCGGTGAGCATCGCGATCGCGTCCATCTGTGCCAATGGGTTGCGGGACAATACACCGCCATCATCGCTGACCACTTCGCCCAAGGCGCGCACGAGGCCTCGCTCACCAAACAGGCGTCGCGGCCTGCCATCAGGTAATAGCAGACCCACGGCCACAACGGCACACCAGCCGGCGACACCACCAAGCCGGTCATCCGCCCTGCCAATATTACGGTCTAGCCAGCGGGCTGTCTCGGCGACTGCTTCCAAAGCGCGGGTACGCAGGCCCGGCGTCGAATCTGACAAGATCAGCGGTGCATGAACCAGCCATGACAACAGCCTTTGGCCCGCACGCTCTACCGTCCACGCCGCGGTTTTGGCGGGCGCAGGATGCGCATCAAGCCATGCGATCAGAATGCGCTCCGCCACGCCAGTGCACTGCTCGCGAGGGGCGCTGGCTGCCAGATCACGCAGCCAGGTAAAGCCATGTATTGTACGTGCAAATGGCGGAGTAAGGCGCGCCGACGACTTAAAGTCCATCTGCGCAATCGGCGCCTTCACCCCATTGACCAAAAAGTGCCCGGCGCGCACTGCGACGCCCCTAGCCCGGTCGCCAGAAACGCCACCCTCGACCGTAGCAAGCATCCGCAGAGCAGTCGGCTTGCGAAACGGCGCGGCAAGAAACGACCCGGGAACGCCCAAGCCATAGGCAAACCGCAAGGTCGCATCGATAGGGCCGGTGCGTGGCGGCGCAAAATGCGCGACCGTCAGCGCGCGACCAGGCTCCAATGGGACCGCATCCAGCTGCGGCGAGTCTGCCAGAGCAGCACCCTGCCCGCTACCATTGCGCCGCACGACCAGCTCATTCTCATCGGCTTCCGGGAGAGGCAGGGCGGACTGCGCGCTTTCATCCCCGACAAACTCGTCCTGCACTCCAGAGTCGAGGGCCTGAGGATCGAGTGTTTCGGCCATCAACCCTCGCCTCGCAGCGCTCTGATATTCGCCGCATAATGGTCCGGTCCGCCTTTGAAAGTCGCAGAGCCTGCCACCAGAACGTCAGCACCAGCCTCAACGCACAACTTCGCTGTCTCTGCATTCACGCCGCCATCAACCTCCAGATGGATCGGGCGCCCCGTCGCATCGATAAGCGCGCGGATTTTTGCAATTTTATCGAGCTGAGAATGGATGAAGCTTTGCCCGCCAAAGCCAGGATTAACGCTCATCACCAGCACCAGATCGACCAGATCCATCAGATTGTCGAGCGCTTCCACCGGCGTGCCGGGATTGAGGACCACGCCCGCCTTCTTGCCCAGCGCGCGGATCGCCTGAAGCGTGCGGTGGATGTGCGGCCCAGCCTCTGGGTGTACGGTGATGATGTCCGCCCCGGCATCCGCAAATGCCTCCAAATACGGATCAATTGGTGCAATCATCAAATGCACATCAAAAGGCTTGTCCGTATGTGGGCGCAATGCCTTTACAACATCCGGCCCAATGGTGATGTTTGGCACATAGTGCCCATCCATTACATCGATATGGACCCAATCCGCACCGACCGCGTCAATCGCCCGCACTTCCTCACCCAGCTGCGCAAAGTCAGCAGACAAGATTGAGGGAGAAATACGTGGTGCAGCCATGTGCAGCTTCCGGATCGCGATAGTTTGTACGGCGATACGCTGCCTTAGGCATGGAGGATAGGCGGTCGCCGCGCCTTTTCCACACCGCACGCGGTATTTGGTTAACATGTTGAAACATCGGAATTCAGGTGGAATTCACGGCACAATCCCTATCTGACCCACAAGACAGCCGCACCCGGCATGTTGAGGGCGCGCTGTAGCAGAGAGATTTAGAGCCCGAAAATGATCCGCAAACTTGCCCTTATTACCCTTGCGACGGCGCTGCCGCTAAGCGGGATCACAATGGCGACGAGCGCTCAGGCGCAGTACCGCCAGAAGGTTTCGCACGACACCAGCAAATGCCGCGCTGGCACGCCGGGCGTGTGGGTCACGATCAACAATATCAAGGCCAGCTCTGGTACGATCCGCGTGCAATCCTATCGCGGCACCAAGGCCGACTGGCTGGAAAAGGGCAAATGGATTTATCGGATTGAGGCACCTGCGAAGGCTGGCTCAATGCGGTTCTGCATGCCTTTACCTGCTGCCGGGACATATGGGATCGCGGTGCGCCATGACGTCAACAATAACGGCAAGACCGATTTGTCTACCGACGGTGGGGCCATGTCGAACAACCCCAGGTTGACGATCTGGAATCTGGGTAAGCCGAGTTACAAGAAAACGCGCTTTGCCGTCGATGGGCTGGAACGCATCTCAATCAATATGCGTTATCGTTAGGCGGCGCCACTAATCGCGATTCTGGCGCCGTCTAGCGAACCATAATCCCACCAGTGCACCCGGTGCAGCAAGCAGCGGATGTTTCTCGCGGAATGGCGTCACCTCCAACGCAATGCCCGTGTGCCGCTCCAGCTTCCACGCACCATAGGCTGCTGCGCCTTCAAAGGTTGTCGTTGCCTTCGCGAGACGCAGCAGATTGAGCGGCTTTCCCAGACGCTGGCGTGCCTTCCACCACTTAAGAACTTGGGTCCGCTGGGCATCAGGAATTTTGGGCGAAAGGTGCTGGCCTTCCCATTCAAACGGCAGCTCAGCGGCGGCCCATGCGAGTGGCAGAAGCCCATCAAAATGCCCCTGATTTACAGTCAGGATAGAATCTTCGCGACCCGCCTTCTCTACACGGAACTCCGCCGCATAAGTCGCCCGAAAAAGCGCCCTCCAATAATCATCTGCGGTGCCGGTTATCGGGCCGAGCGCCATGGCCAGCCGCGCCGCTGTCATCGCGGCAGAACATAGCGCGTCCAGAACTGTCGACTGCGTCTGGTCATCGCGCGTCCAGATCAATGCGCTTGGCTGAACAAATCTAGCCCAGATCGTCGTATCGCGAGACGCACCGCTTGCCGCCTGCGCAAATTTCTCCAGAGACATGGTGGCGATCTTGGCGCGCAGTTCTTCGCCGCCCTCCTCGCCGCCAGCGGTCCATTCGCGATAGGACACACGCGGCCAGATCCGCTCCACCTGAGCGCCCGGCATCAACAAATAAAAATCGAGCACACCTTCAAGCGAACCTGTGCGTAGGTTTGATCCGTAAAACAGCACTGCCAGAGCGCCGGCTTCCTCTGCAAGCATCCTGGCGAATGCCGCCACCTCATTACGCGGCGGCACAGCAGAACGCTTCGCTATCCGCTCTCGTAACGCTCCATCATTTGTCGTTTGGTTCATTGAGTTACGAAGGTCAGTTCCGGACCTTGCGACACGCAGTAACGGCCCGCTGGAAACGCTTCGCCATCGAGAATGAACTGATCGGTAATCTCAAACTCAAACGCGTCCGGGTTCAATTGGTGGAAGCCGGTTTTCGCCAGCCAGGGCGACTGCCACCCTGACAGTACCAGGGGCAGAGAGGCGACCAAGCGACGGCGAGGTTTGTCCATCACCGCCAGCTTTAGGCCGTCATGCTCTGGACCGAACGGTTTGATGCCCAGTGGCATTCGGCACAATGTCGTCGCAAGCACAATCTCTCGCCGTGCAGGATCGCCATGCCCAGAATGCGGGGCGGGCACATCGCCCGGCTTCAAAACCAGATCCATTTCAACGCCGCGCCGCCAAGGATTGCTATCACTGCCAAGCAGCGCCTGAAGTACGCCCCAGGCGCCCGTTGCGCCCACCGCCAACGAGTTGAAGAAGCCCAGATTGTGTGCATCCTGACCGGCGCGTGTGCCAAGCGTAAACGCGCCAGCGCCAAGGATGAAGCCTCGAACCGGCGCGGTCGATCCATCGAGCGCTTTCACCTCAATCGGGCGGCGCACACATCGCTTGTCGCCATCAAATGCGGCGATCGCGTCGCCAATGTTCCAGTCTTTCGGAGAGCCAATGTCGACATTGAGCGCGTTCGTCTTGCCCTTGGGTATGACCGCGAGCGGCGGCAGAACATCGCCATAGACTGACGCAGCATTGGTCAGCACATCACGCACCGTCCCATCACCGCCATTGATGATCAGATAGCTGATGCCGGCCTCGGCGAATTGTTCAAGAGCTCGACCAATATCGCGCCGCCCCTCGGGCACAGCCACCATCACCCGACCATCTTTCGTGCAATCGAGATCCTGCCCCTGATTGCGGTGGCTACGTGGGTTGTAAATCAACCCAATTGCGCCGGTCCCACCGGAAAACGGGCGTGGCTCGCGCGGCGTGGCGGCGGCGTCAGAGCGACGCGGCAAATGCTCAAATTCGTGAACGGACCGATCCATGACGGGATTGTCTGTAGGCCCGCTTGCAATTTATATCCAGCACGGCGGTGGGATCGCACGCCAGATGCGGTATAATTAGTGGTCAGATTCTACGCGGGCTGCAGAGCCGCCAAGTCCTCGCAGAAAGTGGCTGTCCAGCGCATGACATTATCATCACGCACGGTCGGGATCATATTCTCGTAACGCTGCTTGCGTTCAGCCAGAGGCATATCGAGCGCCGTTCTGATGGCATGGCTCAGATCATCAGGGCTATGCGGATTGACGAGGACTGCCCCCATACCATCACAACCCAACTGTGCCGCAGCGCCCGCAAATTGCGAGAGGATCAAAACACCAGGATTCTCCGGGTCCTGCGCCGCGACATACTCTTTCGCAACCAGGTTCATTCCATCACGCAGGGGCGTGACAAATCCAATCTTTGCAGCGCGGAAAAAGCCATACAGTTCGGCATGCGAATATCCACGGTTCACATAGCGGATAGGCACGAGATCAACCTCGCTGCGCGCCCCGTTGATCTGCCCCGTTTTCTGCTCCAGCAATGCGCGGATTTGTTGATAGCTTTCAACATCCTCACGGCTGGGCGGGGCGATCTGCACGTAAACGAGATCGCGCACCCGATCGGGATGCTGGTCAAAAAACCGCCCTATACCATCAATCCGCTCAGGCAGGCCCTTGGAATAGTCCAGCCGGTCCACGCCAATCATAGCGGTCCGATGCCGCGTGGAGGAAATCAGGCGCTGCTCCGCCTGACGCGCATCCCCGCTCTCGCCTTGTGCCTGAAAGTGATCCCAATCGATCCCGATGGGATACGCCTTTGCGACCGCAGAGCGACCTTTATAGCTCACGGTCCCCGTGGCATGATCGACTTCAGCGCCCAGTTCTTTCTCACAAAAATGCAGGAAGCTTTCGAGCCATTCTCCGGTCTGAAAGCCGACCAGATCGTATTCGAGCATCGTCTCTACCAGCCGCTCATGAAACGGCAGCGACACAAACAACCGCGTGGGCGGCCACGGGATGTGCAGGAAGAAACCTATCCGGTTTTTCAGCCCGCGCGAACGCAGGCGCTCGCCCAGGGGCAGCAAATGATAGTCATGCACCCACACCAGATCATCCGGCTCAATCAGCGGAGTCACACTTTCGGCAAACAGCTCGTTGACCCGCTCGTAACCTTTACCGGTTTCGCGCTCGTATTCGGTCAGGTCTAGCCGATAGTGGAACAGCGGCCACAGCGTCGAATTCGCATAGCCATTATAATATTCATGCACATCGCGTTGCGACAGGTCGATAGTTGCGGTGGTCACCCCATCATTACGCTGCATATTGATATTGCCGGCCTTCACGTTATCGGGCAGCTCTTCGCTTTCCTGACCCGACCAGCCAAACCAGATGCCGCCACGCTCTTTCAACGCCGAGTTGAGTGCGCCAGCCAGCCCGCCTTGCGCGCCAGCCGCACCGCGCGCTTTGGGAACCGCGACACGGTTCGAGATGACTACCAGGCGTCCTATCGTACTTCACTCCAGGGTTTGGAGAGCAAACCCGCACAATTTATTACACCTACCAGCGAGTAAGTCTGTGGAAAGTTCCCCCACAGCTCGCCTGTTTCATAGTCCAAATCCTCACTTAGCAGGCCCGATTGGGTGGTATGCGACAGCATGGTGCCGAACAGTGTGCATGCTTCATCGTCACGGCCCGCCAGATGCAACGCCTCTATCAGCCAGAATGTGCAGACATTAAAGGCCGTCTCGGGCGAGCCAAAATCGTCCTCCGCCGCATAGCGCAGCATATGATCGCCGCGCCGCAAGTGCTTTTCGACCGCCGCAAAAGTTTGCTGAAAACGCTCATTTTCAGGAGAGAGGAACTGTAGCTCGACCATCTGCAGCAGGCTTGCATCAAGATAGTCGCTTTCGAAGCTGGCCCCGTAATGGCCACCTTCTCCATTCTCTTTCCACGCTTCTTTCTCGATCTTGGCGCGAATAACATCTGCCCGCTCGCGCCAATGCTTTGCCCGATCTGTCTTTCCCAGCCAATCAGCTGTCTTGGCCAGCCGATCGCACGCCGCCCAGCTCATCACAGCAGAATAGGTATGCACTTCCTGCCGCGTGCGGAATTCCCAAAGACCTGCATCCGGTTGATCGTGCATAGCCCAAGCCATCTCGCCGACCTCTTCCAAGCTTTCAAAATCGCGATCATCGGCAATCCTCAAGAGGCGCTTATCAATAAAGCCCTGCACGGTTGGCAGCACGATCTGACCATAGCAATCATGCTGAATCTGCTTATAGGCAGCATTGCCGCGCCGAACCGGGCCCATGCCGCGATATCCGGCCAGGAAACCCGCAGTCGTCTCGTCGAGTTCGCTTTCACCCATCACCGAATATAGCGGCTGTATCTGGCCGCCTTTAGCCGCATCAACGATGTTGCGCAGATAGCCGAGATATTTCTCCAGCACATCCAATGCGCCCAACCGGTTAAGCGCCTGCACTGTGTAATAGGAATCACGGATCCAGCAATATCGGTAATCCCAGTTCCTCTCGGAATGGGCGGCCTCCGGGATTGATGTGGTCAGCGCCGCGACGATCGCGCCAGTCTCTTCATGCTGGCACAGCTTCAGCGTGATGGCGCAACGAATGACCTCTTCCTGCCATTCGAGCGGGGTTGCGAGGCTACGCACCCATTGCTGCCAATATTTGCGCGTTGATTGCTCCATCCGGCGGATTTCTTCGCGCAAATTTCCAACAAACGGCTCATCGGGTCCGAGGAAGAAATGCGTGTCAGCTTCAACCCGAAAAGTGCGCTGTTCCAAAATGTAGCCAACCGGGGCATCGGTCGAGAGCCGCAGAGCCTGCTGCCCCACCAGATAGCGTATGTGATTGGTGCCATGCGTGGTTTCGGCGATCTCTGCGCCATAATTCTTCATCGGCTTCAGCACGACGCGGATGCGCGGATTGCCCGCAATCGGTCTGACGATACGGCCAAACGCGACCGGGCGATACATGCGTCCCTTGCCCTCAAAACGCGGCGCAAAGTCGAGCACTTCGACAACGCTACCATCGTACCGCCTCAAGCCGGGTGATCAGAATGGGCGTATTCCGGATATATCGCTGACTGGCTGAAACTTGGCCATCAAGCTCAAAGCGCCAGACACCCGTATCCTGGCTGTCCCCATTCAGCAGCGCACAGAACACCGGGTCGCCATCCACCCGCGGAACACAGCCCCAAACCAGCCCGCCCCGCCGATCAATCAGACCGGAAACCTGGCAATTGCCAACCGGCCAAAGCTCAAGGTCCGGTATTAGCGCGTCAGCCATGTATGTACGTCCTCCACATTTTCGAAACGGAATTGCGCCGCTGTCTCTGCACGGTCACCCACGACAACCCCAAAACCACCGAGCCGGTGGCAAGCCGCAAAGCCATCCTCATCTGTCACATCATCACCGATAAAGACGGGCGTCGCGCCAGCAAAAACGGGTTGCTGCATGAGCAGCTCCACCGCCGCGCCTTTGTTCACGCCGGGCCGAACGATCTCACTCACGCATTTGCCCGTTTTGACGGCCAGGCCATGCTGGTCCGCCAAGCCTTGCGCGAATTGCTTCACCTCATGCCCGAGCTCTGGATGCTTGCGGTAATGCAATGCGCCGCCATGCGCCTTACGCTCGAACAGCAATGCATGGTCCGCGGCGAAGTCTTTGAGCGCGTTTTGAACCGCGCCCGGCAGGGGCTCTGCGTGCAAAAGTACCTCACCATCAGGCGCGATCACATGGCCGCCATGAGAGCCCGCGACATAATGTGGCAGTGCGCCAAGAAACTGTGTCAGGTTCTCGACACTGCGTCCGGTAATTATCGCCAAGCGCCGCTGCAGCTTGGCGCCAAGTGTTTCAAGCATGCTGCTCAAACCCTTGGGCACTGCGATAGCGTCCGGCCCCTCGGCAATCGGAACCAGCGTGCCATCGAAATCGAGAAACAGTGCAAGCGGCCCTTTATCAATCACCTGCGTGATTGTTGGCGGCGCAGCAAGTGTTTCGGAAAACCCCATTGCCACATCCATAGAGCGCGATACGCCTGCGTCAAATTTCTCTTCGCAGATGCAGCATTTTGAGTGAGGCTTGCGCTACCTAAAAACTGGCGCACCCGAGAGGATTCGAACCTCTGGCCTCTGCCTTCGGAGGGCAGCGCTCTATCCAGCTGAGCTACGGGTGCATATTATTCTGGGCCTTGCCAATCGTATTCACAATCGGCCCGGCTGGCGCGCTTAGCAAAGCCACCACAAACATTCCAGTTGATTGTTCGTCGCATCGAACATGCTGGAGGTGACAGGTATACAAACGCAATCGGCGTTAGGATTTTGATAACCACAGCGCATTAGCCTCCAGCGCATGATGAACGCATTCGCACATGAGTTTGATGCCAATGAACTGGATTTGGCAGATGTCGCAATGTTGCCAGAGGCAACCGCCCACATAAGTACTGAGCAAGTCAAAATATTGCGCGAACAATGGGTTGCACTGCATGATGCCGCCCATGCGGTGGCACAATTGGCTCAGCTCGCCCGCGAAAATATGGACGAAGCTGGAGAGATGCTGCCAGAGCGCGCCATCGCCGCCGGGAACGAGCGGCTCGTCGCAGTCGAACGCGGTATCTCTGACCTGACACTGGTAATGCGAACCGGCCTCACCGCGCTGCTTGCGGCCAGCGCCAAGGGCAAAGATGCAAGCGCGGCGGCGCTGACATTGTGGCTGGAATTTCATGCCGGACGAAAAGCGATTGCGGCTCTGGCTGAGCCGGTGGCAACGCCCGCCATTCAATAAAGTACTGCGGCGGATCGGGCGGACGATGCAACGATTGCTTGACTAAGTTCACATTTTGTTCCAGCCACGTAGATGATGGCTGACACACCTGTACTCTCTTCACTATCCTCCGATAATCCGCAGCCTGGTGATGCGGATGACACGGCCAATATTGCCGACGCGAGGGCCGTGGCGCGCGGTATCATGCGCCTGTTCGCCCGTAACGATATCTGGTGCCTGTCAGAGATGCCTCTTCGTTGTGGGCGTAGAGCCGACCTGATGGGCATCGATGCCAAGGGCAAGGTGATCATTGTCGAGATCAAAGTCCAACGATCAGACTTGTTGGGCGACACGAAATGGCCGGATTATCTTGACCATTGCGACCGGTTTTTCTGGGGTCTGCCGCCAGCGCTTGATCGCGCACCGCTGGATACCCTTGCATTCCAACCCGAAGATTGTGGGATCATTGTTGCTGATGGTTACGATGGTGAGATTGTCCGCCCCGCACCGTTGCGCCCCCTGGCCGCAGCCCGCAGAAAAGTGGAAGTTGAGCGGCTTTCGCGCGCCGCCTTGCGCCGGTTGACGATAACGCATGATCCGCAATGCGAGCCCCGGGGGCATGGCATCGCCCAAAGCGCTGATGGTGCGGGACGATAAAGAGCTGAAACGTGTAGAGACCGCTTGTCTTTGCACTGGCTAAGCGGGCATAGGTTGTCGCGATGCTCACCGCGATCCTGATTTCCATGCTCGCTATGACCGCGATTGTCGGGGTGCGCTATCTTCTGGCAAGTGGTATCTTCGCCTGGATCACACAGCGCCGCTTGCCCGGCAAATATGCAGGGCTGGACCGGCAAATTCGCAGGGAAATCAACTGGTCACTAGTCTCAGCGGCAATTTACGGTGTGCCAGCCGGGGTGGTCGCGTGGGGTTGGCACAATCAGGGTTGGACGCAGATCTACACTGAATGGGGCGCCTTTCCGTTATGGTATGTCCCGGTTTCTTTGCTGGCCTATCTGTTCCTGCACGATACGTGGTTTTACTGGACGCACCGGCTGATGCATCGACCCAAATGGTTTCGCATCGCGCACGCCGTGCATCATGAAAGCCGCCCGCCCACCTCCTGGGCAGCCATGAGCTTTCACCCGATCGAAGCGCTAACCGGAGCGATCGTGATCCCTCTGCTGGTGTTTGCGATCCCCATCCATATCGGGGTGCTGGGCCTTATTCTCACCATCATGACTGTAATGGGCGTTACCAATCATATGGGCTGGGAAATCTTCCCCAGATGGCTGGTTCATTCTCGGTTAGGAGGATGGCTGATAACGGCCAGTCATCATCAGCGACATCACGAGGAATATCGCTGCAATTACGGATTGTATTTTCGATTTTGGGACCGCCTCTGCGGCACTGATCGGGGATTAACGGAGAACCCAATTTGATGCGCCTTTTTGAGCTCAACTTTGTGCGCGGCGGCGCGGTTGTCGCCACCCTCGCAAGCATGTTCGTGGCGGCTCCCGCATTGGCAGGCGACGTTACAGTGACCGTGACCGAGTTACGCTCTGCCGAGGGGGTTGTGCGCGCATGCATGACACCCGATCCAAAGCGCTTTCCGAAATGCAGAGGGGACGCGAATGCCTATAGGGTGGTCGTCCCTGCCGCAAAAACTCTTGAGCTCACCTTCAAGAATGTGAAAGCGGGCAAATATGCGATTGCCTTGCTGCATGACGAGAATGAAAACGGCAAAGCAGACCGCGCGCTCATGATGATGCCCAAAGAGGGTTTCGGGTTCTCTCGCGATGCGAAAGTGCGCATGGGCCCGCCCAAATTCAAAGACGCGGTGTTTGATTTTGACGGCCAGGCGACGCGGCAGTCCATCAAGATGCGCTACCTGCTATAATCAGCGCCCAATAGCCGTGTACAAGGCTGCCCTCAGCCACTGCTGAGCCCGCCAGACATGCACTCGAACATTTCGTCCCGGCCTTTCTGCCATTCTTTCTGATCGTATTTAACGTGATGTTTACCACAGAGGCCCACAAGACGGTGAGAACCAGCACGAATTGGGGGCAGACCGTCCATGGACAGGCTTGGCGGCACAATCGGATCGCACGACTACGACGACAGTGACTATGGCAGCGGGAGCGACGACTCCGTCGCTGAACCACCACCCTCGCCCGTTGGTCAGGATGAGCGGCGCATGCAAGTGCGCGCCTATAATCACTGGGCGGGCCTGCTCGGTGATGCGAATTTCCCAGCCATTGAGGACCTCGAACCGGAAAAGCTGACCGATTTCGGTCCTTACTCGGTATTGCTCGATTTTACCGCTGGCGTTGAAGACCCCGCGATCCGCTTCCTCGGCGATCAATTAGCCGGGGAGTGCGATGCAGACGACAAAATTGAAACGCTCAGCGATGTGCCCAGCCTGTCTCTGCTCAGCCGTATTACTGACCATTATATGCAAATCCTCGCCAATCAGGCCCCGATCGGGTTTGAAGCTGAGTTTGTGAACCAACGCCAGCGGACTGTGCTGTATCGCGGGATCCTGTTGCCGTTTTCCAGCGATGGCGCTGAAATCGATTTCATTTTCGGCGTGATCAATTGGAAAGAAATGGCCGCTCAGGATGAAGCGGATGAGTTACTGCTCGAAATGGGGCAGGCGCTAAGCGAAGATGTGGTGGGCGCAGAAGAGCCCGATGATGTGGTCTTTGAACTGGATACCGGTCTTGTCGCAGATCCCGACGCAGATCTTTCTGAACTGAACAATGCGATGCTGGCGGATGACGAGAATGCACCCGCGCTGGTTTCCGGCGAGGCGTTTGCCCTTGCTGGCAATGATGCCGCATCTGCTTCTGACGATATTGAGAAAGACGTGCTGGACCTGAGCGGTTTTGCAGATACCGATCACACACCAACCGAATTGCCCGTACCAGCGTTTGGCCGCGCAGCGATTGACGGTGTCGAGGACCCGGAGCCAGAAGATGCAACCGCTGACGACGCAAGCGAACAAGCCGTCTATGGCGATTTCTCGGCGCTTGATGATGATGGCAACCCTTATGATTATGGCCTGCCTGATCTGGATGATGAGCCGCCCGTTGACGATGTCGACGATGTTGTTGATCCGCTTGCCGATGAACATGCGGGCATCGGCCTGACATCACTCGTCAACCGGGGCGACAAGCCCAAGGCAAAGGTAGGTCTCGCGCTTGATGACCTCGCTGCGGCACAACAAGCCGACGCTGAGCCTGACATGGCTGACGACGACAATGCAGACTACAGCGCTGCTCCAGCAACAGCGACCGAGCCGGTATCCGAGACGCCTATCGAGCACTCTTTCGAAGCGGAAGAGCAGCACGAGGATGATGTCTCGCCGCCTGCCGGGGTTGAAGAAGAAACTGCCGAAGTGCCTGGCGCGGCACCTGAGGACGAAGCTTCGGAACCAGAGCCACAGCCTTTCGAACCAGAAGTCGTCCATGATGATGTGCCTGAGCCCGCTCAGCCAGCGGCATTTGTCGATGCAATCGATGAACAGCCAGCCGAAGATGCGTTGGATTCAGACGAAGAGATAGAGGGGCTGTACGACACGCTGGCGGTGGCCCGCGAAGCTGCGCAAGTTGCCCGCACTAACGAGGATCGTAGCCGCAAATCGCTCTACGATGCGGTTGGCCGGGCTTATGACTTCAGTCTTGAGGCTGATGCAAATCCCGACGATTTCGCAGAGCTGATCGAGGAAAATGGCCTCGCCGTGCAAGATCGCGCGCCAATGACGCCAATCGTCAAGCTCGTCTTTGGCGCGGATTATGACAAGACGCGCCTGACCGAATATGCTGCCGTGCTGTCGTATGCGCACCGGACCAGCGTCTCCCGCGGGAACCTCTCCGAAGTACTGCGCACAGCCGAGGGCGGCCTGAAGGGCATCGTACAGGCGGAACGGCGCGCAAAACGCGAGGAAGCCGGCGAAACGGTCGATGAGAGCAATGGCGTTCGCGCTGCCCTCGCCAAGCAATTGCGTGCTCTGGATGCGGTTTACCTCGAAGATATGAACTCCGACGGCGCGGAATTTGCGCTGGTCATGGTTCGCAGAACTGACGATGGTGATATCGAACTGGTCGGCGAAGTGCCTGAGGACGTACCGTTGATCGAGCGCGCTGCCCGCAAACTGCTGGGTTGATTAAAGAAAACAGCTTGTCGGCTGCAGGGACTTGGCGCTAGCGCCTTGGCACGTCCACCTGCCCGTTCTGATCAAGTCCGGATCCAACCCTATTTCGGCTATCGCTCGGAGCACAAACTCGTGCTGAGTGCGCGCGCATTGCGCGGAGCGGCACCAGATTTCTCGCGCCGAGGAAGGCGCCGGACATTCCGCACAATGATTGCGCAGTTCGCTTCTGATGAGGTGAGCGGTCTGGAGGTTACGCTTGAGATCAAAAACCGGCATGGCTTTATCGTCCGGCACAAAACAGTCACCAATCCAGAGGGCTTTGCCCATTTTGAGGTAAAGCTGGGCGACGACTGGGCTCTGCCGGAAAAGACGCGCTGGGAGACCGCCGTTCTGCACTGGCATATCGCTGGCGATCCGCATCCGCATAAGGAAACCGCGCAAATACTCGCACCGGGACATGCGGCGGGTTTCGGGATAATATCCGACATAGATGACACGATCATCGAGACGGGGATCACCGGCAGTCTGAAGGCGGTGGCGCGCAACTGGCGCAGGGTTTTTTTGCAATTGCCCAGCGAACGGATCATGGTTCCGGACGCCGACATATTTTATCGAACATTGAGCCAGGGCGGCATAGAGCACGGTGAAAGACCGGTATTCTATGTATCATCAAGCCCCTGGAACCTGTTCTCTTATCTCGTCGCCTATAAGCAAGAGCGCAGCCTGCCGATTGGCCCGATTGCCTTACGTGACTGGGGTTTCAATCGCCGCACCTTTGGCGGCTCCAGTCACGGGGCGCATAAACGGCATGCGATTGTGCAAATTCTCAAGGCATTCCCTCAGATGCAATTCGTGCTGGTGGGCGACGATACGCAAGGTGATTTGACCGCGTTTTCCAATATTGCCGTGAGACATGCTGATCAGATCAAAGGCATTTTCATCCGCCGCGCCGGAGAGGCATTCACACCGGAAGAAATGCAAGCCGAAGGCGCGATCAGGGCATTGAACATTCCTCTCGCTCTTGAACCGGATTATCGCACTGCGAAGCCGTTTCTAGAAAAATTGAAATTATAACTGATTGAAAAGTCACTAGTAGTGAAGCACGCAAAACATATGGCTGTCTGGTTTCTTGGTTCTGTCGTGGGGCTGATCGCGTTGATTGGCGTGACGATCTTTATTGGTGTGCAGGTCAATGGCGCGGGCACGCTCAACCGCGTTGATCGCGTGCTGCATGGCTTAACCAGCGTGTCTGAGAGCGCGCCTGTTCTCTATGGCGACCATCCACAGCAACGCCTGTTTGTGCTGCGTGACGGAGATGCAGATGCCGGTGCGTTGCAACCGGTCATCATCTTTATCCACGGTGGCAGCTGGTATCACGGAGACCCGGAATATTATGGCTTTATCGGTACGTGCACTCGCGCCAAAGGGACACATCGTAGTCAATGCGGGCTATCGCCTCGGCGATGATGGCAAATATCCGGCTATGCTGGAGGACGCGGCTAGCGCGGTGAAATGGGTCCGCAACAATATCGCTGACCACGGCGGCGATCCGGATCGGATCGTGCTCGCAGGACATTCAGCCGGTGCCTATAACGCGGTCATGCTGGCGCTGGAGCCGCGTTGGCTGGACCAAGCGGGACTGAATCGGGACATCGTCAAAGGCGTGATTGGGCTTGCTGGCCCCTATGATTTTCTACCGCTGAGCGGCGAAGGGGCACAGCGGGCCTTTGGCGATGAAGAAGACCTCTCCATCACGCAGCCGGTCAATTTCCCGCGCGCCGATGCCCCGCCTTTGTTGCTGATGACGGGTGATGCCGACACGACAGTGCGGCCACGCAACACGCAGGCTCTGGCGGAGGCTCAGAAAGCCGTGGGCGGTAGCGTCGAAACACACATCTATCCCGGCGTCAGCCATGCCCGCATCATCATGAATTTCGCCAAACCATGGCGTAACAGCACCGACATAGTTAACAGGGTGTCTACGTTCATCGCCAAAAACACGCCGGAAACACCAGAGGCTTCAGCGCCAGTTCAGGACAAAACCCCTTAGCCCATGACCATGTCGCTCACACCTTCTTCGGCACCTCGTCCGCAATTTGTCCGCCTTGGGCAAATCTGCTGGATGGCTTTTGCGATCGCCTGCCTCGTGCTGGCGACACCTGCCCATGCCCAGTCGATACTGCGCGATGCGGAAACCGAGCTGTTTTTGCGAGAGATCACCGCCCCTCTGGTCGAGGCCTCGGAGCTTGATGAGGGCAATGTCGATATCGTTCTGATCAATGACCCATCGATCAACGCTTTCGTTGCTGGCGGCCAAGTGGTTTATCTGCACAGCGGCCTGATCAGTGCCGCTGATGATGCCGGCGAGGTACAAGGTGTGATCGCGCACGAGCTCGGCCACATTACCGGCGGCCATATCGTCCGTCGCGGTGAGGGCGCAAAAGCCGCGACGAACATCACCTTGTTGTCATTGTTGGCCGGAATCGGGGCCGCTCTGGCCGGATCAGGCGACGCGGCGCTCGCCGCCATTTCCGCCGGTCAACGCGCGGCGATTGGTAAATTCCTGGCCTATTCGCGCAGTGAAGAAAGCAGCGCTGACGCGGCTGGCGCACGCTATTTGGCCGATGCAGGCATTTCCGGTCGTGGTCTTCTGGCGTTTTTTGGCAAGCTGCAAAATCTCGAATTCCGCTATGGTCGCCGCCAGGATGACGATGCCACTTTTACTCGCACGCACCCGCTATCGGGTGATCGGATTGCGATCCTGCGCGATACGTTTGAGCGCGATCCCAATTGGGATACGCCGACTGACCCAGAGCTGCAGGCGCACTTTATTCGGATCAAGGCGAAGCTTTCGGGTTTCCTGGCCGAACCAAACCGCACTTTGCGCGATTTCCCCGCCAGCGATCAGACCGTACCTGCTCGCTATGCCCGTGCTTATGCGTATCACAAGAGCGCGCAGGTTGAGAAAGCACTGGCGGAAGCTGACAGCCTGCTGGCGACCGACCCAACCGACCCGTTCTTTCTTGAATTGAAAGGCCAGGTCTTGCTTGAATCTGGCCGGGTTGACGAGGCGCTCGATCCGCTACGCCGCGCAACGCAGATCACCAATTCTCACCCGCTGATTGCATCGATGTTCGGTCATGCGCTTATCGCAACTGAGGATGAGGCGAATTTTATAGAGGCCGAAAAAGTGCTGCGCGCGTCGGTGGCGAGGGATCGGCTCAATCCCTTTGCGTGGCGCCAATTGGGCGTTGTCTACGCTGCGCGCGGGGACATTCCGCGCGCGAGGCTCGCCAGCGCCGAACAGCAGGTGATGAGCCGGCAATATGCCCTTGCCATTCGCAGCGCTCAGGCCGCAGAGGCTGGTTTGCCAGCGGGCTCCCCCGACTGGATCAGAGCGCAGGATGTGGGCCTTCAGGCGCGCGCCTTGCTGGAACAAAATATTGATCGGGCCAATAACTGATCCCCCTCAAAATTGATGCGCAGGCTGATTGTCTGCGCTAGAGAACACGCATGAAACAGAACCTTCTTACCGCGGGCCTTGCGCTCATTTTCGGCTTCGTTGGAGCCGGGCTTTGGTCTTTGAGTGGTCTCGGCAACGGCCTGACTCGCGCATATCTGGTCAACAACCCTGACGTCCTTCCCGAAATGGCGGAGGCATTGCAGCGTGATCAAAGCGCAGAACGGCTCGCGCAGGTTGAAACCGATGTCATGGCAGCCTTTCCCGGCGCGGTGCTGGGCAATCCAAATGGCAGCAAGACGCTGGTCAAGTTCACGGACTATGGCTGCGGTTTTTGCCGTTCGAGCATCCCTGATATTAAACGCCTGATCGCCGCCGATCCAGACTTGAAAGTGGTGGTGCGCGAATGGCCAATTTTTGAAGGCAGCGAGCAAGCCGCACGGATTGCACTCGCTGCGGCAAAGCAGGGCAAATACCCAGCATATTATAATGCTCTGTTCGCTGCTGGCCCGCCAACGCCTGAGAATGTTGATAGAGCTATTTCTGAAGCGGGCCTGGACCGAGAAGCGGCGATGGCTTTCGCCGTTACAGACGAAGCATCAGCCGAAATCGCCAAGAACATGACACTAGCGCGCGCCCTGGGTTTTGGCGGCACTCCCAGCTGGGTTGCCGGTGGTCAGACAATGGAAGGCGCGGTCGGCCATGATGCGCTGGAGGAAGCGCTGACACAAGAAGGCGCGTGAGCGTGCGCACGCTTCTGCATGCGATGCTCTTGCTGGTTGGCGGCTTCGCCGCCCCGGCTGTCTATGCGCAAGACAACGAACTGCGCGCCTTGCAACAGCTCGATCAGCGGCTTTTCTCAATCGGTTGGAAGCTCGTGACGGGCAACGCAGACTTTTGCGAAAAGGCCGCCCCCGCCATCGGCCTTTTACTCCATGACGCTCATGCCTATGGCGATGCAGAGGAGGTACACCAAACGCTAGGGCTTACCGGCGATATTGCCATGCAAGCGGTCGCTCCAGACTCTCCCGCAGCCTTGGCGGGTGCCGTCGCCGATGCAACATTAACGCATCTGGATGGTAAAGCAGTTGAAGCGAAATTCCCCAAAACGAAAAAGCGCTGGGAGCGGATGGTCGCAATCAATGAGGCTTTGGAGCTAAGCCTAGCAGTTGAAGGCCGCGTGGCACTGGCATGGCAAACCCCAGACCGCGAGCGAACGTCCGCGCTGTTGACGGGGACGATGGCGTGCCCCAGCCGATTTGAGGTCCAGTCAAAGGGCGGCCGGGCCGTGGCCGATGGCACACGCGTGATATTGGGGCGCAAATCGCCGGCCTTCGACTATGCCGAGGATGAATTCGCCGCGCTTGTTGCCCATGAGCTGGCGCATAACCTGCTCCGCCACCGCGCGCTGTTCGATGATGTTGGCCGCAAGCGCAAGCTTGTTCGCCTGACAGAGCGGGATGCCGACCGAATGATGCCCTGGCTGCTCGCCAATGCAGGCTATGATCCGCATGCCGCCAGCCGCTTTATGACCAGCTGGGGCCCGAAGCACGGCGGGGGGTTGCTACGCAAACGCACGCATGATGGTTGGGACGAGCGGTTAGAGTTTATCGAGGCCGAAATCCCATTGGTCGAGCAGGCGATAGCCGACACCGGCAAGGCCGACTGGTCAACGCGGTTTGCCCAAATGGCCGACGAATATGATCGTCGCTAAGCGGCCTCGTCTTCCAACGCTGACTTATACATAGACGCCAGCGGCTGAGCCATCACGCGGCGCACCATGGGTTCAAAGAAGCTGAGCGGCTCGCTGTCGTAGTCAGGGTCAAATGCAGCCTGATCATATTTTTCACAGAACTCTGCGCACGCATCATAGTACGGATTGCCCGCATATTTATCGCGCAGGTTCCGATCCATGCCGAGGTGGTGAAAGTAGTAATAGCCCTGAAACGCGCCGTGATTCTGGCAAATCCAGTGAATTTCCTCGGTCACAAAGGGCTTGAGGATCGCAGCGGCGACCTCCGGGTGGTTATACGATCCCAGCGTGTCGCCGATGTCATGCAGCAATGCCATCACCACATATTGCTCTGACCGTCCATCGCGGTGCGCGCGGGTCGCGGTTTGCAGCGAATGCTCCAGCCGATCGACCGGAAATCCGCCAAAATCCCCGTCAAGCAGGCGCAGATGATCCAGCACACGGCTGGGCAAATCTTTGGCAAATTCGCGATATTCACCGCCGATGATGGCCCAATCGTCCGCAGTGCCTTCTTTCATTTCGCGAAATTTGGCGCGCTCCTGCGTGCCTGCTTCGATAGTGCTCACCGCGACTCTCCTTCGCTTTACCGTATTGTTGGGAGTGTAACGGGTGGCGCTTGGGCGTGCAATTCGTCTAAAGCGGTGCTGATGTCGGTATTGCCGATCACCCCAAGGCCGTTCTTTGCCAATAAGAATCGGGCATTCTGGATGCTGCAATTGGGCGGCTGGGGTGGCGCATTTGTACTTCGTGCCGTCTCGGCATTTGCCAATGGGTTGCCGCCCGAGCGACTCGTGATCATTCTGCTGGCCACGATCACTGGCTTCTCGCTAAGCCTGGTGCTCTCTGTGGTTTACCGCCAGTTGATCGGTACCGTAGACCACTCGTAACATGGGGCTCCACCGTGGTGGCGCTCGCCATCGCCGTTGGCGTCCACGCCTTTATCGATAGTTGGGTCCTTGATCTTGCTAACCCCGACAATGACACCAGCTTCCTGCTTCGTTTCGTGGGCATCTATTTTATCGATCTTATCTTGCTGGGTGCGTGGTCGGCGCTCTATTACGCCATCAACTTCTTCGTACAGATCGAGGAGCAGCAGGATCGGTTGGCAATTCTGGAAATGCAGGCGACCAGCGCTCAACTCGCCATGTTGCGCTACCAGCTCAACCCGCATTTCCTGTTCAACACATTGAATTCCATCAGCACATTGGTTCTGCTCAAACAAACAGAACCTGCCAATGCCATGTTGACCCGCCTTTCCAGCTTTTTGCGCCATACGCTTATTTCCGAGCCGAGCGGGAAGGTCACCGTTGCGCAAGAGGTGGATACCCTAAAGCTCTACCTCGACATTGAGCGGATGCGGTTTGAGGAGCGGCTGCGAACAGAATTTACCGTTGATGAAAGCGCCGCCAGAGCATGTATCCCGGCGATGCTGCTTCAGCCATTGATTGAGAATGCCATCAAATACGCGGTGACCCCGCAAATGGATGGCGCCACGATCAGCCTTAAGGCGGTACGTTGCCAGAAACCGGCTACGAATGACGGTGACGGATACCGGGCCGGGTATCAAGGCCAGCAACCCGCACAGTCAGGCGCTGGAAATGGCCGAAAAATCCCGCCGCACAGGCTCAACTGGCGTCGGGTTGGCCAATATTCGCGACCGTCTGGCACAGGCCTATGGCGAGGATCACCGCTTCGAAATTCGCACGCCAGAGGCCGGTGGTTTTGAAGTTCGCATCGAAATCCCGTATGAAGAGGCAGAAAAAGATACCTCGTTCAGCGGGGAGACTGACAAACAGGGTCACAAGGGTTCGCACCCTGAGCAAGCACGCAATACCGAACGCGCGCCCGCTCACCAAAGCGCAGGATACCATACATGACCATTCGCACACTGCTCGTAGATGATGAAAAACTGGCCATTCAGGGCCTGCAATTGCGGCTTCAGGATTATGATGATGTCGACATCATCGATACCTGCCAAAATGGCCGCGAAGCGATTCGGGCGATCAAGACGAAAAAGCCCGATCTGGTCTTTCTCGACATTCAGATGCCTGGCTTTGATGGCTTTTCGGTCGTGC
The DNA here is from genome assembly GCF_055693485.1 of Qipengyuania sp. JB2-7. Classification (NCBI taxonomy): domain Bacteria; kingdom Pseudomonadati; phylum Pseudomonadota; class Alphaproteobacteria; order Sphingomonadales; family Erythrobacteraceae; genus Qipengyuania; species Qipengyuania sp. JB2-7. The sequence continues at coordinate 318,708 of NZ_CM146335.1, forward strand.
AGGGTGCGATGGAAATCGACCCGCCGCTATTCGTATTTGTGACCGCATATCAAGAGCATGCGATCCGCGCGTTTGAGGCCAATGCCGTCAATTACCTGATGAAGCCGGTCGATGAAGACAAGCTGGCCGACACGATAGAGCGTGTGCGCCAAAGGCTGGCCGACAAGAAATCGTCTGAAGATGCCGAGAAACTGCTTAACGTGCTTTCCGAAGTCGCGCCCGATGCGGCACAAGATTTCGACAGCGACGATGGCGAAACCGTTGGCCGGTTTGAGAAGCTCATCAATGTGAAGGATCGCGGCCAGATTTTCCGCGTGGAAGTCGACACGATTGAGCATATCGAGGCGGCAGGTGACTATATGTGCATTTACACCGGCGACAATTCGCTGGTCTTGCGCGAAACGATGAAGGATCTGGAGCGGCGGCTTGACCCACGCAATTTCCAGCGCGTGCATCGCTCCACGATTGTGAACCTCAACCAAGTGCGTCAGGTGAAGCCCCATACCAATGGCGAGTGCTTTCTGGTCCTTGAAAGCGGCGCAGAGGTGAAGGTCTCACGCAGCTATCGCGATGTCGTCGCGCGGTTCGTGCATTGATGTTTTGTGTTCCGAAGCCACCTCCGTGGCTTCGTCCTCGGCGCTAATCCTTCGCTTCGCTAGGGGCACCTGCGGGCGGCTGGCCTTGCGGTCACCTAATCGGTGACCGTGCTCCGCGACTAAGCCAAAACCCTCTGGCCTGGAATAGGTCGGCGAGCGACCAGCGAGCCGCAAACGCGACTGCGCGCCCGCAGCGACGCGATCTTTGATCGCATGAGCGAGGATAGCCAAGGCTGCGGACGCAGCCGCCGACGCTTGAGGCTCAACAAACACTCTTGCTTGCGGAAAACACACGACTCCGCCAAACCACACCCATGTCTCAATTCACACTCCCTGGCTTCGACCTCGATAAGTTCGTCCGTGATACGCTGGCGGAGGACTTAGGCGAGGGACTGCCCGGTGGCGGGCGCGATGTTACGTCTGAAAGTGTTATTCCCGCCGATGCTCGATTTGCTGGCGTTATGGACAGTCGCGATCCGATTGTTGTCGCAGGCCTGCCCGTAGCCGAGGCGTTTTTCCGCGCGCTCGACCACGATGTGGAGATCGAGATGCTGGTCGTTGATGGCGATGCTGTAGAGCCCGGCACCGACCTGATGCGGCTTTCAGGCAATGCCCGCGCAATGCTGACCGCAGAACGCAGCGCGCTCAATACGGTTCAGCACTTGTGCGGCATCGCCACCATGGTGCGCGAATATGTGACCGCGATGAGAGCAGGGGAGACAACCCCGACTGCACTCTGCTGGACACACGCAAGACCATTCCGGGCCTGCGACACCTCGACAAATACGCCACACGCATGGGCGGCGCGAGCAATCACCGCATGGGATTGTGGGACGCCGCAATGATCAAGGACAATCACGTCGCCGTGGCTGGAAGTGTAGGCGAAGCGGTTCGCCGCGCCGTTGCCGCGGGCGTCAAAGAGATCATTTGCGAAGTGGACCGGCTCGATCAGATTGAACCCGCTTTGGAGGCTGGCGCGACCCGCCTGCTGCTCGATAATATGGAGCCTGATACGCTGCGTGAAGCGGTGGCGATGGTTTCAGGTCGTGTTCCGACCGAGGCGAGTGGTGGGATTAATCTCGACACGATCAAAGCCAAGGCGGCGACCGGCGTAAATTTCGTGTCAGTCGGACGCCTTACCCAAAGCGCCCTGTACCGCAGACATTGGCCTAGATTTTACGCCTTTATGAGTGTTTGTTTTCGCTCACGGCAGTTCGCATGAGCGAACGCCTCCGCGGGGGCGGCCTAATGGCCGACGCGCAGTCGCGCTTGCGAAGCGCTTTCGTCGCTTCGTTTCTGCTGTTTACCTGCATACCCACCTTCGCACACGCCCAAGCCTATCAATGCCGCATGCCACAAATTACCGAGGCGCCGCGTGTCCAGCAATCCGGCCCGGTTCGCCGGTTGCCGGTTACCGGCTATACGCTGGCGCTCAGTTGGAGCCCGGAGTTTTGCAAGCCACGCGAGGGGCAGCGCGCGCATGCCTTGCAATGCTCAGGACGCAATGGTCGGTTCGGCATGATCGTACACGGGCTGTGGCCCAATAGCGGACAAACATGGCCCCAATGGTGCAGCGCCTCTCCACGTCCGACCGGCGCACAAATCGCTGGTGCCCTTTGCATGATGCCCTCGACGCGGCTCGCCGCGCGGCAGTGGGCGAAACATGGCAGTTGCATGGCCAAGCGCCCGGAAACTTACTTCAAAGTCACACGCATTCTCTACGATTCGCTACGCTTCCCCGATTTTGACCGGCTTTCACGCAAGCCAGACCTGACCGTTGGCGATGTGCGCGAGTGGTTTCTGGTGGCCAATCCCAGCTGGAAGCGCCGCGACGCAATTGGCATGAAGATCAACAGTCGCGGGTGGCTGCAAGAGCTCAGGCTTTGCTATAATAAGCGCTTTATGCCGACCACGTGTGACAGAGGCCGCTTTGGCCCCAAGGATGAAGTTTCGCTCAAAATCTGGCGGGGGCTGTGACCCTCACCGCCGTTTCTTGAAAAACGCGCGCAAGATCTCTGCCGCTTCGTTTTCACCAATGCCAGAGTACACTTCTGGCCTGTGCAGCGCTTGTGGATGCTCGAACACCCTTGCGCCATGCTCCACACCGCCGCCCTTGGGATCGCTCGCGCCGTAATAGAGTTTCGCGATCCGGGCATGCGTAATGGCACCAGCACACATTGCGCACGGCTCCAGAGTGACCCACAACTCGCAATCTATCAGACGCTCACTTCCCAACGTCTTCGCAGCGGCGCGAAGCGCGATAATCTCTGCATGAGCCGTTGGGTCATTGTCGCCGCGCGGGGTATTGCGCCCCTCGCCAATGATCGCGCCATCCTTGACGACAACCGCGCCGATCGGCACCTCGCCATCGGACTCGGCTTCGCGCGCCAAAGCAAGTGCGCGCTGCATCGGTTCTGGAATGGGCCAACTGGTCATGTCGCTCCGCGCTTAGCGCCCGGCCACGCGCCTCGCAAATAGGGCACGATTTGCTTGACGATTCGGGTAGGCGCAGCTATGCGGCGCGCTTTCCGGCGAATACCGGGCTTTGAGACATCCTGCGGAGACTGCTCCGCGGAACCAATTCGATTGAGAGATTTATCATGTCGCGCATTTGCGAACTCACCGGCAAAGGCCGCCTGGTCGGCAACAATGTCAGCCACGCCAATAACAGAACGAAGCGCGTATTTCTGCCAAACCTGCAGAATGTTACTCTGCTGAGCGAAAAGCTGGATCGCGGTTTCAAGTTTCGCGTATCAACGCATGGCCTGCGCTCTGTTGAGCATAATGGCGGCCTCGATAACTGGCTACTCAAGACCAGCGACGACAAGCTTTCAGCCCGCGCGCTGAAGGTGAAGCGCGAGCTGAAGAAGGCCACTGCTGAAGCTGCATAGTTTTGCCGCTTTGCGGATGATCAAAAGGGCGTGCGGGGCTATTCCGCGCGCCTTTTTTGTTGGGAGTGAATCAGCGAAAGGTTGGAGGGCGTGGGCTGGCCAGATTACGCTAGCAAACTAAACTTCACCGCACGCATCCCATTCAAGTTTCAGCAGCAATGTCCGCTGGAATACGCTGAAATTATCATCAGAAATCAGCCAGATATCGCATGAGTCGCCTTCACGCTCAGCAATCGTGATACCTTCATAATTCTCTGGCGGGATCGGCGCATCCAGCCGCGCAAGCACCTCTATCGGCCAGACCTCCCCCTCTTGAATCTGGGTCGGATCAGCCGTCGCAATTGCAACATGCCATGCGGGCCAGGGGATCACATCGAAATTCCTGAGCAGGATTAGTACGCGGCCATCAGCCATTGGCGCCATGTCAACCGGGCGCATGCCGTCAGGCGTTGCGAGCTGGAAAACCATCGGATCGCGAGCTCCGGATAGTGTGGGGTCGGACGCGAACAACAGCCCTTCGTGATTGTCACCGCCAAAGCGCGTCCGTTGTTCTGCCAATATGATGAACCGTCCATCGGCCAACCGCGCCATCGCCTCAGGCCCCGAATTGTCCCACCAGCCCGCCATTTCCTCTGGCACCGCCCGAGCATTGCGCTGGGCAAGGTCCTCATATCGCTCAATCGCATTGGACCCCTCATAGGCAGCCCATAGCGTCCCCACACTCAGATCCTGAGCCATCGCCTCTAGGTCATAGTCACGCTTATCCTGTGTTTCGGCACCCGGAAAACTTCGAAAACTCGCCTGTGCGTTACCCTGATCAAGCGGACGCAAGGATAGCAAACGCCCTGCGTCACTGCCCGCCAATAATCGTCCATCGGGCCGCATCAGCAGCGCTGAATAGCCGCCAAAGTGATCGTTTCTGCTCTGCAAATGCCATGCCCCAGCTAAGGTCAGTGGCCCTGCCGACGCGTCCTCGATATCCAGCGTCGTGACAATCAGACCAGAGGCATAGTCCGGCTCTGGCGCGGGTGTCCGCACAAAAGTCCCCGGGGCAAGGCCAAGCGCCACCAAGGCAATAAGGAGAAGCTTTTTGCCGCGCATGGGCGGGATTTCTCAGCCAGCTCAGCGTCTACATCGGGCCAACGAGCAGCAGCGGATCGATCCGCGCATCACGCCATTTGAGGCCCCAATGCAAATGCGGCCCCGTCGAACGACCTGTCGAGCCTACATTGCCGATATGCTGGCCTTGTTTGACGTAATCGCCCTCTTTGACGACGATCTTGGAGGAATGGAGAAAAACGCTGTTCAGCCCGGCTCCATGATCAATGATAATCAAGCCGCCTTCCAGGCTGAAGCCCATCCGCGCCAACACCACGACACCATCAGCAGGCGCCACATAAGGCACACCGTGCCCCGGCGCGATGTCAATGCCGCTGTGATAGCTGCCGGGTTCACCGCGATAAATCCGCTGGCGGCCAAAGTGGCCCGAAATGCGGCCCTTCACCGGCCAGATAAAATCCTGCTGGAATCCCGTCGCACTGGTCAGCTTTTCGCGCGCAGCCTTGATCGCCAACCATTCGGGCTCACGCTTTTTCCACCATGCCTCGGTCGATCCGCCAGAGCGCCGCGCAATATTGACGCGCTGGATATTCCATTGACGCGGTGAGATCATCAGAGCGGCACTCTTGCTCGTTCCATCCTGCATTTCCGCGCGCAAAGTGGCCATGCCGTCTGCATCGCGATCAAACGCGGCGAAGAACCCGCCCTCGCTATCCAGTTCTAACGGTGTGTCGCCAAGAAACGCGTTGACGGTTCCCGACGGGGCCTGCCCCCTGATCCAGCCGCCTTGGGTTAACTCACCATCGTAGACAAACCGCGCACGCTGAGCAGGTTCCGGAATAGCTGGTGCGGGCGGTGGGATAGTGGCAATTGTCGTGGTTTGCGGTGCCTTGGTCAATCACTACAGGCGCGGCATCCGCTCCTGCTTCGGGCCGCGCTTCCGGTTCCGCGGCAGCGGGAATACAAGCCGACATTAAAACCAGCGTGGCGGCGATCAGGCCCGCTCTTGCAATCATGGTTTCAATCTCACGGTTTCAGGCGTTCCGTGGCCATTTCCGCACTCGCATACGGCTCCTGATAATGGACGCTCCAATACCGCAATTCCTCCAGAGGAATCGCCTCTCCGCTCACCGCGCAGAAGACATGCTGGCCAGCGCGCAGAACGCGAAAACCATTGGGGCCGTATTGCAGCTTGGCTTCGCCACTGCTCGAATTTCGATCCGATGACATCAACATAATATGCGCCTTATCAAGCTACGATCATCCAAACAAATCTTCTTGCCGTTTATCGGTGTCAGATTGCTGAACGCGCCGGGGTTTTCTGGGCGTGGGTTTAGGTGTAATTTGCCGGGTTGCCTCGCCAGTTGCCACGTCTAAATCGCCATCACGAAACTTCAGGGTTAAACCCGCTTCTTTCTCGGCCTGTGCCTTGTCCGTCAGCGTCGCACCCGCGGTGTTTGTGACACGCACATAGCCGCGCGCGAGCGGACGATCAGGGTGCAATTGTTCCGCCAACCGGGCCAGCGATGTGAGCTTCCCATCATAGTCAGAAATGCGGCGACGGATCAGCCCCATGTCAAGCCTCTGGCCTTGCAACGCCTGCTTCGCATCGCGCAAGGAACGCACCAACGTCGCCGGCGACAAACGCTGCCGCGCCAATGCCTCGCGACCTTTGCTGGCCCGGTCCATCAGGCCGCGTCGCAAGCGTTCGGCCATATCGTCAAGCCGTTGCGCCTGCGGTTGCAACAGTGCCGCTGGCGCGGGAATGCGGTCCGCCCGCGCCGCAAGCCGCTCTCGCCCCAGCATGACCGGTTTGCGGATCGCTGCACGCTGACGCAGGCCAAAATCGCCCAGTGTCGCGGCAAGCTCTGCCCGAACCGGCACCGCCATTTCCGCGGCAGCCGTTGGAGTAGGGGCGCGCTGGTCAGCTGCAAAGTCTGCGAGGGTAGTGTCGGTTTCGTGCCCAACCGCGCTGATTGTCGGGATAGTACAATCGGCGATAGCGCGAACGACCACCTCCTCATTGAACCCCCACAAATCCTCGATCGAGCCGCCGCCGCGCGCAACGATGACGAGATCCGGCCTGTCAGCATGGCCCACAGGCAGCTTGGAAAATCCACGTACTGCGCTCGCGACCTGCTCTGCTGCGCCCTGCCCTTGGACCAGCACGGGCCAAACGATCACCCTGCTGGGGAAGCGATCCGCCAGCCGGTGCAGGATATCGCGAATGACCGCACCAGTGGGTGACGTCACCACGCCAATGGTGCGGGGAAGGAATGGCAGACGCCGCTTGCGCTCCGGCGCGAACAAGCCCTCAGCCTCGAGGCGCGCCTTGGTTTTTTCGAGCAAGGCCAGCAACGCCCCCTCGCCCGCCAGTTCCATCCGGTCAATCACAAGCTGGTATTTGGAACGCGCAGGATAAGTGGTCAGTTTTCCGCTCGCGACGACCTCCAGCCCGTCTTCGGGCGCAAAGGGAAGCCGAGCCGCGTTCCCCTTCCACATCACGCCATCAATCACGGCCTTTTCGTCTTTGAGCGCGCAATACATATGGCCAGAGGCCGCCCGCTTTACGCCCGACAACTCGCCCTGTAGCCGGACAAAACCAAACTGCTCCTCCACCGTGCGCTTCAAGGCCTGCGAAATCTCGCTGACAGAATATGCCTTTGCGTTGTCGCCCGCAGCTTCGCGCGCTACGAGACCATTTTCAGCGTCATCATCGGAAAGGGAATTGGCGGGCATGAATATCTTGCTCATTGGATCGGGCGGACGCGAGCATGCGCTAGCGTGGAAGCTGGCGCAATCCCCTATGTGTGACACCTTGTGGGCGACGCCGGGCAATCCGGGCATTGCCGAAGAGGCGATCTGCACTGACCTTAATGTGAGCGATCATGATGCCGTGGCACGGTTCTGCCACGACAATGATATTGGGCTGGTTGTTGTGGGGCCAGAGGCGCCATTGGTTGACGGGTTGGGAGACAGCTTGCGGACCGCCGGACTGGCTGTTTTTGGCCCCTCTCAGCAAGCCGCGCAGCTAGAGGGCAGCAAAGGCTTTACGAAGGATCTTTGCGCGCGTGCGAATATTCCCACTGCGGGCTACATTCGCACCAGTTCTCTGGAGCACGCGCTCGGCGCGCTGACCCGCTTCGATGCACCTTATGTCCTCAAAGCCGACGGGTTGGCAGCAGGCAAGGGCGTGGTCATTGCCGAAACGCGCGAAGATGCAGAGGCTGCGCTGACCGATATGTTTGGCGGGCAATTTGGTGACGCAGGCGCAGAGGTGGTGATCGAGGAATTTCTGGAAGGTGAAGAAGCAAGCTTTTTCGCCATAACCGACGGCACGACCATCGTCCCCATCGGCACCGCGCAGGATCACAAGCGTGTTGGCGACGGTGATACCGGACCCAACACTGGCGGCATGGGGGCATACTCTCCAGCGCCTGTTTTGACCGATGCGTTGCAGGCACAGGTTATGCGTGAAATTATCGAGCCAACCGTTGCGACCATGGCGGCTGACGGCAATCCCTATTCCGGAGTGCTATACGCCGGATTGATGCTGACCCCAGCCGGCCCGCAACTGATTGAGTACAATGCGCGCTTTGGCGATCCCGAATGCCAGGTGTTAATGATGCGGTTGGAAAGCGATCTGGCCGAATTGATGCTGGCCTGCGCAAATGGCGAATTGGCCAACGCGCCTCGACCAGTTTTGTCGGATGATTTTGCCATGACGGTTGTGATGGCGGCAGAAGGCTATCCCGGCACACCGAAAAAAGGCGGCACGATCAATCTGGGCAAATCAGAGGCAGGCGGCGCGAAAGTCTTCCATGCTGGTACCAAAATGGTCGATGGCGATCTGACATCATCGGGCGGGCGCGTTCTGAACGTCACCGCGCGGGGTGAAAGCGTCAATGATGCACACAACATCGTTTATGATGCGGTCAACATCGTCACTTTCCCGGACGGCTTTTATCGCAGCGATATCGGCCATCGCGAGATCGCCCGCGAACAAGGTTCCGCCGCTTGAGCGAGCCGCGCTCCAAACCAAAAGGGCCGCGCCAAGCCTTTGTAATTGCAGGGTTAGTGGCCATCGGATTGATGCTGTCCATCGTCTTGCGCCAATCGGTTTTCCGCGGTGAAGATTTGTCCGAGTTTGGCTGGGCTGCCCGTATTCTGACGGAGGAAGGCTATCCGGTCGGGGGCAACCCCGATGGCGATGTAACCGTGATGGTGTTTACCGACTATGCCTGCGGAATCTGCCGCATATCTGATCCTGAGCTGGAACGCGCAGCCGCAGAAGATGGTAATGTGCGGATTGTCTATCGTCTTTGGCCGGTCTTCGGGCCACCATCCGAACGCGCTGCACAGATAGCTATGGCAGCCGACCAGCAGGGGCAATTTGTACCATTTCACAAAGACTTATTGGCGAGCGCCGCCTTGTCAGAACGGGGCGTACGCACGACTTTCGAGGATGCAGGGGGCGATTGGACGCGGTTGCAAAGCGATCTCGAAACGCATGGAGAGGCTATCGAAACCGCGCTTTCCAGCACCCATCAGGCAGCGTTTCGAATGAGCCTGCAGGGTACACCCGCCTATCTTGTCGGGCCATACCTTTTCAGAGGCAAAACCAATGCTGGGACCTTCGAGCGCGCCTTTAAGAAGGCTCGGGGAAAGTGACTCCCTGACGGTTTTACTAGCCACCCGCGCCCTCCACCCTTCCACCCGGATTGTGTCCCGGTAGGCTCCGGGCGGAAGGGTGGAGGGCGCGGGTGGCTAGGTGGTTACATCAAGAAACCCCAAGCTTCTCTGCCACCAACGCCTTAAGGTCCACCTCAGGGCGCGGGCCGTAATGACTGATCACTTCTGCGGCTGTGATTGCCCCACGTGTCAGGCAGTTTTCGAGCGGTTCGCCTTTAGCGTATCCTGACAGGAAACCCGCTGCGAACTGATCACCGGCACCAGTGGAATCGACCACCTTGTCAATCGGTTCGTACCGCGACTTCTGCCCGCTCGCCATGCGCCAGAGCAACCGCACCGTCGGCGCTGCGCGTTGCAACCAGAACGGGGACCTTGTCCTTAATCGCAGCCAGACCGGTCTCGAAATCATCCTCGCCCGTAAGCGTGGCCAACTCATGCTCATTGACGAACAATATGTCGATCACTCCATCGTCGATCATCGCGCGGAAATCATCGCCATGCCGTTCAATCACAAAGCTCTCGCTAGCGGTGAAAGCAATCTTGCGCCCTGCAGAGCGTGCGACTTCAATGGCGCGGCGCATCGCTTTGCGCGGCTCTTCCGGGTCCCACAAATACCCCTCGAGATACAGGATTGCAGCGCTGGCGATCAGCTCTTCATCCAGCGCCTCTTTCGGCAAAAACTGGCCCGCCCCAAGGAAGGTGTTCATCGTCCGCTCGCCATCCGGCGTCACGAAAATGAGCACGCGGCCTGTTGCTGGCTCGCCGTCACGCGCTGGCGTGTCGAAATCAATCCCCGTGGCGCGCATATCATGGCGAAAGACCTTGCCCAGCTGGTCGTCAGCAACCTGGCCAATAAATGCGCATTGCAGGCCCAGAGTCGACAGGCCAGCGAGAGTATTGGCGGCAGAACCACCGGAAATTTCGCGCGCAGGTGGCATCGCCGCATACAGATCATCAGCGCGCGCTTCATCAATCAGCGTCATCCCACCGCGATTGAGCTGAAGCTCCTCGATCAATTCCTCTTCGCAAGAGGCGATGACATCGACCACAGCATTACCAATAGCAATCACGTCATAACGGGGTTCGATCATGAAAAGTCTTTCTTCAGGAATTTCGGTAGGATTTGCAGATTGTCGCTGCGCGTTAGCGCTTCATCGGGACAAGGCCAAGCGCGACGTTGACTTGCGTGAATTCGCTGCGCAATCCACTCCAACCTCATGATTGCTTGTCCCAAACACCAATGTTAGCCCGCGCCCTTCTCTTGGCCGTAAGACAACTCGGCGATCCTGCGATCCTGAAGGTCTTGGTGAAGTCTCTGGCGGTAACCCTCGCCATCTTCGCGACGCTCGGCATCGCGTTATGGTTCTGGCTCGGCCCGATCATTTCCGGTTGGGGCGATGCACTGGGCGACAATGACTACACCGGGATCATGGCAGCGCTAGCAGCCGCAATTATCGTATTTGCTGGTGGTTGGCTGCTTTTTCGCGTCGTTGCGCTGGCCGCGATCCAATTCTTCGCTGACGAGATTGTGCGTGCGGTGGAGCGCAAGCATTATGGCCATGCGGCTGACGTCCCCGGCCTGCCTTTCAAAACTGAATTACGTCACAGCGTGCGCTCGACCCTGCGTGCAATCGGAGTGAATCTGTTGATCGCGCCAATCGCTCTGTTGCTCCTCTTCACGGGCATCGGAACGGCGCTGGTGTTCTGGCTGGCCAATGCCTTTCTGCTGGGCCGCGAGTTACAGGATATGGTCTGGCTAAGGCACCGTGAGCAGGATCACGCGATTGCCCCGATGGGCGGCGTGACGCGTTTTGCATTGGGAGGAGTCATCGCTGCTCTTCTGGCGGTGCCAGGCTTGAACCTTTTGGCACCCATCATTGGCGCGGCAAGTGCCACTCACCTCATTCATCAACGGAAAGGCACTCATGCGCCGATTTAGTGTTCTACTCTCTGCGGCCCTGATCAGCGGCTGCGTTGGTGCACCTGCTGCAGTGTCAACACGCACGCCACCAGCACCGACCAATGCCCCATCATCGGGTTCGTCGGCAGAAGCACCGCCACCCATGGCGCCAACCGGGCCACAAATCGCCCCCAGCACGGGCGAGTTTATCGCACCGCGTGTGCTCAACATTCCGGGTCTGAGGGGCGTGATTGGGGCGAATACATCCGCGCTCACCCGCCAATTTGGCCCACCACGCCTAAGCGTGCGCGAAGATGATGCGGTGAAGTTGCAATTTACTGGCGATGCCTGCGTTCTGGATGTCTTTCTCTATCCACTGCAGCCAAGTGGCGAACCGAGCGCAACCCATGTCGAAGCACGCAGGGCGAGTGATGGGCGAAATGTCGACCGCGCGACCTGCGTCGCAGCGCTCAAAAGGTAACCGCGTCTTACCGATAGTCTGGCAAGAAATGCCCACATTCCAGGGGGTTTTAACGTCATGAGTATTCAGTTCGCCGATCTCGCCAAATCTGTTGCGCAAGATGGTCATGTTTCCGCAGAGGAAATTCTGTCGCTGCGCCAGTTAGGTTGGGGCGATGGCATCATGACGCGCGAAGAGGCTGAGGCGATCTTTGCGATCAACAACCAGATCAGCAACCCTAGCGATGACTGGGTAGACTTTTTTGTCGAGGCGATCCGCGAATTCGTTCTGATGGGAACCGAACCCAAATATATGTGCGATGCGAACGAGGCTGCATGGTTGATCGCGCAACTGGACGCAGACGGAAAGCTGGAAAGCATGGCAGAGCTTGAGGCTCTCGTGCGTATCATCGAGCGTGCTGAGAATGTCGATGATAGCCTGAAAAAATACACGCTGAAGCAAATCGAACACGCTGTTCTACATGGCGAAGGCCCCACCCGCGGCAATGGCGCTCTGGCGAGCTGCCATGTGAGTTCTACGGAGTGCAGCATCCTGCGCCGAGTGATCTTTGCGAGTGGCGGCGAAGGGCCAGCAGCGGTCAGCCGTTATGAGGCAGAAATGCTCTTTCGCATCAAGGATGCTACCTTGGGTGCGGCCAATGCACTCGAGTGGCCCAAACTATTTGTCGATGGCGTTGCCAACTATCTGCGCGGCTTCACCGCCATGAACGGGCAGCTCTCTCATGATCGGATGAAGGAGCTTGAGAATTTCATGAATGACACATCCGGCGGTGTTGGTCAGTTCTTTGGGCGCATGGCAAAAAGCGCGCCTGCCGTTCACAATCACTTTGGCACGGTCTTTGGCAAAAAAGGCTCAAAACCGACTTTTGCCGAACGCGCCGCCGCGGGCGAGGTTGTGACCGAGGCCGAACAGCAATGGCTCGACGCAATGGTAGACGCCGATGGCGAGCTAGATGCGTTGGAAATCCAGTTGCTCGAACGCGTGGCAGAAGATTTAGGTTAGCAGCGTAGCGAAAAAGAATTTTTCTAGCTTCGTGCGAAAACGGTTTTGGACGAGACCCGGAGCGCAGTGGGCATTAAGCCCATGAGCACCGGAAGCGTAGGCCGGAGCCGTTTGCAGCCGACGCGAGAGAAATTCAGACCATAAAGCTCTCGCCACAACCACATGCACCCTTGGCATTGGGGTTTTCAAAGGTGAAACCGGCAGAGAAATCATCCACCACCCAATCCATCACGCTGCCGATCAAATACAGCACGCTGGCCCCGTCGATATAGAACACACCACCGGGCGTTACGATCTTCTCGTCCATGGCGACTTCTTCAGTCACATAATCAACGGAATAGGCGAGGCCAGAGCAGCCGCGTCGCGGGGTCGACAGTTTCACTCCAATCGCATCGTCTGGAGCATTCGACATCAGTTCGGCAATGCGCTCCTCTGCCCCTTTGGTGAGGGTGACGGCGTACCGGAATCTCACGTGTTTTCATCTCAGTCATCACAACATCCCCAGCTCGAGCCGCGCTTCATCGGTCATCTTTTCCGGGCTCCATGGCGGATCCCAAACCAGATTGACTTCAGCGTCGCGAACGCCCGGCACACTGGCCGCACGCAGCTCAACTTCACCCGGCATACTTTCCGCGACCGGGCAATGCGGGGTAGTCAGCGTCATGATCACTTCGACATCCGCATCATCGCTCACTTCAACGCCATAAATCAGGCCGAGATCATAAATGTTGACCGGGATTTCGGGGTCGTAAATCTCTTTCAGCGCGTCAATGACCGCTTGTTGCAGCGCGCCGCCAGCCCCGCCAATATCGTCTGCCTCAGGTTTCTTTTGCAGAAACCCTTCCAGATAATCACGCTTGCGCTCTGGCGCCTCTGCTAGGGGCGCGTCGTCAATCACATCGCTCACGCGAGCGCGCCTTGGTTTTTCAGGCAGCTTTTCTGCGACAAAGTCCTGTTCTTTTTCGGGCTTGTTCATTGTCTCTGGTTCATCATTTTTCATGGGCCGAAAATCTTCTGCGTTCGTTCAATCCCGCGCATCAGCGCCGCGATATCGTCCTCTGTCGAATAGAGGCCGAAGCTGACGCGGGCGGTTGCAGGAATATCGTAATGATCCATCAGCGGTTGCGCGCAGTGGTGGCCAGCGCGGATCGCCACATTCTCTTCGTCCAATATGGTGCCCAAATCATGCGGATGAACCCCCTCCATCACGAAAGAGACAATTCCCGCACTGCTTTCGGGCCCAAGGAGGCGGATTGAATTGATTCGGCTCAATTCTCCGCGCGCTGTGCGAACCAGCGTATTTTCGTGCACGTAAAGCTGCTGCATATCGAACGGTTTAAGGTAATCGATGGCCGCACCAAGCGCGATCACCTCGGTAATCATTGGTGTCCCCGCCTCAAACCGTTGCGGCGGCGGACCATAAGTGGTTTTTTCGAATGTGACGCGATCAATCATCGCGCCGCCACCCTGCCACGGGGGCATCGCCTCGAGCAGTTCTTCACGTGCCCACAACACGCCTATGCCCGTGGGGCCATAAAGCTTGTGGCCGGAGAGCACGAAGAAATCGCAGCCCAGTTCGGACATATCCAGCCGCATGCGCGGCGCACTCTGGCAGCCATCAAGCAGCAGTTTCGCACCAACCGCATGCGCGGCTTTCGCAGCGCGTTTCGCGCCGAGCACGCTGCCGAGCACGTTCGACACATGCGCCAGCGCGACCAGCTTGTGCTGCTCGGTCAAATTTGCCTCAAGCCAATCGAGGTCGATCCGACCATCATCGGTTAGCGGACAGATATCAATCTGAGCATCAACTCGCTCAGCCAGCATCTGCCACGGCACGATGTTGGAATGATGCTCTAGCTGGCTCAGCATGATCCGGTCGCCGGCGTGGATATTCGCGTTGCCCCAGCTTTGCGCGACGAGATTAATACCCTCGGTCGCGCCGCGCACGAAGACAACCTCATTGGCGTTCTGTGCCCCAATGAATTGCGCCGCTTTCTCGCGCACTGTTTCAAACGCGCGGGTCATCTCAGCAGACCGCGCATAGACACCGCGGTGCACGGTCGCATAATCAGCTCCCATCGCCTGGACCATGGCATCAATCACCGCTCGCGGTTTTTGCGCGGTCGCGGCTGTGTCCAGATAGTGCCACGGCTGGCCGTTGTGCGTAATCAGGCCGGGAAAGTCAGCCCGCACATCATGCGCCGGGGTCAGCCTTGTCGAGGTTAGAGAGGCAGGCGCATTCACAGCGTGCCGTCCTCCAGATAGTTTAGCGCGTGCTCCAGCATAAGGTCGCGCTCTTTCTCATCTTCCAGCTCGACAAAAGCGTCGCCGATAAAGGCCTGAACCTGCAGTTTGCGAGCGACCTCTGGTGGGATGCCACGTGCCGCCATGTAGTAGGCTGCATTCTCATCCAGCTGGCCAATCGCGGCACCATGCGCGCACAGTACATCGTCAGCGAAGATTTCCAGCTCGGGCTTGGTATTCGCGCTCGCGCCTTTTTCCAGCAGGATCGCGCGGAAGTTTTGCGCAGCATCGGTTTTCTGCGCATCCCTGACCACTTCAATCCGGCTGAGAAAATTGCCCGTTGCGCGCCCCCAATGGACCGCGCGAACAGTCTGATTTGACGTCGCCTTGGGCTGAGCATGGATGGTGCGGGTCACAAATTCCTGAACCTTGTCGCCGCCGCCAACGGTTACACCGCCAAACTCGAAATGCGCGCCTTCTTCCAGCGTCACTTCGATCTCGACACGCTGATATTTTCCGCCCGCCAGCGTGATGAATGCTTCGAAACGGCCACCCTTGCCAACATGAACGCGCAGCCGATCGACCATACCCTTCGCTGTTTCGCCAGAGGAATGGGTCGCGACTTCGCGGCGAGTTTCCCCAGCGGGTACATCGAGCGTGCGCCAGTGGTTGAGCACGCGGACATCGGAGTCCGCGAGGAAGCCGGTATCGGCATAGCGCCAGTCCTCATCACGCTGGGTTGGCCTAGTGAGGGTATCCGCCTCAGGCATCTGCCAAGCCTTCATTCAGCAGGGCATCATAGCCCTCTTCTTCGAGGCGCAGCGCCAATTCTGCTCCACCTGTCTGCACAATGCGACCATCGGCCAGCACACTGACCTTGTCTGGCTTCACATAGTCCAGCAGACGCTGATAATGGGTGATCAGCAACACGCCTTTATCGGGCGCCCGCATGATCGCATTGATCCCCTCGCCCACCACACGCAGCGCATCAATATCAAGGCCGCTATCGGTCTCGTCCAATACGGCAAAACGCGGGTCGAGAATGCCCATCTGCACCATTTCAGATCGCTTCTTCTCGCCGCCGGAAAAGCCGACATTCACATGCCGTTTGAGCATTTCCATATCCAGCCGCAGCAGTGCCGCCTTCTCTTTCGCAACCTTCAGGAAATCGCCGCCAGAAACCGGCTCTTCCCCGCGTTCCTTGCGCTGCGCATTCAATGCCTCGCGCAGAAACTGAACATTGGAAACGCCGGGAATTTCAACCGGGTATTGAAAGCCGAGGAACAACCCCGCCGCAGCACGCTCATGCGGATCGAGATCGAGCAGATCCACAGTCTCGCCATCAGCGCCGATAAACTCCACCGATCCACCGGTTACCTCATAGCCGGGCCGACCGCCCAACACATAAGACAGGGTCGATTTACCAGCGCCATTTGGGCCCATAATCGCATGAACCTCTCCAGCCGCAACGGTGAGCGTCAGCCCCTTCAAAATAGGCTTGCCGTCAATTTCGGCATGGAGATCACGGATAGTCAACATGAGGAATTACGTCCTTGTCAGGGTTGGGCGATCCAGATTTAGGTCGCCTGATTTTGAACGGCGGTCATATCTGGTCCGGCCAGTTCATCGATTTTTGCCAGCCAGCGCTCTGCATATTCGACGCGTTCACCGCGGTGCCGCCCTAGATTCAGGTCGCCAAGCATGCGTACCGTATGATTCTTGGACTTCTCCCGAACGCTGTCACAGCTTTCAGTTGGGTCCTCACGGTTGAGCACTTTCCCATCAGAATCGTAGAGTTCCACGCCGAGTTCGCTCTGACGGCAAATGAGGTAAGGCATCATCGCCGGCGCGATTTCACGGGGGATGGCGACGCTATCAAGCTGCTGCTGCGCAACGGGCAAATCATTGTCGAGATCGGGCACTGCGCCTGGCGTTTCGACCTGGGCTGTTGCCGTTGTTGCCACACAAGCAAGAGCCAACGCTCCGCCTTTCAGGGTGATTTTCGAATTACATATCATCAAACCCTCCTTCATAGTCATTGCTCAGTACTCACTTCACTCATTGCAGGGCGTCGGACATAACCGCATTCTTTGACGCAGGCTCGGCGCGCGAAGACGCTTCGTCCATCTCCGCAATTTCGGCGTCGGCCAAGTCTGCCGCACCTTCGCTGACCAGATTGTCACCATAATAGGTCGGGTTCTGCCCAAGCCGCCGCGCAATCTGCTGATCCAGATCGCGCCCACGCGCAATGTGTACCTGTTGAATTGTCTCGAACACAGAATTCACCTCGAATGAGGTAAAGCCAAACGGGTTGCCGCGCCGCTCCAACACGGCAAGCGACGTTTCCAACGCCTCTTTACGCTGCTCGACGCATTTGGGAATGTCAGCGCGATGCTGATCGGCAAACCCCACCCCGCCGCCGATTTCGTGACTGCGTGACTTCAGACAGTTGTAATAGTCATTGACGAAGGGCCGGATTGAGCCTGGATATTCAAGCACCCAGGTTTCCGGATTTTCATTGGGAACAGCGCTAACCGCTTGGCCAGCCTGTTGGCCAAACGCCAATACGGCGGCAGTGGCTAGAGTTATCATCGACGCGCACCCCTATCATTGCTATTATTGTTGTTTCCATATGTCTCAAAATGCTCGCGTCGTGCCTCGCGCTTGTCGCCAATCCGCATGCGCATGCCCAATGTGATGCGTTTCAGCACGGCATCCATATCTTCCAGAATATCCTTTGCCGCTATCCGCATCACCCGGATGCCGACCGCTTCCAGACTTTTGTCGCGGCGTTTGGCAAGGGCTTCGTCTTGCCCCTCCTCATCGATCATGATCGCCATGCCGAGATTATGGCAGCCAAAATCGACAATCGCGCTGCCGATGACGGCAAAGCGTTTAAAGGTATAACGGCCCATATCGGCTTTGGCGAAACGCTCAGCGAGAGCCTTGTGCGCAGGCGAGGCATGCCGCCGCATCTCGCGGGCACGGTCATGCAGCGCATCAAGGCGCTTATCCGAGATTTCCCAACCGCGGCCTTTGCGTTTTAAGGCTGGCGCGTCGTTTTGCTCGGTGGCGGGTTTGAGGGCGAGTTTCTTACGGTCAGTCACCCCACTGACCCCTCAAGCGAGATTGCCAGCAATTTCTGCGCTTCGACCGCAAATTCCATCGGCAGCTCTTTGAGCACATCCTTGGCAAAGCCATTGACGATCAGCGCAACCGCCTCTTCCTCGCCTAAGCCGCGCTGCATCGCGTAAAACAGCTGGTCGTCGGAGATCTTGCTCGTTGTCGCCTCATGCTCGATCTGCGCGCTGGGGTTCTTCACCTCGATATAGGGCACTGTATGCGCGCCGCAGGTATCGCCAAGCAGCAGGCTGTCGCATTGCGTAAAGTTGCGCACATTGTCTGCATTCGCACCCACGCGCACCAAGCCGCGATACGTGTTGTTCGATTTACCGGCACTGATCCCTTTCGAGATGATAGTGCTTCGCGAGCCAGTGCCGTTATGAACCATTTTGGTTCCTGTGTCGGCCTGCTGATAGTTGTTTGTAACCGCAACGGAATAAAACTCGCCAACCGAGTTTTCGCCATTGAGTACACAGGAGGGGTATTTCCACGTCACCGCGCTGCCGGTTTCGACCTGAGTCCAACTGATCTTTGACCGGTCACCCTGACACAGCCCGCGCTTGGTCACAAAGTTGTAAATCCCGCCCTTGCCCTCGGCATCGCCGGGATACCAGTTCTGTACGGTCGAATATTTGATCTCGGCATCTTCCATCGCGACCAATTCGACCACGGCGGCGTGCAGCTGGTTCTCGTCGCGCATAGGCGCGGTGCAGCCCTCCAGGTAGCTGACGTAAGAGCCCTTTTCAGCGACAATCAGCGTGCGCTCAAACTGGCCCGTATTTTCGGCGTTGATCCGGAAATATGTGCTTAGCTCCATCGGACAGCGCACCCCTTCGGGCACATAAACGAACGTGCCATCAGAAAAGACCGCGCAGTTGAGCGTCGCGAAGTAATTGTCGCGCTGCGGCACGACTTTGCCGAGCCACTTCTTCACCAGCTCGGGGTATTCCTTGATCGCTTCCGAAATCGACAGGAATATAACGCCCGCCTTCTTCAGTTCTTCACGGAAAGTGGTCGCGACGCTCACACTATCAAACACCGCATCAACCGCGACCTTGCGTGCACCCTTTACGCCGGCCAGGACTTCCTGCTCTGCCACTGGAATACCCAACTTGTCATACACCGACTTGATTTCGGGATCGAGTTCATCGAGCGATTCCAGCTCAACCTTCTTCTTGGGCGCGGCGTAATAATACGCGTCCTGATAATCGATTTCTGGATAGCCGAGCTTGGCCCAATCGGGCTCTTCCATCGTCTGCCAAAGGCGGAATGCTTTCAGGCGCCATTCAAGCATCCATTCCGGTTCGCCCTTTTTGCCAGAGATAAAGCGAACAGTGTCTTCCGACAGGCCTTTCTCGGCAAACTCGGTTTCAATGTCGGCTGACCAGCCATGTTCGTAATCAGCGGCTTTCGCAGCTGCATCCTTGGCCTCTTGATCCATTTCGGATCGGTCTTGTGTGTCGAGATCTATATTTTCACTCATGCCAGCTCTCTCAGACCAATTCTTTCGGCGTGCTCTGCCGCACAGCAAGTTGGGTCAGGTTGATCCCTGCCAGTGCGCCGCGCAGCGCATTATTCACAATTGGCCAGTGGGATTTGACGCTACAACAATGATCGACCGCACAATCATCACTATCGATACATTCAACCAATGCGATTGGCCCCTCGACCGCCTCAACAATATCCGCGACCGTGATCGCGGCGGCAGGCCGCGCAAGCTGCAAACCGCCACCCGCGCCGCGCACAGAGCGCAGCAGACCCGCAGCAACCAATTTACTGACGAGTTTTTGAACGGTGGGTGTAGGCAGGCCCGTTTCGCGAGCCAATTCAGACGCACTCACACGCTCACCACCGCAATGTCGCGCGGCTTGGCTCATCGTCAGCACGGCATAATCAGCAAGTTTAGAAAGGCGCATAGCTTAAATCAGACCAGTTTATTCTGATTTGCACTTATGCTCACTAAATGGGGGTTTCAAGCGCAAAACCCCTGTTGAGAGTCGTTAGCAATTACGGATCAATCCATACTCCGAAACATCTTCAGCTTCGAAAAGTTCTTCATCTGCAGCAAAGTCTGCAAAATCGGATCGGACTTCCCACCAAGCCGCGTCGGAGTGTGCCCGCAATAGCGGCGGATTTCGCGAATCATATGCGGCTGATCATGGAACGCATCAGCAATGAGTGCCTCTGCCCGCTCGCTAAGCTTGGGTTGAGCAAGCAAAGCCGAGGCACGAACAGCGCGATACTTCCGTGCAAGCGCCGCCGGGGGAATACCAAAATATCGCTCAACAACGCGTTCTGTCTGGCGCCGCGAATATGGCATCTGCGGGAATAGATCATCGAGATTGGGCGATAAGGACCCGGCCAGCCAATCGAGGGTTTGCTCTATCACAAACTCATGCCGCGGCTTGACGGGCCCAAGGTTTGCACCGATCCACTCACCGAGTTCTTGGCACGCTGCCTCACCCTCTAACTCGCCCGCATTATATCGCCCGTTGAGATCTGTCGCAAACGTGGTGATATCAGGGCCCAGCAATTCCGCCGGATCGAAGAAGCGATCCATATGATCTTTAAGCGATGCTCCCGTTAAAGCGGCCCAGCCCAGAGGCGACAGAGTGGCCCCGATATTATGCCAGGGGCCGTTTACTTCGAACGGCACCGCCGTCGACATTCCACCAGCCAGATTCGCCCGATTCAAGCGCGCATATCGCCCGTCGGCGAATTGCATCCCGCCCGTTCCCTGGGGACACAGGAAAAATTGTGGGTGCGCGCCCGGATTGCGATCAGTGGTTTTGCGCTTGTCGCTGCGGAAATGGAACAGCACCAGAATATAGCGCTGCAAGTGTTCTGGCGGATCGTAATATTGCAGAAAATAGGGGTGAGGTGATACTTCTGGAGGCGCCATTGCTTTTTGTTACACCGAACCTTCTTTCACGTCGGGTGAGGAATTTGTCGACCCACCCAATAGAGCGCAAGTTCATCCCCTAGTTGTGAGTATTTTGCAACAAAAATACCAGTGCGGCCCGGATCAAACCGGCCATTACAAATACCTAACCGCCGCGCCGAGCTTCAACCCACGCAGCAATATTCTCCTCCAGAATTTCGAGGGGGACAGGGCCTGAGGCGAGCACTGTGTCGTGGAAGCCGCGTATGTCAAAATCGTCGCCAAGCTCGGCGCGCGCATTGCTGCGCAGCTCCATGATCTTCAGTTTGCCGATCGTATATGCCGTCGCCTGGCCTGGATAGACAATATAACGTTCGATCGCCTTGCGAATATCGCCTTCCGGATTTGGGGTGTTGTCTGTAAGATAGCGAATGGCTTCTTCGCGGCTCCAGCGTTTGTCATGGATGCCGGTATCAACAACCAATCGACAGGCCCTCCACAGTTCCATCCCCAACCTGCCAAAGTCGGAATAAGGGTCGGTGTAAAAACCCATCTCTTTCGGCAGTTCTTCAGAATACAGGCCCCAACCTTCAGTGTAGGCTGTAACCCCGCCAAACCGGCGAAACGGTGGCAGCTCGCCCATTTCTGTTTGCAAGGCCCGCTGGAGGTGATGGCCAGGCGACCCCTCATGATAAGCAAGCGCCTCAAGCTCGTTCTTCGACATGTCCCGCAAGTTATAGAGATTGACGTAATATGTTCCGGGGCGTGAGCCATCCGGAGCGGGACTTTCGTAAAACGCCTTACCAGCGCTTTTCTCACGAAAAGCCTCAACTGGCTTAATCACCATCGGCGCCTTGGGTAACCTTCCGAAATATTCCGGCAGCTTTGCCTCCATTGCCCGTAACATCGCATTGGCATCAGCGAGATAATCCCCTCGCGAGGTATAAAAGAACCGGTCATCGGTGCGGGTGTATTGGAAGAATTCTCGCAACGTTCCTTCGAAACCGACCTTGGCCATGATCGCACGCATCTCGCCGTGAATCCGCTCGACCTCGCTGAGGCCGATATTATGGATCTCATCAGCCGTTAGATCAGTTGTCGTGTAGTTTTTCAGCAGCGCCTCGTAATACGCATCGCCATCGGGTAGACGCCAAACCCCGTCATCTGTTGGAGCGATTGCTTCTTGGCGTTTCATTTCAGTGAGCAAGCGCTGAAGGGCGGGAACCGCGACATCATTCCATGAATCCCTCGCCCCGCCATTAAGGCCGGCCTTCATATCGGCATCAATTTCGAGCGGTTCGACCTTGCTGGCAAAATCTGTGAGCACAGCATTGCCGTCATCTGCATTCAGCAGGTTCTCGATATCCGAAATGATATAGGGATAGACCCATTTGGGCGGCATTACGCCTTTATCCGCACGTTCGCGCGCCTCGGCGACCAACGTATCGATAACCTCGCCCATCCCCTCAATGCGGCTTACATAAGCCATGGCATGTTCGGTCTCGCTGACCCGGTGAATATTGATCAAAAACGCGGGAAGCTGGCTCTGCGCGCCGCGCATCTGGTTAAACAGATAGACGTTTTTGCGAAACTTAAACGTTCGTGCGCGCCGCTCTGCCATTGACTGGAAAAGGCGGAATGAAAGCGCGTCTGCTTCGCTCAATTGGTCAGGATTATATTCTTCACGCAGTCTGGCGGCGGTATCCTGAAGCAGTTTCTGGCTTTCGATATTGCCCTGGTCCGAATAATCGCCCCAGCGGCTGTAATCGGCATCGCGAATGCCGCGATAAGACTTGGCCAATGGCGATAGCTCCAGCTGCGCCGCATCGTATTCTTCAAAAACCGTATTGATCGAGACAGGCTGCGTCGACTCAACGCCAACTGTCTGCGTAGGCGATTCGCCGATGCTCGCACATGCAGAAACTCCCACGGCCAAAGCCGCAAGACTAAGTGTGTGTAATGAAAAAGCTCGCGTGCGAAACGCCATTAATTGTCTCCGGGAATGTGCAACCTTTTGCGCTGAAATGGCGCAATTCTGCGGCAAATGCCAGCCTCAATGGCCGAGCTCAAATCACTTGGTGGAGATGGAAAGGCATTCGTCCCAAAAAAAGGGCGGCCTTCAGATGAAGACCGCCCTTGTAAGTTGAGGAACTCGTTGCAAAGCACCGAGCCCTTCGGGTCGCACCATCGTGTTAGGCGAAGCCTGATTTGATTTATTGTATGCAAACGACAGACTCCGAATTCTCCTGTAATTTTCGTAACTAGGGCCAATCGGGGACATCTGGCGAGCAAAGCCTTTCTGTTTTGCTTGCCAACGCTCGGGGAGTGCAGGATAGCGCCCGCCAATGCTTTACAATTTGATCCGCCCCGCAATCTTCGCGCTTGATCCGGAAAAGGCCCATCGGCTGACAATTGCGGGTCTGAAATCGGCGCCAACTGGGAAAAGGATTCGTACAGGGCCGCTGTCAATCGATCTCGCCGGGCTGCAGTTCCCCAACCCGCTCGGACTCGCGGCTGGTTTCGATAAAGACGCAGAAGTGCCCGATGCCGTGCTGGGGCTGGGCTTTGGCTTTACCGAAGTCGGCTCGATTACGCCTCTACCACAAGTCGGCAACCCAAAACCGCGCCTGTTTCGTTTGGTACAAGACAAAGCGGTTATCAATCGCATGGGGTTTAACAATGGCGGTGGAGATGCCGCGCTTTCCCGCCTTGAGCAGCGGGCCAATCGTGGCGGTATCGTTGGCGTCAATGTAGGTGCGAACAAGGACTCAACGGATCGGATCAACGACTATGCGGTGATGGCCAGAATGATGGCCCCGCTTGCGAGCTATCTTGCGGTCAACATTTCCAGCCCCAACACCCCTGGCCTGCGTGCTTTGCAGGATGAGGCAGCGCTCACCGAATTGCTCGACGCAGTTCTGGCGGAACGCGGTGACGAGGGCCCTCCGGTATTCCTGAAAGTTGCCCCAGATTTGGAACCTGCCGATATCGACGCGATATCTCGCATCGCGATTGAGAAAGGGCTCGGTGCGCTGATCGTTTCAAACACGACCATATCCCGACCTGAATTACGCTCACATCATGCCCATGAGGCTGGCGGCCTATCAGGTGCGCCCTTGCGCGATTTGGCAACGCAACGGCTACGCGACTTCCGCTCCGCGAGCGGCGGCGCAATACCGCTGATCGGGGTTGGCGGCATTGGCAGCGCTGAAGATGCCTGGGAGAGAATTCGCGCCGGCGCAAGCCTGGTGCAGCTGTATAGCGCCATGGTCTATGGCGGGCCGGGCCTGCCGCGCAAAATCACGCGGGGGCTGGAGCGCCTGATGGAACGGGACGGCTTCAGAACGATTGCCGAAGCCGTTGGAAGCGAATAGCAGGTCAAACATGCTCAAACACTTTGCCCTTCTTGCCGCAGCAGTTTCATTGCCTGCCTGCACCACAGCGCAACCCTCAGCCGATGACGCCGCAGCCACCGCGCCCGAATTTGTTGGAGCCGTCAGCGCGGTCGATCCCCGCGCTCAGGAAGCTGGCATGGAGATCCTGCGCAAAGGCGGCAGCGCCACTGACGCAGCAATTGCCGTGATGCTTGCGCTTACGGTGGTCGAACCACAAAGCTCGGGCATTGGTGGCGGCGGTTTTTACGTGCGCGCCGATGCACAGGGGAATGTCCAATCGCTCGATGGGCGAGAGACGGCCCCGAAAGGCGCGACGCCGGAATGGTTTTTAAACGAGGACGGCACAACGCCACCATTTCGCGAAAGCGTGCTGAGCGGTCTGAGTGTGGGTGTCCCCGGCAATATTGCGCTCGCCGCCAAAGCGCATGCCGAGCACGGCGAGCTGGAGTGGGCAGAGCTGTTTGCGCCCGCCATCGCGCTCGCGCAGGATGGCTATAAAATCAACAACCGCCTGTTCGGCTATCTCGAACGCATGCCGGAGCGGGTTGGCAAAACCGCCGCAGGCAAAGCACTGTTTTACGATAGTGAAGGCGTCCCGCTCCCAGCAGGCACGGTAGTAAAGAATGAAAAGCTCGCGCAGACGCTCGAACTGCTGGCGAGGCAAGGGCCGAGCGCGTTCTACAATGGTGCTATCGCAGGCGAAATTGCTGATACGGTTGCCGCCGACACGCCGCGCCAAGGAGCCATGACCACTTTCGATATCGGTGGTTATCAATCGATCGAACGTGCTCCCGTTTGCGGCACATATCGCGAATACAAGGTATGTGGAATCGGCCCGCCGAGTTCGGGCGGTATTGCAGTACTGCAAATGCTCGGACAATTGGAACGGTTTGATCTCACGGCGCTGGGTGCGGAGAACCCGGTCACTTGGCACTTGTTCCTAGAATCACAGCGCCTCGCTTATGCGGACCGCGAGATATATCTCGCAGATTCTGACTTTGTGAACGTGCCCACACCTGGCCTGATCGCGCCACCTTATCTGGCGGAGCGCAGCCAGCTAATCTCGACGGACAAACGCGCCGTATCGGTTGAGGCTGGCCGACCAGTGGGCGCAGGCCTAGCGCAGGGCGATGGCGATGAGCCGCCCGAGCAGGGCACCTCGCATTTCTCAGTCGCGACGCCTGATGGCACCATCATCAGCTACACCTCCACCATTGAGGGGCCGTTTGGTTCTGGTCTGATGACCGGCGGTTTCTATCTCAATAACGAACTTACCGATTTCAGCCGCAATCCGGTGCGCGATGACAGGCCGGTTGCCAACCGCGTTGAGGGTGGAAAACGTCCGCGTAGTTCCATGGCACCGACAGTCGTATTCGATCCTGAAGGCAAGCCAGTGCTGACCATTGGCGCGGCAGGTGGCGGGACCATTCCGGTGCAAACCGCACGCGGGATCATCGGCGTGATTGATTTTGGCCTGTCGGCCGAGGAAGCCATCGCCCTGCCCTTCATCATGGGCTTTGGTGACCGGGTGCTGATCGAGAAAAACACGTGGCTGGAGCAAGCGCAAGACGCATTCAAGGCGCTGGGGCATGAACAATTGATTGTACGCGAAGCACCGTTGAAAGCGGGCGCTATTTTGCGTCAGGATGACGTGTGGGTTTCCGCCAGAGACCCCCGCATTGAAACCGGCTTGATCGTCCCCTGATTTGCGGAGACTGTGCGGCAAGCCTTGCCGTTGACGCGCGGCCTGCCTAGACCTTGCCTGACAGAGAAATAGGGCAAGAGAGGCTGCGCTAACGTGGCAGACATTCTGAAAGATATTGATGAGGCGAATGACCTCGTCGAATTGTTCCTGAAGCGCGCAGATGCGACACCGGATCGGCCGTTTCTCGGCGCGAAAATTGATGGCAGCTGGCAAACCATCACTTGGGGTGAGGCGGCAAGCCGAGTGTGTCTGCTTGCCGAAAGCCTGCGCAAAATGGGGCTTGAGGATGGCGACCGCGTCGCGCTGGTCAGTGAGAACCGCCCGGAGTGGTGCATGGCGGACCTCGCTATCATGGCCGCTGGATGCATCACCGTGCCCACTTACATCACCAATACCGAGCGGGATCACGTGCATATCCTCGACAATTCGGGCGCGCGTGCGGTGATCGTATCGAATGAAAAACTGCTCGGGCCACTACACGGCGCGATTCAGGCGAGCGGCGTGGCGCAGCACGTGATCGGCATTGATGATCTGCACCGCCAGCAGTCAGGCAGCTTTGACTATCACAGCTGGGATGATTTGATCACCGGTGACGCCGCTGCAGCGAGAGAGGCAGTCAATGCCCGCATTGCCGGGATTTCGCGCGATCAGACCGCGTGTATCATCTACACCTCTGGTACGGGCGGCGCACCGCGCGGCGTATTGCAGCACCATGGCGCGATCCTGTGCAATGTTGCAGGTGCCGCAGAAGTTCTGATTGAGGATTTCGGCATCAAGGACGAACGATTCCTGTCCTTTCTGCCACTATCGCACGCCTATGAACATACAGGTGGGCAGTATCTGCCCATCGCCGTTGGGGCAGAGATCTATTATTCCGAAGGCCTCGAAAAGCTTGCCAGCAATATCGAGGAAGTCCGCCCGACAATCATGGTTGTGGTCCCGCGCCTGTTCGAGGTTCTGCGCACACGCATCATGAAGCAGGTTTCGAAACAAGGGCGTGTTGCCAACACGCTGATGGACACGGCGCTGGGCGTAGGTGAACGACGCGCGGAAGGCGCGAGAAAATTTGGCGATGGCCTGAAAGACTTCGTCGTCGGTACGCCTGCTCAAACCCAAAATTCGCCAGCGGTTTGGTGGTCGGATCAAAGCGATGGTTTCTGGCGGTGCGCCGCTCAATCCAGACGTCGGCATATTCTTTGAAGCGATGGGCCTGACCATGCTGCAAGGCTATGGCCAGACCGAGGCTGGGCCTGTCATCAGTTGCAACCGGCCCAGGGTCGGCATCAAGATGGATACGGTCGGTCCGCCCCTGCGGGGCGTAGACATCAAGATTGCGGATGATGGCGAGATTCTGTGCCGCGGCGAGCTGGTAATGCATGGCTATTGGCAGAACAAAGCCGAGACGGACCGCGCGATCAAAGCCGATCCGAAGGATCCCGAGGGCAAACGCTGGCTGCATACCGGCGATATAGGCCATGTCGATGATGCCGGACGGATTGTGATTACCGACCGCAAGAAAGACATGATCGTCAATGACAAGGGCGACAATATCGCCCCGCAAAAGGTTGAGGGTATATTGACCCTACAGCCCGAGATTGGTCAGGCGATGGTGACCGGCGACAAGCGGCCTTATGTGGTCGGCCTGATCGTTCCAGACGCGGAATGGGCGCTCGAATGGGCGAAGGCGCAGGGTAAGAAGTTTGATCTGGCCGAGCTCCAAGGCGATCCAGAATTTAAGGGCGCAGTGCGCAAAGCGATTGACCGGGTGAATCAGGATTTGTCCGTAATCGAAAAGGTCCGCCAGTTTGCCTTTGCCGATGAGGCGTTTTCGATTGAGAATGAAGAAATGACGCCGAGCATGAAGATCCGTCGCCACAAGATCCGCGAGCGGTATCAGTCGCATATCGATGGCTTGTATCGGGGATAAAGCTGGCGCTTGAGGCCAAACAGACTAAGCAGCCACTTCCTCGATAAATTCCGGGAAGAATGCAGGCTGGCGGTCTGACCAACCAAGGTGCGGTTGCGGCGGCTTCGCTGAGGCTTTGCAACAAAATCTTGCGGCGGTTTGGCTCTATCTGCGGCAAAGCAGCAGCAGCGCAGAATGCGCTCGGCAGCCATGGGCGCACATCTGCGCCAAGCAGGCGCTCATAGAGAAAACGGAACGCGGAAAAGCACTCAATCCGGTTTTGCGACAAGTCAAACGCGGCAATGCGCGTCAGCTTGCCAACGAAGCTCTCGACACCGTCCAGGCCATCCTCGCTGGGCAAATTGTCGCGCAGAACCTTCAGGTCCTGATAGGCGACATATTGGCGACGGATCGCGGCGCCCTCACCCTCATTCCGTGCCCAAAGCTTGAAGGCATCGGTCCGGCCCAGGCCAATATCGAGGCTGCGCCGGATATAGCGCTGTTCAGCAGGCGAAAAGCCAGCGAATTCGCGCATTTCAGCAATTGTAACGGACGCGGTACCTGCAAGTGCCATATGGCGTGCTCCCCTGTGTTAATCGCAGGATCGCGCAATATGGTTAATAAGTTGTGAGGGTTGTTTGTTTTCCGCAGCACCTCCGTGCTGCGATATCCTCGCGGCTTGCGGACAAGTCCGCACCGCTGCGGGCGGCCCTGCAGGTGGCCTGTGGCCAGCTGCGTCTCCGACTTCGCTTCCGGCCTTGCGGTGCTACGCACCGAACCAGCGCTGATCCGGCGAGCGACCAGCGAGCCGCAAGGGCGACTGCCCGTCGAGCCGGTAGGCCGGGAAGCCAAGTGAGCGAACGCGAACGCCGGCGCTTGAGGCCAATCAAATAAGCCCCGCCAGTGGGCTGCTCGGATCGGCATATTTCCGGCGACCCATGCGGTCGGCCAGATAGGCTTCACGCCCAGCCTCAACCGCCAGCTTCATTGCGCGCGCCATGCGGATGGGATCCTTCGCCTCGGCAATGGCAGTGTTCATCAGGATACCATCACAGCCCAGCTCCATACCGACCGCTGCATCGCTCGCCGTGCCGACGCCTGCGTCAACCAGCACAGGGACGCTCGCGCCTTCAACGATGAGCCGGATCGTCACCTGATTCTGAATGCCGAGACCGGAACCGATAGGTGCACCCAGCGGCATAACTGCGACCGCGCCCGCATCCTCCAATTGCTTAGCCGCAATCGGATCATCCACGCAGTAGACCATGGGATGAAAGCCCTCATTCGCGAGCACTTCGGTCGCCTTCAGCGTCTCGCGCATGTCGGGATACAGCGTGCGCGCCTCGCCCAGAACCTCCAGCTTTACCAAATCCCAGCCGCCCGCTTCGCGCGCCAATCGCAAAGTGCGGATCGCATCGTCAGCGGTGAAGCACCCGGCGGTGTTTGGGAGATAGGTGACCTTTTTGGGATCGATATAGTCGGTGAGCATCGGCGCGTTGGGATCGCTTACATTGACCCGGCGCACCGCGACCGTGACGATTTCGGCACCGCTCGCCTCGAGCGCGGCGGCGTTCTCGGCAAAGTCCTTATACTTACCCGTCCCGACGATTAGCCGCGAACGAAACGTGCGGCCCGCAACTGTCCATGTATCGTCAGCCACTACATCACCCTCACCGCCGCCCACAAAATGAACGATTTCCAGCACATCGCCTTCGCTTACATGGTGACTTGCCAATTCGCTACGCGGTGCGATCACGCCATTGTGTTCCACGGCGACTTTGGCAGGGTCAAGCTCCAGCTCTTTTACAAGAGCGGCGATTGTGGTGGCTGTGCTGCGGCGTGTCTCGCCATTTACGGTAAGAGTGATCGGGCTTGTCATAGCCCTCAGCATCTAATCAGCTATTGGTTTGTGGCAAGCGGAGTTTGCGAAGATCGCCGCTTGAATGTTGCTGCTTTTGCACTTGTCTGAGGCGCAGTGGCGAACCACAGAGGGCGCATGACAGAGCAAGCTCTCTCACCCAGTTCATTCGCGTCGAACAATGCCGACGGGCGGTCGGTCGGCACAGCCAACCCGGCGGCGCTGGCGATCTGGCTGTGGTGCACTGCGGGGATGGTCTTGCTGATTGTCGCGGTCGGTGGGATAACCCGGCTGACCGAGAGTGGTCTGTCGATCACGCAGTGGCAGCCGATCACTGGGATTTTGCCACCACTCAATGAAGAGGCTTGGCTCGCCGAGTTCGCTGAATATCGCGCAACGCCGGAGTATATTTACGAGGCCGGGCCAGCGGGCATGACGCTGGCCGATTTCAAGTTCATCTATTTCTGGGAGTGGTTCCATCGCCTACTCGCCCGCATGGTCGGCGTCATTTACGCGCTCCCATTGCTCTACTTCTGGGCGAAAGGGATGATTCCCAAAGGCTATAAGCTGCGCCTTCTGGCGTTACTGGGCCTGGGCGGATTGCAGGGCTTTTTCGGCTGGCTGATGGTTCAATCCGGCCTGACCGGGACCATGACCGATGTCAGCCATTTCAAACTGTCGCTGCATCTCATGACAGCGCTGATCACGCTCACTCTACTGACATGGACCGCGCTCGATATGCGCGCTCTTGTGGGAGAGCCCGATGGGCGCGCAGCACGCGTCACCGGACTTGCCGCGACAACCGGGGTGGTTTTGTTCGTGCAATTGCTCCTCGGGGCATGGGTCGCTGGGCTCAATGCTGGCCTCGCCTCGGACACATGGCCACTGATGCAGGGCAAGCTCGTACCCGATTTCGATGCGTCGAGGGGTATGTCGTGGGCGATAACGCATGATCCATTCCTGCTGCATTGGTTGCATCGCTGGTGGGCATGGGTGGCGGTGGGGATGCTGATTTTGCTCGCGTTGCGGATTAAGCCGATCTCACGGCCTGCATCCATCGCCATCCATTCGGCTTTTGGCATTCAAGTCCTGCTTGGCATCGCAACGGTGATGACCGGGGTTGCGCTGTGGCTGGGTGTTGCGCACCAATTGGTTGGCGCACTGCTCGTCATGGCGACTGTGTGGGGTGCGCATATTGCTGGACGATCCGCTTGAGCAACGCCGACGACAACATGAATGCAGTCAGTGGAGCGCTGATCTGGTGCCCCTTCCCCGATGACAAAAGCGCACAGGATGCAATTTCACACCTGCTTGCGGAGCGCGTGATTGCCTGCGGCAACATCTTACCAGGGATTCAATCGCATTTCGTTTGGCAAGGGGCGGTGGAACAATCGGTAGAATGCGGAGTTTTACTTAAAACAACATCGAACCGATTGGCCAGCGCGATGGAAAAACTCGAGGCCATACACCCCTATGAGAGACCGGCAATTACAGGCTGGACTGTGCAGACAAGTGAGGGCACACTGATGTGGTTAGTGTCTGAGACACAGGACGGGGAAAATGGTTAAGAAGAATCGTCGACAGGCGATCGGTTTGCTGGGCGTTATCGCCACAGCTCCAGTTATTGCCTTTAATTTTCATGCTGCCCCTGCAGTAGCGGCCCCGATCTCTCGGGCGCCTGAGGGGGAATATCTCCTCACTCGCGAACTGACCCGCGGGATGGGCAATGGCAAGGCAGTGATCGTAACACGCACTTGGCTCTGTGATTTTGTCGAGAGCGGCAACGGCATGCGCGTATCGGGGGAACAAGTGCATGTCGATGTCACAGCACCCGAGGTGCTCGCGCCCATCGCCAAAATTGAGCGCAACCGTATCGTAACGGGGTTTTTGCCCGCCACGCTCAACCAATATGGTCGGCTCATCAAAGCCGGGGAAGATGCGGCTGCGGACGATGTAAGAGCAGCGGTAGACCAGGCTCTTTCACTCTACCGGCAAAAATCAGCTGATGTCGAAGTCCAAAAACTGGCCGCTGAGTTTCTGCGCAACCTGTCACAGGCGGGGGCGCAAATGATCAGCAAGATCCAACCCGACTTGTTTTTCCCCGAGCCTGGTCAGCGACGCGAGGATCGCACATTGGAATTGGCGAATGGCGATGTGGGCAGCTTCGAGATCACACTTAATGCAGAAGCCCACGAGGAAACCCGGCTGCTAAAGCTGATGTCGCGCAAAGTCGTAACCAGGGTGGCAAGTAGTGAGCGACTTTCCGCCGAGAAATGGTTGATGCGCCCAGCCTGATCCGTCGCAACAAGCTTGTTCCGGTCCCATTCGGAACAAGGTATCTGGCCAAATCACTGAGCGCGGTATTATTTTACCTCTCTCGAAAGCCCCGGTTTTGCTTGACTTCAGGCCACTTAATCGTCATTTAGCCGCGTCTGAGCGGGCCGGAACAACGGCTCAAGGCATGTTGGCCCCGTATAGCCGGGGTCAGTCAAGAACTCTAAAGCATGGAACATTAGCCATGAAGGCGCTTTCAAAGACCACACGGTCAATCAAGCCTGCCGAAGTCGAGAAGCAGTGGCATCTTATTGATGCCGATGGCCTCGTCGTTGGCCGGGTTGCGGCAATTATTGCCAATATTCTGCGCGGCAAGCACAAGCCGAGCTACACGCCGCATGTCGATTGCGGTGATCACGTGATCGTCATCAATGCCGACAAAGTGAAATTCACCGGCAAAAAGATGGGCAACAAGATCTATTACAAGCACACCGGCCACCCTGGCGGCATTAAGGAAACGACGCCAGAGAAAGTACTCGAAGGGCGTTTTCCAGAACGCGTGCTTGAGAAAGCTGTTCAGCGCATGATCCCACGCGGGCCACTTGGCCGCGATCAGATGCGCGCACTGCACCTTTATGCAGGTACCGAACACCCTCATGATGGCCAGAAAGTCGAGACTATCGACGTGGCTTCTATGAACCGTAAGAATAAGGTGAGCGCCTGATGGCTGACGAAACCAAGACCGAAACCGCCAACGAAGCGGTATCTGATCTCGCAGATCTGAAAGATATCGCCGGTGATGCACCTGTTGCTGACGCTGCTGATATTGCTGCCACAGCAGAAGTTCCTCTGCGCGAGCAAGAGCTTGATGCGCAAGGCCGTGCCTATGCGACCGGTCGCCGGAAAGATGCGACTGCGCGTGTTTGGCTGAAGCCCGGTAAGGGCAAGGTCACCATCAATGGCAAAGAGCAGGAAGTGTACTTTGCGCGTCCGACGCTTCGCTTGATTATCAACCAGCCGTTCGCGATCACTGACCGTGAAGGCCAGTATGACATCGTCGCAACCGTAAGTGGTGGTGGCCTGTCAGGTCAGGCAGGCGCCGTGAAGCACGGCATCAGTCAGGCGCTCACGAAATATGAGCCTGCCCTGCGCTCTACGGTTAAAGCCGCTGGCTTTCTCACCCGCGACAGCCGTGTGGTTGAACGTAAGAAATACGGCCGCGCGAAAGCGCGTCGTAGCTTCCAGTTCTCGAAGCGTTAATTCGCGCTTTCAAAACGACAACAAAAAAGGCGGCCTTTCACAAGGTCGCCTTTTTCGTATCTGGTTTCGTAAAGAGTGCTGCGACTTGGCGCGGACAGGCCTTTATCGCTGCAGCAGGGTCAGGCTCCACCAGATGCCAGTAGCGAAGAAGAAGATCGGCCAGGACCAGAACACCTTATAGTCGACAATCGCGACCTGATGAATTGCAGCATACCCCGCCGATGTCCCCTGTGATCCGATCACGAGGGAGAAGATTGCGCTCATCAACGCGCCGAGGAAGATTGCTTTGAACATGGCCCGATTGGCCCCCCTGGTAACTAAGCACCCTTACGCTCAATGCTGGCCGGTTAAGACCATATTGACCACACGACCTAGCCAATTGATGATTGAAAAAGCGTTAACTGCCGCTCAGGACTGCCGATCAGTTTGCAGAAGGACGTTGCGCGACCGGCGCTATCGGCTCCGCATCGGTCATTGGTGGAAGTGCATCTGAAGGCACTGCGTCCAACTGCATAGCCTCGGTGTCGACACCTGTCAGGTTGCAAACTTCGACCGACAGGTTCTCATTTTCCCAAGCCAGTACATTGAAGCTAGGCGGGGTCGATCGCAGCCTGTGCGATAGTGTGCCTGCGCCGATCATACGCACTGATCCATTCGCTGTCTTCTCAGCGATATCAAAAGGGTCATGAACATGGCCACTAAGAACACCCAGTACATTGCGGCTTGCAAGAGCCTCTAGCGCTTCGCTCCCACCGCGCGTCAATGCCGTGCCATGCGTGCCGCTCTCACGCAGCGGATGGTGCGCCGCCACTAAGACCGCAGTACCGTCAGGCAGGGCATCGATGGTACTAATGCACTCCGCCAAATCCCGGTTGCTGACGGCACCCTTCGACCAATTGAGGCGCCATTGTGCAGGCGGCGACGTGTTCAAATGCACAATAGCAAGCTCTGGCCATGCAATCGGCGTCGCATTGGCTTTGGCGAACCGTTCAAAACGGCGATAAGGGTCAAGATAGCGCAGCGGCAAGTGATAGGCTGGCAAATCGTGGTTGCCGATCCCGATGTCGACGGGCACGGGCAACCGAGCAATCCATTCCCGCGCAGCCGCAAATTCATGATCGCGCGCTCGCATTGTGAGATCGCCAGTGATGATAACGGCATCTGGACACTTTTCGGCAATCTCAGCCTCAACCCATTCAAGGGCGCGGCGATCCTCAAGCCCAAAATGAATATCGCTGAGGTGAAACAGGGTGCGTTTGCGTGACATTGCGCCATGCGCTTAGCAAAGTTCGCCAGCTTGGACACCACATTCGCGTTACCCGCCGCCAATCGGGCGATTCCAAGCGTCGAAATGCCGACGAACTGCATTGTTGCAATATTGCGTAATCGCTGATCGGGCTGGAATAGTCATTCGTCGGACATCGCACGCACCCCGTCCAATTTGACCATCCTCGGTCGAAGCATTGCTGTGCTCAGCGCCGCATTAGGCAATTACTGTTGGTGCAGGGCGGGTCGACTCGCAACCCACAATCCCCCAAGACCTCTTTGTTTTCAGAGGTTTGGCCCGCCCGCACCTGAGGAGGAACGAATTATGAAGACCCCCATCTTTGCAATCGCCGCAGCAAGTCTCGCGGTAACCGCATCGCCCGCTCTGGCAGGTGACGACACGCAGAACCCCAAAATGATCGTGCAGTACGATGATTTGAACCTTGCAACGCAATCAGGTGTCGAACGCCTGGAATTGCGCATCAATAAGGCTGCCCGTGCAGTCTGCGGGGCTGATAGAATGCAAACTGGCTCACGCATTCAATCAATCGAAGCAAAACGCTGCGTGGCAGTCGCAAAGGCCGGTGCCATGCAACAATTCGCATCTGTCGTAGAGCAGCAGCGTTTGGGCGGCTGACCCCCAGTCGAAGCCCAACTATACCCCGGTCGGCTGCAGTCCCCCGACCGGGGTATTTTTAATTTTTGTTGAGTTGTTGAGCTAGCGCCCAGCCATGGCCTTCACTTTGGGCAGATAGGTCCGGCTGATCCGTAGCGCCTCACCATCATCCATTTCCGCTGACCACACGCCAAGCCCGTCATGACGTAGCCCCTTGATGCGATCTTTGCGCAAGATCGTGGAGCGGTGAATGCGGATGAATTTCGCTGGGTCGAGGCGCTGCTCCAGCCCCGCAATAGTCTGCAGCAAGAGATAAGAGCGATCTTCAACATGCAGACGGACATAATCCCGCTCTGCATCTATCCGTCCAATTTGTGATGTCTCAATACGAATGAGTTCAGAACGGTGCGGGATCCACAATTCTTCCAGCCATTCACTGGCCTGCCGCCCCTCTCCGCTACGACGCGCGAGAGCTCTTTGAATGGCCCTATCCAGTCGCTCGGACTTGACCGGTTTGAGAACATAATCGACCGCATCAAGATCAAACGCATCAACCGCATAACTGTCATGCGCGGTAACAAAGATAACCGCTGGCGGCTCTGCCTTCTTCGCGAGCGCTTTCGCAACCGAAAGCCCATCGGTCTCTGGCATCGTCATATCGAGCAGGATTAGGTCCGGCGACAACGCATCGACCAACCGCAGGGCGGCCGAGCCATCGCTGGCTGTACCCACCACCGATAGCGCATCGATTTTCGCGCAGATCACCTGCATCCGCTCAACTGCAAGCGGTTCATCATCGACGATCAGCGTGCGTAGTTTATCTTCGGTTTCTTCAGCCATGTTTCACAAGCGGCATCCGCATCTCTGTTTCATATCCGTCGAGGGTGGGGCCAGACACTATGCTCGCCTCTTTGCCAAATCGCGCCACCAGCCGATCGCGCACATTGGCAAGGCCAATGCCAAACCCGCCATTGGGTTTCGTGCCCGATCCAGCGTTAGCGCCCGGGCCATCGTCCGAA
This sequence comes from Qipengyuania sp. JB2-7, assembly GCF_055693485.1. NCBI lineage: Bacteria > Pseudomonadati > Pseudomonadota > Alphaproteobacteria > Sphingomonadales > Erythrobacteraceae > Qipengyuania > Qipengyuania sp. JB2-7. Next base: position 354,876 of record NZ_CM146335.1, read on the forward strand.
ACGGTGAGCACTAACCGACCATAATCTTCGCGGGCGATTATAGAGATCGTTACCGGGTCAGTGCTTACCGAGACCCCGTATTTGACCGAGTTTTCAACCAGCGGTTGCAGGATCATGCCGGGGACTTGATATCCCAGCAGCTCCTTCGGGCAATCGACGAGCACCCTCAATCGTTCGGGGAAACGAACAGCCTCGATATCAAGATAGTGCTCCTGCAGATCGAGCTCGTCCTCCAGGCTCACATCACCCGTCGGATCATCGGCCAGACTGTGGCGGTAAAAGCGGGAAATTGTCTGGATCATCTGCTCTGCGCGGTCGGCCTTGCCTGTCATCACCAGGGCGGACAGCGAGTTCAGTGCGTTAAAAAGGAAATGCGGGTTCACCTGGTATCTGAGAGAGCGAAGTTCTGACGCTTTGGCCGCAGAACGGAAGCGCTCACCGCGTCGCTCAGCTTCGCGCGCTTCAACACCGGCCAGTAGTGCCAGATACAACGAGGCCCAGGCGAGCAAAAGAAAGTATCGACCAATGGCTATGTCGGTAACTTGTCGCCATCTATCAATGAGCGTCGGGGCAGGTTGGATGACGAATGTCGCAGTCTCCCCGTCACTATCGCGCGCATCAGATTCGTCGAGCGCTTCGCCAGTGGTTGGGTCGACAGCTCTCCAAGCAGGCACATCGACCAAAAGGTTACCCGCCTCATCGCGATAAACGCTGGCGCCCTGCTTCTCGCCCATCTTCTTGGCCACTTTGTCGTTCAGCGGAGCAAAAACCACATGATTGACCTGTGCAATGATCAGCGCGGCGGGCAAAGCCGCGATCAAAACGACAGCAATCTTTGTTATCAGCGTTCGAGACTGAAAAAGCCGAATAACCTGCCACAGTCCAAAGGTGACGATGACGCCAGCCAGGCTCACGACCGCACGGCGCCACAGCATCTCGTACTGCATTTCGAGGCCGACGATGCTGCCGCGCAAGGTTATCAGCACGAAATAGCACAGCCACATACCCACAATTGAGGCCGCGACAACGCTTAGCGACAATCGGATCGGCTGATCTTCAGCCTGGTTTCCAGAGGTGTGTTCGGTACTCACAGCGTCTTTGCAACTGCCCGAGCAGCGGCGAAAAGGCCAGAACCGCTATCGAAATGACTCATATGTTGGTCGATGTGCATAGTGAATTGGGCGTAAATCCAACGAAATACGCGTCATGCGTCGCTTTTCGCGCTTATTTGACCGGTAGCAATCCTTCGTCCCGAATTTTCTTCTGCCAGCGCGCGGGCGCCAACGTATGAACATTGTTGCCCTGAGCATCGACCGCGACGGTCACAGGCATATTCTCGACAGTGAACTCGTAAATCGCCTCCATGCCAAGTTCCTCAAACGCAACGACTTTGGCCTCTTTAATAGCGCGCGCTACCAGATAGGCCGCACCGCCCGTCGCCATTAGATACGCGACTTTGAACCGGCTAATGACTTCAACAGCGTCATGCCCACGTTCTGCCTTGCCAATCATCGCCAACAGGCCGAGAGCGAGCATGGTCTCGGTAAATTTGTCCATCCGCGTCGCCGTCGTAGGGCCAGCCGGGCCGACAACCTCGCCCATCACCGGATCAACCGGACCGACATAGTAGATGGCACGACCCTTGAAATCGACCGGCAGCTCTTCGCCCCGCTCAAGCATATCCTTGATCCGCTTGTGAGCAGCATCACGCCCGGTCAGCATCTTGCCGGACAGCAATAGACGATCGCCATGCTCCCAGCTTGCAACTTCCTCAGGCGTCAGCGTGTCGAGATTCACTCGCTTCGCGGCGGCATCAGGTTGCCAGTTAACCTTCGGCCACGCATCGAGATCGGGCTTTTCCAGATAGGTTGGGCCAGAGCCGTCCAGCGTGAAGTGGGCGTGACGTGTCGCGGCGCAATTGGGGATCATCGCGACCGGCTTGCCCGCTGCATGGCACGGGGCGTCATAGATCTTCACGTCGAGCACGGTGGACAGTCCGCCCAGCCCCTGAGCTCCGACACCCATGGCGTTAACTGCGTCAAAGATGTCTATGCGCAACTGCTCGATGTCGGTTCGCGCGCCGCGCTGCTTCAGTTGGCCCATATTGATCGGGTCCATCAGGCTTTGCTTGGCAAGCTTCATGCAATGCTCAGCCGTGCCACCAATCCCAATGCCCAGCATGCCTGGCGGGCACCAACCTGCGCCCATGGACGGTATCTGCGCGACTACCCAATCGACGATATTATCCGAAGGGTTCATCATCTTGAACTTGGATTTATTCTCGCTCCCGCCGCCTTTCGCTGCGACATCAATCGACACGGTGTCGCCCGGCACCATTTCTACCGCGAGAACGCTGGGCGTGTTGTCGCGGGTGTTGCGACGGGTGAATGCAGGATCAGCAAGGATTGAGGCGCGCAGCTTGTTCTCGGAATGGTTGTAAGCCCGGCGCACCCCTTCATCGACCACCTCTTGCAGGCTCAGCTTCGACTCAAGCTGGCAATTCTGGCCCCATTTTACAAAGACGTTGACTATGCCGGTGTCCTGACAAATTGGGCGATGCCCCTCGGCACACATTCGCGAATTGGTGAGGATTTGCGCGATCGCATCTTTCGCTGCTGGGCCCTGTTCAACCTCATAGGCTTCACCCAACGCACCGATGTAATCCATGGGGTGGTAGTAAGAGATGAACTGCAGCGCATCCGCCACACTCTCGATGAGATCCGCCTCTTTGATCACAACCATCGTATTACTCGCTCGCATGTCGCTCATCGCCGCGATCCTCCGTTTCGCAGAATTACCACAGCCCTTTGGCGGGAAAACTCTTGAGGGTCAAAGCGCTTGGCTGCAATGGCACTTGCGCCTAAGGCAGCGCATACCGTTGCATATCAGGTTGCAAGACTGTATTACTTGTGCAATACACTGCGTAAGAGAACAAGATGATAGCCGAACTTTCCCCTGCTTCCATTGATTTTGCCGCCGCCCGCAAGGCGATGATCGACAGCCAGCTGCGCACCAGCGGAGTCAATGAACCTTTCGTGCTCGAACGCATGGGCATCGTTGCGCGTGAGAATTTTGTGCCGGAAAGTGCCCGCGGCACGGCGTATATGGACCGCGCAATCCGCCTGTCTGACGGCGGCGCTCTGCCATCACCTCTGTTTCACGGCATGTTGCTCGCAGAAGCGCGCCCGGCGTCAGATGATACGGTGCTGATTGTAAGCGGAGGCAGTGGCTATCTGGCTGAGCTTGTCCGTCCTCTTGTGGCGAGCGTCGAAACGATTAACGCCTCAGACGGGGCAGCGGGCAAGGCAAAGATTAAGAACGCCAGCCTGCTACTGATTGATGGAGCGGTTGAAGAGCTACCCGCAAAGCTCGCCAAGCGCCTCAGCCCGCAAGGCCGCGTCGTGGCGGGCCTGGTGGAAAATGGCGTGACACGCCTTGCCACTGGCCGCCCAACAGCCAATGGCATTGCCTTGATCGCGGTCGCCGATGTTGGCGCGCCGCGGATCAGCGCCTTCGACAAAACGGAAAGCTGGAGCTTCTGATGCGTAAGGGAGGGGCCGCCGTTCTGTTGGGAGCAAGTGCGCTTTCCCTCGCTGCGCCCGCTCAGGCGGACACGCTGCAAGATGCACTGACGCGCGCCTACACTGATAACCCGACGTTGTTGGCTGCGCGTGCCAACCAGCGTGCAACCGACGAAGAATTACCGATCCAGAACGCACGGGCACGCCCGTCAATTGACGCAACCGCCACGTATATTGAATTTCTCAGAGTTTCGCCGAACAGCTTTACTGCGCCCCGCCGCGTGCTTCAGATCGGCCCCCAACTGAATGTACCTGTCTATCAGGGTGGCGCGGCTAAGAACGGGATTAAGGCTGCAGAAGAGCGCATTGTGGCTGGGCAAGCCGACCTGCGCGGAACCGAAAGCGGTGTCTTCAGTCAGGTGGTCGCGGCATACATGGATGTGCTGCGCAACGAAGCCTTGGTCGGTCTGTCCGCCAATCAGGTCGATGTGCTGATGATCAACCTGGAGGCGACCAGCGACCGGTTTGAAATTGGCGATCTGACCCGCACCGATGTCGCGCAATCACGCTCTCGTCTTGCGGTCGCTCAAAGCGACCTACGCACCTCACAGGCCAACCTGATCGCCGCGCGCGAGACCTATGTGCAATTGGTTGGCAAGACCCCTGAATCACTAGAGCCTCCGCCGCCGCTGCCAAACCTTCCCGCAAGCGTCGGCGATGCCGTGCTGAGCGCGATGGAACATAATCCGGACTTGATCGCGGCAAAGGAACGCGCAGAGGCCGCTGGTTTTGACAGCGAAGTTGCCGGCGCAAGTCGCTTGCCCACGCTTGGGCTGTTTGTGCGCGGGCAATACAACAACTATTTCGACACATTGGGTGGCCCCATTGCGGCAGATTTCGCCCAAAGCGAAACCACGGCCAATGCCGGAGTTCAGTTGACCGTCCCCATTTTTCAGGGAGGTCGGCCAGCGGCACAACAGCGTCAGGCCTTTGCCCGCGAAAACGCCGCGCTTGAGCAAGTCATCGCTACCGAGCGCAATGTCATCGCGCAAACGCGCTCGTCCTTTTCCAGCTGGCAGGCGTCTCTTGCGATCATCGACAGCGCCAACGCCGCAGTGCAGGCGGCTGAACTCAGTCTTGAGGGCGTGCGCGCAGAAAACAGCATCGGCAATCGCTCAATTCTCGACGTGCTGAACGCCGAGCAGGAACTGCTTTCTGCCCGCGTTCAACTCGTGACAGCACGGCGCAACGCCTATGTCGCCGGGTTCAGCCTGCTGGCCGCTATGGGCCGTGCAGAAGCACGCGATCTGGGCCTCGGCGACGAGGGCGTATTGTATGACCCCATGACCAATTATGAACGCGTAAGGGGCAAATGGTTCGACTTTGACCGCGATCCAGAGCCGCAAGCGCAAAGCAGCTCAACTGCCGATATTCCGGCGGCAACATCTCTGATTGGCCCTCAGCTGGACGAATAAAGTCTTGCAGCGGAGCTCAGACCTGCGCATTTTTCCCTCTGTTAACCAAACAGTTTTTCACGTAACGTGATTCGCGTTGGTGCCAATTGGAGACTTTGAGAAGCATGCAGCAGGAAGGCGAACCTTCGGTTGAGGAAATCCTCGATTCCATTAAGAAAGTGATCGCACGCGACAATCGTGACGGCATGATCGCCGAACGCCGCGAACGCGCTGGATTGGTTGCAAGCAAGGCGGATGACGACAATGCCGCTGAAGTCATCGAGCCGGCCAGCGCCGATGAGGCGGAGGAAATCCTTGAACTTGATGAGGATGCCGTGATTGATGGAGTTGATAGCGTCATTGATGATGTTGACCCCATCATTGAAGAGGAAAGCACCGAAACACTAATCGCAGAAACCACCCGGAGCGCGATGCAGGAAAATTTCGCCGCGCTCGCCATGCTGTCTAAACCCAGTAAGCAGCCGCAGATTGTTCGTTCCGGTGAGACATCGCTGGAGGGGCTGGTGCGTGAAATGCTGCGTCCAATGCTGGCCGAATGGCTCGACGCCAACCTGCCCGACATGGTGGAAGAACTTGTGAAGGCAGAAATCGCGCGTATCGCCGGCAAGCGCAGCGAATAATCGCGCTGACCCTGCTTAACTTTTGGCGGTTGCACCGCTAGATCATCCGCATGAGAATACTTGCCCGGAGCGCGACTGCGCTTTTCGCTGCGTTTACGCTGACCTCTTCACCTGTCTTGGCGGACGATCGCACTGCTGAAGTCCGGTCGCCCATGAGCGCCGAAGATCTGATCACGATGCCGCGGCTAGGCTCACCCATTGTCAGCAATGATGGACAGCTGGTGATTTATCGCGTCACTGAGACAGACCCCGAAACCTATGAGCGGGATCCAGCCTATTTCCTGCTCGATATTGGCGCCTCGATCAGCCAACCCATACCTCTGAATTTTGATATGGAAGTGCATTCTCTCGCCTTCGGGCCAGATGATGCGATTTACTTCCTTTCGGCGGACATCGGAGGAGATGAACCGGGGGATCCGCGCTACGCCCGTCTTTGGCGAGTCACTGTAACCGACAGTGGAGACCTGGGCGAGCCCATGATTATTGCCGATATGGATGGCAAGGGAATTGATGGCTTCAAGCTGGCACCAGCAGGCGATAAGGTTGCCCTCTGGGCCGAGATTGCGCGCGATTGCCCGACATTTGGCTGTGAAGATGATGGCGCAAAGCACCTGCCCGGCCCTGGCTCTGGACGGCTTTATGATGGCGATGAGGGATTCGTAAGGCACTGGGATCACTGGACCAGCCCCGGCTCCTATAATCGCGTATTTGTCTTTGATCTCAACGACGGTTTGGTTGCCGGTAATGGTATCGCGCTGGACGGGCCAGCTGGCAAAGGCGCTCTGACTGGCCACACACCGACCCGGCCCTTTGGCGGTGGCAGTGATATCGCTTGGGCGTCAGATGGCAGTGGGGTCTATTTCACCGCGCGTCAGGCCGGAGCCAGCGAGCCAACCTCGACCGATTTCAACATCTGGTTTTCCGACCTCTCCGGTGATGCGCCAAGCAACCTTACCCAAGGCAATGCAGCGGTCGACACCGGACCAGCACCATCCCCCGATGGGCGCTATCTCGCTTATCTTGCGATGGAGCGAGCCGGATATGAAAGCGACCGGCTGGTCGTGCACCTGCGCGACCTCAAAACGGGCAAAACACGTGCTTTGACGCAAGATTTTGACCGCAGTTTTGGCTCGCTAGCGTGGACGCCCGACTCACACCACATTATCGCAACCGCTCAAGATGTACTCGATACGCCTGCTTTCCAGATCGACGCACGCACGGGCGCGGTTGAACGGCTCGATCTGATCGCTGGCAACGAAGCCCATATCGGCAATGTAACACCTCTCAGCGACAATCGTCTCCTGTTCACTCGAGATTCGATTGGCGCTCCGCACGAACTGTATCTCTCAGATGGTATGGGGCAGGCCCGGTACGCTAACCGATGTCGCACGCAGTGAACTGGGCAAGCGCGCCTCGGTCGTCGTTCGCCGGTTTAGCTTTGCAGGAGCCAATGGCGAAACCGTTTGGGGTCAGATCACCAAGTTGGAGGATCGCGACGGACCAATACCAGCTATCCTGTACATCCATGGCGGGCCACAGGGCAGCTTCAACGACGGATGGTCGAGCCGCTGGAACCCGCGCGTTATCGCGAGCCAGGGCTATGCCGTCATCTCCGTCGATTTTCACGGCAGCACGGGATATGGGCAGGAATTCACCGATGCGATCAACCGTGATTGGGGTGGTAAGCCGCTGGAAGATTTGCAGAAAGGCCTCGCCGCCGCTCTGGAGCTGGATCCGCAGATTGATGGGACCCGCGCCTGCGCAATGGGCGCCAGCTATGGCGGCTATATGGTCAATTGGATCGCTGGGAGGTGGCCGGATCGTTTCAAGTGTCTGGTCCAGCATGATGGCCTTTTTGACATGCGCAGCTTTTACTACGTGACCGAGGAATTGTGGTTCCCCAGATGGGATTTCGGCGGCTCGTATACCGAGGCAACCGACGAATATGAGCGCTGGAACCCGGCCAATCACGTCGACAATTGGCAAACGCCAATGCTCGTAATCACCGGGGAACAGGATTTCCGCGTACCCTACACCCAAGGCATTGCCAGCTTCACGGCACTGCAGGAACGCGGCATCCCCTCACAATTGCTGGTCTTTCCCGATGAAAATCACTGGGTTCTCAGCGCGAAAAACTCGCTGCAATGGCACAATACGGTTTTCGCTTGGCTGGATCGCTGGCTGGCTGAGGATGAAGGCGCAGAGCAACAATGAGCGACACTGATTTGCTCGCCGCGCAATCCGCGCTGGGCAGGCATTACGGTTCGACGAGCAAAGAGAGTGGCGTCGAACGCCAGATCTTCCTGTGCGCACTGTCCGAAAAGCAGAAATGTTGCTCGCCAGAAGCTGGTGCAACTGCATGGCAATTTCTTAAAAACCGCCTGAAAGAACGTGGCCTGGTGGGACCGAAGCGAACCGCTGACCACCCCAAAGGGGCTGGCGGCGGTGTGCAACGATCAAAAGCCGACTGCCTACAGATCTGTGGCAAGGGCCCAATTGCCGTCGTCTGGCCTGACGGCGTTTGGTATCATTCGTGTAGCCCCGACGTGCTGGACCGGATCATTGAGGAGCATTTGATCGGCGGGCAGCCGGTCGAGGAATTCAGGCTGCAAGCACCCTAAATCAGGCGTCAATCATCCTTCTTTTCGCCAAACAGCTCATCTGAATCTGGCAGGCGATTGTCGACCGAAGCATCATGACCCGTCCCATGCGACAGGAATACCAGTCCCATCAACGCGCTGGTCAGTAACATCGTGAAGCCAATGCCCAGCGCGGTTGCGATGTAGAAGTGAATCGAAGCAGCGCCATCGGAATCATACAGGATCGCAATCCCGATGGCGACTACGCCAATAGTGATAAACAGCATCAGCCGCATGATACGCCGATAACGCGCCCACGCGTAGGCGGCGGTTTCCGAATCATCCAAGGGGATTTTTCGACCATGCACACTCCAATGGGCCTCGCGCGACGCGCTGGCAACCGACTAAGTGGTTACCGGATTCGCTTTTTCAAATGCGAAATGGCATATTTTGCAAGACGTCAATGGAGTCACCGATCATGACCATCGCCAAAATCATCGCCAATCGTTCCTCATCAGACATCATCGCATGCGATGTAAATACGCCGGTGCGCGAAGCGGTTTCGATGCTTGCGGGCAAACGGATTGGCGCTCTGCCGGTCTTGGATGCGGGCAAGGTGGTCGGCATTTTATCAGAACGCGATGTGATTTATCATCTGGCTGACGATGGTGACCAATGCCTTGGAAAAACAGTCGGCGCGATCATGACGTCACCGGTACCGTGAGCGTAGAGCCTACAGCCAAAATTGATGACGCTCTGTCACTGATGACCAGGCGGCGCTTCCGCCATTTCCCGGTGATTGATAGTGGCGCATTGTGCGCGTTCATCTCCATCGGTGATCTGGTGAAGAGCAAAATTGACGAGGTTCAGCATGAGGCAGAGGCGCTGCGCGAATACATTCAGACTTAAGGTGATTTAGGTCTAGTCATTCGTGCCCTCTGCCCTTCCACCTGGAGATTACTCGAGCAGGTTCCGGGTGGAAGGGCAGAGGGCACGAATGACTAGGTAGATTGCAAAGCAAACCTTGAGCTGGACGTAAGTCACGCCTACATCGCAGTGCAATGACCAACACGCTCACCCTAACTGATGCGGCGGCAAAACGCGTTGCCTGGATTGCTGAACGACAGTCAAAGCCTGCTATTCTGCGGCTGTCGGTGGAGGGTGGCGGATGTTCTGGTTTTCAATACAAGTTCGATCTGGCTGACGCCGCTGATAATGACGACATGATCAGCGAAACCGATGGGGTGAAACTGGTCGTGGACCCGGTTAGCCTCGATCTGGTGGCGGGAAGTGTAGTTGATTTTGTAGAATCACTGGGTGGTGCGGCCTTCCGCGTTGAAAACCCGCAAGCCGCGGCAGGGTGTGGCTGCGGCTCCAGCTTCGGGATTTGAGGTCTTCTGAGTAGGTTTTTCTTGCTTCCGTTCACCCTGAGCTTGTCGAAGGGTCGGTTTTTCTGCACACCCGGTGGCTCTGGAAAGAGCGGGGCTTCGACAGGCTCAGCCCGAACGGCAAAGGCAGCAAGCGTTTGAAAATCGCAACGTTCAACATCAATGGCATTAAGGCGCGACTTCCCCGTCTGAAAGAGTGGTTGGAAGAAACGCGTATCGTCAGTCGCGTGCCTTCAGGAAATCAAATCGGTTGATGAGAATTTCCCCGCATCGGAGCTGGAAGAGCTTGGCTATCATGTCCTTACACATGGTCAGAAGGCATTTAACGGCGTTGCCATTCTAACCGATGGCAAGGCCGGGTACGAACCGCCTCAAGAAGTCCAGCGCGGCCTTGGGATCGACGGCCCGAAAGAGGGTGAGGGTGAGCAAGCTCGCTATCTTGAGGTGGATGTCGTCCGTGAGGGGAGCGCCACGCGGGTAGTGTGCATATATCTGCCCAACGGAAACCCGCATCCCGGGCCAAAGTTTGACTACAAGCTCGCTTGGATGGAGAAATTGCGCGCGCGCATGGGTGCGATCTGGAGAGAGGAAGTACCGGCGGCGGTCGTCGGTGATTTCAACGTGATTCCTGAAGACAAGGATGTGTGGGCGACCAAGGCAATGGCCAGTGACGCGCTGATGCAGCCAGAGAGCCGTAACGCGTATAAGCAGCTATTGACCGAGGGCTGGACCGACGCCATCAACACTCTCAATCCACGCGGCGGCATCTGGACGTATTGGGACTATCAAGCAGGTGCCTGGCAACGCGATCACGGGTTTCGTATCGATCACCTGCTGCTGACGCCTGAACTCGCTGACCGGCTAACCGCAGCCGGGGTCGACAAGGACCATCGCGGCCGTGAAAAAGCGAGCGACCATGCGCCGGTTTGGGTGGAGCTGAGGGATTGAGTCAGCGCCCTTGGCAGCTTTAAAAGCGGACAGTCCGCAAACGACCCAATATCAGCCATAATCGCTAAGCACGTTGCTTGGCGAAAGCGTACGCAGTCTGCGCTGGCTCCTAAGGTCGTAAATGGATATGAACAAAATGGCCGGCTCGCCTCAATCCGTCCTCAATGAAGCCCCTGCATAGGGATCGTACTGCGCGGGCGGTAGGTCTGCCCGCGGATCGGGGCGATCGATCTGCACAGGCGTGATCACGGCTGGCTGAGGCTCGGATAGGCCTGACCAACTCGCACTAAAGCCTGCAGCTATGATCGGCGCGCCAAGCAACACGAAGCAACCGATCACAACCCGCAAGCCAATGCGTACAGGCAGACGGCCCGTCAGCATCATTAGGCCAATCATTGCCACCGCGAGCACGCAAAGGCCAACCGCGACGCTTCCCAAGAGCGTTCCAGAAATCCATTCGACCGAGCTTTCGAAGGGTGTGACAGAGCTCGCTGAAAAAGGAGCAGCGCTCACAGCCCGCTCTCCCGCACCATCAACTGGGTGACCTGGCGCTTCCCTTCGCGCCGTTCCAGCTGCACAAACACATCGACGCTCTCGCGCACGTAATGCCTGACGTCCTCGCGCGAGAGCTTTGACCCTGACTGCAAAACTAGCAAGGCTAGCTGCTCAATTGCACGCGACGGTGTATCTGCATGAATAGTGGTCATGGAACCGGGATGGCCGGTATTAACGGCGCGCAGGAAGGTGAATGCCTCATTCCCGCGTAGCTCACCCAGAATGATCCGGTCCGTACCGCATGCGTAGCGCGGCAATCAGCAGGTCTTCCGCGCTGACATCAGCTTCGGCCAGGTTGCCGCGTGCTGCGAGGAGACCGACTCCATTAGCGTGTTTGAGTTTAAGCTCTTCGGTATCCTCGATCAATATCAGCCGCTCATGTTCAGGTATCTCAGCGAGCAATGCGTTGAGGAAGGTCGTTTTCCCGGTTGAGGTCCCGCCAGCGACGAGGACGTTTTGCCGTTTTTTCACCGCCTTGCGCAGAGCTGCCTCGGCATTCTCAACGGCAACGCTGCGCCATTGCGGCTCATCTTTTGCCAGTGATTGGCCTTCTTTCAGCCCATCCAGCGCGCCACTTTCCACCCAATCCGCGAGCGACAAATCTGACGACACATGTCGGCGAATAGCGAAGGCATGCCCGCCGCGCGTCGCAGGTGGCGCGACGACTTGCACGCGCGATCCATCAGGAAGGCTCGCCGCAAGCAATGGCTGCGCGCGGCTAACACCCTGAGCCCCGGTGGCGGCAATTTGCCGGGCAAGCCGCTCCAGCAGAATCTCAGTTAGCGATGGTTCCTCGAAACGCTCGGTTCCACCGCCCAGACGTTCAATCCACACTTCACCCGGCTGATTGATCCAGATGTCAGTCACATCCTCGCGCTCGAGCCACGGCGCAAGTGGTGCCAAGAAGGAGTCGAGGTAGTATCCCGCCTCCATCGCCTCAGCGCTCGACGCTGGCAAAGTCGAGATCGCGCGCGACATAGACCGACACGCTCGTGCCATGCTTCACTTTGAGTGTTGGCCGTATCTCTTGCGGCTGGATTTGAGATACGTTTTGCGTGCTGCCAGGGAGCGCCACAATCACGCCGTCTGTCGCTTCGCGGGTTGCCACGCCAACGCCGATATCGAGCACAGATTGCAGTATCGCGCCGCCAAAGCGTTGGAAGAATTTGCTGTCCACTTTGCCTTTAACGCCTGCTTTGCCAAGCGGTCCGGAAGCAGGCGAGTCAAGCGCTATGGTCACTCCGTCTGGCCGGATCAGGCGTGTCCATTGAATTAGGGCGCGGTTCTGTCCACGTTCTAATTGTCCCTCATACTCGCCATGCAAACGGCTGCCGCGTGGGATCAGGATGTGGCTGCCATCAAAGCTGTAGATGTTACGCTGCACGAGCGCACGGGCTCCCCCTGCCTGGGTAGAGTCAAACGCGGTTTCGAGGACGGCGGGGATGATCGTACCCAGCGGAACGGTGAAAGATGGATTGGAAAGGCGGCCTGCGGAGATACGGTCCGCACTTTCGTCCTCACCTTCGTCCGTGGCGAATGCCGTCGCCGCTCTGCTGCGATCAAAGACAACCTCAGGCCGGCTGGCCTGCACGGTGAAAGGATCAGGCACTGGTGCGACCGGCGCAAATTGTTGCGGTGGAGGAGTGTAAGTCACCGGAGGCGGTGGAGGCGCGAGATTGCGCAAGGCAGGCGCTTCGCCTTGTGCATTAGGCTGTACAACACCCCGACGGTCCAATTGCGCTTCGGGGTCCAGAAAGCGCGGTGGCAATGCCGGCGCATCTGGCGCAGTGATCTGATTGCCGGTCACACTCGCGGGCAAGCTGGCGCGCGGCGCGTTTGCAGCCTCACGGCTGGCGCTCAGCGCTGTAAACAACCACGCGCCGCCCAGCAGCAAAATCGCGAGAAACGCCCATAGTCCCAGATTGTTGTTGCCACCTGTGGCCACCACAGGGCGGATGTCTTGCGGAGTATCGTCGGTTAGAGTGCTAGCCATCAGCCTGCTCCGGTGTTTTGTTGCGGCGGGCCGTGGCTTTTTCTTTATCGATGCGGAAGACGAGCCGTTCCCACACCCGATCAATCACAAATTGACCGCTGCGCATATGGCCATTGACCACCTGTTCCTTGCCCGATGGGCCAATCCCAAAGACAGCGGGTAACGCCTGGTCGGGCGCGAACTCGATTGTTGTGCGCTGACCATTATCGCTGATTGCGAAGGGACGCACTTCGCGGTCTCCTTTTAAGTGATAGCGCCAACGCTCGTTGCTCACCGGATCGCTTGGGGCAACGACGTCCAACGGCATGGATGGCGGGGCAAAGTCCATCTGCACGACATAGGCTGCCATCAGATCCTGCCCAGTACGAAGGGAGAAGCCATAGAAGCGTCGATCGGTCTGCACACGGACCCTGCCAAGCTCGCCAATGCGTTTGGGCACCAGCAGCAGGCCGTCGTTTTCCGCCGATACAGTCGCGGCAATGGCATTGCCATCATCAAGCTCAACACGTGTGATTTGCTCGCCTGGCTCCAGCACAATCGTCAATCCACTTGCGGGTAGTGCAGTAAGGAATATCTCCTGACCTTGCTCCCAACGCGCAGTTTGAATGCGCGGATTATCCGGTGACGGTTCAGGCACAATCTGAGCAGCGACAGGCGCACTGAGCCCAATCGCGCAAGCAATGGCGAAAATCAGCCTCATGGGGTCGCTTCCTGAATTGGTGCTCGCGTATCCGCCGCTTGTGCTGGCGCTGGATCAGGTAAGGTCTCTGCATCGCGGCGGTAGCGGGTGACTTGAAACCCGAGTGGATTAAGCAAGCGATCTGCTTCACTCATCGGCGCTTCGCTATAGCCAAAATTGATCACCGCCTGCCAATCCTGCGGCGGTCGAGGACGAGCGCCAGGATCAATCTGCTTCGTTTGGAACCGCACTAGCGAGCGGTCGGTGCCCAATGACGCAACGCTTTTTATCTCTGTACGAATTGTCCCGCCGCGCGGCACATAAGCCAATGGGCTCAAAGGACTATTGGCCTGCATCAACCCGACATAACGCTGGCGCGCATCACTGGCGCTCCACAGCGCAACCTTCTGATAGTCGCGGTCAAAGCTATCGGCATCGAAGCTCTCGCGTGCAATCACATATTGGACGAGGAAGGAACGCGTTAGCGCACTGTCAGCGGTGACGGTTTGGGCATCGAGCGGAGCCAGCGCTTCCACATTGCCAGTCTGGCGATCGACAAGCAGCGTGTAAGGCTCGACAGTCTTGAGCGGCAATAAAATGACTAAGGCGATTGCCAGCAGCAACGCAACCGCAGCCGATACGCAGGCGACAATCCAGGCGGTACGCCGCGAACGTTCCAGATCATCGGTCACGCTTTGCGCCCAACTATCCGCCACTTCGATCTCGGAAAGATCAATATTGTCATGCGCGGTCATCTATCGGCTATCCCTTTGCTGCGCGGCGCCCGAACTGCGCTGACTGGTCCGGCGATAAGAGCTGCCAAGGCGCGGCGGTTGCGATGACGCGGGCATTTTTGCTGACCGTCCAGAGGTCGCACCGCTACTGCCCGCGCCCCGCTCATAATCGAGGCGTCTAAGCTTGGTCTGTTCTTCACGCCGAAGAACACTTTCAACGCTTCCCGAAATCCGTTCGGCGCGATTACCTGCTACTACTGCTGTTTGCGGTGCGCCAAAGCTTTGTACGGGCAGGTTGGGTAACGACACGGCAAGCTCGCGCATCTCCTGCCACCCGCGTGTGAAGGCGACTTTGCCAAGCAGCCAGACCATACCAACCAACACGGCGGCAAAAGCCAGGGTCATCGCGAACAGTTCGATGGGGGCGGAGGGCGTTGCATACCCCAACGCACGGACACGCAACACGTCGGTCAGCCATGGTCCGAGTATCGCCATCTCAATGGCAAGAACAATACTCGCTCCAAGCGTGCCCACCAAAGTCAACACTAAGCCGCGCAGCCAGCCTGAGAAGAGGCCCCGTGTTGCGCCGAAGAGCAGCAATCCCGCAGCCAGCGGCGCGAGCGCCAGCAAAAGGCCGGCGGCAAGTCTGAGCAAAGCAAGCGAGGCGATTACGCCTGCCAGAAACACCAGCCTTGCCGACCCAAAGGCGTTCTCATCACGCAGCGCGCTGCCAGCAAACGTTCCGCCCAAACTATCGCCTTCAATGAGCGCGCCATTGTTACGGTACGGTGCCAATTTCGGTCAGTTCAACCAGCGCGCTATCGGTCGCTTGCAAGCGCTGGGTAAAGCTCTGGCCTACCTCGCCGATCGAAGGCGAGGCAATTGCTGCTGCAATCTGCGCTGGCCCATCCAAAACCACGTCATGTACCAGCACTTTCCAGGCGGGCCAGGAAAAGGCCAGCGTCAACACAATTCCGATTTTCAGGACATCATAGACTGTATCGCGAGCGCCTGGAGACGGCCCGAAGAGCAGCCGAAGTGCAAACAGCGCAATAAAGAGTGTGAGCAGACCGGTCATCACGGTCGCGGCGAGCGATCCCGGTTCTGCGAGCGACTGATAGCCGAACGTGCCCAATGCACGCGATTGGCAATCTATGTGCTCCAACGCGCGTGGCAAAAACTCACTGCCAGTCAAGATTTGCGGGCACGCCATCTAGGCGGCTCTTTCTAGTAGAGGCTTCATCCATTTGGCCGGATCATCGCCGGTTTCCACAACCAGCTCGTCGTAGAGCCGCACGGTCGCCTCGCGTCCGGAGAGGATCGTCAGCAATTCCTGCTCGCCAGTGAGATCAAGCCGGGCGACCACGCTTTCGTTGCCATGGCGGATTAAGAAGCAATGCGAACTGTCAGGCAATGTGCGCACTCAGGTCATACTCATGCTTCGAAAGCCCAAAGCCATTTATGTAATCCTCAGCACGCGCTTTTGGATTGATCATAAATATCTGGGTTGCCGCCTGCTCAATGATAGCACTCGCAATCGTGCTTTCGAGCGCATCCTGCGCGCTTTGTGTGGCAAAGCCGACAATCCCGTTTTTCTTGCGGATCGTCTTTTCCCAATCGCGAATGCGCCGAACGAAAATATCATCGTCGAGCGCCTTCCATCCCTCATCGACCACAATGATCGCGGGCGTACCATCCAATCGCTGCTCAACCCGGTGGAAGAAATAGAGCATAGCCGGGGTCCGCAAAGCCGGATCGTCAAGGATCGCGGTCATATCGAAGCCGACTGTTTCTTGAGAAAGATCGGTTGTGTCGACTTCATTGTCGAACAGCCACGCACGCTCACCATCACCCCACCACGGTTTCATCCGCGCATACAAATCACCAATGCGCGGGCGATCACCACCGCGGAATAGCTCGACCAGATAACGCAAGCGACGACGCGCTTTAGGCTGGTGAAAATTGGTCTCAATCGCATCACGAATACGGTCGAGCTCGTCTCCGTCAGCGCCTCCGGCCAGCAATTGCAGCCATTCGATCAAGAAGGCTCGGTTCGCGGGCGTGTCGTCAAGCTGGAGCGGATTAAGCCCGGAAGCCTCGCCAGGGCACAAGCGATCATAAGAGCCGCCAATGGCGCGGATAAACAGTTCAGCGCCCCGATCTTTGTCGAAGAAAATAGTACGCGGGCGATATTTGCGCGCCTGCGCAAGCAGAAAGCCTAGGACCACGGTCTTGCCAGAACCCGACGGGCCAATCACCGTGAAATTGCCCAAATCCTTCTGGTGGAAATTGAAGAAATAGGGACCTGCAGCAGTTGTCTCAAACAGGGTAACGGCGTCGCCCCAATGATTGGCGCGCTCGCGACCAACCGGGAAGTTGTGCAGGCTGGCCAGCCCCGCGAAATTGGTCGTCGAAACCAGACCGCGCCTCGCGATATACCGGAAGTTCCCCGGAAACTGTGCCCAAAATGTTGGCTCCAACGCGATGTCCTCGCGCACCGCATTAATGCCAAGGTCTGCCATCAATGCGATCACCTCAGCAACATTGGTATCCAATTGCTTGAGGCTATCGGCATGCACAGCAACCGTCGTGTGATGCTCGCCAAAGCCCGCGCGACCCGCCGCCACTTCATCCTTGGCCACCGCCAGCTCATCGCGCAGCGACAGTGCTTCGTCTTCGGCTGACTGCATGCGCCGCAGCGCCAGGTTCATTTTGCCGAGCGCCTCGCGGCGTTCCACAAACGCAAAGCTCTGGCTGACATTAAGCTCAAACGGTAGCCGATACAGCTCATCAAACATGCCCGGCATGGTCCGGTTCGGCCAATCCTTGATCGATACCAGCGCCACGAACCGGCGACCTAAATTGCCGTTGGGCGCAAGCTCAACGGTGTCTTGGCCAAAGCTCACCCGCCGCGCTGGAATATGGTGACCCAGATCGCCATGCGGGGTGACAACCGGACTCATATCAGCATTGAAGAGATAGGAGAGAAACTCGAGCGGCTCTGATCGTACGCCATCGCTGCTTTCATAGCGTGAGAGCACATGCGGATCATAGCGCCCCAGCGCCGCAACCAGCGCCTCGCGCGCATTGTCCAGCGCATGCTTCTCGACCGCGATATGCGCGGCATTGCCGCCAGTCGATTTGGCAAAGAAGCCGCGCAGCCTATCCGTAAAACCCATCCGCCCTTGGGTGGGTCTGCGAACAATCGTCAGAAACAGCTCGTTGACGTAGAGTTCTTTACGCCCCAACCGTGTGCGCCAGCGCTCATCGAGCTTCTTCGAAAAAGCATCGGGCCAATCCGCATCAAGCGACGTCTCCGCCCGTCGCCGCACCACATGATGGTAGAGCGCATAGCGCGATGACCCCAGCGCGCGCAGCATCGCATCGCGTAGCTCGGCGCGATAATTGAGTTCATCACTATCAGCAGTTTCAAACAACAAACCGCCAACCCGGATAGTCTGCATTAACAAACCATCGCGCGTTTCAATCGTCACATCATCCAGATGCCGCGCATATGGCAGGTGTGCTCCAACCGGAGCCTCGCGCGCCATCACGCGTCTATCACGGGTCAGGGCCGGTAGGAGTTGCATCGCCACAGATTGTAATTCTTGATACGTGGGCAGGTGCGCACGCGTGTGATCCAAAGGTCGAAGAAACGCGGTTCGCGCAGACACAGCAAAGCGCCAATCCCGTGCAGCACCAACGCAACAAGCAAGATCCACCAAGAGCGGAAGATCAGAAACAGCTCAACCGTAATCACCACATTGATGATGAAGAATGTATAGGTGACACCAGCGAACATTTGCGTACCGCGTAAGGCCGGTAAACAATGTTGTGCTGTTTAGCTCGTCGCTAATTGGATGTCCCCGAATCGACCCTTTCAAGCTTTAGGAAGCTAACTGAAAGATCCAAGCGCTGCGATTCAAAACTCGGCTTGCTTTGGCTATTCATTCCAAACCTTGATCGACAGATATGGCTTGCCCCAGCTATTGCTGCCCAATGTCTTCGGTTGGGCGCTCCAAGCGCTCACCCTAAATGCATCACCGGGAACGACAGCAATTACCCCTGTGGATACGATAGCAGTACTGTAATAATCGTTACCGCCTTGCCGGGCTATAGTCCCGCCATTCTTACGTATTGAGACTGAAAAGCTTCCTGTATGATCTCCAGAGACACCGGTAGATGCCACGATCTCAGCACGATTGACACCAGAGGGAATAACGAACGAGTAGTTCGAGGAGCCGCCCCATAGGCCCGGCAGCCCGGAGAACTCTAAATTATTAAATTCGACCGTGTCATGCGTAGACGTCGCCAGGGTTTGCGAGCCAGACATAGAAACGCGCGCGCTAATAATACCAGTGCCCCCGCCGCCGCCGCCAGTTCCGCTTGTCGCGGCGGTTATGCGACCCTTGGAATCAACAGAGATATTTGGGTTAATATAGCTGCCAGCTACTACGCCGGTATCAGCAAGTGTAGTTGCAGTGCCTCCAGATGTGGTCACGTCACCAGTGAGGTTCCCTCCAGTAACGACTTTGTCAGCGCTAAATACCGCGACTTCACCGGCCTGCGGCGCGCCCGATTGCTTGACCGAGTTGTCCGCCGCGTCATCCGCACACTGAGCCACCGCATTGAAGTTATCCATTACCTCTGTGGCGTCAGCAACTTCGCCATTGCTGAGTACGTGAGGGACGGGGCATTCAGCTAGGGCAGGTGATGATGGAATGGCAAGCAGAGGCAAAAACAAAAAAACAAAATGTCTAGAAACAATCATGAAAAACTCCCGATAATCGTTCGATCCCATTCCAAAATTCTTAGTTGACCGATAACTAGTTCAGCGCTGCCAAAGAGAGCTAAAATGCGATTCTGTATTCGATTGACTTGTCGCTGTCGTCACTATCAACGATGCACGATTTTGAAAAATCAAGATCGTATACTTTGAGTGAGTAGTCACATGACCCCAAAATCGCCCACCATTTTTTACACAATAATTCGGATGAAAGTAGAGCAACGCCTCGTGATACCCATGGCTCAAAAAGAACAAGAACTTCGTTTAACTGCTGAGAACTCAAGAAACGGTGGACTGCACTTCCTTCAATTGCAGCTCCGATTGGGATAAATCCTTGAGTAGACTCTCCTCTTAAAGCCTTTGGGAAATCAAGGTACTTGTATGACGCTAGGCGTTTTACTGCGATTGATTCTGCGTCATTAAGAAGGCGCATGTTGTCAGAAACACCATTTGGAAGAGACTCGGCCATTTCGCGCAACGATCTCGCTCTGACGAGCTTCGATTGACGGTTTATACGGTCAAGGATTTCGATGTCTGAATTGCTGTGCTGCTCAGTCATTGATGTTCGCCTTACCCTTACCGTTGTTCTTGAGCTTTGGCTGTCCATACCGACCGAAAGGCTCCTTCTCCTTTAGTCGGCCAGCCTCCATTCCAGCTGGATGGCCAGGCCCATTATTTCTATCGAGGGTTCCGTCTGCCACTCCAGATGGACGACCGTCCGCTCCGTCTACCGCCTGTCCGCGAGGACCACCTCAGCCGTCAGAAGTATTCTTGCCTGACCTCGACGTAGGTATCTGAGGTCTAGCGTTTCTCTTCGCTTGGCGAGCCGCGCGCCGCTTTGCACGACTACGAGCAATCGCCTTTCCAACCCCCTTCAAGGCTTCTCCGCCTAACTTACCACCCGGCCCCACGCCCAGCGCAAACAATCCCACGTCCCACGGATCGATGCAGAATATTCCGTTGGGATCATAGCCAGCATTGCGGGCATTGATCTCTCCGAGTGCGTCACCGACCCCTGCGATCGGCGCAAACTGTCCGTGTCCGAGCCAATCCAGTGGAGACAGCCCATCCGGATCGATCATATTGACCGGATTGTTGAGAGCATAGACGTAGCTGTTGGCGCCTCCACCAAGGCCGATAGGATCGGCTTGGATATAGCGGCCGGTGACGGGGTCGTAGTCGCGGTAGCGGTTGTAATAGAGGTCCGAGAAGATGCGGCTCTGGCCCGGAAAGCCGGGGAGCTGATAATCGCCAGACAGCGGCACGGTGTTGCCCTGATCATCGCTGACCACAGTGGGCACGCCCAGATGATTGCCATGGACCCAGATCAGCTGGATATTGGCGTTTACATCAGGCGTTGCGACCGCCAGCGGCATATAGCCACCCAGACCATCATCGCCGCCATACGTGCCAGTCCCCGCACCAACCTCTGGCAAGGCCCAGATAAACTCCGCCCATACATCACCCGCTGAGCCACCATATTCTCCGATTACCCGGCCACCAGCATCATAGACAAAGTGCCGCGTGCCCGTGGTGGGCTTGGTCATCGATACCCGGACATCGAGGCCGTTATAGACGTAGCTCTGCGCGCCGACGTTAGAGCGGTCATAGCTGATCAGCCGACCATAGCCATCATAGCCCGCCGCAACCGTAACCCCGCCGGGGCGGCTCTCGCTGAGCATATTGCCGCGCCCGTCATAGGTGTAACTGCGCGTGCCCGCATTTTGCGTGAACGAGGCCAGCTGGTTCGTGCCAGACGTATAGCTATAGGCGTGATTGTCGTTGCTTGCCGGGCCAGCCATCACTGATAAGTTCAGCCGCCCATTCGCATCATACCCCATCAGCTGAGACCTGGACGGATCAAGCTCATCGGTGATCCCGCCGATATTGTCTTCCGCCGTATAGCGATAGGTCAGGTGCGAGTAGCTGGTGTCGTCAGAGACGCGATAGAGCCGCCGCGATGCCAGCCGCCCGTCATTGCCGCGATCATTGGCGACCGCCAGGCCATTGCCCAGCTGCACCGACGCCACAGGGCCAAAGGGCTCGTAGCCATAATTACTTGATACAAACGTCCAGGTCGGGATGGACGCGGAGGCACGCGTCTGCACGCTCGCCACGCGCCCCTTGCTGTCATATCCATATTGCACCTGACGCCCGGAGGGATAGGTGATCTGCGTGATCCGGTCCGCGAGATCATAGGTATATTCAAGCTGCGCAGTGGCGCTGGACCCGATGCTTTGCTGCTTTGCGGTCAGATTGCCGCGATGATCGTATGCAAACAGAGTCGTGCCTGTGCCATCGATCATGCTGGTAAGGCGTCCGATGGAGTAGGAACCGGGGAGGCCGCCCGTATCATAGGCATAGGTGATGATTTCAGAGGCAGGTCGACCTTCCGGCGCCTTACTCACAATCCGTCCCAGCACATCATAGGTGTAGTCGATCACTTGTCCGCGGCCATCCGCCGATTGGATCATGCGGCCAGCAGCATCATAGGAGTAGGTGTTCGTGCCGCGATCTGGGGAGACTTCCTGAATAACCTCTCCAAAGCCGTTATGGACAAACTGGGTCGCGACCGAGATCGGATCAGTATAGCCAACCATATTGTCGCGGTCGTCATAGGCCATCGCGCTGCTGCCGCCATCAGGCGCAACAGTACTGACCAAACGATCCAGCGCGTCGAAGGCAGCTGTGGTCTCATTACCAGCAGGGGTTATAGATGAAGTAATATTGCCGACCTTGTCGTAAGCGAGACGAGAGGTTTTGCGCAGGCCGGTCGTCTCGCGGATCAGTCGACCCAACTCGTCAAACCTGCGCGCGATGTATCTGGCAGTTGACCCGTCGCCACGCAGTGTTGTCTCACGCGTGACATTGCCCGCCGTGTCATAGACATAGTCCATTCTCTCGCCACTTGCGGTGTGGATGGCGATAACACGACCCGCATCATCGTAATCCATATTGAGCGGATCAGTGGCGGGCAGTGTGATCTGCGTGAGTTGACCAATCGCATCGTATGTCATTGTCGTGACTGCGTTGAGCGCCGGATTCGTTGGATGCTCAACTGTTACGCTGGTCGCACTGGTCGAGTTCGTCATATGCGTATGATGTAACCTGACCATTAGCATCGGTCATCGTTCCGGGGCGACCATTAGCGTCATATCCTCCATATGTCGTGACATGCCCCAGGCCGTTTGTGCTGGTCAGGAGATTACCCGCTGCATCGTAAGTGAAAGTGGCTATGTCATCCTCGCCCTGGCCGTTCGGTGCCAGTGGCCCGTTCACCGATAGCAGCCGACCATTGGCGTCCCAGCTATAGGTCAAGGTGCGGGTTTGTCCGTTGGTCGAATATGGCACCGAGTGCGTGGTCGTATCAGTATGCGTGACCGACTGCAGGCGACCTTGCGCGTCATAGCTGCGCGTTTCGGTCAGACCATCGCGAACGATTTGTGTCGCAACATTGTAAGTCGGATGCCACGTGATCGTCGTTGGTCGCGCTTCGGGTGTGCCGGAGCCTTCGACAATCGACAAAGGGCGTCCGCGGCTGTCGCGCGTGGTGGTGACTAGGTTGCCCTCGGCATCAGTCTGACTGGCAATGAAAGTCCCGCCGCCATAGCTGATCGATGTCGTACTCGCCGGGGTCTCGGCGCTCGCTTGGCCTGCAATTGAGGAAAGCCGGTAACCCCCTGAGTGCGGGGAAAACGCGAAGTTCTCTTGTTTGCCCAGAGGCGTAGTCACATTGCGGGTACGCGTACTACCGGCATACCCATATTGGACCGTGTGGAGATTGGTACGATCGGCACCCTCGCTTGAGACCACCCGCGCTTTGCTGTCATATACGTACTTGCTTACGCGCACGCCGCGATGATCGACGACACCGGTTAGAAGCTTTGGAAACTTCTCATCTTCATGCAGATAGGTGACAGAGTCGAGAACATCTCCGTTCGCATCACGCCGCTGTACCGAAGCCAAGTAAGGGTGTCCCGCATATCTGACAATTCGATAACCCACACCATTGCTCGGCCCGCCAACAGAAGACCCTCCGGTGAACTTGCGTGTCCCGATGGGCGTGCTCCCGTCGCCAACAACTTTGAGGCCAACATTGTAGTCGAGCGAAGTTCCATCTGGCAGGTTGATTGACTTGATCGACGATGGTATCGGGCTCGCCCCTGCTGGCGGGTTGCTAAGTGTCGAAATATCATATTTGTGCCAGACAAATGAAGCGCTACGTCCGAAGCTGTCGGTCATCGAAACCAAGCTGCTGTCGCTATCGTAAGTGAACGTCTGCGTGTACCCGTCCCGGGCCACCATGGCAGTTTGCCACCCCCTCAGATATGGACCGCCATTCGCACCGTTTTGCGTCACAAGCGTCCAGACCGTATCGTCCGCATCGGTGAGCTGCCATGTGGTCTGAGTAGTTCTTAAGTCTGAAAGATTTGGCGGCAGAGCACCCACAAACTCAAGCTTGAGCTTGCCATATGAGCGCACGGGGCCGCCCGAGGTATCTTCAATCCAGTCTCCGCTAGAGTTCAGCTTAAATCCGTAGCCAGTTCCGTCTGGCAAAAGTATCGCAACTGTCGCATCGGGGTTCGATGGAGAACCTGATGTAACCCCAAGCTGAATCTCGCGGTTGAAGTTGAAATTCCATCCGTTGAGCAGTCCTCGCTGAGTCGAGCGGGGCAAGACGTTGCCTTGTATACGTTTGCCGACTTGGAAGCTGCGATACTGACGTCCAATCGTAAATTGACCGTCGGCGCTCGCATAGTCAGATGCCTCAAGCGCCTTTGCACCGGTGGACAGAATGATGGGATTGCCAACAGCCGGGTTGAGCTTGCCATCCTCATCACAAATGCAAATCTCGCCTTCGCGTGACGGACTAGTTCTGCAATAACCATCAACGGTAGGAGTACTGCCGCTGGGACAGCGAATAACTACATAACTGGGAAGAATTGTTCCGCAGTTCAGACCTGCGCCGGTTTCTTCGGGGCATAAATACTGAAAGCTAGTCCATTTGCAGCTATGACGACGCCAATCATCTTCATACGGCACTGACCCGATGAACCGACTGTAACCATTGTCCATGTATCTGCGCCACTGCGCTTCGCAGGCCTCGTAGGGCGTATCGAACACAACGTATTGGTTGGTCGCAGTGTACCAGCCGATTGGCTCCACCTCGTCCTGCGCCTGCGCAGTCGCAGAAAACATCAAGCCCAATAGTGCGATGGCTTGGAATAGAAAACGCGCGACGCTCGATAGACTTGAGATCACTACGAAACCCAACCGAAAAATCACTGGTTATTGCCCTCCGAGACAGAGCAAACTGTCAAATGAACGCTCAGATACATCAAGGCTGCCAAGCGAAGCACCCAAAGGAACCTGCGCCCCACAATGTCTGAGCGGAGTCGACTTGGCTGGCAGATTGCGTCGCCCGGTTGCCGTTCTGGTCAAATGTAAATGCGATGCATTGGCCGTCGGTAACGAGCGAACTCATGAGAAACTGGCTGACCTGCGGTGCCACGTAAACGAAAGAACTCGCTCTCGCAGATGAAGGCGCAGTCGTAAGCGTGCCCACAACAAATGCAGACGCTAAAGCCACCCTAGAAGCTTTGGAAATTTGCAACTTTCCCATGATGCCTCAAAACCCCTATCGCTGATGCTTTCAGTCGAATCGACTATCTACTATGCGTTTTTTTGATAGAGTTATTGTTCCACGTACTGCAAGTCCCTACCTCTGAATTTGCCAGAGAATATAAAAAAAGTTCAGGTACACTGTCGCAAACATACTATTGATCAGGCTTTCCCTCACTTGACGGACCGCTAAGCGTACTTTTTCACATTTCTGTATTAGATGAGTTATGCACAGAGTTGTCGTCATATGTGAGAAGCAGAACAGTATTAAGGCTATTCAACACTGACCATTTTTTGTAGCCGACCCTGCGGCGAGACCTTCACCCAGTCAGGCAAGCAGTACGTCGTTTCAAAAGCCGCCATTCCGCTTTCCATCCCAAAGGCGGTCATTTAGTTGCTGCGATGAGTCATCCGAAACCGGACGCATCCGTCATTTTACGTGGAATCAGCAGTCTACAGACATCACGGACAAAGATTATCCGAAGGGGCTGCCGCGACTAGCGCCCGGTTTGACGGCTCAAACTCACCGATAGAAGATATGCGTGTTGATCGCGGTGCGGCGTTGTTTCTTGCGGCTCCAGTTGGGACGTACATATTTTGCATGGAAATATAGCGAGTCTGCAGCAGCACTATCCCACAGGCCCTGGTGCGCGATGCGGGCAACAGCCTTGGCTTTGCGCCACGCTTTGCTGCCCTGTTTGATGCGTGGCATGCGGCCGTTCTTCACAAAGCTGAACTGCGCACGCTGATACACAACACCGCAATAGCTGTCGGGGAAACGGGTCGAATCCGCCCGGTTCACGACAACCTGAGCAACGGCCAACTGTCCAGCAAGCGGCTCGCCGCGCGATTCAAAATAGACCGCACCCGCAAGGCATTGGAGTTCATCGGAAAGCTCGCCAGATGCTGGTATCGCTTTGACCAGATCGCTCAGGCTTGCCGCCGCTGGAGTGGCCTCCAGCGCGCCGAGCTCTTCGCCGACAGTTTCTGGGAGAGGTTGAACGACTTCGTTCTCAACGAAAACGGGCATGATGTCTTCGGTGGATTCAGCAGAGGTAATCACAGCTGGTGCCTCAGCCGCAAGAGTTACAGCGTCTACGTCCTGCGCCACAGCATCGGAACCTTCGCCATTGGCTATGACGAAAGTTAGGGTCGCGGCAATAGCAGCCGCGGTAGCGGTCGTGGTCTTACGAACCATGTAAGTGTTAACTCAGTGCGGTGAATGGAGACGCTTCAGACAATCATGTCATCAGATAATCATATCTCAAGCGGCGATCGCAGGCGTTCAATTAACGCGTCATCTGCAAAGTCGACTTATGCCTGTCGTCCATTCTCCGTCTGCGCGCCAGCGATATGACCGTATTGCCAAATAGACTGTCTGCGCTTCAAAGTTGGTTGGGGCAAATAGTCTCAAGTGTGACTATGTCAACCGAAACAGGGCTTATCCGTTAACCTCAGGGATGAACCGTTCTGGATTTGCGACTTCCAGCTCAACCAGCCAAGTGTCAGGATCCTGGGTCGTTCTCCGGGTGCAATATTCAGAGAAATATCTAGGATTTTCAATATCTTCCTCTTTCGAACAAATGAAAGCGCGGGAACCATCCAATTGCGGCATGCGCTCCCATAGCCTTGCATTTTTGTCACGCTCGCGTGTGACAATAAGAATCACCCCTGCGTCCCGTTCACCTTTGGAAAGGACCATGGCGAAGCCGCCATCCGCCTCTACGGCGCGGATAATGCCGCTGATTTCGACGTGAGCTGGTAGGCGGGAATCCATCCTTGGGGTGCTTTTTCGCGGTCTAGCCGCGATACCCTTCAAGGCCAGACAAGGCGATGTGGCTGCGCATGAACGTTCCGGTCCCCTGGCCGATCTCATCGCCTTCTTCGTCAATCAGGCGCGATTCGGCGACAAACACACGTTTTCGGCCAGAAACCCACTTGCCCTCGGCAATGACAACCCCGGTCTTCACTGGCTTTGTAAAGTTCAGGTTGAACGATGTGGTGAGCAAAAACCGGTCTGTCGATAATGTATTGGCCGCATAGAATGCGGCGTCGTCGAGCATCTTGAAATAGATCGTACCGTGAGCAGCGCCAGCGGCGTGATAGCTTTTCTCCGTAACCTGAAAAGTCAGGCGAGAGTGACCTTCGCTCACGATCTCCAGCTCGGAATCGAACAGCGCGTTAACCGGCGCAGCAGCATAAAGCCGCTCCAGCGCGCGATAATGCAACTCCGCACCCTTAGCCATGTCTGTTTGTCCGTCGTTCTTGATGGGGCCTAGCGCGGCTCAACCCAACCGACCGAGCCATCGCGTCTGCGATAGACCATATTATGCCGACCTGAGACTGAATTTTTAAAGAACAGTGCTCCGGTATCGCGCAAGTCCAGCATCATCACTGCATCCGCGACACTTGTTTCCGGGATGTCAGCCGTTGTTTCAGCGATAATAGGCGGGCCGCCGTCGGCAACCTCTTCTTCGATTTCCTCTGCCTCGGGAGCTGCAAACACCCGGTAAGCCGCCTCTTCCTCAGCCGCTGCATGGGCCATTTGCGAATGATGGTCTTGAACCCGGCGCTTATATCGGCGCAGTTGCTTGTCAATCTTCTCCGCCGCCCGATCAAAGCACTGATGTACGTCATGCGCATCGCCATGACTTTTGAGGATAAGCCCTTTGTTAACATGAGTCACAATGTCGCTGGTAAAGGATCCGCCCGGTCCTTTGCCAAATGTCACATGGCTGGAAAGCGCCCTACTGAAGTATTTCTCGACCATGCCGTTCAATCGATCGGAAACATACTCCTGCAAAGCTTCGCCAGTGTCGATCTGGTGTCCCGAGACGCGGATATCCATGGGCGTTGTCCTCCTTGTTGTCGCGCTGTACTCATAAAGATCGATCTAACAGCACGTGAATTCAATACCTTACGTATTTGGCCCCGCTATGTGTTCGACCAAAGGGGTTTTTCGATAGTTTTCAAAAACTCCGCATGTGCCGCAAGTTCCTCATCACTTGCCGCATGAGGGCGCGGTTCTCTGCGCGGACCGGTTGCCTTGCGAACCAGATTCTCTGGAACGTCGATTTTTTCCGTGTTGGTCGCCTCACCAACCCCCTCGCTTGCCAGTCCAAGGCCGATCTGCCGCCCGCCCTTCAGCTCAACATAGACCTGCGCGAGCAGCTCTGCATCAAGCAACGCGCCGTGCTTCACCCGGTGGCTGCGATCAATGCCGTACCTACTGCACAGCGCATCGAGCGAAAGCTTTGCACCCGGATGGCGTTTACGAGCCATCGCGACGGTATCGATCATCCGGTCAGTCGACACGGCGTCTCGTTCGCAAAGCGCCAGCTCGTTATTAAGAAAGCCGAAATCGAAGCCGGCATTGTGCGCGATCAACGGCGCATCACCGATAAAATCGAGCAATTCCTGGGCAATATCGCGAAACAGGGGTTTGTCCGCTAGAAATGCGGAGGACAAGCCATGCACCGCCTCTGCACCCGCGGGCATATCGCGTTCCGGATTATAGTAAGCATGATAGGTTTCGCCGGTGGGCACCAGGTTGACCATTTCAACGCAGCCGATCTCAACCATCCGGTCCCCGGTTTTCGGGTCTAAGCCGGTGGTTTCAGTATCAAATACAATTTCGCGCATGTGACATTGATAGTGCGCCTATTGCCGAGTCGGTTCAAGAGGCAATGGGTTAAGCTGTGTTACGCAAGGTCTCGACCAGCGCAGCAACCTGTTTTCGGGTTTCGGACAGACTTGTGCCTGTATCGATGACGTAATCGGCGCGCGTTCGCTTTTCCGCATCGGGCGTTTGCAGCGAAAGGATGTGCTCAAACTTTTCTTGCGTCATACCGTCGCGCGCCAAAACACGTTCACGTTGAGCCTTGGCCGGTGCAGACACGACAATCACCTTATCCACTTGCTCGAAACCGCCCTTTTCAAACAGGAGTGGTATGTCGAAAACGACCATGTCCGCCTCGGCATGGTGTTCAAAGAACTGTACACGCTTTCCCGCCACGGCGGGGTGAACGATTGCCTCAAGCTGGGCGAGTTTCTCTGGATCGCCAAAAACTTGCGCACCCAACTTCTCACGCAATACCCCCTCGGGGCCAGTGCTACCGGGGAACGCCGCCTCGATTTGCTCCACCAATTCGCCATTCGCGCTCTGCATTGCGCGAACTTCAGCATCAGCATCGAACACCGGAACGCCGAGATCGGCAAACATCGCCGCGACGGTTGATTTGCCCATTCCGATGGAGCCTGTGAGGCCAAGAACGATGGGTTTGGTCATCGCGCCAGCAACTCCCGCAATTCAGCATCATGCTGACGCGGTGGTTTTTGCCCAAAAAACAGCTCAAAAGCGCGTGCCGCTTGGCCGATCAGCATTGAAAGGCCGTCAATTGTCGGGTGACCCGCTGCCTTGGCTGCCCGCAGAAAATCGGTTTCACGCGGATCGGTGACGATATCATAAGCGATGCTGCCTGGTGGAGCATGGCTCCAATCAAATGCTAATAACGGCTGGCCACGCATACCCAGAGGTGAGGTGTTGATCACCAGATCGAGGCACCCCTCGCGGTCATCAAAGGCAAAGTCTGTCGGCGTCGCAAAATGGTCGAGATGGACTGCATGATGCTCGACCCCCTTACTCCGGTTGGGCGGCGCAAGCTCATCCAACATCGCCCGCGCTTTGTCAGGATTGCGCCCGGCAAGAACGAGTGTGAAGCCCTCCTGCGCCAACGCCGTCACGATTGCTCGAGCGGCACCGCCAGTGCCAAGAATACGCGCCATGCGAAAAAGGTGCTGCTGGCTCAAAACATCCCGCAGAGGTTCACAAAACCCCTCAGCATCGGTGTTAGTCCCCGACAGCGATCCATCAGCGTGACGCGAGACTGTGTTCACCGCACCAATTGCGGTTGCTGTGATGTCCACGCTGTCAATTAACGCACCCACCGCCTGCTTATGCGGCATAGTTATGTTGCAACCGCGCCAGCGTTCGTCTTTGCGCCGCTCTCTAATGTAATTTTCAAGCTCATCAGCTGTGACATGCGCCCGGCGATACTCTGCGTCGATACCCAGCTTATCCAGCCAAAAGCCATGGATCACTGGCGATTTCGACTGCGCGATGGGGTCACCAATGACCTCGGCATAGGCATCGTTGGGTAAAGGTGTCATGCGTCGATTGCGCCATGTTGACGAAGCGCTTCGAGCACCTGCAATAACGGCATACCCAGCACCGTGAATTGATCGCCGATAATCCGATCAAACAGATGCGGACCCGCCGCCTCGATACGGAACACCCCAACACACCCTGAGACATGCGGCCACTCCGCCTTGAGATACGTCTCAATAAAGTCGTCAGACAAGGCGCGCAGCTTCATCTGCGCAAAATCACCACCGACCCATAAGATTTGTCCGTTTTTCGCCAGCGCAGCAGCGCTATGGAGCGTCATCGTCTGACCGGAAAAGGATTGTAAATGCTTAGCTGCCTGTTCACGGCTTTTCGGCTTGTTGAATCGCTCGCCGCTCACATCCACGAGGGAATCGCTCCCTAAAACCAGCTTACCCGGATGAAGCGCCGAAACAGCAGCAGCTTTCGCGGCGGCCAAGGCTTGTGCCACTTCGTCAGGCTCAGCATCGGTCATTTCTGCTTCAAAAGCCCGCTCATCAATATCCGCAGGGATTGCATCATAGGCTATGCCGCACGCGTCCAGCATAGCCTTGCGGGAAAAACTGCCCGAGGCGAGGATGACAGGTTGGTTTGAGAATCCGCTCATATCGGTTTCGACCCCTCGAACTTGCCATCATCTTGCTGACTTTCCTTGCGTCGGTCCCGCTCGCCCACCAATTTAATCACCGCCGCCGCAGTTTCCTCAATCGATCGGCGGGTCACATCAATTACCGGCCAGCCATTGTCAGCAAACATGCGGCGCGCAAACACGACCTCATCCTTAACCCGATCATTGTCGACATAGCTGGTGGTTGCCTGTTCATTCAGTGTCAGCAAACGGTTCCGGCGGATCTGAACCAGCCGTTCGGGTGCACTGGTCAAGCCGACCACCAGAGGATGCTTCAGCTTAAACAGGCTGGGTGGGGGTGGGCTTTCCACCACCAGCGGGATGTTGGCGACCTTATAGCCGCGGTTCGCAAGGTAAATACTGGTTGGCGTTTTGGAACTGCGCGAGACGCCCGCAAGGATAATATCCGCCTCCTCCCAATTCTCCCAACCCACACCGTCATCATGCGCGATAGTGAATTGGATCGCTTCAACCCGATCAAAATAGGCCTGGTCCATCAAGTGCTGACGACCCGGGCGACCATGCGCCTCTTGCCCCAAAGCCGCCTCTAGCGCGGCTGTTACCGAATCAAGTACGGGCACAGCGGGTAGGCTCATTGTCCGGCAATGTTCTTCCAACCGCTTGCGGGTATCGGGATTGACGAGCGTATAAAGAACTAAGCCCGTACCGTTTGGATAATTCTGGAACAATCCGATCAAGGTGCTGCTTTGACCGCACCATGGGCCAAAAATGCCGATCCACATCGGCATTCTCGAATTGAGCAAGAGCAGCCTTGGCGATCATCTCCAATGTTTCACCAGTGGAATCAGATACGAGGTGTAGATGTGTTCGAGACATACGATAGAGAACCGATTACTTTTACATATGGCGCCGGGTTATCCGGGCGCTTTACGGATAAGCGGGCTGTGGACTTAGGGGGCATAAACCATGGCACAAACCTGCCGACAAGTTCGGGGAGTACTTTCCTGCACGATATGAGTCATTTTAACCGTCCAGTTCTAAACAATATTGAAGGTTTCTCGACAGGCTGGGGACATTGGGGAGAAAAATGACTCGACTCAGCCAGCCTCACGATTCGAGCAGTATCGCAAGGCTACACAAAGCCGGAGAAATCAGGCAGAGCGTGGTAATTCCCGATATCCACAGGGCCAACAGACTCCTTCTACCTATATAAATATATTGAATTTATTGATTGGATACGTGCGCGATGCCTGGTCTTTTGCTAGATACGTTAAACGGAAACAGGGGCAATCAGGT
The DNA here is from genome assembly GCF_055693485.1 of Qipengyuania sp. JB2-7. NCBI lineage: Bacteria > Pseudomonadati > Pseudomonadota > Alphaproteobacteria > Sphingomonadales > Erythrobacteraceae > Qipengyuania > Qipengyuania sp. JB2-7. The sequence continues at coordinate 386,825 of NZ_CM146335.1, forward strand.
CCCTCTATGGCTGATGCGTCAGGCGGGGCGCTATCTGCCGGAATATCGCGCTTTGCGTGCGGAAAAGGGCGGCTTTCTGGAACTGGTATACGATGCGGAGGCGGCTCGCTGAAGTTACCATCCAGCCGATTGACCGGTTCGGCTTTGACGGTGCGATCCTGTTTTCCGATATTCTGATCGTGCCGTACGCGATGGGTCAGGATCTGGAATTTCTGGCGGGCGAGGGTCCAAAGCTTTCTCCGAAGCTGGTGGATCATAACCTCACAGCGTTTGAGAGCGTCCCTCAGCGTCTTGAAGGGATTTATGACACCGTGGCTCGGGTCAAGGCGCGTTTAGGCTCTGAAACGACGCTGTTGGGCTTTGCTGGAAGTCCGTGGACCGTCGCGACATATATGGTGGCGGGCGAGGGCAGCCGTGATCAACACGAGGCGCGTGCAATGGCCTATCGTGATCCAGGCGCCATGCAGGCGATCATGGATGCGATCATCGATGTGACCGTTGAGTATCTCGATGGACAGATCGCGGCTGGCGCTGAGGCAGTCCAATTGTTCGACAGCTGGTCGGGCAGTCTCGCGCCGTACCGAATTCGAACGTTGGGTCATCGCGCCCAATGCGGCGATTGTCGCGGCTCTGAAAGCGCGTCGCCCCGACGCACCGATCATTGGCTTTCCAAAGGGTGCCGGAGAAAAACTGGCACCTTATGCGCGCGAAACGGGCGTTGATGCACTGGGTGTAGATGAAACGCTCGATCCATGTTGGGTAGCGCGCGAAGTGCCCAAGGATATGCCGGTTCAAGGCAACTTTGATCCATTGTTATTGCTTGCCGGATCGGAGGAGCTGGAAGCTCGGACGAAAACGATCTTGGCTGCTTTTGCGGATCGTCCGCACGTCTTCAATCTCGGCCATGGTATCGATCGGCGCACACCGATAGAGCATGTTGAGCGATTGCTTGCGACAGTTCGCGAATGGCGCGCATAAATTGAAGGGTGACGTGAGCAATTACCGTTCCTACATAGGCGGCTCATGCAGGCGGCTCTCGAAATGACGTATCTCTGGCTGAAGGCGGGCCACATCATTTTCATGGTGTTCTGGCTCGCGGGCCTGTTCATGCTGCCGCGGCAAATGATTTATCTGCATGGCACTGACCCCGCATCGGAAGAATCCCAGCTGTGGGGCAAACGGATGGGCCTCTTACGCAAGATTATTCTTACGCCGAGTTTGATTGTCGTCTGGGTGCTTGGTTTGCTACTTGCCCAGAGCATTGGTGCTTGGACGCAGGGCTGGTTCCACGCAAAATTGCTCCTGGTGGTTTTGCTCAGTGGTTATCACGGCTGGCTGGTTGCGCAGTCCAAGAAAATGGTTTCGGGAGCGCGCCCGCTCACAGAGAAACAGCTGCGCATGTGGGGCGAGGTGCCCGGCATCCTGCTCGCACTGATTGTGATCCTGGTGATCGTCAAACCATTCTGACCGGGCTCGCTCTATAGAAGCGGAATTCGATGAATGGTGATCATTCCGGATTGACGCGCCCTTTCCCGCAAACTAACCGATGAACTTGTAAACACGGCGTAGATCCAACCCAACTGGAAAGGATCGGTCTGCTTTCTCCAAGCCCTTAACTGACCAGCCGGCCTTCACACATTTTTCCAAACGGAAATATTTATGCATCTTAGAGACTTAAAAGAAAAAACCTCAGTCGAGCTTGTCGGCATGGCGGAAGAATTGGGCGTTGAAGGCGCCTCCACCATGCGCCGCCAGGATTTGATGTTCTCGATTCTGCGCGAGCTTGCTGAAGACGAAGAATATAACGAAGAAATCATGGGTGTTGGCACGATCGAAGTGCTGCAGGATGGCTTTGGCTTCCTGCGTTCGCCAGAGGCGAATTATCTTGCCGGGCCTGATGATATTTATGTTTCACCCAATCAGATCCGCAAATGGGGTCTGCGTACGGGTGATACCGTTGAGGGGGAAATTCGCGCCCCTAAAGAGGGTGAGCGATATTTCGCGCTTACTGGCCTGACGACGGTGAACTTCGAAGAACCCGATGCCGTGCGCATGCGGACAAACTTCGATAACTTGACCCCGCTTTATCCCGATCAGAAACTGACATTGGATCAGGCAGATCCAACGGTGACAGACAAGTCCGCGCGTGTGATCGACATTATCTCACCACAGGGTAAAGGTCAGCGTGCGCTGATCGTCGCGCCGCCACGGACTGGTAAAACCGTTCTGCTTCAGAATATTGCCAAGGCGATCACCGATAATCATCCAGAGGTGTTCCTGCTTGTGCTGCTTGTCGATGAGCGACCCGAGGAAGTTACCGACATGCAGCGGAGCGTGAAGGGTGAGGTAATCTCCTCAACCTTTGACGAACCTGCACAGCGTCACGTCCAAGTCGCTGAAATGGTGATTGAAAAGGCCAAGCGCCTAGTTGAGCACAAGAATGATGTGGTCATCCTGCTTGATTCCATCACCCGTCTGGGTCGCGCTTACAACACGGTCGTGCCAAGCTCTGGTAAGGTTCTTACCGGCGGTGTCGACGCAAACGCTTTGCAACGCCCGAAGCGCTTTTTCGGTGCAGCGCGTAACATCGAAGAGGGTGGATCCTTGTCGATTATCGCAACTGCCCTGATCGATACGGGCAGCCGGATGGACGAAGTGATCTTTGAAGAGTTCAAAGGCACGGGTAACTCGGAAATTGTGCTGGATCGCAAGGTCGCTGATAAGCGTATCTTCCCGGCGCTTGATGTCGGCAAGTCCGGCACGCGCAAGGAAGAGCTCCTGGTGGAAAAAGACCGCTTGTCGAAGATGTGGGTGCTGCGCCGTATCCTGATGCAGATGGGCACGGTGGACGCAATGGAATTCCTGCTCGACAAGATGAAGGATTCCAAGACCAACGAAGACTTCTTCGACACGATGAATCAGTAGAAGAGCAACCTGCTGATCTTTCGGTCTATTTACTGGTGACGGCGATCTGCCCTTCAAAAGCGATCGTTTCTTTAAGATGATTGAAGGTCCGAGGGACAGACTTGATGAGCTAATGGCGACTCTCTCCAAAGATGATCGCCATCATCCCATCGGCGTTATGGGTGAGGGTTCAGCCACTGACCGGCTATTTCCGCGCCGGCGGATGAACCGCGTCGACAATGACAAAAATATCTGAAGTGAAACAGATATTTGCAAGTTCACCGAACGGAGAACAACTCACTAAACACTCGGAAAATTTCCTCTCGGTCTGACAGCTTCATCGCAAGGCCTACCAATCTCGGTTGCCAAACCTTGATGCATCTTGATTTCAGTCTTAAACATCAGGATAGTTTAGGTTTTACAGATATTTAGCCATTTATCGGCATTTTTTCACATTGTGAGGGAATGCTGGTGTGCCGACGCGCTTGAAGGCCAGGAACTTGTTTTCACAGCTCGGCATGTCCAAATATGCTCCAAGAATAACGAAATGCACGCGATACACGCTCCAACATAAGGGAGAGAGCACTCATGAAGGTCAATATCGAGATAGATTGCACGCCAGAAGAGGCGCGTACCTTTATGGGCCTGCCCGATGTGGGCAAAGCGAACGCGGTATACGTGGATATGATGTCGAAAGCGATGAAGGGCGTATCGAACCCTGACCAACTACAGGACTACGCGCGACAACTGGCCCCGATGGGGCAAGCTGGTTTCAAGCTGTTCCAGAGCTTTATGGAGGGTGCGCAGGCTTCAAAAGGTACAAGCAAATCAAAAGGTAAATCCGACGATTGATGTCTCTACCGGCATGACTGGCGATTTGAGCCGCGGGCGCTTCGCGTGATGGATACAATTTTTGCGCTATCGAGCGGGACGCCGCCGGCGGCCCTGGGCGTCATCAGGATTAGCGGGAATGCAGCAGCGTTCGCGCTTGAAAGCCTGGCGGGAAGCTTACCAGAGCCACGCAAAGCGAGCTTAAGAACGCTGCACGACAAGAGCGGAGACGAGTTGGACGAGGCGCTCGTCCTTTGGTTTCCCGGGCCAAATACAGCAACTGGTGAGGATCTTACCGAGCTGCACTGCCACGGAGGCAGGGCAGTTATCAAAGCTATAGAGACCGCTTTGGCGGCGATGCCAGCGGTGCGCCCCGCACAGCCCGGTGAGTTTACCCGTCGGGCCTTTGCCAATGGTCGGCTGGACTTGGCAGAGGCGGAGGCTCTAGCGGATCTCTTAACTGCCGAAACTGAGTTACAGCGAAAATCGGCGCAGAATGCCTTTGGCGGGGCCATTTCGCGCAAGGTTGAGGAATGGCGAGGGGAGACCCTGCGATTGGGCGCTCAAGTTGAGGCGGTGCTGGATTTCTCTGATGAGGACGATGTCACCGATGGTGAAGAGAATGCGCTTTCAGGCGCGTTTCACAATGCGCTCATCACATTGAACCGTGATATGCAAGCATGGTTGGATCGGCCAAGTGCGGAGCGTCTGCGTGATGGCGTGAGAGTCGTTCTTGCAGGTCCGCCAAACAGCGGTAAATCTAGCCTTTTCAACATACTACTTGATGACGCAGCCGCCATCATTTCTCCGACTGCGGGCACAACAAGGGATGTAATTGAAAGACCGGTTGCCTTGCATGGTGTGCCGATCGTGCTCGTTGACACCGCTGGTCTTCGGCGGTCAGAGGGTGATGCGATCGAGGCAGAGGGGATTGATCGTGCGCATGGTCAGATCGGACAGGCAGATATTGTGCTTTGGTTGGGGCCGGAGGGTGGGGGCCCTGATGGCGCAATTGAAGTGCAATCAAAGTCTGATCTTGAAGATACCTTAAGAAGGAGCGGGGCGGACTACGTAGTTTCCGCTGCGACAGGCGAAGGTGTTGCGGAGTTGGAGAAGGGGTTAGCAGACCGGGCACGGGCCATTCTGCCCAAACCTGGCCAGGCAGCACTTAATGAAAGACAGCGCGCGATGGTTCGCGATGCCCAAAGCTCAATTGGTGAGGTTCAGTCGGAGACGGATTTGCTTATTATCGGAGAGCATCTGCGGCAGGCACGGTTGGCGTTTGATGCACTGTTGGGCAAAGCATCTACCGAGGATATGCTGGATGCGCTGTTTGGGCGCTTTTGTATCGGCAAATAACCATATCGGTCAGATCATTGGCGCCGATGTTCCACGTGGAACAATGAGTTGTATTTTTGACCTTTGACCGGACGACGGACCAGGACTATCTGGGCGTTATATTATGACCCGGACAGATACCTCTTTTGATGTCATCGTAATTGGCGGCGGCCACGCAGGCGTGGAAGCGGCGAGTGTTGCGGCGCGAATGGGTGCGCGCGTCGCATTGGTGAGCTTCGATCTTAATGCAATTGGCGCAATGAGCTGCAATCCAGCCATTGGCGGCCTCGGCAAGGGGCATTTGGTTCGTGAAGTGGACGCATTTGATGGTGTTCTGGGGCGCGCAAGTGATGCTGGCGCAATCCACTATCGCATGCTCAACCGCTCAAAGGGGAGTGCTGTTTGGGGCCCCCGGGTTCAGGCGGATCGGATGCTTTTCAAGGCTGCGGTTCAGCAGATTCTGGGTGCGCAGAGTAATGTTATTCAGATTGAGGGAGAGGCTGCGAGCCTGGTCTTGCGCGGCGAGGGCGTGTCGGGGATTGCGCTTGCAGATGGAAGCGAACTTCAAGCACCGCGAGTGGTCCTTTGCACCGGGACTTTTCTCGGCGGCATCCTCTATCGCGGCGAAGAGCGTCTGGTGGGCGGGCGTATTGGTGAGAACGCTGCGCATAAGCTGGCTGAGCAGCTACGCGGGGCGGACCTGTCGATGGCGCGGCTTAAGACCGGTACACCGCCAAGACTGGATGGCCGCACGATTGATTGGTCGAAGCTGGCGGAACAACCGTCTGACGACGATAATTGGACGATGTCATCGCTTTCGACCGTCAGGGCGAACCCTCAGGTCTTCTGCGCCATCACGCGCACAAACCAGCGCAGCCATGACATTATAAGGGACAATCTCGACCGTTCACCTTTGTTCACAGGCGCAATTGACGCTCAGGGCCCACGGTATTGCCCGTCTATTGAGGACAAGATCCATCGTTTTGGTGATCGCGACGGGCATCAGGTTTTCCTCGAGCCAGAGGGGCTTTCAACTCATCTGGTTTACCCCAATGGGATCAGCACATCGTTACCGGTGCACGTGCAGCTTGCAATGCTGCGCAGCATGGACGGTCTAGAACGTGTTGGCATGGAGGTGCCAGGGTATGCGGTGGAATATGATCATATCGATCCGCGCGCACTAACATCTGGTCTTGAGGTCAAAGCTATTTCCGGCCTGCATTGCGCGGGGCAAATCAACGGGACAACCGGCTATGAGGAGGCTGCTGCGCAAGGGTTGGTTGCGGGCATGCATGCCGCGGCAATGGTGCTCGGCAAAGAACCTGCGGCTCTAGACCGCGCAAATTCCTATATAGCGGTTATGGTTGATGACCTCGTGTTGCAGGGTGTTACGGAGCCGTATCGCATGCTCACATCGCGTGCTGAGTATCGGCTGCGCTTGAGGGCAGGGAATGCCGATACACGCCTCACGCCTCTGGGGATTGCAGCCGGGTGCGTCGGCAAAGAACGCGAGGTTTGGTTTACCGAGCGACGGGAGCGTCTCGAGCAATGGAATGAGGCACTAACCGCCAAAGCAAGCGGAAAAGACCTTGCTGAGGCAGACATCCATGTTCGCCAAGATCACGCGCCGCGCACTTTGAACGATTGGATCGGTGCAGGTCATATCGGCCTTGCGGGGTTGTCTCGCCTTCTTCCAAAAGACCTGGAATGGGATGATAGTCTGGCCACCGAGTTAATCGAAGATGCCCAATATGCGCCTCATGTTGCCCGGCAAGAGGCGGAATTGCGCGACTTGCGCGCCAACCAGTCCGTACCGCTTGGCGCAGGCTTCCCGTTTGACAGCGTACCGGGACTTTCGAACGAGATGGTAGAGCGCCTCACCAAAGCGGAGCCAGAAAGCCTCTCCGATGCAGGTCGGGTCTCTGGTATCACCCCAGCGGCACTTGCGGCGTTGCTGGTTCATGCGCGACGTCGACTGGCTGACGCTGCGTGATATTTGCCGAAGAAGACGCGCGTCGATTTGTGCGTGACCGAGTAGTGGGCGATGATCCCGAGGCGGTCATGGCAAGGCTTGACCACTTGTCGAATGCCTTATGTGAGGAGAATGAGCGCCAAAACCTTGTGTCACGAGCAACACTGGATGAAATGTGGTCGCGGCATATCGCGGACTCGGCGCAGTTGCTTGACCATGTTCCACGTGAAACATCCGGTGAGGAAGCCCAGAGCACTTGGCTCGATCTTGGCACCGGTGCCGGTTTTCCGGGGCTGGTCGTAGCCGCACTACGCCCTGAATTCACAATTTGCCTAGTGGAATCGCGCAAACGCCGTGTTGAATGGCTCGAGCGTATGATCGCAGAAATGGCTCTCAAAAACTGCCGAATTGAAGGCCGGCGACTTGAGCTTGTGAGTGCCTTTCCTGCGTTTGTTATAAGCGCCCGGGCCTTTGCCCCCCTTGGCAAGCTCTTTAGATTATCCGCACGCTTCTCCACAAGCGCGACATATTGGGTCTTGCCCAAAGGCCGCAAAGCGGCGCAAGAAGTACAGGAACTGCCGAAATCAGTGCGAAAAATGTTTCACGTGGAACAATCGCAGACTAGTGATGACGCAGGAATAATCATCGGGCGCGGCCAAATCACAGGTGTGTGATTGCTAGCTTGCCCTCTAAACGGCGGGAGCTTGCATCAGTGATCACAATTGCGATTGCCAATCAAAAGGGCGGTGTCGGTAAAACGACGACGGCGATCAACATTGCCACTGCTATGGCTGCGACTGGGTCAAAGGTTCTTCTTATTGATCTCGATCCCCAAGGGAACGCCTCGACCGGCATGGGCATTGATGGAGCTTCGCGCGAGTATTCAAGTTATGACCTGCTTGTCGATGGCGCAGATTTGGCGAAATGTACTCAAGCAACTGAAATACCAGGGTTGGACATTATCCCGGCGACGCAGGATCTCTCAGGCGCGGAGGTGGAGCTTGTCTCTATTCCCGACCGAACCGATCGCTTGAAGATGGCGTTGAATCAGTCATTTCGCGGCAACTTCGCGGGATATGATGTCTGCTTTATTGATTGTCCACCATCGCTTGGGCTTTTGACGCTCAATGCTCTATCCGCTGCAGACACATTGCTCGTACCTCTGCAATGCGAGTTTTTCGCGCTCGAAGGGCTCAGTCAGCTTCTTCAGACTGTCGAACAGGTTCAGCAACGTTTCAATCCGGACCTGGGTATTATCGGCGTAGTTCTTACGATGTTTGATCGGCGCAATCGCTTGACCGACCAAGTCGCCGATGACGTCCGCGACTGTCTTGGTGGACTTGTGTTCGAAGCGGTCATCCCACGCAATGTGCGCTTGTCAGAGGCACCCAGCCATGGCCTGCCGGCTCTGGTGTATGACCATAATTGCCCAGGAAGCCGTGCCTATATCACTCTGGCGCGTGAATTGATGGGCCGCTTACCTGAGCAGAGGAGGGCTGCATGATGAGCAAGACCGAAGAAAAAGCCGGTACAGGCGGCCCCACTGCTGCGCGGAAAAAGAAGCTCGGGCGCGGGTTGGGGGCGTTAATGGGTGATGTGCATCGCGAAGAACCGCTGGTGCGGATCAATCCAACCGCAGATGCTCAAGCCGCAGCGGCCTCTGCGTCTAACGTTGATGACAGCCAAAAATCCAGTAATACACTGAAATCATTGCAAGTTTCGTCGATTTTGCCGCTGCCCGGGCAGCCACGAACCCATTTCGATGAGGAGGCGCTGGAAGAGCTCGCCGCATCGATTGAAGCGCGAGGTGTCATTCAGCCGATTATTGTGCGGCCCGCGAAGGGTGGCACTTATCAGCTGGTGGCCGGCGAACGTCGCTGGCGGGCGGCCCAAAAAGCGCGACTGCATGAGATTCCCGCGCTTGTCCGTGATTTGTCGGACGAGGAGGTAACCGCCCTTGCTCTGATTGAGAACTTGCAGCGTGAAGACCTGAACCCCGTAGAGGAGGCCCGCGCATATCACCGGCTTTCCGAAGAGCAGGGGATGACTCAAGCCGATATCGCCAAAATGGTCGACAAATCGCGTAGCCATGTTGCGAATTTCCAGCGACTATTGGCTTTGCCTGATGATGTTTTGGATTATGTGGGTGCCGGTGAACTCAGTATGGGTCACGCCCGCGCACTGATCGGGAAAGGGGATGCGTCTGCGCTGGCTAAGCGGGCCGTGAAGGACAAATTGTCCGTTCGTGATATCGAAAAGCTCGCACGGAAGGGCTCTGATAGACAGACACCCACTCGTGACGCGCCGCGCACTTCATCATCGCAACCTGAAGATGCTGACATTGCGGCTGTTCAGGCGCATTTGGAGGAATTTCTTGGCCTGTCGGTGCGGATCAAGACCGACACCGATCCACGAACCGGAGCGGTTACAATACGATACCGCACGCTTGATCAGTTAGATCTGATTTGTCAGCGCCTGACTGGCGGCGATATTTAACTCGGGACAGCGGTAACGGGCAAATGCCGCGAAGTTGCGCGGCGCGACTTATTCTTTGTCCATAGTAAGGTCGTCAGCCGGCACGATGCGATAAGTCGCTTCCTGTGCGACGGGCACGGTCACAGGAACAAGCATGTATTGCTCGCCCGGTGCGAAATTGGTCGCCGGCGCTGATTGCGGGGCGCGGGCCATATATTCGTCGAGATAGGTTTCACATTCATCGCGTTGCCCCGGCGCTGGGCGTCCATTGTCGCTGTTCAGCAAACGGTCAACGGCAAGACCGGCGAGTGCGCCACCACCTGCGCCAAGTAAAGTACCGCCCAGGCGGTTGCCGTCGGCCACGCGATTGCCGATCACTCCGCCAATCGCCGCACCCAATAGCGGCGCAAGCACGCCGCCGCGGTCATCTTCGTCATAATCATTGAGGCGATCTCGGCATTCGGCGAGCCAGCTGGCCCGGTCGAATTCCACCAATCGTGCACCGTTAGGCAAATAGCTCGTCGTCACATGTGGTGCAGCGGTAGTGTGAGGCTGCGGTCCGGAGTTGACCAAAACGGGTGTGGCAGGGACAGCCGCCGCGCTCTGACGCGCCGGGATAACGCGCTGGGCGCCGCGCACATCCGCTGCCTGTCCTGGGATTGCGGGTGCTGCGTATAGGTAGCCATCACGTTCGTAATACACCTGCTCCTGAGCTGAGGCAGGGATTGCCATGAGTGCTGACGCTGAAGCTGCAGCGCCGAGAATCTTTGTCGTAATACCCATACTATCCACCTGAATGCTTGTGATCGCGCAAATCAATAAGTCGCGCATTAGCACTATCGGTCAATTCTGCGAAAGTGACCTACGGGCATGTGTCCCTCGCTGGGGCGACTGATATTCCGAAATGAAATTTTACGTGAGATCTCGACCCGTCAGATAAAGATCAAATGCGGTCTGCTAAAAGATCAGCCAACGCCTCGACACCCTTTGCGTCTTCTTCATCGAAACGCGCGGCCTTTGGGCTGTCGAGATCAATCACGGCGATGACGTTTCCACTTCGCATGATCGGTACAACCAGTTCAGAGAGAGTGTCGCCATCGCAAGCGATGTGGCCAGGAAACGCGTGTACGTCATGAACCAATTGGGTTTCTTTTCTCGCGGCTGCGGTACCACACACACCTTGGTTGAAAGGAATGCGAATGCAGGCTGGTCGTACCGACAAAGGGCCCCAAAACAAGTTCAGGCAATTGGGCGTCCTGATCAGTGCGATAAAAGCCAGTCCAGTTTACATCATCGAGAAACTCCCAAAGCAGTGCCGCGACATTGGCCATATTGGCCACACCATCGCTTTCATCAGCGGTTAGTGCGTCTGCTGCGGATAGCAAATCGCTATACAGCGTGGCTTTGGGAGTACCGGGTGCGGGGCGAAAATCATACATGTCCGGACATTTAGGGATGTGGGCGCACACCGCAACCCGGGGATGGTTATGGTCGTCCTGCATTCGTCCCAACATTGCGGCTGAGGCATTGTGGCGTTGCAAACACTCGCTTAGGGAGAAGTCATGTCTATCCTCAAAAAGATCCTCATCGCTCTTCTCGTCCTCCTCGTATTGCTTGGCGTGGCGGGGTACATCCTCACGCGCGGCGATACCGCTGATCTGGACATTGGAGACGTTTCGGGCACCGACCCGGTGCTACAAGCTCCTGAAGCCGAGAGCATTCCGACAGTTCAGATTGCCAAGCCGGTGGGCTGGGGCGCTGATGAGGTCCCGCAGGCTGCCGATGGACTGGCAGTGGGGCGTTTTGCCGATGGTCTGGACCATCCGCGCGTATTGTTGGCGCTGCCCAATGGCGATATTCTGGTTACCCTGACGCGTTCGCCCAAGAGCGACAGTGATGGCGATGGCGGCGTTATGAGCAGCATTCGCAATTTCATTGCCTCTTACCTCTTTTCCCAGGCAGGTGCTGCCGGAGAATCACCCAATGAGATCGTTCTGCTGCGCGATACCGATGGCGACGGAATTGCAGAGGGACGCTTTACTCTAACAGACACGCTTGATTCCCCTTCTGGCATGGCGTGGCACGACAACACGCTCTACGTCGCCAATCACGACGAGGTGACCGCATTTGAATATGAATTGGGCGGCGAAACGCTGGCTGGCGCATCGCGCAAAATCATGGACCTCGCGCCCGGTGGCGGACACTGGATGCGCAACATGGAAATTCATCCTGATGGTGACCGGCTCTTTGTCGCCGTTGGCTCTGTATCAAATATCGGTGAGCAGGGCATGGATGTTGAGGAAGGCCGCGCGCTCATTTGGGAATATAATCTCGAAACTGAATCACAGCGCATTTTTGGCGCGGGACTGCGCAACCCCAATGGCCTCGATTTCAGCCCTTGGTCGGGCGAGCTTTGGACGACTGTTAATGAGCGCGACATGCTCGGCTCTGATCTGGTGCCAGACTACCTCACCAATGTACCTGTGGGCGCGCAATATGGCTGGCCGTGGGTGTATTGGAAGGACAACATCGATCAGCGCGTAGAAGCGCCAATGCCGCAATTCCTGACCGAATACACACGCCGGCCCGAATTCGCCATGGGCCCGCACGTAGCAGCGTTAGGCCTGGTTTTCAGCACGGAAGGCGCGCGTATGGGTGAGGGTTTTGCATCCGGTGCATTCGTCGCGCAGCACGGTTCGTGGAATCGCAAGCCGCCATCGGGTTATAACGTCGTTTACGTAGAGTTTGACGAACGCGGCAACCCGCAAGGAAAGCCTGTCCCTGTACTAAGCGGCTTCCTCAACGAAGATGGCACAACGAAAGGCCGACCGACCTGGGTTGAATGGGCGTCTGATGGGTCGTTGCTTGTCAGCGACGATACGGCCGGGATTATCTGGCGCGTGGTGGCGCCGGATGCCGAACCGCAGGCGGGCATTGAGCGACTTACTGGCGCGCGTCTGCCCCCACAGCGTGAATTGAGTGGCGATGCCCGCGCCACATTCGGACCGGATGATTTCGCGCGCGAGGCACCTGGAAATTAGGCGATCATTCTCGGCGGATCAGGCTGTTAAAGCGCTCGCCTCGACCGCATAGAGCGACTCTGCCCCCGCAATCGCACTCGCTTTGAGACCCGACGCCTCCGGCACTATCCGATCGAGGAAGAAGCGTACCGTTGCGGGCTTCGTTGCCGCGAGTGCAGGTGCATCGCCTGATGCCACGGCGTCAGCCTGCTTGATTAACTGCCAGCCGGCTACCGCGACCGCCAACATCGTACAAAAAGGTACGCTGCCGGCGAGACGATCATCGAGGCTTGCTTCGGTGCGCATCCATTCCGCGATGGCAACGCATTCCTGCGCCAATGTGGCCAATGCAGGCTCAGTCGCTGCATCACCTGCAATGTCCTGAGCCAGACCGATAAGTGCATCACCATTGTCCATGCCCAGCTTGCGCGTGACCAGGTCGGCGGCCTGAATACCGTTCGTGCCCTCGTAAATCGGGGCGATGCGCGAATCGCGCCAATGTTGGGCAGCGCCGGTTTCCTCAACGAAACCCATCCCACCATGGATCTGAATGCCAAGGCTTGCGACCTCAATTCCTATATCAGTACCCCAGGCCTTGATCAGCGGCGTGAGAATTTCGCCGCGCATCGCGGCAACTTCATTGCCTAGAGTGCCGCGGTCAACCTGACCGGCTGTGTAATAAAGCAAAGCGCGAGGCCCTTCGGTTAAAGCCTTCATCCGCATCAGCATGCGCCGCACATCGGGGTGTTCGATAATCGAAACAGGTTCTTTGTCGGGTGAGCCAGCGCGCGCCGACTGAACGCGGTCATTGGCGTAACCGAGTGCCTGTTGCAGGGCGCGCTCGCCAATTTGCACACCCTGATTGCCGACATTGATGCGCGCATTGTTCATCATCGTGAACATTGCGGCGAGCCCGCGATTTTCCGCACCGACGAGCTCGCCGATGCATTCGCCATTGTCGCCGTAGCTCATCACGCAGGTGGGCGAGGCATTGATGCCCAGCTTATGCTCCAAACTAACGCAGCGCAGGTCATTTTTCGGCCCCAGACTGCCATCTCCATTCACGTGGTATTTCGGTACGATAAATAGCGAGATACCCCGCGACCCCTCGGGCGCAGCGGGCAGGCGCGCAAGCACCAGATGAATGATATTTTCGGCAAGCTCGTGCTCGCCCCAGGTGATGTAGATCTTTTGGCCCTGAATGCGGTATTTGCCCGCGTGTTCGCCATCGGTGATTGGTTCGGCGGTGCTGCGCAGCGCGCCGACATCGCTTCCAGCCTGCGGCTCCGTCAGGTTCATTGTGCCTGACCATGCCCCGCTGACGAGGCTGGGCAGGTAAAGCGCTTGCTGCGCCTCGCTGCCGTGATGCTCCAGCGCCTCAATTGCGCCAACCGACAGCATCGGTAGCAAGTTGAACGCCATATTGGCCGTGCCGAGGTTTTCCAGCACATTGCAGGCCAGCGTAAAGGGCAGCCCTTGTCCGCCAAACTCAGCGGGTGAAGCAATCGCATTCCACCCCTGCTCTACATAGGCGTCATAAGCCTCTTTGAACCCATCGGGCAGCCGCACAATGCCGTCTTCAAGCTTCGCACCCTCAAGATCACCGATGCGGTTCAGCGGGGCGAATTCTCCAGCGGCAAATTGCCCCACGCCTTCGACGATTGCCTCCACCATATCAGGCTCGGCTGCAGCAAAGCGTTCTGACTGAGCAAGCTCGTCAATCCCTGCATTTACACGAATGGCTAGTAACTGATCTTGCGTGGCGGGGGTGTAAGGGATCACAGTTTTCTCGTCTTCTGCTTGGGGTTTTCGTTCAAGCGAAATATAGCGCGCAGCTATGACCTGCAAGAACGTTACGGAAGTGGTGCTGGCAGACGCCGAGGGAATCGCGAGAGCGGCTGCGATTCTTGAACGCGGTAGACTGGTCGCGGTTCCGACAGAGACGGTTTACGGGCTTGCTGCGCGTGCCGACAGTGCTGAGGCGGTGGCGAAGATTTACGCGGCGAAAGGGCGGTAGAGTTTTAACCCATTGATTGTGCATGTCGTGGACTTGGAACAAGCGCGCCTCTTTGCTGAGATCCCTGACCAAGCTACAGAATTGGCAGACACCTACTGGCCTGGGCCGCTGACTCTTGTCGTTCCGGCAAGGCAGGGCGCTGGTCTTGCGTCGGCGATCACCGCAGGTTTACCCACGATTGCTCTGCGCGCACCTGCGCACCCAGTAATGCGGGAGTTGCTGGAGCAGACCAATTTCCCGCTTGCTGCGCCATCGGCCAATCGCAGTGGGTTTATTAGCCCCACGAGTGCCGAGCATGTCTTGGCGTCGCTGGATGGTCGGGTTGATTTGGTGCTTGATGGGGGAACGACAAATGCAGGGCTCGAGTCCACGATAATCGCCGTTCGCAATGATAATTCGTGGCAGGTGCTCCGCCCTGGCCCAATCACCCGCCAAGATATTTCCGAGCGATATTTCGGAGGGTCGGTAGCGCCCGATCAGACTGGCGAAGTTGTGATCGAAGCGCCCGGTCAGCTCGCCAGCCATTACTCTCCTGGCAAACCGATGCGGTTGAATGTGACCGAAGTTGCGCCAGACGACTTTGTTATCGGGTTCGGTGCAGTGATGGGAGACTGCACCTTGTCAGAGGCAGGTGACCTGATTGAGGCTGCTTCGCATCTTTACGATTGTCTGCATCAGGCCGCAGCTAGTGATAAGCTCAGCATCGCGGTCGCACCCGTGCCGGAAGAGGGGATTGGTGTTGCAATCAATGATAGGTTGCGACGGGCGGCAACACTGCTCGAATAGCGTTACCGCTCCGGCTCGACCGGAATGGTTGGCAGCAGCTCCTGCATTTCATCATAGGTTTCGCGCGCGTCCTCGCATGCGCGGCGATTGCCATCCTCGCAATCTTCTGTCTCTTCGGCGTAGCGCCGCTCCAGCTTCGCCAAACGCTCTTCGCGGCGACGGATTTCGCGGCCCCGCTTCTCGTCCGCTTCTGACTGACTGGTGGTCGCTAGATCGACACCCTTGCTGACGACTTTTACCGGTGCGGTCGCGACATCCAGTGCGGTTTTAGCTAAGCATCCCGACAAGAGCGGGGCGGCGAGCAAAGGCATGAGAATTGAAAGGCGGCGCATGATCGGTTTCCCTCCATGCGCCGCTCTAGTCGGATCACGGTTGATCCTCAATGAATTCGGCAGCGAGCCAGCGGAGATTATTCCTCGGCTGACCCTGTTTCACTGTCAGGTGTAGCTGGCTTGCAGGTAAGTTTGCCCGAACCCATCGCATTCACGTCGCAGGTTGCGCGGCCAAATACCGTCACGTCGCCAGAGCCCATAATTGTGGCTTCCACTGTCCCGTCGGAGGCAAAGGCACCTTCGCCAGACCCTGCGATTGTGACGTCCGCCTCATCTGCGGTCAGCTCATCCAGCTCTGCCCCGCCAGAGCCAGCGATGTTAAGCGACAACTTCGTCGTATTACCTGCTGCACCGACTTTGCCGCTGCCCATAATGTTGAAATCAATCGCGGAGGTGTCGAGCGTTGCAATGTCGATCCGCCCGGAGCCAGCGATCGTCACGTCGGCTTTGTCGGCCACAGTCTCCGATGCGATATTACCGGATCCAGCGAGTGTGAGCGAGTCAGGCGCTGGCATCGTTACTCTTATCGTGGCCACACGATCATCGCTGTCAAAGCCGGGCTCGCGAAGAACGCCAAGCGTATCTTCATCAAGAGTGAAGCGCATTGCATCCACCACATCGTCATCACCCTCAACATCCACCGCAAGCTGGTCGCCGGTAGTGATGACCACGCTATCGCGTGACGCAAGTACGAGATTCGTTGGAGCAGCGCCGGACATATCAATTTCTGACAGCGGCACACCCTCTTGGTCGCCAATGGAGATATTCATTCCGTCGCAGCCGACGACCATTGTGCCCATGGCGAGCGCTGCGATGGGGGCCAGGCCCTTAAGCAGTTTGTGAATCATGTCTTTTCAATGCCTCCAATGTGCCCTCCCATATGAAGGGGTGGTCGAGCTGGGTACGCTCAGACCGGATCTGCAATCCCGTATTGCGTATGTAATACACCAGCAAGCGGCATTCAAGCACTCGCTTTCTTGCTCAGCGGAGCCTTCCATGGGAAAGGCCGCTCTCACACGTCTGTGCAAGCGGCCTTTTCGAGCGCCTCATGGGCGTTGTAAGGAACAGCCTTAGCTTTCTTCGGTGCTCTCGTAATATTGCGGCGCGTGGGTGCGCAGCACATCGAGGATCTTTTCAAGCGCGGTCGGCTCGTCAGTTTCTTCCATCGCGGCCAATTCACGCGCCAGACGGCTGGATGCAGCTTCGAAAATTTGCCGCTCTGAATAGGACTGCTCCGGCTGATCTTCCGGGCGGAAGAGATCGCGTGTCACCTCGGCGATCAGGACAATCTCACCAGAATTGATCTTGGCTTCGTATTCCTGTGCGCGGCGGCTCCACATGGTCCGTTTGACCTTTGGCTTGCCTTTGAGCGTTTCCATCGCTTCCTTCAAAGTCTTGTCGCTCGACAGCTTGCGCATGCCGATTGACTCAACCTTATTGACCGGCACGCGCAGCGTCATGCGCTCTTTCTCGAACCGCAGAACATACAGCTCCAGCTGCATGCCAGCGATTTCCTCGCTCTGCAGTTCGATAACACGGCCAACGCCATGCTTTGGGTAAACAACATAATCGCCCACGTCGAAGGCATCTGCCTTGCTCGCCATGCGAATTCCTTTCTCTGCGGACCCTTATCGTAACCACCGCCAAAGCCAGAGCTGAGCTTCTCGTTTCCGCAGGCCACAATTGTGGCACACGGGCTACTCAGCGTGGCTTGTGGGGTGTTACTGGCCTCTCAATTGTCACATACGCGCGGGACCAACCGCCGCGGCTGGCATATGATGTAGCATAACTGAAAGAAAATTGCGAATCGCAATTCAATATGTGCCGAATTGGCATCACCGAGGTTGAGCAAGCGCTTGAGAGAAGCGGATCCTCGGTCCGGCTTAATCGCCTTCGCCAGGTTCCGCAGAGAAGAACTTTTCGAACTTGCCTTCCTGGCCTTTAAATTCATCCGCGTCTGCCGGGGGCTCTTTCTGGCTCGTGATGTTGGGCCACTCAGCGGAATATTGCGTGTTGACCTCAAGCCATTTCTCAAGGCCATCTTCCGTATCGGGCAGGATCGCCTCGGTACGGGCATTCCGGTTCGCAGACGCCGCAATCGATGCATTCGCTGGGGTTGATTACCAGCATATTCTCACCCTCGTAAAAACAATCGACGGGGCAGACTTCAACGCAGTCCGTATACTTGCATTTGATGCAGGCGTCGGTGACGACGTATGTCATTTAAGCGAATTCCTTATGCTATCTCGCGATACGGGTGCGCGCTGCTAGGGCTGTAGACGCGCATCAGTCAAGTTTTCGATAATGATTCTGCGCCTCATGTGGGGGGGCCGCGCCGCTCAGGCAAACTGACAATCTCTACGACGCTGACAAGCCCAGCCTTAGCAGTACCGGATCGATGGGTATTTCTGCTGAGCGGAGGCAGGGTCAGCACATCGCCCACATGCACATTATGGCTTGCTTTGATCACCCGCTCTCCATTGCAGCGCATTTGACCGGCCACCACCCAATCAGCGGCGATTGTACGGGTACGGGCAAAGCGCAGGTAGCAGAGCAGGCGGTCGATCCGCATTGCCGCACATGCTGTTGGCTCAAAGGTAGCTATGATCACCCCCGCCAAGCACTATCGTATCAGATCGGCCAGACCGGCAAACGCATTACCAGCCTCCGCTCCCTTTATGGGTTTGCGAGTGTGTGCATGCTGGCGCTCGCGGCGCGAGGGACGCCATTCCCAGCGGTCGGGGCGTGGCGGGCCAAATGCACCCTCCGCCATCGTGGGCGCGCGCTGAACGCGAAAGCCTGCCTGCCCGAGCAGCTTGATGGCATTGCTCTCTTCCAGGCCGATGGAAATGGGCAATGCGAGATCGAGAACGAATTTCGCGCGTTTCTGGTTTGGGCTTTGTGCTTTTGCGCGCGTTTCGTGCGCTGCTCGGAAGATCTTCTCAGCCAGATCAAAGCGAATGGCCTGACTGCCTGCGGGGCGATAGCCCGATGGCAGCTTCTTCGCCCCCTTGATAACTGGCAGCATATCGCGCTCAAGGGTGCGGCGATCAACGCCCAGCGCGTGCAGCAATTGGCGCGGTGCGGGTTTCAACAAAGCAGGTGCAAAGATGTCGAGCGCGCCAAATGTCACGCCAATCTTGCGCAGAAATGGGCGCATCTCCTTCGGCAGATGCTCGATCCCTGCTTTTTCGCGCGCGATATGACCGTGCCCCGAGATCAGATTTAGCAACAGCGCACGTGCTTGCGATCCAGCATTGGGATCGCGCGCAGCTTCGTGCATTTTGGCGAGAGGTTCGAGCGGCGCAAGTTTGCTTTTCAGCCACGTTTCAAGCGCAGTTTGCAAAGAGTTCCTCGCTGGCTCTGGTAGGCTCGCAATTTCTTTCTGTAGGATGATGGCGGGCTCAACTTCGCCTTCGCGCGGCTCAAGTTTTGCCAGAGTCACGTCGTTCCAGATTAGCTCGCCCTTGCGAATCTCCACATCTGCGCACTCGCTCTGCGCCAGCGCGATCGCTTTCTCGCCAAGAATGCGCGGCAGTCCTTTTTCTGCGGCCGCCAGCAGCATTTTGCGGTCAGCATGGTTCGCCGCCTGATCTGGGACGAAGCGAAACCCCTCGACTTTGCCCAGTGGTTCATCCTCGACAAACACCGCGCCATCATCATCCACACGGATGGGTAGTGCCGATGCGTCCTGTCCCAGCGATTTCATCAGGATTGCTGTCCTCCGGTTCACAAATCTCTCCGTCAGGCGCCCGTGCAGGGCATCTGACAGTTTGGCTTCAACGGCGCGAGCGCGGGCCGCCATTTCATCGCGCGCCAGCACCCAATCGGGCCGCTGGCAGATATAGGCCCAACTGCGCACCGCCGCGATGCGGCCCTGCAGCGTATCGATATCGCCCGACATATTGTCGAGCTCGCTTATCCGCGCCGCAACATAATCTGCGCCGATATACCCCTCGCACAGATCTTGCCACAACCGCGCGACAAAGCGGGCATGAACATCGGGGCCGCGCTGCCGAAAATCGGGTAACGAGCATGCCTCCCAGAAACGGCGCACAAGGCCGGCACCCTTGATCGAACGCGCCATTGGTTCTTCGGAAAGGCGCTTGAGGGTCATCAGATCAATGGCGGGCGGAGCACTGCGCAAGGCATCGTGCTGGGGCGGTTGTTCCAGATCGCCGATCAAAACTGGCAGTGTGTCAAAGCGCGGCTCTGCCTCGCGCCAGAACAGCTTGGTGATCGGGGCAAAACGATGCTCCTCAATCGCGTAAATTTCTTCTTCGGTGAATTCGGGCGCCGCGCCGCTCTGCTTCCCGCTTTTCGCGGCCATGCCAGAGATGGTTCCGAATGTGCCATCGCGCTGGTGCCGCCCGGCGCGCCCAGCGATTTGCGCCATTTCCGCCGGTGTGAGCCGCCGCATCCGCCGTCCGTCGAATTTGGTGAGACCGGCAAAGGCCACATGCGTGATGTCGAGATTGAGGCCCATGCCAATCGCATCGGTCGCAACGATGTAATCGACCTCGCCTGATTGGAATAGCTCGACCTGTTTGTTTCGTGTCTCGGGACTCAGCGCGCCCATGACAACGGCTGCGCCGCCACGAAATCGCCGCAGCATCTCTGCGACGGCGTAAACCTGCTCGCTGCTAAAGGCGACGATGGCGCTGCGCGGCGGTAGGCGAGATAACTTGCGCGGGCCGATATGCTTGAGTGTCGAAAAACGTGGTCGGTCGCTGATTTCAGCTTTGGGCACTAACGCCTCGACCATAGGTGCCAGTGTGGCCGCACCCAGCAGCAATGTCTCTTCACGTCCGCGCGCATTCAGCAAGCGGTCGGTGAAAATATGCCCGCGCTCCCGGTCTGCGGAGAGTTGCGCCTCGTCCAGCGCAACAAATGCTGCATCGCCGCCATCGCGCGGCATGGCCTCCGCTGTGCAGCATAAATAGCGGGCGCCTTCTGGTTCGATCCGCTCCTCGCCCGTAATCAAGGCGACTTCACGTTCGGGTTTAATCGCGCAAATCCGATCATAGACCTCGCGCGCCAATAACCTCAGCGGAAATCCCATACATCCGCTCGAATGCGCGCACATCCGCTCAATCGCGAGATGCGTTTTGCCGGTATTGGTCGGACCCAGAACTGCTTTGATGTCTGCGCGTTGCACGTGGACCAGCTTTGCCAGCGCTATGCCGCACACACAAGCGGACAAACGACACACTTTACCATGGGGTATGATCCACTCATCGCAATAGAGACTCAGACAGGCGCGGATTAAGTCGAACTTAACTTTAAATCCGCAGGGATTTGCGGCAGAGCTTAATAAGAAATCGGGTTGCGGCGGTCATATGGCCCCTGCGGCGCTTTACGGAGATAGTGCGTGTACCGCCCAGAACAGGACGGCATTCCGGCATCGGGAGAGGGCGGCAACGGGGGTGGCGGCGGCGGAAAGCCCGCGCCTGGCTCGCCTGAAGTTGCGCCCGCGCGCAACGCTTGGCGAGAGAGGATAGCAAATCTCGATCTCGCTCCTGATCTCGGCGCAGATATCGGCAGTGGCCGTTGGTTCCGCGGTCTTGGCACGATGGTTGGCCTTTCCGCTGTCGCATTGGCGTTCTGGCCAAATTTCGCACCGTTAGAAGCAGCCCCGACCTTTGATTTAGATGATCAGGCGCGCGATGAGTTTCGCAGCCAGATGATTATGCCGCTGGCTCTTGGCGCAGATAGCGGACGCAAAATGGCCGCATCGCCATCGGTTCGCGCTCTCGCCGCTGCGCCAGAGCGGCCAGAGATCCAGCTGGTCGCCACACTTTCCGACGGTGAAGGCTTTGGCAGGACGCTCCTACGTGCGGGAATGGCGCGCGACGATGTTCAGCAAGTACTGGCGCTGGTTGAGGATGTCGTGCCGCTCTCCGATATTGAGTCTGGCACTCAAGTAGACATTACTTTGGGACGCCGCCCGGCGGAAAAGGCACCGCGTCCGCTTGACGCTTTGTCGTTCCGGGCCAGTTTCGACACCGAACTGACGATTGATCGCCTGGCTGATGGTGACGTGCTCTCGCTCAGCAAGAAGGTCATCCGCGTTGATGATACGCCTTTGCGCATTCGCGGAACCGTTGGTGAAAGCCTATATCGTTCGGCGCGTGCGGCTGGAGCCCCTGCGAGCGCGGTACAAGCCTATCTGAAGCAGCTCGGCCAGCAAGTGAACCTGTCGCGTGATGTGCGATCAACCGACACCTTTGACATGATTATCGCCCATCGCCGCGCTGCAACGGGCGAACGGCAGGCGGGGCAATTGCTCTATGCTGGCGTTGACCGCGACGAAAAACCCAAGGTCCAGCTGATGCGCTGGGGCGAAGACGGAAAGTTCTTTGAAGCGTCAGGCGTTGGTGAAAGCCGTGGTGGATTGGCGAGACCTGTTCCGGGCCGACAGTCATCGGGCTATGGCATGCGTCGGCACCCTATCCTGGGCTATCGCAGGATGCATGCCGGCGTTGATTTCCGTGCACGTCACGGAACGCCGATTGTGGCGGTAACTGATGGGCGCGTAACGGGCGCGGGCCGCATGGGCGGCTGCGGCAAGGCGGTTCGTCTGCGTCACGGGGGCAGCCTCGACACACGATATTGCCACATGAGCCGTATTGCGGTGCGTCGCGGGCAATCGGTACGCAGGGGCCAGGTGATCGGCTATGTTGGGTCGACCGGGCTCTCAACGGGTCCGCACCTCCACTACGAGATGTATCGCAATGGCAAATCGATCAATCCCAACAGTGTCAAATTCGTTGAGCGTGCACAATTAAGCGGGGATGAGCTTAAGCGTTTCCGCAATACGCTTGCGAAGATCAAGACAGTAGAGGCGGGCGCTGCGCTGGAGGATCTGGAAGTTCGGCCTGAAGAGCGCGAGGAAGTGCTGCCGGAACGCGAGATCGACAAGCTTGACAGACCGGTTGAAGTCGAGGGCAGCTAACAGTCGCTTCTGATGCGTCGCGGCCATACAATTGCATGCAAGAGCCGAATCCGGCATGCATCAGCGTATGACAGGTAGCTATCCGAATACACGACTCCGGCGGACGCGCGCGACCGGCTGGAGCCGCTCGCTGCACCGCGAGACCATTTTGACCCCGGCGGATCTGATCTGGCCGCTTTTTGTGACATCTGGTGCTGGCGTTGAGGAGCCAATTGGCAGCCTGCCCGGCGTTTCGCGTTGGTCAGTCGATGGCATAGTGGCGCGCGCGAAAGAAGCAGTTGCGCTCGGCATTCCGGTGATTGCACTGTTTCCCAACACGCAGCC
Source organism: Qipengyuania sp. JB2-7 (assembly GCF_055693485.1). NCBI lineage: Bacteria > Pseudomonadati > Pseudomonadota > Alphaproteobacteria > Sphingomonadales > Erythrobacteraceae > Qipengyuania > Qipengyuania sp. JB2-7. Next base: position 409,779 of record NZ_CM146335.1, read on the forward strand.
CGACCGGCGCAGCGATGATGGTGCAGAGGCGCATAATCCCGATAATCTGATGTGTCAGGCAATCCGAGCGGTAAAGGATGCGTGCGGCGACGAGATTGGCGTGCTGACTGATGTCGCGCTCGACCCCTATACCAGCCATGGTCAGGACGGCCTGCTCGATGACAGTGGTTATGTCGTCAATGATGCAACCGTTGCGGTTCTTGTCGATCAGGCCTTGAACCAAACCGAGGCGGGAGCGGACATTATCGCACCGTCCGATATGATGGATGGCCGCGTGCATGCGATACGCATGGCGTTGGAGATGGGTGGACACCATAACGCTCAGATTATGAGTTACGCGGCCAAGTACGCCAGTGCATTCTACGGGCCATTTCGCGATGCAGTGGGCTCTGGCGGCCTGCTGAAAGGGGACAAAAAAAGCTACCAGATGGACCCCGCCAATGGTGATGAGGCCTTGCGCGAAGTTGGCTTTGATATTGCCGAGGGCGCGGACAGCATTATGGTGAAGCCTGGTCTCGCTTATCTCGACATAATCTACCGTGTAAAACAGGAATTCGGCGTTCCAGTTTTCGCGTATCAGGTAAGCGGCGAATATGCCATGATCGAAGCGGCGGAGAGCGTTGGAGCGGGGGATCGAGACGCGCTGCTGATGGAGAAACTCATTGCCTTTAAGCGCGCCGGATGCAGCGGCGTGCTGACTTACCATGCGGCCCACGCAGCGCGGCTGCTTGGAGCATAAGTCTATGAGCGACTTCTATCATGAGACGGAGCGGTTGATCCTGCGCGACTGGCGCGAGGAAGATTGGCCTGAATTTTGGCATCACTGCAATACGCCTGCTGTTATGGAATGGCTTGGCGGGGTCGCTGACGAGGCGACGATGGCGGCGGCCATTGAGCGCGTTGAAGGATACCGCCGCGACCATGGCCACACCTTTTGGGTGTGCGAGCGCAAGGATGATGGAGGGCATCTTTCAGGAGAGATCATCGGCTTTTGCGGTCTAAAGCGCTGCAATGAAGAAAACAGCCCGACCGGCGATATGGAGGCGGGCTGGCGTTTGCGAGAAGATGCGTGGGGCAAAGGCTATGCCAAGGAAGCTGCACAGGCTTCGCTCAAGATCGGATTTGAGCAGTTCGATGCGCCGCATATTATCGCACTGACGGTCATCGAGAATGAACCGAGCTGGGGTCTTATGAAGGGTCTCGGTATGCAGCGGCGCGAAGACATGGACTTTGAAAGCACTGTATTTGGGCCCGAGTCCGTCATCGTCTATTCGATCACCCGCGAAGAATGGGAAAAGACCAAATGACTGCATATCCCGGCGTGAATATAATCCCGATTCATGGCAAGACGCCCAAGATTCATGAAACAGCTTTCGTTGCGCCTGGATGTACGATCATTGGCGATGTAGATATCGGGGCGGAAAGCTCGATCTGGTACAACTGCGTACTGCGCGCCGATGTGTTTACAATCCGGGTTGGCGAACGCACGAATGTGCAGGATGGCAGTGTGCTGCATTGCGATCCGCCGCGTCCAGGCGACCCCGATGGTTCACCGCTTATCATCGGGGACGACGTGTTGATTGGACATATGGCGATGGTCCACGGCTGCACGATCCATGATCGTGGGTTTGTAGGTTTGGGCGCGATTGCGATGAACAAATCGGTGATTGGTTCTGACGCCATGCTGGCGGCGGGAGCGATGCTGACCGAGGGAAAGGTGATGGAAGAGCGCAGCTTGTGGGCTGGCCGCCCCGCGAAACCGCTGCGTGATTTGAACGATGCCGCTGTGGCTGGGATGCGCGCAGGGGTGATGCATTACACTGAGAACGCAAAGGCGCACAAAGCTGCGGTGAGCGAGGGTTTGCCCGCGCCTTAGCTGGTTGGCGCTGTGAAATACTGGGCCATATGCGGGATAAAATCCGCTTTTCCAATCTCCAGCCCCTTCATCCTCAAGATCGCATAGGCAATCGAAAGGTGAAAATAAAAGTTGGGTATGGAGAATTCGCGCACATATTCTTCAGCGCTTAGCTCAAAATGAAACGCCCCATCGCCAATTGCGAAGTTGATCCTGGTTTCGGGTGCGGGTAGCTCTTCCAGCGCAATGGCATTGAGCACATCAGCCGTTTTCGACACAAGCGCCGTGGCTTGGCCGAAACTGGTTATATCGTCATCGCTTGAAGTGAAGTTGCGCACCCCAAGGCGCTGCATGGCTTCGCCAGAAATATTCGCAACAAAGCGGATTTGCGTCGCCAACGGGTGCATATCTTCGCTCAACCGCGCTTGTAGAAGCGAATCCCCAGTTATATGTGTTTGTGCCTTCGTCAAAAGGCCCGCGAGTGTGTTCAGCCGCGATCGGTAGGTGGTAACGGACTGGTCATATAGATTCATGGGGCAGCTCCTCTCTTGCTATGAACCTTAGCGACTAAGTTAGAGCTTCCAACCTAATCTCGCACCAGAGTCCGCAAACTCTCAATCCGATCCGCCTCATGCACCGGCTTGTCCCAGCGGATGCAATGAATGCGTGGGAATCGCATGGCGAGGCCTGACTTATGCCGTTTACTTGTGTGGACGCTATCAAAGGCGACCTCGAACACCAGCGTCCGCTCCACCTCGCGTACTGGACCAAAACGGTTAAGCGTGGTCTGGCGCACGAGCCGGTCGAGTTTCTTCAGTTCCGCATCTGTGAATCCGGAATAGGCTTTGCCAACAGGTAGCAACTCGGCGCCTTTATCCGGATCGCCATCCCAGCATCCAAAGGTGTAGTCAGAATAGAAGCTTGATCGTTTGCCGCTGCCACGCTGCGCATACATCAGCACACAATCGATCAACAGCGGATCACGCTTCCATTTGCACCACAGACCCGCCTTGCGGCCGGCGATATAGGGGCTGTCGCGGCGTTTGAGCATTAACCCTTCGATCGCGTCTTCGCGGGTACTCTCGCGGATTTCAGCCAAATGCTTGAAATCGCGCGCCTCGACCACCTGTGAAAGGTCGAAATGCGATGTTGGCAGGCGCGTCATCGTATTCTCAAGGATGCTACGACGCTCGTCCCATGGCAGAGCCCGCAGATCCTCGCCGTCCACGATCAGGGCATCGTAAAGCCGCACAAAGGCCGGAGCCTCGGCAAGCATTTTTTTGCTGACGGTCTTGCGGCCGAGGCGCTGCTGTAGCGCGTTGAAACTGGCCGCACCCCTTCTTCTCCTCCTTGCGTGGTCCCACGCACCAGCAATTCGCCATCCAGCACGGCAGGGAATGGCAGAACGTCGAGCAACTCCGGGAAGGTCGCGGAGATATCATCACCAGATCGCGAATAGAGCCGCGTCTCATCGCAACCATCTTTTCCGGCGCGCACGATTTGCACGCGAATGCCATCCCATTTCCATTCCGCGGCATACTCAGCCATGTCGACGCCCTTTTTGATCGCGTCGTCCTCCAGCGGATGGGCCAGCATAAAGGGCCGGAAGGTCGGCATATTCTCGGTGTCGGGCGGATCGGCTCCGTTCGCACCCCATGCGAACAGCTCCGCATAGGGCGGTTTTAAAGCATGCCAATACTCCTCGACCTCATCGACCGAGACATGAAAGGCCTGCGCAAAGGCGGTCTTCGCCAGACGCGCTGACACACCAATCCGCATTCCGCCTGTCGCGAATTTAATGAGCGCAAAACGAGCATTTTCGTCGAGCCGGTCGAGTAATTTGGGTAATTCGCGTGGTGCGGTGGCACGTGTCAGATCGTTGAGCAGTTCCACCGCTTCCGAAACGCTGGGTGGGTCAGGCTCGGTGATGGGAATGGGCCACAAAAGGCTGGCTGTCTCGGCAGTATCACCAACGAAATCGCGGCTCAACTTCCACAGTACTGGGTCAACCCGTTCCATCAGCAGGTTGCGAATAGTCGACGACTTAACCGCTGAGAAATCAAGTTCGCCAGTCAGCGCTGCGAGCGCCCAGCCTCTGTCGGGATCAGGCGTATCGCGCAGATATTCCGCGATCAGCCGCAGTTTTTCATTGCGACTGCGGGTGTAAATCAATGCATGGATGAGTGCTGCGAATTGCTCCACTATTCGCCATCCTCTTCCTCGCGCCCGACCATCGCCAACGCACGTGCTTTGCGCTGATTGAGCTCACACCACCGGAGCAACGCCTCCTCGCGGCCATGCGTGATCCAAGTCTGCTGCGCATCAACCTCGCGGATAGTGTCGGTCAGCTCGCTCCAGTCGGCATGGTCAGAAATGACCAGCGGCAGCTCCACGTTGCGTTGGCGTGCACGTTGACGCACCCGCATCCATCCGCTGGCCATTGCGGTGATGGGGTTGGGCAAACGCCGTGACCAGCGATCATTGAGCGCAGAGGGCGGACAAACAACAATCGCGCCCTGCATGTCCTCTTTGCTGTGATCCGCAACCAGACGCAGCTCGCCCAGCGGCACGCCGTGTTCTTCGTAAAGGCGGCACATTTTTTCCATAGCACCGTGGAGATAGATTGGTTCGTGATGCCCTGCCGCGCGCAATTCGGCGATCACCCGCTGCGCCTTGCCTAGCGCATAGGCGCCCACCAGTACGCAATGATCCGGATGTGCCGAAAGTCGTCCGAGCAGCTTTGCCATCTCATCTTCGATAGGCGGGTGGGTAAAGACTGGCAGGCCGAACGTCGCCTCGGTTATGAAGATATCGCAAGGGACCACCTCGAAAGGTGGGCAGGTTGGGTCGGCTCGGCGCTTGTAGTCACCCGTAATCACAACCCGTTCGCCTGCATGTTCCAGCAGGATTTGTGCGCTGCCCAGCACATGGCCCGCAGGCACATAAGTCGCCTTGACGTCACCCTTTAGCGCAATGGTCTCACCATACTTTACCGGCGTGGCTCTGGATGGCATTTCGCCATGCTCATCCTCTGCCCCGGTGCGATAGCGCAGTTTCATGATCGCCAAAGTTTCCGGGGTAGCAATCGTCTCGCCATGACCGCCGCGCGCATGGTCGGCGTGGCCATGCGTCGCCAGAGCTTTGTCGACTGCCCGTCCGGGATCGACCCAGCAATCAGCAGGCTTGATATAAATGCCCCAGGGCTCGGGCTTAATCCATGAAAAGGGTGGGGAATTGGACGCAGACATTATGGGCTAAACCCACAGGCCTGCGCCCCTGTTCCCATTATTCGGTATTGCTGCTCTCGGCCACGCTGTCATCCTTATCAGTGCGATATTTGTCGAACCACGCGATGACGCTGTCTGTTCGGGCAGCCTGTTGGCTTGGCGATTGGGTGAGATTGTTGTGACTGGAGTCTGGAGTAACCACCAGCGCGGTATCAACCCCGACCTGCTTGAGCGCGCCATAGAATTGCTCTGCCTCGCTGCGCGGTGTGCGGTAATCGTTTGCACCGACCAATACGAGCGTCGGTGTCTTGATATTGGCTGCCGCCGCCAATGGAGAGCGTTCCCAATAATGCTCGGGCCGCTCCCAAGGCAGGCCGCCCATCCAATATTTGCCGAAGAACGGATAGAAGTCCGCCATCAACGCCATCGTCGTCCAGTTAATCACCGGCTTGTGCGACGCCGCCGCCTTGAAGCGATCGGTTTGGCCGACCACCCATGCGGTCAGGATGCCGCCGCCTGATCCGCCGGTCACAAACAGGTTTTCCGGATCGGCATAGCCCGCTGCAATGGCTGCATCGACAGCGGCCATCAACTCGTCATGATTACTGATGGGGTAATTGTCCTCAATCCGGTCAGCGAATTCCTCGCCATAGCCGGTCGATCCGCCGGGATTGGTGAACAGCACGGCATAGCCTGCGGCGCCATAAAGCTGATAATCGACCGAGAATTCGGGGCCATAGGCTGCATAGGGCCCGCCATGCATTTCCAGAATCATTGGGACGCGCGTACCCTCGACATAGTCCGGGGGCAGCATGATCCACGAGGGGATGGCCACACCGTCGGGTGCTGTAACCGCCAATTCGCGCGTTTCGCCTAGCGTCTTGGCGCCCAAGCTTGTTTCGTTAAGGCTGGTGAGCCGCCGCGCACCACCCCGCCTCGTCACACCAATATCTGGGGGGCGGATGCTGCTGGCGGTGGTAAAGGCGATCCGTACCGCTATTGCTGACTGACCATTCTCCGCCGGTGTAAGGCAGCGCGTAGTAGGTGCTGCCCAGGCGTGGTTCCAGCAGATTGATTCCGCCATTGCGACCAACCTTGGCCACGCGGTGCTCACCATCGCGCTCGAAGCTGACGAATAGTCCCGCATCAGTCCATTCCATCCTGTCCGGGCTGGCAGGAAAGTCACCTGTCAGCAATTCTTTGCCTGTGCCGTCCATATTCATGGTGTAAAGCTTCGCTTGATCATAGGCATTGCCAACATCGTCATAGCCAACATAAGCGACCGTGCTACCATCAGGCGAGACTTGAGGGCCCGCATCGGGGCCATAGCGATCAGTTAGCGCTGTGATCGCGCCGCTTGCGATATCAAGGGCATAGATTTCGGAATCAAGTTGCTCCAGCTCCCAATTTTCATCTCGGTTGGCACTGAATAACAGTGTTTCGCCGTCCGGCGTCCACTCTACTGTCCCGCCATTGCTATATTCGCCAAAAGTCAACTGGCGAGGTGCTCCGCCTTTTGCGCTTACCAAAAACAGCTGCATCGTGCCCGGCTTCACATAGCTGCCGCCGTCAATGCGGTACGTAACACGGTCAATAACCTGCAACGGCTTGCCCCACTCGGCACCTTCTGGCTTTGCGGGGGCTTGCCCAGCGTGAGGCCTTCGCCCGGCACGCGTGCCGTGTAGGCCAGGTGCCTGCCATCGGGTGCCCAGCTGATGGCTCCCGGCGCTTCGGGCAAAGCGGTGATATTCGCGCCCGCGCCAGTACTCATCCAGCGCACATGCAATTCCGGTCCGCCGCCGCTTTGGGTCGATACATACGCCAGACGGTCGCCATCGGGTGACCAGCGCGGCGTAGTATGCGATCCCTCGCCTGTCACAAGCGGGGTTTCGGCGCCGCTCGCCACATCAATCAGCCAGATGGAGCTGACGGCACGATCGACCATGATGTCATTGGTGCGGCGCACATAGGCAATCTGGCTGCCATCTGGGCTGATCTGGGGGTCAGCACCGACCGTCAGGCCGAATATATCCGCCCCAGTGAAGTGTTTCTCAGGCTTATCAGTATGATCTTCAGCGAGGAGGGGATTGACGAGCGCGAGCGTCACGACGCCCGCGAACAGTGCTTTTTTCTGCATGATCGGCCTTAGTTGTTTTTCACTAAGACCGATCAATCATATCGCGCTTACAAAAGCTAGCCTTCCTTATCGCTGCCCGCTTTGTCACTACCGGATGCTTCAGGCTTTGGTTTGGTGCCTTTTGAAGGTGCAGCTTTCTTAGCAGCCGGCTTTTTCTTCTTTGGAGGCTTGCGTTTGGCTTTGGGCGGTGCCGGGGTCAGGTGGAAGCTCGGCTTGCCATCCTTGACCGTGACCTGCACCTCGCCGCCATCGGAAAGCTTGCCAAAGAGCAGTTCCTCAGCGAGCGGTTGCTTGATCTTGTCTTGCAGCAATCGGCCCATGGGGCGCGCGCCGTAAAGCTTGTCATAGCCCTTATCGGCGAGCCAGGCGCGAGAGTCGCTGTCGAACTGAATGTCGACATTCTGCTCTGCCAGCTGCAGCTCAAGCTCAAGGATGAACTTGTCGACCACGCGGGCAACGGTTGCCTTGTTGAGGTAACCGAATGGCACAATAGCATCGAGCCGGTTGCGGAATTCAGGCGTAAACATGCGCTTGACCGCTTCTTCGCTCGCGTCTTCCTTCGACACATCGCCAAAGCCGATGCCCTGGCTGGCCATATCGGCCGCGCCTGCATTGGTGGTCATGATCAGCACCACATTGCGGAAATCAACCGTTTTGCCATGATGATCGGTCAGGCGGCCATTATCCATCACCTGCAACAGAATGTTGAACAGATCAGGGTGCGCCTTCTCAATCTCGTCCAGCAACAGCACACAGTGCGGGTTCTGATCAACCGCATCGGTTAAAAGCCCGCCTTGTTCATAACCAACATAGCCAGGAGGCGCGCCAATGAGCCGCGAAACGCTGTGTCGTTCCATGTATTCGGACATGTCGAAGCGTTTCAGTTCAATGCCCATGATGCTGGCGAGCTGTCGCGCGACCTCTGTCTTGCCAACACCCGTCGGGCCGGAGAACAGGAAGGAGCCAATCGGCTTGTCCGGATCGCGCAGGCCGGCGCGTGATAACTTCATCGCGGTAGACAGCTTCTTGACCGCTGGGTCCTGGCCAAACACGACGTGTTTCAGATCACGCTCAAGGTTTTCGAGCGCTTTTTTGTCATCCTTGCTAACCGATTTGGGCGGAATCCGCGCCATGGTCGCAATGACCTGCTCGATTTCCTTGGCGGTAATTTTCTTCTTGCGGCGGCTGGGGGGAACCAGCATTTGCATCGCGCCCACCTCGTCAATCACATCGATCGCCTTGTCGGGCAGCTTGCGATCATTGATGTAACGCGCGGATAATTCGACCGCTGTCTTAAGTGCGTCAGGCGTATATTTCACCTTGTGGTGATCTTCGAATGCACTCCGCAAACCTTTGAGGATTTTGACTGTGTCCTCAATCGTCGGCTCATTCACATCGATCTTCTGGAACCGGCGCAGCAGCGCGCGGTCTTTTTCGAAGTGATTCCGGAATTCCTTATAGGTCGTCGAACCCACGCAGCGGATCGTGCCGCCCGATAGCGCAGGTTTAAGCAGATTGGACGCGTCCATCGCCCCACCGCTGGTCGCGCCTGCGCCAATAACCGTATGAATTTCATCGATAAACAGGATTGCATCGGGCATTTTTTCAAGCTCGGAAACAACCTGCTTCAGACGCTCCTCAAAATCGCCGCGATAGCGTGTCCCCGCCAGCAGCGCACCCATATCAAGCGAATAAATAACCGCGTCGGTCAGAACTTCGGGAACATCACCCTCAACGATCTTGCGTGCGAGACCTTCAGCAATGGCGGTTTTGCCAACGCCTGGATCGCCCACATAAAGCGGGTTGTTCTTGCTGCGACGGCAAAGGATCTGGACTGTACGATCCACCTCTGGCCCGCGACCAATCAGCGGATCGACCTTTCCTGCCTCTGCCTTGGCATTGAGATTGACAGTGAACTGATCGAGCGCGGTTTCTTTCTTGCCGCTTTCTTTCGTTTGCTCTTCCGGCGCAGCGGTTTCCTCTGCACCCTCTGGTGCACGCGATTCCAGCTGTTTGCCGCCTTTGCCAATGCCGTGGCTGATATAGCTGACCGCGTCGAGGCGGCTCATATCCTGTTGCTGCAGAAAGTAGACGGCATAGGAATCGCGCTCAGAGAATAGTGCCACGAGGACATTCGCACCCGTAACCGTATCTTTCCCGGAAGACTGCACATGCAGAATGGCCCGCTGAACCACGCGCTGAAAACCAGCCGTAGGTTGCGGATCAGCGTCGTCATCGCTTTGCAGCGCCTGATACTCCTGCTCCAGATATTGCTTTACGGTACCGCGCCAAGCTCGGCAATGTCCACACCGCATGCCGCCATCACTTTGGCCGCATCTTCGTCATCAACCAGCGCCAACAGCAAATGCTCCAGCGTCGCATATTCGTGTTTGCGTGCTGAGGCATCAGCCAGCGCCTGATGAAGGGTCTTTTCCAGGTTTTGTGCAAAACTAGGCATGGTTGGTCTTTCGAAGCGACTCGCCGAGCGCGAGCTTGGGGGATGCTAGAGGGCGAAGGTTAGCCAAAGCTGTATCAAACGCCATCTGGTTTACGGATGATATGGGTGCGATCTTTGCAATTAGAACCGCCTGTGATGGCATCTTTCCCATCAATCGGCCTTTTTGCCGAATAAGGCATCGGCAGCTTCGCGATGCGCTGCGGCCTTATCGCGATGTGTCTCTACCCGGGTAATCTCTGCCTTTAGCAGCGCGATCCGTTCAGCCAGCTCATCTTGCGAATAAGGGCTCAAATCCTCTTTTGAGAGCTGGCTTGCCGCATCACTGCGGACGCGTGGCAGATCATCTTCATCCATCTCATGCAGTGTCGCTCGCCAGAACGGTTGCTGTCAATGGCACAGATGCGTAGAAACGCTCCCAATTGGGGCAAAAAAGGTTTGGGGTGATGGCAGGCGCGCTTCCAGCAATGATGATCGCGATGGGCTTTGATGATCCGGGCGGTCCAGAGGTATTACGCAGTGAGGAATGCGCGGTGCCAAAGCCTGAGGGCAATCAGGTCCTCATCAAAGTCGCTTTTGCAGGGGTAAACCGGCCTGATGTTATTCAGCGGCAAGGCCACTATCCGCCACCAAAAGGCGCCTCACCCATCCCTGGCCTGGAAGTGTCCGGCACGGTTGTGGGCATTGGGCCAGACGCGCCACCAGAGTTACTCAATCAGTCGGTCTGTGCGCTTGTGACGGGCGGCGGCTACGCAGAATACTGCATCGCGCAGGCTGCGCATTGCCTGCATGTACCCGCGGATCTGCCCCTGGCTGAGGCGGCAGCTCTGCCAGAAACGTTGTTCACCGTGTGGCATAATGTATTTGAGCGGGGCTGGGCGAAGGATGGTGAGACCTTGCTGGTCCACGGCGGCACTAGCGGGATCGGGACAATGGCGATCATGCTCGCCAAAGCGTTCGATTTGACCGTCATCACAACCTGCGGCAGTGATGCAAAGTGTTCCGCCGCCCGCAAAGTGGGGGCAGACCTTGCGATCAACTATAAAGCGCAGGATTTTGTCGAGGAAGTGCGCGCCTTTACCGAAGGGGCGGGCGTCAACATCGTGCTCGACATGGTGTCTGGCGATTATGTTGCGCGCAACATTGATTGCCTTGCCGCTGACGGACGCCACGTTACGATTGCTGTGCTTGGCGGGCCGAAGGCGCAAGTGAATATGGCTAAAGTCATGATGAAGCGGATCAGCCTCACTGGTTCCACATTGCGGGCTAGATCTGACGAATTTAAAGCGATGTTGGCGGATGAGATCCATCAGCATGCATGGCCCCTGATCGAAGACGGTACAGTTCGGCCCGTTATGGATGAGATGTTTCCGCTCACCGAAGCTGGAGCAGCGCATGCACGGATGGAATCCGGCGATCACATCGGTAAAATTGTGTTGGAGATAGCTGGATGACATATCCGTTGATCGAAATGCGCGAATATCGTGCCTATGTTGAGGTGGCGCGCGGTCGCAAGCTCGATCAATGGGATGATATGGTCACTTTTTACGAGGGGCCTGGCGAGCAGGGTCAAAAATGGAGTGGGCCCGAAGGTACACGTCTTGCTATTCGCTACGCGCTGTATGCTGATGATCCAAGATCGGAGTTATCCTGGCCGCCTGTTACGGTTGACGGACATAGGGGGCTTGGCACTGGTAAGCCCGAAAGAATGGTAGTCCCATGATCCTGCATGAGGATCCACGCAGCGGCAATTGCTACAAGATCAAGCTGACCGCAGCGTTGTTGGGCCAGCCTTTGGAAACGCGGCAATATGACATCTTGAAAGGCGAAACCCGCACTTTGGAATTTCTGGACCGGGTTAATGCCAACGGGCGCATCCCAGTGTTGGAGATTCCCGGAGAGGAGGGCGCTCAGTTTCTTCCGGAAAGCAATGCGGCGTGCTGGTATCTTGCCGATGGCTCACACCTCATTCCGCATGATCGTTTTGAACGCGCATCCATGCTCCGCTGGATGTTCTTCGAGCAGTATAATCATGAGCCGAATATTGCGACTATGCGGTTCTGGCTGCGCTTTGCGGGGCAGGCAAATCTTTCACCAGAACAGCAGGCCATGATTCCCACAAAGCATGCCGCTGGCCTGGACGCGCTCAAGGTGATGGATCAGCATTTGATGGGATGCCAATGGTTTTCAGGCGAGCAAGCCTCGCTCGCGGATATTGCATTGTTCGCCTATACACATGTGGCGGAGGAAGGCGGGTTTGGCCTTGGCGATTTCCCGCAAATTTGTGCCTGGATTGACCGGGTCCGTGACTTGCCCAGCTTTCTCCCGATGGACTGATTGGGGCTTGCGTGGCGTCAGATACGCCGTGCTCGTTCCTAATGCGCTTGCTCTATCGAGTACACTACCCTACATAAAGCATAGTGAAGCCGCTCCGAAAGGGGCGGCTCTGTTATTTTTAGGATCAGGATTTGCCCCATGGCTGACCAACCCAAACCTCTAATGCCGCACGCGACCGCCACATGGCTGGTCGACAATACCGGCTTGTCATTTGAACAGATTGCCGAGTTTTGCGGTTTGCACCTGCTTGAGGTTCAGGCGATGGCCGATGATCTTGCGGGCAGCAAATATACTGGCCGTGATCCTGTGCATGCAGGTGAGTTGACGCAGGACGAGATTGAAAAGGGTCAGGCTGACCCGGAGTATGAGCTGCAGATGCAGCGCGCGCCAGTCGAAGTAACCCGGACCAAGGGGCCGCGCTACACACCGGTGTCCAAGCGTCAGGACAAGCCTGATGGAATCGCCTGGCTGCTGCGCAGTCACCCGGAAGTGTCTGACGCGCAGATCTCCAAGCTGATCGGTACCACCCGCAATACGATCAACGCCATTCGCGAGCGTTCGCATTGGAATATTCAGAATATTCAGCCCAAAGATCCTGTCACGCTGGGCCTGTGCGCACAGCGTGAATTGGATGCGGTCGTTGCCAAGGCAGCGAAGAAGGCGGGCCTTGATGAGACTGCTGAGGCTGTTCCGGCTGCAGAGGGCGGCAGTGACCGTGAAAAGCTGATCGAAGAGCTGCATGCAGAGCGTAAAGCGAGCGAGAAAGCTGCTGCTGAAGCCGCGCAAGAGGCAGAGGCCGCAGCATGGCTTGAGAATAAGCGCGCAGAGGAAGCCGAGGGGGATGCGGCCGTCGAAACACCGGAGGGCACTGGCCCAGACGGTGAAAACGCGGCGTAATCCAAGGTAGGTTCCAGCTACTTTAGCGCTTCTGCAAGATTCGCCTTGCGCTTACTCGGCTAACCCGGCATCCAAGCTTACATGAATGTAAGTAAGAGGCCCTATCATCACCCCACTCCGTGGGAGACGACATTTGCTCCGATGGCGCTGTCTGAGATGTTTGCGCAAACGACGCGCCGCAATCCAGCCGCGCCGCTCACGCACTTTATGGGTCGCACGTATAGCTATAATGAGCTGCACGATGAGGCCCGGCGATTTGCGGCTGGCCTGCAAGCCGCTGGCATAGAGCAAGGTGACCGTGTCGGGCTGTTTCTGCCCAATGCGCCGATCTATATTTCTGCCTATTATGGCGCGATGATGGCTGGGGCCGTAGTGGTCAATTTCTCGCCGCTCTATTCCGTTGAGGAACTTGCCTGGCAGGTCGAAGATTCCGGTACGCGCGTGCTGGTGACGCTCGACGTGCCTGAACTCTTTACCACGGCGAGCGAAGTTCTTGGTGCCTCAAGCCTTGAGAAGCTGTTGGTGGGCGAGCTTTCAACCATGCTGCCCAAGCTTAAAGGTCTTGCAATGCGCCTTTTTGCGCGGGCGCAGATCGCCGATGTCGCCTACGGTCAAGACATTCTACGCTGGGCCGATCTCACCAAATCTGGCGAACCAGACCCGGTTACGATCGACCCACAAGATCTCGCATTGTTGCAATATACGGGCGGCACCACGGGCAGACCAAAAGGCGCAATGCTCAGTCATGCCAATCTGTCGGTGAATGCTCAGCAGGTGGCAGCGATCAACCCGTTTGGCGAGGCAGACAAGGAAGTTTTCATGGGCGCGCTACCCATGTTCCATGTCTTTGCGAACACCGCGCTGCTCAATCATGCTGTGGTCAGTGGCGGGTCAATCGCCATGGTGCCACGCTTTGATGCGGCACAGGTTCTGGCGACCATTCAAAAATACAAGGCAACCGGCATGCCCGGCGTACCGACCATGTTTCAGGCGCTGCTCGATCATCCCAATTTGGCCAGGACGGATTTGTCATCATTGAAGGTTTGCATCTCGGGCGGCGCGCCGTTGCCAGCGCCATTGCGCGACGCGTTTGAGAACATGAGCGGCGTGCGCCTGGTCGAGGGGTATGGCCTTACAGAGAGCTCCGGCGTGGTATCGGTCAACCCTTATGATGGTGTGCGCAAGCCAGGCACGATTGGTCAGACGGTCGCCGGGACGGAAGTGCTGCTGCTCAATAAGGAGGATCCAACCCAGAAAGCGCCCGCTGGTGAACCAGGCGAACTCGCGCTTTATGGGCCGCAAATGATGGGTGGCTATTGGAACCGGCCCGAGGCTGCTGTGGACGTCTTTGTCGAGCATGATGGCAAGACATGGCTGCGCACCGGTGATGTTGCGACCGTCGATGCAGATGGCTTTATTTCGATCGTGGACCGGATCAAGGATATGATCGCGGTCGGCGGCTTTAAGGTCTTCCCAAGCCAGGTCGAAGATGTGTTGTTAGAGAATGAGGCGGTAAAAGAGGCGCTCGTGATCGGCGTGCCCGACGACTATAAAGGTGAGGTTCCGCGCGCTTATATCACAGTGCATGATAGGGTCGAAACGGATGCAGTGACGCTGGCCGACTGGCTCAACGATCATGTCGGAAAGCATGAGCGGGTCGATAAAATCGTGATCCGCGATGAACTGCCCAAAACTCTGATCGGCAAGCTGGATCGCAAGACCCTGCGGGCAGAGGTTCTGCCGGCCCCATAAAATCTTGGGCACAGGTTTCGCCCGCGTCACGAGGGATGAGCGAGCCTAACTCAGCTCAAAACTTCACACCTTTTGGGCGTCAGGTCAGCCTGCGACGGCGAGCGTTGGTTGATCAGGATCGCTGTCTGGCTTCGCCTTGCGCGGTGCAGCAGCCTTCGCGGCATCGCGATGAGCGAAACGGCCATCAACCTGAGCGCCTTGCTCAATTGTCAACGCGTCATAAAACACGTCACCCTCGATGCGGGCGCTTTTCAGAATAACTAATTCACGCGCCGTAATCGAACCGTTGACCTTGCCAGCAAGCCGCGCAGTTTCCGCCTTGATCGAACCGGTGACGTGGCTGCTGTCACCCTGCACCAATGAAGAGCATGTGATGTCGCCTTCGATAGCACCATCGATATGCAAATCAGCCGAGGCCTCAATATTGCCTTTGATCGTCAGATCAGTGCCAAGGACGGAAAAAGTGGAATTGCCGTTGTTGCGCATAGTCGGTTTGCTTTCAGGCTTAGCGGATGGCGAGTTCTGGGACTCGTCGGACTTTTTCGAGAACATCGGGTGCGGCCTCCAGGAACTTACGAGGGTTTACTGCGCGATCATGGATGCGCACTTCGAAATGCAGATGTGGTCCAGTAGACCGGTACCGGTACTACCAAGGCCACCGATAACTTGGCCTGTTGCAACAGGCTGGCCGACATTCACGTCAAAACGAGACAAATGCGCATAGCGGGTCATCAGGCCATTGCCGTGGTCAATTTCAACTGTCTTGCCATAGCCTGATTTCCAACCAACAAAACTGACTGAGCCTTTGGAAGCGGCGAGGATCGGGCTGCCCATCGGGCCTTTGAAATCGAGGCCGCTGTGCATTGCGCCACGACCATTAAACGGATCGCGGCGATAGCCAAAGCCTGATGACATTTTTGCCTGACGAGCCGGCATAACCTGTGGGACACCTTCAAGAACTTGTTCTAGCGCGCTCATCCGCGCAAGGCTCATGCCAAGCCGCTCAAATCGCGGGTCCATTACGTCGCCGCGCGATGTCGCAAGCACTTCTAGCGGACCACCCATCGCTTCACGTTCGGCATTGTTCAGGATATTAGAGGGATCAAGGCCGAGATCGCGCAAAGCCGTTTCAGCCTTGCTTGCACGCCAATCGGCAAAGTGCGTCAGCCGCTCAACAAACGCCAGCTGCCGTGCTTCCATTGCAACAAGTGTCGCTGCCGATGGGATCATCGCGCTCACCTTGTCGATGGTCGCCGTTGTCTCAGCAGAGGAATCGCTGACGCGTCCTGGCGACTTCACATCGCTTGGGAGGGATTCAACGATACCTTCAATAAAGCTTTGGCGTCGCTCCAGGTCCTCGGCAACTTCATCAATGTCAGACCGATAGGCCGCCAGACGCTCTTCTGAGTCAGCCGCTTTGGCCTCTCTTTCGATGAGCGATGCGCGTTCTGATGATGCGCGATATTGTATCCAACTCATCGCGCCCATGGACAGACCCCATGCAAGGAGCGCTGCGAGAACCACGCTTGCGATTGTAATTTGGAGGCGTGATGACAGGGTGACAAAGCGAACTTGTCCCTGCGAGCGCATGAAAAACTCACGCTCAGGGAACCAGCCCTTCACGCGCGCCATCGCTCCGCCTTTTTCAGTTGTTAGTGCCAATGCGACCCCCGGGCCTTTTCTTTTCGTATCCCGTAATCCTGTTATCTGACATGACGCCCCAAATCGAATCAAGTGTTCGGACAAATGGTCGAATCGACTTAACTGCGGGACGAAACGTTTTATCAGGCTCGATTTCAACTGAGAGAATGCCGTAAAAATGTTAAGACCAAGTTTACCAAACCCCAGCTTTTCTGCGGTGATTCGGCCCCTGACATACGCTTGACAGAGTGCTAGAGAAGCGTTGCCATGGCCACTCAATCCAGCGTTATCAATCCACAGAA
Source organism: Qipengyuania sp. JB2-7 (assembly GCF_055693485.1). NCBI lineage: Bacteria > Pseudomonadati > Pseudomonadota > Alphaproteobacteria > Sphingomonadales > Erythrobacteraceae > Qipengyuania > Qipengyuania sp. JB2-7. The sequence continues at coordinate 426,382 of NZ_CM146335.1, forward strand.
AATGGTCTCTGACCTTGCCGTTTCAGGCCGGGCGGCGCAGCGTGTTTTGGCGCGTGCCAGTGATGCCGAGAAGGCTGAAGCGTTACGTCGGGCTGCTGAGAACCTGCTGACGGATGAGGCGACAATCCTTGATGCCAACGGTCAGGATTGTGAAGCGGCCAGAAAATCCGGGCTTTCTGATGCTATGGTAGATCGCCTAATGCTTGATAGCGCGCGGCTGGAAGGTATCGCGGATGCGGTGCGCGCAGTTGCAGACTTGCCCGATCCCGTTGGCAATGTGATCGATCAGACAACGCCCGCAAACTGTCTCAACCTGTCACGTGTACGTATCCCTATCGGCCTCTTGGGGATCATTTATGAAAGCCGCCCTAATGTAACGGCGGATGCGGCGGCGCTCTGTGTACGTAGCGGCAATGCGGCTTTGCTGCGTGGGGGTAGCGAGGCTGTGCGGTCGAACACCGCCATCCATTCTGGATTTGTGCGTGGACTGGCCCATGGTGGACTGCCAGAGGCAAGCGTGCAGCTGATGCCGAGCCAGGATCGCGACATGGTTGGTGCGATGCTGGCTGCAGCAGGTGAGATCGACATGATTATCCCGCGTGGCGGGCGCAGCTTGGTGGAGCGGGTTCAGAACGATGCTCGCGTTCCGGTGCTCGCGCATTTGGATGGCCTGTGCCACACATATATTCACGCCGCCGCTGAGCCCGATATGGCCTCCGCCATTGCGGTCAACGCAAAGATGCGCCGCACCGGCATCTGCGGAGCGATGGAAACTCTGCTCATTGATAGACAATTCGTGGCCAAAGATGACATAATAGGCGCTTTGATTGAGGCTGGCGCAATTTTGCATGGTGATGCGGCGGCGCAAGCGGTGAACAGCGCAGTGATCCCTGCTAATGCAAATGACTGGGATACCGAGTATCTGACGCCGGATTTGTCAGTCGCCATCGTTGATGGAATGGATGCCGCACTCGCACATATTGCGCGCCATTCGTCGGGGCACACTGATGCGATTGTTACCAGTGATGATGCGGCGGCCGAGCGATTCCTGGCAGAAGTCGACAGCGCGATTGTGATGCACAACGCCTCAACTCAATTCGCTGACGGCGGCGAGTTTGGTCTGGGTGCAGAGATCGGCATTGCGACGGGCCGATTGCATGCGCGTGGGCCGGTCGCGTTGGAGGGCCTCACGACTTACAAATGGCAGGTGCGCGGCGAGGGCCAGACGCGGCCATGAGCCAAAGCGCTTGACCACAAACACTCATGTTGGACTGCTCGGCGGCAGCTTTAATCCTGCGCACGGCGGTCACCGCCACATATCGTTGTTCGCGCTCAATGCGCTCGGACTTGATGAGGTGTGGTGGCTTGTTTCTCCCGGCAATCCGTTAAAACCCAGGAAGGGCATGGCGCCGCTTGCCGCACGGCTTGCCTCTGCGAAAGTGCAAGCGCGCCGCGCACCCATTCGCCCGACCGCAATCGAGCAGCAGTTGGGCACGCGATATACGGTAAACACGCTCCGCGCACTCACCCGCCGTTATCCAAAAAAACGGTTTGTCTGGCTAATGGGTTCAGACAACCTCGCCCAATTTCACCGCTGGAAAGACTGGCGCATGATCGCACGAATAATGCCGATTGCGGTAATTGCCCGTCCGGGCTATGATGGTGCTGCTGTCGCAAGCCCCGCGATGGCCTGGCTCAGGCGATACCGCGTATCACCCGCCAGTTTTGGTAACGGGGGCAGATGGAGCGCGCCGGCACTGGTGACTTTGCGTTTCGATCCCGATGAAAGGTCCGCCACGGCCATCCGCCGTGATGACCCGAATTGGGCTTCGCGCTATCGCCAACAGGCGCTGCATGATCCACTCACTTTTCGAAGGGTTCATGACATTACGGAGGCAGAGGCATGAGTATGCGCTGGCTCATGTCGCGCTGCTTTGCTTCACCGATCAGGAGTATTCAATCCGCCTATGACTATGGCGCAAACAACACCGGCCAAAGCCGCTGGATCGAAAGTTCTGCCTTTGGGTAAAGACAAGGCAGACAAGGGTGATAGCCAATCGCTGCTCGATATGGTTTTGCAGCACCTTGACGACGATCAGGCACAAGACATTGTGACCATCGATCTGGAGGGCAAGAGCTCGATCGCGGACCATATGGTGATCGCGTCAGGTCGCTCGACCCGTCAGGTCGCATCCATTGCGCAAAAACTTGCCGAGAAAGTGAAGCAGGCAGGGCACGGTCCCGTGCGGCTGGAAGGGCTTCCAGCGGCGGATTGGGTGCTGCTCGACGCAGGCGATGTGGTAGTGCATCTATTCCGCCCGGAAGTTCGCAGCTTTTACAACCTTGAGCGGATGTGGGCATTTGGCGATGCGCCGCCAGTTGCCGCTGGCAGCGCGTAATTCTCCTTCACATTATCGCTCGCGGGAAAATTGCGCGCTCGCCTGAAGGTGAGCTGGTTGATCGTTACGCAAAACGAATTCCGTGGGATTTCAAACATACCGAGCTACCTGAAACTGGCGGTAGAGTCGCGCCTGCACAAAACCCATACAAAACGGTGCTGATGGATGAACGGGGCAAGGATCTCGCGTCTGAAGAGCTTGCAACACTACTCGGACGATGGCGCGATGACGGGATGCGAGAGGTGCGCTTTGTGATTGGTGCAGCGGACGGGCATTCCAAGCAGGAACGGCAAGAGGCCGATCTGTTGCTTGCATTCGGCTCAGCGACTTGGCCGCATCTATTGGCCCGAGCGATGCTGGCCGAGCAATTGTATCGCGCGACGATGATTTTGGCGGGCCACCCCTACCATCGCAGCGGATAATAGGGCACACATTATCACAATGCGTAAAGTATGGATCCTAGTTTTGTTTTTTGCCGCTTGCGCGGGCTCTATTGTGGTTCAGCATGGCGTTATTGCGCAAGGTATCGGTTTTGTCGAAACAGCCGAGGATGCACGTACCGCGCTCGATACTGCCCGCACGCAGGCACAGCAGGCTCGTACTCGCGTTGCGCAGTTTGAACAGCAGGCGCGCGATGCGCGGGATGCCGCCGACGAGGCACGCGCCCGCGTCGCGGCGATGGCGGCCAGAATACAGCAGGCCGAAGCGGGGATTGGCTTGGCGGAGGCGCAGCTCGCTCTCGTCCAGGGCCAGACGCGAATGTTGAACAGAGAGCTGGCGGATCGGCGTGAACCGATTGTGCGCCTCACCGGCGCGTTGCAAACATTAGTACGTCAGTCGGTTTCGCTAAGTCTTTTGCGCCCTGGGTCAGTTCGCGACACTGTTTATCTTGGAGCCATTCTTGACAGCGCGATTCCCGTGGTGCGCGACCGGACGGCGGCTTTACGTGGTGATCTGGAGAAGGTGGACGAGCTCGAAGACGAAGCACGCGATCTGATCGCGCAACGTCGCGAAGCTCAAAGTGATCTGCAAAATCAACGACGCGAGCTGCAGGCGGTATCGCGCCAACAAAGACTGGCGTCGCAAAATGCATCTGGTGCCGCAAATCGCGAGGAAACGCGCGCGCTTGCGCTGGCGGAGGAGGCGCGCGATCTCGATGGACTGGTTGGTCGTTTGGAGCGAGCAGGAGGGCTGCGTTCTGAGCTTGCCGCTTTGCCGGGCCCCATTTTGCGACCAGCAAATCCAACTGTTGCAGGTGCTGGTGGTGCGCGTCTTGGCGCAGCCGCGCAGGAGCCTGGCGAGTCCCAGATTGGAGTGTCGCTCGCCCCTTATCGCCTTCCGGTGGACGGGCGGATTACTGCGGGTTTTGGAGAATTGCGTGAAGGCGGTACGCGGGGATCAGGGCTGGATATCGTTGCGCGTCCGGAGGCTCAAATTGTCGCCCCGGCGGCAGGACGAATTGTTTTCGCTGGGCCGTTTCGTGGTTTCTCGCAAATCATAATTATTGAACATAGCAGCGGCTGGACTAGCCTGATCACCGGGCTGGGTGATTTGAGTGCAGAGGTGGGAGAACGCGTTGTCGAAGGCTCCCCAATTGGCCAGGCAAGCCGCGAATCGCCGCTGATCACGCTAGAGGTTCGCCGCGAGGGCACGCCCATTAACCCCTTGGAATTGATCACCAGCTAACCTCACCAATCCATCAAGAATACACCAATTCGGGTGTGCGTCGGTTGCCGACGGAATCTCATCTGGTGTTCATCGAAGGATGCGAATACTCTCCGAATGACTCGACTAGTGGAAAGCTGATATGAAATTTGCCTCTCTTGCTCGCAGCGCGGCTCTTGTGACGGTCGTGGCCCTGATCCCGACAACTACGGCGCTTACTGCGCAGGTCGACGGCCGCGCGGGGTCAGAGTTCTCAAAGCTTTTCGCCACCTATCAACGGATCAAAGCGAGCTATGTTGAGCCGGTCGAGGATGAGAAACTGATCCGCGGGGCGATTGATGGCATGCTTGCGTCGCTCGATCCACACTCGGCGTTCCTTGATGGCTCTGATCTACAGCGTCTTGAGACAATGATCGATGGAAATTACTCCGGTCTCGGCCTTTCGGTTGTCCATGATGATGGCGCGGTTAAGATCATTTCGCCATTCCGCGGCAGCCCGGCTGACAAAGCGGGGATCAAGGCAGGCGATTTTATTACACACCTTGATGGCGAGTTGATTTACGGCGGCGATCTGGATGACGCGGTCAGCCGCATGCGCGGACCGGCGGGCACCTCGATTCGCCTTACCGTCTTCCGTCCCGGTACCGTGACGAGCCTTTCGATGTTTCGGTGACACGCGGTGTTATTGAGCTGGAACCAGTTACGCACGAGCTCAAGTCTGGGAATATTGGCCATATCATGGTCAACGAGTTTTCTCGCGATGTAGGCAGCGATGTCTTTGCCGCGTGGGAGGCATTGCAAGGGGAGGCAACGGGTCGCTTGAACGGTCTCGTTCTTGACCTGCGGTCAAATCCTGGCGGTTCACTGGACGAAGCGGTCGCTTTGTCTGACCTGTTTTTAGATGAAGGGCGTATCGTGTCTCAGCGTGGCCGTGCGCGTGGTGAGACGCTCTATTACGATGCAGAAACAGTATTTCGCGGCGACATTGCCGAAGGTATGCCCATTATCGTCCTGATTGATGCAGGCTCGGCATCCGCCTCTGAAATCGTCGCGGGTGCGCTGCAGGATCATCGCCGCGCGGTGATTATGGGCGACCGCAGTTTCGGCAAGGGCAGTGTGCAATCACTTCTGCCCCTTGGCCGCGATGCTGCGCTGAAGCTGACCACGGCACGCTATTTTACCCCGGTACGGCCATTCGGTGCAGGAGGGTGGCATCAAGCCGGACATTACCGTACCACAAATCTCCGATCCTGATCTCGCGAAGCGGGCGAAGTTCATCATGCGCGAATCCGATTTGCGTGGCCATCTGGTCAATGAACTGGGCCTCGAAGATGCCGCGCTTGAGCGGGATAAGCTCGACGATCCTCGCTTCAAACTGACAGCCGAGGAGCTGGAAGAGCAAGGCATTGAGGATTTCCAACTTCACTATGCGGTTGAGACTCTGCGTCGGACGACGCCCAATTCGGTCGCTCGCAATTAGGCAGGGCCATTGGCGATGAGTCTTTCGCGCACCGGCGTCAGAGCGCAGCGTCTGGCATTGGCCGTGCCCGTCTTACTGTTGGGTGGCGCCTATATCGGCGAGCTTGGGTTCGGCCTTTATCCATGTGAGATGTGCTGGTGGCAGCGTTGGCCGCATTTTGTGGCGATACCGTTGGCTCTGCTCAGCTTTTTCGCTGCCCCTAAACGACTCTGGATTGCGCTTGCGGCGCTCGCCATCTCGGCATCTGGCCTGATCGGGGCGTTTCACGCTGGCGTCGAATACGGCTGGTGGGAGGGTATCACCGGCTGTGCTGTGACTGCGGTTCCGAGCGGCGGCAGTGCGCTGGATGCCGTTATGGATGCGCCGATGGTGCGCTGTGACGAGGCGCCTTGGGATTTGTTTGGTGTTTCCCTGGCTGGCTGGAATTTCCTGATTTCTTGCTTATCTGCTTGTATGATCGCAGGGTTGCTTTTGAAGGATGCTCGCCATGACTAAGGTCCGACTGAAAAAGTCAGATATTCATCGCATGATTCGCGTTGATCAGGCGGGCGAGTTTGGCGCGACGCGAATTTATGCGGGTCAGCTGGCGGTAATGGGTGACCGTGGCCCGGATTCAGCGGAAATCGAGCATATGGCCGAGCAAGAGGCTGAGCATCACGCGAAGTTCAATGCACTTATGGCGGAACGCAGCGTGCGCCCGACAGCCCTACAACCCTTTTGGTCAGCAGCCGGCTATGCGCTGGGTGCAGGCACTGCTTTGCTGGGACCAGAGGCAGCGATGGCCTGCACCGCTGCGGTCGAAGAGGAAATCGATCGTCATTATTCAGAGCAGCTCGATCAGCTGGCTGAGAGCGGCGATGATCCAGAACTCGCTGGCATGATTGAGGAATTTCGCGAGGATGAGCGCGCGCATCGCGATGAGGCCCTGGCACGCGGCGCAGAGCGGGCACCCGCCTATCCAGTTTTGTCAGGCCTTATCCGTTTCGGGTGCCGCGCGGCGATCAAGATTTCGGAACGTGTTTAGTCGCTTCAGTGCGGGTTCAGCACGAAGCTGTTGAGACCGGATCCGTAAAGAAATGAGGTTGAATATGACTGTGCGCTCTCTTTTCGCGGTAAGCCTTGGCGGCGTGATGATGCTTGCCACCCCTCTGGCTGCGCAGGATGAAGACTTGCAGGCAGATGCCGCAGCAATCCCCGACAATGTGCAGACGGCCTTTGTCTATGGCGATGACGCGGCTCCACCATGCCCTGAAGATACGATTTGCGTGATCGCGCGCCTGCCGGATGGCGACCGCTATCGCATCCCGCCGAATCTGCGGTTTAGCGACAATCCGGCCAATGACAGTTGGACTCAGCGGGTAGAAAAACTTGAACTGGTCGGCAGCTTTGGCGCATTGTCGTGTTCGCCCGTTGGCGCGGGTGGTTTCACCGGGTGTACACAGCAGTTGGTTGATGCGGCGTTTGCGGATCGGCGCGAAGGTGAAGATATTCGCTTTAGCCAACTTATTCAGGCGGCGCGTGAAGAACGGCTTTCGACGATTGATAGCGATGCTGCCGCCGAGCAGGAGCGGGTCGAACAGATTGAGCGCGAATATCTCGAAAGGCTAGAGAGGGAGCGTGCAGCACCAACGCCAGACGAAGAAACTGAGGAAGCACCGCCAGCGCTTATCGAGCCGGAAGGTTGATTGTATAAGCACTTGCACGGAATTTTCCTGCAAACTTAATCATTGTCGATTATGGGCGATTCCATGGTTAGCCCGCAGAAGATTCTGACAGTTTTTGGCACGCGTCCAGAAGCGATTAAACTGTTCCCTTTGGTGCAGGCGTTTGAAGCAGATGAACGATTTATCTCGCGTGTATGCGTTTCAGCTCAGCACCGCGAAATGCTCGATCAGGTTCTGTCTCTGTCAGGTATTGAGCCGCATCACGACCTTAACCTGATGACGCCGGGCCAAACGCTTGATGCACTGACAGCGCGCGCTCTGGTCGAAATCGGTAAAGTGCTCGATGAAGAACAACCCGATTGGGTCGTCGTTCAAGGTGACACCACGACGGTTATGGCTGGCGCAATCGCTGCGTATTACCGGAAGATCCCGGTGTGTCATGTTGAGGCTGGCCTACGTAGTGGTGATATTCATCACCCATGGCCCGAAGAGGTAAACCGCCGGGTGGTTGGCACCTTCGCTGCGCTGCATTGCGCGCCGACCGAAACGGCAGCCAAGGCTTTACTCAGTGAGAATACCGACGCTGCCATCGTGCATGTAACCGGCAACACGGTGATTGATGCGCTGCAATGGGTGACAAAAAAAGTGAGCGAACAGCCGGCGCTGGTCGCTGGCCTTACTGATTTAGAGGCGCGCTTTGCTGGCAAGCGGATCATTGGAATGACCAGTCATCGGCGCGAGAATTTTGGCGACGGCATGCAAGCGATTGCATCTGCTGTGAAACGCTTGGCCGCGCGCGATGATATCGCGGTTATTTTCCCGGTCCATCTCAACCCAAATGTCCGCGCAGTTATGAATGACGAGCTTGCGGGACTTGATAACGTCGCGCTCATTGAACCGCTCGATTATCCGCACTTCGCCCGTCTCCTCGATATCGCGGATTTGATGCTAACTGATAGCGGGGGCGTTCAAGAAGAAGCGCCTGCTTTGGGTAAGCCGGTTCTGGTAATGCGCGAAACGACCGAACGACCTGAGGGCGTCGAGGCGGGAACGGCAAAACTCGTGGGTACCGATGCGGACGTTATTGTGCGTGAGACTGAGCGGCTTTTGGACGATGATGGTGCCTATGCGGCGATGGCTCGCGCGCATAACCCATTTGGCGATGGCAAAGCTGCACAGAGGATTGTGGAATTACTTAAAACCTCACATAGCTGAGCTGGTTCGCGGGCGATTGTTCTAGCGCTTTGGCATCTTTTGGCATATCGAAGCACAGGGCAGCGAAGAGCCGTACCAGACACTTAAATCAGTTAGGCACCTATGTCACGAATTACACTCACGGCAGAGAAGATCACGTTTGAGGGCTTCTCCGACATAAGCGATGATGATCTCCTACAGATACTCAAAATCAGGAATGAGCCGGACATCCGCGCCAACATGTTTACCGACCACGCGATCTCGGAAGCGGAGCATTTGGCATGGGCAAAGGGTGTTGAGGGACGATCTGATTGTCTATATCTCGCGGCCTACTTTGAAAACGAGGTGGTTGGCGTTGTGAATCTTGCGGCTTGGACACAAAAACACCGTCGTGCTGATTGGGCGTTCTACCTCTCGCAATCTACCCGTGGTAAAGGGCTTGGCTCGTCGGTCGAATTCAAATTTCTGGAATTGGCGTTCGGTGAACTGGGTTTGGTAAAGCTGAATTGCGAGGTGATTGATTTCAATCGCCCTGTAATTGCGCTTCACAAGAAATTTGGCTTTATGGAAGAAGGGGTGCGGCGCCATCATTTGACCCGCGACAGTGAACCTATGGATGTACACTTGCTAGGGATCACTAAATCAGAATGGCTGGCTTCTAGGCGTCGCTTTTTAGGAGAAACAACCAATGCGTGACGCAGCCTATTACCGCGAAGTCATTGATGAGATTGAGCGAGTAAGAACGAAGAATAATAAAAACTGGATGGATTTGCTTCGTCTTGCATTCGATCATGCACCTCAAGAGGCCGCAGAAATTGTTTCGGAAATCTATAAAGAAGATGATCAAATCTCCAAGCTGGCGAAGAAGCTGACCGGATGATTCATTTGCTTCATACTAAAGACTGACACAGAATTATGAGTGATCACATCTCCATTGCTGGCCGCCCCATAGGCCCCGACCATGAGCCCTATGTCATTTGCGAGTTGTCGGGCAATCACAACGGCTCGCTCGACCGCATGCTAATGCTGCTGGAGGCCGCCGCAAAAACCGGTGCTGATGCGATCAAAATTCAATCCTACACTGCTGATACGATCACAATTGACCATGACGGTGAGGGATTTCATCTGGATGGCACGATCTGGGCCGGACAGACTTTGTACGATCTGTACAAGCAAGCGCAGACACCTTTCGAGTGGCACCCAGCCTTGTTCAAGAAGGCAGAAGAGCTCGGCGTCACCTTGTTTTCCAGCCCGTTCGATGAGTCAGCAGTTGATATGCTTGACGAGCTGGGTGCGCCGGCTTTCAAGATTGCTTCGTTCGAGGCCATTGATCTTCCGCTCATTAGCTACGCCGCGTCGAAGAGGAAGCCGCTGATCATATCGACCGGTATGGCAAATTTGTCTGAGATACATGATGCGGTGCGCGCTGCCTGTGAGTGCGGGTGTGAGGACCTGGTCCTGCTGCATTGCGTAAGTTCATATCCGGCACCGGATGAGCAATCCAATATCAGGACGATCCCGCATCTTGGGCAAGCTTTTGGTTGTCCTGTGGGGCTGTCGGATCACACAATGGGAAGCGCTGTAGCGGTTGCGTCCGTTGCTTTGGGGGCATCGGTTATCGAGAAACATTTCACCCTCGCCCGAGCCGATGGAGGCCCGGATGCGGAATTTAGCCTTGAGCCTCATGAATTTGAGGCGTTAGTGACGGATTGTAAACGAGCTTGGACTTCTTTGGGCAAGCCGTCCTACAGCTTGACCGGGGCCGAAGGCGGGTCGGTGAAGTTTCGACGATCGCTTTACATCGTAGAAGACGTGCCTGTTGGTGCTGTGCTCGACAAGACTAATGTCAAGTCAATCCGCCCAGGGTTTGGATTGGCCCCAAAACATTTGCCGACCGTTCTTGGCAGGAGCGTCAAACGAGATTTGAAACGTGGTGAACCACTTTTGTGGGATCTGCTGGATTAGCGGGTCAGAGTCGAATGGATGTGATGTTCATTCGGGTCAGAAACATGCCAACACAGGCCATAGATGCAGAGAAAACGAGTAGGCGGGTAGGTGTCGGCCCTGCAAAAACAGTTATGGCGAAAAACCCAGCGAGGACTGTCCAGTTAATCAGTGCCAATTGTCGAAAGCGATTGGTGGCCTGAAGAATGATCGCATAGGGGTTGAATAAGAACACCATTGCTAAGATGGCGATGCTTACGCCGTGTATCCATTGTATTTCGATACCGTAGACAAGGGCATTCACCAGTGCGATTACATATCCAGCGAGAACGGCTGCGCCGCCACTGAGCGCTAATCCGGCTAACTCGATCTTTCGAATTTTCTTTACGAATCCATGAATTTCACCGGGTCTAAGTGAGACGATGTATCGATGGAAATGAACGCCAATTAGAAAGGCCCCTTGCGCTGCAATCAATTTCGGCAGCACCAGCTTCGTAAGTAACCCGAGCTCCTCAAGTGTGAAAAATATGCTGCCAAAGACCCGCTCATTGTTGAGCATCATCATACCCGAAAGCCCAGACAGAACTGCAAATAGGCCAAGGCTGACATTCTTTCTAAACCGTTGCCATAGCGCTATCGGTCGAATGCGTCGGATCTTCAGAATACCAACTTTGAATGCAAACACCGCCAGCAGTGGAAACGCGAGAACTTCCCCCCAAAGTATGGTGTGCGCAATCGGCACGGTAATCACGCCTAAGATAAGAATATCTAACAGGATCGCTAAAGACTTGATTGTGTAGGCAGTTGGATGTGTGAATAGGTCTTTAGAGGCGCGGCAGGCCGAGAGAAGCAGCATATTGGCCGCCGCAAAAAATAGGGTCAGGAAAGCCGCGCCGAAGCTGAAGGGTGTTACGAGACTGACGATGTGTGCGACTATCAAGGCCAGTGCGAAGATCGAGCTCAGTCCAATCAGAAAGAAAGCTCCAATTCGTCGACTTGCCAGGGTGACCTTGCCAGGTTCGAACAACTTTTGATTGTAGATCAGCTTTGAAAAGCCGAAGCTTCCAATGTCGAAAAACAGGGAAACGAGGAGCAACATGGCCGAAACTGCACCAAATGGCGCGTTCCCCAGCAAAAAAGATAGGGCGATCACTCGCAGTGCATGCGTTCCCGCACCAAATGCGAGCAGTCCGCTAGATCCGAATAGTCGCCTCAATTCCGCTGTTGTCTCATCGATCGCCCAGCTTAAGCAATTTTCGCGCTTGGCCAACAAGATTGGGTGAGCGCTCAATCGCTGGCCCCGCTACCTGTTGGTTCTTGCCAGGGAAGTTGAGTGAGTTGGTCCGCACTTGCATCACTATATCATCGAAGGATGCCCCCTCATAAGCTTTCTGTTCAAAAGAAGACACCGCCTTGAGGTGGTTCACATAGCTTGGAGCCACGCGATCCATCAAATGCACAAATTTGATTATTTGCGCGCGTCTGGTTGCGTCATCGGGGATATCGATTGAGTGGCCTTGACCCTTGACGGTTGGGCAAACGCCAATGCATTCGTACTTGTTTGTGCCCAAGGCGATCACCGGCTTACCGCGCCAAACGGCTTCGAGCACTGAACTACCTCCGTTCAGAACAACGAGTTCAGAAGCCGCAATCAATGCTGAAGTATGAATGGACGAGTCTGGCGCCACATACGTGATTTTTCTTTCAGAGCAGAACTTGCGATAATGGTGGTCGGGAAAATGGCCTGTCACTTTGCCGACTTTTTGCGCCCAAATCGGATGCCCGCGAACCAGAAAGCTAGACCAAGGGATCCCCAGTTGTGATTGCAGGTATTCAAGTGCCTGAAAGTTGTCACTCCAGTCGGTTTCCCAGTCTGGATGTCCCCAAAACTCATAACTGCTGGATGGCAGCACCAAAACTTTGTCTGAACCCCAAGGCAAGCTTTGGTGATCACCCTGATCTATGTCATGACCTGTTTGAAAGTCGCGCCACTCATTCGATGCAACGCGTCGCGTGCGACGTGTCAATATCTCAGAGGCGCGACCTTTCTCAGTCTCGGATAGCTCAGCATCGCGGAATTCCCGGCATAGCTTATGGGTATTCTTGAGCCCGAGGCAGTTTTCGAATGGCAGCATGTGAATGCCATCGCCAAACCAAGATCGCTCATAGGAGATATAGTCGATATCAAGATGCGCAGCGGCGTCGATGATCCCGCGTGTGATATCAATTCGGCCGTTGAAGACCATTAAGAGGTCCATATTGAACTGCTCGATCCAGCGGCATGCAGAATGGAAGCCTGCACGGTAGGATTCTAGCAATTGATCATGCGCAGGATTATAGACCAGGTCGCTGGACAATTCTGCGCGGCAAAGCGCTGCTCTGTTCGACAACATGGCAGCCTCTTCGCCCGGGACAGACTTATCCTTCGTGCTCCAGTCGATGACAAATGTGCGTGATGGTTTGCGAAGTCCAGTCCGCCCAAGTCGGCATTTAATGCAATTGTCGAGTGAGCCGAATGCAAAACTATGATATTGCTTGTCGTAACACTTGGTGAAAGAACCGTAGCAAGCCAGCTCGCTAGTTTGCGCCCCGCTTTGCATTGCGAGTTCTAGCAGAAAATCGAACTGGTGATTGTGGGGGCGCCATGGAAATATCTGCGCAATTCCCACTCTGTCGTACTTTGCCAGAGTCATGGGTGACGCGTGCCGGATAGTTTCAGTCGAGGTGAGCGCCCTCCAACTGTCAATTGCGTGCGTAAGAAATCAACCCCAGCAATAGCTCCGATAGCGAGCAGAGAGAGAACGAATACCGGCAGGTTTAGCGGATTGATGAGCAAAGAAATTAAAAACGTCGAAGACAGGTAACAAAATAGCACCCTACCGCCATAGTAGGAACCCTTGCGCATCATCGTCTGAGCCATGCGGAGCGCCACACCAAGTGACGCAAAAGCAAAAAGAGTGACCGTAAAGTGGTAGTCATATTCCAGACTGGCGCTAGCCGGAATAAAGTAACCGTCATAATCGGTGGCTTCCAATTCGTAACCGAAGCGTCCGAGAAACATTTGCTGCAGTCCTGCAAAAGCGGTCGAATCACCAAGGTTACGATCACCTAGAATAGCTTCACTAACCCACGAGACATGAAACGCGTATTGCAAGACGGCTATGGCATAGTTGGCTGCTTCGTTCAGAGCCACGCCCCAGGCATTGACCGGTACATTGGGGCACCTAACGACGATCTCGATTGCGGGCTGCGCCAAGTGAATACACAAGTCGCTGAGGTAATCAGCGGCGCTTGCTGCGCCGAATGCCTGCGCACGAAGGGCAAAGATGATGCCAAAAACCGTCAGTACAGATGTGGCCGCAAACACCAGTCTACCAACGGTCAAGAAACTGGGAAGGGATGGCTGACCACAGGCGCCGCGCGCCAACATGGCTGACGTCGCAATAGCAACTGAGATAAGTAACACCGTTCGACCCCCGGTGATGAGGGTCAACCCGGCAAGTCCGAGCAGAACCAGGGCAGCGACGACAAAACGCCGACGATCCCAATTCTCCCAATCCATAATGAGGTTGATTAAAGGGAGATAGACCACCGCCGAAAAGATATTACCGATAACACTCCAAAAGCCACCGCGCTCTCCCTGCGAATTGAATTCAGCGCGAGCGCCCGCAATTCCCAGATTTGCGTAATCTATCCCTCGTAAGATGGTGCGATCATAATACATGGCCAAGATGCTGGCGATAACGATGGCACCAAGAACAATATTGAATGTTGGCGAGGTTAAATAGGAAACAGGTCTTGACTCGATCCTTGTAGAGGCAAGCATAAAGCCACCCCAAGTCGAATATGCGGCTGCGACAAACATCAGGAAGAACGCGACGGCTACCATGCCGAAAGTAATCCAAGTGTACAGGCTTGCGATGGCAGCAAAGCCAATCTTAGCCAGTACTAGCTTGGAAATAGTCAGCCCAGTTGACTGGTTTACCTGCATGTCAAAAGCAACTTTGTATTCATAATTCTCGACGGACAAGCCGCATCCAAGCTGAGGTGCCTACATATAAGAGCCAATGGAACGGGCGAACCACATGGTACGCCATGCCTTTTCCTCGACGGGCGTAATCTTCACCAATCACATTCAATGCCTTGGTTACCATCATTCTCTTGTTTGCTGAAATAGACTGGTGAACCTTCCTGTAATGGACCAAAGGCGCGTTTACCCGGCGGATTTCTGCACCCATGCTGGAGGATCTCAGCCACAAATCATAGTCTTCTACGGCGACATAGCTCTTTGATTGATTGAAAAGGCCAACGCTTTCTAGGATCTCCCGCCTCGCGATCACACTGGAAAGTGGCAGCCAATTCTTAAGCATTAACCTGGCATGACTAATTTGCGATGTGGTCGGGTCGAGTGGCTTGGTGGTAATTGGGGTGGGAACTGTATCGTCTATGAAGTCGATAACCCGGGCAGAAAGGATATCCGCACCGGACCGATCAAGCGCCTCAATCTGTGTTTCAAGCTTGTGCGGAACCCATAAATCATCGGCATCGCAGAAGGCGACTATCTCGCCACTCGATTTCTTAATGCCCAAATTACGCGGACCAGCGGGGCCACCAAAATTTGATGGGGCCTGGTGCAGATGAAATCGACTGTCTACACTGCAAATTAAGTTGAGAATGTCGATCGTGTGGTCAGTCGAACAGTCATCAACTAAATGTACATCGAAATCGGTGAACGTTTGGGCCCTGATCGAGGCAAGCGTTTCACCGATATACTTTTCCGCGTTGAATATCGGAACAACAACAGATACCCGGGCCATACCTTGCCTTCAATCCTTCGAGCGATTGCTTGATTGGTTCGCAGCTTGTGCTGATTTGTTGGCAAACGACTCCATTTGGAATTCAGACAAGATCAGGCGAGAAGTCTGACGCCCGCTACCGCCATCAACAAAAACCTCGATGAGCGCCGTTGAGCAACCTAGCGGGACTTCCAACGCAAGTGTCGTATCGTTGGCTACATTACCCAAATCAGCACGAGCTACCTCTTTACCCTCACTCTCAGACCCGAAGCACGACAGCACCAGTTCCGCAGAACCATTCTGATCGATTTCGCTCAGATCTTTTCGGAAGGATAGTTGTCTCGGATCATCATCTAGAAAAACAACTTTCCTGCCAACTCTGCCCGTCACACTGCCTCGCGCAAAGAACTCGGCGGAATTGGTCCCGACGGGCGCTCCGCCGCGATCTGATCGTGCTACCAGCTCCCATTTGACTGGCGGGTATCCCTGCGAAGCAAAGCTTTGCTCAAACGACGCATCGAACGCCTCTTTGTCAGAGGCGCCGGGAAATTTTGGATAAATACTGCGCAGCAGATCAAACTCTTCGGCCCCAGCGAGGCGATACAGAATTGTCTCGTAACTCCCGCGGAGTCTGTCCACTTCGGGCGCTTGCTCCACTTCATTAATAATGAGCGCCAAGGGAATGACGGTCTCGGTGCTCGCGAGAATCTCTTCAAAGAAACCTTCGAGCCACGGAGTTTTCTTTGAAATGAAAGGGGCAAACAAACGTCGCGCCTCAGGCGTCGATATCACTTGCGCAAGTTGCGAAAACATGAGTGGCCGTGCCTCCGGTTCAACTCGAAGCACCGCATCGATATGGTCCATTGCGGCCTTGTCGTCGCCATCTCTTGCAGATTGCTCAGCAAGCCAAATTTGCGCAATCGCCTCACGTTTCGATAGCTTTGCCGTTTGCTTCATGAGCGAGACCGCGCTTTCGCGATCGCCTTGAGCATCAACCGTCAACGCCAGAACGCGTAGGGCACGAGCATTTAATGGCGTTTCAGCAAGAACCTTTCTGGCCCTCAGATCGGCAGTTTCGTGATCGGAAAATCCGGGCTGGATTTGTTCTTGCTCAATCTGCCGGAGATGAATTTGGTTAAGATCGAACCCTGCGCCCCAGTCTGTATTGGGGAATAGAGTTAGGCCGACGCCCGCGCGGGCATTCATAAATGATAGGGTGGCTAGCACGATTGCACAAGCGATGATCCCCATCGGTGGCGCCTTGCACCTGTTGCGTATCTGACGGCTAGCAAGCCGTGTCTTTTTGTTAGCCATGCGAATCTCAGCCCTTCTGAATGCGGCCTAGGCTTTTTCAGCTTCTTCCTCGTTGCCGTACCCGTACCCATAGCCATAGCCATATCCAGCATCGCTCGGGGCGTACTTGGTTAAAACTACGCCGAACAGATTCGCATGCGCTTCTTGCAGGCGCCTGAGCGCGAGTGTAGCCGCGCGAGCGGGCGTGCGGCTCGCTTCTACCACATAGACCACACCCTCGACGGAATTGCCGATCAACTGAGCATCCGAGAACCCCAGCATTGGCGGGCCATCGACAATCACGTGATCATACCGCTCGAGCAAAGTGGTGATAAGTGTTTTGAGTCGGTCCCCGCCCAAGAGTTCGGACGGGTTCGGCGGCTGCCTACCGGCCGTCATGACATTAAGCATTGGGTTGGCCGTTGTATGTATCAGGCGATCAAGATCGTCATCTCCAGACAAGAAATTGCTGGTCCCCACCTCGTTATCAAATTCGAAAAAGCTTTGAACGTTTGGTTTGCGCAGGTCGGCGTCGACCAGAATTGTTTTACGTCCTGTGCGGGAAATGATTGATGCTAAGGCCATTCCTGTTACCGACTTGCCCTCCGAAGGCGCAGTACTCGCGGTTGAAATCGATCTTGGCAGTCCATGTGTAGTTGCGAAATTGAGGTTTGTTCGCACCGCAAAATATGCGTCAGAAAGGTCGGATTTTGGATCACCAAGCAGCTCATCAATGTTGTCGGTCTCAAAGATTGGAATAGCGCCCAGAAGCGGGAGCCCCAACTTGTCTCTGACCTGATCGGGCTCCCGCAAACCTTCATCCAGATTCTCAAGAATGAAGATTGAGCCAACGGCAAGTCCCGCTCCAGCTGCCAATGCGATAAGCAAATTGACCAGCAACCGTGGTGAGGATGGGTCATCCGGCAAAACGGCCAAATCCACCACAGAAATATTGTTGGCCGCGACGCCCGCGACGCCAATTTCTTTGTATCTCTGGAGCAGCCCATCGTACAACTCGCGGTTTGTGTCCGCTTCACGCTGATAAATATTGTATTGTATCGAAGCGCGCTGCTCAGAACTTAAGCCATCCAGCGCCTCATCAAGCTTTTGTCGAATGGTCCGCTCGCTTGCCATTGCAGCTTCAAAATTTGTCGCAAAGCTGTCGAGTGTGGCTGCCTCTAGGCGAGCAATGCTCGATTTAAGAGAATCGATCTTTTCTTGAAGTGCAACAGCCGTTGGATATTCCGGCTCGAACTGCACCATCAATTGCGCATATTGGCTCTCTGAAGTTGCCAGCTGTTGTTGCAATTCATTAAGTGCGGGGTTTTGCAGCGCCCGTTCGTTTGATCCGCGTATCCGTGCCGCGTTAAGGGCACCTTCCGCTGCCGCGCGCATAGCGGTTGCCTCAGCTAGCGCATCGTTCAACTGGCGCACCTTTGTCCCGCGAAGCGTGTCGGAATTTCGCGAAATGACGCCATCTTCCCCAATGCGTACAATTCCTTGTTCAGCAGCATAATTGACCAAATCGCGCTCTGATTCTTCAACGCGTTGACGCAATCCATTGAGGCGCGATTCAAGAAACTCTCTTGCGTCGGCAGTAGAATCAAACCGCCTATCCATGGATTGAGAGATGAACTCTTCAACCCAAACGTTTGCGATTTGTGCTGACAGAGACGGGGATGCACTGGTGTAGCTGATGTCGACCAGAGCGGAACTGCGAATTGGGTTTACGGTTAGCCGGTCAAGCAGTGTTTCGACCACCAAATTCTCGCGCGCCTGCAGGGCTTCGCTATCTAGCGCGCGCCCATCGCCTATATCGAAAAAGCCGCTATCTTCTGGGGACACGCCATTGGCTTCAAAGAACTCGTCGTTTCTGGCCAGATTCAGTCGCTGTGACACCCGCGTTGCGAGCGATCTCGCTTCCAATAGCGCGTACTGCGTAAAATAGAACTCGAGGTCACGCCCTGCCTCATCGGATTCTACTCCTTGGACATTGGTGATGCGTTGCTGCTGTCGGGCAATCTCGATCCGTGATGTCGAGGTGTATTGTGGGGTCGCGATCAGAGTTAGCAATATTCCTGCGACCAGTGCTGCAGCCATTATGCCGATGGCCAGCCAGCGATGGCGAATAAGTGTATTCCAATAGTACAGCAGAGGTGGGCGGTCTTGAGCGCCAAACTGACCATCAAGGTCGTATTGAGCAGTCGGCGCAGTCGCCAACACCGATGGATCATGCATTTCTTTACCTAACATTTTTCGTCAATGCCGCCAATGGCTGCTCAGCGTAATCAGATTGAATTGTTACTGATGAGAGCGACAATTGGAGTAGTGATGAGGGTGGAGGCGCGAATGAAACGGTCGAACAAACGCCTCGCTCTAGATTCACCAACGACAACAATATCTTGCGCATAGACCCTTGGGTCGTCGTAGTACCCCCTCCGGATTGACGACAGATTGTACAGTGCAACCATTCGCCTGCCATTTACGGTCCGAAAGATCACTACATCATCCAGCTTGGCAAACTCCGAAGAGCCCTTTGCCGATGCGACGGCCCTCATAAGGGTCATCTCGGTCAAAGCGGGATAGTTACCCGGCTCAATCACTTGACCGCTGACTGTGATGTATTGGCTGTTTGCTTCAAGGACATTCACAGCAACTCTAGGGTCTCGGACAAACCGACTCTTAAGCGCCTCGGTTATCTCTACACCGAGCTCTTCTGGCACTTTTCCAGCGGCACGGAATGTTCCCGCCAGAGGCACAGCGATGTTTCCAGCGCCATCGACGACTATTTCGCGTTCGCTAAGATCACCAAACCCAGCCACGTCGACAACTAATTTGTCCGACGCACCGATGAGATAACCATCAAATCCGCCGCCGTGCTCAGGCGCAGGAAGCTCAGCAGCGTCCACCAGGTCAAGCGTCTCAGTCGATTGCAGTGGTGGTGTGCCGGCACAAGCCGTTAGAGCAAACAGCATCGGTGCGAGGACTAAACTGGTAATTCGCATGTCTTAGTTTTCCAAAGCCTGTTTTGTTTCATGGTCAATAAAGCCAAATTCTCGCTCGGCCAATCTCCGGCCTGGTACGAACTTGGCCATGGCGCCCACACAAACTACTGCGAGGACCAGCAAGGTGGGCGTGCGAAGCGGATAGTCAACCAAACTTGCAACCCCCAACAGCGCTAATACCGCCGCGGATGAACGTGCGATGACGAGTTGACGCCTGTCGCTTACGCGATCGAACAACAACCTCCAAACCGCGACCAAAAACGCGGCGATTCCAACAGCGATCAGCAATGCGACTGGAAGCCCTCCGTTCAAGACCAACTGAAGCCAGTCATTGTGGGCCTGATTGACGTAGCGTGGTGTCAGGAGATCAGTGGGTTCATAGATCCGAAAAATATTATCAAAAACGCCGAAGCCCGTGCCCCACGGAAAAGTATCCTTTGTCATCTGCCAGACGACTGGCAATATCTCAAAGCGCAGATCTTGCAGACTGTCCGTTTCAAGAAGCCGCTCGAAGGCGCGCCCTCGGGAAATCAGGATCGTTGTTGCCGAAAGGGCTAAAAGCGCACCGACAGTGATGAGTGGGCCGCGAGCAGAAAGTTTCGATTTGGGTTTGGCGGCGCTCCCGCTTTGCTGTTGATACACCCAAGTACTCAAAGCTAGCGCAGCAGCGCTCAAGAGCAATCCAGATCGCGACCCAGTAATCAAAATCAAGGGAGGAACTGAAGCAGCTAGCGCAAGCGCGATCAGGGTCTGCGATCTCACTATGCTGGCCTTTCCCTTCAACGACGAAACGAAGGCAGTGAGGATTGGAAGTGCACAGGCGAGCATTAGTGCATTATGATTGCGATTTGCGAACAGCCCAACAGCAGTCCCGTTATTGGTTGTTCGATAAAAATACAAAGGGCCATTTGGCGAGCCAAGTATTTGAAGCAAGCCAATGAACCCACTCACAAAAGCCATCAAAATGATCGCTCTAAAGGCACGTTCTATTCCGACACTATCCGACGACAAGGCCAGAATGAGAGCGGTCAATGGTAGCAGGAGGCTGAAGGCCGCATTAAGTCCGCCGTCGGGCGACATGGACAGGGGAAGCCAAGGCAAAGGCTGCTCAGCTATTCGATACACCTCGACTGCAATTTCCCTGGCCGGCAGGCTCGTCCAAAGTTCCGGCGGAAGTGGAACGATGTGCGTAACAGCCAATACCAACGAGGCGAGGCCGATCCCGAGCACCAGTTTCGAGCGCTGCCACGCAACTCTGCCGAAGCGGTAAACAGCATAAACGAACATTATGGCTGAGATCGGTACCGCAGCAATAGTAGCGTAGCAACATCAGACCGAGATGCGCCACCGAATACAAAGACGAACACGATAAGGGCGGTCAAAGCCAGCCCAGCTTCGCTGCAGCGATGATCTAAGATGTTAGGTTGATTGTCTGGTATCATCGTGTGCCAAGGTGATTGCTTGCTAAGCGCGCCAAATAATTGCTGAGTTCCGAGGTTTTGCCAACGCTAAATGGCTAACGCTATGTCTAAGTTTGGGAGTAATTGAAAGAGCCTTCGTCCACAATTACTCACTTCCGTTCAGCGTCTTTTGTTGAATGTCCGCGTTCAATTCAATCCAGTCGGGATGCTGATCCAGAAGTTCAATCACATCTGGCAATCTGAGGTCTTTGGGATTAGGCGCTGCCGCGAAGATTCGCTCGAGAAGCGCAAGATCCTGAGGGGTATCGAGCGTCAATCGGAACCGTGATTGATCGACCTTATTTGCCAAGTTGCCTAAACGAAAACGTTCCGGCTGTGAATAAAGGAATGGTGTGACGTGCTCTCGCTGCACCAGTCCTTCCGCCTCAGCCGATGCCGTCTGCAAGGCGGCCATGGTGAAGAACTCTGCATCTAGACCGCGCGGAAAAGACCGGGTTAGTGTGTTGCTGAGATAGTCATATTCGCCAGAAGAAAACTTGGTCGCCATCAGCGCGAGTATGTCTGGATCAATCAATGGGCAATCAGCGGTCACTCTTATGACTACATCTGCCCTCGCTTCATGCGCCGCAAGCGCAAAACGCGATAGAACATCTGTTTCGCTACCGCGGAAAACACGAGCCCCTGCTTTGCCCGCTTCCTCGCTAGTAATGTTGTCCAGCGGTAGATCGCTTGTTGCAACAACGATGCCGTCAAACGTTCTGACGCAAGACACGCGCTCTACCACCCTTGCCAGTACGGTCTTGCCCGACAGCGGCTTCATAATCTTACCGGGCAGGCGGCTCGAGCCCATCCGAGCCTGAATTATGACAACTTGTCTCATCCGCCTGGTTCCGCGAGCGCCGTCGTCAACGCGTCAACTACACGATCTTGCTGATCGTGCGACATTTTTGGGAAGAGTGGAATGCTCAGTGCGCGCTCATAATACCGCTCAGCACTCGGGAAGTCCCCGGTCTGAAAGCCCAGCCGCCCAAAATCTGGCTGCAGATGGATCGGTATGTAGTGCACATTCGCCGAAACGTCGCGCAGCTTGAGCGCTTCATAAACCTCTCTTCGGCTCTTATTGGTGCGACTTTCATCTATTTCGATCACATATAAGTGATTGGCCGACTGCCGGTCTGGCGAGCGCGGCCTTAACAGAAGAGGCAAGTCGCCGAGCAATTCATCATACCGACAGGCAAGAGCTTCCCGTGCATTGGAAAACTCCTGTAAGCGTTCGAGCTGTGCGCTTCCTAGCGCCGCTTGAATGTCGGTGAGGCGATAATTGAAACCAAGCCCTTGCTGCTCATAGTACCATGGGCCATCCGGCGCATCTTCAAAAATGGCCGCATCTCGGGTGATCCCGTGACTGCGCAGGGCTCGCAACTCCTTGGCGAGGGTCTCGTCATCTGTAAGGCAAAGCCCGCCTTCGCCCGTCGTCACGATCTTCACCGGATGAAAACTGAATACCGAAATATCGGAAAATCTGCCAATAGGCTCGCCTTGATAGGTGGCCCCCACAGCGTGCGAGCTGTCTGACAGAATTTTGAAACCGTACTGGTCAGCCAAGTTGCGGATTTCAGCCAGATCAGCGGGGTGTCCCGCAAAATCCACCGGAATTACGATTGCTGGCAAGGTGCCGGCAGCATCCGCCAATTCCAGCTTCGCTCGCAGGGCCTCGACCGAAATGTTGCGGGTTTCAGGGTCGATATCGACAAAGTCGACCGTGGCTCCGCAGTATCGAGCGCAATTGGCCGAAGCTACAAAGCTGTTGGGAGACGTCCAAACCCGCCTTCCAGGGGCAGCCCCGAGGGCCGCGCAAGCGATATGGAGGCCTGCTGTTGCATTTGAAACTGCGACGGCTTTTTTCGCACTGTGCAGATCGGCAAATCGCCGCTCAAATTTCTCAATCTCTGGACCCTGCGTTAAAAAAGGCGCGCGAAGCACGCGAACGACAGCGTCAATGTCAGATTCTGAGATATCCTGGGTGCTATAGGGAATAGGTGGGTTCATGGGTGACCACTCACAATGACGGGTCGACATGCTCGCGGATCAAAGATCTTAGTTGTTCCACGCTCAGAAAGTCGTCATTTGTACCGCTATCATAGCTGAAGCCCAATGGCGCTGGCTTTGCCCCATGCGCGTCACAAAACTTGCTAAACTGACCGTCCAGCCCTGCAGGCAAAATCGCAAAATAGTCGCCTGCGTCAATTGTATTGGGGCTGTCGCTCTGAGTGATCATTTCTTCGTGGATCTTCTCACCAGGCCTGATCCCGATGACGTCATGTTTGGCATTTGGGTCGATTGCCGTGGCTACATCAGTCACTCTATAAGATGGAATCTTGGGCACGAAAATTTCGCCACCGATCGCTTTTTTAAGGGCGGTTGATACGAGTTCAACCCCACCGGACAACGGAATGTTAAAGCGCGTCATCGTGGGATCGGTAATTGGCAGGACACCTTGGCCTCGCTTAGATAAAAAGAATGGAATGACCGATCCGCGGCTGCCCATTACATTACCATACCGGACCACGCTGAACCGGATATCGCGCGGCCCCTTAATGTTATTCGCCGCAATGAATAATTTATCCGAGCAGAGCTTCGTCGCTCCGTACAAGTTTACCGGTGCTGCAGCCTTGTCTGTGGAAAGTGCGACGACCTTAGACACCCCGGCATCCAGCGCGGCCTCGACAATGTTCTGCGCCCCCATGATATTCGTCTTGATGCATTCAAATGGGTTGTATTCAGCAGTCGGGACTTGTTTCAGCGCCGCAGCATGAATGACCGTATCAGTGCCTTCCATCGCACGACGGACCCGATCAGCATCACGAACATCCCCGATAAAATACCTAAGAAACGGATATTCTTCCTCGGAGAATTCTTGAGCCATTTCAAATTGCTTGAGCTCGTCGCGCGAGAAAATCACTAATCGACGCGGCTTGAATTTGGCTGACACTTCTCGAACAAAGGCCTTGCCGAAAGAGCCTGTGCCTCCAGTTAGAAAAATGGAGGCGTCATCAAAATTATAAGTCATAGAGGTCTCGGTTTATTTTGCCCGCCTAATATCGGTGCCCCAGAGATATGTCGACCCGAGATATGGCCAGCGCGAAAAGATATTGGTTAGTCGCTTTCGGGGTTCAGTTTTGGCTCAGCCATTGCGCCATTTGATCATAGAGCTGCCCCTCCCTTTCTATGGCAAGATTGCAGTCGTGGGCAAGCAGGCTGGATCGAAAAAGCCTACCGCCGATAGAAGGTGCCGCTCGGTTGACCAGCTTAGCTAAGCTGCTGGGGACCTTGATGGCTTTGACCTTGATTCCTCGTGCCTGCGATACAGCTTTCGCAAAATGGTCAAACTCAAATGGCTCGGGGTCAGCTGCAAACGATATACCACTGCGGCTTGACTCAGCGCAATCGATTAGCAGTTCGACCGCCATCGTATAAGTTATCATTGATCGCTGCACCGGGTCGTCCGCCAAGGCAGGCAAGCAACGCACCGTTGTCGCAAGTTTCGCCAGTGGCGACAACGGTCCTGGGCTAGAGCCTGAAAACAAGATTGGTAAGCGCAGGCTTTCAATGGCAAAGTTGGCGCAATTGTGCCTCGCAAGGGCCTTGTCGCCAGCATGCTTCGATTCACCATAGCTGTTTTGGGGCATGGGCTTGGTATCCTGGCCTATATGCTCCTGTTGCCCGTAAAGTGAAAAGCTGCTGACTTGAACCAACTTGGCGATTTTCGTTTTCTTTGCTGCTTCTGCGAGCTGCTGGGGTAATTTCACATTGGCCAGCCACAAGTCCTGTTTGGAGCCCTTCACCATACCCGCCGCGTTGATCACAGCATCACAACCCACGAATAGGTCTTCAGAAATTTGCCCGTCCGCTGGCAGCTGGCGATGTTCAAAACCGGGGATCGGTGACTGACCTGTTCGGGTAACTGCAATGGCTCTGCTGCACCCTAAGTGTTGTAGCACGTGACCCCCCAAAACGCCGTTCGCTCCCACAACTAAGATTTTGGACGCGGTCATTCCTGGCCTTTTGATTCTGCCGCATCGCCATTGCCGCGACCTAGTAACGTAGACCACAAAATCCTGAGATCGCTAAGAAGCGACCAATCGCCAGCATATTCGCTATCGAGCTTTGCAAGTCTATCCGGCGTCGACATGTCGACGCCGTTAACTTGTGCGATCCCTGTTATGCCCGGCCTGAGCGAAAAGACATCATTAGCTCTGCGCTCCTTAGTTAAGTCTTCTTGGACAGCTAGACCTGGCCTTGGGCCGACGAATGACATCGACCCATTGAGTACATTCCAGATCTGGGGAAGTTCGTCCAACTTCAGCCTCCGCATCCATCGCCCGGTCCTCAATACCACGTCGACGTCAACTTCGTGCGACGCCCGGTCGGGTGTGTTTGGCCGCATTGTGCGCAGTTTGTACAATCTGAATGGCTTCTCGTTTCTCCCGAGGCGCGTCTGGACAAAAAATGGAGTTGCTTTGGCCTCTAGGATGATTGGGATACTCGCCAGAATGCAGATAACAACCGCAAAGGGGGCAGCCGACACTGCCAAGACTATATCGAAGGCTCGTTTCATACGGTTAACCCCTGATGGGCCAGACTTTGCGGAGTAAGAGTCAAAGACAGAACTTGTTTCGTCGGTCAAGGGGGACAGAACCGTCGCGCCTTGGAGAAATTGGGCTGCTCCTAAGCCGCCTGATTGTCTCTCATATGATCGAATTCGGGCACAATCTCTTTCAGCATAGCAATCGCTTTGTCTGCATCTGAGCAGTCAGTAAGCGCCTCGATAAATGCGTTCAATTTCTGTTGTGGTAAGAATTCTTCTTTCGCCATCATTATTCTAGGATGTTGAGTGGTTTGAGGGTCTTCACCGATCAGCAGCTCTTCATAAAGTTTTTCTCCTGGCCGCAGACCAACTTCGATAACTTCGATGTCACCATGAGGGCGGCCTTCTTCGCGAACTGACAATCCCGATAGTTTTATCATTGTTTTTGCCATCTCATAGATATGGATAGGCTTGCCCATGTCCAAAACGAAGACTTCGCCCCCTTTTGCCAAACCGCCTGCCTGAATTACAAGGCTTGCCGCCTCTGGGATGGTCATAAAGTATCGATTTACACGTTTGTCTGTAATCGTGATGGGGCCGCCCGCTTCAATTTGAGCGCGAAATAGTGGCACCACGGAGCCACTTGAGCCCAAAACATTACCAAACCGAACCATAGAAAAGTGGGTTCTTCGGGATTCGTGCGCGAGTGATTGAACAATCTGCTCAGCTGCCCGTTTGGTTGCCCCCATAACATTTGTAGGCCTGACGGCTTTGTCAGTGCTGATGAGTATGAAGTCTCTAACCTCATGTCTGGCTGCTGCGGTTGCGACATGATGCGTACCCAATATGTTATTGCGAATACCTTGAATTGGGTTGGCTTCGACCAACGGCACATGTTTGTAAGCAGCAGCATGAAATACGGTGTCGATATCGTAGGTGGTAAATATCTCTTCTAATCTATCGGCGTCCGTCACGGAGCCGAGGGCGGGTATGACAGTTCTGCCTGTATCGTTATCCTTAGGCAGCAGCGCAGTTAGCTCCCGCTCAATCGCGTAAAGCGCGAATTCTGAGATATCAAACAGCACTAGTTTGCGGGCGCCAGCATTCACTATCTGGCGGCACAATTCACTACCGATTGAACCACCCGCCCCGGTCACCAGCACTGTCTTCCCAATTGTGGTCTTCCCGATCAGCAATTGGTTGGGGGCGACAGAATCTCTTCCCAGTAGATCGTCAATTTCAAGAGGCCTGATGTCATTGACTGAGACTGTTCCGCCCACGAGTTCTCTCATGCGAGGCAATGTCTTTACGCTAACATTGTATTCGCTGAGTTCTCTCACAATGTCGCGGCGTCGTTTTCTCGTGGCGCTCGGGATTGCGAGAAGGACATCCGAGATGGATTGGTCAGCGATGACTTTATGCATGTCCTTGTGCCAAAAAACCGGAACACCGTCCAAACGCTGCCCCTTTAGGCGTTTGTCATCGTCAATAAAGCCGCATACCCGCATTTCTGGCTCAGAGCGCATCGCATTGGCGACCTGCAAACCGGCAGAACCCGCCCCATAAATCAGTATCGTGCGCTCCTCACCGAAGGTATTGTTACCCCCGACCAGATCAAAAACTAGATATGGGATTAGGGCTCTGAAACCCAGCACAAGAACAAAGAAGACGATCGGTTGAAGGACGCCGGTCGTTCGCGGAACAGGGGGCACGCCAATCGCCAAAAAAATCACAACCACAATGGTCGAGTAGACGACGAAAACACGAGCAAGTTGCGCTGTAGAGCCCGCTCCGGAAAATCTGAAGATCGTCTTGTAGGCGCCGGCAATGTAAAAGCTAATGACGAACGCGACAGACGCTCCGAGCATGAGCGTCGAGACCGCTTCATTCCACAACGCCCACACGCCCACCCGCACCGAATATGCGATCCACACTGAAAGCATAAGCAATGCCACATCGCAAAGCATGACTATCGAGCGCTTCTGCCAGCGTGGCCTCTGCATTGCCCAATTCAAGGCTGGCAGGAGGAGGCGGAAATTCATAGATATTCCAGTGAAGCAGCCTGCATAAACATCAAATAGAGGATATGATCGTTGACAGGCAAGTGACCCACAATCACCGATTACATTCTCCGGTCAGCTGTATCCGCAATATCCGACTTACACTATGCAATACGCGCAGGTGGGCATGTTTGGATTTCGGATCATCGACAGACTTGCCAAATCTAGGCATTCTAATGCCGCAACTGTTTCCCCGGGAAAACCGTCATCGCATAACTCATCAAATGCCAGTACGGCCCCCTTTTGAAGACGTGGTTTCAAATCCATCAGTGCGGATTTTGTGGGGGCGTATAGGTCCATGTCGAAATATGCCAGGGCGACCAACGCCTCGGGGTGATCCTCGAGGTAACAGGGCAGAGTTTCAGCAACATCACCTTTGCAAATCTCATACTTTTTTATCTGCGGTATCGGAGAGAAGGCTTCGTGTATGTCGAGGATCTCAGAGAGATAGTCTTCGTAGTCTCGCGGCACCGAATAGTCGCCTGCTTGCCAATCGTGGTCATCCTGCGCTGACCGGTCTTCATCGGTGACCCCTGCGAACCCCTCAAAGGTATCGAAGGTTATAATCTTGCGGCTGTAATTGAACGGCTCGTACAAGCCTCGCAGATTCACGAAAGTGGTAGTGCCCGCTCCGTATCGCGAACCAAACTCAAAAATGTAGCCATGAAGGTTTTGAATATGGTGGTACAACTCGTTGAAATACAGGATCCTGCTCATATCCTGACGCCTCTGATATAGCGCAAGGTTGTAGAGTATCTGGCTATCAGGAATGGGCGAATGTTTGAGCAACTCTGCCAGACGGTCCACGGCGGAGCGCTCTTCCGACGTCTTTAGGTTTTTGACGCCATCGATTTTTTTCATGCGAAGAATCCTAAAATTTCGATCAACAGGTAAAACTGAATGTCACAGTGCGTTGATTGTATTGCCGCGTATGACTGCTCGGTACGACTTGGTCCAGGTCTTCTCGAGTTTCCGTCAACGACAGCGGACCATGAATGCCATTGTTCACCTCGTCCAGTTCGCATCCGATGACCCGGCGATCGTTCTTTTCCGCCAATATCCTCACTGAAATACGAGGTTTGGAGTCGCGATGAGGCATCGTGCCGTGAAGAATCGCCGCATGCCAGAAATAAAGTGATCCGGCGGGGCCTGTTAGGCATTCGATCTCATAATTGCGCGTCAGGCCAGAATCGCCAGTGTATCTCGTCGCCATTCCATTTGTTTCGAGCTTATGCGGGAACATGGATGCGCCCTGCTCGTGGCTATTCGGGACGACGTATAGTGGTGAAGTGTCTGCAGTGGTCTCGTCAAGATATAGATACACTGTTACGAAATCGCAGTCACGCGTTTTGAAATCAATAATATCCTGATGGAAGTCTATGCCGTGGAAATAGGTCATATCACGATATTCAGGACGGATAAATGAACCCAAATTTGCAACAGGTTGACCATCAGTCTCTTCGCGAACCCAGTCGGGAAGCCACATATCTGGCACGCCCATGACAAATTTGTGATCCAACACACGCCAAGCAGGCCCCAACACTTCCCCCATACGATCGCCAAAGAAGTCATCTGAGAAAATGAAGTCAGCTTCCATTCTTCCCAGAAGATTTCGTCCAGGCCGCGGGTTGGAGCCTTTCATCGACGTTTGACTGCGAAAAGAATCTTCGTCGAGAAACAGGTCGCTAAAGTCTCTGGTCTTTTCCACATCAGCCAAAAGCTGCCGGCAGAGAGTTGGATCAATAACCTGACCGCAGCTTTCAATCCCGCAATCCTTAAACTTTGGCGCGCCCATTAAATCAATCTTTCTAATTTCGTGATATCACATACGACGGGACTTATAGGGCACTCGCCGAAAATACAACGGATCCATGAGTGACCTTCACTAGCTTGGAGTATAATGCATTTAAAGGCTGCAGTTATGTTTCGTCAACATGACCTTGATCACCGCCGATCAAGTTGTAATCGGGGCCAAGATTTGACTGCGAGGCTACA
Source organism: Qipengyuania sp. JB2-7 (assembly GCF_055693485.1). NCBI lineage: Bacteria > Pseudomonadati > Pseudomonadota > Alphaproteobacteria > Sphingomonadales > Erythrobacteraceae > Qipengyuania > Qipengyuania sp. JB2-7. The sequence goes on from NZ_CM146335.1 coordinate 455,886, forward strand.
GTCGAACAATCGCATCGCGTTGAGGCGAATAGAAGCGCACAAGATAGGAGAAAGCCTTGATCGGCGATATTAAACCAACCGTGTGTGTAGTGGGCTTGGGCTATATCGGCCTGCCAACGGCGGCCATCATTGCGCGGGCTGGCTGCCCAGTACTTGGCCTGGATGTCAGCGAGATTGTGGTTGACACCATCAATCGTGGCGAGATCCACATCGAAGAAGTTGACCTCGATGGGCTGGTTCAAGCCGTGGTGCAGCGCGGTCTGCTGAAGGCATCGACCGAAATCGCACCAGCGGATGTTTTCGTGATCGCAGTGCCGACGCCTTTTGAAAAGGACGGGGCACATACGCCGGACACCAGCTACGTCATGGACGCTGCGGCCAAAGTCGCGACAGTGCTCAAAAAGGGCGATTGCATCATTCTGGAATCCACCTCGCCAGTGGGTACAACCGAGGCGATGTGCGATCTGATTGCTGAAGCGCGCTCTGACTTGGCCGTTCCGGGGCGCTGCAATGGTGCACCCGATATATCCGTCGCATATTGCCCAGAGCGGGTTCTGCCAGGTAAGATTCTGGAAGAGCTTACGCACAACGACCGATCAATCGGCGGAATATCGCCGCGCTGTGCCCGCAAGGCGCTGGCGTTTTACAAACGCTTTGTGAAGGGTGAGTGCGTTGTGACTGACGCGAAGTCGGCAGAAATGACCAAGCTGGTTGAGAATGCGTTTCGTGATGTGAATATTGCTTTTGCAAACGAGCTTTCGATGATTGCCGATAAGCAGGGGCTTGATGTTTGGGAAGTCATCCGCCTGGCGAACCGGCATCCGCGTGTGAATGTCCTTCAGCCAGGGCCAGGCGTCGGAGGGCACTGCATCGCCGTTGATCCGTGGTTCATCGTTCACGGGGCACCTGAGGAGGCGAAGATCATCCGTCAGGCGCGTGAGACAAATGACGCCAAGATGCACCATGTCTTGACAAGGGCGACTGCGTTGATTGCCGAGAACCCAGACGCGCAAGTGGCGTGTCTCGGTCTCGCATTCAAAGCGAATATCGATGACTTTCGCGAAAGCCCTGCGCGCTTTGTAGCCGCCTCACTCGCGCGTGAATATGGCGAGCGGATCCATGTGGTTGAGCCCTATGCCGCTGAGCTGCCGCGCGAATTCGAAGGCACCGGGGCGTCTTTAGTCGATATTGATATCGCTCTTGAGCAATGTGGGGTGCTCATTGTGTTGGTCGACCATGATATTTTCAAAGTGATTCCGGCAGAGGAGTGGGTCGGAGCAAAGGTCTACGATACGCGCGGTATGTGGGGTTCGAAGTAGCGTCACAACTTGTGATAATCGCGGAACCAGTCAACAAACTTTGGCACGCCGGAAGCGATCGAGACTGTGGGTTTATATCCAAAGGCATTCACAATATCTTCGATGTTTGCCCAAGTTCTCACGACATCTCCGGACTGCATCGGCAGCATTTGCAATTCTGCCTCGCGGTCGCAAGCGGCCTCAATAACCTTGATTACCTCCATGAGTTGTTCAGGTTTGTTATTGCCGATGTTATAGATTGCATGTGGTTTGGTTGATCCGCCTGGTTTGCCCTCGCCATTTTTCAAAGGTGGCTTTTCCAGACAGGAGATGATCCCAGCGACGATATCGTCAATGTAGGTGAAGTCGCGGTACATTTCACCATGATTGAACACAGGAATAGGGGCGCCGCGCAAAATGCGATCTGTAAATTTCCACAGCATCATATCGGGCCTGCCCCAGGGGCCGTACACTGTGAAAAACCGAAGGCCCGTCAGGGGTAGCGCGTAAAGATGCGCGTAACTCTCGCTCAATAACTCGTTCGACCGCTTAGTCGCTGCATACAAGGAGACGGGGTGATCCACCCGATCCGCAACTGAAAAGGGCCAATTTTCGTTTCCCCCATAAACGGAGCTTGAGCTGGCATAGATCATATGATCCACTTTTTGGTTTCGCGCCATCTCGAGCATGTTCAAGTGACCGACAAGATTTGACTGGCCGTATGCGTGCGGATTTTCGATTGAGTACCTTACGCCGGCCTGCGCACCCAGGTGGACAATATTTCGAATATCATGGTTGGATAATGCTTGCGAGAGCTGTCCTTGGTCGGCGAAATCCACCTCCAAAAACTCGAAGGCACTCCCCAGGCCGGAAAGTCTGTTTAGACGCGCGCGCTTGAGGTTAGGGTCATAATAGTCATTGAGATTGTCAATCCCAATCACTTCGATATCCTGACCCAAAAGTTGAGCAGCGAGCTCGGCGCCGATAAAGCCTGCAGCACCTGTTATTAGAACGCTCATTGTTTTATTTACTTTCTCGCTCGCCCAGTCGCTCTCAACTCACCGAAATATCCGGCGCGTCTTCCTGTTTCATGCCGACGGTGTGATAGCCAGCATCGACATGGTGGACTTCACCGGTCACACCAGCGGACAAGTCTGACAAGAAATACAATCCAGATCCTCCTACGTCGTCGATGGTGACGGTGCGACGTAATGGCGCGTTATACTCGTTCCATTTGAGGATGTAGCGGAAATCACCAATCCCGCTTGCCGCCAGTGTTTTGATCGGACCGGCGCTGATCGCGTTCACCCGGATGTTGTTCGGGCCCAGATCATTGGCGAGATATTGCACACTGGTTTCGAGCGCGGCTTTGGCCACGCCCATCACATTGTAATGCGGGATGACTTTCTCAGCACCATAATAGGTGAGTGTAAGGATTGAACCCCCGCCTTCGCCGGTTTCAGGGTCGTAGGCCGGCATCATCTCTGCGGCGCGCTTGGCCACCGCGACCAGACTGTAGGCTGAGATGTTCATCGTCAGTAAAAAGTTGTCGAGGCTGGTATCGACATATTTCCCGCGAAGCTCATTCTTGTCGGAAAAGCCGATTGCGTGGACAACGAAGTCCAACGTTTCCCAGCGGCTTTTTAGCGTATCGAATGCCGCATCCAGCGCGCTCATTTCAGACACGTCACACTCGAACACAAAATCGCTGCCAAGCTGCTCGGCTAAGGGTGAAACACGTTTTTTCAGTGCCTCGCCCTGATAGGAGAATGCAAGCTCGGCGCCCTCCGCAGCCAGTTTCTTGGCAATGCCCCAGGCCAGCGATTTGTCATTGGCTAGCCCCATGATGAGGCCGCGTTTGCCAGCCATCAATCCGCTCATGCCTTATGTTCCTTCTTCAATTTGGCCATCATCGGTGGTGCCCGCCCGTACAGCCTGCCCCTCACGCGCTAACACAGCGTTTAGCTCTGCGCCGATAACGAGGCCAAGCCCAACAAGCCAGAAAAAGAACAGTGTGACCATTATTCCAGCCAGGCTGCCATAGGTGAGGTCATAAGTGACAAAGCTGCGCAGGACGATTGGCAGGATTGTGGTCACCGTCAACCACCACAGCGCGGTAAATAGCGCACCGGGCCATTTGCGATACCGCCGCTTGCGATAGGGGCTGGGCGTCAGGCTAAGGAAAATGAGATATAATGTCGCAAACAGGCCGATCGCCGGGACAATCCGGCTTAGGCTGAGATCATTGATGCGTCCCAGCAATTGCGGAAAATAGGCCTCAATCATTTGCTGGGCGGCGCCGATGGCGACTTGTGACAAAAGCAACAGAACCAGCAAGAGTACTGCGCCCAGTGTTACCCCCGGACAGCAAGCGATTGATCCAAAAGGCATGTCGCGGTTCAGTGCCATACGCACGGCGGAGGATATCGCGGATGGTTTCCACAAGGCTGCTGGCTGTCCACAAGGCGACGAGCGCACCGACCCATAACAGCCAGCCACTGCGTGCCTCCACCACATCGCGCGCAACCGGCTCGATAACGCCGCGTGCAGTGGGCGGCAGGGCCACCAACACGGCATTGATCGTCATCGCGCGGTCGCTTTGCTCACCAAAGGCCGAGAAGATTGCGGCGCCCAGAATAAAGAATGGGAAAATGGCAAAGATCGACAGGTAAGCCAGATTGCCAGCATGGATGAAGCCGTCATCGTAAGTGCCGACGACGGTTTTTTTGACGATATCCCAGGCACGGGCGAGGCGGCTTGTGGGTCTGATGCTGGCGGCGGCGTGCACGTTTGGGGCGGACACGTCAGCTCAGCTTGCCACGCGGATCGCTGTCATCCTGCCAGCCATCCAGGCGCTTTTTCAACTCGGCCAGATCATCCGGCAGCTGGATTTCCAGCGTCACCAATTGATCGCCGCGCCCGCCGCCCTTTTTGGAAAAGCCTTTGCCCTTGAGGCGCAGCACAGAGCCGCCGTGGGTTCCTGCCTTAATGGTCATCATGACAGCGCCATCAACCGTGGGCACTTTGACCTTGGCGCCGTTTACGGCCTCATTCAGCGTGATGGGCAGATCAAAGCGGACATGATCACCGTCACGCCGATAGAGAAAGTGGCTATCGATATCGATAGTCACAAGGCCGTCGCCGGGGCCACCAGGCCCCTGCTCACCTTTTCCTTTGAGACGCATTTGCGTGCCGCTTTCAACTCCGGCAGGTAGTTTTAGATCTATGGTTTTTCCGTCAGACAGCGTGATCCGCTGAGGTGCGAGCGTGGCCGCATCGACGAAGGGAACGCGCAAGCGATAGCCAATATCAGCGCCTTTGGCAGGCGGCTGGCGGTGCTGTTGGCGACCACCAAATGGGTTGCCTCCCCCGCGTGAGCGACCTCCGCCAAAAAGACCCTCGAATATGTCACCCAAATCCGCGCTATCGCCACCAAAACCCTGAAAGTCCTCAGCTCTAAATCCACGTTGGCCCGTGCCTCCACCAAAGCCGCCGCCCATACCGCCGAACGGGTTGGAAGGATTGCCTTCGCCATCGATCTCGCCGCGATCAAATTGCGCACGTTTATCCTTGTCGGACAGCAGGTCGTACGCTTTGGTGACGTCGGAAAAACGCTCCGCCGCCTTCGGATTATCCGTATTGCGATCGGGGTGCAGCTCTTTGGCGAGCTTGCGATAGGCGCTCTTGATATCTTTTTCAGACGCGGAGCGTGCAACGCCAAGAGTGGAATACGGATCGGCCATAGCGTGTTAGCTAGGTAATGCAGCGACTAGACGCAAGTTCCAAGCTTTCCTGCGATGTGACAAGCAGTTAAGGGCATGAGACATGGATACTCAAAGCGAAATTCCCTCCAGCGACCCATTTGCGCTGTTCGATGCGTGGCTTGCGGATGCAAAAGCGAGCGAACCAAACGATCCCAACGCGATGGCGTTGGCAACCGCGACGCCTAATGGCGCGCCTTCCGTCCGCATGGTTCTGCTGAAAGGGCACGGGTCTGATGGCTTTGTGTTCTACACCAATGCGGAGAGCCGTAAGGGCGGAGAGATCACCGCCAATATGCAGGCGGCATTGCTTTTCCATTGGAAGAGCCTGCGCCGCCAGATCCGTATCGAGGGTCCCTTGGAAGAGGTGACCGAGGCCGAGGCGGATGCGTATTTCCATTCGCGTGCGTTTGTCAGCCAGGTTGGCTCCGCCGCTTCCGATCAATCGCGCCCTCTCGACCACCGCCAAACCTATATTGACCGTGTTGCGGCGCTTGAGGGGCAATGGAGCGAAGCGGGCGAAGTGCCGCGCCCGCCACATTGGACCGGTTTTCGCTTGCGCCCCACAGCTATTGAGTTCTGGCTCGACCGGCCCAATCGCCTGCATGACCGGCGGTGCTTCACTCGTGCGGGTGAGGGCGCGCCTTGGTCGGATACGCTGCTTTACCCCTGATACCTCGCTAGGACGCACCCAATGACCCCCAAACCACAAAAGATTCCTTACTGGCATGTCGATGCCTTCGCTAATCGCCCGTTTACCGGCAATCAGGCAGCGGTGATGGTGCTGGAGGAATGGCTGCCGGATGATGTGCTGGTGGCGATCGGCGGGGAGAATATGTTTGCTGAAACCGCGTTTGTTGTTCGCGACGAGACTGGTGAGGCGGATTGGGAGCTGCGCTGGTGCACCCCGACTTATGAGATTGCGCTGTGCGGTCATGCGACATTGGCGGCGGGGCATGTGTTGCTGGAGCGTGACGCCGAAGAAAAGAGCACTGATCACCTGCGGCTCCGCACCCGCAAATCGGGCATTCTGGAGGTGAAACGGACTGGCGACGGGTATGAGGTTGGCCTTCCGGCAATCCACACGACGCCGCAGCCACACGCCGATGCTGTCGCGGCGCTTGGTGCGGAGCCACTAGAGGTATGGCGCAATGACACGCTCTATAATATTTTCCTGTTTGAAGATGAGGCGACTGTGCGCGGGTTAGACCCAGATCTGCGGGTTCTGGGCGCTATGGGTGTCGATCAGTTTGATTGCACTGCGCCGGGTAAGGATACGGATATTGTCAGCCGGGTGTTCGTGCCCGGAGCAGGTGTGGACGAAGATAGCGTGACCGGATCAGCGCATGCTGCGCTGACGCCGTTTTGGGCCAAGAAGCTCGGGCGGAATGAGTTCACTGCGCATCAGGCGAGTGAGCGTGGCGGAAACCTGACGTGCCGACTGGATGGCGATCAGGTCTGGCTCGGCGGTAAATGCTGCACTGTGGTTGAAGGTGTGTTTTTTCTTTAGTGAGATCACCTGGCCGCGGGTGGCCAAGCACTCAACCAAACTACGGATACAATTCCAAGATATCTGCGACCTCTTGTAGCATCGCCATTCGCTCTTCGCGGTTTGAATGGCCAAGCCGTACCACCGTTAGCTTCTGCTCGGGCGACACAATCACATACTGGCCCATATGCCCAATCATGGCGAAAACACTTTCCGGTGCACGCTCTGGAAATAGTGGATGCTGCGTGTCACTGCCCGGCTCGCGATATTCGCGGTTGAGCCATGTTTGCAGGCCGTAATGCGGCGAAGCTGGACTGGGTTCAAGCATAGCATCGACCCATGCTTTGGGTAGGATCTGTGTATCCTCATATACTCCGCGATTGCGCAATAACTCGCCAAACTTCGCCCAATCGCGCGCATTGGCATGGATCAGACTGCCTCCGATCAGCGTGCCTGAGGCATCATACTCTGAGACGACCGAGTTCATGCCCAAAGGTTCGAACAGTCGCGCTGTAAGATAGTCATCAACCGTTTGGCGTCGGACCTCTGGATCTTCGCTATCAGTCAGCGCCCGCGCGGCAATATCGGCGAGAATCACCGTGGTGTTTGACGAATACTCAAACTTCTCGCCTGGCTCCGCCTCCAACGGCTGCTCTTTGGCCCAGCGCGCCATATTATCGCGGTCGTCGAGAAACAGCATCCGTACTTCGGAACTCTCATAGGGCGGATCCCCCGCCTCGGTGTGATCTAGCCCGGAGCGCATTTGCAAAAGATGGCGCAGAGTGATTTCAGACCGCGCGTCGCCAGAACGCTGCCAACGCGCCACGGGCACAGGCGTGTCGAGGCTCAGTTTGCCATCGGCCACCAGCAGACCAATCAGTGCAGCGGTCACGGTCTTGGCCATTGACCAGCTGATCAGACGTGTCTGCGCATCGTATCCGTCTGCATATCTCTCTGCGACAACCTCGCCATTGTGCATGACCAAAACAGCGCGTGTCTCGCCAACGCCCTCAGCTAAAAAAACTTCTTCAACCGCGCGGGCCAGGGCTTCGCGCGGTGCACCCGATTCTTCGCTGATCGCGGCCAGTGCTTCATCGGTAAGCGGGGCGGGACCGATAGGCTCTGAATCACTACATGCAGCAAGGCTTGTAGTGACCATCAGTGTCGCGATAAGGGCCGGGAAACGAAAAGACATGACACGTCAGTCGCACGGAGATTCCCACTTTGGCAACGCAAAAAAAGACTGGCCTGACTAGGGCGACAGCAAGGCCTCGTGCCCGCCGTTGGCCATGGGCAATTTTGGTGCTGTTTTTCGCAGTTGGTCTGATCTGGTGGTTTTATGGCGTTTCTATCCGCGGGAACTCAGAGACAGCCACGGCCTACATGGCACGGGTAGGATGTTCGTGCCGGTTTGTCGCAGGGCGCGATCTTGATAGTTGCGCCGAGGATAAACTTGCCGGGATGGAACTTGTCACTCTGTCACAGGATATCGAGGCGCAGAGTGTAACGGCTACGATGCCTCTGATAGCGTCTGATACCGCGACGTATCGCGATGGTTATGGGTGCGTTTTGGAGGAGTGGGGTCGCTAGATCTCAGCGGCTAAAGCTAGCTCGCTTGTGCGCTCACCGCCTCGGTCGCATCTATCCATCCGCCGCCAATGACGCGTTCGCCCGCATAAATGACCGCCGCCTGACCCGGCGCAACGCCCAGCTCTGGCGCGTCAAAGCTGATCCGCATTGTTGCGTTATCGCCAAGTGATCCGTCGATTGTGACCGGGACAGGCTGGGCGAGGCTGCGAACTTTGGCTGTGAGTTGTGTGTCGGGAATGGGGCCAATGCGGTTGGTTTCGATCACGGTCGCGCTCTCAACCGCCAGCAGCCGACGCGGCCCAACGCGTACCTGGCGGTTATCGGCATCAATGCCCACCACATAAAGCGGTTCTGCCTGCCCACCGATCTCCAGCCCGCGGCGCTGGCCCACCGTGTAGTGGATCACGCCCTTATGCAGTCCTAGAGTTTCACCGGTCTGCGCGTGCACGATGTCTCCTGGTATGCCGCCTTCGGGTCGCATCTTCTCGACGATCTTGGCGTAGTTGCCATCGGGTACAAAGCAGATATCCTGACTGTCAGGTTTGCCCGCATTACGCAGGCCCGCAGCCTCGGCCAGCTCGCGCACCTGCGTTTTGGGCATGCCTCCTAAGGGAAACCGCAAATAGTCCAGCTGGTCTTCGGTAGTCGCATAAAGGAAGTACGACTGATCGCGCGCCGGATCATGGGCGCGGTGAAGCTCAACACCGGCTGGCCCTATCACCCGGCGTACATAGTGCCCGGTTGCCAGGCAATCGGCACCAAGCTCGCGCGCCATTTTGAACAGATCGGTGAACTTCGGCCCCATATTACAACGGATGCATGGGACAGGTGTGCGGCCAGCGAGATATTCATCCGCGAATTGCTCGACCACATCTTCGCGAAACGCGCTTTCATGATCGAACACGTAATGCGCAATGCCCAACGCATCGCATACAGCGCGGGCATCGCTAATGTCATCGCCGGCACAACATGCGCCTTTGCGTCCGGTTGCCGCTCCATAATCATAAAGCTGCAGCGTGATGCCGATCACTTCGGCTCCGCTGGTCGCAGCAAGTGCCGCGACGACGGAGCTATCGACCCCGCCGGACATTGCGACGACGATCCGGCATTCGCTCGCAGCTCGGGGTAAATCAAACAGCGCGGCGGCATGATCTTGTGGCAGGATGGAAGAGAGAGAGGTGGCATGAGCCATAACGATTGCGCCCTTACACAGGCTTCGCGAAGGACTCCAGAAGATGTTTACACCTGTAACATCTTTTCGAATCCGCGATTCCTTCACAGTCTCTTTACCACACTTAAGCTATAGCGAATCGCATGTTTGAGGGTCGCATAAAGCCAAAAGGCTATGGAGAAGCAGGCGAGAAGCCAGTCCTGCGCGAATTGCGCTGGACGGATCTGGTCGCGCGTCTGGAAGCCAGCCGGGATTTCCAAAAGGTAGATTTCAAACCTTGCGAGGCCGGCTTTGCCAGCTTCGCATCCTTGCGTTCTTTTGAGGACGGGTCTTTCGAGGACGGGAAAACGGTTACCGAAATTGAGGCAGATGTTAACCATGATGCTTTAAGCGATGGCAAAACCGCTGCAGTATCAGCTGGGTCGACCGCAAATGGTGCGGATAGAGGGTGACCGAGAGAAACTATGATTGAGAATCAGGATATACGTCCAGCACAAGTTATCGGCCCCCTCGGTGAGCCGTTGACGCTGAACGACCTACCCCCGCCAAGCACCAAGCGCTGGGTTGTCCGCCGCAAGGCCGAAGTTGTTGCAGCGGTAAATGGCGGCCTGCTTACAATTGACGAAGTGCTTGAGCGGTATTCTCTTACCCTTGAAGAATTTGCGTCTTGGCAACGTGCTGTCGATCGCTCCGGCATGCAGGGCCTGCGTGTAACGCGCATTCAGCATTATCGCGATCTCTACGAGAGACAGTTCAAATATTAAGCGCTCGACCCAGTCGCATTATTGGATAGGCTGGCCAAATCAAAACCATCAATGGCTTTGAAGAGCTTTAGGTGCCTCGGCTCGTACAAGCGAACGCTGGAACCTTTTGCCCATTCCTCCATTTCTCTTGTAACATGCTTGCACTATTTGCACGCGTGCGCGAAAACTGTCGCGAGATAACAGGAGGAATAAATGGGTTGGATTATTGCATTGATCGTCGGCGGTATTGCCGGTTGGCTGGCTAGCCTTGTCATGAACCGCGATGCCTCGATGGGCATTTTCTGGAACATCGTTGTCGGCTGTGTCGGTTCGATCATCGGCAATGCGATCGCAGGGCCATTGCTCGGCATCTCAGGTAGTGTGCAGGAATTCTCAATCACTGGGCTGATTGTTGCCGTAATCGGCGCCGTCGTATTGCTAGGCGTCGTGAACCTCATCCAGCGTGGCCGGGTCCGCTAACCCGCGACTCGCCTTTGCGCTTAAGAATTAGGGTGCAGTGCGATACCGCGCTGCACCCTTTTTCGTGCCCGGGGCCATCGCGACCAAACGCCGCCAGGCCGCGATATGTTGCTCGACCCCCTGTGTTTCTACGCCGGTCGAAGCCCGGATTGCGCAGGTCGAATCCGGGGTATAATGGCTGTTAAACGCATCTTGCGTGAACTGCATTAGTCATATAATACACTTCGAATAGATGAATATTAAGGCACCAGTCCGATGAATTATCAGACCGAGATAACCTCCGAACGGGCAGATACTCTTCTTGGTGACGCAGATATGGCTGAGCGGGCAGAGCGCCGTTCGCGTTGGATGCGCATCGGCATTGGTATTGTTGTGTTGTTCATCGCGATTGCCATCGGTGTGACCGTTTGGCGCAACGTGATGGGAACCGGCACGCCTGCGGCAGATGATGAGAACCAGAATCCGGTGGTCACCGTGATTGCCCCTGGGGCTGAATCAATCGAGGGGCAGATCACGGCGAATGGCACACTTGCTGCGCGCCGTGAAATGCCGGTCGGTGTCGTTGGTGAGGGTGGCCGGGTCGTTTCCGTGCCGGTCGATGCAGGTGAGTGGGTCAAGCAGGGCCAGGTCCTTGCGGTGATAGACCGTTCGGTTCAGTCGCAGCAGGCGCAAAGCGCGGCTGCGCAGGTGCAGGTGTCGCGCGCGGACGCTAATCTGGCACAGGCGAATCTCGACCGGGCGCTACAGCTGGTTGATCGTGGCTTTGTTTCAAAGGCGGATGTGGATCGTCTAACCGCAACACGCGATGCAGCCATGGCACGTGTCCGAGTGTCCGAAGCGCAGGCTGCGGAGTTGCGCGCACGCAATGCTCGGCTCAATATCGTCGCTCCTGCATCAGGCCTGGTACTGGAACGCAATGTGGAGCCTGGTCAGACAGCCAGCCCTGGCTCCGGTCCACTCTTCCGGATTGCGCGTGGTGGTGAGATGGAATTGCTCGCAGAGGTAAGCGAAGCGGAGTTAGCGGGACTTTCGACCGGCGTATCCGCCACGGTTATCCCGGTCGGTTCGAGCAAAAGCTTCACCGGACAAGTTTGGCAAATCGCTCCGACGATTAACCCGCAAGATCGCCAAGGGCGCGCGCGGATAGCGCTACCCTATGCGCCCGAGCTACGCCCTGGCGGCTTTGCCAATGCGCGCATCAATTCAGGCACTGTGGTTGCGCCTATGCTGCCCGAAAGTGCGGTCCTCTCCGACAGTGAAGGCAGCTTCGTCTATGTCGTCGGCGAAGAAAACAAAGCGGAGCGGCGATCCATTGAAACTGGCATGGTCACCGCAAGCGGCATCGTCGTGACCAGCGGGCTCGATGGTTCAGAGCGCGTTGTGCTAAGAGCAGGCGGGTTCTTGACTGAGGGCGAAACCATCGTTCCTCAGTTGCAAGAGAAAGGCTAGGCGAGCCATGAATTTTCGCAATTTATCCGCATGGTCAATCCGCAATCCGGTGATACCACTGGTGTTTTTCACCGCGCTCCTGTTTGCGGGAATGCTCAGTTTCAGATGGATGGACGTGGTCAACAATCCGGATATCGAATTTCCGGGCGTGTCGATCAACATCTCTCAACCTGGCGCAGCCCCGACCGAAATTGAGAACCAGATCACGCAACGGGTCGAATCAGCTGTTCGATCGCTCAATGGCGTGCGGAATATTTCATCGACGGCCAGCGAGGGCAGTTCCAACACCTTTGTCGAATTTGAGATCGGCAATGATCCCAATGACGTAGTTGCGGAGGTCAAAAACGCGGTGGATTCTGTGCGCGGCTCGCTGCCTGATGGGATTCTCGAACCGCGTGTAAGCAAAGTCGATATCGCGGATGGCTTCCTGGGCATTTATGCCGTTGAAGCCACCGATATGACGATTGAGCAGCTGAGCTGGTTCATTGACGACACAATTGCGAAGCGTTTGCTGGCGGTGGAGGGTATGGCCGATGTCGGTCGCTTTGGCGGCGTGAACCGCGAAATTGAGGTTATCCTCGACCCGGCACGGATGCAGTCGCTTGGCGTGACTGCCAACCAGATCAATCAGGTGTTGCGTTTGGACAATGTCGATGCGGCTGGCGGCATGGCCGAGGTTGGCGGGACGCGCCAATCGGTGCGCGTGCTTGGCAATAACGACACCGCATATGAATTGTCACAGCGGGAAATCAGACTTGGTTCGGGCCAAACGGTCAAGCTTGCCGATGTTGCACGTGTCAGAGACGGCTTCTCTGAGCGGACCTCGATCAGCAAGGTGCGCGACAAGGAAGTCGTCAATTTTTTCATGTCACGTGCGAAAGGCGCGTCAGACGTAACCACATATGACGACGCGAAAGAGATCATCGCGCAGATTGAGGAAGAGAATCCCGGGGTCAAAATGATCCCGCTATTCAACACGGTCCGCTATACCGAGGATCAATATACCAGCTCCATCTCTGCCATGGTCGAGGGGGCGGTTCTGGCGGTTGTCGTCGTGTTCTTTTTCCTGCGCGATTGGCGTGCGACGTTCATATCCGCTGTTGCTATCCCGTTATCGGCGATCCCCACATTCTGGTTTATGGATCTGCTAGGGTTCAACCTCAATCAGATGTCGCTGCTGGCGCTTGGTCTGGTGGCGGGTGTGTTGGTCGATGATGCGATCGTCGAGATTGAGAATATCGTGCGCCACATGCGCATGGGCAAAACCGCTTATCAGGCATCGATTGACGCGGCTGACGAGATTGGCCTGCCCGTGGTCGCGACATCATTCTGTATCGTTGCGGTGTTCTTCCCTGTCGGATTGATGCCAGGCATCACGGGGCAGTTCTTCAAAAATTTCGGTCTTACAGTCGTTGTCGCGGTTCTTATGAGCCTTGCGGTTGCGCGTATGATCACGCCCATGCTGGCGGCATATTTCCTGCGCGCAGAAGGCCACGCCACCCACGGCGAAGGCAAAATGATGGACCGCTACATGGGTATCCTGCGTTGGACGCTTGATCGGTCGAAGGTCATTGCGCGCCGTACCGGGCTACCCGGTCCAAAGCGCCGCTGGGCTTATGTTCTTTCGCTTCTGCTGGTTATCATAGCGATGCTCGTTGTCGGCGGGGTTGCCGTGTTCATATCATTCAATGCCATGGAGGCAGCGAGTATACCTATAACTGTGGCAGGCTTTGTGTCTTCAGATCAAGGCTCACTATTGTGGAGCCTGATAGCAAGACCTTTGCAAATTATACAACTGGTGGCCGCAACAGCAGTTGGATTTGCGGCAATGTTGGTGCTTTTGAGGGGGATTCCTAAGCCCATACTGATAGGACTGGCTGTCGCGCTTATTCTAGGTGCTGGCGGCTATTTTGCGTTTGTTCCCGATGCGATGTCGATCTTCAGTCAAGGTGCAGAAGAGGCCCAAGAGGCTGGCGAAGCGAATGTGTGGGCTGATACGATCAAACCTATCTTGGGCCTTGTGCTTGGAATATTAGCCTTGCTGGTCGTTGGGTTAGTTGCGGTATTTGGGCTTCGGGGCATCTGCTCCTTCTTGGGAACTCGCCTTTCTCAGAGCTACGATTACCTTGAAGCAAGGTTTTTTGACCACCGGGTCTGGATGCTGGGGATCGGGTTCTTTTCCTTCATGCTCACCATTCTGCTGTTCACGCAGACACCATTCCAGTTCCAGCCCGAGATCGATGACCGCAACAGCCGGGTAGAAATCGAGATGGTTCCTGGCACAACGCTTGAAAGCACAGAGCGAGTTTCCGCAGATGTGGTCGCGCTGCTTTATGAGCAACCGGAGGTTGAGCTGGCGCTAGAACGCGTTCGAGAAGGTCAGGCGACGATTTATATTACACTGAAGGATGAGCGCGAGAAAAAGTCATTTGAGTTTGAGCGCGATCTTGCGCCAATGCTTGCAAAGTTCCCCGATGCGCGCGTGCGGTTCCAGGCGCAGGGCGGCCCCGGCGGCGGCGGTTCTGGCCGTGACATAACGGTCATGCTTGCAGGGGCTGATCCGGTTCTTCTGAACGCAACCGCGACGCAGCTGGTCGAGGAGATGAAGGGGATCGAAGCAGTAGTAGCTCCGCGCATCTCTGCTGATGTCCCGCGCCCTGAGATCATCATTCGCCCGCGCACCGATTTACTGGCTGATCTGGGTGTTTCAACCGTTGCGCTCAGTCAGACAATCCGCATCGCGACGATGGGTGAGATTGAACAGAATGCTGCGAAATTCTCGCTGTCAGACCGCCAGATTCCTATCAGTGTCCGCCTGCCCGAGGATCTGCGGGAAAGCATGACGACGCTGGAAAATCTGCCTGTTCCGACCGCATCAGGTGGGTCGGTGCCATTGGGCACGATTGCGGACATCTCCTTCGGCTCAGGTCCGACTTCGATCCGGCGCTTTAACCAGAACCGGCGCATCTTCGTGGGCGCCGATATTGCCTCTGGTGCACTGCGCGGGAATGTGAATGCCGAGATTGAAAAATTGCCCACATTGAACAATCTCCCGACTGGCGTGATCCGCGATGCTGTGGGGCAGGATGAGGTTGCTAACGAGCTGCTCGCAAACTTCCGGATCGCGCTGATCTCCGGCGTGCTGCTGGTCTTTGCCGTGCTCGTATTACTGTACAAGCGGGTGATGAGTCCGCTGGTCAATATGACATCGCTGGCGCTCGCGCCGCTGGGCGGGATATTCCTCGTCTGGCTGGTCGGTCAGCCTCTGTCATTCCCGGTCTTGATCGGGGTTTTGTTGCTCCTTGGTATCGTATCCAAGAACTCGATCCTGCTGATCGACTTTGCGATTGAGGCGATGGAATCCGGTGTTGAGAAGTTTGAAGCCATCGTCGATGCAGGTCACAAGCGGGCTCAACCAATTGTGATGACTACTGTTGCGATGACCGCTGGCATGGTTCCGACCGCCATATCGCTGTCCGGCGATGGAGCGTGGCGCGCGCCGATGGGCACAGTGGTGATTGGCGGCTTGATCCTGTCGACGGTGCTGACACTGCTGATCGTTCCCGCGGGCTTCAGCCTGGCCGATGGGCTCGAGAAACGCATGGGTCCATGGATGCGCAACAAGTTCCTGACGTATAAGCCGGGCGATGATACGCGGTCGATCTCTGACCCGGATGCTGAAGCCGCACCCGCTGAGTGAGCGCACCCCTGACTGACCGATCTCTAAGCACGTCTTCGCCTTATGGCGGAGAAATCCTGACTGCTGACAAGGCGCGGCAAATGCGCCGTGCTGCGACCGGACTGTTGGTGCTGATGGCCGTGATATTCATCGTCTCGGAAATCAATCTCGATGTGCACCCCGCCTGGGGTTATGTACATGCGTTCTCAGAAGCTGCCATGGTCGGCGGCCTTGCCGATTGGTTCGCGGTGACTGCGCTTTTCCGGCGTCCGCTAGGCCTGCCGATCCCGCACACCGCGATCATTCCCGAGAACAAGGATCGCATCGCCGATACCATGGCGCAATTCCTGCGCGAGAATTTCCTGACACCAGCGGTCGTCGCGCGCCGTATGAACGGTATGAATGTTGCCAAGGCGGTCGGCGGCTATCTGTCAGAGCCGGTTGAGGATGGCAGCTCGCGTATTCGCTCTGGCGCGGGCAGTCTGGTGGTGGAGGTGCTCGAATCGCTGGAACCGCAGCGGCTTGGCGATCAAGTGCGCAGTGGCCTTGCGTCGGGTATTGAACGGCTCGACTTCGCGCCTTTGCTGGGTCAATTGCTTGATGCGATGATAGCCGATGGCCGTCATACCCGCGTGATTGACAGCATCATCCGTTGGTCTGGCCTGGTGCTGGAAGATAATGAGGAAATGGTGCGCGACGTTATTCACGAGCGCGCCAACGCGTTGTTGCGATTTACTGGCTTGGACGAGCGGCTCGCCAATTCCGTTTTGGACGGGCTTTATAAGCTGCTCGCGGAAGTGCTGGTCGACTCGCAACACCCGCTCCGCGACAAGATTGAGGAGGGGTTGCAGGATCTCGCGCGTGGCCTGCGTGAGGACCCGGATTTGCGCGAACGGGTCGAGAAAATGAAGCGCGAGATTATCAATAATCCTGCGGTGGCTGATTGGTGGCAGGGCGTGTGGGAGCGTATTCGCCGCAAGCTGATCAACGTGATCCAGGGTGAAGGCGAGAGTCCGGAGCTTGCGCAGTTGACCGACGCCTTGGCAGAAATGGGCGAGGCGCTGCGCGATGATCCGCGCCTGCAAGCGCAGGTGAACCGGTTTGCGCGGCGAACGGCGGTGGGTGTCTCCACTCGCTATGGCGGCAATATTGTGCAGCTGGTGTCAGAGACAGTGCGGCGCTGGGATGCAGAGACCGTCACGGGCCGGATTGAAGGCGCAGTAGGCCGCGATCTGCAATTTATCCGTATTAACGGGACCATGGTGGGCGGCCTGGTCGGCATCACCATCCATTTTGTGACGGGGTTGTTTAAGTGAGGGGCATCTAACTTGATCCCACATCATCAACTCATTTAGGGCTATTATTGCCAGTGCCATCAAAATCCAGTTCTGGAGCTTCATAGCGATTCACAAGAACCTCGATCACTTGCTCTACTGTATAGCGTTCGGTGATTAGTTCATTGTCATGACCGTAGAGATACTCAGTCGCGACCATACTTCGCAATGCGTCGCCGGGCCGAACATCCACTTCGCGGTTTTGGAACTCGCGCAGCCAAGTATTGTCTTGGATACTTGCTTCAATATTTCGCTGACCGTGCCTTAATCCCCACATGCTGCTGCCGAGATAATCGGGCTTTTTTACAGGCAAAATCATTTCAGCAGCTGGTTGTGCGATGGTTCTCGCGACGGCCAATTCCTCAATGCTCTCGATTGGGAAGCGAATATCGAGATTGAATGTGTACTCAGGCAAAGCGAAGTGCTGGCTAAGTAATTTGGCGCGATCTCCGTCGACGAGATGATCTTTCACGGTCTGAAAGTCCCTCAAGGCGTTGACGAGCGCTATAGGTGATGGAGGTGCGTAGTCTGGCATGTGCCGCACGTCCGTCTCTGCAGCTGCCTGCTGTATGTCTCTCCGTAGGTCTGGAAGTGAACGTTCAGGTTCATCTGAATCAAGAAACTGAATGGTAAGGTATTTCGCCTTGACTAGGTATTTCCCAACCTGTTGTTTCCAATCGAGTGACTTTAGAGCATCATCATCTACCGCTGTGAGGGCGTTTCTGAGCCATGTCCTAATTGAGCCTTCTTGAATATCTTCTAGCACCAGTACAGTCTCGATGCTTGAATCTATCGACTGCACAAGTTCAGTATCCAGCGCCTCACAGGCCTTGATAAACTGATGAGTGGCAGCAAACACTCGAGATGCTGGACCAACACCCTTTTTGAAGTCGATCTCAAAAGCAAAGTCAGCTTGTGGCGGAGTCGGCAGTTTATCGGACATTGCCAGTGTAGCCATTAGTCTACGCGCTCCCAAATTTTCCCGCACATCGAAGGCGACTTCCCTTTCGGAGCAAGGTCAAATAAAGAAAAACCCCTCATCCCGGCAGAATAGCGCGAGAGAGGGGCTTATCAATACTTATGTGTATGGACGAAGAGCTTACAGTTTCTCCATCAACTCGGGCACGACTTTATAGAGATCGCCGACAAGGCCGATATCCGCGACTTGGAAGATTGGTGCATCCTCGTCCTTGTTGATCGCGATAATCGTCTTGGAATCTTTCATACCGGCAAGGTGCTGGATCGCGCCGGATATGCCGATTGCGATATAGACCTCTGGTGCGACGATTTTGCCGGTCTGACCGACCTGATAATCGTTCGGCACATAGCCCGCATCAACCGCAGCGCGCGATGCGCCGATCCCTGCGCCCAGCTTGTCGGCGAGCGGTGTGATTACGCTTTCGAATGTCTCGCTGTCTTTTAGCGCGCGGCCACCCGATACGATGATCTTCGCGCTGGTCAGTTCCGGACGCTCGCTTTCGGCGATTTCCGAACCCACGAAGGTGGAGAGGCCAGAATCGCCTGCACCGCTCACTGCTTCGACTGCGGCTGAGCCGCCTTCCGCAGCGGCTTTTTCAAACGCCGTACCGCGAACGGTGATCACGAGTTTGCTGTCAGAGCTTTCGACCGTCGCGATAGCGTTGCCCGCGTAGATTGGCCGTGTGAAGGTCTTCTCACCCTCGACTGAGAGAATGTCTGAGATCTGCATCACATCGAGCAGTGCGGCGACACGCGGTGCGATATTCTTGCCGGTTGTCGTGGCAGGGAACAGAACCGCATCGTGGTGCCCCATAAGGTCGGCGACCAGCGGCGCTACATTCTCGGCCAGCGCGTTTGCATATGCTGCATCATCAGCCAGGTGAACCTTGCCAACGCCAGCAACTTTGGCGGCCTGATCAGCGACGCTTGCGCAGCCTGAACCAGCGACCAGCAAGTGCACTTCACCCAGCTTGCTTGCGGCGGTTACCACGCTGAGCGTAGCGTCTTTCATTTCGGTGTTGTCGTGTTCGACCCAAACGAGAGTTTTCATGTCTGTTTTCCTATCCTGTCTGAGTGAACTTACGCGATGCCGAGCGCTTTGATCTTGGCGACCAGAGCATCAACATCTTCAACCTTCTCACCGGCCTGACGCACAGGCGGTTCTGCCACATGCGTGGTGGTGAGACGCGGTGCAATATCAACGCCGAAGTCAGCGGGCGACTTAGTGTCGAGCGGCTTCTTCTTAGCCTTCATAATGTTAGGCAGCGAGGCATAGCGCGGCTCGTTCAGACGCAAATCGGTGGTGATGATCGCAGGCAGCGTAAGTTTGACCGTTTCCAGTCCGCCATCAATCTCGCGCTTCACGGTGACGCTGTCGCCTTCGACTTCGACGGTGTTGGCAAAAGTGCCTTGCGGGCGGCCCATCAGAGCGGCCAGCATCTGACCAGTCTGGTTGCTGTCGTCGCTGATCGACTGTTTGCCGAGCATCACAATGCCTGGGTCTTCTTCATCGGCGATCGCTTTAAGGATTTTGGCGACGGCTAGTGGCTCAACCTCTTCGTCTGTTTCGACCAGGATCGCGCGGTCGGCACCCATGGCGAGCGCGGTGCGCAGTGTTTCCTGCGCCTTTGCCGGACCAATTGAAACCGCGATGATTTCTTCAGCCTTGCCCGCTTCCTTGATGCGGATTGCCTCTTCTACAGCAATCTCATCAAACGGGTTCATGCTCATTTTGACGTTTGCCAAGTCGACGCCCGACCCGTCAGCTTTGACGCGCGGTTTCACGTTGTAATCGATCACCCGCTTTACGGGGACGAGGATTTTCATGGGTGTTTCCTTCCTCTCTGGATTGGTTGCCCGCCTGTTAGCTTGCGTTTACGTAAACGTCAAGTTGAGCAGGCGGGCGAATCTTTTTTCATTCAACTGTCGAATTGCGGTCTCGCGCTACGTCTTTACTACGTCAACCCTCTGCTTTGGGGCATGACGCGCTAAAGTTGCAGATGGGTGGACGTTCACGATGGGAGACATGCAATGTTTGCAATTGGACGGGTGATTGCGGCGGGTTTGACCGCCGCCATCTTGGCCTCAGCCGCTGTAGCACAGTGGGCAGTGCCCGAAACGCGTTTGGGCGATGAAGGTTTCGAATCGCCCCCAGCGACGCTTGCGGACGTGGATTGGCTGGTTGGCCAATGGGCGGGAACAGGCATTCAGGGTGCGCCCGCTATGGAAAGCTGGCTGCCCCCGTCAGGCGGGATAATGGTCGGCACTTTCGTGCAGGAAACGCCTGACGGCGAAATCATGTTCACTGAGCATCTCTATATGATGGAGGAGGAAGGTTCGCTCGTCCTCCGGCTCAAGCATTTCAATGCCGATCTCACCGGTTGGGAGGAAAAGGACGATATGCTGACCTTCCGCCTCGTCGCGTTTGAAGAGTGTGCAGCCTATTTCAACGCGTTGACCCTGCGTTGCGCTGACAAGGGTCGGCCCGGTGAGGGGTTAGTCGCGGCAGTGCGTATGAAGAGCGACAAGCCTGAGCCTCAGGAGCTGCTCTTCCGGTTCGACCGCATGGGCGCGGGTCATGAACCGACATCCTATGCCTCAAGCTGCGCAGATGCGTACACGACGGTGGCTATGAATGAATGCTTGGCTAGGCTTCTCGATCAAGCGGACGAACGGCGTGACAACTATGTTGCGAAGGCGCAGGAACGCTATGCGGATCGTCCGGCGTTGGCTCAAATGATTGCGGCGAGCGATGCGGCCTTCACCGCGTATCGCGACCGGGAGTGCGGCGCTGTCTACGAAGATTGGAAAGAGGGAACCATACGCGGCGTCATGACCCTGACTTGCAGTATCGACATGACTGACAAGCGCACACTGACGGTATGGGAAAACTGGCTGACTTATCCCGACAGTACGCCTGCATTGATGCCTAAGCCAGAGGCGACTCAGTAAGGTATGCCAGTAGTGTAAAATTCGGGTGCGCTGGCACCCGCAGCAAGACCGACTGGCCGCCCGCAGCGGGCGCGACTTGCCGCGCGTCTAGCGAGGATGCTCGCCCCGAGGGGCGAGTCCAAAACAACTAAGCTGCCTGCTTAACCTCTGCCACGATCTTCTTTGCCGCATCGCCCAGATCATCGACCGGGACAATCGGCAGGCCGGAATTGGCGAGGATTTCCTTACCCTTGGCGACATTGGTGCCTTCAAGCCGGACAACTAGCGGCACGTCCAGATCGACTTCCTTGGCTGCGACAACGATGCCCTCTGCGATGGTGTCGCAGCGCATGATGCCGCCAAAGATATTGACCAGAATGCCTTCAACCGCAGGGTCTTTCAGGATAATCTTGAAAGCCGCCGTGACTTTTTCGGTGGTTGCGCCGCCACCCACATCGAGGAAGTTCGCTGGGAACGCACCGTTCAGCTTGATGATGTCCATCGTCGCCATCGCCAGACCAGCGCCATTGACCATGCAGCCAATATTGCCGTCGAGTTTGATGTAAGCGAGGTCGTATTCAGACGCTTCAACCTCTACCGGATCTTCCTCCGTCTCATCGCGCATCTCTTCGATCGCGGGGTGGCGGTAGAGCGCGTTTCCGTCAAAGCTCATCTTGGTGTCAAGAACCAGCAGGTCGCCGTCCTTAGTCTCAACCAATGGGTTGATTTCCAGCATCTCGCCATCGACAGCCATAAAGGCATCATACAGCTTGCGGGCGAGCTTCTGCGCCTGCTTGTTGGTATCGCCCGTCAGTTTCAGTGCGAAAGCGACTGCGCGGCCATGATGCGGCATGAAGCCTTGTGCGGGGTCAATCGTTATCGTGGTGATCTTTTCCGGAGTATTGTGCGCAACATCTTCAATGTCCATGCCGCCTTCCGTAGAGGCGACCATCGCAACTTGGCCGCTTGCCCGGTCAACCAGCATGGCAAGATAATATTCGCTTTCAATGTCAACGCCATCTGTCACATAGAGACGATTGACCTGCTTACCTTCATCGCCAGTTTGAATGGTGACGAGCGTGTTGCCGAGCATTTCCTCGGCATCCTTGCGTACATCTTCAACACTTTGCGCGAGCCTTACGCCGCCCTTCGCATCCGCGCCTAGCTCTTTGAATTTGCCTTTACCGCGACCACCCGCATGAATCTGAGCCTTCACTACATAAAGCGGCCCAGGCAGTTTCTCCGCTGCTGCAACCGCCTCTTCAACGGTGAGCGCTGCATGGCCCGTTGGAACGGCGATACCGTGCTCTGCGAGCAATTCCTTGGCCTGATACTCGTGAATGTTCATGGGGGCGTTGTCCTTTGCGGCTTCTGCCGATCGCTAGAGATGTGAATCGATTGGCCTGAAATGGCGTTCAGGTGCGCATAAGCATGGATAGCGGCGCTTGAAAAGTGGGGTTTCGTACCGCACTTAGAAAGTACACGCATGATTGACCAGAAACGCCTTGAATCCATCGTCTCGCAAGCGGGCAACATTGCGCATGATCTTTGGCCGGGTGCTGGGCACAGCGTGAAGAGTTGGGAGAAGGAACCCGGTAGCCCAGTGTGCGACGCAGACCTGGCCGTGGACGCGTTTTTAAAACGCGAATTGGGCGCGTTATTACCTTCAGCGGGGTGGTTGTCAGAAGAAACTGCCGATGATCCCACGCGGCTGAAGCATGATCTGATCTGGCTGGTCGATCCGATTGACGGCACGCGTGACTTCATTGGCGGTCGCAGCGGCTGGGCGGTTTCGGTCGCTCTCATTAACAATGGCCGACCTTTGATCGGCATGCTCGCCGCACCAGCACGAGGTGAGGTATGGCAGGCGGTGGCGGGGCAGGGGGCCGTGCGCAATCAGCAGAAACTAAACGCAGCGACGCGTGCAAGCTTTGCCGGCTCGCGTGTACCGGCGGATCAGTTGCCGAGCGCTGATTCCGATCTGGTATGTGTCGACAAGCCAAACTCGATCGCGCTGCGCATCGCCATGGTTGCCGCTGATGAGGCGGATCTGGTCGCTACATTGCGTTGGGGTTTTGAATGGGATGTCGGTGCGGCTGCTCTGATCGCGCGTGAAGCCGGTGCCGCCGCGACGGATGTGTTCGGCAACACGCTGGGATATAACAAACGTGATCCGCGCGCGTTCGGTGTATTGGTCAGCGCGCCCGCCATCCACTCCGAAGCGGTGGAGCGGTTGGCGGAGCGTGCTAAGCTACATTCAAATATCTCTTCCTAGTTACCTTGGGCGGCCTGCGCCTCGCGCACATCCTGCTCATCAAATGGGATGATCTTGATCTCGACGCGGCGATTAAGCGAACGGCCAAACTCGGTTGAGTTGTCGCCTTTGAAATAGGCTGGATCTTCGCCAAATCCCTGCGAACGGATGCGCGAACTCGCCACTCCGCGGTTGACCAGGTAACTTGCCACCGCACCGGCTCGTTGTTCTGACAGACGCTGATTGAACTGTTCCGATCCCGTGCTGTCGGTGTAGCCATATACATCGACCAGACTGTTCGGATATTGAGTCAGGCTGGCTGCAACATTGTCGAGTGTGTTGCGGAAGGTCTGATTGATTGTGTAGCTGCCAGTTTCAAATGTTACGCCATCGGGCAGATTCACCAAAATGGCCTCACCGCCATCGACTTCGGTCACATCAACGCCGCTGCCTTGGGTGCTTTCTTTCAGTTCCTTGATCTGCTGATCCATGCGATAACCGACATATCCGCCCGCTGCCGCGCCGCCGACCGCGCCGATGATACGTCCGGTCTTGCCGCCGATAACACCGCCGAGAAGGCCGCCCAAGACTGCGCCGCCAACACCGCCAATGGCCGTGCGTGATGCTTTGCGCTCACCGGTATTGGGGTCTGTGACACAGCC
Organism: Qipengyuania sp. JB2-7; assembly: GCF_055693485.1. NCBI lineage: Bacteria > Pseudomonadati > Pseudomonadota > Alphaproteobacteria > Sphingomonadales > Erythrobacteraceae > Qipengyuania > Qipengyuania sp. JB2-7. The sequence continues at coordinate 479,705 of NZ_CM146335.1, forward strand.
GGACAGGCCGATCAGCGAAACCGATGCAAGCGCGGCAACAATGACTTTGGGTGTTTTCATGGGTTCCATCCTCCAAATGCGATCAGATATTTCTTGGCTGTACGCCGCGATCACCGGCACACAGCATTGGTTAATTAGAACAATGGCTGAACAATACGACGGTTCCAAGGCGAACGGTGTGTAAACACTGGTTTCGCGCAGCGAATCTGCTAGCGGTACTGGTGCTGTGACGCCGTTTCCCTGGACTGACCTCTTCATTATCGCCGGCCTGATTGTGCTCAATGGCGTATTCGCCATGTCAGAGCTGGCGATCGTTTCCGCGCGCACTGCGCGCTTGCGGGCGGCGGCAGACAAGGGGGCGAAAGGCGCCAAGACAGCCATTGCTCTCGCTGCTGATCCGGGCAAGTTTCTCTCGACAGTACAGATCGGCATCACGTTGATCGGGATTATCGCCGGTGCATATTCCGGGGCCAGTCTGGGCGTGCCAGTGGGTGAGCGTTTGGCCTTGTTCGGCCTGCCTGCAGATATCGCCGATCAGGCGGGCTTTGCGGTTGTGATCGCGTTCACAACATATCTCGCTCTGGTCGTGGGCGAACTCGTGCCCAAGCAGGTCGCACTACGCGCGGCGGTGCCGATTGCACTGGTGATGGCCACGCCAATGGCATTGCTTGCCAAAGTGGCCGCGCCGGTGGTGTGGGTGCTCGACGCATCCTCGGGATTGCTCATCCGCCTGCTTGGTGTACGGCCCGGTGGACAAAGCTCGTTGAGTGCTGAAGAGCTGCAAGTGCTCTTTGCCGAAGCCTCGCGAACGGGTGTAATTGAAACCGAGCAACAACAGATGCTGCAGGGTGTCGTGCGGCTGGCTGAGCGGCCCGTGCGCGAAATGATGACCCCGCGCAATCAACTGGACTGGCTCGATCTCAATGCGAGCGAAGATGAGATTCGCCAAACGATTGAGGGAAGTGCGCATTCGCTGCTGCCGGTCGCGGAGGGCTCACCTGACAAGGTGCTCGGCATAGTGAAAGTGCGCGAAGTCCTCGCACGGTTGGTTGCAGGCAAGCCAGTTGCGCTCAAACAGATCATGACCAAGGCTGAGGTGGTCCCTGACCAACTCGATGCGGTTGATGCGCTGCGTGTTTTGCAACAGGCAGAGACCGCGATGGCTATGGTCCATGACGAATATGGTCACCTGGATGGCATTGTTACGCCGGTCGATTTGCTGACGGCCTTGGTGGGCGATTTCGCGAGCGACCAGGACCATGGCGATGCGCCGGGTATGGTGGAGCAGGACGATGGCTCTCTGCTTATCTCAGGGGCACTGTCTGCAGATGCCCTCGCAGACCGTCTGGGCCTGGACTATGGTGACGACCGCGAGTTTGGAACTGCGGCGGGTTTTGCACTTGCTGTGTTTAAGAAGTTACCGACGGTCGGCGAAGATTTTGTGGAGCAGGGCTGGCGCTTTGAGGTGACCGAAATGGATGGTCGCCGGATCGATAAGCTGGTGGTTACTGAGGCACTGGAAGAAAGCTCGGATTAGTTGGGTCTGGAATAGGTCGGCGAGCGACTAGCGAGCCGCAAGCGCGACTGCGCGTCCGCAGTGCTCGAAGCGGGGCTTCGAAACCGCACGGAGGATGCTGACGCGGAGGCATCAGCGTAAAATCAAGAAGGTATAACCGCCTGTGCAGCCGCGCCGTCACCTTCTGGCGCAGCAATAATGTCGCGGGTTACGCGGCCCTTGGCGACCGTGTTGGTATCAGGATCACCAATGGAGGAGCGGATACCAGGAGCAGCGGCTCCAGCACGGTCAAGCGCGCTCGTTTCGACCTGACTGCGCTCAGCTGGCCCGCCGAACAGCGCCTCAAGAGCCTGCTCTGATGCAGTGCCATCGGCGGGACGCGGTGCACCCGCAGCAGGCGGCACGAGGTTGAAATCAGGTGGAACCACCAGCGGCGCTTGCCGCTGCACAGCAAACTCATCGGGGCGTTCACGATCGAGGAAACCGCCGCCACCGCAGCCAGCCAGAAGCGTCGCAGTCGCACCAAGTACGGCAAAAGAAAGAGGCTTATTCATCATCGTGTCTCCGCGGAAGGTTCCGCAATATCGTCCAGAGTTTCGTCATCCTTGTCGCTGAAAAAGAAGGATCGGACAAGGATGATCACTACGCCGATGGTGATAGCAGCATCGGCAACATTGAAAATGAGGAAGGGGCGGAAATCACCGAAATGCAGATCGGCATAATCGATGACATAACCCAGATTGTATCGGTCGCGAATGTTGCCCAGCGCACCGCCAAGGATGAGCGATAGGCCCAGAATTTCGCCCAGCGCCTTTTCGCGCAGCATCCAAACTGTGACCACTGCGGCGATAAAGCCGGTCACCGCGACCAGCACCCAGCGCATCTCGCTGCTCGTGGCCTCGAACATGCCCAGTGACACGCCGAAATTCTGAGTCCAGCGAAGGTCGAAGAACGGGATCAGTTCGATCACGCCAACCTGCCGCAATTGCAACGGCCCGCTGACATACCATTTGATCAGCTGATCGATCCCAAAGATCGACAAAGCAATGACAATCCCGATCAGCCGGTTGCGCATGATTGGGGTCATTGTGCGGCATCCAGTTCGGTCACAACATCATCACAGCGGCCACACAGCGCGCCATCTTCGGCCACTTCGGGCAGCAAGCGCCAGCAGCGCCCGCATTTGTGGTGGGATGATTTGGTGACTGTCACGGCGTCGCTATCGCCGCGTGTCACTGACGCAGTGATGAACAGCTCGGCCAGATCATCGTCGCTGAAACCCTCCGGCACTTCGCTGGCGGGCACGATGACCTCAGCCTCGAGGCTGGATCGGATCGTCTTGTCGCGGCGCAGCGGCTCAATCGCCTCGTTCACTTTTTCGCGTAGAGCCCGAAGAGCATCCCATTTCGCACCATCCGCCGTCACACCCGGCACAGGTGGCCAATCGAGCAAATGCACGCTGCCGCCGTCTGGATAGCGGGTGGTCCATACTTCCTCTGCGGTGAACACCAGCACGGGCGCGGCATAGCGCACCAGCGCGTGAAACAGCAGGTCCAGCACGGTGCGATAAGCATTGCGCGTGTTGCTGTCCGGCCCATCGCAATAGAGGCTGTCCTTGCGAATATCGAAAAAGAACGCAGACAAATCCTCGTTGCAGAATTCGACCAGCAGACGCGTATATGTGTTGAAGTCGTAGGTTTCGAGCGCGGTGCGCAGCTTGCCATCAAGATCCGCGAGCAGCGCGAGAACATACCGCTCCAGCTCCGGTATTTCGCCGCTATCACCCATATCGCCGACAAAACCATCAAGAGCGCCGAGCAAATAGCGGAACGTATTGCGCAGCTTGCGGTACTGATCGCCGACGCCTTTCAGGATCTCATCGCCGATCCGGTGATCCTCGGTGAAATCGACCGAGAGCGCCCATAGCCGGATGATATCCGCCCCATATTGCTCCATGATTTTCAGCGGATCGACGGTGTTACCGAGCGATTTCGACATCTTCTTGCCCGAGCTATCCATAGTGAAACCATGGGTAAGGACCGCGTCATAGGGCGCGCGACCGCGTGTCGCACAACTTTCGAGCAGAGAAGATTGGAACCACCCGCGATGCTGGTCGGACCCTTCCAGATACAGGTCGGCGGGCCATTGTTGTTCGGGCCAGCGCCCGCTTTCCAGCACAAAGGCATGGGTGCAGCCGCTGTCGAACCACACATCGAGAATGTCGGTGACCATCCCGAAGTCGTCGGGGTCGTACGCAGGCCCAAGGAACTCGGCTTTGCGCGCCTCATCCCAGGCATCAACGCCTTCTTCCTGCACCGCCGCGACGACGCGGGCATTGACCGCCTCGTCCTGCAGATAGGTGCCATCAGGCCGCACGAACAGCGTGATCGGCACGCCCCATGCGCGTTGGCGGGAGAGGACCCAATCGGGCCGCCCCTCAACCATACTGCCGATGCGATTGCGCCCCTTTTCAGGGTAGAATTTCACGCGGTTGATTTCGTCCATGGCACGGGTGCGCAGCGTGTCGCCCGGTGCCTTTAGATCCTTGTCCATCGGCACAAACCACTGCGGCGTGCAGCGATAAATGACCTTGGCTTTGGAGCGCCAGCTATGCGGATAGGAGTGCTGGTAATCATCGCTCGCGCTGAGCAACGCTCCTGCTTCGCGCAAGTCTGAGCAGATCGGCCCTTCGGGCGAATTGAACGGCTTGTTGATCACCGCGCGGCGGCGCGGCTTGCCATCACCGTCCAGATCATCCGCGCCGAGCCAGCCCCAATCATCGCGATAGCGGCCGTCATTCATCACCGCGAAAACGGGATTGATGCCATTGGCCTTGCACAGGTCGAAGTCATCCTCGCCATGGTCAGGCGACATATGGACAAGGCCGGTACCGGAGTCCGTGGTTACGAAATCGCCGGGCAGGAAAGGGCGGGGGTTCGCGTAGAACCCGCCAAGATGGTGCATTGGGTGTTTGGCGATCGTTCCGGCAAGGTCGGAGCCTTTGAACACCGGCTCATGCTCCATCATCAGAGTTGGAAGATGCTGATGTGATTCCAGAATTCGGTTCTGAAACGCACTCATCAGCTCTTTCGCGATGAGAAATTTCTTTCCTTTGATATGGTCAGAAAGTTGATCGGCTTGTTCACCTACAAACCAACAACGCCGATACTCAACATCCGGCCCATAGGCGATCGCCTGATTCACGGGGATCGTCCATGGCGTCGTCGTCCAAATCACCGCATGCGCGCCGACCAGTTCCTCAATCGGGCTTTCCGTAATCTCAAACGCCACATCAATCTGAGTCGAGGTGATATCCTCATACTCAACCTCGGCCTCGGCCAGAGCGGTCTGCTCCACCGGGCTCCACATCACTGGCTTTGACCCGCGATACAGATTGCCCGCCTCGGCAAATTTCATCAGCTCGGCCACAATCGTCGCCTCAGCCTGAAAATCCATGGTGAGATAGGGATTGTCCCAATCGCCCATCAGGCCCAGCCGCTTCAGCTGCTCGCGCTGAACATCGACCCAATGCTGCGCATAGGCGCGGCATTCGGCGCGGAATTCCTTCGGCGGAACCTCGTTCTTATTCTTCTTTTTCTTGCGGTACTGCTCTTCGACTTTCCATTCGATCGGCAGACCGTGGCAATCCCAGCCGGGAACAAACGGCACGTCTTTGCCCAGCAAAGTCTGGCTGCGGATGACCATGTCTTTCAGCACGCGGTTGAGCGCATGGCCGATATGCATGTCGCCATTCGCGTAAGGCGGGCCGTCGTGATAAATGAATTTCGGGCGGCCCGCGCGTTCCTTGCGCAGCTGCTCATACACCTTCTCATCCTGCCACTGCTTCAGAATGCCTGGCTCTTTCTGAGGCAAGCCGGCCTTCATGGGAAAATCGGTCTTCGGCAGGAAGACGGTGTCTCTATAGTCGCGCTGCTGTGTCATGCGCGGCGATGCCTAGCGGATAGAATGATGTTTCTCCAGCGCCCAAATGCTCGAATTCTGCATGGCGAGCTATACGATATGCAGATGGGCAAATGCTCTGCGATGCGTAGTCTTGCAAGGTCTATTTTGTGGAGCCAACACCATGACTAGCGTGAGCGGAGTGAACAGCGGCGCGACCGCACCTGAAAATGCGCAGCCGGTGAACACGAATATTGGCGGAGCCTCGCAAGCGGCCCAGACAGCCGCAGCAGCCAGCGCCGCTGCTGCAGAAGCGTTTGCGCAACTCTCGCCCGTTGAGCAGGGACGAGCGCTCGCAGCGCTGGATGCGCAAACCGGTGACCCTCTGGCGTCGAACGCGGCCATTGATCCCGCAGCGCATACCTGCACGGTTGAGGTGCGCTACACGCCTGTGGCGCTTGGCGCGAACCACGCCTTTATTGTGACAACCGATGCCGATTCGCAGAATTATTTCCGCGGCGGCCCTGCGGCCAATGGCGGCGGGCTGAACTCGTCATCGGGCAGCGGAACCGTGCCAACCGCTGAGGAGGTGGACCCCAATCACGGGATCTATGGTCATATCGTGACCGAATATGGCGCTTATCGATCAGGCACGATCGATTGGACGACCGAGCCGACTGGGCAGCAGACCGTCGATCACTTTGCCGGTAATTGTGACGCGGTAGAGGCAAGTCTGGAACAGACTATGGATGCCATTGAAGCTGCGCGGATCAATTACATGCCCTTGCATCAGAACAGCAACTCCACCGTACGTGAGGGGCTGGAGCGGGCTGGATATCCGGGTGTCGATCCTGTAGTCTGGGTACCAGCATGGAATACGCAGCTCAACACAAACTGATGCGATGGCTGTTCGCTCCGATAGGGGTTGTGGCAATGGCCGCGTGCAGCCAAGGTCAGGCTATGACTGCAGAGGATCTTCAGGCTCAATTGACTCGCGATCTGCCAGCGGGGGCCGAGGCGTCTCAAGTGGTCGAGTATCTCAATGCCAATGACCTCTCCAGCGATGGTGAGGTCACCTTGGAGAATCTGCGTCCCGTTGCTGGCGAGGCGGGCAGGTCGGATTTGCTCGCTATCATCCGTGATGTGAAAAAGTCTGCGTTCGTATCGACAGCGTTGCAGATGCGTTTTGTCTTTGAAGATCAGGGTGAAACTTTGACCGAAGTGACAGTGCGGGAAATCAATACCGGGCCTTAGGCGAGCAACCTTCGCGCTTCCTCGCAATCCTTCTCCATCTGGGCGGTCAATTCATCTAGCCGCGCGAACTTTGCTTCGCCGCGCAGGAAATGGTGGAACGCGACTTCGATTTCCTGACCGTACAGATCACCGGAAAAGTCGAAGAAATACGGCTCGAGCAATTCCTTGGGCGGCTCGAACTGTGGGCGAATGCCGACATTGGCCGCACCTTTCAGCTCCTGCCCTGTCGCGAGGATACGGCTAGTTACGGCGTAGATCCCGTATTTGGGGCGTAGGTAATTTTCGAGAGTAAGGTTGGCGGTGGGATAGCCGATTTCGCGGCCGCGCTTGTCGCCATGCTCGACCACGCCGCGCACCGCAAAGGGCCGAGTGAGTAGGCGCGCCGCCTCTTGCGGGTCGCCTTCATGCAGGGCTTCGCGCACCCGGCTTGAGCTTATCGGCGCGCCGCTATCAATGACCGCACCGACTGTGCGCGATTGCAGGCCTTGGTCGCCGCCAAAGCCGCGCAGCAGCTCGACATTGCCCTTCGCGCCCTTGCCGAAAGAGAAATCGTCGCCGGTGACCACGCCATGCGCGCCCAATCGCCCTATCAGGATTTGCGTGATGAAGTCTTCCGCGCTGGTACCGGACAGCTCACCATCGAAATGGAACACCAGCATCGCGGTCGCGCCGGCGGCAACGTAATGCTCTTGCCGTTGCTCCAGCGTGGTCAGTCGAAAGGGCGGCGTGTCGGGCCGGAAGAACCGCACGGGATGCGGATCGAAGGTCGCGATAATGCTGGGCCGACCCTCAGCGCGTGCCCATTCAATAGCTTCCTTCGCGACCGCCTGATGCCCGAGGTGAAAGCCATCAAAATTGCCCAGCGCAACAACTGCGCTGCGCAAAGGCTCGGGCACATCCTCGCGATGATCAAGCCAGCGCATCAGTCTGTCTCGACCTCGTGGCGATAGGTCAGGAAAGAATAGGCGGGTGTGTCACCCTGCGCATCGAAGTCCTCTCTCTTGGTCAACTCCCATGCGGGGCCCAAAGCAGGCATCAGTACGTCGCCATCAAAATCGGCATGAATCTCAGTCACTTCTGCGCGAGTAGCGCGTCGTTTGAAGGCGTCAAAGATTGCTGCACCGCCAATAATTGCGACTTCGGCTTCTCCGGCGAGATCCAGCGCCTCATCGACCGAATGGGCAATTTCCGCACCCTCAGCGGTCCAGTCATGCCGCCGCGTCAAAACGATATGGCGTCGACCGGGCAAAAGGCCGGGCAGGCTTTCAAACGTCTTGCGGCCCATGATCATCGGTTTGTTCATCGTCAGTGATTTGAAGCGCTTGAGGTCAGCCGGAAGATGCCAAGGCAGTGTGCCATCCTTGCCGATCACGCCGTTTGCCGCGCGGGCATAGATAAGGAACAGCTCTTGCATCATGACGCGGCGGGCCTCTGGCCAACATAAGTTACATGGCCCATTTTACGCCCATCGCTGGCCTTTGCTTTGCCATAAAGGTGCAGGTGTGCAGTGGTGTCGGTGTTGAAGAGTTTGTACGCGTCATTTGCAACTTTACCGATGATATTGCGCATTTCTACGTTGTTATCGACGCTGTCGGTGCTTCCAAGCGGCAACCCGGCAACCGCACGGATGTGATTTTCGAATTGGCTGGTGACGGCTCCCTCAATTGTCCAATGGCCGGAATTGTGAACCCGCGGGGCCATTTCGTTAAACACCGGGCCTTGCTTCGTGGCGAAGAATTCCAGCGTCAGAACTCCGACATATTTCAGCGCATCGGCCACTTGGCGCGCCAAGTCGCGAGCCTCTTCGATCTGGCCTGAAATCACATCCCCGGCAGGAAGAATTGATCGCGCAAGGATGCCGCCCTCATGCTCATTGCGAGTGCTATCCCAGAACCGGATTTCGCCATCTTGGCCTCTCACCAGGATCACGGAAAACTCAGCGACGAAATCGACGAAGCCCTCGTAGACGCAGGCTATGCCGGGCAGCACTAATGCTTCCGCATCGCGCGTGTTGCTCAGCCGCCACTGGCCCTTGCCATCATAACCATCACGGCAGGTTTTGAGGATGCCGGGTGTGCCAATCGCCTCGATCGCCGCGTCGAGGTCGGCGCGGGTTTCTACTGCGCGATAAGGCGCGGTCGCGCCGCCCAGATCAGTGACAAAACGTTTCTCATTGAGCCGATCCTGCGCCGTCTCAAGCGCGGCTCGGGCAGGATGTAGCTGCTCAGAAGGTAGAGCATCAATCACACTGAGCGGGACGTTTTCAAACTCCCATGTGATCCGATCGCATTTGGTTGCAAAGGCAGCCAGTGCCGCGCGATCGTCCCAAGCATTTTCAAAAAAGTCAGCGCACAAATCCGCTGCAACATTATCACCCTTGGGCGCGTAACCGATGCAGCGATAGCCAAGCTGCGCGGCTGCGCTGGCCATTATCCGGCCAAGCTGGCCGCCACCTAAGATCCCGATGGTCCCCCCGGCTTTCAGCATCAATCGGCAGGTCTTTCTGCCACGGCGTCACTGCGTGCCTGTCGCCATGCCTTGAGACGATCCGCCAAAGCTGCGTCCGAAACGCTCAGGATACTTGCGGCGAACAATCCGGCATTGGTCGCGCCCGCCTCGCCAATCGCCAGCGTGCCGACGGGTACCCCGGCGGGCATTTGCACGATGGACAGCAGGCTGTCTTCACCCGATAACGCCCTGGATTGCACGGGTACCCCCAGAACAGGCAGATGAGTAAGCGCAGCGACCATGCCCGGCAAATGCGCCGCGCCGCCAGCGCCAGCGATAATTACACCGAAGCCTTCGCTTTCCGCGGACTTGGCAAAGTCATACATTCGGTCAGGGGTGCGGTGCGCAGAGACAATCCGTACATCATGAGCAACGTCCAGCTCGCTCAGAACCTCTGCGGCTTTGCGCATAGTCGGCCAGTCGGACTGGCTGCCCATGATGATGGCGACTTTGGGGGTCGCTTCGCTCATTTTAAGCGTCCTTCAGGTAATAGCGTTCGCCCGAAGGCTTCAGATCATCGCCAAAGTCATACATGATCGGCTGCCCTGTCGGAATCTCCAGACCGGTAATGTCATCATCCGAAATGCCCGACAAATGTTTGACCAGCGCGCGCAAGCTGTTGCCATGGGCGCTGATAATCACCGTCTCGCCCGCGCCAAGAACCGGCAGAATGTCGCTCTCCCAATAGGGCAATACGCGTTCAATTGTCAGTTTCAGGCTTTCCGCCTTGGGCACAGGCACACCGGCATAGCGCGGATCGCCCGACAGATCGAACTCGCTGCCTTCCTCAATATCAGGCGGCGGGACATCGAAACTGCGTCGCCAGATATGCACTTGCTCATCGCCGTGCTTATCGCGTGTTTCCTGTTTGTTGAGGCCGGTCAGCCCGCCATAGTGCCGCTCGTTCAAGCGCCAGTCTTTGGTGACGGGTAGCCATAGCCGCCCCGCTGCCTCCAGCGCCAGATTGAGCGTCTTGATCGCGCGCGTCTGATAGCTGGTAAAGGCAATTGTTGGCAGCACGCCTTTTTCTTTGAGCAATTCGCCCGCCGCGATGGCTTCGGCCACGCCTTTTTTAGTCAGATCGACATCCCACCAGCCGGTGAAACGGTTGGCGAGGTTCCATTCGCTTTGACCGTGGCGAACTAGGATGAGTTTTGGCATTGTATCTCCAGCGTTTGCGGGGCTGCTTAGCGGGAGGGTGGCTCGCCCTCAAGTAGCGAAGCGGTAGGGCAAGAAAGATTGGAGGGTGCGGGTGCGGGCGGCATAGGCCCCCAAAACAAGAAAGGGTGCACTAACTGTCGCTCTTCCCTTTGGAAACCCCGCTTGGCTCGGATTCGCGCATTTCTCGGCTCTGCGATTTTCGCTTGCGCAGATTCTCGCGAAGTTTCGCGGCCAGTCGCTCTTCTTTAGTCAGCTTTTTGTCGGCGTGTTCACTCATATGAAATCCAATGCCGTTACTCGATGAACACATCAAGCTTGGCTTGACATTGGGGCGCTTCACAACGATAGGCGCGCTCCTTGGACAACAGTGCCGCGGTAGCTCAGTGGTAGAGCGCACCCTTGGTAAGGGTGAGGCCGAGAGTTCAATTCTCTCTCGTGGCACCATTCGTTTTTTGATTTGCGATCAACCGAAGCGCATTCCCGTCAACCTCCAAATTTATCGCGCAATTTCCGTAGCTTGAGAGCATGTCGAACCCGGGTCCGGTGCCTAGAGACGCTTTTGGCACTGGCAAAAGGGGCACTGAAGGGTGATTTTCTCTGCGCGCCGTTTTGGTGGCACCAAGTGTCAAACCGGATTTGGATGAGCTTCAGGAAAAGCCAAGCAATTTGCGCTGTTTTTCCCAGGCCAACGGAATATCGCCGCGTCGAAGTAGTTGTCTGCCAGAGAGTTGGGCAGGCTGTCTGCCTTCGACAATGGCCTGAATGATGTCCGGCGCGAGCAATGACAGTCGAGCGAGGCGCGTGAGATGCCTCTTGCTCAGGCCCTCAACCAGCGGTTCTGGTTCCTCATCAATCAAATGTTTGCGAGCAGCGAAAGCTTGGGCGAGGAGTCGGACGAGCGCGGGATCCGCCTTACACGGTGCGGTTTCGGATACATCGACAAGCTTCACTTCCCGCCCGCGCCGTACGATCTTGGTTTGGACGACAAGTACTGCTGGATCTTCTGCTCCTGCCGATGCCAGAGTGACCTCCAGTTGTTCTCTTTGCAGTCGCACCGTGCATCCGAGATCAATCAGTACGGCGCGTTTCTCTGAAGCTGAGCCAGACTGAATCTTCTCCTTGACGATCTTTCTTGCTTTGAGCGTTTCGTCCCACTGATCCCGATCAGCATGTTCGACAGAGCATGGGCGATCTAGCCAATCTCCAACGGCTTCCAGCACCATCTTGTCGATCGGGCCTGCGGGGAGTCGCCAAGGGTTTGAAGTATTCTCCCGATGGCATTTTCGAGTGACATAATAGCAGTAGACCTTGCTGCCCTTCTGGCCTCTGGTCGGCGACATGGAGCGCCCATCTGGATCTGTGAGCATGCCGCTTAATAGAGAAGGCATCTTGCAGTTATGGCTAATGTTTTGGCGGCGATTGTTCTCTGCTAGAATGCGTTGCGCTTCGTCAAACAGCTTTTCTGATATCAGCCCGTTATGCTCTCCATCGTAGACGTTTCCCTTGTGCCTGACCTTGCCAGCATAGATCGGATTCTTAAGGAGCAGAGCGAGCGGTCCTCGCGTAAATGGAATGCCGCCTACCGTTCGACCCGATGAAAACTCCCTCACTCGAGTGCGGATATCCGAATTGACCAAATCGACCTCAAGCGCGGGGATCGATTTTAGCTCCAAATAGCGACTAAAGATGTAGCGGACATCCTTCGCTTCGCACTCGCGCTCAATCAGCTTGCCGTCATCGAGCAAAAAGCCAAATGGAATGGCGCCTCCCATCCATATGCCCTTTTTCTTCGACGCAGCAACTTTGTCACGTATCCTCTCGCTCGTGACCTCACGTTCGAACTGGGCAAATGACAACAGTACATTGAGGGTCAAGCGCCCCATGCTTGTTGTGGTGTTGAAGGCTTGTGTCACGCTGACGAAGGAAGCTTCATTGTCGTCCAGGACTTCCACGATCTTGGCAAAGTCAGCGAGCGAACGCGTCAGTCGGTCAACCTTGTAGACGACAATCACATCGACCTTGCCAGCTCTAACATCGCTTAGAAGCTGCTGCAGCGCGGGGCGCTCCATTGAGCCTCCTGACCACCCACCGTCATCATAGTGGTCATCGACCTGCTCCCAACCCACGCCGGCTTGGCTTAGAATGTAGGCAGAGCAGGCTTCGCGCTGCGCGTCGAGACTGTTGAAGTCTTGTTCTAGTCCATCCTCTGTCGACTTGCGCGTGTAGATTGCGCAGCGTTTTCGCGAGGCTTCGTTAGCCATCTTCCTCGACCTTCTCCTTCACCAGCCCGAAGAAGCGCGGGCCAGACCAATGCGCTCCAGTAATCGCTTTCGCTATCTGCGACAGGCTGTTGTAGCGTCTGCCTTCGAACTCGAAGCCTTCCTCACAGACTAAGACTTGATGCATCTTGCCATGCCAGGAGCGAGTGAGCCTTGTGCCCGGCTTCAGGTGCGGGACCATGATGTGAACTTCACCAGTCCTGGCTAGGCGTTTTCCAATCTTGGCGATGGCTGATGCCGTTGGACGCGGTAGTTTTCCATGCACGCGTTCTTGGATCTTGTAGGAGATCGCGCGACGCATGAGATCGGGGCTAATATCAGGGGCAGGGCAGCGCATCACTCGGTGCCAACGAGCCTTGAGTTGTTTGGTTGTGCAGGTTTCTAATTCCTCGAGCTCAGCAGCGACATCGATCATTGCGTTGGCCCGGAGGTGACAAGATAACGACTGGTGCCCGTGCGATCACGCGTGCAGACGATACAATATCCTTGCTTGCGCAGACGAGAAATGAACGCACGGATGCTGTGCCTCTTCCATTGGGTGGCTTCGATAATCTCATCGAGCTTTGCGCCTCGTTTGCGTTTGAGCAGGCGCAGAACTTTCTCGGTTTTTGAAAGGGGTATTTGGGTCATCCTCTTGGCCTTCAATCTGTAGCGCCAAACCACCTGGCGCTTTCACTGATCCGAGCCGCGAGTTCGCTGCATCGAACTGGCGGCAAGCCTTCGAAGATGGCGCCATGACTTTGCTCGCCTCCGCGGCACAGTCCAGTCGAAAAGAGACGCTATGCAAAAAGATGCATATGGACTTCCAAGGATGTCTGAGCATTGCAGTGCACATGGATGAGATCGACCGCGAACTCCTCAGCCTGCTCTGTACCAAGATCGGTATGCTGATGGAGGACCACAGCACTCTCTCTTTGACAGTGGGAGATCAATCCAAAGGTGGGCAAGTGGCTGCAGTCGAAAAGCTAGCTGACGCCTCAACGAAGATCGCGAAACTGCCGGCTGCCGCTCAATCCATCGCAGGATGACTGCAATGCGCCCCAGTACAAGACATAGCCTTTCGAGAATTTGATTCCGAAAGCGGACATTTGGAACGTAACCCTCAGCAGGGAGAGATCAGAATTCCGGATCCTGTCGGGTGCGCCATTGTTCAACTTTTTTGGCGTACGTTGCCTTTATGGAACAAGCTCTCTCACGAGCAAAACACATGAGCACGTCGGGCAGGATTCATGAAAAACGCGTACTTGACGAAACAGGTTTTGAATTGAGCACAATACTAATGTAGCAACTGCTTAGTCAGGCTTCGCAATGGACTTCAATGTGGATAGAAAATCCAAAAAACCTTCGCGTAGCTACTCACAGAAGACGCTTAAAGTTCTCTTCGCCCTCTCACGCAATGAATGCTCTTGGCCCGGATGTACCGAAAAGATTATTTCAGATAAAACTGAGAAATCCGATGAACTTGTCGTAGGACAGATTGCCCACATTTATGCGATCAGTGAGGACGGTCCACGAGGCAAGGCAGGGCTGACAAGCGCCCAATTGAATGAGCCAGCGAATTTGCTTCTCCTTTGCCCTACTCACCACGTCATTGTCGACGGTCAGCACGAGACGTACCCTGCTCAACTGTTGCTCGATTGGAAGGCAAAACACGAGAAGCATTACCGCGATGAGCTTTCCGATAGCATCAGCGATGTGGGGTTTGCCGAACTGGAGGTGGCAGCCAAGGCCCTAATGGCAGCTTCGTCTCCGACTGCACCAGGATCCCTGGCCGTGATCCCGCCTCAAGAGAAGATCGAGCGAAATGACCTCGGCCCGACGTCGAGTGCGCTTCTTTCCATGGGGGCAGCAAAATCAGCCGAAGTTGGGGAAGTCCTAGTAAAGGCTGCGGGGCTAGATCCGGAATTTCCCATCCGTCTTAGTGCTGGGTTCATTGCTCAATACGAGAAGGCCAAGGCGGAAGGCTTAAGCGGCGACGCCATATTCAACGAGCTCTATGCTTGGGTTGGCGGAGGCGGAGGCAACAAAGAAAAAGAGGCGGCAGGCCTGTGTTTCGTAGCCCACCTATTCATAATATGCGACATCTTTGAGAAGTGAATCAGATGTCCGTCTTACCCAGCAAATACGTTCCCATTGAGCATTCTCCGGTAGGAGTGGCTGCTTTATTAGTCGAGGCTCTCGGAGCCAACGACACCATAAACTCGCTGTGGGATAGAGTCAGGACAGATGAGCGAATTCGTTCGTTCGATAGCTTCGCGGTTGCGCTTACGCTCCTCTATACCGGTCGACTGATCAATTTCGATAAGGGCGTCCTTCGACTTGCTCCGTCAGAGGATGCCGAACTGTGATAAAAAGGGTCTGGTCAGATCTCGACACGTTTCGTGCAGTTGAATTTACCCACGGAAT
Source organism: Qipengyuania sp. JB2-7 (assembly GCF_055693485.1). NCBI lineage: Bacteria > Pseudomonadati > Pseudomonadota > Alphaproteobacteria > Sphingomonadales > Erythrobacteraceae > Qipengyuania > Qipengyuania sp. JB2-7. Next base: position 494,729 of record NZ_CM146335.1, read on the forward strand.
GAATGTCGTATTGGCGGATACCAGCACAGATTCGGATGAAACAGAGAGTACGAATGGCCTTGGCAAATCGACTCTGCTCCGCATCATAAATTTCTGTCTCGGCTCGGATCTGCGGCGTGACAAGACTCTCTCCCACCCTGATCTGAAAGGTGTAACCTTCAGCCTGGAGCTCGAGGGCAAAGTCTCCTGCATCGTTCATAGAAACACAGCGAAACCAAATTTGGTCTCAGTCTCGCCAAAGTTTTTGGTCGGGCTGCCATTCGAATATGAGCTAGAGAATGGGCTAGCCGTTCTCGAATTAGAGGATTGGAAGAGCGCCCTATCAGAGCGGTTCGTCCCAGAAGCGCGAATGCCAGATGATCACGAGAGATTTAGCCCAAGCTTTCGGGAGTTCTCGCGGTATTTGATCAGGCTGGGCAAGCAAGCATACACGTCGCCACAGGTCTCACACGGCGGTCAGGCTGGAAACACTCGCCGTATCAACACTAGTTTTCTTCTTGGACTAAACTGGCTCGTTCAGAGGCAACTCCACGCGCTCGAGGATGCTCGCAGTCGCGTAAAGGCAGCAGCTAAGGCGATAGCTGCGATAGAGACATCGGAGAACGAGAGATCGATTGGAGATCTCGAGGCAGATCGCGTGCTGCTCGAGAAGAGTTTGGCCGATAAGGAGGCCGAAGTATCACAATTCAATCTACGGGAAGATTATCACGATCTCGAAGAGCAACTGGAGGCGGTCGACCAACAAATCCATGCACTCGTGAACCAGAATTACAGTGATGGACGACTGCTTTCGTATTATCGGGAAAGCTCTAGTGAAGCGCCATTGTTTGATGCGGATGGCCCCACGAGGATTCTCAAAGACGCCGGTGCATTGTTCCGACCAGAGGCGCTAAGAAGCCTAGATGAAGTGGCTGCCTTTCACCGCGAGATACACGCAAATAGAAGTCAGTTCCTTGAGGCCGAAACGAAGCGCTTATCGGAACAGGTGTCTTTGCGACGCCTTGAGATTGATCAAGCCAGTCAGAACAAAAGTGATCTGATGAAGATACTCTCCTCGAGTGGCGCTATCGACTCTTTGATTGCGCTTCAGCGCAGCGTTTCTGAAATTTCGATTGAGCTTGAGACGATAAAAACTCGGATCGAAGACCGAAAGGTTTTCGAGTTGAGGGAAGACGAACTGACCCGCGAGTTAAGCGAGACCCGCACGCTCTTAAGAGGCGATCTTGAGAGCCGGAGGTCAGCGATTGACGAGGCAATCGGACTCTTCGCTGATTACACACGAAGTCTATACGGTGTGGCGGGCAAACTTGGTGTGGACGTCGGCACAAAGGGTTACAGGTTTACCTTTGCAATCGATCGAATGGGTAGTGACGGCGTCGATCAGATGGTCGTCTTTTGCTTTGATCTGGTTCTCGCCACACTCAGGGCCAGGGCGGGAAAGAAATTCCTTTCTCTCGTACACGATAGCACCATGTTTGCGGACGTGGACCCTCGCCAATACGGCCTTGCTTTGCAGCTGGCTCAATCCATCTCAGAGCAAGAAGGTTTTCAGTACATAGTTTGCCTGAATGTTGGCGCATTGCCCACGGACTACTTAGGTGAACTTGATCTCGATCCACTAATAAAACTGAGGCTACATGATGCTAATGATGGCGGTCGACTTCTCGGCGTAAGGCTAAAGCCGAATGAGGGATAACCAGAAGGGTATGGTGAAGTCCTTCGTTGCACTCCAATGGCAATGTGAGCGAGCTAAGTGACCACACTCTACATCGACACTAGCATCGTTATGAATGAAGGTTTCTTTCGTTCAGCCTTCGCCCAGTCCTTTTTGAGGGCGTGTGCCTTGCTTCAGATAAAGGTCGTGGTACCCGAGGTCGTGCTTGACGAAGCCGCAGGCAACTACCCCAAGCGTCTTCGCGATAAGCATAAGGCTTTCCAAAAGGCTGAAAGAGAGTTGGCGAAACTCATCGATCTGAATGTTCAGGACATTCAGATTGAGAATATCATCGAAGCCTACCCAGGCGACTTTGAAGACATCTTATTGGGGGCTGGTGTCGAGATTGCGCCGTACCCTGAGGTGTCCGTCGTCATGACATTTGGCACAGACTGAGAGTTGATCGTTTGGAGGACTGGCCTCGTCTGTTGGTTTCAGTTTAGGCGGCTAGCTTGCGGTGAAGCAAGCGGCGATGTTTTAGCGTCTTTTGTTTGATCCTTTCTCTTCGCTTGATGATGGCTGCGGCTCTACCGAAGTAGACGTCGGCAGGTGTGACGTTGTCGAGGCTCTCGTGATAGCGCTGATGGTTGTAATGCTCGACGAACGCTTTGATTTGGTTTTCTAGATCGCCTGGCAGGAAGTAGTTCTCCAGCAGAACACGGTTCTTGAGCGTCTGATGCCAGCGCTCGATCTTGCCTTGGGTCTGCGGATGGAAGGGCGCGCTTCGCACGTGATCCATCTTCTTGGCGCTGATGTAATCAGCCAGCTCTCCAGCGATGTAACAGGGACCGTTGTCCGATAGCAGGCGCGGCTTATGCAGCACATTGGCATGGCTACAGTCTGAAGCAGTAAGAGCCATATCGAGGGTCTCAGTGACGTCTTCGGCTCGCATGGTGGTGCACAGCTTCCAGCTGATGATGTAGCGCGAGTAATCATCGAGCACGGTGGAGAGGTACATCCAGCCCCACCCGATGATCTTGAAGTAGGTGAAGTCCGTCTGCCACATCTCGTTCGGTCGCATGGTTTGCGTGTGGAACTGGTCTGCCGCCTTGATCACCGTGTAAGCAGGACTGGTGATCAGATCATGAGCCCTCAGAAGTCGGTAAACGGTCGCTTCAGAGACGAAGTAGCGCTTCTCATCAGTGAAGCGCACCGCAAGTTCACGCGGACTGAGCTCGCTATGCTCCAGCGCCATATCAACGATCTGGTCCTGCACTTCGGGCGCAATGCGGTTCCATACCCTGCTTGGCGTTGAGGGACGATCCTTGAGCGCCTCAGGCCCGCCTTCTAGGTAGCGGTCATACCAGCGGTAGAAGGTCCGCCGCGCCACGCCGAGCTGATCCAGCGTGCGCTTGGCAGGCAGATGTGACTGCTCGACCAGCTTGATGATCTCCAGCTTCTCAGATGCAGGGTATCTCATGCGTCGTCTCCCCCAAGCCCGGTCATGCTTTTTTGAGCAACCGGTTCTCCAGGGTCAGATCAGCAACACACTCCTTCAGATCACGCGCCTCATTACGCAGATCCTTCACCTCATCCGTGGTCGCAGCACGGGCTGTATCGCCAGCAAGACGGCGTTTACCCGCTTCCATGAATTCCTTCGACCAGGTGTAATACAGGCTTTGCGCGATCCCTTCACGGCGGCACAGCTCAGCAATGCTATCATCGCCGCGCAGACCTTCCAATACGATCCTGATCTTGTCTTCGGCTGAGAAGTGCCGCCGCGTCCGACGGCGGATGTCCTTCACAACCTGCTCCGCAGGTTGCTTCGACTTCGACTTTTTGGTTCTCATCTTCGTTCCTTCGTCACTACGACGAGAACCAAAACTCTCCTAAACTTCAACCGCTAATCTGTGCCATAGGTGCTGACGGGGAACAGTTTACTGCGGACAAAAACGCTCCGCCTGCAACCAGCTTCCACCGAATACGCGAGCACTCTTTGAGCTGTCGTGCCATTTCACGATCCTGTTGTTCTTCAAAATCCTTAATTAGCGAGTCGATATCTGCAACCATTTTGACCTATGTAAAGTGAGTTATTATGAAATATTACATCAATTACTATAATAAAAACAAGTGGAGATTTGATTTTGTACTTACTTACGCTTCAATAATAACTCTACTATTTAGTTTGATCATATACAGCTTTGCCTCAAATCCCGATAATTCATTTGAGGTTACAGTCAGAGAAGGCCTCTCGGCGGCATTGATTTCGATACTCGTTGGCCTCTTTTTCATGTATCTTAAAGAGAAGGGTATCGTCAAAGGCTTCGAGGAATCCAAAGAGGATTTTCAAAAAGTTCTGCACCTCGCCCACCAGATGCACGAAAACCAAGAAAACTATGGTCTGGGTGGTGTGTACGAGACAATCGACGAAATTGAGAAGTTTGAGCAGCTTGCCAACAGTGCTGAACCGGAAAATCGCCCCCATGTGCGTTGGTCCAACTTCAAGATCGAAGGCATTGATCAGCATCTTAACGCGATAAAGCGTTTCGTTGAAGCTGGTGGGCGACTGGACTTACTTGTGAGCAGTATCAGTGATGAACATTGCCTCGAGAGTCGGATTGAAGAGCTTCTCGCCGGCCAACGGTTGGGCAATGAGGGCGAAGCTCAAAGTGAGTTTGATGATGCGACGGCCAGCGTGATGCGCGAAAGCGTGATCAATCGCACAGCGAGACTTATAAACTTCAGAGATAAGGTTGCGAGGGCGCCGGGTGAGTTGAACTTGGGCTTTGCGAAAGGAAGGCTCGGCTTTCCTTGCTTCATCCTGGAACAAGGGGCACACCTTGAAGCCTACACAGGTTTCTATCTTCTGAAGCGCTCAAGTCAGATGCCCTACATCAAGTGGAACACCTCAAAGGCCGGAACGGTCGCGGCTATGGTAGAATATTTTGATCACAGCTTTCAGCGTGCTGCAAGTCCCGAAGATGTTCGCAAATTTCCGCAAATTTCTCGCGTTCTGAATGAGCACGAGGTTGTATAGACCTTTTAGGGAAGGCTTCGCTGTCACGCGATTGCATCGTCCCTGTTAATCAGGGATCACGCGTTAGAATTTCTTGAGGAAAATGGTTGGGCATCCGGGCAGGCTCTCGCAAGCCGAGCCGCGATGCGTCTCAGGCCCGTGTGGGCATCGATCCTTGATGCGTATCTTAGGGGCGCTGCCCCTCAGCGCGCTGCCAGGGTATCCCCAGCCTTCAATACGCTTTGCTCCTTTGCAGGCTGGGTGATCCCCTCCCTGGCACCTTGCACACCCCGCTCTCGCCGATGGGCAAGGGTTCATGTCGAACCCGAAAGCCTAAGGAGGAAATGGGAGATGAGTGGAAGTGAAATCAGAATCTATGTGGCGTGTCTGGCCGCCTACAATAACGGTATTTTGCACGGGAGTTGGATCAACGCCAATCAAGAGCCGTTTGATATCTGGAATGAAGTGAGCGCGATGCTCATGGCCTCACCAATTGAAGATGCAGAAGAGTGGGCCATTCATGACCATGATGGCTTTGAGGGCTGTAGCGTCGCCGAATATGCTGGCTTTGAATATGTCTCAGAGCTTGCAAGCTTCATAGGTGAGCATGGAGCGCTTGGCGGTAAGCTGGTTGAGTATCACGGCAGCCTAGAAGATGCCCGCACGTCAATCGAAGACCAGTATGCGGGCGAGTATGAAAGCCTGTCAGATTTTGCGCAGGAACTCACCGAGCAAGGAGCACCAGTTCCCGATAATCTGGCCTTTTACATCGACTACGAGAAGATGGCCCGTGACCTCGAAATCAATGACGTTCTAACGATAAAGACAGGCCACAATCAGGTACATGTCTTTTGGGCGCACTGATATGCGTGCGACAAAGGAACCAATTGAATTCACCCATGGCGGATATGGCGCGGGCCATCCGTGGTACTACAATCTGGGCGGCAGGGTGCTTACGCTCAAGCAGATCAGAGATAGCGTGAGGTACAGCGGTTATCAGGGCTATATGCGCGAGGACATTAGAGCCGCCGCTGACAAGTCTGAGCCGCAGCGCTCGCACATTCTGCGCGCGATCAAAGCCAAGGTGACGGAAGACCTTGCGCGTGACTTAAGCGGCTACCGCGCAAGAGCGCGCGAACTTGCAGCTTTCCGCAAAGAACATCCAGAGCCATGCGAGCCGTCCAGCGCGGATATTCACACGAACATTAGCCTCAAGCATAATCATCTGTTCAATGATTTTGCACATCTGATCTGGCTCGATGAATTGCTGTCCCATCAAGGCGATCTATTCGGCTGAGCGAGCGATTGATGGCAGCTTAGGCGTCCCGATACCCTTCGAGGGCGTAAGGATTTAGAAACTGACGGCCCCATAAGAAATCGCGCTCGACGTTCGTCATTGCGGCCTCACCGCACACCGCAGCCCACTGCGCCTCGATCGTCTCTATCTGCGCATCAATGAGTGCGCGCGCCTCTGCCTCATCAAGCTGAAATGCGGGCGCGGCAGCAAGGCAGGTGGTCAACCTGCTCATGCGATCATTACCTATGATAAGCATAGCCTGAGAGGCTTCACCGCCCGTGCGCCCTTGCGGACAAATGTCATAAGCGGGCGTCAGGCTCAAATGTGCGCCATCCCAAAATGCGGCATGGTTACGCGCATGATCATCCGTATTGCCCGACAAGATGTTGAACACGATCCGTCCAAACAACTCCTCAAGCGTAGCCTTGGGATCAGTGAAGCGATGGCGGATCAGTGTTGCCAGCTCTTCATAGCTGGCATAGCGCGCCTCGCTTTCATCGAGGCCCAGCAGGGTCAGACCTGAAACAAGGCCTTTGCGCTTCCAGCCCTCATCGCAATGTATGCGATCAAAGCGCTCGATCAGCAGCACATCTTTGCCAAGGCCTTGAGTGAGATCGACCCGCGCGACATTGAGGCCAACGAGCTTGGCAAGGCGCATGGCGACAAACTCGCCTTTGACGACATTGTAGAGGTCATTGCTCGCCGAGAACTTGGCGATGTATTTGGTATTGGCATCGTCAATCAGAGCCTTAGGGCGCGCGCCGCCTAGCGCTGTGCCGTGCTGGAGTGCGCGATCAAGCTCAGGCGATAGCGGAACGCCATCTTCAACACGCTGCGCTGATTCCATCAGCTCATCAAGCGATGCGTTGTGTTTTTGGCGCGGCACATAGTCTCGCGGTGACACCTGAAAATCGAGCGCACCAATGCGATCAGAACCCGATTCAAGCAAATAGGTCAGTTCATCGAGTTCACGGGTATCAGCCTCAGCACCTTTAAGGCCGGTCATCCGGTTGATGATAACGCGCCTTCCCCAAGCGTCCGGCGAGCCGTCGCGAATGGCACTTGGCATTTGCATGCGCTCAAGCGGCTCGATTGCGCCCGCCCTCAAGGGAAGTTCAGGCTCATAGATCGCAATGGCATCATCGCGTTCAAGATAGCTTTGACCATAGTTGAAGATCAGGCGGCCATCATTCTGGCGCGTCAGCAAGCCTGCCACAGCGGGCTGGGTGGCTTCGGGAAGCCACACCCAAACATAGGCTTCGTCATGCTTGCGGTCAGAAGTCATCTTTTACGACCACTGCTGATTTGCGCACAGCCTTGGGCATGAGCTTGAGGATTTCTGATTGTTCACGAACGCGCTCAGAAAGCCTTCCCGGCTCTTCTTCAAAGAGCGGTACGCCAACAATCGTCGCGGCTTCAAACACTGCGCCGATGTTGCAGCGCGGATCGCCGCGCTCAATACGGTATAGCATGTCCCGCGAAATTCCGACGCGGGTTGCCAGTTCCTCAACCCCAAGCCGCTTTTTGATGCGGTTTGTTTGGATAAGCTGACCAAGCAGGATCAGCGCCTCGCGTCCTTGACGCGAGAGCGTGGCTTTTGTCGCTGTTCCTTTTATGCGGGCCATATCTATTACTCCTGTACCCAGTGTATCGGATTTGGGAGAGAAAAGCAATTATTGTCTTATGTGTAAGACATGTAGTTCTTTTCGTCTTATATGTAAGACGTTTATGCAGCGCGATCTACCGGCTCAACACATTGTCTCGCGGCCTTCTTGGGCCTTCCGGGATAGCGTCCGCGTTTCGCCGCTTCTGCAAGGCCCAGTAGAGTGCGCTCGCTAATCATACGCCTCTCTAGTTGCGCTACCGCTCCAAGAATATGGAACACAAACTCGCCCGTTGCCGATGATGTATCAATCTTGTCGCTCAGGCTATCGAGATACGCGCCGCGCTGGATCAAAAGTTCGTTGATCTCGATGAGGTGTCGCAACGACCGCCCCATGCGATCAAGCCGCCAGATCACCAGCGTATCGCCTTCATTGATATCGGCCAGCAAGCGATCAAAGGCAGGGCGGCTCTTTAAGTTACCACTTACTCCATGGTCCTTGTAAATCTTGTCGCATCCCGCCAAATTTAGCGCACTGAGTTGAGCGTCAAGATGCTGATTGCTTGTAGAAACGCGAGCATATCCTAGTTTTCGGGGCATTTTCTCCTCCAGACAGTGTGAAACCCGCACTGACCAACATGGTCAGCGCTTCAAACACACCTTCTGAAAAAAGGATCGTTTTCGAGGAGCTTGTTTGCACGCCTTCGGCTTCGATCCTGCCGCTTACATAAGTTCAGTCACTTCAACGACTTATGTTTCGGGACGAAGTGTATCACATCTCAAATCTTGAAATCAAGAAAAACGATCCTTTTCAAGCGTTTAATTCGCGCCGCCAGAGAGATGAAAGGCAGGTGCGAAATGGCACTCAAAGCTTTGAAAGACAGTTTTACAGGAAAAGCCGCCGCCGCCGCCGGATTGGCAGCAGCATTAGTTATGACGCCGTTTGCAGGTGCAACCGCACAGGACGCTCAGCAACAGCAGCAGGCGGAGTTCACGCAAGCTTCTGCTACGACGAACATTGCATTTTCGCCCGATGCTCATTCGGAAGCGAATGATTACCTACGACAAAACCCAGGCGGCTTTGCAGTAGCGATCCGCATAGGTGGAGAGACCCAAGTTCCCCTCGACCGCATCCAGAGCGTTCTCGATTCTGATCTACGTGGTAATGGTGTGACGAACGCTCGTTTCTTCTTTGAAAGAGGGCAAGATGTGGGCGGGTCTTCGGTGGTGTTTGCCACAACATCCCAAGTTCACGGCCCTTACGGGCTCGCAGATGCGCGCAAAGCTGCGGCGGAAGCGGCTGAGCAATACCGGTTTGAGCGGACGTTAGCGCTGAACTAACCTAAGCCGAACGCAGCCATTTCCGTGCTGGCATCAGCTACCTTATCAACTTGATCATCGATTTCTGTATTCAGGACGGGAGCCGCCACTGCCTGGTCATCGACAACCCGCTCTGCTTTCATAATATCTTCGAATGAGTGTTCGTCCTTGAACCTCTCCGTACGAGCTTCAATTTCAGCAGGGGTCGCATCAGGATCAGTTACGTCACTGACGTAGTCGTCAATTGCTTCCTTCTCATATCTCGATTGAGCCCATTCAGCGTAGCGCCCATATTCTGGGTGACCATCATATTCGGGTTTGATCTCACCCGTGGCCGGATCGATCATTTTCTCGATCAAGACCTCTTCTAGGCGCTCCCGGTAATCCGCCATACTTTCGCCATCGCGGCGTTCGGGGATTTCATCAGGATCAAGCACCTCGTTGGCAATTGTCTCGCGCCAAGCGTCGCCATACTTTGCCTCGAAACCAGCTTCCATGTCTGCGATATCGGCAGCGAGTTCCGCCGAGCGTTGCTGAAGAAGGCTGAGGAAGAGCACGTTATCCGCCGAGCGTTTGGCCGCTTTGGACTTCTTCTCTTGGGCAGCAACATTGGCCTTTCCAGCTTGCGCGCCTCGCTCCATAACACCCATGTGCTGTGCGTGGTCCCCAGCAAGCAGGATCGCATTCTCTTTGAACGCCTCAATGCGGTGAATTTTGGAAACCTCTGCTTGGTCGAGACTGGATTGCCCGAACTTCGATCCGAGAAACCCTTCTCCCAAGCTATGCGCGGCTGCGCGATAATGTTCTTCTGACTGAGCCATCGGCTCCGCTCCCCTATATCGTTGTCCCTGTGTCCACTCGCTCGCTCTATTGGCGGGCTTTTCTTTGAACACTCACGTACAATGATTATGGGTTAAAACATTGAAATAGCTGTTAATTTACGGTTGCATTTGAGTAAAATGCCCTTCGTATTTGATACAAATTTGTCTAAAATTGTATCTATCTCGAAAAGGCGTGTTTGATCAGGCCGTTGGCAGTTTTCGGTACTCTTCCATGATGTACTCGAAATAGTGCGGCTCAGTCGCCCGTATCTTACCCGTATGCCAGGATCGCACCATTTGAACGCTCAGTCCGCGTGGAATATCGCTGAGCGAGCGGACCAATACGCTCGTGCTCACACGCGTGCGGCAAACCTCAGAATGCAGTTCTTGGTGAAGCGCATCAGTGATTTCGATATAGACGACATCCCGCGACATGGAGCGTGGTCGGTTCTTGCGTTCTGGGCGGATGGGAAGCGGCTCTACATCGGTCAAATCAGGGGCTGGGGGATAGCGTTTGACTAGCCGCTGCGGCGGCACCTTTCTGGCCTCCTTGCGGAACCATCGAAGCAGGGCGACCGATATCTTCTTCGTTCGCCCATTGAGCAAATGGCTGAGTTTGGCGGGGGTCACGCGTTCAGGTGCATAATCGAGATAGCCGGATGCGGACTTACCGTGGATCAATCGCAGCTCTTTGCGCAGCTCATCAGTCATGGTCACATAGACACCCGAACCATTGGCCTTACCATCAGGCTGCTTCGCATAGGTGGTCAAAACGAGTTCGAGATGGACTGGTTTTGCAAATTTTCGCTGACCATTGACCCATCCCTCAATTATCGAAGCAGTGGGTGCGTCAGCGCCTTTGGGAAACTTGCGGACGATCAACGCCGATCCAAGACCGGTCCGCAGACGTTGCCGCTTCAATTCGCGAAGCGCGATTGAATTGAGCAGTATCTTATCTGGGTCGAGATCGATCATTCTCGGATTTTATCAGGTCCAACGACCGCCAATCGAGCAATCATTGCGGGTAGATCGATCTATCCACACGCTTCTGACCTTTGCGTCATCGAAGCCCGCTTTCCCGCCGCTTCATGCGTTCGCCGAGCTGCCAACCGCGACGGGTTGCTTCACGTCTTGTCGCAGCCGATGGATGTTCGTCAGATTCCGGCCAATCCCAACTAAAAAATGACAGTGTTTCAGTCAGGCTTGCATCGAGCCTGGAAAGTACAAAGCCAGAAAATCTGTCAGCTTCCAACTCCTCGGATTTTCGAGGAATGTCGCGGCGCACATTGTGGCCAGCAGCGTGGTGTGCAACCTCATGCGCCATCACCAAAATCGATGACCAAGGAATGTTTGCCTCAGGCCAGGGTACACGAGCGCCATCATATACAATGTAGCGAGTGCCACGGATCGTAGTCGCGAAAGCCAGAATGTTAGGCTTTGTGATAGTCGCAGAATACAGCCGGATTGTGCGTTCAATGCCAACCGTATCGCAAATCATCTTCATGGCGATGCTAGCTCTTGGGTTTGGTCGCCCTGCGTTCCGCGCGATCCTGAAGAACGGAGGGCGCTGAAACGCTTGTCCACTGAATGCAGCTCGGGCCGTTTCTGGAGCTGTAATGCACACTCCAGAAACGGCCAGCAAGCCAAGTGTGGACCGTCGTGATAAATCCATGTTCCTTTACTCCAAGCAAATCGTACTGCCCTCAACATTAAGGCAATCTTGGTTTGGCACTTGGACCGGAGTATTTTCCTCGCTGCTTTGGACAGGCGCGCGGGGCGAAGTGGGAGAACCTCGTTCAATAGCGGGTGATGAGACCTCAATTGGCGACGCAGGCATGACCGGATCAGGACCACTTTCTGCAAAACTACCCGTCACCATGTGGATCACGACGAGCAGCACAATATAAGTGCAAAGAGCTAGGAACCCTATGAGATTGAGGTGTGGCTTCAGCTCCCTCAGATAGTGAAAAATCATGACATCATTCCTTTCTGAAGCTGCGCAAGGCGGCATCGCGTAAACCTGCCTCTATCTCTGGTGAATCCGTGTTGGCCTTCAAAGCGTTCCAAAGGGCCATCACGCGTATGAGGTCGCCGCCGGACGTACTGTTGAGCAGAGCGTCGATCTCCATTTCCTCTTTGGGACGAGCGCTGAGCGACACGAGGCAAAGGAACAAAAGTGCTGCCGGGGTCAGATCGATAGCTAAGCCTCCCGCTATTGGAGGCAATGCCTGATCCCAGTACGAGATGATCGCATTTGTGGGGCTTTTCGGGCTGTATTCAGGAATTGCATCAGCTTGATCTGAAGGGTCATCTGCGAAGGCCACTGCGAACTCATCTGCTGCATCCTCAAGCTCTTCGAACAAGCGGTCCAAGGCCTCAGATTGTGCCTGTTTTGTGTCCGCGTTTTTTGAGTAATTCGCCGCCAAGCGGACTTCACCGGGAAGCGCCGCAATCGTACGAATAGCCGCCTCTTTCATTGCATCGCCGTCAAGCTTCGCAAAGTCGGCGCGCAAAATATCAACCTCGTTCTTGATGAGACGATCGCGCTCACTAATCGGCTTAGAAGAGCCCGCAATCGCACGAATGCGTTCAAGGCGAACAAGCGCGTTCTTCAAAGTCTTATCAGCGTCCGTCTGAAAACCCTCGATTTGGCCTTTCAAAGTGCCAAAACGCTTGGCAGCGCCGTCAAGCGCTGCGTAGACCGCCCCGCTGCGCCCGGCGACACCAGAAGTCGTTCCAACGCTTCCCTCATCATCGCGCAACTGAGCGTAGCGCGCTTCTTTCTGCGCGCTTTCGGCAATGACGCCATCAAGTGCCTTGTTGTCCTCCAATCGCGCTTCCAGCACGGTGGAGAGTTTGTTGACGAAGAGGGTCTGATGATGATCAAGCACCAAGCCGCGATCAATACCTGAGGCATTGTAAATGCTTGAAAGTGGTATGATGAAAAGCAGGCCGACAGCAACAACTGCCAAACCTTTCCGCTTGCTCTCGCGCGTTCGCCAGTCGAGCATCGACTTGAAGACCAAAGACCAGAACGCGAAGATTGCGATGGCGGACCCAATCGCGAAGACGGTCGCGTTTGCATGCTCATCAAACGTTGTAGCGCCTAGGGATGCGCCTTTGTATGTGAAGAAGGCTGAGATGAAAGCTATCGCCATCAGGATGGGGCTCAGCCAGTCGGTTAAGGTCGATTTATCTGAGTTTAGAAGCAGTGAGAGCTTGCCGAACATGACAGTGTCCTTCTGTTAGATATTGGATGGCGAAATTCGCCGATGTCCCAATTTCTATTCGAGGGATCAGATCAGTTTCCTCGCAGAGCCTGGCTTAGCGCTTGCGGCCAAGCCCATTGCCCTGCGTGTGCTTGGCTAGATACGGGCTGACCCTGTGAGGGCGCGCTATGTGGCGATCCCCGAACTCGTCGGATAGAGTCTTGCCGTTCTGTCGAATAAGTGCGCGCCGTTCGGCATGATGACGCTCAATCGCGCTACCGCGCTGATCCCAAAGGAATGCGCGTTCCTCATAATCCCGCATCACATTGCGCTGACCGCGTGATCCGAGATCGAATTCGGGGACCGCATCTTGAAGATGTGAAAGCCGCCGTTCTTCGGTTTGCCAGGACCTCACATGAGCGTCCTGCAGTTGATGTTCCCGCTGTGAGTTTTCGATCTCTGCGCGGGCCGTATCCGAGACGCTATCGGACCGTGCCGGATAAGGCTCGCCCTTGCTTAAATCGAAGTCGTCCTTGGATTGGGGCGCAGTAGCGAAATCGCTCATGTAAGCTCTCCGAGTTTTTCGGCACTCTCCAAGGAACCGGATTGGTCTTCCCATTCGTCTTCAGGTTTTAGCGCCTGCCCACGCCCGCCGCCGACCTTGGCTTCCACTGCATCATCGCTAGCCTTGAAACGTGCCAGTATTTTGCTGGCAACCTCATGGCGGTAAACGGTCATAAGGTCATGACGCTGGCCCATATATTGGAACGTGATGTGGTATGAATTGCCGTAGTAGCGCTTGGCGGCTCGGCCCCACCACCGGCCAGCGTTCTTACGTTCTCTATATGAAAGCGTCTCCTCCTCGCGATCAGCCTTGCGGTGCGTGTAGAGTGCAAACGAATGTGGCAGGGAGCGATCAAATTTCCGAACCTTGAACAACCCGTGTCCGTCGTCATGACATTTGGCACAGACTGAGAGTTGATCGTTTGGAGGACTGGCCTCGTCTGTTGGTTTCAGTTTAGGCGGCTAGCTTGCGGTGAAGCAAGCGGCGATGTTTTAGCGTCTTTTGTTTGATCCTTTCTCTTCGCTTGATGATGGCTGCGGCTCTACCGAAGTAGACGTCGGCAGGTGTGACGTTGTCGAGGCTCTCGTGATAGCGCTGATGGTTGTAATGCTCGACGAACGCTTTGATTTGGTTTTCTAGATCGCCTGGCAGGAAGTAGTTCTCCAGCAGAACACGGTTCTTGAGCGTCTGATGCCAGCGCTCGATCTTGCCTTGGGTCTGCGGATGGAAGGGCGCGCTTCGCACGTGATCCATCTTCTTGGCGCTGATGTAATCAGCCAGCTCTCCAGCGATGTAACAGGGACCGTTGTCCGATAGCAGGCGCGGCTTATGCAGCACATTGGCATGGCTACAGTCTGAAGCAGTAAGAGCCATATCGAGGGTCTCAGTGACGTCTTCGGCTCGCATGGTGGTGCACAGCTTCCAGCTGATGATGTAGCGCGAGTAATCATCGAGCACGGTGGAGAGGTACATCCAGCCCCACCCGATGATCTTGAAGTAGGTGAAGTCCGTCTGCCACATCTCGTTCGGTCGCATGGTTTGCGTGTGGAACTGGTCTGCCGCCTTGATCACCGTGTAAGCAGGACTGGTGATCAGATCATGAGCCCTCAGAAGTCGGTAAACGGTCGCTTCAGAGACGAAGTAGCGCTTCTCATCAGTGAAGCGCACCGCAAGTTCACGCGGACTGAGCTCGCTATGCTCCAGCGCCATATCAACGATCTGGTCCTGCACTTCGGGCGCAATGCGGTTCCATACCCTGCTTGGCGTTGAGGGACGATCCTTGAGCGCCTCAGGCCCGCCTTCTAGGTAGCGGTCATACCAGCGGTAGAAGGTCCGCCGCGCCACGCCGAGCTGATCCAGCGTGCGCTTGGCAGGCAGATGTGACTGCTCGACCAGCTTGATGATCTCCAGCTTCTCAGATGCAGGGTATCTCATGCGTCGTCTCCCCCAAGCCCGGTCATGCTTTTTTTGAGCAACCGGTTCTCCAGGGTCAGATCAGCAACACACTCCTTCAGATCACGCGCCTCATTACGCAGATCCTTCACCTCATCCGTGGTCGCAGCACGGGCTGTATCGCCAGCAAGACGGCGTTTACCCGCTTCCATGAATTCCTTCGACCAGGTGTAATACAGGCTTTGCGCGATCCCTTCACGGCGGCACAGCTCAGCAATGCTATCATCGCCGCGCAGACCTTCCAATACGATCCTGATCTTGTCTTCGGCTGAGAAGTGCCGCCGCGTCCGACGGCGGATGTCCTTCACAACCTGCTCCGCAGGTTGCTTCGACTTCGACTTTTTGGTTCTCATCTTCGTTCCTTCGTCACTACGACGAGAACCAAAACTCTCCTAAACTTCAACCGCTAATCTGTGCCATAGGTGCTGACGGGGAACAGTCGGCAGGCTGGTCGAACGCGGGCTGCATGATGAATTGACGGGTGAAGCCTATGCGATTGTCGATGGCGTGGATGGCCGCACTCACTATCTGCGCTTTCCCGATATCGAGCGAACAAGCGATGCAGCACAGGGCGCGATCGTCGAGGCCAGCGCCTGGACCGATCGCAAGGGGCGCAGGCAGGTGAACCTGCTGGTTCGCTCCGACCTTTCCATTGAGGCCCAAATCCACGCACGCGGCGCAACTTGGCTGGATCGCCAATTGGTGTCGCCACGACCGGAGGCACTGTCTGGCGGGTTTGGTGCGGAAGTGCGCGAGGCTCTCGAAAGCCGGAGCGAAGTCTTGGTCGAAGAGGGTCTCGCCAAACGGCAGGGGCAGCGGATCGTCTTTGCTCGGGGTTTGCTCACCACTTTGCGGGATCGCGAACTAGCCGAGGCGAGCGAGAGCCTGGCCGCGCGTCACGGCGGTATCGCCCAACGAGCGGGTCCCGGCGACCACGTTGCCGGCACCTATCGCGAGCGCGTTACGTTGGCTTCGGGCCGTCTCGCGATGATCGATAACGGTATGGGGTTTCAGCTCGTCCCTTGGCGGCAAGATTTGGAACGGCATCGGGGGAAGGCGGTGACGGGGAAGATTAACGAACGCGGGGGTGTCGACTGGAGCTTTGCCCGCTCGCGCGGACCAGCAATCTGAAGGAGAGGTCAGCGCATGACACAAATCTTGACAAATGCACCACGTGATGCGTATATACGCGTCAGGAGGTGCGATATGGCTAGTGCAGCTTTTCAGCATGCTGAAGCACCAAGCGGGCTTCAGACTTTTGCCAATGACGATGACCGCGGCCGCCTGAGCGGCGCGGCGGTAAAGGCGGTGCTGCGCCTCGTCGACGCCTGGGGTGCCGGCAATGCCCAAGGTGCAGCGCTGCTCGGCGTATCGGAAAGCACGTGGGACCGGATGAAGGCCGGGACGTGGGAAGGCATGCTCAGCCAGGATCAGTTGACCCGCGCTTCGGCTTTGATCGGTCTCTTCAAGGGCCTGCACCTGTTGTTTGCGAACGATATGGCCGATCGCTGGCCAAGGCTTGAGAACAGGGCGCCGGTGTTCGATCAACGCTCGCCGGTTCAGGCGATGATCGAGGGCGGCATTCCGCGCATGCTCGAAACCCGGCAATATATCGACGCGCTTCGTGGCGGGCTCTGACGCCGAAGACGGGTTGCCGCTTACTCGCGAGGCCTTCGAGCGGACGGTGCGGCTCGTCACCAGCGCACGCCTGCGCCAAGTCGTCATGGCTCCTTTGGCTGACGATGCCGACGAACTTGCGCTGCTCGCCGAAATCGAAGGCGCGACCAGTACGCGCCTGATTGCCGAAGAGCGTGGGACTAGCGGATTGAGTGCGGACGAACTCGTGCACGGCGCGCCACATGCCAAGTTCATCAATGCGAGTTTTGCCTATGCCAAGCCGCGCGAGCCCAACCGATTCAATCCCGCCGATCGAGGCGCGTGGTATGCCGCTTTGGCGGTCGAGACCTGCATCGCCGAGGTCGGGCATCATCTGACACAGGCGCTGGCCGATGCAGGCGACTACAATGCGGTCGTCGAATATGGCGAGATGGTCGCGAGCATGTCGGGCGTATTCATCGACCTGCGCGAGATGCCCGAGCATCCATCGCTCGATCCCGACAAAACGAAGGGCTACCCGGCAGGCAATGCTCTAGCGGCAAGCGCGCGCGGTGACGGGCATAACGGCATTATCTATCCTTCCGTTCGCCATGAAGGCGGAACCTGCATCGCCGCGCTCTGGCCCAATGTCGTGCAATCGGTCGTGCAAGGCGCAATGTATCGCATGACCTGGTCCGGCGAGCCGGAGTTTGCCTGCGAAGCGATCTAGCCGAGCGTTTCTTTCGCTACGCCATTTTGCACTCGATAATCGCAATACTTGAATTGGCGCGATCTGGCCGCCCTCCTGCCTCCCGAAAGGAGACGGCATGTCGGCAACCAAGATCCTGTGGGGACAAATCCTCGCCGTATTTGCCCTGACGCTGGCGAGCATTTGGGCCGCGACACAATGGACCGCCGCAGCTCTCGGCTTCCAGCCTGGATTGGGCGCGGCCTGGTTCACCGCTTTCGGTCACCCGGTCTATCCGCCCTACTCGATTTTCTGGTGGTGGTTCAGCTACGAAGCCTACGCGTCCCGCATCTTCGAAACCGGAGGCATGATCGCCGCATCCGGCGGTCTGGTCTCGGTGGTGGTGGCGATCGCCATGTCGGTCTGGCGAGCGCGCGAGATCAGGAACAGCGCGACCTATGGCTCGGCGCGCTGGGCAACGCGGTCCGAAATCGCCAAGGCTGGCCTGCTCGACGGCAACGGCGTCGTGATCGGGCAGCGCGCCAACCTCTATCTGCGCCACGACGGCCTGGAGCATGTGCTTTGTTTCGCGCCGACCCGCAGCGGCAAGGGCGTTGGCCTTGTCATCCCGACCCTGCTGACCTGGCCGCATTCGGCAATCGTCCATGACATCAAGGGCGAGAACTGGGATCTGACCGCAGGTTTTCGCTCGCGCTTCAGCCGCGTGCTGCTGTTTGATCCAACCAATGAGAAATCAGCCGCCTACAATCCGCTAATGGAAGTGCGGCGCGGCATTAACGAGGTGCGCGATGTCCAGAACATCGCCGATGTGCTGGTCGATCCGGAAGGCTCGCTCGAACGCCGCAATCATTGGGAGAAGACCAGCCACGCGCTGCTGGTCGGTGCGATTCTGCATGTCCTCTACGCCGAGCCGGACAAGACGCTCGCCGGCGTTGCGGCTTTCCTGTCCGATCCGCGCCGCTCGATCGAAGCCACTTTGACCGCGATGATGCACACGCCGCATCTTGGCGAGGATGGCGTTCACCCCGTTGTGGCGAGTGCCGCCCGAGAACTCCTGAACAAGTCGGAGAACGAGCGTTCGGGCGTATTGTCGACCGCCATGTCTTTCCTCGGGCTCTACCGCGATCCGGTCATCGCCAAGGTGACCCGGCAATGCGACTGGCGTATTGCCGATCTGGTTGATCCCGCGCGTCCCGTCACCCTCTACCTGGTCGTCCCGCCATCCGATATCAGCCGGACCAAGCCGCTCATCCGCCTTATCCTCAACCAGTTGGGACGCCGCCTGACCGAAGATCTTGCCGAAGGGGCAGATCGGCAACGGCTCCTGCTCATGCTCGACGAATTTCCGGCGCTGGGCCGGCTCGATTTTTTCGAAAGCGCGCTCGCTTTCATGGCGGGCTATGGCATCAAGTCGTTCCTGATCGCGCAGTCACTCAATCAGATCGAAAAGGCCTACGGGCAGAACAACGCCATCCTCGACAATTGTCATGTTCGCGTGTGCTTCGCCACCAATGACGAACGCACCGCCAAACGTGTCTCGGAATCGCTCGGCACGGCCACCGAAATGCGCGCGATGAAGAATTATGCCGGCCACCGGCTGTCGCCCTGGCTCGGGCATCTGATGGTCTCGCGCTCTGAAACCGCCCGGGCGCTGCTCACCCAAGGTGAAATCATGCAATTGCCCGACACCGACGAAATCGTGATGCTGGCAGGCGCGCACCCGATCCGCGCGAAGAAGGCGCGCTACTATGCGGATCCGCGGCTCAAGAAGCGGATCGAACAGCCGCCCGTATTGCAGAGAGCAGACAACAAGGCTCTCGGTGGTGATTGGAACGGCAGTATTGCCAAGCCTCTGCTTCCTCAGAAGGCGCCCGCCGCAGAACCCGAATTGCAGGAAGACGACGACAAAGAAGCGGAAGGCGGTATCCGGCGCGAACCGGATTTGCCGGAGCATGAAAATGTTGCGCCCACACAAGTACCCGTGCGCAACGAGTTCGATTTTGATGATCGCCGAGATGAAGGTCAAGCGAGCAGGAATCGAACGATAGCCGACCAGATGCGCGCCAACGCGCGCCGCGCGGCGCTCGACCCGAACGACGGGATCGAGTTGTGAGCAAGGGCAACCGCATCAAGCACACGTTTCGGTTGCCACCTGATCTTTCTCGTCAGCTGGCCGACTATGCCGGACGGAAGCGAGTCTCGCAGGCGTCAGTCGTCGAGGTGGCAATTGCCTCATTTCTTTCGCCGGATGGCTCAGAACGCATGGAAGCCGCGTTCAGCCGGCGCCTGGATCGGATGTCGCGGCAATTCGACAAGCTCGATTATCACGTCGAGGTCGGGAACGAGGCTGTAGCACTGTTCGTGCGGTTCTGGCTCAGCGCGACACCGTCAATGCCCGAAGAGATATCGGCAGCTGCACGAGCGGCAGGCGAACAGCGTTTCCAAAGTTTCGTTGAAGCCTTGTCGCGACGAGTTGAGCGCGGTCAGCGGTTATCGAACGACGTCTCGCCGGACGGCAGCAAAGCGCCCCAATCCAAGACGTAGCGATCCGAGATCTTAGTTCCGGAAAGCAGACATTCTTCGAGGCCATTCCGGCCAAGGAGAATGAATATGACTTACTCACAATTTGATCCGGCGGCACAAGGCCGGGTGCCATGGAACTTTGGCGCAAAGATCGGCCCCAAACGTCCGCTCAATCAAAAGCAGATATGGGCGATCCGGTTCTTTCTTGATCGCGAAAAGCGCGTTCGAGATCGAGCACTCTTTGATCTAGCAATCGATAGTAAGCTGCGCGGCTGTGATCTAGTGGAGCTTAAGATCGGCGATCTGGTCAGCGGACCAGAAGTCAGGACGCGTGCAACGATCACTCAGCGCAAGACGGGTAGACCAGTCCAGTTTGAGATAGCCAAGGACGCCAGAGACAGCTTGTTCGCATGGCTCGAACTTCGAGGGGGCGATGTCGAAGAGTTTGTATTTCCCAGCCGGGTTGATCATTCACGTCATCTTAGCACACGCCAATACGCGAGGCTGGTCGGTGAGTGGGTCGAAGCGATAGGGCTAAGACCCGAAGAATACGGAACGCACTCACTTCGCCGAACCAAAGCCTCAATCATTTACAAGGCGACTGGCAACATCCGAGCAATCCAGATCCTTCTTGGTCATTCAAAGATTGAGAACACTGTTCGTTATCTAGGTGTCGACATCGAAGATGCCCTAACACTGGCCGAGAAGACAGAGATCTGACGTTCAGGCGGTCGCTCGGAGCCCCTGAGCGACCGTTTCCAGCCAACGAGATCCGACCGGCCTTAGGCTGAATCTGGGGGTGAAAGCAGACATTGAGTGCGAGGTGTAGCGAACCAGTGCCT
This sequence comes from Qipengyuania sp. JB2-7, assembly GCF_055693485.1. NCBI lineage: Bacteria > Pseudomonadati > Pseudomonadota > Alphaproteobacteria > Sphingomonadales > Erythrobacteraceae > Qipengyuania > Qipengyuania sp. JB2-7. The sequence continues at coordinate 515,336 of NZ_CM146335.1, forward strand.
TAGGTCGCAGAAAGGCACTGTTTCTGCTTGGCGGTTAGTCGAAACGCGCACTAATGCAAATGCAGTGTTTGTTGGGCTGTCCTGGTATTGCACAGACTGACAGTAATAGAGCGCACAATGAGCAACGGGATCAAGAGACCATCAAGCCTATGGAATGGATGGATCATTCAGTTTGGACTTCAGCCATTAGATCAACATCCAATCAACCAATAGTGATTCGGGTGCGATGATCGTAGCTTAGGTTTCATTCTGAGTGCGAACTATCGCTGTCATTGAACTGTCGTGAAGAATTTATGCACAGGGTGCAGAGTTAGGCTACCCTCGGTGAAACAAGGAAAGTTGTCGCAAACGTACAGTAGATGCAAAGGTGTCCTTTTACTGCCACCTTGACTTGGCCTTCGAAAATCTAACTTTTTGGATCAAATATTGATCAAGGGGTTTGGGACTTATGATCCGTGTTTTGCTGTTGTCGACAGCGAGTCTGGCGTGTTTAGCGACGGCTAGTGCTGCTTCCGCCCAATCAGAAACCGAGACCCATACATACGATAGCCTTGGGCGTTTGATCAAAACCGAGACTGCGGGCGGATCAAACGACGATGAGACCCGATCGCTTTGCTATGATGAGGTTGGCAATCGCGAGAAGCTGAGGGCTAGCACCGATGGGAGCGCAGCAACATGTGCGCCTCCACCAACACCTCCACCACCGCCAACGCCGCCATCACCCCCCTCTCCGCCTCCTCCGCCACCACCGGGCAACAATCCACCGATCGCGCAGAACAATAATGTTTCAGGCGAATGCTTGAACTCAACTTTGATCAATGTGGTTGCGAATGACAGTGATCCTGATGGAGATACGTTGAGTCTGGTGTCGATTGTGAAGAGCAACAACGGATCATCGTCTGCATCGATTTATAGTACCGAAGTTGTTGAAGTGTTTTTCGGCAATAATTTCGACATCACCACTTTCACATACACGGTCCAAGATCCGGACGGAGCTACCGATACCGCGATGTTAACTGTTGCGTCATCGTGCGACGGTGGAGGACTTGATCCCTGAGTGAGTGCACATCGGCAATGCTCACAGCTCAACGGGGACACTCTATGATAAAGACACCATATCGATCTGTATTGGCAAATGGGAGCGCCGGGCTTGCCATCCTGGCACTGGTACTCGCGCAAAGCCCCACACCGCTGGCCGCTCAACCCGCTGAACGGGGAGCAGAGACCAAGACGCCTATTTGCATGAGCAAGCCGTTTGCTGATGTGAAGCAGGTGCCGCAATCCAAACGCGGACAACCCAATCGCATCTTGATCACCGAGCACGGTGCGAAGGCACTTGAGAGCAAAGGCTTCACCCGCGTAGAGTGCGGTCAAGCTGATCTGGTTCAGGCGAACAAGCGCGGCAGCTATCGCGATCAGATGTGCGAGCTGGCGGCTACCGGCAATGAGGCCGTGCAGAACCAGTTGGAGCTGGCTCTGGGCGAACGCCCGGCAGTGCTGTGCGCTTATGCCGAGGAGGCTGCCGGTCAATGGCAGCGCCCCGGCAAAGGCAAGGGGCGCGACAAGAACAAATGAGCCGTCCTGCCATCCAAACATCCCATCAAACATCACACGCTTGAGGACTACCATGCGTACACGCTATCTCCTCCTTGCCACCGCTGCAGCGCTTCCAGCTACTTTGATTGCTTCGCAGGCTGTTGCGCAAAGCGTTACGCTTGATCCACCGCCCATCCGGCAGCCACTTGATGAGAGCGGTGTTGACTTAACCAGCGGTGAGATCGTTGTTCCTTCCTCGTCTGTCGCAATCGGCGGAGCCAACGGATTGCAGCATATGCGCTACCGTGTCGGCAATGGCTGGCGGCACAATTATGTTCTTTCGGTCACTACGGATGATTTTGGAAACGATGGTGAGCTGATAAATATACAAATAGGTGGAGCTACCTATCGGTTCTATCGAGATCCCTGGTACTCAACAACGATCAATGGGCTTGGGTCAGACGGTTCGCTCGAGGCGATCTTCCACAGTCCATCAAACCAAGTCCTTACGTACATCTTCCACGATACAAATGGTGTAGCCTACAAGTTTGAGAGAGACTTGGTCTCGAATGGGGCAAGTTACTATGAGGCGGTCACCCACGTGGGCACTGAAATCCGCCGCCCAGACGGGCATATCACGACCCTCACATACAAATCCGATAGCTACGTGAGAAATAGCGCAGGCACTGTGAACCACGTTGTCCGCTTGCAATCAGCTACAACCAATAATGGCTATCAGCTCAAATATGAGTATGCGACCAACACTCCCAGCGTAGCGAGCGCTGACGATTGGTACAGGCTCACCAAGGTTACCGCGATTAACAATGCCGAGGAGTATTGCTCACCTACAGCTGACAGCTGCTCGCTGACCGGCAATTGGCCCCATCTAACTTATGCGGAAAGCCAATCGGGCTCGGATACACTTGAAACTGTTACTGACATCTTGGGTAGACAGACGCGCTTCAGAACCGACGCCAACGATCGTTTGACGGGTATCAAGCGTCCAAGCGAGACGAGCGATGGAGTCGTGATTGCCTATGACACCAATTCGCGAGTTGACTACATTACTGCGCAAGGCGCTTACACGCGCGACTACAGTTGGAGCGAGAACTCACCTGGCGCTGGATTTCTAACATCGACAGCCACGGACAGTCTTGGGCGCACTAAGACGGCGATTGCGGAGATCGAAAGTGGGCTAATCCGGTCCGAGACAGACGCGCTCAACAACACAACAGCATATGAGTACAATTATCGTGATGCTCTGACCAAGGTGACGCTCCCCGAGGGCAACACAATCGCTTATCAACGCGATCTTAGAGGCAGGGTTACGCAAACGACGCAAACTTCAAAGGATGGTTCCAGTACGATCACAAGCAGCGCGACCTATCCTGCTCTTTCCGGAAATAGTGGGATGCCGCGCTGTGCCAACACAGTGACATGCGACAAACCGCTTACAACCACCGATGCACGCGGCAATGTGACCGATTACGCATACAACCAGAACACGGGGCAGGTGACCGATATATGGGCGCCTGCTGATGATGCTGGGATTAGAGCGCGGCGAAGGTTTGCTTATGCGGACCGCTATGCGAAGGCTAAGAACGCGTCAGGTACGCTGGTGCAGTCGAGCGATCCAATCTCCACCCTGGCGATTGTCCGGCAATGCCGCACGGCCAATGTGTGCTCAAGCTCCGCCAACGAGAGCGTGACCTTCATCACGTATGACAATAACCTTCAGCCTAACCTTCTTCCGGTTTATGTAACCGAGCGAGCCGGTGATAACACTCTGCGATCAACCACGGGCTATACCTATAACAATCTCGGCAATGTCCTGACGGTTGATGGACCTATCAGCGGCACAGCAGACACGACAACCTATGTCTATGACGATGCAGGTCAGCGGGTGGGGACGATTAGTGCCGATCCCGATGGTTCAGGCTCACTGCCAAGGCTCGCAAGCCGGATCACCTATAATGATGACGGTCAGGTGACCAAGACCGAGAGCGGCACGGTAACAGGCACGACAACCGCAGCCTGGAATGCCTTTGCGCCCTATCAGGAGTTCCGCACCAGCTATGATGATTTTGGCCGGGTGGAGACATCCTCGCATGTCCAGCCCGGCACCAGTAATCAGTTCTCTATAACCCAATACAGCTACGATGCCTCAGGCCGCCCTGAATGCGTTGCTGTGCGGATGAATGCGCTGTCGACCAGCACGACGCTGCCTACCAGCGCCTGCACCGCGATGACTGCAGGCAGCTTTGGTGAGGATCGTATTGCCCGGACCTATTATGATACCGCTGATCGCGTTACAGAAGTGTGGTCAGGGGTCGACACATCGCTCGCACAGCGTACCGGCAAATCTGAATACAACCCTAACGGTACCACCTCTGCCATCATCGATGCGGCGGGCAATCGCACCGAATATGTGGTCGATGGCTTTGATCGGGTGACCACCATCAAATACCCGCACAAGGTCAACACTGGTACGGCTGATCCTAACAACACGGAAAGCGTCACTTACGATCCAAATGGCAATATCCTCACCCACACCACACGGCGCGGTGAGACCATCAGCTACACCTATGACAAGCTCAATCGGGTGACGCGTAAGGCAGTGCCAGAACGCAGTGGGCTGAACCCAGTTTACACGCGCGATGTCTTCTATCAGTACGATCTCTTGGGTAACCTGATGAGGGCGCGCTTCAGCACGCTCAGCGGCAAGGGCTCTACGTTCGGCTATGATGGACGTGGTCGACTACGATATGAATACCAAGCAATGGATGACGGTGTATGGCGCAAAGTCGAATACAGTTACGATCCTGCTAGCCGCCGCAATAATCTATATCACGCGGATGGTCAGCGCTTTAGCTATGGCTATGACAACACCAATCGGTTGATCGCAATACGACGCGATGGGGCCGATCTGCTTCGGTCGACCGTCTATAGCACAGCAGCGGGCGGAGGCCGTGTTCCATCCTACTTTCACGGGTCAAACACGTTCCGATCAGAATGGCGAACTGATGCAGCAGGACGGGTGAACCGTCACGACATTACCAAATACGGTACGTCCTACGACGTGCGCCATGATTTGACATTCAATCCTGCGGGCGAAGTCACCTCAGAAACCAAGAACAACCAGCTCTATATGTGGGACGGCCATCCATCAGGGCTGATCGATAAGAACTACACTGACAATGGTCTCAACCAATATGACACAGCGGGCGCTGCCAGCTTCACCTATGACGCTAATGGCAATCTCACCTCTGATGGCACCAACACTTATACCTATGACGTTGAGAACCGCCTGATCGCGGTCGATGGTCAGAACTATGTCAGGCTCGAATATGATCCGCTGGGCCGGATGTACAAGGTCAGCGGTACCAACGGTGTTCTGCGTACCAACTTATATGACGGCAATGATTTGATCGCTGAATACAGTGCCAGCGGCGGGATGATCCGGCGCTATGTCCACGGCCTATCTGCTGGCGATGATCCGGTTGTGACTTATGCGGGCAGCTCGGTGGCGCTGAGCAATGCGCGCTTCTTCCACCGTGACCGGCTTGGCTCGGTCGTTATGAGCGGAGACGTCAATGGCTACTCGAACCGCATGGTCACCTACGACGAGTACGGTGTGCATGGCACCGTTACACCCATCCGCTTTGGTTATACCGGCCAGGCTTATATCCCCGAAATCGGCCTCTATTACTACAAGGCCCGCATGTACTCGCCCTCGCTTGGCCGCTTTATGCAAACCGACCCCATCGGCTACGCCGACGGACCCAATATGTATGCCTACGTGGGCAATAATCCGACGAATGCGGTTGATCCGACGGGGTTGATCTGTGCTGCAATAGGGCCTGGAGTCAATGGAGCTGGGCAAGAATTCTCCGGTACCGCGCCATGCCGAAGCAATGATGGAGACATTGGCCGAACTGCTCTTGAAAGGATCATCGACCAATATACGCTATATGACGTTGATGATGCGCTTTTTGACTTTGATTTTGAACTGCCCAGGTTACCGAAGCTAGATTTTGATCGCCCTTGCCCAGCTGGGCCAAGAGTAAGCTACGGTGCTCAGTTTTCCGGTACTGGTTTTCTGGCATCGTTCGGGATTAGTGGCTCGTTTGGCGTTGGCGTCAGTGTCCCCTTAGACCCCTCCGAGCGAGGCAGTCAGCTATTTACCACTGGTAGCGTTACTGGTTTGGCTGGCCTTGGTTTCTTCGCGGGAGCAGGACCCTCAGGGGTCGTTGGCGCATCAGATGGCCCACTTTCTCCTGGATTTTCTAGCTCGACAAAAGTAGGTGCTCAAGGCGGGCTGGCGTTCGGCGGAGGCGGTGAAGTGGCTATCATGGGCGATAATACGGGCTCCAGCGGCAGCCTAAGTGGCGGACCAAGAGCTGGCGTAGGGGGGTACCTTGCTGGCGCAGCCCAAGGGTCTGCAACGCTAGCAAGCCCATTGATTGGATGTCAGAATGACTGAGTACTACAAACAGCTCATTCAGGCGGTGAATGTCATTTATTTCCTTGGAATAGTATTCTTGATTGTGATTTCATTGACCAACGATTTTGATACGATCTTTAGTAGTCGATATATCGCAGCTTTATTGGGATTAATTATTTTTGCAACACTTCTACGATCTCTATGTATCAAGATAATAAGGCACTTTGGAAAGGCAAACTGACATAACCTATACGTTTTTGGCAGATTCACCACACACATAAAGTCGCGCTGTGTAGTTTCTCCGTGGACCTCATAGCATCCGCGAGAAACCCGAAGGAGGTCTTTGAGGAACGTCGGACTAATGAGTTGGGATATTGCGTCCGGAAGTGGGTCGTTAGCGGAACGTCGGCTTTACACACTCAGATGCTAATGAGCGGACAGTCAGCAATCGGCCCAATGCCGGTACCTTCGCCACAAACAAAATATCAGGTATCCCCTTAGAGCATCGTAGCAAAGAAGCGCCTCTCAAGCGGCAGCATGGCCGCGCCGATGGCGCAGGCGTCGACTTTGGTTTGGGAAAGCATGATCTTTGGAAGGGGACGCGGTTCTTCCCGACGTGCATCGTCGTAAAGCTCGATCGCCGAAATTAGGCGCTTAGCCAGCGGCTGCGGGACCCGCCCGCCAATGACAATGGCATCAGGGTCAAGCAGCGCGGCGATTGAGGACGCAATGTGCGAAAGCGGGTCGCGAGAACGCTCAATCCATACATCTATTCCAGGCCAATCTGGATCGAAGCGTTCGAGCATGTCAGAAATCCCATCTACATGGACTCCCGCGCGCGCGATGGACTGCTGCAGAGTCGTGAGGGTCGGCATTTGATAGATGTCGCGCGGTAGGATCAAGCCGACCTCGCCGCCATTGCCATGCACGCCGCGCAGCAGGCGGTGGTTGCTGATGACCCCTCCGCCGATACCGGCAGCGATGAAGACATAGACAAAATTGTTGAGCTTGCGGCCAACGCCCAGGAAGCTCTCGCCGACCGCAGCGGCATTGCCATCATTTTCCACCCAGGCCGGCATGCCAAGTGATTGCGAGAACAGGTGGTCGAGCTCAACCATCGCCCATTCGTCGAGCTGACGCGGTGGGTTGAAGCGGGTGCTGCCGTTGAGATTGTACCCGGAAATTCCAACCCCAACCCCGACCAGCCGATTGCGATCATGTGCGTTATTTTCGAAAAATGCGTCGATCGCGTGGTGTAGCTCTGCAAACACCGCTTCGCGAGTCATCGTCGGCATCATCGTCTGGCGGTAATCGACAACCTTACCGGCAAAATCCATCAGCAGCACCGACATGGCATCCGTCATCAGAGACACACCGAGCGAGAGGGCGTATTCTGGGTTCAGCTCAACGGTGACACGCGGCTGCCCTCTCCTGCCGTCACTGATTCTCTTTCCAGGCAGCATCGCACCGCGTCCCGAAAGCTCGGTGACAAGGCGCGAGACCGTCTGTTGGGAGAGGTCCGAGGCGCGCATGATCTCCGAATGTGTGATCTCATGGCCACACAGCACCTCCTTAAGTACACGACTCTCGCTTTCTGAAGGCTTCTGAAATTTCAAAGTTTTTCCCACAATTGGAAGGCTGGAGGAGCTTGAACAAAAATCTCTAGCGACGGCGAGCGTTCAGAGCAAACACCATAAAACAACTAATAAAACTCATTATGAGTTGAAATGCGTAATCGGGTTCGTTAGGCAGCGAACGACTGGCCCGGTTAGAGGTCTTATTGGGAGTGGAAATATGTCACGCAAAACAGGATACTTGTGCGCACTTTTGTGCGGAACTGCGATCACTTTGACGCCGCACATCGCGATGGCGCAGGATGCTGCGGCACCTGCTAATCAAGATGAAAGTGCGAGCGACGAAACGGCAGACGACGAGAACATTATCATCGTTACCGGGACCAGCGCGGAACGCACCGCATTCGATACGCCTCTTTCTGTCAACGTTCTGGGTGACGATTCGCTACGTACTTTTGCTGGCTCGGGTAGCCAAGCCGACCTTCTTCAGCAGATTCCTAGCCTTAAAGCTGAAGGTGGTGGCGGTGAAGTTGCGACTAACCTACGTGTGCGCGGTCTTCCCTCTGGTGGCCAATTCGAATTCACGCCCCTCAATTATGACGGGGTAACGGTACTCAGTGCATTTGGTCTCAATTCTTCTGCGTTCGATTTTTTCGCACGCAATGATCTGGGGATTGAGCGCCTCGAGTTTGTAAAGGGCGGTGTGTCCAACCTGTTCGGAGTGAGCTCGACTGCCGGCATTCTCAACTATATTTCGAAAACTGGCACTGATGAACTGCAAGGTACAGTGCAACTCGAAGTTGGTGAGGACAACCGGTATCGCGGCGACTTTGCCGTGCAGGGCCCGCTGGGTGACAACACGTTCTATGCCGTATCGGGATTCTATCGTTACGACGAAGGCCCTCTCGACACGGGCTTGCCAACCGAGGGCTTTGCGCTACGCGGCAATATCAGGCACGAATTTTCAGATGGATCAGGTTCGTTTCAAATTCACGGCAGCTATATTGATGACCGTGTGAACTTCTATCTCCCGCTCCCGCTAGACAGCACCACGCTCGAGCGGATTTCCGGGAACAACGGCGACACGGTTTTCACTACCAATGTCAGCGCGATTGACGGTGTTCGCGTTCCGACACCGGAAGGTTTTACCGAGTTTCGCGCGGCTAGACGGCTTTATGACCGAAGGCGGATCGATTTATGCCATCTTTGAGAGAGAGTTCGGTGATGGTTGGGGTCTCGAGTTTAAGGCGAAATATTCGAGCTATGAGTCCTCGTCGAACTTCTTCAACAACGGAACCGGAATTCAGGAGCCCGAAACACAGGCCCAGTTTGCCGATCGCGTAGGCATTGCCGCAGGCGGAGCGCTCAATCCAGGCGGGGAAACTGTAGTCTTTGCCGACGCGGCGTCTGGTGCAGTTCTCGATCCAAATTTCCTGCTCTACCAAGGCGGATTCAATGATCGCCAACGCCCGACTACCGACGGGACGCTTGAGCTAAATCTCACGAGGCAGTTCGATACGGGCAGCGTATCGCACAATGTGACGCTCGGTGCCTTTATCTCGCGCGCTCAAGCTGACAATATTCAGCGATCTGTTCAGTACCTAACGCAATTCAACAACGACCCTGAGTTGGTCAATGTGACAGTTGGTGGCCAGCAATACACAGTCAATGGGTTGATCCAAGCCACTTCGGCATATGCCAATCAGGACCGCAGTGCATTCAAGCGCGCAATCTATCTTGCGGATCAGATCGAAGCGGATCGCTGGGCCTTCGACATTGGTGTGCGTATCGAGCGGGCAACAATCGAAAATCGTTTCGAACTGACGGAATCACTTCCTTCAACACTCGCCGACGATCCCTTGCTGGGGGCTCCGATCAATACGCTCTCTTTTGGCACAGGTCAGTTCCGGGAAGGTGAGGCAAGTGCGACCGCTTGGGCTGTGGCGGCAGGTATCCTGTATCGTTTGACGGACGACATTAACATTTATGCCAATGCATCACGCGGGTACTTCTTTCCGCAAGCTCAAGGTACCGGTGGCCAGATCAATACAGTTGGCGATATCGAGGTTTTCGACGAAGAGCCCATCATCCAGGCTGAAATCGGCGTGAAGTTCAACAACGGGCGGTTCAACGGTTCGGCCGCCGCATTCTACACAGGACTGCGTGATCGGAACACCGTCGTTTTCGTGGGGCCAAATCTTGATGTCCAGGTTACCCCCACAGAAGTCGATACATTCGGTATCGAACTCGATGCCGGGTTCTCGGTAACCGATGATCTCAGCCTCACCGGCAATTTCACGTACCAAAACGCAGAATTTGTCGGTGGATCCCCGGCAGCCATCCTTGGGCAGGAGGTTAATCGTTTGCCGCCGATTCTCGCGAACGTTGGTGCAGCTTTTGACAACGACCGCTTTGATGCGTCGCTTTTCTGGAATCACCAGAGTGGAACTTTTCAGGACGGCTCCAACAACATACCACTGCCAGCATATAGCATTTGGCGCGCCGAAGCCGGTTACACTTTTGGTGGCGACGAATTTGGAGATGGTGGTCTGCGGCTTAGTGTCGGTGTGTGGAATCTGTTCGATTCCCAAGGTCTTGCAGAAGGCAATCCGCGTGCGGGCCTCGTGCAAAACATTACGGATTCGCCCTTCTTCAATGGGCGCCCAATCCTGCCGCGGCGTGTGGTTGCGCGGCTGACGTACGACTTCTAGGCCACTCTCCTCCCGCCTAGTATCGATGGCGCGGGCGAGCATATCGTTCGTCCGCGCCATCCCTTTCCAATGGAAGCAGGGTAGCGATGAACGGATTGGATTTTGCAGTCGTTGCGATTTACCTCGCGCTTATGTTGGGTTTGGGCTGGTGGCTCAAAGACAACGCGAACGACACTGATTATTTTTTAGGTGGCAAGACCGCTGGTTGGTTTCCACTTGCGCTTTCGGCGATGGCGACGCAGCTTTCGGCGATCAGCTTCATTTCAGCACTAAGGTTTCGTAGGATTGCGCGAAAATGGCGGGTTGAAATGGCTGACTTACGAGTTTGGTGTCCCGCTCGCGATGTTGTTCGTGATACTTACGATAGGTCCAGCCCTCTACCGTAGCGGCGTCATTTCGGTTTACGATTTTCTCGAAAAGCGTATCGGAACTTCGACCCGTTTTCTTATCAGCGCGGCCTTTCAAATTACCCGCAGCTTCGCCACCGGCATCATGGTCTATGCCATGGGGCTAATCCTCGAAGCCGTCATGGGCGTTCCCTTCTGGCAATCGGTCATCATAATCTCCGTGATCACCATTATCTATTCGCTGCAGGGCGGGATGAAGGCGGTGATCTATTCGGACGCCATTCAGATGGCGCTGATCGTGTTTGGCTTGCTGGTGTGCGGCGCGGTGGCCGTGAACGGCGTTGGTGGAGTCTCGGAAGTCTTCGCCGCCAGCGATCCCGCGCGCCTGCAAGCAATCGACATGAATGCATTTGGATTTGGCGATGAATTCGGTTTCTGGCCAATGCTGCTCGGCGGCTTTGTGCTCTACTGTTCTTATTACGGGACCGACCAAAGCCAGGCTCAGCGCATTCTATCGGCGCGCAACGAAGGCGACGTCCGACGGTTGCTGATGGCAAACGGCATGCTGCGTTTCCCGCTGACCCTTCTCTACTGCCTTGTAGGATTGGCGATCGGCGCACTGGTTGCGAGCGATCCCGCAGTGCTCGCCCAAATCCCCGAAGGTCGAGCGGACTACATGATGCCGATCTTCATTCTCAATTACTTGCCGCATGGGCTGATCGGTCTGCTGGTAGTGGCGATCTTGTCGGCAGCGATGTCGTCGCTATCGGGTGCAATCAACTCACTTGCCGCAGTCACGGGCGACGATCTTGCGCGCATGGGCTTCAAACCGAAGGACGAGCGTGCTGCTGTTCGACGCTCGCGCATCCTCGCGTTCTTCTGGGGGGCATTGATCCTCGCCTTCTCTACCATGGGCGGCTCGATCGCACCAACAGTGATCGAAGCGATCAATAAGGTAGGTTCGGCGCTTTACGGACCAGTCCTTGCAACGTTCCTCCTCGCTCTGTTCATGCCCGGGATCAGGCCGTTGGCTGCAAACATCGCTCTCTTGATCGGCGGTGGCCTGAACTTACTTCTGTGGGCCTTCGTGCCTGAACTTTTCTGGATGTGGTGGAACCTGATCGGACTTTTGGTCACTGGATCGCTGGCGCTTGTTCTTGGCAATCTGATGCGCCCTTCCGAGAAACTCTCGCTCTCTCCGGGTGGCACAGCCATCGTGCTAAGCCGTGAGGATGGGCGCAATACAATCATGCTTGTTGGCTATTTCGCCATCATCGTCGCGATCAGCGCATCCTTCGTCTTGGTGTCGACATGATCGGAAAGAACGAACTTCTTCGCCTCTTCCAGCGGGGGTGGAATCCGCAGGGGCCGAGCAATCTCTCTCAACTCGGCTTCCTGCGGATGAGCCGTCGGGGCGCACCATCGTGCTAGGTTGCGGCAAGGCGGCGGCGGCAATGGCGGAAGTTGCGCACGCGTCGTTGAAAGGCGAGGTGATCGGGTGCGTCGTCACGCGATATGGTCATGGGGCCCAACGGGCGACGGGGAATATTGAAGTCGTCGAAGCCAGCCATCCGGTGCCCGATGAAGCAAGCCGTCAAGCCGGTCGCAAGATTCTGGATTTGGCGGAAACGGCTGGCCCGGAAGACCGAGTCATCTTTTTGATTTCCGGAGGCGGATCTGCCCTTCTCAGCGCCCCGGCGGCAGGACTGAATCTCTACCAGAAAGCCGAGATCACCGATTTTCTAGTGAAGTCCGGTGCGCCAATCCAGGAAATCAACCTCGTGCGGCGACACCTTTCGGCTATCAAGGGGGGCAGGCTGGCATCGGCTGCGGGGGCTCGCGGCGCCGAACTCTTGACCTTTATCATTTCAGACGTGGTTGGCGATGACCCTGCCAATATCGCCTCTGGACCCACGGTTTACTCCCCTCCTGCTCCGGATGATGCACTCGCAGTTTTGCAGCGATATGGCTTCAGGAAAATCCACTGGATCGAGCATATCATCCGGGACGCTGCGCAGATCAGACAGATAAGCCATCCCACCAACGTTATTGCGACGGCGAAAACGGCACTATTCGCTATCGACGACTATGCTCGGACACTCGGCTGGGACACACATTGGCTTGGGGCAACGCTTACCGGCGATGCGCGCGAAATTGGCCAGCATCACGCCGAGTTTATTACTCGGTTTGCCAAGCGACCTGGGCGTCATCTCTTCCTGTCTGGGGGCGAGCTTACCGTGCGCGTCAACAATCCGGATGGGCGGGGTGGCCCCAATGCAACCTATCTCGCAGCCTTAATGCAGCATTTGCCACCGGAGATTCACGTCGCGGCACTCGCCGGGGACAGCGACGGGATCGATGGTAGTGAGGACAACGCTGGTGCCTGGTTCGATCCGCAACATCGCGCCTCGCCGGAAGAGTGCGAAGAAGCGCTCGATGCAAATCTCAGCTACGAACTTTTTCGGCGAACCGGTGGGCTGGTCATGACCGGACCGACGCGGACCAATGTCAACGATCTGCGAATTATTGCGGTGGAGGGGAGCGCATGACCATCGTAAAAGGCACAGAGCAAGATGCAGAAGCTCTTGAGGCAGGGCTTCTGTCATCACTGCGCGCCGAGCTACCTCAGGCTCCGAACGAGAAAATCATCTTGGTTGCAAGAGATGCTCATGGCGAGACTCGAGGCGGTGTCGTGGCGTCCACATCGTATGGATGGATTCACATTGAGGTGCTTTGGGTTCGAGAAGGCGAGCGTGAAAGAGGCGTTGGCACGTCATTGGTAAACGCAGCCTTCCAAGAAGTCAAACGCCATGGCTGCCATGCCGGATGGCTTGATACATCAAACCCCAAAGCCAGGCGGTTTTATCAGAATTTGGGTTTCGAAGTCTTCGGAGTGATCAAGAACTCAGCGGTAGACGAGCCTTCAGATCATGCTCGCTACTTTATGCAGCGCTCGATTAAACAGGGGGTATCTCGTGGAAACTGAGCACAATCTTGATCAGCAGGCGCGTGACATCCTGATCCGCAATGATCGCGGCGGGTACAACGTTCCGACACATGGCCTCTATCCATTCCAATGGAATTGGGATTCTGTTTTTGTTGCTTTGGGTTTCGCGACCTTTGACCGCGAACGGGCGTGGTGCGAACTGGAAACGCTAGTTTCAGGTCAGTGGGACGATGGGATGATCCCGCACATTATCTTCCATCAAGACGATGATGGCTACTTTCCGGGGCCTGATGTTTGGCAAACTGGTAAGTCGCCAGAGACTTCTGGAATCACCCAGCCTCCTGTCCTCGCCAGCATCGTACGGCAATTGTGGGAGCAGGAGGGTGGCGGTCCCTCGCATGAGCGGATGCGGAACCTCTACAAGGCCTGTCTTGCCAGCCACCGCTGGTTTCACGAGTATCGCGATCCGCTGGGCAATGGCCTCGTCATGGTCGCGCATAACTGGGAAACAGGGCGCGACAATTCGAGCGAATGGGACGATGCGCTGGCCCACGTCGATACGTCCAATGTCGGTACTTACCAACGTCGCGATACCGGCCATGTCGATGCCGACATGCGCCCCAAGCAGGAAGAATATGATCGCTATGTAGCGATTTTGCAATTCGGACGTGAATGTGGCTGGGATCACCGCGAGATCGCCGATAACGGGCCATTCCGCATGGTGGATGTCGGGATATCGATGGAGCTTCTTCGGGCTAATCGAGACCTACTGGTCATGGCCGAGGCGATTGGCGACAGTGAAACGGTAACAGAAATCAAAGCCCGTATTGCGCTTTCCGAAGAGGGAATGGACTGGCTTTGGAACGACGAGGTCGGTGCTTATTGCAGCCGCGATGCGACAACCCATGAAAGCAGTGGACTCGTCACCAATGCCAGCTTTTTGGCGTTTTATGCGGGCGTCGGTTCTGATAGCCGGCGAGCCCGACTGCTTGCTGCATTGAAACGACTGACTAAGACCTCCAACTTTCTCGTTCCAAGTCTTGAAGCGGGAAGTCGGGCCTATGATCATATGCGCTATTGGCGCGGGCCGATCTGGCTTGTCGTCAGCTATATGATCGCTCGCGGACTTTATGAAGCGGGTCATGCCAATTGGGCAGAGCGCATCCAGGCGGATTCCGCGAAACTGATCGAAAAATCGGGGTTCTATGAGAGCTTCAGTCCCGAAACCGGTGCAGGCACTGGCGGAGACAATTTTTCTTGGACCGCCGCGATGTGGCTCGCTTGGTGCTCGGGCGCGCAGAACCGAAATGAGGCGAGAGCATGACCGAGGCACCGCTTTTCGCAGCGATCGAATTTGGCGGAACCAAGACCGTGGTTGCGGTCGGTCACGCAACGGGCGAGGTGCTCGCATCTGAAACATTGCCCACTGTCGAACCTGCACGTTTGCTTGAAGAGGTCTATCGCTTCTTTTCCTATCAGGATCGCTGGACAGGCCAATTGGCAGGGCTCGGAATCGGTGCGTTTGGGCCAATTGCGATCAATCGCAAGGATCCGAAATACGGCCACTTGTTGGAAACCAACAAACCGGGATGGAGCGGATCTCGATCTAGCCGGGGAATTGACCAAACGGTTTTCCATGCCGCAAGCGCTTCTGACCGACGTTGCAGCGGCTGGTATCGGCGAGGCCACCAAGGGGGCGTTGTTGGATGTCGAGACAGGCATCTATCTGACAGTCGGTACAGGCATCGGCGGCGTGATCCTTTACAATGGCCAGCCGCTACCAGGATTAATGCACCCCGAACTTGGACATTTGCGAGTCGAACGCCGGAATGGTGACACGGCGCCTTCAACATGCCGTTTTCATTCTTCCTGTGCTGAAGGGCTTGCCGCAGGTCCGGCAATCATGGCCCGCTTTGGAAAGCCATTGAGTGACTTTGCAGCAGATAGCAATGAAGTCGCGCTGATTGGAGACTATCTTGGTCAGCTGATGGCTAACTTGGTCCTTACAGTGTCTCCGGAAAGGATCGTTGTCGGTGGCGGCGTATCGCAATGCAAGGGTCTGCTGGAGCGGGCGGAGCTTTCCTTGCGCATCCGACTCAACGGCTATGGAGCGAGTAGTATCGCCGAGACGGCTTTCATCGTACCTCCTGCTCTCGGCGGGAATTCGGGCATTGTCGGCGCTCTAATTTCGGCGGGTCGCGCCGCCCAGAGCGCATCTGACGAGCATTCGAGACGGAGTGCCTGATGCTAGAAATCCTCGACCGTCATTTCGTCAAAAAGCCATGGGGCCGCAACGATGTTCCTTCCGAATTCGGCATGGTCGATGGGAAGCTGGGAGAGGTATGGTTCGACCGGCGGGGTCAACCACTGCCGATCCTCGTCAAATGGCTTTTCACCTCCGAGCGCCTCTCAGTGCAAGTCCATCCGAACGACGAGCAGGCTCAAGCTCGCGGGCTAACCTCAGGAAAAGAAGAATGCTGGATCGTAACTGAAGCCGATGAAGGCGCGACACTTGGTATCGGTTTAACCGGACGATTGACGAGCGAGGAACTGCACGAAGCTTCGCTGTCGGGTGAGATCGAGCAGTTACTCGACTGGAAACCGGTGAAGCCTGGCGATTGGTATTTCATCCCTGCGGGAACGGTTCATGCAATAGGAGCAGGGATCCGGCTCGTTGAAGTCCAGCAGAATGCCGACGTCACCTACCGCCTGTACGATTACGGGCGTCCGCGCGAGCTGCACCTCATCGATGGGGTCGCCGCATCGAAAACCACTGCTTACCGGGGGCCAAGCGGTGTTTTGCAAAACGCAAACGGGCTTAACCGTGTCTTTGAATGTCGGCATTTCTCGATACAGCACGTTGAAGGTCGGTCTGTTCGTTGTGATAGCGGAGAATGGGTGCAGGTCATCCCGATAGCTGGCGAACTTCTGGTCGATGGACAAGGCCTATCTCCGGGTCATGTCGGCTATGGCAGGGTCACGGACTTACGATGCATCGGCGAACGTTCGGCAGCGCTTGTAGTTCGAACGAAATAGGGATGAGCGCATCGATTTTGGAGGCGGTTCTAGCGCGTTGTAGTGCAGGACAACAATATGATCGTCTGCATGCTCTGACGCAACCCGTCCACTCAGGCTGCTTCGGTGCAACTCTCTCAAGTCTTCGAACCACAAGGCCTGAGGTGATGCAAGGTGAAATTTGGCGACAGCCGAACGTCTGCTTCTACGCGATCAAGCCGTGAACTGGACAGCCGGCCTACAGCTCCGATCCCGACATTCCTTTCTTCCTTTTCGCTACCCTACGACATCCACAAATCCTTGTTGCCTGACGGCAGTCTGATGTCTTTTTGATCTGCCTCGTAAGCGCAGCCGGCGGTCGGTTGCTCCAATCCGAGGCAACCCATGAGCGTCATTCCGATCCGATCCGAAGCATCGTCGCGCGGCGCGCGCATGTTGCGTACTGCGCTGGGTGCCGAAATCGCCGACTGGCTTGAAGAGCCAGCGGTGATCGAGGTCATGCTCAATCCCGATGGCCGCCTGTGGATCGATCGTCTAGGTGAAGGCCTTGCTGCCACCGACTGCGTGATGAGTGCTGCGACAAGCGAACGGATCATCCGGTTGGTTGCGCATCATGTTGGCGCGGAGGTCAATGCGGGCGCACCCCGCGTCTCCGCTGAACTCCCGGAAGGCGGCGAACGCTTCGAAGGTTTGCTGCCGCCTGTCGTTGCCGCTCCCAGCTTTGCCATCCGCAAGCCTGCGATCGCAGTGTTCTCGCTGGCCGACTACGTGACGGCGGGCATCATTACTGAGTGGCAGGCTCAAGCGCTTGCCGGTGCCGTCGCGGCGAAGAAGAACATTCTGATCGTTGGCGGCACTTCGACCGGCAAGACCACGCTCACCAATGCATTGCTAGCCGAAGTCGCATCCACGTCCGACCGTGTGGTTCTGATCGAAGATACGCTGGAGCTGCAATGCGCAGCGCCCAATCTCGTGTCGCTGCGGACGAAAGACGGCGTCGCCACTCTGTCCGACTTGGTTCGTTCTGCTCTACGCTTGCGGCCTGACCGTATTCCCATCGGCGAAGTTCGCGGCGCTGAAGCGCTCGATCTCCTCAAGGCCTGGGGCACCGGTCATCCGGGCGGGATCGGCACGATCCATGCCAGGTCAGCGCTCGGCACGCTGCGGAGGCTTGAGCAACTGATTCAGGAAAGCGTGGTCACCGTGCCGCGCGCACTGATCGCCGAGACCATCGACATGATCGCCGTGCTCGTCCGCGATGGCACCGGACGTCGTCTTGCCGAACTGGCCGAAGTGCGCGGCC
The DNA here is from genome assembly GCF_055693485.1 of Qipengyuania sp. JB2-7. Taxonomy (NCBI): domain Bacteria; kingdom Pseudomonadati; phylum Pseudomonadota; class Alphaproteobacteria; order Sphingomonadales; family Erythrobacteraceae; genus Qipengyuania; species Qipengyuania sp. JB2-7. The sequence goes on from NZ_CM146335.1 coordinate 533,213, forward strand.
TCGATGCGAACGGCGAATATGTCCTTGCACCCCTTGCACCCACATCAGGAGAACCCTCGTGACCCACATCTTGACCCGCGCTTGTTTGGGGGCGCGCTCGCGCCTGTCCGCCCTTGCTCTTGGCAGCTTCGTCGCACTCACCATCGCCTGTCCCGCCCATGCCGCTGGCTCGTCCATGCCATGGGAAGCGCCGCTTCAGGCGATCCTCGAATCCATCCAGGGTCCGGTCGCCAAGATCGTCGCGGTGATCATCATCATCGCCACCGGGTTGGCGCTCGCCTTCGGCGACACATCGGGCGGCCTCAGGCGGCTCATCCAGATCGTCTTCGGCCTGTCGATCGCTTTTGCCGCGTCTTCGTTCTTCCTGTCCTTCTTCTCCTTTGGCGGCGGAGCTTTGGTGTGATTGGGGGTCTGATGGAAGCGGGTGCATCCAGCCTCCCGAATGGCTTCGCAGTTCCCGTTCACCGGGCGCTGACTGAGCATATGCTATTGGGTGGCGCCCCGCGCGGTCTGGCAATTGCCAATGCAACGCTTGCTGGCGCAATCGGGCTTGGATTACAGCTCTGGGTCGCCGGACTTGTGTTCTTCGCGATCGGTCACGCGGCGGCCATCTGGGCCGCGCGGCGCGATCCGCAATTCGTGGATGTCGCGCGGCGACATCTGCGCTTTCCCGCGCATCTGCAGGTTTGAGCCATGCTGAGCCTGCGCGAATATCGAAACAAGGCCGACCGGCTCGCAGACTTCCTCCCGTGGGCGGCGCTTGTCGCGCCCGGCATCGTGCTCAACAAGGACGGCAGCTTCCAGCGCACTGCGCGCTTTCGGGGGCCGGACCTCGACAGCGCGACCCCTGCCGAATTGATCGCGACAACGGCGCGCCTCAACAGCGCGCTGCGGCGTTTGGGATCGGGCTGGGCGATCTTCGTCGAAGCGGTGCGCCGTCCGGCACTAAACTATCCAGCCTGCGAGTTTCCCGATCCGTCTTCGGCTCTGGTCGAACGCGAACGCGCGGCCCAGTTCGCCGAGGAAGGCGCACATTTCGAGAGCCGGTATTTTCTCACCCTCTTGTGGATGCCGCCCGCCGAAGACGCAGCACGCGCGGAAAGCTGGCTCTATGAAGGCAAGGCAGAAAAAGGCATCAATCCGCGCGAACTTCTCGAAGGATTTGCCGACCGGACCGATCGCCTGCTGCGCCTGTTCGAAGGGTTCTTTCCCGAGGCCCAATGGCTCGATGATGGCGAGACACTGAGCTATCTGCACAGCTGCATCTCTACCGGGGCGCAAAATGTGCGCGTTCCCGAAACGCCGATGCATCTCGATGCACTCCTCGCCGATGAGCCGCTGACCGGCGGTCTCGAACCACGGCTCGGCACGGCCCACCTGCGCACGCTGACCGTGATCGGGTTTCCGAGCGCGACCTTTCCCGGCCTGCTCGACGAATTGAATGCCCAAGGCTTTGCCTATCGCTGGTCGACCCGGGCGATCATGCTCGACAAGTCCGACGCGACCAAGCTGCTCTCCAAAATCCGCCGCCAATGGTTCGCCAAAAGGAAATCGGTGGCCGCGATCCTCAAAGAGGTGATGACCAATGAGGCCTCGGTACTGGTCGACAGCGACGCCGCCAACAAAGCCGACGATGCCGATACTGCACTTCAAGAATTAGGTGCCGACCATGTCGGGCTGGCATTGGTCACGGCAACGGTCACCGTGTGGGACGAAGATCCGGCGCTCGCCGCCGAAAAGCTGCGCCTTGTCGAGAAGGTCATCCAGGGCCGCGATTTCACCTGCGTGACCGAAGGCATGAACGCGATAGAAGCCTGGCTCGGATCGCTGCCCGGCCAAGTCTATGCGAACGTTCGCCAGCCTCCCATCTCGACATTGAACCTGGCGCATATGCTGCCGCTTTCGGCAGTCTGGGCCGGGCCGGAGCGCGACGCGCATTTCGAGGCGCCGCCGCTCTTCTATGCGAGGACCGAAGGCTCGACCCCGTTCCGCTTTTCGCTCCATGTCGGCGATGTCGGACACAGTCTGGTGGTCGGCCCGACCGGGGCGGGCAAGTCGGTGCTGCTCGCGATGATGGCGATGCAGTTTCGCCGCTATCCTCGCTCGCAGATTTTCGCGTTTGACTTCGGCGGTTCGATCCGCGCGGCCGCGCTCGCCTGCGGCGGTGATTGGCAGGATCTGGGCAATTCTCTGACCAGTTTTGGCCTTTCCGAAGACAGCGAAGAGGCGGTCCTGCTGCAGCCGCTCGCGCGAATCGACGAACCGGCGGAGCGCAATTGGGCCTCCGAATGGCTCCGGACGATCCTCGTTGGCGAAGGCATCACGGTCGATCCCGTCACCAAGGACCACCTCTGGTCGGCACTGACTTCGCTCGCGACTGCTCCTGTTGCCGAGCGCACGCTCACCGGCCTTGCCGTGCTGCTGCAATCGCAGCCGCTCAAGCAGGCTTTGGCACCCTATTGCATCGGCGGGCCATTCGGACGGTTGCTCGATGCCGAGAGCGAGCGGCTCGGCGAAGCGAGTTTCCAGGCCTTCGAGACCGAAGGGCTGGCTGGATCGGCGGCGGCGCCCGCTGTGCTCTCCTATCTCTTCCACCGGATCGAAGGATGGCTCAATGGCTCGCCCACACTCATCATCATCGATGAGGGTTGGCTGGTGCTCGACAGCCCGGCATTCGCCGCGCAATTGCGCGAATGGCTCAAGACACTGCGCAAGAAGAATGCGAGCGTCGTCTTCGCAACGCAAAGCCTCGCCGACATCGAAACCTCAGCGATGGCTCCTGCAATCATCGAAAGCTGCCCGACGCGCATCTTCCTTCCCAATGACCGGGCAATCGAACCGCAAATTCTCGGCATCTATCGCCGCTTTGGCCTGAACGATCGCCAGATCGAAATCCTCAGCCGGGCAACACCCAAGCGCGATTATTATTGCCAGTCTGCGCGCGGCAATCGCCTGTTCGAGCTGGGTCTCGGCGAAGTGGCGCTCGCATTCACTGCCGCGTCTTCCAAGAGCGTCCAGCTCGCCATTTCCCGCATCGCCCAAGAGCATGGCCGCGCTGGCTTTGCCGCCCATTGGCTGAAGTACCGCGGGCTCGAATGGGCTGCCGACCTGCTCGGCGGCGATGCGCCAACATCCAATCCCCCAAACCCACCAAAAGGAGACCTGAAATGACCCGTCTAAGAATTGCCCGCAGCTTCGCCGTGGGGGCCGCACTCGCCTTGGCGGGTTCCAGCGCTTTGGTATCGACACCCGCGCATGCCCAGTTCGGCGGGGTCGTCTATGACCCCTCCAATTATGCGCAGAACGTGCTCACCGCCGCGCGGACGCTGGAGCAGATCAACAATCAGATCCGTATGCTGCAGAACCAGGCGGATTCGCTTATCAATGAAGCGAGGAACCTCCAGAGCCTGCCGCTGACGATCGTGCAGCCCTTGCAGGACCAAATCCAGCAGACCCAGCAATTGCTGAACGAAGCACAGCGCCTCGCCTACGATGTCCGCAAGATCGAGAGCGCTTTCGACCAGCACTACAAGAACATTCCGCTGGGTGCCTCGCAGCAGGCGATGGTGACAAGCGCAGAAACCCGTTGGCAGAACGGCGTCGCCGCCTTCGAGGACGCACTGAAGGTCCAGGCGGGCACCGTCGCCAATATCGATGGTTCGCGCGAAGCGATTGGCAGTCTGGTGAGTGCCAGCCAGTCCGCCTCAGGCGCCTTGCAGGCCGCCCAAGCCGGCAATCAGCTGCTGGCGCTTCAGGCACGCCAGCTTTCCGATTTGACCGCCACACTTGCAGCCACAGGTCGGGCGCAGGCGCTCGACGCTGCCGAACGCGCCGCTGCCAAGGCACAGGCACGCGAGCAGTTACGGCGGTTCCTCGCTACTCGTCCGCGCTACACGCCGGGCGCAAATCAGCGCCGCGGGAACTAGACACTCATGGATGGCAAGCTCCTTGCGCGGATCGGTGCGGCCGTGTTCGTCGGCATCGCGCTCGCCATGACCCTTGTGCAGATGCGCGAGGAGCCTGCGCCGCGCGATGAACCCATGCGAAGCGTTTGGGTGCCCGATGGCGATCCGCTTCCTGCGCAGCTGCGCGCCTGCGCTCAGATGGGCGAACGCGCCCTGTCTTCACCCGATTGCCGCGCGGCCTGGGCCGAAAAGCGGCAGCGCTTCTTCGGCGTAGAACACCCGGAGGCGTATTCCGGGATCGATACCGATCTCGCTTCGCCCATGGCAGGCTTCCCGGCCTCCACACAGCCTGAGGAGGACTGACATGGGCGGCACCGGTGTTGTCGATCGTTTCCTCGCGATCTTCTCTCAATATATCGACAGCGGTTTCGGTCTGCTTTCAGGCGAGGTCGCCTTTATCGCGACCACGCTGATCGTGATCGACGTGACGCTCGCCGCGCTGTTCTGGAGCTGGGGCGAGAACGACGACATCCTTGCCCGCCTCGTCAAGAAAACGCTCTTTGTCGGCATCTTTGCATATATCATCGGCAATTGGAGCGCGCTCGCCAATATCGTCTTCAACAGCTTTGCCGGGCTCGGCTTCAAGGCCAGCGGCTCCGGGCTCGGAGCGGGGGAATTCCTGCAGCCCGGACGGGTCGCGCAGGTCGGGATCGATGCCGCCTGGCCGCTTCTTGAATCGATGGCCGATTTGCTTGGCTATGTGAGCTTCTTCGAGAACTTCCTGCAGATCGTCATTCTGCTGATCGCTTGGGCGGTGGTTGTCACGGCCTTCTTCATCCTCTCGATCCAGCTTTTCGTCACGCTGATCGAGTTCAAGCTGACGACGCTCGCAGGCTTTGTGCTCATTCCGTTCGGTCTCTTCGGAAAAACCGCTTTTATGGCCGAGCGCGTGCTCGGCAATGTGGTCTCCTCGGGCATCAAGGTACTCGTGCTCGCCGTCATCATCGGCATCGGCTCGACTCTGTTCGCAGAGTTTACCAGCGCCATTCCCGGCGAGCCAACCATCGAAGATGCACTGGCCATCGTGCTCGCCAGCCTGACGCTGCTCGGCCTTGGCATATTCGGTCCGGGCATCGCCAATGGGATCGTCGCAGGCGGGCCGCAGCTCGGCGCAGGCGCTGCTGCAGGAACGGCTTTGCTGGCAGGCGGCGCAGCCGTCGGCGGCGTTGCAGGGGCCAAACTCGCTGGTGGTGTTGCGGCCAGCGCAGCCTCCTCTATCGCACAAGGAACTTCGCGCGCCGCAGGCGGTGCGAGCATGGCTTATGCCACGGGCTCTGCCGGAAAAACCGGCGGTGCAGCGGTCGCAGGCGGTCTGGCCGGGGTCGGCCGCGCCGCAGGAGGCGCGGTCATGTCGCCACTGCGCAATGCGGCTTCACGCGCAAAAGGCAGTTTTCGCGAAGGTGCACGCGCCTCAGTCGCCAATATGGGCGAGCCGGATCGCGCCCGCCCCCGATGCACCTGCTCCCGATGCCGGATTGCCGAGCGCTCCGCCCGCCTGGGCCAAGAGCATGAAGCAGCGCCCGAGCCTCGGACATTCGGCATCGCTGGCCGCGCACACGGTGCGTGCCGGCGACGGCCACGGCGCAGGCTCGTCCATCGACACCAAAGAGAAGGATTGATTCTAAAATGTTCAAACGCCCCTCAATCCGATACGGCAAGACGCCTCAGCCCGAGACACCCTATCAGCGCGCTGCGCAGGTCTGGGACGAACGTATCGGCTCGGCACGCGTCCAGGCGCGCAGCTGGCGCTATGCTTTCTTCGGCGCGCTCGGACTTTCCGCCATTCTGACTGGCAGTCTTGTGTGGCAGAATGCGCGCGGCACCATCGTCCCTTGGGTGGTCGAAGTCGACAAGCTCGGCGAGGCGCGCAGCGTCGCGCCTGCCGATGCCGAGTTCGCGCCCACCGATCCGCAGATCGCATTCCATCTCGCCCGTTTCATCGAGCATGTCCGCGCCATCCCCGACGACGCAATCGTCGTGCGCGAGAACTGGCTGAGGGCCTATGATTTCGCGAGCGACAGAGGGGCGCTGGCGCTCAATGACTATGCGAGGCTCAATGATCCTTTTGCGATGATCGACCGCGAACAGGTCGCGGTCGATGTCACAAGCGTGATCCGCGCTTCATCCCGCAGCTTCCGGGTAGCCTGGGTCGAGCGGCGCTACCGCGACGGTGCGCTGGCCGAGACGAGCCGCTGGACTGCGATCCTTGGTGTCACAGTCCAGCCTCCCCGCAGTCCCGATACACTCGTCAAGAACCCGCTCGGCATTTTCGTTACTTCCATCAACTGGTCAAAGGAGCTCGGCTGATGTCCCGTCCGCCACACTCACGCAAGATCGCTTTCGTCGGTCTCGCTTCCCTCGCTTTCGCAGCGCCGGTTCAGGCAACGCCTGCACCACAGGCGCAGGCTATGGCCGTTCTCATCGGCGCTCTCCTGCGCTCGCCGCCCCACATTGCGCAATCGCCTCTTATTTTGACGAACTCGCTATCGCGGCAGGCCTCCCCCACTGCCGCGCGCCGCTCCCCTGGCTCCGATCCCGACCCCGACCCCGAGAGCCAAGTGGGAGCGGCGAATGATTCCGCCCGCGTCGAGCCTGAGGATGCAGGGTTCGACAATGCCATCCAACGCTATGCCTATAGCGAGGGCGCATTGTTCCAAGTCTACGCCAAGCCCGGCCAGGTGACTGACATCGCGCTCCAGGAAGGCGAGAAGCTGGTTGGTCCCGGCCCGGTCGCAGCTGGCGATACGGTGCGCTGGATGATCGGCGATACGCTGAGCGGTTCGGGGGAGACGACGCGCGTGCATATCCTCGTCAAACCAACCCGCCCCGACATCACCACCAACCTCGTCATCAACACCGACCGGCGCACCTATCATGTCGAACTGCGCGCCAATGCGCGCGTCTATATGGCCTCGGTCAGCTGGCACTATCCCGAAGACGAGGTGATTGCTCTGCGCCGAGAAGCAGCAGAGGAAGCGCGCACCGCACCGATTGCCGAAGGATTTACGGTCGAGAGCCTCAATTTTGCTTATCGCATTTCCGGCGACAAGCCCGACTGGCGACCCATCCGCGTGTTCGATGACGGACGGCGCACCTTGGTCGAATTTCCGCCTGACATTGCCCAAGGGGAAATGCCGCCCTTCTTCGTTATCGGCGAGGAGGGCGAGGCCGAACTGGTCAATTACCGCGTGAACGCTCGTTACTTGATCGTCGACCGCCTGTTTCACAAGGCGGAACTGCGGCTGGGTGCAGGGCGCAGGCAGATCCGGGTCAAAATCACCAATCGCGCGAGGGACAGATCGTGAGCGGTGAGGCCGAAACGGACCGAGCCGAAGACGCCGAATCTATCACGCGCCTTCGCGGGGAAAGCCCTCGCGTGGTGCGGCTTTCGCGAAAGGCAATCGGCGTCGCCAGCGCAGTAGGATTGGCTCTGGTAGGCGGTGCACTGATTTTTGCGCTGCAACCGGCGTCGCAAGAGGACGGAGAAGAACAGTTCAACACCGATGGTATAGCGGTTGCGGATGGGCTGGCATCTGCGCCTCAAGACTACTCCCAAGTGCCGCAACTCGGGCCGCCGCTGCCCGGCGATCTCGGCGAGCCTATCCTGAATGCACAGGATCGCGGAGCCGTAGCCAAACTGCCGCCGGTGGGTGCGCAGCCGCCTCCACCGCAGGGTATCAGTCCCGAGGAAGCAGCGCGCCGGCAGCTCGAACAGGAACGCGAAGCTGCAAGAGGCAGTCGCCTGTTTTTCGGCGGCGGATCGACCGCGGCCAGTGCCGCGCAGGCGTTGCCTGCAGTCCCGTCAGCTCCGGCACTCGGCCAGGCGGCGGCTCCTATCGCTCCGCCGTCCTTTCTCGATCGTCCTGCCGAACGCCGCACCGCTTCGCTTGAGAGGCTTGAGGCCGCGCCTTCACCGACGCTTTTGCAAGCCGGATCGGTCATTCCGGCCGCGCTGATCACGGGCATCCGCTCCGACCAGCCCGGCCTCGTGACCGCGCAGGTGACCGAGAATGTCTATGACAGCCTGACCGGGCGGCGACTGCTGATTCCGCAGGGTGGGCGCTTGATCGGCGACTACGAATCAGATGTCGGCTTTGGCCAGCGCCGCGTTCTTCTGGCCTGGAACCGGCTGATCCTGCCCGATGGCCGCTCAATCGTGCTCGAACGCCAGCCCGCGGCCGATCCCTCCGGCTATGCTGGACTGGAAGACGGTGTCGATTATCACTGGGGCGGCGTATCGAAAGCTGCGTTTGTCTCGACGCTTCTGGGCATCGGCAACGGACTGGGCTCCGGCGGCGATGGCGACCTGGTGCGCGCTTTGCGGCGTGGCAGTCAGGAAAGCGTGGGACGCGCAGGCGAACAGATCGTTGCGCGCGAACTCGATATTCGCCCGACGCTGACGATCCGTCCCGGCTATCCGGTGCGCGTTTTGGTGACCCGTGATATCGTGCTGGACGGCGGCGCATGACCCGACTCAAGCTTTCCGACATCACCGATGAGAAACCGATCAAGCTCTCTATCGAGCTACCCACGCGGTTGCATCGCGATCTCGTTGCCTGCGGTCTGGTGCTCAACGGCGGCGACGCCCGCGGCGCACCTCAACCAGACAAAGTGATACCGCCAATGCTGGAGCGCTTCATTGCCACCGATCACGAGTTTGCAAAGGCGCGCAAACAGGCTCAGCTTGCCGCCGACAGCGGATAGCGCTCATTGATCAGCTTGAAGAACCGGGCAAGTGCCGGATTGTCATTGTCTTCGCGCCACCAGGCGTAGAAGTCAAGATGTGCAAAACCTACCGGCTCTGAAATCTCGCGAAAAGCAGTATCGTTGCGACGGGAGCCGGTTGCGCTTTCGGGAACAATTGTCAGAAACTTTCCGTAGGGCACCATTGCGGCAATCGTTTCGCTGCTTGTATCTTGGGTGACTATCTGAGCGTTGAAACCATGGCTTCCAAGCCGTTTTCGGATCTGTTCGGAAATCACCGGGCCCGAACAATCACTAGGCATTACGAACACAGAATTGCGTAGATCAGTCCAGAGAATCGTTTCTTGATCAAGTAGTGAGTGTTCTTGCGGCAACACGACCATAAGCCGCTCTGACCATAACCAACGTTTGAAAATACCGGCTTCTTCGAGCGGACCCGGATCGATTGCGATGTCAACGATGCGCGCTTGAAGGTTTGCTATCAGGCGATCTGGGCCAGCCTCCATGGCATCCAATTGGATATCCGTAAAACCTCCTAACATATCACCAAGCAGCAAACGCAGATTTCCGGTTGAAAGCGACGCTGAAAAACCAACCATCAAGCGGCCTACCTCGCCGTAACGAACTGCCTTGGCGGTTGCCTGAAGGTTATCAACATCCCTCACTATCCTGCGCGCGACTTCCAGAAATGCTTTTCCAGAGTCGGTTGGCACGACGCCGCGCGTAGAGCGCTCGAACAACACTATCCCCAGGCGGTGCTCTAGCGCCGAGACCTTCTTGCTCAGGGTCGACTGCTTGACGTTCAGGTGTTTGGCGGCGCGAAGAAAGCTGGTCTTCTCAGCTGCAGTCACCGCAAAGCGGAGTTGGCGAAGGTCTAGAGGCATGCGTATCTCTTTGGCGCTTGACTAGTGAGTTCAGAATTTCGTTTTTGCCCAACCAGTGAATTCTTTGTTTGCCTTGATGACCTTCCTGACAGACTCTTGATAGCTGGGGCTGTTGTGATCGACGTCGAGGCCGCGCCACTTCGCTTGATGATCGAAGGCGGTGTCCTTCATGTGTTGAAATCTTGTCTTGAACTCTTTGTGAAGTTCGGTGTTTCCTAGCTCCCTGAAATACTGATCGGCGGTCTTTTGTATTTCAAAGATCGTCTCCCACGCTTCTCGGCGAAGTGCGGCCAACTCCCTGCGAAAACCCTCATCGTCCCGCGCCTCATTTTTCCCAAGAGCGCCTTGAAGCTCAGCGAGCCTATCGATTTCTTGCCTCAACTGCTTGGCTGTCGCTTTTCCTCCCGGATCAGTCCTCATCCTTTGTTCCCCACTTTTTCTTGATCCGCCATGCGTGCAACAGTGGTTCGGTATAGCCGCTCGGTTGCTCGACGCCCTTGAAGATCAAATCTTTCGCCGCCTTGAACGCGATCCCGCCTTCATTACCGCTGAGTGGTTCGTAAGAGGGATCGCCCGCATTCTGCGCATCGACTTTCTCCGCCATCCGGCGCAGCGAATCCATGATCATATCCTCGCTCACCACGCCGTGATGCAGCCAGTTCGCCATATGCTGCGATGAGATACGCAGTGTCGCACGGTCTTCCATCAGGCCAACGTCATTGATGTCTGGCACTTTGGAACACCCCACCCCTGCGTCAATCCATCGCACGACATAGCCGAGCAGACCCTGACAATTATTATCAAGCTCTTCGCGCAGCTCGTCCTCTGACCAATTGGTGCCCTGCGCCAACGGGATCTGCAGCAAGTCATCGACCGATGGAATGCCGCCCAGCCCCTTTTGAATCTCAAACACATCCGCCTGATGATAATGCAGCGCGTGCAGCGTCGCGGCGGTCGGCGATGGCACCCACGCGGTATTCGCGCCGGCCTTCAGATGGCCGATCTTCTCAACCAACATCTGCCCCATCAGGTCCGGCGCGGCCCACATTCCCTTGCCGATTTGCGCCTTGCCAGACAGGCCGTGCTTAAGGCCGATGCCTACATTACGTGCCTCGTACGCGGACAGCCACGTGCTGGTCTTCATCTCAGCCTTGCGGATCATCGGGCCTGCCTGCATCGATGTGTGGATTTCATCGCCAGTGCGATCAAGGAAGCCGGTGTTGATGAAGACGATACGATCCTTCACCGCCTCAATGCAGGCACCAAGGTTCGCACTGGTCCGGCGCTCCTCATCCATCACGCCAACCTTGATCGTGTGTCGCGGCAGGCCGAGCAGATCTTCAACCGCGTTGAACAGGTCGTTGGTGAAGGCGCATTCTTCCGGCCCATGCATCTTGGGCTTCACGATATAGATGCTGCCGTGGCGCGAGTTACCGTATCGAGCGTGCTCTTCAACATCGATCGTGCTGATCGCGCTGGTGAACACCGCGTCCATAATGCCTTCTGGCACTTCTGAACCATCAGCGAGGCGGATTGCCGGATTGGTCATCAGATGCCCGACATTGCGGACAAATAGCAGGCTTCGACCGGAAAGGCTGTGCGCCTCGCCATGACGGTCAGTATAATCCTTGTTTCCGGCGAGCTTGCGGGTCAGCGTGCTGCCGCCCTTCTCAAAGCTTTCCTCCAAGTCGCCGCGAATGACACCCAGCCAGTTCGTATATGCGAGCAGCTTGTCCTCCGCATCAACCGCCGCAACCGAGATCCTCACAATCGGCAATAGTGGTCAGCGCGCTTTCGCAGATAATGTCAGCGATACCGGCCTTGTCGGTCTTACCCACAGGGTGCTGGCCATCGAACACAACTTCGATATGCAGACCGTTGTTTTTGAACAGTAAGCCTTTCTCAGTTCTGCCAACATACTGGCTTTCATCTTGCAGCTTGCCGTCATTCTCGTCAGCCAGATCAGCCCAGCTCTGATCGACCAGCGGCAGCGCAACATCAAGAAAACGTCGTCCCTTTGCGATCACCGCATCGCCGCGTTCCTTGTCATACCCACCTGGCTTGGCTGGTGGGGCATCGAGCGCATCGGTGCCGTAAAAGGCATCATAGAGACTGCCCCAGCGCGCATTGACCGCATTGAGCAGGAAGCGCGCATTGAGAACCGGAACGACTAGCTGAGGGCCCGCCATGGTGGCGATCTCGGCATCGACATTCTGCGTGCCGATCTGAAAGTCGCCGGGCTCTGGCACCAGATAGCCAATCTCTTGCAGAAACGCCTTGTACGCCGCCCTATCATGCGGCTGTCCGGAGCGTTCCTGATGCCATGCATCGATCTTTGTCTGTAGGTCTTCGCGTTTCGCGAGCAGCGCGGCATTGCGCGGCGCAAAGTCTGACAGCAGTTTCGTAAAGCCATCCCAGAAAGCGACCACATCGCGTCCCAGCGGCTCAAGCACCTCTTGCTCCAGAAATTCGGCAAGATTGGTATCGATCTGAATCCTCGAACGAGGGGAAAAAGCAGTCACGCTAAAATACTCTGTCCGGTCGTTTTCCAGTCTTTCAAAAAGCCCTCGATGCCCTTGTCAGTCAGCGTGTGATTGAAGAGTTGCTGGATAACCTTTGGCGGAGCGGTCATAACATCGGCGCCGATCTTTGCGCTTTCCAGCACGTGGATCACATGCCGCACGCTCGCGACCAGGATTTCTGTGCCGTAATCGTAGTTGTCATAAACCAGACGGATATCTTCGATCAGTTCCATTCCGTTGAAGCCGTTGTCATCGTGCCGCCCGACAAACGGGCTGATGAAGCTCGCCCCGGCCTTGGCTGCAAGCAGCGCCTGATTGGCAGAGAAACACAGCGTGACGTTGACCATTGTACCGTCGCTGGTCAGCGACTTGCAGGTCTTCAGGCCATCAATCGTCAGCGGCACCTTGATGCAGACATTGTCCGCGATCTTGCGCAGGACTTCTGCCTCTTTCATCATCGTCTCATGGTCCAATGCGACAACTTCGGCGCTGATCGGACCGTCAACGATATCGCAGATTTCCTTCGTCACTTCCATAAAATCGCGACCCGACTTGGCGATCAGTGTAGGATTGGTGGTGACGCCATCGAGGAGGCCGGTTGCGGCGAGTTCTTTAATGTCGTCGAGTTCGGCTGTGTCTGCAAAGAATTTCATTTTTGTACCTTTGAATTTAGATGATTCTGTATCCGTGCGACGACCTGCTCGGGTGTCAGTCCGAATTGCTCAAAAAGCTCTTTGGCGGACGCGGATTCACCGAAAGGATCGACGCCAAAGATCAAGCCCTCATCTCCGACAATCGGTCGCCAAGGATCTGGCAACCCAGCCTCGATCGCGACTTGGAGCGCGGGCAGTGTCTTGTGTGTTGATTGCTCGGAATCGGAGCGGGCCACACGGTCGAGACGGGGAACCGAAAAGACCTCGGTTTTGACCCCTTCCTTCATAAGGTGTTCTCCGGCCTCTATCGCCAAATGGACTTCGGATCCGCTTGCAAAAATTCTCACATCCGCAGGCTCTTGGCACGAGGCAACTCGATAGGCTCCATTGGTGCTAAGGTTCTTGTCTGCATGAACGCGGAACTGAGGGAGATTCTGGCGAGACAAAACCAAGGCGGTCGGCCCGTCACTGTTGAGTGCCATCTCCCAACATTCGGCGACCTCGACGGCGTCTGCAGGCCGCAAGACCTGTAGGCCAGGAATTAGGCGCAGGCTGGCCAGATGCTCAACGGGTTGGTGGGTTGGTCCGTCCTCACCCAAACCGATGGAGTCATGCGTGAAGACGTAGATCACTCGAAGCCGCATTAGGGCTGACAAGCGGATCGCTGGGCGGCAATAGTCGCTAAACACCAGAAACGTTCCGCCATAGGGTGTGTATGCCCCGGACAGAGCTATACCGTTCATTATTGCGGCCATAGCGTGTTCGCGCACTCCGTAACGGATATAGTTGCCTGACCTAATTTCGTTGCTGAAGTCCGAGTGATGATCCGTTCTTGTGCCGTTCGATCCGCTCAAGTCAGCCGAACCTCCAACAAGCGAAGGCATTTCAGGGACGATGCTTTCGAGCGCGTTCTTGGACGATACTCGTGTCGCTTGCGGATCTGATTGTGCCAAAGCAACGGCGCGCAGCGATTCGACAGCCTCCGTTGAGAGAGCAGGCAACTGCCCCTGTTCAATAGCCTTAAGGCGAGAGCGAACCTTGCCGTTCTCGGCAGTTAGGCGGCTCTGCCAATCCCGATGCAAATTTGCGTTGCGACGCCCTACTTCGCGCCACATTTCCAAAAGCCTGTTGGGGAGATGAAACGGTTCTGATTCCCAGCCTACGAGTTTTCGTAGTCCGGTCACTTCGTCAGGCCCCAGCGGCGCACCATGAATGGCAGCCTTGCCGGCTTTAGTCGGTGCGCCAAACCCAATTTTGGTTTTGCAGGCAATCAGGGTAGGTCGACATGCATCTTTGGCCTGAAGAAGCGCCTGATTGACCGACGGCTGGGAATGCCCATCAACTTTGATGGTGTTCCACCCGTAAGAAGAAAAGCGTGACAGAACGTCTTCCGAGGACGTGATTGAGATCTTTCCGTCGATGGAAATTGAGTTGTCGTCGAACAAGACCGTGAGGTTGTCGAGTTGTAAGTGACCAGCAAGCGCGGTCGCTTCATGGCTAATGCCTTCCATCAGGCAGCCATCCCCTGCGATAGCGAAGACGCGATGCGACGCGATGTCGGACTCTAGCTCAGCGCGGAGCTTTTTTTCAGAGATCGCCATACCAACGGACGTCGCGAAGCCTTGGCCAAGAGGGCCCGTAGTGCATTCGATCCCTGCTGTGTGGCCGTGCTCAGGGTGTCCAGGTGTAAGGCTGCCTTTCCGACGCAATGTCTGCAACTGCTCAAGGCCCATCTCCGGAAGACCGATCAAGTGAAGTAGTGCGTAGATAAGCGCCGATCCGTGCCCTGCAGAAAGGACAAAGCGATCGCGAGCAGCCCATTGCGGGTTTTGCGGGTCAAATCTGAGATGGTTTGCAAACAGGACGGTCGCTGCATCCGCCATGCCCATGGGCATACCGGGATGGCCCGATCCGGCATTTTCGACCATATCGGCGCATAGCACCCGCAACATGGTCGCCATTTCAGTCAGAGATTGTTCGGCTTTTTCCACCCTTACTCCTTTCAGAATTCTCTCTGGCCTAGCTTTGATTAAACGTTTAAGCAAGATTGATTGGAAAGAGGCAGAGTAGATGAAGGCAGTTCCCGTAGAGCAGTTGACAGATGATGCGTTTCGCCCCTTTGGGGACGTGATTGAAGCTGGCGATGAATCGTCCGCGTCAATCATCAACAACGGCACGTGTCTAAAGTTTGCAGAACTTGCGCGGCCTGATTGCGGGCGCGCGTCAGGCCACCCGGCAATCCATATTTACCGTGCCAAACCACGCTCCATGCCTTTCATCGTCGAGGCAATGGAAAGGCATCGGCAGGGTTCGCAAGCCTTTGTACCACTCAGCGGCAATCCCTTTCTGGTGGTCGTCGCACCTGCTGGCGATCTTGATAGCGATGGCATTCGCGTATTCGCTGCGAAGGGCACTCAGGGTATCCAGTTTTCCGCTGGCACTTGGCACCACTTTTGTTTGGCGCTCGGCGAGATGAGCGATTTCCTCGTTATCGACCGAGTTGCACGAGAAGAAGACTGCGAGGAGGTGCTCCTCCTCGATGATCAGAAAGTGTGTATTGAAGAATCAGAACTTGCGGGATTGTTGCCAATCTGAACCCTTCTCGGTCAGGAATCTTCCAAGCGCGTATGCAACGCCCGACAGCAAGAGGCTTGATGCAAAGAAGCCGATAGCAAAGGCCCCATTGGCCTTACCTAGTGACAGTACAAGACAAGCCACTGAGAGTAGCAGCATCGGGAGCAGATATGATTCCTCTCGCAACCGTATCGCGCTCGCAACCCCAATCACGCTGCCTAAACCCAGAAGTCCGACAAGATGCTCAATACCGGTGAGAGGATGTAGGAGTCCGCTCATAAGAGCATGATCAGCTAGATGATGACCTTCATGCGCAGCCCCGCTTGCCGACATGGTGAGCAAGGCAAGCGTCGCCCCAGTTTTCATTGGCGTCAGCTTCTTCACAAGTCGTCTCCTTCAATTGGCAGGCCGCCGTTTTCGATGAGGAAATTAGCAATCTCCTCAACAGCAGTTCCCGCTTTGATGTTCGCAAACACAAATGGCCGCTGACCACGCATGCGCCGGGCATCCCGGTCCATCACGTCCAGATCCGCTCCCACCAAGGGCGCAAGGTCGGTCTTGTTGATGACGAGAAGATCCGACCGTGTAATACCCGGACCACCCTTTCTGGGAATTTTGTCGCCCGCCGACACATCGATGACGTAGATTGTGAGGTCAGCCAGTTCCGGGCTGAATGTCGCAGCCAGATTGTCTCCGCCGCTTTCGATGAGGATGAGATCGAGCCCATCATGGCGAGCGGTAATGTCCTCGACGGTACCGCAAGGTTCATCGATGCGTCTTCCCTGATCGCCGTATGGGGACAACCACCTGTTTCAACACCCACGATACGGTCTGCTGCGAGGGAGCCCGCGCGAAGTAGAAACTCTGCATCCTCTTTGGTATAGATATCATTTGTAATGGCAGCGACTTCGAGCTGATTGCGGAGCCGTTTACAAAGGGCGTCCATAAGCGCGGTCTTGCCGGTTCCAACGGGGCCGCCGATCCCTACTCTGAGTGGTGAGAGCCTCTTGTTGGTCATGTCCTGAAAAGCCTCGTGTATTGCGTTTCATGTTGGATACAGGCAATTTCAGCGGCGAGATTGGCGCTTGCGAATGCCTGTTCTATGGGGAGTATGCGCCGTTCGAGACTGGTGTCGACGGCGTGCTGGACGTCATGCTGCAAAGTGGAGGCAAGCACTTGAGTGTCTGTATGTCCTAGCGGCACGATGCGCTGGGAAGCTGACAATAGGTTGGCAACTGTGGCGTGCAGAAAAGCCAGCAGCGCCGCTTCTATTGGAACTCTAAAAATAGCAAACAATACGCCAGCTGCCACCGGATAAGGCAGTTCTCCCTTTTCGATGCGGCTTGTCGCCCGTTCATAGGCGGCGACCTTGCCGGGGTGCACCTGCCTGTTAGCGTTTATGGCGATCGCGCGGAAAGCATCGCCCTGCGCAGTCGCTTCAATGGAGCGTTCTCGCGAAATTTGAGCAGCAAGCGAAAAAGTAGCCAGTTCTTTGAACTCGACAGCACCAGCATTTCCATCCAATGGTTTAAAGCATCGGACAAAACAGGCGGCATCCGCTGAAAGACTACCGCAGTCGAGACTATCGCGGATCCATTCCGCCACCGCACTGGCATCATTAAGCCAGCCCGCTTCATGAGCCCATTCGAGTCCGCTCGAATAGGCAAAGGCGCCAATTGGCCAAGAGGGCGACATCCAACTGAGAGTGCTGTAGAGCCAGCTTCGATCATCTGTTTGTTTAGCCATGCGCATGACCATTCTGATGATCTTTATGCTGGGCATCACGAGCGTAGGCTCCGCGCTCAGGATCGAAACCAGCCCGAATTCTGCGAGTTTGCCCGCCAAGCCCTACGACCATTTCCTCGATGACGTGGTCGGCCCTAATATGGAGGCTAACCCCATCAATGCTAGCTATTACCTGAGTGGGTAAGTGCCGATTTCCGAGATGCCACGCCAGTTGTGTCAAAAGCTCAACGCTTGGCGTCGCGATGGCAATGAGGTCTTCTTCAGCCGCTTCAATCCTTATGACCGAGCCGTCAGATAGCTCGAAGCCCTGACCAGATCGAAGTGTTGTGGGTCGCTCCTGATCGAGCAGAATTTTCTTACCGCTCGCTGTGGTCCAAACCGCGCGGCGCTTGCTGCGAGCATCGTAATCGAGCGCAACACTGTCACTCGCCTGGGATGCATCTTCAACAATGGTGCTGATGAGAGTGGGTTCGGTCATAGCTCAGTACAGGAAATAACGTTGGGCCATCGGAACGACGTTCGCCGGCTCGCAAGTCGCAAGCTCGCCGTCCATGCGAACTTCGTAAGTTTCGGGATCTACGTCGATTTCCGGGAGGGTATCGTTCAAGATCATGTCTTTCTTGCCGATGTCTCGACATTTGCTCACGGCAACTACGTCTTTTTCCAGCGATAATCGTTGCTTCACTCCACCAGCGAATGCAGCCCGTGAGACGAATGTGAGCGATGAGCTGGATAGCGCCTTGCCAAACATTCCAAACATGGGCCGACCATGCACCGGTTGCGGTGTTGGTATGCTGGCGTTGGGGTCGCCCATAGCGGCAAAGCTGATGGTTCCGCCTTTGATAACCAGATCAGGTTTGACCCCAAAGAAGGCGGGATCCCACACGATGAGGTCGGCAAGCTTGCCTATGTCAACCGATCCGATCTCGGCAGACAATCCTTGGGCGATAGCCGGGTTCAGCGTGTATTTGGAAATGTACCGTCGAACCCGCAGGTTGTCATTATCGCCAGTCTCATCTTCGAGCTGACCACGCTGCCGCTTCATCTTGTCGGCAGTTTGCCAGGTGCGTGTAATCACTTCGCCGACACGGCCCATCGCCTGGCTGTCGGAAGAGATGATCGATATCGCGCCGACATCGTGAAAGATGTCCTCTGCCGCAATCGTCTCCTTGCGAATGCGGCTTTCTGCAAAGGCAATGTCCTCTGCAATAGAGGGGTCGAGGTGATGGCACACCATGAGCATGTCGAGATGCTCTTCAATCGTATTGACAGTGAAGGGCCGTGTCGGGTTAGTCGACGAGGGGATGACGTGGGATAGGCCCGCCAGCTTGATGACGTCGGGCGCGTGCCCACCGCCGGCGCCCTCGGTATGAAAAGCGTGAATCGTGCGCCCTTTAAACGCGGCGATTGTGTCGTCGACGAAACCGCTTTCATTGAGGGTATCGGTGTGGATCATAACCTGCACATCGTGATCATCGGCAGCTGTGAGACAGCAATCGATTGTGGCAGGCGTCGTGCCCCAATCTTCGTGCAGTTTGAGCGCAGCTGCCCCGGCCTCGATCTGCTCGATGAGCGCTTCAGGCCGGCTGCTGTTGCCTTTGCCGACAATCGCAAAATTGATTGGCAGCCCGTCGACCGCGCGCAGCATCTGCTCAATATGGAAGGGCCCCGGCGTGCACGTCGTGGCGTTGCTTCCGGTGGACGGCCCAGTGCCACCTCCAACAAACGTTGTGATCCCGCTTGCTACCGCTTCGTCAACCTGTTGCGGACAGATCATGTGGATGTGGCAATCGACCCCGCCGGCAGTTACGATCTTGCCTTCGCCTGCGATGACATCAGTGCCCGGTCCGACGACGATTTCGACGCCCGGTTGTGTATCGGGATTACCCGCTTTGCCAATTGCGTGGATCCGCCCGGCTTTGATACCGATGTCTGCTTTGATTACCTTGTCATGGTCAATGATGACGGCGTTGGTAATGACGGTGTCGACAACACCTTGGGCGTTGGTTCGTTGGCTCTGGCCCATCCCGTCACGGATAACCTTGCCGCCACCAAACTTGATTTCATCGCCATAGACGGTCGCATCGCTCTCGATCTCGATGATGAGTTCGGTATCAGCGAGCCGCAGCCGATCGCCTTTAGTGGGGCCAAACATATGCGCGTAGTCATGGCGCGACATATTGAACGGCATCAGTCCAGCTCCTTTCTCGTCAATCCCCTGAAACCGCACACGATTTCATCGCCCGCATAGGGGACAAGATTGACTTCGCGCGTCTGCCCCGGCTCAAATCGGACGGCAGAGCCCGCTGGGATATCCAAACGACGCGTCCAGGCTTTGGTGCGGTCAAAATCGAGACCCGCATTCGCTTCAGCGAAATGGTAGTGGCTGCCCACCTGAACCGGGCGATCGCCAAGATTACAGACGGTCACCTGCACGGCATCACTACGGGCATTGAGTACCAGATGCCCGTTGGCAGGGATCAGCTGTCCCGGAATCATCGGATCGGCCTGTGGACGGTTACGAGCTTGGTCCCGTCGGGAAACGTGGCTTCAACTTGAACATCGTGGATCATTTCCGCGATTCCCGGCATTACCTGATCAACCGTCAGCACTTTGGCCCCCGCTTCCATGAGGTCTGCCACGCTCGTGCCATCTCGCGCGCCCTCCAGAACGAAATCCGAAATCAGCGCGACGGCTTCAGGGTGATTGAGCTTGACGCCACGCTCTAGGCGCCGCTGCGCAACCATGGCTGCAACGGAGATAAGCATTTTGTCCTTCTCTCTGGGCGACAGTCTCATAGTCAGCAACTCCAGTTACGAGGAAGATCATGCCCGCCGCGAGCTGCAATCAGAGCAAGCCTCATGTCGTGGCGCAACGCGCAATCAGTCTTGGCAAGGAGACGTGCGTGCACCAGGCCGCGAACAAGCGTCACGCCAACCAGCCCCTGAGCATCGCTCAAAGCCTCGCGCAGTTCTTTTAGCTTCTCTTCCGGCTCTGATGCCGCGATGACAATCGTGGCGCTGGCCCGGTTGGCTGCCCCGCACGAATTGCGATTCAACCAGGCGTTCAAGTCGCCTGACCGCTGCGTACGATCAAAGAGGATCAACTCGCCATCACGGAAGACTTTAAGCTGTTCGCAAATAGAGCCCGTCCGCAGGCTTTCACCTCGAGCTAATCTGCCAAAAACGATGGCTTCGCAGCCGACGAAATTGGCTTCTCCATCAAGATGTACCTCAAGCTCTCGGTCGAGATGAGCGCCGTCAAACAGGATGGCTTCCTGAGGTAGCCATTCTGCAGAAGCGCCTGACCTGACGGAGATATGCGTGCAAATTCGAGCTTTGCCTGATTGTGAGCGATAGATTTTTTCCGCAGCAGCCGAGGTCACGCACGCCTCGGCATTGCTCTGCCAAAGGACGGTTTGTTTGAGACGATCCCCGCCGGTCAAGCCGCCCGCAGTGTTAATAGTAGCCAAAGTCGGCATTCCGTGGTTTGCCGTCTTGATCATGCGCGCGCGAAGACAGCCCGACTGACGTTCCTTTTGAAGCCGGGTTCGCCCCTGTTTCGCGACAAAATCCAGCGTCAAGTGGCCAAAGGATTTAACGCTATCGGGGATGCCCAAATCGGGATCGGACCTTTGAACACATTCTGCTGGCTGGCTCGCCATCAGGAAAGCTGTTTCGCGGCAGAATCAATTTCCTTTACGCGCTGGGCTTTTTCCTCTTCGGGGAGGAATGAGCCCGTGAAAGAGTTTTTTACCAGCACGACGATCTGATCGGGTGAAAGCGCAAGAGCCTGGGCAATAGCGTGAAAATTATCGTTCACATAGCCGCCGAAATAGGCCGGATCATCGGAATTGATGGTCGCCTTGATACCCATGTCCAACATGCGCTTGACCGGGCTTTGGTCGATGGTGTCGATTACACAGAGTTTGAGGTTTGAAAGCGGGCATACGGTCAAGGTCTGCCCATCATCTACAATCCGCTGGATAAGCTCTTTGTCTTCGAGAGCACGATTGCCATGATCGATGCGGTCAACCTTCAAATCATCCAATGCTTCCCAGACGTAGTCAGGCGGTCCTTCCTCACCGGCATGGGCGACGATCTTGAGACCCTTGGCTCGCGCTGCTCCGAAAACCCGAGCAAATTTCGATGGGGGATGACCGAGTTCGGAAGAATCAAGACCGACACCGGCAATCCGGTCAATCCACGGCTCTGCCTGCTCGAGCGTGTTGAAGGCAGACGCCTCGTCAAGGTGGCGCAGGAAGCACATAATAAGGCGGTACGAGATGCCAAGGCGCGCTTGACCTTCCTCAAGTCCGCGCAGAATGCCGCCTATCGCTGTATCAAATGAGATGCCTCGGTCGGTATGCCCTTGCGGGTCGAAGAATATCTCTACGTGACGGACGTTGTCGGCATGGGCTTTTTCGAGATAGGCGATCGTAAGGTCGTAGAAGTCCTCCTCCTGCTGCAGTACGCCCATACCTTGATAATAGATGTCGAGGAAGTCCTGCAGATTGCTGAAGTCATAAGCCGCACGCACTTCTTCGACGTTCTTGAACGGGATGTCGATCTTGTTTCGCTGCGCGAGAGCAAACATGAGTTCTGGCTCGAGCGATCCCTCGATATGGAGGTGCAATTCCGCCTTGGGTAGCTGATCGATCAGTTTCGTGGTGAGGCCTTTACGAGTGTCTGACATGATTATTGGTGTCCCTTTGCGATGGTTCCGAGGGCGCGCAGCCGGGAAATCCCTCCATCGGGGATCATGTCGATCCGGAGGTGATCGACTGGCCCGATGTCTTGCAATTCTGCGACGAATTCATGCACAGCGTCAGCTGTGAGGCGTGTGGCGGGCAACAAGACAGGCCAGTAGATCGCCAAAGCGGGTAGAGCGAGATCGGGCAGATCACCGACCATCCCGCCATAGACAATCGTCTCAAACGCAAAGTTGCCCTTGAAATGCGCCGTATCAATCTCGAGCCGCTCTATCGCACCTGGATGCGCAAGCTTGATAATACCCCAATCAAAGCCGGGCTCGCGTCGCCGACGCGTTTCCCAACCATCTCCCATATCTTTGCCTCTGCCGGGCGCAATCAAGTTCGCAAGCTCACCGAAGTGAGCATCGCTCGCGACCACTGCTCTTCCGCCATTCTCAAGTGCTGCTAGATCTACTGGGGCGGTGCTGCTGTGAGTGTCCAAGTTTCCGCAAACATGCCCATAAATTCGAAGGCGCGCGATGCCGCCGTCAGGGTAGGCTCGCAGCCTCAGGTGCGTCCAAGCAGTCTCGCTATCTGGTAATCTGAAGAAGTGACGATGATCGCCAGATAGCGCACTGGGCGGAAGGACTTGAACCCAATCACTCCCGGTACGGGTCACCGCCTTCTTTCGAGACGCAAGCGTCTAAGGCCACGGCAGGGACGTAGTTGCCGGTAAAGTGGCGGGTGTCCACTTCTACGCCCAAGACAAATCCAGCCTGTCCGAGCGCTATTACACAGTGATCATGTCCTTGACCGCGTTTTCGACGCGACTCCCAACCATCCATCCACTTGCCGTTCTCGTCGTATACGCCCGGTTTGAAAACAGGATCGGTCGGGTCGATAAGACGATCATGGGAGGCGAAGAAATCGTCGCTCGAGCCTATCACTTTGGCTCCGAGGCGCGGCTGTGCCAAATTGACGGCTCGTCGAGCCCATGTCGGAATCGTCTCGGGAGCGGTCACGTCAAAAAGTTCCTTTGCATGTGGCAATCTTTTCCAATCTCATTTTCGCGATCCTATTGACCTGCTTTAGAGCTTCGACGCGTTCCTCATCTGCGCCAAGCTCGCTGCGTTTGCGCATCGATGCTAAAACGTCAGCGCGCGACAATCCCCGCACCGCGATGATGAACGGAAAGCCGAAACGCTCTTGGTAGACCGCGTTTAGCCGCCTAATCTCGGCAAGCTCACTGGGGTTGCATTGGTCCAGGCCAGCACCCGCCTGTTCCGATTGAGAGCTTTTGGTCAGATCGCCCTCCAAAGCTGCGCGTCCTGCAAGTTCGGGATGCGCGCGCAGCAATGCCAACTGCCTATCTTCTGGAGCTGCCAATACGAGTTGCTCCATCTTTTGCGCGAGCAACGCGAAAGAAGGCGATCTCTCTTCTTTTAATTCCCGCCATGCCGCTTCTGGAATCCAACGCGAGTGCTCGTAGACTTCGCCGAATACCCCTAGGAACCTGGCAAGGGTGGCCATGGTCTTCTGCGAAAGCAAAGTGTCGAGCCAGCCGTGCATTAGCGGGTCTCTTCAGCGGGGAAGTTCGCACGCCAATGGTTGGCGATATCTAGCCGCCGACAGACCCACACACGATCGTGATCGGCAACGTACTCAACAAACTTCTTCAGACCTGCAAACCGGCCCGGCTTTCCTGCGAGGCGACAATGTAGCCCCACCGACATCATGGCGGGCCGCTCCGCACCCTCGGCATACAGAGTATCGAAAGCGTCCCTCAAATACGCAAAGAACTGCTCCCCATTTGCGAACCCGTGTGCCGCAGCATAGCGCATGTCATTGGTATCCAGAGCGTAAGGCACCATGAGCAATGGGCTGCCAAAGCGATGGTCCCAGAAGGGAAGGTCATCGCTGTAGTCATCTGCGCAATAGACCAAATCGTGCTCTTTGGAGATGATATCGAGGGTATTCGGACTTGTTCGGCCCGTGTACCAACCACGCGGTCGCTCTCCGAGCAGTTCGGTAAGAGATTCGATAGCTTTCGCTATGTGATCTCTCTCCTCGTTCACCGTAACATTCTGATAGTCGATCCAGCGGTAGCCGTGAGCGGCGACTTCGTGACCGCCGCGTAAAAACCGTCGCGCCAGTGCAGGATAATTCGCCAACGCGCTAGCGACAGCGAAGACCGTAAGTGGCCAGCCGCGTTCTTCAAACAAGCGAAGTATTCGCCAGACGCCAGCTCGGCTGCCATACTCGAAAAGCGACTCCATACTCATATGGCGCATGCCGACGATATCCGGCGCAGGCAGTATATCAGAAAGGAAAGTTTCCGCGCGCTCATCGCCGTAGAGTACGCAATTCTCGCCACCCTCTTCGTAATTTAGTACGAATTGGACCGCGATCCGAGCGTCATCTGGCCAATGAGGGTTTGGGCGCTCCTCCCCGTAACCAGCTAGATTTCGGTCGTTTTTATTCATCGCGCGCAGAAAAATTTCCTAGTAGAGCATATATGTGCCTTGTCAGATGAAACGTTTAAGTTCTAAGAGTGTGCTAGTCAATCAATGGAATCAATATTGATGAGAGAGAAGGGTGACGAGTGCCAACTGGGCGATTGACAACGCACGCGCTGGATACGCGATCAGGCAAGCCTGCGTCGGGGCTGGGCTTCGTACTGTTCCAGCACTCGGATGGGTTCGGGTCTGTGCGAGAGGAGGTTGCGCTCGGCGTGACTGGACCTGATGGTCGCCCTGCTTCGCCAATACTGGAAGGTGATCGCTTGGTAGCTGGAGCGTATTGCCTTGAATTCGATGCGGAGACTTATTTCAAGCTGGACGGCTCCGTTCCCGTCGACCCGTTCTTGGGCATTGTTGCGTTGAATTTTCAGATATCGGACCCGTACTCGCATTACCACGTGCCGCTGATTCTCTCGCCATTTGGCTACTCGACATATCGCGGGAGCTAACGAAGGTGGGTGCAGCAATAAGATTTCTCCTGAATGGAGAGCTGGTTGAAGTGAGTGGCTGCGATCCTACGCAGACGCTCCTCGATTTTTTGAGAGACCGAAGGGCGTTGACGGGAACGAAAGAGGGATGCCGTGAGGGCGACTGCGGAGCGTGCACGGTGGCTCTGACGACGCGCAGCGCGGGTAATGTCGAAACTCGTGCAGTCAACGCATGCATTCTGTTTTTGCCGGCGGTGGATGGATCTGCGGTTTCGACCGTCGAAAGCCTTGCCGGCGAGAATGGTGAACTGCATCCTATTCAACAGTCTTTTGTTGATCGGCACGCATCGCAGTGCGGATTTTGCACTCCGGGCTTTGTCATGTCGTTGTTCTCTGCCTCCGCTTCCGGAGACCAGCTGAGCCCGGAAAGAACGAAAGAAATCATCGCCGGAAATCTTTGTCGATGCACAGGCTACGGCCCCATTCTTGAAGCTGCTGAAGAGGGCCTCCTTGCCAGTGAAAACGCGTCAACATCGATCGTCGACCAACTGAGCGAGCTTGACGATGGTGAGATGCTACAATTCGAGTACTTTTGCCCGCAGTCAAGAGCGAAGCGGACTTACGCCGCTCCGCGGAACTTAGACCAGCTCACAGATGTGGTAAACGCGCGCTCGGGTGTCCGCTTCTTGGCGGGCGGTACGGATCTCGGATTACATGTCACCAAGCACCAAGCGCGTTTTGAGCACGTTGTTGATGTGTCGCGTATCGAAGAGCTTCAAGGGAGTTCCCGAAGCGAGAAGCAACTTCGGGTTGGCGCATCGACAACGGTGGCGCAGTTACGCCGCTTGCTGAACGAAGCGATCCCTTCGATAGATCCGATGTTGTCGCGATTTGGCTCTCTTCAAATTCGAAGCAGAGCGACTGTTGGAGGGAACATTGCCAACGGGTCTCCCATTGGCGATTTGCCGCCTGCACTGATCGCGCTTGGCGCCAGTATCGAGCTTATTGGCTCGGACGGCGCGCGCGAAATGCCGCTCCAGGAATTTTACATTGAATATGGGCGCCAAGATCGTCGGCCAGACGAACTCCTTACGCGTATCAACATTCCGCTTCCGGCAGAAAATGACGTGTTCGAAGTCTACAAGATATCGAAACGTTTCGAGCAGGACATCTCTTCGGTTTGCGGAGCATTCTATCTCCGGATTTCAGGGAAGAAAGTCTCTGAGATCAGAATAGCTTTTGGTGGGATGGCTGGCATTCCGAAACGCGCCGCTGCGGCTGAAAGCGTGCTGCGCGGGCAGCCGCTTTCTGATGAGCAAATCACTAAGGCCGCGGATGCGCTGGCTCGAGACTTTGAGCCCTTGGCCGACCATCGTGCGTCGGCGGAGTATCGCCGGCTCGTGACGCAAAACCTGCTCAAGAAATTCCTTCTGCAAACCGTTGGACACGACATGCCTCGTCTGGAGTGTGCTGCCACATGACCAAGCAAGGCATAGCAACCGAATTTAGTCATCAGCCGGTCAAGCATGACAGCGCGCACAAACATGTGACCGGATCGGCGATCTATACCGATGACATCGCCGAACCTCGTGGTCTTCTCCACGTACAGGTTGGAATGAGCGAACACGCTCATGCAGAATTTGCGATTGTCGACCTCAGCAAGGTGCGACACTTTCCAGGCGTCGTGGATGTACTAACGGTACCGAAGATGTGATTGGGGTAAACGACGTTAGCCCGATCGCCGGTGACGATCCGATTTTTGCCGATGGCAAAGTCGAGTATGTTGGCCAGGCAATTTTTGCCGTTGTTGCGACCTCGCGAGACGCGGCCATAGCCGCGCGAAAGCTTGCGGTGATCGATTACACTCCGCTCCCCGCCATCGGCGACATTTCCGCCGCTCGCGAACTCGATCACAAGATTGCCCCCAGCATGACTTTTACGCAGGGTGATGTCGTGTCTGGATTTGCAAACTCGGCACGCCGCGCATCAGGTGCTTTTGCCATTGGCGGGCAAGATCACTTCTACCTCGAAGGCCAAGTAGCGATGGCTACTCCGGCCGAAGACGGCGACATGCTCGTGTATAGCTCCACGCAGCATCCCACCGAAGTACAGCACCTAGTCGCGCGTTCGCTCAACCAGCGCGACAATGCTGTCACTGTAGAGGTGCGCCGAATGGGCGGCGGTTTTGGCGGTAAAGAGACGACGCCAGCACATGTTGCCGCAATTGCCGCACTTGCGGCGCAGAAAACAGGGCGTCCGGCCAAGCTGCGCCTCGACCGTGATGACGACATGATCATGACCGGTAAGCGTCATGATTTTCACGTAAGTTTTGATGTCGGGTTTCAGGAAAACGGTTTGGTGTCGGCTTTGTGTCTTGAGCTTGCTTCACGATGCGGGCGTTCGCTTGATCTCTCTAACGCCATCAATGACCGAGCGATGTTTCACTCCGACAATTGCTATCATTTGCCTGACGTCGAGATCATCTCCCATCGCTATAAGACACATACGGTTTCTAACACCGCTTTCCGTGGTTTTGGCGGCCCTCAAGGGATGCTGGCTATTGAGCGCGTAATGGATGCAGTCGCTGCTGAGCTTAGCCTCGATCCCCTAGAGGTTCGCAAGCGCAATTTCTATCGTCACGGGGCGCACTGCGAGACACCTTACGGTATGCGGGTCGAGGATTTCGTAGCTGACCAAATTGTTTCGGAATTGGAAAAGAGCAGTGACTATCAGGACCGTCGGGCCGATGTACTTGATTACAATCGGCAGAATAGGTTTTCCAAGAGAGGCATTGCCCTCACGCCCGTAAAATTTGGTATCTCCTTCACAGCCAAACATTACAACCAAGCCGGTGCACTGGTGCATGTCTATTCTGACGGGAGCATCCATCTCAATCACGGTGGCACCGAGATGGGACAAGGCCTATTTGTGAAAGTGGCTCAGGTCGTCGCTCAGGAATTTCAGGTTCCGCTCGACTCCATCAAGATAACGGCAACAACGACCGGTAAAGTTCCCAACACCTCGGCCACCGCCGCTTCATCTGGAAGCGACCTCAACGGAATGGCGGCATTCGATGCCGTGCGGCAGATCAAGTCCCGATTGATCGACTTCGCGCGTGATGAGTTTGGGTGCAATCGCGATGAAGTCGAATTTCGCGATGGCCGGGTCGTGGCGGGCAGTTTCAAAGGAACTTTCGCTGAGTTTATCAAGCGCGCTTACTTTGGCCGAGTGCAGCTTTCAGCTGCTGGCTTTTACAAGACACCCGATCTCGATTTCGATCGCGAAAAAGGCAAAGGGAGGCCATTTTACTACTTTGCTTACGGAGCTGCGGTTTCCGAGGTGCTGATCGATACATTGACCGGCGAATACAGAGTCATTCGAACGGACATTCTGCATGACGTTGGTCGGTCACTCAATCCCGCAATTGATCTAGGGCAAGTAGAAGGCGCCTTCATTCAAGGGATGGGGTGGCTTACCACGGAGGAGCTCTTTTTCGACCAATCGCTACGCCTTCGGACGCATGCTCCATCAACTTACAAAATACCGTCTGCCGGAGATCGCCCTAAGACCTTTAACATGCACCTTTGGAAAAAGGGTGAGAACAAGGAGCCGACAATCTACCGCTCCAAGGCGGTTGGCGAGCCACCATTTATGTTGGCGATCTCGGTGGTTTCTGCGCTTGAGATGGCGATTGCTCAGACCAATCCTGAAAAGACGTTGCCGCAGATAGATACTCCAATCACACCTGAGCGCGTGCTGATGGCGATTGAGGAAATGGCAAGAGAGGGAAGCAATGATTGATTGGCTTTCCTCGCTCAGTGACAATCTAAAAGACGGAAAAGCTATCGTTAGTGTTACGTGCGTTGGCGTGTGTGGATCAGCGCCATGCTCGGTTGGATCACGAATGCTGGTTGCAGAAGACCGGATATGGGGCACGATCGGCGGGGGAAACCTCGAATTTCAGGCAATTGAACAGTCGCGCCGCCTTATCGAGCATGAGCAGCGTTGCCTCAACCAGGATTTGCCGCTCGGACCGCTACTCTCTCAGTGCTGTGGCGGGCGCGTGAGACTTGTCTACGAGAAATATACACCAGTTGACCAAGCCTTCGTTGAGACTGCCAAGACTGAGGATGCAACTATCCGGACAAACTGCCTTCCTGACGAATACGGGAAGTGGCTGTTGGCACCAGACGGATCCTGCTTGGCGTCGTTAGGAGGTCGAGAGGTAACGGGGCCAAGCGATCCGATTGACGGGTTTGATGGCACCTTCTGGGAGGAGAAGACCACGGCGAACCTTCGCAAAGTCTTCATTTTCGGTGGAGGTCATATCGGTCGCGCTCTCGCTCACATTCTCGAGCCCGTGCGTTGCAAAACAATCGTTGTCGATCCACGGGAAGAGGTTGCCGCCGAACTGTCGCCACGGTTTGGAGTGGTTCTGACTGAACGAATGGATGAGATTGCCCACTTATGGGACGACAAGGCTTTAGCCGTCATCCTTACCCATAGCCACGATCTCGACTACGCTTGGGTGAAGTCGATCCTGCGATCAAGCAATAGCGCTTATTGCGGGCTGATTGGGTCAAAAACGAAGCGGGCTCGGTTCGTGCGGAGATTGCACCAGGACGGTCTCACGCAAGATGAGGTCGATCATCTCACGTCGCCCATTGGACTGCCTGGCACCAAATCCAAGGATCCTGGAACAGTTGCGCTCTCTACCGCTGCTCAACTGTTGCCATTTTTCACTCCCAATCCGCCACGCGCAATAGCACCAAACGTGCGCTGTGAGACGCACGTCAACAACACAATTTCGGAAAATGCCTGATGTCGATTGATTTTGTGGAATGGCTCAACTTGGCCTTCCGATGGTTACACATTACTGCAGGGATCGCGTGGATTGGGTCTTCGTTTTACTTCGTCTGGCTCGACAATCATCTCAAACGCCCTGAAGAGGGCGACGCCTCCGGTGAAGTTTGGTCGGTTCACGGAGGCGGCTTCTATCATAAACAGAAGTACCAGGTTGCTCCTGCCAAGATGCCCCAGGATCTCCATTGGTTCAAATGGGAAGCATATTTCACTTGGATAAGTGGCTTTTCGCTACTGGTGCTCATTTATTACTGGGGTGCCAATAACTACCTGATCGACCCTGCGAAATCAGACATAGGCGTGCCATGGGCGATCGCCCTTGCGCTCGCAGCGATCGTGGTATCTTGGCTCTTCTACGATTTACTGTGCCGAACCCCTGTTGGCCGGGATAATCGTTGGCTCGGAGCGCTGTGGTTTTCGTTTCTCGTGGGCGCCGCGGCTCTGCTCGACAGCTATTTCAGCTCCAAGGCGGCATATATCCATATTGGCGCAATTGCAGGCACAGTGATGGTGGCGAACGTCTTTTTCGTTATCATTCCCAATCAACGAAAGGTGGTTGCGGACCTGGTTTCCGGCAAGACACCGGATCCGAAGCTTGGTCAGCAGGCCAAACAGCGATCAGT
This sequence comes from Qipengyuania sp. JB2-7, assembly GCF_055693485.1. Lineage (NCBI taxonomy): Bacteria > Pseudomonadati > Pseudomonadota > Alphaproteobacteria > Sphingomonadales > Erythrobacteraceae > Qipengyuania > Qipengyuania sp. JB2-7. The sequence continues at coordinate 563,387 of NZ_CM146335.1, forward strand.
CCACAACAACTATATGACACTTCCTGTGTTGTTCATAATGATCAGCCAGCATCATCCGATGACTTATGGCGCGGAGCGACCCTGGCTGGTGCTCGGGATCATTGCGCTGCTTGGCGTTGCCATTCGGCACGCATTTAATCTCCGCCATCGTGGGCAATCCTCAGAACCCCTGTATCTGTTGATTGCAATTCTGGCGCTCAGTGCCGTGACTTATGTTTCACTTGAGAGAGATGATCCGCGGCCACCATCGCAATCAAGCAGACCGGAGCCGTTGACTTACGCTACCGTCGCTCCGATACTGCAACAGCATTGCACCTCGTGCCATAGCGCTAATCCGACTGATCCAGCATTTCCCGTGACGGTACCGTGGGCTTACGATTGGACACTTTTGAACATGCCCAGCAAGCCGCTTCTCAGATCGAGGCTCGCGCAGTCAAAACGAATTCGATGCCTCTCGGCAATATGTCAGGCATGACCCAGAGCGAACGGGACGTGTTGGGTGAATGGATAGCGGCGGGTGCCAAGCCCTAGCGGTTGTCCTCTTTAACCGACCTTATGAGGTAGGCCGGAGAATCTGCGATGCAGCCGGTTTGTGGCCGCGTATTTCCGCATCGCTTAATCCCTGAAGTTCGTGCGGGAAGACCAGCCAATCTTCGGTCTCCTCGACATAGAAATCGGGAGCGAGATCTGTCCGGTTGCGTGACGGCTTGTAGAAGACGGTCGCAATCTTAACCGTTCCAGGCATGTTCCGTCGGCACTTCTCACGCAGCTCATGTAAAAAGGCTTCGATAGACCGACCGGAGTCAAATACATCGTCCACAACCAACAGAGCATCCTCTGCATTGAGTGTGTCGATCAGGTAGCCAAGGGCATACACTTTCACCATCGGCTCTTGGCAATCGATGCCAGTATAGGAGGACGTTCTTATTGCGCTGTGATCACACGCGATGCCGCGGAACTCCAACAGCTCCTGCACTGCAATACCGATAGGAGCGCCCCCTCGCCAAATGCCAACAATGTGCGTGGGTCGGAAGCCAGAATCGATGACCATGTCACCTAGAGAAAATGACATCTCCAGAAGACGCTGAGCATCAAGAAACAGTTTGTTAGTCATTGAGGATCGGTCGCGCAAATCGTCGCAACCAAGGCAGAGCAGATAACATTTTGCAACGTACGATATTCCTGGCCAGTTCGGGCTATTTCGGCGGTCGTAAGTGGGCCGTTCCAGCGTGTATAATGGTAGACGAAAACCGGCAGCGGGTACATGGTCTCCGCAACTTTCCAGACGTTCTCTGCATTGTCATCTACGAAAATCACAGCAGCATAACTGTCTATATCGACACCAGCTAAGAGCAACGCCAGCATCTCCCCCTTGTGCTGTCCTGCAAGAAGCATGACGCCGTCGCGTATTGATATCGGGCGATAAGGTGCGTGTCTCGGGGCGTGTCCAATAGCCAAAAGCGCCCGCGACACATCGGAACCATCGTACTGCCCACCTTGATTGCAAATGAAGAGTGCGCAGACGCGAACAGGGGAAGGATCGATACCCTGTCTTTCGGTTTCCCGAACTGTAGCGTTGAACAGTTCGGGCCCCCGCGCACTCATCAGGTAAACATCCATTTCTGCGTCCCTGACCGATTGCAGCAGCGCCGCCGTGTCGCTCTGGGTTGGCCTCATTCTAGATGCGGCGAAAAGCAAATTCTGAGCTTCTACGAGCGCCTCGAACGAGCGGAAATCGGATAAGTTGCCATGTTCAATCTCAGTTGCGTTGTGATTGAACCAGGCTGTCGCTGCCGAGTCGTGTCGGCATTGTTAGAAGGGTGTTGTCGATGTCGAACACCAATAGGATATTGCGAGCGCCAGAGTCCGCCTGAAGCTCATGGGCTTTCCCAACAGGCCCAGCCAGATCGTCAGTTTGCATGACCTGATTGGATGGCTGACTTTGTGCAGTTGCTGTGGCCGCTGCAATCAATGACAGCCCGACGAAACCTGGCAAGCAAACAGCCAGATTCAGCCAGTTTCGAAATCTAAGGTTCCTCATTTCATCTCCACTTCCAGGGCGTTGACAAGTTCGTTCCAGACGACTAACTGAAACGATTAAGTAAATAGGAATGGATGTCAACTTATCGCGCCGGCCCGACCAACGGGTTCGGGCGATATTTTGCAACCAACTGAAAAAACGCGGTCGTCCGCGGCAAAAATGGAGGACGAACAATAATGACAACAGATCGCGGTACACTCATCAAATGCGCGACACCTGAAGAGGCTGCCGACAAACTCGAGGCGCTCTACGCCGAAAGCAAAACCGCTCTTCGCGCTGCTTTCGATACTTTTGTTGAGTCTGGCGAGGCGCCAAATGTCGACGAACGAAAGTCTGGGCGCTTTAGTTATCCCTTACTGACGGTGACCTACCAGCCTGATGGTGCGACACCGGCGTTCTCGCGCGCCTTTGGCAACTTCAACGGTCCAGGGGTGTATCAGACGGATATTGCTCAACCGAAACTGTTCCGTGACTATCTTGTTTCGCAGCTCGAAATTCTGACCAACACCTATGATTGTGAGATCGCTGTTTCGCTTTCTGACTCTGAAATCCCCTATCCTTACGTTCTTGATGGCGCAAAAGGTGTCGATGCCGACCTTGGTGCCTCCTTCGGAATTAGCCCGGTTCTTTCCCGTCCCGAATTTGGCGATGATAGATGACAAGATCGCCAATGGAGAAGCGGATAAGCCTTCTGAATTCACGCTCGATAGACTTGGCGATGATCTCCAGGAGGCCCAGCCACTAAACCTGTTTTCTGCGCTTAGAACGGACTACTCCCTTCATCGCCTGCAACACTACACGGGTACGAAAGCGAGCGACTTCCAGAGCTTCATCCTCTTTACCAACTATCACCGCTATATGGAGAAGTTCGTCGATCTTGCCATTGATCGGATTGAGAATGACGACTTCTACGAAGAGTTGGTCGCTCCAGGCGGCGTTCGCATCGGTAAGGGCACACCCGATGCCAGAGAAAAGATTCTGGAATCCGAGCTCGGCAAGTTCCAAATGCCGGCTTACCACCTGACCGGAAAAAACGGGCAAGGTATTACGCTCATTAACATCGGCGTCGGCCCCTCCAACTCCAAGACGATTACGGATCACCTCGCAGTTCTGAGGCCGCATTGCTGGATCATGATCGGGCACTGCGGCGGCCTTCGCCATTCACAGCGACTTGGCGATTACGTGCTGGCTCACGCCTATCTAAGGCTCGACGGCGTGTTGGATGAGGACTTGCCGCCCGAAGTTCCGGTGCCCCCGATTGCAGAGGTTCAGCAAGCTCTGTTTGAGGCAGCCAAGAGAGTCACCGGTGATGCAGGTGCAGACCTCAAGACCCGCCTACGCACGGGTACGGTGGTTACGAACGATGATCGTAATTGGGAGTTGAGATTCCACAGCGAGTCCCTCCGCTTCAACCAGTCCCGCGCGATCGCAATTGATATGGAAAGCGCAACGCTAGCCGCGAATGGATACCGTTTTCGCGTTCCCTACGGAACATTGCTCTGCGTTTCCGACAAGCCCCTCCATGGCGAAATCAAGCTGCCCGGCGCAGCGAACCGTTTCTATGAGCGTGCGATTTCCGAGCACATGCTGATCGGCATCGAGACGATGGAAGTGCTCCGGGAGCAGGGGGATCAAATGCACTCCCGGAAACTTCGTAGCTTCGAAGAGCCACCATTCCGTTGATGTGCTTTCGCGCAGCGGTAATCTAAGGGATGGTATATGATTGAGAAGAAGTTTGACGTGATCGGCATTGGGAATGCGATTGTCGATGTTATCGCCCAATCGAAAGACGAATTTTTGCACGCCGAGGGTCTCGCCAAAGGATCCATGCAACTGATCGAGGCATCGAGAGCCGAGGAACTCTATGGCAGAATGGCACCTGCCAGAGAGCTTAGTGGAGGCTCAGTCGCGAACACAATCGCTGGTCTTGCCCATCTTGGTCACTCATGCTCATTCGTAGGCCAGGTGGCTAACGATCAGTTGGGACGCGTGTTTTCGCATGACATTCGCGCATCTGGCGTAAAATACACAGTGGAGCCAGCAATTGATGGGAAGCCGACGGCGCATTCCTTGATTTTGGTGACGCCCGATGGTCAGCGGACGATGAATACGTTTCTCGGCGCATCTCAAACCCTTCCGACTGAAGCCATCAATGAAGACGCGATCAGATCGTCGCGCATTCTTCTGCTTGAAGGTTACCTGTGGGACTCGGATGAAGCGCGTACCGGCGATGAATGCTGCTTTAGAAGTCGCACTAGCGCACGATTGCCAAGTCGCATTAACGCTATCGGATGCGTTTGTGGTTGAGCGACACCGTGATGAGTTCGAAGCCCTCTTCCATGCAGGTAAAATTTCGATCCTGTTTGCCAATCGACTTGAGGCAAATTCGATGATGCAGACGGATTCGCTCCATGAGGCTCTACAAGGGCTGGCTGAGGTCATTCCGGTGCTCGTCGGCACCGATGGAGAGAACGGCGCCACCTGCTTGCGGGACGGCCAAATTGAACAGGTGCCGGCCAACAGGAATGTTGCTGTTGTCGATACAACAGGAGCGGGAGATCTGTTTGCTGCAGGTTTCTTGTCCGGGCTCTTGAAAGGCCAAAGTACACGCGCATGCCTGACAACAGGAACCATCTGCGCCTCTGAAGCGATAAGCCACTTCGGGCCTCGACCTGAGGTCGACTTGCGCGGCCTAGTTACTGAGACGAGCCGCCCAACTCATGAGGAATAATTCAACGGTTGATCCTTGTGGTCATATATCTTAAACGTTTAATTAAAGTGTAATGACGGGATGGCATTCGATGGGCGGTTGCCGCGACGCACAAAAGGGGAAAAGACATGAAAAGAATCGCATTTCTCAAGACATCCGCTGCGATTGCGGCACTATCGGTCGCAGCTCAATCAGGAGTTGTATCCGCACAAACTGCTGAGGGCACCGATGACAATTCGGCAAGCGCACAGGAAGGCTCCGGACAAGGCAATACAATCGTTGTCACGGCGCAGCGGCGTGAACAGGCGCTTCAGGATGTGCCACTTGCCATTACCGCAATTAGCGGAGAGGCGCTGGAGGAACGGGGAATCTCGGAAGTGGGTGAGATTGCGCGCTTCACCCCTGGTTTCTCGGCCTCTCGGTTCAGCGAAGCCGAGCCAATCTTTGCTATTCGGGGTGCCAACAACACGTTCTCTCAGGCTGGTGTGAGCAAGCCCGTTGGTGTCTTCCTCGATGATGTCTTTATCTCGAGAAACTCTGGTGCTGCATTCGAATTGTTCGACATCGAACAAGTTTCGATTTTGCGTGGCCCGCAGGGCACTCTCTTTGGTCGAAATGTGACTGGCGGCGCGGTAGTCATCCAGACCTCACGACCATCGCTTGATCGCGTCGATGCAAAAGCCGAGTTTGGCTATGGAAACTTCGATGCTATCGATCTGCGCGGTCTGGTCAGCGCGCCGGTCGCTGATAGTGCGGCTGTCAAGTTATCTGCGTCGTACCGGACACGTGATGGGTTTGGTGAGGATCGCCTTGCCGGAACCGAGCAAAGCGACCTGAACACCTTCAACATTCGCGGCCAGATCCTTGTCGAGCCTACGCCGACCCTGTCCGTTCTTCTAACAGCTGATTATTCTTCCGACCAAAACGGCGGGAGGACGCTTTCGGCTATTTCGCCCGCCGGTGCAGATGATGGTAATATCCGCACATCCGAGCATGGTATTGATCAGGATTTCGACCGGGACATCTTTGGCTTGTCAGCTCATGTCGATCTAGATGTTGGCGTTGGAGAGGTTTCGTCGATCACTGCTTATCGTGAGACGGACAGTTTCGAGGACTTCGCGTTCAGTGCTGTAGCGTTTAACTTCCTGCCATCCTTCAACCCTTTCTTCCCGTTCCAGCAGACCGCAACCAACGCTGAGAATCCCCAAACGTTCTCGCAGGAATTGCGCTTCACAAGTGATTTTGGTGGGCCAGTTGAGGTCGTTGGCGGGCTCTACTACTTCCAAGAGGATATCACTCGATCGGCAGCATCTCAGCGGTTTGCTGGCGTCACGGGCAATGTGATCCGAAACCAGACCTTCGACCAAGATGTGCAAACTGACAGTTTTGCAATCTATGGTGATATCCAGTGGGAAATTCTTCCTACGCTGACGCTCAACGCGAGTGGCCGGTACACCTGGGAGGGGCGCGACGCTCAACTCGACTTTGTCAATGCGCTCAATCCTGGCTCCAATTTCAGCTCTCCAGAGCTTTCGGCCAATTTCGAGAAGTTTACCCCGAGGATTGCACTGACATGGAGGCCGAGCGAGCAAGTCACCGTGTATGGCAGCTACAGCGAGGGTTTCACCTCTGGCGGGTTTAACACTGAAGACGATAATCTGGCTACGATATCTATCCCGTTCCAGCCTGAAACGGTTGAAGCCTTTGAGGCGGGTATCAAAACTTCGTTCCTTGATGGTCGCATAAACTTCAACATTGCGGGCTTCATCCAAGACTTTCAGGACAAGCAAGAAGGCTTTCTCGACAACTCATTCAACTTTGTCATCGTCAATGCCGCTGAAGCCAGCATCCAAGGCTTCGAACTGGAGCTCAATGCGCAAATCATTGATGAGCTTACCATATTCGGCAGCTATTCTTATCTTGACGCGACATATGATGAGTTCTTGCTGCCGAATGGTAATGACTTCAGCGGAAACTTCCTGCCGACGTCACCAGAAAACAGCTTTTCGATTGGCGCTGATTTGCGCTTGCCGATCGGCGACTTCGGTGAGTTATTCGCTAATGCCAGCTACACTTGGCAGGACGACTACTTCACCGGTGCGGAGAACCGTGCCACCTTCCTGATCGACTCATTTGACCTCGCTGATGCATCGATTGGAATTGATAGCGACGCTGGGTGGCGCGTAACACTTTGGGCGAAAAACTTGTTTGATGAAGAATTTGTCTTCATCCGCTCCGATTTTGGCGCTGCTGGGCTCGGAGAGGTTTTTGGACCTCCACGCACATACGGAATCCGTGTTTCTTGGGAATTGGACTGAATATCTTGAGCCACCGGGTTGTTGGCCAATCGAGTTGAAAGGAAGCTAGGGTTGGTCGATACATCTCTCTCCAGGCGGCGGTTTCTCGGTGTTACCGCCGCCATTCCCGGGTTAGCCGCATGGAACTGGTCGCTTGCTGCAAATGCATGCGACGTTTCGGAATTGCCGCGTTGGCGTCCGGGCGATCTGGACATCCATCACATCAACACAGGACGTGGAAGCGCCAGTTTTCTTGTGATGCCGGATGGCACCACTGCAGTTGTCGATTGCGGTGCTTCAAACACGAGGCTTGAAACAAGCTCGCCTCCTCGTCCCGATGGTTCAAGGACCCCAGCGGGCTGGGTCGCCGATTACATCCTGCGCTATGGACCAAGGGCAGATCTGGACACCTTAGATTATCTGGTCGGAACGCACGTTCATCCCGATCACATCGGCGATGTGCCTGCCGGAGAGGAAGCGGGCCCGCTTGGCTTTGTTCCAACAGGTTTGAGCGAACTTGATGTTCTCTTGCCAGCGAAGACTGTAATCGATCGGTCTTTCCCCGACTTCGCTACTATAGTTCCCCCGAATGCACCGTTCACCCACAACTACATTGCATGGTTGCGCCATCGGCTGGCGCAACAACAACGTGTAGAAGCGGCTACGGTCGGGTCAGTTGGCCAGATTTCGATGCAACGACCGACCGCACACGACTTTCCTGACTTCGAAGTCCGGGTGCTGGCCTCAAGCGGAAGAGTTTGGACTGGCGAGGGCGAGCGCTCTGCAAGCGTGCTCGAGGCCTATCCTGATCGTCCTGTCGGAAGCGTTCTTGATGAGAACAACGCTTCGATAGCGCTCCGCATCAGATATGGCTCATTCAGTTACTTCGCTGGTGCAGACATTCACTCAGACACTAGCGATGGGAGAACCCCTTGGACCGATGTGGAAACGCCAACTGCTCGGGTGTGTGGTGAGGTTGATGTGGCTCTCGCAAACCACCATGGCTACTTTGACGCCGTCGGTGCCGCATCGGACAGGTATCTGAACCCACAGGCCTATATCATACCGAACTGGCACATCAGTCACCCTGGGCAGGAACAACTGCAAAGAATGCTCCGCAAATGGCCGTGGCGAGAAGATGGAGAGACACTTAGAGATGTCTATTCCCTTGAACTACTTCCGCACAACGCTTTGCTGAATGAACGCTTCGCCAATGACCTTCAAAGTCAGCAAGGTCATGTTGTAGTGCGCGTTGCGCGCGGTGGGGCATCCTTCGATATCTTTGTTTTGGACAGCAACGATCACGCATCACCGGTAGTCAGGCGCGTTGGCCCTTACACGTCTCGAATTTAACACAGCTCAAATTTTGACTTGAGCGAGGTGCTGAACCTCCTGCTCGGGAAGCACCTGGGAGGGAGCCTTGGAAAAGTATCTGTTTGGCATTGCCGGAATTCTAACGATCTTATTCGTCGCGTTTCTCGCGTCATGTGATCGCCGTTCGATCAGGCTGAGAGTCGTGTTGGCGGCCTTCGCCCTCCAAGCCACGATCGGGTTTCTGGTGCTCCGTACCGAGCTAGGAAAAAACGTGGTGCTTGCGATGGCAAACGCCGTTGCTGCTCTTCTTGGTCATGCGCAAGCCGGCGTGGATTTCGTGTTCGGCAACCTCGCGAGTGCAGATCAGGGAGGACTGAGCTTCGCTATTGCTGCCCTCCCAGCCATTGTCTTTTTCTCAACTCTGATATCAATCCTCTATTACCTCAAGGTGATGGGTTTTATCGTCAAATGGGTGGGCGGGGCACTGCAGGCTATTACCGGTATTTCACGAGTGGAGTCGCTTGCTGCTGCCTCCAACATCTTTGTGGGGCAGAGCGAGTCTCCGCTCGTGGTTCGACCGTACATATCCAACATGACCCGGTCACAGCTTTTCGTGATGATGTCGGTCGGCATGGCAGGCGTGGCGGGGACGATACTCGCTGCCTATGCCGCTGTGCTCGGTACGGACATTCTCCCATATCTGCTGTCAGCTAGCTTCATGTCTGCGCCTTAGTGGTATCATGATGGCAAAGATCATTGTCCCAGATGAACCCGATGCACTGGGTAAAGACCCAGAAGTTGACCTCGTTGGAGTGGACGACGAGGACAAGCCTGCAAACATCATCATGGCTGCCGCCGAAGGAGCGCAAACGGGTCTCAAGATAGCGGCAGCTGTAGGGGCGCTTGTCTTGGCATTCGTTGCTTTGGTCTCTCTCGCCAATGGGCTTCTGGGAGGTATCGGCGGATGGTTTGGTTATCCAGATCTCAGCTTTCAGCAGATAATCGGTACCTTGTTCGCTCCTGTTATGTACTTGCTCAACGTGCCTTGGGATGAGGCAACGACGGTTGGCGGACTTTTCGGGACCAAGGTTGTATTGAACGAGTTCGTTGCATTCGCCGATCTGGCCCAAATTCGTGAAACCCTCTCGCCAGAATCAGTCATAGTCGCAACCTTTGCTCTGTGCGGATTTGCAAACTTTGGTTCCATTGCAATCCAGCTTGCGGTGCTCGGCGGACTCGCACCTAGTCAGCGAGCCAACGTCGCGTCACTCGGCTTGCGTGCACTGCTAGCGGGAAGTCTGGCGAATCTCATGAGCGCCGCTCTCGCTGGACTTATGTTCTTGGTGTAGCGTCTCTCTCACCGAGTTTCGTCCCGCGGGGTTCCCGAATCTAAACTCGGCGACTAGAGTGATTCGACAAAAGACTTGGACGTAGGGAGAAGCAGAGAGTGCCGGACAATAAGGTGAAGACTGGCACCAAGCCACCCTCAATCAAGGATGTTGCGCGTGAGGCTGATGTTTCGATTGCCGCTGCTTCCTATGCTCTCAACGGTCGGGAAGGTGTCGGACGCGCCACCAGAGAGCGAATACTGGCGGTAGCCGAAAATCTGCAATACCGCCCAAGCAAGTCCGCCCAAACTATGCGAACGGGAAAGACGGACACAGTCGGACTGGTCTTGCCGGACCTGAGCAACCCGTTCTTTCCGCAATTTGCAAAGGCAGTCCAGCAGGCGGCGAGCGGCGAAGGTCTGAGCGTTCTTTTGTTTGACTCAGATGGGGATGGCCAGCGAGAACTCGAAGGGGTCAATCGTCTTGGGAAACAAGGGGTCGACGGAATTATTTGGTGGCCCTCACACGCAGGAAATTGTGAAAAGATTGCCGACATCACAGTTCCCGCCGTGTTGGTCGACACCAAAATCGACGGATTCGATATGGTCACCTCCGACCACTGGGTAGGAGGAAAAATGCTGGCGAGCTTGGTCAATCAGTCTGAGAGGACGAAAGTCGGGCTCGTTCGTGGACCGGAAAACTTCAGGTCAGCGTCGCTTCGGCGAGATGGATTTGTCGAGAATCTTGGGCCGCAAGCTGAGGTTGTTTGGGAAGAGGTAAACAGTTTCTCGCCACCTCTAGCTGATAACGTTCTAGCCAGGCTGGCAAGATCTGAGGCTGAGGTGTTGGTATGCCCAAACGATTTGATCGCGATTGAGGCGATCCGTTATCTTGCATCCCTCGGGCTGAAAGTGCCCGACGATATCGCCGTAACCGGTTTCGGCGATATTCAGTTTGCTGACATCGTATCCCCACCTTTGACGACAATCTCGCAGCCTCTCAGCGACCTTGGAAGAGAAGCCTTTGGGCTTCTCAATCGACGGATGGAAAATCCCGAAGCAAAGATCGACGACGTCGTCTTGCCGGTAAAGCTTGCTGTACGCAGATCGTTTCCTGGACGTGTGTCTGGAGTTCAGGCAGCCTGATCTAGATTGATCGCTGTGGCTGTGCCGATACCACCAGCGCCGTTCCAACAAGGACTAGTGCTAGGCCGATCAAACGATTGAGTTCGATTGGTTTTGTAGCCACGCCGAGCCAGCCATTGTGGTCGATAACAACTGCTAGGATTAGCTGTCCAACTACAGTTGCGACTAAGAACTGAGCGGCACCAATCTTAGGCAGCAGGTAAATCCCAGAAATTACGAACGCTGCTCCAGATAGTCCCCCAAGCCAACACCAAGCTGGAACCTGAAACGCTGCGTCGAGGGGAGGGCGTGGCGAGCGGGTGATCGCAATCGTGCAAAAGGCCACGAGTGCGCTGATAGACAGGGCAATGGCAGCAGACCAGAGAGGCTGGCTAAGAGATTGGCCCAACTTCGCATTGGCCGCTGCCTGCAGCGGGATGCTTGCGCCTACGAGAATGCCCAACAGAATGAGGATGACGGAGTGATGCAATTGTTGTCTGCCCTTAGTCTTCGTGGGCCGCCTCTAGCGTGCTTTTTGGATAAGTTAAACGTTTAAGTTTGTGCCCCTAGCTTTCTGTTGTCTTCGGCCTTTGTCCCATCGCTTCGGCAAGTATGTCACCTACGCGATCAGCTGCTTCTTTCATGGGATCGTAGTCGATGTGAGCATAGATCATCGTGGATCGCATGTTGGCGTGCCCTAAGATCGCACCGGTCATTGCGAGGGCTTCACCGCTTGAGGTCGCGATAGCACCTAGGGTGTGGCGAAGCGTATGAGGCGTAACGCCAATAAGGTCTGCCTTAGCAACAATCTTTGGCCAGAGCTTTTTCGTACCTTGAAAATAGCCCTCACCAGCGTCTGCGGGGAATACATATTCGCTGTTCTCTTTTGCGACACTGCGAAGGAGACCAATCGCGGCGCCTGAGAGCGACTCGAACAGAAAGCCCGGTTTTGGAATCCTGCAAACGCAATAGTCCCCGTTCCAAATCAACTTCATCCCATTTGAGCTCGACGATTTCCTGACGTCGACAACCAGTCAGAATCCACATCCGAGTGATGTTCAGCGCCTTGGGATTGAAACCATTCGCTTCGAGCGCATCGCACGCTTCTCCGAGCCGTCGGACTTCTGCTAAGGATAAAAAACGTGTTCTGCGTCCATCGGTCTTTCGGACTACGGCTTTTTCGCATGGATTGGTATCGACCAACCCGCGCCGCACTGCGAAACTGTACATCGCTGACAAGTCACGGAACACTTTTCTCGCGGCACCAGGGCCGCCACGCACCACTATTCGTTTACGATGACCGACCTTCTCATCCTTACGAGACTTGCCCTGCTCGACGTCGCGGAAAAAGCGCTCGACATCTCCCGGGGTCAACTCCGAAATGCGCTTATGGCCGAGCAGGCGGACTACGTGATGACGCAACCGGCTGATCGTGTATTTCTTGGTTAGCGGCTTCATCGGCTCACCCTGCCGAACGCCACGCTGGATATAGCAACCCTCTTCTTCATAAAGATCGACCAGCGCGGCGATTTTGAGTTCCAGACGTTTGGCATTTCGATCAGATGCGGGATCTTCTCCCAAAGCAGCTGCTGCGAGAATTTCCTTCGCCCCTTTTCGTGCCTGCTCGACTGTCAACGCGCCAAACCGACCGATCGAAACAAAGCGCTTTGGAGCCGAGCGGCCGCCACCTTCCGCTCGATAGCGAACAATGAATGTCTTGATGCCGCTCGGCCCTACGCGCACGCCGAAACCTGGTACCAGGCTATCCCAGATTTCGCAGCGCCTTGCTCGGGGTTCCGTCGCCTCAAGCTGGCGTTTCGTGATGAGGACTGACCGGGGACTCGCCATTTCTCGCTCCTGTGAGGGACCACAACCTTCGGTTCGGGGTGACCACTGGGTGACCACGCGAACGGAAACCGGCGGTCACTCATGGAAAAGTCTAGCGTAGATGAATTCAAAAAACAGTCAATAAATCAACCATTTTGGTGGGTTCTGGCGTAGGATCGAAAAGCACAGAAAAGACCGTCTGCAAGATTGCCAAGGTTGGGGTCGGGCGTTCGAATCGCCTCGCCCGCTCCATTTTCTTTTATTCAATCGTTGTTTAGCTGCGAGTGGTCGAGCGGCAACTGTCGCGTTTTGGCGACACATTTGTGGTTTACCCGCTCAACTCGCCTTTTCGTCGAATTATCTGTTGCAAACGGCTCGCCGGCGCGTCAATGGAAGGATATGTTGTATCATTCAAAATCATTCGCACGTGCTGGCGCATCGCTCGCTGCCCTTTCATTCGCTTTGGGAAGTCAGACGGCCCTTGCGCAAGAACAAGACGCTCAGGATACCGCCGCCGCGGAGCAGCGGGTTGAGGATGACCTGCATTCGCGACAGGTCGATATGAAAGGCGATATTATCGTCAGTGCGCAGGGTTTGCGCCAATTCGACCTGCTGGCGGGCACATCGGTTTTTGAGATCGCCGACATCCAACGCAATCTTGACGGACAAATCGGCGAGGTTCTGGCCAAGTTGCCGGGGGTATCCGCAACGAGCTTCTCACCCGGTGCATCGCGCCCGGTTTTGCGTGGCTTTCAAGGTGAACGCGTTCGGGTGCTGATCGACGGGCTTGGCACCGCTGACGTATCCAATACATCGGTGGACCATGCGACGACGATTGACCCTCTGACCGCCGAACGTATTGAGGTGCTGCGCGGCCCTGCCGTTCTCCTTTATGGTAGCCAGGCGATTGGCGGTGCAGTGAACGTGATCGATAAACGCATTCCGCGCCGTGTCCCTGACAAGCCTGTCCATCTTGATGCCTTGGCGGCATACAACACGGCCTATGATCTCCGCCAGGCCGGTGCGTCGATAGACATCGCGGCTTCTGAGAATTTCGTGATCCACCTCGATGGCTCATTCCGCGAAACAGACGATGTGGAGATTGGCGGCTTTCAGGTGAGCCCCGCCTTGCGACAGGCCTTGTTTGACGAGGCGAATGAAGAAGAGGCTGAGGGCGAGCTGGAGGAGGCAGACGAGCTTCGCGAGGCTGCCGAACAGCGCGGTTTTGTACCCAACAGCGCGACTGAAACCTGGACCGTGAATGGCGGCTTTGGTGTCTTTGTTGGCGAGAGTGTCTTCGGCGCTTCCATAGGATATTACGACACTAATTACGGCGTGCCCGGTCGCCCCGGCGCAGGCGAGCACCACGGCGAAGAGGGTGAGGAAGGCGAAGAAGGGGGCGAAGAGGAAGAAGGCGAAGAAATCGTTTCCATCGACCTTGAGCAAGTCCGTGCTGACTTCCTTGGCGATATCGTGCTCGGCACAGGCTTCTTCTCCGATCTGAAGCTGCGTTTCGGCTATTCCGACTACACCCACACCGAATTTGAAGGTGACGAGGTCGGGACGGTGTTCGACAGCGAGTCCATAGAGGCACGGCTGGAGCTGGTTCAGAAAGATACCGAGAGCTGGCGCGGGTCTATCGGCGCGCAGTACACCCATCGAGATTTCTTCGCAGAGGGGGCGGAGGCCTATGTTCCGCCAAACATAACCGATCAATTCGCGCTGTTCGCGCTACAGGAATTTGGCAATGGCCCGTTTCAGGTTGAGGCGATCGGACGGATCGAGCTGACCGATGTGGAGAGCCAGCCTATTGCCACTGAGCGCGATTTCGAGACGTTTTCTGGCGCGCTTGGTTTCATCTATGAAGGTGATGAGGCGTTTCGCGCTGGCATCAATCTGTCGCGGGTTGAACGTGCGCCGAGCGCGGAAGAGCTGTTCTCTGACGGCCCCCACATTGCGACACAGGCGTTTGAGATCGGTGATCCAAACCTGAGCACAGAGAGTGCATGGGGCGTTGAAGGGTTCGCGCGCGGACGTTTAGGCCGTGCGGAGTTTAGCGTCGCCGTCTTTCAGCAATGGTTTGACGATTATATCTATCTGATCGACACGGGCGATGAGGAGGATGGCCTGCCCGTCTTCCAGTATCTCCAGCAGGATGCAGATTACTTCGGCGTCGAGGGCGAGGTAACCTATCCGTTTTTCGACAATGGCGCATTCACACTGATGACCGATGTGCGCGCATCCTATGTGCGGGCAGAGCTGGATGATGGCTCTAGCCGTGCCACGGATCCCGCCATTGTCGCTGCTTGGGGCGCTGGAGGCGCAGACGCTACCGCTTTCGACATCCGCGGCGAGGTGCAATGGTTTGCGGAGCAAGACCGGGTCGCGCGTTTTGAAACCGAGACGAGCGACTTTGCGTTGGTCAATTTCTCGGTTGCATGGCGTCCGCTACCAAGTCGCGAGAACGTAACTGTGTTGGTCGGTGTAGACAATATTTTCGACGTGACGGGCCGTCGCCACGCGAGCTTCACGAAAGACTTCGTGCCGCTGGCTGGTCGCAATGGAAAGGCAAGCGTGCGTTTGAGCTTTTGATTGAGAGGGGGTCCCGGCATGCACCGGGGCCACCCTTCCCAATTGGTCTATTTACTTCTCAACTGCGAAGCTGATTTCGGCATGCTCTTGCAGTCGGTCGACCAGATCTTCGCCCAGGAAAGAGCCCGGTGTTCCGATGCCGCCAGGCCCGTCGCTGTTCGCCAGCGCGATGCCGGTTTCGGCGATCATGCGGCTGGTTGAGCCATAACCCGGATCATACTTGCCTTTGACACCATAATGCAGCGTTTCGCCATCCGGCATGTCGGCAACAAACAGCACATCGTAAAAGCCGTTTTCGCGCTCTTCCTTGCTTGGCCCTTCACCGGGCTTGGGCGGTTTTGCGCCGAACGGGTTCTTCATCATCTCAACCGCCGCATTGGCCATTTTCTTGCCTGCTTCGCCGGGGCTGGTCAGCATCATCTCATCATACTGAAAATCTTCGCCATAAGGGTGACCCAACAGGAAGTTGGTGCGGTGGACATTCTTTGTGTTGATCGGTGCCATCACAAACGGCGCCGCCCATTTGTCGAGATCCTGCTCGAGCTGCGGGACCATGCCGGTCGGTTGGCTCGGCCCGTCAAAGCCCGGCGTCAGCGCAAAGGGATCGCGCAACACATTGATCAGCGAGGGGTTCTTCGCCGCCGCCTTCATGGTTGCACCCAGGCTGGCAGCGGTCCCGCCTGAGAATGTGCCCGCCATCGCGAGTACCCGTCCGCGAATTTTGGGGGCAGGCTTACCAAACCGTTCCTGCGCGGCCTTTTGTGTCATCAGCACCCCAAGATCGAAGGGGATGGAGTCAAATCCACTGGAAAAGCAGATGCGCGCTCCGCTTGTTTTGGCATCTGCCTCATGCGCGGCAATCTTCTCAGCCATCCACCCCGGCTCACCGCAAAGATCCGTATAATGGGTGCCGGTTTTCACGCATGCCTCGAGCAGTTTGTCACCATAAAGCTGATAGGGGCCAACTGTCGTCACGATCACTTTGGCGCGGTTGCACATCGCCTCAAGGCTCGCAGGATCATCGGCGTCAGCAACGACCAGCGGTGTATCGGTTGGTGCGCCGATTTCATCGCGCACAGCCTCCAACTTTTCCTGACTGCGGCCAGCCATCGCCCAGCTGGGGCCATCGTCGCGGCTTCCATAGTGGTTGGACAGATACTCCGCGACCAGACGCCCGGTATAGCCAGTTGCGCCGTAAACGATCAGATCAAATTCGGGGGTTGCCATATATACTCTCCTTCGCCGCTGAAACTTGTGTTCACTTGGGGGCAGCAGGCGATAGAGTCAAAGCCGTTACGGTTTAGGTATTCTCGATTGATATCGAACGCCACCGGCACCCTCTATCCTTCGACCTCAATGGTGTCCCGGTCGACTCCGGATGGAAGGGTGTAGGGCGCGGGTGGTTCGGCGCGCTAATTCTATAGCTTGGGCAATGTCACACCGCGCTGGCCCATATATTTGCCCGCGCGGTCGGCATAGGTAACCTCGGGGCGTTCGTTCCCTTGCAGGAATAGAAACTGGCATGCGCCTTCGTTGGCGTAAATCTTCGCTGGCAACGGTGTGGTGTTCGAAAACTCCAGCGTTACGTGTCCTTCCCAGCCTGGCTCAAGCGGAGTGACGTTCACAATTATGCCGCAACGGGCATAGGTGCTCTTGCCCAGACAGATAACGAGCACATCGTCGGGAATGCGAAAATATTCGACGGTGCGTGCGAGGGCAAAGGAGTTGGGCGGGATGATGCACACATCGGTTTCGCGGTCGACCAGGCTTTCAGAATCGAAGCTCTTGGGATCGACCGTTGCTGAATTCACATTGGTGAAGATCTTGAATTCAGGTGCGACACGCGCGTCATATCCGAAGGATGACACACCGTAGGAGATTACCCCTTCGCGGCGCTGAGCCTCCACAAATGGCTCTATCATGCCGTGTGTCTGCGCCTGTTCCCGAATCCATTTGTCTGAAAGAATCGCCATGTGAGATTGATTCCCGAAGGTGAGTGGCGGGGCTAGTGCGCGCCATCATCTTCCCACTACTTTATCGCCCTAGCGCCCAGTTTCGGGTTCAACCCGGTGATATGGTTCAGCCACTTTTTCGGGCGACGCAGCATCTTTTGTGGGTAGGTCACTTTCAGGCCCACAATCTTGCCAATCTCACCCACGAAGTGGATGCAATTGCGAGTATCGAGATCGTAAAATTTGCCCGGCGCGTTACGCCATTCCTCGACCATCGCCTTCACACGCCAATACTGATCATCGCTGAGTGACAGTGTGAAATGGCGATTGGTTTTGGTCAGCCATTTCTCTTTTTCGATCAGGATCGTGTGCTTCACCGGGCCATTCAGAACCGCAGGCGTCGTGCGTTTTGCCGAAAAGCCGTAATTCTCTTTGACCGCTTTGCCGCTTGCCTCAAGTGTCCCCTCCATCACGATGAAGGTGTGTGGATAGCGACCCCACAAGACTGAGCCATTGAAGCTGTGAAAATGGATCTGCACATCCGCCGCAGCAGGCACGGTCCAGAGCAGCGCCATTGCGGCGAGAACCAATCGAAATACGCGTCCCGTCATGGCTTGACCGTCTATCGCAGCAACACGCTGCGTATCAAGCGCTAGCTTGCCAGCAGCGACGCATTGCCTCCGGCTGCGGTTGTATCAATGCAGACCACACGTTCGGTTGCGAAGCGCGCGACGTAATGCGGCCCGCCTGCCTTTGGCCCAGTGCCAGAGAGGCCTTCGCCGCCGAAGGGCTGGCTTTCGACGACGGCTCCGATCTGATTGCGATTGACGTAGAAATTGCCGACCCGGGCGCGGGCCTCAACCAATTCACGCGTATCCTCGATACGACTGTGGAGGCCGAGCGTCAGGCCATATCCGGTCGAGTTAATGTCGGCGACGACCTGTTCCAGCTGGTCACCGGCGAAGCGCGCCACATGTAGGACCGGGCCGAAATTCTCGCGTTTCAAGTCGAGAATGGAGTCGAGCTCTATGATAGTTGGGGCGACAAAGCAGCCCTTGGCCGCACCGCGCGGCAGTTTCAGGCGTGACACCGGTCGCCCGGCCTTTTTGCGCCGAGCGACATGCCGCTCCAACGCGGCCTTCGCATCAGGATCAATCACTGGGCCAACATCGGTGGCAAGGGCGAGTGGATCGCCAACAGTGAGCGCCTCGAACGCACCACGGATCATGGCGAGCGTGTCGTCCGCGATGTCCTCTTGCAGATAGAGCATACGCAGTGCTGAACAGCGTTGCCCCGCGCTTTGAAATGCGCTGGCCACGACATCGCGGGTGACCTGCTCGGGCAGGGCGGAGCTATCGACAATCATAGCGTTTTGCCCACCGGTTTCGGCGATGAATGTCGCAATCGGTCCTTCGCGTGCAGCAAGCGCGCGGTTAATCGCCTGCGCGGTTTCGGTGGACCCGGTGAACGCTACGCCAGCAATGCGCGGATCGCTGGTGATCATCTGCCCGACATCGCCCGCGCCGGGAAGCAATTGCAAGACTTCCTCGGGTATCCCCGCTTCGTGGCATAGCTTCACAGCGAGGGCCGCGATCAATGGCGTTTGCTCGGCAGGTTTGGTTACGACTGTATTGCCCGCGGCGAGCGCGGCTGCTGCTGGGCCGATGAAGATTGCCAGTGGGAAATTCCACGGCGATATGGTTGCGAAGACGCCGCGTCCGTGGAGTGAGAGACGGTTCTCCTCGCCCGTTGGCCCCGGCAAGGCGAAGGGTCCGCTGAACATGCTGCGCGCCTCGCTGGCATAATAGCGCAGGAAATCGACCGCTTCGCGCAGTTCAAGCACGGCATCGAGCAGCGTCTTCCCCGCCTCGCGCTGGCACAGGCTCAGGAACTCATCCGTATGCGCCTCGAACGCATCTGCGGCAGCTTCGAGCAGCAATGCGCGCTTCTCTCCGCCCAGCATGTCCCAACCGGGCTGGACTGCTTGGGCGCGTCCGATTGCCTGCTCGACTTCTTCCTCGGTTGAATCGCGACGCACGCCCACTTCGTGCGTGAGGTCTTGTGGTGCGTTGATCGGCGCTTCCTCGCCCGCTTCGGTCGCGGGGAAGGTCGGGCCAGCATACCATTGGCGTGATTTCAGCGTCTCCAGTCGCGCCAGCAAAGGCTCGCGCACCAGCGGGTCGGCAAGATCCACACCTGCGCTGTTCGCCCGGCCTGGAAAAATGTTGGTCGGCAGTGGAATATCCGGATTGCGCTTTGGCTCCAGCGCGGCGAGCTCCGCCACCGGATCGGTCGCCAGATCAACGGCGGGCACATCAGCATCAGCCATGCGATTGACGAAGCTGCTATTGGCGCCGTTTTCCAGCAGACGGCGCACGAGATACGCCAGCAAATCCTTGTGATTGCCGACCGGCGCATAAATCCGCACCGGAGTTCGCGTGTTGCCTTCCACCTTGGCAAGCGCGGCATAGACATCCTCGCCCATGCCATGCAGCCTTTGATATTCGTATCTGTGGCCTACCGCTCCGCTCCTTGAGGCCGTTTTCGTCTGGCCTACCGCTCCGCTACTTGAGGCCGGGGTGTCCATCCCATGCTCTGCGGCGAGCGCTTGGATCGCGCCAATCGTATAGGCGTTATGTGTTGCGAAAGCCGGGTAGATCACGTCTTGCGCCTTGAAGAGCGTCTCCGCGCAGGCAAGGTATGACACATCGGTCGCCACCTTGCGGGTGAACACCGGATAATCGGTGTAGCCGCCCACCTGGCTCAGCTTGATTTCTGTGTCCCAATAGGCGCCCTTGACCAGGCGGACGAACAGGCGGCGGTCATGCTTGCGGGCGAGGCGCGCCACCCAATCGCATAGTGGCACAGCACGTTTCTGATAGGCCTGAATAGCCATACCGAACCCTGTCCATCCGCGTTCGGTACCATTGTCGAACAGCGTATCGTCCGCAACCAGAGCCTCGATAATATCCATCGAGAGTTCGAGCCGTTCGGCCTCTTCGGCATCGAGGGTGAAATGAATGTCGGCATCGCGTGCCTGCATCGCGAGATCGCGCAGAATCGGTACCAGATCAGCACAGGCTTGCTCGGCATGCAGAAAATCATATTTCGGGTGAAGCGCCGACAGCTTGACCGAAATACCGGGTTTCTGGCCCAGATCAGCGCCCTTTTCCTTTGCCAGACGGGCAATAGCACTCTCATATGACTGGCGGTAGCGCTCGGCATCGGCATAGGTCATCGCCGCTTCGCCCAGCATGTCGAACGAATGGGTGAGGCCCTTGGTACGCTCAGGCGCAGCGCGTTTCATCGCTTCCTCAATCGTGCGGCCAAACACAAATTGCCCGCCCAGAATACGCATGGCCTGCAACGTGGCCTTGCGGATAACAGGCTCGCCCAACCGGTTCATTGTGCCTTTCAACGTCGCGCTCATCCCGCGCTGATGCTCTTCAGGGCGTTCCAGAACCTCGCCGGTGAGCATCAGAGAGAATGTCGCGGCGTTCACAAAGGTGGAGGAACTCGCACCAAGATGTTCTGACCAATCGATATCGCCGATCTTGTCACGGATCAGCGCGTCAGCGGTGGCATGGTCGGGCACGCGCAGCAGCGCCTCGGCCAGACACATCAGCGCAATGCCTTCCTCGGTCGCGAGGCCAAATTGCTGTAGAAAAGCGTCCAGACCGCTCGCCTTGTGCGCACGCGCTCCTTCGACGAGCGCAATCGCGGTCGCCTGTGCCTTTTCGTGGAGGTGCGACGCCTTGCTCGCCTCTGCCAGTCGCTGACTGACGCACACATCCTCTTCAAGCCGATAGGCCTTGCGCAGAGCCTCTCGGCTTAGCGGGCGCAGAGCAGTGGTTGCGGAGGATCGGGCAATGGGTGCCCGCGCAAGGGTTGTGGCCATACAGACAGCGACTCATAACGGGTTAAACAATGCGCCAACATCTGCACCCGGTTTCAATTGTAATCAAGCGAAGTCGACAGTCGCTGTCTGCGCAGCCGCTTAATCCGCCTCAAACAGGCGCCCTGCAACGGCATCCAGCTTTGCAATCAAATCCTTGTCATGTTTGTCAGGCGCGGTGATCACCGCATCGTTCAGGCACGTATCGATTGGCGAAGGTTCACGTGTGGCGGGAAGCAGCGCGAGAAACTGTTCGATAGACTTGCGGGCCAGATCCCCATTGGCCTGCATCTGCGCGATGATCTCTGCCACATCGACCGCAGCCTCTGCATCGCGCCAGCTATCCCAGTCAGTCACCATGGCGAGCAGCGCATAGGGCAGTTCAGCCTCGCGGGCGAGTTTTGCCTCGGGCATGCCGGTCATGCCGATCACATGCGCGCCCCATTGGCGGTACATTTTGCTTTCGGCACGGGTGGAAAATTGCGGCCCCTCCATCGCAAGATAGGTCGCGCCCTGCATCGGGTCACCGCCCGCCTTTTGTACTGCCTGCCCTGCCAAAGCTGACAGACGCGGACAGACCGGATCGCCCATGCCGACATGCGCGACAAAGCCATTGTCAAAGAAGGTACTGGCGCGCCCCTTGGTATTGTCGATGAACTGATCGACGGTCACGAATTGACCGGGCGGCAGGTCTTCGCTGAGCGACCCAACCGCGCTGACGGCGAGAATATCGGTGCAGCCCGCGCGTTTGAGTGCATCGATGTTGGCGCGCGCATTGAGTTTGCCAGGGAGCACGGTGTGCCCCCTGCCGTGCCGGGGCAGAAAGCGGACCTTCACATGGCCGACACGCCCGCATAGAATTTCATCGGATGGCTCACCCCATGGCGACTGGATCGACAGCCATTGCGCTTCCTCCAGCGTATCTATCTCGTATAGGCCGGACCCGCCGATTATTCCGATGGTCCATTCCTGGTTAGTTGGGGGGCTCATTGGGGGATGTCCTTAATTTAGTAAGATTTTGGCCTAGTATGATTTGGGCAGGCCGAGAATATGCTCGGCGATAAAAGCAAGGATCAAATTGGTTGAGATAGGGGCCACTTGGTACAGCCGCGTCTCGCGATATTTGCGCTCGATATCGAACTCCGCCGCAAAGCCAAATCCGCCATGCGTCTGAATGCAGGTTTCGCCCGCGGCACAGCTCGCATCGGCGGCGAGCATCTTGGCCATGTTTGCTTCGGCCCCGACATTCTCCCCCGCCTCATATTTGCGCAATCCCTCATGCACCATCAGCTCGGCGGCGCGCATGTCGGCATAGGCCTTGGCGAGGGGGAATTGAATTCCTTGGTTCCTGCCAATCGGATTGCCGAAAACGCTACGATCCTTGGCATAATCGGTGGCCCTGCCCAGAAACCATTTGGCATCGCCGACACACTCTGCCGCGATCAGCAGCCGCTCGGCATTCATGCCTGACAGGATATAGCGGAAGCCCTTGCCTTCCTCGCCGATCAAATTTGCGGCGGGCACTTTCAGATCCTCAATGAAAATCTCTGTGCTGGAATGATTCATCATCGTGTGGATCGGGCGAATGGTCAGGCCATTGCCAATCGCCTCGCGCATATCGACGAGGAATACGGAAAGCCCATCGGTGCGCTTGGCCGCCTTCTCGCGCGGGGCGGTGCGGGCTAGCAGCAGCATAAGGTCGGAATATTCCGCGCGGCTGGTCCAGATTTTCTGGCCATTAACGACGTAATGATCGCCTTTTTTCTTCGCGACGGTTTTTAGCGACAGGGTGTCTGTGCCGCTGGTCGGCTCCGTTACGCCAAAGGCTTGCAAGCGCAATTCGCCGCTCGCGATCTTTGGCAGATAGGCCGCCTTCTGTTCGTCCGATCCGTGCCTCAGCAGCGTGCCCATGATATACATTTGCGCGTGGCACGCCCCGCCGTTGCAACCCTGCATCTGTATCTCTTCCAGGATCGCCGCTGCGCCTGATAGAGACAGGCCAGCGCCGCCATATTCCTCGGGGATCAGCGCTGAGAGATAGCCCTCGCGGGTCAGCGCGTCGACGAATTCTGACGGATATTCGCGCTTCTCGTCTTTCGCGCGCCAATACTCGCCGGGATATTGCGCGCAGACCTTCGCAACACCGCGCCGGATTTCATCAAATTGATCGGTCATGGGTGAAGTCATGATGGAGTGCAGGCGCGCTGCCAATACCAAATGTGGCCCGGTGGTCAGATTGGCTTGCTTATGCGCTGATCACAGGACAGAGCGCAATGTGTGAGCAATCAACGAACATATGCGATTATCGGCTGCGGGATGATGGGCCGCGAGCATATGCGCAATATCGCGCTGGTGCCTGATGCTGAGCTGGTTGCGATTGCAGACCTGGACGCGGGGTCACGTGAGGCGGCGGCTGAACTGGCTGAGGAGCTGGGACAGCAGGTGGCGTTGTACGCAGATGCGGCTGATCTTTACGCGGCGCACTCCGTCGACGCCGTAATCATCGCATCGCCGAATTTCACCCATTTCGAAGTGGTGCGCGCGGCGATGACGAATAACGTCGCGATACTGGTCGAAAAACCGTTCTGCACAGAGGTTGCCGATGCTCAGCAGCTTGAGGCTGAGTTGGAGTGCTATGAACCACTGGTCTGGGTCGGCCTCGAATATCGCTATATGCCGCCCGTCGCGCGGTTTGTGGAGCGTGCGCATGCGGGCGAGGCGGGCGACATCCGCATGCTGTACATTCGCGAGCATCGCTTCCCATTTCTGGAGAAAGTCGGCGACTGGAACCGCTTTAACCGTAACACCGGCGGAACTTTGGTGGAGAAATGCTGTCACTTCTTCGATCTGATGCGACATATTTTGCGCGATGAGCCGGTGCGGATTTTTGCCAGCGGTGGGCAGGACGTGAACCATCTCGACGAACGCTATGATGGCGAGACCCCCGACATCATCGACAATGCTTATGTCATGGCCGACTTTGCCGGCGGCGCGCGCGCAGTGCTTGATCTGTGCATGTTTGCGGAAGGGGCCGAGCAGCAGGAAGAGATTTATGTCGTGGGCGAGAAGGGCCGTCTGGATGTGGCCATTCCGGCGGCCACGGTTACCTGGTCTCCGCGTGACAAAAGCGGCGTGACAGTCGAGCATATCGAGACACCTGAGGAGGCGTTGGCCGCTGGCGATCATCACGGCGCGACGTATTTCCAGCTGCGCGACTTTCACGATGCGCTGGTGAATGGCGCGGCACCAAAACTGAGCGCACAGGATGGCACGCGATCGGTTGAAATGGGCGCGGCGGCACAACAATCGATTGCCACCGGACTGCCGATAGAGCTGAACTTTGCGGATTAACGAGTATGTCTGAGAGCACGCCGAATATTATCGAAGGCAAGGGCAGCCTGCCTGCTTTCCTCGCAATGCATAAAGACGCGGTTGATGCCGGGTTAGGCGGCGGCGGTGCGGTGCTGATGCGCGGATTCAATGTGCCCGATGCTGAGGCTTTTGATGCCGTGGTGGAGGCGTATGGCGAGCCGGGTTTTACCTATGAGGAATCGCTATCCAATGCCATGCGGGTGAATGTCACCCCGCGTGTCTTCACCGCCAATGAAGCGCCGCCGACAACCGAAATTCATCTACATCACGAGATGGCACAAACGCCGCTCTATCCCAGCAAGCTGTTCTTTTATTGTGAGATTGCCGCGAAAGAGGGCGGAGCGACCCCGCTGTGCCGATCAGACTTGTTGTTCGCCCGCTTGGTTGAGCAGGATACGCAACTGGCGGAGCAATTTGAGACGCGCGGCGTGCGTTATACCAACACCATGCCCGCCAGCGATGATGCCGGATCGGGGCAGGGACGAAGCTGGCGCAGCACGCTGGGTGTGACGACGCGTGAAGAGGGCGAGGCAAGGCTGAGCGACCTCGGCTATTCGTGGGAATGGCAGGATGACGAGAGCCTGCGTGTTACCACCGCGACGCTGCACGCGGTCCGCGACCTCGGTGATGGGCGGAAGAGCTTTTTCAATCAGCTGATCGCTGCCTTTCGTGGGTGGTCAGACAGCCGCAATGATCCCTCGCGCGCGCTGACATTTGGCGATGGCGAGACGATTGCCGAGGCGCATATGGCACCGGTGATCGCTCTGGCGGAAGAGCTGACGCATGATCATATGTGGCAAGCGGGCGATGTCGTGCTGGTCGATAACTTTGCCATGATGCATGGGCGCAGGCCGTTTGCGGGCAAACGCCGGGTCTTGGCCTCGCTGATTAGTTGAGTGATCAGCTAAGTGCGAGTTTGCGGGCAGACATCGCCCATACGATACCATTCACCAGTGCCAGCCCGGCGATAAGCGTCGCGAGCACCGCACCAGCCCCGCCAATCTGCGCCACCCCGATGGGCGAGAACAGCAGATACAGCGCCACCACGCAGCTAAACAGCGTGAACGCGGTTGGCCGGGCAAAGCGCCACGGTGTCATGTCCACTTCGCTTCTATTTGGCGGCACATAAGCTTGCTCGCGCGGGCGCCAATATCCCGCCGCCAGCATGATCGCGATCTCAATCACAAAAAGTACCGCGTAAAGATGGATGAAGTGCAGCGTGATCACGTCATCGAACACAAATCGGATCAGGCCATAGGCTGTCACGTGGAAGATGATGACCATCTTCGCACCCAATGCTGGCACGCGCCGGGTAAACAGGCCGATGATGACAATCGCGACCGTCGGAATGTTGTAGAAGCCGGTGAAGACGCGCACGACCTGCCATAACCCTTCCTCAGCAAAATAGAGCAATGGCGTGACCCCGAAAGAAAACAGCGCGATAATGACGCTGACGATCTTTGCCGTGCGCACAAGTTGCGCATCGGACAGATTGCCGCCGCGCGCGGGCGCATAGATATCGAGCGTGAAGAGTGTCGCGGCGCTATTCAGCAGCGAGTTGAATGAACTGAACACTGCACCGAGCAACACCGCCAGAAATAGCCCAGTCAGATAGGTCGGCAGAACATCGCGGATCAGGCGCGGATAGGCCTCGTCAATCGAACCCATGCCGGGTCCGTACAGATGGAACGCGATCACGCCGGGGATCATCATCATGAATGGCACCATGATCTTGAAAAACCCGCTGGCAAGGATGCCCTTCTGCCCCTCTGCCAAAGACCGCGCACCCAGCGTGCGTTGAATGACATATTGATTGGTGCACCAGTAAAACAGATTGGCGAAAATCATGCCGGTAAAGATGGTGCCAAACGGTGTTGGATCGTCCGCGCTGCCGATGGCGTTTAGCTTGTCAGGATGGTCGCTGGTTAGCCGGTCAAAGCCCGCGCCAAAACTGCCATCGCCCAACAGCATGATGCCCAGAACAGGCACCAGCATGCCGATAAACAGCAGGCCAATGCCATTGAGCGTGTCGGACACCGCAACGGCTTTTAGCCCGCCAAGGACTGCATACGCCGCCCCGGTCAGGCCGATCACAATCACGGTTAGCAGCAGCGCAGGAAACGTGCTCAACCCGGTCAGCTGGGGCACGTCGAAGAACTGCATCACCGCGAGCGATCCGGAATAGAGGACTGACGGTATCGTCACCAATCCATAGCCGAGCATAAACAGCAGCACGGACATACGCCGGACGGTCGGATCGAACCGATCATTCAGGAACTCAGGCAGAGTGGTGAAAGCCCCCGCGAGGTATCGCGGCAGGAACAGAAACGCCATGGCGATGGTCGCGATGGCGGCAGTGACTTCCCACGCCATGCTCGACAAATTGTGGCCATAGGCCGACCCATTGAGGCCGATCAGCTGCTCTGCCGACAGGTTTGTTAGCAGCAGTGACCCGGCAATAAAAGTTGCGCCAAGCCCTCTGCCGGCGAGGAAATAGCCATCTTTCGTTTCTGTTTGCCCACGCGTTTTGAGCCAGCTGACCCAGGCGACCAGCGCCATCGCAGCGACACAGCTCAGTGCGGTAAAGAGTAACGACCCGTCCATATTCCCCCGACTTTGCAAGGAGGATGGACCAGCGGGCGGTGCGGATCAATCCTCAAGAATGATCGAGACCCCGACAGTGACAATCCAGACTGGGTCAAACTCAGCCGATACGGTCGCTTTGACGATGGCTAACCTCACCACGCTCGCGGCAAACGGCGGCGCAGCCGGATCGTATGACGTATCAACAGCGGCTGCAGCCAACACGCTGCTGGGCACGATCGGGACAGAGATCGACGCGATCTCAACCGCCCGAGCGACGCTGGGCGCCGGTCAGAGCCGGCTGGATTCAGCCGTCAATAACCTGACAAGCACAGTGACAAATCTGTCCGACGCACGTTCGCGGATCATGGATACGGATTACTCCGCCGAAACTACCGCTTTGGCGAAGTCCCAAATTCTGAGCCAGGCTTCTACGGCGATGCTCGCTCAGGCGAACCAGAGCCAGCAGAATGTACTCTCACTGCTGCGGTAAGACCGCCTCGGTCAACATTGGCGTACAAGCAAGCCCGTCTCGCATAATGCGGGGCGGGCTTTTGCATGTGCATGTGTGGGCGCAGGTCCATCGCGATGGGCGCATCGATGGATGATGTTACCGACCAAGAGAAATTTCTGTAAAATCACGTTGCCCAAGGGGTTAAAGTGCTGGGCGAACGGACGACAAATAGACTAGCGTAGCGCACGATGATGGGAGATTGACCGATGCAGCCACGTTCACATGCTCTGAAAGCGCTCGCTTTGGGCGTCGGGTTTGGCTTCGCAAGCGCGCCAGCCTTAGCCGCACCAGAAGGTTCGATAAGTTACACGGTGGAGCGTGGCGACACGCTCTATGCGCTGTCACAGGACTATTTCATCAACGCATCCGCAATCCGCCAAATCCAGACTATCAACCGCATTCGCGAACCGCGCCGCCTGCAAATCGGCAAAGTGCTCACCATCCCTCGCCGACTGCTCAAGCATGAAGATGTCGGCTTGGAGCTTCAGAGTTTTTCTGGCCCCGTCGCGCTGAGCCTCAATGGGCGTACTATCGCGCCCCAGATTGGCCTCACCATGCGCGAAGGTGTTGAGATTTCGACCGGCCGACGCGGCTTCGTCTCCATCGGCGGCGAGGGGGATTCGCGGGTTTCCATCCCGTCCAATTCGCGCGCCAGATTGGTCGACGCACGCCGCTATCTCATCAATGGCAAGATCGACATTCAGCTGCGCGTGTTAAAAGGGCGCGGCGAGGTGGTTGCACCCAAAATCGATGGCGATGGCCGATATCGTGTCGGTACACCTGTTGCAGTAACAGCCGTGCGCGGCACAGAGTTTCGTGTTGGTTTTGATCCCGACAAAGAAGTGAGCCTTGCCGAAGTTGTCGAGGGGCAAGTCGCGGTATCTGTAGGCGAAACAGAAAGTCTGACACCTGCGGGCTTTGGCATTGCGGCATTGCCCGGGGCGTTGGGCGAGCAGGAACAGCTGCTGCCAGCGCCTGAAATTATCGATGCCGGGCGCATCCAGACAGACGAGGCGGTAGAGTTCGCAATCACGCCGCTAGAGGGCGCTGACCGATACCGCACCCAGATCGCGCGCGACGCTGGCTTTATCGAGATAATCGAAGAGCAGGTCGTGGATGACAGCGATGTGAGTTTCGAAGGGCTGGACGATGGCCGTTATTTCGTGCGCGCTCGCGCAGCATCGGCATCGGGTCTCGAAGGGCTTTCCAAGGCTACCACATTCCGCCGGAAGCGTCTGAGCGCAGAAGGCGGTATTGAGGAGTCGCCACTGGCTGATGCATTCAAATTTGCGTGGCGTTCGACCGGTGCGGGCAAAACGTTTAATGCATTCCAGCTCTGGCGCACCGATGCGCCGGGATCTCTTTTGATTGACGAGGTGGGTGTGGAGAATACCGCAATACTTGTCTCCAACCTCGCTCCTGACGACTACAAATGGCGTGTTGCCGCCTTTCAGATTGATGAGGGCGAAACGATAAAGGTATGGGGTCCAGCCCAAGAGCTATCGGTCACGGACTAAGGCTGGCAGCCGAGTTCGTCGTGGCTGATCGAATCGTTGGAGGCGCATGACAAAGTTCCGTCTGCTGAGCGAATGGGCGCTGTTACTTCTAGCCAGCGTCGCTCTGGTGCTGATCGCTCATCAGCAGCAATGGACACATCGAATTGATGCAGCGTTGCTTGATTTTGCCACTGAGCAACGTCTGGGCGAGCCCTCAGAAGAGATCGTTCTGGTCGAAATTGATGACCGTTCGTTAAGCGAGGTCGGCAATTGGCCATGGGATCGGCGACGACATGCCGAACTGATTGATGGTCTTGCCAGCCTCGATGCCGGACTGGTGGTGATGGATGTCCTGTTTATCGAGCCCACCGAGCCCGAGGCGGATGCCCAACTGGCCAGCGCAATTGATCGCGCTGGAAATGTGGTTGTCCCGCATACATTTGCCCCGCGTCCGGGCGCCCTTAGCGGGACGATCGCGATCCTGCCGATTGGTGAAATTGAGCGCGCTGCGCTCAATCTGGGTCATGTCGCCGTATTCCCTGATCGGGATGGCATTGTCAGGCGCTATGAGCCGCTGATTGAAAGTGAGGAAAGACCTTATCCGCATCTGGCGGTTGTTACAGCGGCGGGCGGCAAGGTAGATGGCCTGCAGATCGGCGGTGCTGATCAAAGTCCGATCGCCCCGATGCACGCCGCAGGATCATATACCAGCGTGTCCGCCGCAGATGTTATTGAACGACGTGTGCCTGCGGCCTTCCTTTCCGGCAAGACTGTGATCGTCGGGGCAACTGCGCAAGGTTTGGGTGACCGTTATGCCGTGCCCTCCCATGCGGGCCGGATTATGCCCGGCGTCGAGATCCAGGCAAACTTTCTCGACGCAGTCCGGCAAGATTTGCTTGTCTATGATCTCACCGACTGGATCAGGACACTGGTGTTCCTTGCAGCGATGGCGGCGCTTTTTCTGGCCTTTTGGCGGCTGACACCGCGCGCTGCTCTTTACGTTTCTCTTGGCCTGATCGTGTTGCTGATCGGTCTGTCTGTCGCGCTGGTTATAGGGGCGGGGCTATGGCTTCCCATTGGGCCTGCCGTTCTGGGAATTGTGGTGGCCTATCCTCTCTGGGGCTGGCGCAGATTGGCATCGGTCAGCCGGTTTCTCGAGGCGGAGGCGCGTAGCCTCGATGGCGTTATCCGCGGGTATGATAGCGAAACCGGCTCGGGCTTTGATACGATCGCGCAACAGGTCTCGCGTATTCGCGGGCTTATTGGCGCAACTAGCGAGCGTCTGACCTTTTTGCGCCAAGTTCTCGCCACTTCACCCGACGCGATGTTGGTGTTTGACAAGGGCGGCGCGCTGTCTTTGATGAATGAGCGGGCGCAATCGATCTTTCATGCGCACGAACAGGACACCTTCCAAACGTTTCGGGAAATGGTCGACGAGGTTGGCGCCGTCTGTGACATGCAAAAGGGCGAGTTGACCTTTGATGACGGGCGCGTTTTCCTGATCGCGCGATCTCCGCTTGATCTGGGGGAAGAAAGCGAGGTTGTAGCGCTGAGAGATATTACAGGGATCAGGGCGAGCGAAAATCAGCGCCGCGAAATGCTGGAGTTTCTTTCGCACGATATGCGGTCACCGCAGGTCGCGATCATCGGCCTTGCAGGGCAGATGGGTAACACCATGCCGCAAACCGACCGGTTTGATCGGATTGAAAACCAGGCGCGGCGAACGCTCAAATTGACGGATGATTTCGTGCAGATAGCCCGGCTTGAATATGAAGGGATTGAGCGCGAGGATACTGATATTGGCGCTTTGCTGCACGAGGCAAATGATCGGGCGTACCCTTTGGCTAAGCGCAAGAATATCGTTTTGGCCACGCATCTGCCGGAAGAGCCGGAATTCTGTCTGGTTGACCCGTCGGCGCTATCGCGAGCGGTCGATAATCTGATTGGTAATGCCATCAAGTTCTCGCCCGACGGGAAAACTGTCTCTGTGACTATGCGACGACGAGATTCCGGCTCTATCGAAATCGAAGTGAGCGATGAGGGGCCTGGCCTTCCGACAGAGCGGATGGATAACACCTTCGCCCGTTTCGGGGCCCATAATAACAAGGCCGGGCCAAGTGCAGGGCTGGGCCTTGCCTATGTGAAGAAGGTTGTTGATGAGCATGGCGGAACGATTGATGTGCGATCGGGCAAAGATGCCGGAACGCGCTTTTTGATCAGCCTGCCGTGCTCAGGCGGAGCGGGTTGCTAGGTTCCAGGATTCACTGGGGAAGAAGGTCAGCGATGAGAGTACTGGCCATTTCCTGATAAGGCGGATCACCACCGGCACAGATAGTCGCATGTGCTGTGCTATTTTGTCTTAGGGCACCACTGGCGCGATCAAACAGGGCCAGCGTTGCCCGCACGCGCACGGCTTCGCACCCGTCAGTCCATTGCGGCTTTCGCGGATCGGCGATGGGGCGCGGGGGGTCGTCAGCCTTGCCGGCCTCACTCGCGAGCAATGCGACATCTGCCGGACTGGTCGAGATTGAGAATTCCGCGATAGCGGGGGCAGTGTCTGCAATGGCCACCCGGCGCGCGGCAAATTCATCAGAAAGCGCACTATGAAACGCGACGCGGTTCGTCTGCGTCTCGTCCGGAGCGGTGAGACTAACAGATGGCACTGTCTGAGGGGCCCCTTGGCTCGATTGGATCGCTGGCGGCTCGTAAACAGCGCAAGCAGATACCATCGCGGCGGCCAATAATGGCATCATATGCCTGGGGTGAAAGGCGTGCCTTTCCGGGGACATTTAGGATCCTAACCGTTATCGCTAGGGCCCTCTATATATTCATCCATGCGATAACCAAACCCGAAAACGGTTCTGATCACAAAACCGTTTTCTGGCTTCAGGTCCAATTTGGCCCGCAAACGCGAGACATGAACGTCGATGGTGCGTGTTTCCAGGTCGACCTGACTGCCCCATACCTTGGAAAACAGATAGCCACGCGACAAAGGACGCCCGAGATTTTGAAAGAGCAGATCGATCAGGTCAAATTCCTTGGCGGTCAGGTGGACCGCGTCGCCGGATAATGTGATCGCTTTCTCTCGCCGATCGAGAGTGTATGTTCCGAATTCCGCGTCATTCGGCAAAGTGTCCGCCCGTGTGCGGCGACCGGCTGCTTCAACCCTCGCTCTGATCACTTCGTCGGATTCAGGCTTAACGATGTAGTCAATCGCGCCAGCTTCGAGGCCGCGAACAATATCACCTTTGTCGTGACGGCTCGTAAGCAGAATAAACGGGGGCAATGGTGACAAGTTATCGCGCGCCCAGTTTACTACGTCGAGCCCGGATCTGTTGGGCATATTCCAGTCTAGAAGAACAACGTCATAGGTCTCTCGCTGCAGGGCATTCTGCAAATCCATGCCATTGCGAAAACCGTCGACCTCGTGACCTGCGGATAGGATGACAGATGAGACCTGTTCGAGCAGTTCCTGCTCATCATCTGCGATAGCTACCCTCATTGTCACGGTCTCCTTCTCAACCCACCCACCACTCAGGATGTTCGTATGTTACATTTAAACCTGCGCGTTTCCAGTTTGCGGCCCCAATTTCATGTAGTTTTTGCAAGTCTTTACAAGCGCTGACAGGCTTTCATGGCTGTCTTGCTCGCCTCGGCTCTCGCACGACACTGTCGGTCTCACGGCATTGGGTGAAATCGTTTGCCACGATTATGGTCTATGGCACTATGGAGGAACAGAAACGGTGACTATTCTTCACAAGGTTTTCACGATTTCGCTCAGTACGGCATTGTTCGCGGGATGTGCTCAGGCCTCTCCGCCTGCGGGTTGGACAGAAACGACCAACAATGACGTCGGATCGGTTTACTCTGGGCCAGACCGGGCAGTGATGCGGGTTGCCTACCGCGCTGAACTTGAAAAGGGTTGTAGCTGTTCCCTGGGTGAATGGAATGAAGACGCTGTTCTTCAAGCGCTATCTGTCATGTGGATCGACGTTGGTGATTATCGCACGTCTGGTAGCGGGGGCTCGACCGCATTGCGCGGCGAAGGAATGACCGAGAACGGCGATGTATATTTTTCAGCGAAAATTGTCGGAGACGGGTTAAATGTGCTGTTAGCGCGCAGTGCCGGTGGTCTTACCCAGGCAAACACTCTCTTGGCGGCAAACTGGGACGGCGGTACCAAGCGGTCAACTGTCGCGGCTGTCGCGAAATCGCAGAGCCGAAATGCCGAAAAACCTCAGCGGCGCGTCAGCCCTGGAAAGTATTCTCCGCCTGCAAGCCTTAGCGTGGCGGGCAAATGGCCTAAGAAAGGGCAGTGGTGGGCTGTCCAAAATCATGACGACCCTGCGTCACCACGTTTTACGGTCGGGCAAACCGGACCAAAATATGATGTGCGCGATTTCAGCGGTGCCGTTGGTGCGATTGAGAAGTATTTCGGCGTCCAATTCACGGGCAGGCCACAGTTGGAAAAGATCGAAGCTTGGCAAAGCCTCGATGGCAGCGATTTCAGGATATCCTTCGCGCGAACCAACCTCGGCGGCGCAAAGGGTGTTGCATTCATTATCATAAAGAGATCGCGCGGCAGCGACCAGTTTGTAATTAACGTTTTCGAGATGCCGGAACAGTCATTTGTTGAGTGGGGTGGCGCGGCCAGAATGATCGTGTTGCGTGGTCTCTTGCCGAACATGGATGTCTTCCCCAAAGCCGAACGCAACAGGATTGCCCGCGGCTCAATGAAGTCTCAAACTGCTTTCTATGAAGCCGCTGCGACGAAATATTTCGAGATGAAATCGGTCGAAATGATGGCCATGACGCAATCCAATCTGCTGCTTGGTATGCAGGAACTCAATTATGACCTGCTATTCGGCAATGATATTGGAACGTCGGTGATCTACTGACGATTGGGCGGGCACGCCCGCAGTGATCGCGACTGGCTTTGTGCCGAGCTAGCGATATTGGGCAGCGGTGATAAACTCGCCAAAGGTTTCGCACCACACGACGACCGTGGTGTATTCAGCGACATTCACGCCTTCTGGTACGTCCAGCAGGAATCCGTCAAAGCTCTTCACATCACCGATGACAACGGACCGGTCTTTGACGGGCACGCCCGCAGTGATCGCGACTGGCTTTGTGCCGAGCTAGCGATATTGGGCAGCGGTGATAAACTCGCCAAAGGTTTCGCACCACACGACGACCGTGGTGTATTCAGCGACATTCACGCCTTCTGGTACGTCCAGCAGGAATCCGTCAAAGCTCTTCACATCACCGATGACAACGGACCGGTCTTTGACGGGCTCAAACTCGTCCTCATGCTCAACAAAGTCCTTTGTCAGATAGACCTTGTAGTCTGGTCCAGGAGCTAATTCGCCCTGATGCACGATAGTGTCAGTGGTGATGCTGATCGTGCCTTCGCCCCAGTGCAGCGTGTCGCTGCCGCGTAGATCGCGGGTCAGCTGCGCAGTGAATTCCGCTTGCGCGGCCTCTGCTTGCAGGGTCGCGGTGTCGGGCGCGGGCTGGGCGGTTATGATGGGCAAGAAATACACGCCCAACCCGAAGCCCACTGCAATTGCGCCAAGATGCGTCACAGCCAAGACTATCAAACGCTTCATCGGTGCAGCTCCCTATCCATCATACTTTTCGAGTTCATCACCGCTGAGTGTGACAACATGTAGCAAGTTCGTGCTGCCCGGCGTGCCAAAGGGCACCCCAGCGAGCGCGATCAGCTTGCTACCACCCTGACCAAGCCCATGACGCAGACACATGCGTTTGCCCTTGGCAATCATCTCTTCGAAACTGCCAATATCCTTAGTCGCCACCGCATGTGTTCCCCATAATAAGGCGACGCGGCGTGCGGTCGTAATTGATGGCGTCAGCACCATAACCGGCACGCTTGGCCGTTCACGAACTACGCGGCGCGCGGTTGAGCCAGAGCCTGTAAAGACGGTAATTGCGCTGATTGAAACGGTGTCGGCAATCGTCATGCAGCTATGTGCAAGCGCGTCAGCTGTCGTTGCATCTGGCGGTGTGTCGAGAAAGCGCACGCGGTCAAGATAGGCGTCATCGGCCTCTACCTGAGCGGCGATTTTGTCCATAATCGTTACCGCTTCTTGCGGCCAATCGCCAGCGTACCGTTTCCGCCGAAAGCATCACCGCGTCTGCGCCGTCATAAACAGCGTTAGCGACATCAGACACCTCGGCACGGGTCGGTGCAGGGCTTTCAATCATGCTTTCGAGCATCTGCGTCGCAACGATAACCGGCTTGCCAGCCATGCGGGTTGCGTTGACGATCTTTTTCTGCAGAGGCGGGACCTCTTGCGGTTCCAGTTCGACGCCCAAATCGCCGCGCGCGACCATGATCCCATCGGACATCTCGATGATCTCATTGAGGCGCCGTACCGCCATGGGTTTCTCGATCTTTGCGCATAGAGCGCCTTTGCCATCCATCAGACGACGGGCCTCAGACAAATCCTCTGGACGCTGGACAAAGCTGAGACCAATCCAGTCGACGCCTTGCGCGGTCGCGAAAGCGAGATCACGCCGGTCTTTATCGGTCAGGGCGGGGATTGGTACCTCAGCGTCCGGCACATTGACGCCCTTGCGATCGCTGATCACGCCGCCGACCTCGGCTGAGCACAGTATCTCGTTTTCGTCCGCCTTGATGACGCGCAACCGGATCTTGCCATCATTGATGAGCAGACGCTGTCCCTTGTCGAGCAGTCCGAACAGTTCCGGATGCGGCAGTTCAACCCGGTTTTCGTCCCCCGGTTCGGTGTTGCGATCAAGCGTGAAATGTCCGCCATGGCGGATCACTGCCTTGCCATCCTTGAACTTGCCGACGCGCAGTTTGGGGCCCTGCAAATCGGCCAGGATCGCGATTGGGCGCGCATACTTCGCCTCAAGGTCACGGATCGCCGAGATCGTCGCTGCGTGATCTTCGTGCTCACCATGGCTCATATTGACGCGGAACGCGTCCGCGCCTGCCTTGAACAGGCGTTCGAGCATCTCTGGTGAACGGCTGGCGGGGCCGATAGTGGCGAGAATTTTGACCTTGCGATCGCGGGGCGTGAATTTTGTCATTGGCGGCGCTATGGCAGAGGTCCACGACAAGTTGAAGAAAGAAGCGCGTAATGATGCAAGAAAATGATGCGGTCGATCAAATACCTGATGCCGTAGCGGCACAGGCCTTTCGTCGTCTGGTTCGCCATTTGCAGCATCGTCATGATGCGCAGAACATCGATCTGATGGGATTATCGGGGTTTTGTCGCAATTGCTTGGCGGACTGGATCCGCGATGCCGGCTTTGATGGTGACAAGGCGGCGGCGCGGGAAGTCATTCACGGTATGCCCATGGATGAATGGAAAGCGACGCGACAGAGCCCGGCTACTAAGGAGCAACTCCAGCGTATGGAAGAGAGCCTGAAGTTAAATAAATGAAGCGTCGAAAAATCGCGTGGATTGATCACGCACCACCTTCACCCTCCATTCCGGGTTGGCTATCGCGTGCCTAACTGATTCTCTCACAACTGGAGCTAACACCACATGGCTGAAGCCACTGATGACCGCCTGCGTCTTTTGATTGAGCGCATTGAACGCCTTGAAGAAGAAAAGAAGGGTATCGCGGATGATATTCGCGATGTTTATGCCGAGGCGAAGGCGGTGGGTTATGACACCAAGATCATGCGCCAGATCGTGCGGTTGCGCAAAATGAAGCCAGATGATCGCAGCGAGCAAGAGACTATTCTTGAAACCTATAAGGCTGCGCTCGGCATGGGCTGATCTGGACGCTTTTCCTTGATAAATCCACTGTATTATGCCAATAATACGGCATAGTAAGGTTGTAAGGAGAAATCGGCATGGCCAACCCATGGAAAGACGCGCGCGGGATTATCGTAACAACCACCCCGACGATTGAAGGGCATCCTATTCAGGAATATGCGGGCATCGTCACCGGAGAGGTGATCGTCGGCGCGAACCTGTTCCGCGATCTGTTCGCCAATATACGCGACATTGTGGGTGGCCGTTCAGGCAGCTATGAGCGCATTCTTTCTGACGCCCGCAATCAGGCGATTGAGGAATTGCAGGCCGAAGCTGCACAGCGTGGCTGCAATGCGGTTGTCGGTATCGACCTGGA
Organism: Qipengyuania sp. JB2-7; assembly: GCF_055693485.1. Taxonomy (NCBI): domain Bacteria; kingdom Pseudomonadati; phylum Pseudomonadota; class Alphaproteobacteria; order Sphingomonadales; family Erythrobacteraceae; genus Qipengyuania; species Qipengyuania sp. JB2-7. Next base: position 600,562 of record NZ_CM146335.1, read on the forward strand.
CTATGAAGTGATCGGCGACACCGGCTCGATGTTGATGGTGTCTCGCCAGTGGCACGGCAGTTAAAGTCTAGATCCAACCGATAACCGTGATGACGGCATTAAACGCCGCGTGCTGCAGCGTGGCGGCACGCAAGCCAAGTCGCGTTCGGGTATAACACAAAACTAGGCCACCAAGGGTTTGAGACAGCACAAGGATCAGATCGAGAGGTCCTGTAAACGCATCAAAGTTTGCCAGATGCACAAGGCCGAACGCGATCGAGCTGCCCCAAATACAGCAATGATAATTTGCTTTGAACCATGCAGGAATAGCTGTGTCTTGGTTGCGCCTTACGAGCCACCAGACACCTGCCGCAAACCAGAGTACGAAAGCGGTGGCTGTAGCTCCAACCAGCGCCTCATCGTCAAAAATTGCTGATGCGACGAGGAGGATGATCAGGCCGATCCACGCTATTGCGGCGGACCAAAGAGCGGCACTGCGACCGCTGAGCCAACCCCCGGAAGAGTATCTCTTCAAAGATTGGAGCGAGCACGATGGCGAAGAAGATTTCTTCGCCAATAGACCAGTCCTCATCACTGTAGTTCGGAAAGTCATAGCCGGCTGATGCAACTGCTTGCTCGATCCCATAGGCGCCACAGGAAATCGCAAGATCAAGAATCAACAGTAGGCCGATCACCACCAGCATTGGTTTGCCCCAGCTGAGCCGGTGTGAGGACGGCTGCGGATCGGTAACGAATGCCCAGAGGTCGCTAAAAACCTGCTTGGCCGTGCTGGTTATGACTACAGCCCTTGCTTCCCCGTTTCCCATGAGGGTAAGGCCTAGAGGATGTCTATTCTAACAAACAAGTGAAACCATGGCAGGCCATTCCAAATTTAAGAACATCATGCACCGCAAGGGTGCGCAGGACAAAAAACGTTCCAATCTGTTTTCCAAGCTTAGCCGCGAAATTACCGTCGCTGCGAAAATGGGTGCGCCCGATCCTGACATGAACCCGCGCCTGCGGCTGGCGGTCAACACGGCCAAATCGCAGTCGATGCCCAAGGATAATATCCAGCGGGCGATTGATAAGGCGACTGCGGGCGATGACGAGAGTTACGAAGAGGTCCGTTATGAAGGTTACGGCCCTGGCGGTAGCGCCATCATCGTCGAAACTTTGACGGATAACCGGAACCGTACCGCCACGGCGGTGCGCACCGCGTTCAGTAAAAATGGCGGAAATCTTGGTACAGAAGGCTCGGTCGCGCATGGGTTTGAGCGGTTGGGCTATATCGAATATGGCGCGGACGCTGGTGATGAGGAAAAGATTCTGGAAGCGGCCATGGAAGCGGGCGCGGAGGATATCCAGTCAAGCGATGATAGCCACGAAATCTGGACGGCGGCAGAGGATCTGCATGAGGTAGCCTCTGCATTGGAGAAGTCGCTGGGCGAGGCGAAGGAAGTGAAGCTTGCCTGGAAGCCGAACCTGACAGTTGAACTGGACGAGAAAGGCGCGGGCACCTTGCTCAAGCTGATCGATACACTTGACGATGATGACGATGTTCAAACCGTCTGGGGCAATTATGAAATCTCTGATGAGGTCATGGCGAAGTTAGACGCCTGATCGGGTGCTTATTCTTGGTCTTGACCCTTCGCTCAGCTGCACCGGCTGGGGCGTTATCCGCGCGGAGGGTTCGCGTCTCATTCATATTGCCAATGGCCAGATCAAAACGGACGCGAAGGCAGAGATGCCGCAACGATTGCACCACCTCCATGACGCGATAGCGGCGGTGATAGGTGCCTATCTGCCCGACCGTGCGGCGTGTGAAGAGGTTTTCGTCAACAAGAACCCGCAGAGCACCTTGAAGCTGGCTCAGGCGCGCGGAGCGGTGCTTGCGGCATGTGGCCAGCGAAACCTGACGGTACATGAGCACTCAGCGAGACTGGTGAAGAAGTCAGTCGTTGGCACTGGCGGCGCGGATAAAAACCAGGTTCAGGCGATGCTTAAGGTGCTGCTGCCAACTGCGCAGATTTCGGGTGCAGATGCCGCCGATGCACTGGCGGTTGCCATCGCGGACGCGCATCTGTCCTACAGGCCGGGCGCGAGCTAGAACATCATTCATGGCACCGAAATTCTCATATTTTACGGCTTTACCCACATCGCTTTGCGGTGATTGGGTTTTGTCTATCAGGACCGTGTTCCATGTGTTCCATCCAATAGGAACCAGCATATGACAATCCAACTCTATGGCATCCCTAATTGCGACACCGTGAAGAAGGCACGTAAATGGCTGGATGCGAATGATCTCGACTACGCCTTTCATGACTACAAGAAAGAAGGCGCAGATGCGGGTAACCTAGCCGAATGGATTGATGCACATGGCGTCGATATTGTGCTCAATCGCCGGGGCACGACCTTTCGCAAGCTGAGCGATGCAGACAAATCGGATATTGACGCAGCCAAGGCTGTCACATTGCTGAAAGAGCACCCGTCCATGATCAAGCGGCCCGTGGCTGAGTATGGCTCTGGGACATTGGTTGGCTTTAAGGAAGATGAATGGTCCGCTGCCTTGTTGTGATCGTGTTGATGACGCTAAGCTCTGTCGCTGGAACTTCCGCTGCCATAGCAGCAGAACCATTGATCATTGCGCATCGTGGGGCGAGTGGTGACCGACCAGAGCACACTCTGGCGGCTTATGAGCTGGCGATTGAGCAGGGTGCCGACTATATAGAGCCGGATTTGGTGGTGACGAAGGATCTGGTGCTTGTTTCGCGTCACGAAAACGAGCTTTCTGAAACGACCGATGTCGCGAGCCGCGAAGAATTTGAAGATCGCCGCCGCGACAAGACAATTGATGGGCAACTGGTCGCGGGATGGTTTGCGGAGGACTTCACGCTTGCCGAATTACGTACCTTGCGGGCCAAGGAACGCATCCCGAATTTGCGCCCTGAGAACGCCCGCTATGATGGGCTGTATCAAGTGCCGACTTTTGCCGAGGTGGTGAAGCTGGTCCGCGCCAAGGAGCAGGAAACTGGTCGCAAAATCGGCCTCTATCCCGAGCTGAAGCATCCCAACTTCCTGTTGCAGGATGCCGGGATCGATATGGTCGATCTGCTACTAAAGCGAGCTGCGCGAGCTGGGCGTTTCAGCGGATGACCCGATCTACATCCAGTGTTTTGAAGTGGGCGCGTTGCGCCGTTTGAACCAGCGCAGCGATTACAAGCTTGTGCAATTGATCCACCCGCGTGGCGGACCAGCCGATGAGCCCGCCATGCGTTATGCGGACATGATAAGCCCCAGCGGCCTTGATGAGATTGCGCAATATTCTGATGGTATCGGGCCGAACATCAGCGCGGTCTTGAATGCCGACGGGACCCCGACTTCCTTGGTAAGCGACGCTAATGAGGCCGGTCTGAAAGTGCATGTCTGGACCTTGCGACGCGAAAATGCGTTTATGCCGTCTGCGCTAGCGACGAATGACAATCCGCGCGGTCTAGGGGGTTTGCCACCGCTGATGGGGCTGCTGGTCAAGGCGGGCGTGGACGGAATCTTTACCGACCATCCTGGCGCGGCGGTTATGCTGCGGGAGAGTGGCGACTACGCGCCCTAAACGCTAAGCATGTGTCACGGTGACGATATAGTTCAGCGCCATATCGTCTGACAGGTGGAGGCCTTTTGTCGGTGAGAACGCAATGCCCTGCGGCTCGCCCATGATCAGGTTTGCGTCGGTGAGGATATCGCGGAGTTCGTCGGGCGTCACAAAATCATCCCAGTGATGCGTTCCGCGCGGGATCATGCCGACCAGCTCGGCGCCCTCGACTAACAAGACGCGCGACTGCATCGTTCGGTTTGGCGTTGAGAGGATCATCAGGCCATCTGGAGCAAGTCGGTTTGCGAGCGCACGCACAAACGCCCCCTTTTCTGCGACGTGTTCGATGACTTCCATGCTGGTAACGAGGTCAAACTGACCCAGATTCAGTCCCGCCACATCGCCAGCTATATAACGGATATCGAGCCGCGCACTTTCCGCATGGGCCGCCGCAGCCTGAACGTTTTCTGGCGCTGCATCCACGCCCGTCACCTCTGCGCCTAGCCGCGCCAATGGCTCGCACAGCAACCCCGCGCCGCAACCGACATCCAGCGCGCTCTTGTCCGCCAGCGGTGCGCGCAGGTCAACATCGCCGCCCCAATGCACATCGACCGCGTCACGGACAAAAGCCATTCGCACTGGATTAAGCCGGTGCAGCATCGCGCTTGAGCCCTTCGGATCCCACCATTCCTTGGCCAAGGCACCAAAATGCGCGGCTTCTTCGGGCCGGATTGTCGCCACCGCAGCACTGCCCGCATTTGAAGCCCGCGAAGATTTCATTTTGTCTGCGCTGGTTGCATCGCTCATAGGGCGCTCGTAACACCGCCGTCCTGTTCTGACTAGCAAAAGGCCCAAATCCCTTGCAGCAAGATGCGCCGAGCGCGAACAAACGAATTGTGATGAAATTTGGCGGGACCTCGATGGCGGGGACTGAACGCATTCGCCGTGTCGCCAATATCGTCCGCAAACAGGCCGCCGGGGGCAATGAAGTCGCCGTGGTGGTCAGCGCGATGGCGGGCGAGACTGATCGTCTCGTCAATTTTTGCCGCGAGGCCAATGCGCTTTATGACCCGGCGGAATATGACGTTGTGGTGTCATCGGGCGAGCAAGTCACCAGCGGATTGCTCGCGCTGACCCTGCAATCGCTCGGCAGCAAGGCACGCAGCTGGCTGGGTTGGCAGCTGCCGATCAATACAATTGAAGCACATGCAAAAGCGCGGGTGTCGACAATTGAGAGCGATACCCTTGCTGCATCCATGAAGGATGGCGACATCGCCGTGATCCCGGGTTTTCAGGGCGTTTCCGACCAAGGACGTATCACGACCATGGGGCGGGGCGGGTCAGATACATCCGCCGTGGCTATAGCCGCCGCGGTCAAGGCAGATCGCTGCGATATCTACACCGATGTTGATGGGGTCTACACCACCGACCCGCGCATTGTCGCGAAGGCGCGCAAGCTGAAAGCTGTTACCTATGAAGAGATGCTGGAGCTAGCGAGCGTCGGGGCCAAGGTCTTGCAGACCCGCTCAGTGGGTCTGGCGATGAAGGCGGGTGTGCGAATTCAGGTGCTGTCGAGCTTTGTCGATGACAATGCGACACCGGCAGATGATCACCCGGGCACAATGATCGTATCCGAAGAAGAAATGAACGAGTTAGTGGAGAAGGGCGAAATGGAACGCCAGCACGTCACCGGAATTGCGCATGACAAGAATGAGGCGAAAGTCACGCTGACCCGCGTGCCTGATACGCCCGGTTCGGTTGCGCATATCTTTGAACCGCTCGCTGCCGCAGGCATCAATGTCGACATGATCATTCAGAACGTTGGCCGCGATAAAGGTGAAACCGATGTGACCTTTACCGTGCCGCTAGCCGATCTGGCGCGCGCGCAAGTGATGCTGGATGACAAGCATGACGACATCGGCTTCAACCGCATAATTACTGACAGCAAAGTCGCCAAAATCAGCGTTGTCGGTGTGGGCATGAAAAGCCATGCGGGCGTCGCTAGCACAATGTTCAGTGCGTTGGCTGATCGCGGGATCAACATTCAGGCGATCACCACGTCGGAGATTAAAGTCAGCGTGCTGATTGACGAGGATGAGACCGAGCTTGCGGTGAGGGTGTTGCACACCGCCTACGGGCTTGATGCGGAAGACGAGGTCGCCTGAACGAGCCAATGAGTTACACCGCCAAAATCCTGTTGCTTGGTTCGGGAGAGTTGGGCCGCGAATTTGTCATCTCGGCCAAGCGGTTGGGTGCTTACGTGATCGCATGCGATGCGTATGAAGGTGCGCCAGCGATGCAGGTGGCGGATGCATGTGAGGTGTTCTCCATGCTGGACGGAGAGCGGCTGCGGGCGATTGTCGAAGAACATAAACCTGATCTGATCGTGCCAGAGGTAGAGGCGATCCGTACTGAAGTATTGGCCGATCTGGAGAACGAAGGCTTCAACGTGGTTCCCTCTGCGCGGGCGGCGCAGATGACCATGAACCGCGACGGTATTCGGGATTTGGCTGCGCGGGAGCTTGGCCTTACCACGTCGAAATACCGTTATGCCAAGAACCTCGAAGAGGTGACCGCGGCGGCGGAGCACACCGGTTTTCCCTGCGTGATCAAGCCGGTAATGTCATCCAGCGGCAAAGGACAAACCACGGTTCGTGTTCGTGATGAGCTGGAGACCGCGTGGGATTATGCTGTGGCCAATATGCGCGGTGATCGACAGCGGGTGATTGTCGAAGAGTTTATCGACTTCGACTATGAGATCACCCTTCTCACTGTACGGCACGCGGGTGGTATTACGTTTTGCCCACCTATAGGCCATCGACAAGAGCGGGGGGACTATCAGGAAAGCTGGCAGCCCGCGCCGATGTCTGATGCCGCGATTGCGACAGCTCAGGACATGGCCGCTAAGGTGGTCGACAACCTCGCTCAAGGTGGCAAAGGCTGGGGCCTGTTCGGGGTCGAATTCTTCGTGAAGGGGGAAGAAGTTATCTTCTCTGAATTGTCCCCACGCCCGCATGACACCGGAATGGTCACCTCTATCGGCCAGAACCTCACGGAGTTTGATTTGCACGCACGCGCGATAATGGAGCTGCCCATCCCTTCATTTATTCGCGCGCGGCCATCCGCATCTGCAGTGATCTTGGCAGATCGGGATAGCGAGAATTTCCGCTTTGATGGCATAAGCGATGCCTTGGCGGTCGAGGGCGGCGCGATCGACGTGCGTATCTTTGGTAAGCCTACCACACGGCCCTATCGCCGGATGGGTGTCGCGCTTGCGAGCGCCGGTTCGATTGAAGAGTCTCGCCACCTCGCGAGCGAAGCAGCTGGCCGTGTGGCGATCAGGTATCGCGCCTAAATCGTCGGGAGGCGCGGGGCGCCGCCACACGCGTGAAACGTGGCGGTCTTGAGGCCCCGGTTAGTCGCGCCCATATCGGTGTTTTGAAGGAAGCAGGCTGGCTTTAGCGGGCCGCATTATTGCTAGGCTTGCGAGTGCTGCGCCTGCACCGTATCCGGTTGTCGCATGACGCAACCGCTTATTCTCACACTGTCCTGCGCTGATAAACCGGGCATCACTGCGCGCGTGACGAACTTTTTGTTCGAACGCGGCGGCAACGTGCTGGAGGCGCAGCAATTCAATGACCGGACGAGCAATGCGTTCTTTATGCGCGTCGCCTTTGATCCTGCGGGCGTGACGCGTGAACAGCTGCGCAGCGATTTTGCCAGTATGGCCGCCGAATATGCAATGGAATGGAAGCTCACGCTTCGGGATCGCCCGCGCCGGGCAATCCTGATGGTCAGCAAGTTTGATCATTGCCTTGCCAGCCTGCTGTATCGCTGGCGGATTGGCGAACTGGCGATTGATCCGGTGGCGATCATTTCAAATCACCCGCGCGAAGCGATCAGCCATACCGATATTGGCGATGTGCCGTTCCATCATTTGCCGGTCAATAAGGACACCAAGGCAAAGCAAGAGGCACAAGTTCGCGCGATTGCGGAGGAAACGGACGCAGAGTTGGTTATTCTGGCCCGCTACATGCAGATTCTATCGGACGAGCAGGCGCGTCATTTTGCGGGCCGTTGCATCAATATTCATCACAGCTTTCTGCCCGGCTTCAAAGGGGCAAAACCCTATCATCAGGCGCATGCCCGCGGCGTAAAAATGATTGGTGCGACTGCGCACTATGTCACGACCGACCTAGATGAGGGGCCGATCATCCATCAGGACGCAGAGGCAATCACTCATGCTGATGACCCCGATGTTCTTGTGCGGAAAGGTCGCGATATTGAAAGCCGCGTACTAGCTGAGGCCGTGCGATTGCATATCGAAGAGCGTATTCTCCTCAATGGACAGCGAACTGTGGTGTTCAGGGGCTAATATTGGAGGCTGAGCCATGCATCATTATGATCTGCCGAATGATTCCAGCGATCTAACCGGTACGGGTCGCGCTGGTGACGGGCGCATCATCTGGATTTGGAGAGCGCTTTGCCCGTGTTCTGGCAGCCAAAGGTGCTGCGGTTGGCCTCGCGGCGCGGCGGATTGACCGACTTCAGAAGCTTGCTGAAGAGATTGAGGCGGCTGGCGGCAAAGCCATTCCTGTGGCCATGGATGCGACCGATTCTGATGCGCTTGTTGCAGCTGTCGAAGCGACCGAGCAAGCGTTTGGAACGGTCGATATACTCGTCAACAATGCGGGTGTTCCTGATGCTCAGCGGGCGCACAAAATGCCGATTGACCTGATTGATCAAGTCATTGGCGTGAACTTGCGGGCACCCTGGATACTCTCGTGTGAGGTTGCGCGTAGGCTGATCGCGGCGGAGAAACCCGACCGGATCGTGAATATCAGTTCAACCGCGCATTATCGCTATGATGGTGGTGGTGCAGCTCTTTATGCAGTCACCAAGACGGCAATCGCGCGCATGACAGAGGCGCTCAGCGTCGAGTGGGCCTATGCCAATATCAACGTCAATGCGATCGCACCCGGCATGTTTGTGACCGAAATGACTGACGGAATGTTTGCGCGGATCGGCGACCCGAGCGATCGTGTAGCTCGCAAGCGCATCCCTGTGCCCGCGCAGCTCGATTCGAGCCTGCTCTATCTGGTCGGACCGGCTAGCGAATGCGTGACCGGCGCTGTGATCAAAGTCGATGACGGCCAAAGCGCGCAAATGACTATGAAGTGAGCAGTGCTTTCCATGGTTCGATCCGCGGGTCATCACTCTCAAGCGGATCCCAAACCTTGGCCATCAATGCGCGTGCTTCCCGCTCATCCATGCCGCTTTTCTGGTCGATAAGATAGAAAAACGCGGTGACGCGATAGTTCATGATGCAATGAACATGCGTCGGCCCGTCTGAATTGGTCAGCGCAGATTCCAGCGCGCTCACATGATCGTGAGTAGGCGCGTCGAAGGGCACCGGGATATGAGTGTAGGCAATATCCCGTTCAGACAGCAAAGCGCCTTCGTTGGTAAGCGCCTCCGGATGCTCATCCAGCGCCAGATTGATCACATGCTTGACGCCGATTTTCATCAACGCGTCCAGATCTATCTCGATAAGCTTGCCCGACGTTGTGATCCCATCCGGGCGGCGTTGCCAGTTACGAATTGCTGCGCCTTCGACAGTGTCGCTCATCGTTGGGCGACTTGCTCCGGCTCCGCTGCGGGCTCGATGACCTTATCCTGATTAGCGCGGAAGATCACATATTCGCGCACTGCATCGATCTGATCGCGGGTCAATGACCCCTCAAAGCCAACCATACCGCTATCTTTCAAAGCGCCATCGTGAACGATGCTCATCCAAGCATTCCGGTTCGATAGAGTTCCGCTGCGGCGCAGGTCTGGCAAGACGGTCGACCCGACAGCTGCGGGCGCATGGCAGACAGCGCAATAGCGGGCATAGTGTTTGCCGCCGTGCTGCGATTGTATCCGCACTGGCCCGACTAGGTGGTGGGTCGAGCGGGAGAGCAGCCAGCGCTGGCTCCTCTGGCAATTGGCTATCTGCCCCGAGTTTGAAAACGAGCAGACGAGAGATGTTTCGCACTGGCTTGTCCTTAGCGATCAGGCCGCCGTCCGCTGTAATGGCGAGCGCGCCGCCCCATCCGGCCAGCACAGCCACATATTGTTCGCCATCAACGGTATAGGTAATTGGAGGTGCGACTACGCCGGTTTGTGCGCCAAAGCTCCACAGCCTGTCGCCACTTGACGCATCATAGGCGTTAAACTCGCTGTCTTGCGTGCCCTGAAACACCAGTCCGCCACCGGTGGCCAGCAGGCCGCCATTCCACGCGCCATTATGCTCAACGGTCCAGCGTGCCTCTTGCTTCACCGGATCCCAGGCGAGCAGCTTGCCTTTGACTGTGCCGTAAACCTGACGCCGGATGCCCATGTCCGGTGGCAAGTCACCAGCGTCCAATTCAAATCCGACATTGAACCCGCGCGCTCGGTCAGGTTTCCAATCGGCTTCAGGCGCGTAAATTGTCGCGGCCTCAAAGGCAGGGATGTAGACCAGACCTTCATCAGGGTGGAACGCCATGGGGTGCCAGTTATGGCCACCAAGAGGGCCAGGCATCACCAGAGCAGGCTCGCCGGTCTTGTCCACCCGCGTTTCTGGATTTTCAATGGGACGACCATTCTCATCAATTCCGGTTGACCAGTTGAGCGGGATATAGGGCTCCGCGCTAATCAGCTCACCGGTCGCGCGGTCGAGCACATAGAAATAGCCGTTCTTGGGTGCCTGCATCAGCACCTGACGCTGTTCACCCTCGACATCCATGTCAGCGAGAATGATGTGCTGAGTGGCGGTGTAGTCCCACGTCTCGCCCGGCGTGGTCTGATAATGCCAGACATATTCGCCGGTGTCCGGGCGGATCGCGACAATGCTGGAGAGGTAGAGATTGTCGCCCTCGCCAGTGCCGTCTTCGCCGGGGGAGCGATAGGCGCGGTTCCAAGGGCTACCGTTGCCCACGCCGATATAGAGAAGGTTTAGGTCTGGGTCGTAGGCCATGGAATCCCAGACCGTGCCACCGCCGCCAATGCCGCTTTCGCTGCCGAGCACGTCGCCGCTCCAGGTTTCCGCGGCGGCTTTCATATATTCGGGCGCATCATCGCCTTCATCGCCGCCCGGAACGGTGTAGAACCGCCACAGCTCATCGCCGTTATCCGCGTCATAGGCGGCGACATAGCCGCGCACGCCAAACTCGGCACCGCCATTGCCGATGATCACCTTGCCATCGATGATCCGCGGCGCGCCGGTAACGGTATAGGCTTGATCCTGATCGACGGTCACCTTTTCCCACTTCACAGATCCCGTGTCGCGATCCAGCGCGACCAAGCGTCCGTCTAGCGTGCCGAGATAAAGTGTATCGCCCCAAGTCGCGAGGCCCCGATTGACCACGTCGCAGCAGGCTTTCACGCCGGTCTCGCCGGGAACTTCGGGATCATAGTCCCACAGAGGTTCACCGGTGGCTGCGTCGTACGCCTTCACTTTGCTCCATGCAGTCGTGAGGTAAAGTTTGCCGTCGATCACCAGCGGCGTGGCTTCCTGCCCGCGCGCCGTGTCCATATCGGCAAACCAAGCAAGGCCCAGCTCGTTCACATTGTCGCGGTTGACCTGATTGAGTGGCGAATATCTCTGCTCTGAATAGGTGCGACCATGCGTAATCCAATTGGCGTCGTCTGCGCCCGCATTGACCAACTGCTCTTGGCCAATCGTGCCTTCATCCGTGTCAAACGTAGCAATGTCACAAGCGCTCAGCGCGAACGCCATCGAGATTGCCAAACAGACTTTTTTCATACCCACTCTCTCCCTGATCGACATGTTGCCTTGTCAGAGCGCACTTGTCCATTCGCCACATCTTGCCATACTCATGCAACGAAACGTACAGGCGCAATGGAGATGGCGAGATGTGTGATGAAAAGAAGCTGGAGAAATGGGCGCAAGACACCTTGAGCCGCCGCGAATTTGGCGCGCTGGCAGGTGCCGCGTCAGTCGCCGCCTGCACACCGGCGGAGACTGTCGCTGCGCAAGACGGGGAGGGTGAGACAGCGATGGGTATCTCAGGCTTGCCTGGACAATCCGTTAGTTTTGCCACTGAAGATGGAACGATGGATGCCCGTTTTTTTGCGGCGCCTGAAGGCCCGGCTCCGGCTGTAATCCACTGGCCAGATATCGCAGGTATCCGCAAATCCCATTTGGACATGGCGCAGCGTACAGCCAATGCGGGCTACTCGGTGCTGATCGTCAATCCCTATTACCGCGATGAAAGCGGGGTGATCTGGCCAGACTTCGCGACTTTCGCCGATGGTGGATGGGACCGTGCCCGCGAGTTTCGTGAGAAACTATCCTCCTTCGCCATTAAAAGCGACACGCAAGCGATTGTCGAATGGCTCGATGGGCAGGATGCAGTTGATACGGCACGCGGCATCGGAGCTGAGGGATATTGCATGGGTGGGCCGTTCACCGTCTACTCAACGCATGCAGTGCCGGACCGGGTGAAGGCGGCGGCCAGCTTCCATGGCGGCGGTCTGGTGCGCGATGATGAGGAAAGCCCGCATCAGTTGCTCGCGGCGACACAGGCACATTATCTGTTCGCGATTGCCAAGGATGACGATGCCGACGCGCCAGACGACAAAGTCGCGTTGAAAGAAGCCACAGAAGCCGCTGGTCGCCCTGCGGTGACGAAAGTCTATGATGGCGACCATGGCTGGACGGTTCCGGACAGCCCAGCCTATGCCGAGGCTGCCGCGGAACTGGCATTTGCTGACAAGCTGGCGCTCTACAAGTCAGCATTATAGGCCAAGTTAGCTTCGGCGGTTTCGCTTTGCGATAACCGCTCCGCACGCTACCGTCACAATCTACAGGTTGGAACGAAGGGCAATACCATGGACGTCTTTATCTTTTTGGCACTGATGCTGTTTGTGTTGGTGTTGATCCTTTTTACGACAGTAAGGACTGTCCGCCAAGGGTATGTGTACACGATTGAGCGGCTTGGCAAATTTACCAAGGCCGCTGAACCAGGTCTCCACATTATCGCGCCTTTCATTGATCGGGTTGGTCGGAAGATCAATATGATGGAGCAGGTGCTGGATATTCCCGGGCAGGAAATCATCACCAAGGATAACGCGATGGTCGGCGTTGATGCGGTGGTGTTCTTTCAAGTGCTTGATGCAGCCAAGGCAGCTTACGAAGTGTCTGGCCTGCACAATGCAATTATGGCTCTGACCACGACGAATTTGCGCACAGTTATGGGCTCGATGGATCTGGACGAGACTCTGTCGAAGCGTGACGAAATCAACGCGCGCCTTTTGTCGGTTGTGGATCACGCGACCTCGCCGTGGGGCATCAAGATTACCCGCGTTGAGATTAAGGACATTCGCCCACCGGTCGACATTTCAGAAGCGATGGCTCGCCAGATGAAGGCAGAGCGCGTGAAGCGTGCTGAAATCCTGGAAGCAGAGGGTGACCGCGCTTCCAACATCTTGCGCGCGGAAGGCGACAAACAGTCCGCCATTCTTAAAGCGGAGGGAAAGCGCGAAGCAGCGTTCCGCGACGCCGAGGCGCGCGAGCGTGGCGCAGAGGCAGAGGCGAAAGCCACGCAAATGGTGTCTGATGCGATAGCCGGTTCTGGTAACCAAGCGATCAACTACTTCATCGCTCAGGAGTATACGAAAGCAGTCGGCAAATTTGCGGACAGCCCCAATGCGAAGACAATCCTGTTCCCGGTAGAGGCGACGCAATTGATCGGATCGCTTGGCGGCATTGGGGAGCTGGTAAAAGGAAACTTTGCCGATGTGCAGGGCACGGTTGATGCGGGCACCGCGATCCCACGAGAAAAGCCGCGCGAGCGTGTACGTCGCCCCAGTACGGCCCGGCCAAGCGTTCCTCGGTCAGGCGATAGTTGATAGGAGCACGTGATGGATGGGGTTGACGGCTTCGAATTGTATTGGGCCTGGTTCGTCGCCGGGCTCGCCTTGGCCGCGCTCGAAATGGTGGTGCCCGGGGTCTACTTGATCTGGCTGGCATTGGCGGCTTTGGCAACGGGCGTGCTTGTATTCGTCGCCGCTCCGCCGCTTGCTCTACAGGTGGTGTGTTTCGTCTTCCTCGCTCTGATCGCGGTGTTTTCCGCCAAGCGTTTTTTGCGCGACAAGCCTATCGAGAGCAGCGACCCATTACTCAACAACCGTGGCGGGCGTCTTGTGGGTCAGGTCGCGACAGTCACTGAGGCAATTGAGCATGGGAGCTACCGCATCCATGTCGGCGATGGCGACTGGATCGCGCGCGGACCCGATATGGCGGTCGGAGAACGAGTGCGCATCACAGGCAATGACGGCGCGCAATTACTGGTTGAGCCGCTCAACCTTATTGAGGGTGATGCGGTCGAAGAGCCCGAGCAGGGCTAAATCGGACCTTGCCACTCGCACCTGACATTGGGCGCGCGAAGATGTCTACCAAGTTTAAGCGCTAAGGCGGTTTTCGAACCGTCCGTGCTTGCGATAACGCACCATCCACTTGTCGAGGAATAAACCCAAAGGTTTCGGGTCTATGCCGAGTTGCTTCAGGCCGAGCGCGTCATCCGCGGCGGTATTGCCTGACTTGAGCAAGCTCCACTGATCGCTCGACATTGGTGTCAGAGGCATCATCGCAAACGCTGCCGACGCTGCATCAGGCACAGGGATGAACAGCCGCTTTCGCTGTTGCCCCTCGGCGATGGCTTCGTTGATGTCCATCATGGTCATGACTTCCGGCCCACCAAGCTCAAACACCTTGCCACCAAATTTGCTGGGGCTGGACGCGGCCTTGCAAATCGCTTCCGCTACTTCGTCTACGTAGACAGGCTGCAATTCAGCATCGGGCCCGAAAACGGGCAGCACCGGGATCATGGAAATCAACGCGGCAAACATATTGAGGAAATTGTCATCCTCGCCAAACACGATTGACGGGCGCAGGATGGTCGCTTTGGGGAAGGCCGCCATAACCTCTTTTTCGCCGAGCAGTTTCGCTTGCGCATAGCCGCTTTGCGCGTCTGGATCGCGGGCAATGGCGCTCACATGGACGAAAGCGCTCGCGCCTGTTTTAGTGGCAGCTTCCGCCATCCAGCCTGCGCTCTGGCCCATTACCTGATCGAGATTGCCATCAAACGTGCCGACCAGATTGACGACTGCGTCGGCGCCTTCAATAACCTGCTCAACGCTCGCACGGTTTGTGACGTTGCAGCGCACCAGTTGTAGCTGTCCAAGATTGGCAAGAGGCTTCAACCTATGCGCCCGCTCTGGGTTGCGGCTTGCAATGCGCAGCCGTGCTCCGCTCTCCAGCAGAGCCTGAGCAGCATAATTGCCAATGAAACCACTACCGCCCATCAGGACGACGAGTTTGCCGTTCAGCGGGTTATTCTTAGCCATATATACTCACGTCAAAGGAAGCACTGATGCTGTCCCTTGCCGGAAGCGGTGCTGGCTCGCAAGACTTCTTGGCAGCGAACGTGCTGTAGCATCTTGTGGTGACGTGTAGATCTGCCTTTATGGCGTTGACTTAGCCGAGGGCGAAGGCTAACCGCGCCAACCTATTACCCGGCGGCTATGATTGCTTAGCCGGTTGGTGTGCCCAGATGGCGGAATTGGTAGACGCGCCGTCTTCAGGTGGCGGTGGGGGCAACCCCGTGGAGGTTCGAGTCCTCTTCTGGGCACCATTTGTTCTTCCCTTGTTCTCTCAGATAATCTATAAAAACCGCAGAAATCCAAGGGGTTTGGCCCTTGGATCGTTCCGGATCGTCCCACCTGTTCTCTACCGATCCAGACATTTTTGCGGGCCTTTTGTGGGCCTTTTGCAAAAGGCCCAAATGAAAAGGCCCACACATGCCTCTGACGGATACCAGACTCCGAGCCCTCAAACCGAAGGCAAAGCCTTACAAGGTCGCTGACGAGCGTGGCCTATATATCGAGGTCACACCCGCTGGTGGCAAACATTGGCGGTTTCGATATCGAATTGGAAAAGCGCAAAAGAAGGTGTCGCTCGGCGGCTACCCTGTGGTTAGCCTCAAGGATGCGCGAGAAGCAGCAATGGAAGCGAGGCAGACCATAGCTTCTGGCGGCGACCCAGCGGTGGAGAAGCGCAAACAGAAGATTAGGGATGAGTTTCTTTCGGCGAGTACTTTCGAGGCGGTCGCCCGCGAGTACATAGAGCAGATCATGGTTCAGAATGGCCGCGCTGAAGCGACTATCGTCAAGGCGAACTACTTTCTTGATAAGCTGACACCAGCGATCGGAAATCTAGCCGATCCACGAGATCGAACCTTTCGAAGTGCTCGCGCCTTTGAAGCGTCTTGAAGCTACTGGGAAGCACGAGACGGCAAAAAAATGTCGATCATTTGCAGGACGGGTATTTCGGTATGGGGTGGCGACAACTCGGTGCAAATCTGATCCAACTTCGCTGTTGAAGGGAGCGCTCATCACGCCAAAGCCGACGCACTACGCCGCCATTCTTGATCCAGAGAAGCTAGGCGGGCTGTTGAGAGCTATCGACGACTTTGAAGGTTACGCTCTCACAAAGTTTGCGTTGAAGATTGCCCCGCATGTTTTTGTGCGTCCTGGTGAACTGAGGCATGCTGATTGGGCGGAGTTTGACCTTGATGAAGGCGTCTGGCGGATCCCAGCAGGCAAGATGAAAGCGCGGCGCGCGCACGCGGTTCCGCTCTCAAAGCAGGTCATCAGCCTTTTCGAAGAGCTCGGCACCATGATGGGTAAATCAGGTTATGTGTTTCCATCAGCCCGGTCCGGTCTACGTCCCATGAGTGAAAACGCTTTGAACGCAGCCTTTAGAAGGATGGGGTTTAGCAAGGAGGAGGTCACCGCGCATGGGTTGAGGGCGACCGCATCCACCCTGCTCAATGAAAGCGGAAAATGGAGCTCAGACGCGATTGAGCGCGCGCTTGCGCACGGAGACAGTAATGCGATCCGCGGTGTTTATCATCGAGGTAAGCACTGGTCTGAGCGCGTAAAGATGTCGCAGTGGTGGAGTGACTATCTTGATAGCCTCAAGTTGGGCGGTGACTTGGTATTTCTGAAAGCGAGCTAACTCTTGAGCTTCTTCAAGATCGCGCTCATTGTTTGGCGTATGCCATCCATCGCCGGATAACGTTTCTCACATATCCTGGGGTTTCTCGATTTTTCGGAATGCCTCCTGCTCGCGATACGGCACCTGGGCCAGCATTGTAGGCTGCCAATGCGAGATGGATCGCACCGAACTGATCGAGCATCTGCCGCAAATATCTTGCGCCGCCATCGATGTTTTGAGCGGGGTCATGCCGATTGGTAACCCCGAGCTCCTGTGCTGTTGCTGGCATGAGCTGGGCTAATCCAGCCGCCCCTGCTGGGCTGATTGCCATCGGATTGAACCGTGATTCTTGCCAGACTAACGCTTGGAGGAGCCTTGGCGGCAAGCGGTGACGAGCTTCTGCTTGACGGATCAGAGGCTCGTAGAGCGCCTCTTTGAAGCTTCGTTCAATCTGCGATTTCTGACTTCTAGGATCGTATTGAACGTCCGCTCGTCGGTCTGACGCGCTTTCAACCGACCCCATAACGTGATCGAAAATCTGGAATTCTTGCGCGATGGCGCAGCTTGGGACTGCCAGTCCTAGCGTACCTATCCCGATCGCTATTTTCGAGCTTTTCACTGCGCAATCTCTCAATCTTGATAATTCTGGCGTGAGAACATATTATGAACGTATGGGTGTAGGAAACCATATGATTGGTTGCACCAACAAGAGGAGAGGGAAGCGACAGAAGGGGCAATTGAGCAACTAAGGAGCTCGCATGTCCTTTTCGAATTCCCATCAGTCTCGCGCGTCGTTTGAGGAAACCGCTCGCAAGCTCTGCGAGAGCCGCGGCGGGAAGTGGTCTGGCACCAAGGGCATGGCCCGTTGTCCAGCGCACGATGACCGCACGCCTTCGCTCGGTGTCACGCTTGGCCGAAAGGCGATCCTCCTACATTGTTTCGCAGGGTGTGATCAGGCGAGCGTGCTCGCTGCCCTCGCCCGTGAAGGGATCGAGACCTCAGCTCTATTCTCAGGTTCTTCTGACGAATTTCCGTTCCAGCCGAGCTATTCCAGCAAGCCATCAGCTGCAGCACTCCGCATCTGGCGCGATGCCCGACCGCTGCAGCGAAGTCCTGCCAAGGCATATCTCGAAGAGCGCGGCATCCTCGCAACCTCCCATGCGCTGAGGTTTCATCCGCGCACACCGCTTGGACCGAAAGGTCGCGCGCGCTTTTTGCCGGCGATGATCGCTTCGGTCAGCCTCGACGAGGGGCCGATTGCCGTTCACCGGACTTTCCTGTCGCATTCCGGCAATACGCAGGCATCGTTTGCCAAGCCGAAACGTGCTCTGGGGTCTCTCGGCAAGGCGGCAGTCCGTCTGTTCGCACCCGCCGAGGGAAGGCTTGGTCTCGCCGAAGGCATTGAAAGCGCGATGTCGGCCTATGCGCTTACCGGGATCCCAACATGGGCAACGCTGGGCAATGAACGCTTCGGCCTGGTTGCCATCCCCGAGAGCGTGAGCGAGCTACATCTCTTCGTCGATCACGACGCAGGTGGAGAACTCGCGGCAACTCGCGGACTGGAAGCCTACGTTTCACCCAATCGCAAAATCCTGATCCGCAAGGTCAGATCGCGAGGCGAAGACTGGAACGATGAACTGCAGACGTGGCTGCTCCGAAAGAGCAAAACTTAGAGGAGAGAGAGCTCCTGGGTCTTTGGCCGCACGGTTGTCGTGAGGCGCAACAAAGACAGGAGACTACTCATGATCCAATCCATTCCTCTCAAGAAACTAATCTCAAGCCCTCGCAACGTACGCAAAACAACCGACGTTCTTGCCGATTTGCAATTGCGGGCTGATATCGCGGCACGCGGGCTTCTCCAAAATCTGGTAGTTCGCAAAGCCACCCGAGGGAAATTTGAAGTCGAAGCTGGCGGGCGCCGCCTCGCTGCATTGCAAGCGTTGGTCGAGGAAGGCACGCTTCCCAAGAACCATGAAGTCACTTGCCTTGTCATCGAAGGTGAGGAAAGCGAAGTGCGCGAAGCGAGCCTTGCCGAGAACTTCCAGCGCCTCGCAATGAACCCGGCCGACGAGGCGCAGGCTTTCGCTGCGATTGTCGAGGCGGGAGCTAGCACCGAAGACGTGGCTCGCCGGTTCGGTCTCACAGTCCGCTTTGTCGAGGGCCGTCTGCGCTTGGCGGGCCTCGCACCTTGTGTCTTCGAAGCGCTCGCCGAAGGCGCGATCACGCTCGATATGGCCAAGGCCTATGGAGCGATCTCAGACATTGACCGCCAAGCACACGTCTATGCCGAACTGCAGGACGCCTGGCACCAGGTCACGCCTGACACGATCCGTCGCATGGTGCTCGATGCCACTGTTCGTGGCTCCGATCCGCGCGCGGTTCTGGTCGGGCGCGAGGCCTACCTCGCAGCAGGTGGTCGGATCGAACGCGAACTCTTCGACGACGAAGCCAGCGAAAGCTGGATCGATGTCGCGCTGCTCGAAGACCTTGCCCAGAAAGCGATGGATGACGCTGCGAAGAGGGTCGCTGAAGAACACGGACTTGCCTGGGTGCGACCCACGCTTGGCAACTATGTAAGCCACGATCTCGTCGAGGGCCTCAATCGGCTTCCATGCGAACCGGCTCCGCTCAGTGAGCAGGAAGCCCGCGAGCTCAGCGACCTTGAAGCCGACTACGACCGGACAGCGGCCATCCTCGAGGATGAGGACAGCGACGAAAGCGAGATCGCCAAGGCGGAAGAAGAGCTGGTCTCGATCGACCGCGCGATGCGCGATCTGCACGATCGTCCGCCAGTGCTTGCCGACGAGCTAAAGTCAGAGGCTGGAGCGTTCCTTGTGCTCTCACGGAATGGCGAACCTGCAATGGTGCCGCAGTTTTACACTGATGCTGAAGTCATCGACACTGATGACGGAGCTGTCGAACCGGTGGATGCAGGTGCTGATACCAAGCGCAAGAGCGGGGCGCTTTCGCAGCGTCTGCTCGACGAGCTCGCGATGCAGCGTCGCGATATCCTGGCGATCCACCTGGCCAACGATCCTGCGCTCGCGCTTGATTTCATGGTCTTCACGCTCGCAGATGCTGATGGGCATGACTGGCGCGCGAAAAAGGCGTCGACGCTCGTCGGCTCGGTCGCATCGGGGCCGGTGGCCGGATTCGAGGCGAAGGATGCCCCCGCAAGTGCTGCGCTCGCCGAGTTCGCCGCTTCGCTCGACGAGAGCTGGCGCGCCGGCGAGACTGACGTCGAACGGTTCGAACGCTTCCGCGCATTGAGCGATGAAGCACGTTCGGCCTGGCTCGGCCATGTCGTATCCCGCACACTGGTCGCGAGCCTTGCCTGCGAAGGCGATCGCTCGGCGCCGCTGCACGAGATACTCGGGTCGCTGCTCGAGATCGAAACCGCGCATTGGTGGCGGCCGACGGCGGCGAACTTCTTCGATCGTGTGGCCAAGGCGCGCACGCTTGAAGCGCTCGACGCTGCAGGCGGTCCCGAACTCGTCAGCCGCTATGCAGGTTCGAAGAAGGCAGAACTAGCGAGCGCAGCCGAGCGTATCTTCTCCGGCAATTTCATTGGCGAAGCGGATGTGAAGACGCGCGCGGGAGCGTGGGTGCCCGAGATCATGTGCTTCGGTTCTCCTGAGGAACCGGTCGAGGATGAAACTGCGGCCCCGGTTGAGGACGAGACCGCGAACGAAATTGCCGAGCAGGCTGCCTGACCCCTCCTGACAGGTCCAGGTGACTCGGCGGGCGGTCCGTCCCTCTCGGGATGGGCCGCCTTATTCGCGTTTCCGTCCGAAGGTCGCCTACGATGGTGAGTCTTAGAGGGGAGGACGCTTTGTTCATCCTGAACCCGGACACGTCCGTTCCGGCGATCAGGAGACCATCGATGACAAAGTCCCGCCGCACTGCTTCAGTTTCTCCAGCTGCGCGTATCACCGCCGCCATTATCGAAAAGCTAGAGCAAGGCACCAAGCCTTGGGTCAAGCCGTGGCGTGGCTTGCCGCTTTCTCGCCCGCTGCGATCATGCGGGACGCCGTATCGCGGCATGAATACCTTCTGGCTCTGGATGGTTGCTGATGCCTGCGGCTACGCCTCACCATACTGGATGACATATCGCCAGTGCCAGAAACTCGGCGGCCAAGTCCGCAAAGGAGAAAAATCGACCATCGCGATTTTCTACAAAAACTACACCAAGGAAGTCGAAAACGCTGAAGGTGGGCAGGATACGGAGAGCCGGCGCGTGCTGAAGACCTATTCAGTCTTCAATGCCGACCAGTGCGATGGCCTCCCCGAATTCTACCATCCCAAGCCACTGGTTGCCGCGCTTGAGCCCGAAGGCCGCGAGGAGCGGCTAGATGCCTTCTTCGCTGAGATCGACGCAGAGCTACGCCATCATGGCGCGCAAGCCTACTACGAGCCACTGCGTGATCGCGTCACCATGCCGCCGGCCGAACTCTTCGAAGCCTATGACCATTACTACGCAACACTTGCGCATGAGCTATCGCACTGGACTGGACATTCTTCGCGACTCGATCGAGGCCTCAAGAACCGCTTCGGCAGTGATGCCTATGCCGTCGAAGAACTTATCGCCGAGCTGTCCTCCGCCATTCTTGGTGCCGAACTGGGATTGCCCGTCTCGCATCTCGATCATCATGCTAGCTATATCGCGTCCTGGCTCAAGATCCTTAAACAGGACGAGCGCGCGATCCTGACCGCGGCCGCAAAGGCCGAGGAGGCAGCCACCTTGCTGCTCGAAATGGGCGGTCACCAATCGAGTGCCAATGAGGCTGATGCCGAACTTTCTGACGCAGCCTGAATAAGAGACTTAACTTGAGCAACTCTGTCAGCCAGCCCGCACGTACTGGCACTTGCCTTCACACCGAGTCAATTCGGTCTGGCCGAGCGCTCCCGGACCGATCCTGGATCACTCCCAGACAACTCCTGCGCCACTCCGACACGATCCCGCACAGCCTGTTCGCTGGTCCTCGTGCCCTGGACCGGTCAGGTCCCACAGCAACCCGCGCAAGGCTGCGGCCCGTGTGGCCCACGCCAGCCTTGCCTTGCGGGGTTTCCCGCTGACGCGGTGCGGTGGTCCCTTGTCCCGGTCCTTTTCGGACACGGCGAACGGGCCCGCGCGGAACTTCCTCCGTCGGCATTCGCCGGTCTCAGGAGGACTAAAGATATGTATGACAATTTCGCCACCCAGCTTGCCGGCCTCGATCTATCCGGCTTCTCGATCACGCCTGCCCCATTCAACGGATCCGACTTCCCTTGCGAGGACGCCATGTCTCACACGCTCGGAGCAGTCTGGTCCGATCTGTTCGCGCTGTTTGCCGACACCGCGCTCGAGGCCGACGCCGAGGATCTCGCTTGGGGCTTCGTCAATCTCTTTCACCGTGCAGCCAGCCGCAAGTCGACCCAAGTAGATCGGGCCTCGGATGAAATCCGCGCCCTATTGGCATCCGCCGACGGGTCCGAAGTGCATTCGTCAAACCTCCAGGAACAAACCCTGCGTGCCCAGTCTGCTGAAGCCAGCATGCAGGTGTTCGAGCAGATGCGTGAGGTTGCAGCAGGTCTCTATCGCGACGAAACCGGTTCCTCGTGGAAGCCCGTATCGGGATCGCGTGCGCGCCACTCGAAGAACATGACATCGGCCGTGATTGATGCCCGCGACTTTTTGCGCGTACGCAAGGAGCGTCGTCAGGCTGCACATTCTCCCGAGGGTACTCCGGTGGTCTTTGCCGGTGGTCGCAACCGTTTCGAATGCGAGGCCGACGCCAAGACTTACGCGGCGAACATCTGGGCTACACTCGACAGGGTGCGCGAGGTCGTTCCTGACATGTTTCTCGTACATGGCGGAGACAGCAAGGGAGCCGACAGACTGGCCGCATCGTGGGCCGAGCGCAATGAGGTGCAGCAGCTGACATTCGGGCTTGAGCGTCGTTTGGGTGCTCGTGCAGGGTTCAAGCGCAACGAGCAAATGCTTGGTCTCAGCCCTCGCTATGTGGTGGCATTTCCGGGCAACGGCGTGACCGAACGCCTCGTGATCGAAGCCAAGAAGCAGCGCATCACGGTTGTTGATCGTCGCGGGCCGTTGGGCACTAGTCCCGCTTGACGGGGAAAGAGCAACTAGACCTCTTGGATGATCAATTCCCAATCGCCGAAGACGGGCGGCCCTGTTCAAGGCCGCCCACGAGGCAAAGAACTCATTGTTGCTCCGAGGCCTACGGGTCGCAATGGCAGGGGAGTACCGAACGCAATCAATTCGATTGTAGGGTTATGAAATGCCCGAATAGATACGCCTCTGAACAGCTTCATTGCTCATCGCGCGTAACCAGCGCGCCTGTGCAGCAATCTTCCGGGACGGACGCGGTTGCTGAAAACTGCGGCGCGGCACTTATCGTTCCCGCATCCGATTTTCCAAGCTACAAGATCGGCAATGCAACTCGATGATCTTCTTCTTCGCTACTTTGCCTCGACAAATCTGGCTGAGATAGCACCCGACACTTTGGCAGCCGGCATCGAGCATTGCCGGGTCGACCTCGGTCTCGAGCAAGACAGGGGCAAGCGCTTTGCACTGTGGTCGTTCCTGCACATGTTGGGGGCCGCCCCCGACCTCGACGTGGCGTTCGACGACGAGGAAGACCGGGAAGCAGCTCGCAACTTCATGGATCTCCTGGCGGCATCGGGAGGCGATGGTGTAGATTGATTGTAGCGGGATCACGCGAGCCTTCAGACCCGCACCCGATACCCATCCGGCTTTCTTCGCGAACAGTCCTGAACCAGGTCAGCTGAGGAGCCGCAACCCGTTCCTTTCCGGCCGTGTTGGCAGCTGCGCTGCCTGCCCGCACCACCCGTCATGAACAGGTTTCCCTTGACCCCCAGACGATGTCTGTTGGCCTGCGGTGCAGTCCTCCCATGCCCTGCTTCTTTCAGATGTTCGCAAGCCGGAGATGGTCTCCGGTTTGAGGAACTGAAGGAACTTACATCATGACCAATATCGCAATCCTAACCGGCCGCATCGCCCGCGAGCCCGACACCCGCGAGACCAAGGGCGGCACCAATGTCACCGGGATCACCGTCGTCACCGATCGCCCCGCACGAGACAAGGATGGCAAGACCTACAAGGATGAGAACGGCTACACCGCCAAGGAAAGCGAGTTCCACCGGGTGACCTGCTTCAACGGCCTCGCCAAGACCGTCGGCCAGTACTGCACCAAGGGCCAGCTAGTCAGCGTCCAGGGCCGCATCCACTACACCCAATGGGAAGACAAGGACGGGGTCACACGCTACGGCACAGAGATCCTCGCCGACAAGGTCGACTTCCTCTCAAGGGGCAATGGCTCCGGCGAGAACGACGAGAACAAGGATGCTCCCGAAATCGACTGATCTCAGCTATCCAGCCTCCCAAGAAAGGGCTCTGTCCAAACCGGATAGGGCCCTTTCTCGTATTCACTATCAGTGGCTTTGAGCTGTGCGTGATGCGGAGGCTTGCTTTTGAACAAGCCGCTTTATGGCTTCCTCTTCGCCGAGTTTTCCGAGCTCATTTGCAACTTCGGATAGGCCCCTCTTTGAGAAGGTTTCTAACCCCGTTCCAAGAATAACCTGGCCCAGTTCAATGGCAGCCTGTTTCTCGAGTTCTTTCTGACGTTGGTCGAGTGCCAGCCTGTCGGCCTCCAGTTTCTGGAGTGCGGCTACAGCGCTTCGTTTCGATGGCATTGAGGGTACTTCTTTCTTCCCCTCCGATGACCCTCTCCTCGGCTGACGTGCACTATCACCCGCCCTGTAGGAAAGCGATTTCCCCTTGGTTTTCGCGAACACCTGAGATCGAACGGGAGGGGAGTTTGGCTCACGGACTTTCAAGGATGATGGGCGTGCAGCTGGCGCGTCAAGGACGGCGGGGCCCCACCATTTTGCCGTCCCTTCGCTTCGCTGCAGTCCGACAAAATCGTTGCCCCCACCGCCGCTTGGCGGTCGCCCAGCCGGGCGATCCCTGACCCGCCAGCCACACACCCATCTGCCTTCCTCCTGTCGTCTTACCGACAGATATCAGGAGGATTTCATGACTGCGCTTGCATCGATTCAATCAAACTCGAACAGCTACTTCGAAGCACTGGCCACTGCCGAACGGCGGGCCTTGCACAGCTTCTTCGACCAGCACGTCGTGGAAGATAATGACCTAGGATACTTCGCCCTGGACGAGGGTGACTACAACGCCTTGCCGGCGCATCTGGCCAGCCGGGTTGTGCACACGGTGCACGGCGCAATGCTCGACGAGTTCTGAACGTCCGATGGGGCGGGAGCCGGTGACGGTTCCTGCCCCTTTTTTGTGTTCGCTGCTGGAAGAAGAGAGAGTAGTAAGGAGCGGTGCTGGTGACGCGCTCGGTCCCGCACCACCTGCGGCGGCGCTCCTGCGGGCGCGGCGTATTTGGTCCGGGCCCCGCATGCACTCCTGAGCGCCAACGGGTCGAAGCGGCGCGAGGCTGACGGGAGCGACAAACCCCGCTCCCTTATCTCGCACGCGCTTCTTTTGCCGTCAGCTTATCAGGGGTGCGTCTTGGTTGGGATGCTTGCTTCCGAACTGGCGCTTGCGGTTCGCTTCAGCGTCCCGGGCTGTTGCTTTCGCTCGATCGGCACGGCTGCCAATGCCCGTTCAAAACCCATTCCCTGTCGTTTCTGGATTTAGACCTCGCAGTGGGAAAACGGTAGCACACCGTACGCAGCGGGGCTGGCAAGTAAGATCATGAAGTTTGTCATGAATTTGGCAATGTCCACTTCTGTGCCAGTCGTGTGCCAATGGCTTTATCGACTGTGCCAGAGTGTGCTGAATTCACTTAGCACATTGAATTTCTGTCCTAATTTTTCGGTTTCCTACACCCTATTGCCCGTGCCAGAGTGGCACTCGCTTTTCCGAAGAGTGAACCAGGTTCTTTTTAGCAAAAGGAACTTGGATTCATGCAAAGACATCATCGTTTTGTGACCTATGTCACGCCTCTCATTGCCGAGTGGATTAAAGCTCAGGCCGATGAGCGGCGGGTAAGTTCAAGCATCGTGATTGGCGATTGCATTTTTGATGCCTGGCAGCGTGACACGGAAGCCGATTTGAGGACGCCAGCGACCGATCCGGTTCGCCAGAACATCTTCATCACCGTAGCTTTGGATGCGCTGCTCACGCACCATTCTGTGCCCAATCTGCGCGAGCAGGCGGTCGCGGCCTATCAGCGCCGGCTGGAGCGTTTGGGGCTCGTTGCGCCGCGCCCGCAAGGGGGCGGCGATGAAGCATAAACTCGTCAACTTCACTCGCGGAAGCCAGCTCCTTGGGCACTTTGGTTTCATGTTTGCAGCCGGGCTCAAAGGCCCGCTGATCATCACCCTGCTGGTGATATTTGGACTTATCTATTGGGAGGTAACAAGCAGCCTCACTGACCACCAAACCTACCTTGTCTGGATGCACATCTACTCATCCTTTTATGCGTTTATGGAGTTCGATCCTGACAAGCTTGTGAACCTCACCTTGGCTGATGGAAGCATGGTCGCGTTTCCAATCAGCGTAGTGACCGACTACCCGCCCATGAAGGAAGCAATCACCGCATTTGAGGGGGCAGTTGAGGCTGCGCTTGTCATGTCGGCGTGGGGTCTTGTTCCTGCCTTCATTGCCTTTTGGTGGGTTGCTGAACACTTCGGTTGGCGCTCCAAGCAAAGGAAGCATGTGCGCGGCGCATCGCTTGCAAGCCTTGCTGAACTGGAAGGCGAAATCGACGATCACAATCGCCATGAACGCGCTCGCGAATATGGCAGCAATTTGGGATGGAGGTGGCGGCTTGCCGGCAGCAGCGCGCTCGCTTCAGCCGGTCTCTATAGCCCCGCGCACCTTGCAGGCGTGAGCTGGCCCTGGCGGAAAGAGCAAAGCCACACCATGCTGGTCGGCACGACAGGCACGGGCAAAACGGTCGCCCTTTTCGAGCTCCTTTCCGAGATCAAACAAAGAGGCGAACGTGCGGTCATTTTCGACCTGACCGGCGCCTTTATCGAAACCTTCTTCGATCCCGAATGCGATATCATTTTGAACCCTCTGGATACGCGCTGCCCAAGCTGGAGTGTGTTCGATGATTGCACATCGCGCGCGGAGTTCCATGCAGCCGCGGAGTCGCTTGTGCCTCATGATGGAGGCGGCTCGGAACAGTTCTGGGTGCTCGCTGCGCGAACCCTATTTGTTGAAACATGTATCAAGCTGAAAGAAGCAGGGCGCGGGACCAATGCCGCGCTTGCCGATGAATTGATGAACGCAGATCTCTCGGATCTGCACCGCCTGGTAGAGGACACAATGGCTGGACCGATCAGCACGCCTGCCGCTGCTCGCATGGCGGAATCGGTCCGCGCCGTCTTCAATGTGAACGCAAAAGCGATGCAAATGCTGCCTCAATCAGGGGACGCTTTTTCGGTGCGGCAGTGGGTGACTGGCGAAGGAAAACCGGGCTCCTTTCTGTTCCTATCCGCGCGCTATGTAGACATGAGCGTGCTCTCACAATTGCTGACGCTGTGGCTTGATACAGCGATCAACACGCTGATGACGGGTCGCCGGACGCGTGACCTGCAACTGTGGTTTCTGATTGATGAGCTCGGCGCGCTTCACCGCCTGCCGTCGCTCGAAAAAGGTCTGCAGACTGCGCGCAATTTTGGCGGTGCTATCGTGACGGGCGTCCATACCTTCGCGAAGCTCAAGGAGGTCTACGGCGAGAACATGGCAATGACCTTGTCCTCACTTGCCAGAACCAAACTGATTCTCGCCACTGCCGATCGCGAGACCGCCACATGGTGCTCCGACATTATCGGCCACCGCGAGGTTCGCGAGATGGAAGAAGGGTACAGCTATGGCTACAACAATGCGCGCGATGCGGTCAGTCTGACGCCGCGTCGGCAGGTGGTTCCGCTGCTTTTGCCTGATGAGTTTATGGGCCTTCCAAGCCTTGAGGGCTTCATCAAGTTCCCTGATGGTTTTCCGGCGGCGCCTGTCTCTTTGCAACCCCGAGATTGGCCGCGCCGGGTCGAAGGTTTTATCCCGTACGAGGATGCCAAAGGACCAACGTCAAAGGCAAAGGCTGAAACTCTCAAGGAAGGCGAGGAGACTTCCGAGGCTACGGCGAATAAGGGCGGAGAGGAAGGAGAAGACGGCGGCGATCCGCGCAAGATGAAGGAGGCCACGGATCGCAAGCGTGAGCCAGCGAAGCGTCCTAAAGCGCAGTTTCGCGCGCGTGACAAGAAGGTAAAGACTGACAAGCGAGAACGTTCGGAGTCTCGCTCTAAGACAACCCTCAAACAAGCTGTTGAAGCCCCGCGCAAAAGCGAAAGAGCAGCCTCTTTAGGCAAAGTACAAGGCGAGCTTCCGCTTAGGGAGCAGCAAGTCGATCACCGTGAATCAGACGCTCTGAAGAAGCCTTCGCCTCGCACTGATCGGCCCGATCCTGACGCCGCGCAGCGTGAAGGTGAGCAACTCGCCAA
Organism: Qipengyuania sp. JB2-7; assembly: GCF_055693485.1. Classification (NCBI taxonomy): domain Bacteria; kingdom Pseudomonadati; phylum Pseudomonadota; class Alphaproteobacteria; order Sphingomonadales; family Erythrobacteraceae; genus Qipengyuania; species Qipengyuania sp. JB2-7. The sequence continues at coordinate 628,668 of NZ_CM146335.1, forward strand.
GACGGATAAGACGCTTCAAGAAGAGCAGCAGCGCTCGCTCTTGGGCGGCGCGGCACGCGAAGAATATGATCACGATCTCGGCGACTTCGACGCTGAGATGTGATTGCGATGATCGGGGAGGACAGAGGGACTTGAATTGTGTGAGGCCTGCCCATGCTCTCCGTTGCCAATGTCCGCTCGTCCTCCGCAGCGGCCAACTACTTCGCATCCGACAATTATTACGCCAAAGCTGATGCTGATCGCTCAGGCGAATGGCTCGGTGAAGCCGCAAAGCGGCTTGGTCTAGAGGGGAAGGTGGACGCCAAAGCCTTCGACGCTTTGTTGCGCGGCGAACTCCCCGATGGAACGCAAGTTGGCAACCTTGGGCAGGCCCATAGGCCGGGCACCGACCTTACATTCTCTGTTCCCAAGAGTTGGTCGCTTCTTGCCCTTGTGGGCAAAGATGAGCGTATCATCAGCGCTTATCGTGAGGCGGTTGTTGAAGCGCTTCAATGGGCGGAAAAGAACGCTTCCGAGACCCGCATCATGGCGCAGGGCAAGGTTCAGACCCAAAAGACAGGCAATCTGGCGATTGGGCTTTTTCAGCACGATACCAATCGCAATCAGGATCCCAATCTGCATTTCCACGCCGTGATCGCCAATTTGACACAAGGCAAGGATGGTAAGTGGCGGACGCTCAAGAATGATCGTCTATGGCAGCTCAACACCACGCTCAACTCCATCGCGATGGCGCGCTTCCGAATGGAAGTCGAGAAGCTTGGCTATGAAACCGGACCAACTCTCAAGCATGGCAATTTCGAAGCGCGCGGGATTTCGCGCGAGGATGTCATGGCCTTCTCTTCGCGGCGCCAAGAAGTGCTTGCAGCGAGGCAAGGTCCAGGCCTTGAAGCTGGGCGCATCGCTGCGCTTGATACCCGCTCTGCCAAAGCGCCGGTCGAGGATCGCGATACGCTTGCAGGCATGTGGCAGGAAACCGCGCAGTCCATTGGTCTCGATCTAACTCCCATTGTCGAGCGTGCGCGTGTGCGTTCAGCCATGCCTGAAAAGCCTCATTCGGGTTTCGCGACACTGGTGGAACGGGGCCGAGCTTTGCTTGGAAAGTTTGCCAGCCATGTTCGAGGGGTTCCTGAAGATCCATTGGTGCCGGCCTCGGTCCTTAAACAGGACAAGCAAACGATCGCGGTACGCGCAAGCGGTTGCGTCGTACCGTGCGGCATTTGTCGCAGCGCGAGGCCGCTTTTGAACGCGAAGCGCTCTACAAGGCGGCTTTGGATTTTGGGTTACCAACGACCATCGGTGAGATCGAAACGAGAACCCGCGCCTTGGTCAATTCTGGTCATCTTGTAGCGGGACGCGGCGAGCATATTGGCTGGCTCGCATCGCGAGAAGCGATTGAAACCGAGGAGCGCATCATCGCCGCAGTTCAGGCGGGAAAAGGAGAATCCGCGTTTGATCTCAACGCTGAAGAGGCCGAAACTCGTGTGCAGGCCTCAGCCGAGATCGGGCACGGCTTTAGACTGAATGAGGGGCAACTCTCGGCTGCGCGTCTCATCCTTGCTTCGTCGGATCGAACTGTGGCGGTTCAAGGCGTAGCAGGTGCTGGCAAAAGCAGCGTGCTTGGGCCGGTCGCCAAAGTGCTGGGGGAAGAGGGACGGCCTGTCATCGGCCTCGCTATCCAGAATACACTCGTCCAAATGCTGGAACGCGATACGGGGATTGAATCGCAGACGCTTGCCCGCTTTCTGGGGGGCTGGAAGTCGCTGCTTGATGATCCCTCTAATCGCAGCCTCAAGGCCGAAGCGAAGCAGGCGCTCGGAGGCAGCGTTCTCATTGTGGACGAGGCTTCGATGGTGGCCAACGACGACAAGGAGAGGCTCGTTGCGCTCGCAAACCTAGCCAGCATCCATCGCTTGGTGCTTATGGGCGACCGCAAACAACTTGGCGCTGTCGATGCCGGCAAGCCCTTTGCGCTTCTGCAAAAGGCCGGGATTGCGCAGGCCCAAATGAACACCAATCTGCGCGCGCGTAATCCTGTTGTTCGCGAAGCCCAAGCCGCTGCACAGAAAGGTGATGTGCGAACCGCATTGGCGAAGCTCAAACCCGATACGATTGAGGCCAAAGGCGATGGTGCGATTGTTGCTGCCGAGCAGTGGCTTTCGCTGAAGCCAGAGGACCGAGAGCGCACATCAATCTATGCCTCGGGGCGAAGGATCCGCTCAGCTGTCAATGAGGCTGTGCAAACAGGTCTTCTTGCTAGCGGGCAGATCGGGCCGGAGAAAGCTCGGTTGGCCGTGCTTGAGCGCTTGAACACCACTTATGAAGAGCTGCGCCACGTTGCAGCCTATCAGACCGGCCGCATTCTTGAGGTTTCAAAGAGACAAAAGGCGCTTGGCCTTATGCCGGGACAATACCGCATCTTGGGCAGCGATCCGAAATGCAAAAGGGTCACTTTGGAGAATGCTCGCGGAAAAAAGTTCAGCTTCGATCCTTCGCGGATAAGGGCAGACAAGGCCAATGACAGTCTGGCTCTTTTCAACGACCGACGGCTCGAAATCCATCGTGGCGACAAAATTCGCTGGACACGAAATGATCACAAACGCGGTCTGTTCAACGCTGGCCAGGCAAAGGTCATTGCCATCGACAAGAGCAAGGTCACAGTCGAGACCTCAAAGGGAGAGGAAGTGACGCTTGGAAAGGACGATCCTATGCTGAAACGCATCGATCTCGCCTACGCGCTAAACGCTCACATGGCTCAGGGCCTCACCTCGGATCGCGGGATTGCTGTTATGGACAGTAGAGAACGCAATCTCTCGAACCAGAAGACGTTTTTGGTGACGGTGACCCGACTGCGCGATCATCTGACTTTGGTCTTGGACAATACTCAGAGACTGACTGCTGCTGTTGCTCACAACAAGGGAGAGAAAGCCTCTGGGCTCCAAGTTACATCGCGCCTGCAAGCAGCTGCAGCGAGAGGTGGCGATGGCCAGAAGCAGACTACAAGCGAGAAAAACGCGGGTCAGGAATTGGAGCGCATCAAGAACAAAACGCTAGGTCGGGGGATTTAGTAACGGCTTTGCGCCCTAATTTTGGTCATTGAACTATGCCAGCCGATTTTCCGAACGCAGCCATTCCCTCGCTTTCAGATACATCAGCTCTTCAGCCGAGCCTGCTGTTAGGGTGTGAAGTTTCTCAGTCCGTAACGCCGATAACACTCTGCGAGGACCAGACCGGCCTCCTTCTCCGCCAGCCAAGTGCACTGTGCTACTGTGCCGATGGTGTAAGATGCGATCGCCTTCGAGCGGTGCAAACGATGCCAGCTGAAGAACTTGTCGGTAAACACGTAGTCCAGACGACCGGGCTCGTGGCTCAGAGAATGCGATAGTTCGTGAGCCATCGAGTTGATCGCAAGCGAGCGCGTGCGCGGATCATCTGATTGCCAACTCGATTGAACCTGGGCCGTCAAGTTGATCATTGATCCCCCAGCGAAACCGTTGTTCGAGTTGCCCCCACTGGTGGCCCAGCGGATTTGTGTCGGCACGTAGGAGTACGCGGGATCCCTCCCAAGCAGCAGCGTCAGCACGGTGGACGAGTCTACTCGAGGCCCAAATGGGGAAAGCGCGATTGGCTGATCGATGGATGTCAGGTTGCGGGCGAATGCGTCGGACAACACAACCCGCGTCGTGTCATCGATAAGAGATTGCATTTCCTGCGCGTCCGCGGTCCCCGTGCTTGCTTCAGGCTGCGCCACGACGAATGACGGAGCGTCGCGGAACGAGGACGAGGCTGAGAGCGGAGCGGGTTTCCCTGCGCATGCCGAAAGCGAGATCGCTACCGCGACGATTCCCAGATAACCCCAAAGTCTCTTTCCATGCGAAATTACCATGTCCCATGCCCTCTCTTCTATGCCCCAAGTGTTCTTGAGCAGTTCTCTCCTGCTGAGCCTATCCCAAGGCGTCGAGCAGGTCGGCAGTATCGAAGTTCAGCAGAAACTGCGCATACGATGACTTGAACAGGTCCGACACGTAATCGGCCAGCTGAACGTCGCTGCGACTATGTTCGTCGCCCTTGGTCAATTCGTAGCTGCGCGACTTGGTCGTCGCGAAGAGAAACAGCGTGTGGAAATAAACCGCGCTGATATACCGGCGCTCAGCCAGCTCGCTTGCTTCAGTAGATTTTGCTCCGCCTCTGAAATCCTTTAAAACTTTGCTGTCGATATTGACGATGATTTCCGAGAGCTTGTCGTCTTCTAGCATCGGATAGACCACTTCGGAATAATCCATCCCGACACCTAAAGCCTCGATGTCGTCCCACGACTTGACCCCATCGCCGCCCTCTTTGGAGCACAGCACAAGCTCTGGAATCCCAAGCGGTGGAGGCGCTTCGTCTTTCTTTCGCGGGGGCTTGCGATCCGAATCTGTGATTTTCACCAGGACCGTTTCTGTGAGCGGCCCACGGGGCGACGATAGGCTTGCCGTCATTTCGACAGCATCGCCGACCTGCATCTCTTTGGAAGCACGCAGCCCGATCTTGATCGTTCCATCCTTTGGGCTCGAACGCGAGATGTCGATCTCATCGCCATCACTCCCCGGTAGAGGATCGGGTTTATCACCTCTCCCGCCTTCACCAGGCTTTGCCAGGTTGATGGTCAGCGAGCCTGGATCATCGCTGCGATCGAAATACTCGTTTTCCACGTCGGTCGCGAAAGCGATGGTCCGTGTGCCCCCTTTGGGCAGTTTGAAGAGCTTTACACCGCCCTTTCCATCCTTTCCGCCTTTCACGTTGAAAGCGGACGGATAGCGTTTTGGATCGAACGGCGGTGCCTCGCGAGGCTCACTGTCCTCTCCCTTTTTATCCTTTTTGGGTTTGGCTTTTGCATCGCCCGGCTTGGCCTCTGGCAGGTCGAAGGTCTGGCGCAATATCTGCGTCAGAGCATCGTTCATGGGAAGATTGCGCGTTACCTCGCGCAGCATCTTGCCCGTATCCTCGCTATCGAGGCTGAGGTTGGCTTTTCGACTCTTCGCAATATCGCTAAGTTCACTATCCGCCAGCAATTTGCGCAAATGCACGCGTAGGGCATCGGAGGTCGCACTGTTTTTTAGGCGATCACGTGAGGCCATGAAGAGCTCGTTGCGCACTCCGAGATGGAGCTGGGTGCAGTCGACATGGACGAGAACGTAGTCTTTCAGCAGCGGCATCTTTAGGCTGCGGGTGATGAACTCGGACGTAAAGCTGCCATGCACCTGGCCGTTGAGAGCGAACATCACCGACATGTCGTTCTTAAAATACTCGCGCCGGATATAAGCCTTCGTCTCTTTCACGCCCTTGCCGCGGGAGCGCGGACTGAAAACGTAGACGGTGAGCGCGAGCTTGCCGAACTCTTTGCTCGTATCCTCCAGCGAGAACTGCGCTTCGATAGTGCGGTCGTCACCTTCTAGCCGACGCTTCAAGCCAGCAACGACGGTCACCGGGTTTACGTTATCGGGATAGCGCTCATTGTTGTCGACCGTAAGGAACGGCAGGGCAGGCTCGAACAGATATTCGTTGAGACTGAGGTTGAGATCGCGCGAGATGATCGAACGCGCGCCGCGCGGTAGCTCGTAAGAGTACAGCTTGACGAACGAACCGGTTTTGAATGTGCGTTCTTCCAAGCCAAGGTCGAGCTCATCGACATCGATGCTGGGGATCTCGCCATTGATGACGAGATACTCGTACCAGGTGTTCTTGCGGTTGGCCGCATCGACCAAATGCGGTGGATGCTGGCGGAGCAAAGTGAAACCCAAAGGCTTCGACCCATCATATCGCTTGCTGGCGATCAACTGATATCGCTTCGTTCCACAAAACACGACCGCGCCTGAGCCGCCCATGTTGTACTTTCCCTGTACGAAATGGACATCGTTCTTGTTGCCGCGAAGGAGCGAGAGGAAGGTGGCCGGAAAATCCTCCGGCGCTTGACCGACACCGTTGTCATAGATGAGGAGTGAAGTATCCTTGCGCGGGCCAGTTGCTACGATTTGAAGATCGCGGGCCCGCTCGCGCCGAACCTGCGAAATGTCCCAGTTCTTGTGATTGGGAAAATAGCGATTGAGCGCCTCTCCGATGCTTTGCGGCGCCCGGGCTGATCGTGGGTCGATGCCATCCTCGACAACCTTCTTTTCAAGGATAGCGTCGATCCCATTGGTTACCTTCTCGACCAAGGCTGGCACGGGATTGGCCTGCTGGTTTTCGACCACGCCATAGAAAGCCTCGTTGTCACCGTAGGGGCGCCAATACTCAGCGTTTTCAGTCAGCGAGTACTTCTCTAGGATCCTGTCGACATCCTTTTCGCACGATGCCGCAAGAAATTCATCAAAAAGCTGTTTCGCTTGCAAGTCTAAGTCCCCGTTCATTTGGCGTCAGGCGTATCAATCACAGTAGAAAGCTGGTCAACCCTATCAAATACTCGGTACCGATCTCTACCTTCCAAAAATTCAATTTGAAAACAGATTTGCGGCTTTATTTCAATCGCGACAGTTCGGAACCCGGTACGTGATAAAGAGTACCTCTCACATGTCGCAGAACGGCGAATTTGGGCTAGATTTGAGCCCGTGAACGCCGATACTTCGCCCCTTGCCGCCGTCACCCACGAATGCGAAAATTGTGACGGACCTCTCACCGGCACTGTGTGGTCCCGGCTCCGCCGTTGATCGCGAAATGCAGGAAGCGCGCGCGGCAGACTAGCTTTGCGGCATCTCGTTTTTTTGGTCAGATGCACCACGTTAGTGACAGTCTAGACGTCTCTGGTGCCCACGCTTCTTATCCAAGGTTTTCGGCATCAAGTTCGACAAAGTCATCGTCACCCAACGCACAAACGAATTGCAACCACGGCTTTTTTGAGGGGTCACCAGCATTGGCTACAATTTCAAATTCCCTGACCTCGCCCGGAAGCTGAATCCCGTCTCGGACCATCATATCGAGGAATTTTTCCTTTTCACGCATGAGCACGCGGAACTTGGGTGCGTGGTCTTTATGAAACTTGTCTTCTTCCAGTCCTTCGAGGTGTTCAATGAGACCGCGCGCATAGTCCTGCGTAAAGATCATTCTTTTATACTCATCATCACCCCCGCGAGGCATCAAGATTTGAATCACGTCTCCGGGCAAACCCTCGATTTCATGCCGTTCCAATTTGCCGGTCTCCATTGTCCGTATGAAGCACCGAACCTTGGACCCGACATGTACCGTGGGCGGTACGGATAACCCGACCCTCGACAAGTCAGAAAGAACAGCTTTTTGTACCGCCTGCGCGGGCAAGCTCCGCAACCGCCCCATAAAATCATATGCCTCGCTTCCGACGGTGAGCTGGTCGTGATCCCGAGCGTCATGCGTCATAAGATCTTTATATTTCCACTTGATTCCTTTTGGGGCATTGAGATGGACCAATTCCTCAGCGAAGGCTGTCGTGTCTTTAAAGCTCTTCAGATCACCTTTGACAGTTAGAATGCGACACGCCGCTCTGCCGCCGTCCCGCACGACCAGATCGCAGTCAGGCGAGACCACCATTCTCACCGACTTCTTGTCCGGGCAGATGAAAACATCGCCTAACGCGAATCTTCGACGCGCCCGCACCTTGTGCGACGCAAATCGCATGCGGTGGAAGAACTTTGCAATAGCGTCGGATGGAAATGGATGCGCGCCTGCAATCGATGCAGTCAATTCTTCATTGTCGAGATGCTCGAAGTGTGGGTTTGTCCATGGCACTTTATCATCGACAACTGCTCTCAAAGTTTCGCCTAAAAACCACTCAAGATAATCGGCGAACGGCTCTTTCTCGTCATAAAGACGGAACCGCAGTAGATAGGCGAAGTCTTTGACATCGAACTCCAGAAGTTCCTTTTGGATATCGTTTAAAGCGTCTTCGGCGCCTTTCTTCCAGTCAAAGAGAGCGTTTTCGAGGGCCCTGCCGAATGCTAGTCCGCCAGATGTGTCTGCGAGAACATCCATTGCACTGCCGTTTGCTGAAAGATCATCTCCACTTCCACTGAGCCACTGCTTGTGAAGATATCCAAACCTAAGGCTCATGACCTGTCCCTCAAGACTGGTGCGGTACCCTTTAGTACGTTTCTTAACGTCCTTTGATGACATCAGAACGACGGCAGGTTTCGCTCCCTTGTGCGCGTTGAGCATCTGCTTAAGCGTATCGATTGAGCGCCGCCTGTCGCTGTCTTCTTGATTCTTGTTCTGAGGTCCTTCAGCCCGCGTGGGAGGGCTCAGGAAGAAATCCATGAGTATCAGATCAGGAGTAAACTCTTCGCAAGCAGCAACTGCTCCGCGTAGTCCGACAAGACGGACTTCAATCCCTTCGCAGCTCTCGAGCACCTCGATAAGCGGTTTCAGAACATTGAGCGATGCGCCCTTGGCCGCATCAAAAGCACCTCCGGGATCGAGACTGGCCTCGCGCGTTTTGTAAAACTCGGAGTACAGCGCCGATAAAATCGAAATCACCGCATCGTCATCAATTTCATCGGCCTCAACCGCGGCCAAAGCGTCATCCACCAAAGATTGGTCATACTCGCCTGTGTCAATTCGCGACTGGAAAGCCTCGCTTTGGAGCATATCGGCCAGGTCGCCGATATTTTCGGATTCAATAGTGGGCACATCATAGGAGTCGTCCACGACCAAAACACAACTGACCGCACTCTCGCGCATGGTTTCGACAATTTTAGTGACATAGTTCATGGATCTAGCCCATCTCTAGGAGGAAGCCGTTCACCCGCTTCAGATGAATGCGGTCGACTTCATCATCCGTTTCAAGGGACCAATCGTGATAAGTCGCCATGTCCCGAGCGATGAAGAGCCCTAGCCCCTTGCCGATCCCACTTGGTTTGGTTGTCACGAATGGTTGGAAGATGCGCTCTCTTCGTTCTGCGGGAATACCTGGACCATTATCGTCCACAAAAAGAGTGCGCTCCGAAGGGTCAAGTGCGATCGACAAGATAGGCTCAAACCCGTCCTCGTACCGTGATTGACTTTTCAACCAATATGAAGCGTTCACTACCAGATTCTCTAAAATCTGGACGACCATGCCGCGCACAGCGCGGATTTCGAACGCCTTGTCCGGCAGATCCAGATTGAGCGCTATGTCATGTCGAGCGAATTCCCTTTCATGGCTCGCAAGCACCTCGTGGACGACTTCTCGCAAATCGAAACGTGATTTGGTTTGACGCTTTTCACCGGTCAGTTCATCGAATGCGGCAATGCGCTTATACAGCGTCTGCAATTGATCACCGAGCGTCTTAACTACCGGTTGCGAGGCTCCGACATCCTTTATCAGGCTCATTGTGTGGGAGACGGCTCGCTCCAGTTCATGAAAAATGAACTCTGTCATGAGCCCGACGCCAGCCAGATAGACGAACTTGTCCCTGTCATCGCCTGCCTGTTTGTGAACTTTATCGAGCTGTTTTAGTACAGACAGAGCCTCTTTGCTGAGGCTCCCGGCTGTTTTTTCTATCTGACTTATTTCGCTGTCGAAAGCGCCATCGGCTTGGCTGCGTAGAGCTTCGACCGCTTTGCCCAGAGCTTTCTCAGCTCGCAGAATCTGGTTCTTCTCTAGCTCCTCCTTGCGGAACTGGATCTTTTCAGCATCGTCGACCTCATTGAGGAAATGCCGAAACTCTACATTGATGATCCATTCCACCAATCGCTTGAGCGCGTCGGAGACCTCAGACTGGACCAAGCCTTCTCGGTTTGTCTGCTCACTCAGATAGCGGTGCGGGGTTTCAATTCGAACCCGCCCAAACACTTGCTGGCGATTGAGTTTGAAGCCAGACGACCCAAACGCCTTTTTGTCGAGGCCCAACCAATCGTCGTCCGGCTCGCCGAACGGGAGAACCCGGAATCCGTGCCGATAAAGCATGGGGCCACCCGACCACCGTGCCAGTTCCTTCTTAGAAGCAGACGGGGTCGCGCTCAACCCTTCGATCTCCTTCAGGATGCCCCGGTTGTACCAATAGACCTCAAGCTCAAAAGCCTTGAGCTTTTCCAATGCCTCCAAACTGATTGGGGTTTGCGCGAAAGCGGCATGTCCTCGCTTCGCCCGACGCTTTTTCGTCGAGCTGGTTAAGGTCATCACCTCTGCGCCTTTTGCGTCGATCGTGGTTCGCTGCTTCTTGAGCTGATAGTCGACGAGCCCGGTGACCAATGGATTGCCATCATCGTCGATTGAGAAGTTGGCCTTGCATATGGCATGAGCGTTGTTTCGCAATGGCTTAGGCACGGAGGGAATCATGATCCGCTTTCCGTTGTGCCGAGCCTCAATTAGCTTGTTTGCTAACCCTTTCTCGAAAGGATCGACGAACCGGGAGATTTTACCATCTAGGAGCTGAGTGAAGCGAACCAGGTCCCAATCTGCATTGAGGTTCTCGATCCTGATATGCGTGCCGCTAAACGACGGCTCGGACTTCTCTTCTCCCAGCTCCGGTTCAATGACGATGCTTTCGACCCGCTGGTCCTTCTCGTGGCTGAACTTCGTCCAATCTATGTCGAGAATGTTCCAGTTTTCATCGTCCAAGGTGGTCGTTTTTACAAGGAGACGATCACCCAGGCGCATAGCTGATAGGCGGCCAATACCCTTGTCGCCAAGATTAGTTGCTCCTTTTTCGTTCTCTTTCCTCCTGGAGCGGGTGCCTATGCGCAAGAAAACGGTTTTCAAATCATCGAAGGTCATGCCGTTACCCTGGTCACGAATTTCGATCCAGTTGAGAGAGGGATAGTGGTGTTGTAGGACGGTCTTGAATTCACCGCGTTTCTTGCAGGCGTTGAGCGCTGCCACTAGGTCAAGAGAGGCGGGGTCGTCTGGTACAGCAAACTTTGAGCCGACAAACGTCACCAGTTCGGCAACGGACGCTTTCGTTTCTCGTGCTTGGCGCAAAGCCTCCCGATAATCAGAAAAAGACAAGGGACAGTGGACGTCTACAACCACTTTTGGTGATTTGGCGTCTACTGCATTCTTAATCAATTCATACAAAGCTATCTCATCATCGCTGATAAGTTCGCGGCCCAGCTCAAGCAAGGTTCGCGCTTCGAATGTAAAGCTCATTTATTTCCCCAATCGAGCCTACAACTGGCAGATAAGGCAGCCGCTCTCTTCGACTTCTTCTATATCGTCTCCAAAGACTTGTGCGAGCGTTAAATTCTCACCGCGCTCCTGCTTCCGCTTGCGGCGGCGTTCATGCTCGTCCTTGATGGCGTGCATGCGCTCGGGTTGCTCCAGTTCTGCCAGGCTTTCGCGCTCGCTCCATGTGAAGGTGTTTCCGCTACCCTCGAAAGGCTTCTCGTAGGCCTTGGCTTTCTCGAACAAATCGGGATGCGTTTCTTTCAATCGTACCCATTCGATCTTTTGCTGGTAAAAGCAGAAGAAACAGCCCGACCGCGTGCGACCCCATTCGGTGTAAGGCGGCAAGCCCACACCCGAGCTCATCAGGATCTCTCGAATGTCCGGCAGCTTCAGCCCGTCCTCCTGGAAAGGATAGACGGTACGTAATGTTGGGTTTGTGGCTGATATAGCCGGTGCGGTTTTCGTCCGCGCGCAAGCCAACATAATTGACGACCGGATCGTCGCCGACAAATTCCTCGAACGGCTTAAGCTTGAGCATCTTGGTGCACCAGCGCCGATGGTTGGAGGGGATCATGCCGCCGTAGACATCGTACCAATGATCGAAGCCTAGTTCTGCATTGAGGCGATGAACCCGTTTGCCCAGATAATCTTCGATGCGCTCGAGGTATTCGTAAGTTTCGGGAATCTCTTTACGGGTGTCGGAGAAGATATATTCCATGTCCGGCACGCGGTCGCGCATGTAGATGGCCAGTGCCGCGGAATCCTTGCCGCCGGAAAGGCTCAGAATGTGGCGTGTCATTGAGCGTCCTCTTTGTTTTTGTCCGCCAGCATGGACTGCAAAACCTTAATCAGAACCGCTTCAGGCCGGTCTACACCGGCAAGAAGTTTGCGAAGCTTGGTCGCTGTCTTCTCATCCGCCTCACTGCCTTCGTGGAGGAAATAGGCACGGTCAGCTCCGCCGGACGTGGTTATATGGATTGCGGTGATCGGTGTCGTTCCCGCCGCCTCCTTGCGCAGAATAGCAAGCCTTCTTGCAAGTTCCTGTGCAACGGCATTCACTTCGAACCCAAACTGGTCGAGATGGGTGTCGTCCCAGCCCTCCAGACGCTTTCCGACAAGCAGGCTCGCCACCCGGTCTAGCCAAAGCGCCTCGGTGAGGTCTTGGTTCATCGCCCGCTCGACGAAGGCTTTGAGCTTGTAGTCGCCCAGCTTCGCCAGATGATCTTCGTAGTCCGAGCGCAATTGCTCGCGAAGCTTCTTCAAGGAGCGCGCGCCGAAAGCCGACCTGATGTGCTCGGAGGCTCGAATGCGAAGGCGTGGCAGCGCCTCTTCGAGTTCGCACAACGCCGCATCGAAAGTCTCAATAAAGTGATCGTCGTCAATCCCGGGTTTGTCGACCGCATTGCATGCTTGAGGGAGCGAAAGGAATACGAACTGGATCGGGTCGCGCGCCTTTTTCAAAGCAAGTCTAACGGACTTCGCGATCCCGCTCACTTCGTTTGTGGTACGAGCGTAAGCGTTGAGATCGCGCCACCAAACGAATATCCGCTCGACCACTGGCTTTAGCTCGGGTTCTGGCCGGTCAGTAGCGAAGATTGAAAGCTCGTTACTCAGTCGTTGCAGCAGGTCATCATTGTTTTCCGCTGCGACTTTTCGGAGTGCGAAATGCTTCGGGGTCTTCGCAAGCCGCATAAAATGCGCCTGCGACAGCTCGGGCTGGAAAGTTCCGCGCTCAATTAGGGCGATGGTCGTGCGATGGTGTAGCATGACTGCGGCGATCAGCAACAAAGCAGGCCCCGCACGCAACCCCGTGGGTGGCTCTGCCAATTTTCCGATCAGCTCTTCGAAGGAGACTGGATCATCTGAACGCACCAGGTCTTCGACACGTTTCCAAGCGTGGTGCCAGCCAGGCTCGCTCCTCTTTGCAGGTGGGTGGAAGGCGAGCGTACCTTCTTCTTCCCGGTGCATGCCCGTAGCCTGGAACATCGAGCGGTAAATCGTCTTCTCGGGAGGTGCGCCCTCCAGGCCCAGTGACTCTTTGCCTTCCTCTTCGATCATCAGCTTCAAGAGGCGCATGCGAGCTGCGGCGATCGCCGTCGACAGCTTGGAGCGATTGATGAGCTCGTTGCGCAGCTTCGGCGCCTTTTTGAAGACGTCGTCGCATATTGCGCTCAGTTTGCGGCTCAGTTCCGAGCGGTTCCGGAAAGCCATGGGCGTTCCGAGATAGAACCAGCTCTCGCCATTCGCATCAAAATCGAACGGCGACAGACGGGATTGGAGCTGCTGCTCTCGTTGAGCGATGTTGCGCCCCACTTCACCGCGCGCGAGATCGTCCATTCGCAGTTCCTTGCAGGCCTCCGCGACCCATCTCCAGCATTTGAGCTCGTGTGATAGCGTAAGATCTGCCTCGGACACAGGTTTCAAATGAACGAGCGCAAGCGGACCCAAGCGTTCCGAAAGCGCCGCGGCGTGCCGCCGGCGGTCTTCGATTTGCTCACCAGGATTTACAGGGACAATCGCGATACTGCCATCGATACTATCCGGGAGAACTACTGGCGCTTCTCCGAACGCTGGCAGAAAACTGCGAAGCGTTCCCGCTCGATGATAGTGTCGCTGTGCGATTACCGGACGAAGCGGGGGTATTGAAGCGATGTCATCATTCAGATGCGATGGCTTGCTGATCGCTCGCTGCGCCTCTGCGTACCAGTGCGATAGATCGACACTGCTGTTCGACCACAAGCTATAGTCCCTCGACGACGCACGAGCATAAAGGATACCAGCCCGAGCAAGCTCGGAAAGCGCTTCTTCAACATCATCGGATCGGATATCGAGCGCCCATGAAAGCGTGTCTGCGTCACTCCGGAGCCCTGCTAACGGCTCGAGCGCGGCGATGACAGCCACCGATTTCAAAACTCGTATCTCGACTTTGTCGCCGCAGACCAAGCCCTCAACTGCTTCGCGACCCATGGCCCAGCGGCGATCCCGATCGGCACCGTCGAACCTCAGGCTTCCCAAAGTGCTCATGTAATCGTAGACTTGGTCGAGCCGATACCATTGGTCTGCCCCATAAGCGGTCGAATGCGCAAATTGCAGATATCCGGCAGGCTCGGAAGACTGAAGAAAACTGAAGACCGAGCGATCATGCTGGCCGAACCGGCTTGCTGCCATCGTCAGGCACGACAGGGCGGCCGGATGCAGTGGATAAAGGTCTCCGCCCATCCTGACGAGTTCGGCATCATCGATCGCAAAAAGCGAGCGCTTTGCTGCGCTCTCGAAACAGGATTTGGCCGCCTTGCGAACCGCAACTGCATGCTCCTTTTCCCGCTCGAGCGCATTGGCGACGAGGTAGATCGCCTGCTCGCGTGGCTCGGAAAAGGCGATCTCTTCGTACCGCTCGGCGCTTCGGGCCCACTCCTGGCTGGTCCAGCCTTCGCTCGAGCCGAGATAATCATCGAAGCGGTGATGGAGAAAAGCGACTACACCTAGTGCCGGATGCGCGCGACCGCTCGCGCGTTCTGCCAATTGCTGAAAGAGTGCCGGATCTTCGCTGCGCGGGTGAGCCGCAGCGTATTCGAGATAGCGGCCCATCTCATCGACCAACACCAAGAGACTGCGTCCGTCCGCTTCCGCAATCGCGGCAGCGAGGCGCGTCAAATAGGAGAGCACCGCCTTGGTCGATATTGCGTTTGCGTTATCCGCGCTGCGCAGTTGTCCGCACTGCGAAGCAATTTCACTGTCTTCGCCAAAAAGCGCAGAGGCTTTCTCGCCAACCGCATGGAGCAAGTCGCGCGCCAGGCTGGTCCGACTTCCGGTGAGGATTAGAGCCTCGCAGTCGGGGAGTCCGCTCTTTCCCAGAACGGGCGACGCTATTTCTTCCGCTTTTCCCGCGGCATCTCCGGCGAGCTTGGCAAGCAGCAATCCAAATGACGATTTGCCCGAGCCATAGGGGCCGGTGATCCGAAAGGCTCTTTGCGTTGAACTCTTCGAAAACCCTTTCGACAAGCGCTTGAGAGCCTCACGCGCTCGCGAGGTAAGTATATAGCCCTCAAGGGACGCAGGATCGGTCAGATCGCGTTCGATATCGACAGCCCGCACATAGCGCGGATGAACCTGAATGCGATCGGCGATCAGCGTGCGGGCCATGCGAGCGCCTCCAGTTCTTTGAAGTGATTGTCATCCGGCGAAATAAGCGCCTTCCCCCCGGCGCCGTCGCCTTCCAACTCCAGACTCGTCTTGTGTGCCACTTCTTCAACGAGGATTTGCAAACTGCCTTCATCCAGCCTGAATGCTGCGGTAGGCCCGCGCTTGTCCAATTGCAGCGTTCGAAGCGAGAGCTGCTGGGACGAAGCGCCGGTGCCGGCCCAGTAGTCGCGAAGCGCGAATGCGAAATCTCCCACGCGAAGATCAGACTTCGGCCCGCGATTGATACTGACGATCGTTCCTCCACTCGATTGAGTGGTTTCGAGCAGCTTCAGCTCCTGAAACGGCGAGCCTGCGCCTTCTTCGGCTGCGGATAGGGTGTCGCCGCGCGACCAGTCGTAGGTGCGAAGAAAAATATCGACATGAACGCTAGCCGTACTGGCCGAGATTGCACCTTTCGTTGCTGCCGCGCTGGCTTCGGCAAGACCAATGAGGTGCTCACGCGTGATCCGCGCGTCGAACACGTCCTGCAATGCGATCACCCACGCCCCCAGGCCGCCATGAGCCGCAATCTGCCAATGCAGTCGCCACAGCGTGCCATTGTCTTCCAGATAGGGGTCGATGCCCTTCGTGGGATGCATCAGGCGATGCGCAAGATCGGTATTGAGCGTCTGGCCTGATGCGGTTCGCGTCAGTCCAAAAGCCTGCCCCCAGAAACGGATAGACTTGACCATGTTGCGCCCGAGACCAAGCGCCAAAATCGCGCCTTCATCGCTCGCGAAGAGTTTCGGGTTCTCCTCCAACGCTTGGTAGAGCTTGACGAGCCATCCATATCGACACGCAAAGGATTCATGCCCTGAAAAAAGGCGCGATTTGCCTTCATCAAGAGGCCAGGGCGTTTGATCTGACACCAGTGTTTCTGTTTTGCTCATGACCTCTCCAGCAAGCGTGAAATCGCATTGGCGATGAGGTCCGCTGCCTCATCTATTTCGGCTTCGAGGCTCATTCTCCCAAAGCCGATCCGCACCGCCGTATTCAACCGAGCTTCCGGCAGCCCCATAGCGGCGAGCACTATGGACTTGCCGATCGCCCCGGAACTGCAGGCCGAACCCGTAGCAAGCGCCAGTTGAGGCAACAAGGCCAGCAGCGTATCGGCATCGACTTCATTGAAACTCAGATTGAGGTTGTGCGGAATGCGCTCCGAAGCATTCCCATTGATCGCAATGCAGACGTCACGCGACCCGAGCCGCTCAAGAAATCGGTCCGCGAGATCCGCGCAGCGATCCCAGTCTTCGACCCGCTCGGCTATCGCGAGCTCGGCCGCCCGTCCGAACCCAACAGCAAGCGCGGTCGGAACGGTGCCTGGAAACATTCCGCCCTGTTGTCCGCCACCTGTGACAAGCGGAGTCATTCTTTCGATCATGTCGGGCGAAGCGCAGATTGCTCCGATGCCCTGTGGACCATAAGCCTTATGGCTGGATAAAGTGATGATGGCGTCAGGCCCGAGCTCATCGATGGGAATACGCCCCAGAGCCTGCGCTGCATCGGTATGAAAGATGATACCCTGAGCGTTACAAAACTCTGCCAACTCGACAATCGGCTGTATGGTTCCAACCTCGTTGTTGACTGCCATAACCGATACAAACGACGCACCGGCGATGAGATCGTAGGCCGCGTCGAGATTTATTACGCCTTCTTCCGTAACTGGAAGGATATCCAGAGACGCGCCCATAGCTTCGCACCATTTGGCAGTTTCCATCACGCAAGGGTGCTCGATAGCGCTCACAGCAATGCGCGCATCAGTTCCAGCAAAGCTTCTTAAAACCTGGTTGCAAGCGAAGGTTGCGCTGGGCGTAAAGATGATGCCATCTGCAGTCTTGCCAGTTGCGTTGGCGATCTGAGCCCGTGCCTGATCCACTGCTCTTTCTGCCGCCAAACCTGCCTCGTGTTGCACCGAGTGTGAATTGGCAGGTGCGCTGAACCAAGGCAGCATCACTTCGAGCACCCGCGCATCCATAGGTGTCGTCGCTTGGAAATCAAGAAAAATGGGCAGGTTCATGACTTTACGCGATTCCCACGAATTGCGAGTGGTGATCGCACGAATACATCAAGAAAAGGCAGGTTAATGCTTCACACATGGTACACAGACCATTGCTGAGCGAGCTGCGAATTACAATTGAAAGAGCGATCTTACACCCGCAAAATCGCGCGAAATTGTCGCTCGAGCAGATGTGCCTTCGTCCGCTTTCACGTTGCACCTGCTGAAGAGCCGACGGCCCGCTTCCGGCCCGCAAATCGCAATCGTCAAGAGTTGCTCATTCGCCCTGAACCTGTCTGGCTATCGGGCTCAATACTCCTGTCCGAAGTTTGTATACACATTTCGGACAATTTCCGTCCCAGCTGGCTTCCGCTGCCATCAGAAGGGTAGCCGGCTCTCAGGTGGTCGCAATGCGGAAGTTCGCGCGAGCTGCTAGGTGTACTTCCTCGCTGCCGAAGATGACCGGTGCCATCCCGGCTTTTGGCGCACAAGGTCATAAAGCTCTCCCAAACCATATGACCCGGTACGATCACTTCAACTCCTTCACGATCCACGTCATTCCATGAAGGATAGGCGGGGTTGTCACTGGAAATTGTAATTTGTTTCGCGCCGGGCTTGATGGCGATGCGCTTTACAACCAGCGTATCGTCAGAGCGCAACACATAGATCCCATCCCGCAGCCTTGCTCCATGGTCGGACGCATCGACGAGCACCTCATCGCCATCGCTAAGTGTGGGCTCCATCGAGATCTCCCAGAACGCTTACGATTGAAAGACTTGCGCCCTTAGCGCCGGTCAATCGGCGGAGCCATTTCTCGTCAAAGCCAAAGCGCGTGTAACTGGATTCATTTGATGCAATGGCACCGAAGCCAGCTGAGGCGTCCACGTCTAGAACGGGAACTTCGATCATTCCATCTATCGGTGTTTGAGCAGGGCTACCGAGCCTTTGTTCATCGACGCCAAAGAAGCTTGCAAGTGTCTTGCGATCCTCGGGGTCAAGGATACGAGGCGATCCGCGCTTTATGAATTGCTGGATATAGCTTGGATTACGTCCAAGCAGCCTCGAAACCGCCGCGTAGCCGTATCCGCCCTGGGTGATCAGCCGCTCAAGTTCCTCTCTTACATGTTCCATTTGTGTGGTCCTTCAGGATCGATCATAGGATTTCTTCCTAGACTCGCGGAAATCATCCTAGTAAGAACATAACAAGAACACAAGAGATTTGCGAGTCGGAGTGAGAAAGGTATGACGCTGTTGGAACGGATCGAAAGGCATCTGAAAGAAAACCATATTTCGGCAACGCGTTTTGGAAGGCGCGCCGTGGGCGATCCCCGATTTGTGCTCGATTTGAGGATGGGGCGCAGACCACGCCGAAGAACCATTGAGCGACTCAATGCCTATCTGAATAGGCCTGAGAGCAGGCGTCCTTCAATCTCCTAGCAGCATTGCGCCAAAGGCCCGAATGGTTTGACCAACCGACCCTAAGTCCAGTTGATTATCGACCAGATTTTGAGCTTCGCACAACTTGGCTTACACTCTCGTCTCGAGAGCAGAGGGGGCTTTGGTTTCTGGCGAAAGGACGCTGACTTATGAGCAATTCCGACAAAACTCCGCCGGAGAGTAAAGGCGATTGGGAAGGCTTTCGTGAGATCGACCGCGCCATCGCAGAGAACAGAAGAGCAAAGTATCGCTGGCAGAAAGCTTGGGCCGACCCGTGGGAACGGAGAGCCCTAACTTTTGCTGCTTTGGTGGCGACAGCATTCATAATTTACGTCGCCATTTACGATGGCTTGATCTGACCTACCATTCCTTCACACCATCAGCGGCCTCAGCAGACGCGCCTCGAGCGTCGCGTGTCGTCCGATCAAGCTTCCCTCTTCTTTGTCCGATGGTTTGTGAGCCCTCGCTTTGCCTCTGACTAACGTCGTCTGCGATCTCTTCTCTGCCATTTGACGGATCTCCCAATGAGCTTGGCACGCTGCCAAGACGAACAGAACTGCGAACACCGCCTGCGCTTCCAACATTGGGCCGCGCCACCGGCGCTCCATCAGGTAGGACAAGTTCGCTCGCGATCTCGTCATTGAGGCCATCAGCGTAGCTTTCAACAAAGCGGGATTGCAGTTGTTGCCCTTGCGCGCTCATTTGGAAATCGATGTCATCAAAGCGAGCTTGGCCGTAATAATCGCGATTGGCTTCGATCTCAGCCATGCCCCACTCGCGGTAGGCCTGGCTTAGATTCAAGGTTCCAGCTGCATTGGCACTTTCATACCAGCTAGCCTGGCTCTCCAACCGATTGGCTATCTCTTCAGCGCGCCGTGCTTCAAGCGTGTAGCTTTGCGCTTCAGTCAGCGATGTTGTGACGCCCGCTGAACTGCTTGAGACAAGCGCTTCTGAGCTTGAACTCGTTTCGCGCAGGAAACCTTCTCTCGAGCTTGACCAGTTCTGGCTTTCTGAAACTTGGCTCAATGCGCTTTCGATGCGTGAGCGATCTTCTGAGGCGATACCTATATCGCTGTCTGTCCAGCTTTGATTGCGTCCCCCTTTCACTAATCCGCTGCCGCTAAAGATATCACCTTCTGCCTTCGCTCCGACCCCCGCGTCGCCATTCAGGAACCATGAGACCGTTATGTCGTCCGAAGCCCGGCGTGATAGGCCAAATTGCTGCTGGAGTGTGTTCGATGCATTATCGAGTTCACTGAAGGTTCTGCCAATGCTGTCATTGGTTGATGTTCCGCTGACCGTCTCATTCGAGCGAGAACGGGTGTACGCATCGCGCAGCTCGCTAAAGCGTGTAACCGCTGAGCTGGTCGATTGCTGAGCGAGATTGGAGAAAGTCTCGCTCTGGCTGCGGCTCTCGCTCGCCATGGTCGAAAGTCGGCTGGAGAAATCCTGTCCAAGCGTCGGGGTAAAGGGATAGCTCGAGTTCGGCACGTTGGCGAACTCGGCTTGTGGGAAGCTGGTTGTCTGGGTGCCGTTCTCGCCGATGCCTCGCGTTTGGGCGGCTCCATAAGCGATGTTTGGCGCGAGGCTGCCTTGCGCAAATTGGCGGGAGAAGACGCTTGAATTGTCGAGATTGGTGTTGCCGAGCGAGAGATTGCCTGTGCTCGCTTCGCGCGCTGCCTCTTCCGCTGCGTTCTGGCTGGGATTGAGATAGCTTGTGGCTTGGCCCGAAATGGCCATCGCCCCGCGAGCAACCCCGCCTGCGAGGAAGGGTATGGAGGCGACAAGATATCCAGCGAGAATACCAATGTCGTTGTTGACGTCGGTCATGCCAGAGAAGGTTGCAAGGCTAAGGCCGCTAGAGCCGCTTGCTGCCGCAACATCGCCTGCGCCTTTCAGCATCAAGATCATGTGGAGGATTACAAAGAGCGGTCCCCAGGCAGCAAGGTAGAAAAAGCCGGTGACATAGCCTCTCAGAGCGATCGGCCCGGTCCTTGGCATTAGGAAAAGCGGGAAGAGAACTGGAAACAGCGCGTAGAAGACCACCGTCAGTACGACATTGAGGATCGGCACCCATTTCATCGCATTATGGGCGATTGAGGAATAGGTGCGTTCGGTCTGGATATCGGCTCGGGTCTGGGCAAACACATCAACACTTGAAGCGCCGCTTGATCCGGCAAAGCCATGCATGGCCTGATTCATCGCGTTGATCGTCAGCACCTGGCGAAAGATGCTGCTCGCATCCTTCGAAATGCCTGTCAGATATTGGTAAGCGACGGGCAAGTCCGCGATGAGCTTGGCTTTAGCGAGCGCTTCGGTTTGCCTCGGATAGAGCTGGCGGTACGGCAACAAGCGTCATCTCATCGATCATGCTCGCCCATTGACCAGAGAGGCTTGTGTAGGCCTCACGGCAGATGACGATATTCGCTGTCACGCTGTCATCACCTTGGCGGGTCAGGAACTTCTGCGCACGCGCCGGGCTTCCCGGCGCTATCGTGGCCCAGATGTCATCGCTTTCTGAGAGCTCTTTCATCGAATAGCGGCCAAGCAGCAGATCATAGAACACGCATTGGCGCACATGCTCATCGAAGTTAGCAGCAAATTCAGGATCAGCGATGCGCAGGCTCCGCGTGGCTTCGAGGAGGCGCGCACCATAGATCATACCGTTCTTGGAATAATTGAGGTCATCGGGCAGCCCGAACACGGTCTCAGCTGAACGTGTCAGGTAGTCACCAATTTGACTGGTGAAGCTCGCCATAAGTGCAAGGCCGAGCGGAACATTGGCGACAGTCGCAGGAGCCAGGCTGGGATTGACGCGGTCTGTCACTTGCACATCCATGCGCGGCACCATCAGGCACATATAGATGAGTGTCGCTCCCAGGAACCAGTTGAGCCAAGCGCGCCAATTCTGATTGAATGCAACGACTATAACCGCCAGCGTCATAGCCATAACGAGCGCCACCTGGATCAGGCTCTTGTAGCCCCCAGCACCCGTCCATGCGGCTACGGCGTTCAGGACATTGACGATGTATTCGCCGCCGCCCGTGGTGAAGATCTCAACCATCGTCTTTGCCTCAGGGCACTATCGAGCGCGATTGCAGGCCGCGCGACCAGTCGAGCGCAGCCGACATGGACGGTGACATCGACGCGGCGAGCGCGTTTTCGATCATCGCTGTCTTCTCGATGATCTGCATGATCGCAGAGACTTTGGCTTGGCCTGTCGCTTGCCGCTGGATGAGACTGCTACGCACTTCGGTCACTTGTCCGCGCCAGATCGCCAACTTGGCTTCGTCCGCAGCAATAAAGCTCGCCATCGAACGGCCAGCTTCCGAGACGATCCGGTCAAGGATCGCATAGAGCAGGTCGACACTCGCAATCTCAGCCAGCGTATCGCGGTCATCGGTCGGCATCCCGCGCCCATAGGCGGCTTGAACAGTTAGTATCTTGTAGAGCGGGATCGAGGCGACCTGAAGCAGCTCCTTCTCGGCATTCCCGATGGCCGTGTCCGTCCGGATCGCATCGACCATATTGCCAATGAGCTGCGCCACGCGTGGTCGGATCGCCTTGGCGTTTGACAGGCTCATCTGCTGGAAGCTTGGGTTCAGGCAGAGATCGGTCTCATCGCAGCGGAAGACGCGCACGCTTTGGCCTTGGGTTCCATCAAGCAGCGCGCTCACCAGCGTCGAAGACGCATCGCCAGCGAAGGGCACAAACTTGCCCGGCTCGTCATCCTTGGGCGGGACGTAGATAACCGTGCCGATCAGCGTCATGGCGTATTCGGCGAGCTCGCGGTCGAAAGTGCCGCTGGGGTTGAAGAAGGCGCTCTCTTTAAGGACGTGCCAGGTGTAGTTGCGTGCTACGCCGGGATTGACGTCGGCATAGTCAGTACCTGCGCTTTCATTGGTGGAAGCGCGCTGGCCTCGCGTGCCGCAGCCATGCTTGGCAGCGGCATAGTCGGTGAAGATGCCTTCAGAATTCCCGATCGCTTCGCAGATCGCTTTGTCGGCCAAATCGCCTTTGGGCCAGAGCCCTCCCACCAGCCCCTGCGCCATCTCACAGGAGTTGATTGAGAGATTGTTCATGAGCTGAGCCTTTTGGCTAAACTCCTGCATGATCTTATTGCATTCAGGGCAGACGGTATCGATCGCCAAGCTGAAGGCGAAGCCGACTGCATTGTTGGCCACTGCCTTCATCAGCGCGACCATCTCGCTTGCATTGATAAAGGAAAAGGAGCCCGCAAAGATATCGATCCCGCCGCACCCCGCACGCGCTCTTGGCAATTGCAGATTGGCGATATTGGTCGTCTTTTGCGGAAATCGCGTCCACACATTGCCCAGACTATAGTAGCCTGCGGACTGGCCTTCGAAGGCGGTCGGACCGGTAACGTTTGCCGCCGCGCCCATATCATCCATAAAACGATCCATGCTGTCGCCGACATTTGCCGCAAGAGGCGAGGCTATCATGCTGGCAGCAGCAAGGCCGAGCGCAGCGTTTCTGATGCTAGTAATCATGTCCGGCTTCCTTTGAGGTGAGGAGATAGATGCGGTCTTGCAGCTCATCAGCGGACAGCACACCGTATCCGATCGGGATCGGTCGTTTGGCCTCGCTGTCCCACAGGACCAAAGCGGGAGTTGCTTTGGTCTCAAGGCCCATCCGCTCTCTTTGATTGGTCTCGACCCTGTAGTCGGGGAAATGCCTTGACGGTCCGCCATCGGTTGAGATCGCGCGTACGGTGATCCCCCAGCGGCTGGCTACGCCTTTAACGATCGGGCTCATCACTTCGCAGGGGCCACAAGTGGCGCTAAAGAAATAGAATAAGCCATAACGCTCCGAGAGCCTGCCCATCACGGAGTCGCGTTCTGCTGCCCGCACGTCCTGCCACTGTTTTTTGGCGACCGCACCGACAGGACGCTGCAGCGTGTAATCGAGTTCGGGATCCTGCCAGATGGCCCGCTGCCAGACGTCGGAGAAGAGCGAAGCACGATCGAGCTGCGCGCGCTGGAAGCGGATGTACGCTGCGACATTGTCTCTCGTCGGATAGAGGATCGCGCGCGCTTTCAACTCGCGCAGCTCGCTGGTAATTGCTTCCAATTCTTGGGTGGCTGGTATCGCCTCCTGCTCCGGTTCTACCTCTTGCTGTGGCTCGTTTTTGGGGATCGGCTTGGCGCAATAGAACCAATAGCCGAGCTTGCGCTCCTGGCAGTAGAGCGTGTCTGCTGCAGTGCTTCTCTCGGTGCTCTCAACTCGCTGTGCGCTTGCTGGCACTGCGCTCAAGACTGCCGAGATGAGGATTAGCGCAAGCCGTGATGCTATGCTCATCATTGACCGCCCCTTGCGTAATAGTCGTCGATCTTTTGCTGGATGAGGATGCTCGTTTCGAGCTCATCGGGGAGGCGCGCCGCTTCGGTGAATTCGGCATAGACTTCGCTGAAATCCATGAGGCTCAAATCAAGCTGCGCAAACTCGTCGAGGGTAAAACCTTCGCACTGCTCGTGCTTGGGCTTGTCCCATGGTTTGGGGAGCTGTTTGCGACCCTGTTCCTGCAAGATGCGCGAGAGCTTACTCTCAAAGCAGCAATAGGCTTTCTTCTTGGTCAGGCAGACACCGAGGAATTTCTTCGAACAATAGGTCCCGATATAGGCACAAAGCCCCTGCGCATCGCGTTCATGGAGCAGCACTTCCTCGCGGTCGCAGCCAAGCGCGACCAGCAAGCTGATGCCGGGGATCAGCGGAAAGCCTTTGCCCTTGCAGCAATTGAGCACGCCAAAGACTTTGGACGAGCAGGTGTTTCGGGTCCCGCGGAATAGCGTCAGCGTACCCGGATCGAACTGCCCACGCGCCTCATCCATTGCATTGAGCGCGGTGACCGCATCTTTGAACTCATCATTGGGCGTGCGCTCAATGGTCTCGCAGCTTCCATCGATGCAATAGACATCGCCATCGCAGACGAACTGGGGTGAGTTCTCGGTTTCTGGAAGCGGGCATTCGTAGATGCGCTCCCAGGTCTCACAGGGAACCTCCTCTGTGATGCATTCTTCGCGCACAAAGCGGCAGGTGCCGAGCGCTTCGATATCCGAGCAATCGCTTGCCGCTTCGCGCGATGTGCAAGTGTAGCTTCGCTCCCATTCCCAGCAGCTCTGGGTGACGGCCACTCCATCAATAATGCGGGTTCGCGGGCTCTCATCGGTGCAGATTTCCGCATCGAGTGTGCAATCTCCATCCTCCACAAAAGGCTGGCACTGGGTTTCATCTGGAGCGGCGTCGACCGTGCTTTGCGTGGTGATCGCATAGGGCGTGTAGCGCGAGTCAGGCGCGTCGCAGGAAATCTCAGCGATAGGATCGCCCGGTTCAGAGCAGTAACGGCTAAAGCCGTTATCCCACCACTGCAGACATGGGCCGGGTCGATAGCCGGTGATGCGGCACAAGCCGCTGTTAAATGTAGAGCACCATGGGAGACCTTGTTGGATGCCCGTATCGCTGCAGAGATAGTGCCATTGCTGGCGCTGGGTCACGCTGGCGACTAGCGGGACAGAGCATTGACCCTGGGCTTGCTCGACCCGTGTGCCAGTGTTGCATGTTGCGGTGTAAGTGCCCGCTGACCCGGAGCCAGGCGGCAAGGGGACGCATTCGCCTTGACTGCCCGAGATCGACATACCGCTGGTGTAATCAAGCGGTGCCTTATTGATTGCCAGACTGCGGGCGATCACCGCTTCAATATCATCGTTTTCGAAGCGTGCGCGATTGGCCATGCTGTCGCGCACCAAGCGATGGCCTTGATGATTGCGCGACGTAGCTGTGGCCGCTCCCTCGATCTGGTCGGGATTATCGGCGAGCCGCTCGAGATTTCGTACGGCCTCGCGGTCATAGTTGGGGAGCTCGGACGCGCTGGGCTGCGCTTTACTCGCTGCTTGTGCTTCACTGCGCAGGCTCTCGCCAAAGGCTTTGCCATCGCTTCTGGCTTCCTGCTGCTGAGCCGAGGCAGGCGCGGCCAGCAAGGACAGAGCGAAAAGTAGAGTTTTGATGGATGATTGGCGGATCACATGTGCTCTCCTTGCATGCGGCGAAGATGAAGGCGGGCAAGGCGAGCACCGGGGCCACCGCCGCCCGCAAAAGTCTCGAGCACTTCTTCCACGCTGATATTGCCAGCCATGCGGTCGTGGGGTGGCACGGCATCGGTGCAGTCGAGATCCATCGCATGGAGAAAAATCGCTGGCGATCATCACGAAGCTCGGTGCCGCTTCGATCTGGAAAGCGCGAAAGAGACGCGGATCAATGCCGAGCGCGCCGGCTTCATCACCATCACTCCAGAATGCTGCGAGACGCTGCTTAAAGGCTTTGCTGTCGCCTTGAGGGAAACCTCGAAGGACAGTGATACCGCCCGCTTGGGTCATGTCTCGTACCAGCGCCTTCAAAGACGCTTCCGGCATGCCGAGCGAAGCAAAGGCGATGAATTTGGGTGTCTCAATGAGGCTCGCGGCTTCTGCATCGGCTTGCGCGCGGATCATCCCATCGAGATCAAGCTGGCCTTCATCCACCGCCGCCTGCCCAGTTGCGGCGTAGCCAGCGCGATTGTCATTTGCCTCTTGCTGGGTTTGTTTGGCTTCTTGCGCCAGAGCATCGGCTTTGGACCGTACTGCGGTGGCCAGCGCTTCGGCGTCGTTCGTGTGTTCGCTTGCGCGCGCTCGGATTTCAGCAAGATCGAGTTCGGGTGAAGCATCCTGAGCTGATGCGACAGCTACCGTTGCAGCGATCGCAAGACTGGTGATGGCGAAAAGCGGGAAGCCATGTTTCATAGCGCGCAGCAATTCCTTTTGCGCCAGACGAGATATCCCATGTCTTCGCCAATGGCGGGGATCATCTGTCCGGGGGATTGAAAGGTGGTTGAGGCCCCGATGGGCGGGCAGGCGTAGCGGCCTTTGGTCGCCGGATTAGGGTTGGTGGCTTGAAAGCGATATTGCTGTTTTCTCATCACCGGCATGAGGTATTTACCGCACAGTCCTTTCGAGCCCATCGTGCCCCATGAAACGAGCTGGCGGTGCAGCTTGTAAGCAAAGCGTGAGAGCACGAGCCGCGAGGCTTGCACATGGCCGATCGAGGCAGAGACATTGCCATTCATCGGATACATTGAGCCCTGGCAGCCCGCGCACCAGAACATTTCATCAAGCGGAAGATTGGCGGTCGAAGCCGCGCAGTCGGCAGCGCAGGCGGCTAGTGCGAGCGGATTGGCGAAGAGCACCGCTTCAGGGTTGATGATCGCGGTAAGCTCGCTGTCCTGCCACAGCGGATCAATCTCGGAGATGTAGAGAATGTCGATTGAGCCGGGTTCGAGGCACAGGAAATCAGCAACGATCTCCATCCAATAGATAAGAGGATAGGCGTACCAGTGGACGTGCCAGCTTGAATAGTATTGGCTTGCCCCGCCGATTGCAGACGGCCCTGAAATCGAGCGAAAGCCGATATCGAAGCCGGGATCGAGCTTCATACCGCCCAGATTAACGAAGCACCATGGCTTCATGCTGACATCGGCAAGCCGCACCGGCTCCCAGAACCCCATCGCAATGCCGGGCCTGATACCGCACAGGCAAAGCGGAAAATCAGGGTTATCAGGATCGGGGCGGCTTGAAGGCCAGATTTCAAGCCCGCCGACCGAGATCGGGAAGAGGCATGACCAGCAGATATCTGTTATTGGATTGACGAACTGCCCGGTGCATTTGCCAGGCCCGGCATCAGCGGAAGCAGGCGAAGCGAAGGCCAGTGACAACGAGGCGAGCACGAGAACCAGGACAGCGCGGATAGTGCTCATGGCCGCACCTTCCGCACTGGCAAAGCGATCTCGCTTACCTCAAGTATGCGTCCTTGCTGACGCACTCGTGCTGGCACAGCTTTGATCTTGAACTTGGCCGTGAGTTTGCCGGCTTGATCGAAATAGAAGCGGCGTTGACGAGTTTTCATGAGTTCGAGAGGCGCGCCTTTGACCAAGATCAGCTTGGCCTTTGAGTCTTGCTCAAGCGCCCATCGGATCTGCGCTGGATCATCGCCATCGAGGAACAGAAGGTCAGCGCGCAGCTTCACACTATCAAGCGGATTGACCCGCGTACCGGCGGCATGGATCAGCTCGCCCTGGGCTCCGCGAATATCACTAGCGAGCGTGATGGTCGGATCGAAGATCCAATTGCGGCTTTCCTGCGCGTTGGTGAGGCCGGGAACAGGATTGGGCCGATTGACCCGCGCAATCGTTCGCCGCTTCAATTCCTGATTAAGCCGCGCGGTCTCGCCTGACTTCTCCATCTGGAGGAGCCGCGAGTGGATCTGTTCGAGCAGGTCGCGCTCGACAATCGGAAAGAGCGCGCCGCGCTGACCGTAGTCGCGCGCTTGCACCTGTATCGGCAGGATTGCGAGGGAAAGCGCGATGAAAGACAGAGTGCCGCGCATCACAGGATGGCCCTCCCGCTGCCCATGATCTGCCTGGCACAGACAAAACCTATTTCCGCATAGCGGCTATCAAGCCCGCGCGGATGATTGGTTCCGGCGTAGAAACACCCTTCCGGGATCTCACCTTGTGGCCCTTGCGTGAGCGCTATGCCGAGGCTGGTTCTGTCGAGACGCGTAGCAATGGGTTTGTCATTGACGAAGACTTGGTCGCCTTCATGGCTGACCATATCGCCGGGCATGCCCAGCACGCGCTTGCCGAACATTTGTGGCTCTTTGCCAAAATGACTTGTAACGAGGCGGCTCTTGGGAGGCTCAAAGAATATCAGGCTGTCACGCGTTATCTGCGCGTCTTTATCGAGCCAGAACGCCCAATTGGGTAGGCTTGGGCTCGCATTGATGAGGAAGGCGTGATTTTTGCTAAAGGCATCGAGTGGTGCCCAGGCAAGCGGCAAGAGGACGACCCCTAGGAGGAGCAGCGGGCGCTTGAAGCGAAGAGGCAGATTCATGGCCGTTCTCCCGCTTTGAGCTTTTCAGCGATGCGCGCTTCTAGCTCGGGTGTTGCGTCCTCTAGCCGCGCCTGCGAGCACAGCTTCGGCAACCAGAATGACGCGCCCGTCGCGTCCCATATCGTCAACCGCGCTTTCCGCTGCTTTAAGGTAGGCCAGGCTTGCCGCCTGGACCGCTGCAGGATCCGCATCAGCGCGCGCGGCTTCTTCGACAAATGTCCCGATCGTCTCGGCAAGCCGGACTGTGACGATGCGTTGGATGGGTGGTTCGTTTGTGATCTCTCGCGTGATCCATGCGCCCCAAAGAAAAGCGGCGATGCAGGCTGACATGACAAGCGCTTTGAGAAGGAGCGCGCGGGTTAGGTTTGCATCAGGCATGGGACACCTCGTCTTCATGGAGGCGGCGCTCAAGCCGACGCAGAAAACCTGGCATTCTAAAGAGGGCAAGCGTCCCCGCGATTAGAAGGAAGGCGATCTGCAAATCCGATGCAAAGAGCCGCTGCGCTATGGGTTCAGCGGTTCGGTAATGGTCAGCAAGATTGCCAAGCTGCGCGAACAGCGTGGCGAGATCCCAGCCTGCGAGCAGCAGAAAAACGAACAGCGGCAGGCCAAGCACCAGTAACAGAGTGCTGGCTGCGAAGATGACGCATTCGATCAGCACAAAGCAGCTGCCTTGGAAGAGCGCGAGCCAATTGAAGGAACGCCGCGTACGCTGTGCCCATTTCGTCAGAGGCAACGGTGTGCGATCGACAAGCGTGCTGGTCTCGAGCGTCATTGGCTGTCTCCTCCCAAGCCTGCGACCAGCGCAACTGCGCGTTCCAGTGGCATGCCGCTTTCGACATGGCTCTGGATGGCAGCATAGGTGTCGGGATCAGAGGAGAAGATCGTTGCGGACAGTGGGTCGAGGACTAACCTTCCGACCGCTTCTGTCTCTGGGCCCTTCACATAGATCTCGCTATATTCGGTGCCCGAGCGCTTGAGGCTGCGGATCAGCGTCTCGGTCCGGTTGTCCATATCGAGCCGCGCTTCCTTCCGGAAATCGGCGATGGTCTCGGGCTTTTGCTGGAGCACCAGCATCCAGTCGCTGTTTTCAAGCG
Source organism: Qipengyuania sp. JB2-7 (assembly GCF_055693485.1). Taxonomy (NCBI): domain Bacteria; kingdom Pseudomonadati; phylum Pseudomonadota; class Alphaproteobacteria; order Sphingomonadales; family Erythrobacteraceae; genus Qipengyuania; species Qipengyuania sp. JB2-7. The sequence continues at coordinate 658,407 of NZ_CM146335.1, forward strand.
CGGCGCGCGCGCCATCCGATTTGTAATAGTCATTGAGAGATTGGGTGGCGGTCGCGAGAGCGCCGCCATATTTGCGCGCTGTTCGAGCGTAAGTCTCGACAAACTCGCCCATCGACCCGCCTTTGAGCATGGCCCAGGCCTCATCGATAAGTAGCAGCTTCTTGGTTGCCCTAGAGCTGCGTGTCATCGCCTGACCGGTCATGAACATGATGGCCGAGAGAACGACGCTCCTCAGTTCCTCGCGGCTCGCCAGATCGCTCATTTCAAAGACGGTGAAATCATCTTCGAGCGCAAAGCTGGCTTTGCCTGAGAAAAACCCGGCATAGCTCCCTCCCTGGCAAAAGGGCGCAATCGCTGTCGCAAGCTCTTTGCCAGCTTGGTTCTCGCTTGAATGAAGCGCGTGGGCGACATCATCCACCGCCCCGCCGCTCCCAAGTGCATCCCATACATGGGTCACAGCCTGATCGATCAGCCCACGTTCGGTGTCCGATGGCGCCGTGCTTGGCCGCGCCATCTGGCCAATGATCGCTTTGATCATGGCGAAGCAGTCGAGCCGGTAATCTTCGTCGATCTCGGCGCGCGCATCATCGACCATCGAGAAGGGGTTGAGCGAAAAGCCAGAGGCGAGCGTAAACTCGACAAAGCGACCGCCTTGCAGCTTTACTGAATGCTCAAAGCTGCGACCGTCATCAATCACCACAACCTTCGCGCCGGCACCGCGCAAAGCGGTGCAAAGTTCTTGCAGCAGCACCGACTTGCCCGAACCGGATTTACCGCAGATCGCGATATTGTGATTGCCCGCATTGTTCTCGAAGGGCGACCAGAAAAAGGGTTGGCCGCGCCTTCCAAGCAGCAAGAGATGCGGGACTTCTCCGCCAAGATACTCGCCTTGCATCGGCGCGATATTGGCAGCCGTCGTCGAGAGCATCGTCCGAAAGCGCTTGAGACGCGCCATGTCTTGGACAAGGCCGTCCGCAAGGCTGAGTGGGAAGGCAGCCACCAGTCCTTGCAATTGCAGGAAACGTTCGTCGGCCAAATCCCATCCCGCCGCCTTGTAAATCGCTTTGATGGTGCGCTCATGCGCATCGCCTTCACCAAGCGGCGAGATCGTGGTGACGCCGTAGAAGAGTTTGACCAGCTTCTTGCCCGCTTGAAGCTCGGCCTGAACGTGTTTCCATTCGACTAGATTGCTGGGAGAGATTGGGAAGAAAGCGCGCGCTTTTCGTTTCAGAAAGGCTGGTCGTACGCATGAATTTATAGCCTGCGCGAGCGCTAGCTGCTTCCTGATCGGGATAGTGCAGGCACAGCATGGTGGCTGCAGGGCAAGGGAAGCGCAGTTTGTCGGTGAACATATCACCGATGAGGCGCGCACATTCCCACGGCGCCCAGCGTTCAGGTGTCGAACGCACGCCATAATGGCGAACGTCAAAGCGGTCGGGATAGCATTCGCCCATTTGCGGCACGCCATCGCGGCTTCGCCCGGTTTCGCGAAAGCGCTCGGTGCGAAGGATCAACCGATCATCTTCGACTTCCAGTTCGATATCGCGTCGGATCGCTTGGGCATCGAGCGTGTCTTCGCGGTTCCAGTGTGTAGTCTCAGGCTCGCGCGCCGTGGTGGGCGATGTGAGTTCATCGATCAGCGCCAAGAGCCCAGCGGGCTCAAGCGGGGTTGACGAAAGGCCCAGCGAATTGAGCATGCCCATCAGGCCCTTGAGGCATTCGCTAAGCTCTGCGTCGCTCACATTGCTTGGAACTGGCACGCCAAGCGAAATGATCAATCGTGTATGGCGGGCATGGAAAGGCGCGTGCTCGGAGCCAGATTGCCAGACAAGATCGTAAAGCCGGTCGGTGCGCGCTTTAGCTATCGCTTCATAGATGCCGCCTTGCTCGTAACGCGGAGCAAACCAGGGCGCGACAATCGAGCCGATGCGCGGGCTCGCGAAATTGAGCACTTGCAGGCATGCGCCCCGCGGCAGACTTTCCGAAAAGAACTGGCCCAGGATTTCGCCTGTGCGTTCATCTGCACCGATCAGCGGGGTTACTTCGAGAGCAAAACCTTTCGAATGGGCGTTGCGATAGAGCCCCGCGCTTTCATCGAAGACGCGGTAAGGCAGCCAGTCCGACAGCATTTCAAGCGAAAAATGCGCCGCCGTTTGGTCGGCCTTTTTGGCATCGCCGAACAGGCCTGAAAGAAGCGCATCGCGCGCAGAGCTTAGTGAGAGGGTCATAGCGTCTCTCCATCATCTGTTGGCGATTGGGGCACCCGGCCTGGGGAGGGGAAAGGCCGGGTGCCCCTGCGCCGGCGCTTTCGCGCCGGGCAGCTCCGGAGAAGTCTGGGAGGGGATAACCAGAACGTCCGGGAGCTGCTGCGGGGTTAAAATGGAAGGTGGAGCAATGGGTTGCTTTTGCTGTGTGCCTTGGCTGGCACGGTACGAGCGCGCGAAGAACCTGGCCCGTTGAAAGAGGTGCTCGCCACTCCGAATGCGGCGGCTCGGGCAAAGGCACATGGACAATGCGCGCTTCGTGCTCGCGTCCGCTGGCATCGCGCCGCGCAGCGACCACGATACGCAGCCTGCGGTCACTGCTTGGCGGTGCCACCTGAGTGACAGGTTCTTGAGGCAGGCTCGCCTTGGTCGCGGAATCATCAATCGCCGATGTGGGCGCGCAGCTGCCACCCGGCGCGCGGCAAGCGAAATCACCGCTCACATTGCTGCCCAAAGTTGCGCAGCCACTGATTGTGACAGCGAGCCCAGCAAGGATCGCAAGCTTGTAGGTGCGCGGGCTCATTGGTCTGCTCCGCCTTTGGCAAAACGGATCAGCGTTTGCGTATCGCGGTAGCCGTGAAGCACTGCACCATCTTTCGCGCGAACGATGACGGGCGTTCCGGAAAAGCCATTGGCTTTGGCAAAGGCCTCATTGGCATCTAGCGCCTCGCTTACATCGCAGCTCGAGGGTATTGGGTGTGTCTGCCCGGCATAAGCCTGATGCATCGCTTTGGCGGGATCACGCGCGCAGAGCACGCCTTCAGCCATCCGGCGGCTTGATGCGCCAAAGATCGAGATCGGGCGTTCTTCGATGAAAAGGCCTGTGTCTTTGAGGGCGCCGGTGAGCTGGCGGCAATAGCCGCATTGAAAGTCTGAAAAGACGATCAGCTTCTCACCCCTGGGATTGCCCCAGTGCACTGCGCCGTCTTTCGGAAGGCCAGCTGTATCGACTTTGGATTTCGCAGCTTTGGATGGGTGGCTTTGATCCGCGCTATCAGCGCCTCCAGCGGCGCGCGCGGCTCCTGCGGCCAGAAGATCGGGGTTGAGCTCGATCAGCCGAGTGGCTGTCACATCACGGCGTTTTTCAAGATCATAGAGCCGTCCGACGAAGAGATAGCGCGCCGCCTCGTCGATATAGAAAAGCGTGTCGCCTGAGACCACTTCGCACCAGGGCGCAAAACTCTTGCAGTCCAGCGCATCAATCGGCGTTTTTGGCAGCCGGAGCTTGAGCGCCTGGCTGACATCGCGCGCAATCGCGGCATGGGCCGGGATGGCGGTCACCATGGCGACACCGCTGGTGAGCACGGCAGCGGCGCTCGCTGCTGCGATCGAGAAATGAATAGCCCGTGTCATCAGACCGGGACGAAAATCGCGAAAGTTCATTGAGAGGGGCTCCTGACATGGACGCCGTCGAGAAAGACGATTTCGACTTCGATGCCGGTCGGCATCTCGACGACGGGTTGGTATTGTTCGGCGCGTTCGATGAGGTATTGGCTGACGGTGTCAGCGGCTTCGCCAGCGCCTTGGCCAAAACCGCCTGCAAGAATGTCGGTGGGTGAAAGCGAGGCGCGCTCGCCATCTTCGCCGATACGACCCGCGAAAATGCCATTGGCGTTGGCGGAAAAGCCCCGGCCAAACCCGCCGACAATCCCAGCGAGCAGCGCTTGGCTTACAAGACTGCCTTCGCGGCTTACGACGCGATGCGCGAACGCCGGACTTGCCAGCAAAGGCGATGAAGCCTTTGACCTCGCTCACCGCATAACGACCGCCTGGCTGCGCGCAGGTCATGCGCGCTAATTTGACGTAGACTTTCTCAGCCGAGAGATCGCCGCGCGCCGCGCCATTGACGAGGCAACCGGTCAAATCGGTGGTGAGGAGGCGATTGCCTTTGAGGACAGAGCGCGCCGGGCCAGTGATGCGCAGCACCACAGGGAGCGGATCGCTTTGACTGGTCACGCCCGTAGACGCATCGACCCCGACGATGACCGTCGCTGGCGCGTAGCTGTTGGGCGGCAGGTAATCTCTGCTCGCTTCCAAAAGCAGCGGGGGTGATCCGTTGCTTGCAGTGCTCGGCGCAGGTTCGGAGGTCGCGCTTGTAAAACTGAGCAAGCTTGCCTTGGGTTCGGCAAGCGGTGCTGGCTCCAATGCCGTTGGATTGGAGCCAGGCTGAGGCGGAGCAATTGAGGTGACCGGCGCAATGGGCGGATTGGCTCTTGCACTTTCGAGCTCCGAACGAAGGGCCGCATTTTCAGCTGAGATCGCATCGATTGCGGCCTGGCCATCGCTCAACATGCGCGCGTTTTCACCGCGCAGTGTATCGAGTTCCTGTTCGATCGAGCTTTTGGGAAGCTGGCTTTCTTGCAGGTCCTTGATCGCGCGGCCCTGCGCATCGAGCCGATTGCCATAGGTCGCCACAAACTCGCGTTGCGAGAGATTGCGATTAATCAGGCCACCCGTATCGATCGTGGTCGCACCGCCATCCGCGCCATTTTCCTCTTCATCGCCGCTGAAAATGAACATCGATCCGCCGATGAGGGCTACCGCGCCAATCCCGGCGAGGAGCAGCTTTTGCCGTTTGGCGATTGCGCTGTTGAGACCCGCTCTTTTGCTCTCGGGCGCTTTGGCATTGCTCTCGGCCATCACTTCAGCCCTCCCTTGGCAAAGACAAGGAAGGCCCGCGTCGTCTCGCCGGGTGCGAGCGTTTCGCTGGCATAGGCAAAGGCCAGCGCGCCTGCGGGCCCATCGCGCTCATTTGCAAGATCGATTGTCTCAGATCCGAGATTGCGCAGGGTGAAGGCTTGGCCGGTGAGTTCCCCGCCCTCGTATTCTGCGACCTGTTGGACTTCGAGGCTGCCAGTGCGGCGCGGGCGTGACAGCGCAGCCCGCGCTCGGAAACCTGGCAAGACGGCATCGCTCGCCATCGCTTCGATCAGATGGATCGCGGCTTCGTCTTCGGATGGTGCGGAGTTCAAGCCGTCGCCATCATCAGGTTTGGCTAGCGCTGGATTGGTGACGAAGAGCTGGCTCGCTTCGTCGCCTTCGACCTTGCAGGCGAATTTGTAGACATGGCCCTTACTGCTGGTGGCAAAGAAGCTGGCCCGTGCGCTCGCATATTGCTGCGGGACGGAGACATATATGTCGCCGCGCACTGGCTCATGCGTCACTTCAAAATCATTATAGGGATAGCCGCTTGCCATCTTTGAGACATTGGCAAAGCCGTCTTTGATCAGCGCAATCCGGGTGAGCGCACCGCGCGCGAGGACGCAATCAATCGTTGCCCCATCAGCGGCTTCGACAAACTGATCGGCATGCGCAGGGAAAGCCTGGACGAGCGAGACTGAAGCGAGCAGCACACTTGTAAGGGCTGTCGGCAGGGATCGGGTGGAGAAGCTCATTGGCTTTCCTCCTCTTGGGCAGGAAGTTGGCGGAAACCGGTCAGGCCAAGGCTGAGCCCGCGGCGCTGCCAGGTGAACTCAAAGCTGCGGGTCTGGCTGGCGATCACTTGCGCGCCGACAAAGGTCTTGAGCGTTCCGCTTACAGTTGAAGTGAGTGCGTCCGGATCGACATGGATTTGCGCAATCACGAAGGCTTGGCTGATGTCCGAGCCGCGTTGCTCATCAACGATCTTGATCAGTTCAGCCTTGAGACTTCCGCGCGCTGCTGGATCAGCAAGCTTGAGGATGCTCTCCATCCAATAATCGAGGCTTTCGGGCGCGCGATTGAGCAACATCAGAGCGGTGTCACGGGTAACCAGCTCAAGATATGTCGCGTCGATCCCGCCACTGGAGAGCTCGACCCGTTCCGAAGTGATCGGCACGAGGACAATGGCTTCATCGCTTGTTGCTGCGGTCCCGACTGCAAGGATGGTGGTTAGACCCAGCACTCCTGCGAGCGCGGCAAAGCGGTTGCGCTGTTTCAGATGGCGCTGCGCTTCTTCATAGGCGAATTCAGATTTCATGGGTGCCCTCCCTCAGCCGGCAAGCAGGCGGCAATGGGAGGGCGGCGTGGCTTTCAATCCGAGGAAACTCCCCGGCAAATACCAATAGGCAGCGTGCACCAATTTTGAGCTTGCACCAGATCTTTTCGCTTTCCGAAGAGCGAACTAGGTCACGTACCGCGAGGCCAGTCCCAATGATGATGTGCTGCGCTAGAATGCCCCAAGCGAACGGGATCAGCAGCCCCGCAAACTCATCGATTGTCCAAAAGCCAATCAGCTCCGGATCATCGAGTCTTTGAGGCACCAGGTATGTGTCGGCCATGCCGCCCTCCTTTCAGCGTAACCAGCGATCAGATGGTCGCGGTCACGACAGAGGTGACGATCGGCACACCCGTGCCAACGCCGATGCCAACGCCCACAGGCACAGCGACCTGGCCAAGCGCGAAACGGCCTGAGGCCAGCGCGATGAGGCCACCGGCGAGGCTAAGGACGGTAATGATCTTACCGCCGGAGCCTTCGAGGAAGTCTGTGAACTTCTGCAGCGCGGGATCGAAGGTCGTATCAGCGCCGGCATAGGCCGCGCCGGCACAGGCCAGGGCAACGGCTGCCGGGACGATATAATCGCGTGTCCGAACGTTGCTTTTGGCCTTTGGGGGGAGAGTAAGGGTCTTGGTCATCGAGGAACTCCATTGGGAACAAGAAGCAGCGATGTGTTCGCTGTATGTTCTTTCCTCGATTGAGTGGCAGGGTGTAGGAAAAGCGAAACTGAGAATTGATGGCCTGCACCAAGCAAAATTCAGCAATGGGAGGGATCAAGGCCAGAAACTGAGCCGACAGCCCGTCAAATCGAGAGCTTTGTGCCGGTTAGCGCGCAGTACGTACCGGATTGTGCGTTGAAGTTACCGAAATTCGCGCGAATCAGGAGCACTGACTGATTCGGTACTTCCTATGTGTTCTATCTATGTTCTTTTCTATTTCCTACACCCTTCCTACATCGATAGCCCGTTCCTGAGACCAAAGCCCAAGGAAGAAAGGAATCGGCAATGACTGACATGGTGCAGCTTTCCGAAGAACAGACCCGTATTGATCTGGCACGGCTGCTGATCGGGGCCGTCAAAGCAAGCGGTCGCACTCGCTGTGACATCGCGCGCGATGCGCAGATCCATAAAGATGCCTTGCGACGCGTTCTCAACGGTAAGCGTTCGGCGACATTGGGTGAAGCAGCTCAGAATCCTTCAGGCCAGCGGCGTTAGCCCGCAGCAAGCTCTGTTGATGTTCTTGCTCACCGATGCCGATCAGTCGGCAGAATGGCAGGGGACCGAGATTGGTCGGTTTCTGGAAGGCTTCCTGACCGCTCTGCCGATAGCCTTGGCTTGCGAGCTTGGGGGCCGGCTACAAGATGTAAGGCCCCGCTGGGCCAAAGGCACTGCGCACCGTGTTGCGCGGCTGCTGTCTGATCATATTGATGAGCTCGAGCGGAAGGATGTGTTGCTCGGAGATGTCTTTGCAGTGGCCGAAGGAGGTCATCATGGGTGAGCATTTAGAAAAAAGACTGACCGAGCCGCGCCGCGTGACACGTCTCATTCGTCTTCCAGAAGTGATGAGCCGGGTCGGGCTTGGCCGTTCAACGATTTATCGCTGGATGAGTGAGGGTAGGTTCCCCAAGCCTGTGCAACTGGGTGGGCATGCCGTGGCTTGGTCTGAGGACGACCTCGACGAGTGGATCGCAGGTAAGCTCAACTAGCCTTTGCCTCGAGCTCGCGGTCATTCCAGTGCTGACCCAATTGCGGACGTTAGCTTAGAGCCCAAGGTCACCGCTTGGAGCGCCTTCTAACAAATGTGAGAACGGCTTTACTTCAAAGCGGCTTCAAGCGCTCGTGCTTGTCGGTTGCGCATTCAGAGTGGTCATTGATCGCCGCCATGACCTGGCATCCGCCGACTTTACCGCCCCTGCAATTTTCGATCATGCGTTTCAGCTCGCGTTCCAGAGCCTCTAGCTGTGCCAGCCGCTTTTGAACTTCGGCAAGTTGCTTCTGAGCGATTGTGTCAACTGCCGAGCAGTCTTGGTCTGGTTCAGTCTGCAATCCAATCAAGTCTTTGATTGCGTCCATCGAAAAGCCGAGTTCGCGGGCATGCCTCACAAATGAGAGGCGTTCCACATCGACGCTGCCATAGAGCCTTTGCCCACTTGCGCTGCGGTCTGGCGTGCCCATCAAGCCGATACTTTCGTAATATCGAATGGTGGTCACTTTGACCTTTGCCGCACTTGAAAGACGGCCAATTGTCATCGGTTTCATAAGAATGTGCTTTTCCCGCTTGCCTCTACAGTCGCTGTAGCCTGTATCACTTGATTCAGAATCATAATCAAGCGAGTCGAAAAATGCCTCAAACCCAGATTTCAGAGCGATCCAAGAAACAGAGAAAGCTGTATTTCCCGCCCCTGATGCAGTTCGCGTTCTATGGCCTTGCTGGCCATATTCTGGCGACAAACCTGCCCGTGCTTGCTTACGGATCAATGCCTCTCTTTTGGCTATCGGTTCCGGTCATTGCGGCGGGAGCGCTGGTGCTCTTCTTGGCAGTTCGTTCGTTTGGGAAGGCGAACACAACGGTAAATCCGATCACGCCTGAGCAAGCCGAACAGCTCGTCACAACAGGTTTGTACCGTTTTACGAGAAACCCGATGTATCTGGGTATGCTACTCGTGCTTGTGGGTGGAGCCTTGGCCCTCCAAAACCTCGCAGCATTCAGTGGACCAATTCTCTACGCCCTCTCTATCACGCTCCTCCAGATAATCCCTGAAGAGCGAGTTCTGGAGCAGAATTTCGGTAGCGCATTTACAGCCTACCGCAAGCAGACGCGGCGCTGGTTGTAGGAGTGCTGCACATGATTGACCTGCCTTCATGGGTGTCTTGGAGTTTGTTCGGATTAGCGGCCAGCTCGATTTGCACGATAATCGGGCTTTCCATTTTTGCAGTCTTGAGCGGAAAGTTTCAGTTCTTCCCGCCCCCTTCAGGAAACAGTTGGCAGCACCGCACCTTCATGGCGCTGTTTCGCCTGTTCCTTTACCCATTGCTGGCGCTTTCCCTTTTCGACTTTGCATCTGTGGCTCCCGCTTATGCTGTGCTCCAATATACTGTGGGCCTAGTGCTGTTGGTTGTCGGCTTTGCACTCGCATTCTGGATCACGTTCCAGATGGGCTGGCGCAATGCCTTTGGCGAAAAGCACGGCCTGAAAACAGAAGGTTGGTTCAGGATAAGCAGGAACCCTGTTTACGTCGCAACATGGGTCGGCATGATTGGTTGGGGCCTGCTCGCCAACACGTTGCTTGTCTGGATATTATTGGCGCTCTGGGCGACCATGTATTTGCTTGCCCCTGTATTCGAGGAACCATGGTTGGAGCAGCAATACGGCCAGGACTATCTGGACTACAAACGCCAAATACAGGCGGTTTCTGTGATGAGCCATCTTCATCGAGATCCTTGGCCGTGTTTACCCTTCTTTTGCGGGCTGCATTTTTCTCGCGCTCGGAATAGTAACTCTCATTCAGCCGGAAATCATGAGCTACTATGCCATTGGGCTCGACCAGCCATCTGCGCGCGTGGCTATGCGCGCCATGATCGGAGGCGGTGAGATAGGAATAGGCTGCGTTTTAATTCTCGGAGATCGCATCAATCTCTCTCCGCGCCAACGAAGCCTGATCGCTGCAGCAATCTTTATCTGCGTGGGATTTAGCAGAGTTGCCGCTGTTTCAATTGAAGGCGCAGAGCTCCTCGCCTTCCAACCGCTGCGTGAAGCTCTTATCGAGATATTGTTTGGCGGCATAGGGCTATGGGCGGCGCGTGGATTGGAGCACGATCAACTATGAGCATTTTCAGCCATCCAAGTTCCATGATTGATATAAACTTGTATAAATCTTCACGTGTTTCTAAGATGTTCGCTGAAGTGACGCGCAAGATTTTGCCTTTTCTCGCGGTATTAGCGATCCTATTCAGCAGTGTACTGTCTCTCCCGGACGTGCATGCCGGGGAAGGTGAAAGCTTCGCTCATGCAGCAGATCATATTTACGCGCATGGCGCGGACCATTTTGACACGAACGATGCAACGCCAGACCATGATGGACAGGACCATTCGGCAACGCACCATCACAATTGTAGTTTTAGTCTCGCTGACACCAGCGTGCTCCTGCGAACACCTTTCTGGAGTTCGGATAACCTGAGGGGCCCGCTTGCCACGTCATCGCTCGCCTCCTGTGCTCCCCCAGTCCTGATACAGCCTCCCAAAGCCTGACCGACAATCATTTGCGAGCTCGCTTTCGAGCGCGCTCGATTGGTTTCAGTCAGGAGATAAGAAATGCGGTGCATTGCACTGGCCGCGGCCTTGATTGCCGTGAGCACGGGTTTGCCGATATCGGCACAGGAAACAACAATTACCCTCGATGAAGCGCTCGCCAGAGCGGGCGTTGACGGTCAAGAGGGAACAAGTTCGACCAGTAATCCGCGCGTCTACGGCCCGCAGGCGGAAGCGGAAGCCGCGCGTGCGGCCATCGACCAGGCGCGGCTTCGGCCCAACCCCGAGCTATCGCTTGAGGCCGAGAATATCGCGGGCTCCGGGGCTTTCTCCGGGCTGCGATCGACCGAATATACTCTGGCGATCGGTCAGCAGCTCGAACTCGGCGGCAAACGAAGGGCGCGCATCGCGAGTGCACGGGCATCAGCCGACTTCACCGGTTTGCAGACCGAATTTGCTTTGTCGCAACTCGCTTTGGGGGTGCGCGAGCGTTATGTTGGAGCTGTAGCCGCAGGCCAACGCCTCGTTCTCGCGCGGGAAATCGTCGAGCGAAACCGTGAACTGACGCGGATCGCCAACGTCCTTGTAGAGGTCGGGCGGGAGCCGCCGCTTCGAGCTATGCGTGCACAAGCTACGCTTGCCGAGGCGGAAGCCGAATTGCAGGCTGCACAAGCAGACGATTTAGCAGCACGTCAGGCGCTCGCGGCTCTTTGGGTATCCGGACAGCCCAATCCCGCAGTATCGAACGTCTTTCCTGACCTGTCGCCGCCCCTCGCGCCGCCGGTTTCCGAAGATCCGTTGCAACTGCGCATTGCGGGCGCGCAAACCAGCTTTGCTGAAGCCGAAATTGCGCGTGAGCGCTCGCTTGGCGTTCCCGACCCAACGCTGTCGGCAGGCGTGCGCCGTTTTGAGGAAAGCAACGATCAAGCCTTCATCGTCGGGATTTCCATTCCGCTTCCCTTTCGCAACCGTAACCAGGGCAACATCGCAGCCGCTGAAGCGCAATACCGCGCGGCAAGCGCGAGCGAGGCGATAGCCGAGGCGGACTACCGCGTGGAGTTCGAGCGGACGCGAACGCTGTATCTGGCCGCCGAAACGCGGGTGGAAACCCTTTCCAGCGCATCGCTGCCGCAGGCCGAGGAAGCTCTTAGGCTTGTCGAGATCGGCTACCGCAACGGTAGATTCCCGCTGATCGAAGTCCTCGCAGCGGCCGAAGCGCGCGACGCCATTCGTGAAAATCTGATTCAGGCAGAAGAGTCCCGCGGCCTGCTCGCGGCACGGCTCATCTGGCTCACCGCACAGTGAGGCGTATTCCCATGAAACGTAACCAGCTTATCGCAATTATCGGCATTCTTGTTCTTTTAGCAGTCGCCGCCTGGGCTTTCTGGCCGGGAGGGGCGGACGGTCATTCGAATGAAGAACATGGCGAAGAAGGGCATAGCGAAGAGGAAGGCGGTAAAGAAACCGAAGCTTCCGAAGGCGCTTTGCAGATTAGCGAAGAGCAGATCGAGGCTTCCTCCATCGAAATCGAAGCTGTTCAATTTGGCGCTGCTACAGAGCTCGTATTCCCCGCTACGGTCGCAGCGGCACCGAATGCCAGCGCGCGGATCGATGCGCGTGCCTCGGGGGTCGTGCGGAGCGTGAATAGGACGCTTGGCGACTATGTCCGGCGGGGTGAGGCGATTGCTCGGATCGAAAGCGCCGATGCCGCCGGTCTGGCGTCACAGGTCGCAACTGCGCGAGCGCGGGTAAATGAACTGTCCGCGCTCTACGACCGCGAAAGGCGGTTGTTCGAAGCCAATGTAACGGCTCGGCAGGACCTGGAAGCTGCGCAGGCCAATTTGCAAGTTGCAAGGTCAGAATTGTCGCGTGCACAAGCGGCAGCTTCTGCTGCCGGAGTCAGTGGTGATGGTCGGTCGCTTGCCGTAACCAGCCCGATTTCCGGGCAGATCACGGCCGCTCCCATCGTATTGGGTTCGTATGTCTCGGCTGGCGAGGAAATGTTTCAGATCGTGAACGCGAGCGGCTTGCAGGTGCAAGTCGCCCTGCCAACAAGCGATGCGGCAAGGATAAAACCCGGAGACGAGGCAACGCTGGAGCTTGGCGAAGACCGCGAAATCGGTGGGCGGGTGCGTTCGGTTACTCCGGCGCTCGACCCTGAGAGCCGAACCGCAACCGCCATCATCACCCTAGCCGGAGCGGTCGAGGGATTGCAGCCGGGCGCATTCTTGCAGGCGCGTATTCGGCCTTCCGGAGAGACCGATGCGACTGCCATCTCGGTGCCTGAGGCTGCCGTTCAGATGGTCGAAGGGCGCGAAGTCGTGTTCGTCCGCACCCAGACTGGCTTTCAGGCAACGCCTGTTGTGACGGGTTCACGCTCGGGCGGACGCATCACGATCGTGTCCGGCCTGCAAGAAGGCCAGCGGATCGCGGCGGAGAACGCGTTTCTTCTGAAAGCCGAACTCGGAAAAGAGGAGGCTGAAGATGGACATTGATCGTTCAAACGACAGCTCCGGAACCGAAGCAAATGGCAATGGCGGATTGATTGGCGGCGTCCTTGACTGGTCGGTGCGCAATCGCTGGGCGGTCGTGGCCCTTGCTCTAGGTGTAGCCATCTGGGGCGCCTTCAATCTTGCGAAACTGCCGATTGATGCGGTGCCGGACATCACCAATGTTCAGGTGCAGATCAACACCGAAGCCCCGGCGCTTTCCCCTTCACAAATTGAAACGCAGGTCACATTCCCGGTTGAGACAGGCCTTGCCGGTATCGACGGGCTTGAAATGACCCGCTCGATCTCGCGCAACGGCTTCAGTCAGGTCTCCGCGATTTTCGAGGAAGGCACCGACATCTACTTTGCGCGCTCGCAGGTTGAAGAACGGCTTGCCAATCTGGCCTCTTCGCTTCCCGCAGGTGCGGAACCGTCCATGGGCCCGATTGCGACCGGCCTTGGCGAAGTTTTGATGTATACAATCGAGTTCGAGCATCCGGACGGGACAGATGCGCCAACAGGCGGCTCGGTTGGCTGGCAGAACGACGGCAGCTTCGTCACCGACCGAGGCGAAAAGCTCGACACCGAGCTTGCCAGAGCTGCCTATCTGCGCACGGTGCAGGATTGGGTGGTTGCGCCATTGATGCGGTCTGCCGACGGCGTCGCAGGCGTGGACTCCATCGGCGGCTTTGCAAAGCAATATCTAGTACAACCAGACCCCGATCGTCTCACGGGCTACGGCCTCTCGCTCGATCAACTGATTGTTGCGCTTGAAGCGGCAAACCAGGCGGAAGGCGCCAATTTTGTCGAACGTGCTGGCGAAGCGCTTCTGGCACGTGTCGATTCCCGGCTGACTTCCGTTCAGGACATCGAACAGGCAGTGGTGACGACCCGCGAAGGCGTGCCGATCCGCGTTGGCGATATTGCCACGGTCGAAATTGGCGGTGACCTTCGCACAGGGGCTGCCTCGCTGAACGGCGATGAAGCGGTCGTCGGAACGGTTCTGATGCGGGCGGGCGAGAACAGCCGGACGGTTGCCGCTGGCGCTGCAGAAAGACTTGAGGAAGTTCGCGCATCGCTGCCTGCCGGAGTGGTGGCTGAGATTGTCTACAACCGATCCACTTTGGTCGATGCGACCATCGCGACGGTCCGCAACAACCTGGTCGAAGGCGCCTTGCTCGTTATCGTCGTGCTGTTCCTGCTACTTGGAAACATACGCGCCGCAATCATTGCCGCATTGGTCATTCCTCTCTCGATGCTGATGGCAGCCATCGGAATGAACCGGCTCGGCGTATCGGGCAATCTGATGAGCCTTGGTGCGCTCGATTTCGGCCTGATCGTCGATGGTGCTGTTATCATTGTCGAGAACAGTATCGCACGCCTTGCCCATAGGCAGGAGCACGAAGGACGCTTGCTAACGCTGCGTGAACGCCTCGCAGAAACCCGCGCAGCGGCGCATGAGATGATCAAGCCGACCGTCTACGGTCAGGCGATCATCTTTCTGGTCTTTGCGCCTCTTCTCACCTTCACCGGTGTTGAGGGCAAAACCTTCACGCCCATGGCCATCACCGTCATGCTTGCCCTGGCTTCGGCTTTCATCCTGTCACTGACTTTTGTCCCTGCGATGATCGCTCTCTTGCTGAACAAAAAAATCAACGAGAAAGAAGTGAAGCCAATTCGCGTGGCAAAAGAACGCTATGGTCCACTGCTGCGTAAGGCCCTGGCCCGTCCATGGCCGGTCATCGGCACCGGTGTCGGCGTATTTGCACTTGCAGCGCTGGTCTTCAGCTTCATTGGCAGCGAATTTACGCCGCAACTCGACGAGCGTGATCTGGCAGTGCAGTCATTGCGCATCCCCTCTACTCCGCTCGAGCAGTCGCTCACAATGCAGCGCCAGGTCGAGACACGTCTCACACAGTTCCCGCAGGTTGAGCTAGTGTTCTCGCGCACCGGCACGGCCGAGGTCGCAACCGATCCGATGCCGCCGAACATTTCGGATGCCTATGTGATCCTCAAACCGCGAGAAGAATGGCCTGACCCCTCGCTGTCCAAGGATGCACTGGTAAGCGAGATGGAGGAGGCGCTGGGCGGCCTTGTCGGCAATCTCTATGAGTTCAGCCAGCCCATCGAATTGCGCTTCAACGAGCTCATTGCAGGCGTTCGCGGCGATGTGGCGGTCAAGCTGTACGGAGATGATCTGACCGCCATGACTTCCGCTGCGAACGAAGTCGCCGCCGTGCTGAATGGCGTCGAAGGTGCAGCCGACGTAAAGGTTCAGCAGGTCTCTGGCTTCCCGACACTCGATATCGCCTTCGATCGGCCAACGATCGCGCGCTACGGGCTAAGCGTCGAGGATGTGACCCAGTCCGTTGCCATCGCGCTTGGCGGTCGCAACGCCGGCCTGGTGTTCGAAGGCGACCGCCGGTTCGATGTGGTCGTCAGATTGTCAGATGCCAATCGCAACGATTTTGACCAGCTCGGCACCTTGCCGATTGTCCTCCCGAATGGCGGGAGTATTCCGCTGCGCGCGGTGGCCGAGTTTCAGGTCATCGATGGGCTGGCCGAGGTCCGCCGCGAACAGGGACGAAGACTGGTCATCGTATCCGCCAATGTGCGGGAGCGTGATCTTGGCTCATTTGTCGAGCAGGCCCAGTCCGAAGTGGCCACAAACGTCGAACTGCCATCCGCGTCGTTTATCGAATGGGGCGGGCAGTATCAGAACCTGCAGCAAGCGCAGCAACGTCTACTGATCGTGGTTCCGCTCGCCTTTGCGGTCATCCTGCTACTGCTCTACATGGCGGTCGGCGGATGGGTCTCGGCGCTAGCGGTGTTCAGCGCGATTCCGATGGCACTGGCTGGCGGTGTCTTCTTCCTGGCCCTGAGAGGCATGCCATTCTCGATCTCGGCAGCCGTGGGCTTCATTGCCTTGTCAGGCGTTGCGACCTTGAACGGTCTCGTCATGATAACCGCAATCAAGCAACGGCTCGAAAAGGGTTTGGAGCTTAGCGAAGCGATTGTCGAAGGCGCTATCGCGCGTCTGCGTCCGGTCCTCATGACGGCGCTTGTCGCCTCGCTCGGCTTCGTTCCGATGGCGCTGGCGACAGGGACGGGTGCCGAGGTGCAGCGCCCGCTCGCCACCGTTGTGATCGGCGGGTTGATTACGGCGACGGCGCTTACACTGTTTGTGCTGCCTGCAATTGTGAGCCTGATCTTTTCCAAGAATTGTAGGGAGCCTGAGCTTGGCCAATATGACAGAAAGGAAATTCTATGAGCTGCAACGATGACTTCGATCTGGATTCGGCGGACAAGCGACGCACATTGTGGATCGTATTGTGGCTCAACGTCGCAATCGCGGTTGGTTTCTTTGTCGTCGCCTATTTCGCGGACTCGAACGCGCTCTTGGCCAATGGCCTGGACAATTCATCCGATGCTTTTGTCTACGCGCTCAGTCTTCTGGCTCTAACCCGTTCGCAATCCTGGAAACGAGGGGCCGCGCGTTTCTCAGGCATCATGCTCCTGATCCTCGCCGGAGGTGTTATCGCCGATGCCGTCAGGCGTTTCATCGAAGGCTCGGAGCCGGGCGGCCTGATGATGATCGCGATGGCCGCCATCGCGGCGGTGGTGAACCTCATCTGCCTGCGCATGCTCCAGAAGCTCGAGCAAAAGGACGTCAATCTGCGCGCAGCGACCACCTTTAGCTTCAACGATTTCATATCGAACGGCGGCATAATCATCGCCGGGATCATCGTTATGCTTACAGGCGCAAACTGGCCGGATCTCGTCGTTGGGATCGCGGTTGCTGGCATCGCTCTTTATGGCGGAGTCGACATCCTTCGCGATGCGGAAAGGGATAAGCATGAGGAAGCCGGCACCGAACATAGCAAGGGCGGCGCATTCGAAGAATGACGGTTACATATTTTATTACTGTCGGTAGGATTAGTCAGACTTCGGAGGTTGCTTCAAAACCAGAACCTGACGCCAATCACATAGTTGGTAACGCTGGGATCTTCACCCTCCGCCAGCGCGAAGTCGCGGCTACTACCAAGCTTCCATTCCTGCTCGATCCCGAAATAGGGCGCAAACTCGCGGGCGAACTCGTAGCGCAATCGCAGTCCCGCTTCGAAAGTATCGATCCCTGATCCAACACCCAATTCAGGGATATCCTGCGCGGAGAGCTCGACCTCTACCCGTGGTTGCAGAATGAGCCTGTTGGTGATGCGTTGATCGATTTCGGCTTCGATGCGAGCGGTCAAGTCGCCCTTGGTCGAAAGAAACGCAGCGGCATCGACCTCAAAGACGTAGGGCGCCAGACCTTGTACCCCGATGACTGCATGGGTGCGGGTTGGTCCGGTAAGGTCCTGCCTAACGCCAGCTTGAAGATCAAAGAACGGCCCAATAGCGCGGCTGTAAAGAGCCTGAACTTCGGCATCTTCAATTGCCTCTCCGAAGCTTCCTTCGCCCTCAGACTTGAACCAGAACTTGTCTAAGTCACCGCCGTAATAGCCCTGAACGTCCCAGAGGTAGCCGTCATCGCCTTCGCGTGAGCGGTACTCAACGCGATCTCCCTGGAACCAGAAGATCGGCAAGCCGCTCACCTCGCGCGCGACATGTGCTCTCGATTGCGCCATGACGTCCTCGCCGACGAACGCATCGACCGCATAGGTTGGACCGATGAACGCCTCGGGTGGAGGCGGGCCCTGAGGGATCGGCATCTCGTCCATCGTGCCATCATCCATCCCGGCGTGAGCAACCGCATCAGCTTGCTCCGAATGCCCTTGATGGGTGGAATGGTCCATTTGATCTTGCGGTAGCTCTGGGGCGGCGTCAGACTGCGCGTGGTCCGCCGCAGAATGGTCAGTATGGTCTGACAATGAGGTTTCAGCCTGCGCCTCATCCCCTTGCGAAGAATGCTCTTGGCCGGGCTCGCTATGCTGCTGGGCGGCGAGAGGTTGGGCAAGCACCAGCAAAGGTGCTGACAAAAGAGCAGAGCGCATCAGCCTTGCCCTCCGCCGAGCGGTCGGACGGTGACCACTTGAAACATGCCGCTGTGCATGTGGTAGAGCAGGTGACAATGGAACGCCCAATCCCCTGGTTCGTCGGCGGTCAGATCGAATTGGGCGCTGCTGCCGGGCTGAACAACGAGAGTGTGCTTTAGGGGCTGTCTGTCTCTAGGCGCTTCGTTCACAAGCTCGAAGAAATGGCCATGCAGATGGATCGGGTGGGCCATCATAGTGTTGTTGACCAGCTTGACCCTGACACGCTCATTAAAGGCAAAGCGGATCGGATCGTCGGTAACAGCTGAGAATTTCTTGCCGTCGAACGACCACATATAGCGTTCCATGTTGCCGGTGAGATGGATCTCTTTCATCCGGGTCGGCCTGCGATGGTCGGCGTTGGGCGTAGCTGCGACAAGCTGCTTGTAGTTCAGGACCCGGTGGCCAACATCGGACAGACCGATACCGGGCGAACCCATCCGATCGACCGGATTGGGAGCGATCGAATCCACTCCCGGACCAACCTCGACGAAAGGCGGGACGACAGATTTGTCGCGCATATTCATGCCCGACATGTCCATTTCACCGCCCGAGTGATCCATGCCGCTCGTATCGCCGCCGGAATGCGCATTATGGCCTGAATGGTCCATCGCGCCGTGCGTACCGGTGTCATCTGAAGAGCCGTGGCTCATGCCCATATCCGCCATCGTCAGCAGCGGGGGCGCGCGCAACTCGGGGATCGATGCGCGCGCTCCGGGCCTGCTCGCGAGCATGGCCGTCGCCATTCCGGAGCGATCCATAGTCTCGGCGACAAGCGCATAGGCGTCCTCGCCACGCGGTTCGACGATCACGTCATAGGTTTCCGCGTTACCGATCTGGAATTCGTCGACTTCGACAGGATCGACATTCTGCCCATCGGCCTGGATCACCGTCATCGGCAGGCCTGGAATGCGAATGTTGAAGAAGGTCATTGCTGCCGCGTTGATAAAGCGGAGCCGGACCCGCTCGCCCGGATTGCACAGATATTCGAGATTATCGCTCGACACATGGCCGTTGATTAGAAACTCAAACCCAGCAGCGCTCGCATCCGAGATATCGGTCGGCATCATCCGCATGCGCGCCCACATACGGCGCTCTTCGCCGGTCAGTGCATAGTCGTCGGTGAGCGTTCTTTGCTGGTAGTTGAAATAGCCTTCGCCCGCTTTCAGCTTTTTCATCACCGTGTAGGGATGCATCGGCGACCAGTCCGATAGCACAACGACATAGTCCCGGTCGTAGCTATGCGGATCGCCATCCTTGGGATCGACGATAAGCGGACCATAATGTCCCATGGGTTCCTGCATGGTGTGGGCATGCCACCAATAGGTGCCCGACTGCCGAAGTGGGAACTCGTAGCGAAAGCGCTCCCCTGGTTTGACAGCAGCCATAGTCACACCCGGAACACCGTCCATCAAAAACGGAACCAACAGGCCGTGCCAGTGGATCGATGTGTCCATCGAGCTCTCGTTGACGAGATCGACAATGAGGTTTTGCCCTTCCGTAAGCCGCAAAAGCGGTCCCGGAATGGTTCCATTGACCGTCACGGCAGGACCGTGGCGGCGCCCTGCATTGAGCGCCGCGTCGCGCACCGTCATGGTCATGCGCTCGCCAGTGAGGACATCGCTGCCCTTTCGCGCGAGAGTGCCATTGGTTGCGCCGCGCGCCCATGCGGGCATGGCGCCGGTAAGTCCAAGCAGGCCCAAGCCACCGGCGCTTGTGCCGAGGAACTTCCTGCGATTTATGATTGTCATCCTTGAAAGGCTCCTGACGGGTGTTACCTTTCGTTACGAACGGAAGGGCCTTATCCCTCAGAATTGATCGAATTTTTCTCTTAGGCGTTGTCTGGCGCGGTAGACCCGGGTTTCGATCGCTTTCTCGCTCACACCGAGCAGACTTGCAGCCTCGGCCTGGCTACGACCATCGATGCTCACCAGCACAAGGGCTTCGCGCAGGCGGATCGGGAGCCGTTCGATTTCGGCTTGAAGCAAACCAAGTTCCTGACGGGCGGACGCTCGGTTTTCCGGATCTGGGCTTTCATCCACGATGAGAGCTGCATCGTCAACCGAGCCGAATCCGAAGAAGCGTTTCGCTTTTCTGGTTCTAAGCCGGTCACGGCACTTATTGAGGACCACCGTGGTGAGATATGGGCCGACTGGCCTTTCAGGGTCGAGGCGATGCCTCGAAACCCAGACGGATGCCAAACCATCCTGAACAGCATCTTCGCCGTGCTGCCGGCTTCCTAGCATGCGCGCTGCAAGCGCCAACAGCCGGCCAATATGTGGCTCGACGAGCGCACTGAATGCTGCCCTGCTTCCCTCAGAAGCCTGCCGGATCAGCCCCGGCTCGTGGTCGCCTCCGTGCGAAGACACAAGCAATCAATCGCGCGGAGCGTCGGTCAGAGCATCGGAGACCTGACGGTCGAACAAAAGCTGTTGGTCGGGATCCAGTAATTCGCGCATGTCGAAGACGTGCCGCACCGTCGCTTTCTGAAGTTCCCCCATCTTTTCGTGGACATCGTCGATCGCGGCGCTCACTTCGGGACCGTATTCGTGTTCGGCCTCCATTGCCCTTGCAAGCCGGGCATTGGCTGCGCGCAAGGAGGCTTCGAGCTCTGATTTTTCTACGGCATAGCGGCTTTCGAGAGCTTCAAGCTGCGAGTTCTGCTCGGGGCTAAGCTCTAGCTCATCATGAACAAACTGGTGCAATCCGCCGCTGGGCTCCTCGTCGCGCCAATAATCTGATGCAAAGGCACCTAGGCAACCAGCGAAGGCTGCCAGCAGGATGGCAAAGAGTATGTGCTGCGTTTTCAAATCCTAGCGCCCGCCTTCGAGAAGTGCTGCGGGAGACAGTCGTTCGCCTGAATCAAAACTGGCGACGGCGATAGTTGTCCCAGGATCGAGACTGCGGGGAACCTCGCTCGCCCCGAAACCTGCCCCCAGTCCAACGACGAATAATCCGGAGAAGAGCGCTGCACGCCGGCGCCTTTCTGCGATTTCACCCAATTGTCCGGCGCGATGCCACACTCCGTCCATGATCTGATGAGGATCACCGGAACCGGTCTGTTCCGACAGTGATGCCAAAGCGGCATCGAATGAGGGTTGTCTGCTCATGTCACACTCTTAGTAGCCATACACCGACCTATACGCTGAACTTCGCGCAAGCCCTTAAATAAATTTGAGGGCTCGGCTCAGCGCTTGCGTATCAGGGTTATGCAGACCCGGCGACATCTTGCCATCCTTGCTCTTCTGGTCGCGGCTATATCAGTACGCGCCTCTCGGCGCGCACGAAGGCCATAAATCAAACATGTCCGATGAAGAGATGGTGATGATGGAAGCCAGCTCCACCGGTGCCACAACCGAACCCGGCACCGGTGGAGCAGATAAAAGTATGCACGGCGCGAACGGCGCTCGCACCATGTCAGAGGCTCAAATGATGCAACAAAAGATCGAGGAGAACCGTCTGACATCGTTCAGCGATCTATTGGCCAGACTACATCCGATTGCAGCCCACTTCCCTATTGCCTTGTTTCTCGTCGCCGCGCTCGCGGAGTTCGGGCTGATCGTCAGGCCCAACCTGGGCCTGCATTCCACAGTCCGCTTTCTGGTGGCCGCAGGTGCAATTGGTGGTCTTGGTAGCGCGGCCTTTGGCTGGTTCGCGGCGGGCTGGCGACTTTCTGACCGATCCGAAACGCTGATGATCCATCGTTGGAATGGCACTGCGATTGCTGCGGCGGGCCTGTTGGCCTGGTGGCTGAGTTCACCGGGCAAAAATCGTTGGTGGCTCAGGCTGATACTGACGATCATCGCCGGGGCGCTCATCGTCCAGGGGTACTACGGCGGCGAAATGGTTCACGGCCCTAACCATATGGGGGTCATGTGATGCCCCGCACGAGCCTGCCAAGCGGCGATCGCAGTTTCACTCCGGCCCTCGGCAAGGCTTGGCTTACGCCTTTATACGACGCGGCTATCGCAATCTTGACTCGAGAAAGCGCCTGGCGTGACGCCCTAGTTCGCGCTGCCGACCTTAAGCCATTCGACAAGGTGATCGATGTCGGCAGCGGAACAGGCACCTTGCTGCGCCAGATGATGTCGAGCTGCCCGCCAGCTGAACTTCTGGGGGTTGAACCAGACCCGGACGTCTTGGCTATCGCCAAGAAAAAACTCGGCAGCGCCTCTCACATCATCCAGTGGCACAATGGCTTCGTTGACACCCTCAATCTCGACCGGGGTTGGCAACCCAACAAGATCATAAGCAGCCTCGTTCTCCACCAAGTCCCTCCTGAGGAGAAGCGCGCAATCCTCGAGCAGATCGCCGCCCTACTGAAGCCCGGCGGTATGGTGCTAATTGCCGACTATATGCGCCAAGAATCGCCGCTGATGCGCCGGCTTTTCAGACTGACTGTTCAGCAACTCGACGGGCTTGAGGATACGCAACCCAACGCAGACGGACTCATCGAAGAACATCTGCAAGAGATCTTCGAGGATGCTGAGCGCTTGCGCGTTTTCCCAACCGCGACCGGGGCGATTTCGCTTTGGTGCGGATATTCCAAGAAAGTCCCAAACTCATGAGAATCCGGTCTTTAGTGCAACCTAGAAGGTCGTTTGTGGCATCCGCATTGCTACTGCTGGCAGCTTGCTCGAACGCTGCGCAGGCTGCGACCTACACGATGTTTCGCGATCCGAACTGTGGCTGCTGCCTGGAATGGGCAGATTACTTCGAGAAAGCGGTCGATGCCGAGGTTGACTCGGTCGACATGGCCGAAATGGCAAAGATCAAAACCGAACGCGGCGTACCGCAACAGCTCTGGTCGTGCCACACGATGGAAATCGAGGGCTATATCATTGAGGGCCACGTGCCCGCCGATGCGATCGAGCGACTGCTGCGCGAACGGCCCGAGGATATCACGGGGCTGGCCGTTCCTGGGATGCCAGTCGGCTCGCCCGGTATGGAATTCGAAAACCGTATCCAGCCCTTCGATGTGATCGCTTTTGGACCTAGCGGCCAAAGCGTGTTCGCATCCTACCCCTGAAACTCAAACACTATCGGAGAAGCACGATGAAATATCTCACCGCAACACTGATCGCTTTTGGCTTGTCGGCATCGCCCGCGCTCGCACAGGAGCGCGAAACTGCAACGAAACGCGCACAAATGTGCAAGATGATGCACAATGGCAAAGAGAAGCATGGGGTGATGGTCAAAGGCGAAGACGGCAAAATGACCTGTCAGATGAGGGATCATGCAGGCAGCGACCATTCGCAGATGGACCATTCGAGCATGGATCACTCAAGCAGCGATCACTCGGCGATGGACCACGGCGAGAAACGCGACGAAGCACGCGAAGCATCGGAGAAGGACAAGCCGCAATCGGGTCACGATCATAGCTGATGAGATGCCGCCGGGGTCCTTCCCCCAATCCCCCACGCCTCGGCGGTGTAACTAATCTCTATTTGGCCATCTTTTCGACCAATGCGACAAGCTCAGCGACTTTCTCAGACTGATCAGCCTTATCGTCCGAGGCGATCGCTTCTTCGATGCAGTGTCTTGCGTGAATGTCGAGGACCTTGATGCGCGCTTGTCGCGCCGCCGCTTCAAGCGCGATGATCTGTTGGAGAATGTCCACGCAATAGCGGTCTTCCTCCATCATCTTGACGATACCGCGAGCCTGCCCCTCGACCCGCCGCATGCGGGATATCGTATTCGCAAACTTGCTGTTTTCCGTGTCGCTCATCGTCATTTCTCCGTTGGCCGAGACCATTCCCCCAGAATTACTTCTCTTGCAATCTTATTGGCAAGATACCATACCCCCCTATAGTATAATATAATTGGAGTCCGATATGTCTGATACACCTTTGAAAACCTCGATCGTTAGCTGGGGATGGACGCTGAGTGCCTTTCTTCTGATCAGTTATCTCATTTGCGTTGGCTTCGGGCTGCTCTCTCCGGAGCAATTCCGCATGCATGAGGCATGGGCGCCGTGGCTTCCGGGTTTTGAATGGCTCACGCTTACCGGTTTTATCGCCGGGGCGATCGGCAGTTTTCTTTACGGTTGGTACATCGCAGTGCTGGCCGTCCCGCTCTACCGCTTCTTCCAAGGTCGTAACCGGTAACTCTGACTGCATTGCGTCAGCCGCGAACGCGGCAGCACCACACAAACGGACGGAGCAGATGATGGACCACGCTCATTGCGCGCATCACAACGACGACAATACGAACGCTGGGGACGGACGATACGATATTGTCCCGGAAGGCTATAATGGCGCGGTTTACACCTGCCCGATGCACCCCGAAGTCCGACAACCCAAAATGGGCTCGTGTCCGCTCTGCGGCATGGGACTCGAGCTTGAATCAGCTCGCTATGGTCGCAGAGGGGCCAAACCCGGAGCTTGTCGACTTTACCAGAAGGTTCTGGATCGGCGCGTTCCTCACGCTCCCGCTTTTGGTGCTCACCATGGGGCCGTTTCTGAGTTGGCCAGGAGTCCGCGACATTCTGGGCGAGCGCAACACACTATGGGTGGAATTTGTTCTGGGGACCCCCGTTGTTCTGTGGTGTGGCTGGCCGTTTTTGGAGCGGGGTTGGAATTCATTCAAGACATGGAATCTCAACATGTTCTCGCTCATCGCCATGGGTGTCAGCGCGGCTTGGGTATTCAGTGTCGTGGCGATCGGCGCTCCCGACATCTTTCCCGATGGTTTTCGCGATGCCGAGGGCCATGTGGGTGTCTATTTCGAGGCTGCAGCGGTCATTGTGACGCTGGTCCTATTGGGCCAGGTGATGGAGCTGCGCGCCCGCGAGGGCACCGGCAAAGCCATTCGCGCGCTGCTCGATCTCGCCGCGAAGACAGCCCGTGTGATCAGGGAAGATGGAACAGAGGATGAGATCCCGCTTGAAGAGGTCGCCGTAGGCGACAGGATCAGAGTGCGACCGGGCGAAAAAGTCCCGGTAGATGGTGTGGTTCTCAAGGGCCGGTCATCGATCGATGAAAGCATGATCACCGGTGAGCCCGTTCCGGTCGAGAAAGTCGAAGGGGACGGTGTCACGGGCGCGACAATCAACGGTACGGGCAGTCTCGTCATCGAGGCGAAGCGCGTTGGTTCAGACACGATGCTCGCCCAGATCGTCGATATGGTTGCTGCCGCGCAGCGCTCGCGCGCGCCAATCCAGAAATATGCCGACAAGGTTGCTGGATTGTTCGTTCCGGCAGTCATCGCGATTGCCGTCCTTGCCTTCATTGCCTGGGCCATCTGGGGACCCCAGCCTGCCTTGGCCTACGCGCTGGTGGCGGCTGTTGCCGTTCTGATTATTGCCTGTCCTTGTGCTCTGGGTCTTGCAACGCCGATGTCGATCATGACGGCAACGGGCCGCGGCGCCCAGGTCGGTGTGCTTATCAAGAATGCCGAAGCGCTCGAGCGATTTGAGACGATCGACACGCTTATCGTCGACAAGACCGGCACGCTCACCGAAGGAAAGCCCAAACTGGTCGCTGTCATCGCAGAGCCCGGGTTTGAGCAGACGGAGCTTCTGCGCTTGGCGGCCTCGCTCGAACGAGGGTCTGAGCATCCGCTGGCCGAAGCGATTGTACGCGGCGCTGAAGAGCGCGGTCTCGAGCTTGCAAGCGCCGAGGATTTCGAAGCGATCACTGGCAAAGGTGTTGTTGGCCGCGTTGCCGGCAAATCGGTTGCACTCGGCAATCTCGCGCTCGTTACCGACATGGGCCTTGATGGCACAGCGCTGAGCGAACAAGCCAATGCGCGGCGGGATGACGGTGAAACCGTAATGTTCGTCGTCATTGGCGGCGAGATCGCAGGGCTCGTTGCAGTGGCCGATCCTATCAAGGAAACAACGCCGGATGCGATCCGCGCTCTTCATGAACTCGGTCTCAAAATCATCATGGCTACCGGCGACAACGAGCGGACCGCAAAAGCAGTCGCAGCCCGGCTCGGCATAGATGAGGTGAAGGCAGGCGTTTTGCCTGAAGACAAAGCTAAGCTAATTCGCGATTTGCAATCGAAAGGCACCAAGGTTGCGATGGCCGGAGACGGGGTCAACGACGCGCCAGCGCTTGCTCAAGCCGATGTCGGTATCGCGATGGGCACCGGAGCCGACGTCGCAATCGAGAGTGCGGGTATTACACTGGTGAAGGGTAATCTCGACGGCATTGTACGCGCGCGCAAACTTGCGCGGGCCACCATGCGCAACATTCGCCAGAACCTGTTCTTCGCACTGATCTACAATGCATCGGGCGTGCCGATCGCCGCAGGTCTGCTCTATCCGTTCTTTGGGATTTTGATCAGCCCGATGTTTGCAGCCTTTGCAATGAGCGCGTCATCTATCTCGGTGGTGGTCAATTCACTGCGCTTGCGCGGAGCAAACCTATGATCCTTCTCGGCCAGGATCACGCGTTCGCCCGCGAGATTTCCACCGCCCCGTTTAGTCACTGACAAGCACAGGCTTCCTCAGAACATATTGATTGCTCGAAAAAGTTTTGAGGGGTGCGATCGAATAATTCGTACCGATACCTGATTCCATCGCCTGCACTCGGGCGAACCACGAGGACTGTTTTGCAAAAGCACAAGCATGATGACCAGACCAGCGACACCGGTTCAATAAGCCTTCCTGGCGGTGTCGCCATGGGCACCGGCGTAATGATCGGCGCCGGTATCTTTGCGCTCACGGGCCAGATCGCGGAATTGGCCGGGCCGCTTTTCCCGCTGTCATTCATTGCCGGGGCACTTGTCACCTCACTAGCCGCCTATAGCTATATCAAGATGTCGAACCGCTGGCCCTCATCAGGCGGCATCGCGATGATTTTGCAAAAAGCTTATGGACCAGGCGTGGTGGCCGCATCAGCTTCTCTGCTGATGGCGCTGTCGATGGTCATCAACGAGAGCCTCGTGGCGCGGACTTTCGCCACTTACGCGTTGAGACCGTTCGAGCTTGAGCAAAACAGTCTGCTGGTCCCGGCATTGGCGCTCGGATTGATTGTCTTCGCGTACCTTGTGAACTCCGCTGGAAATCGGTCCGTCAGCGGGCTCTCTTTAATCATGTCAGCCATCAAGATCGGCGGGATCGCAGTGTTTGCTATCGCTGCAATCTGGGCCAGTGGCTTCGCTTCGGGCGCGTTCAGCGAACCTGTTACCATGTCAGGCGGAGAAGCTTTGCTAGCCTCGGTCGCGTTCTCGATCCTGGCCTTCAAGGGGTTTACCACGATCACCAATAGCGGGGGTGAAATCGTCGATCCCCACCGCAATGTCGTACCGCACAATAATGATCTCGATCGCGGTATGCGTCGTTGTCTATTTGCTGGTCGCTATCGCCGTGGGCTCAAGTCTTTCGATTGCCCAGATCGTGGAGGCGCGCGACTATTCGCTGGCTGCTGCTGCAGAACCCGCACTCGGAGACCTCGGTTTCTACTTCACCGTCGCAATCGCGATCACGGCAACAGCTTCTGGTGTCATCGCCAGCGTTTTTGCCGTGTCGCGGATGCTGACGATGCTGACCGAGATGAAGATGATCCCGCATAGCCATTTCGGCATGAGCGGCGGCATCAGAAGCCACATGCTCGTCTACACAGTTGTAGTCGCTGGTGCGTTGGCGGTACTATTCGACCTGTCTCGCATCGCTGCCTTGGGCGCCTTCTTCTACCTCGTGATGGACATGCTCGTTCATTGGGGCGTGTTTCGCAACTTGCGCGAAGAAATTGGAGCCAAGGCGTTAATTCTCCTTGCAGCTCTTGCCGCCGACGCGGTGGTCCTCACAGCCTTCACGATAACAAAGCTGAATACCGATCCAGCGATCGTTGGGTATGCGGTTGGCGGAATTGCCGTCGTCTTTCTGGCCGAGTGGCTCTTCCTCAAGAGAAATGCCAACCAATCGGAAGAAGCGGCCTAGAGCGATGGCGAACGATTTTCTCTATAGATTACAGGCTTCGAAGCCTTTGCTATTGTTCACTTGTCGAACCCGCTCGCAGTCTCTAGATTTCGTAAAATGATGGTTCTGCGAGCCCTTACGATGATTTTTCTTTGCGCGGGCCTGATCTTTCAAGGATCGGCGGCAGCATCGGCGATGCCTCAGACAGAGCCGATGCTGGCTTCTGATTGCGCCAAGATGATGCACCACTCGGAAGAGAGTGAGACGGGTCACCACCACGACGATGATTCTGAATCCCCCTGTCAGGAGATGTCGTTCGATTGCTTGCTGGCAATGAACGCCGTGTCCCCCGTTTGGGTGGGAAGCGATTCGCGTTCGCATATTGTTAAGGCGTTTTCCGACAGCCCTGTGTATTTGTCGAACATTACCTCACCTCTGTTTAGTCGCGCTTCTGCGCCCGATTACCCCCTCCACGAACCTGACTTGATT
Organism: Qipengyuania sp. JB2-7; assembly: GCF_055693485.1. Classification (NCBI taxonomy): domain Bacteria; kingdom Pseudomonadati; phylum Pseudomonadota; class Alphaproteobacteria; order Sphingomonadales; family Erythrobacteraceae; genus Qipengyuania; species Qipengyuania sp. JB2-7. Next base: position 686,774 of record NZ_CM146335.1, read on the forward strand.
GCATAACCTGGAGGCGAATTGCGCCTTCTGAATGCGTGGTCTTGACGCTGCAATGCACCGCCATTGCCGCCGGACCTCGGCACGCAAATCAAGTGAGATTTTTCCATGAAACGGTCCATAGGCGGTATCCTTGCCGCCGCCCTGATGCCGGCGCAGGTCGTGCTCGCGCAGCCGGTTGGCTATGAAGAAGCTTTGCGGGCAGCGCGCGAAGATCAGCCGCTGCTCCAGGCGGCGCAATTGCGTATCGACGGCACGCGAGATGCCTCGCAAGCCGCAGATGAGTTGCCCGATCCTATCTTGCGTGGCGGGATTGCAAACCTGCCAATCACCGGGCCTGTGGCGTTCGAGTTTGATCGCCAGCTTCCAACGCAGATTGCTGTTGGCATTGAGCAACCAATCCCGAACCTTGCACGGCGCAGAGCCCGTAGAGGCGTAGCGGGCGCAGATCTAGCCGTCGCTCAAATGCGGCTTGGAGTTGCGCAGCAGCGGATCGACATCGCCACATCAACCGCCTGGATCGACTTGTACTATGCCGAGGAGAAGCTCGCCTTCGCCCATACGGCGCTGAGCGATCTGCGCAGGCTTCAGCCGGTGGCAAACAGCGCTGTCGCGTCGGGTGCCGCCCGTCCGGTCGAAAGCCTAGCCATTCGCCGCGAGCTCCTTGTGATTGAAGATGCAATCACGAGAATTGAAGCCGAAAGAGATACCGCGCGCGCCATGCTCTCGAGCTACATTCACACAGACGACCCTACTATCGCGGGTAATGCGCCAGCGGCCGATGTCGACAGCGGCAGCCTCGAACAAGCTCTGAACCTTAACCCCGTCATCCGTCTTGCCGATGCTGCCACCGGACGCGCAGAAGCGAACGCCGACCTCGCGCGCGCCGACTTGCGCCCCGACTTCGGAGTGAGCGTAAACTATGGCCGACGCGACCCTGCCTTCGGAGACGCATTCTCTGTCATGGGATCGGTTACCCTGCCCATCTTCACCGATCGACGTCAAAAGCCGCGCATTCGTGCCGCCGAGGCAGAAGCTGCTGCGGCGCAGGCAGAGCGCGATGATCGTTTGCGGGCGCTTCGTATGCAATTCGAATCCGATCTCGCCTCATGGCGCAGTGCCAAGCGCCAATGGGAACGCGCCCACGATGAATTGCTGCCGCTGGCCCGCCAAAGGGTTGAGCTGGAGACGGCGAGCTTTGCTGCCGGAAACGCAGACCTGATCGATGTGATTGCAGCAAAGGCGGATTTGGCCTTGCTCGATCTTGAAATCTTTGAACGCGAAGCTGCGACCGTGGAATGGGCCGAGATGCTTCGCTTGACCTACGGGGAGCAGCAGCCATGAGCAATACAGTCGACAGCTCGCGCCCTTCAAAGCGAACCTATGCAATCATGGCAGCCGTCGCGCTTGTCAGCCTCGGCGCGGGATATGCGCTCTCGCTTATAGGCGGTGAGAGCGAGGGTGGGATGTCGGGCTCCGCCGAGACGGAGTGCGAAGAGGTGCTTTACTGGTACGATCCGATGGTTCCCGGACAGCGCTTTGACGAGCCTGGCAAGTCGCCCTTCATGGACATGATGCTGGTTCCCAAGTGCGCGGGAGAAGCTGCGGAAGCGGGCGTCCGGATTGATCCGGGCCTGGTCCAGAATTTCGGCATTCGCACGGCAGCGGCGGAGTTCGGAGTTCTCGAGCCGGAAATCACCGTGACAGGCGTCCTGGCCTACAACAGCCGAGATGTTGCCATCGTCCAGCCAAGAGCGGGCGGATATGTCCAACGCACCTATGGCCTAGCACAGGACGATGTCGTGGGTCGCGGCACTCCGATAGTCGACATTCTCGTCCCTGACTGGGGCGGTGCGCAGCGTGAGTACATTGCCGTGCTCGATACCGGCGATCAGGCACTTGCAGATGCGATGCGGCAGCGCATGCGCCTGCTCGGCATGACCGACGCAATGATCGCGTCGGTTGAACGCACACGCAGAGCGCAAAACACGATCACTGTCACGGCTCCGGTGGGCGGTGCCGTAACAATGCTCGGTGTGCGGCCAGGCATGACGGTGATGGAAGGTCAGACACTGGCCGAGATTACAGGCTTCTCGCCGATATGGCTGGAAGCCTCAGTGCCCGAGGCACAGGCCGCAAATGTACGGCAGGGTCAAACTGTCAGCGCCACTCTGGCAGCGTTTCCCGATGAACGACTTGGAGGACGTATCACGGCCATTTTGCCCAACGCCGATACTGCAAGCCGGACGATCACCGTCCGGGCTGAGCTGCCGAACCCACGCGGCAGGTTGAAGCCAGGGATGTTTGCGCAGGTGTCGCTTTCACCCGACACACGGCGAGCCTTGCTGGTACCGTCGGAGGCGGTCATTCGAACCGACCGCCGCAATCTTGTGATGCTCAAGCAGGATGAAGGCGCCTTTCTTCCAGCCGAGGTCGAAATCGGGCGCGAGGCGAATGGCAGGACCGAGGTCCTGGCAGGCCTTGCCGAAGGCGAAGAGGTCGTCACCTCCGGGCAGTTCCTGATCGATTCCGAAGCGAGTTTGGCCGGGATCGATGTCAGATCGATCGACGGAAGCATGAATATGGCATCCGACGGCCCCGCAAAGATGAAAACCTACACTGCCACGGGAAGCATAACGAAGATTGCCGGAGCTTCGATCACTCTCAATCACGCGCCGGTTCCCGCCCTCGAATGGCCGAGCATGGTGATGCCCTTTGACCTGGCCGACGCCTCTTTGGTCAAGGGTCTCGAACCGGGGGACGATGTCGAGTTCACGTTCTCGCAGCACGACACCGGTCCGCGCATCGAGTCCATTCGGAAGGTCGAACGATGATTGCGCGGATTATTGACGCGTCGATCGCCAATCGGTTTTTCATCGTTCTGGCGGCCGTCGCGGTCACGCTCGCCGGCTTCTGGGCGGTGCGCGCAACGCCGGTCGATGCGATCCCCGATCTGTCTGATGTGCAAGTCGTGGTGCGGTCTAATTATCCGGGCCAAGCTCCGCGCATCGTTGAGGATCAGGTCACATACCCGCTCGCAACCACGATGCTTTCGGTGCCGGGCGCGGAAACAGTGCGCGGGTATTCGATGTTCGGCGACAGCTTCGTCTATGTGATCTTCGAGGATGGGACGGACCTCTACTGGGCGCGTTCGCGCGTGCTCGAATATCTCAACCAGGTGCAAAACGAATTGCCCGAAGGTGTGACCAGCTCGCTCGGGCCGGACGCGACGGGCGTGGGCTGGATTTACGAATATGCGTTGGTTGACCGAACTGGGAACAGCGACCTTGCTGGGCTCAGAAGCCTTCAGGACTGGTTCCTGCGCTATGAGCTTCAGACCATTCCGGGCATCGCAGAGGTCGCCAGCGTGGGCGGCATGGTCAAGCAGTACCAGGTCGTGCTGGAACCCTACCGGATGGCTTCGCTTGGCGTCACTTACAGCGATGTCGTGCGCGCCATACAAGCTTCCAATCAGGAGGCTGGCGGATCGGTGGTTGAAATGGGTGAGGCCGAGTTTATGGTCCGCGCATCAGGCTATCTCACGTCTCTCGACGACTTCCGGCAGATCCCACTCAAATCAGTCGGGAACGGTATACCGGTTACTCTATCCGATATCGCCACGATCCAGCTTGGCCCCGAAATGCGGCGAGGGATCGCCGAACTCAATGGCGAAGGCGAAGTCGCAGGCGGTATTGTTGTGCTCAGACAGGGCGAAGATGCGCGGGCAACCATCGCGGCTGTCGAAGAGAAGCTCGACGTGCTCCAAGCCAGTCTTCCTGAAGGGGTCGAGATTGTCACGACCTATGATCGTTCGAAGCTGATCGACGCCTCGATCGAAAACCTGACCGGAAAACTTATTGCCGAATTCATCATCGTTGCGATCGTATGCGCGCTGTTCTTGTGGCATGTGCGATCAGCACTGGTGGCTATCGTCACGCTTCCATTGGGGGTGCTGGCGGCCTTTATCGTGATGCGTTTCCAAGGGGTCGATGCGAACATCATGTCCCTGGGCGGCATCGCCATCGCAATCGGCGCGATGGTCGACGCTGCCATCGTCATGATCGAGAACGCGCACAAACACATCGAGCATTGGGAAGAGGACCATCCCGACGAGCAGATGTCCAACGATGAGCGCTGGAAGCTGATTGCGGAAGCATCGAAAGAGGTGGGGCCAGCGCTGTTTTTCAGCCTCCTGATCATAACCCTATCGTTCCTGCCGGTGTTTACTCTGCAGGCGCAGGAAGGCCGCCTGTTTTCGCCGCTGGCCTTCACAAAGACCTATGCCATGGCGGCGGCCGCCATTCTGTCGGTGACGCTGGTTCCCGTTCTGATGGGGTGGCTGATCCGCGGGAAGATACCCAAGGAGGACACCAACGTCCTCAACCGCTTGCTGACCAACGCCTACCGGCCGGGCCTTGATTGGGTAATGCGCCGACCGAAAACCACTTTGGTTGTGGCCGGACTGGTATTCCTTACAGCGCTGGTCCCATTCACCCGCCTTGGAGGAGAATTTCTTCCCCCGCTCGACGAAGGCGATCTCCTCTACATGCCGAGCGCTCTGCCTGGCCTGTCTCCTGGTGAAGCATCCGCATTGCTTCAGCGGACGGACCGACTGATCAAATCTGTCCCCGAAGTCGATACCGTGTTCGGGAAAGCGGGGCGGGCCGATACAGCGACCGACCCTGCGCCGCTCACGATGTTCGAAACAACGATCCGCTTCAAACCGCGCGAAGACTGGCGGCCGGGAATGACGCCAGAGAAGCTCGTCGAAGAGCTTGATCGTGCAGTGCAGGTGCCGGGGCTGGCCAATGTCTGGGTGCCACCGGTCCGCAACCGCATCGACATGCTTGCGACCGGTATCAAGAGCCCGATCGGCGTGAAAGTATCTGGCGAGGACCTTGCCGAGATCGAGCGCGTGGCGTTGCAGGTCGAGAATGTTGCCAAGCAGGTTCCCGGAGTCAGTTCCGCTTTGGCAGAGCGTCTGTCGGGAGGCCGCTATGTCGACGTGGACATCGACCGGGTCGCTGCGGCGCGCTTTGGTCTGAACATTGCCGATGTTCAACAGATCGTGTCAGGCGCAATCGGCGGCGCAAATATCGGCAGAACGGTCGAAGGACTGGCGCGATATCCCATCAATGTCCGCTATCCGCGGGAGATCCGCGACAGTCTCGGAGAACTGCGCGCGCTGCCTGTGCTAACTCCCTCTGGCCAGCAAATTACGCTCGGCACCGTAGCGCAGGTGAGCGTCAGCGATGGCCCCCCAATGCTTAAGAATGAACAAGGCCGTCTCATCAGCGTGGTCTATGTCGACACGCGTGGACGCGATCTTACTTCGGTCGTAAGCGATCTTCAGGCGGCGGTGTCAGAGGGCGTCGATCTGCCCGCCGGTGTGAGCATCTCTTACGCGGGCCAGTTTGAATATCTTACCCGCGCCAACGAGCGGTTGCGGGTCGTCATTCCCGCAACGCTCGGCATCATCTTCATCCTGCTCTATCTGATCTTCCGCCGGTTCGACGAAGCGCTTCTGGTTATGGGCACGCTGCCCTTTGCCCTGACCGGCGGCTTCTGGCTGCTCTATCTGATGGGCTACAACCAGTCTGTTGCGACATCGGTGGGTTTCATTGCCCTTGCCGGGGTATCGGCGGAGTTCGGCGTCATCATGCTGATCTATCTCAAGTCTGCACTAGCCCGGCGCAGCGGTGCCCTCGATGCGGACGGCGTGGGCGAAGCCATCAGGGAGGGCGCTCTTTTGCGCGTGCGTCCCAAGGCAATGACCGTGGCCGTCATTCTTGCCGGTCTCTTCCCGATCCTCATTGGAACCGGCGCAGGATCAGAGGTCATGAGCCGCATCGCCGCACCGATGGTGGGCGGCATGATCACCGCGCCGCTGCTTTCCATGTTCGTTATCCCCGCCGCATATCTCTTGATGCGGCGCCCCAGGCCCGAGCGGCCAACACAATCCGAAGGAGAAGAAGAATGCGTACCTCAAACCTAGTTATGTTGCTGGCCGCGCCCTTGGCCCTCGCTGCTTGCGACAGCGGGCAAGAGATGGAGACCATGGACGAAATGGGCGCGGACGAGATGTCGATGGAAGGACATGATATGTCAGCGATGAATGAGAGCGAGGGTACAAAAACCGCCAGTGCCATCGGCACCGTAACCGCCATTGATCCCGAGGCAGACACTCTCACTGTCGATCACGAGCCCGTTGCAGAGCTTGGCTGGCCTCAGATGGTGATGGCTTTCGATGCCAGCGAAGACGTGCGCGGCGATGTGGCTGTGGGTGATGCAATCGAGTTTACAGTCGAGGCAACCGAAGACGGCAACACGATTACCGCGCTGACCAAGCAATAGAACTGAAAAGCCCTCTGCGCGAGGAAACCGTAACCCTTGGCCGAAAAATGACCGGCTCGGCCAAGGGGCTTACTTCAAAACTCGCGCGCGATCGTATGAGTGAAATATTTCAGGCAAGCTCCGTTACCGGCTGTCAGAGTGACGCTTTGGTAGAGACTTAAGTCAGAGCCCTCTCGGCGGTCGGCGCCCCTCAGCTGGAGCGGTATGCGGGCTCTTCCGCGGGCCTTTCGGTCTATGCACGCAAATTTGGATATTTGTTTCAGGGGCTTAGTTGGCTGATGTGAGTCCTCTTCTGGCACCATTTGTTCTTCTCCCGTTCTCCCAAATAATCTATAAAAACCGCAGAAATCCAAAGGATCCCGCCTTGGGTTCGTCTCGGAGTGGTCGCCCAATCTCGGCCATTCCAGACGTGAAGCGACAGAATTGCTGTGATTTATGACCAAACGTCGCTAGCGATTCCGGCGAACTTAATGTCAGCGTTGAGGCGGACGCTTCTGGCTGAATTAGGATTTATGACGATACCTTGCGAGGTGGCCGTTCACATTATGCATGCCATTTGGGGCAGCAGATCGATATTTCTTGCGCGCCGAAATGCGTTCGGCTTCGCGTACTCGGTATCGTCCATTGGGACCAGTTTCATGTGATCCGCTTCAATGCCAAAAATGCCGGCGAGTTCTCCATCTCAGATGGCGAAGATTTTGCGAATTCCATCGCGGCTGAAACAACCAGGAGGGTATCATTGTTCACTTATGTTAGTTTGGGCGCGAATTGCTAGGTCAGCGCGTCTCCACCATCCCATCTACGAATTTCCACCAGCGCAAAGCCCCGGAATTGCGGGCACAATTTCCGCCTCTGCGGAAGAGACACCAGAAACCGACGTTCGATGGAAATGGATGGTGAATGGCGCAGTCCATCTCTAACGGGTCTCCGCGCCAAATTTCCCATGTTTATGGGAAAGTAGTGGGAATATCCCGCGTAAAGAGCCATTTTGGCACGTATGCCAGACGAAGAAACGCCAAATTCTGCCGATGAGCGTCCTGATTTCCCATATCATGCAATTTGGGCAGGATATGGGAATGCAGAAGTCACCCTTAGGGAAATCAAAGAACAGCAAGAACTTTATCAGTCGCTTGAGAACTGGGCAGCAGGAGACATGCCTGATTTACCAAGTGTAGATATCAAGAGAGTGGAGGAGCTCGTTCTTGTTCATGGGATTGAGGATAGTGCAGCTTACGACTTTTGGCTCATCTGCTCGTTCTACCAACGACGTCAAAAACTTGAGTTACTCGGGTTCGATCCTGGGCGATCTCAAAAGCTGCTAGTGCGAAGTGCTCACACTGCTAATACATTGCTACAAAGTATTGGTAAGCTGTCGCCGCTGCTACTTGCTGCCCTGCACTATAAGCGGGCTGGCGTTGCAGGTGTGTCCAAACACGAAGGCCTGCCTCTCCATCGATTGCAAGAAGAGTTGAACGATTTCACGCTTGTCGCAATTGATGCCGCTCGGGAACTCGGGCGCCCTGAGGGCAGGCCTACCAGCCACCATCGCGATAGTATGCTCCGCTTGTTCATTGAGCTTCTCGAGGAGCATGGGCTCGACGAGCTTACGATCTCCAGCGGCACAAAAGACAATCCGCTGCCGCATCTGAAAGGCCGTGCAGGGCGATGCCTTTTTGATCTCGTGATGCTGGTCGAGCCTAACTGGAATGAAGCGTGGCTTGCTCCAAAGGTGAAAACTGTGCGGACAAAACTGCGCAGAGCAACATCAAGGTCAAAAACTCAGCGATCCTAGGGTCGTATTTTAGCTCTTTCTCGGCTTGGATTTGTGTTTCAAATGGTTCTCCACTTTGACCCTAGTGGAGATGCACGTTGAAAGCCGACTTATCGAAAGCAGCCAGGCTGAGCGTTGAATATCGCTCGGTTGGTAGCCTAACCCCGTACTCGGGGAATGCGCGCAAGCATCCCAAAAGCCAGATCCGCAAGATTGCGCAAAGCCTCAAAAAGTTTGGTTGGACGAACCCGATCCTTATCGATGTAGACGGGGTGGTGCTATGCGGCCATGGCCGTCTGGAAGCTGCTGAACTCCTCGATCAGAAGACTGTGCCGGCCATTCCGCTCGGCCAACTGAGCGAAGCAGATCGCAAGGCTTACATCATTGCTGATAATCGCATCGCTGAAGAGGCAGAATGGTCGAAATCCACTCTGCGCAACGAACTCAGCGGGCTTGCTGAGTTAGGTTATGATTTAGAACTCACCGGGTTCGATACGCTTGAAATAGATACGGTTCTCTCGATCGGAGACGACCCGATCGAAGAGGATCAAGTTGAGCTTCCAGACGAAGGAGCACTGCCGATTTCGCGACTAGGCGATCTTTGGGAGATTGGAGCTCATCGACTTCTTGTGGGAGATGCTCGCGATAAGGAAGCCTATGAGACATTGCTTCAAGGTGTGAAGGCTGAGCTCGTTATCACCGATCCTCCCTACGGCTGCGTAATCGCGAACAATGTATCTGGCGGCGGCACGAGTGAAGCATGGCAACTTTGTTATGGGCGCGGGCGAAACCGACCTCACCGAGTTTGCAAGCTCACTACTCCATCCGGCTTTTGAGCGGATCTCCGAAAATGCCAAAGAAGGCGCCATAGCCTTCGTCTTTATCGATTGGCGCGGTGCACCCTATTTATATGACGCAGCGAAGGGGGTGTTTCACGAAGCGAAGAACCTGATCGTTTGGGCCAAGACCAATGGCGGCCAAGGCGCATTCTATCGTTCGGCTCACGAATTGATCTACGCATTCAAAGTAAAGCCCGGAAAGCACATCAACAATTTTGGGCTCGGCGGACGATACCGTACCAATGTGTGGAGCTACCCGGGAGCCAATACATTCCGGGCGGGACGAATGAGTGACCTCGCCGACCATCCAACCGTCAAACCTAAGGCAATGATTGTTGATGCGATCCTTGATTGCTCGAAACACGGGGGCATTGTGCTTGACCCGTTTCTCGGTTCGGGAACAACGCTTGCGGCCTGCGAAGAAACTGGCCGTGTTGGCCGCGCGATGGAGTTGGATCCCAAATATGCCGATGTAGCCTTGCGCCGTTTGGCGAAAGCCACTGATGAAGTACCGCGGCTTGATGGCCGATCATTCGAGGAAATAGCCGAGCAGCGGAGCCATCATGGAGAGGCCACATGACCGATTCAAAGAAAAACCTGCAAAGTCATACAAGGCAGGAAATGTCGACGAGGATGGGGGGTACAAGGTTGGCAAGGGCCTGCCGCCCGAACATGGGAAGTTCCGCAAAGGTGACGGACGAAGAAGGGGGCGCCGCGCTAAAGGAACCCAGAACCTCGCCACAGACTTTGAGAAGGAACGCAACAACTATGTCTCGATCAAGGTAGACGGCAAAGCCCGTCGGGTCACAAAGCAACAAGCGGTCATTATGCGGCTATTTGACAAGGCGAGTAGAGGGGAAAACCAAGCCATACGCTCGGTCATGGAGTATGCTGAAAAGTTCAAACCATCTATCGCCGAAGAATCAGAGTTTGATCTTTCAGCTTTGAGCTATGATGAGCTGGGTCTGCTGGAGCAACTGTTAGAGAAGGCTGAGGTGGTTGATCAGAACATCAAAGAACAAAATTGAGTTAAAGCTGGTCAACTAACCGGTCTTGCGTTGCTTTAATCGTCTCTGAAGTCTGCAAAGCCTTCGCTTCGAAATCGCGGCGTGTCATATATTGGAGGGCGATGTCCATTCGTTTGTTTCCTGTGCCGGAGCATTCCGCGACCCGGTTATCGAAGTTGAGTCTCGCGAGTTCGTAGAGTGATAGCGCAAGCTTGCTGCCAAAACCGGGATGAGGTGGTGGGCGTTCGTTCGAAAAGGCAAATGTAAGCAAGACCACTACTTTATCCGACGCATAGATCTGTGAGATTGTTTGTTTCTCGCCACTTCGCCGCGCATTGAGATTGGCGCGAGAAATATCGCTTTCGCGCATATCCTTTTCGAAGATCACTTGAGGATATTTGACGGCCAGGCCAGATGATAGACGATTGAACACCGAGATAGCATCATTGCTGCATTGATCGCCTGAGGCGAGCCAGACCTGTTTCAATCGCTTCTGCGAGAAGCGGGGCTGCAAGATGAACTCCATTTCGCCTATTTGTATTTTGCCTGACGCGTAGCTGATCCTGATTTGGTCCGGGTTCTCAGCGCTACGCCTCCGGTAGAGCCGGGCTTTCTTTATGCCCGGCATCTCTTGAATGATTGGGAGGGCTTTCTCAGGAGACATCCCGGCTTCAAGTCCCTGCCAGAGTGTGACTGGCTTAGCCTTGGATAAGGCGCCATTTTCGTCATGTGAGGTCTCAGCATTTGCAGATGATGAGACTGGGCTTGTGTCTTGTGCATGTGCGGATGTGACCAAAGCGACGGAGCAAAGGAGAACCGCAGGCGTGGTCCTCCGAGCGCTGCGCTTCTGCGGACGAATTGGTCTTCGAAATGTTTGCATATTTCTCCGTGATGTCGTCGATAAGTGACAAGCACCATGCTCGAACTTCCGAGGAGTTCAAGCAAAATGTGACTGATCGTCTGTAGATTGATCGGCGACAAACAGCGCATCACGGATCGGTGGATGTGCATGATCGCCTTGCTGGGAACTTACGAAGACTGCGCCTGGCCAAGGGTTGGTCTCAGGAAGAGCTCGCTCACGAGGCCAACATCCATCGAACCTACATCAGCGACCTGGAGCGCGCGGCTCGAAATCCATCGATAGAAGTGGTTGAACGCGTGGCCAAAGCGCTCAAAGCAAGAATGGGTGAGCTGCTGGATTAGGGTCTGCTTAGAGGTACGTCATCACTCGATCTGGATGTCCGAAATTGGGATGGAAAGCGGACATTGCTTGTGAGGTGGAGTGAACCATTGCCTTAGGTCGCAGACGGGCACTGGTTCTGCGTGGCGGTTAATCGAAACGCGCAATTATGCAAATGCTGTGCTTGTTTGGCTGTGAGGCTATCCCGATTGTGTACCGGCTGACAGTATTGGCGGGCACAGGGCGCGGAAAGATCGTCACCCTATAAATCCATGTACTGCATGCCTTACTGTCTTTGGGCCTACCCAATGAGATGGACATCCAATCAGTCAATAGTGATTCGGCTGAGATGACAGCAGTTTGGGTGCCTTGTCGGTCGCAGGTCATTGATGTCATCGAACTGTCGTGAAGAATTTATGCACAGTGTGCAGAGTTAGGCTACCCTCGGTGAAGCAATGAGAGTTGTCGCAAACGTACAGTAAATGCGCACGGTTCGCTTTTACTGCACACTTGACTTGGCGTTCTGACGTTCGAAAATTATTCGTGAACAATTATATAGGGGGTTTGGGGACTATGATTCGATCATTGCTATTGTCGACAGCGAGTCTGGCGTGCTTAGCGACTACCTCGCATGCAATCGCGCAATCGAGTACGAAAACCTACACTTATGACGCTTTGGGCCGTCTAGTGAAGGCGAAGACTGCCGGTGGTCAGAAAAACAACCATACCCATTCAATTTGCTATGATGCTTCGGGCAACCGCGTTCAATACAAAACAACATCTAATGGAACAGCGGCAAGTTGCGTCGATACTGGCACCAGCACGCCTACCCCATCTCCACCTTCATAAAACCGTCATCCGCCAAGCAATAGGTCGCGGATGGGCGAATTCCGCTCGTTTAAATGAGGTCAGCACACCGATGTGCGCGGCTACCCTCAAATTCTGAATATCATCAAGGGCACTACCATTGAAAACGCTAAAGCATGCTGCCTTGAAAAGCGTCAGTTATTTCAGCGCTGTCGCCGCGATCACAACAGCTTCGATAGCCGGCGCTCAACAAATTGAACCTCTTGATGTCTACCAAGACCCGCATGGCATCGATCTCGTCAGTAACAATGTCGCCACTCCGCAAATGCCCACATTGTCTATTCCGGCAGCGCCGGAATTGGCGTTTCGTGATCTCGCTGACTTCATTCCCATTCTCGAAGTAACCACTGGAGATGTACCTGCAGATGGTTTTGAACCGAATGTTTATACGATCTCGGCGGGCAGGCTTGCTTCCGATGAATTTGCTCAATGCTCCCTTGAGATATGTTATGCCTCCAACGGGACGGGGGGTATGTTGTTCGATGCCGAGGGAGGCGAGAATACACCCAATTCGCCACCTCCTCCAAATTGCTCTGGTGCATCGTGCCCCCCTTCTCCCGAGGGGCCGCTCTACCCAGGCGACGTCATTGGACTAGGGGGAGTTACTTATCGGGCTGGTAGCACTGGTTTGATGATCCGGTTTGATCTCGAAACCGAGCCGGCCGGCGGCACGCTCCCACAACCAATCAAGAAGTTTTTATCACAGGAGATTACTGCGCCCGGTGGTGCTGACATCCAAATCGAGTACGACGCAAAAAGCATTGGAGGTATTTTGCGGCACCGCCCCTCGGTTGCGAAAAGCGCTTCAGGCTATGAGTTGCGCTTTACTTATTGGTCCAACTCGGCAGTGGCCAGCTGGGGGCAATTAAAACGTGCCGAGATAGTTCAAAGTACAAATCCTTCGGTGGTGCTCGCATCGCATGATTACAGTGCCAACACCGTGGTGGACATTGCGGGCCGCGTTTTCAATTGCATCTGTAATCCAGATATTTATCCGACGCGCCCTGAGCATCGTGGGAGCCGCATGAAGCTGCCGACAGAAACCACTGATAACTTTGACACTTTCCGCCAGCAAGGCAGCAACACCCGCACAGTCACCAGCGACGGTGTCACATATACTTACGTCTCAACACCTGACAATTCCTGGTTTCAGCCCCCAGGCTCGCCATGGCCGATTGGCGCGATCCACGACATCACGATCACCGGACCCGATGGGTTTTATCAGTTTGTTGATGTTACCAACATCCAATCGACCACAGGTGAGTATCATCCGCCGCGGCGACGCATTGAGTCGATTACTGATTCGCAAGGCCGCCAAACCACCTATCAATACACAGGGGCGCAAAGGCTCAGCGGAGTTACGTATCCTGAGGGTAACTCTACTTCGGTAAGCTATAACGTCCGTGGGAACATCACCCTAAAGACTGACACGCCAAAACCCGGGTCTGGGCAGTCGCCAATTACCCAGTCCGCCTCCTATCCAAATACTGGCTGTGGAACACTTGGTTTCCTTTGTTATCGACCTACTTGGATAAGGGACGGCAAAGGAAATCAGACCGACTACACCTGGGATCCAGTTCATGGCGGGATGCTTACCCAACTTGACCCAGCCAATGACCAGAACAAACGTCGAAAGGTGAAGCATACTTGGTCGGGAATTGCACCGATTAATGGTGAGACATGCCCCACCTCCATCCAATTGGGCCTTCAGGACCGCCGCGATGTCAATCTCGCCTGCTGAAAGAGGAGGTGTGTGAGACTGACGTAAACGGCAATGAATTAACATGCGGAACTGCCAGCTCTTTCGTACGCAAGTGGACGTATTTTGGCGCTACCAGCCTTCCGCTCAGCGAAACGATCACCGATGGCGCTAACAATACCCCGCTGACCACGACTTACACCTACGACAATGCAGGCCGCATGTTGTCGATGGATGGTCCATTGGCTGGCAGCGATGATGCGACCTACTACAAATATGATGTGATTGGTCGCCGCATCTGGGAAATCGGTGCCAAGGGTCAGGCGGGCTATCGTCAGGCAACCAAAACAACCTATCGCGATGCCGATGATCAGCCAACCAAGGTCGAAATTGGACGGGTCAACGATGCAGCAGGCAATGGCTGGACACGCTTCAGCTACACGTTGCACTATTACGATAACAATCGTCGCAAGACCTTTGATCGAGTGAATGATCATGGGCATACGACCTATGCCGTCACGCAATACAGTCACGATGCCCGAGGACGTTTGGATTGTACCGCCGTGCGTATGCGTCCAGTGGTGAACTCATCGCTACCCTCAAGCGCATGTACACTCGATCCAGGCACACCAGCTGATCAAACGGACCGGATCACCAAAAACATCTACGACACTGAAAGCCGGGTTACCAAGATCCAGCAGGGTGTTGGGACGTCGTTGCAGCGCGACTATGCGACATACACCTATACGACCAATGGTTTGCAGCGTAGCATGACCGATGCGCGGGGTTACAAGGCGCAATGGGTCTATGACGGCTTTGATCGGATGCGCCGCTGGTATTTCCCATCCAAAACAACGCCAGGCATCATCAACACATCGGACTATGAGCAATATAGCCACGACGCCAATGGCAACCGTACCGCGCTGCGCAAGCGCGATGGCAGCACCATCACGTATACGTATGACAACCTCAATCGAGTGACGCGCAAGACTGTGCCTGAGCGTGCCGGGCTTGATCCGCTGCATACACGCGACGTGTTCTACCAATACGACATTCGTGGGCTTCAAACGCGAGCACGGTTTAACTCGCTGTCAGGGCTAGGGCCGGTGTTTTATTACGATCGATATGGCCGGATGACGAGCGTCTATGACACGACCAGTACGCCGCGAAGCCAATGGTACTATTATGACAAAGCGGGCAATCGCACGCGCATCAAGTACCCGGATAACCAGTATTTTGATTATGTCTATCGCGCGGACAATTCGCTCTATGACGTCAAGCTCTCGAGCGGTTCCATATTTGCGCGTTACATCCGCAATGACCGCAATGAGATGACCCGGCTCCAACAGGCGGGATACCAAGACTTCACCTATGATCCCATTGGCAGGCTCTCTCAGCTAAAGCTCGACATGAGCGGCACTTGGCGCGATGTGACATGGGATTTTACTCGCAACCCGGCTTCGCAGATCGCTAGTGAGAGCCAGACCAATGATGCATATACCTGGGCAGGCCCCACCGGCACGACCACGAATTACACGACGAATGGTCTTAACCAGTATACCGGCGCTGGCGGCAACAACTTCACTTATGATGCCAATGGCAACCTAACATCCGATGGAACCAACACATACCTTTATGACCTTGAGAACCGCTTGGTCCGGGTTATCGGCAGTGGTTACACAACACATCTCTACTACGACCCGTTGGGCCGCCTTTATCGGAAAACCTCCAACAAACCCGGTACTACGAATACCGACTTCGTTTATGATGGGGACGCCCTGATAGCAGAATACAATACGTCAGGTACGATGTTGCGTCGCTATGTGCATGGGCCAAACCCTGGTGCAGATGATCCGATCGCTTGGTTTGAGGGCTCTGCAGTCGACCAAGCCAGTTCTCGGTTCCCCAAGGTTGACGCGCGCGGTTCAGTCGTCGGATGGGCCAATTGGTGGAGCAACTCGCTCGGGGTAAACACCTATGATCCCTATGGCGTGCCCGCCGCGACCAATACCGGGCGGTTTCAGTATACCGGGCAGGCATGGCTGCCAGAGATCGGCCTTTATTACTACAAGGCCCGCATCTACTCACCCACCCTCGGCAGGTTCCTCCAAACCGATCCCATCGGCTACGAAGACAACGTTAACCTCTATGCATACGTCGCAAACGATCCGATTAACTCGGTGGACCCGACTGGAAAGGAGGGGTGCCATCTCAATGGTTGTTCGCGGGACCTAATTGGCACTGGAAAACAAATCGGGCCAGATAATCCCCAATCTAGCGCTATAGATAGTGCTATTGGTGCTGCCATTGAGGCATTTGGAGAATTCCTTGTTGGGGATGCAATCAACGCGGTCGAAAATCCAAGTATAGAAAATGCGGTCGTCGGTGTCGCATTGACGGCTTGCAAGCCTTGCAAGGGCGTTAGCAAGTTAACGAAACATACCGACAACCGGCATATCAACAGAAAGAAGTTTCCTGGGAAAAGTAAGTTTAAGAAACCCAATCAAGTAGACAAGCTTCGAGAACGAACAGAGAAAAATCCTGATCGGGTGCAGAAGCAACCTGGGGGAAGAACACGCCTTGAAAAGGATTTCAAACGTGACATAGGCACAAACGGGGAGCGAACAAATGTTTCTGTGCGGGATAGTAAGGGCAAAAACATCACGCAGTTCCCCACAAAGAAATTAGAGGATGAATAGGAAAGTGAATGATGGTCAAATTTTCGAGATACTGAAGCCACACAATGACAGAAAATTTTATTGCCAAATTGGAAAGATTGAGAAGCGGTGTGGTGAAGACATCGTCCATATCGCTGTCTTAGATTCCGAGTTTGACGAAGTTATATCGCATGCACCGTTTTCAGAGGCCGGCTTTAGAATTCAAGTTAGTGGGCCGATAGACGATAGAGTCGTTTCAGCAGATTTCCAAGCCGGATACGAAGTATGGAAAGAGCACTTTGAAGAAGGCGAAGCCGGAGTTTTTTCTGGCCCAATTTTTGAGGTTCTGATCATTTGATTGGCCTTGTCAGGCTAAAGTGGCAATCCAAGCGCACCCCCTCTATCGGCGAGTCATGAGCCGTAAGTCGAGTGCCAATCTAGGTAGCCCATTCAAACGCTTCAACTCGTCGCCCGAGTTCATTCGTCTTGTTGTGGTAATGCAAGCTCGGCTTTTCGCGAGAGTGGGTTAACGTCCGCATCTGGGTCGGAAGCTGACTAGCCGCTGTTGGGTGACTGAGCCGCCGAATCCGCCAGTCAGCTCATGGCTGGAGCACTGGGATTGAATGAAGGCTGCTCTTGGGGGTGGGAGCGGACATTCACGCTACGGCTTACAACCACTCTATTGAGTTCTCTCTTGTCGCCTTCGCGCGCTCAACAAACGTTCGGTAATTCTCTGTTCAGTGATATAGAAATGCATGGCGATCACTCTTTCGTTCCGTGTGTGGAAAACGACATGAACACCGGGATGAGGTTGGGACAGCGGATGTGTCCGTCGTCATGACATTTGGCACAGACTGAGAGTTGATCGTTTGGAGGACTGGCCTCGTCTGTTGGTTTCAGTTTAGGCGGCTAGCTTGCGGTGAAGCAAGCGGCGATGTTTTAGCGTCTTTTGTTTGATCCTTTCTCTTCGCTTGATGATGGCTGCGGCTCTACCGAAGTAGACGTCGGCAGGTGTGACGTTGTCGAGGCTCTCGTGATAGCGCTGATGGTTGTAATGCTCGACGAACGCTTTGATTTGGTTTTCTAGATCGCCTGGCAGGAAGTAGTTCTCCAGCAGAACACGGTTCTTGAGCGTCTGATGCCAGCGCTCGATCTTGCCTTGGGTCTGCGGATGGAAGGGCGCGCTTCGCACGTGATCCATCTTCTTGGCGCTGATGTAATCAGCCAGCTCTCCAGCGATGTAACAGGGACCGTTGTCCGATAGCAGGCGCGGCTTATGCAGCACATTGGCATGGCTACAGTCTGAAGCAGTAAGAGCCATATCGAGGGTCTCAGTGACGTCTTCGGCTCGCATGGTGGTGCACAGCTTCCAGCTGATGATGTAGCGCGAGTAATCATCGAGCACGGTGGAGAGGTACATCCAGCCCCACCCGATGATCTTGAAGTAGGTGAAGTCCGTCTGCCACATCTCGTTCGGTCGCATGGTTTGCGTGTGGAACTGGTCTGCCGCCTTGATCACCGTGTAAGCAGGACTGGTGATCAGATCATGAGCCCTCAGAAGTCGGTAAACGGTCGCTTCAGAGACGAAGTAGCGCTTCTCATCAGTGAAGCGCACCGCAAGTTCACGCGGACTGAGCTCGCTATGCTCCAGCGCCATATCAACGATCTGGTCCTGCACTTCGGGCGCAATGCGGTTCCATACCCTGCTTGGCGTTGAGGGACGATCCTTGAGCGCCTCAGGCCCGCCTTCTAGGTAGCGGTCATACCAGCGGTAGAAGGTCCGCCGCGCCACGCCGAGCTGATCCAGCGTGCGCTTGGCAGGCAGATGTGACTGCTCGACCAGCTTGATGATCTCCAGCTTCTCAGATGCAGGGTATCTCATGCGTCGTCTCCCCCAAGCCCGGTCATGCTTTTTTTGAGCAACCGGTTCTCCAGGGTCAGATCAGCAACACACTCCTTCAGATCACGCGCCTCATTACGCAGATCCTTCACCTCATCCGTGGTCGCAGCACGGGCTGTATCGCCAGCAAGACGGCGTTTACCCGCTTCCATGAATTCCTTCGACCAGGTGTAATACAGGCTTTGCGCGATCCCTTCACGGCGGCACAGCTCAGCAATGCTATCATCGCCGCGCAGACCTTCCAATACGATCCTGATCTTGTCTTCGGCTGAGAAGTGCCGCCGCGTCCGACGGCGGATGTCCTTCACAACCTGCTCCGCAGGTTGCTTCGACTTCGACTTTTTGGTTCTCATCTTCGTTCCTTCGTCACTACGACGAGAACCAAAACTCTCCTAAACTTCAACCGCTAATCTGTGCCATAGGTGCTGACGGGGAACAGATAGGCCTCTCCCAGAAAGGTTTTGGCGAGTGCAGAGCCCTCGCTAGCAAACTCGTGCAATTGGTCGAGAATCTTTGACTGGTCTTCCTTTGCGTAGGCTAACGCTTCCTGAAGCTCCTTCGCAAACTTCTCATTTTTCCATTCCCGCGCCAAATTCTCACCAATCTTATTGTTTGCCAAGAGTATGCTCCATCGAAGGGGGTGATAGCCTGTCGGCAAAGCCCACTCATAGATGATCACTCGGATGACAATAGATACGAAAAGACGATTTAGAGTGGTTGGCTGAAATTTGGGGTTCGCAAAAAACACATCTACTCAATCTGCTGCAAGAAACAACCTATCCCAAGGCAGTCCAGATATGACTCAGAACATGCACCCAATGGCGTGGCAGTCATCCAGTGTCAGAATCATTTACATCACTCAGAAAACGCTTAGCGAGTGTTTTTATTCGTGACCACTCACTAGAATATTTGGGCGAACCGAAGCGCCAGAATTCACTCTGCTTAGGTGTCGAATGATCCTCAAAAATTGAGTTTATTTCTAATATGGACTTGGCACCGATTTCGGATAGCTCACCAACCTCGAGTAAATTAGTTAGGTCCAAGGCGGCTAAAGCGATGTCCAAGTCTTCGGCCAGATCTTCCTTGTGATCCACAGTTAGATCGCCGCTATTGAGAAAATTCTCAATCTCTTCTTCTTCAGATGCAAGTACTAAGGCAATCTCTCGCAACCGCTCGATCTTTCTCATGAGAAGTCTATCTCCTAGTATATCATTGCCCCACCACTCTTATGTTACCATGGCCTGAGTTTACCACCCAATAGCCGTTATCTCCGAATTCTTTGTGGTGCCTAGCGGTCGGATTGTACCGTATGTTGACGCCGGTCGGTTGCCCTCTTGGGTTTAACTTCTCAAATTTGAGTCCAGCACCCTTATTTGTACCGCGACTAAGCGTGGTGCGCCTCCAACCTTCGGGATTGGTGATACGATTAAAAACTCCCGGCCCTTCGCCTGTCAACATTTTTGGGTTACCAAGTACATTCTCAAGTGACTGAGCCTGCTCCGAAGGACTTAAAGTGGGTGCTGGCGCAGAAGCTGGTTCTGACCAGACGGCAGCAACTACGGCACCTCCAAGTCTAGAGGCTAGCCGTAGTGCCCCCTCTAAAAACCTTTTCCCAAGGGATTCTTCGTCAAGGGGCGGACCGCCATTGTGTCCAACGCCAGGGGTGCCTGACCTTCCACCATCCGGCGTTGTGTTCGCAGAATTTACGCCTCTTTGTTTCTTCAGAATTTCCTGACCGCCAGTTCCTCCTAGTACACCATCTGAGCTTCTGCCGCTGCAGCTGCTGCAGATATACATCCCAGTCGGATCGGTGTTGTTGATAGGATCATTGCCAACATATGCATAGAGGTTGACCTGGTCCTCGTAACCTACAGGTGTTCCCCGTCAGCACCTATGGCACAGATTAGCGGTTGAAGTTTAGGAGAGTTTTGGTTCTCGTCGTAGTGACGAAGGAACGAAGATGAGAACCAAAAAGTCGAAGTCGAAGCAACCTGCGGAGCAGGTTGTGAAGGACATCCGCCGTCGGACGCGGCGGCACTTCTCAGCCGAAGACAAGATCAGGATCGTATTGGAAGGTCTGCGCGGCGATGATAGCATTGCTGAGCTGTGCCGCCGTGAAGGGATCGCGCAAAGCCTGTATTACACCTGGTCGAAGGAATTCATGGAAGCGGGTAAACGCCGTCTTGCTGGCGATACAGCCCGTGCTGCGACCACGGATGAGGTGAAGGATCTGCGTAATGAGGCGCGTGATCTGAAGGAGTGTGTTGCTGATCTGACCCTGGAGAACCGGTTGCTCAAAAAAGCATGACCGGGCTTGGGGGAGACGACGCATGAGATACCCTGCATCTGAGAAGCTGGAGATCATCAAGCTGGTCGAGCAGTCACATCTGCCTGCCAAGCGCACGCTGGATCAGCTCGGCGTGGCGCGGCGGACCTTCTACCGCTGGTATGACCGCTACCTAGAAGGCGGGCCTGAGGCGCTCAAGGATCGTCCCTCAACGCCAAGCAGGGTATGGAACCGCATTGCGCCCGAAGTGCAGGACCAGATCGTTGATATGGCGCTGGAGCATAGCGAGCTCAGTCCGCGTGAACTTGCGGTGCGCTTCACTGATGAGAAGCGCTACTTCGTCTCTGAAGCGACCGTTTACCGACTTCTGAGGGCTCATGATCTGATCACCAGTCCTGCTTACACGGTGATCAAGGCGGCAGACCAGTTCCACACGCAAACCATGCGACCGAACGAGATGTGGCAGACGGACTTCACCTACTTCAAGATCATCGGGTGGGGCTGGATGTACCTCTCCACCGTGCTCGATGATTACTCGCGCTACATCATCAGCTGGAAGCTGTGCACCACCATGCGAGCCGAAGACGTCACTGAGACCCTCGATATGGCTCTTACTGCTTCAGACTGTAGCCATGCCAATGTGCTGCATAAGCCGCGCCTGCTATCGGACAACGGTCCCTGTTACATCGCTGGAGAGCTGGCTGATTACATCAGCGCCAAGAAGATGGATCACGTGCGAAGCGCGCCCTTCCATCCGCAGACCCAAGGCAAGATCGAGCGCTGGCATCAGACGCTCAAGAACCGTGTTCTGCTGGAGAACTACTTCCTGCCAGGCGATCTAGAAAACCAAATCAAAGCGTTCGTCGAGCATTACAACCATCAGCGCTATCACGAGAGCCTCGACAACGTCACACCTGCCGACGTCTACTTCGGTAGAGCCGCAGCCATCATCAAGCGAAGAGAAAGGATCAAACAAAAGACGCTAAAACATCGCCGCTTGCTTCACCGCAAGCTAGCCGCCTAAACTGAAACCAACAGACGAGGCCAGTCCTCCAAACGATCAACTCTCAGTCTGTGCCAAATGTCATGACGACGGACACTTGGGTGATTCTGTCTTGGATTGGGGCGCATTGCAGTCATTCTGCGATGGATTGAGCAGCAGCAACTAGCTTTGCGATCTTCGTCGAGGCGTGAGCCAGCTCATCGATAGCGGTGTTCTGTTCGCCTTGGGATTGAGCTCTCAGCGTCAACGCCAGCGCGCTGTGATCTTCCATCAGCATGCCAATTTTGGTGCAGAGCAGGTTGATGAGTTCACGGTCTATGTCGTCCATGACCACCGCAATGCTCGAACGTCGCCGCAAGTCCACTGGAAAGAACGCAAGCTGCCAGAAAGCACTCGACTAGTGCCCGAGTTCGAGCATCCATGCAGTCATGGATATCGAAGAGAGGATCGCCGCCACCGAGGAAATGACACCATCGGAACTACGAGCTGCTTGGCGCAACACATATGGGATCCCTGCACCTCCTGCTTTAGGCCTTGCTCTAATGAGAAGAGCCCTAGCGGCTCGCTTACAGGAACCCGAGGCCGGCAAACTCACAAAGGTTGAGCTTCGGCAGCTTGGTGCACGCGGTCGCAAAGATGAACGCCGCAAAGAAGGCCGAGTATCAACTGAGGCCAAGCCCGGCACGTGGCTATCACGAACCTGGCATGGAGAGGTTCATGAGGTTGTCGTGCTGGAAAGTGGATGCGAGTATCGCGGACAGATGTTCGGCTCCCTGAGCGCGGTCGCTTCTCATATCACTGGAGCAAAATGGTCAGGCCCGCGCTTCTTTGGACTAAACAGTCCGCGCCTCGGCGAACTGAAGGTGGCAGCCAATGGCTAGAGCAGAGAAGAAGCTTCGCTGCGCGATCTACACGCGCAAGTCGACCGATGAGGGCCTGGATAAGGACTTCAACAGTCTCGATGCGCAGCGCGAGGCATGCGCGGCATATATCCTTAGCCAGCAGCATGAGGGCTGGTCGCTGCTGCCCGAACTCTACGATGATGGTGGTCACTCTGGCGGCACGCTCGAACGGCCAGCGCTGCAACAGCTTCTAGACGATGTTCGATCGGGCAAGATCGACGTGGTCGTCGTCTACAAGATTGACCGGCTCACTCGCAGCCTCGCTGACTTCGCCAAAATCGTAGACGTTCTAGATGAGGCAGAGGCATCCTTCGTGAGCGTGACGCAGGCGTTCTCGACCACCAGTTCGATGGGACGGCTGACGCTCAATGTGCTGTTGTCATTCGCGCAATTTGAACGTGAGGTCGGAGCCGAACGGATCCGAGACAAGATCGCCGCATCAAAAGCCAAGGGCATGTGGATGGGGGGCAGTGTTCCGCTCGGTTACAGGGCTGTAGATCGAAAGCTCGTCGTCATCCCGAGGGAAGCTGAGACAGTCCGAGAGATCATGTGCCGCTATCTCGAGGCAGAATCAATCAGAACACTCGTTGGCGACCTGAGACGCGATGGCATTGTTAGCAAGCGGTATGTCTCCAAAAGAGGCAACGCGAAGGGTGGCAATCCGTTCAAGCGAGGGTCGCTGACCTGGCTACTTTCCAATCCACTCTACGTCGGCAAGGTACGGCACAAGGACAAAACCTTTCCCGGCCTCCACGACGCTATCGTCGACAAAGAGACGTTCGATGCGGTCCAAGAGAAGCTAAAGGCGCGCTCCTCATCTGGATCGACCGCGGGTCCTAAACGACGCTTGGCATTGCTGGCAGGAATGATCCGCGATCACCGTGGGCGGCCCATGTCTCCCACCCACACGCAAAACCATGGCCGGCGTTACACATACTATGCCTCAAACATGAATGGCGATGCTGGAGCACCCGCACTTCGTCTTCCTGCAAGCGAGATCGAACAGGCCGTCCGTCGTGCTGTCGCGAAATGGTTAAGGACTGATGCCAATATACAAAAGTTGGTCGCGTCACGGACCGCTGATGAGAAGAGGGCCGTCTTTGGCAAAGCCGAGCAGTTGGCCAATGATATCGAACAACTTCCGGTCAGCGCGGCAAGCCTCACGCTCTCACGGATTGGGCTACACGTTTCGGTAAGCGACCAGTTTGTCTTGGGAAGCTTTGATCCTACCGCCGCGTTGGGTGCGACCACCAACGAGGATGCCGAACAAGTTGAAGCAAGTTTCCAAATCGCTCTCGATCGACAGAGCTATGGTCACGAGCCGCGGCTCCGCCTGCAGCCATCCGAGCCTGATCTAGCGGTGAAGGACGACAGGCTCGTTGAACTGCTTGGCCGCGCGTTTGCGGCAAGGGAGGAGCTGCTCCAAATGGATGAGGAGGCCGCTCAGTCTACCAAGACCACTAGACTTCGCCATCTCCAGCGGCTTGCCAAGCTTAGCTATCTCGATCCTGCGATCATCCGATGCATTCTGAGGGGCAGTCAGCCCAAGGGCCTGAGTGCTCGTAACCTCTGGCGGATGGGAGACTTACCAATCCGCTTTGCCGATCAGCGCGACGCGCTCTGCTTCCCAACCTCCTGAAATCCAAGCAGTAGGTCACTAAATCGACCGCGGAGAACTTCGCGCATTTCAAGCGAGAATTGGTAGGTCATTGCGTCTCTGTTATCGGCAACGCGAACTCTAACGGGTGCAAAGCCCCGGAATTGCGGGCACAATTTCCACCTCCGTGAGGGAGACTCCGGTAATCGATGTTTGATAGAAATGGATGGTGAGCCCTGCTGGGTTCGAACCAGCGACCTACTGATTAAAAGTCAGTTGCTCTACCGACTGAGCTAAGGGCCCCCACAGATGCGCGGAATCACCGCGCAAACGCATCAGGTGCGGGCGCGTCACCTAGGCAGGGTGCGCCCGCGGGTCAAGCGTGCATTTAGGTGTCGGACAGAAAGTCCGCTTTTCGGGTCCCGCCAATTGCCCGCAATCTCGGCCACGGGGCTCAAGACAAAGTCGCGTTCGCGAAAGGCGGGATGGGGTATTTGCAAGCTAGGTGTGCTGAAAAGCCCGCCGTCCCACAGCACAATATCAAGATCAAGAATCCTCCTGCGCCAAGCTTGTCCGCGACGTCTGCGGCCAAAACGGTGCTCGATCCTTTTAAGCATAGTGAGCATGGCCATAGGTGCGAGTGGGCTGGCGATGAGCGCCGCAGCGTTAGCGAAGTCTCTTTGTGAGGGGCCGATTGGCCGGCTTCGCATGATCGTAGAAGTCGCGATCACCTCGGCGCCTTCGGTGGCGAGGTGCTGAAGAGCTTCGCGCACAATTTGGCGTGGTGAGCCGAAGCGCGCTGAGCGCATATTGCTGCCCAATGCGATCACATAGTGATGGGTTCGCTCCGTCAAATGTCTTCGCAAAGCCGCCCATAGAGTTGAGGGCGACGGTCGCGAAAGAAGCCCATGCCGGCACGGTGCTTTGCTGCTTCGTCCAAATCGAGTGTTGCGACCAACACGCCTTCATCGTCCGGGCCAAAGCCGCAGACGATGTCCCCCCACTCATTGGTGACAAAGCTGTGCCCGTAAAATGCTTGGCCGCCTTCCTTACCAATGCGGTTGGCGGCGATCACTGGCATGCAATTTGAGACTGCGTGCCCCTGCATGGCGCGCTGCCACATCCGGCTGGTGTCGAGATCATCATCATAGGGCTCTGACCCAATCGCAGTGGGATAGAACAGTAGCTCGGCCCCCATCAATGCCATCGCGCGCGCTGCCTCCGGATACCATTGATCCCAGCAAATGCCGACGCCGATCCGCGTGCCCGCAACATCCCACACTTTGAAGCCATCATTTCCCGGGCGGAAATAGAATTTCTCTTCATATCCGGGGCCATCGGGAATGTGGCTCTTGCGATACGTGCCCATCACATCGCCATTATGATCAACCATCGCGATGGTGTTGTAATAGTGATGGCCGTCACGCTCGAAGAAGCTGACTGGAATTGCGACCTTGGTTTTGGCCGCTAGCTTGCGCATCGCGATGACGGAGGGGTGCTCCAGCGTTGGTCGTGCGAGAGCAAACAACGCCTCATCCTCCCGCTGGCAAAAATAGGGGCCAGAGAACAATTCCGGCGGTAGAACAATTTCTGCACCGCGCGCCGCCGCGTGCTCGACCAACTCACCGACGGCGGCGATATTATCCGCCTCGTCTTTTTGGCCCAATGGCAGCTGCAGGGCGGCTATAGTCACATTGCGCATAAGCCACCCGCTTCGGATTAAGCCGATTTCTTGAAAAGCAAGGTCATGCGGTCGGTCTCGCCAATTTCGCGATATCTGGCCATTTCTTCTTCAGATTGATTGCCAAAGCCAAATGATGGCGGCAGCGTCCACACACCACCTTCATGATCAGCGGGGTCGTTGGGATTGGCATTCACTTCCGATGTATCGACAAGCTCAAAGCCATTAGCCTCGAAAAACGCGATCATCTCATCCTGCTTGAGGTAGCCTGCATTCCCATCGACATATGCATCGGGCGCATCGGCTTTGGCGCGGTGCTGCACCACGCCCAGCATCCCATCGGGTTTCAGAGTATCGCGCAACGTCGCAATCTCGCTTTCGTCTATGTCCCAACGCTTGAGGTTATGCATCATCCGGAAAATCAAGACGCGGTCGACCGTGCCATCGAGATCATCGGGAACAGCATTGCCAAAATAGAAAGGCAGTTTTTCTGCCGGGATGCCGAGCGCTTCTGACTGGGTGGCTGAGAATGTCTCGCCCCCTTTTCGAACGCGCTGCACAAATCCGTCACCTAGGCTTGCCCCGGCTTCCGGCGGGAAGCTGACGGCGATGTACTGACCATTATTCGCCAGATAAGGCGCGAGAATGCGAGTATACCATCCACCAGCCTGGCGCATATTCAATGATCGTCTGATCAGGTGCGATCTGGAAGAATGCCAGTGTCTCTGCCGGATTGCGGTGGACATCGCGTGCTGTGTCTTCTGCCCGCAAATCCGCCGCAAGAACCTCGCTTAACGCGGTATCTGCCGCGGTTGCCTCATCACCAGCAGGCTCTTCAACCTCGGCCTGAGTGCACCCGGCAGTCAGTGCCAGTATTGTAAGTGGGGCGAGTACCAGTGTCAGCTTGCGCATTGAAATTCCCCGAATGTGTCCCGTGAAGCGTTCGTTCAATTGGCTTTCTTGAACAACAACGTCATGCGATCGCTCTCACCAATGGCGAGATATTCGCTGCGTTTGGGGTCATCTTCGCCGGTTGCAAGTACCGGAGGCAGCGTCCAAACTCCGCGCTCCCAATTGGCCGGGTCATTGGGGTTTGCATTGATTTCTGAAGATTCGACCAGCTCGAAACCGGCGGCTTCGAAGATCGCCAACACACGCTCAGTCGGCATATAGCCTGATGCCGGGCTGTAATCATCGAAGCTCGCGCCCTCGGGTGCGCGGTGCTGAACGACACCAACCATGCCGTCATCTTTCAGCATTATACGAATAGCGCCGAGCACTTCGTCAGCGCGATTGCCATTCGCAAGTCCATGCATGGAGCGAAAGATCAAGGCGCGATCCGCAGTTCCTGCCATGTCTTCGGGGATTTCGTCCGTTTCGTATGCCGTAACAGCATCGGCTTCCATACCCATGGCTTCCGCAAGGCCAGTCTTGAAACGCTCTGTCCAGCCCTTCGTCCGTGCCTCTTGTGTGCGGTTGCGATAACTCCGCCTGTCACTGTCTTGGTTGATCGCAATATATTTGCCGCTGGCCATAACGTAGGGAGCAAGCACGCGGGTGTACCATCCGCCACCAGGCCCATATTCCACGACCGTATGAGATGGCTCGATCTGGAAAAAAGCCAGCGTTTCTGCAGGATTGCGATATTGATCCCGAGCGCGGTCATCGTCGCGGCGTTCATGCGCCAGGACTTCCGAAAGAGATGCGGAATGCGCCCCGTGTCCGTCAGCGACCGCAGGGGCCGATGCCAGTGCGAGAGGAAGAGCAGCGGCGGCGAAAAGAAGTGAACGCATTGGTTTGAGCCTTTCACGGGTATGTTCCCGAATTACCGGGGTTGTCTTGCACAGATTGCTATCGCTGATGGAACGCTGGATGACAAGCTGGGTTCCGCTCCCTATCTGCCCCTACTCGACCAGGGCAAAGGAGATATCGATGAGCGAACAGTCACAAGGCCAGGCCATCATTGCTGGCGGATGCTTCTGGTGCACAGAGGCAGTCATGAACGATGTGGTGGGCGTGAAGGCAGTCGAAAGCGGCTATATTGGCGGCGACAAAGCTGATCCAACCTACAAAGAGGTATGCTCCGGTACGACTGGCCATGCGGAGGCCGTTCGTGTGACCTTTGATCCTGGCGCAATCTCTTACGCCGAACTGCTCGATGTTTTCATGGGCACACATGATCCAACCCAGCTGAACCGTCAGGGCAATGATATTGGAACACAATATCGCAGCGCCATTTTCCCGCTTGATGATGCCCAACGGGCCGAAGCGGAAGCAGCGATTGCGCGGTGGAACGCGGACAATTCGGGAGATGCGGTTACGACCATAGAAGGTCCTGCGACATGGTACCCGGCGGAAGGCTACCATCAGGAGTACTGGGAGGGGGACGGCCAGCGTAACCCCTATTGCCTTGCAACCATTCCGCCCAAACTGATGAAGCTGCGCAAAAGTTTTCAGAATAAAGTTAAAGCTGGCGTGTAAAGGCCAATGTCAAACGCCCTGGCCAAATCCTTCACCCATGATCATGTGCTCCGCACCGACGGGTCTGTCGCATTTCGTTGCTCGACCGACACAGAAGCTTGGCCGTGGTTGCAGCTCGATGTGCATCACCCGTCTGCGGTGCAAGCAGTGCATTTCTGGGCGAGCGTCGGCGCATCAACCGCGATCGGCACATTCGATCCCAAGAAATGGAGCGCGCTCACATGGACGCGTTGGGAGATCGGCGATCGAGGCGCAGGCCAACCGGTGCGGGGCACAATGATTCAGGGCGGAAGGCAGCCTGGCAACGATGAGCGCTTAAGCTATCGACTGACCCTGTTTGATGCAGATGATCGACTTGCTTTTGAGGTTGAGGGCAAGGGCGTTGTATTCCGCACGCGCGATTTTCCCGCCTGGCGCGCGACGGCGAAATCCAAAGCTGCAGAAGAAGGCGGTGAGAAGGGTTTCGACTATGCGCCCGCCGCGCTTATTGGCGTTGAGAAGCTTGGCTTGCCTTTACTGTCTCGCTTGAAAGACTCTGTGGTGCCGCGCGCTGACGCATTGATCACGGCAGGCAATGGTCTGCCTCCCGGCCATCCATATCTTGATGGGTCTGGCGACCATGTGAACTCCACCCATTTATCCGAGGTTTCCATGCAATTTGTCGCGCTTTGCCGCGACGGCGAGCCATTTCGTGTCACTGGTGGAGAGATGCGCTTCACACACTATGTTGAGCTGGGCGCGCCATTCACGATTGCACAAACTGACCATTGCGAAGGCGCGATGTCCATTCAAATCACGCAGAATGATAAGCAATGTTGTATTGCTACGCTGCATTTTGAAGAGATTTAGGGTTTCGTCCACCGACCGATAAAGAACCCATCGAGCCCACCTAATTCAGGCAATAATCCGGGGTGCGTGCGCAGCCAGCCCTCATCCGAGGACACAAGACCTGCAGGCAGCTCATCCGACAATATCGGTGCCGGAGTGAGATCGGTATTCGCGTTGAGCAATTCAGCTTGCTTCTCGCCCTCTTCGCGTTCGAGAGAACAGACCGCATAAACCAGAACGCCGCCGGGTTTGAGCCATTCAACTGCCCGCAAGAGCAGCGCGCGCTGAAGCTCCGCCATTTCCTCAATTTGGCGTGCGGCGATCCGGTGCAGAACATCGGGGTGCCGACGGCACGTGCCCGTCGCAGTGCAGGGCGCATCAAGCAGGATAGCATCGAATTGATGCTTGGGTTCCCATGTGCGCGCATCGGCCCGCACTGGGCTCGCTTTCAGGTTGGTGCGTTTCAGATTGCTTTTCAGGAGATCAAGCCGCCGCTTGGAATTGTCGAGCGCGGTTACCTTCCAGTCTGTCGCTGCCAGCTGCATCGTCTTGCCCCCGGGTGCTGCGCAAAGGTCCAACACGTGTCGACCGTTGCCAACGCCAAGCAAACGGGCAGGCAGGCTCGCAGCCAGATCCTGCACCCACCATGCCCCCTCAGTAAACCCAGCGAGTTTCTCGACTGCTTCGCCGCGTGGCAAACGGACATGGCCCGGCGCATAGCTGTCGCCGCTTAGCTGATTGACCCAATGCGCGGTTTCTTCAGGATCGCGCAAAGTGAGATCAAGTGGCGGGGGTTCTGCCAAACCTGCTGCGATCTTTCGGGCACCCTCACCCCAGCGTTCTGCGATTTGGCCGGGTAGGGTTGGGGCTGTGGGCAATGAAGCTTCGCGCTTGCCCAGCGTCGAGAACACGCCGTGCGCCAATCGTCGGGGGCCGCCCGAAAGCAATGGCAGGCACGTCGCAATTACGGCATGGGGCGGAGTACCCAGCCGCAGCCATTGCGCCAGCATCATTCGCAAAACCATGCGGGGTTTCGCGTCATCGGGCAGCGGTTTTTGAGTTGCGCTGTCGATCAGCGTATCGAGATCCATCAACCATCGTAAGCTTTCACTGACGATTGCTCGCGCGAGCGCACGGTCAGCGGGCTTGCGAACATCGCGTGTTGCCCCGCCAAACGCCTGATCGAGTGTTTCGCCGCGCCGCAGCACTGCATCCAGTAACCGCAACGCCGCGCGACGCGCGTATATCCCTTCAGGTTGAGCCATAGAGGCCCCTAACGCGATGCTAGATTGAAACCAATGCTAATCAGCGTAGTTGTGTAGGTATGGCCAAGCAAAAGCTCAAAGCAGTGAAGAAGTTTGAAAAGCCCTCACACTGGACCAATGATCCTCCGCCGAAACCAAAGGCGGTTGATCCAGAAAAGGATGAGCCGCGCGAACTATCGCCAACCCGTTATGGCGACTGGGAAAAAGACGGCATAGCCTGGGATTTTTGAGGGGGATTTTGTTTACTTTGCACGCCATCCGGCGTGCGGTATCCTCGCTTACGCGATCAAAGATCGCATCGCTGCGAGCGACCGGCCTTGCGGTCGCTCTGCGACCGAACCCAGTCACTCAAATCTTCTTAAACTCAACCTTCAACCCATCCTTGGGCATCGGGATCGGCCATGGCTGCCAGTCTGGCTCGTAGCCATCCGCCATTTCAACACGATACCGGCTGAGCACTTGGACGGCGAGTATCTTAATTTGCATATATGCAAAGTGAAGCCCGATGCACATATGCGCGCCGCCGCCAAACGGCGTCCAAGCATATTTGTGGCGCGCCTTCACCTGATCTGGAGTGAAGCGCATTGGGTCAAAGGTTTCTGGGCTGTCCCAATGTTCTTCTGAGTGATGGACATAGTGGATATTGATGCCCACCAACTGTCCGGCAGGTATGCGATACCCACCAAACTCGAATTCGCGCAACGCGCGGCGCGGCATTGACGGTACGGGCGGGATGAAGCGCAACACTTCTTTGAAAAACATCTCAGTCAGTTCGAGCTTGCCAAGATCATCATAGCTTAATGGCCGTGGCTTGCCGGAAGCATCAAGCCCGCCCGTGACCGCCAGTATTTCTTGGCGCACTTTTTCCTGCCATTCGGGCTGCTGGGCGAAGTAATACATCATCGAGGTCGCGCTCGATGTGATTGTGTCATGCGCCGCCATCATCAGGAAGTTCATGTGGTCGACCACTTCGTCAACCGGCAGGAGTGAGCCATCCTCGCGCGTAGCAGTCGCGAATTGGCTGAACATGTCCTGCCCTCCGCCGGTCTCACGTCTTTTGTGCGTTTCCTTGGTGAAGAAATCGACGAGGAATGCGCGCCCATCAACACCGCGCTTCATCTTGGTGAACGGCAATGGCTTGCGAACCGGTGCGACCGAGGCCTGCACCATATCGACAAATGCGGTGTTGATCTGATCCGCCTCTGGCCCCCAAGGAATTCCGATGAAGCTATCAGCGGCGAGATCCAGTGTCAGCTGCTTGATTGCGGGCCAAAACTTGATCTCGCCGTTTGACCAAGTCTCTGTCCGCTCGGCAATACCGCGATTGAGAGCGTCGCAATAGTGGCGCATAGGTTCGGGTTTGAAGGCAATCGAAAGCGCGCGGCGATCAGCGCGGTGATGATCGAAATCTAGCAGCATGAGCCCGCGCGGGAACAGCTGATCGAGCACTGGACCCCAGCCTTGCTCGGATGAGAAATTCTTGCCGCGATCAAAGAGCAAGAGCTCGTTAGCGTCCGCTCCAACCAGCGCGACGTTCCATCCGCCAAACGCTTTGTTTTTGTAAACCCTGCCGTATTTCGCAACCATGTCTCGTGCGAAACCGTGCGGGTCGGCGAGCATCTTGAAGGTGTTGCCAACGAGGGGCAGACCTGCCTCGCCAGGGATGTGTGCCAGCTCGGCGTCAGTCGGGTTTCCCTCGCTCCAATGCGTTGGGATGTCGTGATCAGTGGAATCAGGTGCTAGCGTAGCCATAAAGCGCTCCTTACTGACAAAAGAGTAAGTAAATTACTTACCTAAATCCACCCCGAAAGTTCACGCCTTATCAAGTGTTCGAGCATGTCCATGCCGGCAGGTCCGTCATTAAGGCACGTAAGCGCAGCGAAATGCTCGCCGCCGAGTTCCGCAAATTGCTCGCGGCCCTGAATGCCCAGCTCTTCGAGCGTTTCTAGACAGTCAGCTGAGAACCCCGGAGCCACAATCGCGAGGCGCTTTGTTCCGCTTCGCGCTTCTTCCTCGATCACCGTGTCGGTCGCGGGCTCTAGCCATTTTGCGGGGCCAAAGCGTGATTGAAATGTGGTTCTTAGTCGCATGTCGGGTCGTGCGATCTTCTCGCTCAAGAGCCGCGCGGTCTTCTGACAATGACAATGGTAAGGATCGCCCAGTTCCAGCGTGCGCAAGGGCACGCCATGAAAGCTTAAAAGCAGCACTTCCGGATCGAAATCGAGCGCGTCCAACTGCTGGTTTATGTCCACCGTCAGCGCATCAATGTAGGCTGGATCGTCGTGATAAGGCGGCAGCGTGCGCAGCGAAGCCTGCCAGCGTAAATCCCTTTGGACATCCGCGACTTTGTCGAGGGCAGTCGCTGTCGTCGGGCCTGAATATTGCGGATAGAGTGGCGCGATAAGGATACGGTCACAGCCTCTATCTTTAAGTGCATTCAACTTATCTGGGATCGAAGGTTCGCCGTATCGCATCGCCCAGTCGACAATGACGCCCTCACCGAGCCGCTCTTGCAGCTTTTCCGACTGTCGCTTCGTAATGGCGGCCAATGGCGAACCGTCTTTCTCGTCCCACACTTCCGCATAGGCCTGAGCGCTTTTTTGTGGCCTCGTATTGAGGATGATGCCGCGCAGGATCGGCTGCCAGACAATCGAAGGAATCTCGACCACCCGCTTATCTGACAGGAACTCGCGCAGATAGCGTTTTACTGATCGACGGGTGGGCTCCTCGGGCGTACCCAGATTGATCACCAGCACGCCAATGCGTCCGCTTTTGACCGGGGCGTGATCGCTCGGCAGCTTTTGCTCTTGCCAGGTCATTATGCTTGCGTGTCTTCCTGATTAGACGGCCCAGAACTGTTTTGGGCGTCTTCGCTATTTTCTGTCGATTGAGCGCTACCTTGCTCGACGGTTTCGCTGTCAGATGGTTCCGGCTCCGTATTTTCCAAGGCGCTATCGCCGTCGGGCTCGCTTTCGCCAATCTCCTCAGCCTGTGCCGATGGACTGTTGCCAAATAGCGGGAGAGTTCGAAGGCGGTCGCCAGAAAGCGTAAAGAATGCATTGGCGATTGCAGGCGCGGCCACCGCCACACCTAGTTCGCCCGGATCAAATGGCGATGCCTCGCTGGCGATCAGGTCTACCGAGATTTCAGGAGCATTGGCCAGGGTTGGAAGATTCATTTGCGTAGGATCAGAAGGGTTCGGGAGGCCGTTCTCCCAAATGGCGCTCGAACCCATCGCAATGCCGAGGCCGAACAGCAGCCCGCCTTCGATCTGCTGACGAGCAATATCAACATTCACAATACGGTCGATGTCGGCGACTGCATGCATGGTGGTTATACGCGGTCGCCCTTCGACCATCAGAGCGCGGGCCACGCAGGCTATACGACCACCATCACTCCAGTTTTGAGTGCCGGGCTGATCCATACGCACCATCGCAATACCTTGGCGGCTTTGTGTGCGCCCTCCGTCCCATCCGGCAAGTTGTGCCACGCGGCGCAGCACAACGAGCATGCGCTGATCGTCTCCTATCATGGCGATCTCGATAGCTCAGCGGATCAACTCGCAGCCCTCTTGCCAATTCATCGACGAAGCTCTCATTGGCAAAGGCTGTGTAGGCCGCAGAATTACCGCGCAGACGCCCCGTAGGGAGAAACAGTTCGGTGGGCACATGGTCGATTGCCACGTTCGGGATGGCATAGGGCGGCACCGCGCCTTCACACGCGAGTGTGTCTGCCTGCCCAGCTGAATTTCTGATTGCCGCTTCGGGTGTATTTCCAGAAAACAGCCGGTTTCCAAACTCGGACATGGTGGACGGAGCTGCGATCCGCGATGTCCAATAGAGCGGTGTGCGCTGCTCGCCAGTGCTCAGCTTGGCGGAGATTTGCATGACCACTGGCGCCCGGGGGGCAGAGTCTTGGTTTCCTCTGCGCGGGACCACGTCAGTTGAACAGGGCGATCGAGCTGTTCGGCGATTTGCGCAGCTTCGATTGCGTGTTGATGTTCAAGCCGTGCATCAAAGCTGCCGCCAGCGGCGACGGGATAAAGGACAACATCATCCAGTGAGAGCCCGATAGACCGCGCCGCTGCATCGCGCGCGGCTTCTGGCGCCTGACTTGCGATCCACAAATTGAGCTTCTCGTCCGCATAATGTGCGGTAACGCTGCTGGTTTCGATCGATGCGTGATGCGCAGGCGCTATGCTGTAGGCATGTGTCATCGTTGGCGCGCCCGGCATGTCTTCTGGTACGCCAATCTCTGTAATCCGCTCGGCAGTGCCTTCCCTCAAGGCATCATCCAGTTGTTCTTCAAGAGTGATTGTGCTGACCGCCCCTGGCCCGGAAAAGCGCGCCATGAGAGCTTTTGCCCCGCGCTCCGCCTGCCACCAGTTTTCTGCGACAACGGCAATCCAGCGCTTCGCTTTGATCACGCTAATGACGCCAGGTATTGCCGCTGCTGCCTCGGCATCAAAGCTCGCCAGTTCAGCCATGCCAACCGGCCCATGACGCACCGACGCATGCACCATACCGGGCAGACGGATGTCGGCAGCGAAGGTGAGAGACCCATCGACCTTTGCTGGCAAATCAAGGCGAGGAAAATCGGTTAAACGACCAGTTAGCGCATCGCGCGGATCCTCTGCGGGTTCTACCGGACGAAGGGGTGGTGGGTCTGGTGCAGTGAACTCAGCTGCCTTTTGCGCCATCTCACCAAAGCGAGCGGTTCGATCCCCATAGCGCAGCAGCCCGCCCACGGCTCTGATCTCTTCGGGGGCAACACCCCACTCCTCTGCTGCGGCCATAGCCAGCATTGCACGTGCGGAGGCCCCAGCAATCCGGGCATCACGCTCGTAGGCCGTCAATGAGGTGCCGTCCGCCGTGGCTGTAAACCGTTCGGTCCTGGCGAACCGTTCCGCCAGCCAGCTGTCTGGTTTATTGACCAGATCCGGAGTGGCAGACCATAGTGGTGCCCATTTCGCCGCGAGAGGAATGTTCGGCTGAGTCCCGCTAGGCGGGGCGGGGACCACCGCGATTTGCCGCCAGTCCGCACCCATTTCCATCGCGATAACCTGAGGCAGGATCGTGGTGATCCCTTGGCCCATTTCCAGCTGCGGAACAGCGACGGTTACCACGCTGTCTTCACCCACGGTCAGCCATGCACCGAATGCGTGCTCGCCCTCGCTTGGCTCTAGCGGTGGGCTATAGCTGCGCGGCCAGGCCCACCATGCGACCAACAGGCCGCCTCCCACTGCGGCGCCAGTCAATACCTGCCGCCGGGAGAGCGTACCGTTTGTCATTTCTTCGCCCTGACCCATTCCGCGAGCTTGTTCGCGATATTCATGAAAGGCTCGGCAATCGGATCATTGCCTGCTGTGACGGGCCGCCCGCCATCGCCGCTGATACGGATTTTTATGTCCAGCGGGATTCGACCAAGAAACGGAAGCTCCAAACGTTCTGCCGCGGTTTCTACCCCGCCAGCGCCAAACGGGTCTGAGACATGGCCGCACTCTGGACATGTATAGCCCGACATGTTTTCGACCAGACCAATAATTGGCACATCTGAAGCGTCGAACAATTGCCCGGCGCGCGCGGCGTCAATCAAGGCAAGGTCTTGCGGTGTAGAAACGAGGATCGCTGCAGTCGGCTTAAATTTCTTGAGCATCGTAAGCTGCACATCGCCAGTGCCAGGGGGCAGATCGACCAGCAACACCTCTGCATCGTCCCAATGCGCGTCGACAAGCTGGCTTACTGCATTGCCAGCCATCGGTCCGCGCCATGCCAGCGCCTTGCCCTGCTCGACGAGATGCCCCATCGACAGCACCGGGATACCGTGCGGGCTTGGCACCGGCACGAGCTTATCGTCGCGCGCCTCCGGCCGTTTGCCCGAATTGCCAAGGATCATCGGCTGTGAAGGGCCGTACACATCAGCGTCAACCAAGCCGACTGGGATGCCTAGCGCTTTGAGCGCGACGGCCAGATTCGCTGTCAGCGTCGATTTACCAACACCGCCTTTTCCTGACCCGATGGCGATAATCTGACGCTGCTTGCGCTCCGCTGTCATTGCCACACGCACATCGTCAATTGTCTCTTGCGCGGTCAAGATGTCGCGCAGTGCACTCTCCAAATCGGATCTTGCGCCGTTATCCAATCCGCTGGCGTCCACCACCAGTGTTGCCACGCCGCCGCGCAGCTTTGCGCTGCCGATGCGGCTGGCGATGGAGGCAGGCAAAAGCGCGATGATGTCATCTGGGGTCATGCCAATATGCGGTTAAACATCAAAAAGCCTCTCGCAACCCCTGTTTTTCCTACAAACCGCACCTATAACAACATTCATGAGATGGATTGAGCACGTTACGAACAAATTTGGTGGCCTGGCTATGGCAGGCAAAAAGAACCCTTGGGGAACTTCGGGGGGCGGATCAGGTGGTGGATCCGACGGCGGTGATGATGGCGGGTCTGATGGGGAGGCACCGAAAGGTGACAGCTCCAACGGTCCGAAGAACCCCTGGCTGCCGGGCGGAAAAAGCGGCGGACGCCGATCAGCGAATATTGAAGATATTTTCAAGAACCGAGGCCCTGAAGGTCCTCGTCGTTCAGGTGGCGGTCCGCGGGGACCAAGTTTCAAGCTTCCTCAGCGTCCTGGTGGAAAGAGCTGGGCTCCTCTACTTATCGTTGCCGGTATCGCGGCATGGTACCTCCTTACGGGCATCCACTTTGTCCAGCCGCGTGAGCAGGGGATTGTGACAACCGCTGGAAAATTCAGCAGATTGATTACCCCAGGGACTCAGTTCACCGCGCCGTGGCCCTTTCAGAGTGTAGACATAGAGAACGTCAGCCAAATCCGCCGCGAATCTATTCCCGATGGCAACGCAGAGAAGCTGATCCTCACTGGCGATCAGAACCTCGTAAATCTCAGTTACATTGTTCGTTGGAACATCAAGGACTTGGGACAGTTTCGTTTCCAGCTTGCCGATCCGACAGCGACCGTACGCGAAGTTGCAGAGGCGGCGATGCGTGCCTCCGTTGCTGAGCAAGAACTGGACCGTGTTCTGTCAGGTGCAGGACGCGCTCAGATTGAAGGCGATGTGATGAGCCGGATGCAGGCAATCCTTGATGCCTACGGCGCTGGCGTTGCTGTGCAGGGTGTGGAGATCGATAAAACTGATCCGCCGGAGCGTGTGATTGATGCCTTTAAAGATGTGTCTGCTGCTGAGCAGGACGCGGACGCTGCCGAAAACCGGGCTCGTGCCTATGCGCAGCAAATTCTCGCCCGAGCACAGGGTAGTGCGGGTGCTTTCGACCGTATTTATGAAGAATACCGTCTCGCGCCTGAGGTAACTCGCCGGCGCTTGTACTATGAGACCATGGAACAAGTCCTGTCCAAGACCGATAAGACCATTGTCGAGGCGCAAGGTGTAACACCTTACTTGCCGCTTCCGGAAATTCGCCGCCGCTCTCAGCAAAATCAGGCGGCGACGCCTCCGGCGCCAGCGCAGGGGGTAACTAAGATGGAACAGATTTGGGAAAATCATAAGCTGACCCTCACGGCAATTTTCGGCGCTATCCTTGTCGCGATGGCATTCGTAATCGTCGTGCCAGAGGATAAGCAGGCGGTGATCATCCAAACTGGTAAGCCTGTTTCGATCGTCAATCGCTACCAACCAGACACTCCTTTCGGTGAGACTGGTGCTGGTGTTTGGTATCGCATTCCACTGATTCAGACGGTGCAATACATCGATAAGCGGGTGCAGAACCTCGACATGGAACCGCAGCAGATCCTGTCAAATGATCAGCAGCGCCTTCAAGTCGACGCCTATGCCAGGTTCCGCATTATCGACCCTGTAGAAATGGTCGAACGCGCGGGTACCGAAGAGAATGTGAAGCTGCAGCTGTCGCCGATATTGTCCTCGGTCATTCGCCAGGAACTGGGTCGACTGCCTTTTGCTGCGCTGATCAACACAGAGCGTAGCGCCGCGATGGCCAATATCCGCAATGCGCTCGATCGTCAGGCACGCCAGTATGGCGCGCAGATTATCGATGTTCGG
This sequence comes from Qipengyuania sp. JB2-7, assembly GCF_055693485.1. Lineage (NCBI taxonomy): Bacteria > Pseudomonadati > Pseudomonadota > Alphaproteobacteria > Sphingomonadales > Erythrobacteraceae > Qipengyuania > Qipengyuania sp. JB2-7. The sequence goes on from NZ_CM146335.1 coordinate 725,127, forward strand.
ATCAAGCGTGCCGACTTGCCCGACGGTGCGCCATTGGATGCCGCGTTCACTCGCATGCAAACAGACCGTCAGGAAGAGGCCGCAACCATTCGCGCGCGTGGTCAACGTAATGCGCAGATCATTCGCGCAGACGCAGAAGCGGAATCAGCGCGGATCTATGCTGATGCCTATGGCAAAGATCCGGAATTCTATGATTTCTATCGCGCCATGGAAAGCTATCGCCGCACCTTTGAGAATGGTGAAGCTGAAAGCTCAGCCATCCTTGGTCCAGATAACGAATATCTGCGGCAGTTCCGCGGACGTCGTTGATCGCTTGTCGATCGGCTGAGCAGATGTTCAAACGTTGTTCAGCCGGTGACGTTTGTAATCGTGACGTCTGATTGCAGGCATCTAAATATGAGTTCGCTGCGTAACTTTATCTGAAGTCGCGGCGGACCAGACAAGAGAAAGCCAGATTTTGAGTAGAAAACAAAAGGACGTGAAACCTGTGCGATATGCTTACGGATTGACGAGCGCGCTTCTGATTGGTGGCGCTGCACTTTCACTGACCACCGGGTTTCCTGCCGGCGCGCAGGTTGCCCAAAATGACGATGCGCGGATGAATGCGGTGGTGCCGCGGGCGGGCGCGCCATCAAGCTTCGCTGATCTTACGGCACAACTTCAACCATCCGTCGTGAATATCTCGACCCGGCAGCGTATCGAAGTGCGTAGCCGAAACCCGTTTTCGGGCACGCCGTTTGAGGGCCTTTTCAACCGTCGTCGCGGTGGGCAGCAACAGCCTAGCGAACCTCAGTTCCGCGAAGGTCAATCGCTCGGGTCAGGGTTCTTTATCTCTGCTGATGGTTATGTCGTAACCAACAATCACGTCGTCAGTCCCAACGTACCGCGGAACGGTGGAGGAAATCACCGTCACTATGCCTGATGGCACCGAGTACGAGGCTGAATTGGTTGGTGCTGATGCGCAATCGGATCTGGCCGTTCTCAAGGTCAGCCGTGGCGAGCCGTTCCCGTTTGTTGAATTCGGCGATAGCAGTCAGGCGCGTCCCGGTGACTGGGTTGTCGCAATCGGCAATCCCTTTGGTCTTGGCGGGACGGTGACTAGCGGAATTGTTTCTGCGGTCTATCGCAATACGGGTCAGGGCGGCGCGTATGACCGCTATATTCAAACCGATGCCAGCATTAACCGAGGCAACTCGGGCGGACCGTTGTTCGATATGCAGGGCAATGTGATCGGTATTAACAATGCGATCTTCTCACCTTCCGGTGGCAGCGTCGGGATTGGCTTTGCCATTCCGGCTGAGATTGCCCAGCCCATCGTGAACCAGCTGCGTGATGGTGAAGAAATCCAGCGCGGTTATCTGGGTGTTTCAATCCAGCAAGTCGATGATGACTTGGCAGACTCGCTCGGCCTAGCGCCCAACCGCGGTGAGATCGTTCAATCGGTCGTTGCTGATGAGGCTGCGGACGATGCCGGTATTGAGCCCGGCGACATCGTGCTGAAGGTCAATGGTCAGGACGTAACTCCGGATCAGACACTGTCATATCTGGTTGCGAACATCGCACCGGGAACGCGGGTGCCGATTGAGCTGCTGCGCGATGGACAGCGCCGTTCGGTCAGTGCGACGATCGGCAAGCGTCCTAGTATTGAAGAGCTTCGCCGACAGCAAATGTTCAATCCGGACAATGAGCCGGAACCGGAAATGGAAGAGAACAGCAGCGATCTGATCGCTGAACGTCTCGGACTTCAAGTGGTTGCATTGACGCCGCAGATCGCGCGTCAGCTTGGCGCACCGGAGGAAACGCGAGGTCTCGCGGTTGGGATCGTCGATCCAAACTCTGACGCTGCGCGCAAGGGCTTGCAGCGCGGGGACATCATCCTGAGCGTGAATTACCAGACAATCAGCACTGTTGCCGAATTGGAAGAGGCAGTGACCAGCGCTGACGCTGACAATCGTGATGCTGTGTTGCTGCGGGTAAGGCAGCGGACCGGTAATACGTTCTATCGCGCGGTGCGACTGCGCTGATAGATCAGTAGTGTAACGAACAAGAAGGCCCTCCCAGTTTCTGCTGAGAGGGCCTTTTTTGTGGGTGTTGCTGCGCTACGTTGCTTCGCGCGACTATTGATCATCCTCAGTGTTGGCTGCGCCGCCAGTCGCTCGCTCTAGAAAGTCATCGCTTGCAGCTTGCTGTTCATCGGGGCTCGGGCGGGCGTTGCCGGTTACGGGAGGTGGGGGAAGGTTTGGCGTGTCAGGCGTGTCCCCTGGTTGACGCTCACCGTCGACGCCAAAGGGATCTTCGCGATCGGGGTCGGCTCTCCCCGGCTCGACCAGATTTCCTTGCTCATCGATAAAGTAATAGTCGTCCGGATCTCCAAACAGATATTCATCATCTGGTTCAAGCTGCCATTCGGGAAGGTTTAGCTCGGTATCAAATTCTTCTGGCGCGCGGTCCTTCACCGCGTAGCGCATGTACGCGGCAAAAGCCTGTGCAGGAGCACGGCCGCCTTGCAATCCACCGACCCGTTTATTGTCGTCGCGACCCATCCAGACCCCAGTTGTTACGCCGCTGGAAAAGCCAACGAAATAGCCGTCCTTGTTCGAATTGGTCGTGCCAGTCTTGCCAGCGACAGGCCTGCCGATTTGCGCAGCGCGCCCAGTGCCGGTTTTGACCGCCGCTTGCAGCAGGTCTGTAATACCGGCGGCGACATAGTCAGGGATCAGCTGGCTCGCGCGGCGTTTCTTATGCTCGTAAATCGTCTCACCACTAGCGGTAGTGACTTTGACAATGCCGTAAGGTTGGACGGACTTTCCTTTGGCCGAAATCGATGAGTATGCGCGTGTCATATCGAGCAGGCGTGTCTCAGAGGTGCCGAGTACCATCGATGGATAGGTCTTGACCGGCGTTGTGATGCCAAAGCGTCTGGCCATTGACGCGACTGTACCGAAACCCACCTCATTGCCCAATTGCGCGGCAACTGTGTTGATCGAATAGGCAAAGGCGGTTCGCAGGTTTGTCTCGCCAACATTGCGCCCGCTGGAATTGCGCGGGCTCCATCCGTCGATCGTGACCGGCACGTCTTTGACCGCGTCGCCGGGCGTGTATCCGGCCTCTAGCGCGGAAAGGTATACGAACAGCTTGAATGCCGATCCCGGTTGCCTCAGAGCATCAGTCGCGCGGTTATAGCTGGTCTCGACATAGTCTGTCCCGCCGATGAGCGCGAGGATCGCACCGTCGCGATCCATGCTCACCATCGCGCCTTGCGAGCCATCAGGCGTATTCGACTTGATCGCCGCTGTGGCCGCCTGTTGCATGCCGGGGTCAAGCGTTGTCCAAACCTCGATAGGCTCGAATGTCTCTGGCAGTAGCAGGTCAAGCTGAGGCAGCGCCCAATCGGTGAAGTAGCGGACCGAATTGGTGCCAACTTCCTCTTTCAGATTGACAGCGGATACGTCCACCGACGCTTCATCGTACCGTGATCCTGCCTTGTTCCCGCATCAATCGCAGAACAACTGTGGCACGGCTAACCGCCGCATCGACATCGGCGGTTGGGGAGTAACGGCTTGGTGCTTTAACGAGGCCAGCAATGATCGCCGCCTCTGCGACAGAAAGCTCCGTTGCTGGATGACTAAAGAACTTTCGGCTGGCGCTATCAATGCCGTAGGCACCGCCGCCGAAATAGACTTTGTTCAGATAAAGCTCGAGTATCTGCTCTTTGCTAAACTTCATTTCCAGGGCCATCGCCAGCACGGCTTCGCGCAGTTTTCTGTCTAGCGTTCGGTTGGAGTTGAGAAACACGTTGCGCGCCAATTGCTGGCTGATCGTAGAGGTGCCGCCCACGCGTGATCTGGAACCCGTAATACCCTCAATCACCGCGCCGGTCAGACGGATTGGGTCCACGCCAAAGTGTGAATAATACCGTTTATCCTCCACGGCGATCATCGCGTCCTTCATGGTAGAAGGTATCTCTTGATGGTCCAGCCATTGGCCATAGCTTGGGCCAAGTTCGACAAGCTCGCTGCCATCGCGGGCGCGCACAACGATCGTTTGCCCCGTTTGTGAGGCTTTCAGTTGGTAATAGCTGGGTAGTGATCGAGCGGCGAAGACCACGGCGAGCGCGAGAAAAATGACGCCTAGCAGCGCTAACCCACCACCCCAAAAAAGGTACGGCGCAACCACAGTCGCCAGCCACTTTTGGCTTTCGCTGATCTGCGCTTGGTTTTGCTGGATATTTGGCGCGACTGCTCTTCCGCCGCGCGCCTGCGTCCACCGCGTTTCTGAATCTGATTACGTCTATTCCCGGCCAACTCATTCCACCCTGTAGCAGCCTTTGGCCATGTCTAATCGACTTCTAACCCGGCGTGAACAGAGCGTTCAGAGCAATCCCCGATGCAATGCGCGGGCAGTCGCACCTATTCGGCGTCGAAATCCAATGCTGCGGAATTGATGCAATACCGCATCCCGCCTGCCTCTGGCGGGCCGTCAGGAAAGACGTGGCCCAGATGGCTACCGCAATTAGAGCATGTCACCTCGGTACGGATCATGCCGTGAGAAGTATCGCGATGCTCAGCAACTGCCTCTTCATCAGCTGGCGCGGTAAAGGCAGGCCAGCCACATCCGCTGTTATATTTCGATGCGCTGTCGAACAGTTTATGCCCGCATGCGCCGCAATAATATTCACCGTCCTCATAGAACTTGTCATACTTGCCAGTGAAGGGCCGTTCAGTGCCCGCCTCGCGAAGCACGTGGTACTGTTCTGGCGAGAGCTTCTTGCGCCATTCGTCATTTGCAATTGCCTTTGGGTCGGCCATGACCTGCTCCTAAACATCAACTTTGGCATAGTGACTTGGCGGATGAATGCCTTCCATCTTTTCTGCCAGCAATGGGCGAAAACTCGGACGGCTCTTCATGACCGAATACCAGCCATGCGCCTGCTCATGGCCTTTCCAGTCGAGCCCACCGAGATAATCGGCAACCGAAATTTGCGCGGCGGCGGCTATATCTGCAAGGCTCATCGTCGGCCCGGCCAGCCAGCTGCGATTATCAATCAGCCAATCGATGTAATAGAGGTGCTCATGCGCCAGCTTCATCGCTTCGCGCAGCATTCGGCTGTCTGGCGGTTGGCGCAGGATCAGCCGCTTCTTCATGCGCTCGTTCAATAGCGGTCCCGTAACTTCTCCGTAAAAGTTCTCATCGAACAGAGCGGTGAGGCGGCGAATTTCCGCGCGGCCCCTTGCGGTGCCGGAAATGAGCGGCGCGCGTTCGACCGTTTCCTCTAAATATTCGCATATCGCGCGGCTATCGCATAGTGTGACGCGGCTATCTGGATCGCGTAGTACCGGAGTCCTGCCAGCAGGATTTAGAGCCCAAAACTCCTCCCGCATAACCCAAGGCTCTTCGAGCACCAGATCGTAGGCGACATTTTTCTCGCCGAGCACAAGGCGGACCTTGCGGCTGAAGGGGCAAAGCGGGAATTGGTAGAGGTGCCACATACGGCGTTAGCTAATGCCGGAACGCGGGACGAAAAGCCAGCGCCCTAAGTGTTATTTCATAGCACAAACTGGCTAGATATCAGTACTGCTCGGCCAGATCCTCCGGCAAGGCAGCCTTCAATTGTTCACTCATCGCGCGGAGCGCAGGCAGCAGTGCCGCCAGGCTGTCACTCATGCCAGCCATCGTGTCCATGGCACGCGGGACTTCGCTTGTGATTTTGGCTGGCAAATCGCCAGCCTCTGGCCGCATCCGACGCAGGGTCATGTCGGGATCGACCGGCTCAATGGGTTCGCCGGTAACGTCGCCAGCGGCATTCGCAAGCGGCTCAACAATCGGGGCGAGCGGCAAATCGAGCAAAACTTCGCTCAAGACGGCCAAGGTATTGGCGATCTGTTGCTGCCTGGCTGGGTCGCCAAGGGTTTGCGACAACTCGCTCAGACCCTCAGTCTGATCTGGCTGGGCCGTATCCTGCGCGGCAAGAGGCGTTGCCATGATGGCAAGCGGCGTAGCGGCGGCAAGCAAAATGCTGCGCATAGATAGATCCCTTCCTGTAGTGTGCGTTCAGTTTTAGTGCGACAATGCTGAACAGGTGCTGAAGTGGCTCTAGGTCCCGTGCGCTCAAAGGCGCGCAGTCTCAAGCATCAGGAGGCAGGCAGGCATGGTGGCAGCGAGTCTCTCTTTGTCCTGAAAGCCGCGTGCTTCGTTAGACAACCTGGCGGAGATTTCCTCACGCGAAAGCCCGGTATCATCAATCAGTTTGGCCATTGTTCGCACGAAAAACTCTCGCCCGCGATCGCTCAAAGGCGGATATTGCCCAGCCATTGCAACGCCGTTTTCCTGAAGGTTTGCCGTAACTGCTAGCGCCGCCGCGCAGCGTAAAGCTGCGGCTTGTTCGAGCGAGAGCTGTTGGGCAGGGGCGGGCGAACTCTGCGCGAGAATGAGCGAAGCGGCCAAACTGGATAACATTGTCATGCCTTCCCATAATGCAGCGAAGCTGAACCGCAAACGACCGCTTGCCGCGTGTTGGCCTGTGTCCTAGGTCAATGCCGACAGGAATCGGGAGAACATCAATAATGAAGACTCGCGCTGCGGTTGCGTTCGAAGCCAAGCAGCCGCTTGAGATTGTCGAACTGGACCTTGAGGGACCGAAAGCGGGCGAGGTACTGATCGAACTTAAGGCCACCGGTATTTGCCACACGGATGCGTACACTCTGGATGGCCTCGACAGCGAAGGGCTGTTCCCCAGCGTTTTGGGTCATGAGGGGTGCGGTATCGTGCGTGAAGTCGGCGCCGGAGTGACCAGTCTTGCCCCAGGCGATCATGTAATCCCGCTATACACTCCGGAATGCAGGCAGTGTAAGATGTGCCTGTCCGGCAAAACCAATTTGTGTAGCGCCATTCGCGAAACACAGGGCAAAGGCGTGATGCCTGATGGGACCTCGCGCTTCTCATATAGAGGCGAGACGATCTATCACTATATGGGCTGTTCGACCTTCTCCAATTATACCGTGCTCCCAGAAATTGCGGTCGCCAAGATCCGCAATGACGCTCCGTTTGAAACCACTTGCTATGTTGGTTGCGGGGTAACAACCGGGGTTGGCGCGGTGACCAACACCGCCAAGGTGCAGCCCGGAGATAATGTGGTTGTGTTTGGTCTTGGTGGGATCGGCCTCAACGTCATTCAGGGCGCTAGAATGGCCGGTGCTGACAGGATTGTCGGCGTCGATATCAACCCATCGAAGCGTGAATGGGGTGAGAAATTCGGCATGACCGATTTTGTGAACCCGAAAGAGACCGGCAATGTGGTCGAGCATCTGGTTGAGTTGCTAGATGGCGGGGCTGACTACAGTTTCGACTGCACGGGCAATACCGAAGTTATGCGCGATGCGCTCGAATGCTGTCACAAGGGGTGGGGCACATCGATCATTATTGGCGTTGCAGAGGCCGGTAAAGAGATTGCCACGCGACCCTTCCAACTGGTGACCGGGCGCAATTGGCGCGGCACAGCCTTTGGCGGGGCAAAAGGGCGTACTGATGTGCCCAAGATTGTCGACTGGTATATGAACGGCAAAATTCAGATCGACCCGATGATCACTCACACACTGACGTTGGAAGAGATCAACAAAGGCTTTGACCTAATGCATGCTGGCGAGAGCATCCGCAGTGTGGTGGTGTATTGATGGCTGCGGGCGTGCCTGCCAAAGTCAATCTGGCGGAAAAGTTCAGCCAATTCAGTGAGCATTGGTCGCCGAAAATTGTCGCGCGCTATAATGACAATGAAGTGCGGCTCGCCAAGGCTGAGGGCGATTTCCAGTGGCATTCGCACATGGAAAGCGATGAGCTGTTTCTGGTGGTTTCCGGAACGCTCACGATGGAATTTCGAGGACATACTCAAACGCTTGACCCTGGCGAAATGATCGTTGTTCCGAAGGGTGTTGAGCATCGCCCGCGTGCCTTGCACGGCGAGGTGGAAATGATCATTATTGATCCCAAAGATACTGCCAATACTGGTGACCATGCGACGGCGACAAAAGCAGTCGACATTTAGGAGAGAAGAATGCTGAACCACATTATGATCGGCTCTGGAGATATCGAGAAGTCGAAGAGCTTTTACAATGCTGTGCTGGGCGTACTCGGCGCGGGCGAGCCGATGGCGCATGTCAACGATACCGGACAAACGCGGCTGTTTTACATGCATGACGGCTCAACTTTCAGCGTTAGCGAGCCGATTAACGGAGAACCGGTTTCACCCTCCAACGGCAGTACGATTGGCTTTGTCTGCAATTCACCCGAGCAGATCCAAGAGCTTCATGATGTGGCGATTGCCAATGGTGGAACCTCTATCGAAGATCCTCCGGGGCTACGTGATGGCAGCATGGGGCCGATGTATCTGTGCTATTTCACTGATCCTGATGGCCACAAGATCTGCGGAATTCATCGTCCTGCCTAACCAAGCGAACTAGGGAATATATCTATGTTCAGTCACGTAATGGTTGGCGCCGACGACATCGACGCCGCCAAGAAATTCTATGACGCATGTTTCATTGCCCTGGGTGGCCGAGAAGGATCGGTCGATCCCAAAGGCCGGGTGATGTACTTCAAAGATGGCAGCATCTTTATCATCACCAAGCCGATTGACGGCAACCCGGCCTGTCATGCCAATGGCGGGACGATCGGCTTCAATGTCGATAGTGCAGAGATGGCCGAGGCTTGGCATGCGGCGGGTATTGCGAATGGCGGAACAGCGATCGAAGATCCACCGGGCATTCGCGAGGGTGGCGGCATGAAGATGCATCTGGCCTATCTTCGCGATCCTGCCGGCAACAAAGTCTGCACGATGATGCGGGCCGAGTGACGCCGCTGCGTTTGGTCTAAGTTACAACTGCAACGGTGCGGTAGGCCTCTCTATCCCAGCTTCTCTCTCGGCAGGCTTTGGTTAGCCTTTCTACGGCCTCCAAAATGTCGCGATGACTTGTATAGAGAGGCGTCAGGCCAAAACGGATTACGTCGGGAGTGCGGAAATCAGCGATGACATCTTCTTCACGCAGTGCCTGCACCAGCGCATAGGCATTCTCATATGCGTAGCTGATATGGCTCCCACGCATGCTAACGTCGCGTGGGCTTGCTAGAGCAAACCCAAACTCTGCGCATAGCGGCTCCACAGCTTTATTGAGCAACTCGCCAAGGGTTTCAGATTTTGCGCGCACCTGGCGCAAATCGGCCTCTAGCATCAGATCGACGCCAACTTCGAGTGCCGCGAGACCCAAGACATAGGGCGTGCCGCACAGGAACCGATCAATACCGGCGGCGGGCCGATAGCTCTCTTCAAACGCAAATGGCTGAGCATGACCAAACCAGCCAGAAAGCGCTGGCTGAGCATGCTGATTGCGCTTTGCCACATATAGAAATGCGGGTGCGCCGGGGCCGCCATTCAGAAACTTGTATCCGCATCCGACCGCGAAATCGACATTCGCTGCAGTAACGTCGAGCTCCATTGCGCCAGTGCTGTGGCTGAAATCCCAGATCGCCAATGCGCCAGCCTGTTGAATGCGTTTGGTTGTCTCAACCAGATTACGTCGCCTTGCCGACTTGTAATGGACATGGGTCAGCAGGACTGCGGTACGTGTTGTCATCGACTGCATTGAGAAGATCATCTGGAGCGACCGCGTGAGTGGCGACGCTACCGCCGGAAAACTGCGCGATTCCCTGCATCATGTAAGCGTCGGTGGGAAAGTTACCGGTCTCGGTCAGAATGACATTGCGATCTGGTTGAAGCGAAACTGCGGCGGCTAACGCTTTGAAGATGTTCACAGAGGTTGAATCGGTCGCGATCACTTCACCCGGACTGGCACCAATAAGCCGGGCGATCTTGTCACCGATGCGTTGTGGGGAGGTCGACCATTGCGCGTCGAGCCATGATGTTATGAGGCCTTCTCCCCATTCTTGGCCCATGACTGTTTGAAGGTGCGCCGGGGTGTCTTTCGGCAAACAACCCAGCGAGTTGCCATCCATATAGATGAGGCCATCTCTTATCTGAAAGTGGTCGCGGAAATGCGCGAGCGGATCGTTGGCGTCCATTTCATCGGCTCGAGCTATCAGGCTTTGCATCACACCAGCTCCCGCAAGATCGCGCGCACCGGGCTCGCATCGGCTCCTGCAAGCTTCAATGGCAGCGCCACTAACTCGTACTCACCCGGCTCGACATCATCCAAAACTAATCCTTCAAGAATGCGCATGTCGGCAGCCAAGACCGCATGATGGGCGTCCATGGTCTTCGATGTTTCGGGGTCTAGCGATGGTGTGTCTATCCCGATCAGCCTCACCCCCATTTTCCCGAGCCTTTGGATGACCTCCGGCGCAATTGCAGTGAAACCCGAATCCCAGTGATCATGCGGGAAGGCGGTGTAAGTCCGCACTAAGACGCGCGTATGTCCCGCTATCGCGTTCCAATCGCAGTGTTCGATCGCCACATCTTCATCAGCGTCTGACACGTCAATGACGACGCATCGGCCAATATAGGGCTCCAAATCGCACTCAGCCGATGCGATCCCTTCTTTGTCGTAATGCAAAGGAGCGTCGGCATGTGTGCCTGTGTGCAGTGGCAGCGAAACCGACCCTATATTGACTGGGCAGTCAGACCCAATTTCGGCGTGGCGCGTCAACGTGATCGGAGGTTCCCCTGGCCAACGCGGCGTGTCTTGGTGAATGCGTTGTGTCAGGTCCCAAACGCGGCGGGTGGTCAAGGTATTGCCCTTTCCGAGGTAAGGCTGCTTGTCTGGTCGCTTTACGAGCCGCATCACGTTTCATCAAACACTCTGGTCCGAATTCATAGTCGCTCTTGCGGGAGAAAGCAGCCACAGGCGTATCGGTACAGACTGCCCGACTGAGACACATAACGCCATTGGGCCGGATCACGCGGAGCCAGCCGTTGCGTTGATCACCGGTCTGAGTGTTGTATGCGCAAGATAAGAGGAGCCTTTTCGCCCGCAAAGCGGCAAAAGGCTCAAAGGGCTAAGTTAGCTCATCCAGAAGGCCAGGTCTTAACGTGCCGCCACCTGTTCTGTGCGAAGTTCGCCGCGCTCAAGCATCCTGATCGCCAAGCGGGCCAAGTGACGCGAGATCCTTCCACTCCCCAGAGGCAGTTTCAAGTACCGCTCGGTCTGAGCCGCGCATCGCAGCCTCGAACATAGCCCTTGCTGCTTCGGTACGCCCTTGTCGTGCATAGGCGATGCCGAGATTAATCAGCCTGGCAGGATCATTTTGATCAAGTTCTTCGTTTGTCTGAAGTTCCTCAACGGCAGCGGCGGCCCGACCATCGATCAGTTGTTCGTAACCCACATTGGGCGATGCTGTATCCGCCAGCATCATCGTCGCAACTGCACCTGTAAGCAGCATAATATCTCTCCCACTTGATCCGATAGATAATGTGGAAAAGTTTTTTCAGCTGCAACAAAAATGTAATAGATGTCACAAAACTGAAATAGAGGTGGGGAATAGTTATGATAATCAGTTATTTAAGTGGGAACGTGATGGGCTGGAGTGACCTCTCGGTTTTGTCACAAATGTCATAATCACGATACATTCTGTTATATGACAAATTTGCGTTAGTTCGGAGGAGGCTGACAACAAACAGTCATTCAGCACCCCTAGCGGGATCGAGGCGCGCACTGGCGCCAAACAATAATCGATCTCGGATTTTCTAGGGGACCGCTCGCTGTGAAAACACTCAACCGCACTCTTATCCTTGGCGTAAGCCTGTTCGCGCTCGCCGGTTGCGGGGCAGATGAAATCGTCTCGCCTGGCACAGGCGGAAACATCACTATCAATAATGGCGGCGGCGGAGGAGGCGGTGGTACGCCCACCCCGACACCACCTGCGACCACTGCGACCGCAGCTGCTGATTGCCCTTTTATCGCGGACCCTCAGGGCTTGGCTGATCGCGGCACGATCTCTGGTCCAACGGGATCGTATCGACTGTGCCAATTGCCCGCCCGGTTTAATCGTTCGTCACAGTTGCAATTCTCTGCGACAAACGCCGCAGTGATCTATCTGATCGATGGGCAGGTGGATGTTGGCTCCGACGGCGGTCCCACCGCTGACAATTCCGATGGGCTGGATGACACCAACGTTGTTTTGACAATTGAACCAGGGGTCATTCTGGCGGGCCTTGACGGGTCATATCTGAACGTAAATCGCGGGAACGAAATTCAGGCTAACGGTACGGCGGCGCGCCCGATCATCTTCACCAGCCAACAGAATATCCGGGGCGAGAATACCGATGATTCGTCGGGTGATTGGGGTGGTCTTATCCTGAACGGGCGGGCACCGGTCACAGATTGCCTTTCGAATGCGGCGACGCCGGGAACCGCAGATTGCGAGCGTGAGGTTGAAGGTACCACCACTCCGCCGCGTTATGGTGGCAATGATCCTGCTGACAGTTCCGGCTCAGTCCAGAACGTTCAGCTCCGTTACTCTGGTACGGTGCTCGCCAATGGCGACGAACTTCAGGCGCTAACCACTGGTGGCGTGGGTTCAGGAACAACTTTTGAAAACATCATGTCGTTCAACAGCGCGGATGACGGCGTCGAATTCTTTGGCGGCGTGGTCAATATGAAAGGGCTGGTGGTTGTCGGTGCAGAGGACGACTCGCTCGACACAGACACCGGCGTGAAGGCCACTCTGCAATATGTTGTCGCGGTGCAACGTCCTGATGTCGGTGACACGATTATCGAGGCGGACAGCAACAATACGCTGGTCGACAATACACCGCGCCAGAATACGCTGATTTCCAACGCAACCTTCATTCAGCGCAGAAATGACGATCAGGTTGTGCGGATCCGCGGGGGAACAGACTACTCGCTGTTCAACACAGTCATCTTTGACAACTCCTCTAATGGTACGCCTTGCTTGCGAATTGATCTTCCTGAGACAGTGCGCGCTGCTGATGCTGGTCTTGACGATGTCGGGCCGCCACGATTTGAATCGGTCGCGCTAGATTGCGCCACCGCGTTCCGTGACGGCAGCAGCGGGATCACCGCTGCCCAAACGCAGGCGATCTTCGACAGCGGTTCGAACAACAATGCCATGTTCACCAACACTCTGACGATGACATACATCAATGGGGCCAACGAAGATGCCCTGGTTGCCTTCGATCCAACCGCCGTTTCCGCCTTCTTCGACAATGCCGGGTTCGTTGGTGCGGCCAGAGCCGGTGATACGCGCTTTGAAGGGTGGACTTGCGATTCTGCGACGATCGCCTTCGGCAACAATACCGGCGCCTGCACTTCGCTGCCGGTTTACCAGTAACCCCCGACCGTAGTGGAGCGGCCAGCATCTCTCCCGCCGGTCGTTCCACTGCACAATCCCTGACTTTCTTCCAGGCCTCTATGAAAGGGTCTTCGCATATGAAAACCGGCAAGCAGTTGGTTGGGCTGCTAACGCTTACCACCGCTCTCACATTTCCAGCAGTTGGCTATGCTCAGGATAGTGAAATCGTCGACCCGCCCGCTTCCGATGCGACAGCAGTGGATGAGCAAGTCAACCCAGACGATGAGCCTATCGAAGACCCCGAGATTTCGGTCCCCGGTGGGGCCATCATTGTTACTGGTCGGCGCAACAGAGATGTAACTCGCAGCTCTACTCAAGTCATATCAGTTCTGTCGCAGGAACAGATTGCGCGAACTGGTGAGGGGGATATCGCCGGTGCTTTGGGGCGAACCACGGGCCTAGCCGTGGTCGGTAATGGTAACGTGTTTGTACGCGGTCTGGGTGATCGCTACTCGCTGGCACTCCTGAACGGCCTCCCGCTACCATCGCCACAGCCGCTTAGTCGGGTGGTGCCTCTCGATATCTTTCCAACCAATGTCGTTGCCTCCTCCTTGGTTCAAAAGAGCTACTCTGCGAATTTTCCAGGAGAATTTGGTGGCGGCGTTATCAACTTAACCACGCGCGCGGTGCCCGATGAGAGCTTCCTGGATATCAGCCTGAGTGTTAGTGGCGATACAGAGACGACTTTCAGTAATGGACTGGACTATTTCGGTTCTGATTGGGACTGGTCAGGCTTTGACGACGGCACACGTGATGTGCCTCCCGCTCTGCAGGAATTCTTCGCGAGTGGTCGCCGCATTGGCGATCTGACGACCGCGGAACAAGGCGCGATCGTGCAGCAGTTGGGGAATCCCAACCTTGTTTTACTTCAAGAAGTGGGCAGCACGCGGCCAAACTTTTCCGGCGGGATTACCACTGGCACGGCTTTCGATATTGGTGAGGATGGCCGGCTCGGCATTATTGCGACAGCTTCCCTCAGCAACAAGCTGCGCACCAAAGTCATTACTGCGCAGAACCCGTTTACCACCGATCTGCAGCTGGACCGGGAGTCGCAAAACTTCGTCACGGATAACCGCATTTTGGCGAATGCCCTGCTCGGAATAGGCTTGGAGTTTGGCGAGCAGAAAATCCGATGGACCAACCTCTTCATCCGCGACACATTGAAGCAGTCAGGCCTTGGCTTTGGAGAGTTGCTGCTTGATGAAGACAGCCTGATCACGCAGAACACTGGCTGGTATGAACGCCAGCTGATTGACACCCAGCTCGTCGGCGAGTTTGAATTTGGCGAGCTTTCTGTCGACCTGCGCGGCGGTTTTGCGCAGACGCAGCGCGAGGCCCCGTATGAGTATGAGTTCGTTTATGTGCGGACCAATCAGGAAAATCAGGAAACGGGTGACATCTTTATCAACGTGCTGGATCGCCAGCGCGGCAGTGCATCGGTTGCTTTTTCAACTCTCAAGGAAGAGCTGTTTTACGCAGGGATTGATGTCAGCTATCCTTTGACCGACTGGCTCACCACGACAATCGGATACGCGTATACTGATACAAACCGCGATTCTGAACGCCGAGAATTCCTGATTGATGGAGACAACATTCCACCGGGCGTCGGTGCTCTGCGGCCTGATTTGCTGCTGGGTGACGCAGTCATCGAATTCTTTGGCATTGGTCTGACTGAACCAACGCAAAGTGACCCCGCTTTTGCCGCTGATCTGGAAATTCAGGCTGGGTATGCCAAGGCCAACATTACCCCAGCGTTTGGATTGGGCATCGAATTGGGCGTTCGCTACGAAGACGCCGCACAATCCGTGCAGACAGTAAGCCGTTTCGAAAACCCCTTTGTTTCACTGGCAACGACAGCGCTCGATAATGATTATTTTCTGCCGGGGGCAACGGTGACCTGGGAAGTGACCGACGCCCTGCAATTGCGGGCTAGTGCGTCCAAAACGATTGCCCGACCGCAGTTTCGCGAGCTGATTTTCCAGCCTTACACTGACCCAGAAAATCAGCGGCTGTATATTGGCAATCCGGCATTGCTCGATTCAGAACTGCTCAACGCGGAGATACGCGGCGAGTATTATTTCGGCAGAAGCAACCGTGTATCAATCGCTGGTTTCTACAAAGAGATCGACAATCCGATCGAGCCTTATGTTTCCATTGGTGCGGATACGAGCTTTACTACGCGCTTTGCGAATGCGCCGAAGGCTGAGCTGCTGGGTGGAGAGTTCGAGTTCCAATGGACGAAGCCGCTTTTTGATTGGGGCGCCACGGGCTGGTTTGAGAGCAAGGAGCTGATCCTTGTTACGAACTACACTTACACGCAGTCAGAGCTAAAGGTCATTGATGGCGATGTTACGCGGATTTTCACTGCCGGGGTCGGAGCGATTGAAAGTGACGCGGACCTTTTCTTTAATAACGGCGATCCGCTCACTGGCCAGTCTGATCATCTGGTCAACGTTCAGTTCGGCATTGAAGATCAGGACAAGCTTCAGCAGCTCACGTTCTTGCTTAGCTATGCGAGCGAACGCGTAACCCGCCGCGGCACCGCTGGATTGCCCGATATTGTCGAAGACCCCGGGCTGACATTCGACTTGGTCGCGCGCCAAGAGCTTAACATCTTCTCGCTACCACTGGAATTGAAGGCAGAGGCTCGCAATATCTTCGGGCGTGGCAACTTTGAATTTCAGGAAGTGGGTGACAACCGCATAGAGATCAACAGTTTCGATGTCGGCACATCATTTTCGCTGGGCCTCACCATGAAGTTTTGACGCGAATGCAAGCTGGATTGCGAGGTGAATGTGCCGCCCCACCCGATTCATCACAGATCGAAAACATAGCCTATTGAGCGGACAGTCCGTAAGGGGTTACCTGCACCAGCCGCCTTTAACCCCTTGCGCAAACGGCCAATGCAAACGTCAACGGTGCGCTCGTCGATTTTCTCTTCATTTTTCCTCAATCCCGCCAGAATTTCTTGGCGCGACAACGTCTTGTTGGAGTTTTCAGCAAGGAACCGAAGCAGGCGGAACTCATTGGAGCTAACCTCGATAGCGGTTTCATGCCAATAGGCCCGATACGCGGTCAGATTGATCGTCAACTGTCCGTACTCCAGACGATCTGCAGCATAGGGATCTGAAAGTGAGGGCTTTAATGCGAAGATGCGATCCAATATAATATGTCTATCGACCGGCCCGGTCATGTAGTCATCTGCACCGGCATCTAAAGCGCGTTTGCGCGAAGCAAGGTCCTCATCTTCCAGAACCATCGTGATGTGGGCGTTCGCGGTTATCGGATCGGCGCGAAACCTCCGGCACAGCTCCAACCCAGCCATATCCTCCATCACCCAATCGATGAAGATCCAAACTGGCCCCTCAATCAGACCATCGAAGCCGCTCGAACTGATCTTCGTGAAGGTGAATACCGCTTCTTCATGAGCGAACGGCGCAAAGCTGTTTGCATCCGGATGTGTAAGCAGAATGTTTATGACAGACATGCAGCCAACCCCTGAATTCAAAGGTGGATTGCCTTCAATTTGTGACGAACCCGTGACGAGTTGGTCAAATGTAAAGGCTAGCTAGCTTCGCTATCGCTGAGCAGTCTTTAAGGCCTTTGAGTGGGCCGAGTATTTCGATGTTAGCGAACACACTGAGAGGGGTGCCGTGAGACCCAGATCTGCCCGAAAAACGAAAGGGGTATGTTATCGCCGACCCTAAGAAGCGCGGCGGCAGACCCGAAATGTATGGCGGAGACGGAGGGAGAGCCAGCCAATTCCAAATAAGCACCTGTTTTCGATTGTATAATAATCATGGGTTGCCACTCTGTGCAACACCCGTGTGTTACAGGCTCGAAAAACCTCAATTTGCTGCAACAGCGTTGCAAATCCATTCGCCTCCGAGCGCATTCACTGCTTATCTTTAGCTGGGTCTAATCTGCGAATGTCGCCAGACCCAAACTGACCATTTTGTGGGCGAAAGGCACACCTACTCCTGTCACATGGCTGCCATCAGGACGCCCTTGCCCATCGATTGGTGAGAAGGTGACATGGTAACCGCATTCCTCATTGATGTAGCGAATTACGGCTTCGCCAATGCCTATTCTTAGGT
Source organism: Qipengyuania sp. JB2-7 (assembly GCF_055693485.1). Classification (NCBI taxonomy): domain Bacteria; kingdom Pseudomonadati; phylum Pseudomonadota; class Alphaproteobacteria; order Sphingomonadales; family Erythrobacteraceae; genus Qipengyuania; species Qipengyuania sp. JB2-7. Next base: position 742,541 of record NZ_CM146335.1, read on the forward strand.
AGGACTTGGTGCCGTTCGGCCCACTAAAATCCATACTTATAACGTGGAGGTATTCGCCGCCAAAAGCATCTTCCCTCAGCTGAAAAACAATCTGACCAATTTTTTGTCGTGGCTTCAGACCTGTCCAGACCGTCATTGTGGTCTGATAATCGTCCCAACTCAGAATAACTGACTTGCCATCGCGTGCAGCGTACTTGAGTTCCATTTCATCCATCGGTCTCGTCATCCCTAGTAGCGTGCAGCAACGCCATTTCCTGCGCCGCTGTGAGCCAATGGTCGCGAAGAGAGTATCTCGGGGCTGTCCGATTGCCGCTCCTGCTTGCGATCAGCACTCGATCCAAGACACCGGCCCGTTCCAAAGCCGCAAGGGTGCTCTGGCTAACACCATCGATCTCGTCGCGGGCTATACCGCCATCTTGAACAAGTTTGCGGACAAGCATTTCGACGGGCGCGCCGTGCCGGGTTGCGACCTCGGCCACGATGGCGAGAAGCTCCGCAATATCACCAATGTGGGGCCGAGATGGCTCTGCAAACAGCGCGAACACGTTCTCCCATCTCAGGCTACTTCCACCCTCAATCCATCTTGAGCGATCTTGGTTGATGCGCGACAGAACACGCTCCATTGGCGCAGCAAAACGTAACGCTCTATCTCCCCAGCTAAATTGCTTTTTGCGCCTAAGCTCAAATCGCAAACGCTTGTTGGATTTTGGGTAGATCGCCAGATTTGTATTGTGAGGCAGGCTGGTTGTGAGCTGAAGACTTCCCGCCCTTCTAGCGACCGAAGAGCGATCCTCAGATGGCGACTGGCCCTCATGTCCAAGGAACAGTGTGCTCTCTAGATCGCTCAATTGATCAATTGCTCGCAAGGCTGCTTCGCGCATCCCAGCTACCGCTCGACCGTGATACCGTTCCACGTAGACCTCGGACTGCGGGATACTGATTTGGGCGGTGTCGATTGTTACCTCAATACCATCTTGTCTCAAGACACGCACCTCACCGTCGGACACAAACTGCGGAGCAAATCCAGAGCTGACGGCGATTTCAGCGAACCTCAAAATGGCCGCGAGGTAGACAGGCAGAAACATTGAGTAAGGATCATTGCCAAGGCGCTCTACCAATGCACTTCGGTCTTCGATCCAGTTTGTTCTGCCATCTAGGGACATCGAAACGTTTTCGGCTGGCGCGAAAAACTCAACTGGCGAAAGGGTCGATATTGCGTCCGTGAAGTTGGCGGGCTGGACTGAAGCGAAGCGCTTCAATAGGTGAGCGAGCGTTCGCGTCGGATTGCCGTCAATCTCAATCGTGACTTTCAATCCAATGCCTCGCCTTACCGGATTTACTCGAGTATCGACATGGCCGAGCGTTTGGATCAGTCCGCGTTCCCTGTTGGGCCTAGTTGCCATGTGCTGGGTTCGTGCCTGCAGAGGGTCTCGTGGAGCAGGGAACCAATGCGCCAGCTCCATGCCCACACCCTCAGGAAAACTGTTAAAGTATTCCGTAGCGGCATGTTGATTGCTATTCTCAGTTGGTCTGCAAAATGCCGTTATCTTTAGCTTTAGTGCATCAACACCAACCTCGCCAATTGATGGATGACCACCTCGCTCTAGTGAACGGAGGTCATTGCGCCCTCGATATGGTGCACGTTGTATGTAGCGACGTGGCCCAATAGCCAACTGCCGTGCCTCCCTGTTTGATTGCCCGTGTTTTGCTTAGCGCATCTCTATAGAGAGGCCATTGATTTCTTCAGGCGAAGGCATCCGGGAAGCCGCTTGGGTAGGTCACCTCGAAGGGCTGGAATTGGCTTTGCGGGTCCATGGCCAGAAGTGTGAACCAAGCTCCTTCACGCCAATTTGCTTTCGCTACTAATAGCCACCGGGCCGGATCATCGAAGCGCGCATGCAGCGCGGCGTGACAACGCTTGCATGCTGGATAGAGGTCGAGCGGACGATCATACCGCTCGGTGTGCATAAAGATGTAGCCAGCGCCTCTGGGATCGTCAGGTTTGGTGTGTCCGCATATGGAGCAAACAATTGGTCGAACCAGCCTGCCTTCGCGCACGGCCTTATTCTGGATAGGGGTAACGGCACATCGAGATGGCCAGTCCCAACCATTGTAAGGCCGTTGCCAAGGTTTGCGTTTGGGCTTTGCCACATGACCAAACAAGTCGCCTGAAAAGCTCATTTAGTTACCCTCAAAATTGCCGAATAGATCAATGCTTTCATAGATTTGTGCCGCATTAGTTTTTTTGAGCCTTTTGCGGTTTTTGCCATCACAACACCTGCTCGATTTTGGCGGCGCGATCTCCAATTTTTCTTACGACGCGTTGCAACTGCCCGACGAGAACGAGATACTCGTCTGTCGCCAGCCCATGCGCCTGACCCTCAACAGCGATGGAATGCGCATCTTCGATTATCCCGGTGAGAATTGCGAACTGCTCGCCAAAATCCAGTGCTCCCCGTTGCACTATCGAACCTCTGCTAGAATGCGATATGCCGATGACTTGGAGACGCCGGTCAGTTCGGCGATCTGAGCGGGCGTATGGCCCTCTGAGCGCAGGCGAAGTATCTCTGGGGTCTTCGCACGCGCTGTTGGCGCACGGCCTTTATAACGTCCTTCTGCCTTAGCTCTCGCAATACCTGCACGTTGGCGTTCCAGAAGCAAGCTGCGCTCAAATTCTGCGAAGGCGCTAAACATCGTCAGCATCATGCGCCCGGTTGCGCTTTGGCTATCAACCGATGATCCGCCAAAATCGAGTATTCTTAGCGCCACGCCCTTGGCATCCAGTCTGTCGATAATTTCCAGAAAGTGACGTGTTGAGCGCGCCAGTCGATCAAGCCGCGTAACGATCAACGTATCGCCATCTCGGACAAAATCTAGCGCCGCCTCAAGTTCATCGCGGCGGGCAACGCTGGAGATTTGTTCTTTGAATATTTTCGTGCAACCCGTTGCACCAATTAACTCAATCTGTTTCTCAAAGCCCGCGATCTGCTCTGTTGTGCTCGTCCGGCAATAGCCAACTAACATACTGTTTCCCCGTCAATTTCTTCGCTGAAGAATGACAGAAAATGGTGTCTAAGTCACGGGAAATGCTCAGTTTTTATGTCAACCGACACGCTGTTGCAGACGAACATTTCTGCGGCTGAGCACCGGGATTGGTCAAGACCCGGCGATAGCATCCCGTACCAGTGCGGCTTGAACTTCGGCTTCATTGCCCGACACCGAAACATAGTCTGATCCTAGGTTGGCTCTGGCGATTGACCGACATCTGGCATCCCAGAAGCCAACAAACTCACGAAAATAGACTTCGATTTCCTCAACTGTGTCAGCGTGTTCTGGAACTGATGCCATCAAGCCCATGTCGCTTTTTTCGCGCTCAAGTGCTTTAAGCATGAGTGCTTCTGCAGTTGATCGGTCCACTCTCAACCTGACTGCCTCGCGAAATGCTCGGTCGGTGAGTTCTTTTGGTATGCCGGAATGGTCCGCAACTCTGAAGCCCATGCTCTTACAGCTTTTGATGGATGTGATTGTCCGGGAAAAGTCGGAGGCAACCTCACCGAACTCAACATAGTCACCGGACTGACCATGGGCTGGCGTCAACCAGAAGGCTCCGGCGCAGATCGCCACAATGTGGATCGGGTTTCTCATGTGGCTCACCGAACGATCAATTACTTTTTTGATGTTACTCATCGTCTGTAGACCGATAGGCGACACCTGCTTGAAGTCAAGGCGATGGATATCCGTCTTCGCCTTGCAAAAAACCTCAAAGAACTGAGGAATGAGCGCGACTGGTCGCAGGAAAGCCTAGCGGCTGAGTGCGGCATCCATCGGACCTACGCCAGCGATCTTGAGCGAGGTGCGCGTAATCCATCGATTGATGTAGTCGAGCGGATTGCCAATGCGCTCGGTGTCACGGTCGGTCGGTTGCTAGACTAAGCATCACGACGTGACGAAAGTCCTCTTCGTTCAGACCTCAATGAAAGTCCGAAAAAATACCGTCCAAGGTCGGGTCGAATTGAAATACTAAGTCTTGAGAGAGGCTCTGAAAAACTTCCTGCACAATGCCTTCAACACCATACCATTCCTCCGATCTATCCTTGTCAGTGTGTATGGTGTCGTCCGAGAAAACCACGCCCGCTCCCGCTGCCGTTTTGGCTAGTGCAAACGCGTCATCAAAGGCCAGTCGGTAGTCGAGCTGATGCGCCATCTTATTCCTGATATTGCCGATACGTTTGAGCAGCGCATGCATGTCGCTATCAAGCAAATCGATTGCGCGACAGAGACCACACAGTCGGGAATAGTTGGTACGGTCTAAATCAATAACATCGGGATCGGTAAGGTTGTGTCTCAATATGACCAACAGCAAGCCCTCTATCACCTGTTCCCCGTCAGCACCTATGGCACAGATTAGCGGTTGAAGTTTAGGAGAGTTTTGGTTCTCGTCGTAGTGACGAAGGAACGAAGATGAGAACCAAAAAGTCGAAGTCGAAGCAACCTGCGGAGCAGGTTGTGAAGGACATCCGCCGTCGGACGCGGCGGCACTTCTCAGCCGAAGACAAGATCAGGATCGTATTGGAAGGTCTGCGCGGCGATGATAGCATTGCTGAGCTGTGCCGCCGTGAAGGGATCGCGCAAAGCCTGTATTACACCTGGTCGAAGGAATTCATGGAAGCGGGTAAACGCCGTCTTGCTGGCGATACAGCCCGTGCTGCGACCACGGATGAGGTGAAGGATCTGCGTAATGAGGCGCGTGATCTGAAGGAGTGTGTTGCTGATCTGACCCTGGAGAACCGGTTGCTCAAAAAAAGCATGACCGGGCTTGGGGGAGACGACGCATGAGATACCCTGCATCTGAGAAGCTGGAGATCATCAAGCTGGTCGAGCAGTCACATCTGCCTGCCAAGCGCACGCTGGATCAGCTCGGCGTGGCGCGGCGGACCTTCTACCGCTGGTATGACCGCTACCTAGAAGGCGGGCCTGAGGCGCTCAAGGATCGTCCCTCAACGCCAAGCAGGGTATGGAACCGCATTGCGCCCGAAGTGCAGGACCAGATCGTTGATATGGCGCTGGAGCATAGCGAGCTCAGTCCGCGTGAACTTGCGGTGCGCTTCACTGATGAGAAGCGCTACTTCGTCTCTGAAGCGACCGTTTACCGACTTCTGAGGGCTCATGATCTGATCACCAGTCCTGCTTACACGGTGATCAAGGCGGCAGACCAGTTCCACACGCAAACCATGCGACCGAACGAGATGTGGCAGACGGACTTCACCTACTTCAAGATCATCGGGTGGGGCTGGATGTACCTCTCCACCGTGCTCGATGATTACTCGCGCTACATCATCAGCTGGAAGCTGTGCACCACCATGCGAGCCGAAGACGTCACTGAGACCCTCGATATGGCTCTTACTGCTTCAGACTGTAGCCATGCCAATGTGCTGCATAAGCCGCGCCTGCTATCGGACAACGGTCCCTGTTACATCGCTGGAGAGCTGGCTGATTACATCAGCGCCAAGAAGATGGATCACGTGCGAAGCGCGCCCTTCCATCCGCAGACCCAAGGCAAGATCGAGCGCTGGCATCAGACGCTCAAGAACCGTGTTCTGCTGGAGAACTACTTCCTGCCAGGCGATCTAGAAAACCAAATCAAAGCGTTCGTCGAGCATTACAACCATCAGCGCTATCACGAGAGCCTCGACAACGTCACACCTGCCGACGTCTACTTCGGTAGAGCCGCAGCCATCATCAAGCGAAGAGAAAGGATCAAACAAAAGACGCTAAAACATCGCCGCTTGCTTCACCGCAAGCTAGCCGCCTAAACTGAAACCAACAGACGAGGCCAGTCCTCCAAACGATCAACTCTCAGTCTGTGCCAAATGTCATGACGACGGACAAGCAAGCCCTCTATCACCAACTGCCCTCTCATGAAGCCACTGTTGATACTCGGTTCAAGTAGGTGAACTATGTGCTCTATTTTTGGACCGGGACGGGGCTTCTTCGCCATTTCAGGCCTAACTCCTATTCCAATTGCGCTTCTCAATAGGGTCATCACTTTGCAAGAAAATGTTCTGCAGCATTTTGAGAGACCTATGCGAGAAGCCTTAGCACTAATTGTCCACACTCCCACTAGAGCAAACTTCAGCTAGACGATCCCTCGCCGAGGGCCATGATCACATGCTCCAATCGTGCCTTCAATTCTTCCATCTTTTGCGATGTGATGTCGTCGCCACTTGGAGAAATAAGGCGTGCGCCGCCACTGAACCATTTGAGTTCGTCTTGGATGAACTGTCTTTCCGTTCTCGCCCAGTCACTAAGTGCTTTGCTCATAAACCCTCCCGACATCTAGGTTGCTGTCACGATGGCCAGACGCCACATGACTATGCAATTGCTCGACCAACCGTTATCTCATGTCAAACATGACGACGACAAAACACTTCCGGGTAAGTTCTTACCTTAAAGATATTATCGGGCGCGATCTCGTCACAAATGAGTTTGTCGCGGTCTTTGAACTGGTTAAAAACTCATTTGATGCGAATGCGAAGCGCGTAGACATCGCCTTTGACTTGGCAAGAAACGAACTCTGGATTGTCGACAATGGAAAGGGCATGGACGAACGCGGTATAACCGACCGTTGGCTATTCGTCGCCTACTCGGCAAAAGCTGATGGGTCAGAGGATGATGCCGAGGCTGCCGACTATCGCGACCAAATCAAAGCTCCTGGACGATACGCAGGTAGCAAGGGTATTGGGCGTTTTTCATGCGATACACTCGGTGAGGAACTTGCGCTTTTCTCACGGACGCAAGTAGACAAGACCACGCAGCGCCTCGATGTGAAGTGGGACAGTTTCGAGCAGGACAGCAAGAAATTGTTCCAGAAGATAGGTGTGAACCTTCAATCAGTCGATGACTTTCCAGAAAAAGCACCCGTCAAGCTACCCAAAAAATCCGGAACGGTGTTGCGCATAAAGAACCTGCGCGCAGTCTGGAACGCCGATCACATTGAAAAACTTAAGAGGTACCTTGAAAAGCTGATCGACCCATTTGGAACAACGAAGGACACCCCAGTCCATATCACAATCAAGAACTCCGACTTCGACAAGGCCACCCTGCGTGAACTCGAAGGCCCTGTGGGCAATGACTTGAGAGAGTTGCTAACGGAGAAGACCACTCGGATCGACGTGACTATCACCGACGACGAGATACGAACGTCATTGGTAGACCGAGATCGCTTAATTTACGTGATCACAGAAGAAAATGAATACGAAGGCCTCAAGACGGCCAAGGTCGAAATCGAAGTGTTCTTTCTTAATCGAAGTGCCAAGAACACTTTCACCAGACGAATGGGTGTGCAACCAGTTAAGTTTGGCAGCGTTTTTTTGTTCCTTAATGGTTTCCGCGTCTTTCCGATTGGCGAAGAGACCGATGACACGCTCGGCCTCAATAGAAGGAAACAGCAGGGCACATCACGGTATCTCGGAACACGTGATATCATGGGTAGGATCGACATTACAGCCCGCCCCCGGATGTTCCGTGAAGCGTCAAGCCGTGACGCTGGATTGATCGAGGACGCGCACTCACGTGATCTCTATGAAGCAATCTTGAGAAAAGCCATCGTCAGGCTGGAACGATATGTTGTTGGTGTGACGTGGAAGGATAAGGCAGACAAAGACCGAGACGATGCAAGTGGTCTAGAGTTTGGGGAAACCAAAGGCCGAGTTGCCCAGATCATCGCTAGTCTCGCGGCTACAAGCGACCTCCAACTGGAATATTACGATCCTGACCTTGTCGACATCTTCGACGATGATTTGCGGACTGTCGATGGCGCAATCAAAGCACTCACTACTATCGCCGAAAATCAGGGGGACGAGGCGCTTCTGCGGCGCGTCGAAAACGCAAAAGCGCGAATAAAGGAACTTGAAGAAGCAGAGGCCGAAGCTGCCGAAGCAGCACGAGAAGCCCTAGCGGCGAAAGCGCGAACGGACGCTCGCCTCAAGCAACTTGAGTTGCAAACGCAGTATCTAGCCTCAACGCAGGATATGACTGTCGAGCAGATGACGCTGCTCCTGCATCAGGTGATGATCTATTCCGGTAACATCAGTGCTGCGATAGATAGATCATTGAAGGGCGCGAATGCCATAATCGCTGCGGCAAGCGAAATCGAAATTGGAGGCGATGACGATGATCTGGGTGACGCAGCGGCTTCAATTCGATCACGAACGAAGAAGGTGGCAGACGATCTGGACTACATCCATCTCGAAAATGACCGGCTAATCGCGGTTGCCAGATTTGCTTCCAACGCCCGATTTGATCTTGAAACCGACAGACTGGCCGGTGATGCAGTCGCATTCCTCGACGAGTATGTAAATCAAGTCCGCAGTGAGCGTGACGCTACTTCAACTGTTCGGTTTGAAGCGAACGAGCTTGAACTCGACACCGAGTTCCGTCCGGTCGATCTTGTGGTAGTGGTCGACAATCTCCTCGACAATGCGCGCAAACATGGCGCGAGAATGATGTCAATGAGTGCAAGAAAGTCCTTAATCAAAGGGCGCATCGAGGTTTTGATCTCCGACGATGGCCGTGGGATCGATGAAGACGAAATCGATCCCTCTAAGATATTTGATAAAGGCTACTCCTCTACACCCGAAGGCACTGGATTGGGGCTTTACCACTCTCGCAAGGTTTTAGAGGCGATGGGCGGCGGGTTATCGCTGGACCCCTCACGCGAAACCGGACGCGTCGATCTAGTCATGCTGCTACCGGAGCGATCAAAATGAACCTGACCTTCAATGTATGTTGGATCGAAGACCAAGCGAGTGATGCATTGGTCAATGGTGTTCAGGATGCAATACGCGACGGAGGGTTCGAGCCACGCATTGATCGTATAGAAACGCCAGAGGATATTGCCGCATTCGCGAAGAGGCAGTCAGATTTCTATGACTATGAATTGATCCTTCTCGATCTTCAATTGGGCGAGACGCGAGGCGATGAACTGGCCAAAGACGTGCGGAGACAATTCAACTCGACACCTCTCCTGTTTTACAGTGGCCGCGACGAGAGCGAACTTCGTCAGTTGATGTTCGATGCGCAGATTGAAGGCGTTTATTGTGTGCATCGAGATCGGCTTGTAAACCGAGTTCACGAACTGGTTCAGAATTTGTCCCCCGCCCTCAATCGCCTGAATGCAATGAGGGGACTTGCGTCGCAAACTGTCGCCAGTTGCGATGAACATTTTCGAGATATCATCTTGCATTTTGGAGCTGACGAAAAGAAGGCCGAGGAGATCATGACCACCATGATCTCGAACTCAGAGAAGAGCACCATGGAGTGGTTAGACGAGGTTAAGTCGATCAAAAGCCTAGACGATCTGCTTGAAAAGATGCCTAGTGTTGCTCTTTATATTGAGGCCGATAGATTGGCACGATCTGAGAATGGTTCAGACGAAGTTCGCGATCTTCTGCGATCCTTGAAATCCAACTATAGAAAAGGACTGCTGTATCGCCGAAACGCCCTTGCGCATGGCAAGGAGGAGCGCACCGAGGATGGCTTCCAAGTCCCTCGCAAAAATGCAAATCCGTTAACTCGCACGGACTTCATACGTTTTCGGTCCGACTTCGGTAGAATACTTGGACACGTTACCGACCTCCGCAGGCTGTTGATCGTCGAGTAGGCCCAAGAGGACCTGACCAATAGCTTCCGCAAGCAGCGGGGGGACTGCATTTCCGATCTGCGTAAAGCGTGGGCAGGCCGATTTTCGGCGCTCCCCGCCAGTAGTGTAGGGGCCGCTAAAAGCGAACCAATCGGGGAATGACTGCAAACGGGCTAACTCTCGCACTGTCAGTGATCTGGGATCAGAGTAGTGGATGATGTCGTCCGGCAAGGTCGTCACGGTTGGCGCAGGCATATCTTCATGAAGTGGAGTGGTAGAGCGCTTTCCAATCCCAAGACGTAGGCGATCTTTGGGTGAAAGGCTTCTTCCACGAGGACAAGTTTCGAGTATCTTGGAAAAACGGGCGACAGTCTTGTCGGTATGCCGAGCCAGTCGACAGTCTGAGGGTTGCCCAGACTGGCCAGCCCTCATCAGCTTCTGGAAACTGCTATCGGCCTCACCACGCGACAATGCTCCATATCCGCGCTCGCCCCATTCTGGGTCTGGTCGCGGCTTTGATCCTCTAAGAACAAAATCCGAGAGTGCCTCGCTTGCCGATACAGGCACATGATCAATTCCCTTGTCAGTGAGGAAGCGCTTCCTTGACGTCTTCAACCTGCTCATGGGATCAATGCCCGGCAAGCTGCTGGCAATGGCTGCAATCAGAATAAAGCGTGGTCGTTTCTGCGGCACTCCGTAGTCAGTTGCGATAAGCACATCAGACCAAACGTCGTATCCTAAACTTGCCAATCGAGCCTTCGCAGCTTCATCGTAATTTCCGCCATCGGCGTGGGGCATCGAAGTGAAACCGCGAACATTCTCAAGTAGCACCAGCCGAGGCTGCACGAGTTCCACTGTCCGGAGATAAGCCTCAACCATCTGACTTCGCGGATCGTCCGGGTCGCGCCTCCCATTCATGGAAAAGCCCTGACACGGTGGGCCGCCTGCCACCAAATCGACTTGTCCATGCAATTGCTTGAGGTCACTTTCATGGTCTTCGACCAGTGAAGTTATGTCGTGCGGTCGTTTTTCCAGCCATTCTGGCCAGTCGCAATGATACCTTCGACCGTCGAGAAGGTTGTTGCTATAAGTCGCGAAAGCATCCGGATGCTGCTCAATCGCGAACTCGCAATCAAAGCCAGCATTGTGAAGGCCAAGAGAAAGCCCACCACATCCCGCAAAAAGATCAATAAACTTCGGCACGGGCGGTCTTTACAACGGAAACAGTTAAGATGTCCAGGGCGCTAGTCTGGCGGCTGCAACCCGATGCTAACCTAGGACTACAGCACATTCTCAGGCCTTTGTCCCATACCCTCATTGTTAGTGTCAGTTTTCGCTCAAAGTCCCAGAATGCTGGGCTTCGTACATGTTTGGTAGGCCCACGACGCGTGAAAATCATAGCAGGCGATGACTGGCGAGGTGCTCAATCTCGATGCCATATTTGACCTTGAGGATTTGCCCCTTCAGCCGGTCGGCCTCCAATCCTACTCCATAGCGGCGCGATGTCCTTCCCTCACGTGACCAACCGCACAACTCCTCCATGTCGTGCTCAGGAACATTTGCTCGGTCGAGTGCGCGCTTGAAGGTGTGACGGAAGGAATGAAAACTCAGTTTCTTTCTGCGGTCGCCTAATTCCAGTTTCTCAAGGTCTTTGCGAAAGCGTTTTGAGAATACCGAACTGGCATTGCCAAATTTGTCTTCGTGGATTTCGGGGAACAAAGTTTGGTTGGCGATCCCCGTCCGCTGAACCCATTCAATCAAGCCGATGTGTTGCAGGAATGGATGCACAGGAATTTCTCGCTGAGCGTTTTCACTCTTGAGCTTCATATCGGGCGTCAAAATGATGAAATCGTTTCCCTCTGGTGAGACCCTGAAGTGATCAGGCGTGAGTTGAAGAATTTCGCCGCTACGCATGCCTGCGAACAACCCAATCAATGGCAACCAATAGCGCGCACGCCGAACAATGTTTGGTCCCGGCTTGTGAAAGCCAAAAGCGTCATCGACACTCCCGGTATAAAGTGGTCGATCAAAGAACCTTTGTAGCTCATCATTCTCGAAGGGGAGCTTGGCGACTGATCCCTGCGGCTTTCGCCCAGCAGGACTGAGGTCGTCGGCATAATTCCGGATTACATATTCACGTTTTGATGCCCATTCCATGAAGCGTTGAAGCTGGGCGAGATACTTCTCTTGCGTGTTCCATTGAAGGCTCACCATGCCCTTTGCGTCCGCATGGTCGGCTAATTCTCGATAGTCCTTATTGGTCTTACGAAGCCCGATTTGGAAATTCGTTGGAAGGCGGGAAAAGACATCTTGAAAGTCCTCACATTCCCTGAGGCGAATGGAATGCATCGCACGATTGGAGCCGAAGAATTTCTCTATGTGCTCTAGCTCACGCAAGTAGCGGTCTGTTGTTTTAGGCTGATGCTTGCCTTGCTCACGCTTTGCGACGAGCCTTTGGCGAAACTCATCGATTGCCTTGCCCAAGGAAATGGCTTCAATGCCGACGCCATCTGTCTGGCCGAGCGGCCTTTTCTCAAAAAGACTGTCGGTTATGCGATCAGAGAAATCGCCATCAAATCTCGCTCGCCGGATGTCCAAAAGTTGGATTGCTGCGCGGCGCAGATGTTCGCGAAGAAGTTGTCCTGCCTCGCTACTCCACTCACAGCGATAGCCGTTTTCATGCAATAGACGGTTCTCAAGGTCGCCAGTCGGGACAGCATCGCGTGGATCGTTCGCGCCGGTAAGCAGTCCGCGTTCTTCGTTGAGCTCATCTCGATAATCAGCTGCCTCGTTCGGCAACATCTCGGAGGCGGCGACAGGATTGATGTCGATCTGCCGCATCGCTTCGGAGAAGAACTTTTGAACGAGCCGCTCGGCTTCTATCGGCTGGAGAATGGCGAGCTTGGTGCTGGTTGGGCGAGGAATAGGGTTGCTGGTCGGAACTATGCCGCTCTGAACCGTCTTGCTGCTTTCCGTTTGGAAATAGCGCTCTGCCTCCAATTGCAGGGTGACCACCCGTGAAATCGCTTCATCGTAATCGCTGGTGTTAGTGGATCGCACAAAATCGGAGCGGCTCTCGCCGTCTTGCAGGTAGCGTTTCGGCCATCGCTTCCGAAAGTACCAAACGCCGTTTTTCCGCTTTGTAAGCCCGCTTGGTTTCCCCACTTCGCCCATGCCCGTGTGTTACAGGTTTGTGTTACAGTTGGCAATTTCAAGCAATTGTAATTACTCAAAATACCGGAAAATAAGGAAAAATTTGGAAAATGGCGGAGACGGAGGGATTCGAACCCTCGATACCCGTATTAGGTATGGTTCCTTAGCAGGGAACTGGTTTCAGCCACTCACCCACGTCTCCGGAAGGCGCGTTTCCGCGCGAGAGGCGGGCCTATAGCTCGCTCTATCTGTGCCATCAAGGGGGTGTGAGCAGCGTTTTATCTACGGTGGTGAGATCGGCACCGTCACCAAACCACCCTGAATGACTCGCTCTGCCGTATTTTCGATTCGGTTCATCGTTCGCTCATTGCGGACCGCGACAATGAGGATTCTGAAGACCGACAAAGCGTCTGGCGCATCGAAAGGCTTACTATGGCAACCGCTCATTCATTTTTTGGTTTTGCGCCGCTGCGCATTCTTGCGCTGACGGTTGGGGCCTTTGGTTTGGCAACCAGCCCGGTCGCTGCGCAGGTCGAAACCGTTGATCCAGACATGGCGATCGATGGCGATCTGGAACCTTTGCCCAGTGAAGCTGGATCAACAGCGGTTCAGGATGAGCCGGCAGTTGTCTATTCTCAGACACCGCCAGAAGGTGCTCCGCCTGAGACAATCACGCCCGATTGGCTGGATGAGACTGACTCAGAACAAGCTGGCGCACCTTCGACCACAGAAACCGTCGCCGTAGACGAGAACGCGACGACCTATCGCGAGGATGATCTGATCGGCGCTGCTGAGGGCGTTTTTGGCAAAGGAGCCAAGGGCGTTGCAACGATGATCCAGAACCTGTTGGCCAAGCAGGGTGAGCCGAACGCGTATATCGTTGGTCGTGAGGCTGGCGGCGCTTTCGTAGTCGGCGCGCGTTATGGCTCGGGCACGATGTTCCACAAGGTAGAGGGTGAGCGTCCGGTATACTGGACGGGGCCCTCAATCGGGTTTGACGCGGGGGCCAATGCGGGCAGTACCTTTGTCCTCGTCTACAACCTCTATGATAGCGAAGAGCTTTATGAACGCTATCCCGCTGGCGAAGGACAGGCGTATGTCGTGGGCGGCATGACCGCGAGCTATTTGCGTAAGGGCGATGTTGTCTTGATCCCTATTCGTGTCGGGGCAGGTCTGCGTCTGGGTGTCAACGCAGGTTATATGCGCTTTTCCAAGAAGCAGCGCTGGCTGCCGTTTTGATAGCATCGGGAAAGCGCGAATAGCGCGGCGTTAAGTCAATTTTCTATTGCGAGTGAGGCGCGCTGGTTGCATGGCGCGCTCATGCTTCAGAACCTTCAACAACAAGCCCCCGATGCGCTGCTGGCGCTGATCAAACTGTATGCCGCCGATGATCGATCCGACAAGATTGATCTGGGAGTAGGCGTCTATCGGACGGGTGAGGGCGACACGCCTGTTTTTGCGGCGATCAAGGGCGCGGAACAGCGTTTGGTCGATACGCAGGACAGCAAGTCCTATCTCGGGCCAGAAGGTGACATGGGTTTTGTCAACGCGATGGCTCCTTACGTCTTCGGCCCGGATGCGACGAAGGGCGGGCGGATTCAGGGAATGCAGACGCCAGGTGGGACCGGGGCAGTTCGGCTCGCGGCGGCACTCGCCAAGGAGTCAGGCGCGACCCGCGTTCACATGGGTACGCCGAGCTGGCCCAATCATGCGCAGATTTTCGCAGATTTGGATTTAGAGATCGCGCCATTCGCCCATGCAACAGGTGAAGGCGACGCGGATATTGAGGCAGTTCTGGGTGCCATCAGCACTGCAACCGCCAACGATGTGGTGCTGCTCCATGGCTGCTGCCACAATCCGACCGGCATTGATTATACAGCTGATCAATGGACTGAGATTGCAAATGCCCTCGCGAACTCACCTGCACTGCCATTGCTCGACATCGCCTATCAGGGTCTGGGGCTTGGTATGGAGGAAGATGCAGCGGGTGTTCGCACTGTCTTGGACGCGGTGCCACAAGCGCTGATTGCCTATAGTTGCGACAAGAACTTTGGTATGTATCGCGACCGAGTTGGCGCACTCTATATGATGACTGAGCGTCCCGATCAGCTCGATTCAGTGGCATCCAATGCGAACGCTTTGGCTCGTGCAAGCTGGTCAATGCCGCCTGATCACGGCGGTGCGGCGGTGCGCGTAATCCTAAGGGATTCGGGCCTCACCAAATTGTGGCTGGATGAAGTGACCAGCATGCGTGAGCGGATGCGCGATGTGCGCGCGCGCCTCGCGACGGCAGACAATGAAGCGCGAGGGCTAGGCCTTGCGTCGCTGGCCAATCAAAACGGTCTGTTTGCGATGCTGCCATTGAGCAAGGATCAGATTCAGACCCTGCGAGAAGACCATGCAATTTACATGGCCGGCTCTGGCCGGATCAACATTGCCGGACTGTATGACGGGAATATCCCGAAATTCATCGCCGCATTGGCTGACGTAACGGGCGCATGAACAGACAACCGATCCTTGAGGCAGAAGGGCTGTTGCTAAAGCCGTTAACGCCAGAGGATTGGCAGGCGCTTTATGCAGTGGCATCTGATCCCGCGATTTGGGAACAACACCCGATGCATGATCGCTGGCGTGATGATGTGTTTCGCGAATTTTTCGATGATGCATTGGTCAAAGGCGGCGCATTGGTCGTCATTGATACCGCTCAAGACGCCGTGATTGGCTCATCGCGATACTCAGGCGTACGATCCAGAAGATGGTGGATCGGTCGAGATTGGCTGGACTTTTCTAGCGCGCAATTACTGGGGCAAAGGCACGAACCACACAATGAAACGCCTGATGCTCAAACACGCCTTTGACAATGTGGATCGGGTCGACTTTCTGGTCGGCGAAACGAATTATCGTTCGCGGCAAGCGCTTGAAAACATTGGTGCTGAGCGAACTCGGCGGACTGAGCTCGCCAAGTATCAGGGCAAACGCGTGCTTCATCTCGTTTACGAGATAACGAAAGATAATTTCGAAAACGGGCCGCTCTGCGCGGCCTAAGCCGGTAATCAGACCTGCTGCAAATCCCGCATGCGTTTGAGATATCGGGCCAGGACATCGATTTCGAGATTAACGTGGTCGCCTTGTGACAGCTTGCCGAGTGTCGTTACCTCACCAGTATGCGGGATAATGTTGAGGCTGAATGTGCAATCACCGTTGTCCATGTTATCGCCATCATTGCACATGTTGGCGTCATCATTGCGGTGATCGATGACGCTATTGACGGTGAGTGACACCCCCTGAACGGTTACCGACCCTTTTTCAGCGATGTACGGCGCAATGTCTTTGGGCGCACGAATATCCAGCCGGGTCGAACCGCCGATGTCGTCGGTCAAAGTGACTTCGCCAACAGCATCAACATGACCGGTCACCAAATGGCCGCCAAGTTCATCGCCCAGCTTGAGAGCCGGTTCGAGATTGAGTTTCCGGCCCTCTTGCCACTGATGGGTGGCGGTTCGGCTGATCGTTTCGCCCGAAACATCAACCGCAAACCAGGCATCGCCCGGAATTCCACCGCGTTCAACAACCGTGAGGCATACGCCGGAGCAGCATATTGACGCCCCGATATCGATGCCGGTACGGGTCCCACGGGCAGGCAACGGTGATCCGCATATCATCGCGCTGTTCCGCCTTAATGATCGTGCCGATTGCGGTGATGATGCCAGTGAACATGGGGTGCTTCTATCCTGATGCTGCAGAAACGTGGGGCGGCTCATAAGCCTCAAACACATCACTGCCAAGTTGACGGCGTTCGACGCAAGCCCATCGATTATGTGCATCTGCCAGAGACTCCAGCGCAATATCGCCGACACCGCCCTGGCCAGCGCCGATAATGATCGGTGCGCGGTAAATCTCAAGCCGGTCCACCAGCTCTTCCCTCAGGAATGAGGCTGCCGTTTGCGCGCCGCCTTCGACATACAGATATTGAGTGTTCTCAAGTTGGCTGATCTGATCGGGTCGGTTGATGATTTTGACGCCGTCGGGTGCAACACCACGGGTCAGGACAACGCGCTGCGGCGATAGATTTTCCAGCCCCGACAGCCGCACATCAAGACGCGGCACATCGCTGCGCCAGGTTTGGCCGCCGACGAGTATCGCATCATTCATTGCGCGGCGTGCATGCACATGCGCCCGGGATGCTTCGCCCGTAATCCATTGGCTTTCGCCATTGGCCATCGCAATTTTTCCATCAAGGGAAAGGGCCAACTTGAGCGTCACATGCGGTCGGCCACGACGCTGCCGGGTCAGATATCCGGCGAGGCTGGCCGCACACCCCTGATGGTCAATCACGTCCACCATGATCCCCGCCCGGCGTAGCAATGCGACGCCTTGGCTAGAGGTCCGTTCGTCTGGATCGAGCTGTCCAATAACTGCGCGGGCAACACCGTTACCCGCCAACAGGTCAGCGCAGGCTGGCCCGCGTTCTGACTGATGCGCGCACGGTTCCAGGCTGACATAGGCGGTGGCGCCCTCGCTGGATCGGCCTGCACTTTCTAAGGCGGCGGCTTCTGCATGTGGACGTCCGCCAGCTTGGGTCCACCCACGACCGACGACGCGCCCGTCTTTCACGAGGACGCAGCCGACGCTGGGGTTGGGGCGGCTCAGCGGGCGACCACGCAGCGATAGCCGTGCGGCAACATCCAGCCAGTCACTGTCCCCGTGTGGTTTGGTCATTGAGCGGCTGGAGCAGCCGCGCTGTCCGCCTGCGGATCATTCGTTTGTGCGCCCGCTGCCCGAGCGGCTGCTGCCGCTTCTTCCTCGGCACGTTCGCGCTCCAGACGTTCATCAATCGCGTCAACATCAATACCGGTCGCGCGGCCAAGCGCGCGGTACATGTCGCGCACCTCTTGTTCCCGCTGCGCCTGCTCTGCGGCGAGTTCGTCTTTGCGGCGCTGGTTTTCAATGTTCGAGGCAATGATCTCTTCATCGGTCCGGCCATCAGCGAAGGTGGAGATATACGTCACTTCGGGCTTTGCAGGGGGGCGTAAGACCGATGTTGTGCAAGGACGACTAGCAAGCCAACCGGGACCAGTACGGACACCAGCAATATGGGCACGCGGTGCGGGTTAGGACGCGAAAATTCCTGCCAAAAATCCTTCGCTGCGGGAGCTGGATTGAAACGGGAAAAGAAACTCATGACAGGCTAAATAGGGCTTTGACCGCTGCAATGCCAGTGGCTTGCGCTGACCCGACTATCCAAAATCGCGATAGAGCGTGCGGCCATGTTGGCGCAGCCATGCGTCGGCCCCGTCAATATCATCGTCAAAGATATCTTTCAGCATCGCATGAAAGGCGGGGCTGTGATCGAAATGTGTAAGATGCGCAACTTCGTGCGCCACGACAGAACGCCTTACATAGTCAGGCGCCTGGATCAGCCGCCAATTGATCCGCACGACGCCCTTGCTTGAGCAGCTGCCCCAGCGGCGTTTGGCCCGTGTGAGGCGCAACTCGCGCGTTTCATGCCCGGCGCGCTCGCAGAAAAATGCCAGGTCGGTTTCCATGGCCGATTGGGCTTCACTCTCCAACCAGCGTTGCAGGCGCTTTTGCAAGGTATCTTGCGGGCCACCTATTTGTACGGTCGAGGCTGATAACCTTGCCTTGCGCGGTGCATTTGCCTGCCACGCAATTTGGGTCTCCTGCCCGCGATAGAACAATGAGCCGCGCTCCACCGGGTCTTGCGGGGTGGGGATCTTGGTAAGTTGAGCTTCCAGCCATTCGATGCGGGCATGGGCGAAGGTGACGGCCTCTTTCGTGCTGCACCAGCGCGGCATCGTTATTTGAACCGCACTACCATCACTCGCCATCCGCAATGTCATTCGCTTTGCGCGGGCGTGCCGCTTGAGCTCAATGGGGATGGTGCGCCCTGACAATACAATGACAGGGTCCGCTTGTGCCGTTCGAAGCCACTCGATCACGGGGCCGCCCCCTCGCTCTCTTCCCAGCATACGATATGATGTTCCAGCGGTCCCGCCTCATCCTCGCTCACAACGCGTCCGGCAACTGATACACCCGCCCCGACAACAGTATGGCGATCTCTTGATAACAGGTAGTGCCAATCGGGTAATCCTTTGCCAGCTGCTCTGCGCCGATAGGCGCATGTATCGGGGAGCCAGGATACGTCATCAACGATTTTCAGTGTCAGACGCAAGCAATCCGGCACATATGTCTTGCGATTGGCGTAATCGGTGCATTGCGCGGTTTCGGTGTCGAGCAGGCGGCATGCGACATTGGTGTCTTCGATAACGCCTGTATCTTCATCTTCCATCTTGTGGAGGCAACAGCGGCCACACCCATCGCACAGCGCCTCCCATTCATTCTCCGACAGAGACGCGAGTGGAAGCTCCCAAAAGCGGTCTCTTAGCGCACCCATTTACTTAACTCTACCGCGACCGCATCGGCGCCCTGATCTGTAGGCAAGGTCGCCATCGGTTCGCCCTGAGGGTCGAACAAATAAGTGATGTTGGTATGATCGACCAAATAGCCACCGCCAGGCTGATCTTCCCCGCGTTTATAATAGACACGAAAAGCGTCAGCGGCGGCCTTTACCTGCTCTGCGGACCCGGTGAGGCCGGTAATCCGGTCAGAAAATGCGCTGGTAAATTCCGCGACCACTTCGGGTGTGTCACGCTCTGGGTCAATGGTTACAAAAATCGGTTGAATCTTCGCGCCAAGTTCGGGGTTGGCTTGCGTAAACGCGCTCAGCCCCTGCGCCATTCTTTGCATGTCAGTGGGGCAGATGTCAGGGCAATATGCAAAACCGAAATAGACGATCGCATATTTGCCGCGGAACTGATCCCAGGTGACTGTTTGGCCGTCAGTCCCGACCAGCTCAAACGGTCCGCCAATCGTTGCGCCGGCAAGCGGTGGCTCTGCTGGAGGGTCAGGCTCTGCCAAAGAGCATGCACTCAATGAAGCGGCCATGCCAAGTGCGATGTAAAATGGGGTGAATTTGCGAACCATAGTATCTTGGTTCATGGTCTGCTAACGCCCGAAGAGCAAGTGAGGAGCTAGAGATGTGCATCGCGGATATGCGAAAAGCATGTCTCTCGTGCTCATGTTTTAGAAATCAATGGGGGTTTACAGTGAATTTGCGTCACGCGGTTACATCTATGTTGGCTGTGCTTTTAGGTGGTCTGATGGTGGCTGCGCCAGCAGGCGCGCAGAACTATTCTGAGGGCTATCAATTCCTTAAAGCGGTCAAGGATCGTGATGGCGAGGCTGTGACGAAAACGCTTAACGAACCAGGCTCCACGGTGGTGAATACCCGCGACATTACAACGGGGGAAAGCGCGCTGCATATCGTGACTTCGCGCCGAGATGTGCAGTGGATCAAGTTTCTCACTCAGCGCGGGGCAAACCCCAATATTGAAGATAAGAAGGGTGTAACCCCGCTTCAGATCGCCTCTGGTCTGGGGCTGGTTGAAGGCGTCGAAACCCTGATCAAGGCAGGTGCGCGGATAGACAACGCCGACGATACGGGTGAGACAGCATTGATGAGCGCGGTCCACCGCCGCGACCTTGCGATGGTAAGGCTGTTACTCGCGAACGGAGCGAGTGTTGACCGAGCAGACAATTCTGGCCGGACCGCGCGCGATTATGTGGCGCTCATGAGTGGTAACGGCCAGTTGCTTGAGGCAATCCGCCGATCGGATGAAAGCAAAAAGGAAACCGGAAACGGCAAATCGTACGGGCCCAGCTTCTAGAACCTGCACGTGTAATTCCTATATGGCGGACATGACTGATCCCAATGATATGACATTAGAGGAGCTTCGGCTTCACTTGGCCCCCATCATCGCTGACGCTGCGGTGTTCGATGGTTGGGGTGAGGAAGCTCTGGTCATGGCTGCGGACCAGGCGGGTGTTGACGTGGATGTCGCCAGATTGGCATTTAAGGACGGTGCCCTTCAAATGATCCTCGCGTGGATCGAGACAATCGATCTCGCGATGGTGGAGGCTCTGCCGAAAGAGAAGCTTGCTGAGATGAAAATCCGTGAGCGTATTCGAGCACTCGTGCAGTTCCGGCTGGATGCAATTGCCGGCCAGGAAGAGGCGCTGCGCCGCGCGCTATCCATCATGGCCATGCCGCAAAACGCGGCGACTTCGCTCAAAGTCGGGTGGAACACGGCGGACGTGATGTGGCGTCTGGCTGGTGATACCGCGACCGACTACAATCACTATACCAAGCGCGCGATCCTTGCGGCGCTCTATGGTGCGACACTTGCTGCGTATATTGATGACGAGAGCGAAGATAAGCAGGACACCAAAGACTTCCTTGATCGGCGGATCGAAGGCGTCATGAAGTTCGAAAAGGTGAAAGCAAAGTTCACCAATTCCGACCGCGAAACGTTCAGCCTGTCGCGTTTCTCGACCGACTGCGTTATCCCGCGCAATAAATCCGTTTCAGACCAGCGAGACGTGGAAATCTGATTCGATCAGTGGCGAAGATCGCGCTGCTGCCTTACTCCATATCCAACAGATTCGACTGCGTGAGACAGATTCTGCGCGGCATTATTGATTTAGGGAAGTTTGAAATGGCCGGATCACTCAACAAAGTCATGCTGATTGGCAATCTGGGCCAGGATCCGGAAATCCGCAGTTTCCAGAACGGTGGCAAGGTCTGCAATCTGCGGATCGCCACCAGCGAGACCTGGAAAGACCGCAATACTGGGGAGCGGCAGGAACGGACCGAGTGGCACACTGTCGCGATCTTTTCCGAAGGGCTCGTCAATGTCTGCGAGAATTATCTCAAGAAAGGCAGCAAGGTCTTTATCGAAGGCAAGCTCCAGACCCGCAAATGGCAGGATCAGAACGGTCAGGATCGCTACTCGACCGAGGTTGTCCTGCGCGGATTTGATGGCACGCTCACCATGCTTGATGGCCGCTCTGGCGGAGGCGGTGGTGGCCAGGGCGGCGGCTATGGCGGTGGCCAATCGAGCGGAGGCTCTTCGGGTGGCTGGAACCAAGGCGGCGGCGGCTCTGGAGGCGGCTCCGGCGGCAACCAAGGCGGCTCTGGTGGCGGTTCGGGCGGCGGGTCAAACTATGACGATTTGGACGATGACATCCCGTTTTGAGAATGGTCACGACTAAATTTGTTTAGAAGCGCCGCTGGACCGATGGGTTCGACGGCGTTTTCTTTTGGACGTGGGCTAAGGGCTGGGCGTGCCCTAGTCTTTCTTCAATGCAGCGAGGGCTGCAAAAGGTCCGCTGGCTTCTTCGCCCCCGATCAAGCCTGAATTGCGCGCTTCATCCGCGTTCGGCCCTTCCGCATAGGGATCGATCGCCAGCCCAAATGACTGAGCCAGCGCTTCACCCAAATCAAACGACTTTCCTGAGTATGGAATCTCATCAAGCTCGTTCTCTTCCAGCTCGATTTCCTCGTCAGGTTTGCCTGAGGTGCCGTCATCAGAAACGAATATCAGCGCGACGTCCTCCTTCACCGAATTGGAGAAGGGCTCTCCCGATACGGCGCACAGCTGATCAAACTGCGCGATTAGTCTGCCTGAGGCAGTGATTGTACCGCCATCGGCTGCAAGGGTCACTCTTGCTGAAAGACCGTGGATCGCTTCAAGTCCAAAGCGCGATGCCAACGCGGCCCGCTCGACCTCAGTGGCTTCGATCTCAATGGGCTCCTCAGAGAGTTGATCCAGTCGAATCATGCGCTCCCACTCACTGGTCAACTCGATTGGCGGTGTCTCTCCTGATTGCTCGCTCACGGAATGTCCCCCGCAAGCACATCATCATCAGACGCTTTTGCCAACCGGTCGCGCAGCGCGAAAAGTCGCGCCGCAGCAGCGCTGCCATCTGCGCCCTCAACCAGTTCGACATTGCGCCTCACCGCGTCTGCTAATTCATCCTGACCCTCGGCCAACCCCTCGCGATAGGCACCGATTCGTCCACCTAGCGTACTCATGAGTTTGCCGATCTTCTTGCCCACCATCAGATCGCCAACGCCCGTCTGGCGCATCTGGCCATCCATGTCCTCGACAAAAAATTCTGTGAGCAATCCGGTCCTTTTCCCAAGGTCTTCGTCGCGCTCCATGCGGACCAGCACCAGCGACAGGGCCGCGCAAACCATGTCAAAGCGCCCCTCCAATGTGTCAGCGACACCGCAATCTGCATACCATTCCCGCTCGCGCGCAATCTCCGCTGTCCGATGCCACAGGGGGCGAACGTCCTCGCGCGGATCGCGCTGCGTTCCAAAGAGACGGGTGAAGAATGACATAAGTGGATTTGCCCTGATACAATTCGGTTCATCAGCAATTCAAACCGCCATCCCCAATCGGAAAGTAACGGGCAATTGCAAGCGAGGACCGTGCCGCCTAAAGCGGTGCGGCTTACCAATGGTAACCGGCATATAGGGAGGACAGTTCCCGCGTCCAAGCCATGAGGCAAGCATATGGAGTTATGGAAGTCTTGATGCACAATACGAACCGTGAACTGAACAAGCGGATATGCGCTCAAAAGCTGCGTACGGGATTGGTGATTGCGACGGCGGCGCTTGCGCTTGCCGGGTGTAGTTCGATTCGCGAGACACGCGGTTTCGTGGTTGACCCCGTTCTGACAACAACGGTGCAGCCGGGCATTGATAATCAGCGATCAGTCGAGGGCGTGCTCGGTACGTCCAACATTTGCCAGCCAATATGGCCAGCCGACCTGGTATTACGTTTCCAGCACAACCGGGCGCAGGCCATTTGTGCGTCCGCGTATCCAGCAGCATTACGTTTTGGCGGTGAAATTTGATGAGGCGGGAAATGTTATCTCCGCTGAAAACACCGGCATTGATAAAGTTGTCTACCTCCAACCGGAAGGTGACGAGACACCAACGCTGGGCCGCGAGCGGGGCTTCTTGGAAGACCTGTTCGGTAATATCGGCGCGGTTGGTTCTGGTCTGCCGGGCGGCGGGGCAGGTGGCCCTGGCGGCCCGTAAGCACGTCTCTTGTGCCGGGCGCGCCTTGACCGTTTCCAACTCGCCCCCATATCTCGCACCATGAGTGATGATGCAGCCAGCCACGGGCTAACCAAGTGGCACGGAACCACCATAATCGGTGTACAGCGCGGTGACCGGATTGTGATCGCGGGTGACGGTCAAGTCTCCATGGGCAACACAGTGATGAAGCCAAATGCGCGCAAGGTTCGCCGTATTGGCGAGAATGGCAAAGTTGTCGCCGGGTTTGCAGGTGCCACTGCGGATGCGTTCACATTGTTTGAGCGGCTTGAGAAAAAGCTGGAGCAATATTCCGGCCAATTGTTGCGCGCTGCGGTGGAGCTGACAAAGGATTGGCGCACTGACAAATATCTGCGCAATCTGGAAGCGTTGATGATTGTGGCGGACAAGGAAAATCTCCTGGTCCTGACCGGCAATGGCGATGTGCTGGAACCCGAAGGCGGCATTGCTGCGATCGGCAGCGGCGGGAACTATGCACTCGCGGCGGCCCGCGCGCTGGTAGATTACGAAGATGACCCGGAAACGATCGCGCGCAAGGCCATGGCCGTCGCCGCGGATGTCTGCGTGTTCACCAATGGCAATGTGACCATCGAAGAAGTTTAGAAAATCACTTCATCCCGTTCGTGGTGAGCCTGTCGAACCATGAACGCTCGACCAACGCCCTTCGACAGGCTCAGGACGAATGGAACTCCTCAATCAAATGACCGAAGCCCTTACTCCCAAGGCGATTGTCGCCGCTCTGGATGAACACATTATTGGCCAGAAAGACGCCAAGCGTGCTGTCGCGGTTGCGCTGCGCAATCGCTGGCGCCGTCAACGGCTCGGCCCGGAATTGCGCGACGAAGTTACGCCGAAGAACATCCTGATGATCGGCCCCACTGGCTGTGGTAAAACCGAGATTAGTCGGCGCTTGGCGAAACTTGCCGATGCACCCTTTGTGAAGGTAGAGGCGACCAAGTTTACCGAGGTTGGCTATGTCGACCGCGATGTGGAACAGATTGCGCGCGATTTGGTCGAAGAGGCGATCCGGCTGGAAAAGGATCGCCGGAAAGAGGCGGTGCGTGAGGCGGCATCTGAGGCGGCGATGGATCGGCTGCTCAACGCACTTGTTGGCGACAACGCCAGCGAGGCAACGCGTGAGGCGTTCCGCGAGCGGATCACGCAGAACGCGATGAACGACACCGAAGTCGAAATTGACGTCAAACACGCGCCTGCCATGCCGATGGATATTCCCGGAATGGGCGGAAATATGGGCATGATCGATTTGTCAGACATGCTCGGCAAAGCGATGGGCAAGAGCAACAGCAAGCGACGCAAGCTGAAAGTTCCCGATGCTTGGGACAAGCTGGTCGAAGAAGAAGCTGAGAAACGCATGGACCAGGACGACGTCGCCCGGGTCGCGCTAGAGAATGCTGAGACCAATGGCATCGTTTTCCTCGACGAGATTGACAAAATCGCAGTCAGTGACGTGCGCGGCGGATCGGTCAGCCGTGAAGGCGTGCAGCGCGATCTGCTCCCTTTGATTGAAGGCACGACGGTCAGCACGAAATATGGCCCGATGAAAACCGACCACGTGCTGTTCATCGCGAGCGGCGCGTTTCACGTTGCCAAGCCGTCTGACATGCTGCCCGAATTACAGGGGCGCTTGCCAATTCGGGTCGAGCTGCGTGCGCTGACCGAGGAAGACTTTGTCCGCATTCTTTCGGAAACGCGGGCGAATCTGGTCGAGCAATATCGTGCCTTGTTGAGTACGGAGGAAGTCGAACTCGACATCGGCGAAGATGCAGTAAGCGAAGTCGCCAAGATCGCTGCGCAGGTGAACGAGAGCGTTGAGAATATCGGCGCGCGCCGTTTGCAGACGGTGATGGAGCGGTTGCTCGAAGACATCAGCTTCGAAGCGGAGGAGCATGTTGGTGAGACGGTGACGATTGACGCGGGCTATGTGCGGGAACGGCTCACCGATCTTGCCGAAGATACCGACCTCAGCAAATATATTCTGTGATGACGCCGAAATTCGTCAGAGATTTGCAGGCTATGCTTTCGGGCATGGACCCAGAGCTGGACGAGACGCTCTATCGTTATGTTTCTGTGACGACGGACAATGCGACGCCCGTCATTGAGCAGGCGTTTGCGATCCTGCGCGAGGATGAAGGTGTTTCAGCCATCGTCCCGCAACAGGTAGCCGATGACCTCGATATCGACGGACCGCTATTCGCGCGCATAACCTTGCGGGTTTATTCCGATCTGGAAGGGGTAGGGCTAACCGCCGCAATCGCAACGGCGCTCGCCGCTGAAGGTATCGCCTGCAATGTGCTCGCTGCGCTGCATCACGATCATTTACTGGTGCCTGCGGACAAAGCGGAGCGGGCGTTGGAAACGCTGAGATCTCTGCAGTCAAAAGGCCGCGACTAGGGCGGCGGCGTTTATGGATGCGGTGCTAGGCCGATCTCAACACCGGTCTTGTCCGTCAGCGCAAATTTGTCGACCAGATCGGCGCTCGCCCGGTTGAGGCCGACTACTCTCACACTTCGACCATTGCGACGCATCCGCTCAACCACTTTGTCGAGCGCGCCAATGGCTGAGATGTCCCAGAAATGCGCCTTTGATACGTCAATAATCACGTGATCGGCAGGGTCCGGCATGATGCTTTCCGGGCCAAGTGCTGCCTCAAAACGTTCAACGCTGGCAAAGAAAATCTGCCCCTTGGCGCGATAGACGGCGGAATGATCGCGTCGTTCGCGCACGACCTCGAACATGGTCATCACCTTCTGAGTGAAGAACACACCGGACAGGATCACCCCTGCCAGAACACCGTAAGCAAGGTTGTGTGTGGCGACGACGACAATCACTGTTGCAAGCATGACGACGCTGGACTGCCATGGGTGCTTGCGCAAATTGGGGATGGAGTTCCAGCTGAATGTGCCGATCGACACCATGATCATGATGGCAACCAGAGCGGGCATCGGGATTTGGCCCACCCAATCGCCAAGCACCGCCAGCAGGATCAGCAATGAGGCGCCCGCAGTGAGCGAAGACAGCCGCCCACGTCCGCCGCTGGTCACGTTGATGACCGATTGGCCAATCATCGCACAGCCACCCATGCCGCCAAAGAAGCCAGTGACCATGTTGGCGAGACCCTGACCGCCCGCCTCACGGCGTTTGTCAGATCCGGTATGTGTCATGTCATCGACGATTTGCGCGGTCAGCAGTGACTCCAGCAGTCCAACAGCGGCCATCGTTGCCGAATATGGGGCGATAATCAGGAAGGTTTCCCATGTCAGCGGGACCGTGGGAAACGCGAAAAAGGGCAGACCATCGGGCAATTCGCCCATATCGCTGACCGTGTTAACCGGTACATCGAGCATGATTGTCAGCACGCTCAAAATGACAATCGCGATGAGCGGGCTGGGTACTGCCGTTGTCAGTCGCGGGATCAGGTAGATCATCGCCAGACCAGCGGCAACCAACGCATATGTCATCCAGTTTACCCCGTCATTCATCGGATTGAGTTCGGGGAGCTGGGCCATAAAGATTAGGATCGCCAACGCGTTGACGAAACCAGTGATGACTGATCGTGAGACGAACTGCATAAGCAGGTCGAGCCGCAGCAGGGCGGCGATCGCCTGAAACACACCCATCAGGATCGTCGCAGCAAACAGGTAGGCTTCACCATATTGGTCCACCAACGGAACGACGACGACAGCCACCGCAGCGGTGGCGGCAGAAATCATACCCGGACGACCGCCAGTAAAGGCGATGACCATGGCAATTGTGATCGAGGCGTACAGGCCGACGCGTGGATCCACCCCGGCAATGATCGAAAAGCCGATGGCTTCCGGGATCAACGCCAGCGCGACCACAAGTCCAGCCAGCATATCTGCGCGAACGTTCGAGAACCAGCCGTTTGGCTGCGCCGTCGCTGGGGCTGCTGCGGTCGCCTGCGTCATGGGAAGTGCCTGTCAGTCTAGATGCTATTGTGTACCAGGCGCGCTGTGCCCGAGCGGATTGTGCGCGCTATGGCGATTTGTGCAATGCGGCACAAGGTCTCTTTATTGCTCGCCTAGCCACCCGCGTCCTCCGCCCTTCCACCAGGATAGTGTCCCGGTAGGTTCTGGGTGGAAGGGCGGAGGACGCGGGTGGCTAGATGTTTTCAGACGTATCGCGCTCCGCTGCCTGCCTTGCCCACATCTCTGCATAGAGCCCGTCAGCTTTCAGCAATGCGTTGTGTGTGCCGCTTTCAGCCAGACGACCGTGATCGAGAACCAGAATACGATCAGCATCGGCAATGGTCGAAAGCCGATGCGCGATGCTGAGGGTTGTGCGATCTTCGCTAACCTTGCGCAGAGTCGCGAGAATCTCTTGCTCAGTGCGTGTGTCGAGCGCACTCGTTGCCTCGTCCAGCATCAAAATGGGTGGGTCTTTGACCAAAGTGCGCGCAATGGCGACCCGCTGCTTCTCGCCGCCCGACAGTTTCAGACCCCGCTCACCAACCTCGGTGTCGAGACCTTGCGGCAGCTTTTCGATAAAGGGCATGATTGCTGCACCGCGCGCCGCCTCCAGCACGTCCGCTTCACTCGCGCCATCGCGGCCATAGGCGATGTTGTACCCGATGGTGTCATTGAACAGCACGCTGTCCTGAGGGACGATCCCAATGGCGGCGCGCACGCTCGCCTGAGTGCACTCCGCAATATCTTGACCATCAATCAGGATACGGCCCGATTGCGGATCATAGAAGCGGAATAGCAGCCGTGCGATGGTGCTCTTGCCCGCGCCGGATGGCCCGACGATTGCATGATGCGCGCCTGCCGGAACTTCAAATGAGAGATGGTGCAGAATGGTTCGATCCGCTTCATACCCAAAGCGGACATTGTCGAACGCGACTGATGGGCGTGTGATGGTCAGCGCTGGAGCACCGGGCTTGTCCGCAACCTCCACATTGGTGTCGATCAGGTCAAACATTTGGGCCATATCGACCAGCCCCTGGCGTATGGTGCGATAAACCCAGCCCAGCAGATCGAGCGGGCGGAAAAGCTGCATCAGATAGGTGTTCACGAACACCAGGTCGCCAACGGTCAGATCACCTTTGCTCCAGCCCCACACTGTGTACGCCATGGCACCTGCCATCAGGGCATTCGTGATAAATGCTTGTGTAATATTGAGCATGCCGAGCGAATTTTCCGACCGGATCGCTGCCTCGGCGTATTGCGTTGCGGCTCTGGAATACCGTTTTTCCTCGCGTCGCTCCGCACCGAAATATTTCACTGTTTCGTAATTAAGCAGCGAGTCGACCGCCCGGCTGAGTGCGAGCCCATCAAGGTCATTCATTTCGCGGCGGAGCTTGCTGCGCCATTCAGTGATTTGCCGAGTGACCATAATGTAGGTCACAACGGTAAACCCAGTCGCGGCGACCAACCCTGGACCAAAGTTGATCCAGAAGATCACTGCAACTGCGACCAGTTCAATGATCGTGGGTGCGATATTGAACAGCAGGAAATAGAGCATGGAATCGATGCTCTTGGTGCCGCGTTCAATGATCTTGGTGACCTCGCCGGTTCGGCGCGAGAGGTGAAAACGCAGCGACAACCGGTGCAGCCGTTCGAACACGTCCTCTGCCAGATTGCGCGTCGCCTCTTGGCCAACCCGTTCAAAAACGATGTTGCGAACGTTGTCAAAGCCGGTGCCAGCGAACCGGCCAAGCCCATAGGCGAGCACAAGGGCCATCGCGACCATCATCGCCTCGTTGCTGGCGGTGGTCATCGTATCGACGGCGTTCTTGTACGCGAACGGCAGGGCGAGCACGACTGCCTTGGCGATCAAGACCAATATGATTGCGATAACTATGCGTCGTTTGAGGCCCGGATTGTCGCGCGGCCACAGATAAGGGAGGAACCGCTTAAGAGTGCTCCAGCTTTCTGCATCATAATTTTTGTCAGCGGAGGTTGCGGTATCGGGCGGCATCGCCACGCCATGTGGGGGACGCTACACTGGACTGCAAGGCAGACGGCAAGCCTGCGACTAGCTGGTCCCGGTTCGCCCCGGCACAAAGACGCGCTTTTTGAGGTTTTCTGTTTCGACTCTGCTGGGCAGGTCAAACAGTATCCGCTGGCTTGCGAAATCGATCGCAACCCGGTTTAGCGTACCGCAGATTGTTCATACCCAGGATCATCGCGGGGCGTTCGCTAAGGCCCAGCGCGGCAAATACAGGACTCTCTGAAAAGCCGATGGGCACGCGCTTCATCTGAAGATCACCGATCTTGAGGCGTCGCGCTATCGTCAGATCACTACGCAGTTCGATGCCGTGAACATCGGTGCTCAGTTGTTTCTCGTCTTCCTCTCGCGCGCGGAGCCGTTTACGCAGTGCCGCATTCCCGATGGAATTTTGCGCGCCTGTATCGATGATCACGGCGGTGCGCACGCCATTGATACGCGCATCGGTGATGATCATCTGGCCCAGCTTGCGTCTCGCCCGCACGATGATTTCATAGCCTGAATTGCCGCCCAGCTCGTCGGCGTCGGCAACCGTCATGCGCTCTTCGCGAAAATCGATCAGAACCCGCAAGTCTTGCAGGGAATCGAGCCCGAGGATTCCATCCGCACCGATATTCCGGTTTTTCAGGAGAGGCGCGGTAATCCCATTGAAGCGTCGATTGGCGAACTCCAGACCGTCAACGGCGATTGTGTCGACGACTTCGCTACTACCCATAGCAATAAGTGTGGCGCGCCCATTCCGTTCAAGGGCCAGATCATCGACAATCCGGTTGGTCACCACTGTTGCTTGCGCGCCGGTGTCGACCAGAAATCGGTATGGCCCCTGACCTTCGATCGTGACCGGAACCGTAATGCGTTCATAGCGGTCGCGATCTATCGCAATCTGATCGACCAGCTCGTCATCGACGCTTTCTGGAGCTGGGGCGGCTTGGGCGGCGACCCCCAATACGGCTGTCGCGCTGACCAATGCTGCGGCAAATGCGCTTCCGAAAAGGCTCATATTTTCTCTCCCAAGCGTCGATGCGCTTGATCCGATCGTACCACGCTCTGCCCGAATGGCAAAAAGCCTGCAAATTGGGGGAGGTGTTTTTTGCCGAGACCTTGCTATGGCGGACGCTATGGGCGCGGGCGAAGAGAATATGGCATCTGAATTGCGGGTGCTCGTCACCATATTCGCTCATAACGAAGAGAAGCGCATCGCGGCATGTCTCAACAGCCTGCCACGCCCCAGCGATGATGCGGGTCTGGCCGTGGTCGTGGTGGTCAATGGCAGTGATGATGGCACCGCCGATATTGTTCGCGGCTTTGCCGATCACGGGGTGCAGCTGCGCGAATATGACGAGGGCGGCAAATCGCGCAGTTGGAACCGGTTCGTCCTCGACGAGGGGCTGAGCGCAAAGACGCATATGTTCTGTGATGGCGATGCCGAGTTTGCGCCTGGCACTGTGGCCGCGATGGAGCGGGCGCTTGCCCAGAACCCAGACGCCAATGGCGTCGCGGGCCTGCCCCTGAATGGCCGCAGGATGCACGCCTACCAGAAGAAGCTGCACAAAGATCGTGGGCTTTTTGGCGACTGCTATGCGTTACGCGGCAGTTTTCTCGACCGAATGCGGCAATGCCAATTGCGGCTTCCCGAGGATTTGATCGGCGATGACGGTCTGATCGCGACACTGGTGCGGACGGATTTGGAGCATGAGCGCAACTGGGATCGTAATCGCGTTGTAGTGGCTGATAGTGCTGGCTTTTACTGTGAACCGAACGGCCTCTCCCTTCGAGGGATGCAAAAGCAATTGCCCCGCATGCGGAACTATTCAGAGCGTCACATGCAAAACCAGATCATTCGCGAAATCATGCGTGGGCCGGGGCCGCAGGCATTGCCCGAACGCCTCTGTGATACATACGCACAATGGGTTGGTAAGCTAAAGCCGCGCAACAACCCGATATGGTATTGGTTCGACCGCCAAACGCTTAAGCGGATGCGCGACCTTGCCGAATGAACGCATAACTGTCGCGCAAGATTGTCGGGAATAGTAAAGCCAGGACCGCCCCATAAGTGACCGCGCCTATGCCAGCCAAAATGATAAGGCGTATCCAAGCCGGCAGGTCGGCGACATAATCGCCAGCAAGCAAAACCGCGCCTGCCATAGCCGCGCAACCTAGTGCAGCGGGAAGCAATGCCCACAAGAACCGCACAACGGAGAGTTGGACGTGGTACAGGGTTAGTGTCGCCGTGACGAGGAACAGGAAGCTCGCCGCCACCCACCAGGCATGAACCAGACCTATCGGGCCAAACTCCACGCCGACCAGAAAGCAACCTAAGAATGAAACCGCGCCAATGATACTCGTAATGAGATAGACGCGGGGGCGGCCCATCGCGTTTGTCGCCGGGCTACACACAATCTGCAAGGCGAATAGCGGCATGACCAGTGCCAGCCCTTGCACAATCGGTGACATCGGAACCCACTTTGTGCCGAACAGGGTTTCGACTGCCTCGAACGCAGTGAGTGACAGGCCGATATATACAGGTGCCGTGAGCAGGGCGACGCTGCGGATGGTGCGCTCGAAATAGGGGGCCAGGCTTTGGCCAGACTTGTAGAGCTCCGCATAGGCGGGGAAGGCGACCTCATTGAGCGGCGGTAAGAAACGTCCTGTGACAATTAGTGTGAGGAACAGCGCTTCGGCGTAAAGG
>NZ_CM146335.1:780000-3003159 GCF_055693485.1 Qipengyuania sp. JB2-7
CCACGTAAATATTCGTGGGCTTGGAGATGTGTGACGGATGGCGGAAGTAGTGTGTCCTTATTGGATTGGGCATGCTGCCATGTTGTTCCAGGAAATAGCCTCTCCGTATAAACCGTACCCGAAACCGACACAGGTGGTCAGGTAGAGTATACCAAGGCGCTTGAGAGAAGTATCCTGAAGGAACTCGGCAAATTGCCTCCGTACCTTCGGAAGAAGGAGGCCCTGAATCGAGGCAACTCTTTTCAGGGGGCACAGGCCAGGGGGTAGCGACTGTTTAGCAAAAACACAGGACTCTGCTAAGTCGGCTTCAAGACGACGTATAGGGTCTGACGCCTGCCCGGTGCTTGAAGGTTAAGAGGAGGAGTGCAAGCTCCGAATTGAAGCCCAAGTAAACGGCGGCCGTAACTATAACGGTCCTAAGGTAGCGAAATTCCTTGTCGGGTAAGTTCCGACCTGCACGAATGGCGTAACGACTTCCCCACTGTCTCCAGGATATGCTCAGCGAAATTGAATTCTCCGTGAAGATGCGGAGTACCCGCGGTTAGACGGAAAGACCCCGTGCACCTTTACTGCAGCTTTAGAGTGGCATTAGGAAAGAACTGTGTAGAATAGGTGGGAGGCTTTGAAACTTGGGCGCCAGTCCGAGTGGAGCCAACCTGTGAAATACCACCCTGTTGTTTTCTGATGTCTAACCTAGATCCGTTATCCGGATCAGGGACCCTCTATGGCGGGTAGTTTGACTGGGGCGGTCGCCTCCTAAAGAGTAACGGAGGCGCGCGATGGTAGGCTCAGGCCGGTTGGAAACCGGCTGCGAGAGTGCAATGGCATAAGCCTGCCTGACTGCGAGACCGACAGGTCGAGCAGAGACGAAAGTCGGTCATAGTGATCCGGTGGTCCCTCGTGGAAGGGCCATCGCTCAACGGATAAAAGGTACGCCGGGGATAACAGGCTGATGATTCCCAAGAGCTCATATCGACGGAATCGTTTGGCACCTCGATGTCGGCTCATCACATCCTGGGGCTGGAGCAGGTCCCAAGGGTTTGGCTGTTCGCCAATTAAAGTGGTACGTGAGCTGGGTTCAGAACGTCGCGAGACAGTTTGGTCCCTATCTGCCGTGGGCGTCGATTGTTGAAAGGAGTTGCCCCTAGTACGAGAGGACCGGGGTGAACATACCTCTGGTGTACCAGTCATTCCGCCAGGAGTGCCGCTGGGTAGCTATGTATGGACGGGATAACCGCTGAAAGCATCTAAGCGGGAAGCCTCCCTTAAGATAAGCAATCTTCGAACCGTCATAGACCATGACGTTGATAGGCCGGGTGTGGAAGCGCAGTAATGCGTGGAGCTAACCGGTCCTAATAGTTCTTTTCGCGCTTGTAGAATTCATACCATCAACGACAGCTCTGCCTGATTTCGATTGGGTCCGTTGTCCTCGATGTGGAGGAACTCTTCAGCCGGATACGCTCAGAAGTAGCTCAACAAGCATCGATTTAACCTGTTTTGCGCTGGCTCCATTGCTTGGTGGCCATAGCGTCTGTGACCCACCCGATCCCATCTCGAACTCGGTACCGTGAAACCAGATAGCGCCGATGGTACTAACGCTTAAGCGTTGGAAGAGTAGGTCGTCGCCAGGCATTGCAGCCAGCGCGGAACGGTAAAACCCATTCATAAGTCAAAGGGCTGGCCTCACGGTTAGCCCTTTTGGCGTCTCTGGGATCCGCAGAGTACGCCCATGCTAGGTGACGCGGGATGGAGCAGTCCGGTAGCTCGTCAGGCTCATAACCTGAAGGTCGTTGGTTCAAATCCAACTCCCGCAACCAGCAAATGTTTCACATATTTGCGCAATATGGCCTCACTGGAAACGGTGAGGCTTTTGTCGTTTTATGGGTGATGTGGGTAGCGCTCAATGCAGTACCCATTCTGACCCAAGAAATAAGACGGGCCAAAGCGAAAGGTAGTTGGTATGGGCGTGCGCCTGCTTTGTGGGCATTGGCCCTTATCACGCTACACTAGCCGAGTGCGGCGTCTGCACCCTTCATACCTCCTATCCCTCTGCGACAACATCCGCACAGCCAGTATCGTGAACACGCATGTCTTTTGAAACCCTTCCAACGATTTTGTCTGCGGCCTTGGCTGATCGCGGATATGCCGAGCCGACCCCAGTGCAGGCCGCAGTAATCGCGCCGGACGCTGCGGGGCGAGACCTGATTGTTTCGGCGCAGACCGGATCGGGCAAGACGGTTGCATTCGGTATTGCCTTGGCGGACGAACTTCTCGGTGAAATTGGCGGCACGCCGCTCGCCGACAAGCCACTTGCATTGGTTGTTGCACCGACGCGCGAACTGGCTTTGCAAGTTAGCCGCGAGCTTGGTTGGCTCTATGGCAAAGCAGGTTTGCGTATCGCGACCTGTGTAGGCGGGATGGACGCCAGCAAAGAGCGTCGGGCATTGCGCTCGGGCCCCGCCATTGTAGTTGGCACTCCCGGCCGTCTGCGTGACCATTTGGAGCGCGGCTCGCTTGATCTTTCGGGCTTGGTTGCGGCGGTTTTGGACGAGGCCGACGAGATGCTCGATATGGGCTTTCGTGACGATCTTGAAGAGATCCTCGATGCAACCCCGACCACCCGCCGCACGCTATTGTTTTCGGCTACAATGCCGCGCGCAATCGTCCGTTTAGCAGAACGATATCAGTCAAACGCGCTGCGGCTTTCGCTCGCCGGTCAGGATCGCGGGCATGGTGATATTAGCTATCAGGCGATCACGGTGGCCCCGTCGGAGGTTGAAAACGCAGTGGTCAATCTGCTTCGCTTTCACGAGGCCGAATCCGCGATCTGCTTCTGCGCTACACGTGACAGCGTCCGTCGGCTCCATGCCACACTGCAGAACCGCGGTTTTGGTGTGGTCGCTCTTTCGGGCGAACACTCGCAATCAGAGCGCAATCAGGCCCTGCAAGCTATGCGTGACCGGCGCGCTCGTGTCTGTGTAGCAACTGATGTCGCAGCGCGTGGACTCGATCTGCCAACGCTCAGCCTCGTGATCCATGTTGATACCCCGCGTGATGCCGAAACACTGCAACATCGCTCTGGTCGAACTGGGCGCGCTGGGAAAAAGGGCACCGCCGCTATCATCGTGCCGTATAATCGGCGCAAGCGCGTGGAGAGCATGCTGCGAGGCGCGAAGATCAAGGCCGAATGGCTAGGAGCGCCAACGCCTGAAGCGATCCGTAAGAAGGATCATGCGCGCTTGATGGAAAAGCTTACATCTCCCGCTGAGTATGAAGACGACGATCGTGCGATTGCTGCCCAGCTGCTTGAACGAATACCAGCCGAGGACATTGCCGCTGCACTGGTGAAGGCACACCGTGCCAAGATGCCGCAGCCGGAAGAACTTCTCGCCAACACGCCCGAGGCGCGTGCAAAGGACAAGGCCGAACGCCACCGTCCAGGCTTTGAAGATGTTGTATGGTTCAAAATGGACATTGGCCGCCGCCAGAACGCTGAACCGCGCTGGATCTTACCACTCATCTGCCGCCGCGGGCACATAACACGCAACGAAATCGGTGCCATCCGGGTTGGCCCTAACGAAACCTGGTTCCAGGTTCCCCGCGCCATTGCACCCAAGTTTGCCGACACGTTGCAACGCACGGCAAACAGCGAAGACGAGCAAGACGCGATTGCAATTGAGGAATCTGCCGAAGGTCCCCGGGTCGAGGCACGCCACAATCGCAAGCGCAGCGGCTCAGGAGCACCCGCAGTTCGCGCCAAGACATTCCGCCAGAAGTCGGGCGGTAAAGGGAATGCTGACAAGGCGCGCCCGGGACCCAAGCGCGTCAAAAAAGACGCAGAAGGGCCTGATGGTGGCAAGCGCGCCGGGGGTAAGCCTCCACGCGGCAAAACGAAGCCCGCTTTCAAGAACAAAGCGGCAAACAAAAATAAGGGCAAACCAGCTAAGGGAAAGCGAAGCTAAACGTGGCGCTCTCAGGAGTGGCTTAAAGTATCCGACGCACCATGCGCGCTATCTCGCCAAAGGCCCAGCCCGCGAAACTTCGACCTTCTGTGCGGATTTGTACCGTCCCCGGTACTGGTTGGATCTGTTGCTCTTTATCGCCAAGTCTGCCGCGTTCGGCCACAAGACGCACGCGATAGAGAGCTTCGCGCGGTTTCAGCTCGTTGCCGTCTTTGTTAACCGCTATCGGTCCGCCATTATCTGAGGCCAGGATTGGTTGGTCGAGCCGCTCAATCGCGCTGGTGGAGACTTCAATCAGTTTTGCATCTCTGGCTGATCCCGTTCCATTGCTAGCGACAAAGGTGCCGATTGCGCCTGTCCGGACGCGCCAGATGTCGTCTTCGCGGATATATGCCTGCAGATCATAGTCACTTGGGCTCAACACATAAGCGATCACCTCTGCACCATCGAGCCACCTGCCGACATGTACATTGGGGCCTAGATCGCTCACGATGCCCGCGATAGGTGCTCGCAAGACCAATTTATCAGACCGTCTTTCCAGCCCGGCGAGCTTGCTCTTTTCACGCGCCAGCTCGCGTTCGATAACCGCGCGGTTGGACAGATCCCGGTCATCGGCCACAGCGCGACCGAATTGCAATTCCAGCTGTGCAACGCGCACTTTGGTGGCCGCCGCCTCTGCCGTGAGTTCTGGCGCACTTAACTCGATAATCGGCGTGCCGGCGGCGACTTGCGCACCATCTTGCACCAGAATCCGCTCAACACGAGCGGATTCGCCCGCGACGAGGGGAGACGCACCAATCGGCGCGAGCACAGCATGTCCGGATACATGCCGATCAAGCGGCAGCACTGCCAAGATTACGGCACCCAGGCCGATCCACAACCACGCCTTGCCGCGTCGTGTTTTGAAAATGCGGTCGCGCATCTCAGTCCAGACCTTGAGTTCTGAAAAGATCGGGCGGAACACAAACACACCCATTTCAACGATGGCCAAGATCAGGCCAAGCGGCGCGAAGAAGACACTGTACACGAGGATTGCGATCCCGGTGAACAGGAATAGACGGTAAATCCACGTCGCATAGGCATAGAGGATCATGCCGATATGCAGGCGCCGCGGCACATTTTCTGGCGCGGCATCGCCAACTGAAAACAGCAGCTCACGCAGCTTCCAGCGGCCCAGGGCGAAGGCGCGCGGTTGAAGGTTCGGTACATTCAGCAGGTCAGAGAGGATGTAATAGCCATCAAAACGCATGAACGGATTGAGATTAACTGCGAGGCTCATAATCCAGCTGGTCGTCGCCAGAATGAAGGCGACGCTGCGCAGCAAGCCATCTGGCAGGACGACCCAGAGCATCGTGGCAATACTCGCCACCATTAGCTCCGTCGCCACGCCCGCGCAGTCGATAGCGAGGCGTTGTTTGCGCGAACGCAAGCGCCAGGCGGATGTTGTGTCGGTGTAAAGGACCGGCATCATTACCAGAAAGCTCACCCCCATTGTGGGCACGCGACATCCATAGCGGGTCGCGGTATAGGCATGACCAAGCTCGTGCAGGATCTTCACAAAGATCAGCCCTATTCCGTATGCGATCAAGCCCTGCCAGCTGAAGAAATAGAGGAACGAGGCGACAAACGCGTCCCATTGACGCGACACCAGAAAGAGGCTGGTGAGCGCGAGACAGGCGAAGAAGATCAGGCTGTAGACTGACCAGAGCGGGCGGACGCGGTCGATCGTTCTTTCCAGAAACCGCGCAGGCTTCACCAGCGGCAAACGGATAAACAGATAATTATCGAGCAGCCACTTCCAGGCGGCTTTCTTACTGGCCTGTTTCTGCGATGTGTAAGCGGTTACCGCGTCCTGTCCCACCGGCGCGACGGTCAGGCCATTGGTTGCTGCGAATTCGATAACATCATTAAAGGCGTCGTCGGCGTCCTCGTCTTGAAGGCCAAGCGTCGCCAGTTGTTCGACAATCCCATCAAGCTTGCCCGATGCCCAGCGCGACAGGATGGTAAACTCGACTTTGCCCAATTGAAAGAAAGCATGACGAACCGGGTCGAACAGGGTCCAGCTTGGTGCTCCATTGACGAGAGGAGCGCCGGGTTCGATCCGTAATTCTTGGCGCAATGCGGGCAGGGGCGGCGGTGCGGGAATGTCCGGCAGTTGGATCGGTATCGCAGCATCCGCCATACGTGCGGGCCTATATGCCGATAAATTGGCGCAGCGCAGCGATTGGTCGGCGCAGCACCGAGTAAAATAGCGGTACCCATTGGCCATAGACTTGCGCAGTGCCGCGAGAGCCGATGCGCGGATTGTCGCCGTCTAACTTTGCTGTGAGGGCAAATGCCAACGTACCCTCCGGTGTCTGGCGCGCCTGATAGCTCGCCGTTTCCAACCTGCCATCAATTGCCCAGAGCGGCTGCGAGATCCAGCCACATTTTGACCTTTGCGCCCTTTTCCAGCGTCATTTGTTCTGCAGAGGGCAAGTCAATACGAATCATCGTGTTGTTCGGATCAACCACTTGCATGATCGGATCCCCGACATTCACTGCGCGACCTTCCCAATCACGCCGGTCACTGAACAGCGCCATGCCATCGCGCGGTGCGGTAATCGCGGACTGACCGACCAGATCTTTAGCATAGTCATATTCCGCCTGCGCGACCTCCAATTCGGCGCGCATGATCGCGATGTCGTTGGTTTCGTCACGCTCACCGAAGGCGGAGCTAGTTGACCTTTCGAGCCGCGAACGCGCAACGGAGAGCTTCTCTTCTGCAAGTTCCAGCTCATTGGCCAGTCGTACATCATCAAATCGCAGCAGAACCTCGCCCGCCTTGACCGGTTCGTTCGGTGTGACCTCAATGGATGCGATCCTGCCAGAGAATGGCGCGGCGACGACAAATGGCCGCTCGGCGACAATCTCTGCCGGGGCAAGTGCGGTCAGACGCACAGGAAACAGCAGGATGATTGCTATCGCTGCGGCGATCCACTTCCTTTTTGAGCTATCGAGCGCAGGTAGTCGGCGGACCGGCTTGTTGCCGCTTAGCGCACGCCAGGCATGTGCGCTTGTATCAGCTATGCGTTCAAGGCGTTTGGTTTCGCCCTCGCGAAATGCCTCTTCTCGGGCAACCAGCAGGCCACCAAAGGCCGCGCCGTCCTCGCTCAGCAACGGCTGCCAATGCATTTGCGCGAATGGGTAGTCGGCCAGCGCCTCATCCTCACCCAACTGCACAACGTCAAAGCTCCGTGCTTTGGCCAAGCCATGGTCTGCATCCAGCTTTGCCAGCAGCTTTTCAAGCCCGTGAATCAGAGGGGCATTGCGATCAATCGTTGCTAGCGAAGATGCGCAGGTGACCTGGAATCCCTCGCCCATCATCTTTTGGCGTAGGATGAACATCTGTCCGTATGGCACGATATTGCGCGCATCGTTCGCGATCAGATATTGCAGTTCGTTCACCGTTGACTGTCGGCGGATATCCGCCTCAAACTGCAACAGCCCGGCCAGTTTGCGCGCATCGGGCGGCGGTGCCTTGGGAGCCTCAGCCAGTTTTGGCTTGGCTTTGCGAGGTTCAGCTTGCGGGGCTGCCATCGCTCTCTGGTCCGGTTTCGTCTGCTGCGGGGCTTTCTGTCTCAGCCTCAGCTTCGGCTTCGCGCGGCTTCTCGAAAGTCGCGGTCCCGCTCATTCCCGGCAGAACCAGCCCGTCGCCGCGATCAATATCGGCGGTGATGCGGATCGTCTTGCTGACGGGGTCGACAGCGGCACCCAATTGCGTGACAGCGCCAGTGATCTCCGCAGCAGTCTCATCAATCGCAAAGGTAAAGTTGGCGCCGGGCCGCAGCCAGGTGAGCCAATTGCTGGGTACAATGAGCTCCGCCTCAAGATCACCACCGCTCTGGATTTTCATCAGCGGTTGGCCGCTCGCAGCTATCTCTCCGCGACTGGCGATTTCCTCGACTACGCTGCCAGAAAATGGCGCGTAAACCGCACAGTCTTTCAGCTGTGCCGAAATCGCGTTGGCTTCTGCCTGTGCCTTTCCAAGATTCGCACGAGAAACCGCCACTTCGTTTTTGCCCACCGCTTCGAACGCATCAAGCTCGACGTTGGTTTCGTAAGTGGTCTGATAAGCGTTGGCAGAAGCCCTTGCAGCGGCCAATTGTGCGCGAATTGATGAGCAATCAAACCGCGCGAGCAGAGCACCGCGGCGAAAACTCTGACCCTGACCAAATGGCATCGCCGTGATCTTTGCGGTCATGCGCGAGGCAATGGTCGATTCTTCCTTGGCCTTGATCACGCCGCGCGCGGACAGCTCCGGTTCGACAACGGGCTCTTCCTCGACCACGGCGACATCTGTCGCAGCATCACCGTTTTCAGCTGTTTGCGTTTCAGTGTCCGACCACACGGTCTCACCGCTATTTGCATAGATATATGCGCCAGCGAGCACGGCAGCGGTAATACCCCCGCCGATCAGGTATTTGGTCTTTGAATTGTCCGCAGCCGGTTCAAATTCTTCCGGCTGCACATCTTCTGTCATGATCTTATTGCCCAGATAGTCGGACCGCATTCTCGCGATCTTGCCACAATTGCGCAAGGGAGGCGCGCAGAGTGGCAACATCTTCCTGGCCAGTCACATTGGGGCTGAACTCGTCAATACCCATCGATGCGAACAGATTGGCGTAGGCGTTTTGTGCCTCGGCATAGGCGATGTCGTACTTCACCTCGCTGACCAGCGTGTTCATTTCTTCACGCAGTAGCGTCTGACGGCTCATCGCGCCAGCAGAGTGACCGGAGCGGATTTGGCCGAGGATCTTGTCCTGGACGTTCATCTGTCGTGATGCGGTGTCGAGTTCTTTGGTCAAGTGGCCAAAGCGTGCCCGCGCGACATGAACCTGAGTAATTACCGCCATTGTGAGGGCCAGTTCACGCTGCTCCAGCAAAGCGTCTTGCGCTTCAACGGCCTTTCTATGTGCGGGTAGGCGGAACAGGTTCAGCACATTCCAGCTGGCCCGTGCACCGTAGCTGATCCAGTCATTGTTAAACAGGAAGTCATTGGAATCGACATTGACGCCCAGCACACCGCGGAAGCTTGGCAGGGCAGACAGAAGTGCGGCATCCAGTTCGCGCGAGTTGATGCGCTGACGATAGCTGACTTCGCGCAATTCTGCCCGGTTGAGCAGAGCCGTCATCATCATGTCTTCACCGTCATATTTAACATCAGGAAGCTGTGTTGAACGATCCGGCAATGCGAGAGAGAATTGCGTGCCTGGGCGCAGGTTCATCAGTGCCGCAAGTTGAGCCTTCGCAACAACCAGCTCACGCTGAAGCTTGCGAATCTGCGCCTGAATTTCGAGCAATTCGCGCTGGTAGGTGAGAGCCGTCAGCGGGGCTGACAGGCGCCGCTCTGCCAAACGCTCTGAATTCTCAAGCGTGGTTGTCACTGATCCCTCAAGCTCCTGCAGCTTGGTGAGAAGGCGTTCTGCGCTGACTGCGCGCCAGTAGGCCGACCGGACATCTTCCACGATCCGGTTGGCGACCTTGCGACGACGCTCCTGAGCTATCAAAACTTCATCAGCGCCTTGCTTTGCTCGCACATAGGAAAGGCCGAAATCGAGCACATCCCAGCTGAGTGCCAGATCCGCCGTAAAGAGATCGCGTTCCTGCGATGTCGAAGGCTCCAGCGACTGACGACGAGTGATCAGCGATAGTGAGCTAGCACCGGAGAAGTTGTTGCGTCCGGCATAGCCCGCGCTCGCGACCAATTGTGGCAGCATGTCATAGCGTTGCAGGTTTAGCTCGCGATCACGCAGCGCGATTTCCATCAGCTCAACCTTGT
This sequence comes from Qipengyuania sp. JB2-7, assembly GCF_055693485.1. Lineage (NCBI taxonomy): Bacteria > Pseudomonadati > Pseudomonadota > Alphaproteobacteria > Sphingomonadales > Erythrobacteraceae > Qipengyuania > Qipengyuania sp. JB2-7. Next base: position 789,784 of record NZ_CM146335.1, read on the forward strand.
AATCAAGGTTGTATTTCAGCGCGCGGGCCATCGCCTCATAAAGGTCAATCGAGCCAGAAACCGGTTCTTGATCAACATCGACCTGAGCGAAGTTACGCTCCGCCGTTTCATTGAGCTCTGCTGCCGTAAACGGTTCGGGAACCGTGGCGCAGGCACTGAGGAATACTGCCGATACGCTAGCAAGTGCGATACCTTTTTTCATAACGTTACCACCGTGCCTTTTTCTGACTTTCGTCCCTGAGTGTGATTATTCGAATATGTTAGCTGAAGGCTTTGAGCAGATCGCTCGCCTCATTGTCTTTTTCCGCGTTTGCTTTGGCCATCATCGTATTGAGCGTATCTGCCCGAGCCGCCTGTTCGCCTCCGCCATCATCCAGTTGAATTTCGCCGGTTGCACCTTGGATTACAACGGCGGTTTCGACCGTCTCGCCATTTTCCAGCACCGCACGAACTATCAGTCGGATTGCCTCTGCGTCCACTGGCCTTTCGATAATTGCGAGGCCGCGCGCATCCATGCGGATCCAGTCGGGTAATGGAGAACCATCACGTGTCACGAGTTGGAATTCCACGACGCGCGGCGCACTCTCCGGTCCGATATCGCGCATCTCGACATAGACCACCCGGTCGCGAACAATGCTCTCAATCATAAAGAGGTCATTGCCAGTGCTCAGCTGACGTACCGAGAAGCCGGTGAGGCTTTCGGGGATGAAATCGCCAAAGCGTGGATCGAACAGGTTATCGAGACCAAAGCGCAAGTCGCGAATGTCATCAAGGTAGCGTGTCAGATCATTGATCGGATGGCCGTTTACATCAAACTCGCCGATACCGCGCAGCGGCGCGATATCGTTCACCGCCGTAAGTATCGGCTTGTCGACATTGAGCGTGCCTGTGCCGCGCAGATCACGGAAATCATTGACTGCGTCGAGGATCACCAGCGGAGCACTGATGAACTTGTCAGTTTGATCAAGCACGCGGTCCACGCGATTGGGGTCTGGGAAACCGGGTTCTGGATCATTACCAATTAGGAATGAAATATCGGCGGTTGCCTGAACGACCGTTACCGTCGCCGTTGACGCCACAAAGCCACCATTTCCATCGGAGACGATGTAATTGATCGTGGCAACGCCATCAAATTCTGGCGGAGCAGTGAAGGACAAGGTCCCGTCCGGGTTGATGACAACCTCGCCAATGTCCGTTTCAGCGAAGAAGATGCTAAGTGGATCACCATCCGGATCACTCGCGTTTGCCAGAACATCGAGAACACGCTCACCGCCGCTGATGACTGTGAAGGCCTCATCATCATCGATTGGGGGCTCGGTCAGCGGATTGACTGTGACGGTTACTGTCGCGGTTGATGTACCACCATTTCCGTCACTGATTGTATACGTGATCGTATCCGTGCCGAAGAAATCGGGGTTCGGCACATATGTCACAGTGCCGTCTGGATTGATCGTAACCGTGCCATTGGGGGCCGAAGCATCTGTGACAGTCAGAGGGTCGCCATCTGCATCGGTGTCGTTGACCAAGACTGGGATCGTCACCTGACTGTCTTCATCGACGCTAGATATGTCGTTCGCCGCAACCGGTGGATCGTTGACTGGGTTCACGGTGACTGTGATGGTCACCGTGTCGAACCCGCCCATGCCATCGCTCACCTGATACGTGATCGTATCTGTGCCGTTGAAATTCGGATTCGGCGTGTAGGTTAGCGTTCCATCAGCGTTGATGGTGACCGTACCATTTGGCGCATTGGCCGATACAATCGTCAGCGGATCGCCATCCACGTCCGTGTCATTCGCGAGCGCAGGAATGGTAACCGGTGTGTCTTCATCCGTCGTCGCGACATCGTCAGTGCCAACTGGCGGATCGTTGATCGGGGCGACATTGACCGTGACGGTCGCCGTCGCGGTGCCACCCATGCCATCATCAATGGTATAGGTGATGGTGGTCGGCCCGTTGAAGTCGGGATCCGGTGTAAAAGTAATCGTGCCGTCTGGGTTGATCGTGACCGTACCATCAGGCGATGTCGCCTCTGTCACGGTCAGCGGATCACCGTCGGCGTCGCTATCATTGCCGAGCACTGGGATCGTGACCGGCTGATCCTCAACCGCATTGACTGTATCATCTTCGGCAACCGGCACATCGTTTACCGGATCGACTGTGACCGTGATTGTGGCCGTATCGAAACCGCCATTGCCGTCACTGATGGTGTAGGTGATGACATCTGTGCCGTTGAAATTCTCGTCCGGCGTGTAAGTGACTGTGCCGTCGGGATTGATGACGACGGTGCCGTTGGGCGCCGTCGCCGCTGTGACCGTCAGTGGATCACCATCGGCATCACTGTCATTGTCGAGCAGCGGGATCGTTGCAGGCGTATCCTCAGGCGTTGTCACCGTGTCATCGACGGCAACGGGCGGATCATTCACTGGAGCAACATCGACTGTGACCGTGGCGGTCGCGGTGCCGCCATTTCCATCATCGATGGTGTACGTGATTGTGGTTGGACCGTTGAAATCCGGGTTCGGCGTGAACGTGATCGTGCCATTGGGGTTAATGGTTACCGTGCCATCCGGTGAGGTCGCCGCTGTAACCGTCAGTGGATCGCCATCAACATCGCTGTCATTGGTCAGCACGGGAATAGTGACTGGCGTGTCTTCCGGTGTTGCGGCGGTATCATTTACCGCAACCGGCGCGTCATTCACTGGCGTTACGGTAACTGTGATTGTCGCCGTGTCCGTGCCACCCATGCCATCGCTGATGGTATAGGTGATGGTATCGGTGCCGTTGAAGTTCTCGTCTGGCGTATATGTGACCGTGCCGTCGGGATTGATCACGACGGTGCCGTTGGGCGCGGTTGCATCAGTGACAGTCAGTGGATCGCCATCAACATCGCTGTCATTACCTAGCAGCGGGATAGTGACCGGCGTATCTTCCGGTGTCACCGCACTGTCGTTCACGGCAACAGGTGGATCGTTCTCTGGGTCAACCGTGACTGTGACGGTCGCCGAGGCGGTGCCACCATTGCCATCGCTGATCGTGTAGCTGATCGTGTCGACGCCATTGAAATCCGGGTCGGGCGTGTAATCGATCGTGCCATCGGGCAGGATCGTGACGGTACCGTTTGGCGCGCTCGCGGTGATAACCGTCAGCGGATCGCCATCTGGGTCACTGTCATTGTCGAGCACATCGATATTGACCGTGGTGTCTTCGTTAGTGCTGGCCGTGTCATTGACCGCAATCGGCGCAGGGTTGGTAACCGTCCAGGTGAAGGTTGTGGAGACGGTGGGCGGTGCATCAAACGGGTCCATTGACATTGTGCCGTCGTTAGCGGTGATAGTTACCTCGTAAACACCATCACTATTTGGGCCACCAATAGATGCTGCTGGATCAATTGTTCCGCTAATCACACCCGTGTTTGGGTTGATTGTGAGACCAGGCGGTAGGCCGGTCGCAGTGAACGTCAGCGTATCGCCATCAACATCATCAAAATTCCCGGATACATCGACACTGATGTTGTCACTGTCAGCATTGTCGCGCGCTGGCAGTGGGTCGGCGGTGGGTGTATCGTTAAATGGTGTGACAGTTACTGTCACAATGGCGGTGGAGGTTCCGCCATTTCCATCACTGATCACGTAAGTGATGATGTCAGTGCCGTTAAAGTCTACGTTTGGCGAGTAATCGAGCAGGTCGGTCGGGCCGAAAGTTCCAGCTGGGATGACCATGACTGACCCGTTCAGCGCGGTCGCCGAGATAATTGTTAGCGTGTCGCCATCTGGATCGGAATCATTAGCAAGAACATCAATGATGTTCATTGGCAGTTCCTCACCAGCGGTGAGCATATCATTTACCGCAGTCGGCGCAGGGTTAGTCACCGTCCAATTGAATGTCTGGTCGACTGTGCCGCTATTGCCATCATCGGTACGTGATCGTGACTTCGTAAATGCCATCGCCGTTCGGGCCACCGATTGACGCGCTTGGATCAATCGTACCGGTGATATTGCCATTGGCGTCAATAGAAAGCCCGGTTGGCAGGCCCGTCGCGCTGAATGTGAGCGGGTCGCCATCGGCATCGGCAAAGCCGCCGGATACGTCCAGATTGATGATATCAGCATCGGCATTGCTGCGCGCCGGCAAAGGCGGCGCAGTTGGCTCATCGTTCTCTGCGCCCACCGTGACTGTGACGATGGCGGTGGATGTTCCGCCCTGGCCATCATCAATCTGATAGGTGATGGTGTCAGTCCCGTTGAAGTTTGCATCCGGTGTATATGTCAGCGTGCCATCGCCATTGATGACGACCGTGCCATTCGGCGCGCTGGCAGAGACAACGGTCAGCGTGTCATTGTCTGGGTCGTTGTCATTGGACAGCACATCAACTGCCGTGATCGGCGTATCTTCGGTGGTTGAGGCCGTGTCGTCATTCGCTGTCGGACCAGGGTTAGTGACCGTCCAGACAAACATAATGTCCGTCACCCCGCCATTGCCATCATCAGCAGTGATGACCGCTGAATAGACGCCGCCATTCACCTGGCTCGCGTCAGAATTAATTGTGCCGGTGATCTGACCTGTCATCGAGATCAATGCTGAGCCCGGCGGGCAGATTGCTGACGCTGTACGTCAACGTGTCACCCTCAATATCCGTGAACAGCGCTGCGGCATCGATAGTGATCGCGTCGCCATCTTCATCCGCACGATCAGGCAGTGGAGTTGCCTGTGGCGCGTCATTTTCCGGGGCGATCGTAATTGTCGCAACAGCGGTTGCTGGATCGCCGTTTGCGTCTTCGATCGTGTAAGTGACTGTCGCAACGCCGTTAAAGTCATCGTCTGGCGTAAACGTGATCGTTCCATCAGGATTAACCACAGCAACGCCGTTCGTTGCGGTCGCGGCGATCACGACGATGGGCGTCATCGGATCGCCATCGGGATCAATATCGTTGGCGAGGACATCCAGCACGATTGGCGTGTCTTCCGTGCCAGTGAATGTGTCGTTCACGGTACCGTTGGCGGTTCGTTGTTGATCGTCCATGTGAACGTCGTTGAAGTTACGCCGCCATTGCCATCGTCAGCGGTGACGGTAACCGTGTAAACTCCATCGCTAAGCGGCCCGCCGGTCGAAGCAGTCGCCGATGTCGTTCCGGAAACAAGCCCAGTCGCGGGGTCAAATGTCAGCCCATCGGGCAGGCCTGTGACGTTGAAGGTTAGCGTGTCGCCTTCAGGGTCACTGAATGCTGGCGCGAGTGGAACGCTGATCGCTTCGTTATTGCCGTCAACAAGATCGGGCAGGCCGACCGTTTCCGGCGCATCGTTCAGCGGATTGACAGTGACGGTGACTGTAGCGGTTGACGTGCCGCCTTCGCCATCGTCGATAGTATAAACGATGGTGTCGGTGCCGTTGAAGTTTCCATCCGGTGTATATGTCAGCGTGCCATCGGCGTTGATCGTCACCGTGCCGTTATTCGCGCTCGCCGCTGTCACGGTCAGATCGTCGCCATCCGGATCATTATCATTGGCAAGGACCGGAATCGTGACCGGGTTATCCTCGTCAGTCGTGGCCGTGTCATTGGCGGCGACAGGAGGCGGGTTCCCGATCATCCATACGAAGGTTGAGCTGGTTGTCCCGCCATTGCCATCATCGGCGGTGACGGTGACAGTGTAAATGCCGTTGCTGGCCGGGCCGCCCTGACTGGCAGAATTATCAATCGTGCCGGTGATGTTGCCATTGGCATCGATGGAAAGGCCGGCTGGCAGGCCGGTGGCCGTAAACGTCAGTGTATCACCATCAACATCGTCAAAGTTGCCCGATACATCGAGCGAAATGACATCGCCATCTTCATCCGTCTGATTGGTCAATTGAGGGTCGGCAACCGGGTCATCATTTACCGGATTTACGGTGACAGTTACCGTGGCGGTGTCTGTCCCGCCTTCGCCATCGCTGATGGTATAGGTGATCGTGTCGGTGCCGTTGAAATCATCGTTTGGCGTATAGGTGATGGTTCCATCAGCCTCGATGCTGACTGTGCCATTATCCGCGCTGGCTGACACGACTGTGAGGGCATCGCCATCCGGATCATTGTCATTCGCCAGCACGTCAATATTGACTGGCGTGTCTTCGTTGGTGGTCTCTGTATCGTTGGTTGCGACCGGTGCAGGGTTAGTGATCGTCCAGGCAAAGCTGGTGCTCACCGTGCCGCCATTGCCGTCATCGGCGGTAACTGTGACGGTGTATATGCCATCCCCGGCTGGGCCGCCCTGAGAGGCAGAATTGTCAATTGTGCCTGTGATATTGCCAGCGGCATCAATTGTAAGGCCTGGAGGTAGTCCGGTGGCGCTGAAGGTCAGCGTGTCGCCATCAACATCGCTGAAACTACCACCAACGGGCACGGAAACCGTCGTACCATCAACATTGGCCAGATTAGCCACTGTGGTGGTGTCGACAACCGGATCGTCATTCACCGGGTTGACCGTAACCGTGACGGCAGCGGTGGATGTGCCGCCTTCGCCATCGCTGATCGTATACGTGATCGTGTCTGTACCGTTGAAATCAGCATTGGGCGTGTATGTGACCGTACCATCGGCCTCGATCACCACCGTGCCATTCGCCGCGGTCGCTGCTGTGACTGTTAGGTCATCGCCGTCGGGATCATTATCATTGGCGAGAACTGGGATGTTGACCGGGGTATCCTCGTCGGTCGTCGCGGTGTCGTTTGTCGCCGTTGGGGCGGGGTTCGTGACTGTCCATGTGAACGTGGTATCCACCGTACCGCCATTACCGTCGTCAGCAGTAACCGTTACGGAATAGATGCCATCGCCCGCCGGGCCACCCTGGCTGGCCGAGTTGTCAATCGTGCCAGTGATTACGCCGGTGTCAGGATCGATACTGAGGCCAGTGGGAAGGCCGGAAGCAGTGAAGGTCAGATCATCGCCATCGACGTCGCTGAAATTGCCAGACACATCGAGGGTTGCCGTATCTGCATCAGCGTTGTTCTGTGCCGCAATGGGTGTGGCAACGGGGCCGTCATTCACCGGGTCGACGGTGACGGTGACCGTGGCGGTTGATGTCCCGCCTTCACCATCGCTGATCGTGTAAGTGATCGTGTCAGTGCCGTTGAAATCCGCATTCGGCGTGTATGTGACGGTGCCATCAGGCTCGATCACTACAGTCCCATTGCTCGCGACCGCGCTGGTCACCGTCAGGTCATCGCCATCAGGGTCGCTGTCATTGCCCAAGACATCGATATTAACCGGGGTGTCTTCATCGGTTGTTTCAGTGTCATCAGCGGCAATCGGAGCGGGGTTGTCGACTGTCCATGTGAAGGATGTCGTGACCGTGCCGCCATTGCCATCGTCTGCGGTGACTTCGACAGTGTAGACGCCATCGCCCAGCGGGCCGCCTTGCGATGCGGAATTGTCTATCGTGCCAGTGATGTTGCCATCCGCATCAATCGTCAGACCCGGTGGCAGGCCCGTTGCGCTGAAGGTCAGATCATCGCCATCCACGTCGGTAAAGTTGCCCGACACATCGAGCGTGACGGGCGCGTTGTCGTCATTGGTCTGCGGCGCGATCGGCGCAGCAACTGGTGCGTCATTTTCTGGTGTGACCGTGATCGTGGCGGTGGAGGTAGAGAATCCACCATTGCCGTCGCTGATCGTATACGTGATCGTGTCGGTGCCATTGAAGTCAGGATCAGGCGTGTAAGTGACGGTACCGTCGCCATTGATCACAACGGTGCCGTTGTCAGCATTCGCCGCCGTAATGGTCAGTGAATCACCGTCTGCATCGGTATCGTTTCCAGTAAGGTTGACCGTGACCGGCGTATCCTCTGGCGTCGTGCCCATATCCGGATTCGCAACCGGCGGATCATTGATTGGATTGACTGTGACATCGACAGTCGCCGTCGCTGTGCCACCATTTCCATCACTGATCTCATAGGTGATAGTCGTATTGCCGTTGAAATCCGGGTTTGGCGTGAAGGTGATCGTGCCATCGGCGTTGATGACCACAGTGCCATCAGGCGATGTCGCGCTTGTCACGGTCAGCGGGTCGCCATCCACATCGGTGTCATTGCCGAGCACACCGATAATGACTGGCGTGTCTTCGTCGGTTGTTACCGCATCATCATTCGCAACCGGCGGGTCGTTCACTGGATTTACAGTAACGACCACTGCTGCGGTGGAGGTGCCACCATTGCCGTCACTAATCTCATAAGTGATTGTGTCAGTGCCGTTGAAATCCGGGTCTGGCGTGTAGGTGAGTGTACCATCAGCCTCTATTACCACGGTGCCATTTGGCGCGCTGGCTGAAACAACAGTGATCGGATCGCCGTCAGGGTCGTTATCATTGCCGAGCACATCGATATTAACCGCCGTCTCTTCATCTGTGGTCGCCGCATCGTTCACGGCGGTCGGGGCCGGGTTGGTCACCGTCCAGGTGAAATCCTGAGAAATGGTGCCGCCATTACCGTCATCCGCAGTTAGCGTAACGGTGTAGGGGCTGCCCTGGCTTGCATCGACATCCAGAGTCCCTGAGATAATGCCGGTCGCAGGATCAATACTGAGACCCGGCGGCAGGCCGGTCGCGGTGATGGTTAGCGTATCGCCATCGACATCGCTGAAAAAGCTGTCGGTCGCGACGGACACGGACTGACTGTCTTCATTCGTCACATCAGGGATGTCGACCGCTGTCGGCGCATCATTTTCGACCGTTACAGTGACAACCAGCGTCGCGGTCGCAATTCCGCCCTTACCATCGCTGACCGTGTAGGTGACCGTGGCATCGCCGTTGAAGTTTTCGTCTGGAGTAAAGGTTACGGTGCCATCAGCGTTCACGACGACCGTTCCGTTGTCACTGCTGGCGCTGGTGATCGTCAGCGCGTCGCCATCAGGGTCGCTGTCGTTGGCCAGCACGTTAACGGTGACGGGCGTATCTTCCGGTGTGGTCGCCGCATCATTCTGCGCGATCGGCGGAACGTTCTGGATCGAATAGACAAAGGTCGTGCTGACTTCTTCGCCAGAAGGATCGGTCGCGGTCACGGTGACAACGAATGGGCCGCTCTGCGACGAATCTGAGGCCAGAGTGCCAGAGATAACGCCTGTATCGGGATCAATCGTCAGCGATGGCGGAAGACCTGTGGCGGTAAAGGACAGGTCATCACCATCAACGTCGGCGAAAGCACTGGCGGTCGGTATGGAAACATCCGCACCGTCTTCGCCATTCTGGTTCGGCAGACCAACAGTCGTCGGCGCGTCATTCACCGGCGTGACGACCACATCGACACTTGCGGAGCTTTCGCCACCTTCGCCATCGCTGATTGTATAAACGACGGTGTCAGTGCCGTTGAAGTCCGGGTTTGGCGTGTAAACCAGCGATCCGTCCGGGTTAATCGTGACGGTGCCGTTGCCCGCGCTAGCCTCGATAACAGTCAGGTCATCGCCATCTGGATCGACGTCATTGGCGAGGACCGGAATATTGACCGGCGTGTCCTCGTCCGTCATCGCATTGTCATTGCTGGCGATTGGGGCGGGGTTCGCGACGGTCCATTCGAAGGTTTGCGAGACTGTTCCGCCCTGACCATCATCAGCTGTCACCGTGATACTATAGACGCCGCCATTCACCTGGCTGGCAGAGTTATCGATGGTGCCGGAAATCACACCCGTGTTCGGGTCAATCGTCAGCCCCGCCGGCAGGCCCGTGGCGGTGTAGCTAAGCGTGTCGCCATCTGGATCGCTGAATGCGCCTGCGACCGGCAAATTGATAACCTGATCGTCGAGATTGGTTTGATCGCCTATGGATCCGCTTGTTGCCGGCGTGTCATTCACATCGGCAACGGTGACCGTGACAGTTGCAATGGAGGTTCCGCCATTGCCGTCAGAAATCTCGTAAGTGATTGTATCGGTGCCGTTAAAGCCGGGATTCGGTGTGTATGTTACTGTCCCATCGGGGTTGATAACCACGGTGCCATTTTGCGCATCGGCAGACGTCACTGTCAGCGGGTCACCGTCCGGGTCGCTGTCATTGGCCAGCACAGGAATCGTGACCGGTGTATCCTCATCAGTTGATGCGGCATCATTGGTGGCCTGCGGGCCAGGGTTTGAGACATTGAAGGTAATCGTCTCTGTCGTCGTGCCGCCATTACCATCATCAACGGTTATGGTTGCGGTGTAGACGCCGCCATTGGTCTGGCTCGCATCTGGGTCGATCGTGCCAGAAATGACGCCTGTATCGGGGTCAATTGTGAGGCCAGGTGGCAAGTCTGTCGCACTGAAGGTCAGGTCATCACCTTCAACATCAGTAAATGCATCCGCGACAGGCACCGAAACGGTCTCGCCATCCTCAACGTCTTCGGCTGGGATCGGCGTGGATTCCGGAGCGTCATTGATCGGGTTAACTGTGACAGTCACTACCGCCTGTGACGTCCCGCCTTCGCCATCGCTGATCGTATAGGTGATGGTGGCCGTGCCGCTGAAATTGGCCGGAGGGGTGTAGTTGATCTGGTTCCCCACCAATGTTGCCTGACCAACCGAAGCCACCGCCGCAATCACATTGATCGCATCGCCATCTGGGTCGCTGTCATTGGGAAGCACATCAATGAGTACAGGCGTGTCTTCATTAGTGCTTGCGGTGTCATCAACCGCAATTGGTACGGGGTTGGCAACAGTCCAGCTGAAGGTTTGTGTGGTCGAGAGGCCGCCCGCGTCAGTCGCAGTGACTTCAACGGAATAAACACCGCCAGCGCCGCCTGTGCTGGCGGAATTGTCAATGGTTCCGGTGATTTCACCGGTTGCACTATTGATCGTCAAACCGGGAGGCAGACCAGTGGCACTATAGGTTAGCGTCGCGTCGTCGACGTCGTTAAAGCCGCTCGCCGTGTCGACGCTAATCCCGCTATCAGCATCCAAATTGGTTTGCGGAGGCAGGGTGCCAACCGGCGTGGGTGCATCATTCTCGGTCGCAACCGTTACAGTGACGGTCGCGGTGGACGTGCCGCCTTCGCCATCGCTGATGGTGTAAGTGATGGTGTCGGTGCCGTTGAAATCCGCGTTCGGCGTGTAAGTGACTGTGCCGTCGGCATTTATCACAACTGTGCCATTCGGCGCGCTTGCAGAAGTGACGGTCAGATTGTCCCCATCGGGATCATTGTCATTGGCCAGAACGGGAATATCCACCGGCGTGTCTTCGGTGGTAGATGCCGTGTCGTTTGCTGCGATTGGGGCAGGGTTGGTTACGGTCCAGCTAAAATCCTGTGTCGCGGTGCCGCCCGCGCCATCATCTACCGTCACGGTGACCATATAGACGCCGCCCATGCCGCCCTGGCTGGCGGAATTGTCTATCGTGCCGGTGATCAGGCCAGTTGCACTATCGATCGTAAGGCCCGGTGGCAGGCCGGTCGCGCTATATATCGCGCTGGGACCATCGACGTCATTGAAGCCGCCCGACGTGTCGACGCTAATCCCGCCATCAGCATCCTGATTGCTCTGTGGCGGAAGGTTACCGACTGCGACCGGATCATCATTCTGCGCGGTGACGAACAGGCTTACGGTCGCCGAACTTGTCCCGCCTTCGCCGTCACTGATCGTATAAGTGATGGTTTCGGGACCGCTATAATTGGCGTTCGGCGTGTAGGTGATCGTCCCATCGGCATTGATCGCCACGGTGCCGTTAGGCGCGCTGGCCGAAACGACGCTAATATCGTCACCATCAGGATCTTGGTCATTGGCCAGTACGTCAAAAGTAACCGGCGTATCTTCGAGCGTCGAACCGCCATCATTGTTGGCTTGCGGCGCGGGATTGGTGACTGTCCAGCTGAAATCTTGTGTGGTGGATAAGCCGCCAGAATCCGTCGCAGTAATGGTGACAGCATACACGCCGCCTGTGCCGCCCTGGCTGGCGGAGTTATCGATATTGCCTGTGATGAAACCGGTATTGGGGTCAATCGACAGGCCTGCTGGCAGACCAGTGGCCGCGTAAGTCAAATTGCTGTCTTCGGCATCATCAAAGCCGCCGGAGACATTGACGAAAATCCCCTGCTGATTGTCGATGTTGGTTTGTGAAGGGAGTGAGCCCACAGCAGTCGGCTGATCGTTAACCGCGTTGACCACAATCGGAACAGTTGCGGTATCAGTACCGCCGCGCCCATCGCTGATCGTATAAGTGATGGTGTCTGTGCCGCTAAACTCTGCGTTTGGCGTATAGTTCAGTGTGCCATCGGGATTGATCGTTACCGTGCCGTTGCTTGCATTCGCGCTGATGACAGTCAGCGTTGCATCATCGACATCGGTGTCGTTACCCAACACATCGATGTTGTTGATCGGCGTGTCTTCATTGGTGGTCTGTTGCGGATCATTCGCCGCGATCGGCGGGTCATTGACCTCGACCACTTTGATTGTCGATGTCGCAACGTTTGATGTCAGCGATGCGTTGGCGAAACTGATATCGATGGACCGGTCGGCTTCGCTTGGGAATTCTCCGCCGGTCTCGAATGTGATTGCGCGAAGGGCGTTGCGATATTGGTTCGCATTCGCCGCACCTGTCAGTGTAATTTCGTCCGCGGTGCGTGTGTAACTGATCCCGCCGCCTAGCGTCCCCGAAGCTGCAGTTGATCCATTGACCAGTAAGGAGTCACCCGTCTGTGCATTGGTCAGCGTGATTGTCGCGCTCTGTACCTGGCCAGCGGGATTGGTGATGCGCACATCGCGATCAACTATGCCAACAGCCGCACCATTTTCGACATATGTGCCCATATAGGCAGAGCCATTGGCCGTGCTGTCATTGCGGTCCAGGTCAAGCCGCGGGATCGAAACCGTCGTACCGCCCGTACCCAAATTGAAATCGAAATCGCCATCATGGCTAAAACCCGCTCGACCGTACCGCAGTAGGCACGAGATTATAGGTGATTTCAAAACTGCTGGTATCGAGCCAGTTGAACCGCGCCGCCGACGGCACGCCAAAGTTCTCGTTCGTGCTGCCGGACGCTGTAACTTCGCCTGGAACAGACGTGTCGAACAGAATATTGGACCCGTTTCCAGACTCAAACGAAGAGAGCGTGTCTGTGTCGACTGTCACAAACTCGCGGCTGCGCGGTTGGCTGCCAACACCATCAATGTCGGCCACCGTGTAGGAAATGTCGATCTGGGCCGGCGCGCCCGTCGCCGTGAAGAAGATATCCCAGCGAAGCGTCGCTGAGGCGAGCATGCTGGTCGGCCCGTTCGCATCAAGCAATATGCTTGGGTCGTCACTGCCCGGTCTTGGCCGGTCAAATTGAATTACGTCAGTATCAGTAATCGATACAATAGTGGCTCGGATAGAAACTGACTGGCCATTGAGTGTGCCGACATTGTCCCATGTTGCCGTTGCTCCGGCGCCCACACCAATTGAGCGAGGCGGATTACCAAAGAAGCCCGTTCCGCCAGAGGCAACAATATTTCCGCCGGCATCACGCACGGTGAGCGAGTCAGGCGGCGCCGAGATATTCGTCGGCGCAAGCAGCCCCTCCCAGTTTTCCGCGACGAGCGAGGCGGCCTCTACCACCCCAACGCGGTTTTCGAGTGTCCAATCGCCGCCGCGCAGAATGCTGCCGGTGTCGTCAATTGAAGCAGCGATATCAGCGCCAGTGATTGCAGCGAGATTGTCGAGCAACGCTTGTCCAGCGTCATCAGCGCCTACGTCACAACCATAAAGCAGAATGTCGCCGTCAGCAGAGAGCTTCGATCCAATCGAGGCAAATGCAGCAGCAAGATCGCCGGTCAATGCAGCGGAGTCGACACGCGTATTACCCAGCCAGAACAGGCCATCTTCACCATGGCTGACGATATGGATCGCGCCTATATCAGATTGGCCTGCAAGCGCTGCCAATATCTGATCGACGCCGTCACTGCCTGCATCTATCAGAACGATGGTGCCGCGACCTGCCCAAGTGTCTACAAGTTCCTGATAATTTTCGACGCTTGTGTCGATAAAGATGAATTCGTTCGGGGTGTCGGCGGATGAGGCGGTCGCCAGGTCGTCGAAAGAGTCGTCGGCATTGTCAAAGCCTAGCACATCTACCCGGTCGACATCGAAATATCGGGTCGCGATGGCCTCAACATTCTCGACCTCGGCAATGGCACCAATTTGCGCATCGCCTGCAACACGTTGGGGGCTTTCTGTAGATGCGCTCTGCGCCGCTGACGGCAAAAATGATAGAGTATCAGCGCGAGATTGGTTGTCGCGCGCACCCAAGGAGAGCGGGCTGACCAATGTCTCCGCAATTGAAAACTGATCTGTCAGCTGCGCTTGTTGCGCGGCTTCGACGCCAACGGCGGTGACGACACCTGCCCCGTCAAACATCATTCTCGGCTCAAGAGCTAAAAGATGAGACTTCCGCTTGAACTTCGATGCCATTCTCGACCCCACTCACCGTTCACTGGCTCTTCTGTATTTTTACAGCAGGGATTACGCCTGCCGAAATTACACAATCGCCAATTTCATCCATAGCCCTCAACCAAAGCGTACAGAGTGCTCTGACTCAGCGTCAACCAAGTCCTTTCCAGACAGGCCAATTAATAGCTGAACCGTGCGTCATAAGCGACCGACTAAGTTAAAAATGTATGACCAAGTCGTGGAGAAAACCGTTAATCATTAAGAGTTTACATTTATCGTGACATTTCCGGAGAGGTAACCGAAATTAAATGTCGCCGACTTGGTCGTGCGGCGACGCCGACCTTTGGCCATTGTTTCAATAGGCAGATTTGTTTCCCGTAATGCACGGCTGATTACTTCGCGCAGTACTTGGCCCTCCGGCCAAGCGGCACAGTATCGCACGGTGCCCGACCGGTAGCTGGCGATCACCCCATCTTTGGCGACAAGTTCCGGTTGAGCATCGCCTTCCAGATGGTCGAGCCAGCGGGCGATTTTCCAGCCATCACCGTCATGCTCGGTGTGCGGGCCAAGCGTTTCTGAGAGTGCGACTGTTCCGCCGACCAGTGGAGTGAGTTTCCCTGGTGCGAGGGTGTCGGGGATCGTGAAGTCTGCTTCACGGCTGCCGGAACGCGGGCCGATGACAACTTGTCCAGCAAAGCTGTCCAGCGAGCGTGCGAATTGGTCGGACACTATCGGCAAACACGGAACGCAAACGAGTTCATATCCGTCCAATGAAGAATCCGGTGCGACAATATCGACATTAAGCCCCTGTTCTCGCAGGGCTGAATAGGTCTCAAGCGCCGCCCAAAGTGCTGAACATCCCTCTCCTTGTGGCTGGATTTGGGTGATCCATTCTGCCTCATATGCGAAGATGATTGCGGCATGCTTGACCGGCACACCGAGATCGCCAATTTCAGCGATCTCTTTGGCGGCTTGGCGGACTTCTTCCAGCCCTGGTGCGGGTTTGCTGTCGGGCCTCAGCAGTCCCGCATGCATTTGCTCCTGTGCAAAGGGCGCCTGCCGCCATCGGAAATAGCTGACCATCTCTGCGCCATGCGCCATCGCCTCTAGCGTCCACAACCTGACCATACCCGGTAGCGGCGCGGGATTGTGCCGTGCCCAATTCACAGGGCCAGGTTGCTGCTCCAGCACCGACCAACGACCATTCTTGGCGCAGCCGCGATACAGATCGTGATGGAACGCCGCGATATCGGGATGCCCCTGCCGGGCATAAGCGCCCTTGTCATCATCTGAAAAACGAAACATCTCAAGAAAGCCAAGAGGATAGCTATCCCACCCCAGCACATCCAATTCTGCACCCAGGTCGTGATGGTCATAGCCAGTGTAAAAACCCATCGCGTTATGGGTGATGTCACGACCCGGTGAAAGTTCGCGAAGGATATCGACCTGCCGCCTATTGAAGGCAATGACCTGGTCGGAGGAAAACCGACGGAAGGCGAGCCAGTGCGCAGGGTTGGCCTCCGTCACGGTAAGGTTCGGGAGATCAATCTCGTCAAAGCTGCGATACTCCATGCTCCAAAAGACATTGCCCCAAGCTTCGTTGAGCGCGGCGATGGTACCGTAGCGCTTGGCCAGCCATCCGCGGAATGCGTCCTGAGCGGCTATTGAGAAGCTTTGCACAGTATCGTGGCAGCCATATTCATTGTCAGTCTGCCAGCTGACGATTGCAGGATGGTCGCCATACCGTTCCGCCATTGCGCGGGTGATCCGCTCCGCCTCGGCTGCGTAGCCTTGATGGCTGAAGCAGTAGTGGCGACGGGAGCCAAAGCCGCGCAGTTTCCCGTCCCGGTCAATCGCAACCATGTCTGGCATCTGATCGACCAGCCATTTAGGAGGCGTTGCCGTCGGTGTGCCCATGATTATCTCAAGACCAGCCACGTGAAGGGTGTTGACCGCGCGGTCGAGCCAGTCCCATTTGAACCGTCCGGGATCGGGCTCAATCCGGCTCCAGGCAAACTCGGCAATCCGAACTCTGGATAGTCCTGCATCAACCATACGCCGGGCATCTTCTGCCCACATCGATTCAGGCCAATGTTCGGGATAATAGCAAACGCCCAATTTCGTCATGCGCCAGCGTCTATCCCGCAATGGATGCTGTGCGCCAGCGCTTTGTTGCGCGGTCTCTCAAGATGCTGTTAGGCGCTAGCTCAATGAGAAAGGACTATTGAGCGATGCCCATCCCAAAGACACGATCATGGCTGTTTGCGCCGGGTGACAGCGCACGAAAGATGGAGAAGGCGCTGGGCGGTCCTGCGGACATAATTATCCTCGATCTGGAAGATGCCGTTGCTCAAGAGCAGAAACCGCTTGCGCGCGAAATGATCGCTGATTTCTTGGCGGCCAATGCCGACCAACGGGCGCGCTTATGGGTGCGCACTAATCCGCTCGACAGCGGTATGACGCGGGATGATCTAAACGCGGTTATGCCCGCGCAGCCTGGCGGGATTATGCTCCCCAAGGCACAAGGTGGGCATGATGTAGAGGCGCTGGACAAATTGCTGAGTCCTCTCGAAAGCACGCATGGAATGGACGCGGGGAGCACGCCAGTAATACCGCTCGTTACGGAAACGGCGGCGGCAATGTTCACCACTGGAACCTACCTGGGAACACCGCGGCTTGCCGCCATGACGTGGGGCGCGGAGGATCTCGCCGATTCCATCGGGGCCATGGGTAACACGCATGACGATGGCAGCTATCGCCCAACTTATGAGCTTGCGCGCAGTCTGTGCTTGCTCGGTGCCGCTGCGGCAGGAGTACCGGCAATCGAGACAATCATGGCAGACTTTCGTGATTTGGAGGGGCTCAAGGCGCGCGCGGAGTTGGTCCGGCGCGATGGATATCGCGGCATGATGGCGATCCACCCCGCGCAGATTGATGTAATCAATCAGGCTTTCTCGCCTAGCGAAGAAGAAATCACTGAGGCGCGAGAGATTGTGGAGTTATTCGCTGCTAACCCAGGCGCTGGTACAATCGGCTGGCGCAAAGGAATGCTGGACCGACCACATCTCTCACGCGCGCAGCAGCTATTGGCTCAGATCGAAGACTGAGAAGTCGCTCAATCAATTGAGCTTAGCTTTATGCTGCGTTCTGAGCCCTGATATTGCCTAAGAATGCGTCGGCTTTTTCGCGCAGGGTCGAGGCCTGCTTGCCCAGATCAGTCGCCGAAGTCAGAACCTGATTTGCAGCAGCACCTGTGGCCAAAGTAGTGTCGCGGACCTGCGAGATATTGGATGTGACATCGTCTGAACTGCGCGCCGCGAGGTCGATGTTTCGGGCCAGATCCTGGCCTGCTACGGATTGCTGATCTACCGCGCTCGCAATCGAAACTGAAGTGGTCTCAAGTTCAGCGATTTGATCGCTGATGGATTGTAGCGCGGCAACGCTTGCGCTCGTTGAGGACTGCATTCCGCGAATTTGTTCAGAGATTTGCTCAGTGGCGCGGCTGGTCTGCGCTGCCAGTTCTTTTACCTCTGAAGCAACCACCGCGAAACCGCGTCCGGCCTCACCGCCGCGGGCGGCTTCAATGGAGGCATTTAACGCCAAAAGGTTGGTGCGCTGGGCGATGGAATGAATGAGTTCAACGATCTGCTCAACTTCTTCCGCTGACATCGCCAGGGCTGACACAGTCTCATCCGCGCTGCTGGTCGCCTCTTTGGCCTTACGGGCCAGTTCGGCTGAACTACTCGCTTGTCGGCTGATTTCGCCAATCGACAAGGCAAACTCATCTGTCGCAGATGCGGCGGCGGTCACCCCTTTTGATGCCAAGGCCATAGATTCGGCAACCTGGTCGGTTTGCGTTGCCGATTGTGTGGCTGTCGTGGCCATTGAGCTTGCTGTGCTTTGCAACTGGTTCGATGATGCTGCAAGGCTGTTGACCACATCCCCCAGCGACGTTTCGAACTGCGATGCCAGTTCCAGCAATTGCTCAGCTTCCTTTTGTGCCTGTTCTTCTCGCTCGGCCCGCAATTGTGAGATGTATCCGTTCGATTCCTGAAAGATCAGCATGGCCCGAACCATGTCGCCAATCTCATCTTGGCGGTTTGCCCCCTCTAGTTCGAAATTGGCATCGCCAGCTGCCAATTGGGTCATGTGAGCAGCAAGACTGCTAATTTGGTCGCTGATTTTCTGCGAGCTGAGGCGAATGCCGAGCATAATGATGACGCCTGACAGAGTTGTCAGGGCAACAATCACGGCCAACAGACCGTAAAAGTAATTCAAGCCATCCTCTTTGATGACTAAGGCGTCACTATCGAGGCTGCTAGTCACGCGATCTGACGCTACGTAGAGGCGGTCGCCAGCAACCGCCAAGCCGCGCAAGGCATCGCTCGCCTCGCTATCATTTCCTTGTGCGACTGCGGACCGCCATGTCTGAAACAGCGCAGTGTACTGGGTGACTGCCTGCTGCAAATCTGCGATATTGCGCTTGGTCTCAGCGGTTCCGTCGCTACTTTTTTGCATCAGCGTTGCGACTTGGCTTTCCAGCTGGTCACCAATGCCGATAACTTCCGCTAGAGCGTCTTCATTGTTGCCGACGACATACATCACTGCGAAATACCGCATCTCACCGACGCTTGAGTGTATGCGGGCGGATGCAGATGAAGCTTCGACAGTATCGGCATGGCTTTGGAACCGGCTATACATCCCCGCCATGCCAAGGCCGAGGATTGCGACAGTCAGGACTGCAGAAACCAGAAACGCCCCGAAAACGAGGCGTAATTTTTTGGGAATGGGTTGGCTCTCATACCATGCAATGAATGCCTCGCGCCATCCATTCGGGCCGGTATGCTCCATGTCAGACTGCTCAGAGACGGCCCGTTCCATCTCCTCGGCGAAAACTTTCATGTCGCTCATGCAGCAGATTTTCCTGAGTTAGCGGTTCTGGTTACCTCGGCGTCGATAAGGGCAGGCGTATCGATTGCGCTTTGCATATCGATCTCTTTGCCAAGATACCCTGGAATCTCGGCGGCTGGCATCGGCTTGAAATAGAGCCAACCCTGAATCTGGTCGCAGCCCGCAGCGCGCACCATATCAGCTTGCTCGCTTGTCTCGACACCCTCAGCCGTGACCGCCATTTTAAGCGCTCTTGCGACTGTAATGCTCGATAACATCATGGCCCGGCTTCCATCATCCTCGCCTGCTTCCACGACCAGGCTACGGTCCAGCTTCAGTTTCTCGAACCGGAACTGGCGTAGGAAACCGATGGATGCATATCCGGTGCCAAAATCGTCAAGTGCCACGTGGACACCAAACCCGCGGATAACGGCCAGACTACGTTCCGCAATAACCGGATCGACAACCAAACATGTCTCGGTGATTTCGAGCTCGAGGCGCTCGGGCGGGAAGCCCGTTTCCTCTAAGATGTGCCCGAGCTGCACCGGGAATTCCGGATTGCGCAGCTGTGCAGCTGAGATGTTCACTGACAGTGTGATGTCTGACCATTCGAGCGCATCAAGACACGCGCGGCGCAACACCCATAGGCCAATGGGGTTTATCAGACCCGATTGTTCAGCAATGGGGATGAATATGTTCGGGCCGACATGTTTGCCATCGGGGCGTTCCCAGCGGATCAGGCATTCTACCGCAACGATCTGGCGCGAGCGGCAATCAACGAGTGGTTGATAGACCAAGGCGAACTCGTCATTTGCGAGGGCACCTCGGAGTTCTTCGTCCATTTCACGCGTCTGCTCGCGAACGATATCGAACTCGTCGCTGAACCATGTGCAACGCGCTTTGCCGCCGCGTTTAGAGGCATACATCGCCACGTCGGCGCGGCGAAGCAATTCGGACGAACTGAGTGGCTGACTTGCCGTAGCTCGTGACAATCCGATACTTGCGCCCAATATCAGTCGGCGTTCATCAACCTCGATCGGATTGGCAAGCCGTTCAACAATCCGTCGTGAAATGCCTTCCAACAATGTGCCGGCCAAAGGGCCAATCATCAAAATTGCAAACTCGTCTCCGCCCAGGCGATAGATCGTGGCCTCTCCGTCGCAAACCTCTGTAAGGATCTCGGCGCACTCGCGAATGGTACGATCGCCAACACTGTGCCCATATTGTTCATTTACGTGGAGAAAGCCGTCGAGATCAATTAGCGCGACCGCTGCTTCCGCATTGTCAGATGATTGTTCGTCAAAATCGGCGTGAAACGCGTGCCTGTTAGGTAAAGCAGTTAGCGGGTCATCGCGGCCCAGGTTTCGGATGAGACCGATCTGCCGCGAACCCTGCCAGAACATCACTGCGCTGATGGACAGATATACGAGGCTACCGATAGCAACGGCTGCGAGGGCGAAGGTGTTGGTTTCGCCGACCAATACAATTGCGGCAAGCGTCGCGACAAATACGCATGTGAGCGTAACCAAGGGAAGAGCTACAGTGCTCTTCGGCTCACTCAATATCAGGTTTCGCCACTTCGACACGCCCATATCCTCAGATCACCCCCTTTCCCAATATGACCTGCTAACGACCAAGTTCTAAGGAAGGGTAAAGGGATATTTACCTTGTTTTCTGAGGCGCTTCGGCACTCAACCAGTCCGACCGCGACCGGCCATTTCCGCCTGCTTCGGCTAGATGAAGTGATGAACCATGACGGGATGGTTCAAATTGTACTGACTGGTCCATGATCGTCTCGCCAGCACCCAGCATTAACCAGCCGTCAGCAGCGATCGCATCGTTTAGTCGATCAAGCACCCTGCGGCGCACCGATCCATCGAAATATAGCAAGACATTGCGGCATAGGATCAGGTCGAACGTGTGTGGAGATGGTGGCCGATCAAGCAGGTTATGCTGCTCAAACCGGATCATCGAGCGCATTTTGTCCTCTGCTTTCCAGCCAGAATCCGTTTCTGAGAAGAAGCGAAGCATCTGCGCTACGGAAATGCCACGTTGAATTTCAAATTGTGAATACACACCCGACTGCGCAGACTTTACAGCTTTTGAAGAGATGTCGGTTCCCAGAATGCTGATCTGCCAACCATTCCAGAAGCCAGAATTCTCAAGAAACAGCATCGCCAGCGACAGTGCTTCCTGTCCCGTCGAGCAGCCTGCAGACCAAATCGAGAGGCGTTTTGTTCCGGCGCGCTTCTTGGCCAGATCCGCGAGAACAGTGTTGCTCAACGTATCGAAGTAAGCCCGATCACGAAAGAAATACGTTTCGTTATTCAGCAATGCCTCAACGACATTGGTGGACAGCTCATTGTCATTAGTATCCGCCAACATGCAGACAAGTTGGTCCACATTGGTGATACCGCGATCACGAAAAATACCTGAAAGCGCGGACGATATGCGCCATATACGGTTGGATCCGAGGTGTTGACCAGTTCGGGCGGCAAGCAGATCGGCGATGATCTGGTGGGATGGGTCCATCGCTGTCATGCGGCAACAGCCGCATATTTTGAGACATGCATAGCCAGGTCTGCTGGCGGTGCGATAACCGCTGCAGTCCCATCTTCAGAGACTGTTCGAGGCATGCCCCATACCGCGCAGCTTTCCTCGTCTTGCGCAAAGACAGTTCCGCCAGCTTCTTCTATTATCTTTGCGCCCAGCGTTCCGTCGCGTCCCATGCCAGATAGCAATACGGCTGCAACGCGGCCGTCAAAGGCTTCAGCGCAGGATCGGAACATGGGATCAACCGACGGCATACAGCCACTGGACACCGCTTCGTAACCGAGCGTCGTGATGACTTCTGCGCCGCGGCGTTTGACGATCATGTGACCATTGCCCGGGGCGATAACGACCCGGCCTGATTTCACGACCACGCCTTCATCCGCGAGAACTGCCTCGCGACCAGCAGCCATCTCAACCTGCCGCGCAAAGACCGGGATGAAGCTGTCAGGAAGATGTTGAGTTACAAGAATGGGCAGGTCGAAATCTGCAGGCAGAGCTTTCAACAACACGTTGAGAGCATGAATGCCTCCGGTAGAGGCACCGATAGCCAGAACCTGGGGTCTTGCTGTTGACGGCTTTTTGGCCGGACGCGCCGCCTTCTTGCGCGGCATCGGTGCGACTTTCTGCTCGCAACCTGCAAGCGCTCTAACCTTGGCAAGGATGGCATTGCGATACGCCTCGTCGAACCCGCCGGGACGTGGCTTCAACATCGTGTCAGCAGCGCCCATCGACAGCGCTGACAAAGTGGCCTCAGCGCCTTTCTCTGTCAGTGATGACACCACGAGAATCTGTGCACCTTGGCCGCTCTCGATCAAACGTGGCAATGCTTCGAGGCCGCCCATACCGGGCATTTCAAGGTCGAGCAGGATTACGTCAACCTTCGTTGAACGCAGCGTTATCAAAGCTTGTTCTGCCGTGGCGACAGTCGCGACGATTGACAAATCATCCTCGCGATCAATCATACGTTTGAAAATGGTGCGCACAGTGAGAGAATCGTCGACCAGCATCACCTTGATGCTATCCGAATTCACCTCCGGCGTGACCTCAGCTTTTTCGAGTCTGGATGGATGAGACATGGGGCCCGTGTTCCTCAGGCCATGCCAACAAGCTGTAGCTTTATTTGCAGGGTCTCATGATCAAACGGTTTCATGACATACTCATCCGCACCAGCTTCGATGGCTTCACGGATGTGAGCGACGTCATTTTCCGTAGTGCAAAACACCACTTTAGGGACGCTGCCGTCTTCGCGTTGTCGCAGCTTTGTGATGAACTCAATGCCGCTCATGATCGGCATATTCCAATCGAGCAGAATTACGTCCGGCATCGCGTCTTCGCACTTCTCGAGTCCCTGCTGGCCGTTCTCAGCCTCGCTAACTTCGAACTCGAGCGTCTCGAGGATGTGTCGTGACACTTTGCGAATTACGCGCGAGTCATCGACTATGAGACATTTCTTCATTGCTTTGCGCCCATCTTTGTTTTGGTCGACATACGCTCAATCCCTTGCCAATCGCTTAAGCCGCGAGTTGCTGAACCCCAGTGGCAAGCCGATCAATGTCGACGAGCAGTGCGGGGCCGCGTTCAGTTTCGATCATGCCAATGGCAACGTCCTGCCATCCTTCACCAAAGCCGCCGGGCAATGGTTCCGGTGTGCTGAGGACCGCGCAGACGTCGTCCGCGTGATCAATCATCAGCGCATAGGAATGCCCCTCAATCTTGGCGACTACAGCTCTGAAATTGCTCGAGATTGGCTTGGTTTCGAGTCCCAAGGCGCAGCGAGTGTCAATCACCGTGAGTGCCTGGCTTCGTAACGCAGTAAGGCCCAAAACGTGTGCTGGGGCCTCTGGTATGCTGGTAACGTGTTCGATATCGATCACAGAGCGTACGCGGTCAGTTGAAATCGCGATCTGGCGATCAGCGATCTCGCAAATCAGGACTAATTCTTTCATCCTGCGCTCCTGTTCTCATTGCGAATTTGGCCCAAGGCACTGAGCAATCCAGCACGGTCATAGCGATAGATTGAATGATCATCGTCACCGTGAGCGTCGCGCTCAGCGCGAAGTTTGATGACGGCCTTGGCAGTGCCATCAGCTGGCTGCTCCGCCCCTTCGTTCATGTCGATGACAACGTCGGCGACCTCTTCGCCATCTTCGAGCAATTGATAGCCTGCGGCAGATACCAGCGGCTCTAGAATTGTGCGGGCCCAATTGCTGTTTTGCGGAATACGGCACGTCAACGCCCTGGCGTCGGATTGTCGCCAGTTATATCCAGCGAACAGCGACAGTGCATCGATTATGATTACGGGCTTGCCGTTGATGAGCGCAGTTCCCTCTGCCCCCGGCGATTCTGATGTTCGGTCCAGTTCGCGTTCCACATCAATGGTGTCGTGCACTTCATCGACGACATATGCGACTTGGTTTGTGCCATCTGACAGGCGAAGAATGCGGTACTCATCTTTGTCCAGTTCCGCATCGTATAGCCCAGCCATCGGCAACAGCTGACCATTGATCACAACTTGCGGCTTATCGGAAGTCAGATCAATTGCTGACCTGTCGATTGTGTCGATGCGCGAGACGAGCGGTAGCCTGACAGCACGCCGGACAGCATCAAGGCCGGTAAACACCATGACCGACATCGTGGTGCTGGCTTGAGCGCCGCTCGCGTCTTCTTGGTGCACGCGCACTCGGCGATGCTCCTCAGCCACAAGGCCGCGTTTGCTGGAAATTTTTGCGATATCCAGCAGCATCATCGGGCGACCATCATCAAGCAGTGTCGTACCAGCGTAAAGACCGGTTGCCATTATGGATGGAGCGATCGGCTTTACCACGACATCTTCGTGATCGTGCACTTGATCCACACCCAGGGCAAACACGTCATCACTCGCCATGCGGATGAACAGGATGGTTTTTTTGGACCAATCAGTCCGGTTTTCATCGCGTCCCAGCACTTCGTTCAGGGAAATGCATGGGACACGTCGTTCGCGGAAAGTGACCATTTGCCGCTCGCCTGCGGTTGCCCATTCAAGGCCTTTAGATCGGCCAAGCACGATCTCTTCCACGAAGGAATATGGCAGCGCGAACATTTGCTCGTCACTCTCTACTGTGAGCGCCGACATGATGCTTAGCGTCAAGGGCAGCCGTAAATGGAACGATGTTCCCTCACCTGGCGTACTGCGCACATCGATCAAGCCGCCCAGCTTTTCAACATTAGCGCGTACGACGTCCATGCCAACGCCGCGACCGGAGATTGAACTTACCGCTTCCGCAGTAGACAGGCCGGGCTCAAACATGAGGTAAAGCTTCCGCTGTTCGCTCATCTCTTTGAGTTCTTCGGCGGTGTAGAGGCCTACTTCGAGAGCCTTTGCCGCCAGGCGTGACGTATCGACGCCGCGGCCATCATCAGAAATCACCAAGGTGATTTCATTGCCCGATTGACGGGCGGCGAAATGGAGCAGGCCGATTTCGCGTTTTTCAGTCTTAAGGCGGTCTGACGGCGTCTCGATTCCATGATCGATTGCGTTACGAATGATGTGGGTGATCGGATCGCGGATTAGCTCGATCATTTCGCGATCCAGCTCAACATCACCGCCCTCGAAATCCACCATGACTTGTTTGCCAAGTTCGCCGGACAGGTCCCGGACAAGACGTGGCAACGTGCCGAAAAGGCTTTCGAGGCGCAGCATACGCATCCGAGTGATTGCGCTACGTACATCGCCCAGGATTGTGCTTAAGCGATCAAATGGGCCTGTTACCTCGTCCTGCGCATCGAAATCGCGCAGGCGGCGTGCAAGGTCATTTCGCGCTAGCACGAGATCAGAGACGCCCTTCATAACCTCGTCAAGCAGATCGACGGTCAGTCGAATAGAGCGCTGCGCCGCTGGTTTTTTCTCGCCCGTGTCCTGTTCGCTCGCTGGATTGTCATTGGGCTGAGGCATTTGTCTTGGTGCATCAACCAACCCAGTCTGCGTGCTCGGCGCCAAAGCTGCGATCAGCTCGTCATCTCCGCCTTCGGGAAATTCCTCGCCTGCTTCGATAGCGCTAGACATCGCAGAAATTCGGTCGACGATGGCCAGCACTGCTGAAACCAGTGCGGCATCTGGATTGCGACGTCCTGCACGGCATTCGGCGAGCGCATCCTCAGCCGCATGGCTTAGGCTCGCCAGCCGTGGGAAATCAAAGAAACCGCAATTCCCCTTGACCGTATGGACAAAACGGAAAATGGCATCGAGGCGCTCGCGGTCGCTGGGCTCAGCTTCCCATGCGACGATTTCGCCACCGATTGCTTCAAGCATTTCATGCGTTTCCGCCAGAAAGTCTGCCAGCAGATCGTCCATTTAGTGCGCATCCCCATCTATTACGAGAGCAACCTATGGAGCAGGATGGTTAACGTTTGGTAAGAGGCGCGCGTTCGACGCCAGTTATCTTTGCTTGGCGACCAAAACGTGCCGAACCACCAAAATTGCGATTAAGCCGCCCGTAAGATTGGCGACCAACTCGGCTGCATAGATTGCCTGAGATCCCCAATAGCTGCGCATGATCCACGCAAATGGCATCATGACCAGAAATACCCGCGCTGCGCTTTGGGTAAGAGCGAATGAGGCACGGCCCACCGCGTTCAGCACACCATTACCGACAATAAGCAGTCCGAAGCCTGCATAACCCCAAACAGCAATGGCAAGATAATCGATAAACTCGGATTTAATCGCGGCCTCATCAGAAAAGAGACCAGCAAACCAATCCGCCGCGAAGAACAAAACCGCTGCTGTCAGCAAGCCATAGCCCATGCAAAATGCAGCCGCCTTGGCGAATGCTTCTTGCGCACGATCATAGTGTTTCGCGCCCCAATTCTGGCCAACAATCGCGCCAATGGATCCAGACAGCGCAAGTAGCGGAACCACCGCGAAACTCTGTAGCCGTCCGGCTGCGCCAAATCCCGCAACAGCGGCTTGTCCTTCAGCAGCCACCAGGCCGGTCAAAACCGCCAGACCGATGGGATTGATCGCGTTCGAGAACGCTGCAGGCCCTGCTACACTCACAATTGCCTTCGCAGAATCCACCGGGTCCGTGTCTGCAATCCTGCGTCCCTGAAACGGAAGCTTGGTCTTTGACAGCAATTTCGCCGCTACAACGACGCCGATGCCCCATCCGATGATTGTGGCATAGGCCGCGCCGACAATGCCAAACCCCTCAAAGCCGAACACGCCTGTGATCAGAATTGGGTCAAGCACCCAGTTGGCTGATGCATAGGATAGCGAGACGAGTAACGTTTTCTTTGCCTCTCCCTGTGCTCGCATCACACCATTGATGCCCATGATAATCAGCAGAAATGGCAAACCACAGGCAAACGGAACGATATAGGTCTGGATCAGTGGGAGCGTGTCTGCGTCAGCCTGCATAAGCCTGAAAAGCGGCCCCGAAAGCGCGAGCAACGCCAAAGCGAGAACAACGCCGACCCCCGCGGCGAACACGACGCCGAAGCTCGCTCGCCGATGCGCGCGCTCAACGTCTCCCTCACCCAACGACCGCGAAATAACCGAGTTCACGCCAACCATGACGCCAACGCCGAGGCTGGAAATCGCAACGGTGATTGGAAAGATGAAGGCGATCGCTGCCAGCGGTGTACTGCCCAATTGGCCGATGAAATACGCGTCGACCAAACCAATCGACATGAGCGCCGCGACACCCAAAATCATGGGCGCTGTTTGGTGATAGAGATGGCCGGATATGCTGCCGGTGGCCAGTTTGGCGGTTTCGCTCATTGCCGCCTCGCTAGCCGCGCAAGCACGATGTGGGAAGCACGAAATGCGTGCCGTCAAAGCGTGCTTGTCTGGCCGCGCGCATCATGCGATACTTCCCGATAAACAAGATTACGAGATGAGGAGCCCGTCATGGCGACGCAAGCAGCCAATTTGAATTACGAATGCTCGGAAGAAGAGTGGAAAGCGCGTCAGGATCTGGCCGTTTGCTACCGGATATTTGATCATTTCGGTTGGTCGGAATCGATCTATAATCACATTTCCATAAAGGTGCCGGGGGAAGAGGATACGTTCCTGATCAATCCCTTTGGGATGCTGTATGATGAGGTGACCGCTTCGAACCTCGTGAAGATTGATGTAGAGGGCAATAATGTCGGCGGCTCGCCTTATATGGTGAACAAGGCCGGCTTTACGCAGCACGCCTATTTTCACAAGCATCTCGGCAACCGTGCCAATGCCATCTGCCACGTCCACACGACTGCGACGATGGCGGTGTGCAGTCACAAAGAAGGGCTGGTCCCGACCAATTTTTATGCCTGCAATTTCCAGGATCAGATTGGCTATCACGACTTTGAAGGCGTCACCGTTCGTGAAGAGGAGGGCGAGCGGCTGGTTCAGAACCTCGGCAATCATTCGATCCTTATGTTGCGCAACCACGGCCCGGTCGTGATGGATGAAACCATCCAGGGCATGTTCGTCAAGATGTGGGCCTTGCAGCGTGCCTGCGAAATTCAGATCGCGACGCTGAGCATGGGCAATCCAAACATCGTGGCGCAAGAGGTGGTTGACGTGCATCAGCGCGACATCGCCGTAATGCAGGGCCAAGGCGGTGCAGGCATGTTCGATTTCGAAGCGTGGAAGCGTAAGGTCACCAAGATCGACGATAGCTGGCAGAACTAAGCGCTGAGCGATGTTAGCGACCAGGCCTGTAGAGAGCTGACATGCCGCGCATGACCGTCAATGGACGACCAGTGGAATTTCTGCTGGACCCGGAGACTCCGCTTTTGTGGGCGCTGCGCGATGCGGCCAATCTGACCGGTAGCAAATATGGCTGTGACACGGGTGGTTGCGGCGCATGCATGGTTCACATCGACGGCGAAGCGCTGAGAAGCTGTCTGGTCACTATTGCTGAGGCAGAGGGGCGTTTCATCACAACTGTTGAAGGCCTGAGCCGCGATCGTTCGCATCCGGTTCAGCAAGCCATGGTGGCTGAACAAGCGATCCAATGCGGGTACTGCACGCCGGGGATCGTGATGGCGGCGAGCGCGCTGCTCAACAAGAATTCTCGGCCCAGCGCAGCGGAGATTCGCGAGTCGATACCAAACCTGTGTCGTTGCGGCGTCTATCCGCGGTTGATCCGCGCCGTAGAGTTGGCGGCGCGCGTGGCCCGGCGAGAGGCGCAGATCAGTGCGGCTCCGCCCCCGGGTATCAGCGCAGAAGACGCCGCGCGTGAGGTGCCTGCGCTCAGTGTCCCGGAAGCTGAAAGCGAAGCAGACGCTAACGAATGAACGCTAGCGCCTGCGACTAGGAGCTTGGGGGGAAGAGGGTGAGCTCCTAATTCTCGCTCTTAGAAACGCCCGCTAATCGCAAAGCGCGCGTTGATCGGTGCACCAACGCTTGCCTGATGTGTGGCATGCGAGTTGGGGAAGTATAGCTCATCAGTCAGGTTCTCAACATTGACCTGAATCCGCACATTGTCTGACAGATCGTAATATGCGGCTGCATCAATGCGAGTGTAGCTCGGCAGGGTCGCCGTATTTCCGTTATTGATGAAGCTTTCGTCCTGATAAGTCAGGCCTAAGCCAAGGCCAAAGCGATTAGTGACCTGAAACGCATTCCACATGGAGAACATGTTTTCCGGCAACTCGCGTGCGCGCAGGTCAGTCGGGCCAGAGCGACTAACCTGTTCGCCGTCCAGATAGCTATAGCCGGTACCGTAATGGACCAGAAATCGGTAACCTGACCGGTAACCTGTAATTCAAAACCCTCAATTTCAGAATCGATCACATCCAGCGTCGCCGGATCGTTGTCATTGGGTTGCGGAGAGCTTTGCTCAATTTGAAAAACGGCTGCTGTGAAGCTGAGAGTAGGGTTGATGTCCCACTTCACGCCTGCTTCCAGATTGGTGAAGGTGTCAGGATCAAGCGCATTGTTGTCGCCATTGATATTGGCAAATTGCTCGCCTGATCGCGGCAGGAAGCTCTCGGAGTAACTGCCGTAGATTGAGATATTTTCTTGTGGCTTGAAGATGATCCCACCGCGCGGACTGAATTCCTCATCCTTGCGCGTACGCACCTCTGCCGCTGGAACATTGTTGACGGTAATATCAAAGCTGTCGAAGCGTCCACCAACAACGATGTTGAGCCAATCGGTCAGCTCAATCTCGTCCTGAATGTACAGAGAGAGCACGTCGATATCGACGCGCGTGTCGTCATTAAGATCAGCCGTGAAGTCATTGACCGTCGGGTTGCCAAGCGCATTCACACCAACGCCGCCGCGCAGGTTGAGAGGTCGCTCGATGGTGAACACTTCATTGTCATCAAGCGTTTGATCGAAGAAGGAGTTGAAGCGGTCCTGATCCGATGAGGTGCTGATATACTCGCCCCCGATCAGCAGCGTATGGTCGATAGAGCCAGTTTCAAACTCGCCAACCAGATTGCTCGTCAGAATGAAGTTCTGGCGGACCGTTGTGTCGATATAACCATCGAGCGTTACAACATCGGGGGTGTTCGCCTGGTCATATCCAGATGCGTAGAAGTTGGAGTAGACCTTGTCATAATCGCCATAGAACGCGCTGACATTGGCTTTCCAGCTGTCGGAAAACTCATGGCTGAGATTGGCACGCAGGATGTGCGCCTCAAGCTCAGTGAAGTTCTCCAGCTCGTCGCCGAAGACGATGTCTTCAAAGGCCTCTACCGGGCGACCGTCGGTGCCTGTGGGGATGCCGCGATCAATGAAGCGTTCGTGATTGGCATATTCGTATGACAGGTCGAGCATGGTGGTTGGGCTGAGCTTGATCCGCGCGGTCGGATTGATGCCAAACCGGTCACCGTCGTAAAAATCGCGGTGATTATTAAGGCTTTCATACATCGCATTCACGCGGAATGCGGCGGTTTCGCTGCTCGACAAATTCAGATCGGCGTAGATATTGAATGCGCCAAACGTGTCGACACCGACATTAAGGCCAGTGAAGTTCTCGTTGAACTCACCCTTCTTCGTTACGCGGTTAAGAACGCCGCCAGCGCCGCCGCGGCCAAACAGTAACGCGTTTGGACCACGCAGGATCTCAACCTGTTCGAGATTGTAGAGGCTACGATAATACTGGACGTCATCACGTACGCCATCAATGAAGAAGTCCGCAGTTGATCGGACCCCGCGGAACACGATCGCATCGCGGTGCCCCTCACCCTGAGAAGTGTTGATGCCCGGCGTATAATCGACAATCTGACCGATGCTGGTGAAGCCACGATCTGAAATTTCATCCGCCGTTACGATCGATAGGCTCTGCGGCACATCAATGATCGGGGTGGGAGTTTTGACCGAGTTGACCTGGTTCGACTGAAGCACCTGGCCCGTCACCAAGATGCCGCCATCGGCTGTGAACAGGGTTTCGGCCCCGTCATCTGCAGCAGCGTCTTCTGCTGCAACCGGCGCATGGAAAAGTGCGACACTGGTGAGAAGAGCGGTTCGATGGATGTGTGTGAGCAAAATGGTTTCCCTCGGGTTTTTGCGAGTCGTTCGCAAGTTGCGAGAGGTGTTATTGCGAGTTATTATCATTTGCAATGGCTAATCGCGGGAATGCGGTGACTTTTTTGCCGGTGTTGCTTTCGTCACGTGTAAGAGTGCGATAATCGCGTCCAAACAGACTAACGACCCGGAGTGATTTCGATGAAGGCAACGATCTGGCACAATCCCAAATGCGGCACGTCGCGCAAGACGTTGGCGATACTAGAAAACCTTAGCCGTGTTGATGTGACCGTGGTCGAATATCTCAAAGAGCCACCAACGCGCGACAAGCTGGCACAGCTGTATTCGGATGCCGGGATCAGCCCAAAAGATGGGCTGCGGCTTCGCGGAACCGATGCCGAGGAGCGCGGGTTGCCCGATGCAGACGCTGACACCATCCTTGACGCGATGGCCGAAGATCCGATCCTGATTAACCGGCCTCTGGTGGAAACTGAAAAGGGCGCACGTCTTTGTCGACCTCAGGATATCGTGTTGGAGATCTTGTAAGCGGCGAGGCAGCTAACGCGCTAGCGCCGATCTTTGGTTAGATCGCTATCGGCTTGCATCGTCCGCCCGCCAACCAGTGCGACGGCAACGCATAGTGCAGCAATCAAGCCGAAGCTCAAAGGTTCTGATGAATTATAGAGCCAAACGCCGAGCGCAGGCGCGTAGATGAAGCTGGCTCCCGCCACCGATGCGACAACGCCAGAAGCCTGCCCCTGTTCCGCGCGAGTAACCGCAAGCGATGTCCCGGCTGTTGTGCCAGGACGGGTGAGACCGAAGCCGAGCGATGCGACAGAATAGGCGAGAGCTATAGAGTGAATTTCTTGCGCAACTCCGAGCCACACGACGCCTAGTGCCGAGATGACTGTCCCTGAAAGGGTCGCTGCCCTGGGGCCAAGCTTCAGTTGTGGGATCAAGCCCCACTGCGCGAGCAAAGTCGCACCAGCGCCGCACATTAAGACGATCCCAACGGGGCCCGCACCTTCTATCGGGCTATCGCGCAATCCCAAGCGGTCCAGCACCAGAAAACCGGAAATACCCAGAACCATCGCCTGCGCATGACCACTCAACAGCGCGGCAATGACCCATGGCCGCAGGCGTGGTTCAAACCAACGAAGCTTATGCGGCACTTCCTCTGCTTCATCGTCGTCATCGCGGTGACTGGTGGTTGAGCCGCTCGAATAGGGCGCATCATAGGCGTCACCGCGTGCAGCAAATTGCGGCTCATCATTGGGAAGGCGCAGGCGCAGCAATACCAGCGCAATCAGGCCCAGTAATGCGAAGCTGATGAAGGGGCCGGTCAGTCCCAAGAGCGGCAGTACCATCAGCGGGGCCAGCGCCGGGCCTATGACGGTGCCCAAGCCAAAGCTTGAGGCGACCAATGAAAGCGCCTGTGTGCGTTCAGACCGAGGTGTGCGTGCGGCGACATAGGCCTGGACGGCGGGCGGTGCGGCGCTGCCGAAGCCGCCATAAAGGCTGCGCGCTGCAGCGAATGCCAATAAGGCCCAAACTGATGTGAGAACTCCAGTCAGGCCAAGCCACAAAGCCATGCCGCACAATGCCATGGACACGACGAAACCCATCATGCCCAGCGCCATCATCGATTTACGTCCACGCTTATCCGACCGCGCGGCCCAGATTGGTGCGCAGACAACCCAAAGCAACGCTGACCAGCTATAGGCCAGACTGATCCATACATCGTTGATTTGGAGGGCTGTGCCAATCGATGGCATGACCGATTGCATGGCTGTGTTTCCGGCAGCGGTCACCAGCATGACGGAAAAGAGCAGCGCCATCCGCCAGCCAGGAATGCCGCCAATCCTGCCGGGGCTCGTTTCGGCCAACATATCTTGCAACTTATCGTTAGCCATCGTGTGATAGCGCTAAGGCTTGAACACCAAGGTTGCAATGCACAAACACGCCGTTCACATCGTGTTGCATGCATCAGGCGCTGAAATAGGAAGAGTACCTTGTCGAAACAATCCGCCACCGTCGCGGTCAAAAAACTTCAACCAAAGCAGAAGCTCGCCCAACTTTTCGGCCAATGGGGTGTGTTTTTCCGAGGGTTTTTGGAGCATCCGCGCATGGTTGGATCAATCATTCCATCGTCGCGCTACACTGTTCAGAAAATGCTGGAGCCCGTCGATTGGGGACGATGTACCCTGTTTGTCGAATATGGCCCTGGTGTGGGCACATTCTGCCAGCCAGTTCTGGATCGACTGCGGCGAGACGGGACGCTGATCGTGATTGATACCAATCCGCTGTATATCGATTATCTCAAAAAGAGCATTGCAGACAGCCGGTTCATTCCCGTGCTCGGATCTGCGGCTGACGTGGAGGCTATCATTAGAGCTAACGGCTTTGATCACGCTGATTACATTTTGTCGGGCTTGCCCTTCTCAACTCTTCCGGGCGATTTAGGGCCACAGATTGCAGCGGCGACCCACCGCGCTCTGACGCCGGGCGGTGGTTTCCTGGTTTATCAGTTTTCGGCAAAAGCACGCGACTTTATGGCGAGACACTTCACGAAAATTGATAGTGGTTTTGAATGGCTCAATATCTTGCCCTGCAGATTGTTCTGGGGCTGGAAATAGTCGAGCGATTTAACTGCTAGCCAGCTGGCGGCACAGATACATTCGTGGGCGCACCTGACAATTGCCGCAAGATCGCCGTCCTGATCGCCAGATACAAGACCGAGAATCCCGCGCCGAACAGGCTTCCGATTATTGCATCGCCCGTGGTTGCTATTTCTTCGCTGGCCAATGACAGCAATATGCCAGCGACCAGAGATGCGACCGAAGAGATGATCAGAAATGCAATCACGATCAGTACGTAAAAGGTGACCAATCGCCCGCTATTTCCTTTGGTCAACGCCCATGACCGTCGCATGGCCATGAGCGGATTAGGTTGGTTCTCCACTCCGATAACTGGCGGCGCTAGTGAGAGTTTCGCAGCGATGTAGATGCAAATCACCACAGCTGGAATGCTCAGCAAGGTCAAAGCAGGGGACATCGCAGATAGGACTGAGACAAGCGCAATCGGTGCAAAAATGCCTGCCCATGTCAGCACTTCTGCGGCAAATTGGCTTGGGGTAAGTTTGACGCCGCGTTGCATCGCCTCGTTCACTGTGGGGCGGTCTGCCGATCCCAAGACTGATAGGATTGCCGTTATCCCGACCGCCTGAACCAGAGTTATAAGCACCAGCGCCCACCAGTATTTGTCGGCATAGG
This sequence comes from Qipengyuania sp. JB2-7, assembly GCF_055693485.1. NCBI lineage: Bacteria > Pseudomonadati > Pseudomonadota > Alphaproteobacteria > Sphingomonadales > Erythrobacteraceae > Qipengyuania > Qipengyuania sp. JB2-7. The sequence continues at coordinate 824,291 of NZ_CM146335.1, forward strand.
CAGTCAAAGCCTCCGCAACTTTCTCTGGATCGATCGACTCGGCCTCAAGCATTGCGGGGTCGAACATCGGATCGGTGAACATCGAGAAGGCCAGTTGAGGGACGAGGAAGAACACGCCGCCCAGCACCAGAACCAGTTCTTTGTTGGTGGAGAGTCGGCGCATGGCACCGTCCCACGCTCTCGAAATGTCCAGCTTTGCCACGCGCATGTCTCCTTTGCCCCTTGATAACCGCTTCACTTCGCGCCACGCAATCTTTGATGGATCGCAAGTCACCACATTCTGTTGAGATTACCCAAGAATCCGCGCAAGTGCCGTATACGCAGGCGCTTGACGTGATGGACGCGCGCAACCGCGCGATTGCGGCAGGCGAAGCCGATGAATTGCTTTGGTTGCTAGAACATCCGCCGGTCTACACGGCGGGGACGAGCGCTGATCGGAACGAGCTGCTCGATCCGCGGTTTGAAGTCGTCGAGGCCGGACGTGGTGGTCGCTATACTTATCACGGCCCCGGCCAGCGGGTGGGCTATGTGATGCTTGATCTAGCCAAGCGCGGGCGCGATGTGCGCTGCTTTGTTCATTCACTGGAAGGTTGGGTGATCGCAACATTGGGCGATCTGGGCGTCGAGGCGTGGCGCGCTGAGGGTCGCATTGGTATCTGGACCCAAGGGCCGGATGGTAACGAGGCGAAGATTGGTGCGATTGGTGTGCGAGTGCGCCGATGGGTTACGATGCACGGGTTTTCAGTCAATCTTGCGCCTGATCTGTCGCATTTCACCGGCATCGTGCCGTGCGGTATCGACGAATTCGGTGTCACCAGCCTCGCCGATATGGGCATTGATCTTGCACCCGCGACCTTTGATGAGGCATTGCTTGCGCGCTTTGATGATTTCCTGATGGCTCTTTCAAAAAAGAGCTTGGCAAAAGAAGGTTGCAGCCTGCCATGATGTATCGCGTGATTGTTCCACTTCTGGCTATGACCATGGTTGCGTGCAGCGAAGAGCCAGAGACCGCTGTTCCTGAAGAAAGCGCTGGCGGTGCAGAGGGCGAAGTTCTGGGCGGCACGATCAGCGACGCGATGTTGCCGATCGATAGTGTCCAATCCCAATCACCCACTATGGAGCCGCGCCGTTCGAGCACCGGCTCTGATGCTGCTGCAACAGGCGACGCAGAGGAGGCGGCGCCGGCCGATGCGGCGATCGAAACACCCGAACCGACCGTTGCAGCAGAGCCTGTTTTGGAAACTGCCCCCGCAACGCCGGAAGAAGAGGGCTAACCCGCCTCAGCTCGTTCCTCATCCATCGTTGGATAGTCGACGTATCCCGCCGGACCCGGGAAGTACCAGCTTTTGGGAACATTGGTGTTTGGCGCGAAGTCGGCCCCTACGCGGATGCGCTCGACCAGGTCAGGGTTGGAGATATAAGGCCGACCAAAGCTCACCGCATCGCAGCGCCCGCTGGCGACGTCGTCCGCTGCTTCCTGCGCGCTGTAATCTGAATTGAGGATCAGTGGGCCTTTGTAATGCTCGCGGAACAGCGGGTCTTGTTGAGGAACATCAGTGCTGCCAAATGTGCCATCCGGTCCCGGCTGGCGCAGCTCAACGAATGCAAGGTTCAGATCGTTGCAGACTTTCGCCGCGGCGCCGAATGTCGCCTTTGGATTGCTGTCATCGGTGCCTTGGGAATCGCCATTGGGGGACAGGCGGATACCAACCCGGTCTGCGCCCCAGACATCAATGAGCGCCTCCAGCACTTCACGCATCATCCGTGTGCGGTTCTCTGGTGACCCACCGTAATCATCGTCGCGCAGATTGGTTTTGTCGCGCAGGAACTGGTCGATGAAATAGCCATTGGCACCGTGCAATTGGACCGCGTCGAACCCCGCCTTTTTCGCATTCTCCGCTGCGCGGTGATAGTCATCTATAGTGCGTTTGATATCATCCAGAGTGGCTGGGCGTGCCTCGGCATAAGGTTGCTTACCGATGGGCGTATGCGCCTCACCCGGCGCAGTCGTCGCGCTGGCTGACAAAGGTGCTTTTCCGTCAAGGAAATAGGGATGCACGATCCGGCCCATATGCCACAATTGCATGGTGATCATGCCGCCATCTTCGTGCCCCCCTCAACAATCGGCTTCCACGCCTCGGTCTGCTCATCGCTCCATATGCCAGGTGCTGACGGCCAGCCGAGCCCCTCAACACTGATGCCCGTCGCCTCGGTCAGGATCATGCCCGCACCGGCGCGCTGACGGTAATAGGTCGTCATCAGATCATTCGGCACAAACATCGGTTCAACCGCGCGACCTCGCGTGAGAGGCGCCATAAAAATGCGGTTTTTCGCTTGGAGTGCACCCATTTTCAGCGGTTGGAACAGAGTGTCGTGCATGGTTGAGTGCTCTCCAGAAATTATTGCGTTCGGTTTTGCTACTTATGGGGCTAGTGCAGGGCGATGGCAGGTGCAACCGGGGAAATTGGCGAGAAGCGTTTTGATGCGCCGCAATGGCTGCTGTTGATTGCATTGCTGGCGGGCAATGTTGCGCTCGCGACTGGCCCTTGGCTCGTGCGGCTGGCGGACACCGGGCCGGTTAGCGCGGGGTTCTGGCGGTTGTTTCTTGCGTTGCCAATTCTAGTTGTAATCGCGCGTGTCAGCGGCCAACGCATGGGCGGAATGCCACGCAAAACGCTGGCGCTTGTGGCTCTTGGATCGGTGGCCTTCGCGCTTGATCTGGCGAGCTGGCATATCGGCATTGGTATGACGCGGCTGGGCAATGCGACCCTGTTTGGCAATGCCGGGTCGATCATCCTGCTGTTTTCCGGCTTTGTCATGGCGCGCATGTTGCCGCGCGGATTTGAATGGCTTGCGATTGTGTGCGCTCTTACCGGTGCGGCGATCCTGCTGGGGCGCAGTCTTGAGATTTCGACCTCGACCTTTGTCGGCGACCTGTTTTGCCTCGCCGCCGGGTTGCTTTACGCCGTGTATCTGTTGAATTTGCAGGGCGCGCGATCGGCGTTTGGCGGATGGGGCCTGCTGGTCTGGGTGAGTGTTTTTGCATGCCCAGTGCTATTGGCTTTGGCGCTGGCTCTTGGCGAGCCTGTCTGGCCGACTGACTGGACGCCGATTGTAGTGCTTTTCATCACCAGCCAGCTGATCGGGCAGGGGCTGTTGGTCTTCAGCCTTGGCCATTTCCCGCCGCTGATTATCGGGCTGGCGCTGCTGACCCAGCCCGCTGTCGCGGCGCTGATCGGGTATAGCGTATTCGATGAAGTGCTGACGCCGCTCGATTTGCTTGGGATGGTGCTGCTGGGCAGCGCCCTGGCCGCGGCGCGTGCGAGTGAACGCAAGGCGGCTCAGTCCCCAAAACGCCGGTCGAACTCGGCGTAACGCCGCTCGACCATTTCCAAGTCAGGGCCCTCAAGCGCCGATCGCGCCTGTTCGACCAGCAGGCGGCCTTGCTCTCGTAGCTCTGAACACCTCCCGTCATGCTGGATCGGCGTTGCCGCGTTGGAAAGCACATCTAGCATGACGCGCGCAGCGTTGGGGCTTGTCGCCACTGCACTACGCATTGCCACAAACCCACGTTCAACATAGTGATCAAAGGTGTCTGGACGCGGGATTACCGGACACTCATCACTGTCATCCCTGCAAACGTCCTTGCGCAGATCACGCCGACCGATTTCAGATGTAGCCGCGCCCAGCCAGTGCAGAGCGGTGATCGCAGTAAACGGGTCGTTGATACCGGGGGACAGAGCGCGCAAGCCAATTTCCACAAGTTCATCGATGAGGAATTGCGGGTCTTGTTTTGGCGTTCGTGTGGGGCCGAGCGTGAAGTCTTCACTCACCTTATGCTCAACCTCAGCAACGTCGCAGCCTTTGATGTCCATCAGGGCCATATCGCGATGCACGAAATCCCCGGTCCTCACACACAATGAGAATGTACCGCCACAGTCACGGGCGGTTTTCTCAAGATCCTCAAAGTCGATCATCTGGACATAGCCAGTGCCTCTGGCAGTGATCGTATCGCCGCCAGCGGGTTCTCTGGCATCAGAAAATTCATCCTCTACCGGATAGGTTTTGCGAATGGCGCAGAGTAGTCGCTCCCCGATGCGTTCGAGCACGATGTTGATGCGGATGGAGGACGGGATGTGGTGGAGGAAGAAAACCAGCACCGCCACACATATCGCCATCAGTACATATGCCACCAATAATGACAATTGCGGTGTGAAGCCTGGCAAAGCAGCGCCTGCTGCCTCTGCGCTTGATGCAGGAGTTTCATCTTCAGCCCGAACGCTGCGCAAGACGATTATTGCGTAGACGAAGCTGCCAATAAAGGTCGCAAGGCTAATCTGATTGCCGCGATCCTCAAGAAAGTTGGTCAGGATACGCGGTCCATAATTTCCGCTTGCATAGGTAACGGCGACCAGTGTGATGGAAAACACGGTCGATGCCACTCCGATCATCGATCCAGCCATCACCGTCAGCATATCTGACGCGCCTTTAGGGCGGGCAGGCACCAGCCAATTCACATCGGACAAAAAATCGGCGAAGCCGCTGCGGTCCAGCCACAGCATACCCAACGCCAGAATCGCGGCCAGGACCGAAAAAAGCGCTGGAAAGAACCAGTAATTGGCGTTGAGGCGCGCCCAGAAGAAACGGAGTTCGGCGGTCATGTGAGGCTAAACGCGCGAACCCGCAAAATGGTTGCGGTGCGGGTGCCTCAGTCAATCACACCGCTCAAATTCAGACCTTCCCCAAGTCGCCTTGGCCCACCGTGCCGCTGGCCATCTCCAGCATTGCATCGAGGCTCTTTTTCGCTTTCAGGCGCAGTTCCTCTTCGATCTCGATCCGCGGTTCCAAGTCGCGCAAACACACATAGAGTTTCTCCATGGTGTTGAGCGCCATATAGGGGCAGATATTGCAGCTACAGTTGCCGTCCGCGCCGGGCGCGCCGATAAAGTTCTTCTCCGGCAGCGCCTTTTCCATCTGGTGAATAATGTGCGGCTCGGTCGCGACGATCAGCGTGTCGCCTTCAAACTCTTTCGCAAATTTCAGAATACCGCTGGTCGAGCCGACATAATCGGCGTGATCCACGATAGTCGGAGGGCATTCCGGGTGAGCAGCGATCGGCGCGTTCGGGTGCTCTTCTTTCAGCTTGAGCAATTCGGTTTCGCTAAATGCCTCATGCACAATGCACACGCCCGGCCACAACAGCATTTCGCGGTCGAATTTGCGGCTTAGATAGCCGCCCAGATGCCGGTCAGGGCCAAAGATGATTTTCTGCTCTGGCGGGATTTGCTGAAGGATGGTTTCCGCGCTCGAACTGGTGACGATCACATCGGACAGCGCCTTCACTTCGGTCGAGCAATTGATGTAGGTCAGCGCGATGTGATCAGGGTGCTGCTCGCGGAAGCGAGCGAATTTTTCCGGTGGACAGCTATCTTCGAGCGAACAACCCGCATCCATGTCGGGCAGCACGACAATCTTTTCTGGTGAGAGAATCTTGGCGGTGTCGGCCATGAACTTCACACCGCAAAAGGCAATGACATCCGCATCAGTCTCCGCCGCCATCTGGCTCAGTTGCAAGGAATCGCCGACAAAATCCGCCAGGTCCTGAATATCGGGCGTCTGGTAATAATGCGCGAGGATAACCGCATTGCGCTCTTTACGCAGGCGATTGATTTCTTCGAGCAAATCGGTGCCCGTCGGCAGAGTGGTTTGGGCTGTCATAGTGCTTTCCCGCTAAACTGTTACGCCTTTCATATAGCGCGCGAAGATCGTTTTGCGAGCGCGGTTTGCATGTTCTTAGCCGCTGGATAAGCTGCCTGTCTGTCGTGTCTGTCCAATAACCTCAGATTTAGCGGGATACGCTACTGAACAAAGGAGACGCGCATGTATGATGTATCGCTGACTGAGTCGTTTTTTCCGGCACAGGCCGATACATCGATTGAAGCCATGACGATCCAGAGTTTGCTGGAAAAGCAGGCTGATGAGCGCGGCGATCAACTGGCTCTGCGTGAGCTGTTGCCGACGGGCGAAATGGGCCGCGAATGGACATACGCTCAGCTTAAGAATGACTCTGAGATACTGGCGCGTGCATTGGCATCGCGGCATGCGCCCGGTGCGCGTATTGCGATCTACGCCACCAACTCGCCCGAATGGGTGATGACGCAGTTTGCAGCCTCTTTGGCCGGATTAACCGTGGTGACTGTAAACCCGGCCTTTATCGCGCGGGAGCTGAAATATGTCTTGGAGCAGTCCGGGGCCGAGGCGGTGTATCACTCAACCGCTGCGCGCGGCACGCCGCTCGCGCCAGTTGTGGCAGAGGCCTGCGCAGATTTGCCGAGCGTGAAAACGCAGCAGGATTTTACCGATCTGGATGCCATGCTGGCAGGACATGAGGAAGGCATGCTCTCTCCATTACCCGGCGATGGCATTCTGCAAATTCAGTACACCTCCGGGACGACCGGATTCCCTAAAGGTGTCCTGCTACGACAGGCGGGCATCTTGCAGAACAATCTCGATCTGATGCGCCGCTGGGGCGCGTATCCCGGCGCGCTCGATCTTACACCTACACCGCTGTTCCATGCAGGCTCTTCCTGCTTCATGTTTGGCTGCCTTGCGGTGGGCATGATCTTCATCCCCATGCCGCATTTTGATCCTGCCATGATGCTGGAGGTGATCGAGCGCGAGAAGCCAGAATTTACCGGCGGCGTGCCCACCATGCTGGTGATGATGGTTGAAGAGGCAAAACGCAGCGGGCGTGATGTCAGCTCGGTCAAAGCTCTGATGGCCGGTGCCGCCATGGTTGCGCCAGAGTTGGCTTCCAGCGCGGAGAAGGTGTTCGGCGCGCCTATTCAGGTCGTGTACGGTCAGACCGAGTGCTCTCCAGTCGTTACATTCTGCCGGGCCGATGACAGCTTTCAGGATCGCACGACTACGATTGGTCAGCCTATCTCTCACCTCGATGTTGCGATCCTCGACCCGCAAACCAACGCGGTCTGTGCGCTGGGCGAGCAAGGGGAGATCTGTGCACGCGGAGGCGCCGTGATGGCGGGCTACAATGACAATCCAGAAGCGACTGCAGCGGTGATTGATAACGAGGGTTGGCTGCATACCGGCGATCTGGGTACGATGGATACGCGCGGCTTTGTGACGATTACCGACCGCGTGAAAGAGATGATCATTCGCGGCGGCGAGAATCTGTTCCCCGCCGAAATTGAAAACGCAATGTTGCTGCACCCGGCCATCGCGGAAGTTGCCGTAGCGGGCATTCCCAATGACAAATGGGGCGAGGTCGTGGGGTGCTTTATGCGGCTGGCTGACGGTGCACCCAAGCCTTCGTCAGCGGACTTGAAAGCCCATATTCGCGAACATTTGTCGCCGCAAAAAACGCCGCAGCATTGGGTCTGGATGAAGGAATATCCGCTAACCGGCTCGGGCAAGATCCGCAAATTTGCACTGGCCGATAGTTTTGTTGCGCATGAGTTCGCAGGTCAGGAGGCTTAAGCAGCCTGCCAGATATCGTTCTCGCCTGACACCATCCCTCGCCGTTCCAGATCGATAATATGCGCTGTGACTGACAGGGCCGCCGCTTTGTTTAGTCGCGGATCGAGCCCCTTATACATTTGCGGCACGAGTGCTTCGATGGATTGCGCCTTTTCACCCAGCAACCGCAAAATCTGGTTTTCTCGCTGGCGGCGATGCCCGATCATGGAGCGGACAAGCTGGCGCGGCTTTTCAACTGCGGGGCCATGCGCTGGGTAATAAATCCGATCCTCACGCTCATAGATTTTGTCGAGACTGCGCATGTAATCGCCCATCTCGCCGTCGGGAGGCACAATAACGCTGGTCGACCAGCCCATCACGTGGTCGCCAGTAAACAACGCACCACTCTCTTCCAGTGCAAAACATAGGTGATTGGAGACGTGGCCGGGGGTTGCCACTGCACGCAGGGTCCAGCCCGGGCCAGTCATTGCCTCTCCATCCTCAAGCACTCGATCAGGCTCATAGTCAGCGTCAAATCCCTCGTCAGCGCGGGGACCATCGACCACATCCATTGCGATCGGGGCGCACCCAACAATGGGGGCGCCCGTCCGTTGCGCTAAGGGGCGCGAAGCAGGCGAGTGATCGCGATGTGTATGCGTGCACATGATCGCGCAAACATGCTCTTCGCCTATCGCCGCATCCAGCGCGAGCAAGTGTTCTGGCTCATCCGGGCCAGGATCGATCACAGCGCAACCATCGCCCATTCCGACAATATATGTTTGTGTGCCGGTAAAGGTGAACGGGGAAGGATTTGGCGCGAGGACACGGCGCACTAGCGGTTCGATTTCTTCGGCTTTGCCCGTGGGCCACGGCTTTGGAGGTGCTTTGACCATGGAGTATCTATGGAGTGTGGATTGCGCTGTGTCACGTGGGAGTTATGGTTGAGATTGCGGAAAGGGAGAGAACGCAGATAATGGCCGACAAGATTCTGGTTTTGGATGAGGGGACGACCTCCACACGCGCGATGGTTTTCGCGCGTGATGGCGAGATGGAACAGGTCGCTCAGGAAGAGCTAACGCAGCATTACCCGCAATCAGGTTGGGTGGAGCACGATCCTGCCGAGATTTGGTCCAAGACGCTTTCCTGTGCGCGCCGCGTAGTTGAGGCTGCAGGCGGAGCGGATGCCATCGCGGCCATAGGGATCACCAATCAGCGCGAAACGGTTGTTGCCTGGGATAAATCGTCGGGTGAGCCGCTATGCCGAGCTATAGTCTGGCAAGATCGCCGGACCGCGGATTTTTGTGCTGAGCTGAAAGAGCAGGGTCACGAGACCCTGTTTCAACAAAAGACGGGCCTGCTGCTCGATCCCTACTTCTCCGGCACGAAGATGCGGTGGCTACTCGACAATGAGGCGTCGGTGAAATCGGCCCAGGCTGCGCAAAGGTTGGCGCTTGGCACAGTGGAAAGCTGGCTGACCTACAAGCTGTCCGGCGGTACTCATATCTCCGATGCGAGCAATGCCTCGCGCACGCTCTTGCTCGCCTTGGACGGGGCAGGCTTTGACCCCGAGCTGAGCGAAGTTCTGGGTGTACCTGTCGACGCTCTGCCAAGGGTCGTTGACACGCATGGGCAATTGGCAATGTGCGGCGCAGAATGGTTCGGCAAGGAAATCCCGATTTGCTCGATGATCGGCGATCAGCAGTCTGCAACTATCGGTCAAGGGTGCCTGTCTCCCGGCGATACGAAAGCAACATATGGGACGGGTGCGTTTGTGCTGACCAATAATGGCGGCGAGATTCCCAAATCAGAAAACCGTCTGCTCGGCACGGTACTGACGCAGGAACATGGGAAACGGGCTTATGCAACAGAAGGGTCGGTTTTTGTCGCAGGTAGCCTGGTGCAGTGGCTCAGGGACACGCTGGGTCTCATCAGCAGCGCGGCAGAAACCGAAGCCCTAGCCCGATCTATCCCGGACAATGGCGGCGTTGTGATAGTTCCCGCCCTGTCAGGTTTAGGGGCACCGCACTGGCTGCCGAACGCGCGCGGTGTAATCACGGGGCTGTCCTTCGCCAGCGGCAAGGCAGAAATCGCGCGGGCAGCGCTGGAGGCGATGGCACATCAGACGTATGATTTGGCACAAGCTTTTGCGGTACGATGGCGCGCAATGGTCGGGGCTGAAAATCGATGGCGGTATGAGCGCGAACGATTGGATGGCGCAGGATATGGCGAATATGCTTGGCTTGACCGTTGAACGGCCTGACTTTGTTGAGACAACGGCGCTGGGGGCGGCGCTCAGTGCGGCAGTTGGGGCGGGGCTCTATCCAGACCTGGCCAGCGGTGCTGAGGCTATGCGTGGCGCGACAAAGCAGTTCGAGCCGCAGATTAACGATGCCTCGCGCGAAAAACGCCTCGCGGCCTGGCGCAAGGCGCTATCGGTAGTCTGATTTTCCAGGGGGCTTTCTGTCGTTCGCGACGCGTGCGTTAGCCACCAAAGGCCGAGGCAATTCGCGAATGCATATTCTGCACACCGCTAACGGCCTCCGCACTGGCTTGACGCCAGCTTTCATCCAATCGTGCGATGCGATCATACATTTTTTCGCTTTCGCGGATTAGGCTCTGCGTCTCGGGCATAAGCTGGCGAAGCTGTGTTGGGTCAGAGGGGCGTTCTTCGGCCAGCGCACCATGACGCTCCATTTGTACTGATGACAATTCGCCTTCGATATACGCTCTTTGGTTCAGCAACCATGCAAGCATATGCATGACGCGTGTTGTTGTGCGAAGCCCCTCAATCGAGAGCGCAATCCGCATTGCGTCATTCTCATCGTCGGCGTCCCTTGCGCGTCTGTTTTCGCGTACGTCGAATATCGCGCGTACTTCATCCGCCAGAATAAGAGCTTGCGTGTAGAGCTCTTCAACAATGGGCTTTCTTATGGCTTTGTCGGTTCTCATGGCGACCTGCGCTATTGCGAAATTATCATCAAAGCTATTGCCACAAATACTATGTCCCGCAATTGAACGGGCAACAGGGCCAAGATTTACCAGTCATATGCTCAGCAGATACTGGCCCTAAGCAATTATGTCTGGCACCAGATTGTCTTCGATCATGGCTATGTGATCACGAATCTTGAGCTTACGCTTTTTCAGTCGGGCAATCTGCAGCTGATCGGTGGCTCCAGCCTCTGTCAGCGCCGAAATTGCCGCATCCAAGTCGCGGTGTTCGACGCGCAGCATTTCAAGACGCTTTTTGAGTTCTTCTTCTGTCACGTCTTTCGCTTTCGACCCCGCTTCTTTTCAATGTCGATTCCTCGCATCCGTGCGATACCTTATCGATTGGCCCTTCGCAAAACGTAAAGCTTGTGGTTGAATAGTGATGTCGCGGCGCGTCCGCTTGGCGAGTCGCTGACCTTCACAGGTGCGGACATTGGTCTGCGCCACTTGGTTTGAGATTCAGGAGAACGCTCTATGCAATCAGCCCCAGTACAGTCCACTCATGTCGACGCGCTTCAAGCGAAACATGCCGGCTTGGAAGCTCAATTGCGTGAGGAGCTTTTGCGACCGCACCCTGATGAACAAGTGGTCCAGACCCTGAAGAGGCGAAAGCTCAAGATAAAGGAAGAACTGGCGTCGATCTGAGCCATAATGGCTTCAAGTCTGACAAGTTAGGCCAAAACCCGCATACCGCTTCCGCAAAGCTCGGCGTCTGCTATAGGGCGCCTATATGACCGCCGCGACCACTAGCGCACGACAGATTCTGACCCGCCTGCATGAAGTAATGGCGGCGCGTAGCCATGCGCAGCACAAGCTTGATCGCGTGGTTCAGATTATCGGCGAAAGTCTCGATAGTGAGGTATGCTCAATCTATCTGCTACGCGACGGCGCCCTGGAGCTTTATGCAACCCGGGGTCTGAACCCAGAGGCGGTGCACGTTACACGCATGGGTATCGGCGAAGGGCTGACGGGTACCATTGTCAAAAATATCGAGATGCTGAATCTGGCTGAGGCCAAGGCGCATCCCGACTTCCTCTATCGCCCCGAAACAGGTGAAGAGAAATTCCACTCCTTTGCCGGTGTGCCGATCGTTTACCGAGAGCGAGCCGTAGGTGTTTTGTGTGTCCAGCATGTTGACCCGCGCCGCTATGAAGATGTCGAGATCGAGGCGTTACAAACAACCGCAATGGTCCTGTCGGAATTGATCGCGCATAATGAGCTGGTTGATGGCGAGCATGCGCGGGGATTGGGTGAGATCGATACCGGCCCAGCCATGATCAACGGTCTGACCCTTGTGAAGGGCCTGGGTGGGGGCAAGGCGGTGTTTCACCAGCCCCGCGTTGAAATCACGCAAGTCATGGCGGACGATATCGAGGCCGAGCGTCAGCGGGTCTATCGCGCTTTTGACAAGATGCGTGACCAGATCGATACGATGGCAACGCAAGTCGAATTTGGCAAAGGCGGCGAGCATGATGAAGTGCTCGAGATGTATAAAATGTTCGCCTATGACGAGGGGTGGTCGCGGCGAATTAACGAAGCCATCGACTCTGGTCTGACGGCTGAAGCGGCAATCGAACGGGTCCAACAGCGTACCCGAATGCGTATGCGCGAGATTGATGATCCGCTGCTGGCCGACCGCATGCACGATCTTGAGGATTTGTCGAACCGGCTGTTGCGCATTGTCGCAGGCCAGCTCGGCACCGCGGCGACACAAGGCTTGCGGCAGGACGCGGTACTGGTTGCGCGAAATCTGGGGCCGGCAGAACTGCTCGAGTATGATCGGCGCAGGCTGAAAGGCGTCGTGCTGGAAGAAGGCTCGCTCACCGCGCATGTCGTCATCGTGGCTCGAGCTATGGGTATTCCTGTCCTTGGCCGGGCAACCGGATTGCTGCGTCAAGTGCAAGAGGGTGATGAGGTCCTGCTGGACGCTGACAAGGGCGTGGTAACGCTGCGTCCAAGCCAGCCAATGACTGATGCATTCGATGCGCGTTTCGCCAAAAGTCGAGAACGCGCCGCGACATATGCAGCCATGCGCGATGTCGAGCCAGTGACGGCCTGCGGGACGCGCGTAGAGATTCTGATGAATGCGGGCCTTCGCGACGATGTCAGCGCGCTTCAGCTGACAGGTGCGGACGGGATTGGTCTTTTCAGAACTGAGTTTCAGTTTTTGGTCTCTGCGACACTTCCACAGCGCGAACGCCAAACCAAGCTTTACAAAGACGTTTTGGATGCCGCTGGCGAAAAGCCGGTTATTTTCCGAACGGTCGATATCGGCGGTGACAAGGGTGTGCCCTATCTGAGCTCCGACGCGCTGGAGGAGGAAGAGAACCCCGCGATGGGTTGGCGTGCTCTGCGCCTTGCTCTTGAGCGAGAGGGGCTACTCAAGGCTCAGGCGCGCGCTTTGCTCGAAGCGGCGGCAGGGCGGAACCTCAAAGTCATGTTCCCCATGGTAAGTGAGCCATGGGAATTCGATGCGGCGAAAGAGGTCTTTGAAAAACAGATTGCATTTATGAAGAAGCACCACCGGCGTTTGCCGGATAATGTCGAATATGGTGCAATGGTGGAGGTTCCAGCTCTGGTCGAGGTTCTGGATCAGATGGCGGGGCGGCTGTCATTCCTGTCGGTGGGCACGAATGATTTGACTCAATTCCTGTTCGCCGCGGACCGTGCCAATCCGAAGCTCGCACAGAGATATGACTGGCTCAGCCCCGCAATCCTGCGTTTTCTCAAACGCATTGTGAACGGGATTGAGGGTGACCAAATTGATCTTGGTGTTTGCGGAGAAATGGGCGGGCGCAGGCTTGAGGCGCTGGCTTTGTTGGGCATTGGTTATCGCCGCCTGTCTATCACGCCCGTTGCGATTGGCCCCATCAAGGAATTGGTCACCAAAGTTGATCTTGCGGAAATCACCCAATTGATGGACGACTGGCTCGCCGCACCCAATGAGAGTTTGCGCGTGAAGCTCAAAGAATGGGCCGAAGAGCGCGGCATCGAGACCGACTAGGCGTTTTCCCCGCCTCCGCTGACTTAGGTTCACCGCATGCGTGGCTCGGTTGATCAGATTGGGACATCGCGAAAAAGTTAATATTCGTCGTTACGCTTGACAGTTGTACGAAATCGTCATTTCCTGTGCGCAAGGAACGAGCACAGTTCCAACCCAAGCCCAAAGCCGATGGGGATCGCATGGCTGAAAGTGAAAGCGAAGCAAACGAATCTACGTTGCTGAATAGCGCGGGTGAGAGGCTGCGCGCCGCTCGCACGGCCAAGGGAATGGAACTGACACAGGTCGCCGCTGAAACACGCATTCCCCAGCGCCATCTTGTCACGATAGAGGAGGGCGACTTCACTGCCCTACCGTCGCGCACTTACGCGATTGGCTTCGCGCGAACCTATGCAAGAGCAGTGGGCGAAGACGAAAGCGCGATCATCACGCTGGTCCGTGATGAATTGGCAGTGGCTGGCGAAGATGCAGAAACGTCCCGCCCGGCAACGTTCGAACCGGGTGACCCAGCCAGAATTCCTTCGCGCGGGTTGGCGCTCATGTCGCTTTTGGCAGCCGTGCTTTTGATCGTCGGCGGGTACACGTCATATCGCACCTATTTCGCGCCGGGCGCTGGTCCGGCCCCTTTGCGGGACGACACCGTTCAAGTGGCTGAAAACGCACCTGGCGAAGCAACGATTCAAACGACCGCAGAAACGATGCCGTCGGGAAGGCAGCCCGTAACCTTCACCAGCGAGGAAGACGGCACATGGGTCAAATTCTATGATGCTAGCGGCGAACGCCTGTTCGAAGCACAAATGGCAGCCGGAGAAAGCTACACCATTCCAGCGGATGCAGATGGTCCCCAGATATGGACCGGGCGACCCTATGCCCTGGCGATCACGGTTGGCGGCGTAAGCGTGCCGAAACTGTCTGAGAGCGACGAAGTGATCAAGGACGTGCCCGTAACGGCCGAGGCGTTGCGCACACGCAGCACTGTGCTCTGGACAATCAGAGATCATCGACGCGACTTGATTTGAAGGGCGCGGGCAGGGCAGGGCAGGAGCGAGCTGTCGAGGTAACTCGAATTGCGCTCTCCCGTCAATTCAGGTGGGATAACAGTCTTCATCCTCTCGACAGGGTGAGTCGCCTACGGCATTTCCGATGAATACGCAGCTTTTTAGGAGCCTCTGACAATGAACGCTCGTGCCCTGATCACGACAACGCTTGCCGCAACCATGCTGGCGACCCCGGTGCCAGTCCTGGCCCAGTCTGAAAATGACGAAGCACGGATGCGCAAGCTTGAAGCAGAGGTTAGAGCGCTGCAAAGGCGTGTGTTCCCCGGCTCTGAAGGCCGTTTCTTTGAGCCGGAGATCTCTGGCTCTCCCGCGCAGACTACCAGCACTACCGCGCCTTCAACGACTGCGGTTACTGACATTTTGTCGCGGCTTGATGCGCTGGAGGTTCAGATTCAGCGGTTGACCGCGTCGAGTGAGGAAAGCAGCAATGCAATGAGCCTGTTAGCGGCGCGCATTGATGCGCTGGAAGGTCAAGGCGCTCCTACGACCATTGGTACGCCAGCAGCTCTGCCAACTTCCGGCCCGGTTCTAAGTCAACCGGCCACCACTACAGCAAATACAACCCCGGCTCCTGCTGACGCGCCAGCAGTCGCATCCGGCCCAAGCGCGGAACAGCCTGGAAGCGGTGCAAGCGATTGCTAAGCCGCAATCTGACGACGCGGCGGATGATGAATATTCTTATGGTTTCCGCCTTTGGAATGCGGGTTTCTTTCCAGAGGCTCAGCAGCAGCTGACAATGTTCGTTGAGCGTTACCCATCGCATTGGCGCACCACATATGGGCGAAATTTGCTCGGGCGGGCGTATCTTGATGACAACAAGCCCCGCGAAGCAGCGCCTTGGTTCCTAAACAATTATCAAGCAGACAAATCTGCTGCGCGGGCAGGCGACAGCCTGCTCTATCTGGCCGAGGCGATGATTACGCTCGAAGATACTCAACGCGCTTGTATCGCGCTGGCAGAATTCGCCGAGACCTATCCGGCGCTGGCCTCTGGACGTTTGCAAGGTCAGTATGAGCGCAATCGCGCAAGGGTGAGCTGCAATTGATAGCAAGCCTGATCTTGCGGGAATTGACCCTGAGCTAGTTACGCGGTTTCGGCGCGATCTGGAAAGTGTTTATCCGGAAGTGCGCTCTGACCTGCGGAAGTTCGGCCTCGCCGTTTCGGGCGGGCCGGACAGTCTGGCGCTTCTGTTGCTAGCCAAGGCTGCTTCCCCCGAGCTTGTTGAGGCCGCCACCGTCGACCATGGCCTACGTGCAGAAGCTCCTGATGAAGCGGCGTTTGTCGCTGATATATGCGCACAATTGGCGGTCCCGCACCGGATCCTGACGGTGAATGTTGCACCCGGTAATGTGCAGGCCAATGCTCGCGACGCGCGATATGCTGCGCTCTCTGACTGGAAGGAGGCGCGCGGCCTTGATGTCATCCTGACCGCGCATCATGCCGATGATCAGGCGGAGACCCTGCTTATGAGGCTTAACCGGGGGAGCGGTCTGTCGGGTCTCTCTGGTGTGCGTGCGGTTGGCAAAATCCCTGGTCGATCAGGGCGCGTACTGAGGCCGTTGCTGGGCTGGCGAAAGGCTGAGCTTGAAGCTGTTTGCGCATCGGCAGGTATCACGCCCGTCGCTGATCCCTCTAACGAAGATGACAACTTTGATCGGGTGCGTATTCGCAAGGCGCTGGCACAAGCAGACTGGATTGATACTGAAGGTTTGGCGCGTAGTGCACGGCTATTGAGCGAGGCGGCTGATGCGCTGGATCGACTGGTTGACGAAACTTACGAGCGACGGGTCGAGCGATGCGGCGATGGATATCGCTTTGCGATCGAGCAAGCCGATTTTGTGCGGATCGAGGTAGTCCGCCGCATCTTTGCGCATATGGATGCCGAGCCGTCTCGTTCAGAAATCGCGCGATTAGTTGCGCGACTTTCAAGCCAGCAAAATGCCTCTCTGGCTGGTATTCTCGCTAAATGTTCAAGCGAAGGAAGCTTCAAGGATGAAGAGCACACAACGGTCTGGTGGAATTTCGTGCCAGAGCCGCCGCGTCGGACAGGCTAGTGGCTAGTGAAGTCGCTAGATAACGCTGTCACCCACACTCATACGTTTGCCATCGGTGATGATCACCACATCGCCTTTTTGTGCGATGTCATAGAGCCGGTCTGCGAATTCATCCGGCACGGCGATACAACCATGGCTGGCATAGCCATTTTCGACTTCGGACCCGCCATGAATGGCAATGCCATCCCAGGTGAGGCGCAGCGTCCATGGCATTGGGGCATTGCCATACTTTTCGGAGACGTTGTGGCGTTCTTTCGTCAGGATCGGGAATGTACCGAGCGGGGTGGGATGTTCTTCTGTACCAAGCATCGCGACTGCCGCGCCGATCTCGTACCCATCGCGAAACACCGAGATCACACGTGCTTCGAGATCGACTGTCATGACGAGTTTGCCGTCCTCAGGAACCCCGTCAACATTCCAATGCCAATCACCATACTTCATCGGGCCTTCGATTGGCAGCACCCGCCTGATTGTGAAGGCTGCGGCTTCGCGCTTCTGGGCATCCGCCTGAAATTTGGCCGCAACCGCGCCGAGCGGAGCAAGCGGCTCAGCGTCCGTTGTTTTCGCAAGTTGCGCATCTGCCTTGTCGCTGAACGTTAGACCCGCAAGCGTAAGCCCGCCCAATGCAAGAATCGCGACCAAAGTAGCGCCGCCCAACCATTTCAACGTCGTTGACATGCGAACTAAATAGCCGCTCCAGTGTCAAAAATCCACCTCGCCGCTCCCGCGCGTCTCTGACCGGTACGCCGAGGTCGCAAAGGTAAACGCGTTGCTTGGAGGCCTAGTCAGCGAAGCTCACAAGCAATCGCCCAAACCACGTCTGCGGTTTCGTTGGTACGGCCAAGGCTTTCGCGCGTTGAGGGCATTCAAGGCAATATGCCTGCATACCGTTGGCAGACATCAATCGGTTCAAGTCAGCCTGTAATTGGCCGAAATGCCGATTTTGCGCCTGTGCAAGCCGCGCGACAACATCGCCGCTGGCTTTGCCGCCGTCGGCCTCGCCGCCATTGCCGAACAGCATTTGGCGCAGCAGCGAGTCGTACGCGCTGGGCTGTGTGCCGATATATTTCGCATGCCACTCGCCATCGCCAAGTTTCGCTTGTTCAGCGGTCCATGCAAGCGCGGTCGCAAGGCCGCCATATTGATCGACTAGCCCGATCTGACGCGCGGCGCCGCCATCCCAGACACGGCCCTGACCGATCCGGTCAGCTTCTTCGCGCGACAGGCTGCGCGCTTCGGTGACGCGATCAAGGAAATCTTCATAGCCATTTTCGATATTGGCTTGGATTATGGCGTCCACCTCTGGCGTGAAACCGCCAATAATATCGGGTTGGCCGGAGAGAGGGGTGGTCTGCACGCCGTCGACATTCACACCCCATTCGGCCCCCAGACGCTCCAGCGTCGGGATCACCGCGAAGATGCCAATCGACCCTGTTATGGTTTCAGGTTCGGCGAAGATCCTGTCAGCCGGGGTCGAGACCCAATAGCCGCCGCTCGCCGCGACATTCGCCATGGACACTGCAATCGGAATGTCATTGGCTTTGTGGCGCAGCACGGCGCGGCGAATTTCCTCGCTCGCCAAGACTGACCCGCCCGGTGAATCCACACGCACGACCAGTCCTGCGAGCTCATCATCCAGTGCCTCGTCCAGCAGGTCAGCTATCCGTGTACCCCCGGCAACGCCTGGTCCGGCCTCACCGTCAACGATCTCGCCCGCGATAGTAATCACACCAATTGGCTTGCCCGAGGTGTCTTCACCGACATTTTGCAGCCATGGGCCGAGTTCTGTGGCGGCATACGGATCATCTGACCAACTGTTTTCGCCAACGATCTCTGCAACATGGGCTTCAAACTCTGAACGATCGCCAAGCGTATCGACCAAGCCAGCACTCATCGCAGCCGTCGCGAAGTCCCCATCCGCAGCCTCAATCCAGGCAACCGGGTCGCGTGTGATCTGATCCAGATCGACTTCATCGCGCGCCTTTTTGACATGCGCCTGCCATTCTTCCCACAAAGCGCCATATAGCGCGGAATAGTTTTCGCGTGCTTCCGGCGACATTTCGTTACGCAGATACGGTTCCACTGCACTCTTATAGGTGCCAACGCGATAGACCCTCGCATTGACGTTCAGCTCATTGAGTAACTGCCCGTAATACAGCCGTCCGCCACCGGGACCTGCGACGATTGCTCCGCCGAGTGGATCCATCCAGATCTCGCTGGCGTGCGAGGCAAGCAAGATGGAATCGTCGAAATAGGCGGTGGCGTAAGCGAGTACAGGTTTGTCAGCAGCGCGCACGCGGCCAAGCGCCTCGCCGATTGTCTGCAGGTTCACATGTCCGCCGCCCAGAAAACCATCAAGGTCCAGAACAACGGCCCTGATCCGATCATCAGTTGCCGCAGCATCAATTGCGCGTACGAGATCGCGAGCCTGAAACTCTGGAATCGGGGTTCGTCCCGAAACGAATGTCTCAAACGGATCGATCTGAGTTTGCTCCTCAACGATCACGCCGCTGAGTTCGAGCAGAAGCGCGCCTTCGCGCACTTGAGCAGGGCTGGGGCGAGAGGTCAGGACCGCGAATAGTGCCCAGAAAAACAGCAGCATAAAGACGAGCACTAGCCCGTCTTTCACGCCGACCAATAACCGCCACACCTTGCCTGCAAAACGCATGCGAAACCTCAAAATCCATTGCTTTTCGCACCTTACCTAGTGCCGAAGTATGAAAAGACCATGCAAAACTGCTTGAGCGACTGACCTGCCTCGACTAGGGGGCTGACTTTAATGACAGTATCGAACACTCCACCGGTCATGCCTTCGCAGCATGATGGACGCTACCCGGCGGGCCGTATGGCGTTTCCCCATCGCGACCTTACTGGCATTGGGCATCTGGAACGGCATGAAATTCTCTTCCTGCTAGATGAGGCCCAGCAATGGGTGGAGCTGAACCGTCAATCGAATAAACGCAGTGATGCTTTGGCTGGGCTGACCATCATCAATGCGTTCTTTGAAAACTCTACCCGCACGCTGTTAAGTTTTGAAATCGCTGGCAAAAGGCTGGGTGCGGATGTGGTGAATATGCATGCCGCCCAATCCAGCGTGAAGAAGGGCGAGACGCTGATCGACACTGCAATCACGCTCAATGCGATGCGGCCTGATGCAATTGTTATTCGCCATGGATCGAGCGGGGCGACACAACTGATCGCGAGCAAGGTCGATTGCCCGGTCTTAAATGCTGGTGATGGAAGCCATGAACATCCGACGCAGGGTTTGCTGGATGCATTGGCGTTACGCCACGCCTTGCGAGAACGGGGTGAGGCCGCAGATGATTTCACCGGGCACACCATTGTGATCTGCGGTGACATAAAACACAGCCGGGTCGCACGCTCTAATCTGCTGTGTTTACAAGCGCTTGGGGCGACCGTGCGACTGTGCGCGCCGCCTGCATTGATGCCATCCGGGATCGAGGCGATGGGCGCTGAAGTGTTTCACGATTTCGATGCGGCGCTGGATGGTGCGGATGTTGTCATGATGTTGCGCCTGCAGACAGAGCGAATGAGCGGCCAGTTCATCCCCTCTGCGCGTGAATACCATCATCTCTATGGCCTAACGGAGCAGCGCCTGGCCAAGGCCGCGCCGGATGCGCTGGTTATGCATCCCGGCCCGATGAATCGCGGGGTGGAAATCGACAGCGAAGTTGCTGATTCCATTGATCAATCAATTATCACTCGGCAAGTTGAGATGGGCGTCGCGATCCGCATGGCATGCCTCGAAGTGCTCACCCGTTCGACGCGCGGCGTTGAGGGGTGGCAAGCATGAAGCAGGCGAAACCCCTTGCGATAACAGGTGGCCGCGTTGTCGCAGATGGCGGCGTCATTGAATCAGTTGTCCGCATCATTGACGGATTGATCGCTGAAATTGGCGACATAACCCCGCACAATGGCGATGAGATCGTGGATGCAGGGGGAAAGCTAGTCGCGCCCGGCCTGATCGATTGCGGTGTCTTCGCGATCGACAAGCCTGCATTTCATTTTGGCGGGATCACCAGAGCGGCGCTGATGCCAGACCAATCGCCGCCGCTCGATCTGCCCAGCCGCGTTTCCTACATCGCGAAAAGCGGCAAGCCCGACCTTTGGGTGCATCCCATGGCAGCGGCTACTCGCGACCTTGCTGGCACCGAGCTGGCAGAGATTGGGCTGATGAAAGAGGCTGGTGCGCGCGGTGTTGCGACCGGGCGCGAATGGATTTCGGACAGCGGGGTGATGCTGCGCCTGCTGCAATATGCGGCCAGCCTTGATCTGCCAGTCATCACGCACGCTGAGGATGCGGCCATTGTTGGTGACGCCGTTGCAACAGCGGGCGAGATGGCGACGCGGCTTGGATTGCCCAGCGCGCCGGCAGAGGCAGAGGCGCTGGCTTTGGCCCGCGATATAGCGCTTGCGGAAATGACCGGGGCCAGAATGCATTTCCGGCAGGTCACAACGCGGGCTGGGCTCGATTTGGTGCGTCAGGCGAAACAGCGCGGCGTGAACATCACCGCTGGCGTAACCCCGGCGCATTTCATGCTGTCGGACCTCGCGATGGCCGATTTCCGCAGTTTCGCGCGGCTTTCGCCGCCTTTGCGCAGCGAGGATGATCGCCATGCCGTGCGTGACGCCATCGCCGACGGCACCATCGACATCATCGCCTCAGGCCACGACCCACGCGGACCGGAGGATAAACGTTTGCCTTTCGCGGATGCAGAGCCGGGCATGGCCGGGGCCGAGACCTTGCTGGCGATGACGCTCAGCCTGGTGCGCGATGAAGTGATCGATCTGCCCCGCGTTTGTGATCTGCTGGCCAAGGCTCCCGCGCGGCTATTGGGCGTTGATGCAGGCGAGCTGCGCGAAGGGTATGAGGCGGATATCGCGATTGTTGATCCGGACAAGCCCTGGGTGGTGAAAAGCGCCAAGATGGCAGCGACCGCGGGCAACACGCCGTTTGACGGGCAACCGACACAAGGGCGGGTGCTCAAACTGTTTAAGGGCGGTGTTGGGATCTAGTTCTGAGTTCTTGACCACATCCGGGTGCGAGCGTCCTCAAATAGCGAAGCGATAGGACAGACAAGAACGCGTGGAGGGTGCGGGTGGCTGCGGTCGCTAAGGCCAAAAAAATCCCCTCCCGGATCGCTCCGAGAGGGGATTTGCTAAGTCTTTATCGTTGGATGGAGTGCGCTACCGTCAGAGCTTGGGACTCTCTAGTGATTAACGCGCCGCAACCCGGACATTGTTATCAATTGTTCCTGGCAGCGGATTATTTGCGGCGTAGGCAATGCAGCCTGCACCACCGCGTTTAACTTGCGAACACATGCTCACCGCAGAAGCTTTGGCGAAACCGCCTGCTGCAACGCGATAGTAAATCTTGCCTTTGACTTTGGCCTTGCTGATCACCTTCTGAGCATCTTTCAGCTCTGGGTGGCGGGCCAGGAAGACTTTCCACGCGGCCTGTGCGTCAGACATTGAGAAGTATGAGCCAAGCTGGACGCGGTAACCGCCGTCGGCAGAGGCCATCTCTGGTGCTGGTTTCGCAACTGGTTTGGCCGATGGTTTTTTGACCGGGGCGGCTTTTGCAACGCGTTGAGTGTGCGGAATTTTCTGCACGATCTCACCGCTGGAATAGCTGACGCCATTTACCTTTTTGACGCTAGCCGGACTAGCTGCTGCAGTTTTGACAGCTGGCTTAGCCACCGGTTTTGCAACTGGTTTGTTCACGACAGCCTTTGCCACGCGAGGTGCCGCTGGCTTTTGGGTCGGCTTAGCTGCGGCCATTTTTACAGGAGCAGGCTGTTTAGCCGGTTGGCTATCGACCGCGCTGGTCCAGTCGCTGACCGCTGGCAGTTCGCCCTTAGTGGCTGATGCTGGCGTCATGACTGGGCTTGCAGCAGCCATTGCTGGCGCCTGCTTGTTCTTGCTGGCCCCGTTTTCACTGGCAAGCATTGGAACGCTTGGGTGATTGCGCAGGGCAAGCTCAACCGGCTGACCCGGGTCGGCAACGATTGGAACGCCCAGCAGCGATGCGACGCGTGCCTGATGATATCCGTTTGCTGATGTAACCGCCCATGAACCCAAGCGCTCGTCAACTTTATGTGCAGGCAGATCTTGTGCGACCATCAGGCGGGCTGAACGCCAATCGCCTTTCAGGGCATAGGCATAGGCCAGGTTCTGACGAACTTTGGCCGTGTTCTGGCCGGACCGCAGAGCATTGCCGAGGACATGGATGCCCTGCTGTGGGCGGCCAGCCATCGCAACGGCAAGACCGAAGTCAGCCGGATCAAGGTCTGCCTCATATGTATCGAGTGTCTTCAGCGCGGTCGATGATTGGCCGGCAGCCATTTGCGCCAAGGCATAGCTGATGATCGTGCGCGCATCGGTATCGCCCAGCTCAACCGCTTCGCTAAATGTAGTGGCAGCAGAGCCGAAACGACCTGCTTCCATATATGCGCTGGCAAGAAGAGCACGATTTTCAGCAGCGCGCGGCGCGGCCATAACAGCAGCCTCAGCGTGCTTGATCGCCTTGCTTGCCTTGCCTTTTTTCAGGGCAACTTGCGCCTCACCTGAAGAGTGCGATGCCTGCGGAGCAACCTTTGTGCTGCAACCGGCCAGCGTCGCACTGGCCAGTGCTGTGGTGACAGCCAACCCGATCATACGGGTGCGGTTCGCTGACTTATCCTTGCTCATCAATCCTCTCCTTGAGGCAGTAATCATCAATATCTGGGTTCAGCCGCGCGATACTTGCGTGGCGAGTTCGTCGATTTCGGGCATGTCGCGCAGCAATGTGTCGAGTGCTTCGGTCACAAACTGTTGTGCGCTACAATTGCGGATAGTGCTGGCCAGACGGAGGCGCAGGTGACGCTCCGGATCAAGGCGCAGAGTAAAGGCAGCGCGTTTGCCGCCCTTCAGAATTTTGGGAGCGCTCGGCGATTTGCGCTTGGGTAGGTCCAGCTTGCCGGCCAATTGGTCAAGATTGGTTTTTACAGGGTTGGGCGCCTTGGACACCATTTCTGGTGTGGTGCTGACCTCAGCCGTGTCTGACGCAATCGGTACGACATTGGATAGAGCGCCACCTTCCAGCATCTCTTCACCAGCCTCATCGCCCATGTCATTCCAGCCGAGATCCTCCAGATTGGCAGCAGACAGATCGCCATTCATCGCCTCAGCCAGATTGCTGGCCAGGCCCAGTTGCGGACGCATGGCCGGCTTTGCGCCGCCTTTGCGGGCAAGCAGGGTTGGGCAAAGTGAGGCGAATGAAGTGTCTGTCATATCTGGTCTCCGCTGATTCCCGTGTCCGGTCGTATGCCCTTACTGGGCAACCCGGCGGCCAAAGCCGCCGCCTGGACGTGCAGCACCGGGTGCTGCGGCTTGCATCGTGTTCGGCGCGGCGAAGACGGTGCGGCGGAAGTTCTTCTCGAGACGATCAGAAATATATTTCCACAAGGCGACCATTTCAGCAGAGCTGCGGCTCGCAGGGTCTACTTCCATGACTGTGCGGCCATCGATCATTGATGCTGCAAAGTCAGTGCGGTGGTGCAATGTGATCGGCGCAACGGTGCCATGCTGTGACAGGGCAACGGCTGCTTCTGATGTGATTTTCGCTTTCGGTGTCGCGGCGTTCACGACGAACACCAGCGGCTTGCCAGCACGCTCACACAGATCGACCGTGGCACCAACAGCGCGCAGATCGTGCGGGCTGGGGCGTGTCGGTACGACAATCAGTTCAGCGACCGAAATCACTGACTGGATCGCCATGGTAATCGCTGGCGGAGTGTCAAGAACGGCAAGCTTAAAGCCCTGCTGGCGCAGAACCGCCAGATCATTGGCCAGACGGGCGACAGTGGTTTGTGCGAACGCAGGATAGTCATCCTCACGTTCATTCCACCAATCGGCGAGTGATCCTTGTGGATCGATATCAATCAATACGACTGGGCCAGCGCCAGCGCGCTGTGCCTGAACGGCAAGGTGTCCGGACAACGTAGTTTTGCCCGATCCGCCTTTTTGTGATGCCAAAGCCAGTACTCTCACGGCCTTGTCCCCCTGTCTAGTAGCCCTAGGTTGCTCAATGGTGTCACCGTGGATCGATGACGTCAGCAATGGGATCGCAGACTAGAACTAATTTTAGGTTAACCAGCGGCGCGAAATGCGTGATGCCGGGTTGGTGTGCTTATGTCGCAAGAGTTCACTAACGCACTGTTTACCATAAGTGTGTATGTAGCAGCGAGAGAAAGAAACTCAGTGAATTATTGGGGCCGTAAAATGATCCGCACATCGATCCGGAAACGCCAGATTACCCGTACATGGCTGTTGGCAGGTGCTGTATTCTTTGCCAGCTCAACCGCTTCGCTTGCTGACGTCAAGGCAGGCGTTGATGCATGGAGTGCAGGGGATTATGACGCGGCTGTTCGGGAATGGTCAGGGCCGGCGGCCCAAGGCGATCCCGATGCGCAGTTTAATATGGCGCAGGCTTACCGTCTGGGGCGTGGCGTCACTGCCGATCCGGCGCAGGCTGAGGAGCTTTACCGCAAGGCGGCGGCGCAAGGCCATGTGAAGGCAGGCGACAATTATGGTCTGCTGTTGTTCCAGAATGGGCGGCGTGAAGAGGCCATGCCATATGTCACCGCTGCGGCAGGCAGGGGCGATCCGCGCGCGCAATATTTAATCGGGATCGCGCACTTTAATGGCGATCTGGTCGAGAAAGACTGGGTACGCGGCTATGCAATGATGACATTGGCCAGCAACACCGGTCTGCCTCAGGCGCGCAATGCGATCACGCAAATGGATCAGTATGTTCCACTGGCTCAACGCGAAGCTGCGCAGATTTTGGCGCAGCAATTGCGGGCCGAGGCAGAGGCCAATCGGGCACGCGACTTGGCTGCCGTCGATTTGGCCCTTGGGTCTCCAGCGCAGACCAGTTCGCCCGCACAGACGCGCGTACCCGCTCCGGCGAGCACGCGTCCAACGCCACCAACCGCAGCAAGTGCAGGCGCTGATTTCGCGCGGCCAACATCCACCACGCCCGTTTCTGCGCCGCCGCCTGTACAAATCGCGTCGGCTGCGCCAGCGACGCAAGCCGTGGCTCAGCCCGCACCAGCACGTGTCGCGCCAGCTCAGCCTGCGCCGCGACCGGCGATGAACGGCCCCTGGAAAGTCCAGCTTGGCGCATTCGGTAGACCCGGAAATGCGGATCGACTATGGCGCAAGGTTAGCGTTCATCCCGCCCTTGCAGGGGCGCAAAAGGTCACTGTGCCCGCGGGCAGGATCACCCGATTGCAGGCTGGCGGTTTCGTTTCGCGGACTGCTGCAAACTCGGCATGTTCTGCGCTGAAGCGTAGCGGTCAGGATTGTCTCGTTACTCGGTAATTCTCACGAAAGCCCTTCCGCTTCTGCATTGGTGTGCTAGTGCAGTGCATCACGTGGGAGGAATGTGTGAGCACAAGCACGAGTACTGGCGCAGCGCCGGATGCTGAAGAGGTCTCAACCGAAGGCGTAAGCCCAACCGGGCTCTCCGCAACCCGGATCGGTAGCCTCGACTTCATTCGCGGGCTGGCCGTCATGGGAATCCTCGCCGCCAATATTGTCGCCTTCGGCCAACCGTGGAATGCCTACACCTACCCGGACGCATTCCTGACCGAGCATGGCCCGGCAGAGGATTGGATGTATATCATTCAGCTCACTCTGATTGACGGCAAAATGCGTGCCCTGTTCACGATGCTGTTCGGGGCGGGGATATATCTGTTTATGGAAAAAGCGTGGGCCAAGGGGCACACTCGGGTGTTACAGGCGCGCCGTCTTTTCTGGCTGCTCATATTCGGCCTGATCCATTTCTTCTTTATCTGGATGGGCGACATCCTGACCTATTATGCGCTGATCGGCTTTGCTGCGCTCGCCTGCGTCGGTTGGTCAGCATCCCGTCAATTAAAGGTCGGCATCCTTGGCTATATCGCTGGCGGCATTCTCTATGGCGCGATGATGACCATGCCGTGGGCCGTTGCCGATACCAGCTTTGGCGATGATGCCATGTGGGAAGAGATGCGCACGGATCTCGATGCAGGCATTGTCGAGGCGTTCGAAGATGATCGGATCGATACGGCTTTGATCCAGTCAGGGGATTATGCCGGTTATGTCACTCACCGTGTAACCGAAGACTGGTGGGAGCCGATCGGGAACACCTTTTTCTTCGCGATGGAGACCTTCCCGCTAATGCTGATCGGGATGGCTCTGTACCGCTATGGCTTTTTCAGCGGAACGCTCGATCCCGGGAAGATGCGCAAATGGGGCTGGATCGCCTTCTTGGGCGGCGGCGCAATGACACTGGCAATCGGCCTATGGGCGAAGGCGAACGGTTTCACATTCTACGGGTCACTGGCCGCGATGATGGGGTGGAGCGTGCTGCCGCGCCTTGTCATGGCAGTTGGTCTGGCGGCTTTGCTTGTATTGTGGAGCGCGAATGCCACCGGGTGGTTCGCGCAGCGTGTATCGGCGGCGGGTCGCGCCGCATTTACCAATTATCTGGGCACCTCAATCCTGATGCTGTTTGTGTTCCACGGCTGGGCCGGGGGCCTGTTTGGGGAGCTGACCCGGGGTCAGCTGTATCTCGTCATGGTCGGCACCTGGGTCATTATGCTGCTGTGGTCGAAGCCGTGGCTTGATCACTTCCGCTATGGCCCGCTGGAATGGCTGTGGCGTTGTCTGACCTATGGTCGGCTATTCCCCTTTAAGAGATAGACATTCGCGGTATTTTCGATCTTTGTGATCGCTAAAGGCGAATAGATTCAGTTGAATAGCGTTTTTCCAGTGCGAATGGGTCGCAAAACCGCTTGCTATTGAGAATAAGTCGCATAAACTGGCAAATGCGAATCAATCGCAGGAGCTTTCGAACCGATGTATACATGCATCTGCAACGCCATCAGGGAAACCGATCTTCGCCGCGCGGCAAAGGCATGTTCGGGCGATGCGGAAGCGGTGTATGCGAAACTGGGTAAGCGGCCCAATTGTGGTCAGTGCTTGAAAGAGGCCGACGGCATCCTGTTTGAAGAGCGTGAAATGGCTTGCGAAGCAGTAGCAGTTTGAGGTGAAAACTCGCTACTGACAATCGCTCGCAAATGGCGGAATTCCGCCGTTTCTGACCCCCGCTGCCCTTGAAATCATAACCTCTCCGGCCCTATGTGCTGCGCAACGAATTCAGTTTAGTGCATCACAGGAGCATGTCCCCATGAAGGGCGATAAAAAGGTCATCGAATTTCTCAACAAGGCTCTCACGAACGAGCTGACCGCGATCAACCAGTATTGGCTGCATTATCGTGTGCTCGACGATTGGGGTGTGACGAAGCTAGCCGCGTATGAGCGCAAGGAATCCATCGAAGAGATGGAGCATGCGGACAAATTGGCCGCGCGCATCCTCTTTTTAAATGGACTGCCTAACTTTCAGGCGGTCCATAAACTGCGCGTCGGTGAGACGGTCGAGGAGATTCTCAAGGCCGATATGGCGCTGGAGGAAGACGCGATCCCATTATTGCGCGATGCCGCAGAATACGCGAATTCAATTAAAGATTTCGCATCAGGCCAGCTGTTTGAAGATATCCTCGCCGCCGAAGAAGAGCATGTGGACTTCCTTGAGACGCAGTTCGATATGATCGAGCGGATGGGCCTGGAGAATTACGTACAGCTGCAAAGCCAGGCAGCGGGTGAGGGTGGCTAGGGTTAAGCGGCCTTTGCCAGTTCTGATTTAATCCTTATCCATCAAACCATGGCGTGGTTGCCCCCGGGCGGCCACGACCGTTTCCATCGCAAAGTGGATTAGCCCGGTGATCAGGAACACCATGGTGGTTATCCACGCGATGGCGATGATTGTGCCAATGCGCGGGCTGATGAAGGCGCTCACGAATAGTAACGCGATGACGACGCAAATGGTCAGCGCAGCAGCCGTGCTGAACATAACCGCGCGTTGAGCCAGCCGGCGCCTGTTGCATAGTCTGGCGAGATCGAGCCTGTCCTTCGCCGTCATCTCGTCTTCCATTTGCATTTGAAATCGCTCGATCCGGTCAGCGATCCAGATGAGCCGCGCCATCATCACATTCATGACTGCGCCGATCCCGGCCAGCAGGAAGGCCGGGGCAAGGCTGATCCGCACCACCTCTTGAACGCGCATTGTGCTGGATGTCTGCGCGATCAGGTCAGTCGCTATGGTCGAGGATGCAAGGATGTCGAGCATCACGTCTTGCTTGAACCGCCGCTATAATTACCGCCACCACCGCGATTGGCGTTATACGGGTTCTTGGGCGACTTGAGCACAACGCGAACAGGTACCGCCTCAAAGCCCAGCTTCGCCCGGATTCCGTTGACCAGATAGCGTTCATAGCTCTTGGGAAGATCATCCAGCCGCGTACCGAAAACCACGAAGCGCGGCGGGCGCGTGCCTGCTTGCGTAATATAGCGAAGCTTGATCCGCCGTCCGCCCGGCGCGGGTGGCGGGTTGGCCGCCATCGCATCGTCGAACCAGCGATTGAGCGCAGCGGTCGGCACACGTTTTGACCAACTTTCGCGGATTTCAAATGCCGCGCCCAGCATGGTGTCGAGACCCTTACCGGTCTTGGCTGACACAGCGAACAATGGCAGGCCGCGCACCTGCGCCAGCCCATCATCCAGCGCGCCGCGAATGCCGTTAAACAGGCTGCTGGCGTTTTCGGCCACATCCCATTTGTTGATCGCGATCATCAGCGCGCGACCTTCTTCCAGTACCATGCTGGCGATCTTGAGATCCTGATGTTCCAGACCCTGCGTCGCATCGAGCAACAGCACCACGACCTCCGCAAAATCAATCGCGCGGCGTGCGTCAGCGACGGATAGCTTCTCCAGCTTCTCAGTCACATTGCGCTTCTTACGCATGCCGGCGGTATCAATCAGACGGATATCGCGGGTCTCGCCGCTCTCTGGGTCTTCCCATTGCCAGTCAATCGCGATGGAATCGCGGGTTATTCCGGCCTCTGGCCCGGTCAGCAGGCGATCCTGACCGAGCAGGCGGTTGATCAGCGTGCTCTTGCCCGCATTTGGCCGCCCGACAATGGCCAGCTTTAGCGGGCCGGTGGGCACCCCGTCGTCATCGTCTTCGTCTTGCGGCGCATTCGCGGCTTCCTGCGCCGCGTCTGCTTTTTCGCCGATCATTGGCCAAAGCGCGCTGAACAGATCGGCGATCCCCTCGCCATGTTCAGCCGACACCGGTGCGGGATCACCCAGGCCCAACGCATAGGCCTCCAACACTCCGGCCTCGCCAACTTTTCCCTCTGCCTTATTCGCGACAACAGCCACGGGCACATCCTGCTCGCGCAGCCAGCGGGCAATTTCTTCATCAAGCGGCGTCAGGCCCGCGCGGGCATCGACCACAAACATGACGGCATCCGCGCCCTCCAGGCTGACCTCTGTCTGGATCCGCATGCGTCCGGGCAGCGTTTCAGCGTCTTCATCTTCCCAACCCGCGGTATCGACGACTGTAAATTCCAGGCCCGCAATATTGGCATCACCCATGCGCCGGTCGCGTGTCACACCCGGCTGATCATCGACGAGCGCCAGTTTTTTGCCGATCAGCCTGTTGAACAGGGTCGACTTGCCGACATTGGGACGGCCGATGATGATGACGGTTGGTTTCATTGTTTCGTGAGGTGGCCCCTATCCCTTCACTTAGCAAGGTGGGACTGGCGCTCGATGTGCTTATTCTGGCTTCAGAGAAAGTTGATCCGGGTGACTGTCCTCACGTAGCGAAGCGGTAGGACACAAAAGCGCGTGGAGGGTGCGGGAGGCATGGTTCACACCAACGAAAACTAATCCTTCTTCGCAACAGGCGGATCATCGCCCATATCGTCAAACCATGCCTCGACCGGGCCTTTGAGCTTGACCATCAGCGGCTTGCCCTTGCGATCAACCGTTTTGCCCGCCTGCACGCGCACCCAACCTTCGGAAATGCAGTATTCCTCAATATTGGTGCGCACGGTCCCCTTAAACTTGATCCCGACGCCGCGCGGTAATGCGTCGGCATCGAAGTACTTCGAATCCGGATGGATTGAGAGGCGGTCTGGCGGGGTCTGTGGTTTGGTGTCTTCAGTCATGCTGCGAGCCATTAGGCGCGGAATGCGCCCCCGGCAAGCGGCACAATGGCGATCAAATGCCCGATCCATGCCGACTCTGCTTGCCCTTTTGCCGACATACGATTAGAGGCACGCGCCTGAACGCGCGGCGGCGGCTGTCGGCGCGCGGCTTCGTTTGGGTATGCGGGCGTGGCGGAATTGGTAGACGCGCTGGTTTTAGGTACCAGTATCGAAAGATGTGGGGGTTCGAGTCCCTTCGCCCGCACCAAGCTGTGCCGCACACGTCCATGCAGACGTAAGTTATTGACCAATAAAGTGTATTGAGAAAGTCAGAGTGCCATCCATGCAGATCAAGGAAACGACCAATAAGGGTTTGAAGCGCGCCTATGAGGTGACGATCCCCGCCAGTGATATCGCCGCACGCGTTGATGCGGAAATCAAGAAGGTCGCCCCGCAAGTGCGCATGCCCGGCTTCCGCCCCGGCAAAGTTCCTGCGAATCTCGTTCGCAAAATGCATGGCGAACAAATTCACGCGCAGACGATCAATGATGTTTTGCGCGAATCGATTGAAAAGACGCTGGCCGATAATGAGCTGCGTCCGGCGATGCAGCCCAAGGTTGATCTCAAGGAAGGCTATGAAGAAGGCAAGGATGCTGAGCTGAGCCTTGAGCTGGAAGTCCTTCCAGAAGTCACCGCCCCGGATACGGACGGCTTGAAGCTGGAGCGTCTGGTTGTTCCGGTAAGCGACGCTCAGATCGACGAAGCGGTCGAGCGCATTGCGGGCCAGAACAAGAGTTATAAGGACGCGGCGAAGTCCAAGAAAGCCGCTGAAGGTGACCAGCTGATCATCGATTTCGTTGGCCGCACCGATGGCGAAGAGTTTGAAGGCGGCAAAGCCGAAGACGCGCCGCTAGTGATTGGTTCCGGCCAGTTCATTCCAGGCTTTGAAGAGCAGCTCGCTGGCTCCAAAACGGGCGACAAAAAAACCATCAAGGTTACTTTCCCGGAAGAGTATCAGGCGGAGCACCTCGCCGGCAAAGACGCTGAGTTCGACGTCACCGTTAAGCAAGTCAAAGTCGAAACCGACACTAAGGTTGATGACGAGTTCGCCAAGAACCTTGGCCTCGACAGCCTTGATAAGCTGAAAGAGCTGATGAAAGGCCAATTGGAGCAGGAAACTGCTGGCCTCACACGCACACAGATGAAGCGTGCGCTGCTTGATCAGCTAGCGGGTGATCATGACTTCGACGTGCCAGAGGGCATGGTTGATGCCGAGTTCGACCAGATCTGGGCGCAGCTTCAGCAGGAAGCGGCTCAGTCAGAAGATCCCGAAGCAACGCTGAAAGAGATTGAGGCGGAGAAAGACGATTATCGCGACATCGCGGTGCGTCGCGTGCGTTTGGGTCTGTTGCTGTCCGAAATCGGTCAGGCCAATGGCGTGGAAGTGACGCAGCAGGAAATGTCCATGCTGATCCAGCAGGCAGCGCAGCAATATCGCGAAGAAGATCGTGAGCGCTTTATGCAGTACATTCAGCAAGAGCCAATGGCCGCTGCTCAGCTGCGCGCGCCGCTCTATGAGGACAAGGTCGTCGACTTCCTGTTTGAGAAAGCTGACGTGACGACACGCGAAGTAACGCGTGAGGAGCTGGAAGCGGCAATCGAGGCGGAAGAAGAGGAAGCGGCTAAGAAGCCAGCGAAGAAGAAGGCTGCGGCCAAGAAAAAAGCGCCCGCCAAGAAGGCTCCGGCGAAGAAGGCTGCTGCGAAGAAGGCTCCTGCGAAAAAAGCACCAGCCAAGAAGGCGGCTGAGACAAAGCCTGCGGCGAAGAAGGCCCCGGCCAAAAAGCCGACGGCTAAGAAGGCTCCGGCCAAAAAGGCCGCCGCTAAGAAGAAGTAATCAGACCAAGCTCTGCCGCCGTTACTGCGCGGCAGGTTTCCAAGGTTCAAAGGAAGGCGTGGGCAGTGTTGCTGTCCGCGCCTTTTCATATGCTGCGCCCACTTTCAGCACCTCATGATCAGCCCATTTCGCGCCGAAGAAACTAATGCCAACGGGCAGTTGCTCAACATCGCCCATCGGAACGGTTAGATGCGGGTAGCCTGCGATCGCCGCAGGTGAGCCAAAGCCGATGGACCCGTTAAAGCTATCACCATTGACCAGATCGGTCGTCCAGGCTGGCCCGCGTGTTGGCGCGACGAGGAATTGGACGTCGTGTTTGGCAAGGAGCATATCGAGCGTCTCCTCGCCCGCAATCCGAACGGCATTGGCGCGCGCTTTCTCATATGCCTCACGGTCAGTAGTCGCTTCGGCCTGCTTGAAAATACCCTGACCGAACCACCGCATTTCGGTGGCGGCATTGGCTTCGTTGAATGCGATCAGGTCGGCGAGACTTCGCGGCGCGACGTCAGTGTCGGTTTCGCCCGGCCCTCCACCAAATCCCGGAATTGAGTCGAGATACTGGCCCATGCCTTCGCGTAACTCGAACAAGAGCACCGTGAAGCTGTCGCCAAACATCTGCGTGTTGATGTCATGCTCGACGTCGACGAGCACTGCGCCCGCGCGTTCCATATCAGCCAGCGCGGTTTCAAACACCTCGCGCAGATCATCGCGATTGCCGATCTGGTTACGCATGACGCCAATGCGCACGCCCTGCAGCGAGGCGTCGGCCAAACCGGCGGCATAACTTTGCGGGTGATTGGGGACTGTGAGGGTCACGGCATCGCTGGGATCTTCACCGGCCAGCGCGGTCAACAGCAACCCCGCATCGTGTACCGTGCGCGTCATTGGCCCCGCCGTATCCTGCGTATTTGATATCGGGATCACGTGGGTGCGACTGATCACGCCGACGCTCGGCTTAAACCCGACAATACCATTGATGCTGGCTGGGCAGCTGATCGAGCCATTGGTTTCCGTACCGATTGCTGCCCATGCAAAGCCTGCTGCGATGGCGGCACCGCTGCCTGATGACGAGCCACAGGTGTTCCGATCCATCGCATGGGGGTTGCGGGTCAGATCACCCACTGCGCTCCACCCGCTGGTGGAACGGTTGTCACGGATATTGGCCCACTCGCTGAGATTGGCCTTGCCGAGCACCACGCCGCCCGCACGGCGCAGGTTTGCAATCATGGGTGCATCGCGCCCGGTCATGTTCTTCTTCAGGGCGAGGCTACCCCCCGTCGTTGGCAATTCGCGCGTATCGATGTTGTCTTTGACCAGTACGGTGCGGCCACCCAGCAACCCGCGTGAAGCAACTGCATCGCGTACGTCCTGCTGCCAATTTGCATTTAGCGCGATGACCGCATTTAGCCCGTTTGGGCCGTTATCGTATTTGTCGATCCTGCGGACTTGCTCAATCGCCTCGAATTCCGCTTCAGATTGCGCCCGCGATGACTGCTCGACGGTTACCGAACTTGCTTGGGACGGGATCGAGATTGCTGGCGGCACCTCAGGTGATTGGTCCTGAGCGGCAGCTATGGTGCTCGCGCTTGCGAGTGCGATGGTGAGGACGGCTTTGTTCATGGCGGGCACCTTGCCAGCCACACAGGACAAATCAAGCGAACTAAAAATTCCCGCTTACATCCAGCCTGAAGATCGGCCCGATTTTACGGTTGCGTGTTTCGATAAACTCAACCGGCGCAGTGTTGCGCGGGCCATCGAAAACAGTTCGGTCAAGCAGCGCTCTGCCGCCCAAAAGGTTGCCAACAAGCGCGCGTACGGTAAGGCCAGCCACATTCTTGTGCTCGACGAAGATGTTCGCAAATGTCGGACCGATTTGGCCAAGGCTTACCTCTTCCAGGCGGAATGCAGGTCGATCGCGATTGTAGCGGATCCCCCCGCCATAGGCGATTGCGCTGCCAGGTATGTCATGTCGATAATCGACTTCAAGCTCGCGGTCGCGGCCATTGGAAAAGTCGCGCAGTTCGCCCGTGAGAGGATCGCGGATCTCGCCTTCCTCATATTCCAGGCGAATATCCAATTGCGCCCCGTTTATGCCGACAGGAGCAAGCAGCAATGTGGTTTCCCATTCCATTTCGGTGCGCCGCGCAGTGGGAATATTGCCGCGCGCCTCGCCGCCGCCCGCCAGCGGGATCAGATCAATCGCATCCTCAATCCAGCGCTGTTCAAAAATGAATGTCGTTGAACCCCAGGCGCCCAAGGTTTTGTTGATCTCAAGCTGAGCCTCCCACGTTTGCGATGGGACAAGCTCGTTATTACCCGCATTTGCATTCTCATCATCCAGGAATACGCGCGCAAGAAAGTCGCCGAAAGACAACTGACCGACGCTGCGTTCACCGGTCAGGGCAACATCAAAGCCCTTGCCATTGGACCATGCAAGCGAGACTGACCCTTTGGGCCGCGCAAAGCTGCGATTGTTGGCGGCGCTGCCTGTTTGTTTGAGTTTCGAAAATTCGTAGGCACCTGTCGCTTGCAGGCTAAGCCGATTGGTGAGTGCTCTGCTGAAGCTGAGCGAGGTCTCATAGCGATCTTCGCGAACTCCGCCGGTGCCTTCGGGGAAATCAAGTTCTGCGAAGTCTTCATCATCGTCCAGCTCGAAGAGC
Organism: Qipengyuania sp. JB2-7; assembly: GCF_055693485.1. NCBI lineage: Bacteria > Pseudomonadati > Pseudomonadota > Alphaproteobacteria > Sphingomonadales > Erythrobacteraceae > Qipengyuania > Qipengyuania sp. JB2-7. The sequence continues at coordinate 859,527 of NZ_CM146335.1, forward strand.
CCTGATACACGATCCAGCCGGTTGAAAGCTGCCTCTCCCGCTATTTGCCAGTCTGCGCCAATGAGAGGGAAATTGTATTCAACCCGCACAATGCGTTCGCCAGATTTGTCGAGCTGCGTAAACCGGCTGCCGGTGGGACCAAGTGCCGGGTCTTCGAAAGTCGAGATTACCTGCTGACTGAAGTCCTCCTCTTCAAATGTCTCAACGCCGATAAGCTTGAACTGACCTGCGCCAATCGGAACAGTGATGTCCCCGCTGATCTCGTACTCAATTCCATCCTCGGTACCGTACGAATAGCGCGCAGGTTTGGGTCGATTTGCGGTCCGGAAAGCTGTTCGTCTTCGCGCCTGTCGAGGTAAGTTCGTCCGTAGGAAAGGTTGAGCGTGGCCGTAATGTCATTGCCAAAGTCGTAGCCAAGATTAGCTGAAATCGCGGGATCATCAAAACCTCCGGTGAAAACAGTCTCTTCGGCTTGAATTAGATTGCCCGCGCCATCTGTGATGACTGTGGGACCTTCGGAGCCGAAACGATCATTTTCATTGGAGAGAGCGACCGTGAAGGTCAGGTCGCCGGTAGTTCCAGCAACAGAAATTTCGCCACCATACCATTCCGGATCGACTTCATTGGTGCGCAGCCGTGCCTTCCAGTTAAATGTTCCGGAAATGCCGGCAAGATCGACAATGACGTTTGCGACTTGGCCGGTGAGCCCCGGCAGATCGAGACTTGTGCCATCAATGATTTCGATGCGGACAACGTCGCCTGCGGGAATACGCTCTAGCTGTGCGCGGACGTTATCTGATTTGCTGGATAGCCTTTCCCCATTGACCAATACGTTCTCATTGGCTTGCCCGAGACCCCGGCCACCGCCACCACCGCCTCCTCCCGAAATGGAAAAGCCGGGGATGCGATCAACCATGTCGAGCGCATTGCGCGGCGTAAACTGATCAAAGAATTCCGGCTGGAAGATCCTGCCACGTGTTGGCTGGCCCGTCGCTTCAGTGGAGTTGTCGGTTGACTCAGTGGTGTTGGAGCGTGTGGGCGCAGGTCGCTCCACTGACTGGCCAAGCGCTGGCGCAGTGCAGGCACAGCCAAGAAAAATGCTTCCTGCAACGATAAGCGATCGACGATGCACGATGTAGCCCAGCCTCCCAGCGAGGCAATTTCCTTAACTGCGCCCAGCTATGATCGTAATCCATATCGACGGGCGGGGTTCCCACACCGACAAATGAGTTTGCCGGGGTAGTAGTCTCGCCACTGAGCCGAGTTAACCGCAAATTAGTCACTTTTGGTTAGCTTGCTCTTAACTATCGGGCGAATTGCGCTGGATACGGGGGAACAAACGGACAATGTTTGGCGAAACTGAAAAAATTCATCACCGGGTCACCGGCTTTTGGACCAGGTGGTCCAAACAAGGCACGATCACAGCGCAGATGGGCCGGGTGTTCAACCTGTTCCTGATCATCATTGCGGTCTTCGGCCTTGTGACCACCTTCGCTTTTGCCCGCGTGGAGCAAAGGGCAAATGGCCTCTCCGACTTGACGAATGTCGCCTTCCTCACCTCAAATATGAGTAGTGCGGTGACTTTGGCCAAGGATGAGATGGGCGCATATCGCGCTCGCAACTTTGATGCCGAACGGATTGCAAACTCGATCGCTCAGGCGCAGCGCGCGTCCGAAATGAACAAGCAATTGCGCGTCGCCGCAGGCGGCGTTGATACCGCTTATCTGCCTATCGTTGATGGACTCGATGCGCAGCTAAAAGGCATCGAACAGCGCCTCAAGGAAGTACGTGACGCGCCTCGCAACGTTGTCGAGCAAGAATCCTTCTTGGGGCCACGCTATGACTACATTGACACAACGATGGACGACATCGTGGCGCTGCGCGAAGATGCAGCCCAACGGACTTCTGACTTTGCAATCGAAGGCCGGGGTGAGTTGCAAGCGCTGATCGCTGTCTTGATCGCGCTGCTGGTATCTGCGCTTGGCTTGGCCATGTTTGGCCGTCGCCTCGTAGCAAAGCGTGTGCTGAGCCCGATATCAGAGATCAGTGATGTCAGTGAGCGAATTGTCGCGGGCGAGACTGAGCTGCATATTCCGGGCGTTCATCGGGAAGACGAAATCGGCAAAATGGCCAGCGCGCTGGCGGTCCTGCGCGAACGTCAGGCTGAGGCAGCCGACGCGATCCAGCATGAGCTGGAACAAGAACGCACCTTGCAAGAAGAGCGCAGCCGTCAAGTCGACGTATTACAGCGGTTGGCGGCCACTTTTGAGCAGACCGTTGTTGATGTCGCCAGCGAAGTTGCAGCAGCGTCTGATCAAATGCACTCGGCAGCCGGGGATCTGGCGAAGAGTGCCAAAGATACCTCGCAGCGAGCAACCAAGGCATCTGCGGATTTGCGCGAAACGTCGACCACCGTCACCGGCGCGGCCTCGGCCAGCGATGAATTTGCCATGTCGATCCGTGAGATCAGTCAGCAGGCAGCATCGTCTGCGGAACGGGCTCGTACTGCAAGCGATGCAGCCAGTCGGGCCGACAGCACCATTGGCACCATGACCAGTTCGGTACGAACGGATTAGCTCCGTTGTCGAGATGATCTCGCAGATTGCACAGCGTACTAATCTTCTCGCGCTCAATGCGTCTATCGAGGCGGCGCGAGGCGGCGAAGCCGGGCGTGGGTTTGCGGTTGTTGCGTCGGAAGTGAAGGAACTGGCCGCGCAAACAGGCAAAGCAACTGAAGAAGTCGAAAGCCTCATTACAGAGATGCAGGATGCGACGGGCACGAGTGCAGCGGCTTTGCGGACCATAACCGACGAAGTGGTCGAACTTGAGCAGACCGCCGTGGCCATTGCGTCCGCCGTGGACCAGCAATCAATTGCTGGAGAGGGACTGGCGGAAAGTATCGGTACGGGTCGCTACGGGCACCGAAGCTGTGACGGCAAATGTCGAGGAGGTCAGCGACCTATCTGTTTCGGTTGGCGGAACGGTACGGCCAAGTCCTGGAATCATCAACCTTGCTGAAATCACAGTCAGAGCGTTTGCGCGAGCAGGTTAGCGAGTTTCTGACTGACGTTCGCGCAGCCTAATCGGCTGGGCTGGGTGAAACGCTGACCGCCGTTTTGGCAGCGGTAAGAGGACTTTTCCCACCCTTGCGATCCTTAAGGCTCTTGAATTGCGCGGCGCAGTCGCGAAATAGTGGGTCAACTTATACAGACCTCAAGAGGATTTTTGCATGATCGATCTGTTCGGTGGCGAAGGCCACGCAACCCAGGGCCAATTCACTCGCGACCCCGTAACGGGGGCTTTGGTTCCTGTGGTCGTTGAACAGACCAGCCGCGGAGAGCGCAGTTTTGATATTTTCAGCCGTCTGCTGCGCGAGCGGATCGTCTTTGTTTCCGGACAGGTCGAAGACGGCATGGCGTCAATCATTACGGCGCAATTGCTGTTCCTTGAGAGCGAAAATCCATCAAAGCCTATCTCGATGTACATCAATTCGCCCGGCGGCGTGGTGACGGCCGGCATGGCGATCCACGACACCATGCAATACATCAAACCACGCGTTTCGACGCTGTGCATGGGCCAAGCGGCCAGCATGGGCAGTTTCCTTCTCGCAGCCGGTGAACCTGGTATGCGCGTTGCGCTGCCCAATGCGCGCATCATGGTGCACCAGCCATCGGGCGGCGCGCGCGGTATGGCCTCAGATATCGAAATTCAGGCTAAAGAGATTTTGCGCATCAAAAAGCGCATGAATGATCTCTACGTCAAATATACTGGTAAGAGCCTCAAAGATATCGAAAAGGCGATGGATCGCGACACCTTCCTCGAGGCGGATGAAGCGTTGAAATTCGGACTTGTGGATAAGGTGTTCGAGACGCGGCCTGAAAATGACGAAGGCGACGGTGAAGAGGGATCGGGCGGCGCGCCAGAGTAAATTGGGCTATGAGCTCATAATTTACTTTTGCCAGTCCATTTGTCTTTTTGGTGGTCATCTGCCGATTTGACGTAGTATTTTGGTAAGCTTGCCGCTTCAGCTTGTGGCAAGGCGGTTGCGCTAGCGACCATTTTGACGGAAACCCCGTTATACGCCTGCCCACGAGTCGGCTGGGTGTGCGTAGGACAGGCCGCATAAGGGCATCCGGGGGTGAGCAGTAGGAAATGACTAAATTGAGTGGAACCGATAGCAAATCGACCCTGTATTGCAGCTTTTGCGGCAAGTCTCAGCATGAGGTGCGCAAGCTGATCGCGGGGCCAACGGTATTCATCTGTGATGAATGCGTTGAGCTGTGCAATGACATCATTCGTGAAGAGACAAAGGCTGGTGGTGTTGGCCGTAAAGAGGGCGAGGTTCCAACCCCTTCAGAGATTTTTGCCACGCTGAACGACTACGTCATTGGCCAGAACTCGGCCAAACGTAACCTGTCGGTGGCGGTTCACAACCACTACAAGCGCCTCAAACACTCCGGTAAAGCTGGCGAAGTTGAACTGGCAAAATCGAACATCTTGCTGGTCGGTCCTACCGGCACCGGTAAGACGTTGCTCGCACAGACTCTGGCGCGCACATTTGATGTGCCGTTCACCATGGCTGACGCGACGACACTGACCGAAGCGGGCTATGTCGGCGAAGACGTTGAGAACATCATACTTAAGTTGCTTCAAGCCTCTGACTACAATGTCGAGAAGGCGCAGCATGGCATCGTCTATATTGACGAGATCGACAAGATTACCCGCAAGGCGGAAAATCCCTCGATCACCCGTGATGTGTCGGGTGAAGGTGTTCAGCAGGCTCTGCTTAAGCTGATGGAAGGCACCACTGCCAGTGTCCCGCCGCAGGGTGGCCGCAAGCATCCACAGCAGGAATTCCTGCAGGTCGACACGACGAACATCCTGTTCATTTGTGGCGGCGCGTTTGCTGGCCTCGACAAGATCATTTCTGATCGACTGCAGAAAAGCTCGATCGGTTTTGGCGCGCATGTTGCCGATCCGGAAAAACGCAAGGTTGGTGAGCTGCTTGAAAAGAGCGAGCCGGAAGATCTGCTGAAATTCGGCCTGATCCCGGAGTTCGTGGGCCGTCTGCCTGTCATTGCGACACTGCATGATCTTGACGTTGATGCGCTTATTACGATCCTGACCGAGCCGAAGAACGCGCTGGTCAAGCAGTATGGGAAACTGTTTGAGCTTGAAGATGTTGAGCTGACCTTCAAGGAAGACGCGCTCAAGGTCATTGCCGAGAAAGCCATCGCTCGCAAAACTGGCGCGCGCGGCCTTCGCTCAATCCTGGAGGGCATTTTGCTCGATACGATGTTCGACCTGCCCGACATGGAAGGCGTGACAGAGATTGTGATCGACAAGGATGTCGCCGAGGGGCGCAAAGACCCGATTCAAGTGGTCGAGAGCAAGAAGCGCAGCAAGAAAGAAGAGGCTGCGTAAGCTATGGTAAGTGTCGGCGCATATCTGGTCGCCGGCGCAACCACAGTCCTTCTTATTGCTATCGCGCTGTGGACTGACCGGCGCTATCGACGTTTTGATAGACTTCCTGCCCACTTCAATTTCAGTGGTGAGCCAACATATCTTTGGCCGCGTCGTGTGGTGGCCTGGTTGTTACCCGCGTCCTTTATCTTAGTGCTGCTTGGGATTGTGGGATCATTCGCATTTGCCCCACCAGAGCAACTAACTGGCGATCCGACGTCAGCGGTCGTCTGGGCGAGCATCGCCTTGTTGGCGTCACAGGGGTTAGTGTCATGGTTGATCGAGCGTTGGGCTAAAGCTCAAAACGCGCGCTGAGGAGCGGGGAATCGACCATTTAGATCGCCAGTTGCTGGGCCTGCTGAAACAGGATGCACGACTGCCCATTGCCAGCCTCGCAGCGGCGGTTGGCGTGTCGCGGGCGACGGTGCGCAGTCGAATAGAAAAATTGCATCACGAAGGGGTGATTGCACGCTTCACCGTGGAGCTTGGCCCCAGCGCGCGCAATGCCGCAATCAGAGCCATCGTTCATATTGAGGTGCACGGAACCAACACCGATGATGTGACCAGGGCGTCTTATCGGTCTAGACGACATTCACGCGGTTCATTCGACCAACGGCCAGTGGGATTTGGTCGCCCAGCTGGAATCGGCTGATTTACAACGCTTTGATGAGACACTGCGGTTGATTCGGTTGATCGACGGCATCACAAAAACTGAAAGCAGTCTGCTTCTGTCGTCATATTACGGCAACTGACTGCGGCGACTGCAACTTGCCACATGACTGTGGCACATACACAACAAACTTCCCGATATGATAAGGAATGCCGCGCAAAGTGGTCGATTTGGCTTATCCAAATGGCAAATTTCCGGGTTTACCGATTTGCTGCACTGCGTCATACAGCATGTAACAGATACAAAACCATATGAGGGCATATCTATGATTACTCGTCGGACCACATCCCGCGCAATTTTACTGCTTGCCGCTAGTTCGCTGCCACTTGCAGCGCAAGCTCAAGATCAGGGAGTGGATCAGGCTCCAGCCGGTGCAGAGACCGATGAAGATCAGGTCATTGTTGTTACCGGCTCGCGTATCGCGCGTGATCCAAACATTGGCTCGCCTGCGCCGATTACGTCGATCAATGCCGAGGCGCTGACTGAGACTGGTGGTTCAGACGTGGTTGATGTCCTGCGGGATATTCCAGCGCTTTCGACATCCACAACGTCGGCTGGTTCAATCGACGGTGCTTTCACGGCAGCCGACAACGTGTCGGTGGGTCAGTCAGTCCTCAATCTGCGTGGTCTTGGCGGCAATCGGACTTTGGTATTAGTCAATGGCCGCCGTCACGTGTCAGGTGTTGCCGGGGCGCAATCGGTTGATATCAACTCGATCCCAACGGCGTTAATTCAGAGTGTTGAGACGATCACTGGCGGTGCCTCGGCTGTTTATGGCGCGGACGCGGTGACCGGTGTGGTCAACTTTCAGCTGAAAGACGATTTTGAAGGTCTCGCGGCCAATGTGCAGACCGGTATCTCTAGCGAGGGCGATGCATGGCGTATCAATGGGGACCTGACATGGGGCCTCAATTTCGCTGATGGTCGCGGCAACATCACCATTTCGGGCGAGTATGCGCGCAATGACGAAATTCAGTTCGGCGATCGCAGCTTCAGCCGCAATAACGGCATCTTTGATGACCAAGGCAACCCGGCGCTGCGGTTTCAAACTGGCGAACTCAGCGCAACCGATACGCCCAATTTCTTCGCAAGTAGTATAATCGGCGACTTGATTCCGACTGAGGGTTTTGCGTTCACTCCGACAGCCGCAGAGCAAGCCTTGATTGATCGCGCATCGGGTGCGACCAGCCGTTTGATAGCGACCAATTCGCGCTTTTCTTTGTCGTCGGCTGGCGGCGTGATTGCTCCGGGTGATATTGGCCTGAGCGACGGACCAGACATCAATGGCAATGGCACGGCTGACTGTCTTGAATCGGCTGTTGGGTTTAATAGCACGTTCAACCCCGGGGCATTTGGTGCCGCCGGTGGATGTGCGGTGATCAACGCTGACGGCTCGCTCTCTGTGTACGAGGATGGCCTGATTACGGGCCTGTTCAACCAGTTCGGCGGGAATGGCATTCCCAACAATTTTGACAGCAACTCACTGATCCCGGAAACAGAGCGTTGGTCCATAAATGTACTTGGCACGTACGAGTTTTCCGCAGCAGCGGAGCTGTTTTTCGAAGGCAAGTATGTTTCGAGCAATGCGGAGTTTCAGGCGCAGCCCAATACTTTTTACGACCTTTTGACAATTCATGCGGACAACCCATTCATCACCGCCGATCAGCAGCAATTTGTCGGATCATTGTTCCTGCCAGTCTCAGGCTTTGCAGCTCCTAACTTCGACCCGATTTTTGATGCTGGTATTCAAACTGAGGGTTTCTACATAACCCGCGACCCTGCCGATCTGGGGCCGAACCGCGATCGCAATGAGTTTGAAACATGGCGTTTCGTTGGCGGTTTGCGGGGCGAGATGACCGATCACTTGCGCTATGAGTTGTCGCTCAATTACGGTAAGTTTGAACAGACAACGTTCGACAACAACCGCGTCATCACTGACCGGTTCTTCGCGGCGATTGATGTGACCACTGACGCGGCGGGGAACCCGATCTGTCGGTCCGATATTGATCCCACCGCGCCAGCAACAACGCCGTTTGGTATCCCAACCGGGGCACCGGGCTTCTATTCCTTCAACCCCGGTGATGGCACGTGCCGTCCGGCCAACATTTTGGGCGGCGTCGGCGGTATCAGCCAAGACGCAATCGACTTTATCACAACGACAGTCGTCAATCAGTTCGAGCTTGAACAGTTCGTCATTAACGGTCTTTTGATCGGCGACACAGGTGCCTTTTTCGAGCTACCCGGCGGGCCGGTCGATTTTGTGCTGGGGACTGAATTCCGTAAGGAAACCAGCACGTCAACTTTCGATCCGCTGGCGCTTGGCATCCTACCGGTAACCACCCCGGAAGGTGCTGCAGGCGAGCAGATAAGAAACATTACCGCAGACCCCGTGTCTGGCGCATTTAGCGGTCAGAACAGTCTTGTGTTTGACCCCGACACAATCCTTAATAACTCGTCGGACAATTTCGACGTTTTCGAATTCTTCGGTGAAGTACGCTTGCCGATTCTGGCGGACCAGCCTTTCGCCCAATTGCTCGAAGTCAACGCTGCTGCACGGTATGCTGACTATTCGACAGTCGGCAATGCTTTCACATGGAACGTGAACGGGCTTTGGGCACCGGTCGAAGATATCTTGTTCCGCGCGACATATTCCAAAGCCGTTCGCGCGCCCAATATCAATGAGTTGTTCAATCCCGGCACGGGCGCGTTTTTCCGTCCAGTTGACCCGTGTGATGCATCGGAGTTAGGTAACGCTCCGGATGAAGCGCTCCGGACAGCGAACTGCATCGCATTTTTTCAGACAGTTGGCATCAATCCGACGGACGCAGCTGATCCGAATGATCCCGCTGCAAACTACGTCTATGTCGACCCATTGACCGCCCGTTTTTCTGGCGTGCAGGTGGGTAATCCGGACCTGACCGAAGAAACTGCGACGACATGGTCAGTTGGCGCGCAGATCACTCCGACCTTCTTGCCTGGGCTGGTCGTGAGCGTGGATTACTATAACATCGAGATTGAGAACGCGATTAACTTCTTCCCAGCGCAGGACATCGTAGACAACTGTGTCGATAGCTCGTCGATTGATAACCAGTTCTGTTCGCTAATAACTCGTCGGCCTGACAATGGCGGTTTCGCCGGGCTTCGTCAGCAGACACTCAACTTTGCACGCCTTGAAACCGCTGGCGTAGAAGCCTCGGCACAATATCGCTTCGGCCTTGGTGAACATAACTTCACACTCGCAGCGGCGGGGACATGGGTCGATAAACTCGATCAGTTCATTGATCCAAATGACCTGACATTGGTCGACCCTGAGTTGGGCGAACTTCAGCGTCCGGAGTGGGCAGGTAACGCCTCGCTGACATGGGACTGGGATCGTCTGAGCCTGACGTGGTCAACCACATATATTGGTGAGCAGGCTCTGCGCGCGGTCGAAGTCGAGAACATCGGAACCGTTTTCAGCGAGGAAAACGGCACGGTGGGCGACACGTTTATTCATGACATCTCGTTCAACTTTGACCTGAGCGATCGCTACGGGATTTATGGCGGTGTGAACAACATCTTCAACGAAAACCCGTTCGTGACCGAGCAAGCCTATCCGGTAAGCCCAGTCGGCACCTTATTCTTCCTTGGTGCCAGAGCAAATTTCTAACGGAACTTCTAACCCCAAAACGCCACATCGAAGGCACAGAAAAGCCCCGCTCGACCAATGGTCGGGCGGGGCTTTGATGACTCAGCGCACTGGCAATGGGGGATGGAGGAACCGGCGCTGAGCCATCCGAGGAAAGGTGTTCGGTTATGCGGGGAGGAAAACCCCGTCAGTCACGTGAATAACGCCGTTCGATGTCTGCACATCAGCCTGGGTGACGGCGGTTGAGCGACCTGCGGCATCAGTGACGATAATCTTGTCACCAGACAGACGTGCCTCAAGAGTGCCCCCAGCGAGGGTCTTGATACGCGCGGTACCGTTGCCTTTCTCGATATAGTCCAGCAGCATCGTGCTGGTGATGTTTCCGCCAACGACGTGGTAGGTGAGAATGCCAGCCAGCGTTTCTTTGTTTTCTGGTCTCACGAGCGTTGCGACAGTACCCTCTGGCAGTTTCGCAAATGCCGTATCGGTCGGCGCGAAAACGGTGAACGCACCCGGCTGTGACAGCGTGCCGCCAAGATCAGCAGCGGTGACGGCTGCGACCAGCGTGTTATGCACACCGGTGCTTTGTGCGGTCTCAACAATGTTTGGTTGAGACTGTGCTGCGGTGCGCTTGTGAGCCTCAGCAGGAACTGACGCAACAGTGGCAAAACCGGCCATGGAAACTGTTGCGGCGAGAGCTGCGATCTTGAGTGAGTTTGAAAATGGCATTGTAATCTCCTTTGTCACGCAAAGGCCCCGTCCTTACCTTGCACAATAAACTACGATGCTGGGTTCGCAGCGGATGCACCGCCAGCATATTTTTCTGAAAATCGGCAGATTTAGACTGCTTGCAATTGCCCTTCGGCCACCACTGGCCCAGCATTGACGCCCTCAGGCTTTCCGCCAATCGGCTCGCGTGTCAGCACAAGGCCAGATCCATTACGAAACAGCTCCGCAACCTCTGGCGTAATGGCAACTTTCCGCTCTTCTCCCGGAACAACTACGCCGAGTGATTGCAATGGACCTTCGTCCGGCACGAGCCACAATTCATGATCGTGGACGCCATCGGCGGTCAGCCCGCTGGCTGATACCAACAGCTCTTCTTGTCCGGGCAGATACGTGACGGCAAGACGCAACGGCGTATCTGCAATCGGGATAGACGCGACCAGCGGTGCCTGCACTGGCGGCTCTACCATCTGCACTTCAGCAGGTGACAGGACGAGCAAGCTTAGTGCACCGACCGCCGCGACGGCAGATGCGCCCGCTGCCATTTGCCAATTGCGCAATCGCTGTCTTAGCGACACTAGATCGGCGACCTCTGGCGCGTCTTTGGCGATCTCGGCATGAACGCGCCGCCACACATCCGCAGGCGGGTTGATCGACTGCACTCCGTCAATCATCGGGGCGAGGCGGTTCTCCCAACTCTCCACCAATCCCGCAAGCTCTGGTTCCCGCGCTACGCGGGCGCGCATCATCAGAAGCTCCTCTCCCTCCAATAGGCCAAGCGCATACTCAGCGGCGAGGATCGCATCTGGGCGCGCATCGTCACTCATGGGTGTTTCGTCGCTCATGCTGGCGTCTCCAGACACTTGCGTAAGGCTTGCAAGCCGCGCCTGATCCAGCTCTTCATTGTGCCCAGCGGCACGTCTGCGCGCTCGGCCAACTCGGTGTATGTCGCCCCGTCAAAGAAAGCGGTGCGGATATTGTCGCGCTGATTATCCTGTAATGTCTCGATGCAGTGATGAATGCGCTCGCTACGCTCACTGTCAATCAGCAGTGCCTCGGCCAAGGGCGCCTTGTCGGGCAGTTCCATTGCTTCATCAACCGGCACCGCGCCCCTTCGCACTTTTCCCGTCCGCAAACGGTCAATCGCCCGGTTGCGCGCAAAGGTAGCAAGCCAGCTTATCGGGCTGGCCCGTTCCGGATCGAACCGATCCGCGCGTTTCCACAACGATACATATACGTCCTGCAATGCGTCCTCTGCTTCTTTGGTATCATTTAATATACGCAAGCAGATGCCAAAAAGTTTCGCCGAAGTTGCGCGATAAATCTGATCAAGCGCGGCCTCATCGCCCGCGGCCAGACGCTGCATTGCCGCCGTCAGTTCAGCGCGCGCCTGTGGATCGCCAGCAGCCACTAACCTGTGCCTCGGCAATCTCTGGGCGGGTATCCGTGGCCAGCGAAACAGCGTTGTTCAAGCATGGCGCTGAATTACCGAGGTTCAGACTGCTTTGACAAGCGGTTTGTCAAGCAATGTGGACGGTCAGGTTATTCATACACGCACTTATCCAGCCCATCGCGCCTGACAATATTGATCCGCGCTGAAATCGTGCTGCCATATCGGCGCAGCCAACCGCTGGGGTTGGCGACCGCACGTTTTTTGGGAAGGGGAAGAGCAGCGGCCATGCGCGCCGCCTCCAGCGGTGTCAGTGACGCCGCTGACTTGTCGAAATATCTTTCGGCACCCGCTTCTGCACCATAGGTCCCAATGCCGGTTTCCGCGACATTGAGATACACCTCCATGATCCGGCGTTTGCCCCAGATTTTCTCAATGAGAAAGGTGAACCACGCTTCAAAACCTTTGCGGACGTACCCGCCACCTTGCCACAGGAAGACGTTTTTTGCTGTTTGCTGGCTGATGGTGGAGCCGCCGCGTATACGCCCACCTTTCGCATTGTTTTCAATGGCTTTCTCGATGGCTTCTTGATCGAAGCCTTCGTGTGAACAGAACTTGCTATCTTCCGATGCGATCACCGCGCGGATCAGGTTGCGATCAATATCGGCCAGCGGCTCCCAATTCTTTGTGATCCCGTTCTCGTCCATCAGCATTGTCGCGGTGACGGGCACCGGCACGAATTTGAACAGCAAAGTTACGATGAGCGACAGGCCCACAAATCCCACGATCAGTTTGAACAGAAAGCGGGTGAAGATGCGGATCATAATGGGCAGATAGCATGGGGATCGCCCAGCGCAATTGTTCGGGCGCGACGAAGCTCGGTTTTGCTTTCGGCTTCCGCAAACAGGCCCCTCACCTCAGTTGTTCAATGCGTGCTTATGGGGGTGGAACCAGACGTTTGCTAGGTCGCTCTAACTGGTCTGTCTTAGTTGACGCGACACTTCTCGTTTTGCCACCCAATATAGCGTTGTACCAATGCCCAGCATAGCGACGGCGGATAGGCTCGCTCTAAACACGCCAACCACGCGATGTGATATCTTACTCGCTGTCGTCGACTTTCCCCAAAGCACTGCAATTTCTATGGTCCAGAGATCACGCGATCTCCGCGCGCAATGGGTGGGGACGTCTCGACAAGCTCTGCAGCTTCGTGTGCACGTGCTGGGAAACGAACAGCAACCAGAATAGCGCAGATCACGGCGAAAATTCCGGCAAGAATGAAGTACATCATCTCGGGGCGGCCCATCTCATCCGCCGCCACCGCAATAGCATTCCCAATCGGTCGTCCGACGTTCGATGCTGCCATGTAAAGCGTGAATTGTGTTGCTGCGACCGCCGGCTTGCACAGGCTCATTGCGATCGGAACTGTAGCTACCATGAGCAAGGTGCGCGATAGTTCCGCAGTCCAGAAGTAGGTGGTCAACAGCACGGGTTCGCCCCACCAGTCGCTCGACAGCGCGAATAGTAAGACGCCCGCAAAAGACACAATACCAAGCGACAGAGCAGCACGCTGCGCACCAATTTTCGCAACAGACCAGCCCCCAATTGTCAATGCAATCGCCCCACTTACAAATTGGGCTATCGCTATCGTGTTGGTATAGTCGGTCTGTGTCCATCCACCAATTCCGGTCGCAAGGTTTGGATGGTAGGCTTCGGACACGCCGGGCATTGTTGAGCTGCCAACAAGAATGACGAGAGCCAGAAGACTTAGAGGCGCGAGCATTGCCCTGCCACTTTGTGTCAAAAGTGGTTTCCACGCATCAATCTGCATCGCAATATTGCGCGCATGAGGCTCTCCTTCGGACCACGGGAAGCGCTTCTCACCAAGACGCTCTCTGATGAGAATGCCAAAGGCCATTACACACGCAACGACAGCGGCAGCCGCCAGATAACCGCCTGCTATTCCAAAATACGCGATGATCTGGCCGACAGCAAAAGTTGTGATGGAGATTCCAAGCGTTTGCGCGCCAAACATGATGCCAGCCGCCTTTGCACGTTCCTCCTCGGGCATAATGTCAACAGCAAGGCCGTCAATCGCAACGTCTTGAAAAGCTGTTCCCGCATTTCCCAGAAGAGCTAGAAGCGAGATCAACCAGATTTCACGTACTCCCGGCGATAGGGCTGCGCCCACCAATAGCACAATTACCATGATCGACTGCGCGCCAAGGATCCATGCACGCCTGCGCCCCATCGGCAAATAGGTGTATCGGTCCATTAGAAAGCCGACAAAGAACTTAAGCGTCCATGGCAGAATAGAGATGGCAACAATACCAGCGATAGCCGCAGTGGATGCGCCGTTTGCAGCTAGCCATGCGGGGACCGCATACACAAACAAGCCGATAGGAACGCCTTGAGAAAAGTAGAATAGTAATACGGTCAAAAGACGCAGCCGAGCGCTTTTCTCAAGTATCATATTCTGCCTACCATTTTTGGAAATTCTGCGACAGTCAGCCGGGTCGCAATGACTAACTGCCGCAGTCAGAAAACCAGCGTATTCAACGCATGGTTATCGATTTTCTGGCGTCCCTAGTCGCCGATCAACTTCACTTCGCGAAGCAGTGCCGTGCTCTGAATCTCACGGATGTCATTGTAGATTTTGAGCACGGTTTCATTGCCTTGATCGATGTTGGCTTTGCCGAATGCTTCAAGGAAATCCATGTAGCGCTGCTTGTTCGGCTCGAGCATTTCCCCGCTTGGGAAGGTGATCCGCAGGACCATGTTATAGTCATCCTTGTAAGGCACCGTGTAGATGGCGAAGCTGGATATTACGCCTTGTTCCTGCTGGATCTTATTGGCCGCGACCCACGTGCTCTTGAGACCTTCAACGTAGGTCTCTTCCTGCCCTTGCTCGACCTTGACGAAAGTAAGTTCTGTCACTTCCTCGGCAGGCTCCCAATTCTCATAAATTTCCATCTGTGCTGCTGCAGGAGCAGCCATTGAGAAAGCCAGCGCCATTGTGGCGGCAACGAATGTAGTTCCAAATTTCATGTGTGTTCCCCATTGTCGTGAGGCATTGGCCATCACTGAATAGAGGTTTAGTCATCGCGGAATAGCGCGCATCGTCCATTTGGAGGATAAGGGCAAAAAAGGTTCGGAGCCTCGCCCCCACAGCCTTTCTAGGAAATGCCAAGATCCTGCTTTAGCCATCTCAGAAACGCGCTAGGCTGCTGATGCTGCACAAAGTATCCGCTGTCGGGCAGCACATGCAGCTCCACGTGATCCAGCTGATCAGACCAGTACCGGGCAGCAGTCCATTGAACATTGCGATCATACTCGCCGATCACCAATCGGATCGGTACGGGTGCCTCTGTTAGCAAGTCGGTCCAGTCGTTAGCGTAAGCAATGTCGCCGTAGTTTCCCAAGTATCCCTGCTCACGGTGCACTGGCAGCCCAGCAATGATGAGTGGCAAAATCTCTGGCCTGCTCACCCATTCATAATCTCTGGGAGAGTCCCTGACGACGGCGGTCGCGAACGCTTCAGGCCCCTTGGACGTGACAAAAGCAAAACCCGCCTTGCACAGAAACCGCAAAGCCTGCGGGAAATGCAGCCGGGTCTTTGGTATGAGCAGATTGTAACCGTTTGTACCTTCGAGATCAGCATCACAGGTCGCGGGCAATATCGGGTTTGCAGCCGTAATGCTGGTTATGCGCTCTGGCATAAGCCGCGCTGCAGCAAGGCCGTGAACCAAGCCGGAGCGCAGGGTCATCAAAGCGACTTTATGAGCCCCGAGATGATCAAGCAGCTGCTCTATGTCCGGCGCGAAGGCAACCGGATCACTTGCCTCACCTTTATACAGAGTTGTTCGCCCAAAGCCTGGCCGCAATGGCGCAATTATCTGCAACCCCGCGCGGGTTGCAGCGGTGACCGCTTCCTTGAACCACGTGTCACCGAGGGCCTGATCATGGTAGAAAAGAACAATCCCTTTCCGTTTGTCTGGGTCCTCCACGCCAAAGACCGAATAATCGATTTGCCGACCATCGCTTAGTTTGAAGATGCGTCGCTGGCTCTCGCGCGGATAATGCGCGGTCTCAATCTCCGCCTGCAGACGGGCAGCGATCAAATTGCCATCATCCTGATCATGCATCAGCGCAAGGCCAATGACCATGCGAACACATTCGATTTGAGACGCTGTGTCAGTCTTTGAAAAAATCGCGCGCAGCTGGCTGCGAACCGTCGTGACCGAAGCCGTCCGCGACTTCGCAATCTCGTTTACCCTCTGGCCCGCTAACATAAGCCGGATGACTTCGATTTCCGCGAGCGTAAGATTGAACAGATCCTGCAAGATCGGGCCAAGATGCACGGGCCAGTAAATGTCGTTCGTCAGTATAATCGCGAGATGGCGATCCTCATTCTCATCATGGTGCCGCTCCAATGTTATCAGCAGGGGCTTCCCGGTCCGCTGATTCTGGAAACGGTGCACATTGTTGGGGGTGTTGCGGGCGCTTACTCCCGCGACGATACCGCTGATCAGCTTTTTCAAGGTGGCGCGATCAGTCTGCGACAAGGGCAAGTCTTCAGTTGTCGCGCGTGGGCTCAAATCATACAGGCTCCGCGCGGCGGGATTGGCCGCGACGATATTGCCGCCGCAATCCACCGCCAGCATCGCTTGCATCTTCGCGGCGAGGTAAGTGTCAAGCTCGCTTCTTGCTTCACTCCGCCAAGGTGTGACCTTATCGACTAGCAGTGATGCCTTGCCCCAGTGGTTACCGAAAGGCTGCGGCTTCGCATCGCCACCCTCATCTTGTAACAGCTCGAGCTTGCCCAGCAGCGACCGCATGAACGCATCATATTGGTCTGGCTCGGACACCAGATTGTAGAGGTTGTCGAGATCGAACTCTTTTTCTGCGCTGTCCGTTATCATTCCGCCCCCTCAGGGCATCACACGGTGTGCAGTCCCTACTCGACCAATAAGCGACAAATGATGAGAAGCAAATCGCGCCTTCAAAGCACCGAGTGGACGTGCATACATTTGATAAAGCAAGGTTCTGCCCCATTTCGGGACGGCTTCAGAATTCCAAACCAGCGCAGATTTGAGCCGCCGCCCCCGGAAAACCCATGCTCCAACGCATTGGACGCTGTGCCACTTGATCACAAAAAGGTCATTTTTTGCAGCGCATCCTTCAAATGGAGGATGCGCGTTTGGCCTGAATGGTTAAGCTCGCCGATGAGCACACTTTATCCATCCCAAATGAACGGAAAACTGGTCTATGAAAAAGATTTTACTCACTTCTGCAGCAGCAGCTCTATCGATGGCCGCTATAGTGCTTCCGGGCGCTGCGCAAGCAGCGATAGTCTTCGACATTGAACAAAATGGATCGGACGTAATCGGTACTGTCAGCGGTTCGTTGGATTTAACCGGCCTGACGTTTTTTCGCAGTGTTGCAAATTTTAACGGGGGGCTCTGAACTCTGTAGAAGCAGGGCGCGGCCTTTTTTTAGGCGCAGAAATTACAAAGGCACCGTCTGATATTTATCAAGGAATAGTAGGTCCATCGAATTGGGGAATGGGCCGTCGGCAAAATGGACAGTCATTCTCCGGTGACACGTTTGGCATAGTGGTAGATCAATCAGCTGTTTACCTTCCTGTCGGCTATATATCTAATTCTGCAATTGCATCGACTGCGACCTTTGCTGGTGCAACCATAGCGAGCCTGGGTCTCGATGTTGGTGTCTATTCCTACACCACGCCGAATGACACGATCACCGTGAACATCGGCCAGGCGGCGCTTGGTGCAGTTCCCGAACCTGCCACTTGGGCGTTTATGATCATTGGCTTTGGCGCAATCGGCGCGAGCCTGCGCAGCCGCAAGCAAAACGCCAAGCTTTCGGTAAGCTACAGCTAAGCGGCAATCTGATCTGGCTCATCATTTTGGGTCAGAAAAGCACAACAGGGTCAGCGTGGCGGGAGGTTTTCTCCTCGTTGCGCTGGCCTTTTGATTTGCACGGACGGTGCGCGGACGGCTTTGAGAGAACGCTGTTAGGAACGTCCGAAATTGGGTCGAGAGCGGAACGACTGCTTTCGCTGGGAGTAAGGGAGCGGAGGCCGACGGTCCGCCTTTCTCGTATCACCAACGTTATCGCCGAGACGCAAAGCAAAACGCCGGAGGTACCCCCCCCCGGCGCTTCGATGTTTCGGTTTTTAGTGCGTTGCTGGAACGCTTGTCGAGTTGAGCGTTACGCCGCCCCAGGCAGCAAACGCTCTCCGGCGATTGCCTTCATCGCCTTCTGCAGCTTCTCGAAAGCGCGCACTTCGATCTGACGAATACGCTCGCGAGAAACGCTATAGACCTGTGACAGCTCTTCCAATGTCTGCGGGTTTTCCGTCAGGCGACGCTCAGTCAGAATGTGCTGCTCACGCTCGTTGAGGCTGTCCATCGCCTCCACCAGCATGTCATGACGGACTTCTTTCTCTTCCGCATCAGCAACGGTTTCGTCCTGCAGCGGGCGATCGTCAGTCAGCCAGTCGAGCCATTCGCCCGCGCCTTCCTCGCCATTGCGCATCTGCGTGTTCAGCGAGCCATCACCGCCCATCATCATCCGGCGGTTCATGTTGACGACTTCCTGTTCCGGAACGCCAAGATCAGTTGCGATCTTGGTCACGTCATCGGGATGCAGGTCCGAATCCTCGTAAGCGTCGAGATTCTTCTTCATCCGGCGCAGGTTGAAGAACAGCTTCTTCTGCGCGGCGGTGGTGCCCATTTTAACGAGGCTCCACGAACGCAGGATATATTCCTGAATGCTCGCCTTGATCCACCACATTGCATAAGTGGCGAGGCGGAAGCCGCGATCGGGCTCAAACTTTTTCACGCCCTGCATCAGGCCAACATTCCCTTCCGAAATCAAATCGGACACGGGTAGGCCATAACCGCGATAGCCCATCGCGATCTTCGCAACGAGGCGCAGGTGACTGGTCACGAGCTGCGATGCAGCTTCGCCATCCTCATGCTCGGCATAGCGTTTAGCGAGCATATATTCCTGCTCAGGCTTGAGCATGGGGAATTTCTTGATTTCGGAAAGATAGCGGTTGAGGCTCTGCTCTCCGCCGAGCGTTGGAACGCTCAAAGCTTTGGTATTGGTCACGTTGTTCCTAACCTTTCTAGCGTCGACCTCACTCGCTCAGACCCCTGATGGGCATCCGTGCTTTTGGGCCACTGGGTTACATATAAACACACTTTCGGCACTTTGCAGCGCCTTTCATCGATATCAACGTACGGTTTCGTCGATTAGTTCCCGAATATCCGCCGGTAAATCGGCCTCAATACGTAGGGTTTCGCCTGTTGCAGGATGAGTAAATCCCAGTTCGACCGCGTGCAGCGCTTGTCGCTGGAAATTCAGTGACTTAAGCAGTGATGCAAGCTGTTTTGGAGGCCGCCCGTATGTTGGATCCCCTAATAGCGGATGGCCGATTGACGCACAGTGAACGCGTACCTGATGGGTGCGTACCGGTTTCGAGGCGACATTCTATTAAAGAACAATGCTTTAGGCGCTTTTTTGTCTCAAAATGGGTCACTGCATGCTTGCCGCGCGTGGAGCCGGGCGGGAGCACTGCCATTTTCTTGCGATCCCGGTCACTGCGACCGATCTCGCCCCTCGATTCGGCCAGAAGTGGGATTGGGATGCCCGGCGCAAATCGCCAGATAGCGGCGGTGGATCGAATGGTCGGCGAATTGTGCTGCGAGACCTTCATGCGCCTGATCCGTCTTCGCAACAACGAGCAGGCCAGAGGTGTCTTTGTCGATCCGGTGGACAATGCCGGGCCGCTCAACCCCGTTTATGCCGGACAACTCACCCTTGCAGTGATGCAGCAACGCATTGACCAGCGTACCATCTTGATTGCCAGCGGCGGGGTGGACGACCATGCCCGCAGGCTTGTTCACGATGATCAGATGCTCATCTTCATAGGCGATTTCGACGGGGATGTCCTGCGGCTCGAGATCCAGCGGCTTTGCGGGCGGAAAGTCGATCCGAAACGGAGCGCCCATATCGACTTTGCTGCTGGGCGAAGTCGCTTTCCGGTCATTCACTAGTACCGCTGATTCCGCGATCAGCGCCTTGATCCGCTCGCGCGATAATCCGCTCGCTTGCGCCAGCGCCTTGTCGAGGCGGTACCGGCGAGAGGCAACGTTCCTTCGATGACATCTGTATCGTTCACAGCTATCGCCATGCGCGATGCAGATCGAGGTGACAAGCACAGTGCTATCCGCGTTGCGGGAAGAAGCGGTGAACGCGCAGCCCTTTGAATGCTGCGGAATCCTGTTGGGGGAGGGCAATCGAATTGTGGAGAGTACTCCTGCGGCCAATGTTCATGCGACCCCGGAAACGCATTTCGAGATCGATCCGCAGGCGCTGATCGACGCGCACCGGGCTGCGCGCGATGGAGGGTCTGAAGTGCTTGGCTATTATCATTCGCATCCGAACGGACTGGCTGCCCCGTCTCAAACGGATGAGCGTATGGCAGGCAATGATGGATCGATCTGGGCGATAATAGCCGACCGCGAAGTCACTTTTTGGCGCGTGACGAAAAAAGGGCGGAACCGTTTCCGGCCCGCCCCTTTTTCAATTTCTGCTTAAATTCAAGCGAAGTCGTAGCTGACTTTTGGCTTGTTTGCGCGGCGCATGCTCGCACCGATTGCGCCGAAGCCGAGAATCATCAGCAGCCATGTACCAGGTTCTGGAACCGCGCCGCCCATGCCGACACGGAATGCGGTGGCAACATCACAGCAATTCAAATTGGTGCGGAATGTCGAACTGCCGAACGTGCCTCCTGCGTTTTGGTTGCCGGTGAGGAAATTGAAGTCGCCCACCTCATTTGCGGTAAAGTCTACCGCATATTGACCACCGTTGCTGGACGTAGCGCCAACCGAATAGGTGATGCCCGTGTTGAACGTGAAGCTCAGCATGTCGCTCCACTTATATTCCAGCCCATCATCAGCGAAGCTTTGGATCGAAGACGTGAAAAGGTTAGCGCCGGTATCCGCATCAAAGATCAAGAACTGCATGTCAGAGTCGCCGTTCAGGTCGACCAGCATGCCGATTTGAGAGATGGTGACAGCATTATCAACGGTCAGGCGACCAAATGGCGCACTGCCCGAACTTCTGCCCGTATTGAAAGCTCGTGGGTCATCTTCGTCGAAATGGAAGATATCGGCTGCCATTGCCGGTGTTGAGGCCAGCCCGAGGGCCAGTGCGCTCGAAACCAATGTCACATATTTCATATCGTCACCCTGTCTACTAATGGATTTCGGCTTTTGCCGGATTGCGCCCCGGTGTTTGAAGCCCGATAATACCCCCGGCGATCATGGTCAACAAGTCCCTAATAGCATTAGATTTTCGTCCCAAAAATGGACAGTTGGGGTAAGCGCGGGCGCTATCGTCACCTGCGCATTGAGTGGGCTGAGACGTTACGGTCTAGTCCAACTCCATCGGCGAGCGGGGAAACATGGATTCTCACGGCTTCACTATCGCGAGGTAGATGGGTAGTACCATGCCAAACCGAATTTACATCCCCTTCGCGCCCGGTTGGGTGCAGATAATGAGGCAGCCATGACTGACCAATCCTCCGTAGATCTAGCCGCGATGCTGTGTTCGCGCCTGTGCCATGATATGTTGTCGCCGGTGGGCGCGATGGCAAACGGCCTGGAATTGCTCGCTACCGAGACCGATCCGGACATGCGTGCCAATTGCATCGAGTTGTTGGAACAGAGCGCCACGATCAGCACCAACAAACTCAAATTTTTCCGCCTCGCTTTTGGCGCTGCGGGCGGCTTTGGAGAACATGTTCCGGTCGAAGAGCCAAAAGAACTGATTGATGCGCTGGCATCGGACAAGTCGAATATCACTATCAATTGGGCTTTGGCAGAAAGCTCACTTTCGAAACCAGCGGTTAAGGTGATGCTCAATTTCGCGCAGATCGCGCTTGATACGCTGGTGCGCGGCGGGACAATCGATGTCGGTGCCGAGTTGCGCGATGGCGCGCACGAGCTGGTTATCCGCGCGAGCGGTGACAAGATTGCCTTTGATGAAGTGATCGGCGCAGCGCTTGATGGCTCGCTAGACCAGTCTGAACTATCCAGCCGTACAGCGGCGGCGCACATGCTGTTCCTGCTGGCGGAACAATGCGGTGGCGGCTTGCAATATGCGCTGACCGAAGAGGCGCTGGTGCTTGGTGCGGTACTGCCTCAGCCAGAGGGCATGATCGGTTGAGCGAAACAGGCGAAGAAACGGGCGGCGACGGATCGCAGCCCGTACATCATCGCGGCGAGTTGGTTCATCGCGAGCTGTCCTCGCCCAACCAGAATGAGCGCAAGCTGCCCATTTCCATGGTGGTGGTGCATTACACCGAAATGGAAAATCAGCAGGTGGCGATTGAACGCTTGTGTGACACAGAAGCGCAGGTATCCGCGCATTACATAATTAGCCGAGAGGGCGAAGTTGTCCGCTTGGTGCCTGAGCAAAAGCGGGCCTGGCATGCCGGGCTGTCGATGTGGCGCGGTATCAAGGATGTGAACTCCGCAAGTATTGGGATCGAGCTTGATCATCCCGGTCATGGTCTGGGTTATGGCCCATTTCCGGACGTGCAGATCGAGGCGCTGATCCCATTGCTGGCTGCGATCAGAGACGACCACAATATTCCGCGCGCCAATGTTGTTGGGCACTCAGACATAGCGCCAGCGCGCAAAACTGATCCTGGCGAGCTGTTTCCGTGGGAGAGGCTGGCAGATTTGGAGCTTTGTCTGGGCACGCCAAAGATTGAGCTGGGTGATCCGTTCGGCAATGATGGCGCGTTTTATCTGGCGTTGGAACGATTTGGTTACGACATTACCGATGGTCGCAAGGCAGTTGAGGCGTTTCAGCGACGCTGGCGACCGCGCAAGATCGACGGCGAAGTTGATGGCGAAATTCGTGCGATCCTTTTCCAGCTTTTGCTTGATCGCGACCGGGGTGCTTCGCGTTAAACCTTGTTTCTAAAACGTGGTTTTCCCCACTCAGAATTGCAATATCGGCAAGATCGCGCATGATCCGCCCCGAGGCGTGCCGAATGGCGCGCGAAGTGGAGGGGTTGGATATGTTTCGTAAGCTATCTGCAGAAATGATCGGCACATTCTGGTTGGTCTTCGGAGGCTGTGGCTCTGCCGTTTTAGCAGCTGCGTTTCCTGAACTTGGGATTGGTTTTGTCGGCGTCTCGATGGCGTTTGGCCTCACCGTACTGACCATGGCCTATGCGGTGGGCGGAATTTCTGGCGGGCATTTCAATCCTGCCGTTTCGCTGGGTCTCGCGCTAGGCGGGCGTTTTTCTTGGGGAGAGCTGATCCCGTATTGGATCGCACAAGTCGTGGGCGCTTTTATCGCAGCGGGATGTTTGTTCGTGATTGCTTCGGGTGTCGACGGTTGGACACCGGGTGGCTTCGCTTCGAACGGATATGGTGATTTGTCGCCGGGCGGTTTTTCAATGCAGGCCGCGTTGTTGATTGAAGTGATCCTGACCGCAGTGTTCCTGATCGTGATACTCGGCTCGACATCACCCAAGGTGCCCGGTGGTTTTGCACCAATTTCGATCGGCCTTAGCGCTTACGCTCATCCACCTGATATCGATCCCGGTTACCAACACTTCGGTAAATCCAGCACGCTCGACAAGCGTGGCATTTTATGCGGAAACAGGGGCCGTCGGCCAGCTCTGGCTGTTCTGGGTCGCGCCGCTAATTGGTGCGGCGATCGGTGCGATGATTTGGCGATTCCTGTTGTCGCCGGATGATACGCTTGAGGATATTGGCGGCGAGGGCGAGTAATCGCACCGAGTGCAATGTGATGAATTGGTGCGGGCGGCTTCCCAAGCGAGGCCGCCCGTTCTATATGGTGGATTGTCAGGAGGCTGGGCAGCCGCGTCCTTCGACAGGCTCAGGATGAGCGGGTTGATTGGACGAGGAAAGTCCGGGCTCCACGAAACAAGGGTGGCGGGTAACGCCCGCCGGCCCCGGACCTGATCCGGGGTCAGGGAAAGTGCCACAGAGAGTATACCGCCGATGGCCCGCGCTCCTTTCGAGGAATTGGGGGCACAGGCAAGGGTGAAAGGGTGCGGTAAAGGCGCACCGGGGCTTTGGTAACAACGCCCGCATGGCAAACCCCACCCGGAGCAAGGCCGAATAGGGGCAGCGCGTCGGTTTCGGCTCGGCCAATGTGTTTCGCATTGAGCGTAAGCTGCGACTGCCCGGGTTGGCTGCTTGAGCTGCGGAGCAATCCGTAGCCTAGATGAATGGTTGCCCCTGTGGCGCTGGTCCTTTTAGATACCGGCCACGGGACAGAACCCGGCTTACAGGCCTCCTGGCATTACCCCTTTGGGCATCACATCGCGGACCACATCCCGACGCCGTCATCGCCGCGTGCAATATGTCCTCGCGCTCCGATTGGACTGGGCTGGCCAGCAGTTAGGTGGGCGATCATCTCTACGTCTTCGGCAGGTACGATGGCCAGCGTCCGGGCACCCTTGGGCGTCATTGCGACTATGGTACCCATACGGACGCTACTGTCGCGTTTGTAATGGACCGTGTAGGTTTCGATTGTTGCAGGGCCAGAATAGCTTTCATCAAGCGGCGGCACTGGTCCGCGCTTTTTGTCGGCTTCAGCCTGATAATCGAAATCTTGCGGGAATTGCGCGTTCAGCGGCTCAGCCGAAATCAGGATCGTGTGGTTGTGCGTGGCGTACCCGCCATTTGCAAATAGCAGGCCCTTGCCGCCGGTATCACGCAGCGCGTCGACCATGCTTGCGACCGCATGGCTCATGTAATTTCCGATCGGCCCTCCGCCAAAGGTGAGGCCACCGAAGACGCTCATCGGCTTGTCCAGTGGCCAATCCAGCACGCGGCGCGCCATTTTGGGCACGCAGGGGAAGCACGAATAAAGCTCCACATGGGCGAGGTCCGTCGTCGCGACGTCGTTCAATTTCATCGTTCGGCTGATTGATGTCTCAAGACTAACTGAGCCATCATAGCTGGCCCGCGCCAGAAAATTTGCATCCTCATGCGCAGCCGCGCCATAGCCGACATAGATCAGCTTTTCGTCTGGCACACCGCGCCTTCGCGCCTCAGCAAGGCTGGTAACGATAAAACCTGCGCCCTGATTGACGCTGGAATTGGCGACTTGCAGCTTGGTATATGGGAAGGCGATTGGTCGGTTGCTGTCAGACGCTGTCACGACCTCTTTTGACGTCACCGGTTCTCGAATCCATGCATTTTCGTTGGTGGCTGCAACCTTAGAGAAACCCGCCCAGGTTGCACCGCTTTCCGCCTGCGCCTCAGCAAACGATTGCGCGCGTTTGTGACGCAGGGCATTCTCATAGAGCGGATAAACATCCACGGGGACCATCAGGCCATGGATAGGGCCGAAACCCTGACGTTTGCGATGAGGGGCATCGCGTAAGGCATTTGGCTTGTCACCCGACTTTGCTTTCTTGGCCGCCGCAAGCTTCGCCGCAGTCCGCAATGCCTCCGCGCCGACCACTGCGCAGACTGCCGCCTCGCCCGCACCAATCCGATTGGCCGCTTCATGCAGCAACCGGATCGGGCTGTCGCCATTGGGCATGGCGGTTTGCTCGCGATGCGCCGGATCAATACCCAATAATTTTGCAAGCGCGCCATCTACTGGGTTGAGGTGCGGCCATGCCAGCTGGCTCACCACGGCCAGACTGTCACAATCTTTCAACCACTCACCGCCAGCATCATCATCTGCTCGGCGCAATGCCGCCTCCATCAGCTCGATTGGATCCAGGCCATCCGCCGGATTCTCCGGACGGTCATTGATTTGACCGACCCCGACAATGACGGGGATCCGCTCTACGTTGACTGACATTGCCTATTTGCTCCCTTGCGCGCTGCGTATGGCCCAGATACCCGTTGCAAAACGCAACACAAGATTCTGTTTTGGGAGAGAACCGCAATGAAAACCGCCATCACCGAAATGTTCGGCATCCAGCACCCAATTATTCAGGGCGGCATGCACTATGTTGGTTTTGCAGAAATGGCGGCGGCGGTCTCTAACGCAGGCGGGCTCGGGATCATCACCGGACTGACGCAGGGCACGCCGGAAAAGCTCGCCAATGAAATCGCACGTTGCAAGGATATGACGGATAAGCCGTTTGGTGTGAACATCACCCTGTTGCCCACGCTAACCCCGCCAGATTATCCGGGCCTGATCGCTGAAATCGTCAAAGCCGGTGTGCCAGTTGTTGAGACCGCTGGCCGCAATCCCAGCCAGCTGCTCGGCCCGTTGCAGGATGCGGGGATCAAGGTGATCCACAAATGCACCAGCGTGCGTCACTCGCTTAAAGCGCAGGAGATCGGCTGTGATGCGGTGTCGGTCGATGGTTTCGAATGCGGCGGTCACCCAGGTGAGGACGACATACCCAATATGATCTTGTTGCCGCGCGCCGCGGACGAGCTGGACATTCCCTTCGTATCCTCTGGCGGTATGGCCGATGGCCGCAGCCTCGTGGCCAGCCTCGCCATGGGGGCAGAAGGCATGAATATGGGCACTCGCTTTATCGCGACGAAAGAGGCGCCAGTTCACGACAATGTGAAAGCCGCCATTGTCGCCGCAAGTGAGCTTGACACACGGCTGGTCATGCGCCCCCTGCGCAATACGGAGCGCGTGCTGAACAACGAAGCGGTCGAACGCCTGCTGGAAAAGGAAAAAGCGCTCGGTGATGAGTTGAAGTTTGAAGACATTATCGAAGAGGTCGCCGGTGTTTATCCGTCAATCATGATGGAAGGCGATATGGATAAGGGCGCGTGGAGTTGTGGCATGGTGGCAGGCCTCATCAATGACATCCCGACATGTCAGGAACTGATCGACCGGATCATGGGTGAGGCAGAAACGCTTATCAATGATCGCTTGGCGCGGCTTCAGGCCGCCTAAGCCCCACGCTCAAACTGACGACTTTTTTAGGATTTGTTGATGCTCAATACCGCTACTCGTTTCGCCTATAATGAAGACCACGACATGTTCCGGGACTCGGTTCGCAAAGTGCTGGCCGAGCACATGGAACCGTACCTTGAGCAGCACGAGGAAGAGGGCATTGTACCACGCGAGGCGTGGAAAGCACTGGGCGAGGCTGGCATGCTGTGCCCGACCGTTGCCGAAGAAAATGGCGGCCTTGGCCTCGATTTCGGGTTTAACTGCGTGCTCGCCGAGGAACTCGCTTACCTAGGCACGTCTGCCGGTTTCACTCTGCAAAATGACATTACGGTCAATTATTTTGAACGTTTGGGCAGCCCAGAACAGAAGGAGAAATACCTTCCTGGCATGATCTCGGGCGATATCATCACAGCGATTGCGATGACGGAGCCGGGCGCGGGCAGTGACTTACAAGGCATCCGCACCACGGCGGTCGAAGATGGCAACCACCTCGTGATCAACGGCTCCAAGACATATATCACTAACGGCCAGAACGCCGATGTGGTGATCGTGGTTGCGAAAACCGATCCGACAATGGGCGCGAAGGGAACATCGCTGATCCTGGTGGATGCGGATACGCCGGGTTTTGAAAAGGGGCGCAATCTCGACAAGATCGGGCAGCATTCTGCGGACACTTCCGAGCTGTTCTTCTCCGACGTACGTGTGCCCAAGACCAATATTCTGGGCGGTGAGAATGCGGGTTTCATCCACTTGATGGAGGAGCTGCCGCAAGAGCGACTGAGCATCGCCGTGTCGGCTCAGGGCGGGGCGCAGCGGGCGTTTGATGAAGCGGTGAAATTCACCAAGGATCGCAAAGCCTTCGGCAAGACAGTGTTCGAGTTCCAGAATACGAAGTTTACGCTGGCCGACCTGGCGGCGAAATTGCAGGTGGGGTGGGCGCACCTTGATTGGGCGATCAAGCGGCACCTTGCTGGCGAATTGACCACTGGCGAGGCGTCCTCCGCCAAACTCTGGCACACCGAGATGCAGTGGGAGATGGTCGATGCTGCCCTCCAACTGCATGGCGGCGCGGGTTATATGAACGAATATGCGATTGCGCGTCTGTGGCGTGATGCGCGGGTTCAGCGCATTTATGGCGGCACGTCCGAGATCATGAAAGAAGTGATCAGCCGCGCAATTTGAGGAGCGTACGCACTATGTCAGACCCACTCGACTTTACCGGTAAGCGCATCCTTGTGATCGGTGGATCGGGTGGCATCGGCAATGGCATAGCTCAGGCATTTCGCCGGCATGGCGGCGAGGTGATCGTGACGGGCACGCGCCCAGACCCCAGCGACTACCGCGACACTGGCGACAGCGATTTCGACGGGCTGAACTATCATCAGCTTGATGTGACGGACCGCGCTGCAGTCGATGCTTCGCCTGATGTGATGCGCGAACCGGACGTGCTGATCCAATGTCAGGGTCTGGTGCGCTATGGGCGTGAAGAGTTCGCCCAAAAGGGCTGGAATGATGTTGTCGATGTGAACCTCAATTCCGTAATGGATATCGCGCGGGCTTACCATTCAGCCTTGGCCGATACCGGCGGCAGCATGATCGTAATTTCCTCCATTGCAGCCTTTAACGCAGTGATCGGCAACCCGGCCTATGCCGCGTCCAAGGCGGGCGCTGCGAGCCTTGTGAAGACGCTCGGCGTCGCATGGGCACGCGATGGCATCCGCGTGAACGGCATTGCGCCGGGCCTCGTGCCGACCAAGATGACGTCCGTGATGACCGATCATCCAGAACGGTTGGAAACGATGCTTAGTGGAATTCCGTTGCGACGACCTGGGACGCCTGAAGACATGGCGGGCGCGGCGCTGTTTCTCGCATCGCCACTTGCAAGCTATATTACCGGACAGACAATCACCGTTGATGGCGGATTGACGCTATCGTGAAGATCAAGCCGCGATTGGTGCGCCACTTCCACCTGTAATGATGGCCTCTTTGCGGAATTAACCATGCGAGCGGCAAATCGGCGGTGCCGCGGCAGAATGATGACCGAAAGCCCAACATTTCATCGGTCTGCCGCTTTCTACAAGCGGCGGGACGTTTCCGTACTTGCTATGGTTAATATGAGGTTGTTAACCACTCCGTCACTCCTGTGTCATAAAACGCGGCATAGCAGGTTCTGATGGAGGGCTTTTGGGTGGTACAGCGAAGAAGGCTAATGCAATTGGTTAACGCCATCTTTGCGTCTGCCGCTGTGTGTCTGGCTCTACCCGCCCATGCCGACGTGATGCAGATCGAAGATAACGGCGCGCGCTGGGTGGCGGGCGGTGTCGCTGCTGTTGCACCCGTGGCATTGGACGATGCGCAACTGGATATGTCAGCGAGCTATCCGATTATGTCTGATCCGACGCGCACCGCGCAGGGTGTTCCGGTCGAGTATCGCGCGAAGGTTGCCGAACTCTCGTCACGGTTTGATCTTTCGCCCTCGCTGATTGAGGCGCTGGTCTGGCAGGAAAGCCGGTGGCGTCCCAACGCTGTTTCGCATGCTGGCGCGCGTGGTCTGGCGCAACTTATGCCAGGAACTGCCCGTGACCTGGGTGTGAACCCTGATGATCCATTCGCCAATCTGGAAGGCGGCGCGCGTTATCTTCGCGAGCAACTCGACCGCTTCGATGGCGACCTCGAAAAAGCACTCGCTGCGTACAATGCCGGGCCGGGCCGCGTGATCCGCGCTGGTGGCATTCCGCGTATCCGCGAGACACAACTTTACGTTGCGGCTATCATGGGCCGCCTGGCTGACCATTCTCGGGAGTAATCCAAGTTGAAGCGTATTCTTTCTTTGTCTGCAATATCTGCACTTTTGATGACGCCAAGCGCCGCTCTGGCACAGACCGCTGATCCAGCTGGCTCTGGTCCAATTGTCGCTGCACTCGGTTGGTTGCAGGGCACGCTGCTGGGCAATGTTGCAACAGCTGTCGCGGTTATGGCTGTCGCAGCGGTCGGTTTCATGATGCTGACCGGTCGCCTCAACTGGCGTTTTGGTGCGACCGTAATCATCGGCACCTTCATCCTGTTTGGTGCGGCATCTATCGTTGCCGGTATCCAAGGAGCGGTAGGCTGACGCCATGAACCAGCTGGTCCGCCATCCCGTTCACCGTGCATTGACCCGCCCGCAAATGTTTGCGGGCGTTACGTATAATTTCTTCATCATCAATGCGATGCTGACGACGGAATTGTTTCTTGTCACGGGCAGTTGGTGGGCGTTGCTGGCTGCGGTCGTCATTCATGCCGTCGGATATTTCGCGTGTCTACGTGAGCCGCGCATTTTCGACCTCTGGATTACCAAGGTTTCTCGTTGCCCACGGGTCAAAAATTACAACCGTTGGGGCTGCAATTCCTACGCAGCCTGAGCGGTTCGCCCTGAAGGAGGGCAAGTGATATGAGCAAATGGATCGGCCATGCAGCCTGGAGCGCGAAGGAAGCGCGCGCCGGCGATCGCCTGCCATATTTGCGTATGCTGGATCAGCATACTTTGTTGATGCGCGACGGTAGCATCATGACCGCGCTGCAAGTGCCTGGTCTGCTGTTTGAGACGGAAGATAGCGATGCGCTGAATGCTCATGCAGCGACGCGCGAGGTCATGCTGCGCTCGACCCTGGACGCGCGTTTCGTGCTGTTCCACCATGTCATCCGCCGCCGGGTAGAGGTTGAGCTTGACGCCGAGTTCCCTGATCCGTTGAGCCGTCATATCGACGCACGTTGGAAAGAGCGACTGGGTTCCGGCTCACTGTTTATAAACGACCAGTTTATCACTCTGATCCGTCGTCCCGCGCGTGGCAAAGCAGGGTGGGCAGAGCGGATTAGCAAGGCATGGAGCCGCAAAGGTCGCGAGATCGTTGACGCGGATCCAAAAGATGTTCGCGCGCTGAAAGCTGCGGCCACGGGTTTGGTCGCTGCATTGCAGCCTTATGGCGCGCAGCTGCTGGGCGATTATGAGGCGCCGCAGGGGCACACGAATAGCGAGATGCTGGAGCTGCTCTCAGCGCTCTACAATGGTGAGATGCGCCCGGTGCGCAAACCCGATGACGAAACCGATATTGGGCACATGATCCCGTATCGCCGTGTCAGCTTTGGCCTGGATGCCATGGAGCAACGCGGCGCAGGACAGCCGGATTTTGCCTCGATCCTCGGGCTAAAAGACTATCCCGAAGCGACCAGCCCCGGCCTGCTCGATGGCTTGCTGCGGCTGCCCTATGAAATGATCGTCAGCGAGAGCTATGCACCCGCCGAGCGTCAGACTGCGCGCGAGCGGATGGATTTGTCGATCCGCCGTTTGAAGTCGGTACCGATGAAGAGGCGATGGCTGAACGTGCCGATATGCTTGCGGCGCGCGATGCACTGGGCAACGGTGCGGTCAGCTTTGGCGATCATCACCTGACTGTGATGGTGCGCGAACGCGATCTGGAGCGGCTTGATGACGCGACAGCCGCGTGTGCAGCGGCGCTTGCGGATACAGGCGCGATTGCTGTGCGCGAAGATACCAATCTTGAGCCTGCATTCTGGGGCCAGTTCCCCGGCAACGAGGCCTATCTGGTCCGCCGCGCGATGATCTCAACCGCCAATATGGCGAGCTTTGGTAGCTTCCATGGTTTTGCGCTTGGTAGCGCGGAAAACAATCACTGGGGCGATGCGGTCACGCTACTCGAAACGACCAGCGCGACGCCGTTTTTCTTCAACTTCCACAATGGCGATCTCGGCAATTTTTCCGTTATCGGCCCATCGGGCTCCGGTAAAACGGTGGTGATGAATTTCCTCGCCGCACAGGCGCAGAAGTTTTCCCCGCGCACTGTTTTGTTTGACAAGGATCGCGGCGCGGAGCTGTTCATTCGTGGTATCGGTGGGCGCTATGATGCGATCCGGGCGGGCGAGCCAACCGGCTTTAACCCGATGGCGCTGGAAGACAGCCCGGCGAACCGCGCGTTCTTGCGCGAATGGCTGGGCGCTCTCTTGAACGCCGAAGGTCCGGAAGAAGAGGCGACCATCGCACAAGCGGTCGATGCAGCCTATGCCAACGACTCATCGCTGCGTCGTCTGCGCCATTTCCGCGAATTGCTGTCTGGCTCTCGCCGCCCACAACCTGGCGATCTGGCAGACCGCCTGAGCGCATGGATCGGTGAAGGCGAACATGGCTGGCTGTTCGACAATGAAGTCGACCAGCTCGATATGAATGCCCGCGTGTTGGGTTTTGACATGACGGCACTGCTCGAAAACCCGCGCCTGCGCACGCCAACCATGATGTATCTGTTCCACCGCATTGATGAGCGGCTGGACGGCAAGCCGACCATAATCCTGATCGATGAGGGGTGGAAGGCGCTCGATGATGAAGTCTTCGCCGCACGCATTCGCGATTGGCTGAAGACTTTGCGGAAACGCAATGCGCTGGTCGGCTTTGCGACGCAAAGCGCCTGCGATGCTTTGGAAAGCCGGATTTCCACCGCTCTGGTTGAACAGACCGCGACGATGATCTTCATGCCCAATAGCCGCGCGCGGCCAGAGGATTATTGCGATGGCTTTGGCTTGACCCAGCATGAGCTGGCACTCATTCGCACGCTGCCCGCGCATTCACGCTGCTTCCTGGTACGTCAACCCGATGCGAGTGTGGTGGTCCGGCTCGACCTTTCTGGTGCACCTGAAGTTCTCACGATCCTGTCGGGCCGCGAGAGCGCGGTTCGTCAGCTCGATAATATCCGCAGCGCCGTGGGTGACGCCCCGGCAGACTGGTATCCGCAGTTGACTGGTACAGCGTGGCCGGGCGGAACGCAGTTTGAAGACGCAGCAGACGCGACTGACCACGCATTGAAGATGGCGGTCGAATGATCGCTGTTGCGCCTCCACCAGCTGCGTCATCAACCTTGGCGCAATGCCAACAGGCCGCTGAGCAAGTTGGCAATGGTGTTGCCGCCGCGCTGCGTGCGGTCGATTGCGCAGCAAGCGAGGTAACCGCGACGGCTTTCGGGCGGCTATTCGCGCCGGGCGGACAGCTAGCAACTGTGCTGGTCATCATCCTGACGCTTTATGTGGCGTTTTTCGGCATTCAGCTACTGACAGGGCGCGGCAGCCTCGGTGTTCGCTCGCTCACGCCGCGTATGCTCACGGTCGGTCTGGTGCTGACTTTTGCGACCAGCTGGGTCGCGTATCAAAGCGTTGTCTGGAATCTGGCGATTGGTGCGCCGGATTATCTTGCGACCATGCTGACGGGTGATCAAGGGTCAGCAACGCAAACCTTCGCGCAGAAAATCGACATTGTTTTTGTGGCTATTCAAGAAGCGAGCGGGCCTCAGCGCGACTTTGGCGCATTCTCGCCAGAGGGGCTGATGTGGCTCGGCGCTTTGCTGTTTATGCTCGGTACGGTCGGTTTGCTGGTAACAGCTAAGGTAGCGCTGGCATTGCTCGTGGCACTCGGCCCGCTGTTCGTGATTATGGCGCTGTTCAAGGGCACACGCGGGATGTTCGCTGGCTGGCTCAAGGGCGTAGTTCTGTTGGCTCTGGCACCGATGTTTGCGGTGCTCGGTGGCGGCCTGATGCTCGAACTCGCCGTGCCTATCCTTGCTTCGCTGGTGGCAACGCCCGGCCAAGTCGATCCGCAGGCAGCCATGGCATTCTTCATGATCGGCGCGGTCCATGTTGCGTTGATGATCATGGTACTGAAAGTTGCGACCACAATGGTGAGTGGTTGGACCGTCTTTGGGTTGGTTGATGCCGATGAAAGCCCACGCGACCGGACAGTTCCAGCCATGCAAGCGCCAGCTTCACCCGCAGTTACGCATGCTCAGCAGGCGACTGCAGCCGCGCAAGCCGCACGGCGTATCGATGTATCTGCACCCGCAGTTGCTGCGGCGGCGGCCAACGATGCAGGCGGCGCTGCCGTTGGCTCGGCTTCCAGCAGCACAGTTCGCACAACCAAAGTTTATGCCAGCGCTTCAGATGGAGGTCAGGTAAAGCCGCTTAGCGACCGGCCATCACGCGCAAGCGGGATTGGCAGCCGGTTCAAAGCCGCCTCTGCATCAAAGTCTATAGGCGCTTCGGCACGTTCAACGGAGAAAGTAAAATGATCCGAGTGGCCTTCCCCACTCTCCTGGCCCGTTCGGGCGCAATCGTTCCAGCACTGGTTCTGGCTGCAACCCCCTTGGCTGCGCAAGATTCCCGCCTGATCGAGATACCATATGATCCAGCAAGCGTTGTCCTGATTGAAGGACGCGTGAAGGTTCAGGCGACTATTCGCTTTGAGGACAGCGAGCGGATTGAGAACGTCGCGATTGGCGATTCACAGGCTTGGCAGGTCACGCCCAATAAGCAGGCTAATCTGCTGTTTGTGAAGCCGCTACAACCGCGTGCAGCAACCAATATGACGGTTGTGACCAGCAAGCGGACTTACCTGTTCGATCTAGTCGCTCGCCCAAATTCCAAGCCAGTCTATGTCGTGAATTTCAGCTATCCTGATGAGCCGGACGAAGCGCCGCAAATGGCGGACGCTCGTACCAATCTTGAAAAAGAGGCATCTACGGATGGGTTGGCGGTTCTTGACCCCACACAGCTCAATTTTGAATGGTCATCCGATGGCGATGAAGACCTGCTGCCAGCGCGTATTTTTGATGATGGCGAGGCGACATTCATGACTTGGCCGACTGGTGAGCCTGTCCCGGCCATTCTTGTCACTGATGCCGAAGGCGTCGAAGGCCCGGTCAACTTTGTTGTGCGCGGTGAAACGATCGTGGTCGAGGGTGTGCCCCGCCAGATTATTCTGCGCTCCGGCAAGGAAAGCGTAGAGCTCAACAATAATGGTCCGGTTCGCCCGGCCAAACTTGAGAGCGTGGACCCCTCGCTCGCAGCAGCGGAGATGCGATAATGCGACTGGCAATGCGGCTTCCGAACAAGAATGACGGCGATACCGTCGCCAACGACAGCGATCCGCGTGATACGGCAGAGGCGGAGGTTATCGATCTCGCGCAGCGCAATACCTATCCAGCGGTTACGCAGAAACGTGGCAAGGCCGACGGGCTCGGCATGGTGGCTGGAATCGCGCTCGTCGCTGGGCTTGGTCTGGTCACGCTTTGGGGCATGAATTCTGCACGTCTGGCACCCGATGAGAGTGCTGGCACTCAGGCAACTCAAGTTCCTGCGCCACAACCTGCCGTTCAGCCGGCGCCACAGAACCAGCCACAAGCGGTCAATGCGCCCGCGCCAAGATTGGTTGATCCGGCACCGCGACCCGTTTTGGCGAATGCGCCACGCACCAGTGTGGGACCTGCGACTAACCCGTATTCCAGCCCTACTGTCGTGTTTGATACTGGCGGTGCCGTTGTCGAAGCCGCGGTGCCCGGTACCCCTGCAATGGCTGCGGCTACTGCCAGCACCGGCAACTCTTCAACTGACTTTGCGGCCCGGATTGGCGGGGTCGGCGGTGCACCCGCGACCGCGCAGCCGATGACCAATCCATCGACCACAGTCACTCAAGGTACGCTGATCCCTGCTATCCTAGAGACTGCAATTGACACCAACGTACCCGGCTTTGTTCGCGCGGTGGTGAGCCAGGATGTGCGCAGCTTCGACGGCAGCCGAGTGCTTGTCCCGCGTTCTAGCCGCTTGATCGGCCAGTATCAGTCGGGTTTGCAGGGTGGTCAGCGCCGTGCTTACGTGATCTGGCAGCGTCTGATCCGCCCGGATGGCGCGTCGGTAAACCTTGCATCCCCAGCGATCAGTTTTGACGGCACAACCGGGCTTGAAGGCGAGGTTCAATCGAACTTCTTCAAACGCTTCGGTTCAGCCATGCTGTTATCCGTCGTTGGTGGGCTTGGCGCGTTGGCGTCTGGCGGTACGTCTGCGGTGCTTATCGGCGGGGCGGGTCAGTCCGCTGCCGCTGCTGCTGCGCAGCAGGATGGCCAGATTGGCCCGACCGTACGCGTGCGTCAGGGTGAGCCAATCCGTATTTTTACTGCGCGCGATCTCGACTTCTCGTCAGTCAACTGAACAGAAGACGGAACGCCATGACCGCAGAAATTCATCCACTTCAGCCTGAAGGCCCCGGGCCGGAGCATGCGATCGGCGCCGACCACACCGCGCCCGCGATCATCGATGGCGAGCGTAGCGTTTATCTCGACGCCTATCTTGCGCCATTTCGCGAGTGGCTTGAGCGTGACACCGTAACGGAGATCATCGTCAATCGTCCGGGCGAGGTCTGGGTCGAGGACGCACAGGCACCCGGCATGCAGAAGATCTTGCGGCCTGAAATTGATGATCGGCTGATCCAACGTCTGGCTGAGCAGGTTGCGCGTGTTTCCCACCAAGGGATCAATCGCGAACACCCGCTGCTAGGTGCCACATTGCCCGATGGCGCACGTATTCAGTTTTGCGGACCACCCGCTGCGCGCAAGCATTGGGCGCTCGCCATCCGTCGCCACCGGCGACTCGATCTGCCGCTTGATGCCTATGATTGTGGGCCACTGGTTAAAGCCGAACCGGGCGCGATGCCTGACCCTCAGGAACAGCCAGTTGCGTTCCTGCGCGAGGCGATCAAGCAGCGTCGCACAATCCTTGTCTCCGGCGGTACGAGCACGGGTAAGACGACGTTCCTAAATGCCATGCTCGGCGAGATACCACCGCAAGAGCGCGTGGTTCTGGTCGAAGATACTCCTGAGCTCAAGCTACCCGGCGAGAATGGCGTTGGCCTGGTCGCGGTTAAGGGCGAGCTGGGCGAAGCGAAAGTGACGGCAAATGAGCTGTTGCAAGCGGCGCTTCGCCTGCGGCCTGATCGTATCGTTCTTGGCGAGCTGCGCGGTGCAGAAAGCGTTTCCTTCCTGCGCGCTATCAACACTGGCCATCCGGGCAGCTTTTCCACCATTCACGCCAACTCATTGAACGGCGCGCTTGAGCAGCTTTCTTTGATGGTTATGCAAACAGGCATTGGCCTGACGCGTAGTGACACCATTGCCTATGCGGCGAGTGTGATTGACGTACTGGTGCAACTTGGCCGCGATGGTGAGGGCAAGCGCGGGATCACCCAAATCGCGCAGAGTGCTGATCTGCTTGATGCGTAACAAGGCCCGCTATTTCTCGCTCGTAAATGGCGAGAAGTTCGTATCGGTATCGAAAATCTCCACGCCTTCGCGCCGCTTTAGGAAGCCGATTACCTGATAGGTAACCGGCGTTAGCAAAGCCTCCCACGCGACTTTCAGCAGCCAGTTAGTGATCATGACGGTGATGACCGCCTCGGTCGTCCAGATGCCGTAAAATGCGATGGGGTAGAAAATCAGGCTGTCGACGCCTTGACCCACGACAGTTGAACCGATCGTGCGGGTCCACAGCGCTTTCCCCTGCGTCCAGACCTTCATGCGCGCCATTACATAGGAATTGACGAACTCGCCGGCCCAGAAGGCCACGATGGAGGCAAGGACGATCCGCCATGTGCTGCCGAAAACAGATTCGTAGGTTTGTTGACATATGGAGCCGGGCACCGAGTCTGGATTGTCCCGCATCTCCAACGCGCCGCTACCTGCGCATTCCCATCCATCAAAAGCAGGGAGACTGACCACCACCCAGCTCATAAAGGCGAGGAAGATCATCGCCGCAAAGCCCGTCCAGATAACGCGGCGTGCTTTAGCGAAGCCGTATATTTCGGTGAGGACGTCGCCGATCACGTATCCCAGTGGGAAGAACAGTATACCTGCGCCGTAAATGAA
The DNA here is from genome assembly GCF_055693485.1 of Qipengyuania sp. JB2-7. Lineage (NCBI taxonomy): Bacteria > Pseudomonadati > Pseudomonadota > Alphaproteobacteria > Sphingomonadales > Erythrobacteraceae > Qipengyuania > Qipengyuania sp. JB2-7. The sequence goes on from NZ_CM146335.1 coordinate 897,095, forward strand.
CACGCCATCGGGCGCCGGCCACCAGCCACTGGGCCACCATGACACCTCAACAAAGGTCAGTTTGGCCGCGCCGATAATGTTCGACAGCAGCAGGATTGCGACGAAACTGGCCATCACAAGGTCGTAATATTTGAATTGCGGCTGTGATGATCCAGCCGGTGACGAATTTTCCATGGGAAGGCCGCTTATATTGAATTTGCGCTTTGGCAAAGCCGCGCTATTGGCAGCCAGTCGCGACGATATTTGTTTTTGGCGACGCGCGCCCGTAGCTCATCTGGATAGAGCGCGAGACTTCTAATCTTGAGGCAGCAGGTTCGAGTCCTGCCGGGCGCGCCAGACATATCAGATCCCAAGTGGGGGTTTGATATGTCTGATGTGGGTGGTGGGCTCGAACCGTTAAAGGTTCGGAATCGGAGCGCCGCAGGCGCGGAGATGAACGAGACGCCAAGTGTCGAGGACAGTCCTGCCGGGCGCGCCAATTCACCCCCGCTGCACGCTCTCCAGCAATTCCGCCGTGATCGGATATCCTGCATCTTCCATAATGCGCAACATGGGCTGCCCACCGCTGGTATCAATGCGGGGTACGATGGTCTTGACCGGAATCGCATCCGCTTGGGCTTTGGCCTCGGAGAAGTTCGCAAACTGCGCGAGCCGTTCCAGATTGCGGCGTGTGGGGAAGATCAGCTTGATCTCGCCATCAGCAGCCATGTCTAGCGCGCCCTGCGCACTAACCCAGAACAGGCGCGTGTTTTCGGACAAGTCGGCGGCAATATCGACTTCGCCGGTGCCCAGATCAGCCAAGTAGAACCGCGTGTCATAGACGCGCGGAATGTCTTCGTTCTTGGGAAACCAGCGCGCAAAGGGCGTGAGCTGAGCAAGGTCAAGCGACCAGCCAAACGCGTCGAGCGTCGCAGCAAGTGTCTTGTGTTCGAGCAAGTGCGCTCTAGCGGCGCTGGCACTATCTGCGGTGATGTCACCCATGAGACCGATCGCGAGCCCCGTTTCCTCGAGCGTTTCGCGGATCGCGGCGATCTGGTTCGCCACCTCTTCCACGCCATCAACCCCGTCTTGCTTGCGCGCCAAGTCAAAGTCCGCATTATCGACCCGGCCACCGGGGAACACCGCCATGCCGCCCGCAAACACCATATTGCGTGATCGGATCGTCATCAGGATTTCGGGTGGCTGACCTGCGGGGCCATTGCGGAAGATAACGACGGTTGCGGCGGGGATGCCTTCGGCCGTGCTTGATGCAGTTTCGCTCATGGGGTGACTGTGGCTGCACCGGCCAGATTCGACAAGCGTGTCGGGAAAATTGACAAATCAGCATCGGCGCAAGTTTGCGTTAACTATCGTGATCCGCAGAAATCCAGTCTTTCGTATTTTTGGCACGGTGGCTGCATAGTATGCGGCATAACACATGGTCTTCGATTAAGGGGTGAGACCACCCGGTCTCCCGGTCTCACCTCCCCGACCTAGAATTGGATCATACCCGTGATCCAAACATGACAAAGGCCCATCCGAAATTGCCCCCTCGGATGGGCCTTTATTGTTTCTGAATTAGATATGATTGTCTCTAAACTAGATATGATCTTCTCGCCCGGGCGGGATTAGCTCTCAGCTTTGGTGACCTGCTTTTCAGTCATCATCTGCTGCAATTCGCCAGCCTCAAACATTTCCATCATGATGTCGCTGCCGCCGACAAATTCGCCCTTTACATAAAGCTGAGGAATTGTGGGCCAATCGGAATATTCTTTAATACCCTGACGCACTTCTGGGTCTTGTAAAACATCCACGCCGTCATAGGCCACGCCGCAATGGTCGAGTATCGCCACCGCCCGGCTGGAAAAGCCGCATTGCGGGAAGAGCGGCGTACCCTTCATGAACAAAACTACGTCATTGTCGCCAACGATTGAGGAAATGCGAGAATTGATGTCGGACATTGTGCCGATCCTTCTGTCGAACTGTGTTTCTGCTATGATGCTGAGGTGGGAATTGCCGTGGTGAGTTGCAAGGCGTGTAGCTCTCCGCCCATGCGTCCACCCAATGCCTCATACACCATCTTATGCTGCTGAACGCGGGATTTCCCCGCAAACTGTGGCGCAGTGACCTTTGCGGCCCAGTGATCGTTGTCACCGGCAAGATCAGTCATTTCGACCACCGCGCCAGGCAGCGCTTCGGCAATCATGCGTTTTATATCAGAGCCAGTCATGGGCATCGCTTGGCGTCCTTCAGCTTTCGCTCATGAACTGGCGTTTCGCCTCGATTGTCATTTCTTCCAGCTTGGCACGGATGTCGGATTCTGACACGTCGCACTCCGCCGCCGTGAGGTCGCCGAGCAGCTTGCGGATCACATCCTCATCGCCCGCTTCTTCAAAGTCGGCCTGAACGACCGCCTTCTTGTAGGCGTCGGTTTCTTCTTCGGTGAGGCTCATCAGGCCAGCGGCCCAATCACCCAGCAAACGGTTGCGACGAGCGGCCAGTTTGAAGGCGGTTTCCTCATCCATTGCGAATTTGGCTTCTTCGCCGCGCTGGCGATCTTTGAAATCGGTCATGTTGGTCCCTCAGATGTCTATCTGCCTTAGATAGGTGCGGCAGTGATGCGGGGCAATGGCCCGCAAATTGCGTTGATCCCCAAACGTGTCAGTCCATTGTCACGACAAGTTTGCCCACCGCCTGGCGATTGGCAAGCTTGGCAATGGCGTCGCCACCGCGTTCGAGCGGGAATGTCTCGGAGATTAGCGGATCGATCTTGCCCGATTTAAGCAGATCGAACAGTTCGGCAATCTGCGCCCGGAATTTCACCGGCTCACGCATGGTGAATGCTCCCCAGAACACGCCGCAAATATCGCAGGACTTCAACAGGGTGAGATTGAGCGGCATTTTCGCAATTCCGGCAGGAAAACCCACCACCAGAAAGCGGCCTTCCCATGCGATGGAGCGCAAGGCTGGCTCTGAATACTGGCCGCCGACAATGTCATAGACGATGTTTGCGCCTTCTGGCCCGCATGCGGCCTTGAATGCGTTGGCGAGCTCTTTTGATGCCGCCTTATCCATCTCACCCTTTGGATAAATGACCACTTCGTCAGCGCCTGCTGCGCGTGCAGCTTCGCCCTTTTCCTCCGATGAAACCGCCGCAACGACGCGCGCGCTATAGGCTTTGCACAGTTCGACGGCAGACAGGCCAACGCCCCCGGCTGCGCCCAGGATCAGCGCAGTGTCGCCTTCCTTGATGTGGCCACGATCTTTCAGGCCGTGAATATTGGTGCCGTATGTCATCAGGATGGAGGCCGCCTTGTCGAACGCCACACCATCGGGGATCGGGAACATGCGGTCAGCCGGCACAATCACTTTCTCGCTGAGGCCGCCATGACCAATCCCGGCCAGCACCTTGTCACCGACGGCGAAACCATCGACGCCTTCTCCGACCGCTTCGATAACGCCCGCAATGTCGCCGCCGGGTGCATAGGGACGCTCCGGCTTGAACTGATACATGTCGCGGATCATTAGCGTATCCGGGAAGTTGATTGAGCATGCCTTGACGTCAACTAACACTTGGCCCTTGCTGGGTGTGGGCACGTCGATTTCGTCAAGCGTGAGTGTCTCTGGCCCACCAACTTCGTGCGTGCGTAAAGCCTTCATGCGGTATTCTCCCCTTGTCGCCGACCCGTTGCGTTCAGGGTCTCAGGCGCTGATGTTTGGCTGAAGCCATGGCGCGCTTTGCGCTCGCTGGCTCTCATAGGCGTCGATTGCCGATCCACTGGCCAAGGTCAATCCAACCTCATCAAGGCCATTCAAGAGACAATGCTTGCGAAACGGATCAATCTCGAACGAAAAACGATCCTGAAATGGTGTAGTGACGGTCTGCGTGTCGAGATCGACAGTGATTTGATCGGTCTGCGCGACTTCCATCAGGCGATCAATCTGCTCCTGAGGCAGGCAGACGGTCAAGATACCGTTCTTGAAAGCATTGCCTGAGAAAATGTCGGAGAAACTAGGCGCAATCACCACGCGAATGCCCATATCGAGCAACGCCCAGGCGGCATGTTCGCGGCTGGATCCACATCCGAAATTGTCACCCGCGATCAGTATTTGGGAGCCAGCAAATTTCGGATCATCAAAGATATTATCGGGGTCTTGGCGAAGGCTTTCAAAGGCGCCTTTGTCGAGCCCCTCGCGGGTAATTGTCTTGAGCCATTCAGCTGAAATGATGACATCTGTGTCGATATTCTTTGCGCCAAAGGGGATGGCGGTGCTGTCAATCTGGCTGAGAGTTTGCATGTAAGTGAGGCTCTAGTCGGTTTCAGGATTTTCGCCGGACGGAACGGTAGGAAGTTTAGCGTTCCCGTCGGCTTTTTTCTTGCGCTTGCCCGCATAGAGAAGAGCAGCAGCGATAGCAGCAGAGCCGATTGCAGCGGCACCAATGGCGGCTTTACCACCACGTGATTTGGGGAGTTTTTTGGTCATGATATTTCAATGGGACTCATAACGCCGAGACGCAAGGGGGAGAAAGGCCCGAATCGTGCAAGAGTCGGGATCAAAGGAATACATCTTTACCGAGTTTACCGGGTTCCCGGCGGTGAGCCGCTTCGCCCTTTCCAAACCATTCTCTGCCATTGAGGGTACGCGCCTCTATTCCATCCAATTCGCTTGGCTCAAAAATACGCATATTCACGCCTATACGGTCGCCCGGATAGTTTTCGGTCAGGGTCCAATGGGTCGTGGTACTGCATTTCGGGCAGAAACGGATATCCACCGCAGGCTTGTGATAGTCAGCCCGACGATAACCCTGCGTCTCGCCGGAAACCTTGACCTGATTGTCGACAAAATAACCCCAGGCTCCGCCCACCTTCAGGCACAAAGAGCAATCGCACAGATTCACGTATTCCGGCTTTGTGGTTAGGCTCACGCTCACCGCGCCGCAATGGCAGGTCGCGTTCATCACATCAGTTCTCTCACGTCGGTGAGTTTGCCAGTCACCGCGGCGGCGGCAGCCATGGCTGGGCTGACCAGGTGTGTGCGGGCACCCGGGCCTTGGCGCCCGACGAAATTGCGGTTGGAGGTGGAGGCGCAACGCTCGCCTGGCGGCACTTTGTCGGGGTTCATACCCAGACATGCAGAACAACCGGGTTCACGCCACTCAAAACCCGCGTTGGTGAAAACCGTATGCAGTCCTTCGTCTTCGGCCTGCATTTTGACGAGGCCAGAGCCGGGGACGACGATAGCCCAGCGGACATTGTCGGCTTTCTTGCGCCCGCGCAGAACCTCTGCTGCGGCGCGCAGATCTTCGATCCGGCTGTTGGTGCAGCTGCCAATAAAAATGTTCTCGACTGGAATGTCAGTGAGGGCCTGTCCGGGTTCGAGCCCCATATAATCGAGGCTTTTGCGCGCGGCCTCTTGCTTCGAAGCATCAGCGAAGCTGGTCGGGTCCGGCACGCTCGCACCTATAGGCAGGACGTCCTCCGGACTGGTGCCCCAAGTTACCGACGGTTCAACATCAGCGGCGTTGATGACAACGGATGTGTCGAATTCTGCACCTTCATCGCTATGGAGAGTTTCCCAGTAGGCTAGCGCCTTGTCCCAAGCCTCTCCCTTGGGTGCATAGGGCCGACCCTTGAGATAATTATAGACCTTTTCATCCGGCGCGATCAGACCAGCTCTTGCACCGGCTTCAATGCTCATATTGCTGACGGTCAGGCGGCCCTCAATACTCATTTCCTCGAACACCTTGCCGCGATATTCGATCACATGACCCGTGCCCCCGGCGGCGCCAATTCGACCAATGATGTGCATGATCAGGTCTTTAGGCGTGACGCCGGAGCCAAGATTGCCCTCTACCCGAACTTCCATTGATTTTGATTGCCGCAGCAGCAGAGTCTGTGTCGCCAACACATGTTCGACCTCGCTCGTCCCGATGCCAAATGCGAGCGCGCCAATCCCGCCATGGGATGCCGTGTGGCTGTCACCGCAAACAATTGTCGTTCCGGGTAGCGAGAAACCCTGTTCAGGCCCAACCACATGAACGATCCCCTGCTGCGCAGCGTGCCGCATCAATATAGGGCACGCCAAATTCAGGCGCGTTCTTCTCAAGGGCCGCCAATTGGGCCGCGCTCTGCGGGTCTGCGATGGGAATGCGCTTGCCGTCTGCATCAACGCGCGGTGTCGTGGGCAGATTGTGATCTGGCACAGCCAATGTCAGGTCGGGCCGGCGAACCGGTCTTCCGGCCAAACGGAGCGCCTCAAATGCTTGCGGGCTTGTCACTTCGTGGACGAGGTGCCGGTCAATATAGATGATGCAGGTGCCGTCATCGCGGCGATCCACGACGTGATCATCCCAAATCTTCTGATACAAAGTGCGCGGTTTGCTTGCCATGGAGGCATCATTGCGACCTAATGGCAACAGGCGCAATGTTCTCGCACGAAAGCATTATCGGGGTCATGGAAATGAAAGCTTTTTGTGCCTAACTAACATCCATGTCAGCAAAGCCATTCGCCTTCCCGATTACTGTCTCCCCAGATGACATCGATTTTATGGGGCACGTTAACAACGCGAAGTATCTGAACTGGGTGCAGGATGCGGTTTTGGCGCATTGGAACAAGCTTGCCCCGGCAGAGGAAGTGGCCAGCAAAGCCTGGGTCGCGCTGAAACATGAAATCACGTATCGCAAGCCAGCTTTTCTCGACGATGATGTAATGGCACAAACGGTGCTGGAGCACTTCAAAGGCGCGAGAGCATTCTACACGACGGTTATTCGCCGAGGTGAAGAGGTTTTGGCAGAAGTCCAGTCAAGCTGGTGCTGCATTGATGCCGAAACGCTGCGCCCCGCGCGTATCGGCGAACACATGCGTGAGTTCTTTTTCCTGACGACGAATAGACTATATCTATCGCTATGATCGTAGTCTTAGTCGCCATTTTGATTGTGCTCGCAACCGTCGCTGCGATGGAGTGGGTCGCATGGGCGAGCCACAAATACATCATGCATGGCTTTGGTTGGGGGTGGCACCGCGATCATCATGAACCACATGACAACGCACTTGAGAAAAACGATCTGTATGGTGTTGTCGGCGCTGTAATGAGCATTTCCATGTTCGCCTGGGGCAGCCCGCTGATTGCGGGTGATGCCGCGTGGTGGCCCGCGACATTCATAGGTATTGGCATACTTATCTATGGCATTATCTACACGCTCATCCACGATGGGTTGGTGCATCAACGCTATTTCCGTTGGGTACCCAAAAGCGGTTATGCCAAGCGGCTGGTGCAGGCGCATAAACTGCATCACGCCACAGTGGGGAAAGAGGGGGCGTCAGTTTTGGATTTCTGGTGGTTTCCGACCCTGCAAGGCTCAAGGCCGAATTGAAGAAGCAGCGCGAGAATGGCGACGCCAAAATCCGCGAAAGCGCCTCATTGTGAGGTCATTTTTTGGGGGGATGCGTGAATGACTGATCCGATTAATCTTAAAGGCATGTGGGAAGGTAGCTTCAATTACTCATCCTCGCTTGATGCCGGCGAAACCGAGTTTAGAGCGCGGATCAGTGACAAAGGTGGCGAGATTTCCGGCTTGGTTGTCGAGGCTCATATTAACGAGGACCTTGAGGCGAAGGCCGAAATCGTGGGGCGACATGACGGCGTCTCAATTGCTTTCACCAAGACTTACCTCGTGGATCTGGGTTCAGAATATGCCGCGCCGGTTGAATATCAGGGCGACGTAGAGCCGAGTGGCAATCTGATTTCGGGCACATGGACATTGCCGCAATATAGCGGCGGCTTCTCCATGCGGCGTGTCACCTGACTGGCCGTGAGTAAACAATCGCCGCTATCGTAATCAGACCGATCCCGAACAGTTCTTGAAGTGAACCGACGTTGAAGGTTCGAAAGCCGCTACCGAGAATTTCGTCGGCGTGGTGAAATGAAGCGGCTCTCAAGACGATGAAAGCGCCGATAAAAGCGAAGCCGAGCAGGGCCACTCTGACGGCCTTTGCCATGCTCCGAGCTATCCACCACAGCCAGGCACCAGCGAGGACCGCAACCATGGCTAGGCCGACCACGAACACATATTGAACCTGTCGCCTTTCTGCATACCATCCACTGGCCTGCGCGTGCGTTTTACCGATCGCGGTGAGCAGCGTTTGGAGATCCAGCAGCTCATTTATGCCAAGAAACAGCATGGCGGAATCGCCAGTCGCCACACCCAGCGCTCGTTTGGATGTGAAGCAGCATATTCGCTCTTGGCAGCTCGCCAACACAGCACGGTACCGCCAAGCCATAAGCGGTAACAGTCACCCAGTCTGCAAGGTCTGCATCCGCAATGGCTTCTTGAACAAACGACATCATGCCGACCAGACAGCATTATTCATTGCGTGTGGCAATCCACGTGCCGCAAATGACCAATATTGCGATGGAGACATAAATCCACGGAGCGCCAAGGGTGAACCAGGTGAACCCGATGCCTGCTGTCATCGCGCCAATCGCCATGATCTTTGCGCGGCGCGGTATGGCTCGGCGTTCCCGCCATTCGCGCACTTGTGACCCCCAATGCGGATGGTCGAGAATTTTCTGTTCCCAAACTGGATTGCTGCGCGCGAAACAGAATACTGCCAGCAGCAGAAATGGCACCGTCGGCATGATCGGCAAAACCGCGCCGATCGCGCCCAATGCAACTGAAGTGATCCCGCCAACAAGATAGAGCGGGCGCATCTTAAGTATCGCGATCAAGCAGGTGTGGCATCGTTCGCAATCCGGCTGGCGTGTTCTTGGACCAGCGCAATCATATTGGGCACGCCTTGCGTGCGGTTTGAGGAAAGCTGATTTGATAAATCAAACGGGGTGAGCGCTTCTGCGATGTTAAGCGACGCGACCTCGCTCGCTGGCTTGTCCTGAACTGCGGCGATGACCAGTGCAACAATGCCTTTCGTGATCGCGGCATTGCTATCAGCCATAAAGTGCAGTTTCGACGTATCGCCAGTGGGGTAGACCCACACGGCGGCAGAGCAGCCGCGCACCAGAGTGGCATCGGTTTTGAGAGGATCTGGCATGGGCTCAAGGTCTCGACCCAGCTCAATCAAAAGGCGATATCGCTCATCACCTTCAAGGAATTCGTATTCTTCGGCAATATCTTGTAGGCTGCGCACGTGAGCTCCGTTCACCCTGAGCCTGTCGAAGGGTCGCACTTCTTGTGAGACCAGTTTGCTGAAAAGGACGATGCTTCGACAAGCTCAGCATGACCGGAAATAGGCAGTATGGCCTACAAATCCACCCCGCTCGCGATCGCTTCGAGCTTTTTAATCCGCTCTTTAAGGTCGGAAAGCTCAATCCGCGCGGCGCCCATTGACGATCCTTGCTCTGGATCGGCCTTGTGATGGTTGAGTTCGCGCTCTTTGAGAGCGAGCCAGCCCTGCCAGCCGCGCAGCAGCGCCGCAACCGTGACGACCAATCCGATCAGCGAAGTTGCTGCGATGATGATAGTCGGTTCAAACATTTCTTCGTGACCTTTCGTCAAATGCTCGCTTTTTGGCGGGTTGAATGCCTCTACTTTTTACTCTTCTCTTCATCGCGCAAGGCGTCGATTTCTGCTGCGATCCGTTTCGTTTCCTGGGCGTCGATGGAGTTGTTATCCGTGGCAATACGCTCCAGCACTTTGATCCGCTCTCGCAATTCCTCGATTTCGCGGCGTGCAGCGTCATCGTCCTTGGGCGGGGCGAAAACGGGATTGCCGTCTTCATCACGCGTGATGCCCATCTCTTTGTCATGCCGACGCGTGTACAATTGGACCAATCCCCAAATCGCAACAACAATGACTGCGGCTGTCCAAAAACTCACTGTACCCTCTCCCTATTTGTTGAGTTGTTTCGCAAAGCCTCAATTTCGTCGGCCAGCTCAGCGCTGCTATCCGTCGCAATCCGCTCAAGTACCCGCACTCTGTCTTCCAACGATCCAGCAGCTGACCTCGGCGCATCCGGCATGTTTGCCGTCGTATCTTTCCCCTTGCGGCGCATAATCAGCCAAGTACCCGCCGCCGTTGCAGCCACCGCGATTGCGGCAATTTGCAGGGCGTCGATCACCAGCGATGTGTCGGCGCCAAACATCAGTTAACGTCCTTGTCTTTGGTGCTGGCGCGCAGGCTCTCAATCTCGCTGGTCAGGTGATAGCCACTGTCGGTGACAATCCGCTCAACATTGCCAAGGCGATCTTTGAGCGAGCCTAGTTCTGCTCGAAGCTCTGCGTTTTCTTGCGTGAGCAGCTTAACACGCTCTTTGGCCTGATCATTGTGCGGGTGGATGGCTTTGCCCCAGCTATTTTCCAGCGGATAGCCATTCTTCATGCGTAGCCAGTTATTCAAGATCCAGCCAGCCGTGATGAAACCGACGCTTACGATGATGGCGGTTTCGCCGAAGGGGAACATCACACCTTCTCCGCGCTGTTCACATCCAGCGGCACACCGCTGTCCGTTTCAACGTCTCTAGTGTCACGTAGCGCGTCGATTTGCGTCGCAACATCATAGCCCTTGTCAGTAACGATGCGTTCGAGCACACGGACGCGATCTTCGAGCTTTTGTACCTGGCTCGCATACTGTGCGGCCCTTTCGGCGGTCGCCTGAGCGGTCGTATTGACCTGCATCGAGGCGATTTTTTCTTTGTGCTTGGCCCAGATCGCGACGATCGGGATCGATACGCCAATGATCGGGATCATGAGGGCGAGATAGCCTTCCATGTGTGCAGTCCTCCCTGAAGGTTGTGGTGTTTAGCGCAGGCGCTCAATTTCGGCGTTGAGGCGCGGATTGCTGGTGACGTAGAAGGTTTCCACTTCGGCCAGACGGCGGTCCACATCCTTCATTTTGGAGCGGATTTCGCGGGCGCTGCGCTTTGGGTTTTGCCGGACGCGCTGCCAGTACTTTTCCTCGTCCGCTTCTCTGTAAAGATGTGGCGGTTTCTTGTTCAGCAGCAGTCCGGCGATGAAATAGAGCGGAATGGTCATGCCGCTTACGGCGAAAGTCAGGAATATCAGGCCCAGGCGCACCCACAGAGTTTCGACACCTGTGTAATCAGCGATGCCCGAACAAACGCCCATTAGTTTGGCATTTTGTTTGTCGCGGTAAAGCGTAGTGCGGGGGGAATTCACTGCTTTTCTCCTTTGGTTTCGGCGAGCAGGTTCTCCAGCTCGCGCAATTGCTGATTATCGACTTCTTTGTCGTGTAAAAGGCGCGCCGGCTTGTAGTCCGGGTTGTCGCTAGCCACGAGGCGTTCGACTGTGTCCATCCGCTCATCAAGGCGCTTGGCGAGGTTATAAAGCTCTTCGAGCAGTACCTCATCATCTGTTGTGATGGTGGCGGCGGTTTTCCATTTGGTCATATAGTGCAGGATGACCCAAGGGAGGCCGATAAACAGCATTCCAACAATAAAGATGGCAATCATACCGTCAGACATTTCATCGGTCCTTCTTGCTTGTGTCGGCCTTGCCGAGTGATTTTTTCATCGCTTCCAGCTCGTCATCGATGGCATCGGCGCCTTCAAGGGCGGCAATTTCATCGGCGAGACTTGGTGCGCCGCTGCTGCCTTCAATCGACAGCGCTTCGGCGGCGCCTTCCGCGTAATCGACGCGGCGCTCCAACTGGTCAAAGCGGCTGACGGCTTCGTCTGTACGCTCTGTGCTCATCACGGTGCGCAGCTTGACGCGGTTTTCTGCGCTTTCGAGCCGCGCCGCGATGGCGGTCTGGCGACTACGTGCCTCGCGCAGACGGTTTTGCAGCTTGGCGATGTCCTGCTCATAAGCGCGCAGCGCATCATCGAGAACGGCAATCTCTTGCTTGAGCTGGTCCGACATATCGGCTGCCTTCTTGCGCTCAACCAGAGCGGCACGGGCCAGATCTTCGCGATCCTTGGACAAAGCCAGTTCAGCTTTCTCGCCCCAGTCAGCTTGAAGTTTATCCAGCTTGACCGTGTGGCGATGCATTTCTTTCTGATCAGCGATTGTGCGGGCCGCGCTGGCGCGGACCTCAACCAGTGTTTCCTCCATTTCGAGGATGATCATCCGGATCATTTTGGTCGGATCGTCCGCCTTATCCAGCATGTCATTGAAATTGGCGGCGATGATATCGCGAGTACGGCTGAAAATTCCCATCAAGGGTGCTCCATTGGAAAAGAAATCGGCGACTTGATCGAGTGGGTCGCGTGCTTGTCCCGATGATCGTGTCGGTGTTGGTGACTGACGCATACGTTCCACTTCTAGATCTACACGTGACAGACGCGGGCCTTCTTTGCGAGTCTGTTTCGATGTCTCATTCTTAGCTGATTTGGGGCGGGCCGGAGTCTCGTTCGCGCTTGGGGTAGCGCTGTGGGGACTGTTGGGGGAGTGAGACTCCGGCCCTGAACCTTTGCTCTGGGATTGGGGGGCAAAACCAGAAGTATGTTTGGTTGGTTTGCTCACGCGAGCTCAACCTGCTGGTTTGAAGCGACCGGAACCATTGGCGTGCTGATCATGATTTGCGAGCTCAGCGCGACGAAAGTCACCATCGCGGCGATGCTCACAAGCGCTGCTTGCCCGAGGGTTGAGCGGAAGAAGCTGCGATCGTACATAGTCTTGGTCCTCATTCTTGGCGTAATGCCGAATTGCTGTTGTCTCGTATTCAGCAAGGGGTGTGCCAAAAACATAAAATCGTTTATTATCAGATGATTGCGATTTTACACAATTTTGCGCAATAGTAATTCTTGCCAAGATATGGGAAATTTCCCTATATCTTGGGCATGGAGCGGGAGAATCAGTTCGTTGGGCAGTCTGGCGCCTTTCTCGACGCTGTAGAGCGGACCAGCCGCGCGGCACCCATGCAGCGCCCGGTGCTCATCATTGGTGAGCGCGGAACCGGCAAGGAACTCATTGCCGAGCGTCTTCACCGTTTGTCCTCCCGCTGGGGAGAGCCGCTTGTCACCATGAATTGCGCGGCGTTGCCCGAAACCCTGATTGAGGCGGAATTGTTCGGCCATGAGGCTGGTGCGTTCACAGGTGCTACCAAACAACGCGCCGGGCGTTTTGAAGAAGCCGATAAAGGCACGCTATTTCTCGACGAACTGGGCACGCTGTCGATGGGGGCGCAAGAACGCCTGTTGCGCGCGGTTGAATATGGTGAAGTGACGCCGATCGGTTCCAGTCTGACCGATTCAGGTTGATGTGCGGATCGTCGCCGCGACAAACGAGGATTTGCCCCGTCTGGCGGAGCGTGGCGAGTTTCGGGCGGACTTGCTTGACCGTCTGAGTTTTGAAGTGATTACCTTGCCGCCGCTGCGCGTCCGCGACGGTGACATAGAGGTGCTGGCGGACTATTTCGGGCGACGCATGGCGGCTGAACTTGGCTGGGAAAGCTGGCCTGGTTTTGCGCCGCATGTAGCGACAGAACTCGATGAATATGCCTGGCCTGGAAATGTTCGCGAGCTGCGCAATGTTGTGGAACGGGCCGTTTATCGCTGGGATGATTGGGGCGCGCCGATTGCGCACGCGCAGTTCGATCCGTTCGATAGCCCGTGGAAACCGTTCAGTCCGAAACGGCAAGCTGCGCAAAATCAGGCGGCGAGTGCGGCGAACGGATCAATGGCACAAGATGCTGGCACAGTCCCTGCTCAGGAATTTGAAACGATCAATGATTTGCGCGGCGCGGTCGATGCGCATGAGAGAGCGATTGTTGAACACGCTTTGGGTAAGCATCGTTGGAACCAAAGGCAGACGGCCAAGGCGTTGGGGTTGAGCTATGATCAACTTCGGCATTGCATTAAAAAGCACGGTTTGCTGCAAGAGGACGAGTGAGGCTCGCTATATCCCGCATGCTATGCGCGGTTAGGTAATTGGCCCTAACGCTCTTACTGGAATATCTTTCCCGAAGTCTGTCAGCCCAATGGCATGACGCAGATCCAATCCATCGCTGGCCGCCGAGTGAAGGGGCGGTTGCGCCTTGGCCTGGAGGGCACGCTCGATATGGTGTCGGGGGCTGTCCGGTGCGAGATCATTGATTTGTCCAATGGCGGCGCACGATTGTGTCTTCCCCAACCACCGCGTGTGGGTAGTTGGTGCGTGCTTCTAATCGACAAGGTGGAGGCGTTTGGCAAAGTTGTCTGGCGCAGCCGGAGCTTTTGTGGACTTCAGTTTGAACAGACACTGGATGACGGTGTCATTCTCGATTTTCGGCAGCGATATCACGAACTGCTCCAGCATCAGCTGTCACGTTCATCCAATGAGCGGCTGGAATACGCCCGGAGTTGGGTAAACGGGCGGTAGTCGTAAACCGCGAGAGGGCGAGAACAGATACACGCTTGCATTCTCCTGACAGGCGGCCTATCTGCCCGTCATCCCGACATTGTTGAGACACTGAGGGGCTGGCGCCGAAAGGGGCTGGCACATATCTCTGTTGTCACAATAGTGGTGTACGTTTTTGGAGAGCTGATGGCCGATATTGCGCGCCTTGTTGAAGTGATTGAACCGGAGGCGAAGGCTCTCGGATTTGATCTCGTGCGCGTAAAGATGATGGCATCAGAAGCTGGAGATGGTGGCGAAGCTTTGCAGATCATGGCGGAGGACCCGGCAACGGGTCAGCTTGTGATTGAGCAGTGTGCTGCTTTGTCGCGGGCTGTTTCTGAGCGCATGGATGTTCTGGAAGAGCAGGGTGAGGTATTGGTTGAGGGCGCATACCATCTTGAGGTATCCTCGCCAGGTATTGATCGCCCACTGACGCGTGCAAAGGATTTTGCTGATTGGGCTGGGCATGAGGCCAAGGTGTCTCTGGCTGAAAAAGTCGCCAATGAAAAAGGAAGTCATCGCAACATTCGCGGCAAACTTATCGGGATCGAAGGCGACACAATTACAATTGAGGACGCAAAGCATGGTACCATTGCTTTTCCACTCAATGCCATTCATGCGGCGAAGCTCGTTCTAACCGATGCGCTGATTGCCGCAACCAAACCACTCGACACCACTGGTGCCGATGACATTGTAGAAGACGAAGAAGAGAAGGCTGATACCTAATGGCCAGTGCAATTTCCGCCAATAAGGCAGAGCTGCTTGCAATTGCGAAATCCGTTGCATCGGAAAAGATGATTGATGAGTCGATCGTCATTGAAGCGATGGAAGAGGCGATTCAGAAATCTGCCCGTAACCGGTATGGTGCGGAAAACGATATTCGGGCAAAGCTTGACCCACAAACCGGTGATCTGCGTCTCTGGCGTGTTGTCGAGGTTGTTGAAGAGGTCGAGGATTACTTCAAGCAAGTCGATCTGAAGCAGGCTCAGAAGCTGGAAGAGGGTGCTGCGCTGGGCGATTTTATTGTCGATCCGCTGCCCCCGGTTGATCTCAGCCGCATCGACGCACAAAGCGCGAAGCAGGTTATCTTCCAAAAAGTCCGCGACGCAGAACGCGAGCGTCAGTTTGAAGAGTTCAAGGATCGTGCCGGTGAAGTTATTACCGGTGTTATCAAGTCGGTCGAGTTCGGCCACGTGATTGTCAATCTGGGCCGCGCCGAAGGCGTTATCCGCCGCGATCAGCAGATCCCGCGCGAGGCGATCCGCACGAATGAACGTATCCGAGCGCTTATTACCAAGGTGGAGCGAAACAATCGCGGTCCGCAGATTTTCCTCAGCCGCGGTGCCCCAGAATTCATGAAGAAGCTGTTTGCTCAGGAAGTGCCCGAAATTTATGACGGCATTATTGAGATCAAGGCCGCTGCGCGTGATCCGGGCAGCCGTGCGAAAATCGGTGTCATAAGCCACGATAGCTCAATCGATCCGGTCGGTGCTTGCGTCGGTATGAAGGGTAGCCGCGTTCAGGCCGTCGTGCAGGAATTGCAAGGCGAGAAAATCGACATCATCCCGTGGTCAGAAGATACGGCGACATTCATCGTCAACGCGCTTCAGCCGGCAACGGTCAGTCGCGTGGTTTTGGACGAAGAAGATGGTCGCATCGAAGTTGTGGTGCCTGATGACCAGTTGAGCCTGGCCATTGGTCGCCGCGGTCAAAACGTACGTCTGGCGAGCCAGCTGACCGGTCATCAGATTGACATCATGACTGACGAAGAGGCGAGTGAGAAACGCAGCAAGGAATTCGCGCTGCGTTCGAAGATGTTCGAAGAAGAGTTGGACGTCGATGAAACACTCTCTCAGTTGCTCGTTGCAGAGGGCTTCGCGGAGCTCGAAGAAGTGGCTTATGTTTCTCTAGAAGAACTGGCGAGTATTGAAGGCTTTGACGAGGAATTGGCGGAAGAGCTGCAAAGCCGCGCCAAGGAAGCGATTGATCGCCAAGAGGCCACACACCGCGAGGCACGCCGCGAACTGGGCGTTGAAGATGATCTGGCCGAAATGCCACACCTCAACGAAGGCATGCTGGTCACTTTGGGTAAAGCGGGGATCAAGACGCTCGATGACCTTGCTGACCTCGCTACAGACGAGCTGATCGCCAAAAAACGCGAAGCACCACGTCGCCGTAACTCGCCCGAGGGTGGCCCGCCAATGCGGCGTCCATCGCAGCGTGAGCAGGATAAAGGCGGCGTGCTAGGCGATTATGGCCTAACCGAAGAGCAAGGCAATGAGATCATCATGGCTGCTCGTGCGCACTGGTTTGAAGATGAGGAGCCGGTAGTAGACGCAGCCGGACCTGAAACACAGGAGGCCGCCAATGCGGACTCCGACCAATGAGCGCGTAAGTTCCGACATCGTTGATACGGTTCAGGCACGGACTTCCGAGCCCGATAGAGTTCGCCCCGATAGCGGTCGCCCTCTAAAAAACCATAAGGGGAAAGCTCAGCCAGAGCGCAAATGCGTCCTGACCGGCGAAACTGGCAATCGCGACGCGCTTGTCAGGTTGGCTTTATCACCTGACGGTATGGTCCTGCCTGATGTCCAGGCCAAGGCTCCGGGGCGGGGCGCCTGGATCGGAGTGTCACGTGCGAGGTTAGAGATTGCGATTGCTGACGGCAAGCTACGTGCGGCGCTGTCGCGTGCCTTCAAAACGGGGGCACTCGAAATATCTGATGACCTGCCCCATATGATTGAACAGGCGCTGACCCGCATTCTGCTTGATCGCTTGGGACTTGAACTGCGCGTTGGCTCGCTATTGATGGGTAGTCAGCGCATTGCCGACAGTGCTCGGGCAGGTCAGGTTGGCCTGCTGTGTCATGCCAGTGACGCGAGCGAAGATGGCATGAGCAAACTCGACCAAGCATGGCGAGTGGGTACGGATCAGGAAGGTTCGGGAGCGCGCGGATTGCGCTTGCCACTGGACCGGATGGCTCTGTCTGTGGCATTGGGCCGCGAGAACGTCGTCCATATTGGCGTGCTGGATCGCGGTAGCGGGGATAAAGCCGTCGATCGTGTGATGGGGCCGCTATCGCGCCTGACCAATTTTATCGGAGGTATAGAACCGCCGACGAACGCTGATGAGCCGAAAAAGGCCCATCAGCTGGACGACAAGATTTGAATGAAGGACTAACGAGCTAGAATGAGCGACGAACCAAAAAAACCTGCCCGTAAACCGTTGGGCCTTAAACGTGCGGTCGATGCTGGCGAGGTCAAGCAGACCTTTAGCCATGGCCGCACCAATAAGGTCGAGGTTCAGGTGAAGCGTCGCCGCAAGCTCTTGAAGCCTGGCGAAACGCCGCCACCTCCGCCGCCTCCACCACCACCGCCGCCGCCACCTGCGGCGGAAAAGCCAAAGGCGGCACCGAAGAAACCGGCTGCTCCTAAAGAAACGGCGCAAGAACGCGTTAAGCGTCTTGAGCTCGAGGCGGAAGAACAGCGCCTTAAGCTGGCCGAGGACGCGCGCAAGCGCGAGGATGAACAGGCCAAGAAGTCCGCTGAGGACGAGAAAAAGCGAGCTGAAGACAACCGCAAGGCTGAGGAAGCTGCTGCGGAAGAGGCTGCGCGTCAGGCAGCGGAGGAAGCCAAGGCAGCAACAGAGGCCGACGCTACGGGTGAAGCGGCCTCAACCGAGGAGGCGAAAGGCACACCGACGCCTGCTGCGCGCAAGTTTACTCCAGTGGCTCGTCCAGAGCCGAAGCGTCCGGAAAAGAAAAAGAAAGAAGACAAGCGCACCGCTCAGCGCCCCGACAAACGCCGTTCGGGCAAGTTGACCGTTACCAAAGCCCTTAACGAGGACGAAGGGCGTCGTGCGCGTTCGCTCGCCGCGCTTAAACGTGCGCGTGAGAAAGAACGCCGTGCGCAAGGTGGCCCGTCTGCGCCCCGTGAAAAGCAAGTTCGCGACGTTATCGTGCCGGAAGCGATCACGGTGGGTGAACTGGCCAAGCGTATGGGCGAGAAGGGCGCGGATCTGGTCAAGGAATTGTTCAATCTCGACATGATGGTCACCGTCAATCAGACGATTGATCAGGATACTGCTGAGCTGCTGGTTGAGCAGTTCGGCCATAATATCGAGAAGGTTTCAGAGGCGGATGTCGATATCGACACCACCGAAGATACCGATCCGGAAGAAACGCTGGAACCACGCCCCGCGGTCGTCACGATCATGGGTCACGTCGATCACGGCAAGACCAGCCTGCTCGACGCTTTGCGCGGTACCAATGTCACCAAGGGTGAAGCTGGCGGCATTACGCAGCATATCGGCAGCTATCAGATCACCACCAAAGACAAGCAGAAGATCACCTTCCTTGACACGCCGGGCCACGCCGCATTCACCGAAATGCGGCAACGCGGCGCGAATGTGACTGATATTGTGGTGCTGGTTGTCGCGGCTGATGACGGCATCATGCCGCAGACAATCGAAGCGATCAATCATACAAAAGCCGCTGGCGTTCCGATGATCGTCGCGATCAACAAGATGGACAAGCCAGAGGCGAACCCGGACAATGTCCGCAATCGCTTGCTTGAGCATGAAGTGATCGTTGAGAAGCTTTCCGGCGATGTTCAGGATGTCGAGATTTCCGCCCTGAAAGGCGATGGTCTTGACGATCTGATTGAACAGATCACGCTGCAGGCGGAATTGCTCGAATTGAAAGCACGCTCTGACCGCGACGCGGACGCGACTGTGATTGAGGCACAGCTTGATAAGGGTCGCGGCCCGGTAGCCACCGTGCTGATCACGCGCGGTACGCTGAAACGCGGCGATACCTTCGTCGTAGGTACGGAGAGCGGCAAAGTCCGTGCAATCGTCAATGACCAGGGTAAGCAAATTAAAGAAGCTGGCCCATCCATGCCGGTCGAAGTGCTCGGCCTTGGCGGCGTGCCATCAGCGGGCGATCAGCTGACCGTGGTTGAGAATGAACAGCGGGCGCGTGAAGTAGCGCAATATCGCCAGGAGAAGGCGACGGAGAAGCGTACTGCGCTCGCGCCGACCAGCTTCGATACGATGTTCAACAACCTCGCCAGCGATGTCATCGAATTCCCCGTAGTGGTGAAGGCCGATGTTCAGGGTTCGGTAGAGGCGATCAACACCGCGCTGCACAACCTTTCCAATGACGAGATCAAGGTCCGCGTCCTGCACGCAGGCGTTGGTGCGATCACGGAGAGCGATGTGACGCTCGCGGCGGCATCAAACGCCCCGATCATCGGATTCAACGTGCGACCCAATGCCAAAGCACGTCAGCTGGTCGAGAAAGAAAAGGTACGGATGATGTATTATGACGTTATCTATCACCTGACTGACGAGATCGCGAAAGAAATGGCTGGCGAGCTTGGTCCAGAGCGGATCGAGCACGTTGTTGGCCGTGCGCAGGTCAAAGAGGTCTTCAAGTCGGGCAAGCGCGACAAGGCCGCCGGTCTGTTGGTCGAGGAAGGCGTTATTCGCAAGGGTCTCCATGCCCGTCTCACCCGCGAAGATGTTATCGTTTCGGCGACGACAATCGCGTCGCTGCGCCGCTTCAAGGACGACGTCGATGAAGTCCGCGCAGGGCTCGAATGCGGTGTCGTTCTGGCCGATACGAATGACATTCAGGCTGGCGATCAGCTTGAGGTCTTCGAAGTCGAGGAGCGCGAGCGGACGCTTTAGCCAATTGGGGGTAGCGCATGACCAAAATCTACCAAGGACAGCGCTCACCCTCTACTCGAATTGATGGGATCTGAATTCGTGTCTTTCGATGTGGACAATGGCGAACTGACCACGCGTTTCACGCCGCCTCCCAGCTTCGCGTCTCCGCGCGGTGCAGTGCAGGGCGGGTTGATTGCTGGGTTTCTTGACGAGGTAATGGGCGGTGCTCTGCTTGCGGTCACGGAAGGGAGTGAGCATGTCACCAAGCTGCCTCTCAATCTCGACATGAACCTGACCTTCGTTTCCATGGTCCCGCTCGCGCCGATCATCGCCAAGGGGCGCGTGATCAAGCATGGTCGCCGCGTGGTTTTCCTAGAAGGGGAGCTGTATGATGAGGCGGAGGGCAAACTACTCGCCCGCGCGACCTCAACCGCGCTTCCGACCGATGTACCCGGAGGTATGTGATGGCCCGACGCCAAGACTTCACCGCCGAGCAGCACTCAGTCCGCGTCCTCAAGGTGGGCGAGCGCGTGCGGCATATCCTGTCAGAGCTTCTGGCGCGGCAGGAAGTGCATGACGATGTGGTCAGCGCGGCCAACATCGCGGTAACTGAGGTGCGCATGACACCCGATCTGCGCAATGCGACGGCCTATGTGAAGCCGCTGCTGGGACGGGAAGAAGATGAAGTGATCACAGCGTTGCGTCAGAATACAGCCTATCTGCAGCGCGAAGTCGCCAAGCGGCTGGGCCTCAAGTTTGCGCCGAAGCTGAAGTTTCGTGCCGATGAAAGTTTTGATGAGGCAGACCGGATTGAGAATCTGCTCCGCGATCCGAAGGTTGCGCGCGATTTAGGCCATCCCGACGAAGACTAAAGCCTCGGCCTAGCTCGGCACCATCCGTGCTTTCATGCGTATTTCAACATTCTTGCCAACAATAAGCTGATAGCTCTTCATGCCATAATCGCGGCGATTGATCGTCATGCTGCCGGTTATGCCAATTGCTTGTCCGGCGGGGGCACTTTCGGGTGGGGCATTGAAAGTCACCGACAGTGTTTCGTATCGGGTAACGCCGCGCGCTGTCAGCTGCCCGGACACGGTCCCGGACAACGTATCTTTCATCGTGAGCCGCGTGCCCACAAACCGAACGGTCGGATATTTCTCGACCCAGAAGAACTTCTCGCCGCGCAGCCGCTCCAGTGTGAGTTTATCAGGTGCGGTAAGGGCATTCGCGTCGATGGTGACATCGATCAAGGCATCGCTGGACCGGTCAGGTGTGATGGAGACAGACCCGGTCACTTGGGGGAAGGTCGCGGTTTTGCTGGACAGGCCAAAGAACGGCACTTTCGCTGACAGAGAGCTGGCGCTGGCATCCAGCACATAGGTGAGCGGCGCATTGCCCAACACGAACAAGGCGATGATCGGCATTAGTAACAGGCGTTTTAAAGGCATGTTGATCCTTTGCCGGATGATCCCAGCTTCTCTACCTGTTCGCATCTTGTCATGCTCCGGTTACGAGCGCGCTATCCGGGCAGACTATAAGACACCGGGGCATCCGGCCCCAGCGGGATGCCCAGATAGAACCAAGCGACGATAAGGGCGGTTCCCGAAATCAGCAGCCAGACCGAATAGGGCAGCATCATTGCAGTGAGACTGCCGATACCGAAGTCCTTCTGCCAGCGTTGTGCAAACACCAGGATCAGCGGGAAATAGACCATAAGCGGGGTGATGATATTGGTAGCACTGTCGCCCACGCGGTACGCTGCGGTCGCGCCTTCCGGGCTGATCCCTAGCAGCATAAGCATCGGCACCAGGATCGGTGCCAGCAATGCCCATTTGGCGCTTGCAGAACCGACGAACAGATTGAGCAGACCGGTGAAGATCACCATTAGACCAAGGACGAGTGGTAGCGGCAATCCGGTCGACTGTATCGCATCTGCACCATGGACTGCGGAAATCAGGCCGAGGTTGGACCAGCCAAACATCGCAACGAAATGCGCCGCGGCGAAGGCAAGGACAAGATAATACCCCATGTCCTTCATGCTTTCCGCCATCATGTTCACCAGGTCGCGGTGGTTCTTTATCGTCCCGACCGCGCGGCCATACGCCCAGCCAACCAACAGGAAAAGCAGGAAGAAGGCCGCAACTAGTGACTTGTAGAATGGATCTAACTCAGCGTGGATTGAGCAGTCTGCCACCCGGGATCCATCCTCCGCGAGGCACGCCGCTTCATTGATTAGCGGAGTTCCGGGCGCGAACAACATCAGCACCCACAGCGCCACAACTACCAGCGCAGCTAGTCCTGCGCGACGTAGGGCCTTCGCGGCGAGCGTGTCGTCGCCAGCGGTTGGATCGGGGTTGTCTCCGTCTGCGCCCGCCGATGCGCCGCCCGTCCATGCGCCCAAGCGCGGTTCAATAATCTTGTCAGTCACATACCAAATGATCGGAAGGTAAACGACGGTCATCGCTGCGATGAAATACCAGTTGCCTGCGATATTCCCGGTCCAGCTTGGGTCGAGGGCGCTCGCACCGACTGCCTCCTCTGTGATGCCAAAAAGCAGTGCGTCGAGTTGCCCCGGAGAGATATTGGCAGAGAACCCACCTGACACGCCAGCAAAAGCCGCAGCTATGCCCGCCATCGGGTGTCTGCCAGCGGCGGCGAACAAGATACCAGCGAGCGGTATCAGAACGACATACCCTGCATCCGCCGCGTGGTTGCCGATCATCGCAACCAGTGCGACCACTGGCGTCAGCAGGGCGTTTGGCGCGCTTTTGACGGCGCTGGCCATCCCGACCGCAAAGAAGCCTGAGCGCTCGGCAACGCCCGCGCCGAGCATCACCACCAGCACATAACCCAGCGGATGGAAGTGCGTGAATGTTTTGGGCATTTCGACCCATAGGCGCTGAATATTGTCGGCTGCCAGCAGGCTGACGGCCTCAATCCGCAAAGGCTCTCCGGTCGCCTCGTCAATACTGGTGGGGTGTAAGGCGGAAACGCCGAG
The DNA here is from genome assembly GCF_055693485.1 of Qipengyuania sp. JB2-7. Taxonomy (NCBI): domain Bacteria; kingdom Pseudomonadati; phylum Pseudomonadota; class Alphaproteobacteria; order Sphingomonadales; family Erythrobacteraceae; genus Qipengyuania; species Qipengyuania sp. JB2-7. The sequence continues at coordinate 920,035 of NZ_CM146335.1, forward strand.
CATCGCGAGCACCTGCGACAGGATCACCAGTGCAAGAATAAGGTAGAAGAATAGGAAAACGGGATCAGGCAACTTGTTACCGCTGCGTTCGACCCAGCCCAAAATACCTGTCATGCCTTCGTTCTTGGTCGCGTCTGCGTACCGATGCCATGCGATTTCCCCGCTATCAATTGAACCCGGATAGGTGAGCTAGCATTGCGCAGGGTGCCTGTCACGATCCTGACTAAGGGGATTAATCAACAAGCTATCTGGCGCGGTGTCGTTGGGACGGTTAGTCAACCTGCATGGCCAAGCTCTATTTCTATTTTGCCAGCATGAATGCGGGGAAGAGCTCTACCCTGTTGCAAACCGCATTCAATTATGGCGAGCGGGATATGCGTGTCTCTTTATGGACAGCAGCGCTTGATGATCGGCCAGGTTTTGGCGCTATAAGTTCGCGGATTGGGTTGGCCAGCGATGCGCACCGTTTCCGGACCGATACAGACATCGCTGATCGTGTGGTGACCGATCATGCTGAAACGCCAATTGATTGTGTGCTGATTGATGAGGCGCAGTTCCTTACAAATGATCAGGTGTGGCAATGCGCGCGGATCGCCGATGAGGCGGGTATTCCTGTCCTCTGCTATGGCTTACGAACCGACTTTCAGGGTGAGTTGTTTCCCGGTTCGGCAGCGCTGCTGGGCATTGCTGACAAGCTGATCGAGCTGAAAGCGGTGTGCCATTGCGGCAGCAAGGCGACTATGAATTTGCGCGTTGATGCGGCTGGCAAAGCGGTGAAGCAAGGCGCCCAAACCGAGATTGGCGGCAACGATCGCTACATCGCGCTGTGCAGAAAACACTTTAGCGAGGCTCTGGCTAGTTAGCACCCAAGCCCCTATCTACTGGCAATGAACGACACCCTCCTGTTCGCCGCCATTCTGATCCCGTGCCTCATTGTCGCGATTGTATTTCACGAGGTCGCGCATGGCTGGGCGGCGCTGTCGCTGGGTGATCCGACGGCGAAAGAGCGTAATCGCTTGAGTCTTAACCCGCTCCGCCACGTCGATCCGGTTGGTACATTGCTGGTGCCGGGGGCACTCGCGCTGTTTAGTGGGCCGATTTTTGGTTGGGCAAAGCCGGTTCCGGTCGACAAGAACCGACTGGAAAACCCCCGCTTCGGCATGATGGCGGTGGCTGCTGCTGGCCCGATCATGAATTTTACACTCGCCGCCATTGGCGCAATCATTATTGGCGTGACGGGCATGACGGACGAAGTTTTTTCAGCGGCGGGCTTTGGCATGACAGACGAGGCGTCGCCGCTCGCTCAAGGCCTGTTCTATTTCCTGCTGATCAATATCTTTCTGGGCGTTTTCAACCTTTTGCCGATACCTCCATTCGATGGGTCGCATATCGTGGAGGGCGCGATGCCTCGGCGTTATGTGCATATTTATGAGAAACTGCGCCCGTTTGGCATGTTGCTGTTTGTCGGGCTAATCGCGGTCACCTTGGTTCGCGCCGGAATGGGGCATATTGCAAAAGACGATTGGCCCGCCTGTGAACTGGGCAATTACACAGTATATGGCTTTGGCTAACCTGTTTAGCTGACCGACTTATAAAGCCGGAGCAATCCGGTCGATAAAGCGCGCTTCTGGGTGCTTTGCCAAGAGTGCGCCGAGCCACGTCTCCCGCTGATTTTCGGACACACAAGCGACGATGCATCCACCAAAACCGCCCCCGGTTAACCGTGCACCGATCGCGCCAAATCCCACTGCATCATCAACTAGCGCATCGATCGGTGGCACCGACATTTCAAAATCATCGCGCATTGAGGCGTGGCTGGCATTCATCAGGGCGCCCAATGTCGCAATATCCTGAGTCGCCAGGGCCTTCACGGCATCTATCACCCGGCGATGTTCAGTTGCGCAGTGCCGGGCGCGTTGGCGGATCACATCCGGTACGTTCGCCGCCGCCTCGATTGTTGCTGGGTCAAGCTTGCAAATATCGTCGCGAACGAAGGCTTTGCGCGCTTCATCGCATTCCTCTTTGCGTTCTTTATACCGGCCATCGCTAAGCTGACGGGTCACTCCTGAATGGATGACTTCTACGGAGATATCCTCAGGCAGAGTGACGAGCTGATATTCTAAGGTCGCTGTGTCCAGCGCAATTGCCTGTCCGGGCTGCGCAATCGCGACCGCCATTTGGTCCATGATGCCTACAGGAACACCGATATAATCAGTTTCTACACGCCGAGCGGCCACAGCAATATCGGTATCGCTCATATTTGACCCGGCGAGTTGTCGCGCAGCCTTTAACACCGTCACAATTAGCGCTGCGGACGACGATAGTCCTGCACCAGCTGGAATTGTCGAGGCAATGGAAAGGTCCGCCCCATGATTGGTGAGACCCAGCGCGCGAGCCTCACGCAACGCACCGACCGCTGGGTCTGACCAGTGGTCTGCTGCTTCCTCATCAAGCTCCCGCTCGTGAAGCATACCGAATGGTTCTGCACTAATCCGTACTACATTGTCCGAGCGCGGTGTCATATGCGCTTCTAGGTGTACGGATAACGCTGCGGGCATCACCATCCCGCCGTTATAATCCGTGTGCTCGCCGATCAGATTGACCCGGCCTGGCGAGATCGCACGTACGCTGTCCATTCTCAGAGTTCTCTTAGTTGCGCTGCTGCGGTTTCCGGCATCACATCGACTGTGAAGGTGCCTGTGTGCTGCTCGACGGATGCAAGGTACTTCACCCGGCCCTTGGCGCGCAAAAGCGGATAAAATTGCACCGTGAAATGATAGTTGGGTGAGCCGCCTTTTGGTGCCGCATGAAAGGCCATCATCGTGGCGGCGGGTTGTTCAAACAAGGCGTCGTAGCGGCGGGTGACTTCGCCAAGCCAATAAGCGAGCCCTTCGAGCTCCTCACCCGTGCAGTCCCACGGTCCCTCGCGGCGGACACGCGGGGCAAGCCACACCTCGTAGGGGAAGCGGGCGAATGGCGGGACAAAGGCTGCGACGCCGCCTCGGTCGCCTAGTCCATACTCAGGCATTGCTGCATCGATTTCTGCTGCGAAGTCATACCCCTGCGCAAACGCATCAATCGCGCGCTGCTGTATCTCTGGAATGCGAGCGAAACCGTAAATCTGGCCGTGCGGATGATGCAGCGTCACACCAACTTCATCGCCGCGATTTTCAAATGGCAACACATATTCGCAGCCTGCTTCGAACAGCGCCTTGTATCGATCCAGCAGTGCCGCGATCAGGACAAGGCGTCGCTCCTGTCCTATCGTGTGCAGACTGCCCTTAGCCTCCGGCGCGTATACCACAACATCGCAGGCACCTGTTGCTGGCTCTGTCGGTACGCCACTAAGTTCTTCCGCGTTGGTCGCGCTTGGATGAAAGGCGGCAAACTTGTTCTCGAAGATCGCCAGTTCGAAATCCTCGAATGGAATTTCCGTTTCTGGTCCATCGGGACGCGTTGGTGCCAGAGGATCGTCAGCCGCCGATGGTTTGAAGGTCCGGTTTTGCCGATGCGCGGCGTAGACATTCCACTCTTGCCGCAAAGGATGGCGGCGGATCTCACCGCCCTGTGCAATGGGGTCGGCGCTCTGGGATTGCAGCTGCAGCGTATGCTCACTGTTGCCGTACAAATGCAGCATCCGGCCATCGGCTTTGCGCAAGCTGCGGCGGTGAATGGCGGTTTCACCCAGATCAGGCAGGCGCACGGTTTCGTCCATCAGGCTGGTAGTTCCGCATTTTCAAACCATGCGACAACGCGCGCTTTGGCTTCGTCATCCAGGTGCAGGCCTAACTTGCTGCGGCGCCACAACAGGTCATCGGCGCTTTGAACAAATTCGTTGGCGCGCAGATATTGCAGCTCTGCCTCATACAGATCGCCGCCCAGATGAACGCCGCAATCATTCAGTCCCTGCTTGTCGCCCAGGATCTGATCAACGCAGGTACCATAGGCGCGCACAAGTCGTCTGACCCCTTCGGTTGGAAACCATGCCGCCTTGCTTTGCCAGTTTTCAACCACCTTTTCGAACTCGCCCGGTGCAAATTCCCCGCCGGGCAAAGAAGCGTCGCGAGTCCATGCTGGCCCCATGGCAATGCCTGTGTCACCCAGCTTTTCCAGCGCATGTTCTGCCAGCTTGCGATAGGTCGTGATCTTCCCGCCAAACACAGAAAGGATGGCTGGCTGGCCATTCCCGCCTTCAAGCTCAAACACATAGTCTCGCGTAACCGTGGAGTTGTCGCGCGCCTGATCGTCATAAAGCGGTACGAACACCGGAATAAGTCCAGACAGCATCCGATGGCACGATATCAGTCTTGAGATATTCGTTCACTGCGTTGCAGATATAAGCAACCTCATTGTCGCTGATCTCAATGTTCTGAGGATCCCCATCGAAGCCAACATCAGTGGTGCCCAGAAGCGTGAAGTCGCGCTCATACGGAATCGCGAAGACTATCCGGTCATCAGCGTTCTGAAAGATGTAGCAATGATCCTCGTCATAAAGACGCGGTACGACGATATGGCTACCCTTCACAAGGCGCAGGTTGTTGTGTGCTTCCTCAGGTAGAGCGCGCCCAAGTACCGCATCGACCCATGGGCCAGCGGCGTTGACAATGGTGGTTGCTGTGACTGTCTCGATCTTGCCAGAGCCGTCCTCCAGCGTCGCTTCCCAGTGATTATCCTCGCGGGCCAACTGCGTGCACGTCGTGCGGGTTCGGATCTCAGCGCCATGTGCCTGCGCATCCATCGCATTCAGCACGACCAAACGAGAATCCTCGACCCAGCAATCGGAGTACTCAAAACCGGTGGTAAGCCGGTCCTCCAAGATGTCTGCATGCGGTGCGCTTCGCAAATTGAGCTTCTTTGTAGCCGGTAACAGCTTTCGGCCACCCAGATTGTCATAAAGGAAAAGCCCCAGCCTAAGCATCCAAGCCGGGCGTAGGCCTTTGTCATGTGGCAGGACAAACCGCAGCGGCCAGACAATGTGTGGTGCCGCTTTCAGCAATACTTCTCGCTCGATAAGGCTCTCTCGAACCAGGCGGAATTCGTAATGCTCCAGATACCGCAAGCCGCCATGGACCAATTTGGTGCTGGCGCTGGAGGTATGCTGCGCCAGATCATCTTTCTCGACCAGCATGGTCGACAGGCCTCGCCCGGCGGCATCGCGGGCAATACCGGCACCGTTTATGCCGCCGCCAATCACCAGCAGATCATAGTGCGTGGCTGAACTCATAGTGCCATTACTCTAGTCTTCGATCGACTCAGCTAGATGGAAGATCAGGCAGGTGTCTGGGAAAACCAATGGCATTTGCAGGCCGAACTCCATCAGCGCGCTTGCGTTTACAACGCTTCCCTCGCCCAAAAGGTCCGCCTGTTCGATAATCGATGGAGACGTGATCGACGTGTTGCGCGCAGGCCAGACAAGCTTCACGCGATATCTTCGTGCCGGATCTAAACCCGCGAAGCGGATGCGTGCAGGCAAAGTAGTTGGTGCCGGGTCCGTTTGCGCGCAAGAGAACAAGGCTTCTTTCTGATCGAGCGCGACGCATCCGACAACGTTCAAATAATCCAGCGCGTCAACTCGATGGAAATTGCCGTTATGGATCAGATCGCGATGTTCCTTATGTAGAGCGATCGCTTTGGCCAAGATATCACGATCATCTTCTGTCTCGCCAAGAAGGTCGAGTTCCATTCCCATATGGCCGAAAATGGCGCTCGCGGCCCGGAATTCCATCGAAAAGACCCGGCCAGTGATGTGGCATTGGCGGGGCCCCACGTGGCTACCCGTGATCCGTAATGGGAAGAAATGGCTTGCGCCGCGTTGGATGGCCTGGCGCTCTCTCGCATCGTTATTGTCAGAGGCCCAGAATCGATCTGTATGGCGTAAAATAGCATAATCCACGCGGCCACCGCCTGATGAGCAGCTTTCGATTTCAAGTTCTGGATGTGCCTTACGCAGCTTGGCCATAAGGCGATACACCGCATGAGTTTGCTGATGCATTGCGCTGCGATTTCCGCTGCCTGGGTGATTTGTATCGCGGTTCATATCCCACTTGATATAAGCCACGTCGTATTCGCTGATTACCGCCGTCATCTTATCGAACAAGTAATCAAATACGTCCGATTTCGTGAGGTCTAGCGTGAACTGGTTACGAAAGGGGACGGCCTCCACCCCATCAGCGCGAAGTACCCAGTCGGGATGAGCAAGAAAAAGGTCACTATCGGGATTGACCATCTCAGGCTCAAACCACAGCCCAAACTCCATGCCGAGTTCGCGGACACGGTTTGCAAGCTTATGCAGGCCGTCGGGGTAGACCTCGTCTGAAACCCACCAGTCGCCGAGCCCGGCATTGTCGTGCCGCCTACCACCGAACCACCCATCATCCAGGACGAAGCGCTCCGCACCTACGGCCTTGGCCTCTTCGGCGAGCTGCAACAGACGGTCTTCTGAATGGTCGAAGTATACCGCCTCCCAAGTGTTATAATGAACTGGTCTGACGCGTTCCAATCCGCGCGTGTCGAGCAATTCACCTTCCACGTATTTGTGCAGTGCTTGCGACGTTGCTGAAAATCCGTTTTGTGACCAAACTGCGGTCAGTTCAGGCGTCGTGTATGCCTCGTCTGTTCCAAGCTGGATTTCGCCTGGAAACAGAAATTCGCCCATCTGCAGGATGGCGCGACCATCCTGATGTTGATCAATGCGTACCCGATTGTTCCCGCTCCAGCCAAAGTGGAAGCTGGCGGCAAGCCCACTTGCCTCGGTTGTGGCCGACGACCCCGCCAGTATTCCTGGAAAGCTGTCATGGCTGGTACGACCAGCCTTGTTTTCACGCACATAGGATCCGCGAAACAGATCAATTTCTTCAATCTGAAACTCACTGGCCCATCGTCCGGTAAATCCAAACGCTTTTGTAAGACGATCATCAAGCGGCACGCATAGGGCAGCGCACCATTCCATTGAGAGTGGTTTGTCAGAGCGGTTTGTAATCGTGGTAGAGGCGCGGAAAACGCCGGTCTTGGGGTCGATCTCCAACCGATGTTGCGCATCGATTTGCGTGTTTGGATCGCTGCAATTCAGCAGGACACTGTGCCCGTTTCTCTGCTCGATAGATGTGATGCGAAAATCTGCGGCGAAGTCGGTACCATCACGGTGCGCCTTGAAGCCTGACGGTCCAGCAATGCCGGTCCCGAGTTCATTAAGGAGTGATCCCCTCAAATGCACATTCGCGCCGCCCGGAGCATGCTGCTTTGTGCTGAGGAGCGCTAACTCTTTCGGATCGCAATCCCCAATCGATGGACCGCAATAGATTATGCGTGGACGTTCGCGAGCAGCCGCCTCCAGCACCACTAAGGTGCCTGAAACATCCATCTTTACGAATGCATCAGTGGCACGGTCCAGTTGCTGGTCACGTTCTGCCGGTCCAGGCTCATGCCGCTGAGGTGTCGCCTCTGACAGATCAGTAGGTGGTCCAGCACCATCGGGTAAACGACGGCTAGAATTCGCCGAATCATTCATGTCAGCGGCTCACTTTCTCTAGCGAGGCGGCACGCCTCTCTCCCGATCTTGAATTGAGCACGGTTCTGCATGAGCTGTGAAGGGTCATTTTGGGAAGGCATGAATAATTTGGTAGATTCCTGATTGGCATTTAAGGGGTGTCATATGTGGCAAGAGAAAATCTACAAACAAAACCTGCAGCTTTCACCGATTGGCGGTATTCGAATTGCGTGCTTTTTGAAAGACGGGATTGGGGTTCTGTCCAACAAGCGCGTGTTGCCACACTACACTCTGGTCTATGTTACGAGGGGGCGTGGCTCCTACCGCGACGAGAATGGGGTGTCGCGCAAGGTGCAGGCTGGAGATGCTATTCTCGTCGCGCCCGGGCTTGAGCATTGGTACGGGCCGGCCAAGGGCGATACGTGGGACGAGTTCTACCTGATGTTTGAAGGTCCCGTTTTTGATATGTGGCGAGAGCAGGGGTGCTTTGATCGGTCAAAGCCGGTTATCCAACTGAATCCCATGGATTTTTGGCGCGACCGAATTCTCTCGCTGATCGGAGGAAGTCCAGCCCGTACCGAAGAGGATTACCTGCGCGAAGCCATCCGCGTTCAGGAGCTATTGGCCGATATTCAGGAGGCAGGAAGAAGGGATGTTCAGAAAGACATTCGTTGGCTGGAAGATGCTAAGGCTGCGGTTGCGATATATGCCGATGCCCAAGATGCTGCGATATCTATGCATGAAAGGTATGAGGCATTCCGGAAGAAGTTTCGCCGGCTGGCGGGGGTGTCGCCAGGTAAATATCGATCTGGTTTAGTGATGGAGAAGGCATGCGATCTGCTCGCCCATGAAAATCTGAAATTGCGCGATATCGCAGCAGAACTTGGCTTTTGTGACGAGTATCATTTCAGTCGGCAATTCAGCAAAAAAGTGGGCTGGTCGCCTTCGGAGTTTCGTGCACGTATTCGGCAAGAGCCACGCAGCATGAACGAAATGGTCAACTCAACCATCGACGATACGAGTGATGGGAGACTGATTGATTTGAGTCACAATCCGGCGATTGGGGCAAAAATATCATAGCGTGATTTTCTTTCGCCTAAACTTACCAAAAAATACATGCGACGCCCAAACAAGCCATGGATTATGCTATTCTGTGGCGGCAGCCATATGATTACATCCAAGTGCACGTAAGCGCTGTGGGTATTGGGAGAGAGAGATGATTTCGAGATATAACGCCGCACTTGGTGCGTCTGTTGCTGGCATTGCGTTGCTCGCTGCCAACCCGGCTTTGGCTCAAGACGCTGCGCAGGGCGATGAGGCCGAAACTGAAAACACCATCGTGGTCACGGGCATTCGTGCAAGTCTGGAAAACTCGATCAACCTAAAGCGCGGTAGCGCTGTGGTTGTCGACGCGGTATCTGCGGAAGATGTCGGTAAATTCCCCGATAATAACGTGGCTGAATCGCTACAGCGTATCACTGGTGTGGCGATTGATCGTTCCGGTGGTGAGGGTCAGTTCATTACCGTACGTGGTCTCGGCCCAGAATTTAACGCGGTGCTACTGAACGGTACCGTACACTTGCCACAGACAATGACGGGCGCGAATTCTCGTTTGACGTCCTTTCATCAGACATCATCCAGACCGCTGAGGTTTATAAGTCGGCTCAACCGAGCCTCCAGTCGGGAGGAATCGGCGCGGTTGTTAACATCACTACGGCAAAGCCGCTTGATCGACTGGGCTTCAACGCATCCATCTCTACCGCAGGTATCTACGAAGAATTGAGCGAAGAGTTTGGCGCAGACATCAGTGGCGTCGTGTCATGGTCTAATGGCACCGTGGGGGCTTTGTTCGGCGCGTCTTACAACAAGCGTGACGCGCAGATTGATCGCAACATTACGAACGGCTTCGCTCTTCGAGAAGGTGATGCAGCGATCTTTGCACCGGAGGGTTCAACTGGTCTCCAGGCGACCGATATTGGGGCGCTACCATCTGGCGCTCGTGTCCAGCAGCAAGTAATCTTTAGCCGTGACATCCAAGATCGCGAGCGTCTGACGCTCAATGGAGCGCTGCAATTCGCACCCTCTGATGCTGTCACGATCACTCTTGATGGTCTTTACTCGAAGTTTGAAATTGACAGCTTCGATACGCAGTTCTCAGGCTTCTTCAGCCCACCATTCCTTGATCCTCAGATCGATGGCAATGGCACGGTCACGTCGTTTAGTCGTCCGAGTATCGACTTCGGTGCGCGCAACCCAGATATCGCGGACACTGTTGGATTGTCGCAGAACGACAACGTTCTGACATCGAACAACCGCGATGCCGAAACGATTGCGGTGGGTGCCAATTTTGAGTTTGAAGCGAGCGACCGCCTCACATTCGTCGCAGACGTTTCTTATTCAGAAGCATCGCGTGACGGGACAAACCCATTTGTTGTGCTCGGCGCGCTTGCGCCGACATCACCGCTTATCGAGTCGACCAGCACGTCCGGCATTTCGACTATTACCAACATCAACGCGGCGGACTTTGTCGATACTTCGATCCAGCGGCTTCACTTTGTGAACGTAAACCGCACCACGGTTGATGACGAAGTGTTTGAAGTTCGTCTTGATGGCGATTGGGAAGTCGAAGCTGGACCGCTTCGAAACATCGCGTTTGGCGGTATCTTCACCAGCCGTGAGAAAGGCCGTGATCTATTTGATAACTTTGCCGATCCTGGCAATGGTTTGACCTCGGCCAACATCTTCTGTGCTTACTGTGGTTATACAGTGCCGTTCGATACCAGCATCCTCAGTCAGTTTTCTTTTGATGGCTTCCTGAGCGGTGTTGACGGCGCAGAGACCGTGCCTTCAACCATCCTCAACTCGACATTCGAGCAAGCGTTTGCTGTTCTCAACGATCCTGCGAACATCAATAACGCTGATCGCACTGGTGGTGCGACGGCTGAGCTTCTCGCTTACCTTAATGGCGGCGGTTTGGATCCAGTCTTCGGGATTTACACGCCTACGTTCAATCCGGGCGGTAGCTTTGACGTCGAAGAGGAAATCTATTCGGCTTACTTCAGCACTGATTGGGGCGGCGACTTTGGCGGGGAACTGCCATGGTCAGCCAATGTTGGCTTCCGCATCGCGTTCACTGATGTCGTTTCAAGCGGCGTTGATCAACCGGTCATCGAATTCCGTGAAACACCAGGCGATACACAACTTCAGGTGGTCTTCGGCCCCGCGACAACGATCTCGGTTCCCAATGACTATGTGAACTTCCTTCCCTCGGTGAATTTCAAGGTGGAGCCAACCGAGGATATCGTTCTTCGTCTCGGCTATGCACGCACAGTGACGCGCCCAACATTGACGGCGCTGGGTGTGGCCAATACGTTTGGCGGACGTTCGAATGCGCCTCTTAGCGGTGGTGGTAACCCGCTCCTCGAAGCGTTTGAGTCGGACAACTTCGACATCTCGTTCGAGTGGTACTTCGATAATCTGAGCTATTTCAGCGTTGCTGGCTTTCACAAGGAACTGGGGAACTTCATCGAAACCTCTACTCTTCCGGTTGTGAACACAGTCATTTTCCCTGCTGGCAATGGTGGTCGTACCGTTGATGAGGCGGTCGATGTGACGTTCCAGGATACTCGCCAGCGTAATGGCCTGTCGGGTAGCATCAGCGGTGTCGAATTAGCTCTCCAAAAGACGTTCGACAACGGCTTTGGGGGCATCGTGAACTATACATACGTCACGAGCGATCGGGACGAAGCACCTGCTGGTGATCTCGGCTTTAACGGCTTCACACCGCACACGGTAAACGTCACGGCGTTCTATGAAGACGGGCCGCTCGCTGCGCGCGTTTCATACAACTACCGTGATGGCTTCCTCGTGCTGGGTCAGGCTGAATTCAGCGAGCCACGTCAGCGTGAAGCCTTTGGCCAGCTTGACTTCTCGGCAAGCTATGAATTCAACGATCAGCTCCAGGTCTTTGTTGAAGGTCTGAACGTGCTTGGCGAAGATACGCGGGACTTCTCGCGCTTCCCGAACCGTCTGCTGACATACACACGCACGGGCGCGCGCTACACCGCTGGTGTCCGGGCGAAGTTTTAAGCAGCTTACGGTTGGCGGGCACTACACACGGTGTCCGCCACGCCCTTTGGGTCAAAGCGATAAGAACATCGATTTATTGGTTTTTGGTGCCGGACTTTCGGGGGATTGGCCCGGCACATTCTGAAGGGGTGGCGAGAGTTCCTGGAGACAGGTGCCCCGCTACCCCTTTACTTTTGGCGCTGTAAGCCAGCGGTCATCCAAGTGTTGGACAATCCACCACAAATCGCGCAGAAAAGCGTGGTTGGAGAGAGGGAAGCAATTAAATGACTGATCCGATTCAGGTCACCGTATTCCTTGTGATCACGGCGCTGATTGCGTTCGCGACATACATGCATTGTCGTGGCAGGCTCGACAAAGAGCACAATAGCGAGAAAGACTACTTCCTCGCGAGTGGCGGGCTGAAATGGTATTTCATCGCGGGGTCTATCACGCTGACCAACCTTTCGACTGATCAGCTGATCGGTATGAACGGCAATCAGATGGCGCTGCTCGCATGGTGGGAGTTTGCCGCAGTTGCGGGTCTGTTGATCCTGACCTTTGTGTTTCTGCCAGTATACTACAAAAATAACTGCACGACGACGACTGAGCTGCTTCAGAAGAAGTATAATGACAAGCATATCCGTGCGCTGATCAGCGTGCTTTTCCTGTTCGGTAATCTTTTCATTTTCCTGCCTGCGATCCTTTATGGTGGGTCGCTATTCCTGCTGTCGATGGTGGGTATGAGCACGGAGCTGAATATGCTGCTGACGGTTGCGGTGATCCTGGCGACGGTCGGGGCCTGTTACGCGATTTTCGGCGGTTTGCGCGCTGTGGCGGTATCCGACACTTACTCTGGGGTGCTGATTCTCGGTCTCGCGTTGCTGGTGGTGTACCTGGCTTTGAGCGCTATCGATTTTGATCTGACCGGTATTCCTGCAGACCGCCTGACGCTGATCGGTGATAATGACAGCCCCATTCCGTGGCATACGCTGCTGACTGGTATGATCTTTATTCAGACGTTTTACTGGTCAACCAATCAGACAATCACGCAACGTGCGATGGCGGCCCCGAGCATCAAGGAAGCGCAAAAAGGCGTGCTGACCGCTGCGGGGATACGCCTGCTGATTGTGCCTGCTATAGTCGTGATTCCCGGGATCGTTTCGTACAAGCTTTATGGCGATGTGGGTGATGCCGCCTACGGTACCGAATTGTTGGCGATGTGTTGCCAGTGTGGCTGTCAGGCGCGTTCGCTGCAGCTTTGGCGGCGGCAGTGCTGACCACATTCAACTCAATCCTTAACGCCTCGGCTGCGCTCTATGTGTGCGATATTCATGAGGCGTATGTTGGCGAGCCCAAATCAGTTGGGAAACTCAGCGCCATCGTCTCAATTGCGATGAGTGTGCTGGCCTTGCTGCTGGTGCCATTTTTTGCAAGCCAGGAAAGCCTGATCAACACTGTGCAGGAGCTTTATGGCCTACTGTCCATGCCGATCCTGTCTGCCTTTGTCGTCTGCCTGCTGTTCAAGAATGTGAAGGCAGGTGCGGCGATGATTGGGGTGGTCACCGGCGTTGCGTTCTATGGCTTCTGGAGCATGGTTTGGGAACCTGCGCACTACATTCACGGCATGGCGGTGACGCTGATATTGTCCGTGGCCACTGCGCTGGTGATGAACAAGCTTGTGTTCGGTGAAACGCCTCAGTTTTCACTTGGCGGGGCGGAGCCGTTGCCAGAACCGACTTGAGGGACCAGAACCAACTTGAAGGCAACGGGTGACCGCTCTAGCGGAGCGGGATGCCTGACTTGAAGCCCGCACCTTACGGTTGGATCATTCTCGACAAGCCGCGCGGGCTTGGCTCGACACAGGCTGTCGCGGCGGTGAAACGCAATCTGCGCCAGGGCGGCTATGCCAAGACCAAGGTTGGTCACGGCGGCACGCTTGATCCGCTGGCGGAGGGCGTGTTGCCGATTGCGCTGGGTGAGGCGACAAAGCTGGCAGGTCGCATGCTGGATGCCAGCAAGATTTACGAATTCACCGTCCGTTTTGGCGAAGAGACGGACACGCTCGACACGGAAGGTGAGGTGATCGAGCGCTCCAACGGCTGGCCAACACTTTCGGAGATCGAAGCCGTCCTGCCGCAACTCACTGGCCCGATTGAGCAAGTGCCGCCCGCCTATTCTGCGGTGAAAATTGACGGTAAGCGTGCTTACGACAGAGCGCGAGCGGGTGAAGGCGTAGATATCAAGAAGCGGGCGGTATCCATTCATTCTCTGACCATCGCCAGCGATACCGATATGCCCTCTGAAATCACCCTCAACGCCCACGTTTCCAAGGGCACATATATCCGCAGTCTGGCCCGCGATATTGCGCGTGCGCTTGGAACATGCGGGCATGTCACTTACTTAAGGCGCACAAAGGCAGGGCCTTTCACTCAGGAACAATCGATTTCGCTGGACAAACTCAACGAAATCGCTAGTGGCGCGCCATTGAAAGACCTCCTCCTGCCGCTCGAGGCGGGGCTGGACGACATCCCGGCCTTAATTCTCGATCAGACTAGCGCGCAGGCGGTCCGTCAGGGCCGGGTCCTGTCTGAACTGCCCCAACCATCCGGGCTCTATTGCGCGACGCTGGATACTGTCCCCATTGCGCTTATGGAAATTGAGGATGGGACGGCGAAAGTCGTCAGGGGTTTCAACCTACCCGATGTCGCTGAGTAAGAGAGAAAAGATATGTCGGTAACTGCCGAAGAAAAAACCAAAGTCATCAAGGATAACGCACAGGGCAAAGGCGACACCGGTTCGCCAGAAGTTCAAGTCGCGATTCTCACCACACGTATCAAAAATCTGACAGAGCACTTTAAAGGCCACCACAAGGACAACCATTCCCGCCGCGGCCTGCTCATGATGGTCAATAAGCGTCGTAACCTGCTCGCCTATCTCAAAAAGAAAGATGTTGAGCGGTATAACGCCCTGATCCAGAAACTGGGTCTGCGTAAATAAGAGTTTTGAGAGGCGGCTCCACTGTGGGCCGCTTCTTGCATAAGGGGCATGGCTCGCAATCCGGTGAGCTGGCCTTGGGGCGATGATTTCAAGCCCTATACCGGACCGGGACGGACTACCCGGCACTGGAAGTATCGCAGCAGAAAGTGGAAACCGGTTTCTGCGACCGCGACACGACCGGGCAATTTAGGCCCCGCATCGCAATATGGCCGTGCGGGTCATTTTAGGAAAATACATGTTCGACAAGAAAACCGTATCGATTGAATGGGGCGGAAAAACCCTCACTCTCGAAACCGGTCAGATCGCCCGTCAGGCAGACGGCGCGGTGCTGGCCACATATGGCGAAACCGTGGTGCTTTGCGCAGTAACCGCCGCAAAGAGCGTCAAGGAAGGACAAGACTTCTTCCCGCTGACCGTTCACTATCAGGAAAAATTCTCTGCTGCTGGGCGTATTCCCGGCGGCTTCTTCAAGCGTGAAGGCCGCGCGACGGAAAAAGAAACGCTGACATCGCGTTTGATCGACCGTCCTTGCCGCCCGCTGTTCCCAGAAGGGTTCTACAACGAAATCAACGTAATTGCGCAGGTGCTGTCATATGATGGCGAGACCGAGCCTGATATCGTTGCGATGATTGCGGCATCTGCCGCTTTAACCATTTCTGGTCTGCCATTTATGGGCCCGATCGGCGCAGCACGCGTTGGCTTTGACAATGATGGCGAATATATTCTCAACCCAACCGTCGCAGACGCGCTGGGCGAAGAGGGCAATCTCGACCTCGTTGTCGCCGCAACACAAGACGCGGTGATGATGGTCGAGTCCGAAGCGAAAGAACTGACCGAAGAGCAGATGCTCGGCGCGGTCATGTTCGCGCATGAGGAAAGCCGCAAGGTTATCGGCGCGATTATTGATCTCGCTGAACAGGCCGCGAAAGATCCGTGGGAACTTGATCCGGTTGAAGACAAGAGTGCTGCTCTGGAAGAGCTGCGCGGCGTCATCGGCGATGATCTGGCATCTGCTTACAAGATCACTGACAAGTCTGCTCGTCAGGACGCAGTGAACGCAGCGCGCGAAAAAGCGCGTGAGCACTATGCTGATCTCGCCGAGAGCGATCCAGCCGAATATATGGGCCGCCTGAAGCTCGTGAAGAAGCTGGAAAGCGATATCGTGCGCAAGGCGATCCTCAAGGATGGTCAGCGTATCGATGGTCGCAAGACAGACGAAGTTCGCCCGATTGAGGCGATGGTTGGTCTGCTGCCACGTACGCACGGTTCGGCACTGTTTACGCGCGGTGAGACGCAGGCAATCTGCACCACCACGCTCGGCACCAAAGATGCTGAGCAGATGATCGATGGGCTCGAAGGCCTGTCATACAACAACTTCATGCTGCACTATAACTTCCCGCCATATTCGGTCGGTGAAGTGGGGCGCTTCGGCTTTACCAGCCGCCGCGAAACCGGCCATGGTAAGCTCGCCTATCGCGCGCTGCACCCGGTTCTGCCTGATGTGGAGGAGTTTCCTTACACAATCCGTGTTCTGTCAGACATCACTGAGTCCAACGGCTCGTCTTCGATGGCAACCGTTTGTGGCGGCTCGCTGTCAATGATGGATGCAGGTGTTCCGCTGAAGCGTCCAGTGTCCGGCATTGCCATGGGTCTGATCCTTGAAGGCGAAGACTTCACTGTCCTGTCCGACATTCTGGGTGATGAAGATCACCTCGGCGATATGGACTTCAAGGTTGCCGGTTCTGAAAAAGGCATCACCAGCCTCCAGATGGACATCAAGGTCGCTGGCATCACGCAGGAAATCATGACGCAGGCGCTGGAGCAGGCGAAAGCTGGCCGTGCGCACATCCTCGGCAAAATGACCGAAGCGCTCGGCTCTTCACGCGGCGAAGTTAGCAAGCACGCACCGCGTATTGAGACCATGCAGATCGACAAGTCGAAGATCCGCGACGTGATCGGTACGGGCGGCAAGGTGATCCGTGAAATCGTTGCAGAAACGGGCGCCAAGGTCGACATCGACGACGAAGGCACGATCAAGATTTCGTCTTCGAATGCTGAGGAGATCGAAGCTGCGAAAGCCTGGATCGAAGGCATCGTGGAAGAGGCCGAAGTCGGCAAGATCTACAACGGCAAGGTCGTCAACATCGTCGACTTCGGCGCATTCGTGAACTTCATGGGCGGCAAGGACGGTCTCGTCCACGTCTCTGAAATGAAGAATGAGCGCGTCGAGAAAGTCACTGACGTTGTCAGCGAAGGCGACGAGGTGAAGGTCAAGGTCCTCGAGATCGACAATCGCGGCAAGGTTCGCCTGTCAATGCGTGTCGTTGACCAGGAAACCGGTGAAGAGCTGGAGGACACCCGTCCCCCGCGTGAGCCACGTGGTGATCGCGGCGGTAAGGGCCGTGGCGGTGACCGTCGTGGTGGCCGGGGTGGTCGTGGTCCGCGCCGTGATGGTGGTGGCAACCGTGATGGTGGCGGTTCTGACGAGGGCGGCGCATCGATGCCGGACTTCCTGAAGGACTAAGCTTCACGCTTATCTAAGGAAGAAAGGCCGCTTGGGAATACTCAGGCGGCCTTTCTTGTTTTGGATTGACCTAGCCACTCGCGCCCTCCACCCTTCCACCCAGAGCCTACCGGGATATCGTCCGGGTGGAAGGGTGGAGGGCGCGGGTGGCTACGGCGCGCCAGGAGAATTATGCTTAAGCGCGAACTCATAGACACCGTCGAGATACCGGATGGGGAAGTGCTCGAACTCTACCGCCACGGGCGCGATTTCATGATCGTGCTGGGCTATAACGAGTTGATGAGCACCCGCATGCGCTTCTCCGAGGAGCAGCTGGCAGAGCTTACGTTTGATCGCCTCGCCAACGACGCTCCGCGTATCCTGATCGGCGGATACGGTATGGGTTTTACTTATCGCGCTGCGCTGGCGCGGATGGGCGAGGGCGGCCAAGCGGTAGTCGCGGAGATTTCGGAAAAGATTATCGAATGGGCGAAAGGCCCGATGGCAGATCTGACTGGCGATTGTCTGTCCGATCCACGCCTTGACCTGAACATCTGCGATGTGGCCGCGCTGATCGATGACGCGAATGATGGCACCTGCGCAAAGTTTGATGCGATCCTGCTCGATGTCGACAATGGCCCGGACGGGATGGTACGAGCCGACAATAACCGAATCTATTCGCGCACTGGCCTGGGCAAGGCGCGCGACGCGCTCAATCCCGACGGCATTATTGGGGTGTGGTCGGCAGCACCGGACTATGGCTTTCGCAAGCGCTTGAAAGAAGCTGGACTAGAGGTTGAGGAACTGAGTGTTCGCTCTCGCCCCAATAACAAGGGCGCACATCACACCATCTGGTTTGCGAAGAAGCGCTAGAATCCATAGATTAGCGTCACTCGGCTAAGGGTGTCTGTCCCCACCGAACCCGGCGGCGGATTGCTGTCATACTCAATCGCATAAGAGAAGCGCGTCGTCAGGCTGTCGCTGATTTTCGCGTTCAGGCCGGTCACCAAGTCAAGACTCGTATTGCTGGAATCGATGATGACGACCGCTGATCCGCCGGTCTCTGCAACTGCATTGGTGTCATGCGTCAGTGTCAGCCGGTTGGTGATATTCCAGTCAAAATCGATGCCAATCAATCCGGCTATCCGGCTTTCCGTCTCACCAGTGATAAATTCAGTAACGCGATAGGCCGGACCGGCCTTGGCGGAAAGTTTCAAGTCAGGCTGGTTTATGATTTGATAGCCGAGGCCACCAGACACTGCGTAGCGTCCAGAAAATCCCTGAAATCGGTCACGTTCATATTGGGTGAGTCCATACACAAAAAGTCGGTCTGATATTTTGTAGTTTGGCTCATACGCGACGAAATAGCGCTCGCGTGATGTCACCCCATTGTTGCGCTGATAATCGGCCCGTGCGGTCAGTTTGTGCGACCAATCAATTCCCGTGCGCTTTAGCGACAGACTGGCTGTGCCACCCGAATTTGAAGAGTTACCGGTCGCTCTGAACGCCCCAAGCTCTCCCTTGCCGCTCCAGTTATCGAATAGCCCGGCATTGCGGATAGCTTCTTCTTCGAGAGCAGCCTTTTGTTCAGCTTGAACAGCCATCTTAGCGTCGAAGTCACTTTTGAGCGCATCAATTGCATCGACGTCATCCGGGTTGGTCTGCTTGGCCAGATCGACGACGGTGGCGACTTTGCTCGGGTCACCTGTCGCAATCGCCGCATCAATCATCGCCCGCACAGGATCGGGTAATTCCGCGTGCGCGGTTGATGACACAAGCGCCATAAGAGCCGCCGCATATCTGAACTTCACAATCTGCATTTACGCCTCAATTCAATTCGTTACATGCTCAGGACACGTGGCATCCCAAGGAAATCACGTTTACCCAATGTGACGCCTTTCATGCGCAAAATGTCGTAAAAAGTTGTCGCGTGAAAATAGAAGTTTGGCTGATTAAAGCTCAAGAGGAAATTCTGCCCGGTGAATTCCATCAAACGTTTTCCGCCGAGGACAAAGCCAATGGTCTTGTCAGTGATCGCTTCCACGTCGTCGCTGGACAACGCATCAAGCTTGTCGAGTGCGTCTTGTGTCATTGCGCGCATGCTATCCCAGCTATCCGGCACGTCGGTGAAGTCCGGGGTGAACTCGCCGCCTTCCATTTGGCCGAACGTATAAGCGGAATGCATCCAGCAGGCGCGAACATGCCATGGTAGTGTCCACATCGTGTCGGCGAGTTTGGCTTCGAGTAGCTCCGCATCATTGAGCTCGTGTTCTTTTACGTGGGCCTCACCTTTGTCGATGAGTCCGTTCAGCCCACCTAGGATTTGCTGACAGCTGGGCACAAAGGCATCGTAGAGAGAAATGGACATTTCACGGCTCCTCATCATTGAATGAGGCGCTTAAGTATGGCTGGGGACATCCCACCGCAAACGAATTTTGACGAGCTATACTGTCAATTCGTTTGTCTAGCGCGTTTGTTTGTCCGTCCCGACATCCGATAAAATGCTGAGCATGCCTTCGCGCGATCTGAAGCAAAGGCGAGCGAGAAAGAACAAAGAACCGGCCGCTGCCAGCCCGGGCCAATGGGTGGAAAGGGTGAAACTGTCGCTGCGCAATGTGCCGACCGCGACAAACAGGCCACCGGGAATTAGGAAAATCCACGCCATCATGCGGCTGTACAGTGTCCCGACTTTACGATTGAGGCGATCAAATCCGTTCTCACTATCCCGTGCAGGCATAGCTTCCTCCTAAGCAGCGTCGCTGCCTAAGAGCTCAGCACGAACATTTCTTTAACGCCTACGAAGGCCGGGGTGTATGACCTCCGCTAAGCGTCGTGGCGCTTAGCGTACTCTGGGTCCGCCAAATGGCAAAGGTGGAGGGGGACGGCGTGCACCGCGAGGCAGCTGTGCCTGGAAGGCCCGACCGCAATGCTCCACGCAATATGGGAAACCCGGGTTCACCTGAGCGCCGCAAAAGTGAAAGTCGGGTTCGCCAGGATGTCCCATGGGCCAACGGCACACTTTGTCCGACAAATCCAGCAAGCTGGTCTTGTCCGCAATTTCCGGACTTGGTTTGGCTGGAACCAACCGACGCGGAGGCGCGGGCGGGATCGGGGGCTGCTGATCGCCGGGGCCCTGCCGTTGGAAGCCGCCGGGTCCGATCGACACGATCTTTGGCAGATCAGGGTTCTTGTTCGGTACCGGCTGCGATGGAATACTCGCATCCTTGGTGTGGGACGCAGGCTGAGGGATCCGACGATCCACTGGCTTTATCGATGGGCGCTTAGTCGCAGACTTCGCCGCTGGCTTTTTCGCCGCGGGCTTGGCTGCCGTCTTTTTCGCAGCGTCCTTTTTCTTTTTCTCCGCTGCCTTGACGGGGGAGGGGCGCGCCTTGAGGCCCAAACGGTGCGCCTTGCCGATCACCGCATTGCGGCTAACCCCGCCGAGCTCTTCGGCAATCTGGCTGGCCGTGGCCCCACCTTCCCACAATTTTTTAAGTGTGGCGATCCGTTCGTCAGTCCAACTCATGTGTAATCCAGTGCCTTTACATCTTGCACGGCGTCTAAGCCGATGGCTGGGCATTGTTGCCTGGCCAGGTATTCTATCGCTGTGGGTGGCTTGCCACTCAGAGCGCAACGCACTAGGCGCGCGGCTATGGTCGATCAAGTCCAACCCACGGAAAATAAGCCTGCGGAAGAGACGGCTGGTGCCGCGCAATCACAGTCTCGATTTGCGCCGCCCGGCGAACCCGTAATTTCCGGGATAAACCGCATTGGCGTGTGGAGTCTCTATATTAAGGAGGTTCGCCGTTTTCTCAAGGTCCAGACACAGACGATCTGGGCCCCAGCGGTCACAACTTTGCTGTTTTTGGTGATTTTTTCGGTCGCATTGGGGCGTGGCGGGCGCGAAGTGCTGGGCGTGCCATTCGCGAGTTTTGTTGCGCCTGGCCTCATTATGATGGGTATGATGCAAAACGCCTTTGCCAATTCGTCCTTCTCGCTGTTGTCAGGCAAGATCCAAGGGACCATTATTGACCTGTTGATGCCGCCTTTGTCCGAAGGGGAATTGATGGCCGGGATCGTCGCAGCGGCCATGACGCGGGCATTTCTGGTCGGCCTAACCGTCTCGGCGGCAATGGCTTTGTATCCGGGTGTGACCCTTTCCGTGGCGAACCCATGGGCGATTGTCTGGTTCGGTTTGATGGGGGCGCTGATGTTGTCCCTGCTTGGCTTGATCACATCGATCTGGTCAGAGAAGTTCGACCACAATGCTGCAGTCAGCAATTTTATAATTGGCCCGCTCAGCCTGCTGTCAGGCACGTTCTATGTGATTGATAACCTTGCCCCGGCTTTCCAGGCAATCAGCCGCGCAAACCCATTTTTCTATGTGATTTCGGGCTTTCGGTATGGCTTCTTAGGTGAGACTGACATCGGCGAAGGAGCAACGCCAGTGATGTGGGCGGGTCTCGGCATACTGATGCTGAACGTGGTACTCGCCCTGATTGCGTATCGCTTGTTAAAGTCTGGTTGGAAGATCAAGAATTAGGCGCACAGCGGCCTAGTGCATCGTCTCAACTTAGTGAGTAAGTGCTCTGCGTACGCGGTAACGTACCGTCTTCGAATGTCTCAAACATCTCATGCACATCCGGATGCTCAACGGGTCCACCCATGGAATCGCCGAGCAGGTTCTGCTGACTGACATAGGCAACGTAAGAGCTCTCATCACTCTCTGCGAACAGGTGATAGAATGGCTGATCGCGATGTGGGCGAATTTCTTCCGGGATTGAGGCGTACCACTCTTCGCTATTGGCGAAGACCGGATCGATGTCGAAAATCACGCCGCGGAAATCGAATATCTTGTGCTTAACAACATCGCCGATCGCGAATGTTGTGCTCGCACTTTCTGGTGCTTCGATATTGCGCCCTGCCTGGGCGGAGAAGAAAATCGCTCTTTCCATAGCTAAGTCAGATATGATGCATCGCACAAGCAAAACAACATCTGAACGGACATGATCCCCGAATTTCATGCGCGGTGTGCCAGTTTGGGCTTGGCATGGGACGAAGTGTGAGTTAACCGCCCGCCGTCTTAAGGCCCCGTCAACTTTCGGCCAAGATGTCGTTTGTTTGGGTCTTTATATGCGGAGAGATGCCGGAGTGGTCGAACGGGGCGGTCTCGAAAACCGTTGTGCTCTCACGAGTACCCAGGGTTCGAATCCCTGTCTCTCCGCCATCAATCTGTTGCAACGCGTTGCAATTCCGCAAGTTCCTCGTATTCTGGTCTAATTTGTGGCTAGCCGTGCTACAAAACTTGCTACAAAAGGGATTGCGTGAAGAAGGTCAAAGGGCATCGCTACCTGTTTCTGCGGGACGCAATTTACTACTTCAAGCGCGGCGTTCCAGCTGATGCACGTACTGCCTTTGATAGGAAAACTCAGATTTGGAACTCACTTGAGACAAGTGATCTTCGGGTCGCACGTATTCGCCTGCAGCAGCGTATAGATGAGTTCGAGAACACTCTCGCGTTTGCAAGAGGGCAGGTTGCACCAACAAAGATTGCATCGGCGCCTTACAAACCGGATAAGGCTGAAATTGGTATTCGCGTACGGCAAGCTTTTGCCGAACGACAAGAGAGATTTCAGCCTGTAAATCGCGCTGATCAAGCCTCGGTCGAGGCCGCACTGATGAGATTGGAAAATCTGAAGGTGTACCGTCAAAGCGCGATGCGTTCGCGGCAGCTAGGCGCAGGCGAACCGCCAACGCATGTTACTTGGCAGGCAGAAACCTTATGTGAGCAGCACGGGTGGTCATTAAATCCAAGCGACGAAGTTTGGTTTGACCTAATTGATCACGTTGCACGCGCACAGATTGAAAGCGCGGAACGTGAGTTGCAATTGATAGAGGGCGCTCCTCAAAGCTCAATTGACGAGGGCTTCTCTCCTGCCTCACTTCAAGGCGATCAAGAACTTTTGCAAAGTGGTGAGGTGCAGCTAGGTCCGCCGGTTCTGCTTTCTGACCTGTTTTCAGAGTACGTAACCGAACGGGTGCTGTCAGTCTAACGCTAACTAGTCTCCGAATGTTGGATTTTGGAGCTATGGCCTGTCGATATGAAGCCACTTTGTTTCAAGCGTCACCGCTTTCATCCCGATGTTATCCGTCAAGCGGTGTGGTTGTATTTCAGATTTACGCTGAGCCTGCGGGACGTCGAAGATTTGATGGCTGAGCGCGGGATCGATGTAACTTATGAGACGATCCGCTGCTGGGTCGATAAGTTTGGACCGGCGATCGCGGCCAACATTCGCAAACGACGCGGAAGAGCCGATTGCGTCTGGCATCTTGATGAGATGGTCGTTCGGATAAATGGTCAGCGCATGTGGATGTGGCGAGCAGTCGACAAGGAAGGCGAGGTCCTGGATGTGCTCGTTCAGAAGCGACGCAACAAGGCAGCAGCACTGAAGTTACTGAGGAAACTGCTCAAGAGCCAAGGCTTTGTGCCGGACAAAATTGTAACGGATGGACTTGCTTCTTACGGTGCCGCGCTACGTGAACTAGGCTGCTCAAGGCGACATCAACCTGGCCAAATGAAACATAACAATCGGGCTGAAAACTCGCATCTTCCAGTACGACGACGAGAGCGAAAGATGCAGCTCTTCAAGTCCCAAGAACAAGCTCAGCGTTTCACTTCAACCCATTCAGCAATCTACAATACCTTCAATATCCAGCGCCATCTCATCTCAAGAAATACCATGCGAACCTTCCGAAACCAGGCAATGGCCGAGTGGGAAATTGCGTCCGCTGCACATGGGTGAGTTTGGCAATGCGCGCTTCAGTGCAACCTCCAAAAGTTAACCTGACAAGACCGGCATAATGTATTGCTTGACATTACGCGTAATGCATGACAATACGGAATTCATGGATATCGAGAACGTCAAGCATAAGAAACTTCGAAGGTTTCTCGAAACTGGCGATGCTCGTGGTGTGATCGAAGCTGGCAGAGTTCTCGATATGGTTGCATTTATCGATGCAGCCGAGAACTTGAGTGAGCTTACCGTTCCACCGAACTTTGGCTTTCATGCCCTTAAGGGAAACCGAAAGGGTGAGTTCGCAATGACCGTCACTAAAAACTGGCGGCTGACATTCACTAAGATTGACGAAACTACCATCGGCAATCTCGACTTAGAGGACTACCACTGATGGCTATTAAGATTAATCCCTCTATCCGCGTTCACCCCGGATCGTGGCTGAAGCGAAGCTTTGTCGAGCCATATGGACTCACCATTCAGGAGACCGCCGCGCATCTAGGAATCGCTAGGCCCAACATGAGTAGGTTGCTCAATGGGAAGGCTGCTCTCACCCCGGATATGGCCCGAAGATTTGAGAAAGCCTTCGGAGTTAGCGCTTCTACTTTGCTTAGGATGCAAAGTTCCTACGATCTTGCCCAATTAGAGTTGGTTGGTTATCCTGTTGAAGTTGAGCGAATTCCAGAGCCTACCTGAGCGCGGTCGGTGCTGTCAGACGGTGTTGTCAGACTAACTGCAGCTTTTGCGGACTGATGCGGTGAAGGTAGGGCGGGGCATGCCCAGACTTCGCAAGCCAGATAGCCCATTCAAACGTTTCAACTCGTCAACGGAGGTCATTCGGCTTGTGATGATGACGTACGTGCGGTTTCCGCTGAGCTTGCGGAATGTCGAGGATCTGCTGTTCGAGCGTGGGATCGACATTTGCCATGAGACGGTGCGGTTCTGGTGGAACCGCTTTGGTCTTATGTTCGCGGTAGATATCAAGCGTCAGCGGATCAGTCGAATGCGCGGGTTTAGACATTGGCGCTGGCACCTCGATGAGATGTTCGTGAAGATCAACGGCGAGACGCACTATCTCTGGCAGGCGGTCGGTCACGAGGACGAGATCTTAGAGAGTTACGTCACGAAGAAACGGGATAAGAGCGCGGCTCCGCGCTTCATGAAGAAAGCGCTGAAACACTCGAACCTACGGGCGCGCACTGTCTGTTTGACTCAACAGGCTATATCTCAAGGGCACTCACGAAACGGTTGGCGCCGTCCTTCAGTGTCATGACTTTGGAGTTGACCTCTCCTAGTGCAGCTCTCACGCTTTCGAGCTCTTGGCCGACCTCTGCGCTACTCTCCGTCATTTTCGCGACATTCTCGGTAGACAAACGCGCAACAGCCGCGGTTTCGTCAATCGCTGCAGCGATACTTGCCAGCCCCTCCGTCTGGCTGTCGAGCTCTTCAAACAACCGCGCATTGCTCTCTGCAATCTTCCCCAGAATTGTTGCGGTGGTCTGCCCTGACGCATTTATTTCGCCGCTGACTTCCTGAACGGTCTCGACCCGAGACGAGATGTCCTTGGTCGCTGCGGCGGTTCGTTCGGCGAGTGACTTCACCTCTCCTGCCACAACGGCGAAACCCGCACCCTCAACACCTGCACGCGCTGCCTCAATAGTTGCGTTTAAAGCCAGAATGTTCGTTTGTTCCGCAATTCCACTGATTAGGCTGACAATCGAGCTGATCTCTTTGGAAAGGCTATGCAGGCGCTCGATATTGGTCATCGCTGCACGGGATTGCTCCGCACCCGCTACCGCTTGGTCTCGACCTATTTGAGTTGTCTCTCGGAACGAAGTCACAGAATTTGAAATCTTGCTGGTTGCCTCTGCGGCTTGTCCCATCGCCTTCGCGCTTTGTGTGGTAGAGGCCGCCACGTCCTGACACACGATTTGCATTTCTGCGCCAAGCTTCACAACGCCTTGAAGGGATGCGAGAGAATCTTCAGTTGAGCCTGCGATCAAATCGACAGATTGGCCGATGTCTTTCTGAAATTCGGACGAAAGCTGCGTGTTGCGATTTTCCTGCTCTTGCCGGATTTGCGCGTTCATTACAGCAACGATTGCCTCGCTTTCAAGCGCCGTCAGTCGCTGGATAGTTTTGATGCATAAGAGTTGACCTTCAGCGTTGAAGTCACCCTCACGAAGCACGACTTCGAGGCACTTCTCGTAACCCGCATAGACAGTGGACAAAGCAATATAGCTAGGCATGCCAATCGCGACAGCGAAACTGCCAAACTCGCTACAGCCGACTATCCAATCGTTATCAATTGGAGCGGTCAGCTTTTCCATGAAATGCCGTTTGCCTTTTTCAAGGCTATCGCCTTGATCTCCCCCTTCTAGGATCTGTTCGAAAGGAGCAAAAGCCTGCAGCTTTTCTCCTATCGCCATCAATATTTCATCGGCGTAACTTTCGGCAATGTGCCGAATTTGTGCACGAATGCCATCAAGGCTCGCGTCAATATCAAAAGCTTCTGCGCGCTGATCGGCATTTTTTGCCACTTCTAGCAGAAGCGCAGACGATCCTTCGATTGAAAACCGCGATTCATACGACATTTACCGTGCCCTCGTTTAACGTATCGACGGAATCTCTAACGAAAATTGGTTAACAGACATTGACCGATCGGCCAGTCTAGCGCCGCGCTTCCAACTCAGAAACTATTGCTGTGTGTTCTTTCGGCCCAAGCCGATAGAAACCGATAATTGCCAGCGCGAAGGCATTGAGCACCAGCGGACAAAAGACCATCAGTGTCTTTATGTTGGCCAGTGTTGCTGCATCTTGCACTTCGTTTGCGCGATAACCGATCTGATCAAGCAGAAAGCCAACGATGATAGCTGCCAGGCCCAAACCCGTTTTCTGTATCAGAGACACAAAGCCGAATACGGCACCTTCCGCGCGTATTCCGCTGCGCCATTCGCCATATTCGACCGTATCGGGCATCGCTGCCCAAAAACTGGTTGTGATTGCGCCCAGAGCGACGCCGCCAAGCGCCAATGCCGGAATGGCATAGCTTGCATTATCTGGCGCGAAGTAGAACAGGGTCGATGAGAGGATCGAAACACAGATTCCCATCATCCAGATGCGCCGTTTCGATGTACGCTTCATCAGCCATGTCCAAAGCGGGACTGATAACAGAAACAGTCCCGTTATTGCTCCTAGGGCCGGACCGATCAGTCCCTCATCACCTAGCGTGTATTTGAAAAAATATGGCACGAACTTGCCGTTCAGCGTGTAGGCAACACTCGCCACTGTCATTGCACCTGCAGCGAGCCAAAACGGTGTGTTGGATGATAGCATTGCCATCATCTCCCGTACCTTTGGTGGCTCCTCAGCTTCTATTTCCACCTTTTCACGTGCCGATGAGAACGTGAAGAAGAACAACAGGCAGGCCAGGCTGCCATAGAGTACGGCTACCCAAAGAAAACCCTGCTGCCCGCCGCCAAAAACTTCGACTAATTGTAAAGTGAGCGCAGCTGCGCTCAACCCGCAAATCGCAGCACAAAACATGCGGAAACCGGCAAGCTCACTGCGTTCCCCGCTGTCGGATGTCATCGCCGCTGAAAGTGCCAGATAAGGCATTGAGACCACGGCATAGAAAGTGCGGAACAGGATGTGCGTGGCGAAAGCAAAGATGATCAGCGCTGTTCCAGTGAGGCCGGTCGGGACAAACATCAGCACCCATGATGCCGCGAGCGGGATGGCGCCAAACAGAATATACGGTCGGTATCTGCCCCACCGGCTGCGCGTGCGGCTGGCGAGATAGCCCATAAAAGGATCGAAGATTGCATCCCAGATCAGCGGCGCGGCAAAGACCAATCCGGCGACGCTTGCGGCAAGCCCCAACACGTCGGTGTAATAGAAAAAGAGATAAAGCTGGGCGGTGGTGAAGAACAGGTTGAACCCGAAATCACCTGCACCATAGCCAAGCTTGCGGACGAACGGGAGGCGATCCGAGCCTGCGCCGTGTTCAGCGCTCTTGGCTTGTTCCTTTTCCATCTATGTCTCGCTCCCAATCTTCCAATTACCTCGTGCCAAATCATATGCGGCATCAATCACTTGCATACTGGCAATGGCATCTGCCCCGCCAGTGATCGGCTTGGTTCTGCCCCGTATAATCGCAATCACATGCTGCATCTGGCGTGTGTAAGTGCTTTCGCCTTTTACCTTGCCGCGCCAGCGACGCTGCGCCGTTTCCAAGTTGACGTGGTTATGCAGCTGCGGAGCTACAAAATTGGTGATCTGCATTGTCCCGTCGCTGCCGGTGATTTTCGCAAATGCGGTCGGTCGTCGCCAGGTTTTCATGGAACAACGCAAATTCGCCGTTACACCGGATGGAAATGTGAGCGCCAGCTCCATCGCACGATCCGTCCCATCATCTAAGAGGTCCGCTTGTGCATGGGTCACCCTTGGCCGTTCGCCTGTCAAAGATCGCGCAAGGTGAATGGGATAGCAGCCCAGATCCATTAACGCGCCGCCGCCAAGCTCACGGATATAGCGAAACTCGCCCTTGCGATTGGGGATCGGAACGCTGAATTCCGCATCTATGCAGTATAGTTGGCCCAATTCGGGAAGCAACTCCATCACCCGATCAAACAAGGCATGGAAGCGGTAGTGATAGGCTTCGATCAGATGCAAGCCCAGCCGCTCAGCCTCATTGACCATCGAAATCGCCTCACCGGCGTTTATCGCAAAAGGCTTCTCGCACAACACATGCTTGCCCGCGCGCAAGGCCGCGATACTCCATTCCGCATGCTCGGATGGAGGCAACGGGTTATAAACGAGATCGATATCTTCGCGGGCGATCAACGCGGCATAGTCATCTGCCACATGCGCGATTGCGTGTTTGCGCGCAAATTTCGCTGCGCGACTGAGCGATCTTGCGGCAACCGCTTGAATAACAACTTCTGGTATGCCCTCGGCTGGTTTGACTACCGCTGCGGGCGCGATCTTAGCTGCGCCCAGAATTCCAATGCGGATCGGATCATTCGCCAAACATCATCGCCCCACATCAGGCCCTACAGCCACGAAACTAGACCGGCAAGCTGACCTGCGTTAATTCCGCCAGAGTACTGGAACCACCCACTGAGATCGTGTGAATGCCCGGCTCTATCTGCCAATCCCGGCTGGCTTCATGCCAATAGCAAAGATCGGCATCCGGCACGAAGAAATCCACCGTTTGCGTTTCGCCCGATGCCAGCTCGGCACGTTCGAAACCGCGCAGCAATTTGATCGGTCGCTCGACCGCCTTGCCGGGAAACCCAACATAAAGTTGAACAATTTCTGTCGCCTTGACAGCTCCAGTGTTGGTCACGCTAACCTGCACTTCCAATCCCTTCGGAACTCGGCGCGCTTTCAGGCCGCTATACGTGAAATCAGCGTAAGACAGTCCATGACCAAAAGCGTATTGCACCTTGGTCTGGCTCTTTTCCATCAGCGTATAGCCATGAAACATCTCGTAATCGATTGCGTCAGCATTTTTGTCGAAATGCGGATAGTCTTTTTCGTCATGCGCAATGGTAAAGGGCAGTTTGCCTGAAGGCGAGACATCGCCGAACAACAGGCTGGCCAGCGCTGTGCCGCCTTCCATACCCGAATAGAATGTTTGCAGGATCGCCGCACAGCTCCCCGCCCAGTCGCAAATGATCGCTGATCCGTTGACGATCACCACAATCGTGTTCGGATTCGCTTCGCCGACTGCCTTGATCAACGCGATTTGATCCTCAGGCAGGCGCGGCATGTCGCGATCCCCGCCGCGGTCAATTGAACCGCCCATGGCCCCGGCATTTTCACTGTCGTCACTTTGCTCCGCGGCCTGCCGCTTGGATGTTTCCGCCATCATCGCCTTTATTGCCTCCATCAGTTCAGGCGGGATAGTGGCCCCAAGCTGGAAGAGCGCCGTCTGGCCGAGATTCCCGGGGATGAACTCGCCTTCTTCATCGGCGGTCGTGCCGACCACCAGAATAGCCGCATCCAGCGCTTTGGCCGCTGCGGCTGCCGCTGCGACATCGCTTTCATCGCCGGCAAGCTCAAGATTGGGTTCGCCGATATGCTCCCCGATACCCTGCAAAGCCGTGGTGACATAAGGCGGTGAGACATTGGATGAACCCCTATCGCCAGTGTTCTCAAGCGCTGCGAGCCTTCCGAATACGCCAATTTTTGCGCTGATTTTGAGCGGCAGAGCCCCATTGTTCTCCAACAGTACAGCAGACTTCTCCGCCGCCTCGCGGGCAAGCGCGATATTGGCATCGCTGGCAACATGATCGGTAGTGTATTGCGGCAAGGGATCATCTGCACAGGCAAAGCGATAGATAATCCGCAAGATCCGCCGACAGGCGGTGTCTATGACCGCAGGGTCAACCGTGCGTTTTTCCACCCCATCGAGTAACTGCTGGCCATATTGCAACGGCTCCGGGTTTTCGACATCCAGCCCAGCCGCCGCGCCATAAGGAGCGTATACGCCAAGCATCCAGTCGGAATGAACAAATCCGTCAAAGCCCCATTCGTGGCGTAGAATATCGGTCAGCAGCTCGCGATTCTGGCCGCAATATTCGCCGTTCATCTTGTTGTAAGCGCTCATCACCGAGGCACATCCGCTATCGATGATGCGCTTGAAATGTGGCAAATAAACCTCGCGCAGGACGCGGTCATTGATCCTCACATCAATCGTGAAACGCGCATTCTCAATAGAATTGAGCGCGAAGTGCTTGACCGTCGCGATCACGTTGTGTGTTTGGATGCCCTTTGACAGAGCGCTGCCTAACTCCCCCATGTGATACGGATCTTCACCATAGGTTTCCTGTGCACGCCCCCAGCTGGGATGACGCAACAGGTTGACGCAAACCGCACCATTCAATGTGCAGCCCTGCGCGCGTGTTTCCATCCCCATAACTTCGCCGATCCGACGCTCCAGATTACGGTCCCAAGATGCTCCGCGCGCCATGGTGCAAGGAAAGCAGGTTGATCCTTCTTCGCCATTGCCGCGCACGACGCCGCGCGGGCCATCGGTGAAATAGAGGGCGGGAACACTGAGACGATCAATTCCGCCACCGGCGCGATAGGGCTCTGCGCCCCAAACACCGCCCGTGCGCATCATCGACATGAAAAAGCCCTGGCCGGACATCATGCCGACTTTTTCCTCCAAAGTCGCTTCGGCCAGAATGTCCGTGATGAGTGCTTCTATTTCAGTCGCAGTCATCCCTTTGCGGGGAGAGAAATCAGCCATCAGGTATCCTGTATTGGTCTCGCAGAGAGGACGCAGCCATGCTTATGAGTAGCGGCATGACTACGACGTGGTATTTGTCGTTGGCTCAGTGCCTAGAAATCGAAGGCAATCCGTCCACCGAAGACAGTTTCTGATTCAAACGTCGGAAACTGGCTGAAACCGCCATCATCGAATGGCGTGCTGAAGATCGCCGTTTGGAAATCGGACCCGGTGATGTTGCGTCCATAGAATGTCAGCGTCGCACGATCATCGAACAGGCGCGTGCCCACTTGGAAATCGACAAGCGCATAACCATCGATTGTGGTCCCGGGATTGTTGTCATTTCCCGTCACCGTGTCGGAACGATACTGAACGCCGACCTGCGCAAACGGGCTGAACCCACCAACATCACCGAATTCATATCGGACAAGACCATTCGCAATCAGGTCTGGTGACTGGCCAAGATCAGCGCCTGCAAGATCCTGAAAATCACCGGCCCCATCACCGTCTGCATCGATACACTCGCCCGGACCGACCGGTTGCAAGGTGTAACACGGCGCCTGATCGAACTCATTAAAGGTCGCATTGGTATAGGCCAATGCCCCAGAGATGGTCAGCCCCTCGGTTGGGATCACGGTCAGCTCAGCTTCAAAACCATAGCTTTCCACCTCACCAGCATTGTTGACCGCAAAGATCGAAAGCCCCGACGCAGTCGGAACCAGTGTCTGCGCCTGAAAATCCTCAATGATCGTGTAGAAGCCAGTGATGTTCGCGGTCACGCGCCCATCGAGCCAGCGCGAACGAACACCAAGTTCAAACTGATTGGGAATCTCTGGCGCAACTGTGAAGAAGTCTCCAACGCCTGGTGCCGTTTCCTGCGCAGCCTGATTGCTGTCGAGGCCACCCGACTTGTATCCGCGGGTGAAAGTCGCAAAGATGCTCGCATCATCAGCGAAATCGTAGTCGAGGCCCAAACGCCACACGAGCGCTGTATCCGTGACTTCAGCTGCAAGAGGTACAGGTGTCGCCGCAACGGCGCCAAAGCCCAGAGCGAGTGCGCCGGGTGTTACCTGAATATCCGCCGTGCCCGAGATATCGGAATAGAGCACGCGCGCTCCCGCAAAAGCGGTCAATCGGTCGGTCAGGTCAAATTCGACCTGACCAAACGCAGCGACATTATATTCCTCAGTATTGCTGACCAGATCCGTGCCGAATTGCACGCCCAGTGGCACTGCGGCTGGAGCGGGTAGACCAAGAATAAACTGGGCCAGTGCCTCTTCAGGGGTAATCAGGCCTCCGGCTCCCAGAGAGACAAACCCTGCCAAGGTGCTGGTGCCGAATGTCCCGATCTGCGTCTGAACGTCTTCAATGTCCTGATAGAAGAAGAACACACCGCCCTGATAGCGAAAGGGGCCGTCTTGCGGCGACGAGATCCGGAATTCCTGACTGAACTGTCGTTGCTCCAGATCGCCATTATTAATCGCGAGAAACGGCAGAGGGATTTGATCCGCGTCATTGTTGTCGAAACTGTTCCAGCCTCGATACGATGTCAGCGATACAAAATCATGATCGCCCAAAGGCAGGCTTAGCTCTGCATAGGCACCAAACACCTCCGATTCAGCGATGAATGCACCCTCTGAGGCAATGTCATCATTCGTTACACCAAGGCACTACACCCAATCCGCCAAGAGTTATTGGCAGGAATGGGATCCCTGAACCGAGGAGGCCCGATCCCGGACTACCATCAGAGAAAGAAAGCGTAGTGAGCGCGCCGGAGTTGTCGTCACGCCGCGTGTAATCACCGCCAAGGATGAGATCGCCACCGCCAATCTCAAACGCCAGCTTGCCACGTACTCCAAACTCTTCACGATCATTGAGATCGTCGGTCAGCGCAGCCGGGTTGATATTGTCAATGAACCCATCGCGTGTGTTGTAAAAACCGCTGATGCGAGCTGAGATGCCGTCCGAAATCGGGCCGGAGAGAGCGGCAGACAGGTTGACTTCGTTGAAAGAGCCGTAAGACGCGCTGGCGCTGCCACTGAAGTAATCGGTCGGCTTCTTGGTAACAAATGAGATCACGCCAGCAGATGCGTTCTTGCCGAACAACGTGCCTTGCGGTCCGCGTAGCACTTCGACCCGTTCCAGGTCATTGAAATCGAGTATCCCTGCACCCTCGCGGTCGATAACAACACCGTCGACTACGATCGCAACGCTACCCTCTATGCCTGACGCAAAAGCGCTGGTCCCGATGCCCCGAATGGTGGTTGATGATTGGCGCGCATTGACCCCGGACACAAAGGAGAGGCCTGGTGCAACGAACTGTAACTGCTCAAAACTCTCGACCGCGCGCTCTTCGAGGGCATCACCGCCAATCGCAGTGACCGATACGGGGACGTCTTGGAGATCCTGCTCAACGCGCTGCGCCGTTACAACAATAACATTCCCGTCTTCGGCAACTGGCTCCTCATCTTGCGCGTCCTGTGCATAGACTGGACTGCTCAAGGCCAAAGTCATAGCGGTTCCGGAAAAGACGAGCGCGGCCCCATGGCTGGCTTTCTTCATCACAACTCTCTCCCATTGTTGCGCCGCGATTGCGGTCACACAGACATAGAAGAGAACTTGACCAATCGGTCAAGTTTTTTCTGGTCAGTTGGTCGAAGGTGCGTGTTGGTGCTTTATTTGGTCAGATGCGCGATCACGGCATCGGCATAATCTTCACGAAACTGAGGATCGCGTGGATCAACGCCGGTTGCCTCGATCCACAATTGAAACTGCCCAATCAGCAGTTGCGCCCCGCCGGTGATCAGCGTTTGAAAGACAAGCGCATTTTTCCCGTCGATCAGACCCGCCTCTATGAACGCGTCAAACATTGGTCGAGCCCCGTCGATATGGCGTTTCAAATGGCGCTGCGCCAACCACTTATTGCGCCAGGTATCGGAATGCCCTTCGAGATTCATGATTTGGACGTAAGGAGGGAACCGGCAGCATGCCTCGAGGTATGTCAGGAGAAACTCCTTAAGCCCTCCTTTGTCTGGCTTTGGATTGGTCGGCAGATACAGCTCGTAAAATGCGTCCACCTCTGCCCAGTGATGATCGATGGCGTCCTTCCAGAGTTCAGCCTTGTCAGAGAAATAGTACAAGACGTTAGCCTTTGGCACGCCAGCAGTTTTCGCGACCTCTCCGATTGAAGTGGCGTCAAACCCACGCTCCGCGAACAATCCAAGCGCAGCATCGCGAATCGCATCGCGAACGCTTGACTTCGCCCTTGAAAGAGAAGGTTTGGCTACTCGTACTACCACCTGAGTTTTATGATCCCCCAGCCTCCGATGCTTTATCGAGACAATTCGCTTACAATCCGTCGCGATAAGCACCGCTGAGCTTTTTGGCTAGCAGAACGGTTGCTCGACGTCACTTGTCGATATTCTAGCTAAGCTAGCGTTTTGACGATTAGCACCTTGAATTTCCGCTTTAGCCATAGCCCGTTAAGTAGATGAACTTAAGTCGAGCCAGCTCAAGCATTTGCCGTATCGAGTATGAGACTTGGTCAGATATGCGCGTGCCGCACCTGTGATGCTTGGGCAGCAGACTATGCCTCGGCTGCCAAACTACATCCCGTGATAGTTCAGTTTGTCGTCCTTCGATGGATCATAGCAGATCAAGGCCGCCACCTCCTGGCCCTCAGAAATCGATCAGAGACTATTTCCGAGACACTTGTTGGGTCGTGAGCCGAACGTACACCTTCCCTTTGTGTATCGGGAGCAGAAGTTCAGCTAAGCCTATTTTTTGCAGTTTTTGTCTTTCTCTTCCCTCCGGAAAATGTTCCCAATTCCGCACGCAACCCTCGCGCCGACTTTCTTGGCGTTATTGGTATGATGCTGTGCACGCTGCTTGGCGACCCCGGCAACCGCTGCAATGGGCTTGTCAGATACAGCGGCAGCGGCATATCGGTTCCGGGTTTCACGCAGGCTGCGCAGGTCCGCACCGGTTGCATTCCCAGCTGCGGAGCGCGTGGTTGCACCCAGCGCTCTTGCATTATCGATATGATGCTTGGCACGATCTCCTGCGACGGTCGCAACACCCTTCAGCCCGTCATTTTTCAGGCCCGCTCCATATTTGGCAACAACGTCCATTCTGCGTTCGGTCTTGATACCCGTGTGCTCTTCCAAGGCTGCGCGACGCTGCCGATCGAGACGATCCAGCATACGAACACCATTACCCAGCGCCGGGTTCTTGCTGTCGGCATATTTCGTGATGTTGTCCATCACCTTGCCTTCGGTCGTCAGGGTTTCTGCAAGGTTTTTGAAGTTCTCGCGGTGATGCGCACGGCGCTGAGCCGCTACTTCGGCGATTGATACGTCCTTGTCGAAGATGGCTGCTCCGTATTGGAAGCCAGTCGACAATGGATCTTGGACCTCAACACCAGTCGTCGCCTTGATGCCTTCTACCGCGGCCATTTCGGCCACGACGGCGACTGCGCCGACACCAGTTCCGGCGAGCAATGCGCGCCCGCCCTTACCAACTTTGGTGACGGTTCCTGCGGTCTTTGCTGTTTTGGCAAGCTTGGCTGTGCGTGTCATCTTGGCGGCTTCTGCCGTCGTCGAGGCGGCTTTCAGGCCGCCTGCCCCGCGCGCAACCTGAGCGGTTCGACCAGCTTTGTTGAGCGTAGCGATATCACCGCCATTTGCAGCGACATTGCGGACGACTTGCGCTTCATTGACTGGCGCCAGCCTGCGCGCTTGTTGCGCGACATCGCCCTTGCGCAGCACGTTGCCCAAATCGCCACCATTTGCGAGGACCCGGCGGTAGACTTGCTGCCCGCCTTGCCCAGCCTTGGCGACGTTGCGGGCGCTGCGTGCAGCATCACCGCGCCGGTCGAATTCCGCCAACTCATCGGCTGAGCCGGCAATTCTGCTAGTGCGAGCTGCCTGCGCAGTCTCACCATTCTTTATAACGCGGCCCAGGTCTGAATTCGCGACGTTCGCCGGGCGAACCGCAGCGGGTTTGGGCTGAGCCTTGATAGTTGGATTTGGCTTGCCAGTGACCTGATCGCGAAAGGTCACTTTACGAGTATTTGTCGGGCGAGCACCAGCAGTTTTGCTAGTGTGCTGCCGCGCCCCTTTTGCCGCGTTGCCGCGCCGCTCTAATTCAGCCAGCTCGTCCGCGCTGCCCGCAATGCGGTTTGTTCGTGCAGCCTTCGCAGATTCACCACGGGCTTGCATTTCGCGCAGGCTGGTTGGGCGTGTTGCGGTTGCCGTTTGGCGCAGATTTTGCCCTGCCATGTTGGTCGAGGTGGGAAGCTGGCGAACATTTTGTGCCGCCCTTTTTCGGCCTGCTTCGCCAACCAACTTGGCGGTCTCGCTAATGCGTTTGGTGGGCTTGATTACCTGTTTGCCAACTGCGCCAGCGACGCCTGCAACGATCAAAGTCTTTTCTTCATCCGAGAGTTCGCCATCGAGCGTGATATCGGGGCCTTCTGAAGTCTTGGTCGACACTGTTCCTGCGTCCTGCGCTATGGCGGGCGTGACCGCCATCGCTATTGCCAACGCCGAGACGCCAAGCCCCGTGGTGATCTTTGACTGTCGCATGTGCCTACTCCCTCTGATCCCTAAGCCGCTCCATTGATCGAAGGGGCTTTGTTGGATCCTGTTTAAGGGAGGG
Organism: Qipengyuania sp. JB2-7; assembly: GCF_055693485.1. Lineage (NCBI taxonomy): Bacteria > Pseudomonadati > Pseudomonadota > Alphaproteobacteria > Sphingomonadales > Erythrobacteraceae > Qipengyuania > Qipengyuania sp. JB2-7. The sequence continues at coordinate 956,781 of NZ_CM146335.1, forward strand.
CGTGCTTGTCTAGAATGAGGTGAATACCCCAATTGTCTGGCAGTGTTCCATGGGCGGCAAAAACTAGCGTTTTGGAAGAGTGATCGTTGCTACTGTTCCATCGCCGGGATGGGATTGCAGCGCAAAGCCAAATCCATGCCTTCGGGCGAGATCGTGAATGATCGCTAAGCCCAGGCCATCGCCATCCGAAGCGCTATCCCTTGCTCCTCGCTGTTGAACCTGTTGCAGGGTTGTCTCGTCCATACCGCGCCCGTTGTCGCGCACCTCAATGAGGCATCCATTATCATGCCGTACGGCCAGATCCACCTCGCTAGCGTTTGCATGGCGCAAAGCATTGGCGATCAAATTGCTGACTGACCGGATCAGTGCGAGCGCGGGGACGCGTGTTTCGCATGGTGCCGTTTGGGTGGAGAGCACAATGCCTGATGCAGCGGCCTCGGCAGCGAACATCTCATTGACCGTATCGACAATCAGGTCGAGCGAATATGTCTCGCCGTCTTCCTGACTGAGCGTCGCACCGCGGTTTTCTTGATCGCTATACTCATGTGTGAGCTCTTCTAGATAATCGATTGCCTCACCCAGCCGTTCTTGCAAGTCCGGTGAGAGATTGTCGGCTTCCTCGCGGATTGAGGCTCTCAAGCCGACAAGCGGTTGGCGAATATCATGGCTAGCAGAGGCAAGCTGCTGCTTGCGGCGCACGGCTGTTTCGCGTGCTCGGGCATAATCACGCTCAGTTTGAAGCAAGCGTTGGTCGGCCTTTGACTGTGCCTGAAGCGCAGCAATGCGTTCCTGACTCAGGCGATCCCGTTCGAGCAGACTGCGCTGAATATCGACAATCACGATCACAAGAAGTGTCGCGGATACTGCAAGCCGCATCATGTCTCTGATGAAGTTTGAAAACAGCTCCGGTACGATCGTACCCATTAGCGCAGGTTCAACCAGCACAATTGCCAGCGAACAGGCGGCAATCGATAAGACCGCAATCCGCCTCAGCCCCTTTGCCGTTTCAATGCGTAAGGCAACGACCGCGACCAAGCCGAGGACCAAGGCGTAGAACATGCCAACCAGCAGCGAATCTTTTTGCAAGAGAAACGCAGATCCGAAGATGGCAATCGGAGTGACCAACAAGAGAGCCTTTGCGAGAGCATTGGTTTTGGCAGCGATAACGTCCCAAAATGCGGCCATGATCATAAAGGCCAAGCTCAGTGAGATCAGCGTGATGCTGCTGCGCCAAATCAAGCGTGCTTGCTCAAAGCTTGAGGCCAGAATAGTGGTGAAAAGCGAAACATCGCTCTGAATTGCGATAAGAGAAAAGCCGATTGCGACGATGATCGTATTCGGGCGGCGAGCTAAAATTCCCAGCACGATAAGGCATATCCCGACCGCTAGAAATGTGATGATAACACCGGCTTTGAGCAAGGTGCCGATGATTTGATTTCGGTACGAGCTCTCCTTCGCGGAATAGGCCAATGGATGGCCGGTCATCAAGCGCGAGATTGATCATCAGCAGCTCGGATTGGCCCGGCTCAAGTTCGAAGCTGGCAGAGTGCAAATAAGTCAGTTTTTGATGCAGCAGCTCATTATCTGTGGTGGCTGGACCGCCGAGTATTTTGGTCGTTTCGCCTTCGCTTTGCACAAGATAGATGTCGGGAACGGTATAGAATATGCCGCCCAAGCCGACGCTTCGTCTGATCGCTCTCGAATTTTCGTCATCCGCACGTATTGGCAAGGCAATCCAAAGGTCTCGCTGCTCCATAACGCTTGTGCGTTGCGGATTGAAAGTCGCGGTGAATTCCCCTGCATTGAAGGCCGCTATGGCATTATTAATGTCGAATGATTCCCCGCCCGTGGAAACGAAGTACCATGCCTTGCCCTCGACCTGTTCGGTACGGCTGACCTTGTTCAAGAAGCACAGGGTCGGCCTGAAATGATGCCGGCATATCTTGAGCAAGCAGGACCGGCGGCCACACTAAAACCACCAAGGCCGCTGCAACCAAAGGGCATATGCGCCCGATTATTGTTCCTGCCCCCATCATATGTAATATACACAGCTTGCTAGCTTGCAGCAGGGGGTATTGTTGATGGCGCGGTGGGCACCATGACCTTTGGCAAGGAATACAAGGCGGTGATCGCCGATGATCATGGCGTCATTCGCGGCGCTTTGGCACGATTGTTGGGCGATGCCGACGCGCTTGAGGGTTACCATTTTTCCGTTGCTGATGAGGTGGCTGACGGCATTCGCGCCATTGGCGCGGTGCGTAAACACCAGCCCGATTTGCTGATGCTGGACGTCACGATGCCGCATGCCGGCGGCACTGAGGTTCTGATCGAAGCGCGCCGCTGGGCTCCGGACTGCAAGATCATTATCTTCACAGGTGTTGAGGCGAGTGGAAAGATTGCTGAGTTGGTAGAGGTCGGTGCAGACGGTGTCTTTTGCAAGGGCGATGATCTTGAGGAACTTGGTGCGGCGATCCCGCGCGTCATGGAGGGCGGGCGAGTGATCTGCCAGCGCTTTACGCAATTGCTGGAGGAAGTCGCTGATCTTGAGCCGCTGACCAGCCGCGAGCGACAAATCTTGAACCTCGTGGTAAGCGGGCAAACCAATCGCGAAATCGGGGAGACGTTGGGGATCAGTATCAAGACTGTGGATCGTCACCGGACCAGCGTGATGCGCAAGGCGGATGCTCGTTCTGCTGCCGAATTGATAGCTTACGCTCTGCGTGAAGGGTTGGTCGACGCAAACGCCAGCTGATCCACTCGCATGTCGGCCAGAGCAAGGTTGTCGCCTACTGCAAATCTTCGACACTGACCCATCCCAAGACCCCATATGCGTCACTCACTGGCAGGAAAATTCCATTTAGCTCGCCAATAGGGGTCAACTCCTGACCGGGGCGGATGACCCGCACAATCTCCGCCTGACGAGAGGGCTCTAGGTAGAGGTTTGATTGGACCGCCACGATAACAGGTGGCGGGCCAGCAGGTTCGATAATGGCCGGTTCCATAGCGGCCATCGCTTCGGCGAGAGCTTCTTCTTCTGCTTGTTTGCCAACACCCATTGCTTGTGCCTGAGTGACCATGTTGTTGTACGCAATAACGAAGCCTTGAATCATCTCCCGGCCTCCTTCTTTCTTGGTGAACCGAAGATCGGCAGAAGCGTCTTCAACGGCTTGCATCCAGAACCCTTCTGGCGTCCGCGCTATTGCGTCATCGTCATCGTCATGAAATTTGAGCTTGGTTTTTTGGACTATGCCGGTGCCGGAGGCGATTGCAGCGCCTTCGTCCGTGTCAACTAGCGTGAGGCCTGTGATAACCGTGTTTTTCTTGCCAATTCCCACCACTCCAGCGAGCGCATTCACCACCGCGCCTGCGAGCAGGATCATACCCGCAATGTCTCCAGCTGTTCCCATTCCACTGCGATAGCCGCTATTTTGGGCCATGGCCGCCGCGTTGGCGACGCCTGCGCTGTTGAGGTTGGTGGCGGTGGCGACCTCCACCTTGTCGCCTGCCACGACAGTCAGCATGAATTGAGCGGCCTCTCCAGTGCTCGGATCGTAAGGAAAAAAACAATTCGACTGATCAACCAGGGCCTCAATGATCTGTCTTGGGCTGCCAAGCTTCTTTTCCACCCAACTGCGCGCGTCACCCTCTACAACGGCGAAACTACCGAGCGGTCTATCGCATTGGACCAGCTCGATTGGGCGATGCTTTGAACCAGCGAATGCAGGGGCTGCGCCAACTATCACCACTAGGGCTGAAAAAAGGTGAAATGCCCGTAGCATTACATGCTCCAGCTCTGGTTGTCCCCGACGATACAATCCCAAATTTGGATCCGGCCACCATTGCGTTTCGATTCCGGTCCATGCGCATCGAGGCAGCGGCCTGTCTTCTCATTCACCAAAGCCAGGCGTTGTTTTCCGGGCAAAGGCTTGGCTGCCCAAATCTGCGCCTCGTTGCCATCGCAGCCAAAGGCGCGCACCGGAGCGCCGTTGTCACTTCCAACTGCCTCAAGGCACATGCCACTAGCGGTGACAATCATCCCATCATCCTCAAGATGAATGAAGCGCTGATTGTTGCCGCCCAGGCATTCCCACACCCGCAGTTTACCGCCTTGCTGCCCGAGATCTTTCGTATCGAGATCAAGGCACATGCCATCCCCACTGGTGAGCGGACCGGTAAACTCCAGTTCTATCTCTAAGGCGTCGGGCCTGGGCATTACGCCAAAACCTTCAGGTGTCAGCACCACTTCCTCACCTCTTACCAACGCCTCAAATACACCGGGATAGGAGAGTTCGACCGGTGCAAGCGTGAACTTGGGGGCGAGCAGTCCAGTCCCGCCAGTTGCGAAGATGGTGCCGTCAGCGCGCACGGTCCATTCCATCTCTCGCTTGAGTAGCTCGTCATATGCGGTAAATTTCTGACGGTCGCTCTGCTGCAGCTTTGATGAAGTGACCATGCCTGGATCGACGACCCAGACGAACAAATGCGTCCATTCCTCCATCGCGATCACAATGCCGTTTTCGATGATTACCTGCTTGCCGAGTTCGCGCAGACGCCAAATGCCATCGATGGGAAGCGGTGTACCCTCGTCGTATTGCTCATAGCTGGCCAAATCAGCACGCGCGCGGGTGTCTTGCGCATTCAGGGGTGCCACTGGCGCGGCAAAGATCAATGCGAACATCGCTACGAGTCCGCACAGATTGACCTTAGCAAAGCTTCCAATATCTTGCTTTTGCCCATTCATTGATACTGCCTCCCATGTCCTAGTGCTGATATGGATCAGTCAAGCGACTATGCGAATGGGGTGAATGCCTCAATCTGTTGCACTGTATTGCCGATGTCATCTGGGGAGAAAGTGGCACTGCGGCTGAGTCATTTGGGGGTGGCGGCAATTTGGCTGTCTACTGACTGTCTGGTTTGACTCTCAATTTGCGGATCAATCAGGATTTAACCAAATTAAGGGCCACCTGAACTGCTATCTCAAGGCCCGGAATGGTGTTGTCAGAGTAACTGTACCTGTCGCGGATTGAGGCGGTGAGGGTAGGGCGGTTTGATTCCCGGACACCGTAAGCCAGACAGCCCATTCAAGAGGTTAAACTCGTCACCTGAGATCATTCGGCTTGTTGTGATGATGTACGTCCGCTTTCCGCTGAGCTTGCGGAATGTAGAGGATCTGCTGTTTGAGCGAGGGATCGACGTTTGCCACGAGACGGTGCTATTCTGGTGGAATAGGCTTGGTCCACTGTTTGCTGCGGATATTAAACGCCATCGGATCAGCCGGATGCGCGGTTTCAGGCAGTGGCGCTGGCACCTTGATGAGATGTTCATGAAGATCAACGGCGAGATGCGCTACCTTTGGCGGGCGGTCGACCACGAAGGCGAAATACTCGAAAGTCACGTCACTAAGAAGCGCGATAAATCAGCGGCTTTGGTGTTCTTCAAGAAGGCGTTGAAGCGGCAAGGTAGCCCTGTCGAAGTTGTGACCGACGGTCTGCGATCGGTACTGTTGGTTTGGTTTACGGCAGAGAGTGAATTCAGGAGTCTAGCGTGCGAAGCCGACATAATATCCTTTTTATGGTGATGCTCCATATTGCTGGCGTGGCTGCGCTTCAGTTTTTGGCGCTCTCTTCAGCCAGCGCTTCATCGAACGCTTCTGACAATGAGGGGATTGAAGCGCCTCTGGATCTAAGGGCGTATTTTGAATATCGCACTGTGACGCTTGAAAATGGTTTGCGTGTAGTGCTGCACCGCGACACATCAGTGCCGTTCGTATCAACTGCCGTTTACCTTCACGTGGGCTCCAAGGATGAACCTGAGGGGAAGTCGGGATTTGCGCACCTCTTTGAGCATTTGCACTTTAATGGAACGCCCAAAAATCCAGGTGAGTATTTTAGCTACCTGAATGAAATTGGCGGTTCGAATGCCAACGGCACGACTGACCTTGATCAGACAAACTACTACCAGACAGTGCCCAAGAATTCGCTGGAGAGGCTGCTGTGGCTGGAATCGGATCGTCTGAAAAACATATTGGACGGCATCACTGAGAGGAAATTGCAAACACAAATCAATGTGGTCAAGAATGAGAAAAATCTCAGTGAAAGCGGCCCGTTCGGCAATTCGATGGCTCGCGCAATGTCCATCCTTTTTCCCAAGGGGCACCCGTATCACCACTCAACGATCGGGTCGGTTGAAGACCTTGAAAGCGCATCACTGGAAGATATCAGGCGCTGGTACGCCAAGCATTATGGCGCGCGTAATATCGTCCTCTCTTTGGCCGGCGACATTGAATACGACGCAGCCGAGGCCTTGGTGCGAAAGCACTTTGGGCATTTGGAACCCGGCCCTGCGATCACCCAGGATGAACGCCGACATGTCAAACGTCTGGTGATCACACGACATAGTGTTACGGACACTTCGCCGTCGTCCCAACTTGTGCGAAGTTATGTGTTGCCGCCGGTGATCAACAAAGAGGATCTGGCGCCCGCAATTGCGGCTGAGATTTTCGCTGGCGGTGAAAACTCTCCATTGTACCGCGCGTTAGTAACCGAACAGAAATTGGCCAGCAGCACGTCAAGTGTAGTGCGGTATAAGCAGTTGGCGACGATTGTTCATATCTATGTTGTGGCCGCAGAGAGTGTTCCCCTCGACGACCTTGCGAAAGCGATGGATGAGGCAACAGCGAAGTACCTGAGCGAAGGGCCTGATCGCGACGATATTCTCAGGATACGCGGGGCGGAAGAGGCGTATATAATTGAAAATTCGACATCCAATTCTGCCAAGGCGGGGATGCTGGCAGAGGCGTTGATGTACAGCGACAACCCGCATAACGACATTGAGGTCTTGGAGTGGTTGCCGCAGCTCTCGCCCGAGCAGGTCAAATCCGGAGCCCGGCAATGGTTGGCCCAGGGCTATCATGATGAATATCTGATCGGCACCTCTGAATATCGGGCGCTCCCCGTGCCAGAGTTGATCGGCGAAAAGCCGCCGATTGGCCCAGCACCAGGTCTGACTGTCCCAACGCCTGAAACATTCACACTTTCAAACGGATTGGAGGTCGTGCTGGTGGAGCGTCAAAACTCTCCTACGATACTGATGACGCTAAATATTCCATCTGGCTGGCAAGCCTATTCTGGTGAAGGGCGGGTCGTACCTCCATTGGCGCATGATATGCTGATGTCATCGGGCCATTCCAAGTTGAGTAGCGGCGAGGTTGCAGACGAGAAAGCACGGTTGGGGATGACGGTGGAAGGCGGCTCTTATCGCCGGAATACGACCTATTCGTTGTCTGCTATCCTGCCCAGATTTAAAGACGCCCTTGAGCTGTGGAGCGGCGCGTTTATCCGCACTGAATTTTCTCAATCTGATTTTGAAATTGCGCTTCGGGCGCGGCGCGAACGCGTGCTGAATGCGAGCAAGGATCCAAAAGTAGCGGCACCGGACATCGCCGAGAGGAAAATGCAGGATGACGCCGGTTATTTGACATATCCGGAGCGGCTCGAAGCGCTGCAGAAGGTCACACGCGATCAAGTCCTGTCCCATCACAAAGACCTCTTCCAACCCAACGGAAGCACATTGTACGTGGCGGGAGATCTCTCGGTGGAAGATCTGCGACCAATCTTGGAAGAGAACTTTCGTGAATGGAAGCAGACACGACCGCTGCCTCCCATTCCTGACATTGGTCCATCAGCCTCGCGTGATAGGCCGCTGTTTATTCTCGTCAACGATGAAGGCTCACCGCAAACACAGATCACGGCCAAGAGAGTTACAGATATCGCTTACGATAGCCATGACGAAGGTCATATTGTCGCAAACCTGATCTTTGGCGGTGGGTTTACCTCACGCTTGAATTTGAATTTGCGGGAAGACAAGGGTTGGACATACGGCATCTCATCGGGGCTTAGCGATCAAAATGACCAGATGAGCATGACCATACATGGTTCGGTTACCGCATCGGAAAGCGTAAATGCGATCAACGAGATTATCGCAGAAATTGCGCGTTTGGAGAGCGAGAACCCGATTACAGACAGCGACGTTGAGAAGGTGGTTTCGCCTATTCAGAAAAACATTGGATTACTGGCTGGCGACAACCTCAATATTGTCGCGATGATGCTCGAAAATGATATGCGCAATCGCCCCTATAATTATCAGGAAGGCAGCCAAGCCCGCTATAAAGCGCTGACCGCCGCGACTGTGCAAGCTGCCACCCAGGAGTTGTTCCAGACGGATGATCTGGTTTGGACAGTGGTGGGGGACATATCCTTGTTTGAGGAGCAATTGCGCGCGCTGGATTTGGGTGTGGTTGAAGTTTACGATCTCGACGGTCAGAGATTGCGGTAAATCGCATTCAGATTAACGCCTCAGCAACCTACGGAGCCAGTTGCCATGCGCATATATCCGCAGGAGGGCATCCGAAATTGATACTATGATCGGTATAAGGCCAACGTCATGATGGTTCGTGATGCAATGGGAAACGTAACGTCGCCAGAGCCCCGCTGGGCCGGGCATTTTCAAAGGTAACCACCGCATTCATTGATCGCGCGGCGGCCTGGATTATCATCATTCCAATCCCGGCGTGACGTTTGCGATATGCGCTATTGTCTGGCTTCTTTGCTGAATTCAGTGATTCAAGGATTTTGTCAGGGAAGCCCGAACCGTAATCGCGAACGCTGACACAACCTTTGCCAGTCACTTCGATTTCAATAGGGTCATTGTTGCCGTCGATCACACCGTGATGAATTGAATTGATGACAAGATTTGATAGCGCCAGCTCAAAAGTGTCGCGATTGACACTTACCAGCGTCGGCTCCGCAGCCAATTTAAGCGATATCTCTCGTCCCGCCTGTTGCGCAAATTTTTGCTGGCTATCAACAACTTCGCGGACCAAGTCCGTTAAGTCGAAGACTTGCGTATTCATCTGCACGGCTAGTCATTTCCGCCAGCTTGAGCAAGCGATCGATCAACTCAGTCATGAGTTGAACATCTTCTTTTAAGCTGTCTCGGATTTTTGAAGGTTTGAGCAAATTTATGCGCGCATTCAATATGGTGAGAGGTGTTCTCAGCTCGTGCGCCATCGCAGCACGAAAGACATTCTCTCGTTCGTAGCTATCTCGCACTCGTTGAAAGGCTGTGTTCACTGCGTTTACGAAGGCTTCCAACTCTGTCGGAACTTTATCAAGCGGCAGATTGAACGCATCTGCGGAAAGTGAGAAATTTTCCACGCGTTTCGCGAACTTCTGAACCGGCCTTAGTATTACGAAAACCGCTAATGGAATAATTATGAATATGCTCAAAGAGAAAATTGCTGCGGATCTCAAAATGTTGGGCAGGTAATTTTCCGTTTCATAATCAACGAAATCTGCCGGAAACTGATATTCCGGATCTACACCACCGATAGCCCATGCCAGGTGCCCTCCAGACCCACACGTGATTTCAAATGTGCTGTAGTTTTCGCTCTGAAAATTTCCTATTCCAGTTTGCTCATAGCAGCCATCGATCAGGCGGATCGTATCATTACCTGCCGATTGAAATTTCTTGGCGCTGCCCGGCACATCTCCATGTAATACGGTGAATTCATCACTGTCTATATAGAACCATAGCTTGGGATTGTTTTCTAAAACATGGTTCCATAGATACTTATGCAATTCATCGTCCGATTCCTTCGGAGATATCAATCCGTCACGATTGGAAAGGTCGTCGATATCATCCATGGTGTAATACTGGATGAATAGATTTTCTATGGTGCTTTCGACAGCTTCGTCGTTTTGAGATAGGTATTCATCATATTTTGAAATAGTATCCTTATAAACTACTATCACCAGCACTATTTGTATAACAATCATGGAGATAATTAGTCTCCAGATAAGGGAGCCGGAAATCCGTTGAGGGTGTTTCATTGCCCCACTTCTCTCAGGACATAGCCTAAATTACGGACTCCCTTGATCTCTACGTTCGCTCTCGATTTTACCAGAGTAGCTCTGAGGCGCGAGATCTGCGAAGTTAAGGAGTTTGATTCGATGTAATCATCGTAGCCATAAGCAGCTCTTTCGAGATGTTCGTGCGTTACGATCTTCCCTTTGTTCTTTATCAGGACTTCGAGTATGCTCAATTGACGTCGACCCAGCTGAATGAATTCATCACTGATCAGCACATGCATCTGGGTTGGCTCATAAACAATGTTGCCGACCTTGATATTTTCGGCTGGTTGGTTTTGACTCTTCCGGATGTTCGAACGAATTCGCGCTAGCAGTTCGTCTGAATCATAGGGCTTTGTCATGTAATCTACAGCGCCCTCATTTAATCCATGAACGATATCGGACACCTCTCCCCAAGCAGATAAAACAATGAACGGAGGTAGCTCAGATTGTGGACGCTCTTTTGAGAGGTCTGCGATGATTTCCAGCCCATCCCCATCCGGCAATCCGCGATCGATGATGACGAGATCATACGCCTGTTGCAGGATTGCCTCTTTGGTCAGGGCGACACTGTCAAAGTGATCGACGATGAAGCTATTCTGCTCGAGCAATTGCCGTATCAATAAGGCGATTTGCTCATTATCTTCCACGATCAAAATACGCATATCGTTCCTCAGGCCTGGTTTTGCTTTTTGCGCATCAGTCGTAAATTTGCATTTGAAGAATAGCGCGCTGCATTGCCTGAATTAATGCCAGGCCTCAAGCGTTCATGGGTGACAACACCCGATAGTGTTGCCAACAATGATGTCACGACATAACCTAAGGCAATGTATCCGGAATCGAAAAACATTGGCTAAGTCTCCCGTTCAACCTCTGGGTGCCAATGACCGTGCGTTGCTGGAGGTATGGTCGCAAGAGTTCGGACCGGCGCTTCAAAACTATTTCAAGAAGCGTGTTTCGTCCGCTGAAGAAGCCGACGATCTGGTTCAGGATGTCTTCGTTCGCTTGGCGAACCGAGCTGATCTGGAATCGATCAAAACTGTTAAAGGCTATATTTTTCAAACGGCCAGAGCATCGATCGCTGAATACTACCGCAAGCGATCCAGTAATGGCGCAGCTTTGCAAGATATGTTCGACGAAGACGAGCATACCGTGGCGGGAATCTCGATAGAAACTGTCTTAGCCGATAGGGAAGCCGTAAGGCAGCTTGTCGCAGGGCTTTATGAATTACCGGATAAGACACGAGACATTTTCGTCCTCTATCACTTTGAAGGCTTTAAACAAATGCATATAGCGCAAAAGCTGGATATTGGCATCAGGACGGTTGAGCGCCACCTCGCGCAAGCGAACACCTTCCTTTTGAAACGAGTTGGACGGTTTAGATGAGTCACTTGGTCAGCACAGATCTCGACGTTGACGAAGCGGCAGGCCTTTGGGATGCGCGCCTGCGCGCGCCCGATTGCACTGATGCTGACCGTGCTGCGCATGATGAATGGAAAAGCGCCGATCCAGCAAATGCGCGAGCTTTTTACGACCTGCAAAAGATGCTCGGCGAACTGTCTGGGATTGCTGGAATGCCGGAAATCCAATCTATGCGCGCAGCAGCTCTCGCTCGCGGCGTCGATGAGGCTTCGGAAGCGCGGTCTAGGCCGAACAGCTGGTTTGGGCTTGGCGGCGCGATCGCGGCGAGCGTGGTTTCTGTCATTGCTGCCACCTTACTGCTGCTGCCATCGGCTCAGGACCCGGCAGACACGAGGCTTGCCGGCGGCACCAAGATGCCCGCATACTCAACCACCATTGGCGAGCGCGCGGACATTCCTTTAGGCGATGGTACGATTGCTACGCTGAACACCGACAGTGAAATTGACGTGCAATATAGTCTGGAAGAGCGAGCCGTTCATCTGGTCAAAGGCGAGGCGCATTTCGACGTTGTGCATAATCCCGACAGACCTTTTTCGGTCTACACTGGCGATTATAAGGTTACCGCAGTTGGTACCGCATTTGACGTCAAAACGGTGAACGGCGTGGTCGAAGTTACGGTAACGGAAGGGAGAGTAAGCGTTGCGAAACGTTACGCCGATGATCCCGATCAGCTCCATCCATCGTCAATGGTAATCGCCGGACAGCAGTTCCGAGTGCGTCCAACCGGCGCGGCGATACGCAAGAAGGTGGATCTCGCCAAAACTACATCCTGGCGCCGAGGCAGTGCGGTGTTCGATGATATGCCACTGGCGCTCGCGGTTGAGGAAATGAACCGCTATAGCGAAGTCAAGCTAACCGTCACCGACGCGGGGCTGGCCCGCACAAAGATCAATGGCCTGTTTATCACAGGCCGACAGGATAATTTTGTCGAAGCTCTGGAGGCCTATTTTGGCGTTAAGGCACGAAAGTTGAGTGACACGGAAATCCTGTTGGAAGTGGCAGCGGAGTAACGGTCAGCCAGCTAAAATACGCAGTTGTAAAATAATGTGGCGGGTTTTGGTTAAGCTTTCGCTCTTCCTCGTCGACCGTGACAGCAACTGTCACAATTGACTCAGGACGGGGGTAAAGCATGAAGTGCGGCGCAGCTACCAAAGGCTCCAGAACACGAAATCTGTTTAAGGCAGGAGTTGGAACGATTGCGTTGGCGATCGCCAGTCCGGTTCTGGCAAAACCAGTCAGTTTTGACATTGACCGGCAACCACTTGGCAAAGCACTCAATGAATTTGCTCAGGAAAGCGGGCGAGAAATTCTCTTCTCCAGCGATGTCACTCGTGGCAAATTTTCAAGCGATATTGAAGGCCGTTACGAACCAGATGCTGCCCTCAGGCATTTGTTGCGTGGCACTGGCCTCCGCTTCACAATTACCAGCCGCAATACCTTTCTGGTGCAGGCGACAGGCGAAGGTGCTACCTCAAATAGCCAGCCGGCATCTGCTACGCGACGACCTGTATCAGACACCGATGCTGCCCCGCAGGAGGGCACGATCATTGTCACTGGCTCTCGTATTCGCCGGGCGATAGTATCAAACGAGACATCCAATGTCCCCCTGCAGGTACTGAATGCGGATGATATCGCGCAAAGCGGCTCTAGGGATGTCGCAGAACTGCTGCGCGACCTGCCAGGTGTAGATCGAGGTTTGACACCGGAAACTACGGCGACAACTATTCAAAATAGCGGCTTGAGCACCATCAACCTTCGCCGTTTGGGCGGGAATCGAACACTGACCTTAATAGATGGACTGCGCGCTGTTTCCAACTCAGGTGAGGGGGAGAGTGTAAGTCTCAACACGCTGCCAAGCGGTTTTGTCAAAAGGCTTGAGGTTACAACTGGCGGCGCTTCGGCGATTTATGGGTCGGACGCGATTGCGGGTGTTGTAAACGTCGTCCTTGAAGATAGCTTTGAGGGTATTGAACTGGGTGCACGCTATAACACACCAGAAGCGTCTGGCGGCGAAGAAATCTCGCTCGATGCAACCTTAGGCAAAAGGTTTGCTGACGATCGTGGTTATTTCCTCGCCGCGTTTAGCTATGACGATCACAAAGCAATTTTTGCGGATGCGTCACGACCGCAATCAATCGCAAGCGTTGAATTCAATCAGCCTTTAACCAATCCGCTTGATCCCGACAATCCCAACGCTTTCCGGGATGAAACCACATTTGGTGATTGCGATAACTCGGGACGTTTCTGCATCAACCCATCGGGCAATGTTGGTTTGCCAGGCGGGATTTTTGAAGGTGACGATGCCTTCAATATTGGAGGGGTGTTCTTCAATGACAGGGCGGGCAATCTTCCCGATGATCGCGATCCGCGATTTGGGTTTGAAACAGATGTGGACGGCTTTAACTTTCGGCCTGGCCGGTCGCTTTTTCCATCATTTGAAAACTATAACGGGGCCATTCGTTCATCGTTCGAAATTACGCCCGATACAGAAGTTTTCTTCAACTTGCTGTACGCGCATTCTACCGCCGTATCGACAAATGGTGCACAGACAATCGCCAGCGGAACGGACATTGGACCATTCAATGCCTTGGGTGACATCGGCACGATCGCAGCTGACAACCCTTTCATTCCGCCTGAGGTTGAAGAGACGCGGATAGGAACGGTGTCTTTTGTACGGCGGCTGTCCGAGGTGGGTTTGGCAATCACAACCAATGAGCGTGAGACAATTCGCGGTTCATTCGGTTTGAAAGGCGCAATATCAGATGATTTGAGATGGAATCTGGGCGCGACCTTTGGCCGTTTCGATCAACGCCAGGTATCTCAAAACCAGATAAACTATCTGAATGTACGCAATGCTTTGAACGTTACAGCAGATGGCACCCAGTGTGCAGATGTAGCAGCGCGGGCGGACGGCTGTGTTCCGCTGAACATTTTCGGTGAAGGATCAATCTCCGACGCCGCTGCAGATTTCATTCGTTATAATGGACTTTTGGAGCAGTATCGTGAGCAGGCGACTGTATCTGGTGCGATTGATGGCTCGATTTTCACCTTGCCGGGCGGCGATGTAAAGGCGGCGTTCGGTTTTGACTACCGGCACGAGCTTCAGGATACAACTGGCGACCCCGATCAGGATCTCGAACTTACATCGCTAACGACCACGCCAGATTTCCGCAGCTCATTCGATGTTATTGAAGGATTTGCTGAGCTTGATATCCCGATCATCGAGGATCAATTATCATTGCAACTTGCGGGTCGCGTGGCCAGCTATTCAACCATTGGCACGGTTTACAGCTATAATGTCGGCGGCACATGGCAACCGATTGATGATATTCGTTTCCGTGCACAGTATTCCCGGTCCCAGAGGGCACCCACTCTAACAGAGTTTTTTGCTCCTTCTCGGCCAGATTTCGATAGCTTGCGGGATCCTTGCAATGGCTTGATGCCCGACGGAACCGGTGTAACTCCAGCTCCGGGCAGTCCGGCATCAGCTGAAACGATTGCCGCCAACTGCCTGACGGAACCAGGAATCACAGCCTTTTTCGCTGATCCCGACAATGCCGGAATGGCCTTTAACGGCCCCACTACCGTCAGCGGCCCTAATTCCGGCAATGAAAATCTGCAGGAAGAAACCGGGACGACCTATACAGCAGGTGCTGTGTTCACGCCGTCATTCATTCCAAATCTGGTTGTGGCAGTTGATTATTATGATATTTCCGTTCGCGATGCGATCGGCAGTGTTTCCACCCAACTGACCGCTGATCTGTGTGTTTCGGATGTAAATTTCCCCAACAATCGTTTCTGTGACGTTATCACGCGTGACGCGTCAACTGGGCGGGTCACGCAGGTTGTTAACCAGTCGGAAAACCTCGACAGTCTGGATGTTGCGGGTTTGGACGTCTCGGCTCTATATGAAATCGAACCGAAAATAGTTCCGGGCAGATTCAATTTTGATGTGCGTTATTCGCATTATTTCAAGGATGACTTTACCTTCCTGGCAATTGAGGGACCGACAGTATCGGACTCTTTGGGCAGAATTACACAATCGAGGGACGAATTCCGCGCGCGCGCGAGCTGGGGCTATGACGGCGTGACGTTGACTTGGACGACGCTTTTCAAAAGCGGTGGTCTTGATGAATTCGTTCCCCCTGAAGACCCACAATTCTTCCGCGCCGGATCAGAGACACTTCATAACCTTTTCGTGCGATATCGTTTTGGAGATGATGATCGATTTTCGATCTATGGCGGCGTGACCAATATCTTCGACAGGATTGGCCCTGTTCTTCCGACCGGTCTAACGCTCGGCAACACCAGAAATATCCTTTCCACATTGAATGATATCGAAGGGCGTGAGTTCTTCGCTGGAGCGCAGGTGAGGTTCTGACCAGCTCTATTGGGGGGGCAGTGCTTGAGCAGGAGTTAGGGCGGTTATGACCTTGATCTGCCTCCAAGGGGACGTGGTCCGCTTTTGAAAGTTAGGATTACGTCTATTCGCGGCTTGAAATGAGCGGATGAATGGCACGTGCGAGATAGCTGGCAGAATGGTGTTGTCAGACTGACTGTACCTGTTGCGGATTGAGGCGGCGAGGGCAGGGGGCTCTTTGTCCAGCAGAGACGATTTGGCTTTAGACGGACAACATCCCGCTTAGGTTCATGCAGGAATCTAATCAGATTCCGGTTAATCTGGTAATGCCTGAAGCAAGGGGCAAAGCCCTAATCAAGAAGCGCAGCCGCCTCTATCGTCTTACGAAAATTTCGTGGGATCATTGTGCCGACAACCATCTCCACGGCGGATGTTGCTGCTCCGCGCCAAGCCACCGGGACTTTCGAAAGGGCGGCTTGATCGATATCAAATTCGCCTGCGAAGATGGCCTTGGTGCCGCGTCCGCCCATGGCCTTTTCAAACCGTGTCGAGCCGGCAACATGGATCGCACCAGGCATGAAAAATGGCTCAATCTGCCAGATGCATTCGCTCAAATCGGCGCTCCACACCGCATGGTCTTCCCAGCCAAGCATGTCCTCTGAAATCATCTGTTTTACCGGTCCTGGCAGCTTTGGTTCAACATGCCATTCATTGACGAGGTTGGTTCGTCCATCGGCGTCCTCGGTTCGCTTGGTCACCTCAATGCTGCTTACATCGGCGAGCGCGGGGACAATTTCAGGAAGCCGGTCGCGGACCGTCTTGGCAATTTCATGTAGCGGTTTTCTGACGCCGACAAGAGTGCTGAATGTTTTCACACTGGCTCCTTTTGAAATGTCTGCTCTGAGGTCAGCCGCGCCACGCGGGCGGCATGCACTCGCCGGTCGAGGCGCATGTTGATGCGGGTCTCGCGCGACACATGCGGGCCGGCAGATAGCCAGGCGATGGCTCCGGCCAACGCTTCCTCAGCCGGTCGTGGCGCATAACCAAGCGCGGCGGTGGCATCATGGCTGTACCAGTAATAGCGACCAGCCATTGCGGCTTGCGTTTGCGTCGCCAGAGGCGGCACCCCCGTGACTAGCGCGCGCAGTTCTTCAACTGCGGCGATACCCCTACAGGTTGGACCGCTAGCCAGATATCTAGGTGGATCTACCCCGGCCAACTCGGCTATGCGGGTATGGATCTCGCGCCAGGTGAGGTTTTCCGATCCGAGAATGTAGCGCGAGCCGGCTTTGCCGCGCTCGGCCAGCAAAAGGTGGCCATTCGCCACATCCTCAACCGCCACGATGTTGCAGCCCCCAGCCCAGCTTAGCTTTAGGGGGTCAGCAAGATAACTGGCTATGACGCCGTTACTGGGGCCGAGACTACTGCCGTATGGGCCAACACTCATCGTCGGCAGAGCAAAGACGATCTCGACGCCTGCTTCTGCGGCAAATTCGGTGGCGCGTGTCTCCTGTGCGACCTTGGCGGCGACATACCCTGTCTGCACGGTATCGCCGGGATCTGCTGTGTCCGTTTCATCACGGATAATCGGGTCTGTCCCAGCACCCAAAGTCACGGAGGACGATGTGACAACCACGCGCCGGACGCCTGCATGGCGCGCCGCCGTGATGACATTGCGCGTGCCCTCAATGGCGGTCGCCTGCATATCGGCCTGGGTTTCCCCCCAGTAGGTGAAATGAACTGCCGTATGAAAAACGACCTCGCAGCCGGCCATTGGTGCGGCCAGAGAGTCGATGTTTCGCACATCTCCAACCGCCAACGACACGGGCAAAGCAGAGATGTGTGTCACATCCGACGTCACGCGCACCAGACCTGTCGCCACATGGCCCGCACGGATGAGCGAGCGCAGAATGTTTGCCCCGATCAACCCGTTCGCACCTGTGACCAGCGCCTTCATTGCGGTTGCTCCAAGCTGGTGGCCACCGCACCTAATATGTCGCTGAGTAATCCGGCGAGCAGAACGGGCCGCTCCTCCTCCTCTACGAGCATCTTGGCAGAGGGTTGGAAATGGCGCAGCCCATCAGCATCGATTTGGACTGGAACCGGCTTGCTGCGCTTGGCCCAATCCAAGCCATACCGGAGGGGCTCCATCCAATCGTCTGGCAAATCATCGCGCAGTCTCTCTGCAATCGAGACGAGGCCATCAACGGGTAGCGGTTCATCCACCTCAATTTGCGTGGCCGGTTTGCCAATGCGCACATCCCGGCCTTCCAGCACGGCCTCAAGATTTGCGAAGGTGCGGCTGGCAAACCGGCGATAGGCATCGGTCACCAGCCAGGCGTGCAGCTCGGGGAATAGCGAGAGGTCAATCGCTTCCACCAGCGGCGGTTGCCGAAAATGCTGGCGCGCGAAGATGGTGACAACCGTGTCCTCGCCAACGCCTGCGAACTCGACCAGCCCATCATCGGCTATCGCCGACTGATTTTCGCTGAACAGCGTCTGCCAGGACATGGCCTGGTGAGTCTTGGCGTAGGCGACGGTTTCGATCTTGGTCACATCGATAACATCCCCGCCAAGCAGAGCCGTGAAATTGGGCTGCGGCAGATATAGGTTGCGCTCAAGCTGGCGCGTCACTCGTCCCTTGGCATCGCAGGCGACGCTCTGCGCTTCGCCGCCAACATAGTCATTCATGAACTGAATCGTGCGATTGATTGGCACGCAGGCGGCGAAGGTCTCCAGCGGCACCGGAAAGCGACGAACACAGTCAAACAAGACCGCACCATCCACCATGCGCCAGCGCAGGCCCGTCTCATCCGCCGCGCACCCCCGCAAAAGCGCACGGTGATCGGCTATGGCAGGCGCAACTTTGCCCCATTGGGTCTCGGCGATCTCGTCGGCGCGCACGTTGAGCGAGGCGGGGTTACGGACGATGGTATCCTTGGCGAACATCACTTGCCAGGCGTTGCGCGCTTCGGCGAACTGGCCGAGGGCGATTTCGATCAGCGTGAAAGTTCCGCCGCCCTTCGCAACATCTTCTGACAAGAGCGGGTTGAGCAAGTGGTTCAGCCGCGCATTCACTTCGTTGCGGAAGGGAAACAACGTAGTGTCGACCTCCTGAAGTATGGGTGTTGCACTGCGGTCTAGCGCCGCGTCTCTCTGCCGTCGCCGTGCGGCAGAGCGCGCTCGCGGTGAGACATTCACCCATCCCTCAAAAGGCAGAAGCGAGCCGATAATGGCAACGCCTTTTGCCTCTCCGGGCGCTTCCCAGAGGCGCGACACTTGCGGGTCTAGCCCCATCTTTAGCGCGCCTGCCTGATCAGCCAGCAGCGGATCGCTTGCCGCGATTATCGTATGAGTGGCGAGCGCGCATGGCCGCGCACGACCTGCGTGGCCATGGCTGCTGACACATGCATCAATAAGGGCTGCATCCACCGGCGCGGCTGCGCGCAGAGCCCGCATTACAGCGCCAACATCCCGCTGACGCATATAAAGGCTTTCTTTCTCTCGCCCGGGCAGGCCTGAAAGCAACGTATCCAATGTCAGCGCATAGCCATCACAGGAATCGGTCTGATTGGCCGCAAAGAGGATCCTGAATGCCGCCTCCCTCCAAAAGGTGGAAAGCGGAATGCCAGCAAGGGCCGAGTCGGTCGGGAATGGCATGTCTTGCGCATCCTCGGACAAGTCGACGATATCGTAATCCCTTCCTGACGGTGTGACAAAGCGATAACCCAACAAATCGGCGCGCATGAAGACATCGCGGTTCTCTGCCCATAACGCATCGCTGCCCTCGGTTGTGCCGACAATCACCGATTCCGCGCCAAGATCAAACAGGTGGTCAACCAGATGTTCGACAAGTTGCGGGCTGGTCATGGACGGGGAGTTGGCAGCAAAGCCATCCATGGCTGGTATGATGACGACCTGCCCGTTGTTCCCCGGCGCCTCAAGCGCTGCTCGGACACGATCATCGAGCGCCATCGCCGCCGCTGCGCGGTCAAGCAGCTCTGCAGGCGTTGCTGCGGCATCAGTGACGACTGCAATTACGTGCTGCCGCTGCGTCAAGCGGGGTCCACGCTCAGATTTATGCGCAGCACCATCTCGTCGAACCCGTCGACGACTGCTTGAGCGCTGTAATTCTCGCCTGCTTTCAGTGTCTTGCCATTGAGCTTTGCTGACACAGCGACCTTCTGCTCGCCACCAGGAGGCATCGTGCAGCGCGCTGGATCAAATGATGGCGTCAGTTTGGTAGCGCGCGCCTCATTGGAAAAGACGGTCGCGGCGAAGCCGAGAGCGACCTCCGCATCGCGCGGGTTCTCGATCACAAACTCCGCTGTCGCAGTCTCGCCGATTTTGCCTGATAACATCAAATCATGAACCGTTCGAGTACCGTCGCTACGCGGATCGGGCCCTGAGCCAGAGCCTGAAACCCCGCGCGCTCCGTCCCCTATTGTCGCCATCCCTGCCATCCGGGCAAGTTCGCTCGCATAATCTGTCGCAAGACCGAGCAGCTCGCCGGGGTATTTGATCGTCTCTTCGGCTGTCAGTTTGGCAACTGCGCTTGCTGTCGTCCGGCTGTCGGTCCGGCCTACGCCATAGTCGGCAAAAATCTGGCCATAGCTGTTTAGCGCATTGACCCGGCGCCCAGCCCAGCGGCGCGCCAGCTGGGTGAACAAATCGCTGACCTCGGTTATCGTTTCGGACGCTCTGGATTCGGTTCTCTGCCCGTCAGTGCCCACCCTCTCAGCACTGCTTCGCATGTCCTGTCTCTTGGTGTTCATCAGCAGCAGGCCTGACAGCAATCGACGTGATATGCACCGCATTCACAAGGTAGCACCGCAAGCGCTATCCTGATGGGGCGCACATCGCAGCCCTTTATCCTCAGATCAGCATAGCAAACCTCGCAGCACTCAACGTCTTCGGGAAGGCGCCCTTGCTTGCCGGTGGAATCGTTGGGTTTGCCGCGACCGCCAATTTCAACGACCAGCATCAGCTTGTGCTCACCGCAGGGCTCAATGGTGAATTTCAGCGGGTCGATGATTTTGCCGTCGATCTTCAACTCGGTGTTTTTGCAGCTCCAGTCTGACAGTTGCACCTCAATCTCGCGCTTACGGCGCCATTTGTTTTCGATAACGATGGGAATGACGCGGCGTTCGCCAACTCTTGCCTCGACGACAAGGTCACTGTCTGCGACGCAACAACTGCATTGGCACTCATCGCGTTGACAATTGTCTTCGGGACAAGGGCAACCGCAGGCATCGCGGGGGCGGGTCATGTCCCCTGCACGGGCCATTACTTCTTCGACACCGCCGCGCCAGCTATCGAAAGCATTAACCCAGGGTCGCATCACGTCGCGCGCCAGAGTCTCCATCGCGGCCATGGTGTCTCTGTTTGCGGGCATGGGTGATTGTCTTATGATCTGGGCCTGCATGGATCAGTTCCTCTTCCTTTTTCCGCCTGCCTGAGTGGCGGGTTTGCCAGTTCCGGGCTTGATGGCGGTTACAATGGCGATCTCCAATTCGGAGGCAAAAACGGGAATAAAGGCGCGATAGCGGCGCGCCGGGTTGAGCGTGACATCCCAAATGGCGGTGATGCGCGCATTGTGCGTGGAGCCCGGCGCCAGAGTGAAGGGGCCTGCGGGCATCGCAAGTGTGATAGTGCCAATCTCGGTCAAGACGCCCGGCGCTCGATTGAGCGCAGCGGTCAGGACAGCGAGCACAGATTCAGTGTCTGAGGCATCTGCGGCTAGTGGCTCTTCGCGGCCCAGCGGATAGTCCCCGCGAACATCAACCGGCAGCGGAACATTGCCGCGATTTTCAAAAGCAACCGTCACCTCATTCGCGCTTGCTAGCGTGGCGTCGATGACCGCAGGTGAGGGGCGAATACGAAGTGATGTGTCTTCCACCACATCAAAGGAGACCTCGCGTTTCAGCCCCGCGATTTCCAAAGACGCAACATATTCGCCGGGGGGCATATGGCGGTTGAGCCTCAGCGACACGTCACCGGTTGCGGTTTCTCCATCGCCCCGCAAGACCAATGGCCCGGCGCTTTCGACATAGGTTGTAGCCTTGCCTTTGCCTGCTTTTGAACCCATGCTGGCGACGGGTGTCACATTCTTCACCAGAACATCTTGCGCCGCCCGCAAATCGCCAGTCTTCGCCTTGACCCGCACCGGAAATGTTAGCGCTGAGCGGCGCGATGAGGTGGCTAGCGGTGCCTTGTCGGGCCAGTCTATCAGTTCAAGAGAATGTGTGGTCATACCCTTACTCGCCCAATCTGACGCGCAGACTGTCGCTCTTCTGCGTTTTTGGCGTGGCCAATTTCACGAACGGCGTCTTGGGCAAGTCAGTCACGTCTACCCGCGCTTCACCCTCCAGTGTGACACCAATGACTTCGACACCGAAAAGGCTTAATGAGACCCGTTGCCGGTTTGGCAGACAGATACGTGTTGGCGGGAGCGGTCCCAGCACCAGCCGCAGACACTGGTCGAGCACAACCGGCTGCAGATCGACATTGGCGTTGACGTCTGATTTTGTGTTCAGATCCGATGTTGTCGTAAGTTCTGAGGCGCTGTCGAGGCGAATTTTGCTGTCTGTCTGGATCGGATCAGGAATGCGCAGCGTCAGTTCAGACTCGACCTCTGCCTCTGTCCGTATTGGGTCAGTGAAACGGATGCGGATGTCATCCAGACCATTAACATTGACAGCGACAGGGCCGCTATTCACCGTAATCGGATCATAATTTACGTCGATGTCCGCCATCCTTGTCCTCCAAAAAGCTCTTACGTCAGACTAGCCACCACTCCATTTTCATGCGGCACAACTCACGCATAATTCACCTGCACCGCGCTGATCGGTAGAGCGACAATTAAGCCTAGAGCGCCCCCTGCATACAGATCGCTGGGATAGTGATGCCCAGCGGCCAGCCGCGCCCAGCCGATGATTAGCAAGGTCGCCGCCAGCCAAAGCAGCATTGCGGGCACCACTATGCAAAGCGGGGTCATCGCCGCCACACAACTCATCATGTGTCCGCTCGGGAAGCTGTATTTATCAAGCGGTGGAAGAAGCGAGGGCACCGACTGGTCAAAATTAAATGGCCTGCTGCGACAGGTGCCTCGTTTGATCACCGGGTAGACCAAATGGCCCACAGTTAATGCGGTACGCAGCGCAAATAACCGCGCCCGTCTCGCCATACGAGAGCCAGAACAGCGCCCCGACTATGATGTACAGAACGCCGTTGGATAGGCGATTGGCACCAAGGGCGAACCACTTGATGCCGGGCCACCGAAGATGCTGCGTAAACCATCGGACGTTCTCAATTTCGCGCGCGTTACCGCTGTCGAAAAATTGCGCGACTGGCGCACGCATGGGCGCCAATCGGTTCCGTACTTTGCTTGCGACCCCTGAGAATTCCCATGATTTTGTCATGCTTATACCTCAAGAATGAGAGCATACGATCACGCGAAAAAACGATTACACACACGATTGTCATATCAGAAAAGATTCGCAGAGTCAGTGCGCCTTCGATAGAATATTGATAAATCCAATGAAAGTAATGGCTTAGCTGTTTTGGAGAAGATTGATGGAAATGCGCGATTATCCTCTTGCTTTTTATATCGCGCTTGATGGCAACGGTGTGAACGGGTTGGAGGGGATGGCCGGTATGTGTCTGTTTTTATTCAACCCATCAGATAATAGCTATGCTTGGAAAATCGATTATTATGATGGTATCGCCGCTGGACATGCCTGCGCAATCAATCCGTCCGCAACAACGGGGTTTCTCGGCAATGCTGGGCAGCATTTGCTGTTTTTTGACCCGGAAACGCTGGAAGAAACGGCCCGAGTCTCGACGCTTCAGTTCGAGACCCCGCGAACCTCGCTGCATGGCAGCACGCATCTCGCCTGGCTTAATGATGAGGAGTTCATCACTGCCATCGGAGCGCATTTCTACCGCTTCTCAACTGACAAACTGGAACAACCCGAACAGCTCGAACCCCATGGCGTGAAGCTGCCGCATGCCATGAAACTGACCAAGTCCGGGCGGCACTTATGTTATGGCTCAATGGACAGTCCGGCGGATGGCCGCCGGGGCGAGGCCTGTCATGTCGGAGTTCGCGACATGGAAAACGGCGAGATTCGGATTGTAACACTGCCCGCCACATGTTGGCACATTCTGCCGCACCGAAATAAGGAATTGTTCTATGCGATATCCTTCCGCGTCGCGCCGCAGGACCGTCAGGATTATCACGAATGGGGTATGGCCTATCTGAAGGAATACGTGTTCGAAATCGACCCCGCGCAGGGCAAAGTGGTGCGGCATTGGGCCACCGGGCGAGAAACTCCGGCGCATATCAATTCCGACATTACGATGTCAGATAGTGAACTGATTTTCTGCAATGGCGGGAGTCAGTCGGTTATCTTTCTCGAACTTGAGAACCTCGCGACATTCCGGATGATTGACGAGCGTGCCGGGTTCGCCGAGCTCAGCCAACGCCCGCGTGAGGTGGCCACGCAGGTCTATGAGACATTCACGCGCGGTAATGTTTTCGGCAATTCGCAATATTTCCTCGGCGCGCTGCGGGTTAGCCGCGGCTCGCTGCTCGACAGCATTTATGCTTGCCAGCTTTCTGCGGATCAAAGCCTGCTGTTCACTGCCAATCGCGGCCTCAACCATATCAGTATCTACAATTATCCGGACAACAGTCTGCGTTTGCGTGTACCAATGCCCGACCTTCAGGAATTCGTGCCCTCGCTATCGGCAAATGCCGACCCTCGGCTGGGTTTCCATCATGCCGCATTGGTCGGTTAGGGCGACCATGGCGACCACGGCGACTTTGGCAGATGACGCACGCGAAGGCCCTGGCAGATTGCATATGGTGTCAGACTAACACGGCAGGTGAGGGCAAGCATTGGTGGAAGCGGGCATGAACCGCAAATCACAAGCTAAGCGACCCGGTCCACCCAAGCGTTTCAGCTCATCATCCGAAGTGATGCGGCCTGTTGTGCTGCCGCATGTCTGCGTTCTGCCAGATCATTCGTATTCTCGTATTGAGTTTTCAAGGCTCCAAACATATGATGTTTCGGTAATCCCTCTCTGTTGGAGCTCAACTTGAAACTTCGTCTGCATCGACCGCTCTCTGCCGCCCTTCTTTCCGTGATGGTGCTGGCCAATGCTGATGAAGCGGATCATCCGCTGCCTTACTCCGATCCAGCGAACGAAGGGGGCTGGGTTTACAATGAGGCGATTAGCGATGAATTTGAAGCTGATCAGCTTGATGAGGATCGCTGGTTTATCGTTGGCAAGTTCGTCGATGGCAAACCAACCTATGTGCATCCAGATGATCCGAAGAAATTTGTTTGGAAAGGTCGAGCCCCGTCGCAGTTTTCAGGCCGAAATCATCGTCTCGAGAATGGCATGCTTATTCTTGAAGCGCGCTGGGAGCCTGATTTTCCATTTGAAACTGAAATCCGCATCCCCAATTTCGGCGAGCCAACGCCATACGAAAACATTACGACGCCGAGCCTGATCCAACGGCGAGAATTCACCTACGGGTATATGGAAACGCGGGCCAAAGTCGCCGATGCCGAGATCAATTCAGCGTTCTGGACAATCGGCAAGGGGCTCGAGATCGACATATTCGAACTGTTCGGTGATGGACGGATGGAGGGCAAAGAGCATCTCGACACGCAATTGTGGTGGTCGATCCGTGATTGGGGCAAGTTGAAAGGTCAGCCAGCCTATACTGAGCGGCGCCAACTCGACTTTCGCCCAGCCGATGATTTCCACGTCTACGGTCTCGAATGGAACCCCGATGGCGTGCGGTACTTCCTCGATGGTAAGCTCATCGCTGATGTGTCTGCGGATCAGGTCCGTGAATGGGCCAAGGCAAATAACGAGGTTGATGACGACTATGACGGCTGGGTTGCTGATCGGCCATTGGTCCTCTGGCTCGATATGGAAACATTTCCTTGGCACGGAGTGCCAGACAGCCTTGAGGATCTGGAAGCCAATAGTCCGGAAGGTGAAAACAAAGATGGCAAAGTCGAATTTAAGGTCGACTATGTCCGCCTTTGGCAGCGAGCAAAGCCGAGCGAGTAATCCCGCTCGGCTTTTGCCATTCTAGTTCACAGGGGTCACTTCCAGAAGCAAGACACCGTGCCGGGGCACTTCGGTAGAGGCTGAGACGGAATCCCCAGTCTCGAGGTTCACCGCTGTAAAGCCTCCACCTTCGCGCAGGCTCATGGTGATGTTCGCATCGTGCTTGCCCAGGTTAAGAACGTTGACGATGTGACCGCCCTCTGCGTTGGGGATCACCCGCCACATGACGCCCTTTTGCCCCGTCGGGTTTGTCTCGGACAAGGTGACCGCAGGCAATTCGGACACTTCGGCCAGGGCGGCTTTTCGCATCGCAGAACTGTCTGCATTGCTCTTAACAATCAGTTTGCCAGAGTCCGCGCTCAACTTTGCCGCGCGCTTCTTGCCATATTCATTGAGCGAAAGGCTTTTCGGACTATCGACGATCACCGTGCCGCCATTGTCGAGATAGGTCTGTAGCGCTGCGAATTCCGCATCGGTGACGTAAGGCGTCCGGTAAACGAGCACCGCATCCCACCGTGAGTTATCCTGTTTTTCTAGGATGTTTTTGGTCGCGAAACCTACCGGCATCCCATCAAAAAACAGCTTCTCGTGCAGACTTTGCATCGCATACATATGATTGTCTTTATTGATCGCAGAGGTTTCGGTGTAGAAAATCCGAACAGCGCGCCGCTGCTCTCTCAACGCGACAATGTGTTCGGCGACCGCGTTCATATCTAGATAGACTTGCGTCTTCTCATTGGCGACGCGCGGTTGCATATTGACGGAGGCCGCATACGAACCGGTCAGCGCCGTATCGAAGAAATCAAGCTCGCCCTCAAGCCGGTCTTCCGGCGATCCATCGGGATCACGTGCCCAGAACCAGCTTGTGCCGACATCCATTCCTTGCAGTGTGGCGAGCCAGAAGCTGCTCCGCACATATTCTGGCGGCGTATCCAGTTCGCGCCAATTGGAAGCGGACAGCATATGCGTTTCGGAATTGAAATGGATCTTGTCCGGCGCGACCGACTCAACGAAATCGTATCCCATACCGAGATCAGACCAGTCATACGCGTAGCGGTCTTCCCATGGTGTTTTTACCTCGGGCTGTTGCACGGATCGAGCACCGACAGCGCGCGCATCATCGCCGATCATGGTCGTCAATTCGGTCAACGCTTCGAAATCAAGCCCATGCGAGCGCGGGCTGTGCGTCCACAGGTGAGTCATCAGCTTGATGCTTGTATCTGCATCCGGGTTGCCCTTGTGCAACTCTCCTTGAAGGAAGGTGAACCAGTCGGTTGTGCGATCCATATTGAACCGCATGAAATCGTACCACTTTGGCGTACCAAGCAGGTTTTTCTCCATTGGCACTTCGATTTGCACGCTGTCAAAATCGGCGAAGTCACTGCCCCAGTTCGAGTTCAGTTCGGCAATGTCGCCCTTGTATTTTTCTGTCAGCCAACGCCGGAAGAATGCGAAGGTATAGTCCGAGACCTGCTGCATCTCGCCAAAGCGCGCGGTCCAATGATTCTTCTCGGCAAAGTAATGAGGTTCGTTCGATAGGACGAAGCCGAGCTGTGTTACCTTCTTACCCTTGGTCAGTTCGCCCATGTGGCGGGCAATTTTGCCCCAGCTTTTCCGAATTAGAGGATTGTCGATATCGAAGCCAGTGAACAGCGACCGGCTCATGCCGATCTGCGGCTCTTTTTCGGCCATCCAGTCGGGGTAGCCCATGTTCCAGAAATACAGAAAGCCGACATTGGACGGATCAATGTCGGTTACTTCTCGCAAAAGATCGGGATCATATGTACCGTCTTCACGAAGCAGATAGGTGTTGATCGCACGATCATGATTGACCGGGTAAAGGTTCTCGCCACCATGGAAGATCGCGCCAAGATGATCGTTATAAACGCGGGTATCGGTTAGCGGTGCGCCTACTGTTTTCGAGAAATAGTCATATAGGAAGACAGGGCGGCCTCGGCTGTACAGGGCGTTGTCGCCAACTATGATATTTTGCCAATCAACTGGGTTGACCACCGGGCGATCGATCTCACCCTTCAAGACGCCAGTTAGCTCGGCAATGCCGGTGTCGAGCATCTTGCCAACTTCGGTGCGCTCAAATTCCGGAAGGATGTCGGCGTAGTACTTTTTCCGCGTCACAAAGTCATTCTTGTAATAACCGAAGGCGGCTTCGATCTGGTCACGATTTTCTTCGTCCCAATTGGCAAACTTCAGGAATTCCCTCGAGAACCAGACGAGCGTTTCCTCGCGCTTCACGTCGATACCGCGCGTCTCTGCCTCTTCCATAAGCTGTTCGAGTGTTGTGATCTTTGCCCGCGCTGCCGCTTCGCTTTTCGACATTTCGACGGCTGGTTCGGAAGAAGCCGATGGGACCTGCAAAGGCGTTCCCTCCGCTGTCGTACAGCCAGCGGCCAGCGCTAGCAGCGACGCAGCGTATAGTGAGCGTAGTGTCATTGAGGTTCTCCAGAGAAATTGATCTGAGCAAACGCGACTTTGGAGGAGAGAGACGTCATCACTTCCGCCCTGCCATGACGGCTGAGTTTGGCGCGATATCGAGCAAGGTTTGCTTTTCACCGTTGATCCAGACCACGGAGATCGAATCCGCTTTTGGACAAGTGCCGATCCCGAAATGCACTTGCTCGCTCGCCATGTGATGGAAGCCGTCGGCAGTCATCCCAATCACGCGGGTTTGGGATGATCCGCATGCGGATAATGTGACACGTGCTCTGCTGATAGCGACGTTGTCTTTGGGCGAACGTCCCGTTTGGACAATAATATGACTATTGTCGCCTGAGCTTGAGCCGGTGTTTTGGACAAGGTACCAGCGACCGCGTTCATTGCCGAAAACCAAGTCGAGCAACCCGTCCCTGTCAAAATCTATGACGGACAAGCCGTGGCCCGTGGCCCCAATTTCCGTTGATGTGATACCGGCATTGTCAGCTTTCTGGAAACCTTTCCCCTGCTGGTTCAGCAGGACAACGTGACCCACCGGGTGAACCATGTCGCCGTAATAGCTATAGGCGATGTCGATCCAGCCATCATTGTTGAAATCGCCGACTGCCGCGCCTGTTGTCTGCTTCGGCTCGTCAATGCCGACAGACTTGGCCACATCAACAAATACTCCGCCACGATTTTCGAGGAGCATGGCAGGTAATGGTCCGCGATTGACCGCCGGTGGGGCTTTGAGGACATTCTGGACCACAGCGGCCAATCGTGAATGGACATCCCCACCGATCCGCCATTTCCCATCGCCAAGGTAACCGATATGAAGGCCGCGCAATTCACCATCGGGCCATCCCTGCGCATCTTCGGGTTTGAGAACCAATCTTCCGCCCGAATGGTTGTCTGCCTTCTCGGTCTGCACCTCGCGTTTTTCCGCGCCGACATAGATACCGTGCGTCGCGTAGCTTTCCTGAACGTTGTCGAGCACAAGATCGCCGTCGATTATGAAATCGCCAACCATGAACTCTTTACGGAAGACGAAAAATCCAAAGCGCCCCAGCTCGGCATCGTAGTAAGACTCGCTCTCAAACTTCTTGGCTGCGCGGGTCAGGAACAAGTCCAAATCGCCATCATTGTCGAAATCGAGTTCAACCATGCTGCTGACATCGGGCGTTTTGGATAGCGGGCCGAGCACGTCCTTGGTGACGTCCAGGAACCGCCCATCGTTGCCTTTGCTTGCCGCGATCATGTCGGCCGCGCCGTAGACAAGCAGGTCAGGGTTACGGTCCAAGTCAAAATCCGTCACCAGCATATGGAAGCTAATCGCGTGGTCGGCGTCTGGCAGATGTTCATGGAATTTGAATTCGCCGCCTGAGTTCAGGTACAGCTCGTTTCCAGCCAAATCGTCGCGGTCGCGCGGGGCAAAACCAGTATAAATCAGATCGAGGGCTCCATCGGCGTTTGCGTCAAGAAACTTGATCGACCTACCCCGGCCTTGCTCAAAATCGGAGAACGTTTCCGCCCTTTCGATAGTTCTGTCGCCATTGACGATGAAGCGGACGGGATGGCGCGGATTGTCTCCATCGCCGCCCCCTTGAGCGATGATCAAATCCATTCTGCCGTCGGCATTGTAATCTTCCGCGCCGATGCCATGGACATCACCATTGATAATAACGACCGGTTCGGAAAATTTGCCTTCATTGTTCCAATAAACCGATGCTGCATGACCATGATCGTTGATGATGATGTCATCCCATCCATCCGCATCCAGATCGGAGACGACGGGCGCACCCCATTGGCGGCGATCTGCCGTTTCAAATGAGATGGCATCAGATGCGTTCGCAAACAGCGCATCGGGGGCGATAGCGCTCGCAGATTGCACAGTATGAGATGTCGAGCAGCCAGCCAGCGCGCATGCAAGCGCCAAACTGAAAATACGGAGCGGAGGTGTTTGGGCGAAGCGCGTCATATCGGTTTACTCGTTAATCCAGCGCCGGGCCGGATGGTTGATGTCGAAATCGCGCTTATCTTCGCGATAGAGGATGTTCTTTGGACAACCGCATGAAACCGCGTCGGATGCTCTCATTCCAACAGGGCGCAGCTGAAGTCTCACTGCCAGTTTCCAAGTACTTTTTTAGCCACCTGGGCAAAGCGACCGCGTGAGAGGAAACCTGCATGCGTTTCCCGGCTTGCTGTGTTGATTTGCGTCTGCGGGTTTCCATCTGCGCTCACCATCACCCGAAGAGGCCTTTCGCCAGCAGGTGTAGCAACCAAGGCTGCGATTGCGCGGGCAATGTCGTCCGGATCGCCTTTCAGGTTCGGGATGTTACCCGAACCCATGTCGCTGCTCATTACCCCGTATCCGTCAAGGTGTTCAGGACTTGCCCGGTCCTTGAGAGCGAGGGTCAATTCTTCGCGGTTTTCCCAGAACTTGGTTGGATATCCGCCAGGTTGGACGATCGATACATCCACGCCTTGATCAGCAACTTCGTATGCCAGAGTTTCCGAAGAAGCCTCGACTGCGAATTTCGTTGGGCAATAATGACCAAGCCCCGGCCAAATGATCCTGCCTGAAACGGAAGATATGTTGACGATCTGTCCTGACCCCCGCGTCCGCATCGCGGGGAGCACAGATCGGATCATCCGCTGATAACCGATGACGTTGGTATCATAAGCCAATCTGGTCGCTTCGATGTCTTGCGCCTCGATTGGGCCGACGATGGCGATGCCAGCATTGTTGATTAGAACATCTGCGGTGCCACCGATCAATTTGCGAGCCTCTTCGCTGCCGCGTGCGACGCTTGCGTCATCGAGCACATCGATTTCGACAACATGCAAATCCAATTCGCTTGCGTCGGCCTCTTCACGAAGCGTTTCTGCTTCTGGTCTTGGAATGTCGCGCATCGTCGCAATGACCTTTGCGCCGAGTGTCGCGCAATATAGTGCGGTCTGCCTGCCGAACCCGCTCGAGCAGCCGGTGATCAAAATGGAGCGACCCGTCAGGCTACCCGGTGTGGCTGCGGCTAACCTTTCAGCTGGTAGCGAAATTGCCACCGGCAGCGACGCTCCTGCGGCAAGCAGCCCGCGGCGTGAGAGGTTGGTGTTTATGGTTTTGCCGGTCATTCTGTTTAGCCCTCTTCTGTGTGCTTCGCGGCGTTGGCGCTGTCGTAAACCAGACGAAAGCCGACATTGCTTGCGCCAAGGCCCAGGTCTCTGCCTTGGCGGGCAGCAGGCCGATAACGCTGGCAATAATTCGGCGCGCAAAGGTAGCTGCCGCCTTTCATGACGCGGGAAGGCAAGCCTGGATTGCCAGGGTCATAAGCTGCATTTTCTGAAGGACCACGCGGATTGCTCGTGTCGGCATCTGGGTCGTGACCAGGGGCGTAAAAATCGCTGGTAACCTCCCAGACATTACCAATCATGTCGAACAAACCCCAGTGGTTTGGCTGGTAGCAGCCGACTGGTGCCACACCCGCAAAACCGTCTTCGGCAAAATCTTTGACTGGGAAGGCGCCTTGCCAACTGTTCGCTTCGCTTGGCTGGTCGGTGTAGTTTTCAGCGCCAGCCCGCGCGGCGTACTCCCATTCCGCCTCAGTCGGGATCCGGCCGCCGCGCCATTGAGCGTAAGCTTGCATGTCCGCGTAGGCCAGGTGAACCACGGGGCGATTGGGGTCGGCCTCTCTTCCTCTTATGCCCGTCGGTAATTTCCAATTCGCGCCTGGACGGTACTCCCACCAATCTGTGTAGCGGGTCGAGGCGAATTCTGGTTCCGTGAAAACAGCCGAGCCGGGTTGAAGCATATGAGGAGGGATCTGGCTTTCAGGAACGCCAAAAATGCCCGGATCAACGGGCTTCTCGGCCACCGTGATATGCCCGGTTTCATCTGCAAATTCGGCGAACTGGGCATTGGTGACCTCGGTCGCGTCAATCCAGAACTCATCTACGCTGACATTGCGGATGGGACCTTCTTCGCGATAGACATTTTCCTGCCCCATCGGAAAAGAACCCGCTTCAATGCGAATTGCTGATTGTGGCGGGGCAAGGCATTCGCGTTTGGCAATCTCTGGTTCGGCTTGGGTTTCACCTTCCGACGAAGTGCATCCGATCAGCGTGCCGGACATTGCGATGCTGGCCATCAAAAATGGCTTTAGTGAAGCGGATCGTTCGGCTCCCATCTCTCTCCCCATCACAATCATCTTCCGCTGGCAACGAGTGCTGCTGAGGATTGACTGTCAAACATATGATGTTTAGCTATGTCGTATTATCCGTTTGCGCTTCGGTCAATCCGTTTCTGTCGATTTCGGAGCGGCGCTAACGCAAAAAGCGGGAAGTTGGCTCGCTAGAGGAGAGGGTATGGGCGCGCGTATTTTCCCGCAATATATTGCAGGTGAACTGGTTTTGCATGACGCGACGATGGATGTCACCAACCCTGCAAATAACATGGTGTCTGGTACGATTGTCACTGCCACAAGCGCGGACGTTGACCGCGCATTGCAGGCGGCGCAGGCTGCTTTTCCGGGCTGGTCTAGTCTATCTGGTGCAGAGCGTGCTGATTGGATGGACCGTCTTCGCGATGCCGTGGCCACTGAGCGCGAAACGCTGACAAATCTAGTCCATATCGAGATGGGTAAGCCATGGGCCGGTGCGACCGAAGATTTCGAGATGCTTCTATCGAGCCTCGAATATTATGCGGGGCTTGCGCGAGAGTTAGATAGCTCGACCCTCGAGGATCCGCATGGCACACATACGCATCGTATTGTCAGAGAGCCTCTTGGTGTGGTGGGCGCGTTTCTCGCCTGGAACTTTCCGCTGCTTAACCTCGCATACAAGCTTGGCCCTGCGATGGCCGCAGGTTGCCCGATCATAGTAAAACCATCGGCCAAAACGCCGCTTTCAACCTATGAGGTTGGTAGAATTTGCCATCAGATCGGTTTGCCATCTGGCGTGGTCAATATCGTGGGCGGTGACGATGCGGCGATTGGTGACCAGATATCGGCTTCAACGATCCCCGCGATTTTAACGCTGATCGGTTCCACCGAAACTGGCAAGCATGTGATCCGCACCGGCGCAACGAGCATCAAACGATACTCCATGGAGCTCGGCGGAAACGCGCCCGTGTTGGTGTTTGCTGACGCTGATCTAGACCTTGCGGCGGACACCATAACGGCGCTTAAGTTCAGCAACTCAGGCCAAATCTGCGTTACCCCAAACCGCGTGTATGCAGAGCCGGAGATCGTGGATGAGCTGGCATCAAAGGTCGTAGAGCGTGCCGATGCAATAAAAATCGGTTTCGGGCGTGATGAGGATATCGCCATGGGGCCGCTCATCGATGCCGGTGCGCGCATGCGTGTCGAGGGACTTGTATCTGATGCCGTTTCGGAAGGGGCGAAGGTTCTCGCCGGCAATCGTATTCCAGAAAATACAGGAAGTGACGCTTTTTTCGCGCCGACTGTTTTAGGTTCGGTCGGACAGAACATGCGTATCGCACGAGAAGAAGTGTTCGGGCCTGTGGTGAATTTGATGGTTCCTGTCGGAGGTGAAGCGGCGATGATTGCGGCTGCGAACGATACCGATGCTGCGCTCACGGCATATGTTTTCACGAGTGATATCGAGAAGGCACAAAGATGTGCGGATGCGTTGAGGTTTGGCGAGGTTCAGGTGAACGGCGTCAAATACTCTATCGAGCTTCCGCATGGCGGCTTCAAGCAATCGGGCGTGGGTGTGGATTGTTCGCATTTTGCGCTGGATGATTACTTTGCGATCAAGCGCATAAGCACTGCAATAACGACTTAAGATACGGCTGGGCGCCGGAGGGGAAAGCACGATGATCAGGAAATTCGCGCTTGCGGTAGCTGCAATGATTTTAGCCGCTTGTACTGCACAGCCACCACAGGCTGTCGTGGCCGCTTCGGACAACGGTTCGCAGTCTGAAGCAATGGAGGTAGAACAGGCGCCGAATATCATCGTGATCCTGACCGATGATCAGGGCTATGCGGATGTCGGTTTCAACGGCAGTACCGAAATTCCCACGCCCAATATTGATCGCATCGCCAACGAAGGTGTTCGCTTCGATCAGGGCTATGTCAGCTTTCCTGTGTGTGGACCGAGTCGTGCCGGTTTGCTTACGGGCAGGTATCAATCCCGCTTTGGATACGATCTCAATTCGTCAGAAAACCCACTGGATACGAAAGCCGGTCTTCCGTTAACGGAGCGTACAATCGCCGATGTGCTTGCGCCGTCAGGATATACCAGTGCGATTATCGGTAAATGGCACATGGGCAACCACCCGCAGTTTCATCCGCTGGAGCGGGGCTTTGATGAGTTCTACGGCTTCACTAATGGTGGCCACAACTATTTCCTAGATCGCTTGCGCCCGATCCCGGTGGCTGAGGCAAGAAATGGGCAGCAGCTTTATCAAAGCTGGTTGATGGTCTACCGCGAGCAGGTGCAAACCAGCGGCTATTTGACAGACTGGCTTTCGGAAAAGGCGGTCGATTTTGTTGAGCGGCGCAAAGATGAACCGTTCTTCCTCTATCTTGCCTACAATGCACCGCATGCCCCAATGCACGCGACACAGGAATATCTCGACCGGTTCAAACACATCAAAGACGATCGCCGCCGCACTTATGCGGCAATGATCAGCGCAGTCGATGACGGGGTCGGCGATGTCCTGAACAAGCTGGACGAGCACAATTTGGCCGAGGACACGATCGTGTTCTTCCTGTCCGATAATGGTGGCCCCCTGATGCGCGCCCGCAACGGGTCAATCAACCTGCCTCTGAAGGGCGGGAAGGGCGACATTTACGAGGGGGGATCCGGGTGCCGTTCGCCATGCGTTGGAGCGTACCGCATACCGGCTCGGCGGCGACTACAAACACCCGGTCAGTTCTCTCGATATCATGGCTACGGCTGCTGGCGTCAACAGGGTGAATGCCCCTGCTCAAAACGCTTTCGATGGGGTTAATCTCATCCCCTATCTGGCAGGAGATCTGCGTAATAAGGCACCTCAGCGCCAGCTATTCTGGCGTTACCCTGCGAATACCCGCGACAATTCACGTATTGGGCGTCGCGGAGTTGTCGAAGGCAGTGACAAGCTGGTCGAATACCAGCGGCGGCGGATGTTCTATGACCTTTCGGATGACAAAGGTGAGCAAACGAATTTGCAGAATTCCGAGAAAGCGCGCTCTGACGAGTTGTACCGAGCGTGGGAGCGATGGAACGCCCAAATGGCTGACGAAAGCGCGATTTCAATATTCAACGAATGGGAGGGGTCTTAGCGATATGGCCCGTCACGCCCTTGCTATCCTTGCGGCTTTCGCACTTACCTCTTGTGCAGCGCTGGCCAACGGGCAGCCAGCTGCGATGGCCGAAAAAGGAGCGGTTGAAGATAAGCCGAATATCCTCATCTTGTTCTTCGATGACCTGAGGTTTGACAGCTTCTCTTATCGTGGTGGGCCTGTACCGACGCCTAACATCGATGCGCTGGCTGCTGAATCGACCCGCTTTGATATGGCTATCACGACCACTGGATTGTGTTCGCCATCGCGCGCCGCGTTTTTCACAGGTCGCTGGGGGCACCGCACCGGCCTTGATGACAACCTTGGGCTTTGGACGTCACGCCTAAACGACATGAACCCGGAAGAGGGTGGTTTCCTGCGCGATGCGGTCGATAACGGGTATTACGTCGGCTATGTTGGCAAATGGCATTTGGGCGAACGCGGCCCGCAGATCTCGCGGCGCTAAATTTGCAAGACTCGATGCCGAAGTCACAGCAGGTGCCAAGCCTTACACTCCATATGCCGGGTTAGAAATCATTCGGGGCTATAACAGGGGTGAACGCGACGCAGGTGGAGAAAAGCACCAGTATTACCAGACGACACCGGGCAGCTATGAAGATACTCCAGCTGCCGAGAAGGTCCACGATGGTAAGGAGCTGATCCGCAAGGCAGCGCGCCGCGGGGAACCATTCTTGGGTGTTGTTAGCTTTCAGCAGCCGCACCCGCCCTATCGCGTGCCCGAACCGTATGCCTCAATGTTTGATCCGGCTGATGTTATCCTGCCAGACAATTTCGGAGCGCCTCGCGTAAACAAGCCACTCGCTCAGGAATATCCATATTGGCCATGGCATGATGTCGGCCACATGACGGAAACCGACTGGCGCGAATCTCGTGCCAAATATTACGGCGCGGTGGCGATGATCGACCGGGCTGTTGGCGATCTAATCCGCACTGCAAGAGACGAAGGCATCTATGATGATCTCCACATTGTCTTTCTTGGCGATCAGGGCAGCATGATCGGTGAGCACGGCCTTTATGATAAAGCCGCCTATGCGTATGATGAGCTGATGCGCATTCCTCTGTTGATGCGCGATCCGGATGCGAAACCCGGCATCGTTAATCGGCATGTGTCGCTGATTGATATTCCTGCGACCCTGTTCGACTGGATGAATTTGTCACCGTCCAAGCCGATTGACGGGCGTTCGCTGGCCGGTGTGATTAACGGTTCGGGTACGCTGACGGGGCCCGACGATGCTCTTTATGCTTTTGAATGGTACAATGGGGCGTGGTTCGGTCTGCGCGCAATTCGCACACCGCAGTACAAATATGTCTGGAATCCCGGCGACAGTCGCGACGAGTTATATGACTTGGTGGCCGACCCTGGTGAAGTGACGAACCTCATAGATCTCGAGCGAACACGGGACTGTGGTTCGCCAATTGCGCGTACCGATTGCATGAGCGGCTTAATGCGATTGAAGACCCCTCTGCCACGAAACTGCAGCAACTGATTGAACGGGTTTACCAATGATGACCGAACAGGGTGAGTGAGATCATGGATGTTTTCGATGATCGCGCCTGCGGCCTGGGTGAAGGGCCGCTATGGCACCCTGAGCGTCAAGAGCTGTTTTGGGTCGATATCCCGAATCAGAAGGTGATGAGCAAAGGCATGGAGGGGCAGCGTGAACATCGTTTTGACGAAATGGTCTCTGCCCTGGCATTGATCGACACCGACACATTGTTGCTCGCGACTGAAACCGGACTGTACACTCTTTCCATAGCTGACTGGGCGACCGAGAAGCTGTGCGAGATTGAGGCGAGTGACCCAGACACCCGCAGCAATGACGGCAGGGCGGATCCGTGGGGTGGTTTCTGGATTGGTACGATGAGCAAATCGGCGGATGAGGGTGCGGGCGCCATCTACCGCTACTATCGCGGCGAACTTCGCGTGATGGTCCAAAGCATCACCATTCCCAATGGCATCTGTTTCGATCGCGCCGGCAAGCTGGGTTACTTTACAGACTCAGTGGCCAAGAAAACCTGGCGCGTCGCTTTGGACAAAGACGGCTGGCCTTCCGCCAAGCCGGAGCTGTTCTTGGACTTCACAGTTGACGGTACCGCGATTGATGGCGCGATAATCGATCAGGATAGCCATATGCTGGCGGCTATCTTTGATGGCGGCGCCGTTTTTCGGATTTCCCCCGAAGGGCAAGTTGTTGAACGGTTCGAAACGCATACGCCGCGCTCAACCTGCCCCGCTTTTGGCGGCAAAGATCACACCGACCTCTTCGTCACAACGGCTGCAATCGGTCTGACCGCTGCGGGCGATGACTGTGTCGTGCATGGGACGACGCTGCGTTTCTCGGATTGCGTCCGCGGATGCGCAGAGCCGGTATTTCGGACCAATTGAACATGTCTGCGTACGACAAACGTAATACCTATTTGGCGAGACTCGATATTGAGTCTAATGCAAGCGGTATGAGTGAACTTGTCTATTATGACCTCAAGGACACCGCGAATGTCCGCTTGAGTCTCCCCGCCCAAATGGCCCGCGAAATGGGTCGCCGTATTGTTGCCGGAACTTTTGAGCCGGGAGAGTTGATCGATGACGAGAACTCTTTGGCCGAACGTTATTCTGTCAGCCGAGTTGTGGTGCGAGAGGCAGTCAAGATCCTGGTGGAAAAGGGCATGCTGTCCGTACGTCGCGGGGTTGGCACGCACGTGCGCACTCGCAACAATTGGAAGCTTCTTGATGATGATGTGATGGCGTGGCATCTCTCCGCTCCGCCCCGCAGAGAGTTTCTTGCGCAATTGGCCGAGATCAGGCTGGCAATTGAACCTAAGGCAGCGCGCTGGGCAGCCGAGCGTGCCACAGACGAAGATATCCAGAACATCCAGCTTGCGTGCGACCGGATGGCCGAGGAGCAAGGATCGACGGAACGGTTCATCATTGCAGACGCCCTGTTTCACAAGGCGATCCTGCATGCCGCGCACAATGAATTTCTCGCCGCCATCGAAGGTGTGACTTATTCTGCCCTGCTTATAAGCGTCCGTATCACTAATAAGGATCCGCGCGAAAACGGAGCGTCGATACCATTCCACCGCGATTTAGCGGATGCGATCGAAGCGCGCGACCCGGACGAAGCGGAACAATTGACATCAAAGTTGCTTGAAGATGCGGTTCGTCGCCTAAGGCTTGAGCTTGGCGAAGACCCGTTGCTTTGAGCGTTCGCCCAACCTTCACCTGACGGAATGCCCATGACCCGATTTGCCATCGTTCGAACCCTGCTTACACTGATTGCTGTAGTTATTTCGGGGCCGCTATCGGCAAAAGGTCAGCCGAATATCCTGCTCATTTTTTCTGATGATGCGGGATATGATGATTTTGGATTTCACGGCAGCGAAGATATCCAGACACCCCATCTCGACGGATTAGCGGAGAGAGGAGTTGTCTTCAGCCAAGGCTACGTGACCGATCCGACCTGTGGTCCATCGCGCGCTGGGTTGATGACAGGACGCTATCAGCAGCGCTTCGGATATCAAGAAATCAATGTGCCAGGGTATATGAGCCCGAATTCAAAATATCTTGGCGATGACATGGGCCTGCCGCTCGATCAATGGACGATCGCTGACTATCTGAAGCGTCAAGGATACCGCACTGCGGTTTACGGCAAATGGCACCTAGGGAATGCTGATCGTTTTCATCCGCGTTATCGCGGTTTTGATGAGTTCTACGGCTTTCGCGGCGGTGCACGCAGCTTCTTTCCGTACAGCGATGGCCGCCGACATACCACGCGCGATGAGCTGATGGAGCGCGGCTTCCGCAATTTTGAAGAGCCTGACGGTTACGTTACCGATGTGTTGGGCGAAGAAGCGGCGAAATTTGTCGCACGTGATGATGAGGCGCCTTTCTTCATTTATCTCTCTTTCAATGCGCCGCACACTCCGATGGAGGCGACCGAAGAGGATTTAGCGCGCTTTCCCAACCTGACGGGCAAGCGCAAGACTTACGCCGCAATGATGTGGGCAATGGATCGCGCGATCGGAACCGTTCTTGATGCGATCACCCAGGCCGGAGAGCTGGATAACACTATAGTCGTGTTCACCAACGATAACGGTGGGCCAACGGATAAGAATGCATCTATCAACTGGCCTCTAGCTGGCACGAAGTCGAACCACCTCGAGGGCGGGATCCGGGTGCCCTATGTCGTCAGCTGGCCGGCAAAGCTGACACCGGGCACCTATGATCGTCCGGTGAGCACGATGGATCTGTTGCCGAGCTTCCATGTCGCAGCCGGAGGCGACGAGGCTGAGCTTGAGAATATCGACGGCGTCAACCTTTGGCCGCACCTGAGTGGCGCGACAAAAGAAGACCCGCACGCGCAACTCTTCTGGAAAAAGGATGTCCGTGCGGCGATGCGCAGGGGCGACTGGAAACTGATCCGCTTTGCTGATCGACCTGCACAATTGTTCAATATAGCACGCGATCCGGAAGAACAGAGAGATCGTTCGTCCGACAATCCTGCAATCCTGCGAAGTATGTTCCAGAGATTGCATCAGTGGGAGTTGACTCACAAACGCCCGCTTTGGACGCTCGATCAGCAGTTCGAAGAATATGATACAGACCGAATGGATCGCTATCGGCGGCCCGGACGCGATCTGGAACCATGGAACTGGAAGCCAGATCGCAGAACGGTGCCGCCTCAGTCGGAATAGAAAGCTGATCGACCGCCATCGACCACAAGCGATTGGCCGGTCATGAAGCTGCTTTCATCACAGGCGAGGAATAGCGCCGGATAGGCCATTTCTTCACAGCTGGCGTTGCGTTTCAGTGGGTGCAAGTCGCCCACCCATTTGCGCACTCCGGCTGGATCGTCCAGTTTTTGCCACCCGCGCAAGGCAGTCGGCGTTTCCACCATTCCGGGGCACAGGGCGTTCACGCGAATGTTTTCCGGGCCATACTCAACCGCCAGACTGCGCGTCAGACCAATAACCCCGTGTTTTGTTACGGCGTAGGGGAAATGGCCAGTAACAATCTGGAACGAGTGCACCGAGCCTAAATTAACGATAGATCCGCGCCCGGCCTTGCGCATGAAGGGCAGCACCGCTCGGCTACACTCCCACATGCCTTCCAGGTTGACCGCAAATATCTGCTGCCACAGCTCGGGAGTGGCTTCAGTGGGATCGTCTGTAAATGCGATGAAGCCAGCATTGTTGACCAAGACGCTGGGCTCACCCAAGCTTTCTACTGTTTGCTCAACCATTCCAGCGATTGATGCAGGCTTGGCAATATCTGTTTCGACAAAGATGGCGTCTCCACCCCGTTCGAAAATTGATGTCTTCGCCTCTTCGCCAAGCTGGGCGTTCAAATCAGCAATACAAACCTTCGCACCTTCGTGCGCGAAGAGTTCTGCAATCGCTCTTCCGATGCCGTCCGCTCCGCCGGTCACAATCGCGACCTGACCGTCCAGTCTTCCTCGCATAACGCCTCTCTCGCCGGTGTTCATTCAATCCGACGCTATGCGCGTATCAGCTCTTGCTCAAGCTGCTCGATCGTTTTGCCCTTGGTTTCCGGCAATAGGAAATACATTGCGACCAGTCCGATAACGCCGACCCCAGCGAAAATGAGGAAGGTCTTAGCCGATCCCATGTTTTCAAGCTGCCAAGGGAATGCCTGAGTGACTGCATAGCTCGAAATGGTCTGGACCAAAGCGACGAAGGGCAGGGCCACGCTGCGGACGGATGTAGGAAACAGTTCTGAGAATATCACCCACATGATTGGGCCGATCGACATATTGAAGGCCGCATAGAAAGCGAACAGTCCGAACAAAACAAAAAACGGTTCGATCGTGATTGTGCTGTCAATGATGGCCCCACTGACCAGTGGCAGTTCCTCAAGTGAGTAGATTGATGCCAGATCAGCCTTGAGGTCTACATCGCTCTCATACACATTGCCGACAAGTCCATCGAGGCGGGAGGTTTCGAATTCTGCATCAGCGGCAGCGATCGCTGTGATCGAAGCCTCGTTAAGTTCGTACGTCGCCGAATTGAACCCATACCAAGTAGAGGTGTGCGCCACTACCACAAGGCCAAGGCCAAGCAACGTAAGTGTGCGGCGCCCCCATTTCTCAACCAGCGAAATCGCGACCAGAGTGCCAAGAACGGCGACCAGACCCAAAATCATGGTTTGGAAGAACGTGTCTTCGGTGGTCATCCCAACTTGCTCGAAAACGGTCGGTGCAAAGAACAAGACGGCATTCATTCCCGTCGCGCCTTGTACGATCGCATAAATGCAAGCGACAGCGAGTACGTACCACATGGGGCGAGAGAAGAGCTTGCTCATCTGCACCAGAACAGCGGTTCTGGGCTCGTCTTTGACCGATTGCTCAACATCTTCCAGCACGGCCGTGACCTGATTTTCGGGCAGAGTCTTCGCGAAAACCTCTCGCGCTTCGGTACGCTTTCCCTTTGGAAATCAACCACCGTGGGCTCTTCGGTATCGTGTATAGCGCGGCAATCCAGATCACGTTAAAAATGATCTCGAATCCGAGCATGAAGCGCCAGATGTTCCGTTCTGTGAACATCGCAACGGTATCTATCCACCCAACGAGGAAGTAGTTCACGACAAACGCAAGGAGGCTGCCGAGAGTGATCAACAATTGCGACACAGATACGAAACGCCCACGCTGATCGGCTGGCGCGATTTCGCCAATATACATGGCCGAGACGGTCAAAGATGCGAAGGCAACGCCGCCAATGAAACGGCCAAAGACCAGTATTTCATAGCTTGGAGCGAAGGCTGAAAGAGCCGCAGACACGAGGTACGTGTATGCAATGGCGAGCAGGATGCGTTTCCGCCCGAAGCGGTCGCAAAGCATACCTGTAAAGAAAAGCGCGAAGATCACGCCCACCAGCGGGACCGATGCCACCAAGCCTGCTTGCGCAGTGTTTAACCCGAACAGCGCGCTCACATACCGAATGGCGCCAGAAATGTTCGCAGCATCAATTCCGAAGACAAAGCCACCAAAGGCGGCAATCAAGGCATAACGCGTGACATTGCGTCGCGTGGTCGAAGCCTGCATCAGGTTGTATCCCTCTCCATAATCCTGCCGCTCATTGTCCCCGCGCCAGATTTACGAGACGATATGGCATATAGATTTGACCTATGCAAACATATGATGAATTGTGTAGGGCCATGACCACTGGTTACAGAAACGGTCAGAGTTAAGCGAACAGGCGGAGTAGGGGATGTATTCGAAACCGTATATCGGGGTCGACTGGGGGACCAGCCGAATGCGTGCCATGCTGATCGAAGATGGCGTAAGCGTACCGGATCGCGATCATATCGCCTATGGCTCGGGTATTGCAAAGCTCGACCGGCCTATTGCAGATGTATTACTTGAAACGATTGAGCCTTGGACCAGTCGGCTTGGTAAACTTGATATTGTCATGGCCGGAATGGTTGGCTCCAATATCGGATGGCGTGAAACAGGTTATGTGGATTGCCCCGCGACTCTGCATGAACTTTCTGACCATGCAGAAGGCTTCGAGCAATGCGGCCACCAGATGGCAATCCTGCCCGGGCTGCGCTGCGAAAACCCGATGGGGCAGGCCGATCTTATGCGAGGCGAGGAATTGCAGATGCTCGGCTGGCTCGCCAGAAACCCTGAGGCATCGCAAGGGGATCGCTTGTTCTGCCTGCCGGGGACGCACACGAAATGGTGCAGAATGTCAGGCTCGCGACTGGTCTCTTTCAACACAGCGCTGACTGGCGAGTTGTTCGCGCTGCTCAAAGAGCACTCGATCCTGGTCGCAAAATCAGATGTTATATTCGCCAAACCATTTGATCAGCTTAGCTTTTTGCAAGGTGTCGATTTGATGGTCAATCATCCTGATGCCCTGCTGCATTCTCTGTTTTCGACACGTACGCGGACACTGACCAACCCAGATGGCGCAGGCGATGGCCCGAGTTACATGTCGGGTTTGCTATTGGGCTCTTGCGTGCAGAATGCACTCAGCCTGTACGGTGTTCCCGAAAACGGTGTCGAGCTTATCGGCGATCCGTCACTATGCAGCAAGTACGCGTTGGCGATTGATCGCTTAGGCCACAAGAGTACGACGCTTGATGGAATAGACGCGATCCACGCCGGTTTTCTGGCGTTGTAAGTCGCGATTCTCAAGAAAGGGATCCCATGACCACAATTGAAGAAGCGCTGAACGCATGCCCCTTGGTGGCAATCCTTCGGGGTGTAAGGCCCGACGAAGTTGTGGCGATTGGCGAGGAACTTTACGTGAAGGGGTTCCGCTGTATTGAGGTGCCACTTAACTCGCCTGA
This sequence comes from Qipengyuania sp. JB2-7, assembly GCF_055693485.1. Lineage (NCBI taxonomy): Bacteria > Pseudomonadati > Pseudomonadota > Alphaproteobacteria > Sphingomonadales > Erythrobacteraceae > Qipengyuania > Qipengyuania sp. JB2-7. The sequence goes on from NZ_CM146335.1 coordinate 1,000,611, forward strand.
CCCTTTTGAATCTATCAGGCTGCTAACTGAAGCAATCCCTACAGACTGCATAACGGGTGCAGGAACCGTTCTAACGGTCGAGCACGTCAACTTGGTGCGCGAAGCGGGCGGGCGGATAATTGTTTCTCCCAACTTCAAGGAAGATGTTGTTCGTGAGACTGTGAGTGCGGGCATGATATCCCTGCCCGGTGTTGCCACGCCGACGGAAGCCTTTGCGGCGATTGAGGCGGGAGCCAATTGGCTAAAGGTTTTTCCTGCCTCAACCTATGGACCTGATCATATCAAGGCGATGAAGTCTGTACTTCCGCAGAATGCGCGGATCGTAGTGACCGGTGGCGTTGGCGCGGACACAATCCAGAACTGGCGCGAGGCGGGCGCAGATGGTTACGGCATTGGCGGTGAACTATATCGCAAAGGCGACACGGTTGACGCGGTCAGACAGAAAGCAGAGGCTTTACGCGCCGCAACCGGAATGTGAATTAAAGGCGAGGAGGGGTTTTTGAAGATCACCGAAGTGAAGGCCTTCCCAGTATGGGTTGGCCATCGAAATCTCTGTCTCGTCAAGATTGAGACCGACGAAGGCATAACTGGTTGGGGGGAATCCGGCCTGTCCAGTCGTGAAAAAGCCGTTGCAGGCGCGGTCGATCACTTCCGAGAATTCCTGATCGGCAAAGACGCCGATCGGATCGGGGCAATCTGGCAGGAAGTGTATCGCGGGCAATATTTTGAAGGCGGACGCGTTCTAACCGCTGCACTTTCGGCAATCGACATCGCACTGTGGGATATTCGGGGCAAAGCACTGAATTTGCCAATCCATGCTCTGCTTGGCGGCAAGCAGCGCGATCGCGTGGAATGCTTCGTCACTTCGATTAAACCGCATGATGAAAGCCTGATTGAAGAAGTAAAGCAATTCGTCGCTGACGGCTGGAAAGTCGTCCGCACCGCAGCAGGTGACATGGCGGCTGGCTCTGTCGACATCGACAGAAGTGTTTCAAACTCCGCCAGCGTATTGACCGAATTGCGCTCTGAAATTGGCCCGGACATTGTGCTGGGGATCGATTTTCATTCGCGCCTATCGGTCGCAGAGGCCGCCCGTTTCTGCCAAAAAATGCCTCCTGGCACGTTGGATTTTCTTGAAGAGCCAATCCGGTATCAATCTGTTGAGGCGTATGAAGCGCTGCGCAAGATGACGGATGTTCCCTTTGCGATAGGAGAGGAATGTTCGGACAAGTGGCAGTTTGCCCCTTTGATAGAGCGTGGGCTGACGAACTATGCGCGGATCGATGTGTGCAATGTCGGCGGCATAACCGAGGCCATGAAAATCGCCGCGATGGCCGAAACGCATTACATTGATGTTATGCCTCATGACCCGCTTGGACCGATTTGCACGGCGGCGTCGCTGCAGATGTGCGCAGCGATTCCGAATTGCGGATGGTATGAAGTCGCTCCTTATGCACTGCGTGATCGCTATGAGGAGAACCGCTATTTTGAACATGCGCCGCGCGAGCAAAACCATATGCTCGCCATTGGTGAGCGCGCAGGTCACGGCGTGCTTGTTAATGAAGAGGCGATCAGAGAAGCGAGCTTCCAATTCTGGGAGGCGCCGAGGATGGTGCGTACCGGACGGCTCCTTCACAAACTGGTGATCATTGCTCCCTTTAGGAAAATGTCCGAGGGGCTTGCAATTAGCAAACATATGATGTTTATATAGTCCGCACAGGTTGGATGGCGCGACGCGAATCGGGCGGTAACCTGTGGGGAGAGACTATATGAAGGGTTGGGTCAGCTGCCTCATGAAGGCAGGCGCACTTATCACTTTGGCGGCGGCTTCTGGGGCGAACGCTTCATCAAGTGGTTTCAATGATGGCGTCGACGCGAACGGCGACGGCTCGCTTTCACTCGACGAATTCGTAATGGCGATGGCAGAGCGCGACTATGGTCGGTTCGACGTCAACAACGATGATCGCATCACCATTGCTGAATGGACGGTCACAGGCGGTGATTTCCAGGTTACTACCGCCGAGCGCTTTAACACCAATGGTGACGATGAGATGAGCGCGGCTGAGCTCGTGGAAATCTACAGTTGGATTTTCGGTAATCGCGACGAGGATCGCAACGGCGCGCTAGCGCCGTCCGAAGCGCCACCTTTTCTGCTCAAGAAGTAATTCTGCCTTTGATGCCGAAGGGAGGGAGGCTGCTTTGGAAATTCAAACATCAGATGTGACAAATGATACGATAAATCGGGTCGGTGCGGCGTCGGCACCCGGTGAAGAGGCGCGTGACTACCCCTCTCGCGCATCGCTTGGGAAAATTCGCATTACCGCCATCAAGAGTCATGTGCTGCAATACGACCTCGACGATGAACTTGGCTATTCACAGCAATATTATACGAAGCGCACAGCGCACCTTGTTGAGGTGCAAACCGATGCCGGAATTACCGGTTGGGGCGAATCTTTCGGAGGCGGCGCGGTAGCATTTGCCAACAAGACGATCATTGAGCGCGTCATCGCTCCCATGATTGTTGGCGATGATGCGCTGGATCGCGAGGTCATCTGGCACAAAGTGTACAATCTGCTGCGTGATCACGGGCAGAAAGGGATGCCAATCCAGTCGCTTTCTGGCGTCGATATCGCGCTTTGGGATATTGCTGGCAAGGCTCACGGAGTGCCCGTTTGGAAGCTGCTTGGCGGGGCCTTCCGTGACCGCATTCCTGTCTATGGCTACGGCATGATGCTTCAACGCAAGGATGATCTAGCTGAACGGTTCGCTGCGGAAAGCGCGCGGATCAAGGATGCTGGGTTCGGCGCAATGAAGATGAAAATCGGCCTTGGTCCAAAAACCGACATGAGACTGGTCGAAGCAGTACGGAAATCAATCGGTGATGATATCGATCTCATGGTCGATGCAAACCACGCCTACACAACGCGTGAAGCGATACCATTAGGGCGGGCGATGGAGGAGCTGGACGTCTATTGGTTTGAAGAGCCGGTCGCTCCTGAAGATCGTCAGGGCTATCGCGATTTATGCGCCGCGCTCGACGTAAACATCGCTGGTGGCGAGGCCGAGTTCACCAGATGGGGCTTTCGCGACCTGATTCAGGGGCGCTGCGTTGACATCCTCCAACCCGAAGTTTGTGGGCTTGGCGGCATAACCGAATACCAAAAAGTTCTGGCGCTCGCCCAGGCTCACTTCGTGCCTGTCGTTAATCACGTCTGGGGCTCTGCAGTGGCGGTCGGAACTAACCTTCATCTGCTGGCGGCACTACCTGATTTTCCAGGCGGTGCGCATCCCGTCCAACCGATGCTCGAATATGACACCACGCCGAACCGCTTCCGCGAGGAGCTTCTCAAAGAACCTCTTCGGATCAATGAACAAGTCGCTGAAAATGCGGGCGCAGTGGCAATACCAACGGCGCCGGGGCTTGGCGTCGATCCAAACCCGGAATTCATCAAACATTTTGAAGTCAATTGAAGAAACCGCCGCCTGGCGCGGCACCAAAGAGATTGAGCCTTGCAAATAGGCCAACAAAAAATGGGAGAGAATAATGCGAACCATCAACAACCTTGGAACCAATCCTGGTCGAGCGGCGAGTTTGCTCGCCGGTGTGTCAATCGCCGCCATGGCCTGCATGGCGGCCCCAGCATACGCCCAAAGCGCGGATGAGGCGCAAACAAATGTCGCTGAAGGTGAGGAAACTGAAAACACGATTATCGTAACAGGTTTTCGCCGCTCCCTGGCCGATGCTCTCGACGCGAAGCGTTCTTCCGGTAACATCGTTGACGGGATCAACGCCGAGGACATCGGTAAATCGTCCGATCAGAATATTGCGGAGGCTCTTCAGCGTGTCACGGGTGTTTCGATCGACCGTGCAGATGGCGAAGGGACAACCGTTACCGTGCGTGGTGTCGACGCGAACCTTAACAACGTCACTCTAAACGGTGTAACGGTAACCAACGCAGCTGGTGATGTCCGCAACGGCAGTGCCGGTCAGGCTGTCGACTTCAGCGCCTTTACCTCTGACATTTTGTCCCGGATCGAGATTGCCAAGACTGCGAGCGCGGATGATAACGAAGGGAGTCTGGGTGCGACGATCCGGTTGCAAACTTTCAAGCCACTTGGCGTTAAAGAAGATCGGCGAGTGATTGATCTTCAGGCCAGATATTCTCCATTCGCAGATGAGAACTTTAATGTAGGCAACGATATTTTCGGCGGTGATTACCGCTTCAACGCTGCTTTTTCTGAAAAACTGGCAAACGACACGATTGGTATCTCGTTGGTTGCAACGTCTGAGCGCAATTCGGGTCGTCGCGATGCACTTAATATTCCTCGCTATGAAGCCACGAACAATATTCGGGATCCGTTTGTCAACGGAGCGGGTGTGGAGCTCTTGTCGGGTGGCATAACCAATATCGAAACGGGCCAATTGGAATTTGATGGTCCGAATCCAGAAGATGAAATCCGGATACTCCTGCCGTTTGAGGTCGCATATCAGCAGCAGTTTTTTGAAACGACGCGCAACAACATCACCGGCTCAATCCAGTGGCAGCCGTCGAGCAGGACCGATATTCAGATCGACGCGACTTATACGCACACCAACCGTGTTCGTAATAACGATCAGATCGCCATCCGCGCCGCACCTCAGTTCTTTCCGCTATGGCAGGGAACTGAGAACTTCTATGACCCGAACAATTCGACGCTTTTGAATTATCGTGCGACTTCGAATGGCTTCGGTCCAGGCAATGCGCGTAATCCGGGATACATCCGGTACGGTCACCGAGTTTGAGGATATTGATGAAGAAACTATCGTTCTCGGTTTCAATGTCGAGCATCAGGCAGGTGATTTTACTTTCAATCTTTCAGGTGGTCATTCTGACAGTAAAGGCCGCGACAACGACTACATTTTTGCAACCGCACAAATTGAAAACCAGGCGGGTGGGCCGAACCCACAGACGCCGGACAACAATTCTCTCAATGGTTTTCGCCAACGCCCTGGCCTGACCAAGGGCTTCGACTGTACTCCCGGCCAGATTTGCAGCATTTTCTTGAGCGACACCGTCGCGAACCGCACCCTTGGCGGGACCAATGAAGCAAATCCGAACCTTGCGATTATCGATGATCCGTTCGAGTTTGACATTGGTTCGATCAACTCGCGAGATCGTGCCATCGACGATAGGGCTTCTTCGCTGTTCTTTGACGTCGATTGGGACGCGAACATTGGCCCATTCACGACGGTCGAAGCTGGTTTCAAATGGGAAGACCGGAACCGTGTGCAACGTCAGACTAACAGCTTTCTTAGCCGGTTCGATTTTGGCGATCCACGCGCAGATATTCGCCCATTCGTAACTGGCGGGCAGGCCCTTACAAACGGGTTTGGCGAGCGAATCGGGTTGCCGCGCGACAGCATTACCGATGGTATTGTTCAGTTTGATCCCTTCTTGCTTCGCGAGGCGTTGCAGGCAGAACGGGGTGATGCTGGCATAACTTCGCCTGATGGTCGTGACTTCCGCGATCTCGGACTCGAGGTTTATGGCGGCTACTTGCTGGCGAACTACGAACTCGCGAATGGCCGTGTTTTCGGTGATATCGGCGCACGTTGGGTTAAAACGAATGTTGATGTCTTGGGCGGTTCGTTGCCGACACCCAGTTTCCTGCAGTTCGCTGACCGCCCTGAAAACCTTGAGTTTTTCGGATTCTTTGGGGCGGGTGATCCCAACAACACAGCCACGCTCGCAGAAGCACAGGCTGCGATCGTAAACGTGCTCGGAGCGGACCTTCTGGATCGCAATGATCCAGGCTTTGTCGATCTCGAAGCTGTCGATGCATCAGACACATTTAGCTACGACAACTTCCTGCCTTCGTTGAACCTCAACTGGTTGGCTGCAGAAGATCTGGTTATTCGGTTCGCTGCGTCACGAACAATGGCGCGTCCGAACATTGACCGTCTGCGTCCAAACTTCCTGTTCAACGAGAACACTTTTGCGAACTCGTTTGCAAGCTCAGGTAACCCGCAATTGAGGCCGTTCCTGTCCGACAACCTCGATTTGTCTATCGAATGGTACTTCGATAACAATTCGCTGTTCTCGGTCGCGCTGTACAACAAGAGCATCAAAGATGCAGAGCGCACAGCGTCAGAGACATTCTACATCCGTGATTTCCGCAACCTGTTGTTTGATGCCAACGGGGTATTCAATCCAGATAGCGGTTTCGAGCCGTCTGCGTCGAGCCTGCTGCTTCCCTTTACACCAGACGCGCAGCCTTTGAACGAGTGCTTGCCAAACCGTGTGCTCGATCTGTCACTCTCGGATCCGAACATGCTTCGTGAGTGCGAGCTTGTGCAGTTCAACCGTCCAATCAATGCGGCCAATGCTTTTGTCCGAGGTGCTGAGATTTCATTGCAGCACAACTTCACTTACCTTCCCGGGTTGTTGAGCGGTCTCGGCTTCATTGCGAACTACACTTACGCGGACTCGGAAGTTGAAGAGCAGACGATCACTGATGTCTTGGGCAATGAAACGACATTCCGCGCAGCACCGCTGCCGAACACGTCGCGGCATACGTTCAACGTCACAGGCTTTTACGAGAAGGATGGAGTGCAGCTTCGTGTTGCCTACAACACACGCTCTGACTTCCTCCGTTCCTCCGCACCTGAACTCGGTGGTACACGGCGGTATAGTGAGGGGTTCGATTCCCTCGATGTTTCCGGCGGTATTCAAATCACAGACAATCTGGCTTTCAATTTTCAAGCAGTTAACCTGCTAGAACTCTGTGCGCCGCGACTATGCAGTGCTGGAGGCTGATCAGGCTGTACCAAATGCGATTGCCGGAGAGGATCTGTCTCTGGGCGGAGCTCCGAATGATCGTACACTACTGGTGTCGAATACCGGACGGATCTATCGTTTCGGCCTGCGCTACACCTTCTAGTGCTTTCCTCTCCCAGGAAAGAGAAGCGGCTCGGCAGCAATGTCGGGCCGCTTTTATTTCGACCTTTGTACAATTGGATAGCTCTATTTGTAGGGAATATTCTCGCAGGATGTTGTCGGACCAGTGTAGCTTATTGACCGGAGGGGCGGCGAGCTCCGTCAATCAAAGACGAGTTCACTTCAGGCTAACAGCACCGCCAATTACCGGCCCAGAAAGCCTGGCAAATCTCGCTAAACTGGCACCGACATTTTCTTGGTTCCAAAAATGGATTGCCAGCTCGCGATTTCGTCGACCACCACATCATCCATCTTGCGTGTCAGATCCACGAAATCCTCATAGCTCAAGTCTTTCTCCTGTCCTTCGAGCAAAAGATCCGAACGGCGAATGAGACGCTCGAGCTTGGAGGCGGTCACTTCTGAAATCCCTGCAAACCTTTCAAAATCGCCGAAGTAACGGATCCCCGCAATGGCTGCGCCCAAGGTCGGAAAGGCCACACCGAGAAACGTCGTCAGTTTGCTTACGCTGTAAGGGACGCCGAGACTGACTATTCCCGTTACCGCCGCAAGTTTCAGTAACAAGTATGCGCTCACCGACACGATAGCCATGATGAACAGCGCTTCCGACATCCGGTCGAGATTGTGATGCACCCGTTCGAGCCTCACTGCTTTGCTTTCGTGATATTCCTTTTGCGCCACAAAGAATGGCCGCAGGACATCGCGCAAATGCGCCTTGAGATATGTCTGCGTAATCTCAAGCTGAGGCAATCCTACGCCTTTCACGATCTCGCGAGCATATAGTTCGGGCCACCGTGTATCGGGCGATGATGGCCAATGCCCACGCGGGCGGAGGCAGCCGATCGCAACCATGATTGGTGCATGGCGTAGATATTCCGCCGCACGCCGCGTCTGGAACCACCGGCGATGCCACTGTCCGCGTACACCGGCGATTGTAATCGCGACAATGGCGAGCAGGAGGCCCAGTTCGAGCAATGCAAATGGCCACTTGCCCTCGGATCCGACCAGCGGGAGATAAGCAACACCGCCTATGATGGCTGCCGCAGACAGGAGAAAGCTTGCGACCATTCCCCCGCGATAGGCATCTGACAGGTAGGTCGAGATACCATCCGCAGCTGCAAATCGTGCAACTACGTTCGTGGCCAGTGTCTGGAGGGTATCCGGGGCAGAAGAAAGCAGCGAACTAATCTTACCAATCATGGTCTCGCTGCCGCCGACCGCCGCAGCCTCAGGCGTTTCGTAAACTTGCTTTACCGATGCGAAAGGCGCGCCGTTACCTGCGAACATGTTCTCAATGCGCCGATATGCGTGAAAACGCCTCTTTGACTGAGGGCGCCACGCATCAGGGTGTAATTGCCCCTTCGCGGTCTCCATGACCTGCCAATCGGCATCGATATTCTGGTAGACAAGGTCGAGCATCGCCTCGCTGTCGACTGGCGTGTTGCGCTCACCGACTATGGCGAGATCGCCCACATCTTCCAGCCAGCAAAGCCGCGTCGGATCACGAGCATCGAGCCATATGACAGGCACTTCGACTGCCAATGCCTCGGCCATGGTATCGCGTGTTCCGCCCGTTGCGGTCGGCGAAGTTCCATCCCAGATCGCGAGCAAGATATCGGATTGTTCAACCGTTATACGGCTTGCGAGCTTGGTCCGCTTGCCGACTAAGCTCTCAAATTCTTGCAAGAGCTTGCGATTGTCTTCGTGCTCGATGAGCTCGGAGAGATAATGCTGAATAGCGCGGTCTTGATCACACAACTCAAAACAAGTGGCGTTTTCGTGAGCCAACCTCAGCGCATCCCAATTGCGACGTTCTGATGTATCTGTCGGCGGCTGGCCTTCGCTAATCCGCTTCGCCTTGGCCCAATCAACGCGTAGCATATTTATCGCACAATTGAGATTGGCGCCGAAAGGTAGGGGTGCGAGGACGTCGACCTCCAGACCTTGAGCGATCTGCGCGGCCAGCAGGTCAGATCCATTGGCGAGATTCGTTACCACTCTGACCGAAGGTTGCGACTGCGCAGTTGCCATCCGCTCAATAATTGACGCAAGCAGTTTCTTGATCGCTTGCTCAATTGCGCTGCGATTGGTGTCAAATGCCGTATTGCCCTCGCGGTGCCCGGTTACACCAATTGAGAGCGTGCGTGCCGGCGCTGCAAACGCATGATCCACTGAAGGCTCCCCATCCATGACGCTAGCTCTAGCACGGTCTGGCTGGCGAGCAATCTGCGGCTTACCTGCTCTTGACCAGCGCTTGGAACTCTGCTGCACCCGCCAAAACTACAACACATGGTCGCTGCGTTTTAATAACCGTTGGGGGGATGAGCGATGGTGGCCGTGAAGTTGATCGCGAACTGGACGCTGAACTGCGCCGTTAGATTGCTCGCCTTGCTGATGTTGTTAAGCGCGCCCCAGATCGTGCATGCGAATGAATCGGAAGCGCAGACGCAGCAGCGAACCAGCGCCCTCATCAGGAATAACTTCAGCGACGAAGAGTTGCGATTTGCCAAGCGAGCCGCACGCAAGAACCGCAAGGCTTGCGATCGCGGCGATGCTGAGGCCTGCGTTGCTGCAGGCTATGCTTACCTTCGCGGAGAGGGCGTTGGCCAGATTGGTGACATTGCCGCGATCCTGTTTGGTGATGCCTGCGATGCCGGTTTGGCAAAGGGTTGCGGGGCGCTGGGCAGGTTTCACCTTGGTGAGGGCGGCAGCCCGACCAATGCCCCGCTAGCCAGTGTGGCTTTTGAGCGGGGCTGCGATCTGGGTGATCTCGCCGCATGCAAGGATTTGGCTGAGCTTTTGCGGACTGATCGTCTGGGAGAGCCTGATCCGGCGCGTTCAGATGCCGTCGCACAAGCGGCGTGCGATGCAGGTGGCAGCGATGCCTGCCTGTACGTGGCGGATACCATTTTTCTCCAAGAGCAGTGGAGTGACAACCACATACGAGCGATGGCCATCCTTGATGCGCAGTGCCGCCTGAACGTTCTTGGCGCGTGCACACGCGCGGTGACTGAGCTTAGCAAGCAACCTTACCGTGATGAGTGGCAGATCGGCGAGTACCAGCATCTGGCCTGCTATTTGGGGGATGTTTGGTCATGCCGCGAGGCAAGTCGGCGAGTGTTACAGGGGATCGGCGTGTCACCAGATCGTGATCGCGCGGTTGCGTATTATGATTATGTGTGCACCACCAAGGGCTCCTATTGCGAAGTCGCGGAAGCTCTCCGTGTTTCACCTGCGCTGCGGGTATCATGTGGGCCTGATGAGGTTCAGGCCTGTGCAGATTTGGGGCGGGCACTCGCAGTTTATTCCTCACCAGAGACCGATATGGATGCCGCCATTCAATACTTGGAATGGAGCTGTCTCAATGGCGCTGTGAATGCTTGCGGTGATGCGGCGAATGCAATGCGAGAGCGATTGAGCAGAGACGATGTCAATGACGCAGCGCGAGTGGTCAATATGCTGGAAAAGGCTTGCAGCACAGAGGATTTGGCCAGTTGCTTTACGCTCGCCGAGATATACGAAAAAGGCAGTTGGGCGGTCGTGGACACAAAGCGTGCTGGGCGTCTGTTCAACCAGCTTTGCACCGCCGGCATGGAGGCGGCATGTGTTCGCGAAGTGGGTTTTAGCGGCATCGTCCCAGAGGCGCGGATCGCGATTGCAGATGAGCAATTTATTCCGCCTGAGAATGCAGACGAGCCAACGCAAGTGCCACAGGAGCGCTTTGTTGTCGATGACATACCAGAGGAGCTGGGCAAGTGCGTGGAATCGCGTGAACGCTTTCGCGGCAAGGTCTACGCTCAAGAAAATTGCCCCACTGAGGCCGCTAGCGTCGGCAGCTATCGCCTGCGTCCGGGGCAGGCACCTTGGCAAGCTTTGCTGTGGCGCCCCAAGCGCCTCAATGGGCAAACTCTGAGTGAGGCAGACCGCGTGCTATGCGGGGGCTCGCTCATCGCCAAGGGATGGGTGCTGACCGCTGCGCACTGTCTGACGGACAATGGTACCAGAGTGCGAACCGGTGGCCATCGGATCAGGTTGGGGGTTTATAATCCGCGCAATGCAGAAGGGATCAGCTATCCTATCATAAGGGCAATCCCGCACCCGCGATATAATCGGAACAATCGGTACGTCTACGATATCGCTTTGGTGCAGTATGATCACCGCGCAGGCACTGCGCCGGGTAAGACCAATAAGATTTCCGCAATCAAACTCGACCCCCTTAAGGTTGGCAAGCGGCGCATCGCCAACGGGATGCCCGCATATTCCTATGGCTGGGGATGGACCGAGGCCCAAAACAGCCAATCGACTGATTATCTGCAAGGTGTGAAAATGCAGCTGCGCAGCGAAGGTGCCTGCACGCGCCGGACGAAGTTTCGTGGAAACCTACTCCACGCAGCCTTGTGCGCGGGCGGGCGAAACTATCAGCAGACTTGTTTTGGAGATAGCGGTGGTCCGCTGGTCTATTACGGAGATCAGAGCCGCAGGCCCACGCTGATCGGCGTAGTCAGTGCCGGGAAGAAATGTGGTTCAACCGGCATCCCAAGCCAATATACCCGTGTCGCAAAGGTTAAAAACTGGATTACGTCTTATGTTCCAGGTGTGAGATAGGCTGCCAGCTGCGAAAGCAAACGCCCGCCCAGCCTAAGCCGAGCGGGCGCGTAATGTACGTAAAATCAACCTTCTGAGCGGCTGGGGCCAATCGGGTTGCCGGTTGGATCCAAGTCGTCTTCGCTGGATGTCTCCACGGCACCGTCTTCCGAAGCCTCTACAGAAGCGTCAGCGTCCATGCTTTCCATCGCCTCTTCCGCTTCGTCGGTTGCGGCCTCTTCCACTGTTTCGGTCTCAGCCTCGGCTTCGCCGCCCGCGCAAGCAGTGAGCGCCATAGCCGCCGCAACGCCAATAATTCCCATAGTATTTTTCATATTCTTCCCCGTGTTTCGCATTTGAAGGTTTTCAACCTGCGCCCGTATCTGAGGCTATCATGCAGTGAGCGTTTTTTGCAAACGTGAAAACGCTGGGATCTTGCGAAGCGGATCGAGCATTGGGTCGTTAGGCAAAAAGAGCAGGCCGGAATCCTCAGCTGCAACGGCACTTTCCAACAAGGTGAGGGCTTCGTCCAAATTTCCCCACTGCGCCTGAATCTGAGCCTGCTGATAGAGGCTCGCATCGCCATACGTCTCAATCAGTTTGGCATTGGCGGCGAGTGCTGCCTGCTCATTCCCTAACTTATGATGCGCGAGTGCTGCGCCGGTCTGAGCGAATATTTGCACCGGTTCCTGACCATAACTCTTCAATGCAGCGTCAAATGATCCCTGAAGATATTGAGCGCTGCCAATGGCGTAGTACGCACTGGCAAGCTCGTGATTGAGCTTCAATGCCCGCTCTATCTGGGCTATTGTACCGGGGTAATCGCGCGAAAGCAGCGCGATGTATCCCGCCGTTCTAAAGGCCCGCGCATTCAGCGGATCAAGCGCCAGAACATTTGAAATGATTTCCTGCGCTTCTGCCTGCTGGTCGCCATAAGCCATAAATGTCGCGACTGACCGCTGGACATCTGCATCGCCGGGAGCAAGCTCTCTCGCGCGTTCATAGTGGGGGCTCGCCGCAGCCCGATCAAGGCGGCCATTGTTCAGAACAAACGCCTTGGCCAGATGGGCTGTAGCCAGATCGGGTGCTAGGTCAATCGCTCGCTGAGCGGAGGCAATCGCATCATCATAAAGCCGCCTAACCTCGTCCGCCTGCGGCGTCGCATTGGCAACTGCCGCGAGCATTGTGGAGCGCATTGCATGTGCCTTTGCGAAATCTGGATCAGCCGCGATTGCAGCATCAAACTGAGCCAATGCAGTACGGTCATTTTCCTCTCCTGACGACAAATCATAGAATGCCTTGCCCCGCAGATACGCCTCATAGGCGGTGACACTTTCAGTACCGCCGACGCCAGCTTGCTCTGCGAGGGTTTCCTCTAACTCGGCTTCGCCGACCATCTCTGCGACCAGAGCAACCGTAACTGTCGAGGCAATTTCTGACTGGAGCGTCAGGACATCCTCAAACTTTCTGTCAAAGCTCTCTGCCCAGCGTACCAGGCCGTCTTTGACTTGTACTAGTTCAGCAGAAATGCGGATCACACCATCCGCCATTTGCACGCTACCGCGCAGCAGGTTTGCCACGCCCAGCCTGCGGCCCAGCGTGAATTCATCATCGGATTGTTCTTCAGCCGCAGCTGATGACGCTGGGGCGGACACACGCAGTCGCGGGTTTCGTACTAACGCTGCGCGCAGTTCGTTCGACAAGCCCCCTGAGAACCACACCTGCTCCGGATTACCAGAGAGATTCGCAAAGGGTATCACCGCTAAGGAGATCAACCCGCCGCCGCCACCTTCGCGCAGATTCAAGCCGATTGCCGCCAGTGCCGAGACCCCGACCAAGGCAGCGCCGCCAGTGGCTAGCTGACGCCTGCTGAGTAAAGGTTTCGCTGTGGTGTCTGGCTTACGCGCGCCATGTTCGTTCGGTCTTCCGCATTGCGCCATGACCGCAGCCAATATCTGCTCAGCCTCAGCAGTGCCCGCCTTGCCTGACCATCGTCCGGCATCAAGGGTTTGAAATTGGCGAAATCCCAAAGGTGGTTGAGTGCCGTCAATCGATATGGGGACCAGGCAATTGCGCTCGCGCCCTCTTTGTGCCTCATCGCGAACCCAGTGGGATTCTGTCGAGATTTTCGACCACAAGACAACCACGCAATCCGCGCCCTCAAGCGCGGCCTCTGTTGTGGGAAGGAAGTTTTCTCCACCCTCCAATAGGCCATCCCACCAAACGTCCAGGCCTACACTCTCTAACAGAGCGATGACCTTTAGCGCCTCATTGCGGTCGTCTCGGGAATAACTCAGGAAAACACGTCCAGCGGCATCACGCTCGACAATTCTCTCGTTCGAGTCAGCTCCCATTTGCAATTACCCCCATGGACCGATGAGAGATTAACGCGAAATGTGGCAGCATGCCAGCAATGAGATTGCCACACTTACTCAGAACGCGCGCGTTCGCACCTGATGATCTAGCGTGAATGGCCGCCGAGCCATCTGGTACCACGTTGCCTGCCTTCTTGCAGAGGCGTCATGCTTTGGAGTTTATGCTGGATAAATTGGTATGACAGAAATTTCCACAGAGGTATGTAATTTCGGTTGACAAATGTGGACTGCGATTTATCCCATGCGAAACAAACAATACTCCGTGGGAGGGAGCAATGTCGAATACCAATGGAAGCAGCCGCACGGCTGCTCGCACTTCTCTTGTAGCTATGAGGCTTCTTGCCAGCACCGCTCTTGCGGCTGTTGCGCTGCCCAATGTTGCGCATGCGCAGGATCAAGCTCCTGCTGCTGAAGGCGCTGAAGACAACACGATCATCGTGACCGGCATTCGCAGCTCACTGCAGAGCGCTCTCAATGAGAAGCGCAACGCAGACAGTATTGTCGAGGTCATTCAGGCGGAGGATATTGGTAAGTTGCCTGATCAAAACCTTGCTGAGGTTTTGGAGAATGTTACCGGCGTTCAAATCACGCGTACTGCAGGTGTTGGTACCGGGGTTCAGATCCGCGGCACGAATGACAACCAGGTTCTTATCAACGGCGTGAAAACAGTTTCTGCTGGAACGGGCCGTGGCGGCATCAGCTTTGAAGATATCAATCCGGCCATCATTGGCTCTGTTGAGGTTATCAAGGCGCCGACAGCAGCAACGATTGAGGGTTCCGTGGGTGGTACCGTCAATTTGCGGACCATCCGTCCGCTCGACATTAGCGACCGGATCCTTTCGGTCCGTGCCCAGGGCGAATATAGCGAATTGTCCGACAGCGTTACGCCGCGCATTTCAGGTAGCTTCGGCAATGTCTGGTCGACTGGTGGTGGCGAGATTGGCTTAGTGCTAAGCGCAAGCTATTCTGAGCAAGAGGCAACTTCGTTCCGCCCACGGGTTGACCGCGATAACTTGATCAACGCTGGCCAGGCAGTAACTGCGGCTGGCGCGCCGGGCCCAGACTTCCCATTTTTGAACATCCAGTTCCTTAACCAGGAGCGTGAGAATTTCGAATATGAGACGATCAACTTCGCGGGTTCGCTCGAATGGGCGCCCAGCGACGATCTGATGTTCTTCTTCGACATGATTTATAACGATCAGGAGCGTCGCCAGGACAGTTCGCGTATTCAAGGCTCTGGCGTGAGCGCGGTTGACACCGTGAACGTTCCGGATGGATTTGAAACGATCAACTTTGGTTCGCTCGACGGCGTTGCTCTAGGCGGCATCGAGGCGGCATTGTTCGGCACTATTCAGCCAAATCTTGCCCAGGACGACGATGATCCGAACCTGCGCTTTTCCAGCGATACGGGCGCACGGGTAACCACTAGCGAAGTCTATAGACTGGGCACGGAATTCGAGACTGGGCGTCTGACGACGCGGGTTGAACTTTCACGCTCAACATCAGATTCGTCCAACCCGAACCTCAGCACGACGCTTAACTTCATCAACCCGAACCCGCTGACGCCGCTTGACGGCTCCAGCAACGATAACAGTGTCCCGTTCATTTATGATTTGCGTGGCGGCGCGCTGACATTTGGGATTGATTTCGCATCGCCGTTCGCGCCGACGGTTGAGCAATTGCTCGATCCTAACAACACGGTGCTGGATGCGGTTACGAACAGCAATAACTCAACCGAGAACAAGGAAGACGCGTTCCGGATCGATACGACACTCGACCTGGATGGTGTTCTTGGGTTCTTCACATCATTCGATGCTGGCTATCGATTCAACGATAGCTCAACAGAGTTTAACCAGCTTCGCTCGACCTTCGGCACCGGCGCTATTGCAAATAGCCCCGGCGGTTCAGCGCTTGGCGATTTGATTGTTCCAGGCCCTGACAATTTCGGGGCATTTGATGGTCGCGAACTGGCCTTCCGCAACTTTGTGGTGATCGATCCAAACCGGGCATTCTCTGATCGTGATGCGGTGTTCGCTGCCTTGCAGGCTGCGTTGGATGCAACACCAGGTGGACAGGCGCGCATCGCTGATGGTGGTCGGTTGCTCGCTGATCTTGATCCAAATGCCTCTGGCAATCTGGGCGCTTCGTTCCGGGTCGAAGAGCAAACTCACGCGCTTTACGGTCAGCTGAATTTCGAAACTGGACCGGTGCGCGGCAATATCGGCCTTCGCTGGGTTAGCACAGATATTGACTCGTTTGGTAATGCGATTGCCAATGGCGTGGCCTCACCAGTCACCTCAAGTGGTAGCTACAGCGAATTCATGCCGCGCGTGAACTTCATCGCCGATCTTACCGAAGATCTTGTGTTCCGTGCGAGCTACACCGAGGACATCAATCGGCCTGACTTTAATGACTTGTCGCTCTCAGTGTCGTTCCCAACCGGACCGAACAACGCGGTTGCGCTGGGTAATCCCAATCTAGCGCCAGAAACGGTGCAGTCATATGATGCGTCACTATCATGGTACTTCGCACCATCATCAGTGCTTAGTGTTGGGTTCTTCCACAAGGATCGGACCAATCTGTTCGTGACTCAGGTTGAGGATGCGGTTGAAGACGCGAATGGCTTCCGTGATATCACTGCGCCTTGCGAGGGCGGTGGTATCTTCAACCCGGTCCCTGACCGTAACGTTCTGTCGCCCACGCCGGGTAATGGTCTATGCGTACCGCTTCAGACAATCATCAACGATACCGCGAACACAACGCAGACCGGTATTGAGATCGCGTTCCAGTATGACCTCTCTCAATTTGAGGATACTCTGGGCTTTGCCTCTGGTTTCGGTATCCTTGCAAACTACACTTACCAAGACTTCGGTGGTGGCGAGGCGACCAACGAAAATTCGGGTCGTGGCGAGGACATATTCCAGGCTATCAATCCGGGCATTGCCGTGCCGGTTGAGGCGGTTCAAGGTCTGCTCGATTTCTCAGAAAACGCGTACAACGTGACGCTCTATTACGAGAAGTACGGGTTATCTGCGCGTGCTCGTTACACATGGCGTGATGAGTTCCGTACACTCGATACGGCGGCTGGCGCATCGCTTAACTCGACACTGGGCTTCCCGGTCGTAACGGATGCGCGCGGCCAATTGAATGGCAGCATTGTGTACGATGTGACTGACTATCTGAGCATTGGCGTGGAAGGGGTAAACCTGACCAAATCAAAGATCAGTCAGTACTGTGTGAACAACGATGCGCTGCTCTGCTTCCAGGGTTTGCCTGATCGTCGGATCACGTTCGGTGCGACGCTGAGCTTCTAAAACAAGGAATATTTCCGCCGATAATATCGGTTAGAAATATCGCAGGCGTCACCGATCTCCCCGGTGGCGCCTGTTCCTTTTTTACAATCTAATTCAATTGGTATGACATATATGGTAAATAGGTATGCCAATCGGCTTGACACAATTGGTCAGGCCTGCGAAGTCCAGCCTAACAGATAATCTCTGGGGAGGGATATAATGGCGTTTAAGCGTACCCGTGCCGGTAAGGCCTCGCGCACTTCACTTTTAATGATCGGTTTGATGAGCGGTACCGCGATAGTGGCTGTTCCAGCCGCGGCGCAGGATGCCGAAGTCGCACAGGATAGTGCCGACCAGGCAGAGGGTGACATTGTGGTCACTGGAATACGCGCGACCATTCAGAGCTCCATTGATGAGAAGCGCAATGCGGTCGAAGTCTTCGATGCACTGTCATCGGACGAAATTGGCGACCTGCCGGCTCTATCAATCGGTGAGGCGCTGGAAACGCTGACCGGTGCGGGTTCGCACCGTGAGCAAGGCGGCGCGACGGAGATTTCCATTCGCGGGCTTGGCCCATTCCTCAGCTCCACCGTGATCAATGGCCGCATCGCGTCCAATGGTAGCGGCGACAGGTCGGTCAATTTCAGCCAGTTCCCATCTGAGCTGTTTAACAAGATCGGTATCTACAAGACGCAGGCTGCAAGCTACATCGAAGGCGGTGTTGCTGGTCAAATTGCCTTGGAAACCGTCAAGCCGCTCGATTTTGGCAAGCAACGGATTCAAGGCGATTTCAAGCTCAACATCAATCCGGATAACCTCGATATTGACGCTGATCAGCGGTTCCAAAAGTTCGGTTATCGCGGAACTCTGAGCTATGTCGATCAGTTCAACGTTGGCGATGGCGAGCTGGGCATTTCGCTTGGGTATCAGCGCAACGAGACGACTAATCCAGAGCAGGAAGCTAATGTTTCCAACACCATCCGCGCGTGTGTGCTTGATCCCGGCACGACCAGCGATGGCGTGTTTGACGATGGCAATTGTGACACCAGCAGTGGGACGATCAATGGCTTACGTGACGGCAGCGTAGATCTGCCTTTCGTCATTGCGCGCAACAGTTACTCGTTCCGTACGAACATTACCGACGACACGCGCCAGTCATTCTTTGGTGCCGTGCAATACAAGCCTAGCCCAGATGTAGATATCAATCTGGATCTGCAATACTCAGATCGACTGTTTCGTGAACAACGCAGCGATTTGAACTTTGCAGAAGGTCGCCGGATTGATGGTCCGGGTGATCCCAACCGCATCGACCTGCCGCTGATTTTCACCGAGAGTGGGGCTCTGCGCCAATTCACCAACGAGCAGCGTGTTGAGGCAGTGAGTGAGTATCTTGAGCGTGATGAGCAGTATTTCGGCGGTGGCCTGTCGTTGGATTTCCGCCCTGTAGATCGGCTGACCGTTTCGCTCGACGCTTCTTACTCCCGCACAGAGAGGATCGAGGAGGCGGTTCAAATTCGCTTCCGCACCGAAGATGGTGAGAGTATTTTTGGCAACACCGATGCCGATGGCAATCCTTTCTTCCCCGAAGCATTTGAGAGTGATCAGACCCCGAATGCTGGCCGGACGAACGGTACCGATGACCGCATCGAGACAGCGGTTTTGATCCGCCAGAATGGTTCTGAAGGTCTGAATTTCTTCACACAGAACTTCGACGTGACTGACTACACTCTGTTTGCGAATGACCCGCGTTTGCGAGCCGACCTGGAGCAGGATCGCTTCAATGAAATCTGGGCGTTTCGCGGTGATTTCAATTACGAACTGGATGGCTTCATTTCATCGATCCAGGCGGGCGCTCGCTTCCAGGAGCTCGTCTATCGCGATGTACCCGGTGCAAACGGGCCGAACCGCAATCAGATCAATTACAACGATACAGATGGTTCCGGCGCGCTCTTTGTCGCTAACCAGGAATGTCGGACAACTTTCCCGGAAACCGATTTTCTTTCCTCAGTTTCTGGTGGCAACCCACTCGTCACCAATGTTGATCTTGACGGTAATGTGATCGGAACGTCGAATACGTTCGCGACGTTCGACGCACTTTGCATCGCGCGCGTACTTGAGCGTGAAGATCCATCGGGACTTGAATTCGATGCCGATGGAATCCCGATTTATCCCGACGGCAGCATTCGAACGACGCAGGACAGCGATGTGAATGAGGCCTCCTTCGCTGCGTATGTACAGGCCAACTTCGACGGCGATCTTGGCTCAACGCCGATCCGTGGCAATGCCGGTGTACGTCTGGTCAAAACCGACGTGAGATCGCTAGGCTATCGCTCGCAGTTCACCACGGCGCCTGGTGAGGATCCGGGCACTGTGTTTCTAATCGAAGACACCGACAATCTGTCGACTATCACCGTGAACAACTCCTACACCGAAGTGCTCCCGAGCCTTAACCTCGTGGCTGAATTCACACCGACTCTGCTCGGTCGGCTCGGCCTCTATCGCTCTATGTCACGGGCTGATCCTTCAGAACTTGGCCTTGGTCGTTCGTTCAATACCGCGAATGAGGAAGATGAAGGCGAAGGTACTGTTCAGGAGGCGCTCAACGTCGTCACTTCGGTCGGCAATCCATTCACTGATCCGTTGATGTCGTGGAATATCGATGCGGGCCTGGAATGGTATCCCAATGACGACACGATCCTCGCCTTCAATGCTTACTATAAAAGCTTCAACGGTGGCTTTGAGGCCTTCGCAACGGAAGAGGAGTTCCTGGTCGACGGTGTTCCAGTTGTCGCGGCGGTAAGTAATACCCGCACGACCGATGAAACCAGCACCATTTACGGGATTGAGATCACAGCCGCACATCGTCTCAGCTATCTGCCAGCGCCACTTGATGGCTTAGGCTTCAAACTGAGCTACAATTATGCAGACTCAAACTTCGAGTTTGATGATGACACGTTGGGTGCGCTAACGCTCATCAACCTTGATGGCTCGATCACCACCCGGGAAGGGCTCATTCCGCCCTCCAACCTGTTCGGCTTCTCGAAACACGTGCTGTCTGCACAGGCATACTATGAAATCGGCCCGTTCGATTTCCAAGGCGTGTACAAGTATCGCAGTAACTACTTCCAGCAGTTTGTGTCGACGCCAGGCCGGGTGCGCTATGTTGATGATGTAGGTGTGTTTGAAGCGCGTGTTTCGTTCAAACTGAACGACAATGTTCGCTTCACATTGGAAGGCATCAATCTGTTCAACGAGCCACGGACAAACTTCCGCGGCGCGCCGGACGATTTTGGGGCGATCCAAGTGTATGGACCGCGCTACTTCGCTGGGGTTCGGTTCAAATTCTAGGGGGAGGGGTATTGCACGTACAATATGATTGGATTGCGCAAGCACTTATCCCCACTCTGGCCATGCGCGCATGAATCAATTAGGAAAATTGGTATAGAACTCAACGAAACAACTCTCACGGAGCGTTTTGGACAATGGCAACGAAGAGACTTTTCCAATCTGTAGCTGAACAGATTGCCAATCTCATCGATGAAGGTGCGTATGCACCAGGCACTCGTTTGCCAGGAGAGCGCGAGCTCGCTGAGAAGCTTGGGGTAAGTCGTGTCACAATTCGCGAGGCAGAGATCGCCTTGCAGGCAGTTGGGCGTTTGGAGATCAAGACCGGCTCTGGTGTTTATGTGAGTGAGAATCGTCCGATGTCTGGCGGTGCGCTGCCAAAGGCGAGTGCGTTTGAGGTTACCGAGGCCCGCTTGTTGGTCGAATCAGAGGCGGCAGCATTGGCGGCTCACAATATCTCCGACGAAGGTATCGCAAAACTTGCGGCACTTATCGACCAGATGGCGTCTGGCGACGAAGCTTTGGCAAATGAAGCGGACCAGCAATT
Organism: Qipengyuania sp. JB2-7; assembly: GCF_055693485.1. Lineage (NCBI taxonomy): Bacteria > Pseudomonadati > Pseudomonadota > Alphaproteobacteria > Sphingomonadales > Erythrobacteraceae > Qipengyuania > Qipengyuania sp. JB2-7. The sequence goes on from NZ_CM146335.1 coordinate 1,021,690, forward strand.
TCACCTGACGATCGCAGAGGCGTCAAACAATACGGCCATGGTGCATACCGTGAAGTCACTGTGGCGTATGCGTGAGGAGATCCCGCAGGTTAAGGCGACTTACGAGGCTGTCTGCGTGCACGATGCGGAATCGCGCACTGAGGAGCATCGCGCAGTTTTCCTTGCGTTGAAGGATCGTGACCCGAGCGGCGCACGCAATGCGATGCGAGAGCACTTCCACCGGCTCCTCGAAGCAATGCTGGAAGCAACCGAGAGACTGGCTTTGGCTGAAGTGCAGGAGAAGGCCTCGCAAAGCCGCGAACGCTTTCTTGCAGCGGCCAAAATCGGTTAACCTAACTGGTATTACAAAAAAAGTTCATTCTATCAGTCCAGATTGATTGACAATGGGGCCGTGCTCCGTATTGTCTTTGCTCAAGAGGATGAGAAGGGGTGAGGTTATGTGGACAAGGCTGAGCCTTGTGATGCTGATGGCGTGGTTTGCGTCCGCGCCCGCCTTTGCGGAACAGTTCTTTGTTCGCGATCAAAACGAATATGCGCATGCTCTAAAGCAAGTCGAAGCGGGTGATATCATCATTCTCGCTAACGGCGAGTGGCGCGATTTCGATTTGGTCATCACTGGCAAAGGTACGGCTGCCGCCCCAATCACGGTGATTTCGGAAGAGGCTGGCAAGGTCTTTCTGACCGGCCAGTCGAGCCTTCGTATTGGCGGTGAGCACATTCTTGTCACTGGGCTGGTGTTCAAGGATGGATATAGCCCGCGCGGAGAGGTGGTATCGTTTCGCCGTTCAAAGCAGGATGTTGCTCGCAACAGCCGAGTAACCGAAGTCGTCATCGACAATTTCAGCAAGCCGGATCGATATGAGTCCGACTATTGGGTTGGCATTTACGGCAAAAACAATCGCTTTGATCGTAATCATATGGTCGGCAAGACTAATAAGGGTGTGACGCTGGCAGTCAGGCTGGACACCACCGAGAGCCAGGAAAACAATCATCGGATCGAGTATAATTACTTTGGTCCGCGCCCCGTGCTCGGGTCAAACGGTGGCGAAACTCTCCGCATAGGCACCAGCAAATATTCGATGTTCAACTCGAACACGATGGTCGCCTACAACATCTTTGATCGCACGGACGGCGAAGTGGAGATCATCTCGTCGAAGTCGGGCGGCAATACATTTTACGGCAATGTTTTCCTGAGATCTCGTGGCACGCTGACGCTGCGTCATGGCGATAATGCGGTGGTCGAGCGCAACATATTCATGGGTCATGGCAAGGATTACACAGGCGGCATTCGCGTCATCAATCGCGGCCAGACAGTGCGGGGCAACTATATGGAGGGGCTGCGTGGTTCAGCGTTTTCGAGCGCGCTGGCGGTTATGAATGGTGTGCCAAATTCGCCGGTCAATCGCTATGTCGAGGTGGATGGCGCGCAGATAGAAAACAACACAATTGTCGATAGCCGCCGTGTCGCATTCAATGTTGGTGCTGATGAGGAGCGCTCTGCTCCGCCAATTAACAGCACCTTTGCGAACAACCTCCTGAGCGGCCTTGCAGACGAGTCTTTTCTTGAGGTCTATGATGATATTTCAGGGATCAGTTTTGCCAATAACCGCGCTGCGCAGGGTGGTGTCGCGGCTGAGCTAAGCACTATTGTTCAGGCTCCGGTCGAGATGGAGCGGGCCGCGAATGGGCTGCTTTATCCGGTTGATCCGGCGCTGGTGGGCCTTGGTGCGCCGCGGGATCTCGTTGTGGTGTCGCTCGATCAAGTCGGTGTTGCTTGGTATCCCAAGCCCGGCGATGACTTAGCGTTCGGCGCATCGGGGCGCGTTATCGATGTTGCGCCAGGAGAGGGCACGTTGGTCGATGCCGCGATGGCCGCAGGTGATGGCGATGTCCTTCAACTCAGTTCTGGCGAGTACATCGTCAATCGATCTATCCCGCTTAGCAAGACGCTCTCTTTTCGAGGCGCTTTCGATGAGGGTTCTGATCCGCCGACAATTCTGTTCACACGGCCTTCGCTGATCGAGTTACGCGAGGGCGGAAGCCTTCAACTGACCAATCTCAAAATTGATGGTGCGCTCGCGCCAGATTCAGTCGGCAATTCGGTCATTCGCACCACGACCTTTCCCATCCAATCGAACATGCGGATTGAGCTGGATGGCGTTTCGGTGACCGGTCTCGTAGTGAACAAGTCGTTCAACGTGCTGACCTTGGGGAAGAGCGCGCTGGCGGATAATGTGACCATTCGGAACAGCAGCTTTGCCGATATTACCGGCACGGTCATTTCGGCGGCAGCGGAGACCGAAGATTTTGGTCAATACAATGTCGAGTATCTCGATATTGTAGACAGCAGCTTCGCAAATATCGGCGGGCCAATCGCCGACATCTATCGGGGTGGCCGCGATGAGAGCACGTTCGGTCCATTCGTGAAAGTTAGTGGCAATACGCTTGCCAATGTTGGCCTCGCAGCAACGAATGGTTCTGGCGCATCGGTCAATCTGCACGGGGTGCAGATAGCGGAAGTGTCGAACAATCAGGTCGCTGGTTCTGCGCCCTTACGCGTGGTCCACACCGTTGGGACTCCCAAGACTAAAATTACTGATAATCAGTTCGCGAACACGCCAAACTTTGTTCTCGAAGAATTGAACTTTGACGGCGAACACAGGGCGCAGCTTTCTGACAACCTTTTCGTGGGGGATGAGGTCGAATGAAATATGCAGCGCTCTTCGCAGCGGCGGTGGCACTCTCTGGATTGTCACAATCCGCCACCGCTGCTGCCTCTCACCATGCAGGCTCAGAGCAAGCTGATGTCGCTCGTGATGCGCTGCCGCCGCTCTATTCTGCCGAGCTGGAGCGAGCGAAGACATTCGTCGATGGGATGATGGAGCAGGGCCTCATCCTGCCTCAGCCCAGGGATCCCGGTGGCGGATATACGCACGAGCAGCATAAGCGAAACTACAAAGCGATTTACCTAGCGGGCCAATTGTTCCGCATTACGGGCGAGCAGTCGTATGCCGACTACGCCCGCGATATGCTGCTTGGCTATGCGGATATGTATCCTACCCTTACAGACCATCCTGCGCGCAAGAACCAGAATCCGGGGCGGATTTTCTGGCAGGTTCTCAACGACGCGGTCTGGTTGGTCCATGCCGTCCAGGGCTATGGCGACATTCGTGACACTTTGAGCGCGGCTGACCGACAGCGGATCGATGATCAGGTGTTTCGCCGCGCGGCCTATTTTCTCTCTGTGGAATCGCAGGCAACATTCGACCGCATTCACAACCATGCGACCTGGGCGACTGCCGGTGTTGGCATGACCGGATATCTGCTTGGCGATCAGGATATGGTCGACCGCGCGCTTAAGGGCTCCGACAAGAGCGGCAAAGTCGGCTTCCTGCGTCAGACCGAACTGCTGTTTTCACCGCAGGGTTATTACAATGAAGGGCCATACTATCAGCGTTATGCGCTGATGCCGTTCATGGTGTTTGCCGATGCGATTGAGCGAAACGACCCGGAGCAGAAAATCTGGGAGCATCGCGACGGCATTCTGCTCAAAGCGCTGCGCACGACAGTGCAGCTGAGCTACCGTGGGTTCTTCTTCCCGTTCAACGACGCGATCCGCGACAAAAGCCTGAAGACTGATGAGTTGTATCACGGAATCGCGATTGCTTATGCGCAGACCGGTGATCCCTCACTGCTGTCGATTGCGGAGTTTCAGGACCGCACGATTCTGAGCAAAAACGGGCTATTGGTCGCGCGCGATCTTGCGGCGGGCAAGGCTGAGCCGTTCCCCTTCCGGTCGATGCTGTTCGGCGATGGCCCGGACGGCGATGAAGGCGCGCTCGCAATTCTGCGCCAAGGCCCGATGAATAGCAATGGCGAGCCGGCTACCGTGCTGATCGCGAAGAATACCTCGCAAGGCCTCGGGCATGGTCACTTCGACAAGCTTGGCTGGCAGCTTTACGATAATGGCAACGAGATTATCCGCGATTACGGTGCTGCGCGCTTCCTCAATATAGAGGCAAAGGAGGGTGGCCGGTACCTGCCTGAAAACACGACCTGGGCAAAATCAACCGTTGCGCACAACACGTTGGTTGTTGATCAGACCAGCCATTTTGGTGGCGAAGTAAAGATCGCGAACCAGCATGCACCAACGCAGCTCTATTTCGCGGACACACCCGGCCTACAAGTCAGCAGCGCCAGTATCGATACCGCCTATCCGGGCGTAAAGCTTAGCCGCACTATCGTGATGCCGGATATTCCCGGTCTTGAGGCGCCGATCGTACTTGATCTGACACGTGGGGAAAGCGCCCAGAAGCACGTCTATGATCTACCGCTGCATTTCAGCGGTCACGTTATGGAGTTCGACTTCGATCTAGAAGGCTTCACGACGGCGCGACCCGTTCTTGGCGAAGCCAATGGCTATCAGCATATCTGGGTCGATGGGGCGGCCACTCTGGAAGAGGGCAAGGGCGCTCTGACCTGGCTGCTTGATGGCCGGTTCTATACCTATCGCTTCGCTGGCAACGGCGCGGTTGAGGCGATTATGGGCGAAAGCGGGGCTAATGATCCCGGCTTCAATCTTCGCCGCGAGCCGCTCATCATGTTGCGGGCTAAGCGTCCAGACGGCACGGCGAGTTTTGCGGCTCTGTTGGAAAGCCACGGCAGATATGACGGCGCGGCTGAGCAGACAGTCGCTAGCCGGAGCCGCATTGCAGATATGCACCACGCTCATATCGATGGCAAAGATGTGGTCAGCCTAACACTCAAAAACGGGAAGCGTTTCGCGATCGCTGTCTCGCACAACAAAAGCGCGGAGCAGACCCATTCGGTCGTGCTGGATGGAGAGACGATCGAATGGAGCGGGTTCGCCGCCGTGATTGCTCTTGCAGGAGAGGGAAACTAGACATGGCAACTTTGGTAGGTGCGGCAAGCCAGCCCTTTGTCGTCGCAAAGGAAACGCCAAAAGAAGATCTTGGTAACGGGATTTCCCGCCAGATCCTTGGCTATGGCCCGGAAATCATGATCGTGAAGGTCTGGTTTGACGAAGGCGCTGTGGGCGAGGTGCACGCGCACCGCCACAGCCAATCGAGCTATATCGAAAGCGGCAAATTTGAAGTGTTTGTCGATGGTGAGAAACGCGTCTTGGATGCGGGCGATTGCTTCTACATCGCGCCGCATCTTGATCATGGCGCGGTATGCCTCGAGCCGGGTGTTTTGATCGACACATTCAGCCCAGCCCGCGAAGACTTTTTGAGCGAGGGGGCTTGATCATGTTCAAGGGTAACCTGCGTTACGTTATCGTCGTGCTGGTCGCGATTGCCACGATCATCAACTATATTGATCGCGGTGCGCTCGGCTTTCTCTGGCCAGAAATTTCAGAAGATCTCGGCCTGACGAAAGCCGATTATGCGATCATCCTTAACGTCTTCACCTTTGCCTATGCCTTTGGCCAGACGCTATTCGGCAAGATATTTGACTGGATCGGCGTTCGGCTCGGCTTTGTTTTGTCGATCGTCGTGTGGTCGACCGCCACAATGTTGCATGCGGTCGCAACTGGCCTTGCTTCATTCGCGGTATTCCGGGCGATTTTGGGTGTATCGGAAGCGGGCAACTGGCCCGGTGCAACAAAGGCCAATGCGGAATGGTTCCCCATTGATGAGCGAGCACTGGCACAGGGCATCTTCAATTCGGGCGCAGCGATTGGCGGCATCGTATCTGCCCCCATCATCGGTGCGCTCTTTGTGTTCCTCGGCAGCTGGCAGGCGACCTTCATCGCGATTGGTGCGCTGGGCTTCCTTTGGCTAATCCCTTGGCTCATCGTATACAAATCCGGTCCGGAGGCGCACCCCTGGATCAGCGAAGAAGAGCGGCAGTTTATCCTGACCGGACAGCGCAATGCAGATGTCGGCGATGTCGCTGACTACGCACCGGGCTCGGGCGAGATCCTCTCCCGCAAAGAAAGCTGGGGTGTTATTGCTGCATCGTTCTTCCTTGATCCAATCTGGTGGCTGTTCGTTGGCTGGCTGCCACTCTACCTCAATGAGACATACGGTTTCGGAGTTGAAGAAATCGCGATCTATGCGTGGATTCCCTATGTCGGTGCCATGCTGGGCGCCTGGTTTGGCGGATTGTTGGCAGGCAACCGGATCAAGTCAGGTTGGAGTGTAAATCGCACCCGCAAAAGCGTGATCGCCCTTGGCGGCGTCATCATGCTCATCTCGCTACTGGCGACGACGCAAGCGGCGACACCCCTTATTGCGGTATTGCTGATGGCGGCGATCCTGTTTGGGTTCCAGACTGCAGTTGGAAACATCCAGACCCTGCCGAGTGACTTCTATAGCGGAAAATCAGTGGGAACGCTCGCTGGCTATGCTGGTACGGCTGCGAAACTGGCCGTGGTCGGGCTTAACTTCCTGATCCCGATCATCACGGTGAATAGCTACGCGCCAGCGTTTATTGTCGGCGCAGGGCTAGCGATCATGACGGTGTTGTCTGTGTTCATTTTCTGCCCAGACATCAAACCACTCAAACCAAAATCAAACTAAATCCTCCCCATTATAGCAAACAGGACTTCGACACATGAAATTTTCAGGCAAGACGGCAATTGTCACCGGGGGTAGCCGAGATATTGGCCGCGCTATCTGCGTGAAGCTCGCCAGCGAAGGCGCGAATGTTGTCATCAATTATAACAGCAATGAGAAAGATGCCGCCGCAACGCTTGCAGAAGTCGAAACAGCGGGTGGCAAGGGCATCACCGTTAAAGCTGATGTCACAAAGGCGGCGGATGTAGACGCCCTCATCGCAGCCGCACGTGAAGCTTTCGGCGATACGATCCATATCCTTGTCAACAACGCGGGCGGTATGGTTGCACGCAAGACGCTGGAAGAGATGGACGAGGAGTTTTTCAACTTCGTTATGCAATTGAACGCGACTTCCACCTTGCTGGCTTGCAAGGCTGCAGTGCCTCTTATGTCGGAAGGCGCGGCTATCGTGAACCTCGCCTCTCTCGCGGGCAGAGATGGCGGCGGCGGCGGCGCGATTGCCTATGCGACTTCCAAAGGCGCAGTGATGACCATGACGCGCGGTCTCGCCAAAGAGCTTGGCCCCAAGGGGATCCGGGTGAACGCGCTGTGCCCGGGTATGATCGCGACAACGTTCCATGACACTTTCACGCCTGATGCCGCGCGCGAGAATGTCGCCAATTCGACCCCGCTGAAGCGCCAAGGCCGCGCGGAAGAAATAGCTGATGCGGTGGCTTATCTCGTATCTGAAGAGGCGTCTTTTATCACCGGCGCAAACATTGATATCAATGGCGGTTTGGCTTTTTCATAGTTAGATGATTGGTCACCTGTAACTCTGGATTCCCTCCCCAATGACTCAATTTCTTTCTTTCGGTGAAATCATGCTGCGTCTCAAAACGCCGGGGCATGAGCGGTTCTTTCAGTCGCCTGGATTCGAGGCCACATTTGGTGGTGGCGAGGCGAATGTCGCGGTCGCCCTGTCTAATTATGGGCTTGATGCGGGCTTCGTGAGCGCACTGCCAGATAACGATATTGGCGAAAATGCGATTATGGAGCTGCGCAAGTTTGGCGTGGATACGGCCCACATCAGTCGCTCGGGCGATCGAGTGGGAATCTACTTTCTCGAGACCGGCTCGAACCAGCGTCCGTCCAAGGTGGTTTATGATCGGGCAAACTCATCGATCTGCAATGCTGGGATGGATGAGTTTGACTGGCCGACCATATTCAAGGGCGCAAAGTGGCTGCACATCACCGGGATAACGCCTGCGCTGAGCCAATCGGCTGCGGATCTGTCGATGGCTTGCGTCAAAGCAGCCAAGGTAGCAGGTGTCACAGTGTCGTGTGACTTCAACTTCCGCGGCAAGCTGTGGAAGTATGGCAAGAGCGCGCCTGAGGTGATGCGCGAGCTCGTAAAGTATGTCGATGTTGGCATTGCTAATGAAGAAGACTGCCAGAAGTCGCTCGATATCAGCGTCGATGTCGATGTCGAAAGCGGTGAGCTCGATACCAAGAAGTACGAAGCACTGGGCCAGAAGGTGCTCGACATCTATCCCGGCATGCACACGATTGCGATTACCCTGCGCGAGAGCCTCTCTGCAGATCGCAACAACTGGTCGGCGTGTCTACGCACTCGCGAGGATGGCTTTATGCTGTCGAAGAAGTACGAACTAACCGACATTGTTGATCGTGTCGGCGGGGGCGACAGCTTCGCTTCAGCGCTGATTTATGGTCTCAACGCCTACGAAGACCGTCAGCAGAGTCTGGAGTTTGCCGTGGCCGCATCAGCGCTCAAGCATACCATCTCTGGCGACTTCAACCGCGTCACCGTGCCCGAAGTGGAAAAACTCATGTCAGGCGATGGATCAGGAAGAGTGCAGCGGTAAAGATAGTCTCACACCGCCAGCGCAATTTCGGTCGCTTGCTTGATTGCGGCCTTGGCGTCTAACTCCGCAGCTTCATACGCGCCCCCGATCAAATGCGTGACTACATCGCTTTTTTGCAGTTCGTCATAAAGCGTTCGCAGTGGCTCTTGTCCCGCACAGACGATCACGGTGTCCACATCAAGTGTCTGCGGTTCGCCATTGATGAACATGTGTAGTCCATCATCGTCGATCCGGACATATTCGACGCCGGGGATCATGTTCACACCGCGCCGCTGCAATGTGATGCGGTGAGTCCAGCCGGTCGTTTTCCCTAGGCCTTTCCCGACCGAGCTTGTCTTGCGTTGGAGCAATGTGACTTCTCGATCATTGCGCGCAACCTTTGGCGCAACCCCGGTCACGCCACCGCGAGGGTGATTTTTGAAGTCGATGCCCCATTCCTTGGCAAAGACGTCAATGTTGAGGGCGCCGCTTTCGCCTTCGTGCGTGATGAGTTCGGCCACATCAAACCCGATGCCGCCTGCCCCCATGATTGCGACACTTTTGCCAACTTCGCAATTGCCGCGAATAACATCGATATAGGAGACGACCTTCTGATGATTGATGCCTGGCAATTGCGGCACACGCGGTGTGATGCCCGTTGCGATGACGACTTCGTCGAAGCGATCGCTGTTCAATTTAGCGGCCTCTACGCGCTCACCCAGCCGCAACGTTACACCATGTAGCTCAATCATCTTGGCATAGTAGCGCAGCGTTTCGTGAAACTCTTCTTTGCCCGGAACCCGTTTCGCCAGATTGAACTGACCGCCAATCTCCGACGCTGCGTCGTACAGTGTCACGTCGTGACCGCGTTCTGCTGCGGTGCAGGCAAAGGCCAATCCAGCGGGGCCAGCGCCCACCACGGCAATGCGTTTCGCGCTTTGCGCCGGCTCGACCGCCAGCTCAGTCTCCCGGCAAGCCCGTGGATTGACCAGACAGCTGGTAAGCTTGCCTTGAAATGTGTGATCGAGACACGCCTGATTACAGGCGATGCAGGTGTTTATCTCGTCTTCCCTGCCGTTGCGTGCCTTGATCGCGAATTGTGCGTCGGAGAGCATCGGGCGAGCAAGCGAAACAATATCGGCATCGCCAGCGCTCAGGACATCCTCCGCCACATCAGGCATGTTGATACGATTGCTTGTGATCAGCGGAATAGAGAGTTCTTTGCGCAAACGCCCTGTAACTTGGGTGAAGGCCGCGCGTGGGACCATGGTGGCGATGGTCGGCACGAGGCTTTCATGCCAGCAGAAATGCGTTGAAATCACATCGACCTTCTCGGCCGCAAGCGCCTTGGCGAGGCTAACGACTTCCTCCCAAGCGAGCCCTTCCTGCAGCATATCCATGGCTGAGATGCGGAAGATGAGCAGGAAGTCTGGCGAAACCTTGGCGCGCACCCGCCGGACGACCTCGATGGGAAAGCGCACGCGGTTTTCCCAGCTGCCGCCCCAGTTATCCTCGCGCAGATTTGTCTTCTGAACAAGGAAGGTGGAGATCAAGTAGCCTGCCGAACCGATGATCTCGGCGCCATGGTATCCAGCGTCCTCTGCCAGTTTGGCGCAATGTGCAAATGCCTCAATCTGTTCCTCAATCCCTGCCTCGTCGAGCTCGTTCGGGACATGCTGAGCAATCCGCGATTTGACCGGAGAGGGGGCGACGCAATCGGGCGTGCGCGCAAGCGGGCCGCTATGCAGTATCTGCATGCAAATCTTTACGTCAGGGTCGGCATCGTGCACCGCTTGAGTTACGGTTTTGTGCATGGCGACATCGTCTGCGTTCAGCATCTTGGCGCCCATACCCGCAGACGGATGAGGGCCAATTCCGCCCGTTATGATCATTCCCACGCCGCCAGCTGCGCGTTCTGCGAAGAAGGCGGCCATACGCTCACCGTCATCGCCCAGATCCTCAAGGCCGGTATGCATTGAACCCATCAAGATGCGGTTCTTGATCGTTATCCTGCCTATCTCAAGCGGTGAGAAGAGCTTTGGGAATTTCGGATGCAGATCCATTCAGATCAGGGCTGGCGTGCGGTTTCTCATTCAACAATGTCCATTTCGTCGATTAGCCCCTGAGCGCCGTCAACCTTGTCCATCACCCATAGCATGTAGCGCGTGTCGACATGGATCGTGCGGGTGGTACGCGGATCAAAATCCCAGTCGGAATTGACGCTTTCGAATGTACCGTCAAACAACAGCCCAACGAGTTCAGCCCGGGCATTCAGCGTCGCCGACCCACTATTTCCGCCGGTTGAGTCAAGATCGGACAGGAAGTTTACTGGAACCGACCCAATGCTATCGAGCGCATAGGGCCCGTAATCCTTGGCCTCGATCCGCTGGAGCAGCTTCTCGGGCGAGTTGAAGGGCTCCTCACCCGTATCCTTGTCAGTGATGCCTTCGAGTGTAGTGAAGGGCAGATAGGTCATGCCATCGCGCGGGCTGCCGCCCAGAACATTGCCGAATGTCACGCGCAGTGTGCTGTTGGCATCTGGATAGGTCAGTTTGCCTTGTTCACGCTGCCATCCAGTGATCGCTTTCATATATGCCGGGCGTAGGGCCAGCGCGCGCCCTGATCGGGTTTTGCGTTCGGTTTCAAGTTTGAAGCCGTATTCATACATCGCAACGGCGAGCTGCATGAAGGGGTCGTCGCTCGCCTCAAGCTGTGCCGGTGATGCCTCCATCAAAGCGAGCCGGGTTTCGGATCTCGTCAAGCGCGGTATTGGCGTAGAAACGCTCAACAAGTGCTGGCAGTTCGTCCGCAGTTGTTTCCGAAGTCAGGCCCACCGCTTGGTCAAACTCAGCTACCCGCTCGCCCATGGGCTGTGCGATATAGCCCGTGAGGAACAGCACCCACTCCTCCTTGTCGACCGCAGAGTCATAGCGTCGATCGAGCGCTTGTAGACCCTGCTGGAAGAAGGTCATATCACGTTCCTGAAATCCCGGTTCCCGCTCGGCATTGGGCTTTTGCCGTTCTTTGGCGAGACGATAGAGCCGCCGGGCGGTCGAGAACAGCTGAGCCCGGCTCACATTGCCATACCAGAAGTTGGTTCGGGCCGCAGCTGCGCTGTCCTCTGAAAGCTGCGAGAGTTCGGCAATAGCTTCACCATAGGCAGCGCGGCTTTCATCGGCATTGATCCACTCGGCAAGTGCTGCCTCACGCTCACTGCGTCGCTCAACTAGTCCGACGCGTTTGGCGCCATCAATCTGTCCGCGCAAATTCTTCTCAAAATTGTTCAGGCCCGCGAGATCAGATTCGTATTTGACGCGCGCGTCAGACCCTTCGGGTGCGGCCCCTTCAATCGTGCTAATCCAATCGGTCAGCAGCGTCTGGAATGTGGGATAAGTCCAGTTAAATGTGTTCTCCACCTCAGCCATCAAGGTGTAACGGCTGGTCGATCCTGGATAGCCTGCAGCCATAACGAAATCGCCATCGTCAAGGCCAGACGCACTGACTTTTAAGTGATGCTCTGGTTCGTAAGGAACGTTGGCTTCATCGAAGTCCGCTGCTGAGCCATCTGGCCCGACGTAAGCACGATAGAAGGCGAAATCGCCGGTGTGGCGCGGCCACTGCCAATTATCGATGTCGCCGCCATATTTGCCGATCGAGTCTGCGGGCGCATAGACGAGGCGCACGTCACGCACTTCGAGGCGCTTCACCAGCTTATATTGCGAACCCCCATAAAAGCTTGCGACCTGACAGCGAAAGCCGGCGTCTTCTTCGCACCCAGCGATGATGTCTTTGCGCCGTTGCTGTACCAGCTCATACCGCTTTAGCGGGGCAAGCCCCTCTGTCCCTGCGCGAACTTGGTCAGTGACATCGGTCACGTCTGTCGTGACATAAATACGGGATCCTGGTGTTGCTGGCAGTTCGTCAGTTTTAGCTGCGGCAAGAAATCCGTTTTCCAGATAATTGTTCTCTGCGGTCGAATTGAACTGCACTGATCCGCGCGCGCAGTGGTGGTTGGTGACAACGAGACCCTCTGGGGAAACAAAGCTGGCGGAACACCCGCCGAGCGAAACAACCGCACCCATGGGAAAGCCAGTGAGGTCGGCGAGCTGCTCGGCATCAATCTCAAGACCAGCCTCTTCCAACTGTCCGCTAATCTCTTGCAACTGATCCGGTGTAAACATGCCTTCCTTCGCGGAAAGTGGCCCGGCGGCAGACATTGCTAGCGAGGATGCCAGCATGAGATTGAGGGCGAACAGTCGGTTATGCTTCATAAGTGAGTTCCAGAGATTGTCAGTCAGTGTGATATAATATTACGCGCCTATACGCTTTTGCAGGTGAACTGCAAACGTCGCTCGCGCGCGTAACTGGTCCCCATTTTGCCGGTGATCGGTCGGGGTGTAACCGTCGTCCTGATTAGGCTGCCCAAGGTCCAGTGATCGCGACGGTGCGGGTCGGTGCATAGGCATTCACAAAGAACCATTTGCCGTCGGGAGAGAAGCACCCGCCAGCCAGCTCTGTCTGCATGCCTAGCCGCGCAAATGCATACGCCTCGCCTTCTGGAGTGATGCCGCGCAGGTGATTGTCCACCACGTCCGTATATTGGTCTTCGCACACAATCAGATGGCCGTTGGGGGACACACATAAATTGTCGCCATAGTCGAACTGTTCTTTGCTCTCACTTTCAAAAAACAGCTCGACGCGATCGGGGCTATTTCCGCGACCGGGAACCAGTCTGAAAATCTGACCCAATTTCTTGGCGCCGCCACTTGTTGAGCAGAAATAAAGTTCGCCATCCCCCATGTGAATGCCTTCTCCACGTGCGATGAGGGAAGCCCCTGAGCAGCGGCACGCAGACGTAAATCGTCCTTAGGTGCCTCTACATCGTCGAGATCAATCCAGCGTATGGTATAGCTTTGGCCGACAGGCATCGCCGCCGCATCCCAATTGCGCGTGTCGGACAGACCCTCAATCACCGCGGCTTGCAATTTGCCGCCATCGGCGAGCTTGCCGGGCGTGCTGGGGAGGAAACGATAGAGGACGCCGTCATTGCGATCCTCCGTCTCGTAGACATAGCCGGTTTCAGGATCGACGCAGGCAGCTTCGTGATTGAACCTGCCCATTGCGCGCAATGGCACGGCGTCAACAAGACCAGTTGCATCGCCGGGAATCTCAAATACCCAGCCATGATTGACGGCAAGTCCGTCTCCATAACGCTGACCGGGGCCGGTTGGGGCTTCCTCACAGGTCAGCCAGCTACCCCAAGGAGTGACCCCGCCAGAACAATTGCGGATTGTCCCGCCAAGCGTGCGGAACTCTCGTTTCACTTCCAGAGTTTCTGCATCCAGAACGATATTCGTCGTGCCGCCCGGTACAATCTCGCCATTGCGCGTGCCAAATCCATGCGCGATTGGCCCACCAGCATCATCGCTGGGGATCAGCTCGTGATTGCGCACGAGAACGATTTCACCGTTGCCCAAATCAAGGCAGCCCATGCCATCAGCCTTGTCTGGAACAGTGCCCCCATCGCTCATCGCGTCGCCAAGGCTTGATAACACGCGATATGAAAAGCCCTCTGGCAGATCGAGCATGCCCTGCGGATCGGGCGTAAGGGGACCGTAGCCTGCCAGCGATGGCCTATCAGACAACCCCGGCGCAGCGCGCGTCATACATCCACTCGCCATCAGCGCGGCAAATGCGCTTCCGGTGGCGGCGAGGAACTGGCGGCGGTTCGGCTTGGGCAGGGGCACGTTCTAAAACTCCGAATTAAGATACGTCAGATGTAACGTTGTTTAACGACTGTCTTGTGACTTCGTCCACGAAATCTCGTCTGCCTGATATACTAGCTCGCAATTTTTCGCAGCTCCGTTTGCGGCGACGGGATCGCCATGCTCTTCCTGACTAGATGACCTATTTCTGTACCTCGAAAAGTGCATATTCCGCACGCCAATTTGCGCCACTCGCCCCAACTTTTCGCTCGCGCGTAAAAAACCAGCTACGCGCAATTTCCAGGCCCAATTCTTCTATAAGCAGCTCAAAATCTTTGACCGTCACGTGGTGAATGTTCTCGGTCGCATACCAACTAACCGGTAAGTGGCGCGTAACCGGCATCTGTCCGCGACTCAGCAAGGCCCAGCGCATCCGCCAATAGGCAAAGTTAGGAAAGCTGACATAGGCGCGCTCGCTAATCCTCAATAGTTCCTTCAAAATTTGATCGGGGCGTGCCGCAGTCTGCAAGGTTTGGCTAAGGATAGCGATGTCAAATGCACCATCTGGGTAAAAGCCCAAGTCGCTATCGGCATCGCCCTGAACCACACTGAGACCCTGCGCGACACAACGTTCCACACATTCTCCGTCAATTTCTATACCACGCGCATCGACGTCGCGTTGATCGCGCAAGACTGCCATCAAGGTGCCGTCTCCGCATCCGACGTCAAGCACGCGTGAACCGCGAGGAACCTGATCGGCGATCACGGCGAGGTCTGGGCGAAGGGTTGACGCGTCAACCATCGAGAAAGCCTTTGATCACGCGGTCTAGCGCGGGCACATCCAACAGAAAGCTGTCATGGCCGTAAGGTGCGGACAGCTCGACAAAGCTGACCGGTGCGCCCGCCGCATTCAGGGCGTGCACGATATGGCGACTCTCCGCGGTGGGATAGAGCCAGTCGGTATCAAAGCTGACCAGACAGAAACGGGCCGGTGTACCCGCGAACGCCTCAGCCAGCGTTCCGCCATGCTCCTCCGCCAAATCGAAATAGTCCATGGCGCGCGTGATATAGAGGTAGGAATTGGCATCGAAGCGTTTGGTGAAGCCACTGCCTTGATAGCGCAGATAGCTTTCGACCTGAAAATCGGCATCAAAGCCAAACCCTTTTGCGTCTCTGTTTTGCAGTCTCCGGCCAAACTTTTCGGTTAGTCCGTCTTCAGACAAATAGGTGATATGCGCTGCCATCCGTGCCACGGCGAGACCGGCATCGGGCGCTTTGTCAGCCGCATAGTAGTCGCCATTGCGCCAAGCCGGATCTGCCATGATCGCCTGACGCCCGACCTCATGAAACGCGATGTTTTGCGCTGAATGCCGCGCAGTTGTAGCGATAGCCAGCACCCTGTCCGCGCGCTCAGGCCAGTTCGCGGCGAGGCTCAGCGCCTGCATGCCCCCCATTGATCCGCCGACGACGGTGTGCAGCTTCTCAATCCCAACTTCGTCCAGCAAACCGATAAGCCCGCGCACCATGTCGCGAATGGTAATGACCGGGAAGCGCATCGCATATGGCTGCCCATCTTTAGCTACACTGGCTGGGCCGGTGGAACCAATGCAACTGCCGATCACATTCGCGCAGATGACATGGAATCTGTCGGTGTCGATAGGTTTGCCGGGGCCGACCATTCGTTCCCACCAACCTGGTTTTCCCGTGATCGGGTGTTTGCTTGCCACGAACTGATCGCCAGTCAGGGCATGGCAAATCAGGATCGCATTGCTCCTGTCGGCAGCCAGCTCGCCATAGCTTTCATAAGCTATTTGCGCACCCGATAGGCTTTCCCCGCCATCCAGCGGCAGAGGGGGCGTGAGCGTAACGCTCTGATATTCCGGGCGCGTCGTCATGGCTGGGCGACGCTTGAGCGAGTGGGCTTGAGGTGTCAATCGCGCTCTTGTTCGACTTGTTATTGATGCTGTTATTATTCGGTGAATGCGGTATCGCCGCGCCGTTATGGCGATACAACCTCAACTCAAACCATGGATCGATCAGATCAAGGCGTATGTGCCCGGCAAGTCAAAGAGCGATGATGGGCGCGCATTGATCAAACTGTCGGCAAATGAGAACCCGCTTGGATGCAGCCCAGCGGCGCTCGCCGTGTTGAACGAAACTGGCAATCCCGCGTATTATCCCGATCCGGGGGCTTTGCCGCTGGCTGAGGAAATCGCGGCACTACATCGGATTGATCCTGCACGGATTGTGTGCGGTACAGGTTCGGGAGAGCTTCTGCATTGTGCAGTTCAGGCGTTCGCCGGGCCAGGCGACGAAGTGCTGTTCACCCGTTACTCCTTTGCGCTGTATCCCTTGCTGGCTCGCAAGGTTGGTGCAACTCCGGTAACCGTGGCAGATGATGATTACGCGTCATCGGTTGACAATCTGCTGGCAGGAGTGACCGCGAAGACCAAGGTTGTCTTGCTGGATAATCCCAACAATCCCTGCGGCACCATGCTATCGGCTGACGAGGTCCGCCGCCTGCATGGTGGGCTGCCACCCGATGTGCTGCTGGTGCTTGATCAGGCCTATGCTGAATATGTTGACGCCGATCATGATGATGGCGGGTTGCAGCTCGCCGGAGAGGCTGAAAACGTGCTGGTCACTCGCACGCTGTCCAAAGCCTATGGGCTAGCGGGCTTGAGAGTCGGCTGGGCGATGGGCGCCTCCAATTTGATTGATGCGCTCAACCGGCTACGTGGGGCCTTCAATGTTTCAAGCCATGCACAGGCGGCAGGTGTTGCGGCCATCAAGGATCAGGGTTTTGTCGCGCGCTCGCGAGAAAGTAATGCGGTCGCTCGCAAGCAGTTTGTCGAAGCTATCGAGGCGCTCGGCAATCACGGACTGCGGGCAATTCCAAGCAAAGCAAATTTTCTTTTGGTTCTGTTCGAGGGGGCGGTGACCGCAGAGATGGCTTTGCAAGAATTGGCAGAGACGGGATATGCGGTCCGCCATCTGCCGGGGCAGGGACTGCCGCAGGCGTTGCGCATAACTATTGGAAAGCGAGCTGATATGGACGCGATTGCGGCCACCTTGCGAAATCTGGTCGAGACTGCGCAATGATTGAACGGGTTGCGATAATCGGCCTTGGGTTGCTCGGCGGTTCTCTGGGACTGGCGCTGGCAAAGCGTGCGCCGGGAATTGCCACCACTGGTTACGATGGCGATGCGCAAGTGCGGGATCGCGCCCGCGAACGAGCCTTGGTCGGTCAAGTTTTCGATACAGCCGAAGATGCAGTTGCCGACGCTGACCTTGTGATCCTGTGCGTGCCAGTGGGTGCGATGGAGGCCGCGGCGCAAAGCATCGCACCGGCATTGAAGTCCGATGCGATTATCAGCGATGTTGGCTCATCCAAGCAAAGCGTTGTGGAGGCGCTCAAAGCCGTACTGCCCGATCATCCGATCATTCCCGCGCACCCGGTGGCCGGTACCGAGCAAAGCGGCCCCGATGCCGGTTTTGCCGAGCTATTCAACAATCGATGGTGTATTTTGACGCCCACCGAAGGTGCGCCGGACGCTGCGATTGCCGCAGTGCGATCCTTGTGGGAGCAACTGGGCTCGAAAGTTGAACTGATGGATCCTGAGCATCACGATGTGGTGCTCGCTGTAACCAGTCACATCCCGCATCTGATCGCCTATACCATTGTAGGGACAGCGTCTGATCTTGAGGAGGTTACACGCGGCGAAGTCATCAAATATTCGGCTGGCGGTTTTCGAGACTTCACGCGGATTGCGGCGTCTAACCCTGTGATGTGGCGCGATGTATTCCTCAACAATAAGTCTGCTGTGCTGGAGGTTCTAGGGCGTTTCAGCGAGGATTTGTCCGTGATGCAGCGCGCCATCCGATCAGGTGATGGTGAGGCGCTGCATGAGCTGTTTAGCCGAACACGTGATATTCGCCGCCGCATTATCGAGCAGGGTCAGGACGATGATCGGCCTGACTTTGGCCGGGATCACTGAGGTATTTGCAGATTAGCCTAGCCGCCTGCGCCCTCCACCCAGAGGATATTCAGAAAAGCCCCGGGTGGAAGGGTGGAGGGCGCAGGCGGCTAGGGCAGAAGCTACAAAACTATGCACTCACCCATTCAGCGCATTGATTGCGTCCAAAACGCGTTCCTCAACTTCCTCGCGCGGCAGGCCGGGCGGGATTGCCTCGCCAAAACGGTAAGTGATCGTCCCTTTGCGCTTTAACGTGGGTTGGTACAGCGGGCCTGCATTCACGGCCACCGGGACGACTTGCAGCCCCAGCATTTTGTACAGCCCAGCAAACCCAGCCTGCAACTTGCGACGTTCGCCATGCGGTACGCGCGTCCCTTCTGGAAAGATAACCAGCGGGCGGCCATCCTTTGCCATGGCGCGCGCTTCGCGGATCATGGTCATCAGCGCTCTCGCCCCAGCATCGCGAGCGACAGGTACAAGACCATAGGCTTTGCCAGCATGGCCCCAACCCCAGATCTTGAACAATTCCTGTTTGGCAAAGACAGCCGGAATATTAAGCAGTTGCGTTGTGTCAATCGCCTCAAAAAAACTCTCATGCTTGATCGCGTAGAGCGCCGGTTCGTCAAGCGGTTCGCCCTCGATCACTATCTTGCAGCCAAGCAGATTTTCGACGCCCCAACGGTGCATCCCGCTCCACATGTGAACGCAGCGGCGGAAGGCGTTGTGACTGAAAGGCAAGGCAATCAGCGCAGCACCCGTTGTCACGATTGAACCCGCGTAAAACCAGATGAAAAATGCCAGATTTCGAAGAATGAGCATGATCGAGACTAGCTGGGCCATCCATGTAGAATAACGGCGGCGATCAGCTTGTTATATTCGAGGAAATAGGTGCTGATATTGGGCTGAGATGCAACCGCATCCTGCACCAGTCTGAAATTTTCCGGCAGGACATCACGAAATTCCGATGCCGTTCGTCGCATGTGCCAATCGGTGGTGACGAGCCTCACCGATTTGAACTCGTTTTCGGATACCCATTGCGCCGCCTCATCCGCATTGCTTCGCGTATCGACCGCGAGATAGCCCAGTGTAACGCAGCAGCGCATTTCGCTGCGTTTTACATCAAACTGCACGGCGAATTCGTTGTTGGTGACTTCTGGATCCACGCCTGACACGAACATTTGCGACGCATCGCCTGAACGAAGAACCTCCAGTCCGCGCTGAATTCTGCCCGCGCCGCCGGTCGGTATGATGACAGCGTCCGTTTGCACACCCGCCAGCTTGCCTGGCAAAGTGATGGCAAATGCCAGAAATCCCAGCGCGTAAATGAGCACAATCGAGGCAAGAAAACGGAGAATCACAGCATTTTTCCCAGCGATCGCATTACCGTCAATCGCGCCGTGAGCAAGGCAATCGCGATCGCCGCCAGTGGGACGAGGAAAAGCAGAATCCAGTCGAACCCATTCAAACCACCGCCGGAAATCATGCCAGACTCCAAAGCCGCAAATTGTGTGCCCAAAACCGACAGCATGATCGCGCCCAGCACCAGGCCTGAAAATCCACCAAGCGCAGCATCAATCAGGATGGAGCGTTGGAATATGCTGGCGATTTGGGAATCGGTTCCGCCCAAGAGGTGCACAATCTCGATCGTGTCGCGGTTGGCATTCAGGGCATTGCGCGATGCGAGATACACTGCTGCTGCGCTGGTCGCCGCGAGCAAAATGATTAGCCCCCATGACAGCCAGCGTAACGTGGAAATCGCACTGAAAACCGGACCAAGCCAGCCTGCCTGAGCATCAACCCGGGCATCTGGCGCCGCGCTCTCCAAAGCGTTGCGTAATGCGTCAAGGCGCGCTTCGCTCGCGTTTTCATCAAGCCGTAAATCAATGAGAGCCGGTACTGGCACAACCTCGTTGCCTGCACCTTCGCCCAGCCACGGTTCGACAAGCGCTGCGATCTCTTCGTCCGGAACAAGGCGCATTTCCAGAATGCCATCGAAATCGTTGAGCGCTTCTAAGGCGCGCTGCGCCTGTGCGTCGCGCTCTTCCACGTCCGCCTCGATGATCTGGATGGTAACGCCTCCCTCCAAGTCGTTGCGAGCCGCTTCGCCCAAATTCGCTACTGCCAATCCAGCGCCGTACCGCAAGTACAGTGAGCGCGACCATAATCGCGATGACCCACAACATCGGCCCGCCCATACGTGCTTTGGGCAGCAATTGCGCTGCCTGCCGTCCAGCGAGCGGTGCAAGACCGCGTTCCACCGCGCGAGCAAGAACCGGAGGGCGGCTCAATTCTCGTCCTCGAGAATTTCTCGTTTCGGGGGATATCGCAACGCGCCGGTCGGGTCGGCGAGGCGGCCTTTGTCGAGACGCATGATCAGCGAATCAGGCACTTTCTTGATCAACTGAAAATCGTGCGTTGCGACAACAACGGTAGTCCCGAGGCGATTGAGAGCTTCGAACAATCCGATGAGCTTTTGGGCCAATTCCGGGTCGACATTGCCGGTGGGTTCGTCGGCCACCAGCAATTCGGGGCGCGCAATGACGGCTCTGGCAATCGCAACGCGTTGCTGCTCACCGCCAGAAAGCGTTGCAGGGCGAGCGTCAGCACGATGACCCAGGCCAACCCATTCAAGCATTTCTGCCACGGGTTGCTGCAAATCGACTTCGCGGACGCCCGAAACGCGCAGAGGCAGGGCAACATTATCGAAAGCGCTCAAGTGATCGACAAGGCGGAAATCCTGAAACACCGTTCCCAATCGGCGCCGGAATGCGGGCAGTTCTTCGCGCGGCATGGTGATGACATCGCGCCCAAACATGTTCACCGCCCCGCGTGATGGGCGCTGCGCCAGATAAAGCAGTTTGAGCAGCGAAGTCTTGCCCGCGCCGCTCGCGCCAGTCAGAAAATAGAATCGACCCGGATAGAGCGTGAAAGAGACGTTGCTCAACACCTCGCTATCGGTGCCATAACGCAAACCGACATTGTCGAACCGGACGATCTCGTTTTCGCCGCTGCTCACCATGTGCCACCTCTTGGTGAGCTCTGTTCGTTGGAATTTTGGTTGAGACAGGTCATCTGTCACTGCCCATACATAAGCTTCGATGTGGAAAAAAGCCGTTCCTTTGGCTTGCCGACAGCGGCGTGCACTTGTTGCAACTGATCTGGTAACCTAAGGCCTTCATCCAAGATGATTATCTCCTGCCCCGCCTGCAATACCCGGTATGTCGTGCCCGACAGCGCAGTCGGCGTGGATGGCCGCACGGTTCGCTGCGCCAAATGCAAGCATAGCTGGTTTCAGGATGGTCCGGAAATTGAGGTACCTGAAGGTAGGGCAGAACCTGCAGTTTCTCCGCCTCCACCTCCTCCTCCTCCTCCGCCACCACCTCCTCCTCCGCCGCCTTTAGAGGAGAAGGTTGAGTCAGATAAGTCAGATAGAGAGGAGCATGCTCAGGAAGATCTGCCCGAAGATCGCACCGATGCGGAACCAGATGCCGTGCCAGAGCCGGGTTGGTCGCGCGATACAGAGCAATCATTTAATGCTCAGCGAGAGCCAGAACCTGAACCCGATTTCAGCTATGCGGAACCCGACGAGTCAGCGAGTACCATTGCTGAAGAGCCTGTTTTTGACGAGCAGGAAGTTTCGCAATTTGATTACGAGCCACCATTCCGCCCGCGTCGCAATATCCTCAAATACTGGACATGGGCCGCAGGGATCTTTGCCGCTGTCGCTTTGGGTATAGTGGTCGCTTTCCAGTTTTTCGGAGTTCCCAGTTGGGTGCCGTTCGAGCGGCCCTTGTTCGGCGCTGTGCAGCCGGACCTGGAAATACAGTTCCCGGTTGATCAGCAGGAATTGCGGACCCTTGAGGATGGAACCACGTATTTTAGCGCTCGGATCATTGTCACAAATACAGCGCGCGAAACCCGGCCGCTGCCTAATATGCTGATTGTTTTGCGCGATGGGCGCGAGCGTAAGGTTTTCGACTGGGTCGTCGTTCCGCCGCAGAGCGAATTGGCCCCTGGTGAAGTGCTCACCATCAATGAGGCAATCACTGAGATTCCCCGCGCAGCGGTGTTCGCTGATATCGGCTGGGCGATGAACTAGAGTAACTGCTCAAGACTCCTCAAAATTTGGTGCGTAAACGGCTTGCGGGGTGGCAAAGGCCCTGCTAGTGGCGCGCTCCTACCAGCGAGGAGATGCAGCGCATCTCGCTTGCGATGTGCGGTCGTGGCGGAACTGGTAGACGCGCAACGTTGAGGTCGTTGTGGGCTAACGCCCGTGGAAGTTCGAGTCTTCTCGACCGCACCATTTTCTTGAAAATACTCAATAAATTCAAAAGCTTGTGGCAGATTGCGAAATTTGGCCCACCCTCTAGCCCACCTGAATTCATGCGTCACAGCGGCTAAATATGTGCCGTCATGTTCAGCTCGTTTGGCGACTCCGCCTGATCCTGATAGCGTCAATCCTGCCTGGGTATTGTCGTAAACCGGGGCATCGCGATGCTCTCTTCACAGGGAATATCGTGATGAGGATACTATCAAAGCGTCAGCTTAAGGAGCTTGTTCTGTACTCACCGCAGCACATCGCACGACTGGAGAAAGCCGGGCAATTCCCCAAGCGGGTAAACCTAGGCCCATGCAGAGTGGGGTGGGTTGAGGACGAAGTGCTCGACTGGCTCCAACAACGACTGGACCGCCGAGAAGCGCCTAGCCGACACTCCTATTGAAGGAGCGGGTGATCGGGTTTGCAAACCCGGTCACCCATTTTTTGATAACATCCAACCGTGACCCTCATCACGTGACTTTACGCCGAACCGCCCTTAAACGGTTCGCATGAGCACGTCAGTCCCAGAACCAACTAGTGAAACGGTTAAGTCGCTGGTCAATATTGGTTGGGATAACAAAGACTGGGCTTTCACTCTTTCGATCAGCGTTTGGGCATTAGTAACGATTGCTGTAGTCGCCATCGCCTTGCTCGTATGGCGCTATCTCGCCGGAGGATTTACTTTCAAGTCTTTTGAAATCGATCAAGCCGATATCGGTATTGGCAATCAGAAATTCAGCTTTAAGCCAAACTTGATGGACAAGCAGGTTGCCTACGCAATCTGGGTCGAATTAAGTACGCGGAAAATCGGACTTCCGATAGACTTTGAAAATGATGTTCTGAGCGAAGTCTATGATTCATGGCATGGCTTTTTCAGCGTCACTAGGGAACTTGTGAAAGGCGTTCCGGCGCAAAAGGTAAGCCGAGATAGCACCCAGAAGATCATCCGTCTTTCCATTGAAGTGCTGAACGAAGGCTTGCGTCCACATTTGACAAAATGGCAGGCTCGGTTCCGTCATTGGTATGATCGCGAACTAAGAAAATATGATGAGAGCGATGGTACTGAAGTGCTAGACCCTCAAATGATCCAAGCTAAATTCCCTCAATATGACGACCTCAAAGCAGACATGCAGCGGGTTAATGTGTCGCTTATGAAATACCGGGCAAAAATGCATGCGCTTGTCTTGAAAGATTAAAGCCTGCCACCATATCACCGGAACATATCATGAAAATGAGGGGTTTGAGATGGCCGAGCGGACAAAAAACGTATTCATCAGCCATATTCATGAAGATGATGATGGACTGGCCAAGGTGAAAGGGCTTTTTGGCGAGCAATGGTATGAATATACGCGATTCTTCGATCAATTCTAGCAATCCAAATAATGCGAAATCGGAGGATTACATAAAATCCAACATCCTTGCCCCTCAGATTAAATGGGCGGGAACCTTGGTAGTTTATGTCTCGCCTGACACGAAAGATAGCAAATGGGTCAATTGGGAAATTGAATACGCGCATAAGCTCGGCAAGCGTATTGTCGGTGTTTGGGAACAAGGGGCCAACGAATGTGAGCTTCCCGAAGCACTCAACAACTACGCAGATGCAGTAGTCGGATGGAACGGTAGTTCTATTGTTGATGCAATCAATGGCGATTGCGATGTGTGGGAAAAACCGGATGGTTCGCCCTGTGATGTACAGTCGATCACTCGGCACCGCTGCGGCTGAGCAAACCAGTGGGTCGCTTGTTCTCTTACGTGGTGAGATACGACAGCGGGTTCGCTCCCAACCCCTTCTATGGCCGTTGCACTCTAGCGACCTGCAAACCTGATATTCGTAAGAGTGCTCAAGCCGGAGATTGGGTTGTTGGGACCGGCAGTGCGGACAAGAGGGTCAACAGGGGGACTCTTCTCGTCCATGTCATGAAGGTCGAAGAGACCATCGATTTTCGATCCTATTGGAATGACCCGCGCTTTGCGGCGAAAAAACCGCAACGGCGTGGAAGCCGAAAGCAGAGTTGCGGCGACAACATCTACCACCGTTCTCCTGACGATGCTGAATGGCTTCAATTGGACTCATTCCATTCAGACGAGAACGGCCAGCGCCGAGATGACCATGTCAGGCGCGATACGGGCGTTGACCGCGTGTTAATCGCCTCAGACTACTACTATTTTGGTGGTGAAGGGCCGGAAATCCCGGCCATGTTTCGTGATCCAGAACGATACGATGTCTGTCGTAAGATTAGGCGACGATCCATTCTGCAGGACGATCAGTGGATAGCAGAGTTTGCTGCTTGGCTACGGACCTTCGGTGAACCAGGTTTTCATGGGCGACCGCTCGATTGGGTGCTTGAAGATGGCTGACCAGAATACTCACGCAACAATTCTGCTTGCGGACTACGTTCGTGAAGTCGCGACCACTGACAAGATGAAACCGGACATTCCACCGGTCCTGTTCGGCCTTTTTGGTGAGGTCGGTGGCATCATGACCGCTGCCAAGAAGCATCATCGCGAAGGTGCAGTTTTCGTTGGCTATCGTCGTGCGGTAGAAGAGGAATTTGGTGATACCCTTTGGTACTTGGCGGCCCTTTGCCGCCGTCTGGAAATTTCCCTCGAAGATTTGTTCAGTCGTGCCATCGATAGCGACGACTACCATTCAGTGCTTGCCGCTAGCGACGTTGAGAACGGCGCGCTGGCACGAATCACTTTGCCACGCCACAGCACCAAGCTGGATGACGCACTTTTGGTCCTCGGTGAAGCAGCCTCCAGCCTTCTAGGTGTTAGCCATAACTCAGAGAATGTCGAAGAGTTGCTCGTCTCTTTCATAGATAGCTATCTGAAAGCAGTCCAAGTTTCGGAGGTCTCATTCGGCGAAGTTGCTAGAAGCAATCTTGCTAAAACGACAGGGCGTTTTGTTCCCCCAGTTCTCGCGACGCTGCCTACATTTAACGGTGACTTCAAGGCGGAAGAGCGCCTGCCGGACAAGTTCGAAATAGAGATCACACAGCGTGCTAGTGGGCAAAGCTATCTACGCTGGCATGACGTTTTCATCGGTGACCCGCTAACCGATAACATTCATGACCCTGATGGTTACCGCTTCCACGACGTTTTCCATTTCACACATGCTGCAATTTTGCATTGGTCGCCAGTTATGCGTGCACTCATCAAGCAGAAGCGGAAAAGCAACAAGGCAGTTGACGAAGCACAAGACGGAGGTCGCGCGATTGTGGTTGAGGAAGGGCTCACAGCATGGATCTTTTCCCGAGCCAAAGAACTCGATTTCTTCGCAACCAAAACATCCGTTTCCTTTGATATGCTCAAGACAATCCGTGATTTTGTGAAGGGGTATGAAGTCGAAGCTTGTCCTCTCTATCTCTGGGAGCGGGCCATTCTCGATGGTTACGCCGTCTTCCGACAAGTTCGAGACAATCAGGGTGGTGTCGTAATTGGGGATCGCACTGAGCGAACAATTGGATATAGACCCCTCTAATGAGGGACAGATGACACCAAACCAATTTGTATCACAGCTCGGAACTCTACGATTTCCAGCCACGTTCAATCCTTACGCAGATAGCTGCCCCGTCCATGACTTGAAGGGCGCTCCGGCCATCCGAGCGGAGCTTCTTGAACACATGCTCGATTCTGCAATCTCGGTTCAAGTTGATGCAATTTGGGTTGGGCGCGATCTCGGTTTTCGAGGAGGGCGCCGAACTGGCATGGCCCTCACCGACGATGTGCATTTTCACGATCACCTTGGGCGTTGGGGAATTGAACGGGCAAAGCCCACTATTGGGCAAGCAGTTTCCGAACGGACGGCTACAGTTGTGTGGGACATTCTGGAACGCATACAGGCTTCAGTTTTTCTCTGGAATGTGTTTCCGCTCCATCCACACGATCCGTCAGACCCTTTCACTAACCGAGCGCACAACGCGAAGGAGCGACGGGCGGGGATTGAGGTCTTGGAACAGCTGATCGGCCTCTTGCATCCAAAACGTCTTATTGCTGTTGGTAACGATGCCGAGGCGGTTCTTCACAAAATTGCGCGCGAACAATCGGTCGTGAAGGTCCGGCACCCAAGCTATGGTGGGCAGACGGAGTTCGCCGAGCAAATGCAGGAGCTGTATGAACTAAATGGCGGCACCTTGCTTTGACACTTAGATCATAGGGATACCACGTCGGTTTCCTGTATCCCCATCCTGTACAATTCCCAATCCCCATACATAGCTGAACACAACCCCGCATAGCTCCGCACGACTCACACTAACCTGCCTGTGACTTCATAATCATTTCTTCCAATCATCATGAATTCACTATCGACGGCAAGAACAAGATTGAATATCCTTGACCATCTGAACTTCCGTTGCATGATCACTTCCGAACAACTCAGGGGGCTGAAATGGAACTGCTTTTCAAACGTGAACAGACTACCGGAAAGATGAGTCGAGTTAACTTCAGGCTGTGGGGAAAGCTTGAGGTAACTGAAGACGAACAAGCCCTCATTGATCGCTACCGTTTCGATGAGTCCATTCTAATCGGCTCCGATGATTCCGAGCTACTGCGCAAGGCCGTCAAGCTAGGTGCCATCGTGTTCGTTGTTGCAGCTTTGCTGCTCGCATACCTTTCTTCGAGCGGCATGATGGGCTTTCTAGGTGGTGCGGCAGCAGGTGTTGGCGCTGGCTATTGGCTTATGAATGAGAAGCGCGAAACTATCTTCGTCAAAGACCTGCTGCATGGCCGCAACTTCACCTGCGACAGCGTGGTCGAGCTTGCCCAAAAGGAAGCGTGGCTTGAGGGAGCATGCGGCGTGTTCCGGCAGGTAATGGAAAGCGCCAAGCACTGGGACGGCGTGGAGCGACACGCTATCGAACCGTTGCCGAAAGACGAGGCCAAGGAACTGATCCTCAGGGCCGCCTGACATGGTCTGGCGCGTTGGTGCCCGCGTCCATGCCCTTGTGCATGGCATGTTCAAGCCTAGTGAAGCAGAGCTGGTGCGCCAGCAATGGGGCGAGGTTGAGAACCTGTTCCAGCAAAAGGGCGTTGCCGATCTAGCGGGACGCTCCCAGCTCATTGAAGTGATAGCCTGCGCGGTGACCGACCGTCTCGGTATCCCGGCCACTCACGATCAGGCCAGTCTGATCGTGGCACTGGTTGGCGAGGTGTTTTCATACGAAGGTCTGTTCGTCCTGCCCCATGTGGATTGGACAGCAGACCGCACGATTGCCGAGTTGTGGGACATCAGGGAGGAGCTGACCCGCCAGTGCAGCTTTGTGACTGACTTCGAGGTGAACTGCGAGCTGCTGGAGTTGGCTTTCGCCTCGATGCTTGGTCCGCTCTATGAAGCCTGCCCGGCTTTGCTGGAGCAATCCGAAGATAGTGACGGCATTACCGTCCCCACCCATTTGCTCCGCAATATCGGCGATCTTGGCGGCGTAACCCAGTCGATGCTTGGCGTAGCTTTTGCCGAAGATCTGTCTGAGCAGGGATTGCTGGCTCGGCTATCGAACCGCCTTGAGCGCAATCTTATCGTGGCCTCCGGTGGCAATCCCGACGATCCGCGAGGCTTCAATCGCGCTCCCAAGCTCCCGGAGCAATTCGATGCGAAGTCGCCAGAGCAACTTGTCTCCACCTATCTGGGTGGCACACCGCTGTTGTCGCTGTTCGATCAGACGCTCGACTTCACGATCCCGACCAAGACCCGCTTCGAGCATCACCACATCGTCGCGGGGTCAGGGCACGGTAAAACTCAGACCCTGCAATACCTGATTGCCAGTGATTTTGAGGCTGTGGCCAATGGGGACCGCACCGTCATTGTGCTCGATAGCCAGGGCGACCTGATCCGCACCATTGCCAGTCTGAAAGAACTTGCACCCGGTGAGCCACTGCATGAGCGCGTAGTTATCATCGACCCCAGCGATGTGGAATGGCCGGTTTCGCTCAATCTGTTCGATGTAGGCATGGAGCGTCTGTCTGGCTATGCGCCACTGGAGCGCGAGCGCCTTACAAATTCCATTCTGGAGCTATATGATTTTGTGCTCGGCACGCTGCTCGATGCGCAGATGACGCAGAAGCAAAATGTGATATTTCGCTACGTCACGCGGTTGATGCTCCACATCCCTAACGCGACCATCCACACTTTGCGCGAGCTGATGGAACCGGGCAGCGAAAAGAAGTTTGCACCGCACATCCGCAAGCTCTCTGGCACGGCCCGCCATTTCTTCGATACAGAATTTACCTCACGGGAGTTCGACCAAACCAAGAAGCAGGTGTTGCGTCGCCTCTGGGGTATTCTCGAAAACCAGACATTTGAGCGCATGTTCTCGCACCCTCGTTCCCGGCTCGATCTCTTCAAGGAGATGAATGCGGGCAAGGTCATCCTCATCAATACCGCGAAGGATTTGCTGAAAGAGCAGGGCACCGAAATTTTCGGACGATTCTTCATCGCTATGATCGCGCAGGCTGCGCAGGAACGCGCTACTTTGGAAGAGCACAAACGCACACCGACCATCGTCTACGTCGATGAGGCGCAGGACTACTTCGACCGCAACATCGGCCTGATCCTAGCGCAGGCCCGCAAATACAACGTGGGGATGGTGCTCGCACACCAGTATCTCGGCCAGCTCGAACCGAAGTTGCAGGAAGCCTTTTCTGCCAACACGGCCATCAAGTTTGCGGGCGGCGTGTCCGCCAAGGATGCCCGCGCTCTTGCGCCGATGATGTATTGCAGCCCTGAACTGATCGAGGCGCAACCCAAGGGCAGTTTTGCCGCCCATGTGCGTGGGCAGACCAAGGGAGCGGTGCCGCTATCCTTTCCGTTCGGGTATATGGAAGCTTTGCCGAAGATGGAGAAGGCTGAGCGCCATGGGCTGCGCCAGCGAATGCGCGAACTGTATGCCAATCACTACTCTGCCTTGAATGACACCGAAGAGCAGGACGGTGATAAAACAGAGGCAGAAGATGCCGCCACGTCGCCGGAAGCTTCGCCTGAAAGCAGTCACAGCAAGAAGACCGACGACAGCACTCAGCCCAAAGAACCTCCCGGCCACATCGACACTGATGCCGGGGACAAATGGTAGGCGAAGGAGGCGCAATTATGGCCACCCTGTTTTGCAACATAGCTTGGATGGAGAAATATGCCGGTCGCGACAAACGCGACCCACCTCTTGGAGGCGGCGGATTTCCGCGCAAAGAAGGCTACTGCGGAGAGGAGTGCAACTTCGTCGCAGCCGACGATGGCTATGTCTACGGCCATTTTGAGACCATCAAAGGCCAGATTGATCGAAAGGTTCAGATCGAACGGCTTGGGGCTGGC
The DNA here is from genome assembly GCF_055693485.1 of Qipengyuania sp. JB2-7. Taxonomy (NCBI): domain Bacteria; kingdom Pseudomonadati; phylum Pseudomonadota; class Alphaproteobacteria; order Sphingomonadales; family Erythrobacteraceae; genus Qipengyuania; species Qipengyuania sp. JB2-7. Next base: position 1,051,376 of record NZ_CM146335.1, read on the forward strand.
AAGTCAGACGGCTTCGTCGATGGCGTAACAGTCGTATGGACCGCACCGAAACATGGTCATGACCCAAGGACCGTTGTCGGTTGGTTCAAGAATGCTCGTGTCTATCGCCACCGGCAGCACTTCAATGACGAATACCCTTCAGCTCAGCATGAGACTGATGAGATCGATTCTTACCGTGTTCGTGCTCGTGTCGAAGACACAGTTCTCCTCAAACCCAAGCAGCGCACGATGGATTTGCAACGGGGGCTTGGGTGGAGTGGGCAAGCGAGTTGGTGGTATGCTGACGACACGACAAATACAGATGCTCGCCAGTTCGTCCGAGAGGTTCAAAATGCTATCGGCTGCAGGAAATTCAACGCGATTCAAGGGAAGCTCAAGCAGAAGTCGCGCAAGGGAAGACGTGCAGGCGCAGCAACAGCCGATGCGTATGTCCGATACATCAAACAACACGAGATTGCCGTTAGCCCGCTCCATGATCGGCTCCAAAGTCGGTTCAAAGCATATATTCGAAGCCGATTTCCGACAGCGACATTCCCTGATTGTTATCGGGATGACCTTCGCTACATAGTGCCAGATGGCACTGCCGTTATGGTCGAAGTGAAGCCAACCGAACAAGCAACTGTCCGCTTTGCGATCAGGACGGCGATTGGTCAGCTCATCGACTACCAGCAGCAGCAACAGTGGTCAGGAAAGCAGCTCATTGTTGTGTCCAACGAGGTCGAGAGTGCCGAAGATCGCGCTCTTGCGCTGGAGAATGGATTTGGACTGGCATGGCCTGCTGGACAAAGCAGTTTCAAAATTATCTGGTCCACTTCCCGCTAGCCATAATTGCACATGACTTGCCGCGCCGGAACACTCCTGAAAATGCTGCACGGAGACAAGCAGCCTTTCTCTGCATAGGTGAATGACCCTCACAACTGGAGGGTCATTCATGCCAGAGAATATCGACACGCTTGGGCGCAGGACACGACTATCGCCCAGTCCAACGGGCAAGCGGGTTTCACCGACCAAACGCGACTTGCGTTGGTTCGCGGCACTGGCCGAGCATGGGCCGCTACCCAGTTCGTTTCTCCTCGCGTTCAGCGGAAACAGCCATCGCAGCGAGAAGCGCGCCCGCGAGCGTCTGACCGACCTCTTCCATGAAGACAATACGTCGCACGGCGGAGCATACGTGACGCGGCCACCGCAGCAGTTCCGCACTATCGACAGCCGATACAATCAGCTTGTCTATGATCTCACCCCAGCCTCAATTGCCGCACTAAAGAAAGCTGGCATGACCAACCATCGGCAGCGGTCAGGGCCGTGGCTCCACAATCATATGGTGGCCTGCATCACTGCCAGCATTGAATTGGCCTGCCTTGCGCATCCTGACATCAGCTACATTCCGAAAAGTGCAATTCTTGTGCGGGCCAATACCGAGCTGCGCTGGACAACGAACATCGCCGATCCGGCGACCGGGAAGACCTATCCCAAAGACCTACTGCCTGACGCCGTGTTCGGCCTGGAGTATCAAACGCCCTGCGGCAGCCGCTTTCGGTTTTTCGCCGTCGAAGCTGACAGAGCCACCGAGCCGCTCACATCCCGCAATTTCAATCGCAAGAGCTTCGAGCGGCATCTGCTGCAATATGCTGAATACGTGGAGCATGGCGGATACCGCGAACACCTTGGCCTTTCTGCACCGTTTTTGGTACTCAATGTGACCAGCGATCCAAACCGCATGGATCGAATGCGCGTCGTATGCAGCGAGCATTTTCCACAAGGAAACAACTACCAACTGTTCCATTGCTGGAAGGATTTTGGTCCTGTCTATCGGCCTCCCGTGCTCAATCCTGCCTTATTGATTGGCGATTGGGCACGGTCGGCCTTGCCGCCCACTCGAATAGAGCAGCCCTGAATGATGCGACCCGATCATGTAGCCATTGCCAAGACCTGCCAAGTCAGGCATATGATTCATGGTTTGTTCTCGTTTGTTGGAGGGGTTCCATGTCGCCACGCCTAACCGTCATCGACCTGTTCTGTGGCGCAGGTGGCTTGTCTGAAGGCTTCCGGCAGGCAGGCTTTTCGGTTCTGGCTGGCAACGACTTCTTTGCAGCAGCAGGCAAGACATTCGAAGCAACCCATCCCGAAGCGAAGTTTTTTGCTGAGCCGATTCAGGAGCTGTCGGCAGAAAGGCTGCTCACAGAAACAGGCCTCCGGCGCAGCGAGTTGACCTGCCTTGTAGGCGGTCCGCCGTGCCAAGCGTTCTCAGTCTATAACCATCAGCGCGGTATGCACGACGACCGCGCAACCCTGTTCCGCGAGTATCTGCGGATGGTTGAAGGCCTCAATCCCGAATGGGTGGTAATGGAGAACGTCACCGGCATTCTCTCCGCTGGTGGGGGCGAAGCGGTGGAGGCCATCATTGAGAGCCTCAATGAGCTTGGCTATGCCGTCGAGCACCGAACGCTCAAGGCCGAAGAGTATGGTGTGCCGCAGGAGCGCCGCCGTGTGGTCTTTGTGGGCAACCGGATTGGCGCACCGATTGTCTGGCCGGAGCCGACCCACGGTGAAGGCCGCTTGCCGTTCGTGACCGTATGGGATGCTATTGGCGATCTTCCAAAGCTTGAAAATGGTGAAGCACCGAGCGAGCGTTTGAAGTATCGCTCAGCGCCATTCTCCGATTTTCAGAGGGTGCTTCGCGGCAATGCGGTATCGGTCGCCAATCATCAAGCGCCACGTCTTGCACCAATCAATGAGCAGCGTATGCAGCACATTCCTCAGGGAGGAAGTTGGCGGGATATACCACGCGAACTCTTGCCCGCAGGAATGCAGAAGGCACGCCGCTGCGATCATACAAAACGCTATGGCCGACTGCGCCGCGAGGGGCTTTCCTCTACAGTGCTGACCAAGTGCGACATCCATTGGGGGGCCTACATCCACCCCGACCAGAACCGTTCGCTCACCGTCCGCGAAGCAGCCCGTCTGCAATCCTTCCCTGACTGGTTCGAGTTCGCTGGACCGCGCACCGAGCAATATGTGCAGGTGGGCAATGCGGTGCCGCCACTTCTCAGCCGAAAGATTGCCGAGGCCGTGCTAGAAGCATTTGAACGGATGAACGAAAACGCGCTGGTAGCTGCCGAGTGAGGATGAATGAGTTTTGACCCGACCGATGCAATTGAGGAAGTTCTCGGAAGGCGAGCACAGCTAGGATTCCAACCAGCAGACACCGAATACCTTTGTCCGTTCATCGACAAGACCTGCATCAAGCGCAGCACAGCCGACAAAGAAAACCCTTATCCGATCTGCTCGCTTCGGAAGAAGAATGGCGACGTGGTCGCCGTGTGTCCCAAGCGCTTCTACGAGCGGGACTTCCTGCAAGATGTAATCGACAACGCTTGGGTGGGGCCGAAGCCCGCCAATCCAATCATCACCAGCGAGGTGAAGATGGAGGGGTTCGGCAATGTCGATTTTGTCATTTCCGACGTCGCTGACGATGGCAGCATCAATCAATTTATGTCGGTTGAGTTGCAGGCAATCGATATCACCGGCAGCGCCCGCCCAGCGTATGATGCGCTCCTTGCCGGTGAGCTGTTGCCCAAGCGCCCGACATACAACTTCAACTGGAAGAACGTCGCCAAGCGATACATGAATCAGCTCATCTCCAAGGGCTACTACCACCACCATTGGGGCACCAAGATCGTCGCGTCGATTCAGGACGAAGTTTATGACTATTTCCGCAAGGATGCGGATTTCATGACCAAAACCGACATCGCTGATCCGCAGGTCAACATCATCTTCATGGTCTATGGCTTTGAACCGGGTGGCACCGATGGTCGAGAGCAAACGCTGGTTCTGAAGCGGGTCGAAGGCACCCACCACTCGCTCTTGCAGCAAGCCGTCCTATACAAGAGCGCGCCGAGCCGTGATGTGTTCATCAAGCGCATCAAGAAGGCCATGGAACGCTAACGAAAAGAGCCAAGCCCTCACTTGGCTCTTTCCAAATAGGCAAACTGGCTCAATCTTGTTCTTGCATCAGCAACGCGAGCGATAGCGCCTCAAACAAGACGGTGTTGCGCGGTTCGTTATCATAGAATCGCCGTTTCGCTGGCTTCCAGGGCGCAAGCTCCGGGTATTCCTCCACCAGCGCGTCTGCCTCGGCATACTTGTTCGCGTATCGATGCTTTCGCGGCACCGATACATCGAGCAAGCCATTATGCGCAGCCGTTCGCGCTATGGCAGACAGCAGGGAAAGCGTGTGCTCGCCCTTACTGCTCGCTGCTTCAAGATCCTCGGTCAACACCACATCAGGCACGAAACGGTTGATGAGGGTCTGGGCATGACCCGCTGCTTCCACGTTATTCTCGGCAGCCTTGTTTGAGATATGCCAATCGACCAGCCTATTACCTATTAGGAAGACCGATCCAACGCGCCCGGTCGCAGCAGCGAACGCCAGCACCCTAGGCCCCTCCATAGGCATCGTATTCATCTGCTAATCGACGAGCGAGCCGTTCAATCGAAGCATCACGGTTGAACGTACCAACATAGCTGCGTACCCCATCAGGCATGTGCAAGATACGCTCTTGCAACTCGAAGCGAGCGGTTTCCATCAACTGCGAGAACAGGCTTTCAAACGACCGCCCGTATATCAGCGACAGGCAGACGATCTGCTCCAAGGTCGGTTGTTGGTGACCCTGTTCCAGCTTTGAGACGAGCGTTTGGCTGGCATCGAGCAAGTGCGCGATATCGCGCTGGGTATACCCGGCCTTCCGCCTTGCGAGGCGCAGGTCGAGAGCGAATTCGGTAGACATATGATTGTTTTGTTATGGTTTCTAATGCCACACAGCTTAGAATTCCAACGGCCTCAATCACTAGGAGGCCCAATATGCGCATCATTGTCCGTCGTCATGACATTTGGCACAGACTGAGAGTTGATCGTTTGGAGGACTGGCCTCGTCTGTTGGTTTCAGTTTAGGCGGCTAGCTTGCGGTGAAGCAAGCGGCGATGTTTTAGCGTCTTTTGTTTGATCCTTTCTCTTCGCTTGATGATGGCTGCGGCTCTACCGAAGTAGACGTCGGCAGGTGTGACGTTGTCGAGGCTCTCGTGATAGCGCTGATGGTTGTAATGCTCGACGAACGCTTTGATTTGGTTTTCTAGATCGCCTGGCAGGAAGTAGTTCTCCAGCAGAACACGGTTCTTGAGCGTCTGATGCCAGCGCTCGATCTTGCCTTGGGTCTGCGGATGGAAGGGCGCGCTTCGCACGTGATCCATCTTCTTGGCGCTGATGTAATCAGCCAGCTCTCCAGCGATGTAACAGGGACCGTTGTCCGATAGCAGGCGCGGCTTATGCAGCACATTGGCATGGCTACAGTCTGAAGCAGTAAGAGCCATATCGAGGGTCTCAGTGACGTCTTCGGCTCGCATGGTGGTGCACAGCTTCCAGCTGATGATGTAGCGCGAGTAATCATCGAGCACGGTGGAGAGGTACATCCAGCCCCACCCGATGATCTTGAAGTAGGTGAAGTCCGTCTGCCACATCTCGTTCGGTCGCATGGTTTGCGTGTGGAACTGGTCTGCCGCCTTGATCACCGTGTAAGCAGGACTGGTGATCAGATCATGAGCCCTCAGAAGTCGGTAAACGGTCGCTTCAGAGACGAAGTAGCGCTTCTCATCAGTGAAGCGCACCGCAAGTTCACGCGGACTGAGCTCGCTATGCTCCAGCGCCATATCAACGATCTGGTCCTGCACTTCGGGCGCAATGCGGTTCCATACCCTGCTTGGCGTTGAGGGACGATCCTTGAGCGCCTCAGGCCCGCCTTCTAGGTAGCGGTCATACCAGCGGTAGAAGGTCCGCCGCGCCACGCCGAGCTGATCCAGCGTGCGCTTGGCAGGCAGATGTGACTGCTCGACCAGCTTGATGATCTCCAGCTTCTCAGATGCAGGGTATCTCATGCGTCGTCTCCCCCAAGCCCGGTCATGCTTTTTTTGAGCAACCGGTTCTCCAGGGTCAGATCAGCAACACACTCCTTCAGATCACGCGCCTCATTACGCAGATCCTTCACCTCATCCGTGGTCGCAGCACGGGCTGTATCGCCAGCAAGACGGCGTTTACCCGCTTCCATGAATTCCTTCGACCAGGTGTAATACAGGCTTTGCGCGATCCCTTCACGGCGGCACAGCTCAGCAATGCTATCATCGCCGCGCAGACCTTCCAATACGATCCTGATCTTGTCTTCGGCTGAGAAGTGCCGCCGCGTCCGACGGCGGATGTCCTTCACAACCTGCTCCGCAGGTTGCTTCGACTTCGACTTTTTGGTTCTCATCTTCGTTCCTTCGTCACTACGACGAGAACCAAAACTCTCCTAAACTTCAACCGCTAATCTGTGCCATAGGTGCTGACGGGGAACACACTGGTCCCGGCACGATTACCGGCGGTTGGGTCAGTGGCTTCCCTGGCCCGGCCTCGTTCGAGGTTACGGCAGAGGGTGCCAAGTTCTCCACCGATGGGCAAAGCTATCAGCCAGAGCTGGCCGAGGGGCAGACGTTCCAGATCACCGTCTCGGTCGATGGTGCACCGTACACTGCGGGTGACTTTGGTTTTGCGATCTTTGACCGCGATCCCGAGTTCAACCTGGCCGATGAGGACGATACAACGCTGACCGTGAACCCCACCAATGACTGGGGCAGCGGGCTGAGTCAGGCTGTCTCGTTCACCAACACCAGCGATACGCGCATCGATAACTGGCAGCTCGTGCTGACTGTGCCTGACGGTGTCGATCTGTCGATCACCCAGGTCTCTGGCGCGACTGTTCGCCAGCTGGCCGATGGCAACCTGCTGTTTGAGGCGGTGAGCTATAATGAAGAGCTGGCACCAGGTGGACAAGCGAACTTCAGCTTCAACGCCAACTATTCCGGCGCGAGCGGCGTGAGCTTTAGCGAGGCTGACTTCGCCTTCGCCGATGCCGATGCGCGTCAGTTTGACGTCGTGCTCGATAGCCTCAGTGTTGCGGGCGCAGCCAATGGCTGGACCTATGGCACAGCTGCAAACGATACGCTCACAGGCGACGGCGCAGCCGCAAACCGTATCTTCGGTGCGCTGGGCGATGATACGCTTACCGGCGGTGCCCAAGGCGATTGGCTCGCGGGCGGATCGGGCGATGATGCGCTGTACGGTCTCGAAGGCGATGACCGTCTCTGGGGCGGCTCTGGCAATGATCTGCTCTACGGCGGGCTCGGCTTTGACACCGTTCAGCTGCTGGGCGAGCGCGACAGCTATTCGGTCGTCACGCAAGGTGGTAATCTGGGCGTTCAGATCAATGATCTTGCCGCAATTGCGCATGGTGATGATGGCATGGACATGCTGTCTTCGATTGAACAACTGGCGTTCCGCGGCGGTGAGACGCTGAACATCACCTCTCCGATCATTCTTGATCTTGATGGTGATGGCGTTGAGACAGTTAGCGCAGCGGACAGCAACGCGCTGTTTGACCTCGATGGCGATGGCCTGGCCGATGATACGAGCTGGATCGGTGCAGACGATGCATTTCTTTATCTGGATCGCGATGGCAATGGCACGATGTCTGGCATGCAAGAGATCAGCTTTGTCGACGATGTGCCCAACGCGGCCTCTGACCTGGCTGGCCTTTCCGCGTTTGACAGCAATGGCGATGGCGTTCTCAATGCTGACGATGAGCGCTATGCCGACTTTGGCGTGTGGCGTGATGCCGACGGCGACGGCGCGGTGGATGCAGGTGAGACCGCTGGTCTTGCGCAAATTGGTATTACTGCGATCGATCTCACCGGCACACCAGTCAATGGCGCGGTTGAGTTTGGCGAGGTAGCTGTGGTCAATACGGGCACGTTCACACTGGCGAACGGTGCACGCGGTACATTTGCTGATGCGGCGCTGACCTACTTCTCCGCTGCCGACAATGTGCCTGAGCTTGGCGTTACTGAGTACGACTTTGATCGCAAGGCCAAGAAATACCGTATCGCGATTTCTGGCGGTGTGGTTTCCGTCGGGACCAAGAAAGCAGGCCGGGCCATTGATCCGCGCGCGGGGCAGCTGGGCGCCAACACCATACTGACCTTCTCCAACCGCACATATGGCATGTTTGCGCCGGTGGCGCTCGATCTGGATGGTGATGGTGTTGAACTGGTCAAGTCGAAGAAATCGCGCGCAGCCTTTGATTATAATGGTGATGGTCTGGGCGATGATACTGGTTGGCTGAAGGGTGATGATGGCTTCCTCGTCATTGATCGCAATAATGACGGCTTGATCACTGAAGCCTCTGAGCTGACGCTTGCCTCCGAACGCGAGGGTGCCCGCGCCGGCCTGCAAGGTCTCGCCGCTCTCGACAGCAACCGTGATGGCATCGTCGATACCAGTGATGCGCGCTTTGGCGAGCTTAAGGTGTGGCAGGACGCGAACGCCAATGGCCGCACCGATGCGGGCGAGCTGCGTAGTCTGGAAGAGGCAGGGATCGTCTCGATCCGCCTTACTGACATCAACGCGCGGGACGCACGTGTTAAGCTGGGTCGCAATGCGATTGTGTCGACCGTTAGCTTTATGAGAAGCGATGGCACAACCAGCACGGCGGCTGATGTCTCGCTGGCCTATCGCCCCTCAACCGCTCCAGCGCAGGCAGATACTGGCCTCGCTCCGTCGAGCTTTGCGTCACTTGGACTAGAGGGCGCGTTTAGTTCGCCTTGGCTGCGCGATGCGCTTGGCTTCCAGCATGATTTGCCTGGCCGCGAAGAGCTGTTCGATATGCTTCGCTATGACAATGCCGAAGCCTTGGCGGATTTGTTCGATGCGTTTGGTACGCCGTCATCCGCACCAGCTTCCAATGGGAATGCTGCGACAGGGTCAGCCTTTGCGAGCGCCGGCACAATCACCGCTCGTGCAACGCAGGATCAGCCTGTCGAACGCGAGTATTTGGCACACGCAATCGCAACTCCGGTCAATGACCCCACAGACGGTCAGGGCACGCAGGATATGCCGCTCGCGCGGATATATGCTGGTGATGAGGAATGGCTCAGTGACGTTGATCCAGAGGTAAGCGCCGACCAGGCTGAACTCGCCCGCCGCATGATGATGATCCATCAGGACATGGCAACCTTCGGCGCGCCAACAGGTGTCGAGGCTCTGCGCCAAAACCGCCTGATGCTCCAACCCATGGAACTGTATGTGGCGTGATGGAGGTATTGTCGAAGCACCAAGTGACGGAGCTGGCTCTATATTACAGCCACATCCAATGTGCGTAATTCCCGACTAGCCAAGGGACGCATATAATTCGCTCTCTTAGCGAAGGAGATGCGATCTGTGCGTGTAAGCGTGAGGTAGGGGCCTTCGACCCGACCTCGCAATGATTCAAGCTTTCCGACGGCGGATATGCCGGGGGCGCAATGCGTCACAATTCTGCCGACGTCCCTCTGCCAAGCGAGTCGTCACGACGCGCTCTGCAATTTGCACAAAATGCAGCCGCAAGCTGGTACTTCGAGTTTCGATCAGTGGAATACGGATTGGGGACAGGCTCCAAGTGCTCTTACGTTCTTTGCATTTTTGGCGCAGGGTGAACCATTCTGTGGTCCGGGCGTTCTACCGTTGACAGTCCGAGACACTTGCGGCAAATTTGTCCGGACAAATTATTTTGACCCGATAAGTTAGCTAGGATCGCGAAATGTCCTCAGACCTACCCCCACCCTATACCGCTCTAACGCGCCATCCGATGATGCCAGAGGCATCGCATGATGAAGCGGCGCGATTTAACTTTCTGACGCATTTCAACCGCTATGTGTCCGGTGGAATAGGGGCAGGCAACAAGCTTGCTTATGAAAAGCAGGCGCTGCCCGCTTTCCGCGCCGAACATGGCCGCGAGCCGGAGCATCGCTATGAGGTTCGTGACGCTATGAACAAGACTGCATGGCACCGCATGTGGTCCGCGCTCAAGCGCAATTCTATGGAAATGCGTCAGCACAATGGGCGCCAGATCGTGCTGCGCCAGATTGAAGAGCTCAACGCCAAGGCTGCGCGATACATCAAAGAATCTGGCATGCTAGAACTGGATCCTGCTGTTGAGCAGCCGCATTATCAGACAGCCGTCGATATTCACTGTCAGCCGGGCGGTTATCACAGTGAAGAGCTGCCTGATGACGTAACAATGGGCGCAAACTACGATGTCGGTCTGTTTGCGACCACGGGCGGCGCCTTGGGTGGGCTCAATGATGGCGGCGGACAAGCTGTCGTCGAATGGGCCAAGAAAGAGCGGCCAGATTGGTCGCCGAAGCGTATCCTCGATATTGGGTGCACGGTCGGGCACAACGCCGTCCCGATCGCACAAGCTTATCCCGACGCAGAGGTCATTGCGATCGATACGGCTGGGGCCTCCCTGCGCTATGCAGCGGCACGTGCAGCATCGATGGGTGTCAAAAATATCCGGTTTATTCAGGCCTCAGGCGAGGATTTGTCACGCTGGGCCGATGGCACGTTCGACTGGGTGCAGACGACGATGTTCCTGCACGAGCTGTCAGCCAAGGCCATGCCGAAATTGCTGGCAGAGGCGCACCGCGTGCTCGCGCCTGGCGGGCTGATTTTTCACATAGAGCAGCCGCAATATTCTGATGAGATGCCTCTGTTCGAGCAATTCATGCGCGACTGGGATGCGTTCAATAATAACGAGCCTTTCTGGACCGCTATGCACGCACAGGATCTCAAGCAGGTCATGGCAAATGCCGGGTTTGATCGCGAGAACCAGTTTACCGTGGGCGTTCGCGCCGTGGTCGATCCGGAGATTTTCCCACCCGCCGCAGACGGTGATGAGGAGGACTTTGGCCGCGCAGCTATCTGGAATGCGTATGGCGCCTGGAAGGGCGAAGCCACGGCGGTGGCAGCGTAATGGCCGGGAACTCAGAAGATTTTGACTGGGTCGCCGCGTCGGGTCGCCGCGCAAAGGGCAAGCGCCCGGAATATTTCGAAGATCCTGCGCTGGACCGGCTATATTCGGTGGTTTTTGCGCTCGCGGCAGAAGTCTCTGCATTGCGCGAGCGACAGGATACCGTCGAGCGCCTGCTCGACAAGAATGGTTCGCTGACCCGCGAAGACATTGACGCATTCGTGCCAACCCGGGAAGAGGGTGATGAGCGCGCTCTTGCGACAAAGGCATATGTCTCGCGCATCATGCGTGGTTTTCAGCAACAGGTTGAAGCGATGGAGGCGGAAGACCCGCCGATCATGGAGATTGTCGACCGGTTGTCGAAAAGCTGAATCACGCGGCGGTGGGTCGCAAGTGGGGAGGGAAAATGGAATTCTTGGAAATGCACGAGCTCAGCATTTTACGCTGGGTGCATATTCTGGCTATGGTCTATTGGCTTGGCGGTGAATGGGGCGTCTTTCAGACGAGCTATCACGTCACCAATTCTGCGCTGTCTCTCGAAGAGCGCAAACGGCACATGGAAACCGCCTATCGCATTGATATCCTCGCGCGGACCGGGATTGTGCTTCTTCTGCCGCTGGGTCTGCATATGGGCAAACTCTACGGCTTTGTGCCAATGCTGGAGGGGGCGGGCATCTGGTGGATGTGGCTGTTTTTCGCGGTTTGGCTGGGCATGACATGGGCGGCCTTTGTCAAGCGCGAGACCGACATTGGCGTGACGATAACCCGCATAGAAGAATTGCTGCGCTATCCGTTAATCGCGGCTTTGCTGATTGTGGGTTTCCTCGCGCTAGGCGGTAGCGGACCGATTGACACGCCAGAGGGCAATCACTGGTATCCGTGGAAGATGATTCTATACGCTTTTGCGCTGTGCATCGGGTTGTTCCTGCGTCTGGTTATGCGCCGTTGGACAGAGCGGTTTCGTATTCTGGCCATGGGTCCGAACGCAGAGCAGGAGGCAGCATTGGCTAAGGAAATTGGCCAAGCGCGTTTCGCTGCGTACATTTACTGGATCACCATTGCCGGGGTGTGCTTCCTCGGCGCGGTGAAGCCGTTCTGATGGCGGGTTCTTCGAGCGTGCCGAAATAGGAGATACCTAACGTGCCAGCCTACATGATCGTCACTGCCAAGATCGCGGACCGCGATGCGTTTATTCAGGGATACGGCGCTGCGGCGGGCGCTCTGGTCGCCAAACATGGCGGGCGATACATCCTGCGCGGCCCCGGTGCGGAATTGCTCGAGGGTGATTTCGGCGACGGCGCGTCGATGGTCATTTCGGAATGGCCCGACAAGGAAACCGCCAAAGCGTTTTGGGACAGCCCGGAATATGGCGAAGCCAAGAAGCTGCGCGAAGGCATTGCCGACTGTCAGGTGTTGCTGATCGAAGCCCCTAGCATTGCGGAGGCGCTCAATGCCTGAGGATATTGGCTCTGACATCGTCAAACGCACCACTTTGATGGTCCGCGACGCTGAGAAAGCTGCGCAGTGGTATGAGAACGTACTGGGTATGAAGCGGTGGATGGATGTGCCCTTCACATTGTCCGGCAATCAGCTCGCGTCAGGCAGGAAGGGCGATCAGACCCGTCTCGTCATTATGCAGGCAGAGCATGACACCATCGGTATGATTGGCCTGCTCGAATGGATAGATCCGAAGCGTGCGGACATACCTGATGAGCTGCCGACAGAGATAGGCTTTGGCACACCGGTGTTCGTGGTAGCCGCCAAAGATTGCCGCGAGACTGTTGAGAGGGCACGCGCACGAGGATCGCGTATTCATGCCGAGCCCAATGACTGGTCCGTCACCGGCGCGGACGGCAAGGTCAAGGATATGGTCGGCGCAAGTTTCTGGGACCTCGATGGTTATTTCTTCGAGGTAAATCAAGTGGTTCGGGTCCACGATTGATGAGCCAGACAGCGGCTCTTGATGCGTTTGCCGCTCATGCTTCACGCGCAATTGACGACGATGCAAATTATCAATGGCGGATTGCGCGAAGGCCGGATGGCAATGTGCGCCCCGACGACTTTGCCTGGCACGCCGAAGACATTCCCGAGCCGGAAGAGGGCGAGGTGCTGCTGCGCACGCATTACCTCGGGCTGGCACCGGTCATGCGGTTCTACATGCAGGGCACGGCCAATACGGGCGACCGAAAGCTGGACATTGGCGATGTCATTCACGGACGCGGCGTTGCCCAAGTGGTCACATCGCGCCATCCCGATTGGCGCGAGGGCGAAATGGTGCAGGGCCAGATGGGCTGGCAGACTTACAAGGTCAGCGCGATGACCCCTCAGGAAAAGTTCTTCCGCATGCCGAATAATGGCCTGCCAGCGGCGCTTGGTGCAGGGGTTTTGGGGATGACGGGGCTGTCCGCACATGCCGGGTTGTTCGCCTGTGGCGATCCGCGAGCAGGCGACCGTATGGTCCTTTCCGGCGCGGCGGGCGGCGTGGGTTCCATGGTCAGCCAGATGGCCGCGAATGTGGTCGGTTGCGATGTCGTTGGTATGGCAGGCGGGGCGCAGAAATGCGCGTTTATCCGCGAGCATGGCTGCTCTGCGTCGATTGACTACAAGGCGGATGACATCGAGGCCAAACTCGATGAGCTGCGCTCCGACGGTATAGATCTCTATTTCGACAATGTCGGTGGTGAAACGTTGGAGGCGTGCCTCGAACGGCTGCGTATGAATGCGCGTATAGTGCTATGTGGTTCGATCAGCGAATACACCCGTGACGTCCCCTTCAAGCTGTCGAACTATACCCGCTTGCGGGCGACCGATAGCGTCATGCGCGGTTTTTTTGTCTACAATCATATGGATCGCTGGGACGCGGTGATGGAAGACATCGCTGGCTGGATTTCTGATGGCCAATTAAAACCTGTGCAAGATATCGAAGAGGGGTTTGGCGCAATGCCGCGTGCCCTGGCAAACCTATATTATGGCGCGAATGTTGGCGTCCAATGCTGCAGCGTACGCGGCGAACCCAAGGAATGGTTATGAGCGAGAAGGCAGCTGTCCGGTTTCAACGCGCGAACTTTGTTGTGGCGGATTTAGACCGTGCATTGACGTTTTACGAGGGAGTGCTGGGCTTTGAAGTAGAGTATCGGCTGGGTGACAATCCTGACAGCTATTCTCGGCCTGTTTTCGACATTCCGACAGAGGCAAAACTGGGCTTTGCTACGCTCAACCTCCCAAACCAACGCCGGGTCATGGCTCTGACCGAGATCACAGGCATCGCATTGGAGGCTGCGCCGCACCCGCGCCGCAATGCGATTGTGCTGGAAACGCAAGACCCGGATGCGGTTATGGCGGGCGCACGCGCACTGGGCCTCACGGTTTATGAGGAAGAGGTGCTCAAGACCCCTGACGGGCGCATCGGACGCGAGATCGGGATTGTTGATTTCGACGATAATCTGGTGGTCATTTACAAGTTTCCAGGAGAGGGTGAATGAGCGCCGAAGCGGCCGTCCCGGCCGAGGTTGATGCGGTCGCAAAGGTCGCCGAAAAACCCTATCCCAGTGCAACTGCGGGCTGGTTCCTCGTAGTCATGCTAACCATCGCATATATCTTCAGCTTCGTTGATCGGTACATCCTCGGCCTGCTGGTCGAACCGATCAAGGCCGAGTTTGCGCTCACTGACATCGAGATCGGCTGGCTGCTCAGCGCCTTCACTATCATTTATGGCTTCGTCGGCATTTTCATGGGTTGGCTGATTGATCGCGGCAAACGCATCTGGATTGTGTCGGTTGGTATCGCGTTGTGGTCTGCGGCCACTGTGGCGACCGGCATGGCCAAGAATTTCGTGCAGCTGTTTATTGCGCGTATGAGTGTGGGCGTGGGCGAGGCTACCTTGAGCCCGGCGACATTCTCTATGATCGGCGATAGCTTTCCGCCGGAAAAGCGCGGCAAGCCGATTGCGTTTTACTCCTCTGCCTTGCCGATTGGGGCGGGCCTCGCGTCATTGCTGAGCGCGGGCATCATCGCATGGGCAGCGTCGGGCGGATCACAATCTCTGCCGTTCTTCGGTGAGCTTTCGCCATGGCGATTTACCCTGATCGTTGTCGGCCTGCCGGGCATTCTGCTGGCCGTGTTCTTTCTGTTTATGAAAGAACCAGCGCGTCGTCCTGCGCCCGCATCTGAAGAAGTGATCAGCGGCAGCGGATTTGGCGATGCGCTGAAGTATCTGTTCAAGAATTTCGCGCTCTATGCGGGTGTGATCCTGATCGTGTGCTGCATGACGGCCATCGCCTACAGTCAGGGCCTATTGCCCTCCACATTCGAGCGCACATGGGGCTGGAGCCCGCAGAAATACGCGTTGATCAACGGCATCGCGCTGCTGATCATCGGTCCGATCAATATGCTGATATTTGGCAGTCTGTCCGACCGGATGACGGGCAAGGGCATCGCCGATGCGCCGCTCAAAATCCTCTATCTCGGTTTTTTCATCATGGTTCCCAGCGGGGTGTTGCCATTCTTCATGCCAACGCCAGAGATCGCTTTTGTGGTGCTGTGTATCAACACGGTGGGCATCGGGATTGTGTCGGCCATCGGTGTGACAGTGCTGCTCGCCATCACCCCGTCGCAGATTCGCGGCCAGATCATCGCGCTGTACTATCTCGGGATCAGCTGGTTCGGTTCGCTTGGTCCAATTGCCACGGGATATCTCTCCAACCTTGTTTATGGTGAAGAGAACATTCGCTATGCGGTGGCCACTGTGCCCGTAATCTTTGCCATTTTACCGCTGATCCTGATGCCGCTGACCTTGCGGCTGTACCGCGAGCAGATCGGGCGTATTGGCGAAGGTAGTCGATGAGGCAGGGCGCGCCTGATTTTTATGCGGGTGACCTTTTTGGTGAGCTTTATGAACCGCAAGCGGTCCCAAAGCGTCGGCTTGTTGACTACATCCCGGGCCTGGCGACGTGCGGGACTGCGGCGCTAGCGGCGGCTTGGCTGGCCGAACATTATGGATTTCCGATTATCCTGCTTGGCCTGCTTATTGGGCTGGCGCTGAGTTTTCTGGCCGATGTTGAACGCACCGCACCAGGGCTCGATTTTGCATCTCGCTATGTGCTGCAAACGGGGATCGTGCTGCTGGGTTTGCAGGTGACGTTTGCACAAGTGATTGAGCTGGGCTGGTTCGCATTTGGCGGATTGCTGCTGGTCATGGCGGCGTCTTTTGCAGGGGCGATAATCGCCGCGCGGCTGGTGGGCGAGCAACGCGAAACTGGTCTTCTGGCCGGCGGGGCAACGGCCATTTGCGGGGCGTCTGCTGCGCTCGCGCTTTACGGCGTGATCGGCAAGGATCGGCTCGATCAGGCGCGGTTCTCTGTCACGCTGGTCGGGGTCGCGGTGGCGAGCGCCATCGCCATGTCCGTCTATCCCGCAATTGCGCAAATAGCGGGCCTATCCGATACGCAGGCGGGTTTCCTGATCGGTGCGTCTGTTCACGACGCGGCTCAGGCGATTGGCGGCGCTTACAGTTATAGCGATGCGGCTAGGTGCCAATGCGACGGTGGTCAAGCTGTCGCGCGTGGCCATGCTCGCGCCTATGGTCGCGCTGGTTGGTTGGTGGATCATGCGTTCGGGAAATGCCGATGTGAAAAAGCGTGGGCTGATGGCGTCCATGCCGTGGTTCATTCCGGCCTTTTTTCTGGTCGTGATCGGTAACAGTTTTGTGGAACTGCCACAGCAGCTTGGCGCAACGGCGCTCACCGTTTCAAAGGCGTGCCTACTCTTGGCGGTTACCGCCACGGCGATGCGTTCACGCCTTGGTCTGTTGCTGGAGGCCGGTTGGCGCACGCTTGCACCGGTCATTGCTGCGACCCTCGTATCGCTTGTTGTAGCGTTTGCTGTCGCGATGAGTCTGTCATGATCCGCTGCGGCTATTATGATCGGCTTGAGGGTCAGATCCACTATCGGGAATTGGGAGAAGGGGCGGATAATCCTCCACTCATCTGCCTTCATCCTGCACCGTTTAGCGGCCTCGCATTTACTGAGATAATGCCGCATTTGGCGCATCGCCGCCGCGTTATTGCGCCTGATTTTCCGGGACATGGCGGGTCGCACGCTATCGGCGCGCAGGCGTCCATTGCTGATTTTGCGAGCGCCGTGGAAGCGTTGATTGATGGACTTTGCGATGGCGGACCTGTCGATCTGTTCGGGTTCCACACCGGCGATCTGGTGGCGGTTGAGCTGGCTGTTACAGTGCCCGAAAAATTGCGCAGGCTGGTATTGTGCGATGTTCCCGCATTTGAGCCAGAGACCCGCGCGGAGTTGCTGAAAAGCAATGGATCACCGCCGGAGTTTACCTCGGCAATGTCCTCACTCGCTCCCGCATGGGAACGCGGTATCACCAAGCGGGTTGAGAGCCAGGGGATGGCGCGCAGCTTTGCCATGTTCGTAGAGCAATTGCGTCATGGCGAGGCGATGAACGCAGGCTTTTACGCCGGGTTCAGCTATCCGCTAGAGCAACGGTTCGCCCAGGCGGGAGGGGACATCACGTTGTTAGCAACCCAATCGATGTTGCTTGACGCGACCCGCCGCGCAGCCGACCTCATACCGGCTGCGAAGCTGGTGGAACGGCTCGATATCAAACGCGCGGTGCTTGACGAAGCTGCGCCGATCACTGCTCAAACGGTGTTGGACATACTCAATAGCTAGGCGGGCCGGGGCAGGGCGGTGGTATGCTTCATCCGCTCCATCGAAAAGCTGGCGCTAACGTCGGACAAACCCGGCACTTTCGCAATTAGCCTCTGATAGATGCGGTCATAATCACCAATATCGCGCACTTGCAGTACCAACATATAGTCGATGTCACCCGCCATCCGATGACACTCGATGATTTCGTCAATCGCCGCGACCCCTTGCGAAAAGGCTTCTAGCCATTCTGGATCATGCTGGTTGGTGCGGATCGTCACGAATACCGTTGTATCAAGTCCGATCTTGTCAGGATTGAGCAGTGCGACGCGCCGATCAATGATCCCGGCATCCTCCATCCGCTTGATGCGGCGCCAGCACGGGTTGGTCGACAGGCCGACCGCCTCTCCAATGGCATGCACCGGCTGTGAAGCATCCTGCTGCAGGATCGCAAGGATCGCCCAGTCGAGAGAATCTAAATCTACCTTATCACTCATAATTGGGATAAATTATCAAATTAATTGCGAAAGTCCAAAGAATTTGGGAAAAATTTGCCAGAATACCGTGTTAGAAGCGCTGCGATTGTCCATTCACCGGAGTTTACGCATCTTATGAAGCGCCTGTTTACCGAGCATCCTGAATCTATCGGCGAGACGTATTGGGAGCATTTGGCGCATGCCAGCGGCTTTGGCATTCGCATGGTGCTGGGCGGGTTCGCCTGCATCCTGCATGGGGTGTTGCCGTTCCTGTTTGTGAAAACAGGCAGCAAACAGATCGAAACTCTGCACGGCAAGATGGTCGTCAGCCGCAGCAAGCTGCCGCAGCCAATCGACTTTGTGATCTAGTTCAGCAGCTGGTTGATCTCGATGGCGACGCCGTTGGGATCAAACACATTGCATCCACGTACATTGATGTCTGGTCGGCCGTCGCGACCCGGATAAACCTGTAACCGGGTCGGGCCAGTCATTGTTACGCCCTCGATTTTGGTCGCCGCCTCGCAGGTCGCGGCAGCATCATCGGTATTGACAACCAGAAAAGCGGTTCCTGGCGCAAGACGGGTGGCATAGGGTTCATCAACGTCGGGTAGTGGCGGGTCGAATGGGTGCAGCAGTCCAACCCAGCCAATATAGGGATCATTGCCATTAAGCAGCACAAGTCGAGCCTTTGTGCCTGGTTCGCCCACGGGTAGATTGACACCCGATAGCTCGACCACCGTGTCGTAATTCACCTCAAGGCCCAGCACGTCGCGATAAAATGCCAGGCTCTGTTCCATATCGCGAACGACGATGGAGGCACGTCGGATGTCGGTCGGCAAAGTGCCATCGGTTTCGACGCCCTCCATCGCCCGGTTGGCGCTTTGCGGGGAGGAGCCGACCGGGTCGGCGGCCTGACTGTAATTATTGGTGACGGTGCAGCCGGACACGGCCAACGCGGCGGCCCCAAATACGCCAAAATGTTCTAGTTTCATGTGCTTTCCCCCACTGCGCCTTCGCGGATTAACGAACTCATTTTTTCGGTGCCGTAGCCGAGTGAGGACAGCACATCGCGCGCATCTTGCCCCGGCTGCGGCAATTGTTGCGGCGACCCAATTCGCTTGCCGTCCATCTCAAGCGGGATCGTTGGCAGACGAACTTCGGTGCCATTGTCGAGGGTCACATCTTCAAGCCCACCCTCGGCCAGATGTGGATCATCGAACATATCCTCGGGCTTGCCGATGGGGGCGAAGGGCAGACCCGTCCCATCAAGCTTTGCAATGACCTCGACTGCGGTCATCGTCCCGATCAATGCGCGGATTTGCGGAATGATTTCGTCACGTGCGAGAACGCGGGCGTTGTTCTCGTGCCATGCCTCATTGGCCCACAAATCATCGAGCCCGAAAAGCTTGCAGAATTTCTCCCACAGGGCATCGGTGACCACGCCGATAAAAACCGGCTCATCCTTGGTCTCAAACACATCATACACTGCCCAGGCAGAGACCCGTGCCGGCATTGGAGCCGCAGGTGTGCCTGTGACAGCGTATTGCGCCATATGCTGGCCAACCAGATATATCGTCGTTTCAAACAGGCTGGCCGTCACTTTTTGCCCTTTACCTGTGCGGTGGCGTTCCTCCAGCGCGGCGAGAATGCCGATCACGCCGAACATGCCGCCGGTTACGTCAATCACGCTGGCCCCGGCGCGGGTCGGTTTGCCGGGCTGGCCGGTCATATAGGCAAGCCCGCCCATCATCTGCGCGACCTCATCCAGCGCCGTGCGCTGTTCATAGGGGCCGGGAAGGAAGCCTTTCTCGCTACAATAAATCAGGCGCGGATTGTTTTTGGAGCAGTTTTCGTAATCGAGGCCAAGGCGGTCAAGCGCACCGGGGCGGAAGTTCTCGATCAGAATGTCCGCGCCCGCGATTAAATCCTTTGCGACTTGTACGCCATCGTCGTTCTTCAGGTTGAGGCAAATCGACTGCTTCCCACGATTATACATTGGGAAATAGCCTGAACCTGATCCCAGCAATCGCCGGGTGCGATCACCGCCAATCGGTTCAACCCGTACGATCTCTGCGCCCAGACCCGCCAGGATATGGCCGACGGCCGGGCCCATCACCATATGCGTGAATTCGACGACTTTGATGCCTTTTAGAGGCTGCGGCGAATTTGTTTCGCTCATGCCGCGACCCTTTCCGCGTAATCAAGCATTGGGCCTGCATCGGGTGTGAAACCGTAAAGCGGTTCGCCGGGGAGCGCGTCCTCCAGAATGCTGCGCACCTTGAGCAGTTTTTCCAGATCGATCCCGGTTTTGTATCCCATCGAATTGAGCATCAGAACCAGATCTTCGGTCACCAGATTGCCGGAGGCGCCGGGTGCGAAGGGACATCCGCCAAGGCCGCCAAGCGAGGAATCGAAGGTGGTGATGCCTTCCTCCAAACCTGCAACTACGTTTGCAAGGCCGAGTCCGCGGGTGTTGTGCAGGTGCAATGTTGTTAGCATATTTGCGCCGACAGCTGCTCTCACTTTTCGGGTCAGGCGACGGACCTGAGCCGGGTCGGCATAGCCGGTGGTATCAGACAGACTGAACTCCATCGCCCCGGCCTCGGCGGCCTGCTCTGCCAGGCGCACGACCTGATCCTCTGCCACTGCACCTTCCATTGTGCAGCCAAACGCGGTCGAGAGGCCCACCGCGAAATGAATGCTGTGATCCTTGGCGATTGCGGCGGCGTTACGGATTTCCTCCAACATGGCGGGGTGATCCTTGCGGACATTCTTGATCGAGTGCGTTTCCGACATGGAAAACGGGATGCTCATCCCGTCAACGCCGGCATCGGCGGCAAATTGCGCACCCTTGGCATTGGGCACGAGGGTAACGACGGTCAGACCATCGATACCCTTGGCGAATTTCACCAACTCGGCCGTGTCGGCCATTTGCGGGAGGAGTTTGGGTGGGACGAAGCTGCCCACCTCGATCTCTTTCACGCCTGCGTCAGCTTCTGCCGCAATCCATCTTTTTGGCGTCGAGCGGCATGACCCGATCAATCGATTGCAGGCCATCGCGAGGGCCAACCTCTGAAATGAGAATTTCGGTCATGCGGAATGCTCCAGTTATGTCCCCAAATACACCCAAGGCCGCACCGCACGGTCCGACTTGGTCCAATCGCTTATCGCTGCATCTTGAGTGAGCGTCAGATCAATCGCGTCGAGACCCTTCATCAGCATCAGCTTCGCCTCGGGATTGATGTCGAAATGATGGCTAACACCAACAATCATGACGGTTTGATCTTCAATCATGACGACAATATCGACACCTGCAGCGCTATCGATCACTTTGCGAGGAAGCGTGATGGGCAGGATGCCGTTGCGCTGACAATTCGCGCGGAAAATCGGCGCAAAGCTAACAGCGATAATCGCGCGTATTCCCCATTCGGCCAGCGCCCACACAGCGTGTTCGCGGCTTGATCCGCAGCCAAAATTGGCCCCGCCGAGAAGGATGGCGGCGTCGCGATAGTCCGGTTGATTGAGGGCAAAATCCGGGTTCTCGACGCGCGCATCTACATCTGAATATCGCCAGGGGGCGAACATACCATCGGCCAGCCCATCACGGTACGGTGGTGCGCATTTCACGGCTGGGAATGATCGTGTCAGTGTCGACATTGTCGACAATCAAAGGCGCGGCGATTGATACCAGTGGGGTTGGGAATGGCGTCATGCGTTCACCCCCTCGCGCGCATATTCACGCGGGTCAGCAATTACGCCGGCAATGGCGCTCGCAGCGACGGTTTCTGGCGAGGCGATATGGGTCTTGATACCCGGACCCTGACGCCCTTCAAAATTGCGATTGGTACTGCTGATTGTGCGACTTCCCTCGGGAAATCCTTCACCGCCTGCATAAAAACATAGCGAGCATCCGCTCATCCGCCATTCAAAGCCAGCAGCCTGAAATATCTTATCCAGCCCCTCTGCCTCTGCCTGACGTTTGACGTTGAGCGAGCCCGGCACCACCATCGCTTTCTTGATGGTGGGGGCGATTCGGCGCCCCTCAAGTATCGCAGCCGCACGGCGCAGGTCGGAAATACGACTGTTGGTGCAACTGCCGATAAAGGTGACATCGACGGCTGTTCCGGCAAGTGTCTGACCACCCTCCAGCGCGATATATTCGTGCACGCGTTTTGGCCCATGGGGCACGACGCTATCAACGGGCATGGCTTGTTCTGGACTGGTGCCCCAACTAACCATTGGGGCAATGACGCTGGCATCAATCACAATCTCAGCATCAAATTCTGCGGCATCGTCGCTTTTGAGATCGAGCCAGTATGGCTCATCGAAAGAACTGGGCGCAAATCGCCGTCCGGCGAGGTACTCGAACGCTTTGTCATCCGGCGCGACAAAGCCGGCCATAGCACCAAATTCGGTCGCCATATTGCACAGTGTCATGCGCCCTTCCATGTCGAGTGCTTCGACCGCCTCGCCGGCAAACTCCACGGCATGACCAGCGCCGCCGCCCGCGCCGTGTGTAGCGATAAGATGCAGGGCCATATCCTTCGCTGTCACGCCCGGAGCTATTTTGCCATCGAACCGCACGCGCATCGTTTTGGGCTTCTCCAGCCGCAATACGCCGGTGACCATGGCGTGCTCGGCCTCGCTAGATCCGATACCCCATGCAAGCGCACCGAAAGCCCCTTGCGTGCAGGTATGGCTGTCTGGCGCGACCAGGGTGACGCCCGGCAATACGATGCCAAGTTCTGGCGAGATGACGTGGACGATGCCCTGATCGCGGTCGTTCACGTCGAACAGGGTGATACCGGCTTCTTTGCAGGCAGCGCGAGTTTCGGTGATGAACGCCTCGCCACCCGTCATCAGAGTGCTGTCGCCCCTGCCGGGGCGCGTATCAACGATGTGATCCATCACGGCAAATACCCGCGCGGGATCGCGCACCAAACGACCTTTTTCTGCCATATTGCGTAACGCCGCCGCGCCGGTGCGTTCGTGCAGGAACACTCTGTCGATAGCGATCAGGGTTGCACCACCGGTCGTTTCAGAAACGCGGTGCACATCCCAGATCTTGTCAAACAGCGTGCGTGGCATAAATCCCATTCAGTCAAGCCGTATGCTTACGCGGTGGCCTTCATTTCCTCATCAACAGAGCGCCAATCCTTGGTCACGAAGACCTCTTGGATCGCGGTGCGCGTTTCCAGCTTTCCATCGCGGATCCAATGCCATGTGCGGCAGCGGTTCTTTCCGTCATCAGAAATCTGGATTTGCTCATAAAGATATAACGATGGATCGCCCGTGCGTTGCCAATAGAGCATCACGGTGCGGTTAAATTCATCGAGTGGAACCTCTGCAGCCCAGCCTTGGATCAGGTCATTATCCCACCATACGCGACCATCGCGATATTCGGCTGGAAATTCGCGAATTTCCTTTTTGCCATTCGCCCACGTGTAGTGATTTGTTTGGTGGTAGGGGTGCGGGCCACTGTCCGGGAACCGGCAGAGCAGGCGACTGGCGTGCTCATCGATCTTCTCATTGTCAGCGTTGAAATAACTATATGTGCCGTCCCAAACGCCTTCATGGCGGGCAAGCAACGGCATCGCTTCGCGAATATTCGTCATGAGTTCATTCCTTTTGAGGGGGATAAAATAGTGTGAAACCGTTTGGCTGCATCGCCTGCCTTTAGGCGGGCATGCATGCGTGATGCGATGGCAGCTGGAGTGATGGCCTCTTGCGCGACAGGCAGGGCGGCCTCTATCGAAGCCTCATACCAAGGCGCGAAAAATGCCTCCGCACGTGCTGCGCTCCATGCTCGTAGCAGATGCGAACCAAAGCGATCAGGTGTCAGGTCTGGGTAGAGCAGGTCCGGATCGCCTTCGGGTGTCTCCGGCCATCGTATAGTCGTCGCTCCAAGTGCGAGTGCTGCGGCCTCAATAGTGCCTTCTATATCGTCGAAGTCGCTAGAGTGGCCATGACCCGGAGCATCAATCGCCAAAGTTCCCGCTTCTGGTTCCATCAGCTCTTGGGCTGGTCCATGGAGAACGAGTGTGTTTGCGCCGTGCTCTCCGCGCCAATGGATCAGGCCGCCGTCAAGCTCCAGCCAGCCTTCGTTTTCATCTTCTGCCAGATCGGGGCAGGGCGCGAGACCCGCATGCTCAGCCAGAAACACGACGCTGGCGTCCTGATGATCCTGCGGCGTTGAGACGCGTTCAGCTCGCCAGTTCGACGGCATATCGCCAAGCCGGTCGATATGTTCCTGTAGAGGATCGCCGTCATAGGCGGTGATCAGGCAGGGCGGTACAGGTTCATCTGGCGAGGGGATATCACGCGGCGCACGCAGAACCGCGCCATAGCCAGCCTGATAATCATTGCCAGCGTCCAGCATTTCGCTGACCGCCTGGTTGACCCGCGCAAGATCAGCATGAGCTACACTCAAACGCGCTTCATCGCGTGTATCAAACCATGGGAAGAACCAGCTTTGCTCCAGCATCCGATTCCACAACCAGGTCAGATGCTCGCCATATTCCGAGGGATGCCATTCGGGCAGATATCGGTCGCTGAACAGGTCCATTTCCGCCTGCGTCCAGATTGCATACCCACCAATAGCGAGGCAGGAAAACAGCTCTGGATGGCGTTTCAACGCGGTCACCAGAATGATACCGCCTGAGTGAAAACCATAAGCGGCGCATTTTCCCGCGCCGAGAGCATCCACAAATTCTGCCAGTGCATCGGCAAAGTCACCGATCTCTGGATCTCCACCTAACGGATCAGACTGACCAAAGCCTGGCGTGTCGGGCGCGATACAGGTGAAGGAGGCGCTCCATTTGCGCATCAGCGCCTCGTATTCGGCGCTGGAACGGGGGCTTTGATGAACCATCAGCAGCATAGGGCCGCTGCCGCAACGACGGTAATGCACCCGTCTTGCGGGCTTGGATCCGGTAGCAGGGATCGTCAGTATATGGCGCGTAATCGTGTTCAAGAATTTGTCCGGACAAATTTTGCTCGACAAGCCTCTAGGCCTGTTTATTACCGTCTGTCAAAGAGGAATCGAAGGGTATCGATATGGCCGAGATGATTGGCACCAAGATGATTGAAGAGGGCAAGACCGCTCGCGAACTTTTCGAAAATGTGATGTCCAACCCTGCCCGCAAAAAGTTTGGCTTTGGAGAGAAGCTGGCGATTGTAAATGTCGATGTGCAGCAGGCCTATACGCGCACAGACATGTTCAAGACTGCCTATGAAACCGATCCGCGTCAGATTGAATATATCAATACTATCAGCCGTTTAGCGCGGGAAAAGGGAATGCCTGTAATCTGGAGCAGGGTCGCATACAAAAATGATGCCGCCGATGCCGGGGTGTGGGGCACGCGCACGGACACAGAGGATTCACTTCAGAACATTAAATACGATTCTGAACGGCATGCCTATGATCCGCGTTGCGAAGTTCATGCAGATGATCTGCAATTCACAAAACGTATGCCGAGCAGCTTTTTCGAAAGCCCTCTGGCCAGCTATCTGACCTTTCACAAGGTCGATACGGTCGTCGTTACGGGCGGTTCGACCAGCGGATGTGTGCGGGCAACGGCGGTCGATCTCGCTCAGCTATGGCTATCGCACGATCGTGCCGATTGAGACCTGCGCGGATAAGCATGAGAGTTATCATTTTGCAAACCTCACCGACCTTCAGCTGAAATATGCCGATGTTGAACCGGTACAGACGGTGATTGACTGGCTGGAGGCGCGTTGAGACATGAAAGAAGGCGCGTCCGATCCCGGCCTTTACGACTATCACCCCTATAACGACCGCCAGAAGATCGTTTGGCCAGAGGGGAAGACTTGCGCGGTGTGGGTCGCGCCCAATCTCGAATATTACGAGATAGATCCGCCTGCCAATCCCAATCGAAAGCCGTGGGCAAAACCGCATCCCGATGTTGTCGGCTATTCCTATCGCGATCATTCCAACCGCGTGAGCCATTGGCGGATGGCGGATGTGATGAGCAAGCACGGCTTTCCAGGCTCCGTCAGTCTGTCAGTGGCCCTGTGTCAGCATCACCCGGAAGTGGTGCAGGACGGTGTGGATCGCGGCTGGGAATTCTTCAGCCACGGCATTTACAACACGCGCTATTCCTACGGCATGGATGAGGCGCAGGAACGCGCCATCATCGAGGATCTCGATCAAGACTGTACAGGATGCGACCGGACAGAGAATTCGTGGTTGGTTGGCGCCGGCGCTCACGCACACGCCGCGCACACTCGATCTGCTGGCGGAGTATGAATTCGATTATACCTGCGATCTCTATCACGACGATCAGGTTCAGGAGGTAAAGGTTCCAAAAGGGCGGCTGGCGTCGATACCCTACAGCCTCGAGGTCAACGACCACTATGGCTTCAACGTCTATGGCATGGCGGGCCGTGAATATGCCGACAGTCTTATTAAGCAGTTTGATCGTCTGGCCGAAGAGGGCGAGACGTCTGGAACGGTCATGTGCATCCCGTTGCATGCCTACCTTATCGGCCAACCCCACCGAATTGGCCCGTTTGAAGAGGCACTGCGCCATATCGCCAATGACCCGCGATGCTGGAGGGCTAAAGCTGGCGATATTGTCGATAGCTGGAGGGCGCAACAATGAGCCTGCCGCAGGAATATACTCAGTATCCGCATCGGCGTGAGGGATACGACCATGATCTGTATGAGTGGTCAAACATTCACACCCGCGTGCCTGTCCGCTGGCCGGGTGACAAGACGGTCGCGATCTTCCTTTGCGTGAGTCTCGAATACTTCCCGATCACGCCATCGGATGAGCCGTTTCGCGCGCCGGGTCATATGGTTACTCCTTATCCCGACTATCGGCACTATACGGTGCGCGACTATGGCAATCGCGTGGCTGTTTTCCGCATGCTTGACGCGTTCGTGAAGGCCGGTGTGACTGCGAGTTTTGCGGTGAACGCGGCGGTTGCTGAGCGCTATCCCGAATTGATCGAGGCGGTGAAGGTCGGCGGGCATGAGATTATCGCGCATTCGACCGATATGAACGGAACAATCGCCAGCAGCATGAACGAGGGCGACGAGCGTGCGCTGATTGCGGATTCTCTTTCGCGGCTGGCAGAGGTGACGGGGCAGAAGCCCAAAGGTTGGCTGTCGATTGCGCGTTCGCAGAGTTGGCGGACCGTGGATATCCTCAAAGAGCATGGCCTTTCTTATTGCTGCGACTGGGTGAATGACGAGCTGCCTTGGCGCTTCAACAATGGCCTGGTGAATGTGCCGCTCAGTGTTGACTTGTCAGATCGCCAGATCGTCGCGGTGCAGCAGCATTCGGCAGAGGCTTGGGCACAGATGATGCGCGATAGCTTCGCTTGGCTGGCGGCGGAGGCGGCTGCACAATCGAGTGCGCGCCTGCTGCCCATGCAATTGACCCCGTACATAATGGGGCAGCCTTTTAGGATTGAGGCGCTGGAGGAATTGCTGACTGAATTGGTGCAGCGCGAGGAGAGTTGGTTCGCGAGTGGATCAGCCATTGTCGAGAGATGGGAGGGGCAACAGTGAAGGCATTTAACCCCCGCACTGGCAAGCAGGATTATGAATTTGCGGAAAGCTCGCGAGCGGAGATCGCGTCTGAGGCAGCTCGTCTGCGTGACATGCAACCGCATTGGGAAGGGCTAGGGCCTGAGGGGCGTGCCGCCGTTCTCAACAGGTTCGCCGATGCTGTAGAGGCTAACGCACCGACAATCGCCGAAGCGCTGAGCGTGGATACAGCCCGCAAGGCCGTGGCATGGATCGAGGTGGAGGGACTGGCGCGAAACCTGCGCAAATGGGCCGCGCGTGGTCCGGAGCTGTTCGCGGACTTGCCGAGCGATGCTGAACCATCTGCGACGCCGGGTATCGAGATTGTTCCGAAGTTTGACGCGTACCCGCTGTTCGGTGCAATCGCCCCTTGGAACTTCCCCGTTATTCTCAGCCATATCGATGCTGTTCCGGCGCTGATGGCGGGCTGCGCTGCGCTGGTGAAGCCATCTGAAGTTACCCCGCGTTGGGTCGCCGCGATGCAGCCTGTCCTGGACGAATTGCCTGAACTGCCACTGGCCTACGTGATGGGTGGCCCGAATGTGGGCCAGACGCTCATTGAAGAGGTCGATTATGTCTGCTTCACAGGTTCGACCGGCACCGGGCGCAAAGTTGCAGAAGCTGCGGCCCGCCAGCTGATCCCGGCCAATTTGGAGCTGGGTGGGAAGGACCCAATGATCATCACCGCGAACGCTGACCCTGAATGGGCAGCTGGTGTCGCGTTGCGCAGCTCCATCGTCGCAACGGGGCAGGCATGCCAGTCCATCGAACGCATTTTTGTGGCGCGCGACATCGCGGAGCAGTTTCTCGATGCTTTGGTGGCGAAGGCGGCGGACGTCGCAATTACTTATCCGAACTCTGATCAGGGGCATATCGGACCGTTCATATTCCCGCCTCAGGGTGCGAAAGTGCAGGCGCAGATTGATGATGCCGTTGCCAAGGGTGCTAAAATCCTTTCCGGCGGCCAAATCGAGGAATTGGGTGGCGGTACTTATCTGCGACCTACCGTGCTGACTGACGTCACGCCCGAAATGGCCGTGATGAAGGAAGAGACCTTTGGGCCCGTTTTGCCGGTCACGGTGTTTGACGCTTTGGATGATGCCATTGTGCAGGCGAACGACACTGAGTTTGGCCTCGCTGCGGCGGTGCTGGCCGGGTCGCTTGAAGAGGCCGCCAGCATAGGTGCGCGTCTGGAGGCCGGTGCAATCAGCCTGCAAGATGGAGCGCTTACCAGCATGGTCGGCGACGCAACCAACGAATCCCGCAAGGCATCAGGTCTCGGGCCGAGCCGTATGGGCGATAGTGGAATGCTACGCTTCCTGCGACGTCAGGCTATGATCCGTCAAACCGGGGATGCCGCAACAATCGCCATGTACGCAGAGGGACATCGCTGATGGGAAATCGCGCCGACTTGGGAGCGGTCATGCCCGCTATGCTTGATCACGATGGCTGGTGGGAGGGATCCTATCGAGATTTTGACTGCGATGGCCAGTTGCTCGACGAGCGACGCGTCAAAACCCATTGCGAATTCCCCGACACTGGCGATTGGCACTACATCCAGCATAACTGGATTAGCTGGGCCGATGGGCGCGAAGCGCTGTATGAGTTTGGCGGCAGGTTGGAGGGGAATCGCATCCTTTGGGAAACTGATCGTTTTTCCGGCTATGGCTGGCAAACGCACGAACACACCATCATGTTGCGACTTGATCGGCTGGATGTGCCCGGTGCCTGTTATGTCGAAATGATCAATTTGATGCCGGGAGCGCAGACCCGCGCGCGCACATGGCAATGGTTCAAGGGCGACACGCCGTGGAAGCGGACATTATGTGATGAAACGAGGATTACGCCATGATGAGCTTTGTTGCCATGCCATTGGCGGTGCTCGCCGCTGTGCAACCTGTTGCGGGTGAGCGTTTGGGTCCACCGCCTCAATCGACATGCGATCAGCCTGTCGTGATGGTGGTCACTGGTCTCACCTTAGATCGCGCGCGAATGGGTACCTATGCGCGGGCGCTTGCCGAAAGCAAAATCTACGAAGAGCTAGGCGGATATTACCTCAATATCCCGCAGACCCTGGCCATCTTTGAGGGAACGGATGATCCGCGTGCCACCACAATCACGGTTCGCTTTCCGTGTCTCGAGAATGCAAGGGCGTTTTGGTACAGCAAGACCTATCAGGAAACGATCCTGCCCTTGCGTCTGAATCCGAGCGCGGGCGATTACAGCGTGCGGGTATATCCAGAGGCTCCGTTAAGGGATGATATGCTCGGCAAGGTGGGCGATAACGCCTATGTGGCGGAGTTTCCGACTGATCGGGTCTCGCAAGTCGACCAATGATCTAGCGGTCCAGTTCGACCAGCTCGTACCTATTCATCATATAGCCGTCGATGGAGCCGTAAACGAGGATGGAATCCTCGTCAGCCGTGACCCACATGTCGAAATCAGGGTGCCTTGTGCCACCCATCCCGTCGTCGCTGTCATCGACATAACGATAGCGGCGGCATTGGAAGGTGCCGGCTTCGACCGTCTTCTCCTCCTCGCCAACATATTCCATCACCATTTCGAGACTGGCTATCTGCGGCGGTGTGGCACCGCGATGATCGGGTGAGGGCAGGAAGAAGCGCAGCTTGCGTTTGTGTGGACCTTTGCTGATGTCCATCAACCGCGTGGTAAAGCCATCACCGACAACCGGGTGCGTTCCGAAGGCGTCGAATTCGCCAGCTTCCTGAGTTTCCGAATTGCGGCCAATCGTCGGACCATGGCTCTCGCAAATGATCTGATTGGTATCTGCATCATATGCCATCCAGCCAGAGCCAAGAAATTCGTCACCGAGCGTAAGATGGACCAGCAAGTTTTTCGGTTTGCGATCAGGGCCGATGTGGCAGGTGATATTGCGCAGAACGGTTGGATCAGGCTCCTCAATTTCGCATTGCGCAGTCATAATGACTGATCCGTCGGCATGATGCGAGAAATTGAACCACTCACGGCCCCGTTCCTGCCCTTCCATACCGGGCTTGACCGAGGAATAGCGGATTTTGCCGCGGACGTTTCTATGCTTCATCGGCGATGCTCCATCAGATGATCCTTGCCCAAACTTTGCCCGGCTTAAATCAGCCCGGCGGCGTCAAGCCGCTCGATCACAAGCTCTTGCGCACGCTTGAAATAATCACGTTCAGGTGCCGTGGGCGTTCCGTTTTCCATCATGCCATTGCTGCGATGAAACGCTTCCGCACTGGCAGCATAGGCATCCGCAAACAGGCCAGGGCGTTGCCGGGCGAGCGAGTTGATCATGGCTGGCGTTCGGCGCGCGGCGCGCAGCGCGCCGATGTCGAGCGTCCCGAAGGCTGTGAATGTTTCTCCGTCGCCAGACTGTGCCATCAGCTTGCCACGGTAATCGACCACGCGGCTATTTCCATCTGCACTGGCGAGTGGGAGGCCGGTGCCAGCGATCCCGGTAACGTATTGGCAGAAACAACGTAAGCCATGTTTTCAAAAGCGCGAGCCTGCTTGGCGATGTCTTTGGGGGTGGCGAGTGGAGAGCCAATCTCGCTGGAGGAGTGTGCGAAAATTTCCGCGCCGCGCATGGCCAGCACTCGTGCGATTTCCGGATAGAGTATTTCTTCGCTTGCGATCGCCGCGATCCGGTAGATATCCGTATCAGCAACAGGAAACACCGCGTCGATGCCATAGTGGTCGAGATATGCGTCCCACACGTCATGCGGGCTGGGTGCGAACATTGAGAGCAGTCGACGATAGCGCAGCACGGTGTCGCCATTGGGTGCGACCACAAAACTTGTCTGAAAATAGAAATCAGGGAAGGCCGCGTCACGCTCATAGGCGTTGCCCGCGATAAACATGCCCAGCCTTTGCGCTATGCCGCCAAGCGCCTCATATTCCGGGCCATCCGCATCCCACGCTGCCTTTCGCGCAAAGTCCTTTGGCGAGATTGGGCCTGGGTAAGAGGTGAAGAGATATTCCGGCAGAACGGCCAGCTTCACCGGAGCGCCTGCATATTGCGCAATGAATATCGACGAGGCGCGGATGCGTGTCTCAATCTCAGCGATGTGGCTGAGCATCGCGGCGCGCGCATCCTCATCACTCAGCGGTTCCACCGCACGCGCAGTTAACTGCATCGCAACAGCTGCGTAAGGGGCAGGGGACGTGGTATCTGTGTTCATGACTGCTGCGATTACCTTAGATTACAGGCCGAGCGAACCGGGGTTCATCAGCCCGCGCGGATCAAGCTCAGCCTTCGTAGCTTTCAGCAGTGCATCTGCGCGCGGCTCCAAACTGTCGCGATAGCGATATGTTCGAGCCGATCTGGAAATGCGCAGAATCATGTTCGAAGAAGATATCGACGATGGCCTTTTTGAGTTTCTGAGTCAGCTCCCATGCCTCTGCATTAGAGTTCAGTTTGGGCAGCTTCTTCAGATGGGCTTTCTCGATCGTATCTTCGATCACCGGATTGCGCGCATCGGACCAGTATAAGCAAGGCTCGATAATCATGCCTGCCCCGCCAACCGAAGAGATCAGAGTGCCGTAATGCACCCCCAGCTCCTTCATCTCGGCAGCATGCTGGGCAAACAGCGCCTCAAATGCGGCAAAGCACTCCGCTGCGCGTCCGTGAGACACCAATCCATGAATGGGTGCCCAACGTTCCCCGTCAGGGCCCAGGATGGAATTGAGCGGGCCGAACGGGTTTGCACGTATGATCTTGGGGATCGTATTCTCGACTTCGCGACCACCATAATGCGCGACCAATTGCCGCGCGATCTCGATGTCGGCATCGGCGGCGGCTTGAATGCGACCCTCAGCCAGCACATGGAGAGAGAAGTTTGCGTCTTTCAGGAAGTCTCGTCCTGCGGCGACGACCTTTGCGCCTTCTTTGAGCGCTTTCAGCACGCCGCCCTGCTTTTTCATCATTCCAACGAGCTGCTTGGCGTCGCTGGTCAGGCTGTCGCGCTTCATCCGGATCGCGTTGAGATACGGATCGAAACCGAAGCATTCGCTGGCAATTCCGCGTCTTTCGATTTCGGAAGCTGCGGCAAACCAGCCTGCCGCGTCGTCAAAGGCAAAGCTGGCATAACCATGATTGTCCGCCTCTGGGATGAGACGCAGTGTAACCGTCGCTTTGATCCCCAACGCGCCAGTGTCGCCCAGAAACAAGCCGGTCAGATCGGGGCCATAGGGGCGAGTGTGTTTCTTGCCTGTCGCAAGTAAGGTCCCATCAGCCAGCACGACTTCCAGCGCGTTGCAGCTTTGCACGGCTGAACCGTGGCGACCGGTGCCCCAGAAAATGCCATTCTGGCTCATCCCGCCGCCAATCGTGGCCTTGAGGCCTGACAATGTGCCCCACATCGGGGTGCGCAGTTTGTGATGTGCGAGCCGTTCACGCAGGGCGGCCCAAGTGCATCCCGCCTCTACCGTGACGGTCATATTGATGTCGTCGACCTCCAGCACGCGGTTCATCTGTCCGAGATCGAACAGCACCGCACCGGGGGCATCCTGCGTGTAGCCACCAGTGTAGCTCATCCCGCCGCCACGCGGGGCAACCGGGTGCCCAGCATCCGTGGCCGCTTTTACCGCTGCGGCTAGCTGATGCTTATCCTTGGGCCTTACGACGGCGGCCAAATCAGCGCCTCGAGAATAGATGTCATGCGCGTAGAAATCGAGACTGGTTTCGTCGGTGAGGACGTCTGCACCCGAGGCGGCGAGTGCGTCGGCAAGAGTGGTTTCGGCAAGAGTGGCCATCAGGCTGTCTCCGGTTGGGGGGATAGGGCGGGGGCGCTATCACTATCATCCTCTGGCAGGTCTGTCGGGTAGCGGCCCAAGAACAGTAGCAGGCCGCCGCCGATCACGAAGCCGAACAGCGCAACTTGCAGGATCGGATCGTAGCTGCCCGTCGTGTCGCGCACATAGGCATAGATGATCGGTGACAATGCACTGAACAGGCCGAAGGGCATATACAGCATGCCGTAGATCTTACCGTAATTGGCCATGCCAAAATAGCGGTACGGTCAAATACGCGATCAGGTCGCTTTCTGCGCCTGCCGCAAAACCGAGCAGGAAACCGGCCAGTGCGGCCATTGTGAAAGTGACGTCGCCGCCTAGCAAAATTGCGCAGGATACCGCTGGTAAGCAAAGCAACGGGAATGCGACATAGCCCTGCCAGAAACGATCAAGCAGAGCGCCGGTTGCGATACGCCCCGTCAGAATGCCGATCCCCAAAATCCCCATAACGCTTGCGGCGCCCTGCTGACTGATTCCGCGATCGCCCAAGATCGTTGGCATGTTGATGAAGGCACCGCCAAACGCAGTCGCGATGATCGCGATGGAGAGCCAGATGAGCCAGAAGCGATAATCCTTGAGCGCTGTGCCCAGAGCGACTCCAGTCAGCTTGCCACTTGCGCTTTTAATGGCCTTTGGTCGTTCGTCAGGGCGCGGTTCGCGGAAAAGAAAATATGCGATCGGTAGAGCGACGATCAGCGGCAGGGTCGCGACAATCGCGAACATAGCGCGCCAGCCCTGTGTTTCGATGGCCCAAACGGCGAGCTTTGGCACGACAATAGCCGCCAGGCTGGTGCCCAAGAGGAGTATGCCGAGCGCGAGCCCGCGATGCTTGAAAAACCACAGATTGATCGCGCGGCTCCATGTCACGGGTGTCGATCCGATCCCGACGAGGCCTACCAGCACCCAAAGTGCGTAGTAGACATAGAGCGTTGATGTGGCGAGCCGCGGTTGGTGTCAGGCTGATAGCTGCGAATGAGAAGCCGAATGCGGCAAGAGACCACAAAGCTACACGCCGTACGCCGTGCTTATCCGCAAGCGAGCCGAAAAAGGGAGCTAGCAGGCTGGCGATCACGCCGAAAATCGTGATCGGGAAAAGGATTTGAGTGCGGGACCAGCCAAATTCTTCGATCAGTGGCTCGACCGTAAAACCAATCACATTGAACGGGATGGGGGAGGCACCGCATGCCACGCCAAGGACGCCCGCGAATAGGATCGTCCAACCTTTCGAGAACTCGCCGCTCTCCAATTTTGTGTGAGCGTCAGTCGCTGTCACTATAGAACTCCGTCAAATTTCCGTCTGGATCGCGCACTGCGAAAAGATCGACCGTGCCAATTCCGTCAATCACAACATCCTCGGCCTCGTAAGCAAAGGCAACACCCTTGGCCTGTAAATCTGCGCGGTAGTTTGCGAAATCTGCTACTGGATAACGAACACTGATGATGCCGAGATTGGGCAGGCTGGCATTCGCAGAGTGATCGCGCCCGGTGAACCCGGTGATCTGCATCACCTCAACTCTGCCGGTTTCGCCGGGCAGTGATGGCTGGAGAGCAGCAGCGGCGCGTTTGATCTCAGGCGTGAAATTGAGCGGGATGCTGAGATTGGAAAACGCTGGTTCTTCGGGTTCTTGGTCACTATCGAAAAGCAAACCGAACCCTAACAAATCGCGATAAAAGTCGCGCGCAGCCAGGTGGTTCCGTACCATCCGCATGGCATTGAAGCCTTGGCTGATCCGGTACGAGCGGAAAAGCGGTGAAGTCTGGTGTGATCCGCTCATAAGCGGCGACGTGTATTCCGTGCGGTCCGGTCAAAACGACATTTCGCAAGTCAGACGCACCAAATTGAAACCGGATCGGCGGGCTTTCAGCCCACCAGCCCAGCTCTAGCGCTTCTGCGTAGAGTTTAGGCACGCTGTCGGTTCTGACCATGATTGAATAAATGCCGCCCGTGTCCCAAGGTCTTGCTGCCGGACGGATTGGTTTCTGCGCGACACCCGACAGTCTCACAAAGCGAATACAGCCCGTATCAGCCGCAGGTGCACACCAGCGTTCGAATGATCCTGTGACTGAGTCTGCGAGCTGCCAATAGTCGATTTCGCTTGCATTCAGAGCCCCTGAAACCACGAGCCGCCAGCCGCCCGCATGACGGAACAGGCGCGTCGCAGGCTCAAACTCTGTTACCGAAACGACTGTTTCAGTCCAAGGTGCAACACCCCTATCAGCAGCGCCCTGTGCTTGCGCGCCGACAGTCGCCAAAAGCGAGATGCCGACCCCTGCAAGCAGGGACCGGCATCTGCGCCAAAAAGGCTTTGTCACATCAATCAAACGTAAAACCGACGTCGACACCCACAGTGAGCGGCGGCGCCGCGAAGACTTGGTTCTGGTTGCCGCCAACAAAGGTGTTCGCGCGGAAGTACTCACGATCCGTCAGGTTCTTGCCCCACAGGGTCACCCGCCAGCGATCAGTGCGATAGCCAACGCGCGCGTCGACACGGACACCAGGGTCCTGCTTGGTTCCCGGCACGTTAGCGACCAATCCGAATGTCGCATCTTCATACGCAGCATCGCCGCCGAGGAATACTTCGCCATCGCCAACCTCGAATTCATAATTGAACCCGATCAGGCCTTTCCATTCCGGAGCGTTCTTAAGGTCGAGCCCCAGAGCACAATCGATAATCGCTTGCTCGAATGCGGGGGTGTTGGGCGTGGCCGTCACATTGCCGCACGCAGGGCCCGGAGTGGTCGTGGTGCTGCCGGAAAGCAAACCAGCCTGCGCAAAGTTTAGTGACTGATATTCCGCATCGAGCCAGCTGGCATTGCCGTAAATGGTCAAGCCATCTGTTGGCTCAATGCTGCCTTCAACCTCGACACCCTGAATACGCGCCTCGCCCGCATTGATTCGTGTGAACCCGCCGGTTGGAAGGGTGCCGCTGATCTGCAAATCCTGGTAATCGTTATAGAAATAGGTGGCGTTGAAGGTTACGCGGCCATCCCAGAATTGCGTGCGAAGGCCAGCCTCAACGCTATCCAATTGCTCTTCATTTACCGGCAGAAAGCAGGCTGCCGGGCTGAAGCAGTCCGGCGAGAAACCAGGCGATTTGAAGCCTGTTGAATAAGATGCATAGAACAGGATGTCGTCTGTAAACGAATAGTCGACTTTGCCGGTCCACGTAACATTGTTTGTGTCAGCCTCACCCGTGATCCCGGAACCAAAGCCTGCCAGCGGTCCGCCGGCATTACCTTCGAATTCGCGATCTTCGCTTGTCCAGCGAAGGCCACCTGTCACAGTGAGGGCGTCGGTTACTTCGAATGCTCCTTGCGCGAAGAGTGAGAAGCTTTCGGTTTCAACATCGTTTTCAAACGGGAACACGAAGATGTAATCGAGGTCCACATTTTCGGTGTAGTAGAACGCGCCCGCTGTGAAGTTGAACGGCCCGTCAAACGTCGAATTCAGCAGGAATTCCTGACTGAACTGATCCTGCTCCGTCTGTTGGAAAAACGGGAAGCTGATGAAGCTTGAAAGATCATCTTGCAGCGCCCGCAACGCGGTGATCGATGTTATCGTGAAGTTGTCATACTCACCAGACAGCTGGATCGACGCGCCATAGGCTTCGACGCTGCTGTCAAAGTCTGTGACACATCCGATTGGCTGGAAGTTCACGGGTGTCAATGCTGAGCACGTCACACCGGCGGCAGGCTCAACTGTGAAGATGTCGCCATCAACGTCAGTTATGATAGCCGGGTTGGTGCTGCTCGCGGCGATCGAACTTGGCACTGGCTGGCTGTCATCTTTGGTGTAGTCAAAGATCGCCAATGCGGTCCAGTTCTCATTCATTTCTCCGTAGAGACTAGCGCGGAAAGCCAGAACTTGCTCTTCGCCCACTTCGGTGCCCGCCAGATCAGCAAAATCACCGTTCGGATTGAGTGTGTGGAAGCCATCACGCTCCTTGTACAGACCCGTCACACGAAAGGCTGCGCTGTCTGCCAACTCAAAATTAGCCGTCGCACGCGCCAGAATGCGGTCAAAGTTACCGTAGCCGAAGTCTGCCGAAACCGAAGTGTCGCCTAGCTGCGGGCGAACTGACGTAAACTTGATCGCGCCGCCATTGGTATTACGGCCATACAGTGTCCCCTGCGGGCCACGAAGAACCTCGACTTGTTCAACGTCGACCAAATCAACCAATGAACCAACAGTCCGGCCTAGATAGACATTATCTACATAAATCCCGACTGCCGGATCGATCGCTCCGCGCGATTCGTCTTCGCCAACCCCGCGGAAAAAGATCCGAGCGGAAGACGCCGTTCCCGTTCCGGTTGAGATGACGACGCCTGGAATTTGCGCCTGCAGATCGTTTGCATCTGCAATCTGGCGGCTTTCGAGCTGGGCTGCGCCAAGCGCGGTGACCGCAGCCGGTACGTCCTGAATGTTTTCAGCACGCCTCTGCGCTGTAACCACAATGACGTTATTGTCTGTCGCGTCATTCGCCGCTGCATCTGCAGCGGAATCCTGTGCTGAAACTTGCGTGCCCGCACATATCGCCAACGCTGAGGCGGCGAGCTTAAATGCGGATGTATTACGTTTGATGTGCTGCATTGATGGTCCTTCCCAAAGGCACAAAGTGTATCCCACCCCCGTGAGTAACGAAATTTGTCCGGACAAATCTCTGGCTTGTCAAGTAATTTTGGATTAGTTGTCCGGACAAATTTTGAAACTGATGTTCGTTTGCGTCACTTACACGGACATCCTGATTGATCTGGAGCGGTTCGTGGATTTTGTGATTTCGCCCTATTCTTTGCTTGTATATGCGCACCTCCTGCTGTTTGTGCTGTGGCTTGGTGCGGATGTCGGTGTGTTTTTGCTGGGTCAGCATTTTCGGAAACGCACCGAATATTCTCTCGACCAACGTATCGCGTTGCTGAAGTTGCTGGTGCTCGTTGATATGACACCGCGCAGCGCCTGGGCACTGATGGTGCCGCTCTCTCTCAGCGTGGTGGATGCAGGGTCGTGGTGGGACGTGCCCCCGCTCTTGTTATGGGGCGCGTGGGCCGTCGGCCTGTTTTGGCTTTGGTTAGTGTGGGATTCGCACTGGCATGACCAGACACCTCGGGCGGCGCGTAATCGCGGTATTGAAGGCTGGCTGCGTTGGATCGTTGGCGGTTTCTACCTCTGGCTCGGCGGGCAAAGCCTACTTCTTGATACACCGCTTCAGCCGGACTGGCTGGCATGGAAGGCGCTGTTGTTCGGAGCGATCTTTGTGGCGGCAATCATGATTGATGTAACGTTCAAGCCGGTAGGTGCGCAACTCACCGCAGTTCTTGAGAAGGGTTCTAGTGACGAGACCGAAATCCCGTTGCTTCGAACCATGAACAAGACCCGCATCTGGGTATGGATTGTCTATGCTTTGCTTTTAGTTACCGCCTTTTTGGGCAACGCTAAACCGTTGCCATAGAGCAACGGCACGAGTGGCTGGCACACGTAAAATAAGGACGGTGGAAAAATTTGTCTGGACAAATTTATCTGGACAAATGATCATTGAAGCAAGGTCTTGGGGGAGGCTCATGGACCAGGGAGGAATCAGATGAAACGTATAATCAAGCCGACTTTGCTAGCGGCGACGATGATCACGCCTGTGGCTGCACTCGCGCAACAGGCCGATGCT
This sequence comes from Qipengyuania sp. JB2-7, assembly GCF_055693485.1. Lineage (NCBI taxonomy): Bacteria > Pseudomonadati > Pseudomonadota > Alphaproteobacteria > Sphingomonadales > Erythrobacteraceae > Qipengyuania > Qipengyuania sp. JB2-7. The sequence goes on from NZ_CM146335.1 coordinate 1,090,392, forward strand.
TTACCGAGTGAAGATGGGGCAACTAACGATAATCTTATTGTCGTCACAGCGCGGAAAAAAGAGGAGACTCTCTTAGACGCGCCCCTGGCTGTTTCGGTCTTGGGTCAGGAAGAACTAGAACAGGGCGGCTTTACCGACATTACAGAGATCACCAAAGCGGCCCCTGGTGCGTTTGTTGAGCCAACGGGTAACAATGTTGGCGGCCCGGCGCGGATAAACAGTACCCCTCGGTTTCGTGGTGTTTCGGTTCTGAGTGGAGATCGATTGCAACAAACCGCCACCGTTTTTGTTGATGGTGTTTACCTAAGCGGCGGCATCGAGACGATCGGGGTTAATGAGCTTCAACGCGTCGAGATCATCAAAGGGCCGCAATCGGCGCTGTTTGGACGCAATACTTTTGCTGGTGCGATCAACTATGTGACGAAGGACCCCAGCGATGAGTTCCGCGTAGATTTGGATGTTACCGCGGCAACACGCGACGAATATCGCTTTGCGGCTGGTATCGAAGGTCCGATTTTTGATGGACTTTCTTTCCGCGTCGGTGGCAATTACGTCAGCAAGGACGGCCATTATGACAACATCGCTGTCGCAGGTCAGCGTCTGGGTGACCAGGAGCAGTGGTCTGTCAATGGTTCTTTGCTGTTTGAACCATCGTCCAGTTTCCGCTTGAAACTGCGCGGCTCTTACCAGGAAATCGAAGATGGCCCCGCGGCTGCTGTGTCGTTCTTCGGAACCGCGCAACACAATTTCGGCGGTTTCTTGATAAATCCGGATGGGTCTGTCGACACCTCGGATAGCAGCCAGCCCGCCTTTGGTTCGCGTACTGAGTCGGTCTTCCGTGGGCAAATTGGTTTGCCTCCCGCATCAGCGATTGGTCAAAATTCCGGTGCAGACGCTGTCGCATTGTTGCGTGGGTTCATCAATGATCCACGTTCAGATCCAAGCGATGCGATCTTCAATTTCAAATATAATCCGACGACTGTCGATGAATTTGGCCTCAATCTGGACTCGCTCCAACTCAGCGCGGTCGGGTCATTCGACCTTACGGACAACCTAGAGTTCAGCTTTCTGGCGGGATACAATGAAGAGAACTTCGGCTTCTTCTCTGACTTTGATTTGACGCCAGACAATTCGTTTTTGAATTTCAATGCGCGTGAGACTGAGGACCTTACTCTGGAAGGGCGGCTTCAGGGCAACTTCCTTGACGATGATCTAACTGTGCTTGTTGGTGCAAGCTATGTCAGCATCGACATCAATGAACTTGGCGGAACGTCGAGTTTCTTTGGTCCGACCATCTTTTTCGGAGACATTTTCCGCGAAACTGGCTTCATATCTGGCGCAGAAACGATCGGCGTCTTTGGCCTGCTCGACTATCAGTTCTCGAACGAATTTTCGATCACGCTGGAAGGTCGCTATCAAGAGGATGAAATCTTCGAAGACGAGGTAAACCTTGGGTTGACCACTCCGATTTCGCCGGCGACGATCACCAACTTCTTGCCACGTGTGACATTACGTTATCAACCAAGTGATCTGACGACGTTGTATGCCACATATAGTGAGGGCAACTTGCCAGGTGGTTTCAACGCAGAGGTTGCGCAGCTTGACGCCTTGCAGCTTGGTGAGCTCGCTGCGGTCGCGCCTGATGCGGATGTCGTGTTCGGCGAGGAAAAGCTCATCAATTATGAGCTTGGCTGGAAACAGCAATCCGCAGATGGGAATATAGCGTTTAATCTCGCGGCATTTTATATGCGCCGGCAAAACGAGATATTCAACTCCTTCGAAGTGGTAACTGACACCAGCCCCGGTGCACCAAACCCGCAACGAACAGTCCAATTCATCTCAAATGGTGCGACAACCGACATCTACGGTGTTGAGCTAGACGCAGCATTTCAGGTGAGCGATGAGTTCTCTTTGCAAGGTTCCTTTGCCTACATTGATGCGACAATCGCCAGTTTCCCAGCTGACGGCGGCACCGGCGATTTCGGGGATATCTTCGGAGCAGATGCAGATGTCGCTGGTCAGCGTGCCCCGCGGTTCCCGCCCGTTTCTCTATCCTTGGGAACGCTCTATGAAGACGAGTTCAATGGGCTGGGGGAATTGTTCGATACCTGGTTCATGCGAACTGATCTGTACTTCACTGGCGACTACTTCATTAGCAACGCCAACGTTGCAGAGGTGGAATCAGCAACTGACGTGAATGCTCGGTTCGGCTTGCGTGGCGAAAATGTCGGTTTTGAACTTTTCGTGACCAACCTGTTCGATGAAGATGCGCCGACTTCAGCGCAAAACTTTGCTGATACCGGATTCGGTACGCGAACGCTCCCCGGCGGGTTCTTCAACTTTACTCGAGAAGGCGCTCGTGTGATCCTGCGGGATCGCCGACAGTTTGGCGTCAGGTTGAGCTATACCTTCCGGTGATGGAGGTTGCGACTGGTTCGCTGTAAATACAGAGAAGGGGCGGCGACTTCGGTTGCCGCCCTTTTTCGTTAGGCTTTGGCAAGCACGTGTTTGGCGGCAGTTTCGCCGCTCTCCAGCGCAGCTTCCATGCCGCTGCTGGCGATGGCCATATGCTCGCCTGCGAAGTGCACTCTGGACCCCTGATGCTGGATCGCCTGGGCAAGATCGCGCGCCATTCCGGTTCCGATGTGGTGGTAGATACCGCGCGCATAGGGATCGTTCTGCCAGCTATATCGGCGCAACATGGTCAGTTGGCCAACAGCAGAGGGTCGCGCTCTCTCGATACGGGCAATAATCTCGTTCGCGGCGGTTTCTAATGGCATGCGGTCGAGCAGATCGGCACCTGACCCGGTGGTCCAAAGCTTTAGCATGGCGGGGTCACGTCCGAGCACGAAAACACGCCCGATTAGCGGGTCATCGCTCCATAGCGTCGCGGGCAATCCGTCTTGCTCCCAGAATGGCGCTTTCGCTTGCAGGAAGGCGAAGCTGGCACGGGTGTAGGGCAGTTCAGCGATCATACGCGCTGTGCTGTCGGGTATCGATATAGAAAGCGGTATCGTGCGAAGCGCGGCAAACGGGATCGTGCAAATTACGTGGCGGACGCGCAGGGTCTGATCGGGCAGGCGCAGTGTTACGCCGTCCGCATCCTCCGCAATCGCGCGAATTGGCGTGTTGAATATGATTGGTGAGGCTAGATCGCTGGCCATCGCATCGGTCAGCCTCTGGGATCCCCCTTGATGGTCGATATCGGTCCCGGCTGACTTCGGAAAATTGCCGTGCTGCGCGCGCGATGAAGCACAGACATGCTTGCTGGCGTGCCGCCGTTGAAATTGGCGGTTATCAGCCGCAGCGCCTCATCATCTGCGCCTGCATCGCGCAGAATGTGTTCCAGCGATTGGTCGGCTTTCAGAGCTGTATTGAGCCAGTCCGATGGCTTGTCGAGATGCGGCAGGGCCTTGCTGAAATGACGCAAAAGCCCAGCCGGTTCGATGGCCCGCGCATCACCTTTCAGCCGGTTGGCTGCGCTGTCCGTCCAAGCTGACGAAGGCGTTGAAACACCATAGATATGATACAGATTGCCGGGCACTTGCGTGCGGCCCGCCCCCGCGCCGGAACTCGATGACAGCTCCACGCCGAGCTTCCCTGCTATCGCATGGAGGCGTTTGTACCCTGCGCCGATTTGGATACCGCCAGCATCGGGCGCTCCAGGCAAATCATCAAGGGTGTGAAGCCTGCCGCCAGCCCGGCCTTTCGCTTCAATGATAGTGGTTTTGAGCCCTGCATCCTCACACAGTTTTGCCGCGTTCAGACCCGCTAGACCTGCGCCAATGATTGCAACATCAGCTTGGGTGTTGCCCCATGCCATCCGTGGAGCGGCCCCAGCAATCAGCGCCGCGGAACTTCCGGTTAAAAATCCGCGGCGCGAGGATGACATCAGTCAGAGTGACCCGCTGCTGGCCGGGCTTCCTCGCTTTCAGCGCGTGCCCTGTCAGTCAGCAGCTTGAACTTGGTCCAAGTCGTTTCATTGCGTCGTGTGTCATCTTTTGGCGGCGCTTCTTCATAGATTGGATAGTTCTCACGGATCTCATCCTTAAGAACGCTGGGCAATTCCTCGAACCCACCTGGCAATTTGCGACCCATAGCATTGAAAACCATTTGTCCGGGACGTCCACCCATTTCCATCCATGGTGCCCATGACGAAATGCGCACCCAGCTGATCATCGGATAGGCGGTGGGTCTGGTGGAATCGTAAAGCTCGTCCTTAAGCGCCGCAAAGTCGAAAATCTCCATAGCGTGATACTTGCCGCCAACGAAATCCTGATAGTCCCCGGCAAGCGGGTTGGTATAGAGCAGCGGAACCTCGAACGGCATAAACACGTAGGGCCCGGCCTCCCTCAGTGTGCTGATGGTATAGGGCGTGCCATCGGCGCCGCGCGGGAAAGTCGGGCGACTGTTCACCGGGTCATTGTGGATCTGCATTACTGTGACGGTCTTGCCGGTGTAGGGATTCTCCCATTCATCGACGACTTCACCAGTGGTCGGATCAAGCATCAGCATAACCTCGCGGCTGATAATCCGCCAACCTTTGCCGCGCTCTGGGTCTTCCACTTCGACACAGCGGCGAATGTTCATTCCTTCGCCTTTGAACAACAGCTTGTCGCGGATACCCGGAGAGCGCCCGTAAATGTTGCCAGACCAGTGATAGACCGCAGGCTCATCGGCGGAAATACCGCATTGCATCCTTTTGGAAATCTCCACGGCGTCTTCAGGGACAGACGGATCGAGCATGCGGGCGGTTGCAACATGCCCCGTCGCCATCAGTGCGACCGCGCCAATTCCAGCCAAGAGTTTAAGAGCAATCATGATTTTGTTTCTCCCTGAAATCGGAATTTGTCCGGACAAATTTGCGATTCTCTCTTGACTTTAGATTTGTCCGGACAAATTGTGAAGCCACGCTATTTCGAATTATCGATCAAACTAGGAGTCGCTTCGCGTGTTTGCTGTCAGCAGCCTGTTATTTGTGCCCGGTTCGCGCCCTGATCGGTTCGCGAAGGCGAAGGCTGGCGGAGCAGATTTGACCGTTGTTGACCTTGAGGATGCAGTCGCCGCTGATGACAAGGCAAGCGCACGCAACGCGGCAATGGCAGAAATCGCGAAAGATGCCTCTGGCTGGGCCATCCGGATTAACGGCATTGTGACAGCCGCTGGCATCCGAGATCTTGCTGCGTTGGCCGATGCGGATATTTTGCCACACACATTGCTCGTGCCGATGGTTGAGGATGCTGCGGAGCTTGCGGTTGTTGCCGGCGCGCTCAGTGAGAATTGCCCTGACCTCGTGCCTTTGATCGAAACGCCCAGAGGCTTGCGTAACGCGCTTGCAATCGCGCAGCATGACAAGGTTGTCGCGGTAATGTTTGGCGGCGGGGATTTTTCCGGCGAGCTTGGTGTCGAGCTGGCATGGGAGCCTCTACTCACCGCGCGTCAGCAGGTCATTCTCGCCTGTGCGGAGGCTAACAAACCTGCGATTGATGTCCCCTTCATCCACCTCGAAAATGAAGATGGCTTGGCCGAAGAATGCCAACTCGCGCGAGCAATTGGCTTCACCGCAAAGGCGGCGATCCATCCGCGCCAGCTGGACGCGATCCGATCTGCGTTCGCGCCCTCTGATGCCGAAGTCAGTGAGGCACGCGAAGCGCTGGATGCTTACGAGGCGGGCGGCGGGCGCGCAATCCGGTTTAGGGGGCGCATGCTTGAAGCCCCGTTTGTCAAAAAGTATCGCGCGGTTCTGGCGCGGCATGAGGAGCAAGTGAATGCGTGATGGTGTGATTGAAGTTTCCCCGGGCAGATTCCGCGAGGTTCAGGGGCGGTACTTCGATGACTTCGAAGTGGGGCATGTTTATGAACATCGTCCCGGGCGCACGATTACCGATGCGGATAATGTATGGTTCACGCTGCTCACCATGAACACGCATCCGGCTCATTTTGATTATGAGCTGTCGAAGAAGACCGAATTTGGCAAGCCGCTCGTGGTCAGCCCGCTGACGATTGCCTTGATGACCGGCATGAGTGTGTCGGACACAAGCGGTAAGGCGATCGCCAATCTCGGCTGGGACGAGGTGCGGATGGTGCATCCGCTCTTTGTCGGCGACACAATTTATTGCGAAAGCGAAGTCCTAGAGAAACGAGAAAGCAAGAGCCGCGAAGGCCAAGGCATCGTTACATTCAAGACTATTGCCAAGAACCAGGATGGCGAAGTGGTAAGCCACTATAAGCGCTCCGTCTTGGTTTGGAAGCGTGGCTTTGGAAATCTCGACGACTAAGTCAACCAGATACAGCAGGACCCCCGAAGGAACACAGTATGGCAACCGCCGCAGTACTTGAAGACCAGATCCGTACCATCGATCCCGATGAAGAACGCGCCTTTATGGACGCAATTGATCGGTGGCTTGAACGCGAGGTAATTCCGGTCATTCAGCACCATGATCATGGCGATATTTGGCCGGAAAAGCTCGTTGAGCAGATGGCAGAGATGGGCCTGTTCGGTGCCACTATCGGTCAGGAGTATGGCGGCCTCGGCCTGCCAGCAACGACCTATGCAAAGATCGTGATGCGCATTTCCAGCTATTGGATGGCCATCACCGGTATCTTCAACTCGCACCTCATTATGGCGGCTGCGGTTGAGCGGTTCGGCACGCCAGAACAGAAGATGAAATGGTTGCCCAAATTTGCGACGGGCGAAATTCGTGGTGGCCTGGCGCTGACAGAACCCAATGCGGGCACGGACTTGCAGGCGATCCGTACAGTGGCCAAAAAAGATGAGAACGGCGACTACATTCTCAACGGTACGAAGACGTGGATTTCGAACGCGCTCAACGGTCAGTGCTTTGCCATGCTCGCCAAGACAGATCCAAATGCAGATCCGCGATATAAGGGCATGAGCCTCTTCATTGCTGACAAGAGAGACGGCCTGACCACCGGCAAAAAGTTCGACAAGCTTGGTTACAAGGCGATCGACTCTGCTGAACTGGTCATGGAGGATTATCGCATCCCCGCTGATCAGTTGATTGGTGGTGCCGAGGGGCAGGGCTTCTTTCAGGCGACCGGCGGGTTGGAGCTTGGCCGGATCAATGTTGCCGCACGCGGAGTTGGCTTGGCCGAGGGTTCGCTGCGTTTGGCGACCGAATATGCACAGCAGCGCGAAACAATGGGCAAGCCTATTGCTCAGCATCAAGCGATCCAGTTGAAGTTAGGCGAAATGGTGACGCGTGCTCGCGCGGCCCGCTTGCTCACGCTTGATGCATCGGAAGCTTACGATTCCGGTGAGCGCTGCGACAAAGAAGCAGGCATTGCCAAATACTTTGCATCCGAAGCCGCGGTCGAGAACAGCCAAGAGGCCATGCGGGTCTTTGGCGGTTACTCTTATTCCAAAGAGTACGACATTGAGCGGTATTACCGTGACAGCATGCTGATGTGCATTGGCGAGGGCACAAATGAGATGCAGCGCATGATCATCGCCAAGCAGCATCTTAAAGAGAACCAGATCTGAGTATGAGCGCTGGCCTTCCTCTCGCGGGCTTTCGGGTCGTTAGTGCTGAGCAATATGGCGCTGGACCTTATGGAACGATGCATCTGGCGCAATTGGGCGCTGAGGTCATCAAGATCGAGCCGCCGCGCAAAGACGGAAAAGGTGGTGGCGATACCGCTCGCGCGGTCGGTCCTCATTTTCTGCGCGAGGGCGAGAGCCTCTATTTTCAGGCCTTCAACCTCAACAAGAAGTCTCTGACGCTCGACCTGCGTGCGGAAGAGGGACAAAAGATCTTTCGCGACCTGGTCGCAAGCAGCCATGTTGTGGCGAACAATATGCGCGGCGATCTGCCTGAAAAACTGGGCCTGACCTATGATGCGCTGAAAGACGTCAATCCTGCTGTCGTGTGCGCGCATTTGTCAGCCTATGGCCGCGACAATGAGCGTGCCAAATGGCCGGGGTACGATTACCTGATGCAGGCTGAGGCTGGCTATTGCGCGATGACTGGCGAGCCGGGTGGAGAGCCGCAGCGGATGGGCCTGTCCATGGTCGATTTCATGACCGGGACGATTTTTACGATCGGTCTGCTGGCCGCGCTGACTGATGCGCAGCGCAGCGGGAAAGGGCGCGACGTCGACACAGACCTCTTGTCCGCAGCTGTCCATCAGACAAGCTATCCCGCGCTGTGGTATATGAACGAGGGCGATGAGACCGCCCGTACACCGCGCAGCGCACATCCAACTGCGACACCCAGCCAGATGTTCAAGGCCGCCGACGGCTGGATGTTTGTGATGTGTCAGCTGCCGAAATTCTGGGACATTTTGGTAGATCAAATCGTACCGCGATGATTTGCGCGATGACCCACGTTTTGCCAGCAATGCTGATAGGCTGGCGAACCGCGAAGTGCTGACCGAACTGCTTGATGCAGAATTTTCGAAGCAGCCTATGGCCTATTGGAAGGAATTGCTCGCCGGGTTTGTTCCTGTCGCGCCCGTGTATGAGTTGGCCGATGCCTTGGACAATCCGTGGCTTACCACAATCGGTATGCGCGATCAGGTCAATCATCCGGACCGTGATAATGTGCAAGTGCTGGCAAGCCCGATTAAGATTAACGGGGAACGGCTACCCAATCGCGCGGCGCCATTGCTTGGGGCTGACAGCGACACGCTGCTGAGTGAGTTGGGTTATGACGCAGAGGCTATTGCCAAATTGCGCGCTGGCGGCATTGTCTGACCACAGGCAAGCTGAGACGGGTCTAGTCAGATATGGGCAAACTTTCTGGTATTACGGTCGTTGACCTGACGCAGTTTCTGCCAGGGCCAATGATGACTGTCATGATGGCGGATCATGGCGCGCGTGTGATCAAGATCGAGCCAAAGGCTGGCGATCCCGCCCGCCAGATGGAGCCGAAGGAGGCAGGCCATTCGGTGTGGTTCGCAAATCTCAATCGCGGCAAGGAAAGCGTTGTTCTCGACCTGAAGAGCGAGGAAGGTAAAGCGGCGCTGATGGATTTGTGCCGCGACGCGGATGTTTTCGTCGAGGGTTTTCGTCCAGGAGTGATGAAGCGCCTCGGCTTTGATTACGATAGCGTGAAGTCGATCAAGCCCGATATTGTCTATTGCTCGATCTCCGCTTTTGGGCAGGAGGGAGAGCTCGCCCACCATCCCGCGCATGACATGGCGGTACAGGCTCTTGCCGGGTTCCTATCGGTCAATGATGGCGCGGACGGCATGCCGGTCGTGCCGGGGGCACCGAGCGCAGATATGGCCGCTGGTCTGACGGCACTTTCGGCAACCCTTATGGCGCTGCTCGGGCGAGATCGGACTGGCGAGGGCGCGTATATCGATTGCGCGATGTTCGACAGCCTGTTGCCGTGGTGCGCGCATACTGCCGGTAGCGCTATTGCGGGCGGCGAGAGCCCCGTCTCGCAGCGTCAGCGCTCGCTTGGCGGCGCGGGGTTCTATCACGTCTATCAGACGCGCGATGGCAAGCACGTTTCGCTTGGTGGGCGCGAAATTAAGTTCGCGACAAACCTGCTCACTGCGCTTGAGCGTGAAGACCTGATCCCGCATGCAGAGCGAGAGGCGGGTGAGCAAGAAGAGCTGATCGCTTTCCTACGCGAAACCTTTGCGGCCAAGACCCGCGATGAATGGGTCGCGTGGTTTGCGGATAAGGATGTCGCATTTGCGCCTGTTCTGAATTTTCGCGAAGCCTTGGACGAACCGCACATTGTCGAGCGCGGCCTGATTATTGAGGGTGAAGACGGAGCGCATCACATCGCCTCACCAATTCGCTTTGCGGGTGACACGTTCGTACCCGGAAGCGTGCCGAGTTTGGGCGAAAAATGAGGGCGTCAGCTGTCGAGGTCGATATGCATCGCGTAGGCGAAGCGGCCACCGGGGTGATGGCTCACGGAGATCTCGTACACGCTGCCCTTGGGGTCGAGATAACAACGTACGATCCGCAGCACCGGCTCGCCTTCGTCAATCTCGAGAAAGCCTGCCACACGGCTATCGGCGGTGATCGCCTGAATATCTTGCGTGACGCGGTCGATGGTCACACCGGCGGTTCGCTCAATCTGACTGAACAACGTACCGGCGGACAGATCAAGCTCGTCGACTGCATCGCCCAATTTCTCGTGAAAATAGGCGTCAGTAACGGCGATAGGCGGGGTATCGGGTGTTTGTCGCCGCACCCCGCGAAAACGGCGCCATATACCGTCCGTATCGTCGCCGATTTGTTCCGCAACGCCCTGGGGCAAAGCTCCGGAGTCGCGTTCGGAATACTCAACCTCGCTCTCGCGCGAATATTGGAGCAGCTCGCCTACATTCGACAGCGGCTGATGCAGTGCGCCACCCCGCGCGGAAGCGGGTTGAACTACAGTGCCCGAACCACGTTTGCGCGCAATCAGCCCCTCGTTTTGAAGTCGTTTCAACGCCTCGCGAACCGTAAAGCGGCTGACGTCGTATTGGCTGCACAATGCCGTCTCAGTCGGAAATTGCTGACCATCGGCATAGCGGCCAGACAAAATCTCTTCGCGCAATTCACCCGCAACCTGCATGTAGCGCGGGGTTTTGCTTTTCACAGGCGCGTCGGCGTCAGCCAAAATTATCTCCCAGTCCCAAGTCAAGGTATCGCGCCATGAGTGAGCCGTACCTCGCTACATTAGGACGTAGGCTAGCGCGCATTGTTCCCGATGGCGAGAAAAAGCGAGCACGTATCCACTTACTCGATTGGCTGGCATGTGTGGCAGGCGCTCGTGATACCGAAGCGGGGCATCTGGGGACTGCGATTTCGCAGGCTGGGTGGGAACGTGCGACATATGCCGGGAATGTATTGGAGATGGATGACGTTCATCGCACCGCATTGTTGCATCCCGGCCCGGTGATCTGGCCCACTGCGATGAGCATGAGCAGCGCTATGATGGATGACCGTCTCGGTGCGGCGGTGCGCGGGTATGAGGCAATGATCGCGGTCGGATCGGCATTTGATGCGCATCACTATGCGCATTGGCATCCGACTGCGACGGCGGGGGTCTTTGGAGCCGCCGCGGCGTTTGGATCGCTTATCGGTTTTGCGCCAGTCGAATATACCAATGCTCTGGGTAATGCGGGATCAGTGGCGGGTGGGCTGTGGCACATGCGCCATGACGATGTGCTGACCAAGCAATGGCATGTTTATCACGCTGTACGCACGGGGCGCGATGCGGCTCTCCATGTGCACTATGGCGCGACTGGCCCGTCAGGTATCTTGGAGGGCCCACAAGGTCTGTTTGCAGCCGCAACCAAGGAGCCGGGCGATCTTGGTGGGGATGATGCAGGCTGGTTGATCCACGATGTGAGCTTCAAGCCGTTTGCGGCATGTCGGCATGCCCATCCGGCGATTGATGCGGCAATGCAGTTACGTGATGCGGGCAAGCTCACAGCACCATTCAGCGTTGAAACGTTTGCCGATGCTCTGACATTTTGTGATCGACCTGATCCCAAGACCGAGATCGAGGCGAAGTTCTCGTTGCAGCATGCAGTCGCCGTTATCGCTGATGGTCGCAATGCAGACCCGGAAGACTTTACTGAGGAGGCGGTTGCTGCGCTGGCCGATTTGCGCGGACAAGTCTCGGTCTCAGAGAATCCAACAATTACAAGCCGTTATCCCGAACATTTCGGTGCGCGCGTGAATGGTCATGAGATCGCGGATACGCTTGGCGATCCAGAGGTCCCGGTGAACGAGGATCGCATTATCGAGAAGATGCACACGCTCGCGCGTTGGGGTGGCTTGGCCAAAGGTGAAGCAGATCGCGCGGTTGACCTAGCTCTGAATGGCGAAGATGCATTGGCAATCGATGCAATGCTGGAGGAGTGGCTGGCGTGAGCGCAACCGAAGACCTCTTGGAATTTGCCGCCGCGTCGCACACTTTGCCAGACGACGTAAGGTCCGCTGCCATCCGGCTAATGGGTGACACGCTGGCCATTGGAGCGGCAGCAGTAAATGCGCCTGGCGAGCCAGCAATTCTCGACACCGCGCGGCAGTTTGGCACCGGGAAAGAGGCGCGGCTGCTTGGCACGAGCGAACGTTTGCCAGCACCCTCAGCCGCGTTTGTGAACGGGTATCGCATCCACTGCCTTGAGTGGGATGCGGTGCATGAACCCGCTGTGGTCCACGCGATGAGCGTTGTGACGGCGGCGCTTGGCGCCGCTATCGACCGTCAGGGAGGATACGATCCAGAGGAAGCGCTTGTCGCGCTATCCATTGGCGTCGACATCGCATCGGGCCTGGGCCTTTGTGTCGACAGTGCGATGACGTTCTTCCGTCCAGCGGTATGTGGGGTGATGGGCGCGGCGATGGCTGTGGCGCGGCTGGATGGAGCGCCATTGGATGACGCGTTGGGGCTGGCCTATTCGAGTGCTGCCGGGACCATGCAGGCGCATGTCGAGGGCAGTGAGACCCTGCCTTTCCAGATCGCCAATGCGGCGCGTGCGGCAGTGACCGCCAGCGATCTTGCGAAGGCGGGTTTCTCCGCTCCCAAAGACCCGTTGGAGGGACCCTTTGGCTATTTGGCCTTGTTCGAAACGGGTGACCTGTCGCGCTACACCGCCGGCCTTGGTAAGGTTTGGCGGATTGCTGAGGTGAGCACCAAGCCATTCCCATCGGGCCGTGCGAGCCATGCCGCGCTGGGCAAGTTAGAGGAGTTGGCGCTTAGTCCGGCAGAAGTCACGAGCATTGAGCTTGCCTGCCCGCCGCTGATCCGCCGCTTGGTTGACCGACCATATTCGCCGGATATGACGCCCGCCTGGGCGCGACTTTGCATGCCGTATCTTACCGCACTTATGCTGACAGATGGACGGATTGATCCGCGCCGTTTCACATCAACCGACATTGGCGATCCGAAGCTGGCCGCAATCGCGGCCAAGGTTCGCCTTACTGACGACGGCAATACGGATGGCAATGCGCTGTTCCCGCAATCGCTCACGATAACTCGGATCGACGGCAGCACTGAAACGCACCCGGTAGATCATACACTTGGTAGCCCGGACAACCCGCTCTCACCCGAGCAAAACGCGGCCAAATTGAACCTCGCACGCGAGCTCGCAGCAGACGATGCGGATGCCCGTATTTTCGACGATCCTCTTGCCTATTTCACGGATATTCAATGACTTATTCGACCTATTTCGAAGCACTCGATCATAAGCAGATGCTGGCCGATTATCCGGTGGGCGAGGAATTCGTTTCGCGCTACACATCCATGAGCCGAGACGAGCTGTTTGCGGTGCAAGATGCGCAGTTCAAGAAGCTGATGGCCAAGGGCTGGCAAGTGCCATTCTACCAGCGGCTATGGGGTGCACAAGGCATTGAACCCGGCGATATCACCGGCTTGGCCGACATCACCAAGCTGCCCGTTTATGACAAGTCCGACCTGATGGCGTCTATCGCAGAGTATCCGCCCTATGGTGATTTTCACGGCATGGGCAACGCGGCGACGCGTGATCCGGTGGTTTTTCACACTACCAGCGGCACGACCGGCAAGCCGCAAGTGTTGATGTTTGGACCGAAGGGGCGCGAAGTCGGCAATTTGCTGGTTGGCCGCATGTATCGCTGGATGGGTTTGCAAAGCGATGATGTCGTCCATTCTGTCTATGGTCACGGCATGATAAATGGCGGTCACTATATCCGTGAAAGCGTGACCAAATTCACCAACTCAATCTTCCTCTCAGCGGGAACAGGCATCGAAACGCGTAGCGTCAATCAGGTTCAACTGATGGCTGATTTCGGCGTTACCTGTGTGGTGGGCTTTGTCGATTACATTCGCAAACTGGCGGAGACTGCGGAGGAGCTGGGCCTATTCGACACAATCAACATCAAGATGATTATCGGTCATCTGGGCACAGAGGATCGTCAGGCGACAGAGGACGCATGGCACGGCGCAAAAGCGTATGATTGGTACGGCGTGGGGGATACCGGATCCATCGCGGGCGAAGGACCGGACCGCAATGGCATGTATGTCTGGGAGGATGCGCAATATCTTGAGTTGCTCGGCGTTGATGATGGCGCGCCGGTGAGCCATGGCGAGACAGGAGATATGGTCGTTACCTGTCTTTACAAAGACGATATTGCGCCCTGTATTCGCTTTAACACGCATGACATTACGCATGAGCTTGATGGGCATGGTGAGATTGCGTTTAAGCGGATTGCGGGCTTCCGCGGGCGCAGTGACAATATGGTCAAGCTGCGCGGGATCAACGTGTTCCCACACGCGATCGGCGCAATTATTGAGAACCGTCCGGATCTCACCGGCGAATATGTGTGCCACCTCACGCGCGATGCGAGCCAGCGCGATTCCATGCGGGTGACGCTGGAAAGTCGGGGCGGAACCGACGAGGCGGCGCTCGCCGAAACGCTCAAGCAGGGGCTCGGCGTGGAAGTCGAGATTGCGCTTTGCGAGCCGGGCGGGACTGCGACGGTAACAGAGATCGACAAGCGGCAGAAACCGCTGCGCCTGATTGATGAGCGGGGCGTCTGAGCGCAACCCATGATCGACCGTTACAACGCCTTTCTCTATCGTGACGAAAACGCCACCGGCGGGGACGGCCCGCTGGCAGGCGTAACCGTTGGCGTGAAGGCCAACATTTCGGTGAAGGGCATGCCCTTCCATGCGGGCATCGGTGCGTGGGAAGACCGCGTCGCTAACGAGGACGCGGATGTGATCAAGCGCCTGCGCCAAGCGGGGGCAGCGATCACCGGTATCCTCAATATGGAAGAAGGCGCGCTCGGATCGAAAACCGACAACCCGCATTTCGGGCCGACGCAAAATCCCCATAAAGATGGCTATTCCCCTGGCGGTTCATCCGGGGGCAGCGGGGCAGCGGTAGCGGCTGGCCTTTGCGATGTGGCGCTGGGCACAGACACGATGGGGTCGGTGCGTATCCCGGCGGCGCATTGCGGGGTCTATGGCTTTAAGCCAGCGACCGAGGCTGTGAGCCAAGGTGGGCTCATCCCCGCAGACCCGTCGCTTGACGCGATTGGACCACTCGCACGTGATTTGGATATGCTTGAGCGCGCGGCGCGGGTGATGTCCGATTTTGGTGAAAGCGGGATCGAAGGGGGCGGCGCGACATTGGTGGATCACGGCGTGAATGTTGCTCTGCCTGTTGCCACCGCTTTCGAAGCGATAGTCGCGTCATTGCCGGATGCGCCTGCGCAGGTTTCGCTCAGCCAATCCAATTCACGCATCCGATTTGCCGGATTTATCGGCGTATCGAAATTTATGGCGGGAGATTTGGCTGGTATTGCGGTCTCAGAACATCTGGCCAAGCTGCTGACTTATGGCCCCAAGCGCTCCGAAGCCGATTGGGCCGACGATCAGCGCATTCTGGAGGCATCACGTCAGGAGGTGCAGGACATTGTCGCGAAGCATGGCTTTTTGATCATGCCAACCGTTCCCAATGTTGCGTTTCCGCATTCAGAGCCTGAGCCAGCGGCGCAGGCAGACTTTACCTGCCTCGCCAATATCGCGGGATTGCCTGCGATCAGTATTCCGGCGGGATGGACCAGCGACAACCTACCAATTGGTGTGCAGATTATCGGCGAAACCGGTGCGGAGGCAGGCTTGTTTCGCATTGCCCGCCAACTTGATGACAAACTTGGCGCTTACCGCGCACCACAAACTTAAGGGAGAAACGCCATGCGTATTATCGTTCCGTTCAATCTAAAGCCTGGCACAGACATCGCCGAATATGAGGCATGGGCGAAGGGCAAGGATATCCCGACCGCGAGCGCGCTACCGTCGGTGAAGAGCTTTACGGTACACAAGTCGACGGGTCTGTTCGGCGATCCCGATACGCCGCCGCCCTATGCCTATTTCGAGGTACTCGACATCACTGATATGGATGCGTTTGTGGCGGATGTCTCTGACCCGGAATTTCAAGCGAAAGCCGCACCGTTTCAAGACTATGCCGACGCACCGCAATTCATCCTGACCGAGGATTTGTAAGCGATGGACAAATACGCTGGCAAAACCATCGTTGTGACAGGCTCTGGAAAGGAGAAAGGGCTGGGGCAGGGCATCTTGCAGGCCTTTGCTGATGAAGGCGCGAACTGCGTCGTCTCCGATTTGGTTATTGATGATGAAGCCGAAGCGGTCGCAGAGGAATTGCGTGGGCGCTCATCTGTTTCGGGGGCCAAGGTCGCGACCATTGCCTGCGATGTTTCGAAGGCGGATCAATGCCAGACGCTTGTCGCACGGGCGATCGAGCAATTTGGCTCGCTCGACATCTTCGTCAACAATGCCGGCATTGGTTTTAAGATGAAGCCGCTTCTTGAAGTTGATACCGAAAGCGAGTGGGATCAAGTGATTGCGGTAAACCTGTCCGGTGCATTCTATGGCACACAGGCGGCCGGACGGGCGATGGTGGAGGCCGGAAAGGGTGGGCGCATCATCAATATTGCGTCACAGGCTGCCAAAACCGGTTTCCCGCATTTGCCCGCCTATGTCAGTTCTAAGCATGGGATGGTTGGCCTGACCCGCGCTTCGGCTGTCGAGCTTGGTGCGCATGGGATCACGGTGAACGCTGTGTGTCCAAACCATGTGACGACGGGCCTTGGCGCACAACAGAACGAATATTTCTCCAAGCTGCTCGGCTTCGATACGGTTGACGACTACCTTGCCAATATGTCCGCCAAAAACCCCATGGGTCGGCCAGGTCTGCCAAGTGATACTGCGGCGGCGTGTTTGTGGCTCGCCAGCGATGATGCCTTCTACGTGACTGGCGAAGCGCTGAATGTTTCAGGCGGCGAGGAGATGCATTGAGATTGTTCAGGTTTCCCAGGCCACCCGCGCCCTCCGCCCTTCGACCCGGAGCCTGCCGGGATACCATCCGGGTGGAAGGGCGGAGGGCGCGGGTGGCGCGGTCATCGAGCGATAGCGAGGACAAATGAAACTAGAAGAAGAACGTATCGACTGGCCAAACGATGCCAAGATGGCGCTCAGCGTCGTGGTGAATGTCGAGGAAGGCAGCGAGATGACCATTGCGCGAGGCGATCGTGGGATGGAGCCGGTCGACGAGCTAGGCGTGTTCGTAAAGTCGAAGATGCGCAATTATTCCAACGAGTCCAACTATCTCTATGGCATCAAGGCAGGCGCGCCGCGCATCGTCAAGCTGCTCAAGCGCTATGACATCATGGCCAGCTGGACCGTCGCCGCGCTTAGCCTTGAGAACCACCCGGAGATTGCCGAGGCGATTGTCGAGCTTGGCCATGAGCCGGTCAGCCATGGTTGGCGCTGGGTCCATCAGTTCAAGATGGATGAAGATGCCGAGCGCGAATTCATCCGCAAGGCCGTCACGAGCATTGAGAAGACCTGCGGTGTCCGGCCCTATGGTTGGCTATCGCGCTATCTGCTGACCGATAACACTCGGCGTTTGTTGCAGGAGGAGGGCTTCACCTATCACATGGACGACTATTCCGGCGATGTGCCCTTCTGGGATCGCGAGACCACCGGTAAACCCATGTGCATCGTTCCCTATCAGCTCGACAATAACGATATGAAAATGTGGACCGACCCGGCGCTGACTCCGCATCAATGGCTCGATTATGCGAAAGCGAACTTTGACCAGGTCTATCGTGAAGGCGAGGAAGGTAATCCGAAGATGATGAGCCTTGGATTACATTTGCGGATTATCGGGAGGCCAGGGCGAATCTGGGCGCTAGAGGAGTTCTTAAAGCATGTCCGCGCACATGATGGCGTTTGGGTAACCACGCGCAAAGCGATTGCCGATCATTTTATGGATACGCACCCGGCATGACCCTGCGCCTCGAAATTAGCGGGCAGCTCGCTCATCTGCTGATTGATCGCGCGGATAAGCGAAACGCGTTAAACATGGAGATGTGGCAGGCGATGCCTGCTTTGCTGGAGCAGGCATGTGCGACAGGCGGAGTGCGGGCTTTGGTCATCCGCGCGGCGGAGGCAGGTACTGCATTTTGTGCTGGTGCGGATATCAAGGAACTGCTCGCCAACAAAGACGACGCCGATTGGCGTGCAGCCAATCAGGCCGCGATCAACCGCGTGCAATATGAACTTGCACGCCTGGATTTGCCGACTGTGGCCGTTGTCGATGGTGATTGCATTGGCGGTGGTTGCGGCATCGCGATGGCTTGTGACCTGCGCATCGCAACCAGCGAAAAGGCACGTTTCGGCATCACACCGGCTAAGCTTGGGCTGGTCTATCCGTTGCATGATGTGAAGCTACTGATCGATCTGGTGGGGCCGGGGCAGGCCAAGCGATTGCTCTATACCGGCAAACTGATTGACGCGGCTGAGGCGTTGCGTATCGGCTTGATCGAACAGATCACTGATAAGCCGGAAGCTCTTGTTGATGAGCTGCTGGCCGCCAGCCCACATTCTATTCGCGAAACCAAAAAGTTCGTCCGGCGCGTTCTTGATGGGCAAACGGAAGATGACGCGGAAACGTTGAGTATTTTTGCTGCTGCTTTCACGGGTGATGACTTTCGAGAAGGCACAACCGCCTTCGTCGAGAAACGCAAACCAATCTTTGGAGATGACGGCTGATGACTATCGCGCACGGCACGATCATGGGCGGCCTCTCGACGGTGCCTGACCTTGATGCCGCAGTGCGCGGCTATCGTGATTGCCTGGGGCTGGAATTGGTCGAGCGCGGCGAGCTTGCGCGGGATTTGGCTGCAAGCTGGAACGCGCCCGCCAATGCTGCTTCACCTTATGCGGTTTTGCGTCCCGCAAGCGGCGAGCCATGCTGGTTTCGTCTAGTCGAGCAAGCGAGTCACAGTGATTTCAAACCTACGCGCAGCTATGGCTGGGCCGCGTTTGAATGCACTGTTGAGGATGTGTGGCACTGGCCCGAAGTCGTTGAGGATGCCGGGTTTCAGATCGTCGGGCCGCCAAAGAAGCTGGAGAACATTGAGCCGGCCTTTATCCCAATGCAGGTGCTGGGAACGGGGCAGGAGATGGTCTATCTCAATCAGGTTCTCAATGACATGCCTGGCACGGACTTGCCGCGCGCCAAATCGTCCGTCGACCGTATTTTCATCGTCGTGCTGGCCACCCCTGATCGCGATGCGAGCGTCGCATGGTATGCCGACCGGATTGGTCTGACCCGCGGTGCCGATTACACGCTGCCCTATTCGATGATCAACAATGCCTTTGGTTTGCCCGCCGATACGCAAACGACCATCACAATGGTTCAGCATGATCGCATGCCGATTGTCGAGGTGGATGACTATCCCGACGCAGCAACTGAGCGGGCACGCCATGGCGATATGCTGCCCCCGGGCAATGCGCTCGTCAGCCTTGCGGTGCGTGATCTGGATGCGTGTGAGGTTGATTGGATTACGCCACCCGTGGCTCGCCAAGGCGCGCTATATGAGGGGCGCCTTACAGGAACAACCATTGGTGCGGGCGGTGAACTGGTTGAGTTGGTCGAGGTCGCCGAATGAAACTCTACGCATTTTATTGCCGTGATGGAGACGATGCACCTGAGATTCGTGAAAAATTACTCTCGGCGCATCTTGATCATGTGGAGGCGAATATCGGTCACTATGCCGTGGCTGGCCCACTCAAGCGCGGCGAAGAAACAGTCGGCTCGTTGCTGGTTATCAAAGCCGTTGATGAAGGGGAGGCGAGGGCTTTCTTCGAACAAGACCCCTATTTTGATGCCGGGGTTTGGCAATCCATCCGCGTTGAGGAATTTTGTGGTGTCGCAGGAGACTGGGTCGGCGGGGCCGCCTGGAAGAGCTAAGTGTTTTGTTCGCGAGTAGTATGCTTGCCCGGTTCCCAAACATCGTCGGTGTAGGTTTCGCTGGCAAAGTTGAGCGGCTTGTCTTCCAACTCGGTCGCAAGCGTATCATTCCAGCGATTGAGGAAACCGAATAGGCCGATCACGCCCATAATTTCCATGATCTGTTGCTTGGAAAAGTGCCGCTCAAGTGCACGAAAATGCTCGTCAGTCGCAGCATTTGGCTGAACGCCTGCCGCAGCGGCCAGGTCTAGTGCAGCGCGTTCTGCATCGTTGAACAAATCGCTTGTCTGATACTCCCACGCTTTGGCGATCTTTTCCTGGTCTCCGCCCACCATCTTGGCCGCCCCATGCGCGGTATGCGCCTGGCAATACCGGCACCCGTACCGCACCGCTGGTGATTGTGGCTATCAAGCGTTTCAGCACTGGATCAAGCTCTCCCGGCTTGTAAATGACCTGTACCAACCCCTCCATCGCCGCGAGCAGCTCTGGCCAGTGTGCCATGGTCAGCACATCATTGGGCGCGAAACCCATGATCTCTTGGGCATAGGAGAGGCTCTCTCGTGTCTTGGGCGGTAGAGCCTCGATGGCGATTGGGACTATACGGCTCATGGTAGCAAAACCGTCGAGCCGGTCGTCTTGCCCGCCTGCAAATCGCGATGGGCCTGTGCCGCGTCTGTTAATGCGTAAGTCTGGCCAATTGTGACGGAAAGCGCGCCCTTGTCGAAGAGATCCCACACTCGCGCCGCGCCCGCAGCGCGGTCAGCTGGATCTTCGTAATAGTGAAACAACATCGGGCGGGTGTTAAACAGCGAACCTTTCATGGCCAGCACGCCAACATCGACCTCGCCGACGGGTGCATCGGCATTCCCGTAATTGATGATCAGGCCCATCCTGCCCGTCGCGTCCAGCGATGTTTCCCACGTCGATTTGCCAATCCCGTCAAAGGTTACGCGAACACCCTCTCCGCCCGTGATCTCGCGAGTGCGGGCTGCGGTGTCTTCATCCTTATAGAAGATAATATGGTCCGCTCCCGCAGCGCGTGCGGCCTCTGCCTTCGCCTCTGTTGAGACTGTGCCGATCACCTCTGCGCCGATATGCCTTAACCATTGGACAAGCAGCAGGCCGGTCGCTCCGGCAGCAGCATGGACCAGCACTGGCCAGCCAGCCTGCACCTTGCCGCACCGCTCAACCAGAAACTCGGTCGTGCAGGCTTTCAGAATGGCGGCGGCGGCGGTTTCATCACTGATACTGTCGGGAAGCCTGAACAGATGCTCGGCACCGATATTGCGCCGTGTGGCATAGGCACCGAGCAGTGGCCCGAATGTGGCCACGCGGTCTCCCTCGGCAAAGCCTTCAACGCCATCACCAATCGCCACGATCCGGCCAGCAGCCTCCAGACCCATGCCGCTGGGCAACTCGACCGGATAAATCCCGCGACGGTGGTAGGTATCGATGTAATTCAGCCCGACTGCGCCATGCTCGATAGTGACCTCGCCCGCGCTCGGTGTGGGGAGATCTTCGGTCACCCATTCGATGACCTCGGGTCCGCCATGCGATCGGAAAATCGCTCGTGTAGTTTCCATGTCTTTAGATGCCTTCGATCTCGGTGGGGGTCTCGCTGCAGCTGGCCTGAACCCAGCGTAGATTGATCCCGACGATTTCTGACGTGGGGGCGGCCCAGCTGTAGCTGTCGGCTTTTACCGGGTCATCGGTGTGCACGTAGATCACCCGCACCGGCTTGTTGGAACTGCTCTCAGCCCATGTGACGTTGCGCAAGCGGATGGTTACGTCAGGCGCAATGCCACCTCCGGGCACCAGCACACGACCACCCTGATCAAAGTTCTTCAGGCCTCGCTGAAAGGTCCAGTCTTCGCTTCCATCCGGTTTGCTTTCGAACTTTCTGACTGCAACCCAGCATGAGAATGGCTGCGCACGGCGCAGCTCGCTGCCATTGATTTGCCAACCAGTGGAGATACCCACCGTCAGGCCAGAGATCGGCTCATTGGACCAATCGCTCTGTGCCTGCCCGAATGCGTCAATAGCGCGCCATTGGCGGTCTTCGCCGATCTCAAGGAAAACAGGATCAGGCTTTGTGCGACCTTCTTCCTCCGCGAAATACGCATCTTCTGTGTTGGTCCAGATGCCCTGAGGCAGCATGTCTTGTGCCATCGCCGGGGCGCTGATCGCGACTGTAGAGGCTAACGCTAGTAGTGTCTTTTCGATCATGTGCCGGAGTGTAGGCACAATTTCGCCCTGATGGAAGAGTTGTCCGGACAAATTTTAACGTCCGTGGCTTTTGACCTTTGTCCAACCGCACAAATCGGATTGCTGCACCACCTGACGAGGCCGTAGAATGGGCACCGCCGCTTGATTATCAGACCCCCAGTTGCGACGGCTCATGGGTGACGTGCGCAGCCTGATCGAAAAATCAGTCAGCCAGTTGCCGAAGCATAGTGACTTTATCGCCAAATATTGGCAACAGGTTGAAGTTGCGGCGGCTTGATCGCGCGGACACAATTTCGAGCGGCCAATTCATGAGTTTCGATGTGGAGATCAGCGCGGAAATGCAGGCAGGCTTTGACGCGCTTGCCGACCGATGTGAGAATTGGATGCTGCAAAGCTCATTCCCATTTTGGGCGGAGCGCGCGGTCGATCCTGATGGCGGCTTTTTCGAGCGGCTAGATCTCGATGCGCGGCCAATCGTTGGCGAAGATAGCCGTGTAAGGCTGCAGGCGCGGATGGCGTATACATTCGCTTTGGCGGCAAAGCTTGGATGGGATCGAACGAGAGCCGAAGTGTTGGCGCATCGCGGGGTTGCTGTCCTTATCAATGAGTGTCGGCGGCCTGATGGCTTGTTCGGTCGGCGGGTCAAGCCCGGACATGGCCTGACCGATGACGGCGCAGAAACCTATGACACAGCCTTTGCGCTTTTGGCTTTTGCGACTGTTTACGAGGTTTTTGAGTCTCAAACGGCATTTGACGCAGGCACAGAATTGTGCGCAGCGATTGATGCATTGCTGAAGCGGCCCGCAAGCGAAGGGGGATATCGCGAACGTTTGCCTGCAACTTCCCTGCGCGAGCAAAATCCGCATATGCATTTGGCCGAGGCTTCGCTGGCCTGGTTTGAAGCGACGGGTGACAGGGCTGCTTTGGCACGCGCAGAGGCGCTTGCGCAGTTTGTCGAGCAGACATTCTATGATGCAGAGAACGGATGTTTGCTCGAATATGCCGGTAACGGGATTGAGGAAAACCGCGTGGAAGCCGGGCACATGTTTGAATGGGTCTGGATTCTGGGGCGTATGCGCGATTTGGGAGGGCGCTACCCAGCGCAGTTCGCGTCAGCGCTGCATGATAACGCCATGCGTTTGATTGCGGGCACGAATATGGTGCCTTTATCGCAGCATCTCGACGGATCAGAGCGAGAAAACTTTCAACGGACCTGGGGCCCTACGGAGAAGCTCAAGGGGCACATCGCCTTGTGGACTTCGGAACCGAGTGAATCCCTGACGGAAGAGATATTGGCAACGGCAAAGCGGCTGTGGGAAGACCACGTTGAACACGCCATCCCGGGTGCGTGGATCGATGTGATTTCGCCCGAGCGCGAACCCCTGATCACTGACATAACGCCAGCAACCGGCTATCATATCTACTTGGCGTTTGCCGAGTTTATTGACTTTGCCCGGGCGTTGTCAGTCCCAAAAACGCGCGTCTGATCGCGGCCTTATTGTGGACGCGCTGGAACCGCGACACGTCGGGCATAGTCGGCTGTATATGCTTCCAAGCCTGCAAGTTGACGCCCGGAACCCAGATCACCGCCTGAACAGTTGAGCATCAAATTGATGCAGTTTGTCATCCATTCGTCCAGAACATCATCGTCCCAGGCGCCAAACCAGTCGGCGTGGAAAGTCAGCCCTGATGTCAGGGCCGTGCGACCTTCCGCACGGTCAGATGAGAAATGCCATGTCTGAATGCTTGGGTCTGTATTGCCGGAACGATCAAGCGTATCATCGGTCTCGTACCATGTACTCAGCGTAAAGGTTGGAATGCGATATGGGTGGCTCGCGGGGCAGCTGGCGATACCAGTGTTCCGGTCGCGAACCTCATAGGACATGTGAGAGCGGTGATCGGCTGAATCCAGTTCCGTACCATTCCAGCAATCCGGTGCCGCGATGACCGCGCCTAAACGAGCACCGCTTGGGCAGTTTTGCGCCGCCTCAACCAAAGTCTCATAATGCCCCGGCGTGGCGCCCGGTCCATCGCAGTTGAAGTGTACGGCGCTCGCCCTCTCAGGCAGTCCACCATCCATTGTACGCCCAAAGATATAACGTAGACCGCGCGGTAGACCGATGCAGCCTTCGCCCTCGGCACATTTGGGGTCATTGTTTGGATAGCGCTTGTAATAGATCGAGATAAATTCTGGCATTACGACGCTGCCGCGCCCGTCAAGCAAGGCTGGAATCCAGTATGCCGAGCGGTTGAGCGCATTGCGGCACGTGCTGTCGCCGGTTGTTCTCAATGAAGTGAAGGTGGAGTCGCCATCAGCCTCTGTGTTGCCGAAGAACATATGCAGGTGCGAGCGGCCTTTTTCGCCAGGGAATACAATCGGGTCATCATAGGCGAGGTGGCTGGGTTTACAGAGGAATCGGAAGGCACCGACAACATCTGGCGCAGCGCTTGCCGGAATGGCGCCGGTACCCCACGTCGCGACCAATTCGTCATCGACAGTGAAATTTGTCGGAACTCGATCCAACTGTGGGAACCCCTGAGTGGTGTTATTTCCGACGATCGGGCCCGATGTGGGAGTGGGCGTCGGGGTTGGTGTAGGAGTTGGGGTAGGGGTCGGAGTCGGAGTCGGTGCTGGCGTCGGATCGCTGCCAATCGCCGCGGCGGTTGATGCAGGCGCGCTCGCCGAACCGCCACCACACCCCGTCAGCGCGAGGCAGGAAATGGTCAGAAGAGATACAGTCTTGAAGCTACGCATGCTAAAGAAACCCACCAGTTTTCGTTCTGAATTCCGAATGGCCGAACGACGTTAAGGCGGGGTCGAACGATATGGTTAAGCATGAGTTAGCCATATCGCGTTTGCGACCGGGGAGTTCCAAAAATTTAATATTTTGAGTAGCTTGCGCGTTTTTACTAACGCGGTAATTCGAACAGGGCACGTAGTATTACCCTCCCAGTTTGGAGGTGGCTGACGCCGGTGACCCTGTTCTTTGATTGCCTTTGGTAGTATTTTGGCTGTCGGTGAATCGAATTGAGACGTGCCGTTTGTTGCAAGCGGCGCAATGAGTGCGCGGAGAATTAGCCGTCAGATTGCGCGAAATGCGCGGCGCGTTTTGCCTGAATATCCTGCGCTAACTTGGCAGTCTCGGCGAGGCTAACCTGCAATTCACGCTCAATAGCCGCCATTTGCGGCAAGTCTGGAGCGTCAGTGCCATATTCATCGAACAACAGCGTTTTGCGAGCGTAGAGCTGGTTTTGTTGGCCGAGCAGAAAGTCCCGGCGATCAATCAGCTTCTCCATCGAAGTCCGTGGGCGCGTTGCCTCGGCCAGACGACGCTCTCGCTCTTCCTCGCGGTACAGCGTCATGGTGATGGCATCGCCTATAGTCTCCGGCGCTCGCCCCGTCTCATCCACCAGAACCTCACCGCAAAATGCGCTGGAACCGGACCAGTGTGCCACAACATACGTTGCCAAAGCCGCCCGTTCATCGCTCTTCAGGTTTTCACCCAGTTCCTGCAGAACGGCCATATTGCCAAGATCGAATTCGGAAATCGGGCGTTCCTTCACACTCCCACTGCAGGCAGCGAGTAGAGAGAACGCAAAAAGAAGAAACGAGTAACGCATAGTAAATGCTCGATTTTTACCTGCATTCAAAACCAACGACAAGGCGCGCAAACCAACCGATAATCCGCCAGAGTAAATAAACCGGAAAACACTACCGTATGTAAGCGCGTTTAGACCTTACGTGCGACATGTGCGATTACAAGACACCCGCGCGTCACAAGGCTTGACCCGATCTCGCCTGTGCTCGATAATTCCAACACATTTTGGGAGTGGCTGTGTACCTAGCGGCCATATTACACAGGGTATAGACGCACGCTTTTATGGAGCACGTAAGCGCCAACCAATCGCCTGATCAGGCGGTTACCGACACTGTCGACAGCGATGTTGATGTACCCGCCGCGAGCACGAAGCCTGCGGCGAACCAAGGCTTTAGCCTGTCTGATATGCGCTGGCCTGACGTCATTTGGCTGGTCGGGATGCTGGCCGTTTGTATTCCAACGATGGTCTTTGTCGCTGAAGAGACCTGGACGGGTGAACAAGGCGCGCACGGCCCAATCGTCTTGATGACCGGTCTTTGGCTGTTATGGCGGGAGTGGCCAGGGGTGCGGCATTTGTCCGAAGCACCGGCGATTTGGAAAGTCATTGGCCTGCTGATCCCCGCCTTGCTGGCTTACACGATCGCGCGGGTTACTCAGATCATTGAGATTGAAGGGTACGTCATGTACGGCGTGCTCGTCATCGGTGCGTACGCCTTGGTTGGCGCAAAGCCACTGATAAAGCTTGCTTTTCCGATCATCTATCTGGCGTTTATCTTTCCGCCACCTGACACCGTCATTTACACGCTCACACTGCCGATCAAAGTGGCGATCAGTGAGAGCGCGATCTGGTTGCTCGACCTGTTCGGCTATCCCATTGGCGGCACTGGCGTAACGATCCAGATTGGGCAGTATCAGCTGCTCGTTGCCGCGGCATGTGCCGGCTTGAACTCGATTGTTTCGCTCTCTGCGCTGACGATCTTCTACATCTACATCCGTCACATGGGTGAGCGGAAGCTGCAATTCACACTGCTGCTGTTTGTGTTGCCCGTGGCAATTGCAGCGAACTTCATCCGCGTGCTGATCCTGATCCTGCTTACATATCACGCCGGTGAAGCGGCGGCGCAGAGCTTCCTGCATGATATGGCGGGCCTCACCATGTTTGCGATGGCGCTGCTCCTGATCTTCCTCGTTGATATGGTGCTGAGCCGTTTCATGGGTAAGAAAGAGATGGATCATGTGGAAATGAACGCACCATCTGCGGACACCGATAAGGAGGCTAGCCATGCCTGACTCTTCAAAGAAAGGCTCGTTGGGCAATCTCGATCGTCGCAAAGTGCTGCTGGGTATCGGCATGGCCAGTGTCGCTGGTTTCGCGCAGGCGCGCCAGCCGACGCCAAACACACCGGCACTGGAAGAGGGTGAGCTTGAAGATTTGATGCCGGCCCAGATCGGGCAATGGAGCTTCATGACAAAAAGCGGGCTCGTCCTGCCGCCGCAGGACGCGCTGTCGGATCGTTTGTACGACAATCTGGTAACCCGGATTTACACAAATCCGCAGGGTAAAGTCGCTATGTTCCTTATGGCGTATAACAATCAGCAGGGCGGCGTGTTGCAAATCCACCGCCCAGAGATTTGTTATCCAGCCGGCGGTTTTGTTTTATCGCCAACGCAGCCCTTGGACATCGCACTGCCCGGCCAGAAACAACTGCCCACGCAGTTCTTTTCCGCCGACAGCCGGACGCGCGATGAAGTTGTGCTGTATTGGACGCGGGTCGGTGAAGAATTCCCGCGCCAATGGTCTCAGCAGCGCCTGACCGTTGCAAAGGCGAATATTCTTGGCGTGATCCCCGACGGCATGCTGGCACGCGTTTCCACGCTGGGCGACGACATGGATACTGAATTGCCTGCGCTTGAGGATTTCGTGACCGGACTATACGAATTGGCACCGCCGAAGCTCAAAGGGCTTTTGTTTGGTAACGGCGTGCCAGCTTAATTCACCACATTTGACCGAAGATTTTAGGGAAGGGCGGTATCTCATGACAGATCACTCCAAAGCGACAGCAGTGGCTAGCCACGCGCCGAAGAGCCGTAAGACAAAACTGCTGGCGAGCGCGATGCTCGCCGGATCACTGACACTGCTTGCTGCGTGCGGCGATAAGCAGCCAGAGGGGCAAGTCGTTGCCGTGCTCAATGGTGATGAAGTCACCCTGCAAGAGGTCAACGCTGCTCTACAAAACAATCAGATCCCAGAAGGGCAGGACGAAACCGTTGCCCGCAATGCCGCGCTGCAGAACGTCATCAACCGCCGTCTGATGGCGCAAGTCGCGCGTGACGATGGGATCGAGAATACGCCTGAGTACATTGTTCGACGCCGTCAGGTGGAAGAGGCGCTGCTGGTGCAGATGCTGAGCCAGAATATCGGTCGCGATTTGGAGCGACCATCCGATCAAGAGGTTGACGCATTTATTGCCGAAAACCCGCAAATGTTTGCAGAGCGTAAGGTATTCGCGGCGAACCAGATCCGTTTCCCCACGCCTGAGCGTGATGATTATCTGGCAGCGCTTGCTGACACCACGAACATGGACCAGGTGGTCGCTGCGCTTAATCGCCTGGGCATTCAGTTCCAGCAGGGCAACACCCGCATTGACAGTGGTAATCTGCCAACTGACCTGTTTGAGCAGGTGGTCGCCGTTGGCTCGCGTGAGCCGATTATCGTGCCCAGCGGTCCGTTTGTCACCGTGTCGCAAATTTTGCAGATGCGGGATGCGCCGATCACGGGTGAGAATGCGCGTCCCGTTGCGCTTAACACAATGAGCCAGCGTGCCGTGGCAGAGGCGCTGAAAGAGCGCCTTGATACTGCGAAGGAAGAAGCCGGTATCGATTATCAGCCAGGCTACGGCCCGGTTGAAGGCGCCGACGAGGCTGCTGATCTGACCGCTGATGGCGGTACCGAAGACATGACGCCGTCGCTGACGGAGTAAGAGCGCTTACAATCCATGTTGACGCAATGATAGCTGTTCCGTTGAGGCGGATCAGCTATCAGGTGCGTATGCGCAACCTTAAGGCAAATCATGACTGACGCAGCAGCCCCGTTGTTCGCGGCCTTTGATCAGGTTCGCATTGTCAATCTGCCCAGCAGAACTGACCGTCGTGCCGAAATGGAGCGCGAGTTGGCGAGGGTTGGCATGGCGGGCGATTCCCGGGTCGCATTCTTTTCCGCAATTGCGTGCCAGGATAGCGGACCGTTCCTGCGGGTCGGCTCGCATGGGAATTTTTTGGGGCGGCTGGCAATTCTTAAAGAGGCCGTCGCGGCGAATGCTTCGGTTTTGATCCTTGAGGATGACTGCGACTTTTTGCTGCCAGAGATATTCGATTATCAGCTGCCGGAAGAGTGGGACATTTTCTATGGCGGTTTTGAGTTTCTCGGCGATGGTGATCCTGCCGATAGCGATATTATCGGATCGCACTTCATGGGCTTCTCGCCCAAGGGGGCTGCGGTTACGCTTGATTATCTGACGCGATATCTCGAGCCTGACTTTCCGCCAGACGCTCAGGCGGCGCAAGAACCGGATTTCGATCCGGCCATTCGTCCACCCATCGATGGCGCCTTTGTATGGCTGCGGCGTGCACATCCTGAATTGAAGACAGTGTTTTGTAAGGTCGGGGCGCAGCGCGCATCGCGTACCGATGTCGGCGATCAGCGGTTTTTTGATCGAGTCCCGATTGTTCGCGACCTGGTCGGCATTGCCCGCCGCGTTTTGCGTAAGCTGCGCGGCACATCGCGGTCGATGAAAGAAAGCAATCTGCGCTAGCGCCGCAGCGCTGGCGCGACCCGACCGTTATCGACGGCGGGTGCGTTTCCATTCTGCTTCGGGTCCTTTGATGAAGCCCGCATAGACCGGAATTTTCCAAAGCACGTAAAATGGCATGCGCAGCAACGCAGCGCCGCTCAGGAATGGTCGGCCACCTGCCAACCACGCGATCAGGATGAGTATTAGCGCAAGAGCCAGCAAGCCTCCCAAAGCGGTGAGCGGCCAGTAGATATGGGTGAACCATGCAAGCCCCGCCAGCAGGACGCAAACCGTGCTGGACAGCATGACCAGCAAGGCCAATGGCGGCACCATCAGGTGCAGGCCCAGCAGTGTTTCGGACAGTGAGAAGCGTCGCAATCCGCCCAAAACAGTCGGCAGTGCATGGCTGCGCAGCGTTTGCAGGAAACCATGTTCCCATCGAGTACGCTGAGCCAGCGCGTCACGCATATCAGCAGGCGCGCTGCGTACATTGGCCCCAGCGATCAGCCGGGGCGCTTTGCCCGCGCGTGTCAGCGCAATGCCAAGCCCCAAATCCTCGACGATGTTGCCGGTCGCCAGTTCCGCCTTCCCGAAAATGGACCATGGGAAGGCCATACCCGTGCCGGTGAGCAGGGCTGCCCCGCCAAGGCGCTGCATGCCGCGCGACCGGAACAGGTTTTTGACCACCATCGCGAAGCTGGACACCTGCACCATTGGCGGTGCGGCCAAATCGCCATCGATCAGATTGACGGACTGCACCGGGACTTGTCGCTTTAACGCCTCATTGGCGAGCGTCTCAATGCTACCATTGCTGAGCCGACAATCAGCATCCAGCACAATCACAACATCGGGCGGGGTATCCTCTGAGGCCAGATGATCGCGCCCAAAGGCGAGTGCAAACCCCTTGCCGCGATTGTTAGGATCGCTCCGCTCAAGTACTTCTGTGCCCGAATCGCGTGCAATCTGCGCGGTATCGTCAGTGCAATTGTCGGCGACCACCACCACGCGGGTTTCAGCCGGGCTGACTGCTTTGAGTTCGCTCAACGTCTTCGCAATACCTGCGGCTTCGTTGTGAGCGGGCATCAGGACGACGATCGTGGGAGTGTTGTCACCTGCTGAAACCGAAGCGTTTCTGCTCGGCCACAGCCCGGCCAGCATTTCCAGCACGAACACGAGAAGCGGCAGCCCGACCATGATGACGAGCAGCCATGCAAGAACGGCCAGCATGGTTGTCACTTGGTGTGGCTTTCCGCGATCAATTCGGTACCGCAAACGCGCGATACTTCTTGGCGATGCTTGACCACGCAAACTCATCAGCGCGGGGATCAAAATCACCTCTACCGATCTCCAGCGCGCGCGCGATTTTTGCAGTCAGCGCAGACTGATCCTGCGTGTCGCACAGCGTCTCTCTATCACCGACGATCCAGCGCAGGCGCGGCGTGTCATGGCCAACAATCGGTAATCCGCCAGCCATCGCCTCAACGAAGACATTCCCGAAACTCTCATGCAGGGACATGTGCAAGAAAGCGTCTGCGGAACGATACAATGTCGCCATCTTGTCTGCAGTCGTCGTGAACCGGGTAAAGCGTCCTGGCAGAATCTGTGCCGCCAACGCATCAACTTCGTCGCGCAGCGGTCCGTCGCCAGCGCAGACGAAGTGCACGCCATCTAGCGGAGCCACCGCGCGCATTCCATCCATCACACGTTTGGTTTCGATAAATGCGCTGACCATCAGCACCACTGGCACGCCTTCGGGGATACCGAACGCGGCGCGATCACCCTCAACGCCGCGGAAACGGCTGGGATCGATGCCATTGGGAATGAGCGCAGTGCGCCAGCGCGGCGAATTGTCCCGCTCATAATCAGGATTGGTGCAGACGAGGCCGTCGCATGAGAAGTAGCGAAACTCTGACTTATCGCTGCGCGCGCACCAATCGCCATTTTGCGTAACGAAAATGTGGAGCGGAGCTTTCTCTCCGCCATGGCGACGCAAGGCCCAGTGGCTGAAGGGAAAATTACACGTAAGCGCGACGTCGAACTCAGCGGGATCGTAAGCTCGTTTCAGGCTGCGGGAAAAACTCGCATCCTCCCACACGGTTTCAGACCGAAACGGCGGGAAATTTGGTAGCCACTCAAGCTTGCGCCGATTGATCGCCTTGGCTTGGCGATATTCATATTGCGGCCCATCGCGGGGCGGACCCGAACCAATGACCGTTACTGTATCGCCCTGCTTGGCTAGCTCGTCAGCCACAGACAGCAACGCGACCTCAGCCCCGCGTTCCTCCTGATGGAAGCCGGGTAGCGCGAAGAGAAACCGGATCGGTTTCTCTCTCGTGCCGCCGTCCATTGGCTCTGGCTGATCGTCAAGACGCGCCACTGCGCTCCCCCTCAATTATTCCGCCAGATATGGCGAAGCGTGGTCGCTTTACGGGATGTGTTCCGCTTCGAGTAGCCCCAAACTGCCCTGTTTCAAATGTGGACGTTGCCGCATTGGGACAGAATTTACGCATTGAATATTGGCCTAATCGCTAAAACCCCCTATTGAACATGAAATAGTGCACTAATGGTGGCCTGTGCCGGGCCATCATGCGGGCCAAAACCGTTAGAGCGGCTCCAAAGTCCGCTAAGGAGAGAACGGATGGAAACGTTTTGGGACTGGATCACAGTCATCGCCTTTGGGGGGCTGGTGGTGCTGATGCTCAGCCGGTCTTCGCAAGAGGAACCGCCGGATCATCTGGCGGAATACCTCGTACCCGCTGCGGGGTGCGCAATCTCCAATTACATTGGCAACAATCACTCTGATGTTGGCGCAGCGATCGCACTCGCGCTGGTTGCTGCCTATGTCTATAAAGTGTTGAAGTGGCCGCCAGCTGATTTCTTCAGCCGCAACAACGGCGATGACGGTAACAATCCGCCAGCCTGACCTGCTCAACTGAAACAAGAAAAGGGCCACCAGTGATGGTGGCCCTTTTTGCGTTTGGCGATGCGGTTACGCGCTCAATTCTTGCGCTTGCCGTATTCCTTCAGGCCGTATGGATCGCCATAGCCATAGCCATAATCATCGGCAAAGCCGCCCTGATACCGGTTGAGAATAGTGCCGATACATGTCGCGGGCTCAAGCAGGTTCAGCGTTTCCTTGACCTGACCTGTGGTCGTGCGGCCATGATCAACCGCCAGCAGATAGCCGTCAATTTCGCGCATGCAGAGCATGGCATCGTCGTTGGCGAAAACAGGAGGCAAGTCGCACACGACCAAGAAGTCTTCAGGCAAGGCGCGAAGCCCGCTAATAAGATCAGCAAAGCGCGTGCCGCTCAGCAATTCGCTGCTGCCCTGAAGCGATGCGATGGACGGGAGCACATACAGGCCCGTATCATTCACGCGGTAAACGGCTTTGGTCCAGTCTTCCTCTTCACCGCGCAGATACATTCCCAGATCGATAGGAACCTCAGCGGGAAAGCGGGAAAGGATGGATCCGCGGCGCAGGTCAAAATCACATAGCAGGACCTTGCGCGTTTCAATCTTTGACATTGCCGCAGCCAAATTGCTCGACAGGAAAGTCTTACCGGTACGCCGGGGTGGCGCTGGTGATCCCGATCAGGCCGGCGCCGGTTTCCTCGATAAATTGCGTTAGCTGCGTGCGCAGCAGATTGAACGGACGAGAGCGCCCGTCAGAACTGTTGAACCCAACAATTAGCTGCTCATCCAACACATCTTCGCTGATGGTCAGCACCATAGCCTTATCTGCATCAAATGTGTGTTTTGGCTCAGTCATTGGAGCGTCTTTCACGTTAGTCAGCATGGAGCTGATCTTTCTTGCGCCAGAACATCAGTCGCTTGAGTATACCGGGCTTGGCCTCCGTCTCATCACCTTCACCGGGCAATGGACCGATGACCGGAACCATCGCAAGAGGCCGTGTCCCCGTAATGCGGGTAAGCGCCGAAGGATCACGAATAGGGTGCAGGAGTATCTCAATAGCGAGCGCGAGTAAGAGCCCCAGACCCAGTCCACCCACAATGCCTGCGCCGATAATCAACGGGCGATTGGGCGAGGATGGTGTGTCAGGGATCACTGGCGGATCAACCACTCGCAAGCGTTCACCCATCTGCTCTTCATTGGCACGTGCACCAGCGCGCGCAGCGAGCAGACGACCAGAAATCTCTTCATTCTGTGCGTAAAGCGTCGCCAGCCGTTGTTGCAATTGATCGCCCTGCTGTTGAATGGCTGGGACCTGAGCGCGATTGGTCATCATGGCCGTGACCTGAGCGTCAGTGCGCGCTTTCGCTGCGCGCAGTTCGGCGATCTGCGTGCGGTTAAAGGCAATCTGGCGATCAATACTCTCAACCGGAACGCGTTCGACGTTTTGTTGCGCAAATATTTTTGCCTGTTCCAGACGCTGTTTGGCCAAGACCACATCTGGATGGCCTTCTGTATAACGGGCTCTTGCAGAGGCCAGAGCCGCTTCGGCGTTGACCACAGCGGGGTCGCGTTCATCAGCGGTGTCGAGCAAAGCGCGACGTGCCTGAAGATCCTCGATCTGGCGCTCTAGGCTGGCAATCTGGAAATCATAACCACCGCCGCCGCCGGCGATGATTGGTGCCCCACCGGCTGACAGAATACCGCCATACTGGCGATTAAAGGCCGCAACCTGGGCCTCCATATCGGTGATCTGGGTTTGCAGATCAGACTGCTGGTCCGTCAGAAACTGAACTGTCTCGGTAAGCTGAGCGGTGTTGGTTGTCGCATCGACTTCAACAATACGCTCCATCAATTGCTGGGCGACCGCCTGTGCGCCAGCCGGTTCGCTATATTGGAACGCCAAGCGGACAGAGATTGTTTGACCCTGCCGACCAGGGCCCATTTCAATCGCTTGCGGGGTCAGCGTAATCGCGTCACGCATTTCCTCAATCAGTTCTGACAGAGGCGCGCTTTCGCGTTCACTGGCATAGAGGTTGTTGTTCTCAATCAGGCCGATCAGCGCAGGCCGATTGATGATCTGTTGCCGAATGGCCTCGATGCGCTGTTCGGTCGCCTCAGTTGGCTGATTGCCAATGACATCGGCGGGCAGGCTTGGCGCCTGCACCAGTAGAATAGCCGATGATTGATACTGTTTCGGCAACAGGAATGCAGTGGCGAGGCCCCCAACAATGCCAATCACCGCAGGAATGATCAGCCACCAGCGGCGCTGCCACAGGATTGACGGAAATTGCGAGAAGAATGCACCAATCCCGGCGCCCGCATCATCCGCAGAAGTGCCATACTCACTCATCGTCGTGCCCCAAGTTTGATACGCACACCGACGCCAGCACTAATGGCGGCGTCTGTCTGTAGATCGGGACGATAAAGCCGTGACACGCCGGCAAAGAGAAATCCGTCAAGTTGATCATTGAAACGGCGATTGATCCTGCCTCTAACATCGGCGAACTCGATTTCGGGGACGAGGATCGGCCCCTGCTCTGTGCCCTTCGTACGCGAGTAATTCCCGCTTACAGACACGTTGTCCCTCTCAGAGATGCGCTGTGACATTGATAGGTTAAGCGCTTCTGAATTGCGAACGCCGCCAAGCGATGTCGGTAATGGCGTGCGCCGATAGCTGAGGCACAGATTGCGCAGATCGTCGCGCTGACACAGCGCCGACTGCGTAGTAAACGTGGTAAAATCACGTCCTGGTACAAGCGGCGTTGTGTCAACCTCGGTATGGGCAACGCCCCCAGTCAATTCGAGCGATACACCGCCCCCGAAGTCTTGAATAAGAGATGCGCCGCCAGAATAGGTCGTGGCATCGCCATTATTCTCATCGTCGTAATTGTTCGTACGCGCGCCGCCAAACACACCAACTGTCGTGCGCTCGGCCAGGCGATGCTGCCACGAAACATCGGCGTTTACAGAGTTATAGTCCTGACCTTGTAGCTCATCAGAAAGCGACAGGTCTTGGTACCCCAGGCCAAAGCTGATCGTATCTCGATCACTCGCCACAACCTGAGCGCCGGTGTTGACGTTCCAGCTCGTGGTACGTCCACTTTGGCCAAGCACGGTTATGTCGTCGCCAAGAGCGGGGTCGACAGGTAAGGGTGGAAAGCCTGGCTCATCGACCACCAGCGGTAGGCCGGCATCCAGCAATCTGCTGCGGCGCGCATTGCTGGAGAAAATACCACCGCGCACGAATAGAGAGACCCGCTCGGTCGCCTGAGTGTTGATGGCCGCAGTACCGCCATAACGATCTTCTGAATCGTAATCAGAAGTAAACTCACGCAGACTTGCGAACGCTTGCAGGTCGAATGTCGTTGTCGCGGTCTCGCTTCGCAGCCAAGGGCGAATTTCGATGCTACCAGCGGGGACGATGTCGGTGTCCGACTGATCCAAAATCGGATTGCTCGCGACTTCAGCGATCACATTTATGTCGACGCCCGTTTTGGTGGCTTGCGCGTGAAGCGCAGTGATGGGCGCGCCAAACAGTGCGGAACTGCACAACAACGCAACACTGGTGCGGGATAAATTCTTGCGGATCATATCAATTCTCACGGAACGATCAGAACATCGCCGGGCAGCACGCGAACGATACCGGCTCGTTCAACATCGCGCGCACTTACGCCGGGGCGGAAAAGGTTGGCGAGGCGAAGGCGGGTCGAATAAACTTGCCCCTCCTGCTCTCGGATAAGGGTGACATTGTCGAGGTTGGCGAACTCTGCTGGCCCCCCGGCCAGACTGAGCGCCTCCAGCACATTCAAATAGCGGCCTGCCGTAAATGCCCCGGGCGAGCGGACTTTACCCATGATCGAAAACTGCAAGCCCGCCGTCTCGCTGACGGAAACAGTGACCACTGGCACTTCGCCGCGATATTGACCGCGCAGCCGGTCGCGAACCATGCGCTCAACATCCTGCGGCAGGGTTCCGGCGACCTTTAGCTGGCCGACAAGTGGAAATGCGATGCTGCCATCGGGAAGAACCTTCAGGCTGCGCTGGAGGCGTTCCTCGCCCCAGACATAGATTTCCAACGCATCGCCAGCATTGATTTGATAGCTTGAAATCGATGGTGTCGGTTGTGGCGGTGGGGTTTGCTCGATCACTTGCTGCGGCGCGGGTGTTGTCTGCGGTGGCGCAGCGACAGGCTGAGCCTCAGTGGGCTGTTCTGCAGTGTTTGTAGCGTCTTGAGCGACCGCCATACTGGATGCTGAAAGGGCTAGGCTTCCCGCTATGCCGATCATGGACAAGCGAAATTTGTCCCGCAAAGAGGCACTATTCATTACCAAAACTCTAACCCCGTCATAAATCTGGACTATCTGTCTGGCGAGGCTATTAACACGGCGATGTCGCATCGCCAATCATTTGTCGGCACCCTCCTCCCTGTATGGGACAGGCGTCGTATCATTCTTTTACCTTTGCTTCTTGGTTTGGCGGCTTGCTCCAACCTGTTTGAGAGCCCGCTCGACAAGGCCCGGAAAGAGGCGGAGTTAGCTCAGGTTTTTCTGGAGCAGGGCCAATTGCCTCTTGCACGGATGGCTGTGACGCGGGCGCTTGGGCATCGCGATGACCAGATCGAAATTCTGCAATTGGATGCCTTTATCAAATACCGGATGGGCGATCTAATTGCGTCTTACGAGGCTTACCGTGTTATTTTAGCCATAGATCCCAATAATCTGGGCGCGCTGGTTGGCGTTTCTCAATTGGGCCTAAGTACCGGCAACTTTCGCAGATCCCGCGCGGCAATCGACAAGGCGCTGGCCATTGACCCTCAGCGGCCAGATGTCCTTTTGGCCAAGGGTGTACATGCGCTGATCCGCAAGGAATATGATCAGGTCGTCGAGACGGGTGAGCGGATCAATTCATTCCTGCCTGATGATCCACGCGGTATTATCTTGCGGGCACGCGGCAAATTTCTGCGCGGAGAGCAGCAGGAGGCGATGGATCTGCTTTATGACGAGGCAGAGAGGATCGGCAATAATCGCATGATTGCCACGGCTTTGCTGGAGAATGCGCGTGCAATGCCGGACGTAGAAATCATGCTGCAACAATTGGCCTTTCTCCGTTCGAATGAGCCCAACAGCGTCGATCTCGCAATGGATGAGATTAACATCCTCTACAAAAGTGGCGATGTGCAACGGGCGCGCCGTTTCGGCCTGGAGGCGCTGGGCAAGTTCAGTGAAAATCAAGATGCTATCGGACGTTTGGCGGAGTTCTGGCGTGAATATGATGAAACGCCGCTCACCAGCAATGAAATCGGAAGCCTCGCAAATTCTGGCGGGGTCGATGCGCGGCTGGTTACGGCGCGTTTTCTTTTCGAACAGGGCGATCTTGAAGGTGCTGAGCGTTTGGTAGCTGGCCTTGATGACGACCGAGCGAGGGGCATGCTGGCGCGGATCGGCGTGCGCAAAGGACGCGGCGATGCGGATGAGCAGGCTGAGGCGATCCTTGAGGAGGATGCGGGGCAATGCAACGCATTGTCGGCGTTGGCTGAGGCGCGGCTTTCAACGGGTCAGCCGAATGAGGCCATCCGTGCCGCACAAGTGGTCGCGACAGATTGCCTGGATCGCAGCGACGGATATCACATATTGGCCCGCGCATATGCCACCACCGGTCGAGCGAGCGCGATAGAGCGGATATATCGTGAGGGGATCGACACTCACCCGCAAGACCATGATCTCACGAGCAAATTTGCCGATTGGCTGATGAGCCAAGACCGCGGACGGGCCGCGTTGTCAGCGGTACGGCGTCTCACAAAAACGGCCCCCGCGCGCATAAGCACGTGGGAACTATTTGGATCAACGTGTGAAAAGCTGGGCAACACGGCTTGCGCGGCAGAGGCGGCGAGGGGCAAGTCTGAAGCTCAGCAAAACTATGCGGTCGATCTGCCACCGGGCGCGCGCCCGGCCAACCCCCTGACCGGGCAAAGCTGGCGCTGACCGGATGGCCGACGGCGGGCAAGGCGCAGAGGTGTCCACTCTACCCAAAGTGCGGTTTCTCGGTGCGCCATTTTCGCGGTGCAGCGTTCCGGTTGCGGCAGATTGGGTGAGAGACGCCGCGCAAGGATCCGATTTTTCCTACCTTGTTACGCCCAATGTCGATCATATCGTCATGCTCAATGACCCGGGTACAGAGAGCTGGCTGTCAGTGTATCGACGGGCTGTCGCGAACAGCGATTTGTGCGTCAATGATAGCCGCATTCTTGTGCGGCTTGGGCGACTTTCTGGACAGCAGCTAGGCCTTGTGCCGGGCAGTGATCTTGTAAAACACTTGCTGGCGAATAAAGCCGAAGGGCTCGGCTCAATCGCGCTTATTGGTGGCAAGACCCGCGAATTTGAATGGTTGCGTGATAACTTGCCGGATCAGCGTATCGTCCATTTCGATCCGCCCATGGGGGTGCGCGAGAATGAGAGCGCACAGGCGGCGATCGCCGAGTTTATCGAGCGGGAGGCTTGCGATCTGGTGCTGATGGCATTTGGTGCACCGCAGAGCGAAATTACCTGCGCGCGCGTCAAAGATCGGGGCAAGGCTCGCGGCGTTGCTTTGTGTATTGGCGCGTCCGTTGAATTTTTGAGCGGTGCGCAAAGCCGGGCTCCTGCTTGGATGCAGAAGGCCAGCCTCGAATGGCTGTACCGGCTGCTGAGCGAGCCGCGCCGCTTGTGGCATCGTTATCTGGTGCGTGGACCGCGTGTGTTCGCAATCTGGTGGGCACGCCGTAAAGAGGTCACTGAGTAACGGGCCGCATATACGCCAAGGCTTGCTGAACTGTCAGGCGCGGCTTCGGATCAAAGTCGAAGCCTGGCGGTCGTGCCAGCTTGGTCCCATCGCCCAGATCACCGGAAACGCACGACAGGTGTTTATCGATGCACTCGCGGTGAAATGTATCGCGCACCCACGGCTCAATCGCTTCGAAATAGTCGCTGTGAAAGGTCGTGCCACCCGCCGCATTGGCCATCACATCGCTGGAATAGCGCCACTCGCTCGGGCGATCGTCTGCCTGCAGGGTCGTAATTTCGATATAGGTGACGGTGGGAATGACCAGCGGATGCGTTTTGGGGCACCGCCGGACGCCGGTGTTTTTCTGGCGGGTCGCATAGGCGAGATGAGCCTGATGATCGGGCGCGTCCGTGTGTTTCCCATCCCAGCAATCGGGCGCGCTAACGCTCGCGCGCAAAAACTCGCCCGGTTTGCAGTCTTGAACGGCCTCGGCAATGGATTGTGACAGATTACGGCCTGAGCAGTCAAAGCGAACATTCGGGCTTTGGCGCGCGTCGGTTTTGTAATTTGTGCCATAAATCGCACGCAATCCCACGGGCAGATCGACACAGCGTTCGCCGCGCTCTTCGCATTTTTTCGATCCCACCGGATACCGCTTGTAATAGAGCGTCGTGTAATCGGGCGTAACGATCAGGCCATCCTGATCAAACAGTACCGGTGCCCAAATGGCCGTGCGATAAAGCGATCCGCCATAGCAAGAGCTGTCTCCGGCGTTGCGCAAACTCGCATAGTCGGAGTTTTCATCGGTCAGCGTGTTTCCCATAAAGCGGTGCAGATGGCCGGCATTCGTTCGTCCAGGAAATACGATCGGATCGACCCGCGCGAAGTGGCTTGTACCGCAAAAAATTCTGAAGGCGCCAACGACATCGGGTTTGTTGCTTGGCGGAATACGCCGCCCGGTAACCTTTAAGCCCTTGGCATCGGTTGCGATGGGACTGATCAGCCCGAAATCACCGTCGCCGGGGGAGCGATCAGAAGCTTCGTGCGCGATAGCCACATCAATTGCGGCGAGGGCTCGCTGGGCAGCCTCACGAGCCGCCAGCAGGCATTGTTCTGGCGCATCCATCTCACACGAATTCGCCGTACCGTCAGTTGTATCGCCGGTCGCATTACCCGTCGCATAGGCTGGGGCGGCACTCACCAGCGCAGTCAGAAAACCAAAAGCGGCGATTGCACGCATATTCGTCAAGAATCTCGCTCCGTTATTCGTGTAGCGGTAAGATAGGCGAAGGCATTGTTTGGGTCACCCAGAGTGATCGCCATGTCAATTATGCCGTCGACCGGTGCGATGCCCGTGCGTGTGCGCAATTCGCTGACATTGTTGGCTGCGTTCACTTGTGGTTGTGCCTCGCCATCAATCGTGATCACAGCGTTGCGGTTACCACCACCAGCGCGGCAGGCCAGCACATCGATGTCATAGACTTTGGCATTGTCTAGCCCCGTAAAGCGCCAGATGGCAGGTGCGCCGCCATTGCGCCATATCGTCGCGGACAGCACAGCGTCCGGGATCCACGCGACGCCGCTCGTTAGAGTGCCATTGTTTGATTTGCCGGAGAATGGCGCATCGACAATGTAGCTCCAGCCGGTGGTGTTGCCTTCACTGTCGAGAATGTCTGCAATCTTGGTTCCGGTTGACGTGCCTTCATCGACCGCGTTCCAGCCGGGTACGGCGGTGGTGCTGCCATGGCGGATCATGGCCGTAACAGTGGAACCGCTATCAATTGCATCGAGTCGGGATTGAAGCGCGCTGACGTCATTGCCTTGCGCCGCAGCCGCATCGATTTTGGCTTGCGCGGCATCGACATCCACTTGGGATTGCGATGCCTCTGCCTGAGTCACCGCCTCGTTTGCGTCCTGCAAGTAAACTTGCTGCCGAACCGCCTCCAACCTGTTTGTGATTGCGGTTTTCTGTGCGCCCGCCACGATCGCATCAAGGGCAAATATACCCTCTTGATACCCGAGCACGCGGTTTGCGCCGGTCTCGCCAGTATCTTCGGCCAGGAGCGTGCGTTGCTCAATCTGACTGTCCGGCCATTCGCCAGTATAGACATAGCGAAACCACGTATCTGACCAGAGCTGGCGCACCAGCGCGTATTGCGCGCCTGTGCCGTGAACCTGATCCGCCAGCAATGCGCGATGAAGCAGGGTGAGAAGGTATTCGTCAACGCGCCCTGTGCCGATTGCGGCATCGTATACATCGGGCATATTCGCCTGAACGAAAGGTGCGATCACATTTTGGTTATAGGGAAGCGAACCACCAGACTGATCCTGAGGTGTAACCGCTGGCGCACTGGTATAGGCCCGATAGCTGGTTGTCCCGAGGCACAGCTGCATTCCGGCATTGTCGAACGCAGTGAAAATCGCCGCTAAATCCGTGTCCAGCGCCGCTTTTCCCGCCGCATCATAGGGCCGGTTGCTGGAAACATCGTTCCCGATCAGCGAGCCAAGCATCGCATAGCGAATGACGCCACTGTAATGGCTGGCAGCCGCCGGGGCATAAGTGCTCGCGATATTGCCAACACCCGCTCCGCCACGCGCATAGTTGAGAATGATTGGATCGCGGCCCGGGTGATCGGCGATCACCTGATCCTCAATACCTATCGAGCGGTGGGCACCCAATTCACGGCTTGCGCCAATCACTATGTGTGCATCCCAAGGACCGGTAGGCGGCTTCTTGTGCAGCAACGGACGGAGAAATTCGTTCGACCGCGTTGATGTGACGGTTAGCCTGATGGTGTCGCCGGCAGTGACCGCCAGCAGCATGGCCTGACGACGGTTATTGGCATCCGCGCCGTCGGGGCTGCGAAGCGTAAAACCCTGATCCACTCCGTTGAGGGTGACAAAAGCATTGCCGGGCTGGCTATCGCTCTGGAAGATAAACGAGAGCAGTGCATCGCCGTCTTCCTGCGCGGTCCACTCGACATACTCGGTGCCGTTGGCCGGGATCGCAAGTAGCGGGCGCGTTTTGTTGTCGGCGGTGCTGCTTGCAGCGGTCAGTGCGATTTGCTGGCTGGCAAAGCCTGCGCTGGTTGTGACGGTTGCCAGCATGCGCCAGTCAGCGGGCGGTGGCGTATGGCTCGCCGGTGGGGGCGGGGGTGGCAGAGCTTCACCAAGCGGACCTAAGGCCGCATTCGTGACATCGACGGTCAGGTCCAGCATTAGGCGAGACCCACGAGATTGGTGGCCGTGGTGCCCGATGCGCGGACAAACTCAGGGCGTACCGGGATGATTTGTCCCGCAGCTGCATTGATCAGAACATCAGTTTCGCCATCAATCGCGCGCAAGGTGATCGTGCCGCTGCCGCCAACCAGAATGGCCTTAGGCAATTTGACTAAGGGCTGGGCGTCATCGGGCGTGATCGGAAAAGCATCGCGAGCCGGGCTGGAAACGGTGTCGGCGTGGCTTTCGAAACGGTCAAAGTCATTGGCTGGCATAGCGTTTGGTCCTCATCTGGACGCGCAACAAAGCGCGTGATGGGACTCTCGCTAAAACTCAAAATGGTGTGTAGGAAAGTAAAAAATTACCAAATAGGTAAAAATGATCCAACAGCCAGAACGATGCCGATCCAAAGCGCCAAACTTGCGCTGCCAATGATCGCAAACTGTTGCCATGCGGGCAGGACCGCGGCGGCCCCCTCAATCATGCCGTCAACATCATCAATGACGGCGTCAGCATCGACAACATCGCGGCCATCGGATGTATCCGCCCAGGCTGCCAATTGCTCCTGCATCTGGCGAGCGGGGCTGGGGCGATAATGATCGGCAGGCTGGATTGCTTCTGAAAGCGCGACTGCCACCTCGCCGTCGCCCTTCGGGCGCTCGCCGGTCGTCGTTGGGACGGCTGAATAGTCCGCAGCGGGTTTACGTTGTGCCTGTGCCATCATCGTGCTCCTGTCGATGGGCAGTATTCTGGCGGCAACACTTTAAGAAAGTGTCACTTGGCAGCCGGAACGGCATCCTTGGCAGGTTTACCAAACCGGTCTGCAAGTCTTTTGCCCATGGCCGTAAAACGCGCTTCGAAATAGAATGTCGAAACATGTGCTGCTGCAACAGTCGCGGCAAGCAGGAACGGGCGCAGCAGATAGCGGGTCAGTTTATCCGCCTCTTCACCGCCGAGCCATGTGTGGCCCAACACGCCGTGCCAAACATACAGCGCGTAGCTGGTTTGGGCGACGTACTTCGCTGGTTTGCTGCACAGCGCCCAGCGCAAAAGGTCCGGCAAGGCATACAGCGATAGCCCGATGGTGAGCGCCGCAAAGTACGGGCGGAGATATTGCAATGGCCCGGTTTCTGGATGTGCAGCGGCGAGCATCATGATGCCTGCGCCGACACACGCCCATGGGCTGATCCGGTCCTTGAGGGCCTCGACCGGGAATTTGTGCAGGAACAGCGCCAAGCAGGCACCGACCAAAATCTCGTCGACGCGGTGCCATGTGATGATGCTGATATACTCGCCATCAATCACGCGCAGAGCGGTAATTCCGATACAGAATAGTGGGAGCAGCCAGAGCCCTCGCTTACCCAGAATTGCCACAAGCAGTGCGACGCTGAGATAAAATTGCACCTCGACGCACAGACTCCACAGATGATGGCCACCGGACATCAGCTTTGCCGGAGGCAGGTTGGAATAGAACAGGAAATTCGCGATAGCCGTTTGGGGCGCAGCGGCGGTCCAGATGACCAGAATGGTCATGGCCAGCCAAGCGAGGGGCAGAATGCGGAACAGACGCCGGATCAGGAACGGGATGATCCGTTGGTCTTTCAGCAAGAGCCGCGTGATCAGAAAGCCCGATAGCGTGAAAAACAGCGCCATGCCCGATGCCGCGATCATATGGTTGGCTTGCAACTCGCGAGGGATCGGCATCCAGTGGCCGATGATGACAAATGTGATGCTCACCGCGCGCCATCCGTCGAGAATGGCGATATGACCAGACAACGGCTTTGTATCGGGCAGTAATGCGTCGGCTTCGCGGTTCACGATGCGTCTCCAGTTTTCATGAGCGCCGTCGCGGTAAACAAGTCGATCAGCGGCAAACTGGCCTTTGGATACGAAAACTCGGCGGCGACCTTAGCTTTGCCCGCTTCGGCGAGCTCGGCGCGCAGCGCTTTATCCTCGCACATCGCAACCAGCTTAGTTTCCAGATCGTCCCAATTGCCCGGATCAAACAGAAGGCCCGTCTCGCGATCAATAATCAATTCCGGAATTCCGGCAACACGGGTCGCGACCGCCGGTACACCTTGCGCCAGCGCCTCCATCAGCACGATGGGCAATCCCTCCATAAAGCTGGGCAGAACCATCACATCAGCCTGTGCGATAGCGCGCAGCGTGCTGCGCTCGTCAAGCCGCCCCGTGAACTGGATATGCTCAGCATGATCAGATTGAGCGGCGAGGGCGTGCAGCGCAGCTTCCTGCGGGCCGTCGCCCACCAGTTTCAGACTGACTGGAACGCCTCTGCGACGCAGGTTCGAGAACGCTTGGATCAGCCCGGCATGCCCCTTTTCCGGCGACAGTCGACCCACGCAAATTATCTCGACTTCATCTGAAGTGCTGTCCTTGGCTACCGGCTCAGGCAGATCCTGAGGGTCAATACCGCAGCGGACAAGATGCAGTTTGCTCCACATATTCGGAGAGATCATCCGCATCGCCTGCGCGCGCCCGAAATGCGACACGCAGGCGGCAAAGCTCGCCTCCGCCAGCTTGGCAGGCAGCAGATTTCCTGCCGGATAGTCGAATTCTGAAATCCCATGCAGCGTCAGGCTCCATGGGATATCGAGATATGTCTTGGCCAGCAGGCCGACCGTGG
Organism: Qipengyuania sp. JB2-7; assembly: GCF_055693485.1. Taxonomy (NCBI): domain Bacteria; kingdom Pseudomonadati; phylum Pseudomonadota; class Alphaproteobacteria; order Sphingomonadales; family Erythrobacteraceae; genus Qipengyuania; species Qipengyuania sp. JB2-7. The sequence goes on from NZ_CM146335.1 coordinate 1,135,293, forward strand.
CGGCGGGATTGGCAAAGTGATTATGCAGATGCGTGACGCCGTCCTTCTCAAGCTGCCGCGCCAACACGATCGCTTCCACGAAGTAAAATACTGCCCATAGAAGAGCTTTGAGGCCGGGTACGCGGTGGCGCAGTGCCAATCCAAACACGGAGAAAAACCGGATCGGATGGCTGAACAATGCAGCGAGAAAATCGATTGTGATACCGATCGCTCCGCGCCGCAAAACGAAGAAGGTTTCGCCTGCCGCTTCGCGCTCAAGATCATTGTCGAGGGCATGTTTTGGCGCGCGGATTGAGTAGCTGCGGATCGAAAGCCCCTTTGCGCGCAGGCTCGCAATCTCGCGCCGGATAAAGGTGTGACTGGGCGAGGGATACTCGCTCGTCAGATAGCCGATCACCGCGCCGCTCATTTGTACTCCACCGTACCGCCGGTTTCGCCGCGCAGTCGCCGCGACTGGAACCGCATGATGCCCAGCAGCTCAGCATATTTGCCGAGAATCGAAAGACTGGCTGAGGCGATGCCATCGCGCAGGGTGAGCCTAAGCCATTGCAACGCCGTGATTGCTGGCCAAAGCAAGATAAACGCGGGATGCAGGGCTATCGCCAAGACCATGCTCAAAAGCGGCAGGATCGACGCCCAGCCAATCGCGCGCTTAATCTCTCGCCCATAAAGCGCGCCACCGGGGGCATTCTGTGTGGCGAGGTTGGCTTGCTGATAGCCGATCCCGCTGCGCACCGCGCGGTTCCACCATTGCCCAAGCCTATGCATCGCCGCGTCATGCAGCGTCATGTCCGCATCCAGTCGCATGATCCGCCACTCCGCTTTGCGCAGGCGTGCACAGAGTTCTGGTTCTTCACCTGCGATCATGGCCGGGTTAAAGCCGCCAACCGCATTGTAAGCGGAAACTCGAAAAACTGAGTCGCCGCCGCATGCGTCAGCCTCACCGACGGGTGTATTCCATTCCCCATCAATCAAGCGGTTGTACAGCGAAGCCTCTGGAAAACGCTCTTTGCGCCTTCCGCACACCACCGCATAGTCCGGGTTGTTGTGCAGAAATTCAACCGCGACACTGGGCCAGCTTGCGACCACTTCACAATCGCCGTCGACAAACATTACGAACTCACAATCGGGAGCGAGCTCCATCAGCTTTGTGAAACCCTCTGCGCGGGCGCGGGCGGCAGTGAAAGGCAGCGCCATATCGAGCGGCACCACCGTAGCGCCAAGCTCGGCTGCGCGCTCCTGACTGCCATCAGTCGAGGCGGAATCGACGTAAACCACCAGCAGATCGTGCGACTGCAGTGAGGTAAGGCAACGGACCAACCGTTCCCCCTCATTCCGTCCAATCGCAATAACCCCCAGTTTAGCCATCCATGAGGCCCCTGAATTCCCACCATTCGGCTGGCGTGGGTACCAAACCCAAAGAGCCGAGCGAAGCTTTAACAGCGATCGCCGCGATCACGACAATCAGTGTCAGGATAATATCATCGCGATACTTCACAAATCCTTCACGGCGTTCGGCGGGCACGAGCACAGCCCAGCGCATGACTTCGGCTGCTATCAAGACCCCTAGCGCCCCGAAGAAGCTGCCCTGTGCCATCGCGATGGGTAACCCAATCAGCAGTACCAGAAACTTGACCAGATTTGCTCGTGCGCCCGGTTGCGGGCGACCGCAGCCCATCAACATGGAATCGGCGAAGGCAGACAGGATCCCAAACCAGATGCTGAGCAGCAGGACAGGCAGGATAAAGGCCGCAGCGCGATAACGATCATCATAGGCCAGCAGGATAAACTGATCGGACACCGCGATCCCGCAACCCGTCGCCACAGCTATGAGTGCCAGGACCTTGAAGCGCATCGTCCGAATGCGACTTGCCAGCTCCCCACGGCGTTCCTGCACAGCCGCGACCTTGGGAAATACAAGAAACGCACCCGCGCGTTGACCCAATTGGCTCAGTACCTCGGAAAATGATCGGGCCACCGCATAAACCCCGGCAAGAGCCAATGGCAGCGCGGCGACGAAGTATAATCGGTCATAGCTGGTGGCTGCAAAGTAGACGGCGGTCGACAGGAATATCCATTTGCCGAAGTTGATGATCTCGTGGACGTGCGCTTTATCCCAGGTGAGGCGAGGGCGCATCCGCGGCTTGAGGGAATAACTCATTGCGCAGGTGAACGCGGTGCTGACAACCAGAGCGATCACCAGCGCCCAGATGGTTGGCATCAGGATCGCAATGATGATCGAGAAACCGCAATGGAAAATCGTATAAGCTGTGTCATATGCGGCGCGCGTTTTCACATCGACCCGTCGCTGGACGAGAAACAGGCTGATCGAATGTAGGCCGGTGATCAGGAAGATTGGACTTACTGCGAGAATAATCAAAAACAGCTCGGGCTGTTCATACAGCTGCGCAATTGGATATGCTGCGGCTAGCATGAGAATGGTCAGCAGCACGCCGCGCAGAACCTGCAGTGTCCATGCCACATTGAGGAAATGGCGATCCTCGCCATTGGGTGAGCGAACAACGCTTTGTCCAATGCCAATGTCAGAGAGTAACTCGGTTCCAGTGCGCAGCGTATTCACCAGCAGCATCAGGCCGAAGATCTCTGGCGCGAGTAGCCCGGCCAGAATTATATTCGTGCCGAGCCTCAGCACCTGGTTCATCGCAAAGGGGGCTGCGACCCAACCAGCCTCGCCGACGAGTTTGCTGCCACTCAGCAGAGCCCGAATGCGCGGGAACACAGATGTGGTGTTGGACATAGCGGGTCAGGGCAGGCTGCTCCCAAGAGCGCTAGGCCTGCTCGCCTCCAGGCATGCGGCTACGGGCCAGATTGACCGGCTGGCCAGGACGCCAGACTTTGCTCTTGCTGACCGGGCCTTTCTTGGCCGGTCCTTGCAGGTTTGTCTCCACCCGCTCCGGCGACAGGGCCACGCCTTTTTTCCGCGCGACAGCGCAAGCAGCGATAATGGCGACATTCAGGAAGAATACGCGTTGAGGTAATTCTACGAACCAGACATATTCAAAGTTGTTGTGCACGATCAGCGCGAAAATCGCAGCCGCTGACCCCAAGGCGATGCCTCCCAACGGATCGCGCGGTCTGCTGAATGCTGCCTTGAGCCCAATCAACAGCGGCACGCCCAAAAGGATCATCAGGGCGATCTGTCCTGCCCATCCCGTCTCTGCGCGAGCCAGTAGATATGCGTTGTGAACAGGTGCAGAACGGCTGCCAAAGTTCCAGTTCACCCCGGCACGCGCGGCGTAGCCTCCGGTATTGCTAACTGCGACATATGTATTCGCGCCGACACCCAGCGGATGATCCGCCGCCATTGCGGTCGCTGCACGTTTGAAAGCGGCACGCTCGTTCTCTGCAGTGACAAATGAGTGTTCACCAAATCGTTCATTGAGCGTGTTGAACGCCAGTGGCACAAACACAAGCGCACCCAGCGCCGCCCCACCAACCATCTTGAGCTTTCGTGCAGATGTTCCGCGAGCGAGGCTGAGTATGACCAGCGCGATTACGCCTGCCGCAACGAACGCCATTGTGCCGCGTGATCCGCCGCCTGTGACCACGATCATGCCACCGACGATCCCGCCATAAATCCATTTGCTGCGTTCACCCTCTAGCACGGCAGCGATAAGGGGCAGTACCGCAAGCTCTACCATGAGGCCCAAAATGTTCTGGTGCGACATAGTGCCAGCGGCCTGAACAACGCCGTTCACTTTCTGATACGCGACGAAGCCGCCCTGGATCATCAGGCCAACAGACAAGCCGATCATCAGGTTTCTCAGCGCGCCCGGGCGATGCACTTCCCCCCAACGGCGATCACAAATATGGCCATGCGTATCAGTTGGACAAGGGTGAAGCTTGACGCGATTGGACTGCCTGATGCGGTGATCGAGAGGGCGATTGGGATCGCGAAAATCGCGATGAGCGCCATGATCGGGAAGTAGATATTGTGGCTTTTTCGAGTAAAGATCAGGGCCAGACACAGAGTGTCTATCGGCGATATCATGATCCCTTTAACGGTGCCATTCCACATCGGCCACGTATACAGGGCCGCGTCAATCTGAAGTGATCCAGAGGCGAAGCAGAACAGGCCGACAGCGATCAGCGCTTGATCACGGCGTTCCTTGTTCTGAGACAGGAACGCAATAAACGCAGGCAGGCTCGCAAGAATGACTGCAAGAGCTATCCACCGCATGGCGCCAAACCTCTCATCTAACTAAAGCCCCTGTTTCTGCCTAAACGGTTAGTACGCATTGTTATGCGATACCACTTTCACCGTGGCGAGCAGAATAGTGAAATCGTTCCAAAGGCTCCAGTCCTGCAAATAGTGCAGGTCATACCGCAACCTCGCGACGAGATCTTCGCGCGTATGCGTTGCGCCGCGGAAACCATTGATCTGGGCGAGCCCAGTGATGCCCGGCTTCAGGGCGTGGCGCATCCAATAGAGCTCTGACACTTCCCAGAATAGCTGCGAGCCTGCACGCGATCCTTCGGCATGAGGGCGCGGACCGACGAGCGACATGTTGCCAATCAGCACGTTAATCAGCTGCGGCAGCTCATCAATGCTGGTGCGCCGGATGAACGCGCCGACCTTAGTGATCCGGTCATCATCGCGCTGTGTCGATTGGTTGCCGCGATCATCCTGCGCATCAATACGCATGGAGCGGAATTTGTATATCTGAAACGGCAGGTTGGCCTGACCGATGCGGCTTTGGCGGAACAGGGCAGGGCCGGGCGATTCAAGCCTGATCGCCAGTGTAACCAGCAACATTAGCGGCGCGAGGAAGATCAGCAGTGGCACAGTGATCGCCAGATCAAAGATGCGTTTCTGCATCCTGCTACCAAGGCTGAGCGGACCACGCGAAAGCACAAGAGTGTCGTTTTGTCCGACCCAGCCAATGCCCACGGCGGAATGAATCTCGTCGTTGGACACCACAACCTCGCAAGCGACACCGGTCGCTTTGAGTGCGGTCACCCAATTAACAACTTGGTCTTTCATGCGGATGCCGTCCAGGTAGACCACATCATAGCGGCATAGGACATCAGAAACCTCGGCCATTTGTGTCGGGTCCGAGAGGTCGGGCTTGAGGCCAACCTCTTTTAGATCAATGACATCCATACCGATGCTGGAAGCATGATCTGCTGGCGCATCATTGGTAACGAGCAGTCTGTCCGCAATCTTACCCTTGAGGAACAGGCGGGCGAACAGCGCAATGACTATTCGCGACAGCAACAACAGGGCGGTGGAAACGATGACTGCGTAGAAAAAGGCGGAGCGCGAAATCTTCATGCCAAACTTGGCGAGGAAAGCGCAGACCATCATCACCACGATCGCGCCAAGCAGGGCACGGCAAGCGCTGCTGAAAGATTTGGACATACTCGCCAAATTATATGTCGAGTAACTCGACCACAGGATCGCAAAGTACAGGAATGCAGGAACAATGATGACCAAAAGCGGCACACCGCCGGGCGACAGCCAGCGATAGTCGCGCATCAGTTCCACTGATTGAAAGCCAACGATCAACGCTAAAGAATCGAAAACTGCCGCAAGGACTGCCAGGAGAATGCGCAGGTTCTCTCGTTTAATGGCAGGGCGAACGGGGCGCGACACTGTACCGCTTGGTTTTACCAGCGTCTCCTCCCTCACATTACCCTCCATGTCAGTCCCACAATCTTCATTCTCTTTGGCATGCCTGATGCTCAGCAATTAGCGTCAGCCCATGCAAGCTGATAGCCAACGAAACGTGCATGTTTCGTGTCAGGACAAGCCTTTGGGCAATTCTTTAACACCACTCAACATGCCCAATCTGTCCCGCTTTGGCACGATAGTTCGCTGCTACCGTGATTTCTCGCCCGACGCAAAGGTTGCGCACGCTCACAGCTCTGTCGCTCCCCTGTCGATATAGCCGGTTATTGGCAAATCCTGTCTGAACGGGATCAATCTCGGGCTTGAATTCACGAAGTTTAACTTTTGACCATCGGCTGTTTCATGGTGTGACCGGATGTCGATTTGTCTTGAAGCTGCTGGCCCCGGCGATACAAGGCGCAGCGAATATTCAGGAACGGATGGGTTATGTCGCGGGACTATTTTTCTAATCGCAGGGTGCTGGTCACTGGCGGTGCAGGCTTTGTTGGCTCTCACTTGATTGATCGCTTGATCGCGGCGGGCGACGAGGTGCTTTGCGTCGACAACCTGTTTACGGGTGCCAAAGCGAACATCGCGCATTTGCACGACAATCCGCGTTTTGAATTTATGCGTCATGACATCTGCTTTCCGTTATTTGTTGAAGTGGACGCGATTTACAATCTCGCATGCCCAGCATCACCGGTGCACTATCAGCACGATCCCGTCCAAACGACCAAGGTATCGGTCATGGGCTCCATCAATATGCTGGGACTGGCCAAGCGTACGGGTGTGCCGATCCTTCAAGCCTCGACCAGTGAGGTTTACGGAGACCCGGAGCAGCATCCCCAGCGTGAAGAATATTGGGGCAATGTGAACCCGATTGGCCTGCGCAGCTGTTATGACGAGGGTAAGCGCTGCGCCGAGACACTGTTCTTTGACTATCACCGCCAGCATAACCTCGACATCAAAGTCGCACGTATTTTCAACACATATGGCCCGCGCATGCACCCTGCCGATGGCCGCGTGGTGTCGAACTTTGTAATGCAGGCGCTTAGCTGTGAAGACATCACGATTTACGGTGACGGATCGCAGACACGCAGCTTCTGCTATGTCGATGATTTGGTGGAAGGCCTGATCCGACTGATGGAATCGCGCGACGGCTTCACCGGCCCGTGTAACCTCGGGAACCCGGTCGAGTTCACTATCCGTGAGCTGGCCGAGCTTGTTCTGGAAATGGTTGGCTCAAAATCCAAGCTGATTGAGCAGCCCTTGCCATCGGATGACCCTACCCAGCGCAAGCCTGACATCTCGTTGGCGAAGAAAGAGCTGGATTGGGAGCCTTCAGTGCCTCTGCGTGATGGCCTGGAGAAAACCATCGCTTATTTCCGCAAGCTGAAGAACTAGCTTCCCGTTTCTGAATTTGCGGACGGCGTTCTCTCAGCGTCAGTTGTCGGCTCAAACCCATCGCGATAATCGATCTGGGCGCTGGCTCGCAGATCTGACAATAGCTCATCAACTGAGCGATTGAGCTGGCGTTCTCTTACAATCCGTTCCGCAAGCGGGCGGGCGTCGGCCCCTGCGACAGGGGCGCTGCGTGCTTCTCGCAAGACGGCGATGGCCAATCGTGATCCTTCGGGTAGCAGGAACGGCCTGCCACCACGCATTTTCAAGATCGAATCAAGCTTATCCTCAGAAATACTTAGTGAATCCAATTCAATAGAGCCGCGATTGAAGGGGATATCGAGCCTCTTGAGACGTTCAGAAACGGCCTCAAGCGACTGCGCATTCTCGAGCGGTTGCAGTTCACGCCGATCAGAGGGAACATCGAAGACGATCCGTTCCAATGTCAGCAATCGGCGGTTAGCAAATAGCGGCGCGTTGTCTTTGATGAACTGATCCACTTCCACCTGATCTGCTGCGCCGAGCGATTGTTCGGCCTGTTCGCGCAGCAATTGAGCAAGCAAGGCGTCGCGCAACTGCCGTTCTCGGAGAAGGAAATAGCTTGTTTGGTCGATCCCCTCATTACGCGCGGCCTGCGCCATCAGGCGGCGGTCGATAATGCGCTCCAGAGCAAGTTTCTGCCCGTCCGCTTCGCCGATACCGTCGGGTAACTGCATACCGCGCAGTTCGGCATTGACCTCGGCAAAGGTAATCTCGTCACCGTTGATATTCGCAGCGACTTGGCCACCGACCGCATCGCTGCACGCGGCGAGAGCCAGCGGAGCGACAAGACCCAGCAGAAGCCGCGCACGGGAGTTCAAGATATTGTGATGTTTGGGCAAAATCGTCTCTTTTGGCGGCTTTGTGCGATGCTAGGTTGAGTTAATCTGATAGCTGGTAAGCAATCCAGAAAATTTGTGCCATTCCTGAGACCAAAGGTGAAGGGTGTGGACGTAAATTCGCGGTAAATCTAAACGGCACCCAGCAGATACGGAATCTCAAGTGGCCACTATGCAGCGCGTGCGCAAACGCGACATTGCTGTTTTTCTGATCGTCCTAGCCATTATTGGCCTGGCGCTCGGTCGGTGGTGGATGACGTATAGCGAGGCGACTTCATCGAGATCTGTCGACGGAATTTCCAGCGATATTGAAGGAGGGAGCCAGCGCGTTATTCTCCCTGAAATCGGACAGCAGTCTTACAAACCACTGAGCGAAACAGAGGCGTTTGTGGAGAACGCGCAGCTCCCTTTCTCCAACACACCGATTGAAGAGGCGCGGCCCTATGCCATGCCGGATAGGCCGGATATGCCTTTTGCGCGTCGTTCCGCCATCGAGTGCCTTACCGCCGCGGTTTATTACGAGGCGGGTTTTGAGCCGACAGCAGGAAAACGTGCCGTGGCTCAGGTCATTTTGAACAGGGCCCGGCATCCAGCCTTTCCAAACTCTGTATGTGCGGTTGTGTATCAGGGGTCTGAAAGACGTACCGGATGCCAGTTCACCTTCACATGCGATGGCAGTTTGGCGCGGCAGCCGGCCCCGGCAGCGTGGGCAGCGGCGCGGCAGGTTGCGACCGGGGCATTGTCCGGCACGGTAGAACCGAGTGTGGGGATGGCAACGCATTACCATGCGGATTATGTGGTGCCGTATTGGGCATCATCGCTGAACAAGATCACCAAGCATGGCAGCCATTATTTTTACCGTTGGAAGGGGAATTGGGGCCTTCGCCGCGCCTTTACGCAAGCGGTCGTTGCTGACGCACTGGCCCCTGGAATGACGCCGCCGGGCGAGGGCGTGGATGAAGAGATCGGCGATTTGCTGGCGACAACCACGGCAGCGACAGAGGTTGCGCCGCCATCGAACATCTTTGCCGATGAGAACGCGGGTAGCTTGATTCAGGGCGAGTTATCACCGGGCCTGGGTGGTGGAGGCGCCGATGTTGCGCAGGGTGCCGTCGCCACTACGGAGAACGCTTCGCCATCGAGGATCGAGGCCGATCGCTCGGCTGGCACGTTGGTTGTTGATGAGAGAATTGGCGAGATACGCCAGTAAGTTCATCTAGCTAGATCTAGAGCGGCTTGCGTCCGATGACATTTCCGGGCCGTTTGTACCGGCAGACCAGAATTTCTTCTGCACCTTTGTCACTGACGGCACAGCCAACCTCTCGTGTCTTGCGCCAGATCACCTGCGTATAGTGGCTTACATCCGCGACATTACCGGTGGTGCTGTTGTGGGGAAAGGTGCCGGTTTTGAAGTACCGTTTCTCTGCCAGCCACAGACCAACCATCGATTCCGCCGAATATGCGCCAGCGGTCCCGCCCCAGATATTCTCGCCTTCGAATGGCTGCCCGGGCACGTTGGGCGAATGCTTAAATTGTCCGGTGGCTGATAGGTGATCCGCCCATTGTTGAGCGCCCTTGGCCAGATCGTCATTCCAGCGCATGTTTGGGACACCCATGATAGCGCGTTCGTGATTGTGACTTGCCAACATTCGGCCTTCCAGATCAGATACACGACTTTGCGCGCCGGGCAGCAACGCCAATGCGCCGGCCAAAACGCCGAGCTTGCCAATTTTTGAGAAAGCTGTGTTGCGCATCGTATCCATCTCGAACCTGAGACAGACATGCGCATACGCAACCTAAAACGCGGTGCAGGAACAGGCTTAATCGCTTTGCTTAAAACGGGTTAAGCATCATTGGAAAGAACGGGATTATGCGGCAGACGAAATAAGACGCCTTGGTCTTTTCCGGATCAGACCGGACAATTTCAACCACGTCATTTTTCTCGGCAGCTTCGAACAGAAGACGAGCAAATTCGAGCGGCAAACCTATACAGCCATGCGTCGCGCGGTTGGCGGCCATCGGGCTGCCGTGCAGCGCCACGCCATCATTTGTGATGAACAATGAATAGGGCATGGGCGCATCGTAACTGCGTGAATGATAATCACGAACGCGGCGCATGATTGGGAAAGATCCCGTCGGCGAGGCTTTCTCTTTCGCGCCATAGACGATCACGGCTGTGCCAATCTCGTGACCATCACGAAACACCGAAACCATCTGCCGGGTCAGGTCGACCCAGATGGTAAGATCGCCTTCGGTAACCCCCTCATCCAACCACATATATTGCCCGTGGCTGAGCGTGCCGGGAGTATTGAGCACTGATTTCACGTCTGCGGGAAGCAGTTTGCCTGCTGCCGCTACGTCCGCTTCCTCTTGAGACAGGACGCTGCGCCGACGATCTTCGTTTGCAGTAGTTTCAGTTGAAGGCGCCTCTTGCGCCGAGGCGAAAGCGTGCTTGAAGCCAAGCGTGTCAGCGAGCGAAGGCGCTGCGAGAAAGGTTGCGCCCACTGCGCCAATTGTCAGAATGCCGAGGAGAAACGAGCGCTCGCGCATCGTCCGCCTTATTGACCCAGGATGCGGGCTGTCGCATTTGAGCCAAGCCTGCGTCGGCGCATCGCACCACCGATAGCGCCAAAGCCGAGGATCATCATCATCCAGGTGCCGGGTTCAGGAACCGCTGACATTACACCGCCAGAAGAAGAGCCCCCAGTGGACGTTCCGCCGCCGGTTGAACCGCCAGTCGATCCACCGCTTGAGCCCCCACTAGAGCCAGTACCACCGGTGCTGCCGCCAGACGAACTGCCGCCAGAACTTGATGCCACTGCGCCGCTAGAACCGCCTGATGACCCGCCAATTGGAATGATCAGGCCGCCGGGCGTGCCAAAACCGCTGGTCGCGGGTGCTGGCAATGTCGCGGAAGCTGGCGAGCTTGCGATATCGCTGATCGGGCGTGCCGTGCCGGGGATCGCTTGAGGCCCAATTGGGCCTTGTGCGAGTTTCTCGATATCTTCCTCAGGCGGGGTATCGAACACCTTGCCAAGCGCGCGCTGCTCAGGAGTTACTTTCTCGCCCAGCGCCAGAGCCGTACCTTTGCCCTTGCCCTTAAGTGGGGCGGTTGCACCACGTGCACCGGGGGAACGATCAACGAACTGTTTCAGAGCATCGCTGCCTTGCGCGATAGCTGTAGAAACGGCTGATTGCGGAAACATAGCGAGCGAAGCAGGCACAGCTAATACCGCTGCGAACAGCGGCAATGCCCACTTCATACGTGCTTTGTTAGACCCGTTGTTAATCATTATTCCTAATTCTGATAACCGATGTTTTCTGAACAGGCTTAGAACGTGACCAAGCCACTTACTCAAGTGCAATTAGATCGATTTTGCTTGTTTTTACAAAGCCGTTAACCAAATAAATCCCGGAAATGCGACGAACCGAGCCAATCGGAGCATGGCCGCTTGGTCAACGAATGCATAAGCATTAGCGTTAACCATATTTGTTAACTGTGACCATGCCGAGGCTACTTATCTGACGACTTTGCCGAGCGCGTGCGAATAGCATTCCGCTTAGGATGAGTTGTGCGAAAAAAGAGGCCGCCCTCTGCAGGGCGACCTCCTGATTGGTCCAGTAATTGAAGGTAGGTGTCAGAAGCCCACTTTGTTAAGCCCAGCCAATTTCCCATCAACAAACGTCCCGGTTATGAAGCTGTCCGAGTTTGCATCGGTCCGCCACAGATAGGTCGCTGAGTTGGTTGTGAAGGCTTCGCGATCGCCAGCGAAACCAACAATCGCATTGACGTCATCTACGCTCATACCTGGTTCGATGCGATTGAACGCGTCTCGCGAAATCCCATAGCCGGTTTGTGCCGGGGCCGAGGCGGCGACGACCTCACCCTCTGCAAGCGGCGCAGCATCGCTTGGGTTTACAGGAAGGCCGCCCAGCTGATCGACCATGTCGCGATACGCCTCCAGATATGCGAGCACGATTACCTGACCGATCTGCGTGTTTTCATAGCCCGAGCCGCTGATGGCAGCCAGCGTACCACCAAAAATGCCGCCACCGCGACCGCCGAACGAAACGTCTGACTTGCGGGCATAGCCTTCTGTGATGCGTTCCAGTTCGGTCGTACGCGAATTCACAAGTGTCAGAGTGACGTTCGCCTCTTTCTTATTGACCTTAACGCCGCCCAGAATGCCGCCGAAAGCGCGGCGGCCCAATGCACCGGCGAGCGCGCCGCCAATGCCGCCACCGCCAGAGCGCTTGTTGCGCCCGACCAGGTCAGGAATGACGAAATAGTCAGCGGCCTTGACCTGGCCCCGCCCAATGTTTGATCCGCGTTGCAATTCACCGCTATCAGCCAGATCACGCTCCAGCCCGCGCATTTCCAGGCCGCGTCCGCGATCCACGATGCTGAAGCATCCCGACTTCGCCACGAAAACTTTGATCAATGCCTCTGGGTTCGGGAGGTCATAAGCCCGCCACCAACGGTTTTCCGGTTCATCAATCGCGATAGTGCCAAGCTTTTGGCGGCAAACGGGGATTTCCTGCATCCCCTGCTCTTGCGCCTTGCGGCCAGAGGACTTGCCTTGCGCAGCCGCTGGCACGCTCGTGAGTACTGTCGCAACCGCAGTCGCGGCCATCATCAATCCAAAAAGTCGCATGATTTCCCCAATTCCCAATAGCAAACCATTGAAGCTTAGACCTAAAGAGCACTTTGCGAAAGCCAGTGATTGGAAAAAGACGACTATCTGTTGATCAAATTTACTCGAGCCTCATTCGATATGTGATCGTGAAGCCTGGATGATCTGCACCATTGGAGGCGTTTAACGAGCCTGTTGGTTCGATAAGAATCCCGGTCACATTCCCATCATAGGAGCCGCTGGGTGAGTAGGAGTAGGGTGCGGCGCCAACTGGCTGGTCTGAAAAGCTGACCATTGTGTTTGGATCGAATGCGTTGAGCCCACTCGCTGTGGCACCTTCTGTAAGTGTAATTCCGGTCGAAACGTCATATTCGACTTGTGGCGGGATGATGTCAGTCAGATCGAGCGTGTCGACATCAACGGGTGCGTCGCCCTCATTTCGGACGCTGATCGTATACTCAATGATTGCGCCAGGGATTGCCTTGTGATTGCTTGCCTCGAAATCGTTGGTGATGACGGAAGATGATTTTTCAACCACGAGCACAGCGTTTGCTGGGCTTTTTGTGTTGGTCAGGACACATGTCACGACATCGCCAATGGCAAGTTGTAACTCGGCAATCGCGACCGAACTTGGCAAGGGCGTGGCGGACGATGGGTTTGCGTTTGTGCATACTGTATTGGCGTTATAAAAATTTAGATCAGTGGTGCCTATGGCAAACTCGCGCACGCGGAGCTGATTGCCGGGCGTGACTTCGATCTGGTCAACTATGTTATTGGAAAGCGTCGATCCGCTGCCTGTAGTGTCTAATGTGGCAAGATTGATCGCGGTACCGTCCGGTCACGAACACGCAGGCGGAACTGATCGGTATCAAATCTGCGTCCACCCGATCCCAGAGCCTTGCGATAAGTAATATGTGGCAGAGGTGTATTCGTGAAAATGCAATCGACCGCATCGCCGAATTGCAGTGAGCCAAAATTGTAATCAGTCGTAGCAACCGCAGTCGGAAGAGGCGTACTCGATCCAGTATTGTCGTTTGTGCAGGTCAGCAGCGATTGATAGCTCGTCAGCGCACTGTTGCTTCCCGTCGCCATGCTTTCGCGCACCCGCAGCGGAATGCCAGATGCAGTCGTCAGAACTGCCGCATCAAATGGGCCGAGGCCGGTGCCACTGGTAGACCCGGTCGCGAAAACCGTGCCGGTGGATTGAGACTCGATAGAAAAATCGAATTGATCGCTCGGATCCAGGCGGACACCTCCGATCTGTTTCGAAAGCGTGATCGATGCAAAGCGCAAGGCAAACATCATTCCCTGCAGGCCCGCGCCGTTCATGGTTGCGGTCACCGTCGTTGGGCTGTTCGATCCGATGATGTGCGCGCCGACGCGGCCGCTTTGGCCACCGCCATCGCTGCGAAAGGTTGTCGTCCCTTCTCCGCTTGGGATCGGCAACTGGCTGCCGCTGATCGGTGGAACTTCGTCGAGCAACTCCCACGCGCCGCCATTGGTTGTGAATTCGAGAAATTCGGCATTATCAGTCGATTCCGCATCAGCAGCAACGAACGCATATTCAGTAACGGCGGCCACACCTTGGTGGCGGGGTCACCGCTATATTGGAGAATGTGAATGTGACCGTCGCACCCGAATTGACCATGTACAGGATCGGGCGACCGGGAATGCCGAGAAATGCACTATTGCCGACAGCCGCGCCGGTCCAGCTTGGTGCGGTTATGGCATTCGCTCCACTGGCGGTGTTGGTCGTGGTGTTCAACGTGAAGCTGAGCACCGTGCCATCAGTAAGCGTGATTGAGAAATTCTGTCCTGCTGCCGTGCGTGCTTGCGCATCGTTGTAATTGGCCATGTCGATCCAGCAATAGGTCGGCCATGAAGGAGGGGCCGTGCCGCCACTGCTGGCGGCGCCGCAATTGGTGGTTTGTGCAGATGCTGAATGCGCGAGGAAAAACCCGCTGAGCAGCATCGCTGTCAGTCGCCAGAAAGCCGCAATGTTAGCGCGGGCGAATTGCATCTTTCCCCAACCTGAAAACACTCGCGCACGCATAGGAAACCAGCGTTGAATAGTGGTTAATGCAGTTTAACCCGCGCGTTACGTAATGATGCTGGACGCGAGAGGCCTTGCCGCCTATCAATAATCCCATCCCCGGGGAGCTAGCTTATTTGGCTGAGAGGGGCGCGTTGCAGCGCTCGACCCGTTGAACCTGATCCGGCAGTTTGTTTGCCGCCGAAAAGTGGGAACCGGTTTTCGGCTCTTCGGCAAGCGAGCAAGCAAAAACCGGCGTAGGGAGCGGATGGCTTTTGGCCTGAAGTTCCCTTTCGACATTGAAAGAGAGAGAACGAGAGACATGGCCGACATCAATTCCCCCGTAGAGATTGGCGTAACCGCAGGCCCCATTCGCGGCAGCCGCAAGGTTTATGTTGGAGCCCGCACGGGCAGCGGCGTGCGCGTGGCCATGCGCGAAATTGATCTCGAGGGGGATGAGCCGAGTGTGCGCGTTTACGACACCTCCGGCCCCTACACAGACCCAGAAGCGAATATCGATATCAATGCAGGCCTGCCAGCGCTGCGCAGTGACTGGATCACTTCACGCGGCGATGTTGAGGAATACGCCGCGCGCGAGGTAAAGCCAGAGGATAACGGCCAGCTTGGCCCGGATCGCAGCGGCGGCGTTGCACAATTCCCAAACGTGGTGAGGCGCCCCTTGCGCGCAAAAGCGGGCCAGAACGTCAGCCAGATGCACTATGCCCGCAAAGGCATAATTACCCCCGAAATGGAGTATGTTGCGGAGCGCGAAAACCTCGGTCGCGAGATGGCCGCAGACCTGATCGCCGCCAATCGGGCCGGTGCGCTGAGCTGGGGCGCGCAGATACCCGATGTCATCACGCCAGAATTCGTCCGCGATGAGGTCGCGCGTGGTCGCGCAATTATCCCGAACAACATCAATCATCCGGAAAGCGAACCGATGGCTATCGGGCGCAATTTCCTGGTCAAGATCAACGCCAATATCGGCAATTCAGCCGTTGCATCGGACGTCGCCACCGAGGTTGACAAGATGGTGTGGGCCACCCGCTGGGGCGCCGACACGATCATGGACCTCAGCACCGGGCGTAACATTCATGACACGCGCGAATGGATCATCCGCAACTCCGCCGTGCCGGTCGGCACCGTCCCGATTTATCAGGCGCTGGAGAAAGTCGGCGGCGTCGCCGAAGACCTGACGTGGGAGATTTTCCGCGATACCCTGATCGAACAGGCGGAGCAGGGCGTCGACTATTTCACCATCCACGCCGGGGTTCGCCTGCCCTATGTGCCGATGGCGGCAAACCGTGTGACCGGCATCGTATCTCGCGGCGGCAGCATCATGGCGAAATGGTGCCTCGCGCATCACAAGGAGAGCTTCCTCTACGAACATTTCGACGACATCACCGAGATCATGAAGGCCTATGACATCGCCTATTCACTTGGCGACGGCCTGCGCCCCGGCTCCATCGCCGATGCCAATGACGAGGCGCAATTTGCCGAGCTTTACACTCTGGGCGAGCTGACGCACCGTGCCTGGAAACATGACGTGCAGGTGATGATCGAGGGGCCGGGTCACGTGCCCATGCACAAGATCAAGGAGAATATGGACAAGCAGCTGGAGGTGTGCGGCGAGGCCCCGTTCTACACGCTCGGCCCGCTCGTCACCGATATTGCGCCGGGATATGACCACATCACCAGCGGCATCGGCGCGGCGCAGATCGGCTGGTACGGCACAGCGATGCTCTGCTACGTGACGCCCAAAGAACACCTCGGCCTGCCCGACCGCGACGATGTGAAGGTTGGCGTGGTGACCTACAAGCTCGCCGCTCACGCCGCCGACCTCGCCAAAGGGCATCCAGCGGCGAAGGTACGCGATGATGCCCTGTCAAAAGCGCGCTTTGAGTTCCGCTGGCGTGATCAGTTCAACCTGTCGCTCGATCCCGATACGGCGGAGGATTACCACGACCAGACGCTCCCGGCAGAGGGTGCGAAGACCGCGCATTTCTGCTCCATGTGCGGCCCGAAATTCTGCTCGATGCAGATCAGCCAAGAAGTCCGCGATTTCGCCGCCAAGCAGAACGAAAGCCCCGAAACCTTCCTCGCCGCCGAGAAACTGGGCGCGGACACCGCCGAGGCGAGCAAGCAGGCGGCGCTCAAGGGCATGGAAGAGATGAGCGAGAAGTATAGGGACATGGGGCAGAAACTGTATCTGCCTGAAGGGGAGAAGGCAGAGTGAAACATCACATCACATCAATCGCAGCGACCCTCGCGTTTCTCGCCGCGCCAGTTGCCGCAAATGACCACGCGTCGACACAAGCTGCCGAGCCAGAATACCGCCCGCTTGCCGCTGGCAATTTCCCGTTATCAGAAGCGGTGCAAGTCGGCGATATTCTCTATCTGTCGGGGCAACTGGGGCTGAGGAAAGACGGACGCGGTATAGTGGAAGGCGGCATCGAACCCGAAGCACGCCGAACGATGGACCGGATTGGTGAGACGTTGGCCAAGTATGAGCTTACGCATGACGCCATTTTCAAATGTACCGTATGGCTTGCTGATATGCAGGATTTCGGCGCATTCAACGCGGTCTATAGCGAATATTTCAAACCGGGGCGTTACCCGGCCCGTTCCGCGATGTCGGTGAAGGGCCTGGCTGCGGGCGCTCTGGTAGAGGTCGAATGCATGGCCTGGAACCCGCAGGATTGATCAGCGCGGCGTTAAGCGGGGCTGACTCATGAATGGGATGCAAAGGCGGCCAGAAAGTGCGAACTTTGGCGCTGAGACCTTTGTAATTATCGGAGAGCGAAATGGAATCGCATAAGCCGGAGAAGCAGCCCTACCGCGTTCCCTTTGTTGAACGCACCGGGATGCAATATCTTGTCAAGGAGCGCGGCTTTGCGAGGCTCCTCATGCCGCTTGAGCCGAACGCCAATCACGTAGCGGTGATGTATTTAGGCGCATTCACCGTACTGGCAGAAGCCACGGCGGCAAATCCCGGCATCTCCGTTATCGATACGGAAAAGTACTTTCCGATCGTCAAGGACATCGCCGTTGATTTTCACCGCATGGCAAAGAGCGATGTGGTGGCCGAATATCGACTGTCAGAAGACCAGATTTCCGGCATCCTCGCCGATTTGGAGCGCAAGGGCAGTGCGACCTATCTCGCTGAGGTGCCCATGCACGATGATGACGGCGTGCTGGTGGCCACCGGGCGAGTGACGATAAAACTGCTAAGTCACAGCTGGAAGGGGTAATATCTGGTCTGCGTTCTGTTTACCGACTCAGCTTCACCAGCACCCGGTCCAGTTCTTGCAAAAACCGTGACCGATCTGCCTTGCTAAATGGCGGAGGGCCTCCGCCAATCCCGTCCATCCCGGCGCGCAAATCTTCCATAATTGCGCGGGTTGCAATCGCGCTGCCAATGCTCGCCGCGTCAAACCGTTTGCCATTATGCGCCATCACCGCTGCGCCTGCTCTCAGGCATCGTTCGGCGAGCAAGATGTCTGCGGTGATCACGACACTTTTTGCGTCCGCATTCTCCGCGATCCAATCGTCCGCTGCGTCGAAGCCGTCGCTCACCACAACCCGCTTGACCCGCTCGCTCACCGGCACGCGAAAGGGCGAATTGCTGACCACGCGAACATGTGCGCCGTGCCGTTCGGCCACGCGATAAATCTCGTCCTTCACCGGACAGGCATCGGCATCGACCAGTATTGTGGCTGGGCTGGGCATCCCGATGTCGTAGCCGCGACCGCCCCCTGAAGCCAGCAAAGGCGATCTAGACCCAGCCTTTCCGACTTGCCTCCATCCCTTCAATTCAATAGCTTGCTAGCACACAACAACGCTTCGGGGGTGGCAAACAATGTTCAATAAGAAACAGGTCATGTGGGTTGTGGCGGCATCGGGATTTGCGGCCACGCCAGCAGCGGCGCAATATATGCCGCATCTCGACCCCAACACCTACATTCTCGCCACAATGAATTACGGCAATGGCGCGAATACCTGTATGACGGGTAGCCCGCCGCCAGATGATGAGATCGCCGAGGCGCGGGGGCCTGCGCCAGGCGTCATGCAGACCTATTTCAACGCCGCGCAAAATGACGGTGCGCTGAGCGCGTCATTCCGCAAGTCGAAGAAGTCGCAATGGACGCATGGCGACACGACCGTGTCCCATGATCAGATTGATGCGCAGCGCGATCCGCTGGCCGCGCCGGGCAACGTGCTGGAGGCGGAGCCGCTGCGGTTCTTTCGCGCGGGCGATTTTAACTCCGCCCACGGCCAATGGGCGGTGATGGATGCGGGCGGGGCGGTCGTTGGCGTTTACGATGCGCAGTTCCGGCGCAAGCGCGGCGAGTGGATGCTGCATGCCCTCACAGTGCTGGATGCGGACGCGAAGGTAACGCCAGCGATGCAATATTGCTCTGAACCCGGTGATGTGACGGAGTATAAGGTTGAAACCGCTGATGAGCAGATCGAAAACCTGAAAGAGGTGGTTGAGAAAAATACGCGCAGGCTGGTCCGCGATGAGGCGCGGCTGGCAGAGGCGCGGGAGCGGTTGGCCGAGAGCCCCAATCGCACGCGATATCGCGAGGCGGTGCGGCGCGAACGGCTGAACCTGGAACGACGTCAGGCGAAACTGGCGGACCTGATGGAGACCGTTGAAGATGCGCAGGAGTTTCAGACGAAGTCCAAGCGCGATGTTGCCGAGATCGCGGCGATGACGGTGCCGGTAACTGAGGCTGGGCGGTTGCGCGGCTTTGAGACCACTACAGAGATAGAGGCGGCGGAGGAAAAGGCAGCTGAGGAGGCTGAAGCAACAGGCGGCTGAGCCGCCTCGCGTCTGGTCTGGAGCGGCGGCTTTCCTACTCCCCAACAATCTGGCTTATCCCGATGGATGAGCTGGATTTCGCATAGGTTTTTGGGGTGCCGGAGGGGTCGTGCGCTTCTGCGGCCTTTTACCCCCTATACCGTGTTCCACGTGTTCCATCCGGTTGGGTTTGCGGGCGGCGAAATCCTGCATCTGTCCTACACGAATTCGCTGGAAGATTGGGTGATGCGTACCCATATCATGCGAGACGGGGGACCTTATGAGAGAGGAGCATTTCCCCTAATGACCCAAACACCCTCCGATATGCAATTTCAGTTCAACTCCGACAGTTCCGTGATGGGTACGGCGAACGTCGCCGAACGGATCGAAGCCTCTGTGCGACAGAAGCTTGCACGGTTTGAGGATCGCCTGACCCGGCTGGAGGTGCATGTCTCTGATGAGAATGCGCGCAAGGGCGGCGATGATGACAAGACCTGCATGATTGAGGCGCGGCCCCGTGGTGATAAACCGATTGGCGTGACTGAGCATGCGGCGGACGTCGATACTGCGGCGCGCAAGGCGGCGAATACGATGGCTCAACGGCTTGAGCGCGTTCTCGAGCCGGGCGGACAAGCATCGCCACGATCCGCGCCCTGACAAGGTAATGTGAGCGCACGCGATGTACGGGATCTGGCGTGCAGCTGAATGTGCAGTCAGGCGCCGAGGATGCTGGCCTCACGCATCGCGCGCTCCATCTGCTTTTTGACACCGAAGAACCCGGCCTTGGCATGCGGCCAGGTCGCCCGGTCGAGATCAGAGACCAGCGTGATGACCCGACCTTGCTCAGCCAGCGGAGCGATTTGCGGCCACAGCGCGTCGCGCGTCCACCCGGTCGGCAGATAGGGTATGGCCAAGTGCTCCACGTCGGCTTGGCCGAGGATGGCGTCGAGACCGGTCTCAGGCGTCCAAGGCAGCGCCGGACAGCCGAAGTCGCTTGCGGCGGCTTGCATGCCAGACTCAACCGCGCCTCTCGCAAATCGAGCGGCGGCGTCGCTGATCTCAACAGGACTGCGCGCCTCTGGCCGCGCTGCTCCGATTACAAGCGCCGGTGCGCTTGGCAAGTTGAGCGGAAGATGACTCGCGGCCTCATCATGCAGCAGCAATGCGAATGGCTGAGCAAAAGCATCTTCGCTCGGCACGGCAGGCAGGTTGAGCGTTTGTCGGGCATGCTCTTCCGCCTCGATGAGCGGCTCGGGTTCGATAGCGAGACCTTCCGCTGCCAACGGACCGTGCGGGTGGTCGGCAGTGAAGCGCGTTATGTTCTCCGCACTCGCAGCATAGTTCTTGCCCTTGGTGTGAAGCCCCGCCACCCAGCGCCAGCTCAGCGTGTTCGACGCCGCATCGCCATCGAGCAGATGGCGCAGGAAGAAATCGGCGCCCAGATGCCAATCTAGTTTTAGTGTGAACATCCAGATGCTCGCGAACCACATGCGCGCGTGATTGTGAAGGTAGCCGGTCTCAACCAATTCTTGTGCCCAATAATCGAACGCCTCGATGCCGGTGCGACCTGAAGTTGCCTCATTATAGGCTTTGTGCAGGCCGGCATTGCCTTCCGTTGTCGCAATGGCTTCATCGCGCCCTTCGCAAAAGGCACGCCATACGCTGGGGCACTGCTCGAGATAGCCTTTGAAATAGACCCGCCAAAACACCTCGCTGATAAATTTATCAGCAGATTGGGTCGAATGCTTGCCCAGAATCTGCTTCAGAACTTTGGTTTCGTCGATCACACCAGCGTGCAACCAGGGGGATAGCAGCGAAACGTTTTGGCGCTCCTGACCGTTGTCGTGATTGCGGGTAGCGGTGTAATGTCTTCCCGCCGTTGGGAGAAAAGCGTCAAGTTGCGTTAGCGCAGCGTCTCTGGTCGGATCCCATTGCATTATCAGCCAACGGGCATGCCTCTTTCTCGTTCCAACGCATCAGCTAAACGGCGCAGCCACAATTTTGACAAAATCGGAACATCCACCCGGCAGTTCCGTTCGTATCTTATCGCAGGCAGCGGAATTCGCCGCGCCCACTGAAGATACTCCCCCAACTTTCCGAAAGAGGATTTCACTATGAACACCCTTCGCATTGCACTCGCCTCATCTGCCGCACTCGCACTCGCTGCATGTGCGCCGGAAGCCGAAGATACATCAACAATGGAAGACACCGCGATGGCCGATACCATGGCCAATGAAGAGGCCGCTGCGGGCACAATTGTAGAGGTTGCCCAGGGCAATGAAGACTTCTCAACGCTGGTCGCGGCAGTCACGGCTGCAGGTCTCGGTGACACACTGTCAGGGGAAGGGCCGTTCACCGTATTTGCGCCAAACAACGCAGCGTTTGCGAAGATCCCTGAGGAAACGATCATGGACCTGACAACCAATGACACCGAAACGCTCGGCGCAATTCTGCAGTATCACGTGGTGTCCGGAGCAGTTGATGCGAGCACGCTGACGCAAGCGATCACAGAGGCAGGCGACGCGGGCTATACCGTCGAAACCGTTGGCGGAGGTTCGCTGACCGCGTCAATCGTGGACGGCAATGTCGTCCTAACAGATGCCGCTGGCGGCACCTCGACGGTTGTCGCGACAGACGTTGCAGCGTCAAACGGTCTGATCCACGTGATTGATACCGTGCTGATGCCGCAGTAATTTCGCTAAACGGCTAAGAGATTTCGGGGCGGACTGAGCGATCAGTTCGCCCCTTTCTCTTGGAGCCAGGCGAGGCTATCGCAAGATGAAACGACTATGCGGGATGTAAATATGGTCAGTGTACGTGCGAGATTGTTGAACTGGGCGCTTCCATTTCTGCCGATCTCAAAATTCGCGGCTGAGCCTGATAAGATTGAGCAACGCCTGTCGACAGCGCGGGCGCGACCTCAGCCGCAGCCTTCGGCAAAAATGCGGGCACGGCTCGACGTCACTCAGGACAATTCACGAGGCTTTCCTGTATTCACTGTCGAACCAAAGGGTGGTGCGAAGAAGGGCGCGCCGCATCTCCTTTACCTGCATGGCGGCGGCTATGTGTTCGAAATTGATGCTATGCATTATGGCCTTGTCGGGAGGCTGGCGGAAACGCTTGGAGCAACGGTCACTGTTCCTCTCTATCCCCTCGCACCGGAGCATAAGGCGACAGAAGTGCTCGATGCCATGCTGAAACTGTATAGCGATCTGGCGCAGAAGCATTCGGCGGACACCATCACGATAATGGGCGATAGCGCGGGCGGAGGTATGACTCTGGCGATGGCGCAGATGCTGCGTGATCGAAAGGAGCCTCTGCCCGCTAGTCTGGTACTCTATTCGCCATGGTTGGATGCGGCTGCAAGCGGCCCAGATCAGCCTCAGATCCAGGCGGATGACCGTATGTTGACCATTGGTATGCTGCGTAAGTGCGGTGAGCTCTATCGCGGCGAACTTGCGGTTGACGATCCAAGGGTCAGCCCGCTTTTCGGTGAGCTACAAGGCTTACCACCGATGGCGATATTCGCTGGCACATATGATATTCTGCTCAGCGATGCGCGCCGTTTGATAGCGCGTCTTTCAACTGAAAATGCGCCATCACATGTCTATCACGAATATGAAAAGATGATGCATGTCTGGATGGTTGCGCCTCTGCCCGAGAGCAGGCGAACCGTTGCCGAAACCGCCCAGTTTGTGAAAGAGCGTGTGGCATGAACAAACACGCGTTTCTGGTCGCTTTTCCCATGATCGCGCTTGCCGCTTGCCAAGGTGATAAGCCACCAAATCTTGCCGTCGGTTTTGATGGGATTTCCGACAACGAAACTGTTTACTTCACCGGCAATGAGCCATTTTGGGGTGGAGAGGTCGCTGGTACAGAACTGCGCTATTCGACGCCAGAGAATGTCGAAGGTAAAACGATCACCGTGAGCCGTTTTGTCGGCAATAGCGGGTTGGGCTTTTCTGGCACGCTCAATGATCAATCGTTTGACCTGACGGTGACGGCTGGAAAGTGCTATGACACGATGAGCGATCGGACATACCCATTTACCGCCACACTAAAGCTGGATGAGGAGGTCTTGTCTGGCTGCGCTTGGACAGATGCTGAACCATTCCAGGGTGACGCCGCCCCATGATGCGGGGTGTTCCGGCTCTGCCGAGGTCACTCGGGCTAGCGGGCGTTTTGCCGCAACTGGCCTGTGTGGCGCTGCTGGTCTGGGGTAAGCCGGAGTGGCGTGAAATCACGCAGCTCGGCGCGCTCATTTACGCGGCGATCATCTTCACATTTCTGGGCGGCACGTGGTGGGGGATCGCTGCGTCAGCACCGGCTGCTGAACGTCGTCAGGCGCTGGGCTGGTTATGGATTGCCGGTATTCTTCCCTCGCTCATTGGTTTCGCTGCCGTGCTGTGGCCGCTTCACCAAATGGCGATCGAGCCGGCGCTTGTGGCAGTGGCGGGCGGATTAATCCTCGCTCTCGCGGTGGATGCCAAGATTGCCCCGCTTGCGCCAGCCTGGTGGATGCAGTTGCGTGCGCCGCTCTCGCTGCTGTTGGGTTCAGCGACGCTTGCTGTCGCGCTGCTTTAGGTTTCGCCAAGTACGCCTGCACGAACCAGTTCTGGCCGAAGCCGCCCTGTCAGCCACATCCACCACATTTTGAAATCGGCAATCAGACTCCACAGCGGATATGTGAATGTGGCTGGCCGGTTCTTCTCGACCATGAAGTGGGCGATCCATGCAAAGAAATAGCCGGCAATCGGCAGCGCAATGAATAGCGCCCAATTCTGCGTCGCCACCATCGCGATTGCCAGGAGCACGACCAGACTGGTGCCCACATAGTGCAATGCGCGCGTTTGGGGCTTGGCATGCTCACGCAGGTAGAACGGCCAGAATTCGGCGAAAGTGGTGTAACGGTTATCCATGACTGCGGTTTAGCGCGAAGATGCTTCTTGGGCTAGAACAGCCCGGGAATTTCGCGCTGCGCCGCAGTTGGTCGATCAGGTTGCATCAACTCCATGCGGTCACCAACAGACTGCACCGTGCGTTGTCCGGGTACGCCGGAAATTGGCGTGCAAGAACGGCCTGCCATGAAATCGAGTGCTACGCTGATCGATTCCTCATTCGCATCACCAAGAGGATTGTTGAAATCATCTTCGGCACGGCAAGTGGTATCAACTACGCTGGCAAGCCCGGTGAAGTATTCACCTTCATCATCGGCATTGGTCGTCTGGAAGGTCACGGCGCGGAGGCGGTCATCGCAGGCAGAACGGTCAAACGCGAATTGGCCGACCGGCTTACCGGAAGTATTCCCGCCAATCAGCGCCAGATCAGCACCGAGGAAAGGGATGAAGGAGTTCGTCACAAGTTCGCTCGCAGAAGCCGTGCCACTTGTGGCAATGACGGCAAGCTTGGTTACGCCAATCGAGGACGCTTCCTGGCCAAAGAGACGCGTTTCATTTTCTGAAGACTTAGAGGCGCGCAGTACGGTATTGCTGAACACTTGGCCCTGTCGACCGTTCGCCATCAGATCGCCCAGCACCTCAGCAGCAGAAACAAATCCGCCACCATTATAGCGTAAGTCCAGAATGACCTTGTCGATGCCCGCGTCGCGGAATTGCTGAAACGCCTCTCGCAATTGCGGAGCTGCATCGTTTGAGAAAAAGGTACGGAGACTGAGATAGCCCACATCTTGTGTACCATCATTCAGAATGCGAACGCCAAAGCGGTCAGAGATTGGATCGAGCGTATATTCGGCTTTTGTAACAGGAGTATTCAGTGTGGGCGCCGTATCATTGATCTTGAAGCCCAAGGTTCTGGTTATGCCGGGATCGCTCGGCCCAAGAGCATCAATAACTGCGCGCGGCCCACCTGACGCCATCAGTGTTGATACATTCTGATTGTCGATGCGAACCAGCTCGGTGCCTCGATCAATGCCCGCTTGAAAGGCCGGGGCATTTTCAAACGCCTCTAGAATGAAGACGCGATTTGCATCGGTGTCATAGGCTAGGCGTATCCCAAAGCCTGCGGTTGAGCCTTCGGCCAGCCTCTGTTCCTCTTCGATCGATGTTATAAATGAGAAGAACTTGTCTCGTGAGGCGTTGCGCGCTGGCGCCACCAACGCATCGATATAGCTCTGAACATCGCTATATTGGGCTGGGTTGACGCTGGCATCGAGCAGGTCCGGGAATAGATACCATTCCTGCATGACATCAAGAACAAAACGCTGGCGCTCAGCGAGAGAGCAACCAGCTGTGACTTGGCCGCCGCCTGCACCTCCACCTCCACCATTATTTGCGACCGACGTATTCCCATCTCCGCCGCCACATGCAGCAAGGGAAACAGCAAGTATGGCGGAAAGTGCAGTCCGTGCAGTATTCATAGTGACTTCTCGACCCCAAAGATCTCGTTTTGCTTTTGTGTCCGACATATGCGGAAAAATCCCCTTAACGGGGGCTGAGTGACCTTATCCACCCCTGTTTTTGCCGCAAAAACCCCGGAATTCCAGCACTTACACCCGCAATCGGGGGAAAACGGGGTAAATTCACGTCAAATGGCATGGCGAAAGCCCTAAGGGAGGCGCATGATTATTTCACAGCGACGCAAAGTCGACGGGACGCGAGTCTCATCAGGAGGAAAAGGTAAATGAGTGCAGGAGTGCCTGATTGGGTGGCGAAAGCTATCGGCGGGAAGCCTGCGTCTGCCGTTCCCACGATAGCGAAGGCCGGATCGGAAAAAACGCTCGGTCGATCGGGATCTCGCAATGACTAGCCCAGCCTTCGAAAACGGCGGCGAACTCGATCCGAGCTTTACGGCATGTGAAGAAGACTCCGTCGCTCCGCCATTTGAGTGGACAGCACCACCGCCCGGTGCGCAGGAACTGGTGTTGATCGCCGAAGATCTTGATAGCGGAGATAGCAAACCGCCCTTGCACTGGTTGGTGTGGGGGCTGGCGCCGCAGCGAGGCAAATTGCTTGAGGGGGAAGTTCCTCCGCGCACTGGCAAGAATGGTCTTGGCAATTCAGAATGGTTGTTGCCTGACCCGCCGCTGGGTGAGGAGCACCGCTACATCTTTCAGCTTTTCGCGCTCGATCTGCCGCTGACGACTATGCCGGGCGCGACATATGATGAGATTTTGTCCGAGATTGACGGACATGTGATGGCCAGCGCGATCATTACCGCGCGGTTTGAAGGGCACGAAGTTGAGGAATGGGATCCCGGTGATGATGATTGGGATGCCGAATGAAAGTTCGCCGGGCTCGGGATGGAGCCCAGATTTTTAGCAAGCATGACTTAGGAAAGGATTAGATCATGGCTGGCAAGAACAACGCACTGCAAAAACCAGTGACCCTCTCAGGAGATCTTGAGAACGTGGTTGGCAAGGGGCCAATGACACGCGCTCAGGTGACTTCGAAGGTCTGGGAATACATCAAGGCCAACAACCTTCAGGATTCCAAGGACAAGCGTCAGATCAACCCTGATGCGAAACTTGGCGCGGTGATCGGCAAAGACCAGATTTCCATGTTCAAGATGACTGCTGCGGTGTCCAAGCACCTCAGCTAAGTTCAGCTTTGCGTATGTGTCGGGCGGCGACCAAATGGCCAATCGGTCACGCCGCCCGTCCATAGGCTGAGCCAAATAATAAGAGGCTGTGCGAACATGCGCGGCACGTGATAGGTGAGACCCGCTCCGCCATCATCACTGGCCAAATCCATCGCAAAATGATGGATGTTGGCGGGAAACACGCAGATTGCATATAACGCTAGGCCCCAAGCGCCCCATTTGCGCAGGGTGACGTTGAATGGCTGCGCAAGCGCGATAGCCCCTGCAAGTTCAACCACGCCTGTCCAAAAGACTGTGGCGACCGGATAGGGGACCCAAGCCGGCATTATCCGCATAAAAAAATCCGGATTAGTTATGTGTGCGTACCCCACATAGGCATAAAATGCCGCAAGTACCCAGCGCAAGCCAGCCCGGATCATCAACTGGTTTATATCCTACGCCTTGTTCGGCAGTTTAGATCGTTCGGTTGACGCGAGATCTTCGAGTTCATCCTCGCTCATGCTGTCGTACATCTCTTTCGAGGCTCCGACCAAATCTCTGACGTTCTGCTCGCCGCGTTTCGCAGCCAGCGCAGCGCCCGCAGCCTTCTGCTGAGCCTTGCTCTTTGCGTCCTGCACTAATCGCTCGCAGCCTCTAACTCGCTGCCTAGCTTCAGCACCTTATCACCATCTTCCTGTTTGATCAGGTAAGCGGGATTATCTTCGCTGCCGTCGCGGGTGACCTCGCTACCCTTGAGCGTGCGGGTTACTTCGCGCTCAAACCGCTCTTGGATTTGACCTTCGGCAGTTCCACTGCCCCAATTCCACTGGACATATTGATTGGTCTGGAAACTGTTGGCGTTACTCATCCTTCAAACTCCGTCATTGCGAAGTGTGACGATGTGAGCGCTCCTAATTGGAAAGCGCTGGAATAATCCAAACGGCAGACATCACGACGATCGCGAGAAACAGACCAATGCCAAGGACATATCGCATATGTCCTGTCGTGTGGGCTGCCCGGGCATCATCGTCTTCGATATGGATTTCGTCACCTTCTTTGTGTGTCATTATTCCCTCCAAAATTGCCTGCTTAGAAGAGTTACGGACGACAAACGTGATTGTTCCAATACCACATAAAAGAAGTTTCGCTCAGTCGCGTAGTAAGTCGTTGATTCCAGTCTTTTCTCGTGTCCGCGCATCGACCGTTTTGACGATCACGGCACATGCGAGCGACGGTCCACCGTTGGGGTCAGGTAGAGTACCGGGCACCACCACTGAATATGGCGGCACTTCACCGCGCGTTATCTCGCCAGTCTCGCGGTTCACGATTTTGGTCGATTGTGTGATGAATACCCCCATGGCCACCACGCTGCCTTCGCCCACAATAACCCCCTCAACGATTTCAGAGCGTGCGCCAATGAAGCAGTTATCGCCGATGATTGTCGGGTTCGCCTGCATCGGTTCCAACACGCCGCCGATACCTGTGCCCGCCGAGATGTGGCAGTTCTTGCCGATCTGGGCACAGCTGCCAATTGAACCCCAGGTATCAACCATCGTGCCCTCGCCAACATACGCGCCGATGTTCACGAAGCTCGGCATCAGAACGCAGCCGGGCGCGATATAGGACCCCTGGCGCGCGATTGCGCCGGGGACTACGCGAAAACCCGCCGCAGCGAACCGAGCTGCATCCCAACCGGAAAACTTGCTGGGGACTTTGTCATAGGCAGGGTGCCCTGCGCTACCGCCGTCCATCACCTCGTTTTCATTGAGGCGAAAAGACAGGAGCACAGCTTTTTTGAGCCATTGATTGACATGCCAACCGCCATTTCCGTCGGGTTCTGCAACACGGCCAGTGCCAGCGTCCAGCATAGCAAGAGCCTCATCTACATCGGCGCGAACATCGCTGCTTTGCGGTGTCACGCCGGCGCGATCTTCCCATGCCTGTTCGATGCGGTCGGCTAGCTCAGCGCTCATAAAATCTCCGAATTGGCTGCAAACTGTCTGGCGCGGCTGTTAGGCGGTGTGCCACTCTATCGCAAGGATGGAGAATCGCGTTTGTGAGGTTGGTTTGGCCGGTGCGATTGGCAACATGAACACAGGCCAGCGTAAAATTAAGTGACTGCGCCCCAACAGCGCTGGCGTTAACCTTGCGGCCAGAATAGCGTTGTACCGCAGTATGTTCTCATCGGGGGATGGGTCGTCTTGGATTGTGAGTTCTATGGTTGCGAAGAAGAATACGGGTGTAAAGCTGGCGACGGCAATCGTTGCTATTACGATGGTTACGGCGTGCGGCGGTGGTGGAGAACGGTACGGTGAGCGCACCTGTGGCGACGCCTCCACCGGCGCCACCCCCGCCACCACCACCTCCTCCTCCGCCACCTCCAAGCACTAATTTCAACACTGCCGAGTTTCGCGATTCTGACGGTCCGGATCAGCATAACGCTATCTCTGCTTGGGAAGGCGGCGCGACGGGCGATGGTGAAATTGTCGCGGTAATCGACACCGGCCTTGACGCGGATAGCCCGGAATTCGCGGGGCGTATTCATCCAGATTCCCAGGACGTGGCGGGCAATCGCAGCTTTGACGCAGAAGATGACCATGGGACCAACGTGGCCCTTGTGGCGGCTGGAGGGCGCAATAATACAGGTGTTCTAGGCATTGCCTTCGACGCGCAAGTGCTTGCCTTAAGGGCAGACGCGCCCGGAACCTGTGGGACCGACACGCCGGAAAACACCGATCTTGGTTGCAGTTTCTTCGATAGCGATATTGCCAACGGTATCAATCAGGCCGTGACCTCAGGCGCGACTGTCATCAATATCAGCCTTGGCGGTGGCGGGGGAACAACCGACGCGGTTCGTCAGGCGGTTGCCAGAGCGGCCAATCGGGGAGTTGTCGTCATCGTTTCTGCGGGCAATGATGGGGATGGATCAGGCGGCGGCGACCCAAGCCAACCAGATCCGTTTGCGACTGAACTGGTCCAGGCTGGCAATGGTAATGTGATAATCGTCGGTTCGGTTGATGAGAGCAACCGCTTTTCCGATTTCAGTCAGCGTGCCGGCGATCAGGCGCAGTTTTATCTGTCGGCGCGCGGTCAGCGTATCTGTTGTGTCTATGAAGACGGCGAAGTCTTCGTCGGTCAGGATGCTCAGGGATCATTCCGTCTGGTGTTTTCGGGGACCAGTTTTGCGGCACCGCAAGTTGCTGGTGCGGTCGCTTTGTTGGCGCAGGCCTTCCCCAATCTGACTGGCCAGGAAATCGTCAACATACTGCTCGACAGCGCGACCGATGCTGGTGCCAACGGCACGGACACCACGTTTGGCCGCGGTATTCTGGATATCGCCGCAGCGTTCGCGCCAGCGGGTGCAACCACATTGGCCGGTGGTACAGCTGTTTTGCGCGCCGGTAGCAACACCGCTGTCGGCTCGCCTGCGATGGGCGATGCGTTCGCAAACGGGCAGGGCGTTCAGAGCGTTGTGCTGGATCAGTACGATCGAGCCTATGAGCTGAATATTGCCGCTGGATTGCGCGGCGCATCCATTCAGCCACGCTTGCAAAGCGCGGTGGACAGCCAGAACCGGCGAGTATCCTTGAATGCTGGTAGCGTTGCTCTGGCATTCTCGATTGCTGATCCGGGCACAACGCCCGGAGAGAACTGGTCACAGCAGCTTAGGCTGACGCCAGAGCAGGCAGAGAACTCTCGCGTTCTAGCTGCGCGGATTGCGGCGCGTATTGCTCCGGGCACGCAAGTGGGATTTGCTTTACGCGAAGGCGCAAGCGGTCTCTCCGCCCAGTTGCAAGGCGCTCAGCGCCCTGCCTTTATGATCGCGGGCGATACTATCGGCGAAACGGGTTTTGCATTGCAAAGCGACACCGCTTTCGCCGTTAGGCAGAATATCGCCGGCTTTGGGCTGACCGCGTCGGCGCAACGTGGCCAAGCTTGGCTGGGCAATACACGACGCGAGCAGCAATTCATTACCAACCGGCGAGAGCGCTACCCAGCGCATACATTCTCTCTGGCGGCTGACAGGAGACTTGGTCCTATTCATGCGGTTCTCGGTATGAGTTGGCTACAGGAGGAGCGCACCGTCCTTGGCGGTTTCTTCCACGAGAGTTTTGGTGTCAGCGGGGCAGAGACGCTGTTTCTCGACGGATCCGCAACGATGACGATTAGCGATAATTGGAGAGTGGGTGCATCTTGGCGACAAGGGTGGACGAAGCCCAATAGTGGTGGCTTGGTCGCCAATGGTTCCAATATCGCCAGCAACGCATGGGCACTTGATGTGACGCATGCGGGCACCTTTAAGTCAGGTGACAGCTTTGGTTTCCGTCTTTCGCAGCCATTGCGTGTCAGTGGCGGTGGCCTAAACCTGACTTTGCCGGTGGCGTATGATTATATCACGGAGACCGCGCGGTTCGGAACGCAACAGATTTCACTCACTCCGTCCGGACGTGAAATGATTGGCGAGATCAATTGGCGAGGGCCACTTGCGGTGGGCTATGCCAGCGCAAGCGTTTATATGCGTAACGAGCCCGGACATTATGCCGACGTCCCAATGGATGCTGGCGTCGCCGTGAGTTGGAGTGTGGATTTTTAGAATATCTCACGAGGGCGCGGGCGACTAGGCCCAGAACCCGCAAATCCTAATCCGGCATTCCTGACGCTTTTGCGAATGCATGGGCTTGCTGCACCAGCGGTGTGACCCGGTCGCTCATCTGTTTCGCGTGCGCTGACGACGCAGTGCCGTCTATCACCCGCTTCTTGATGCCTTGCAAAATTCCGGCGAGCCGGAACAGATTATAGGCAAAATACCACTCCATCGGTGGCACAGGATAGCCGGTGCGGGCTACGTAACGTTCAACCGCCTCCTGCACGCTGGGGATGCCGAGGGGCTCGATATCCAAACCGCCCAGACCAGCTCGCCCATCCGCCGGATTGAACCAGTTGAGCATCAGGTAACTGAAGTCCGCGATGGGATCGCCTAGCGTCGAAAGCTCCCAATCAAGGACGGCGATGATGCGGTTCTCTTCCTTGTGGAAGATTACGTTATCGAGTCGATAATCGCCATGGACGATGCCGCTCGCATGCTGCGGCGGAATAGTCTCCGGCAGCCATTCGATCAGGCGGTCCATCTCCGGAATCGTTTCAGTTTCTGAGAGCTTATACTGCTTGCTCCACCGGCTGATTTGGCGCGCGCAGTAATCCTCTGACTTGCCATAATCACCCAGACCGATTTCGGCTGGCTTCTGCAAGTGCAGGTCCGCCATCGTATCAATCAGCGAATGGTAGATTTCACGGCGTTCTTCTGGAGAATTGTTCGGCAATGCGCCGTTCCAGAGCGAGCGACCATCCGCCATGCTCATCACGAAGAATTTGGAGCCGATCACGTCAGCATCTTCGCAAAGCCCATGAGTTTGCGGAACAGGGAAACCAGTGGGATGTAAACCTGTCATGGCCCGATATTCACGGTCTACTGCGTGAGCGCTCGGCAGCAACTTTCCAAAGGGTTGGCGACGCAGTACATAGGATGCCGCAGGTGTATCTATTCGATACGTCGGATTGGATTGGCCGCCCTTAAACTTTGAGTAGCTTATCGGACCGGCAAAGCCATCGACATTCTTCTCAAACCATTCTGTCAGCTTTCCCAGGTCAAGCTGATCGCGCTCCTGCACCTCAACAGTGCCAACCATCTCTTTTTCATAGTCAATCTGAGGCATCAATCAAACACCACAACGCTGCGCGCGCTGTGCCCCTCTCGCATTTTGTCAAAGCCTTCATTGATCTGATCGAGCGCAATTCGCTCCGCGATGATCGTGTCCAGATCAAGCAGGCCTCTAAGATAGAAATCCACCAGGCGAGGCAGATCGACCGGAAAATGGTTCATTCCCATAATTGCCCCTTGCAGCTTCTTGCCGCTCAGCAAATCCATAGCGCCAAGCCCAACTTTGCAATCGAGCGGCATCATACCAAGGATCGTCGCCGTTCCTCCGCGACGCAGAGAGGCCACCGCCAAATCGGCGCTAGCTTGCCGTCCGACTGCCTCAATAGCGTGATGAACCCCGCCAGAACTGACGTCGATGATTTGTTTGGCGGCGTTGTCTGCCATCGCATCAACCACATGTGTCGCGCCTAGCACCTTCGCCAAGTCACGTTTCTCCGCAATCGGATCAACGGCAATAACCTGGCCTGCGCCTGCAATCTTGGCTGCGTTGACCGCTGCCAGCCCGACACCGCCGCATCCGATGATTGCGACGCTTTCGCCAGGAACGACCGAGCAGGCATTAAAGATCGTCCCGGCACCTGTTGTGACCGCACAACCAATGATGGCGGCACGATCCAGCGGCATGTCCTTGTCAATGGCAACGCAGGCGTGTTCGTGGATCAGCATCTGCTCGCTAAAAGCCGACAGATTGAGCATCTGATTGACATTCTCACCACCACTGCGGGTGATGCGGGCATTGTCTGTCTTGCCGCGCCTTGTGTCGCCGCCAAGGCATAGGGCCATTCTTCCAGTCACGCAGAACTCGCAATGTCCGCAGAATGCGCTCAAGCACGAAACCACATGATCGCCCGGCTTCACGGTGGTTACTTCGCTGCCTACGGCGCGGACGACGCCTGCTGCCTCGTGCCCCGGAATTGCGGGCAGTGGGTGCGGATAGTGTCCGTCGATGAAATGCAGATCGGAATGGCACAACCCGCAGGCTTTTGTGTCGATCAACACTTCATGAGGCCGCGGATCGGCGATGTCGACATCACCGATCACAAGGCTTTCGCCCGGCGTTTCAAGGATTGCCGCGCGGGTCATTACCGGGTTGCCCCCATATCGCCGGAGCTAAGGCCAGCGTCATTGGCGGCGCGACCACCACCATCGCGCAGAGCGTTGGCTGATGGTCCAGCATCTGGGATGTGTTTGCCGATTTCCATGCGGGCGATCGATCGCGCGTGCACTTCGTCCGGCCCATCGGCGAGACGCAGCGTGCGCTGATGCGCATATGCCTGGGCGAGGCCGTAATCCTCCGACACACCGCCACCGCCATGCGCCTGGATAGCATCGTCAATGATCTGCAACGCCATGTTGGGGGCCTGCACCTTGATCATGGCGATTTCCTGTTTGGCCGATTTGTTGCCGACCTTATCCATCATGTCTGCCGCCTTGAGGCAGAGCAGGCGAGTCATGTCGATATCAATACGGGCACGCGCGACGCGCTCTTCCCAAACTGAGTGCTTGTAGATCGGCTTGCCAAAGGCTTCGCGCTCTTGCAGGCGCTTGCACATCTTCTCCAGCGCTTCCTCTGCCACACCGATGGTACGCATGCAGTGGTGGATGCGGCCAGGGCCGAGGCGACCTTGCGCGATCTCAAAACCGCGCCCTTCGCCCAGCAGCATGTTGGTGACCGGGATGCGAACGTCTTTCAGTTCAATTTCCATGTGGCCGTGCGGCGCATCGTCATAGCCAAAGACCGGTAAGTGGCGGAGAATATTCACACCCGGCGCATCAAGCGGCATCAGCACCATGCTTTGCTGAGCGTGACGCTTTGCCTCAAAATCGGTCTTGCCCATGACAATCGCGACCTTGCAGCGCGGATCGCCTGCGCCCGATGACCACCATTTGCGGTACGTTGATCACATACTCGTCACCATCGCGTTCGATACGAGTTTCGATATTGGTCGCATCTGATGATGCGGTAAATGGCTCGGTCATGAGGAAGGCGGAGCGGATTTCCCCGTTCATCAGCGGCTGGAGATATGTCTCCTTCTGCTCGCGCGTTCCGTAGCGGTGGAACACTTCCATGTTGCCGGTGTCAGGTGCGGAACAGTTGAACACCTCTGATGCCCAACCGATACGGCCCATCTCTTCGGCGCACAGCGCATATTCGAGATTTGTCAGGCCGGGGCCGTCGAATTCGAACGTATCATCCACGTGGTGATGGCTGTCATTGCGCGGCGGCATGAACAGGTTCCAGATGCCAGCTTCCTTCGCTAGCTTCTTCTTGTCTTCGATGACCTGAATGACTTTCCAGCGATCACCCTCTGCGTCCTGCGCCTTGTAAGTGCCGATGTTCGGACGGACTTCTTTTTCGATGAAGTCACGTACACGGTCGCGCCAATAAACCTGACGTTCGGTTGGTTCAAAATCCATGAGAGAGTGCTCCTATTTGTCTGTCATTGTATTGGCAGAGCCGTAAGGCAGCGCCAACCGATGTTTTTGGGTTAATCCTGAAGCGCAGCCGCCTGATTGGTCGTCGATTGCATATCCCGCCGCGCCACGCGCGCCTCGTGCTCTTCCCGAGTGATGGGGAACCGCCCGAGCCAGAACGCAGCGATGAGGGCGAGAGCAATTGTCGCGATCGCAAAAGTGATAATCATTGATGACAGCACGCCCATGGGAACCGTGGACGGATCCGCGCCCTGTTCAAGCTGCGAAAACGCAATGATCTGACCGGTGAGAGCCGCGCCAAAGCCTGTCGCGCACTTTTGAACCAGCCAGTTGCCGGAATAAAAAGCTCCCTCGGCGCGCCGTCCCGTGCGCTCTTCAAACGCCTCCACGATTTCCGCCAACATAGACGTTGCAGAGATCATGAGCACAACGCCGAACATGTTGGAGAAGATGATGAAAAGAAAGAACAGCAGGGTCGATGATAGAGACGGGATCGCTGGCCAAAATCCGACGAGGAATAAGCCGTAAGGCAGCAATCCTATGATCAAGGCTGCTATGGCGCTGATCGCGGCACTTTTGGGCTTGCCAAGCCGATGATGCATAGGCCCTACAATCAGAAACATGCCAATGACCGAAATACCCAGAATGAAAGGATAGGCGGTTAAACCATTGAGCCATTGCGGCGCGCCGTCGAAGCTCACCCGATCCAGCTGCCACACAAATATATTGAGGTAATTGGATATGGAAAAACTCATCCCTTGGCTGACATAAGCAGCAAGGCCGCCTGCAGCGAAGATCAAAAACGCCTTCTCGCTGAAAGCCTCAATGATTTCAGCAAATGCTTCCTTCAAATTGAAAGGCGCAGGCTTCGTCGGTGGTAAATGCGCCACGATTTTGTGCTGGCCATACGCCGAGCCGAGCACGGCCACGGCCATCAAAACCGCGCCAAACATGCCGTATGCTGGGTAGCCTTCCTGTTGAAGTAGGCCGTTCTCACCCGGCATAAAGACGGTATAGGCGAGGACCATCATCAATATCCCGCCCATCCATCCGGACAGATAGCGGTATCTGAACAGCGTTGTGCGTTCGTGATAGTCCGAGGTTAGTTCCGGAACCAAGCTGATTGATGGCACCTCGCAGGCAGATAACAACAATCGGACAGCCACCATAATGCCAAGCAAGCCCAATGCGCTAGGCGCTTCGCCGCCCGGGGGTGACCACAAAATCACCCAAGCGAATGCCAACGGAATGGGCGCCACATAGAGCCATGGCAGGCGCCTGCCCCAGCGGGTGTACGTGCGATCCGAGAGGTAGCCGATGATCGGATCGACGACTGCATCAATGAGCAGCGCGCCCAGCAATATCAGGCCGACGAGCCCGGCGTCCATGCCAAGAACTTGGCTGTAATAGAAGAGCAGGAAGAAAAGGAATCCGCCATCTTTTACACCGAAGGCAACCGCGCCAAACCCGTGAATGAGTTTAAGCCTCAGCGGGATGGGGCCTTTGACAAAACTCATCCGGCGGCACCGGCTTTTGCAGCTTCTTCGAGCTGCTCAAGCCCTTCAAACATGCCTGGCTCTTCTTCGTCCCAGCTATGTCGCGGGCCGAGCGTAATCCCGCCATCAACCAGCATAGAGGAGCCGGTCATAAAACCAGCCGCCTCGCTGGCCAGATAAGCCGCGGCCTGTGCGATGTCAGAAGGCTGACCGGCGCGCTTTACTGGCTGGGCATTGCTGCTCATCTGAGCGATCATGCTTTTCGCCATGTCTTTCGCTTCGTCCGGTATCTCCATCGAGGAGGTGAAGATGTTGGTGTTGATGAAGCCAGGCTGGATCGCGTTCACCCTGATTGAGTATTTCGCCAAATCTGCAGCCGCTGTTTTTGTGAGATGCAGTACACCTGCTTTCGCAACAGCATAGGCGGTGGGCGAATACCCCGGCCCAGTTGCGGCAACGCTGGAGATGTTAACGATACTCGCGCCCGGGCGGCTTTTCATATGCGGGACCGCATAGCGAATGCCGAACGCAACTGAGCGCAGCAACAGGTCCATCGTGAGATCCCACTGATCGGGCTCAATCTCACCAATCGGTTCGCGCGCGCCACCAGCGCCAGCATTATTCAGTACGACGTCGATGCCGCCGGTTTCTTCGACCGCACGGTCCATCAGCGCTTTGATATTTGCGGGATCACAGACGTCGCAGCGATGAAAGCGAATGGAACCGTCGGAATTTTCGGCCAGAGCTTTGCCGCCAGCTTCATCAATATCGGCAGCATAAACGACGGCACCTTCGCTAGAAAACAGCTTTGCAGCCTCTGCGCCAATGCCAGATGCCGCACCAGTAATAATGACCGTCTTCTGCGAGAATCGCATGCCGGCTCTCTCCCAATTCTCTCACGACCAGCTTAGGCGCGCCTCCGTTTTCGTCAACGTAAACTGCTTGACGCTACGGCATGGCGACTAAGCGTAGTTCTGCTTGCAGGCGAGGCCCGAATCGCTTTACGTTGGCGTCAACTTCACATCCCTTTTTGAGAGAGGAAAACTGGTGATGTCCGATCTGGAAACATTCCGCCTAGAGACCCGTGATTGGCTGGAGGCGAACTGCCCGGCTGAGATGCGCGAACCCGTTCGCGATGATGGAGATGTCTATTGGGGCGGTCGTAAAGCGACTTTCAAGAATGACGCGCAAAAGGCGTGGTTCGAAGTGTGTCGTGATAGGGGATACACCGTGCCGGAATGGCCCACCGAATATGGCGGGGCTGGCCTTTCCCCAGCGCAAGCGAAGGTCCTGCGTCAGGAAATGCAGCGGATTGGCGCGCGCCCGCCACTGTCCAGCTTCGGCATCTGGATGCTCGGCCCTGCGCTGCTGCACTTTGGCACAGAGGGTCAGAAGAAGCGCTTTTTGAACGAGATTGCGCGAGGCGAAATCCGCTGGTGTCAGGGATATTCAGAGCCTGGTAGCGGATCCGATCTGGTTTCCATGCAGACCTTTGGCGAAGACAAAGGCGATCACTGGGTCGTAAACGGACAAAAGGTGTGGACGTCTTACGCGGATCAGGCTGACTGGATTTTCTGCCTCGTCCGCACGGACAAGAATGACAAATATCGCGGCATCACCTTTATGCTGTTCGATATGGAGAGTAAAGGCGCGAGCACCAAACCGATCCTGCTCATCAGCGGCAACTCACCTTTCTGTGAAACTTTCTTTGACGATGTTGAAGTGCCAAAATCCTACGGTGATGATTGCCCGGCCTATGTCGGTGAGGTCAATCGTGGCTGGGATGTTGCCAAATATTTGCTGGGCCACGAGCGTGAGATGATTTCCGGCGCGGGCGGCGGTGATCGCACATCGGCCATCGGTGCTGCCATGAAACGTCACGCGGGAAAAACCGGCGATGACCTGGATCCGATCCTGCGCGCAGAACTCGCCATGTTCGATGTCGATGCGCTCGCTTACGCAGCCATGGGCGAAAAGTTCCTCGACGAAATCAAGGTTGGCAAAGCCCACCCGGCGCAGCCCAATATGATGAAATATGTCGGTACAGAGCTGAACAAGCGTCGTCACGAATTGATGATGAGCGCCGGTGGCTCGCGCAGCCTTGAGTGGGAAAGCGACGAGACCAGCGGCGGCAAGCCCTCGCGCAATTGGCTACGCACTAAGGCAAACTCGATCGAAGGCGGCACAAGTGAAGTGATGCTCAACGTCATTTCGAAGCGGATTCTCGATCTGCCGGGCGCCTGATCCCAAAGCAATAATCGCCGCCCTGTTTGCACCGGGCGGCCCATGACATTTCTGAAGAGAGGAACTGGCTCAATGCCACTCTATCACAATGATGATCAGGCCATGCTGGCCGACACCGCCAGCCAGTTTATGGCAGAAGAAGGCAACATTTCGAAACAGCTACGCCACTGGCGTGACCGCGACTGTCCCGACGGTTTCGGCCATGCGTTGTGGAAACAGTTTGGCGAAATGGGTTTTACCGGCATCCTTGTTGACGAGGCCGATGGTGGCCTTGGCATGGGGCACGTTGAGACAGGCATCGTTCTCGAAGAGATTGGCCGTAACCTGACCCCATCTCCATTCCTGACCAGTTCGGTTCTGGCTGCAAGCGCGCTAAGGCATGGTAGCGATGAGGTGCGCGGGCGGTATCTGCCAGGCCTCGTTTCCGGCGATAGTGTGTTTGCCGTCGCCATCGACGAGACATCCAAGCATCGTCCAGAGCGCATTCAGACTAAGGCGGAAAAATCGGGCAACGGCTTTAAGCTCACTGGCCAAAAGAGCTTCGTCCTGCAGGGCGCGAGTGCCGACATGCTGGTGGTTGCGGCGCGCACATCTGGCGGCGATGAGGATGCGGACGGAATTACTCTTTTCGCAGTGCCAAAAGATGCGGGAAATATGAGCCACGAAGCGGTTCGTTTGGTCGATAGTTCCATGGCAACACACACCAAGTTTGACGGTGTTGAGCTTGATGGCGATGCGGTGATCGGCGAAGTGGATGGCGAGCCGCGAAGTGCTCAACGCGATGTTGCTTGCGGGCCGAGTTGGTTCCGCCGCAGAGGGCGTGGGTGTTGCTCGCGGTGCGATGGATATGACCGTCGATTACCTCAAGCAGCGCAAGCAATTCGGCAAACTTATTGGCGAATTTCAGGCACTTCAGCACCGCGCTTCGCATCTTTATTCAGAAGTCGAGATTGCCCGCGCAGTCGCGATCAAGGCGGCACAATTGCTTGATGGTGGCAGCGAAAAGGCCGATCTCATGACGTCTGTTGCGAAAGCGAAAGTTTCCAGAGTTGCCGGGCTCGCGGTACGCGAAGGCGTGCAAATGCATGGCGGCATTGGCATGACCGATGAATACGATATCGGCCTTTATATGAAGCGGGATCGTGCGCTCACGGAATTTCTGGGTGACGCAAACTACCATGCGAACCGCGTGGCCGAACTTAGCGGCTACTAAGAGCCACAGCCGCTCGTGGTGAGCCTGTCGAACCATGAACGCGATTTCCTCGCCCTTCGACAGGCTCAGGACCAACGGAAATACCTATGATGAAACTCAATGAACTCTTCGGCCTTGAGGGTCGAGTGGCACTGGTGACCGGGGGATCGCGCGGTATCGGCAAGATGATCGTGGAGGGCTTGCTTGAGGCTGGCTGCGCGCGCGTCTACATCGTCGCTCGCAAGAAAGAGCAAGTCGACGATACCGCAGCGGAACTGGGTGACAGAGTCATCGGAATGGTTGGCGATCTCAGCCAGATGGATGGCATTCAGCAGTTGGCAGATGATCTTGCCGCTCGCGAAGACAAGCTGGATTTGCTGGTCAACAATGCAGGCGCCGCCTGGGGTGAGCCGTTTGAGAAGTTCACAGAAGCCGGTTGGGATCGTACGATGGATCTCAACGTTAAGACGCCATTCTTCCTTACGCAAAAACTGACGCCGCTGCTTAAGGCGGCTGGTACGCCAGAGCGTCCTGCGAAGGTTCTGATGATTGCCAGTATCGACGGGATGAAGTCGAACCCGTGGCCGACCTATCCCTATCAGGCGTCGAAGGCTGGCCTGATCCATCTAACGCGCCGCATGGCCGCTGAGCTGATCGGACACAACATTGTTGTGAACGGTATCGGCCCTGGCGCTTTCCCCAGCGCGATGAACCGAGCGGCGCGCGACAATGAAGAACTGGTCAAGAAAGGTATCCCGTCCAAGCGTGTTGGCGTGACTGAAGATATGGCGGGCGGGGCGATTTATCTGCTCAGCCGTGCAGGCGACTACGTGGTTGGCACAACGCTGGCGATTGATGGCGGTGTAGTGAACGCGAATATCGGCGCTGGAAACTTTGTCGACCCGTCGGGCGGCTGACGATAACCATTCTGTGGAGTAGTTCGCCCGGCAGCTACTCCATCAATTCCCTCACAAACGGGATCAGGCCCGTTTGCCGGGTGCGTTTCATGCGTTCTGAATGCAGGATCTCGCGGACCTTGGCGAAGCAACTGTCGAGGTCGTCGTTGACCACCACATAATCGTATTCAGCCCAATGGCTTATCTCACCCTTGGCGCGCTCCATCCGGTCGTCGATCACATCGTCGGCATCGGTCGCACGTGACTCTAGCCGGCGACGTAGCTCCTCAATGCTTGGCGGCAGGATGAACACGCTCACCACATCCTGCTGATCTTTCTGATACAGCTGCTGCGTGCCCTGCCAATCAATGTCGAATAGAAAATCCTGCCCTTCTTTCAGCGCTTTGCGGATCGCACCTTTCGGCGTGCCATAACGGTGATTGAAGACATGAGCCCACTCATAGAAATCGTCTTCCTCAATCATCCGATCAAACTCGGCATCGTCAACGAAGTAATAATGCACGCCGTCTTTTTCGCCCGGGCGGGGCGGGCGTGTGGTGGCGGATACAGAGAGCTTAATCTCTTCGTCCGCAGCCAACAGCTTGCGTGATATTGTTGTTTTGCCCGCACCGGATGGCGAGGAGAGGATAAACAGCAGTCCACGTCGATGGAGAGTATCTTGATCGGCCATGTGCGCTGTTGGCCTAGCCCGCACTGGCAAATCAAGTGTTAAGCGGGATTTTTCTGCGCGCCATCCGCTTTTCAGTTTGCCGGATCATCGGCTTGTTCGGCCTGCTTGCGAGCGCGGCGGGCTTCGCTGCGATCATAGAGCGCCTTTGCGATAAGCGTGCCGCCTACGAGAATTGAGCCGGGAACTGACTTTGTGGCGACTTTGGCTATGCCATACGCTGCGATCGTGTTTACAAGAGAACGGTTCTCGACGGCTTCCTGAGCAATCTGCTTGCTATATTTGCTGCCCAAAAAGGCTTTCTCTGCCGCCTTACGCGCAAATGTTGTCGCCCCGCGCAGCACCACTTCACTCGCCAAGAGACTGGTTTGTGGGCTAGCGCCGGGCACTTCGGCCTCATTGATTTCGGCAGCGCTATCTACCTCAACACCGGCTGTTTCACGCGGTTTGGTTTTGGAAGGATTTTTGCGTTTGGCCACGTGTTTTTGCCACCGCTACTTCTTGCGGCCAAAATCGACTTCGACGACATTGGAGCCATCATCTGCGCCTTTTGGTTGTTCATCATTGCCCGCTGCTTCGTCATTCTCGGGCGCTTCAGTAGCGGCGGGAGCCATGTCGGAAACGGCCGCCTGAAATTGCAGGCCGAAATCGACAGCTGGATCAACAAATTGCGTAATCGCGGAATAGGGCACAACGAGTTCAGCGGGGATCTGATTGAAGCTCAGACCGACGCTGAATTGCTCATCCTCGACCTTCAAATCCCAGAACTTGTTTTGCAAAACGATGGTCATTTCGTCGGGAAACCGTTCACGCAGCGATGGAGGGACAGATACACCCGGAGCATGAGTTTTGAAGGTGATGTAGAAATGGTGATTGCCCGGCAGCTCACTGCCAGAAGCCACAATCTCGCCGAGGACACGGCCAACGACGGCGCGCAGCGCCTCCTGCACGATGGAATCGTAAGGAATCAGGCTATCGGGGGTTTCTTCGCTCATAGCGTGACACTAGGTGGCGTGCCCATGCGCAGTGGTCAACCGCCTTCATCTCTTTGGTGCGTCTTGCGCACCTCGCAGCAATGCGTATAGCCGCGCGCATGAGACAAGCCCGGATAGAGCGAAAAACTACCGAAACCGCGATTGAGATTGCTGTGAATCTCGACGGTTCAGGTAACTATGACATATCCACAGGGATCGGTTTTCTCGATCACATGGTTGAACAGTTCGCCAAGCACTCGCTGATCGATGTGACCATGAAGATCGACGGAGATTTGCATGTAGATCAACACCATACGACCGAAGATAGCGCACTCGCACTTGGACAGGCATTGGCAGAGGCTCTTGGCGACAAAGGTGGCATTACCCGATATGGCGCCGCCTATTCGCCGATGGACGAAACACTTGCGCGCGTGTCGCTCGACCTGTCAGGTCTACCGTATCTGGTTTGGAAAGCTGGTTTCACGCAGGAAAAGCTGGGTGAATGGGATACCGAGCTGATCGAGCACTGGTTCCATTCGGTCGCACAGACTGCCGGTATCACGCTGCATTGCGAACTGCTCTATGGCAGTAACAATCACCACATTTGCGAAGCTCTGTATAAGGGTTTTGCGCGGGCTATGCGTCAG
Source organism: Qipengyuania sp. JB2-7 (assembly GCF_055693485.1). Taxonomy (NCBI): domain Bacteria; kingdom Pseudomonadati; phylum Pseudomonadota; class Alphaproteobacteria; order Sphingomonadales; family Erythrobacteraceae; genus Qipengyuania; species Qipengyuania sp. JB2-7. Next base: position 1,178,502 of record NZ_CM146335.1, read on the forward strand.
GCGGTGGAAATAGATCCGCGTAAAGGTGGCGCGATCCCCTCTACCAAGGGGCAGCTCAGTGGGTGAAACTGTTGCCCTGGTCGATTACGGCGCGGGCAATCTGCACTCAGTCGAGAATGCGCTGAAAGCAATCGGTGCAAATGTGCAGGTGACCGCTGATCCTGATGTGCTGCGCGCGGCGGATCGCATTGTCTTGCCCGGTGTTGGTTCGTTCAAGGCCTGCGCGGAGGGTCTGCGGGCGATCGATGGCGCTATCGAGGCGATGACGGAGCGTGTACATGTTGGCGGCGCGCCGTTTCTCGGAATTTGCGTTGGTATGCAGCTACTTGCGACGCGCGGGCTTGAGCACGGAACGACGCCCGGATTGGGCTGGATCGATGGTGAAGTTCGCCTGATCGAGCCCGCAGACAGCAGCGTTAAAGTGCCGCATATGGGTTGGAACGATGTTGCGCTGCTGCCGCATGCGCGCGACTGCGAGGTTATTGAAGAGGGAGAGGCATATTTCCTGCACTCTTACCACTTTCATGCTGAAAACCCGCAGGATGTTCTGGCGATGACTGATCACGGTGGAGGGCTGGTGGCTGCTGTGGGTAACGATAATGTTCTTGGCATGCAGTTTCACCCAGAGAAAAGTCAGGAGTATGGCCTAGGGCTGCTCAAGCGGTTTTTGGAGTGGAAGCCTTGATTATTTTCCCGGCAATTGACCTGAAAAACGGCGAAGTTGTCCGTCTGGCAGAGGGCGATATGGATCGCGCGACGGTTTACGGCAATGATCCTGCCGCTCAGGCGCAGCTATTTGCGCAGGCCGGTGCGCAGCATCTTCATGTTGTCGATCTTGATGGCAGTTTCGCGGGGGAAGGCCGCAATATTGAAGCAGTTAAGGCCATCATTGAATCATTCGATGGTCATATTCAGCTGGGTGGCGGTATTCGTGATGCGAAAGGTGTTGAGGGATGGTTCAACCTTGGTGTGTCACGTGTGGTGATGGGATCGGCTGCGCTGAAAAACCCCGAGTTTGTTAAGGAAATGGCCCGCGAGTGGGAAAATGGCATCGTCGTTGCGGTGGATGCGAAGGACGGCATGGTCGCGACCGAAGGCTGGGCTGAAGTTTCCGATGTTCCGGTTGCCGATCTGGCGCGCCGGTTTGAGGATGCCGGGGTTGCTAGCCTGCTGTTCACCGATATTGGACGGGATGGAATGCTGAAGGGCTGCAATATCGATGCTACGCTCGACCTCGCGCGGCGAGTTGATATTCCGGTGATTGCCAGTGGCGGTGTCAAAGGTCTCGATGATATTCACGTGCTTAGCTTGCATGCGAATGGAGGAATCGAGGGTGTAATTACAGGCCGTGCGCTTTACGAAGGGCGACTGGATCTGGCCGCCGCGATCGCGATGGGGGAGCGTTCTCAATGATGGTCCACGCCCTCCGCACCCTCTACCCTTCCACCCGGAGGATAACCGGGCACGCTCCGGGTGGAAGGGTAGAGGGTGCGGAGGGCGTTGGCTCACGGACAAGAGCGTCATGACGGTCCGCATTCGCGTCATACCCTGCCTCGACGTGGCTGATGGTCGCGTTGTCAAAGGCGTCAATTTCGTCGACCTGAAGGATGCCGGCGACCCGGTTGAACAAGCGCAGGCTTACGACGCGGCGGGAGCGGATGAGCTGTGTTTTCTCGACATCTCGGCAAGTCATGAGGGGCGCGGTACGTTGCTCGATATCGTGAGCCGAACAGCGGCGGTGTGCTTTATGCCGCTGACCGTTGGTGGCGGTGTGCGCAGCGTAGAGGACGCGCGTGCGCTCCTGCTTGCAGGGGCTGACAAGGTCGCGATCAACAGTGCCGCAGTAAAACGACCGGAGCTCGTCGCAGAGATCGCTGCAAAGTTCGGCAGCCAGTGCGTTGTTGCCAGCATTGATGCACGGCGTGTGGTTCCGGAGCTGGGTGACGAACCGGTCAAGTGGGGAATCTTCACGCATGGCGGTACGTACGCCAACGGGCATCGATGCCGTGGAGTATGCCCGCAAGGTCGCTGAACTGGGCGCCGGAGAATTGCTGGTCACGTCGATGGACGGCGATGGAACCCAGGCCGGTTACGACCTCGAATTGACGCGTACGATTGCTGACGCAGTTAGCATTCCCGTTGTCGCGAGCGGCGGAGTGGGAACACTCGATCACTTGGTCGAGGGTGTGATCGAGGGGCACGCAAGCGCGGTTCTTGCCGCGTCAATCTTCCACTTTGGTCAGCACACCATTTCTGAGGCTCACGAAGCACTTCGCGCCGCTGGCTTGCCTGCGCGCGGGGTTTGACCCAAAAGAGAATTATGGAAACACTCGCCCGCCTGGAACAGACCATCAAAGAACGACGCAAAGCGTCACCGGATGACAGCTATGTCGCGCTGCTCAATGCCAAGGGGATTGAGGTGGTCGCGCAGAAACTGGGTGAAGAGGCAACCGAGGCCGTCATCGCAGCAGTAACGAACGACCGTGACAATTTGATTGGCGAAAGCGCCGATGTATTGTTTCATCTGCTTGTTTTGCTTGATGCGAGTGACGTAACACTGGGCGATGTCATGGCGGAGCTGGACCGGCGCGAAGGGGTTTCTGGGATCGCCGAAAAGGCCAGCAGGGGCAAATAGATGCCAATCGACGCAACGCAGCCTTACGACGATCAAAACATCTTTGCGAAGATACTGCGCGGCGAAATTCCTTCGACGAAAGTCTATGAAGATGATTGGGCGTACGCATTTGAGGACATCAACCCTCAGGCCGATATTCACACGCTTGTGATCCCCAAGGGCGCGTATGTTAGCTGGGATGATTTTTCAGCCAAGGCCAGCGATGCCGAAATTGGCGGATTTGTGCGAGCAGTCGGCGAAGTCGCCCGTATGAAAGGCCTCGTAGAGCCGGGCTATCGCTTGCTCGCGAATATCGGACAGCATGGCGGGCAGGAAGTCCCACATCTGCATGTGCATCTCTTTGGCGGTCAACCGCTGGGGCCGATGATTGTATGATAGCTTGGCGCGCCACAGACTGTTTCGCGCTGGTTTCGAACCCGCAAGGGGGTTCGCAAGGGCGACTGCCTGCCCGCAGCGGCGCGATCTTTGATCGCATGAGCGAGGATATCGCACGCCGGATGGCGTGCGGAAACGAGGGTTCCAACTCCATTCGTCGATGGTGGGATTCATTCCGTCTATAGGCCGGGATGAGTGGCTAGGCAGGCCGATTCCGCTGGGCTAAGTCAGCATTCAATGAACCGACCAGCATTTCCAGATGGTGTGATTGATGGCACGCGGCACCTTTATGCCGTGCGCGTTTATTACGAAGATACTGATCTTTCAGGCATAACCTATCACGCCAATTATCTGCGCTGGTTTGAGAGGGCGCGATCCGATTTGTTGCGACGGCTGGAAATTGATCAGCGCGCGGCAATTGAGGCGGGCGTCGGTGCTTATGCAGTCTCGGAAATGAACATTAAATATCTGCGCCCGGCAAAGCTGGATGACGATGTGATCATAGAAACGCGCTGCACTCAAATGCGCGCCGCCAGCTGCCGGATGCATCAGACCGCCCGGCGCGGGGATGATGTGCTGGCTGAAGCAGACTTGCGAGTAGGCTTCGTTGCGCCTGACGGTACCGCCCGACACGTCAACCAGAAAAATGGCGTAACGCATTTGCTCCAGTGATCGAACCCCCTGAGGCCACAACGGAAAATACATGAACACTCTGTCCCTTCTTGCTGCTGCCGCGCCAACCAGACTCGATCCCGTCGAGCTATTTCTGGACGCAGATATCGTTGTGCAGCTGGTTATGGCTGGCCTGATCATCGCCAGTATCTGGGTCTGGATGATCATCGTGGCGTTTTCGCTGCGTATGCGCGGACTGACCAGCAAAACTCAGGAGTATGAGGCCGAATTCTGGCAAGCGGACAGCTTTGATCGCTTTATGTCAGAACGCGGCCGCAAAGACTTGCCGCCTGCGCGCGTGGCTAGTGCCGGGGTGAGTGAATGGCGTCGCTCGACGAAGGCTGGCGTCAAGGATGCTGACGGAGTGCGCCAACGCATCGCGAGCGCGATGGATGGACAGGTCGCGTCAGAAGCGGACGAGCTGGCCAATCGCCTCAATTTTCTCGCGACCGTCGGTTCAGTTGCTCCGTTTGTCGGCCTGTTCGGCACGGTTTGGGGTATCATGAACAGCTTTTTCCAGATTGGCGCGCAGGAAAGCTCTTCGCTTGCCGTAGTTGCGCCCGGTATCTCAGAGGCATTGTTCGCTACGGCGATCGGCCTTTTTGCCGCTATTCCTGCTGTGATCGCTTACAACCGTTTCAGCCACTCGGTGAACCGCTATGAAGCCCGGCTGCACCGTTTCGCGGATAAACTGCATGCGAGCTTTAGTCGGCAATTGGAGGCGGGTTCGTGAGTTTTGCCGTGACTACCCGCGCCCTCCGCCTTTCCACCCGGACCAGTCTCCGGACCCTTCCGGGTGGAAAGGCGGAGGGCGCGGGTAGTGCGCCTCCAACTCAAGAGGAAGCCCAATAATGGCTATGGCGATTGGATCTGGCAAAGGAACCGGGCGTAGCCGCCGCAGCGGCAGACGCGCGCCGATGGCGGAAATCAACGTTACACCCTTTGTCGACGTAATGTTGGTGCTGTTGATCATCTTTATGGTCACGGCACCGTTACTCACTGCTGGCGTGCCGATTGACCTGCCCGATAGCCGCGCCAATGCGGTTGAAAACCCTCAGCAATCGGTCACGATCAGCGTTGATTCCGCCGGCAATGTTTTCATCGATGACGCACCGGTTGACGCGGGCGGATTTGCCGCTGCGCTTGAGGCCCTGCCACGCGGTGGGGAGGGGCCGGATATCACTTTGCGGGCGGATCGCTCGCTCGATTATGGCCGCGTCATGGCCGTTATGGGCGAACTCAACAGGGCTGGCCTGAACCGCATTTCGTTGCTCACCAACGGTTCATCTGTCGAGCCATAGCCCGATGAGCAAGAGAGGATAATGGAAACAGCTCTACCAAGACGTGAGGATCGGATCGGCCTGTTGGTCGCATTGGTGCTGCACGTCTTGTTGGTTCTGGTCCTGATATTCCAGCCCGGTGACCGCGATCCGATCGAACGACCGGAGCGTATGACCGTCAATCTGGCGGAAGAGATTGGCATGGAGGCCACCGCACCTGTGCCCGTGGCCGAAAGCCGCGCCGCTGTAGCGCCTGAAATTGCGAATGATCCCAATCCGACGCCCGCAGCCGAAGCACCCCAACAACAGCCACAAACCCAGGACAGGGCGCCCGTTCGCGATAACAGCGCCCGCCGCCGCCCTGATCAACAAGAACGTACGCCGCCAAAAGAGACTGAGCGTCGTGGCGGCTCGCGCGTTGGCGATAACTTTCTGACTGGGGCGGGTGGAAGCACCAGCACTACCGAAACCCGTATCCCAGCCTCGCAAATCGGTGCGAGCGCGAAGGCCTCGCTGGTTCAAGGCATCGCGCGCAAGATCAAACCGCATTGGACCCCGCCAAGCGGGCCTGAAGTCGATCAGATCACGACTTTCCTGCGCTGGCGTTTGAATCCTGACGGGTCTCTCGCGGGGCGCCCTGAAGTGGTGCGGCAAACCGGAATTAATGATACCAATCGCGCTCAGGCTGCCCGTCATGCAGAACAGGCTGTCCGTGCGGTGCAACTGGCTGCCCCGTTCGACTTGCCGGAGCAGTATTACGAGGCTTGGAAACGGGTTGGCCCGTTCAGTTTTGACTGGAAATTAGCGCAATGAGATTATCGCTTACACTCGCTTTCGCCCTCATCGCGTCGCCACTGGCGGCGCAAGATCAGAACGTCGATCTTGGCGCGGCACTGCCCAATGGCGGTGAACTGGAAACGGTTGAGGAAGATGAAGGCGGCTTAACCGGCTCCGTCAGTTTTGAAGGCAATCTCGACGATCTAGGCATCGCGATCCCGGCATTTGCGACCAACCGAAATGCGCAGACCCTGGCCAATCGCAGCGGAACGTCGGCACTGGGTATTGAGCTGGCGCGGGTCATCACTAACAATCTGCGCAATAACGGGCTGTTCAAGCCGTCTGGCCCTGACTCTCTACCGCGCCCGGAACTGTCGCAAATTCAGTCGCCGGCATGGTCCACATGGTCCAATCGCGGGGCTGAGATGCTGGTTCAGGGGTATGTCAATGCGAATAGCGACGGCAGACTGACCGTCGGCTGCTTCTTGTACGACACGGCGTTGCAGCAGCGGCTTGAGGCCGGTGGCTGGAAAGTGCAGCCGAGCGAATGGCGTCGCGCTGCGCATAAATGTTCTGATATGGTCTATTCGCGCCTGACTGGCGAAAGCCCGTTCTTCGACAGCCGGATCGCCTATATTGCCGAGACCGGCCCCAAGGATAACCGGGTCAAGCGGCTCGCCATTATGGACAGCGACGGTGCAAACCATCGCTTTATCACAACGGGCCGCGCGACCGCGCTAACCCCGCGCTATTCGCCTGATTACAAGAAGCTGGTTTACCTCAGCTATGTCGACGGCAATCCGCGCATCTATGTCTATGACATCGGCACGGGCCGACAGACGCTGGTGACGGAAAGCTCCAACCCGACCTTCGCGCCGCGCTGGAGCCCCGATGGCAGCAGCATTCTTTATTCTATGGCGGTCGGAGGTAATACCGACATTTATCGCGTCTCTGCACGCGGTGGGCGCAGCACGCGGCTGACCGATACGCCGGGGATCGATATTGGCGGGTCATATTCGCCCGATGGCAGCCGGATTGTCTTCGAAAGCGACCGCTCTGGCAGCCAGCAATGCTATGTCATGAACGCGGATGGCTCCGGCCAACGCCGGATCAGTTTTGCGGGCGGACGCTGCGCAACGCCGGAATGGAGCCCGCGCGGCGACCAGATCGCTTTCACTCGCATTGCCGGGGATTTCAATGTCGCAGTGATGACGCCAACAGGCCGCAATGTCCGTACACTTACCCGCGGATGGCAGGATGAGGCACCGACATGGGCGCCCAATGGCCGGATCATTCAATTCTTCCGTACGCAGCGCAATTCGGGTAAGTCCACGCTGTGGCAAGTCGATCTGACGGGCGATAATGAGCGTCAGCTTAAAACGCCGGTTGATGCATCGGATCCCGCCTGGGGCCCGATAATCGAATAGTGACTGTTTCAATCGCCTTTGGGGGGCGTTCGAGGGCTTTATGGGTCTTGACCCTAATGTTTCTGAGAAAGGAACTTGATCAATGAATACACGTTTTGCCACCTCCGCCATTCTGGCCAGTGCACTGACTCTCGGCGCTTGTCAGAAGAAGCCGCCTGAAGAGCTGCCACCGCCGCCTCAGCCGACTACTCAGACACCGACTGCCGTACCTGATACAGCGCCAACCGCACCAGGCGTTGGCACCCAGGCGCACTTTACTGATGCCGTTGGTATTCAAAATACAGTCGTCTACTTCGATACTGACCGCTTCAATATCGATAGCGAAGACGCCGCGAAGCTTCAGACACAGGCGCAGTATTTTAGCCAGTATGCGAACCTCAATTTCACAATTGAAGGGCATACAGATGAGCGCGGGACCCGCGATTATAACCTTGCTCTGGGCGAACGTCGGGCAAACGCCGCGAAAAACTATCTCGTCTCTATTGGTATTCCCGCCAACCGCATTCGGACCGTGAGCCTTGGTAAGGAGCAACCCGTCGCCTTGGCATCAACGCCAGAGGCATGGGCGCAGAACCGCCGCGCCGCGACGATTGTTATCAACTGATCTTTTTGGAAAAATTGATTACCCGTTCCTGCTTATTGCGGGGACGGGTTTTCTAATGGATTAGTGATCTACTGAGATGATTGGCGCAGAAAAGCTGGGCGTGCGCGAGAGGTCGGCGCTCTGTCCGCCAATATGGGCGGACATCGCAAACGCGCTCATCGCCAAAATTGCGAAGGTTGCTGAAAGTGATACCTGTCTGCTCATTCGATCTTCCCTGGCGGGGCCATTAGCCGCCATTTATGAACCAATAGTTGCAATGCAACATTTCAAACTGAAACTTGTTCCATGCCGCGCTGGCTTTTGATTGGCTTTATGCGCAACCATCCCTAGATTGAGAGCTATGCCGACCCGACTAACAACATGGACGTTCGATCCGACCTCAAATGTAGCTCGCGATGCCTAAGGCGCGTCGTTCCAATGATTGGGGTTTTCCGCGCTGGCGGGGGTATGAGGAATCGCGGGAGGCCGCGACTGTGCGGCTGTGCGACCGCCATGGGTGCGAGGAAAAGGGCGATTGCCCCGCGCCCAAATCGCCTAACAATCCGGACCGCTGGTATTTTTGTCAGAAGCATGCGGCGGAATACAATCAGAAGTGGGACTATTTCGAGGGACTCGACAAGGCCGAGAAGGAGAAGCGCGCCAAGGATGAGCGACGCGATAATTCCGGCTATGCCGAGGCATCACATTATGGCTGGTCTGGCAGCGGCGATGGTTCGCGCAGCGCCGATGAGATGCGCGCGCTAGAAGCACTAGGATTGGATGCCGACGCAGACTTCACTGCGATCAAGAAGGCATGGCGCGAGAAGGCAAAGACGGTACACCCCGATGTGAAGCCCGGCGATGTTGAAGCCGCCGCTGAGTTTCAAAAACTTCAGGTTGCTTATGAAGTGCTGAAAATGGCGGAAGAACGCAGAGAGTGGAAGGGATAGTCTTTGGAAAAACGGGGTGCTTTTACCGTAAGTGCCCCGTCTTTCCTGTATTTCCTAAGGAACCAGATCATTCTCTACGATAGCTTTGCCATCAATGGAGTATTTGATAGCGCCACTCTCTAGAATCTCGTTGCTTTTAAGGCGGCCAGACATGCGGAGAGTAATAAGATGGGTGTCACTAAAGGGGTCTGGTTCTTCCAGAACAACAGACTTCCAGGCATAGCTGCTATACACAGCGTCCAACTTTTTTCTGTTCGTCCAACCTGGCGGTGGCCTCAGTCATTTTCACATCTGACAACGGGATCAGGAATTCATCGAGATTAAAGTCCGCCGCGTCGCCGCTAAACGAAATTTCAACCTTGGAAGGGTCACCGAATTCCCCGGTTCTCATATCCATCTGGATATTCAGCAGCCGCTTTGGGTTTTCTGGATCCTGATAGGAGGCCGCGCAGCTCATTAACGCTCCCGGTTCGAAGTTTGCGTTACCGTCTAACTCCTCACCAGCGTTGAAATACGCGTCTACCTCGGTGACTTTTGTGTCTGCGCCGAGTTGCTCGACAACTTTGTTAAAGCACACATCGTAGCCATCACTGATATTGAAAGCTGCGCCTGTACCCACAGCGCCTTCTGCGATATCTCCGATTGCTTCTCCGGTGTCACCACAAGCCGAAAGCATCGCCATGCTAGACATCACGAGTGTATGTGATGCAAAATTCGATCTAAACTTCATAAACACAATCCCTAATTAAGTCCAAGTTATCCAACCCGTCACAAACATACACCGATGTGTATGCAGGGGGTCGGTATGATCGTCTACCTCTTGTTTCCGATATCCGTCGAATTATCGGCGAAAATCACAGCCCTGGTCTATGTGCGATCAATCGCCGCGATTGGATTGTCGTTCCACCACGCGACATCGCTCCACGGTACCGCGCATCCAGTTCATGCGTCCAGCAATTCCTTGGCTGTTGTGACAGGTGCCAATAGGTATCGGCGAGAACGCCTGGATCGATCACGCCTTCCTCGCCCTTTGACGCTTTATAGGCCTCAAATTTTTCACCGAGCAGCTTGCCGAGCGTGTCAGGCGCGTCGACCGATCCATCAACCACCACATGCGCGACATGAATACCTTGTGGGCCAAATTCTGCATTGAGCGTCTGGCACAGCATGCGGCGTCCGCCCATTGCGGCGGCGTGACTGTGCTGACCTGCATTGCCTCGCACTGCGGTACCGTTGCTGAGGTTACGAGCAACGACCCTCGGCCACGCTCAACCATGGCTGGAAACATCGCGTGGGCGAGACGGAACAGGCCAAAGCATCCCAAGCGCCAGCCCAGCTCGAATGTGCGATGCGGCGTGTTGTGCAACGTGCGGTTACCAATTTGCGCGCCCAGATTGTAGAGCGCTGTGTCTATCGGGCCGATGTCAGTCTCGATCCGCTCAATCAGTTCCTCAATCGATCCGTCTTCGCTGGCATTGAGCAAAGTGCCGCTGGCCGAACCACCCGCATCCTTGATCTGCGTGACCAATCGTTCAAGCCCTGCCTTATCACTCCGCCGCGCCAGTACCGCGTGATAGCCTTCAGCGGCAAACCGGGCGACCGCATGACCGCCAATACCGGCGCCCGCGCCAATAACCAGAAACACCTTTTCGCGCTCAGCCATGTGACACTCTCCCGCCTAGATACGGCGCAAGATAGCACGGGCGAGGCGCTCGCCAAGCTCTGGCCCTTGCTCTGGGTACAAATACGGCTCGATCATCTCCGCCTCCATCACGGCCAGCGCGCCGGATGGGAGGCGGATCATGTCGATCCTTGCGTAAAGAGGTCGCTCGAAGGGCAGGGCGGCCATGGCTACTTTCGCGCTAGCTAAGTCTTCTGGACCCGGCTCATAATCGTGCTCCGTCCCGCCATATAGCGACTGAATCCGGTACTCTCCCTCTGCGGTGCGTTTTTGCACTGCGTGAGAATACTCCCCGTCGATGAAGAGCAACGTAAACTCACCCTCCTCAAGAATGGAGGGCAGGAAAGGCTGGATCATGACCGGACGGTCCATACGCCAATCGTCGGACGGTGGAGCGTCGCGCGAAAAGCTGTGCTGGCCCATGCCGCCTGCGCCGACCTGTCGCTTTACCACGACCCTGTCCGTTGTGAGAGTATCGAATGCGGTTTGGACGATTGCCGGGTCTGCGCGATTGCACCACATGGTTGGGATTGTCGGTATTCCCGCCCCCGCCAGAACCTTCAGATATTGTTTGTCCAGATTCCATCGGACGATTTCTGATGAGTTGCAAACAATTGGGCCATTTGCCTCAATCGCCTCTAGCTTGGCAGCAAAGGCGTGGGCATCATCCTGATAGTCCCACGCGCTACCCAGAAGCACGAGTCGAAACTCCTCGAAATGTTCGAGTGGTGCACGCCAGTCTACCTCGATCAGTTCTAGGCCAGCCTGAATGAAAGCCGGGCGCAGCGCGGCAACCTCCAAGTCGTGCTCAAAGGCATCGCCGCGCCGCTCCGTCGCGCCGCCCAATTCGGCGGGCAGCGTTTCAGCGCAGGCGAGAAAGCCGATTTTGCGCGTTGACGTCAAACTGCCTCCTCAAACAGATTCAAGGGCTTGCTCAAAGTCGGCGATCAGATCATCGGCATCCTCAATACCGATACTGATCCGCACCAGATTGTCGCTGATGCCCAGCGCTGCACGGCGTTCGTCAGGCACAGAAAGGTGCGTCATGCTGGCTGGATGGCTGGCGAGGGTCTCTGTACCGCCCAGGCTAACGGCCAGCTTTGCAATCGTCAGGTTATCGAGAAAACGGAAGCATTCAGCTTCTCCGCCCTTGATAAAGACCGAGAAAGTCGAGCCTGCGCCCTTGCAATGGCGATCATAGATGTCCTGTTGCCGCGGATCGGTGATCATGCCGAGATAGCCGAGACCTTCGACCTTGGGGTGTTTGGCAAGAAACTCGCAGACCTTTGCAGCATTCAGCCCGGCACGGTCCATGCGCAGTTCCACAGTTTCCAGACTGCGCAACAGCATCCAGGCCGTGTTCGGGTCGGCGATGCCGCCCATCGTGTTGCGCAGCGCACGAACGGGGTCCATCCATTTCTTGGCACCCGATACTGAACCAGCGACGAGATCAGAATGCCCGCCGACATATTTGGTCAGTGAGTAACAGACGATATCTGCCCCCTGATCGAGCGGGCGTTGCCAAAGCGGGCCGAGGAAGGTGTTGTCGATTGCGATTGGCGGTCCATCGTCGCCAAAGGCAGCGTTGCGGGCATCGCGGACAGCTTCAATATCGACGAGCGCGTTGGTCGGATTGCCCGGGCTTTCGAGATAGACCATGCAGACCTTGCCGCCTTGCTCGCTGGCCATGATTTTGGCCTTTTCCATCACCGCGTCAAGTTCTTCGCGCGTAGCCCCTGCAGGGAAGTCCACATACGTGACGCCGAATTTACTGAGCACTTTTGCGACAAACCCTTCGCTGGCGGCATACAGAGGGCCGGAGTGAATAATCACATCACCTCGCGAAGCGTAAGCCAGCATCAATACGGTGATTGCCGTCATTCCGCTGCTGAAAGAGAGCGCATCTTCTGCACCATCCCAGACCGCGAGGCGGTCCTCCAGAATTTCCTGATTGGGGCCGTTGAAACGCGAATAGACAAGGCCTTCGGCGCCGCCAGGCCGCTTGCCCGTTATCCCTTCAAAGTGGCGCTTGCCCGCTGCGGCATTTTCAAACGCAAAAGTAGATGTGAGGAAGATGGGGGCTTTGAGGCTTCCTTCGGAAAGGGCAGGGTCAAAGCCGTGCCCCATCATAAGCGTGCTGGGCTTCAGCTCGCGTCCGGCGATGGTGGTTTTTTCTGGCTTTGGTTTACGGCGCGGAGTTGGCTTGTCGGTTGAATCAATAGCATCGGACATCGAATTGGTCCCTTCCTAAACACGCTCCTAGGAAGGCAGGAGCCGACAATCCGTGCCGCTGGCCCCCGTTCCTAACCTCCGCAAGAACGCCTCTCCAACGACAGAATATTCGTTACTGGCGTAACTAACTTTCTAGCGGTGGCAGTGCAAGACGCCGCTTGCAGAAATGCTGGGTAAATGAAGCTGTGTGATCCCGAACCTTCGCAAAGGTACAATCCGGCAGCTAGTGGGACAGATATTGAGCAGCCTGGAGAGCTTGAAGGGGCAAGGGCAATGATCGATGATCCATTTCAGATGCAGCGCGAGCTTCGCTATGGCGCGCCGGTATGCGATCAGGTGCTGACCGGGCGGCATTTTTCCATCGGTTATTCGTGGTATTTTCGGCAGGCGAAGTGGACCCTTGAGATCATCAATCGCGACCGCGAATTGGTAAACAGTATGGAAGGTGTTCAGCGGCTCAACAATTTCCGTGCCGACACACGCATTCCGAAGCGATTTAGAGCGGGTTTGAAAGCCTATAAGGGAAGCGGGTTTGATCGCGGGCATCTGGTTGGCAGCGCCAATCAGGACCTCCAGGATATCCAGAATAGCGAGACCTTCCTCCTTTCAAACATGTCGCCCCAGCATCCCCGTTTCAATCGCGGGATCATGCGCGAGCTGGAGGAGGCCATTCGCGAGCTAGACGAGCGTCCAAGCACCCTGGAGACCTATGTACTCACCTGCCCGGTTTTTTACTTCGGAGAGAAGGTGGAACGGATCGGCAAGGAGCAGGAGGATTATGGGATCAGCGTCCCGGTACCCCATGCGTTTATCAAAAGCGTTCTCACCGAGAATAAGCGGGGGCGTTTCCGGCTCTGGACTTTTGAAATGGCGAACAAAAAGCTTGATGGCGAGCTCGGCGAGTATCTTGTGAACACATATAATGCTGAGCAGATTGTCGGTGGCCGGTTTTGGGATCGGATTGCGCGCGAGGATCTGGATAGCCAGAAACGCAGGGTGCCAAATATGTGGTGAGGGCGCGGGTGGCTAGGCGTGGTTGTCAGACGAAATTCGCAATCGCCCACACCATTCCGACGATCAGGAAAACCCCGATCAGATCGAGGATCACGCCCGCCCTCACAAGGCGCCCGATTTTCAGGCGCCCGGTTGACCATGCAATCGCGTTAGGGCCGGTGCCCGCTGGCAGAACAAATCCCCAGCTCGCCGCGAGCGCTGCAGGCATAGCGAGCAAGATCGCTTGTTCGCCCAGCCCCAGCGCCGCTGCTAAGCTAGCGACGGCCGGAATGATGGCCGTTGCCGTGGCTACGTTGCTGGCAAACTCTGTGATCAAGATCACCATGGCGACGATGGTCAACGCGATCACTACCAAGGCAAACACTTCAAGAGGCAAGAGCGCATTGCCGAGCCATTCTGCAAGTCCGCTCGCGCTCATACCCGCAGCCAATGCCAATCCGCCACCAAACATCATGATGACGCCCCAAGGTGCGCGATCAGCCTCCTGCCAAATGAGCAATGGCCTGCCTTTACCATCCGGTAGCAGGAACAACGCAAGACTTGCGATGATGGCAATGGTGCCATCGGTCCAGCTTCCCTCGGGCAGATAAGGCGCGAGCCACAAACGGCTCATCCATGCAAGAAATGTCAAAGCAACTACAATCATCAGCCGTTTTTCGGCGCTGCCCATAGGCGCGGGATTGTCGATAGCGGTTCGCGCTGCGGCAACATTGAACGGATCAGACGAGATCGACTGTACGCGCGCGATGATAAAAGCTGCGACTGGGATGCCGATGATAACAATGGGCAGGCCGAATATCATCCATCTGGCAAAGCTGATTTCCAGCCCGATCATCGTGTCGAGCAGACCCACAGCTATCGCGTTTGTGGGGGAGCCGACCAGCGTTCCAAGCCCTCCAATGCTGGCAGCAAAGGCTATTCCCATGGGCAATGCGCCGGAGAGGCCTTCTTGTTGGCCTACCGCTTCGCTACTTGAGGCCGATCGGGTTTCACTGCCTGCCAGCACAGCCAACGCCATCGGCATCATGATCAGCGCCGTCGACGTATTGGAAATGAGCATGGACAGGATCGCTGCGCTGACCATGAAGGCGAGCAGCAAACCCATAGAGTTTGCGTTACGGCCCAATATATTGAGAATTGTCAGTGCGAGCCTGCGGTGTAGCCCGGTGCGCTCGATGGCCAGCGCTATAAACGCGCCGCCTAACAGCAGGAACAGTATCGGTGAGTAATATGCGCTTGCGGTCTCTCTCGCGTTCATTACGCCAGCGAATGGCAGCACGATAAAGGGCATCAGGGCTGTGGCGGTTAGCGGCAGCGCTTCGGTCATCCACCAGGCCGCCATCAACACGACCAGCCCAGCGACGATCATACCTTCGCGAGATAGCTCAGTTGGGAGCGGGAGAACGGTCGAAAGCGCCAAAGCTACTGCCCCGACGATCAAACCGATCAATTTCACCAATGAGTTATTGCTATCCCCGCTCACCAGGCGAAGCCTAGCGACGTTTAGAAGCGGTCACAATGGAGGTGACAGCTATTCCACTTCTGTGTCGGGTGCTTCTTCGCCGGGAAGCGTGACGGGAATGATGGTAACGGTACCTGTGCGGTTTTCCTTGAGGATCCGGCCCATTTTCGTGTCACGTTCGCGCAGCAGGCGCGCTACCCCTTGCGGGATACGGAACGATGCCGACCGCTCAATACCATCGCGGCCCGTGGTCGTCACATTGGAATAGCTTGGTTCGCGCATGCCGCCCGCCAAATCAGCGATATCTTTTTCATATATGGAAGCTTCCACGCTGCTCGTTTTCGCAAGCAGTTCTTTGACGTCGTCTTCTGCATATTGCGCAACGTGGGCGCGAACGTCGTCTTCCCAATTGCTGAAATAGAATGGGCGCGCTTCTTCGTAGATTTCCGATACTAGGAGGCGGTCGCCGCGCTTTTCGGTGCCGCGCAGCGAATTGATGAATTCACCCGCACTACGCTCAAGCAAACGGCTGACATTTTCGCCGGTGTAGGGATCGCGCTGGATCGACGGCCCACCGATATCACCGCGCCAGAAGCCATACATGACCTTTGGGTCTTTCCAGTTAGGGTAGACAATCTGCGTGCGAATGTCGCGCGGGCTCATGGCTACGCCATTGACGGTAATGAACTTTGCTTCGTCCAGAGGGGTGCCATTGAGATCAATGGTACTTGGCTGGCGCACCGGCCATGACTGGCTGATCTTTTCAATCAGTGCGACATTGTGGAGGTTGATCCAATAGGCGAGCTGCTCATTACGATCGAGTTTGGCCAACTCAACCACATCAGCGGTTTGTTCAAGATCGCGGCGATAATCCGCCACCAGTTCCTTAAGCTCTGGCGTGAAGAAGGAAAACATGACGCGGTTGCCTTCGAGGCGATAGCGCGAATTGTGCCCGAATATACGCCTGCTGCCGATACCGGCCTCAGCTGAACCGGGCGTTTGTCGCAAGGAACGCCCCATTGACAGGATAATGAAGTCCGTCGCCTCATCCCATGCGGTGTAGTCGATCTGACGCATGTCGGTTTGCTCGGTCGGAACGAACTGAGCAAAACCAGCGGCACTGACAGCGACCGTTGGCGCGGAGGCACCATCACTGTTTTGTGTCTGTGCTTGAGCAGTTGTAGTGGCGGCAATTGCAGCGGCCAAGGCGAGCAATGAGGCAGTCTTATTCATTGAGCACTCCCGGGGATCAAAGTGTACTCTTCACTAATGTGGTCAGATTTGCGAACCACTGGTGTTCTACCAAGCTACTACAGCTGCCGACTAATTGCAGCAGTTTATAACTGAGAATCAGCCCTATCTGGGCGCCAACACCATCAGCATCTGGCGACCTTCGAGCCTTGGAAACGCCTCAACCTTTGCGATCTCTTCGACATCGTCGCGCACGCGGTTGAGCAAATCCATTCCCAGCTGCTGGTGCGCCATCTCACGTCCACGGAAACGCAAAGTGACCTTCACCTTGTCGCCGTTTTCGATGAACTTGTTCACATTGCGCATCTTCACGTCATAATCATGCGTGTCGATGTTCGGGCGCATTTTGACTTCTTTGATGTCCTGAGTTTTCTGAGTCTTGCGCGCGAGATTGGCCTTTTTCTGAGCCTCATAGCGATACTTGCCGACATCCAGAAACTTGCACACTGGCGGGTCCGCATTGGGGGATACCTCAACCAGGTTCAGGCCAATACCATTGGCCTGCTCCGCGGCTTCGTTTGTGAACATGACGCCAAGATTTTCCCCGTTCTCGTCAATGACGCGGACTTTTGGGGATTCGATAAACTGGTCGTAGCGTGGACCGCTCTTGCGCGGCGGTTGCATTGAACGACGTGGTGGACGAGCTATGGGGCTTTCTCCTGAAGTTTCGCTATAATCTGGAGGTGCAAATAGGCGCAGTTTGTCAGAAACGGAAGGGGGTTCGGGGGGAAGCCAAAGAAACTGTGTTGGCGTTGCGCCTATGCCGCGTCTTGCAACAGGGGAAAGCGCGCAATTTTATGTCCAGCAGGCACGATTGCCTCTACGGTGTTTGCAGGGCTTAACGCTTTAAAAATTGCGGCGTCGCCGGCATCCATCCCGCCTGTATAAGCGCCAAATGCGGGGAGGATCATGCGGTCACCATGGCCGTGATTGCGCGCCATAACTGCGCAAGGGCGGCTGATGTAACGGTTGCGGACCCTCATGCGAGATCTTCGGGTGAAAATGCCCCGAAAGCTCCGGCCGCGTCTCGCCCGCCCTGGCAATGTGGCGCAGGACAATCCCACTCACTTCCATTTCTTCACACAACTCGCCACCAAAACTACGGTGCATATTTTCGTCGTGATTTCCGGTGATCCAGACCCATTCGAGCGAACGGGTGAGCGATTCCAGCATGCCGGCAGCATAGCTTTCCAACCGAATCGTACCGTCATCATCATGAAAATTGTCGCCTAGGGTGATGACCCGCCGCGCCCCGGTTTGTTTGATTGCATCGGCAACACGTTCCAGCGTTTCGCGGCTATCATAGGGGGGCAGCATCTGACCGTGCTGGGCATAAAAGCTTCCCTTTTCCAGATGGAGGTCAGCCACCAGTAACGTCTGCTCGCGCGGCCAATAAAGCGCACGGCCAGCCGTCATCAGCCATTCTTGATCTGCGAACGAAACGGGAACCATGGCCAGCTATTGCCCCAATGATTTTCCGATGGCAAGACCTGCGCATGACCGAACTCACACGCCACACCGAAGCCGCTAAAACCTGGTTTGAAGCCTTGCGCGACCGCATCTGCGCCGAATTCGAAGCGATTGAGCGCGAGGCTGGGTCTGATGCATCTTTCGCCTATACCCCTTGGCAACGTGAGGAGGAGGGCAATGATGACCCTGGCGGCGGCGTTCAGGGGCTGATGAAGGGCAAGGTGTTTGAGAAGGTTGGGGTGAATGTCTCAACCGTGAAGGGCAGCTTCTCGCCGGAATTCGCATCTCAGGTAAACGGAGCAGATGCGGACAATCCGGGGTTTACTGCAACCGGCATCAGTCTGGTCGCGCATATGGCGAACCCTCATGTTCCGGCGGTGCATATGAACACGCGGTTCCTGACAACGGGTAAGGCCTGGTTTGGGGGCGGGGCCGACCTCAACCCGCCAATCCCTTATGAAGAGGATACTGCTGACTTTCACGCACGCTTCCGCGCAGCATGCTCAGCGCATAACCCGACATATTATGACCGGTTCAAGCAATGGGCCGACGAGTACTTTTATATCCCGCATCGCGGCGTGCATCGCGGTGTGGGCGGGATTTTCTACGATCATCTGGAATGCGATGACGACCCATCCTTTGACCGGAATTTCGCCTTTACGCAGGATGTGGGTGAGGCATTTCTCGATATCTATCCCCAACTTGTGCGGCGGCGAATGGACAGCGACTTCAGTTCTGAAGATAAACAGACGCAGCTCGAATGGCGCGGGCGCTATGCCGAATTCAATCTGGTTTATGACCGTGGCACTTTGTTTGGCCTCAAAACCGGCGGCAACATTGACGCGATTTTGATGAGCCTACCGCCCGAGGCGACATGGAGCTGAGCACGAACGACAAAGCAGCTTTTGATGGGCGCTCCAATGAAGTGGACTACGAACGCCTTACCAGCCTTCACTATCTTGGTAATTATGTACGGCAATTACCTGTCACGCTGACACGGATGATTGAGAACGCCTATGATTGGGAGCATCTGCCATATGTACACCCAAGCGCGTTCGAAGATATTGCCCTGATTGATGAAGGCGGATGGGGATGGCGTTGCAAGACCAACTTACCATCCAATGCGGGCCATCAATTGCTTGAACTGCTGGTTGATCGACAGCGCAGCTATTGGGCCACATCGGTTATTGAGGGCAGTGGACAGGGCATCGAGATTCACACGCAAGCCTCGTCCGTTGAGGCAGGTGGGATCGAGGTGGATGTACGGTTTTACGCGCCCATAGAACCAGCAACTCCAGAACAATCCATAATGATACTTGCGGTTTTGAAATCGCAATATGAACGGCTCTATGACGAGGATCAGGAGCTGATGCTGGGGCGCCAAGCGGCGATCGATGCGAAACGCGAACGGCAGGGTTCCAGGGAAACTTCAACCGACCTGGGACTCGTTAGGGAACTTGACGAGGCCAAGACTTACGAGGCTGATCTCGCTTCTGGACGATTTGCTGTGCGGTTCTGGCGCGATCAATGGCGCGCCTATTCCGCCACGTGCCCGCATCTACTGGGCCCAATCGGCGATGCCGAGATTGATGACGATGGCCACGTCACCTGCCCTTGGCATGGCTATCGATTTGATGTCACCGATGGTTTTGAAGAACAGGCGCGCTGCGGAGCAATGCCATTGGCCGATTGCGCTGTTGATGACCGCGGGCATCTCATAATAACCAGCAAAGGTACGGGTTAGCTTTCCGAAATACCCCAGCCGGCTTGTTCCACCTTCAACTGACCGTAAGCAATCAGGCAGCGCATATAGCGTTTGTGGAACTCAATCGGGTCGTCGACTTCATTATCGATCTGCTGCCATTGCGGGCATGTCGCGGGCATAAGAACGCCGGTATCTGGCGCGGGCAGGATATACTCAAAGTCGGCAACATCGGGTTCGATGCGCAGGAAATTGAAGCACCCCGCTTGCTCACAGGCGTCGGCTTCCACCGACAATGCCGAGAACCTGTAAACCTCATTGACCAGAATATGCTCAGTGTTGAGCGCGAGATCGAGCAGGTTCCAATCCTTATGTGCGCCGTCCTTGGGGCCAAGCGGCTGCTCTGGCGTACAAAGCGACTGGTCTTTCTTTGGACAATGGCGTGCGGGCAGCTCCAGCGTGCCATCAATCACGGCGTAGACTACGGGCGCAAGCGAGGCGATCGGCTCTAGACCACTGCTTTCATCTTCGAGAATACCGTACGCATCGGTGAGACCCTGTTGGCGGCGGAAAAATGCTTCAAGCACGGAATCGCCAAACAGACCAAACCGCGTGCCGCCATCGATATACATCGTGTTGTCGATAAAGGCTGGCGGTGCAGCAATAGGTGAGGAAGAGCTCGCGATAATTGCGCTGATATAGCAGTCCTTCAGCAACGCCCTTTCATCGGCGTCGCTCGCCGCACCATAGCGTGTTGCCATATCGCCCAGGTCAAACGCAACTGCATCGCCGCTATCTGCATCGGTTGCCCCGACATAGAGCCGGGCGCCGGTACCGCGTAACGCGCAGCGACGGTAGCGAGCACATCGTCGCTGATAAATGTGTGCAGGCGCCCGCGCAGCGGCTCAAGGTTCCCAAAGGAGCCATGCTCCAACAGGCTCGCATAGTTGGCTAGGTCTGGCTTGCCATCCTTGGGCTTGGCATAGACGTTGATCAGATCGCTTTCGCTGTTGATCGTGTAGCCCGCCACCGCTGCCTCGGCATCGCCCACAAAGGCAAAGGTAGCAAGGATCGACCCGGTGCTGATCCCGGTAACGATCTGAAATTCTGGCAGCTGGCCTGTGCCGCCCCATCCGGCCAGGATGCCAGCCCCGTATGCGCCATGCTCGCTGCCGCCAGATAGAGCCAGCAGTCGGGGCGGGGCGTTAGTCTGCATCTTGTCATGCGCGCGCAGGCTCCGCTCATATTCCACTGCGAGCGGACTGGCGGTGCGTTCCCGCAGGTCAGCGATGCGCGAAATCGGTACAGATACGCCTATGCGCACCGTTTTGAAATCGCACATTTTGTTGTCTGGTGTGATGGGCGCCGTTTGACATCCGGCGAGCCCAACGGCCACTAAACCGACCAGTGCTTTGACAATGTTTTGCATACCTACCCCACCGTCTCTTCCTGCAAGACAGCGTGGTGCCCTAGCGGCCAATTCTTGAGATTTGCTTGGCAACACTTTTTTGCGTTGCAATAAACAGCGCGCAGCCGCACATTGCTTTGCGCGATGCTGAGGCAATACGAACTGGTTGAACGGGTTAAGGAATACGACCCGGACGCTGATGAGGCGATGCTTAACCGCGCCTATGTCTATACGGTGCAGAAACATGGTACCCAAACGCGTGCGAGCGGCGATCCCTATTTCAGTCACCCGGTAGAAGTTGCGGGTCTGATGACGGACCTGAAGCTGGATCAGGAAACGATTGCGACCGCGCTGCTCCATGACACCGTCGAAGATACGCTCGCGACGATTGACGACATTGAGCACAATTTCGGCGGGGACGTTGCACGCCTGGTCGATGGCGTAACCAAGCTGTCGAAGATTGAGCAGATGCCCGAGAATGAACGGGCGGCGGAGAATTTGCGCAAGTTCCTGCTTGCAATGAGCGAAGATATTCGCGTGTTGCTGGTCAAACTGGGCGACCGGTTGCACAATATGCGCACGCTGCACTTTATCAAGAAGCCGGAAAAGCGCCAGCGGATTGCCCGCGAAACAATGGATATCTATGCGCCGCTGGCCGAGCGTGTGGGTATGTATGAGTATATGCGCGAGATGCAGCTGCTGGCGTTCGAACAGTTAGAGCCGGAAGCGTTCAGAACGATCTCTCAGCGGCTTTCTGATCTGCGCGATCAGGGGGGCGGTCAAGTCGATGCGATTGCGCTGAAAATAAAGCAGGCACTCGCTGAAGCTGGCCTAAAAGTCGAAGTATCCGGGCGCGAAAAACATCCCTATTCCATCTGGAAAAAGATGGCGGAGCGGCATGTCAGCTTTGAGCAGGTTACTGATATCATGGCGTTTCGGGTGATCTGCGAGGATGAGACGGATTGCTATCGTGCGATGGGTATTTTGCACACGACGTGGCAATTCCTGCCGGGACGTTTCAAGGATTACATCTCAACGCCGAAGACCAATGGTTATCGGTCGCTTCATACGGCGCTGATGTATGAAAATTCCATGCGGGTTGAGGTGCAAATCCGCACGCGTGAAATGCACCGCCTAAACGAGTTTGGTTTGGCGGCGCATTGGTCTTACAAACAGCATGATCGCGCCGATGGGCAGGTGGGCTGGTTGCGTGACCTGATTGAGATCGTCGATGCCAGCCATGATCCGGAAGAGCTGCTCGAAAACACGCGTATGGCGATTTATCAGGATCGCATTTTTGCGTTCACGCCCAAGGGAGCTCTTTTTCAGTTGCCAAAGGGTTCCACCGCAGTGGATTTCGCGTTCGCAGTGCATACCAATATCGGTGAGCAAACCGTTGGGGCAAAGATCAACGGCCGGCATATGCCGCTGCGTACGCAATTGCAGAACGGCGATGTTGTCGAGATCATCAAAGGCAAGGATGCGGAGCCTCAGCTGGCCTGGCTGGGCTTTGTAGTGACGGGCAAGGCACGCGCTGCGATACGCCGGGCGGTCCGCCTTAAAGAACGAGCGGAGATCGCCGCCATAGGCCAGAAGCTGTTCGATCAGATTGCGACGCGGGTTCCGGCCAAGATCGGCAAAAAGGCGATGCGTGACGCGCTCAAACGGCTGGAGATGGAGGAAGACGAAGACCTCTATTACGCTATTGGTGCAGCCGAGCTTAGCGATCAGGAAGTGATGGAAGCGTTGCTGCCGGGGTGCACAGAGGAAATGCCTAACCCACCGGAATGGGCGGGGGCGGGCAAGCGCCTGTCAATCCGAGGATTGACGCCGGGCGTCGGCTTTACGCTGGCCGAATGTTGTCATCCGGTTCCGGGTGACAAGATTGTTGGTACGCGTCGCTCAGGCGAAAAGGTCGAGGTGCACGCGGTGGATTGCCACGAGCTGGCAAGCGGGATCGATAGCGACTGGATTGACCTGTCGTGGGGCAGGCAGGCCGCCGGTGCGGTCGGTCGGCTGCGCGTCACATTGTATGACCGCCCGGGCACGTTGGCTGAGGCGACGAGCATTTTTGCGCAAAACAACGCCAATGTTCGCGAGCTTGCGAGGGCGAATTACGATCCGCCCTTCCAGAGTTATGACGCCAATCTTGAGGTGAAGGACTTGCCGCACCTCAACAGGATTGTCAGCGCGCTTCGCGCGAGTGACGCGATTGCAAGCGCAGAACGGATATAGAGCGGGTTATGCTTGTCGGATTAGATCATGTGCAACTTGCCATTCCGAAAGGAGGGCTTGAGCAGGCGCGACGATTTTTCTGCGACCTGTTCGAAATGCAAGAGGTCCCACGACCTGCGAATATGACATTTGAGGGATGCTGGCTGGTAGCACCCGGGGTGAGCCTACATATCGGCATGGATCCCGAATTTGTGCCGGCGAACAAAGCGCATCCCGCATTTCTGGTGCGTGACCTGGATCAGCTGCAAAGCCGGCTGGAACAGGCGGGCGTTTCGACTGACAATGGTTCGCCGGTTCCAGGCTACAAGCGGCTCTTCACGAAAGATCCCTTTGGCAACCGGATTGAGCTGATGGAAAAGCTCTAGAGTAGCTCAAGGCTGAGTTCGACTGGATCGCCCGCAACAATATCTTCCGCGCGCATCACTTTTTTGCTGACCAGCAGTGTCCATTGTTTGTGAGGCTTCGCCGCGCCACCCGCTCCCTCCGCCCTTCCACCCGGATTATCACACCGGGCTACGATCCGGGTGGAAGGGCGGAGGGAGCGGGTGGCCTGCTTATCATACGAAGGCGCATTCATCGGAAAGACTGATGTTTTCCAGCGCGTCGTACCGATCAGAGCATAGCACTTTACTGACCCAAACCCGCGTTGCTTGCCAAACTCCATACGATGAAGCACCGCATGCGTTGTAATCGCCTCAGCCTGATCGCCAGTGATATTGACGAGGTGATATGTACCGCGATCGCCATTCCAGCGTTGCAGGGGCAGGGTGGCTGTCACAGTCTCGGTCATTGCGAGAAGCATCGTGACGAGGCAATCCGGTCCTGTCGGATTCTGGATTGCCGCGCACCTTTCAGGTGCTCGCAATGACGATGAGTGATCATTCTACGCCTATTCTCCGTACTGGCACTGGAATATTACAGATGTCTGCGCCGCCTGCGGGGACGATAAAGAACGGGTCGCGGCGATTGGCGCGGGCCTCTGCATATTTGGCGAAAGTTTCGCTTTCTGTTGAGAGGTATTCGAAAGAAGGCTGGTTTTGCAACGGCAGGTCCGCTGCAACGCGCACCGATACAATAGGCGTGCGTTTGCCGTATTCTTCTTCGGTATAGAAGCCGAGCGCGCCAGACCCGCGCGGCAGGCTGGAGAGGTGCTCCATCCCTTCAATGATGCGGCCCACCAGCGCGATGTTGCGATCGAGATGACGCGGCGCATGGCCGATGACTGTGTAAAGCTCTGCGCCTGATCCAGTGTCCGGTGAGTAGCTGCGCCCGACACCAACCATCCCGTAGCAATGGACGGGCCACGTTTGCTCCGGCTGGGAGATCAGAGGCGACGATCTTGGTCGATTCAAGTTTACAGCGATCGGAAAGCCAGCTGCGTACGAAAATGCCGGGGCATATAGATCGATATTCAGCATAGAGGGGCCTGTTCTTGGCGGTCCGGGAGTGATCTCCAAGACCGCCGGGCGTTTCCCACGATACCAGATTGACTTGAAGAGGGCGGCGTTGAACTCAACCTCGTATTCATCCTCCCCC
This sequence comes from Qipengyuania sp. JB2-7, assembly GCF_055693485.1. Taxonomy (NCBI): domain Bacteria; kingdom Pseudomonadati; phylum Pseudomonadota; class Alphaproteobacteria; order Sphingomonadales; family Erythrobacteraceae; genus Qipengyuania; species Qipengyuania sp. JB2-7. Next base: position 1,203,192 of record NZ_CM146335.1, read on the forward strand.
ATCACATTCAGCCCATCGGGCAGCGGCTTTGCCTCGCCGTCCGCCTCTGGATTATCGTGATTGGGATCGCCCCATTGCACCACGTAATTGTCCTGAACGCGGTTGATTGTGATCCCGTCATACCACTTGGCGCGAGCTAAGGTTCGGATGTTCTCCACCCATCCTTGGCTGAATGGCGGTGGCATCAACTGTATGATGACCTCTCGCGAGTTGCCTTGTGCATCTGGCGCGAGCGTCATCACCAGCAAATCTTCCGCCGGGATCGTCACCCACTCGCTCTCGGGCGCGCTCTCTACGATTTGATTGGGCGATGGCGCAGGTTCGTCACCATCTTGAGCTGAGACGGGAAAGGTGATGGCGGCGAGTGCCGCTGCAGTTATGATTTTTCTCATAATCTCGAACCTGCCATCAAGCTGCGACTTGCGAAACCCCCAAGGTGACGCTGTCCGCGCCGCTTCGCTCAGAACAACATGACCAGTTGGGCGGTAAACCCTGTCCTCAAGCAGCGAAGCGGTAGGACTGACAGACTTGTCCTCAAGCAGCGAAGCGGTAGGACTGACAGACTTGTCCTCAAGCAGCGAAGCGATGGGACGGACAAGAACGCGGAGACGTGGCCGAGTGGTCGGAGTCGAAGCGAAGCGCAGACGGATGCGATAGCATCCAACGCGCACGCCTTGCGAAGCAAATTTTTCGGCGCTAGGGCGCTGCCAGCTCGAAAGTGAGCATGCGGAGACGTGGCCGAGTGGTCGAAGGCGCACGCCTGGAAAGTGTGTATACGGTAACCCCGTATCGTGGGTTCGAATCCCACCGTCTCCGCCATCCTTTTCTGGACTACCGCTTCGCTACTTGAGACCGGCTTTGAGCTCGAGATATGTATCGAACGCTCCGCCATTATCTTTCAGTATTCAATTCTCCAAATTGAGGTTCTCTGATCACGATTTTCTCCGTATGGGGTGAGAGGAGAGAATAGAGGAGTGCTCATGCGCGCGACGCCTGATTTTGATTTCCAGCTTGGTGAGAGTGCGGAGATGATCCGCGAGAGCGTGGGCCGTTTTGCTGATGAGCAAATTGCGCCTCTGGCCGAGAAGATCGACCGAGAAGACTATTTTCCCAAGGCGGAGCTGTGGAGCCAGATGGGCGAATTAGGTCTGCACGGCATCACCGTTGATGAGGCGGATGGCGGGCTGGGGTTGGGCTATCTGGAGCATGTGATCGCGGTTGAAGAGGTTAGCCGCGCGAGTGCTTCGCTGGGCCTTAGCTACGGAGCGCATTCCAACCTCTGCATCAATCAGATTCGCCGCTGGGGCAATGAGGAGCAAAAGGCCAAATACCTTCCCGGCCTGATTTCGGGTGAGCATGTCGGATCGCTGGCGATGAGCGAGGCGAGCGCTGGCTCTGACGTCGTTTCCATGAAGCTGAAAGCCGATGCGGTTCAGGGCGGCTATGTGCTGAATGGCACCAAATTCTGGATCACCAATGCGCCGCACGCTGATACGCTGGTCGTCTATGCCAAGACCGATGGCAGCGCCGGATCGCGCGGGATCACCGCCTTCCTGATTGAGAAGGACATGCCCGGTTTCTCCATCGGCCAGAAGATCGAAAAGGTCGGCATGCGTGGCTCCCCCACCGCAGAGCTGGTGTTTGACGATTGCGAAGTGCCAGAGGAAAACATCATGGGACCGCTCAATGGCGGCGTTGGTGTGTTGATGAGCGGGCTGGATTATGAGCGCGTTGTGCTCGCCGGATTGCAACTCGGTATCATGCAGGCCTGCCTAGACACGGTGATCCCCTATCTTCGCGAGCGTAAGCAGTTCGGTAAACCCATCGGCAGCTTCCAGCTGATGCAGGCCAAGGTCGCGGACATGTATGTCGCGTTGCAATCTGCGCGGGCCTATACTTACGCTGTGGCAAAAGCGTGTGACGCAGGCCAGACAACGCGCTTCGATGCGGCGGGCGTGATATTGCTGTCGAGCGAAAACGCATTCCGCGTGGCCGCCGAAAGCGTGCAGGCTCTGGGCGGCGCGGGCTATACGCTCGACTGGCCGGTGGAGCGATACATGCGCGATGCAAAACTGCTCGATATCGGTGCGGGCACGAATGAGATTCGGCGGATGCTGATCGGGCGCGAATTGATCGGAGCGGCGGGTTGAGGTTTTCTCTGGCCCTTTGTGCGATCGGAATGGGCGCATCAGGTGCTTTGGGAACCGCCAACCCAGAGGTACCTGTTTACGAAGGTAGCCACCCCCCAGCTTCCTGCTTGGAAGTGGTCAAAGCGATCAAGTGGGCTGCGGATTGCCAGGACACGCTCGTTTACAGGGACATGTTCTGGGAAGACGCATATAGGGTCTTGCCCGACGATACTCGGGGAGACCCGCACGACGCGCAATTGAATGGTCCGTGTCCGAAGTATCGCACTTATCTTCGAGAGTTATCTGTTGCCGCCATCGCCGGGACGCGCCAGTCGGTGAAGCTCAAGTCGATCACAACAAGAGTGGCATTCGATGGCCGATATTCAGGCGACTATGGTGTCGCAAAGAAGACTTACCTCTGCGAAAAACGCGATGACGAATGGCGAATTCTGCGTGAGACAGTGCATTCGCGGCGCTGGTTCGTGAATGAGGATGCTGCAAAGGCTTTCAAGAAAAGCGGCGGCTGGGATGGCAAAATAGAGACCAAGAAATGACCGCACCTGTTCTGACATCAAAGCTCGACCGGGAGACGCCGGAGGCCAAGGCGCGCGCGGCGCATAACCAGGCGCTTGCAACTGATCTGCGCGCGACGGTCGCGGAAGCGGCTCTTGGCGGGCCAGAACGCTCGCGTGAGCGCCATGTTTCGCGCGGAAAGCTCCTCCCTCGTGAACGAGTGGAACGCTTGCTGGATCCCGGCTCGCCTTTCCTTGAAGTCGGCCAACTCGCCGCCAACGGTATGTATGAAGGCGACATCAACGGAGCCTCGCTGATTTGCGGGATCGGGCGGGTGTCGGGTCGGCAGGTGATGATCGTGTGCAACGACGCCACGGTGAAGGGCGGCACTTATTACCCGATGACGGTCAAGAAGCACCTTCGCGCGCAGGAAATCGCGCAGGAAAACCGTCTGCCATGCATCTATCTGGTCGATAGCGGCGGGGCGAACCTGCCGCATCAGGCCGAGGTCTTTCCCGACCGCGATCACTTTGGCCGTATCTTCTTCAACCAGGCGAATATGAGCGCGCTGGGCATTCCGCAGATCGCCTGCGTGATGGGCAGCTGCACCGCGGGAGGGGCTTATGTGCCCGCCATGTCAGACGAGACGGTGATCGTTCGTAACCAGGGCACAATTTTCCTTGCCGGGCCGCCACTGGTGAAGGCTGCGACAGGCGAGGAAATCAGCGCCGAGGATCTGGGCGGCGGCGATCTGCATGCCAAGAAGTCGGGCGTGGTTGATCACTTGGCCGAGAATGACGAACACGCGCTTACCATCGTGCGCGATATCGTCAGCCATCTTTCTGGACCGTTCGCCCTGAGCTTGTCGAAGGGCGAAGCGAGCGCAGGTTCATGCTTCGACACGCTCAGCACGAACGGAATGCGTGACCCGCGCCCGCCCAAATTCGACGCCGACGATCTCTATGCCATCGTTCCCGACGATGTGCGTGCACCCTACGACGTCAAGGAAGTGATCGCGCGTCTGGTCGACGGCAGCGAATTTCACGAGTTCAAACAGCATTACGGCTCCACTCTCGTGTGCGGCTTTGCGCATATCTGGGGGATGCCTGTCGCGATCCTCGCCAATAACGGCGTGCTGTTTTCCGAAAGCGCACAGAAAGGCGCGCATTTCATCGAGCTTGCCTGTCAACGGCGTATTCCATTGCTATTCCTGCAGAATATCAGCGGCTTCATGGTCGGCGGGAAATATGAGGCAGAGGGAATTGCCAAGCATGGCGCGAAGCTCGTCACCGCCGTCGCCACCGCCACTGTCCCCAAAATCACCGTGGTAATCGGCGGCAGCTTTGGCGCGGGCAATTACGGCATGGCCGGGCGCGCCTATTCGCCGCGCTTTCTGTTCACCTGGCCCAATGCGCGGATCAGCGTGATGGGCGGCGAACAGGCTGCGAGCGTCCTCGCGACGGTCCACCGCGATGCTGACACGTGGAGCGAGGACGAAGCTGAGGCTTTCAAGGCCCCGATCCGCCAGAAATACGAAGACGAAGGCAACCCTTATTATGCGACCGCGCGGCTATGGGATGACGGTGTGATCGACCCGGTCCAGACCCGTGACGTGCTGGGGCTAGCCTTTGCGGCGACGCTGGAGGCTCCGATACCTGAGCGGCCCCAGTTTGGCGTATTCAGGATGTGATGCGATGATCGAATTGCTTACGTCCCCTACGACCATCGCGGTTATTAATATCCTATTTCTGTTGAGCATTATTTTTGCGACTGCCAGAGCACTGCGAAGTTGGTGGTCCGGTTTTCAGGAAAGATGGAAATCACGTTCCCTAAAAGTACAACGAAAAATGATTCTTGATGATTTGTCTCAATTGCGCTCTTTTCAGCGCGATAACCGGCTTCTTGCGGCGCATATTGCAACAAATCTCGTCACTGAAATTCGTGGGTATGCGTTCTTCATCGTATTTGTGATCGGGTTTGCGATGTACCTCACCATATTTGATTCGAGATATGAACGATCGCATCCAGACTATGAGATTTGGCAGGTTGTAATTCGCGATCCGCTTTATTGGGCTGAAATGGGCTTCGTGACGTTCTCCTTTGCGGCGCTTGTAACAATTCTTTGGACCCTTGGGCTGAGCTATGCGGTCAGAGACATAAAAAGGACTGCGGACTTCGAGAATGAACGCCGGAAAGTGCTAACCAAGTACGCAAACAAGAGGTGGAGCTCATGATCACCTCTCTCCTCATAGCCAATCGTGGCGAGATCGCCTGCCGTATCATCCGAACAGCTCGCGCGATGGGCGTGGCGACGGTCGCGGTCTACTCCGATGCCGATGCCAAGGCGCTGCATGTGCGCCAGGCCGATGAGGCGGTGCATATCGGCCCATCGCCTGCCGCCGAAAGCTATCTGGTCGGTGAGAAGATCATCGCGGCCGCCAAAGAAACGGGCGCTGATGCGATCCACCCCGGCTATGGCTTTCTGTCTGAGAATGCCGACTTCGCGCAGTCGGTGATTGATGCCGGGTTGATCTGGGTCGGGCCCAAGCCGGACAGTATCCGCGCAATGGGCCTGAAAGATGCCGCCAAACAGCTGATGATGGATGCGGGCGTGCCAGTTACGCCCGGCTATTTGCCAAGTGATGAAGACGGGGATCAGTCGGTGGAGCGATTGGCCAAAGAGGCCGAAGCCATCGGCTATCCCGTTCTGATCAAGGCGGTCGCGGGCGGCGGCGGCAAAGGCATGCGTAAGGTTGATGCGGTCGAGAACTTCGCGGCGGACCTCGAAAGCTGCCGACGCGAGGCCAAGGCAAGCTTCGGCAATGATGAGGTGCTGCTGGAAAAATGGATCACCTCGCCGCGCCATATCGAAGTGCAAGTGTTTGGCGACAGTCACGGCAATGTCGTCCACCTGTTCGAACGCGACTGCTCGCTCCAACGCCGCCACCAAAAGGTGATCGAGGAAGCCCCCGCGCCGGGCATGGACGCGGCGACCCGCGAAGACATCTGCGCCGCCGCCGTGCGCGCCGCCAAAGCGGTCGATTATGAGGGTGCAGGCACGATCGAATTTATCGCCGATGCCAGCGAAGGGCTGCGCGCCGACCGCATCTTCTTTATGGAGATGAACACGCGGCTTCAGGTTGAGCATCCGGTGACCGAAGAGATCACCGGGGTTGATCTGGTGGAATGGCAGCTGCGCGTCGCCAGCGGCGAGCCGATCCCGCTGAAGCAGGAGGAATTGTCGATCAACGGCCACGCGATCGAGGCTCGGCTTTACGCGGAGGATCCGGCCACGGGATTCCTGCCGAGTACGGGGCGGTTGGAGGAATTCTACGTCTCGAGAACCAATCAGCGAGAGGGAAAGAGCCGCGTGGATACCGGCGTCGAAAGAGGTTCGGAGGTGTCTCCGTTCTACGACCCGATGATCGCAAAGCTTATCGTTCACCGCGAGACTCGAAATGACGCAATCACCGCATTAGCAAACAAGCTAGGCCATTCGCACTGCTATCCGGTTAAATGGAACGTGGGTTTCCTGCGAAATCTCGTCTTGGCTGACGAATTTGCTTCTGGCGATTTGGAAACTGGCCTTATTGAGCGAAATCTTAATGAACTGCTTCCAACAACCACCCCGCCTAAGGATGTGCTCGAGGCGGCTGCACTCTTGATTGCCGCCCGCCGCGCTGGCTCGCAAGCAACCGAAACGCTAGATCTCGCAGATGATTGGGAGCGTGTGCGTCCAGGGTTTCGCCTAAACTCGACGAGCAAACCGGCCACGGTGCGACTTACGCACAACGCTGACATCTACGAAGTGGAACTCTCCGGTCGTTCGATCTGGGATATCCCAATCGCGCGGCTCAAAACAGAAGGCATCTTCGCTTACGATTACGAAGGTTGGTCCGGCTTATTCACTGAAGCTCGCTTCGAAGAAGGCCACGCCTCCGCCGCCGACGGCGCCATCCTCGCACCGATGCCCGGCAAGGTCATCGCGGTTGATGTTGTTAAGGGAGATACAGTCACCGCAGGACAGCGCCTCATGGTGCTCGAAGCGATGAAGATGGAGCACGCGCTCACCGCGCCCTTTGACGGCACTGTCACTGAACTCGCCGCTTCCGAAGGCGGGCAGGTTCAGGTCGAGGCGGTGCTGTGTGTGGTGGAGCCTTTATCTGAAGATTGACCCTAGCCACCCGCGCCCTCCACCCTTCCACCCGGAGCCTACCGGAGTACTATCCGGGTGGAAGGGTGGAGGGCGCGGGTGGCTAGGTCCTAAGCAAACAGCTTACAGCAGGCTCGAGCACTCCCTAAAACCGATAGCCAAGCTCCACGCCAAATCGACGCAGCGTGCCCGGCGAGATGAATGACCCGCCAAACTCAATCGCCGGGATCACCTCGTTGAGATACTCCTCATCGGTCAGATTGTCGGCAAATGCCGTGATCGACCAGCTGTCAGTCTCGATCCCGACCCGCACATCCAGGATGGAGAAGGTGTCGCGCTGCGTGATCGAGTAGTCCGCATCGCCCACAAAGGCGGGCAACATCAGCGCCGAACCGGGTAGCAAGCCGCTAAACAGTGTAGGCGAGGTGTTGTTCTGCACCGTGTGGAACCATGTCGGGCCAGTGATGCGGTAATCGGCCCGCGCAACGAAATCGATGGTGTTCGTGACTGGCAAATCAAGCTGAGTGCCAAGGTTGATCGTGTAATCGGCGGTATAGGGGGACTCGTTGCCGACTGTCACCGGACGGGAGGAATTGGCCTTGATCTCACTCTCGGTGACATTGACCGAACCGAAAATGTCCCAGCCATCGACGATCTCGGCGTTCAGATTGAACTCTGCGCCATAGACCTCGATCTCATCAATGTTTGACACCACCCGCAGCAGGCCAAAACCGCCGACGAAGAATTCGAAGAACTGCATGTCGTCGATGTTGGTGTAATATCCTGCCAAGTCGAAAGTGATGCGGTCGTTCAGCAGCGAGCCTTTCAGGCCTGCCTCGAACGCGTTTGAAACCTCTTTGTCGAACACATCATTGATTAGAACATTGGTGCCGATAAACTGGTTAAATGACTGATCGATGAGGGCAGATGAACCCTGATTGTTGAAGCCGCCAGATTTAAAACCGATGCCCCAGTTCGCGTAGAAATTGAGGTCATCGCTGAGCGAATATCGAAGCGATAATTTCGGTTGCAGCTGCGAGAATGTCTCTTCTTGATCAGGGATGGCGCCATTGGTCTGGCCGGGGTTGATCGGTGTGCCAGTGAACGGGTCAGTCGCTAGTGGAACAAGGCTTGTGACGCGGCGCTTCTCCGTATCGTGGCGCAGTGCAAAGCCGATGGTCAGGTCATCGCTGGCCTCCCATTCAGCCGAACCGAATAACGCGTAAACATCGGTCGAAAAATCATCATTGTAGAGCAGAGTGGTGGGGTTGTCGGACCCGGCGGGGTTGAACAGCTCGCGGCTCACACCATTGCCCAGATCAGCGCCCAGACTTACGCCAGTTTCACGATCGATATGGAGGAAATACGCGCCCAGCTGCCACTCAATCGGGTTGCCTGTATTGGAGGCGATGCGCAGCTCTGCGCTAAAGTCGCTTTGCTTGCGGATTTGCAGCTGTGTCCCGTCGCAAGTGGTCGGGCTGTATGGGCCGAAGGTCGAACCATTCACAGGGTCAAAGATAAACGGCACCGGTGTCGCGCCAATAAAGCCCGGAGCGTTGAGCGGAAAACCAGTCAGTTGCGCCGTTGTGGCAAAACACGAATTGGAGGCAGCGACCGAATCCGGCGTTGCGCCCGGGAAGGTGAAGCGGGCAAAATCGCCGGAGGTGCCATCCGCTGTCAGCAATTGGTCAACATCGCTGTAGAGCACCCAACCGGTCAGTGTGAGGGTGTCGAATTCGTGCTCAATTTTCGCTGACGCTTCAAAGGTGGTCTGTTCGTTGGTCGGGCGAATGTTCGAATAGAAATTAAACGGATGGTCATTCACATCTTCAAAGAATGCCGGGTTGGCGCCGGCAAAGTTCGGGAGGTGAAACGCCGCGTTAAAATTGATGGATGCGCCCGAAAGGTCGGCATAACGTGCCTTCACGTCTAGCTCTGTCGTGTCGCTGAGTTGCGCGACAAATCGTCCATCAACTGACCAGACTTCCTGATCATCAATGGTGTTCGAATTGAGGAAGTCATTGCGATAAAAGCCGTCGGTCGTCGAGTAGTTGCCAGACAGAACGATGCCCGCATTGTCGCCAACAGGGGTCGAGATGTATGCGCTGCCCGAATAGGTTTCGTCTTCAGCGGCGGTAACGCGAACGCCGCCTTCTAGGATGTCGCTCGGCTTGAGAGTCTGGATAACGATCGCACCGGCTGCGGCGTTGCGGCCATAGAGCGCACCTTGTGGCCCCTTGAGGATCTCGATTTGGCGCAGCGTGCCTTGATCCTGATTTAACTGAGCGGTGTTCGTCTTGAGAATGCCATCAACCACCAGCGCGACGGAGCTTTCCGCATCGCGGGCGCCGTTGATACCGCGAATGTTAATCTGCGTATCGCCCGCCTCGGCAGTGCCAGTTACGATAGTGACGCCGGGGGTTAGCTGAACGAACTCATCGGCGCGCTCTATACCGGTTTTGGCAATGACATCAGCGGAAAGAACCGTCACTGATGCAGGAACTTCGGCCAGTGTTTCGTTCTGCCGCCGTGCGGTCACGATGATCGTATTGTCGTCCTCCTCCACACCTTGATTGGGCTCGCTTGCATCCTGCGCAAAGGCAGGGGCGGCGAAAGGCAGGGCAGCGATAGAGGCCAGCAGCCATGTTTTGGACGAACGCATATTCAAAGTTCTCCCCGAACTGATGTTCCCGCAACTTTTCGCGTAGCGGATAAACACGTCTTGCGACTCATTCTCTTTATTGTATACAATTTGGCGCAGTCAAGTTTTCTAAGGAAGTCCAGAGAGATCAATGTCCCGCGCATCTGACAAGGCTTATGACATGATCCGTTCAATGATCGTTTCGGGCGAGCTCGCCTCTGGCGATGCACTTGGCGAGGAGGCGTTGGCGGAGATGTGCGGCGTCTCGCGCACGCCAATCCGGGAGGCGTTGCGGCGGCTCGAATCCGACATGCTCATTCGCAAGACCGAATCGCAGCGTAGCTTCGTTGCGGATTGGTCGCTGGATGACATTGAGGATGTTTTTGAACTTCGTGCGATGTTGGAAGGGCATGCGGCGCGCCGGGCGGCGACCCGGATGACTGACGAAGTTTTGCAGCGCCTGCGCGGCTACAATGCGGTTATTGCTAAGGCGGTAAATCAGGCAAAGCCGGACGTGGCCGTATTTCTCGAGCAGAACAGGGAGTTTCACGCGCTGATCCTCAAGACGGCGGGTTCTCGCAAGCTGGAGATGTTGCTTCAGGCGTTGATTGAGCAGCCTGTTATCTGGCGCACTGCGCATCATTATGGCGACGATGAGTTGCGCAGATCTCATCAGGAGCATGATGAGGTGATTGCCGCCTTCGTTCGCCAGGATGCGGCGTGGGCGGAAACGATCATGTCGGGCCATATTCGCCGCGCCTTTCATGCCTATTCCGATGCACATCAGGGCTTGACGGCAATGAATATCGGACAGTCGAAGAAACGAGCGTAATGACTAAATTGTATACAGAAGAGGTTGAGATCGTCGAGGTTAGCCCGCGCGATGGACTTCAGAACGAAAAGCTTGCCGTCAGCACCTCGGACAAGCTTGCGCTGATAAGCGACGCGATTGATTGCGGTGCGCGGCGTATTGAGGTGACGAGCTTTGTAAACCCAAAGGCAGTGCCGCAAATGGCCGACGCGGATGATGTTTGCGCGGGCCTGCCACAGCGCGGTGATGTGACTTACATTGGTCTCGTCATGAATGCTCGCGGAGCTGAGCGTGCCATTGCGACCGGTCGCATCAATCAAATCGGCGCGGTGGCCGTTAGTACCGATACTTTTGCAATGCGTAATCAGGGGCAGACCAGCGATGGTTCGGTTGAGGCATGCAAAGATATCATAGCCCGCGCCAAGGATGCCGGGCTGACCGCTCAAGCGACCATTGCCGCAAGCTTCGGCTGCCCGTTTGAAGACGAAGTTTCCGAGGATCGCGTGGTCGCAATGGCCAGCGTCATCGCAGAGGCTGGCCCGGTGGAGATTGCGCTCGCTGACACAATCGGGGTCGGCAACCCTGCACATGTTGACCGACTGGTGAGCCAAGTGCGCGCGGCGGTCGATCCGCTGCCCATCCGCGTCCACTTCCACAATACGCGGGGCACCGGCCTTGCCAATGTCTGGGCGGCGATAGGAGCAGGAGCGAAGACAATCGATGCCTCAATTGGCGGTCTGGGCGGGTGCCCTTTTGCGCCGGGCGCGGCGGGCAATGTCGCGACCGAAGACGTTGTTTACATGCTGGAGCGTGCGGGCATCGCAACCGGTCTCAATCTTGACCAACTAATCGAAACCAATCGCTGGCTGAGCAGAGTGATGGAAAAAGACATGCCGGCGATGGTCGGAAAGGCGGGCGGATTTCCCCGTCCTGACAAAACAGAGAAAAGGACTGCTGCCTGATGGGATATAGGTTAGGTGTCGACGTCGGGGGTACATTTACCGACCTGCTGTTGTTCGACGATGAAACAGGCCAGTTCTGGCGTCACAAAACGCCATCAACGCCGCATGATAGTTCCGAAGGAATCCTGAACGGTGTCGAGGCGATCACAAGCGAGGCCAATGTCAGCGCGAGCGAGATCGAGTTCTTCCTTCACGGAACCACCGTGGCAACCAATGCGGTGCTTGAGGGGAAGGGCGCGAAAGTCGGCCTGATAGTGACCGAGGGCTATCGTGACGTCATGCAGATTGCGCGCAGCTTCGTACCCGGTGGTCTTGCTGCCTGGATTGTGTGGCCTAAACCCCAACCACTCGCGCATTTGGAGGACACCATTGATGTGCCCGACCGCATGGGCGCAGATGGCGAAGAAGTGCGACCGTTAGACGAAGATGCGGTGCGCAGTGCGCTGCGCAAGCTAAAGGCGCAGAACGTCGAGGCGCTGACCGTCAGCCTGATCAATGCCTATGTGAATGGCGCGCATGAAAAGCGGATTGGTGAGATTGCGGCTGAAGAGCTTCCCGGAATCCCGGTTTCGCTGAGCCATGAAGTTCTGCCTGAAATGCAGGAATATGAGCGGACGTTGTCAACTGTCGCAAATGCTGCGGTGCGGCCCGTTGTTGGCAATTATGTGTCGAACCTGCGCAACCGGTTGGAAGAAGAGGGACTGAAAGGTCGGCTCTCATTGCTGCGGTCAGACGGCGGACTGATGAGCAGCCAGAAGGCTGAGGAGCATCCGGTCAATATCCTGATGTCCGGCCCAGCAGGGGGCGTGACCGGCGCTTTGTGGGTCGCGAAGAATGCGGGGCTGAACAACATTCTGACTCTGGATGTTGGTGGTACGTCCACAGACGTTGCGCTGATCGAAGGGCTTGAGCCAAGGCGTCAGCGAACCACTGAAGTCGGGCACTTGTCCGTCCGTGCTTCTGCGCTCGATGTGAAGACCGTCGGGGCGGGCGGCGGCTCGATTGCTCACGTGCCAGAGCTGACCAAGGCATTGCGGGTTGGCCCGGAAAGCGCGGGCGCTGTGCCGGGCCCCGTTGCCTATAATAAAGGCGGCGAACTGCCCACCGTCACCGATGCCAACGTGGTGCTCGGCTATCTGCCAGAGGATTTGCTTGGCGGTAGCTTCCAGCTTGATCGTGAAGGCGCCAAGAAGGCCGTGCAAACGATTGCTGATGCGCTTGGTGTGTCGCTGATGGAGGCGGCGCGTGGTATCATCGATATCGTCAATGAGAATATGTTTGGTGCGCTGCGCATGATTAGCGTTCAGCAAGGCTACGACCCGCGTGAATTCGCGGTGATGGGCTTTGGCGGGGCAGGGCCTCTGCATGTCAATGCGGTGGCGAAACTGATGGGCAGTTGGCCAGCCGTGTCGCCAGTTTCACCGGGTGTGTTGTGCGCGCTTGGTGATGCAACCACCCGTATGCGTACCGAAACCGCGCGCAGTTTTAGCAAGTTGGCGCAGGATACGACTATTGCCGATTTGATTGCCGTTCTTGACGAGATGGAGGGGCAAACGCGTGCTGAACTGCTCGCTGATAGTGTGCCAGAAGAACAGATCACCAGCGAGTTTGAAGTCGATATTCGCTATGCTGGGCAAGCGTTTGAGGTCCCGCTGACCATTTCCAAGGCGATTTTGGAAGATAGCGGGATCGACGGAATTCTCGCGCGGTTCGATGACGAGCACCGACGTTTGTTCACCTTCAATATGGATACCCCGCACGAGATCGTGAACCTTCGCGCAGTTGCATTGGGCGAAGCGCCGGCGCTGCCCGCAGCCGAACTGCCCAAAGGGGATGGAGATCCATCGGCGGCCAAGGTGCGCGATCACACGCTGTGGATGGATGGCGAGGAGCGCGAAGCGGCAATCTATGACCGTGCTAAACTGAAACAGGGTGACGTCATTCCCGGCCCCGCCATTATCACGGAAATGGATCTCGACCACGCTTGTTGAGAATGGCTGCACGGCCACGGTCGATCCGGTCGGCAACATCCTGATCAATCCAAATGAGGAGGGCTGAGCGATGCCTGCACAAATCATTCAGTCAAACACCACACCTTTCGAGAAAATCGACATTGATCCGGTCACGCTCGACATTATCGAGAACGCGCTGCGCAATGCGCGGATCGAGATGGACGCAACGCTGGTGCGCACAGCGATGTCCCCCGGCATTCGCGAACAGGGCGATGCGTTCCCATTGATCGCAGCACCCACTGGCGAGATGATTGTCGGCCAGTTTGGCAGCTATATCGGCCCGTTCCTTGATGGATATGATGGCACGGTGGAGGAAGGCGACATGATCTTCCTTTCCGACCCCTATTCGGTCGGCGGCGCCATCAGCCACTCAAACGATTGGCTGGTGCTGTTGCCGGTGTTCAAGGACGGTACCGCTTGGTCGCCTACACGTCGATGTTTGGTCACCAATCGGACATTGGCGGCATGGTGCCGGGTTCAATGCCAATCAATGCGACCTCGATCTTCCAAGAGGGTGTTCGGATCCCGCCCGTAAAGATCTGGAAGAATGGCGAATACAACGAAGACCTGATGAAGCTGGTCATGCACCAGACGCGTAAGCCGGATTGGTGCCAGGCCGATTTGAACGCGCTGATCGCAAGTTGCCGCGTCGCTTCTAACCGTGTGATTGAGATGTGCGAGCGTTTTGGTGACGACGTATACTACTCTGCCACGCAGGAGCTGCTGGCGCGTAACCACCGCGCTATGAAGGCGCTGATAGGTCAGGCGATACCGACCGACAAAGCCAGCTTTGAGGATTACATCTGCGACGATGGAAAGGGCTATGGCCCTTACAAGATCAAGTGCACGATGTGGCGCGAGGGCGACAAGGTCATTCTCGATTTTGATGGCACGGACCCGCAATCGGTCGCGTCGATCAATTTCTATCTGAACGAGAACATGTTCAAGATGTTCTTCGGCATTTACATGATCATGGTTTTTGACCCGCAGATACTGTTCAATGACGGGTTCTACGATTTGATCGAAGTCCGCATTCCCGAAGGATCATTGCTCAAGCCGGAATTCCCGGCGGCCTTGTCAGGTCGCACCCACGCTCTGGGGCGGATATTCGACATTCTCGGCGGTCTGTTGGGGCAGGGCACGCCAGAATTTCTCAATGCGGCTAGGGTTTAGCTCTTCACCCCACCTATTCTATTCCGGTTGGGATCAACGCGCCAAAAAGGACGGGGGGAAATCGCGCGAATGGTTTCAATTGTTCCAGATCGGATTTGGCGGAATTCCGGGACGCCCAATGGGCGATGGCCCGGATGGTCACTCGCTCTGGCCGGGGTTTACCAACGTGCCTAATGAGTTTCTCGAGCGGTATTTCCCCTTGCGGATTGAGCGTTACTCAACCGAGCCCGATAGTGGCGGAGCGGGGCTCCACCGCGGCGGCAATGGTATCCACATGACCTACCGTTTTCTGTCAGATGGCGAGATCGCGATTCATGATGACCGTTGGTTCGTACCGCCTTGGGGCGTGAATGGCGGCCATCCGGGAATGCGAGCGAAGAAGATCCTTGAGAAAGCTGATGGCACTCAGACAATCATTGGCAATAAGGTCGAGGATGTGCCCGTCGAGGCTGGTGATCTGTTGCACTTCATCACATGGGGCGGCGGCGGATGGGGTGACCCGCTGGAACGTGATCCTGAGCTGGTTGGTCTCGAAATTCGCCAAGGTCTCGTTAGCCCCGAGGGTGCCAAGGATTACGGCGTCATTGCAGATGTTGATGGTGTCATTGACGAAGTTGCGACGGAAAAGCTGCGCTCAAAGATGAAGAGCGAGCGCGGCGAATTGTCATTGTTCGATTACGGTCCAGGCATCGATGAACTTCGCGCAAGCTGCGAAGAAGAAACGGGCCTCGCTGCGCCAATTCAACCCGTGTGGCACGCTGACGAAATTTCCGAGGCTGCTGAATGACTGACGCTACCAACACAGGCGCACTAGCTGGCCTGCGCGTAGTCGAGATGGGGCAGTTGTTGGCTGGTCCATTTTGCGGCCAACTGCTCGGCGATATGGGCGCAGACGTCATCAAGATTGAGCCACCGGGCAAGGGCGATCCTATGCGCGTGTGGGGGCAGGGTGATGAGAAGGTGCAATGGGAAGTCATTGCCCGCAATAAGCGCTCCGTGACCTGCAATTTGCGTGTCCCAGAAGGGCAAGAGATCGCGCGTAAGTTGATCGCGAGCGCCGATGTGCTGGTCGAGAATTTCAAGCCCGGTACGCTTGAAAAATGGGGTATGGCACCTGAGCAGCTTCACAAGCTTAATCCGGGCCTGATCATCGCGCGTATGTCAGGCTATGGCCAGACGGGTCCGTACTCGACCCGTGCCGGTTTTGGCGGCATTGGCGAGGCGATGGGCGGGTGGCGCTACATCGTCGGCGATCCTGACCGTCCACCAGCGCGCATGGGTATTTCTATCGGCGACACGCTATGTGCGACATATGGTTGTATGGGCGTGCTGGCCGCGCTGCATCACCGCGAGAAAACGGGCGAGGGCCAAGTGATCGACACCGCGCTGTATGAGGCTGTGCTGCAGGTGATGGAGGGCCTCGTTCCCGAATATGACCAGAATGGCTTCATTCGCGAGCGATCCGGATCGATCCTGCCCGGTATCGCGCCGAGCAATGTCTACAGCTGCAAGGATGGCCCGTTTATGATCGGGGCCAACAATGATGCGATTTTTGCGCGCTTGGCCCAGGCGATGGGTCAGCCTGAACTCGCGGAAAGCCCGAAATACTCGACGCATTTGGCGCGCGGTGAAAATCAGACTGAGCTCGACAATATGATCAATGAGTGGACGGGCAAACTGACCATTGATGAGGTCGATGCGTTGATGATCAAGCACTCAATCCCGGCGGGCCGGGTCTACACGGCGAAGGATATGCTCAACGATCCGCACTTCAAGGCACGCGAGGCGATTATTGAGGTTGAAACCGAAGGGCACGGCAAGCTGAAGATGCAGAATGCCTTCCCGCGTTTCTCAAAGACTCAGTCTGGCTATCGCAGACCTGCGCCGACGACGCCGGGTCAACACAACGCAGAGATTTTCGCCGAGATGCTGGGGTGGGATGAAGCCGCGCTGGCGAAACATGCGGAGCAAGGCCACATCTGATGTCAGGCGCGGATCTGGAACAGAGTTACGTCGGCGCGTTTGGCGGTCATTTGCGTCCGGGCAAGGCCCCTGCGCTGCTGCTGATCGATATGGTCGAGGCCTATTTGCAGCCTGATAGTCCGCTGTTTTGCGAAACTGCGCAAGCGGCGGCTGAGGTGGCGGCGCAATTGCTGGTCGCTGCACGCGCAAACAGTCGCCCGGTCATTTTTACCAATGTTACTTATCAAACCGGTGGTGCAGATGGTGGCCTCTTCTATCGCAAGGTGCCAGCGCTGAAGTGCTTCGAGGTGGGCTCGCCGCTTGGTGAATTCCCAGCGGAGCTGATGCCGCATGAAAGCGAGCGCGTCATTTCCAAGCAATATCCGTCGGCTTTCTTTGGAACTTGTCTCAACGAAACCCTGAAAAACCTCGGCGTGGATACGCTGGTGATCGGCGGTTATTCCACTTCCGGTTGTGTGCGGGCATCAGTGCTCGACGCGCTGCAATATGGCTTTGCACCTTTCGTGGTGAAAGAGGCCTGCGCAGACCGCCATGAGGCCCCGCACGAAAGCAATTTGTTCGATATGCAGGCGAAGTATGCCGAGGTGGTGAGCAGTGTACAGGCCCAGAACATTCTGAATTGAGGAGGCAGCAGGTTTTCCTGATCACCTGATAACCCTTTCTTGACGCTGTCTGATTGTGTTACCGCACTGACCGACATTTAGTTCGGCAAGTTCACATAAGGATGCAGAATGAAGAACATGCGAAACACTTTTGCTGCGGGGTTGCTTGCTTGCTTGTCGGCGTCATGCAGCAGCGGCGCGGACGATTCAGCAGCAGATCCTGCGAACGGTACCGATACAACACGTGTCACCGAGGAAGTGGGTAGCGCAAACGAGGCGCCGGCGGCTGACGACGTCGCCACGGTTGATGGCACTGTTTTGGCTGACTTTAGCGGCAATGCCCAGGATGGTGCGCGAGTATTTCTCCGGTGCCAATCTTGCCATGCAGTCACGCCGGGCGAGAACCGGGTTGGTCCGTCACTCGCGGGGGTTATGGGAAGTACAGCAGGTGCCGTCGAAGGGTACAATTACACACCGGCAAACGCCAATGCAGGCATTACATGGACGCCTGAAAAGATGTTTCAGTATCTTGAGAATCCGCGCCGGGTGATTCCCGGTACGAAGATGGCTTTTCCCGGGCTTGCTGATGGGCAGGACCGGGCTGACGTGATCGCTTATCTCACCGCGCCTACGCAATAGCGGCTTTATCGGCTTACGCTGATCGAAATAAGGAACGTCGCGTGAAGCGGCGCTGTCTTATGTGGATTTGACAACGTTATCACATACGTTGATGTGAATGCGAGGCGCGGATTTGATCGATACGATCTGATGCGGAGGGGATGAGGTAATGTGGCTCGGGATTGATCTTGGTACATCAGGGGTGAAGTCGGTCATCATTGACGATGCTGGGACGGTCGTCGCGCAACATACAACGCCACTGGATGTCCAGCGACCACACCCCCTTTGGTCGGAACAGCATCCTTCCAATTGGTGGGAAGCGACAAAAACATCAATTGGCGCGTTACCCGCCGATCTGAGGCGCGCGGTTCGCGGGATAGGCCTGTCTGGGCAGATGCATGGCGCTGTGCTGCTTGGAGCCTCGGACAATGTCTTGCGCCCCGCAATTTTGTGGAATGACGGGCGTAGCGCATCGCAGTGTGAGAAATTGGATGGGCTGGCTCAAAAGCACACCGGAAACCTCGCCATGCCAGGCTTCACGGCGCCAAAGCTGGCTTGGGTTCGCGACAATGAGCCGGAAATTTTCACGGCGATGCGCACTGTTCTGTTACCGAAGGACTTTCTGCGGCTGCTGCTGACCGGCGACAAGGTTAGTGAAATGTCTGATGCATCTGGCACGCTATGGCTGGATGTAGCGGGGCGTCGCTGGTCGCCTGAGATGCTGTCCGCAACGGGAATGGACGAAACGCACATGCCGAGGCTTGTTGAGGGGGCCGAGCAATCGGGCATGCTTCGCCAAGATATAGCTGATGAGCTTGGCATTCCGGTAGTTCCCGTTGCTGGCGGCGCGGGCGATCAGGCAGCAGGCGCGATTGGCGCTGGGGTGGTCGAACCGGGTCAAGCGTTCTTGAGCCTTGGCACGTCAGGCGTAGTGTTCGCTGCGGGCGGCGGTTTTGAACCGGCACCAGAAAATGGCCTTCACGCCTTTTGCCATGCGTTGCCGGGGCGATGGCACACAATGTCAGTGATGCTCTGCGCCGCCGCGTGTCTTGATTGGGCGGCGAAGCTGGTCGGGTTTGCGGATGTTCGAAGCGCGCTTGAGGCCGCTGAAGCAAGCGATGCGGCCCAAACAAGCCTGCCGATCTTTCTGCCATATCTGTCGGGCGAGCGGACGCCGCATAATGACCCGCATGCGAAGGGTGTGTTCTTTGCCCTCACACATGACACGGGTCCGGCGGAGATTGTTCGCGCCACGTTGGAGGGGGTGGCTTTTGGCCTAAGAGATGGACTGGACGCGATGGTCACACCACCATCAGAATTGTCAGTCATCGGCGGCGGTTCGCGGTCTGAATATTGGGCTCAGATCCTCGCCAATAATCTCGCGATACCTCTGATCTATCGCGACGGGTCCAGTGTCGGCCCGGCCAATGGGGCTGCGCGTCTCGCTCGTCTCGCAGTGACGGATGATCCGATCGCCGATGTTTGCGTCCCACCGCATGGACAGGCGCGCTATGTCCCGGAAGAGACTGACGGGCACCGCCTCGAACAATTTCGCTCGCTTTACGCGGCACTTAAACCCCGTTTCGGAGAATTCTGATGAGCTATTTCGCTGACATTCCTGCTATTGCGTTCGAAGGCGAAGAAACCACTAACCCGCTGGCCTATCGGTATTACGAGGCGGATCGGGTGGTGCTGGGCAAGTCAATGCGCGATCACCTGCGCTGGGCGGTGTGTTATTGGCATAGTTTCGCATGGCCAGGTCACGACATATTCGGTGCGGGTACGTTTGACCGGCCATGGAAGCCGGGTGAACCGGTCACTCCAGAGCTGGCTCAGATCAAGCTCGATGCCGCGTTTGACCTGTTTAGCAAACTGGGTGCGCCATATTACTGTTTTCACGATGTTGACGCGATGGCCGATCACGATGATCCAGCCAGCTACACGCGCGAACTCGATGCGATTGTTGCGAAGATGGAGGGCAAGATCGCTGAGACCGGCGTAAACCTGCTGTGGGGCACGGCCAATCTGTTCAGTCACCCGCGCTACGCAGCTGGTGCGGCAACCAATCCCGATCCAGACGTGTTCGCATGGGGTGCGCATCAGGTTCGTTCCATGCTCGACGCAACTCATCATCTGGGCGGTGCGAACTATGTTATGTGGGGTGGCCGGGAAGGCTACGACACGATCCTCAACACCGACCTGGCGCAAGAGCTGGATCAGCTGGGCCGGTTTGTATCCATGGTGGTCGAGCATAAGCACAAAATCGGTTTTGACGGCACTATCCTGATTGAGCCAAAGCCGCACGAGCCGACCAAGCATCAATACGATCGCGACACTGCGACTGTGTATGGTTTCCTCAAGCGATATGGCCTGGAAAATGAGGTAAAGGTCAATATCGAGGCGAACCACGCGACGCTGGCCGGGAACAGTTTTGAGCATGAAGTCGCTACGGCAAATGCGCTGGGCATTATGGGGTCAATCGACATCAATCGCGGCGACCCACAGAATGGCTGGGATACCGATCAATTCCCCAATAATGTGCCGGATTTGACACCGGTCCTCTATTACATTCTGCAAGGCGGTGGCTTCGGGACTGGTGGGTTCAATTTTGACGCGAAAATCCGCCGACAGTCAGTTGATGCCGAGGATTTGTTCCATGCACATATTGGCGGCGTTGATGTATTGGCCCGGGCACTGCTTGCCGCAGCATCACTGATCGAAGACGGCGCACTGCCTGATTTTGTCGCTGACCGATATGCCGGATGGAATGACGAATTTGGCCAGAAAGTTCTGGCTGGCGAGATGACGCTGGAGCAGGTCGCAGCGCATGCTGCCGCGCAGGGGTTGATCCCAACACCGAAATCGGGTCGGCAGGAGTATCTTGAGAATCTGATCAATCGCGCATCTTAGGATGATCTGAGGCATTGTTTGAAAGCGCTGTGTGCTGGCGCCTCATATCCACAACGAGCCTTTCTCAAAAAAACCCCTAAACTCCGCTAACATCCCTCGGATCATTGGTGTGACCGAAGCGCAAAAGCGTTTCTGCATTCCAGTGAGGGATTTCAAATGACCGCGATTTTCACCGGCTTGGGTTCTGGTTTTGCGAAAAGTTCGGCGACGGCCTTAGGCTCCGCGGGAACGCTAGGCAGCTCGGCTACGGGTCGAGCAGGTGAAGGTCTGTCCGTCAACGCGGCGACGGGTAACCTCATCATATCGCGCCGGGACGAGTTCCTTGTCGGGCGCAGTCTCGATGTCGGCGTTTCGCGCACATATAACTCTCAGGCCGAAGTGCATGACGGCGACAATGGCGACAAATGGCAACTATCAACCGCGCGGCGAATTTTTGGCCTCACAGGAACGGCCAATACCGCCGGTTCAACTATCAAGCGGGTTTCTGGTGATGGTTCTGTTGTAACTTATAGCTATGGCCAACGTGGCGGCACATGGGGCTATTGGACAACCGATGGTTCCGGCTCCCATGATCGGATTTACAAGCAGAACAGCACCAATTGGGTGTGGGTCGATGGCGATACTTGGACCGCCGAAACATACACGGTCGACCCATATAATAGCGGTGAATACCGGATCATAAGTCAAGCTGATGGTACCAATCAGAAAATAACCTTTGGGTACTCGGGAAGCAAACTTTCATACGTCAGGACGAACAACAACGAATATGTCCGCTATACTTGGTCGGGCAACAATCTCACTTCGATCAAGACTGAATTTGTCGACCCCAAAACTGGCGTGCGCCGCACCGAAACAGGCACTTATTACAGCTATAATGGCGCCGGTCAGCTAGCGACTGTCACCGTCGACCTGTCGCCTGACAAAGCTGGCACGAGCGATGGCCATAAGTATACGATCAGCTATCTCTATGATGTCCACGGAAGAGTTACGCGAGTAACGCAGAGCGACGGATCGCGCACCGATATTGGTTATTCGAACAATCGCGTTTCTAGTCTAATTGAGCATGTTGGAGATGGTACGACCAGAACCACAGGCTTCGCTTATGGTGCGAACTACACCAATGTGACCGCGCCCAATGGCCAGGTCACGCGGCTCGATTATAACGCATCGACCAAGCTGCTGACGAAGATTACTGCGCCTTCGGCATATTCGGGTGCGGTAAAGCAGGTTCAAACCTTTGCATATGATACTGAAGAGAATCTCGTTACTTCGACCGCACCGGATGGGCGGATCACCCGATACACCTACGATGACCGCGGTAACGTCACCAAGATTGACCGCCCAATCGGCACTGATGTCACGCGCTGGTACGATGCCAAGAACAACGTTACGAAAGAGCTGAGCTACGGCTCTAACGAAGCGTCTGCAAACACGGGTAGCTATACCCGATATGCTTACGATTCATACGGGCGCTTGCGGTACAAGGTCACGCCTGAGGGTCATGTTAGCGAGTACCGCTATGATGCTTACAATCGGCTTCAGCATGAGATTACCTATACTAAAGATACCTACGCGCATGGTTCAGGGGACATCTCTGTAACGTCTATGAATGCCTGGCGTGATAGCCAGTCGGACAAAACTCAGCGTAACTTTTTCTACTACGCTTACGACGCGCGTGGAAATTTGACGCAGACCATCAATTACGGCGCCTCCACATCATCTGGTGGTCCGACTTCATCGGTTGATGGCTATAGCCGCACCTATTACGTCTACGATCAGGAAGGGCGACTGCTTACCCGTTATGGGCAGAGCGAGTCTGGCAAAGAGCAATTCGTCTATGACGGCATGGGACGCCTGATCAGCTCATCGGATCAATCCGGCGCGACCACGACTGTCTATTTCGACGACGCCAACACCCGCACCGTGATGCAGATGGCGAGCGGCCTGACGCGGACCATGGTCTATAACAAAGCCGGTGATCTGCTCAGCGAAACCGAGAGCGCGGTAGGGCCGCGGAGCGCCAATCTGAAGGGTGATCTGGCCGCTTGGGGTCTGTGGCCGAATCTCACGAGATCAAGCGCCGGCACAATCGCCGGTAAACCGGCATATCTGTACAACATACCTAGTGCGGGGACGTATCGTGCAACCTCGACAGGTTTTAATGTCGCTGCTGGCGAGACAGTCACTTATCGGATCACAGTCAAAGGCAGCGGCACGCACACAAAGCATCGTATCGGGATTTACAGCAATGTCGAAGGTTGGGGAACTGACCAATCGACAAAATCAAGCGCGACGATTCTCAATGGTCCTGGCCAGTTGACGCAGAATGTTGGTGGCTTGTGGTGGATCGACGGAGTCTCGACAACCGAGGCAACCACAATCGAAGTAACGCGGACGTTCGATACCGCGCAATCGGTAGGCATTTATTTCTACGTTGGTGGCGCTGGCAACGTGGCCGCTGGCACATCGGCCATACTTACAGATCCCATCGTCACCAAAACGATTACGGACGCCTCGCTCGATTTCACCGCGAAGACGGAGAACAAGTATGACAAGCTTGGCCGGTTGCGCGTCACACAGGACATGTTTGATGGTCGCGGCGTCAACTACATCATCTATGACAAGGCAGGTCGTAAGGTCGGTTCGGTGGACCCGGCGCGGCGCCTGACCGAGTATTTCTACGACAAAAGCAACCGCCTGATCGGCACGACCACGTATCACAAAGCGATTAGCACGACGCGGTTCAACCAGCTTGCGGATCCGAACAATACGCTCGAAATGAGCGCCATACGACCAGCGTTCGACAACACATATGATGTGCGCGAGCTGACGACCTACGATGCCAATGGCCGCGTTGCGCAGACAATCAACGGCGAAGGCGAGATCATATCATACAAATATGACGGGTCCGGTACGCCTGATCGAAGCGCGCAACCATTTCAACAAGGTGACCATTGCGAGCGGCTGGCGCACTAATCCGCCCGTCAATCCAGTGAGCATCGCCAACAACGCCAAGGATGCGGTGACACGAACCTTCTACGACCGTGACGGCAATGTCCGCGGCGTTCTGGATGGTGAAGGCTATCTCACTGAGCACACCTATGACCAGTCTGGCCAAAAAACGGTTGATACCGCCTATGCGGGCAGAGTTGCTTCGAACCTTTGGGCAGCCGGTACCTTCAATCAATTACGCAGCAGCGCTGGCACCACCAACGCCAGCAATCGCCATGTCCGATATGTCTATGATGGCCGGGACGAGCTGCGCTTCACAATCGACAACTCCAACTACGTTACACAGTACAAATACAACGCTGCGGGCAAGTTGACGACGACAACACAGCATATCAATCCGCTTGCTGGTAACCACTCGAACTGGACGATTGCAGGTGTGAAGGCGGCGTTGTCGACCAACGGAAACGACCGGACCGCCACAAATTATTATGACTTTGCCGGGAGGGTTTGGCGGACTGTCGGTCCAAACGGGCTCGACAGTCGCATGTATTATGACGGTGCGGGCAATGTCGTCAAAACGACCGCTGGCAATCGCACATCACGCGCGTGGTATGATGCCCGTGGCAATGTTCGGTTCGCCCTAGATGCCGAAGGGTATCTGACCAGCTATCTTTATAATGAGGGCGGGCAGGTTACGCATGAGCGCCGCTATGATGCGAAAAAGTCAGCCAGCGACAGCACAACCATCGCACAAATCGCGGCGCAGGCGACGGGTGGCTATGCAGAGAACCGTTCGAGCTACGATTCCCATGGGCGCGTCGCCTACACCTATGACGGTGTGGGAAATCGTACTCGGTATGCCTATCGCACCAATGGTCAGCTCGCATATGTCAATACCGGCGACAATTCCTCGGCAAATCGTGCGCAGACCTACTATTATTATGACAATGCCGGGCGCCTGGTCCGGCAGGACAATGCCAATGGCGAGTCCGAGGAGTCGATCACCTATTTCACCTATGATGGGCTGGGCAATCAAACGCAGGTGAAAGACGGCAATGGCCGTATTTCATACTTCACCTATGACAAGCGCGGACTGATGCTGACCGAGAAAAACGGTGCAGGTAATCAGATACGCTACGAGCACAACGCCTTTGGTGATGTGGTCAAAACCTGGGATGCGAAGAACGTGCTCGCTAGCGAGCATGTCTATAACAAGCTGGGTCAGGTCACGCGCACCTATGATGCGCTGCGCAACCAGACAAATTACACCTACACGCAGTTTGGCGAGGTGAAGACAGTCAAGGATGCGCGCAACGCGACCACGACCTTCACCTATGACAAGCTGGGCCGCGTCAAAACCGTCAAGGACGCGAATAACAAGACCGAAACCTATGGCTATGACGCCTATGGAAACCGCACGAGCATGGTCAACAAGCTGGGTGGCAGCACGACTTACGCGTTTGATAGGCTTGGCCGGATGACGTCGATGAACGATGCCAATGGCATCGTCACATCCTATACCTATGACGCGCGCGGCAACCGTCTGACGATGATTGAAGCGTCAAACAAGGCCGAGAAGCGCACGACGACGTATACGTATGACAAGGCGAACCGTCTGGCGACCACAAGCGTTGAAGGGCATAGCCGGTCGTACACGACCTCCTATGCATACGATAAGCGTGGCAATCTGATCCGCGAAACTGCGCCTGATGGTGGCCGGACGATCTATTACTATGATGACCTTGATCGGGTGACCACCGAGGTCAACGCCCTTGGCACGCTCACTAACTATACATACGATAAGAACGGTAATGTGAAGACGGTGAAAGTCTATGCGACGACCGTCTCTGTGCCGTCGATCGGCGGCGCTGAAGAGGCCACGCACAAACCCGCTGTCCCCGGCGGCGCAGTTCGTGAAACGCGGTTCGAATATGATGCGGCGAACCGCATGACTTTGAGTGCCGTGAAAGGCGTTCACAACGGCACGTATAACGGCTCTGCCTGGGTCGCGAATGCCAGCGAGTTCATCACTCGCTACGAATATGATGCGAATGGCAATGTCGTCAAAACGATTGATCCGGAAGGCAACACGACCTGGGCCTATTATGATAATGTCGGACGCAAAACCTCTCAGGTGGATGGAGAGAATTATCGCACGGTTTGGGTCTACGACGCGGTCGGTAATGTCATTCGCGAGAAGCGTTATGCAACTAGAACTGCGACCCCGACCAGCACTATTACCGCGCCCAGCGTCGCCGCAAATAATGCGCTCGATCGGCGAACCGATTATACCTATGATTTGGTGGGTAACCGCCTGTCAGAACAACGCTTTTACGTGAAATACCATAATGGCAGTGGTGCACACGCTACTGGCCACCCGAAGATCACATATCAATATAATGGCCTCGGCCAGGTGACCAAAAAGACCGAGGCAATCAGCGGCAATGCTACCGATTACGCCTATGATGTCGGCGGTCGCCTGACGACTGAGACCCGTGCCGCGTTCACTGACTATAACGGAAATACCGTTCGTCCTACAGTGGATTACTACTACGATGGCTTGGGCAACCTGACGCGCACAAAGCAACGCGGAGCAACAGGTGCGTCAGAACGTAACACCTATTACTGGTACAAGAAGGGGCAACTTGACCGGACTCAGGATGCAGGCGGCCTGATAACGTATTTCCGCTATGACACCGCCGACCGCGAGGCGAGAGACGTATTACACCCGGAAGAACTACTCGAATGTGTCGCGCACTGAAGGCACCAAGCGGACTTATGACAAGCTGGGCCGAGTTGTGTCCGAATTCCAAGGCACGCGAGCCTCGAACGGTGTGTGGACTGCCGTCAGCCCGACAGTAACGACCACTTATAACGCCTATGGCGAAGTTGCGACGGTCAAGGCGGGTACGGGCGCAACCCAGATCAACAAATATGATGATGCGGGACGCCTCTGGGCGACCAATAGCGGCGATGGCGTGTGGAAGTTCTTCGGCTATGACAAGAACGGCAATCAGACGATTGCTATCACCAGCGCTGGCGCAGCATTTAGCAACTCGACCACGTTCCAGGCTGCGTACAACCAGCGGAACAATGCGAATGTCAACGCTACTTACACGCAATATGACAAGCGCGGGTCAGCCACCAAGGTCTATGAGACAGATCGCGACATCTCAGCGACCGCATCAAACCAGACACTGGTAACCGAGCGCCGCTACAACGCCTTTGGCGAGGTCTATTACGAGAAAGACGCCGCTGGCGCCGACATCTATTACGACTACACCACTATGGGTAAGGTGTGGCGTGTCCGCAATCCATCCGTGTCCATTCAAAACGAAAATGGCACGACGCAAACTGTTCGCCCCACCGAATATTACTACCATGATCTCGGCGGTCGTCTGGTCGCGAGCAGAGATGCCAATGGCAATCTGACGCGGATGGATCTGCTTAACGGCACTGGCTTTGCCGGCAGCGAGGCGCTGGTGACCGCAGAGCGCTATGCTGATGGCGGCGTGAAGACGACCAAATACGACATCCATGGCGATGCGCGGAAAATCATCGCTGTCGCCGATGGCCGTTCAGAACTTCACCGGACAATCGACCAAACCTTCGATGCGATGGGGCGCGTCACCCAAACTTGGAACCGCGGTAGCAATCTGCAAGATAATTACACCTATGATGTTGCTGGCCAGCAGCTGAGCCATTGGAACAACCAATATGGCTCCGGCAATCGCGAGATCATGGATTACGACGCGATGGGCCGTGTCATATCCAGCCGCGCCTTTGGCGGCGATACGACCACCACGACCTACACTTGGGAAGTCAGCGGCAATACCAACGCCGTGGGCAACTTTGGCGGTTGGAAAGAAGTCACGAAGACCCTGACCAATAATCGCACCAGCACGGTGTGGACCGATCTGTTCGACCGGACTACGCGCAAGAATGACTTTGGCGGTCACGACTACACCTATGCCTACGATGCCGCTGGTCGCCTGAGTGGCCTCACCGGCGCGGGCGGCAATCAGCAATACACCTATTACAACACTGGCAAGCTGAAGAGCATTTCCAACGTCACCGGTGTGCTCAACAGTCAGAATTTCCAGGAGCTGAAAACCACTTACGGCTATGACAAGGTCGGCAATCTGACATCGCAGAAGACGACTGATCGTGGCTCGGTTTTCTATGAATTTTACTGGAACCCGTACGAGCCGGATTTCTACGTAAATACGTGGAACCGCACCACGCAGAATATGACCGCGACTTATGACAAGCTGGGTCGGATCAACACCTGGAATGAAGCAGGTGGGGGCGATCTGCCCGCTGCGTCAATGACTTGGACATACGACGCAAATGGTAACATCCGTCGGGCCAAAGCGACCTATCGCAATATCTACTCCGACCAATCGGTTGCCAGCACCAGCTCGACACAGGATCTCTGGTACCGCTACGACAATATGAACCGCGTGGTCACATCGCGCGGGGTCCTTGAGAACGGCCAGATCGTTCGTGGTCAGGACGGGCGCGACATTGTGTATAACAAGGCGGGGCAACGGGTTCAGGTATGGACGACCGGCTTTGGCACGCATCGCTATTATGATCACCGTTTTGCTGACGAGTTTGGTCTCGGAGATCCAGAGCCCGGTTTTGATGACTTTGGCTTCGATCCCGTCATTCCACCGATGGATGCGTGGCAAACGCTCAGCTACAAGGCTGATGTCCGTGAGGACTACACATACGATAGCGCCGGTCGACTTAAGAATGTGAAGATCGCCAAGAGCGGCTTTGATGGTGCCGGCTTCGATCAGGCTTTCCTTAGCGATCCGTTCTTCGATCTCTTGGGCGGCGTGGAGCAGTTTGTCCTCGCACCCGGTACGGGCACGCGCCGCGCCGAGTACACCTATGACACGCTGGGCCGGGTGAAGACGCAGAAGGACTACGACCTTAACGGATCGACGATCGTTTTCAGCCGCGCGGTCACTTACGACGCAGAGGGCCTCGTCACGATTGACGACAGCACGACGCGCAAATCCAATGGTGATCTGTTCCGGGCGTATCAGCGTAATTACTATCTCGCTGACAATTCGCTCAACTATTCGACCACCACCAATTACAAAGGCGGCAGCAGCTCCGCAGCACCCAACACCCGAACCACCAATTCCTATGCGTGGTACGATGGCGCGGTGCAAAGCAGCGTCAGCTTTGACAGCAACACCGGCAGCTCGTCTGACCGGGTCTTCACCTCGACCTACAGCTATAACAGCTTCGGCGTTCTGCAATCGGCGCAGATCAATGATGGCCGTAGCCGCTCGGTCACCTTCATCAACAATGCCGAAGGGCAGGTGATCAGCCGCAAAGAGAAAGACAATAAGCACGATCAGGGCGATCCTTCCGAAATCTACTATCGTTTTGGCGGCAAAGAGATCGAGTCGGGTTGGCAATAACGGCACCGAAAATGTCGAATATGCGGAATCGATCAGACGGCGCGGTCAGGGCACGCAGCAAGGCGTGCAAGGCGCCTTCCGCAACAACGGCATCTACGGCTCGAGCTATGCCGACTTTGGCGGCGATTACGACGCGATAAACTCATACGCTCAGGGCGCTGGCGGTGGCAGCTACACCGTGCGTGGCGGCGAGAGCCTGCAGGCGATCGCGCTGCAACTCTGGGGCGATAGCAGCCTTTGGTACAAGCTGGCCGAGGCGAATGGCCTGACCGGGCGTGAGCCGCTGATCGAAGGGCGCTCGCTCGTCGTGCCCAGCGGCGTTCAGCGGGTGACCAATAATTCCACCACGCTGAAGCCATATGACCCGGCAGAGGCGATTGGCGACACCTCACCAACTACACCCGATGCTCCGAAGAAAAAGGGCAAGAAATGCGGTGTCTTTGGAGCGATCCTGCTGGCGGTTGTGGCGATTGCTGTGACTGCATTGACACAAGGTGCTTTTGCAGGCTTCGCTGGTAGCCTGCTAGGTGCCAGTAGCTCATCGATTGGCGCAACGATTGTTGGGGGCGCGTTGGCAGGCGCCGCTGGCTCGATTGCAAGCCAGGCTGTTGGTGTAGCTAGTGGAATTCAAGACAAGTTTAGCTTCAAAGGCGTAGCATTGGCTGCGCTCGGTGGAGCAGTGGGCGGTGCTCTCAAGGGAGTTCAAGCCTTCGGCAAGGTTGCGGAAGGCGCCGAGGGGTCACTTCGCGCCATTGGTAACGCCGCCGTCCGTGGGACTTTGGGAAGCGCTTTGTCTCAAGGCGTGGCAACTGCAACTGGCCTTCAGAGCAAGTTTAGCTTCGTAGGGGTCGCGGTGGCCGCGGTTGGCGCTGGCGTGGCACAGGAAGTTGGTGGTGGCCTTGATACGCTCAAAGAGAACAACAGACTTAGCAATCACCTGAGCCACATCGGCACAAATGCTGCGTCGTCGATTGCGAAGGCGGCAACGCGGAGTGCGCTTGAGGGTTCGAGCTTCGGACGTAACCTAGTCAATGAGATCCCGAATGTCGTAGGGCAAGCGATCTTTGATTTGGCTAGCCATGGCATTAGCTTACCAACATCATTGCTTGCAGCAGAACCGGTTGCAGTACCGCCAAGGCCACCAGTTCGCATAGTTGAGCTCGGGGAGGGCAGATACGAGCTGAAGCTACCAAATCAGACAGTTTATACTGGCACATTCCAAGAGATCATGACTGACCTGTCGAGCGTTATTCGTGAAAACGGGCAGAGGGTCGCTCCACAGACAACTGGCAGCGAGCAATCCGAAAGCGCGGCGCTTTCAAATGCAGATGGTGCCGCCAGCAACACTGCCGGAGAGCCGATATCGGGTGAAGTTGGATACGGTGACGCAGTCATACCTTACGTCGAAGGAGGTAACGGTATTCTCGCGTGGTCCGTTATTGATCAGGCGTTTTTGCACGGTCTAGATGCGTTTGGCGCATTGGGCGTCTGGGCAGATACATTCCACGGCGGTGCCGCGACCGGTTCTCGCTTGTCGAACGATTTCGCCGATATTGGATCTGAATATCAAGACTATTTTGTAGCCATGGCTTCGCTTGCAGGATTTGTAATTCCAGAGCATCGCGACTCTTTGTGGACAATCGCAAATGTCATGGCGCCGATCGTTGCAGTCTAGCCGACGAACCACCAGTAGTCCAGCGAGAACAACGTTTGATTATCAGAGGTATGAAGGTCCAAGTGTTGCGCAATTTAGAAGAGCAGAGCCGTTTGATCCGAACCGATGGGTTGGACCGAATGGCGTGGCCTATGTCAGCCAGGCTGCCTATGACGCAAATGTTCAGCAGTTTAGAGCACCTCCGACGATGGACGAGCTCAGGCAGGCAGCAATCCGAAACACAATAAACAAGCCGGGCGGATGGACTAATGGAGACTTAGCTTACGTAACCGCACTCAACAACGGGGCTAGTTTTGAGCGTGCGGAGGCATGGCGGAACGTTGGCGGGATTGTAGATAATTTTGGCAACGCACGCCGTGGACCAGGTCGGCGCAGTTTCGGCGCTGGCGAAAGGCCGATCACAAATCCATTCAATTTCACCCCTGGGCGCCCTTTGCCTCAGGGCACCACTGACAGAGGGCAGATCATTTCTCGGCCCGATACTAGAAGCCATAACTACTATGGCCCGGTGGACGTTGTTGTGCGACCTGGACCAAATGGCGGCTCTTATTATGGCACTTCCGCTCATGGTACGGTCAATCATCCTACCGGACAGGTGGTTGTGACCGTTACTGGGAGGAGAGCAGCGTCAGATTTAGCTGACACGCTCAACGGAAACTAGTATGCCTTCTGAAGCTACCGCGATTTGGTGAAGCGATATGGATGACGATCTGAGTTCAGAGGGACCGTTTTACAAACCAATCCCCATAATCTGGTTCACTTCAGCTTTTTTCGTTCAAATAATTCTCTTGTTTCTTGTGTATCATTTATTCTCGGGCTTTAATGCTCCGATCAGTTGGATCGGTGCTGCCATCGTAACGCTCTGGGTATTTGTGAGGGTGTGGGACCGAGGGATGGGGAAGGCCAAACTCATCTGGAGGGTGGCGACAGTGATCATGCTGGTAGTCAATTTTCTCCTGATCTGCATTGGCGTAATGCATCGCGGCTTATGAACAAGTCTGCGCTGTTATGGGCGGCCCTTAGCCCTGCGGGCCACTGGCCGTGGCCCATGCCCCGTAGCCCGCAGTCAACCCTCAGCCCTCTTCACCCGCCTCTCGCGCTGCCTCAGCTTCTCGCTCGGCGCGCTCATACTTCAGGCAATCGAGGATCTTCCCGCCCGCCAGAAACACTGCGCCAGTTGTCGCGAGGAATAGCAGCTTGCCGCCCCATCCGGGATACTCGACCAGATATTGCGAGCCGCGTGCCGTCGCCCCCAAAGCCAGCGCATAAATGATCAGATACGCCTCAAATCGCGTCTTGATCACAAAAAGGCGGCCTATTTTGCGCAGCACGCATATCTCCAAAAAGTGTTAACCGGTTAGACTGCAAACCTTATGCCAATGGCGCAAAACTGCGGGTCTTGTTGGTTAATTGACGCGCGAGTGTAAGCACGCCCGACATGCCGGTCCAGCGCGTTAACCTTATGATGTGGAGCGATTTGCGGGCGAGTCCCTGATCGGGATTAGGTCAGTTCATCCAGCGCCAGCACGCCCAGCAATGCCTCACGCGCCTCGACGACCTGTTTGGCGAGAGCCTCGCTTCCGATATCTGCCGGGTCAATCTGCTCTGGCCACGTGTCGGCGATTACTGCCTCGATCCGGTCGGCCTTGGCCTCGTCCAATAGGAAGCGCGGATCGACCGTCGCCGGGTCCGCCACCACGCGCAGACGCAAACATGCGGGGCCGCCGCCATTGGCCATGCTCTGGCGCACATCGACCGGGATCACCTGGCGAATTGGACCATTGGAGGCCATCATCTGCTCGCAATACGCCCATACACTGGCGTTCTCGCGGCATTCAGTTGGCACGATCAGAGCCATCTCTCCAGAGGGCAGAGTCAGAAGCTGCGCGTTGAACAGATATGTGCGTATCGCTTCTTCAAGGCTGACTGCGTTGTCCGGCACTTCGACCACTTCCAGCGCGGGGAAGGCAGTGCGGATCGCGTCATAGGCCCCCTGCTGATCGGCGAAGGCGCGCTCATGCGTGAACAGCACGCGCTCATTGGCGACCGAAACAACGTCATTATGGAACGCGCCCGCTGCGATCGCTTCGGGGTTCTGCTCGATGAACACGCAGCGAGCCGGATCAAGGCCATGCTGGCGTGCAACCGCACGACTGGCCTGCTCGTGCTGGCGAGCGGGAAATTTGCCACCCTGCTTGCCGTAGACGAAAACTTCGACGCCCACACCGCCGTGCCCCTCACAAAAGCGCATGTGGTTGGCTGCGCCCTCATCGCCAAAGCTCGGCGGTACCGCGTCATGCACAACGAAATGGTCCGTGTTGCCAAATGCGATGTCGAGCTGGCGTTTGGTGTGCGGCCATTCCTGACCGCGATGGATCATGGTCACCAGATTGGCAGGCGATAGGTGGCATTTGCCATCAGCGGTATCGGGCGCCGGGCTTACCGTGGCCGCATTGGCGGTCCACATACTGGAGGCAGACCACGCCGCAGCCAGCAGAGCGCGGTTCGTATTCGCGTCGACGGCTAGATCGTGGAGCAGGTCACCATTGGGGCGGGGTAGGGGCAGCAGAAACCCTTGCACGCCCAGCCTCTCAAGATTGCCGCGCATTTTCGCTATGCCCTGTAACGCGGCGGCGCGCGGATAGGATGAGTCGCCCTTGTGGCTGGCGCTGGCAATATTGCCGAGGCTCAGGCCGGCATAATTGTGGCTTGGTCCGACGATCCCGTCGAAATTGATCTCGACCAGTTTTGTAAAATTGGTGCTCATTTCGCTACCACACTCACTGTATCACCTTCGCTTACCGCCAGTGTTTCTGTCGCCGCCGCGTCGATGCTGATTGCGCCATCATCGCCATGCTCAACACGTGCATAGCAGCAGCGGAAATCGGTGAGCCGACCGGTCGCGACCAGAGACGCTTCGCCGCCGTTGACATCGCTTGCGGCTAGCTGTCCGGTCTTCGCGTTTTCGACACTGCGAACGCGGTCAGTTCGTGCAATCATGGTCGGACCGCCGTCGAAAATGTCGACATAGCCATCATAGGCGAAGCCTTCTTTCTCCAGCATGCGCATCGCGGCGCGACCGGTGGGGTGGGGTAGACCGATGACCTTCTTCGCCTCTGGATCCAACATGGAAACATAGACCGGATATTTCGGCATCAGGTCGGCGATGAATTGATTGCCATTGATCGCGTTAAAATAATCTGCGTCCTGAAATGTCATCCCGAAGAAACGGCCAGCCACTCCGTCCCAAAACGGGGAACCGCCGCGCTCGTCAATGATCCCGCGCAGTTCGGCAATCACGCGCTCGGCAAAGCGGGCGCGGTGCATCGCGATGAACAGATAGCGGCTGCGTGCCAGCAATAGCCCGAGGCCGCCCGCACGCTCATTGGGATGAAGAAACAGCCCGCCGACTTCGCTGCACCCTTCCAAATCGGTCACTAGATTGAGCATCTCAGCCCGTACTGTGCGATCAAGCTCTTGTGAGTGCTGCGTCTGGGTATTGAGACGGTAGGAATAGAACGGCCATTGCTGGCCCACCTGCGCCATCAATTGGCAGGTGCCGCGCACAGCGCCATTCTCTGTGTTCTCGAGCACCAGAACGAAGGTTTCGTCGGACAGCTCATCCCCTTCATTCGCGAATGCGGTGGCCGAGGTGGCAAGTTTAGAGGCGAGCGCTTCGCGATCCGCGGGCAGGTTGGTAAAGCCGCCGCCTGTAAGCTTTGCCATTTCATACAAAGCCTCAAGATCGTCTGGGCGCGACGCCCGAATGCGGAAACTCACAAATGATCTCCAGAAGCCAATCGGTCGAGGACAAGAGCGGACAAGGCTGCCCGTTCCACGAGGGAGGGGACAATCATAAATTCATCGGGCGAGTGGATTGATCCGCCGCGTACGCCCATCGTGTCGACTACGGGAACACCGCAAGCCGCGATATTGTTGCCATCGCACACGCCTCCGGTGGATTTCCAGCCAATCTTTTGGCCCAACTCGCTGCCGCATTCCTTTACCAGATCGAACAGCTTTTGCGCGCGATCATCAACCGGTTTTGGCGGGCGCGTCACGCCGCCATGGCGGTGGATGTGGACGTCATGGTCTGCTTTCACTGCGTCGAGAACAGCGCTGAGCTGTCCATCAAATCGCTCCATCGCATCGGTTGATTTAGGGCGGATGTTAAAGCGCAAGATCGCCAGATCGGGAACAACATTGTTCGCCGCGCCGCCTTCAATCTTCGCCGGGTTGATGGTGATGTCAGATGCCTCCAACGTTTTGATCCTGAGCACCAGATCGCTCGCCGCGACTATCGCATTGCGACCGTCCTGTGGGTTGCGCCCGGCATGGGCGGACAATCCGCGAATAGTGATCGAGTAGTTTCCCGTTCCGCCGCGCGCATGGGCGAGCGTGCCATCGGGCAGAGCAGAGGGCTCATATGTCAGCGCCGCATATTTATTGCGTGCCAGCTCTTCAATCAGGCTGCGCGAGGCGAGGCTGCCCGTCTCCTCATCGGAATTGATCATCACATCGTACCCGATCCGGTGCGAATGCTCGTTCTGCTCGAACGCCTTCAGGGCATGCAAAATTACGCACAATCCGCCCTTCATATCGGCGGTACCGGGGCCGTTAATCACCTCATCATCGAGCCATTTCAGCGATTGGAAGGGATGGTCAACCGGGAATACCGTGTCCATGTGACCAGTAAGGACCAGCCGTCGCTGAGCCTCTGGCCGCACCCGTAAAATCATGTGCTGGCCGTGCGGCTTTTCAAACTCCTCGCCATCCTCGCTGATAGCCGTGACAATCGCGGGATCGCGCAATTCAACCTCGCCCGGGAGTGCGGAAAAGGCGTCTGCGAGCTTCCCCGCGACGAACGCGAGGCCCTCTAGATTTCCTGTTCCGCTGTTAATTGCGGCCCATTCCTGAACTTCGGACAGCATGGTCTCGCCATCCACCCGATCCAGCAATCCCAAGTGATCAGCGTTGGTTTCAATCATTCGCAATCTCTTAGCTGCCCCTTATTGCAAGTCCACCCCTGCGCGTGGGCAAAGTAAGGTTGCCAAGGCCATCGCAGAGAGCCATATCGCAACCAATTCCTCCCCGGATTCGTTTTGAACAGAGCACGCCGAGTCATAATCTCGGTGGGCATTACGCATGAGGACAGCATGAGCAACTTGGTAAAGCGTGGTGGTATTGAGATCGATGAGGGTCTCGCGACGTTCCTGGAAAGCGAAGTGCTGGGGCCGCTGGGACGCGATGTGGTCGCTTTCTGGGATGGCTTTACGAAACTGCTGTCAGACTTTGCGCCGCGCAATGCCGCGCTGCTCGCGAAACGCGAAGACCTACAGACAAAGATCGATGCATGGCATCAGGAACGCTCCGGACAGCCGCATGATAGGGCGGCGTACAAGGCGTTTCTGCAAGAGATTGGCTATCTGGTGCCAGAGCCCGGCGACTTTCAGATCGGCACGCAGAATGTCGATGCCGAGATCGCCACCATGGCGGGCCCTCAGCTAGTCGTTCCGGTTCTCAATGCGCGCTTCCTGCTCAATGCGGTCAATGCGCGCTGGGGCAGTCTCTATGATGCCTTTTACGGCACCGATGCGCTCGATGCCCCACCAGCCAAGCCAGGTGGGTATGACAAGGAACGCGGCGATGCGGTGATCGCAAAGGGACGACGTTTTCTTGATGTTGCGCTGCCGCTGGTCGATCAGAGCTGGGCTGATCTGGCTGACGAGAATGACGGCAAGCTGCAAGATGAAAGCCAGTATGTTGGCAGAACTGAGAAAGGCTTACTGTTCAAAAACAACGGTCTGCATATCGAAGTTGTGTTCGATGGCCAGCACCCTGTGGGTAAGACCGACAAGGCCGGTATCGCTGACATTATCTGCGAAAGCGCGCTGACCACTATTGCCGATTGTGAGGATCTCGGTTGCGGCGGTTGATGCGGAGGACAAGCTGCTCGCATATACGAACTGGCTGGGTGTCATTCGCGGCGACTTGGAGGAAAGCTTTGAGAAGGGCGGCAGCACGCTGACCCGCAAGCTCGCCGGAAACAAGGATTATACTGACCGTCATGGCGAGGCGCACAGCCTTTCCGGTCGAAGCCTGCTATTTGTCCGCAATGTCGGGCATCTGATGACCAATCCGGCAATCCGCCTCGCTGATGGTTCAGAAGTGCCAGAAGGCATTATGGACGCGGTGTTCACCAGCGCGATCAGCACGATCGATGTTGAAGAGCACGCTCGATACGGTAACTCGCGCCACGGCAGCATCTATATCGTGAAGCCCAAGATGCATGGGCCGGAAGAATGCGCCTTCACCAACGACCTGTTCAACGCGGTTGAAGATCTGCTCGGCCTGCCGCGACACACGATCAAGGTTGGCGTGATGGATGAGGAGCGCCGGACCAGTGCGAACCTTGGTGCCTGCATTGAGGCGGTGAAGGATCGTATCGTCTTCATCAACACCGGCTTCCTTGATCGCACTGGCGATGAAATCCACACATCGATGCAGGCAGGCCCGATGATCCGCAAGGCTGAGATGAAGACCAGCACGTGGCTGTCCGCGTACGAGGCACGTAATGTAGGCATCGGCCTTAAGCACGGCCTGTCTGGCAAGGCGCAAATCGGCAAGGGAATGTGGGCCGCGCCGGACCTGATGGGGCAGATGTTGGTTGAGAAGATCGGCCATCTGAAGGCCGGCGCGAATACCGCGTGGGTGCCATCGCCGACCGCCGCGACGCTGCACGCGCTGCATTATCATCAGGCGGATGTGTTTGAGATTCAAAAGGGGCTGGGCGGCATTCCATCGGTCGATGACTTGCTGCAGATCCCGTTGGCGCAGGGCACCAATTGGTCAGAGGACGAGCTGCGCGAAGAGCTTGATAATAATTGTCAGGGTCTGCTCGGCTATGTCGTGCGATGGATTGACGCAGGGGTGGGGTGTTCCAAAGTGCCAGACATCAATGACGTTGGCCTGATGGAAGACCGTGCGACACTGCGTATCTCATCGCAGCATATGGCGAACTGGCTGCATCACGGCGTGGTGAGCGAGGATATGATCATGGATTCGCTGCGCCGGATGGCGGAGAAAGTCGATGCGCAGAATGCGGGCGATCCCTCTTACGAACCACTCAGCGGTAATGAAGGCGGGATCGCGTTCAAGGCGGCGAAAGATTTGATCTTCAAGGGCGTCGAGCAACCGAGCGGCTATACCGAACCACTGTTGCACGCGTGGCGATTGAAGAAGAAGGCGGGTTAACCCACCTGCCTATTGCTCCGGTTCGATTTCGCCCCAATCAAGGTCGATTTCATCGAGATCAAATGCAAAATCGAGCTCCATACCCTCGTCGAATTCAGCAACAGCCTCGACGCCTTCCTCTGCATGAAGCTTCAGCTTCATGAGATCGTTATTCACGGCTATGCTCATGACTGCGATTTCGCTGGCGACCTCTTCATCTGATAGTTTTGGATCGAATGTCGCTGACGTCACGAGCTTTACTCGACAAGACTGATCGCCGGTTGCGTCGATCTGGTAATCCTCGACAGCAATCAGCAAGTCATTGATTCGCGGCTCGATCACAGTTTCTAGCTTACATTGAGCGCTTGCGACGCGTTCGAGAACACGGAACTGGAATACTATATCCTCCATTTCTTCCATGGTGAGGTCATAGCGACCGTCCTCTCCGTCAACCGCGACAACTTTTGCGCCGCGTTCGATATGCGCGAATCCGGGATCGGTGACATCGATGAGAGGGAACACTTCGGCAGCTGGTTTTTCGATGTCCACTTCGGCCTCAAACTCGACCGGACCCTGGATCATCGGCTTGTCCTTATTGAACCCAAACATGTCACACTCCCTGCGATTGCGCGGTAAAGTGTAGGCACTAAGCACTCGTTCCTAA
The DNA here is from genome assembly GCF_055693485.1 of Qipengyuania sp. JB2-7. NCBI lineage: Bacteria > Pseudomonadati > Pseudomonadota > Alphaproteobacteria > Sphingomonadales > Erythrobacteraceae > Qipengyuania > Qipengyuania sp. JB2-7. The sequence goes on from NZ_CM146335.1 coordinate 1,241,664, forward strand.
GAAAGAGTTTTGATTGTCCGCGCCAGATCGACGAACTCATCAACACTCAGAGTTTCTGCACGGCGGGTTGGGTCAATGCCGACGTGCTCAAGTGCTGCCAGTGCACCCGGCAAACCTTTCAGGCTCTGGCGTAACATCTTGCGGCGTTGACCAAATGCAGCCTCAGTCAGGCGTTCGAGCATCCGTGCCGAGACATCGGCAGGCGCGTCGCGCGGGGTCACATGGACAATTGCGCTCATGACCTTGGGGGTGGGGTGAAGGCGCTGCGATGCACTTTCATCGCCAATGTCGCCGCACCGCGCCATTGTGCGAGCACCGCGAGCCGCCCGTAAGCCGATGTGCCCGATTTCGCGACAATACGCTGAGCCACCTCTTGCTGAAACATCAGCGTCAGGGAGGTCCATTGCGGTGGCCAGTTTTCCCCGCCAAGCCATCTCACAAACAGAGCCGTGCCAACATTGTAGGGCAGGTTGGCGACCACCGCATACGGCTCGCCGTTCATGATTGAGCCGTGATCGAGCTTCATGGCGTCGCCCTCAATCACGGCCAATTTTCCGGGAAATGACTCAGACAATTCAGCGAGAGCGGGAAGGCAACGCGTATCCATCTCGATCGCCGTGACTTTTGCGCCAGCGCGCAGCAAGGCACGAGTCAATCCGCCCGGTCCAGGTCCAATTTCCAGCACATTTTTGCCGGTGAGGTCACCGGGTATAGCGGCGATACGGTCCAGCAATTGCTCATCGAACAAAAAATTCTGCCCCAAAGCTTTGGATGCTGAGAGGCCATGTTTGGCGATGACTTCTCGAAGCGGCGGGAGGTCAGGCATGCGTCTGCTGGTGTAGAGCTCGCCTGATCGCACATTCGCCCGCCATACGAATGGCAGCAATCATGGCGCTGGGGTCGGCGGTGCCTTTGCCCGCAATATCGAAGGCGGTCCCATGGTCCGGCGACGTGCGGATGATGGGGAGGCCCAGCGTGACGTTGACGCCCTGATCGAATTCGAGTGCTTTCAATGGGATCAGCGCCTGATCATGATACATTGCCAGCGCCGCATCATAGGTTTCGCGCGCACGCGGCGTGAACAGGGCATCGCCGGGGTGAGGGCCGCTGACCGAAAATCCCTCTTCCTCCAGCGTTTCTATCGCGGGCTGAATGATGTCGATCTCTTCGCGTCCAAACTTACCGCCTTCGCCCGCATGCGGGTTGAGACCCGCTATGGCGAGATGCGGGGTGTTAAGTCCAAAGTCGCGCTTTAACGCTGCGGCGACAATACGCGCTTTGCTGACGATCAATTCGGTGGTCAGCAGCGAAGATACCTCGGACAATGCGCAGTGCACGGTCAGCGGGACTGCACGTAATGAAGGGCCTGCGAGCATCATTACCGCGTCGTCTTCATGGAGGCCGCATGCCACCGCCAGAAATTCGGTCTGGCCAGGGAATTCAAACCCCACCTTGACCAGCTGTGCCTTGCTTACCGGGGCCGTAATTACGCTCGCAGCTTCCCCGGTCAGAGCAAAACGTGTCGACTCAGCGAGAGATTGCAGGGCCAGAACCGCGCCTGCATCATCTGGAGAACCCGGCTGATACTGACCGTCGACGATTGGCAAAACCGGCAAACCGTGTGCGAAGGCCTCCGCCGCCTCGGCCGGGCTAGCGATGGAGACAATCGGACAACTGATGCCCCGCTGTGCCGCCGCATCTCGCAACACATCCTCGCCGCCAACGACGAAGAAAGGCGCCAGCCCCTCAGCTTTCGCTCGTAACCATGCGAGCGCAATTAACTCAGGGCCAATTCCCGCAGGGTCTCCTAATGAAACAGCAAGCGGGGCGGCTGATGCGTTCAAGGACGTCGAGCTGCTTAGTTATATTCGATATAGGCGTCATTGCGCAGATCGCGCAGATAACGCTGGGCGCGCTTGCTCACGCGTTCATCTTCGATCTGAGCCATCATCTGATCGAAATTCGGGCCCTCGCTCGCGGCAGGATCATCACGACCACACAACATCAGCACACGAATGCCGTCTTCCGGCGTGCCGAATGCCGGCGTGCTCTGACCGATTTGCAGCTGCAGGATGGATGCCTGTAGCTGGTCAGGTAGCGAGCGCGCGCGAATTTGGTCATTCGTCACAACGGTAGCCCCCAGTGCTGACGCAGCACTTTCTGCATCGCTACAGCGCTGAATGGCCTGCACGCCATCCTGGAAGGCCGTCGCCCGTGCGGCGAAGTCTTCTTGCGAGACACCTGGTTCAAAGCCGATCGAAATCTGCTTTAGCGACAGCAGAGCGTCACGCGGATCAGCAGTTAGAACCTGCCGCTTGTCAATCAGATAGACGATCCAATATCCGCCGGGGATTGTGACAGGCCCCACCAGTTGTCCGGGCTGCATTTCGCGAACTATGTTCTCAAGCTGTGGGGAGCGGAGTTGTGGCAGGCGAATCCAGCCAAGATCACCACCGACTGCTGCCGTCGTCGCCTCGGAGAACTGACGGGCGTAAGCGACGAAGCTTGCCCCCTGACGCAGTTGCTCCACGATTTGCGTACCGTTGCGTTCGACGGCTGCCGCGCTTTCAGGGGTAGAAGAGAGGAAAATCTCCCCGACCCGGTATTCTTCGGTGCCGCGGGATTCCTCAAGGCGTTTGATCACCTCGTTCACTTCTTCCTCGGACACGTTCACGAACGGCTGAACATTGCGCCGCAACAGTCGCTGCCAGGCGAGTTCACCCTCGATCTGACGTTTCAGTGACACCGGGGATGACCCAATCGAAATCAGATAGGCATCCATTGCCTCAAGGTTCTGGCCAAAATTCTGCCCGGCCACTCTAGCATAGGTTTCGTTGACCTCAGCGCGAGGAATTTCGATTTCCTGAGCGCGCGCTTCCTGAATCTGTAACGTTTCGTCGATCAGATTGCGCAAAACCTGCATGCGTACCCGCTGAAGCTCTGCCTCTGGCAACTCGCCGTCACTGGCATTGGTGAGCAGAGCGACACGATGCGCGACGTCAGTGCCGGTAATCACATGACCGTTCACGATTGCGGTTGCAGTGCGGACATTGGGATCTGTTTGTCCGAGCAGTGTGACCGTGTCCGGCAGTCCGAGTGGGTTGTCGGCGGTTTGTGTCGCAGCCTGGCTAAATGCAGGCGATGTCATGCCTACGACGCTCAGCGCAGCCAGTGAGAAACCAAACAAGGAATTGGAAAACGTCTTACGGATCACGAAAATCTCATCAATTACGGTGTGCCCCGACACCTGGATATAGCCACGCGTCTATTCCTACGCGCCTTAACCAAAGCTGATTAAGCTGTGCAGATAGCGTGTATGTCCCGCTATGCCAACGGGCGGCGAATGCCTCTCAACGATTATCGAAAGCCAAGATTTTTGAGAGTGAAAAACAGCTGGAACGTATTGCCGCGCTCCGCGTCGCCAGATGTCACATAGTCGCGCCGCCAAGTGAGCCCTAATTCCAGACAATCATCCGAATATGCAACGCCCAGACGGGTGCGGATAGGTTCGAAACCATCTGAACTAAAGGACGGATCTTCATCAAAATCAGTGAGATTAAAGACGCCGCTGGCAAATACTGACCAATAGTGGGCAAAAGCCACACGGGCTGCGGCGCGCAATTCCTCGCGGTCCTGCAAATCCTCAACCAGAGTGATATCACGATTAAGCCGCAGATAGCCGATCTCTGCATAGGTGCGGCTGGTACCAAGTGTCGCGTCAATCTCGTTACGGCGAAACGCTAAATTGTCTTTATCCAAACGGTACCGGTGAGTGAATTTCACCAGGTCTTTGAACCGAATTTCCGTTCGGCCCACCACGTCCGATATACGCTCAGACAGGCCCGTTCCATCGGGCAGGATCAGCGGATCTTTTTCCAGACGATAGGATTGCCCGACATTTGCCTTCACCTCCCAATTGGGGCGGCGGAATTGCCAGTCGAAACCGTAAGTCAGGCGAATGCCGTCCTCTACCCGGTCGTAGCCGGGGAAACGGTTGAGCGCGAAGAGGTTGGAATCCTCCAGATCAATCGCCCGTGCATCCTCGTTGGGAACCGCGAGATTGCGGAAGCGGGGCGCAGCAACAAGCTGTACGCGCGGCGTGAGCGTTTGCTGACCATCAAGGAATGTGCCGACAAACGGCCATTTCACATCCAGTGCCGCCAGGCCAATGCCGCGAAACTGCCACCCAGGATTGCCGCGATAAACGGCGGTAGAGGTCAAATTGTTTTCATCAGAATGATAGACATCACCCCGTGCCAACGCGGTGACCTGCACCAATTGGCCGAGCGAGGTGACGCGCCGCAAATCCCAACGGGCACGGGCAAAAGCGCGCTGCGTATCCTGGCCGACATCGCGAATGATCGCGAGACTGTTGGCCTGCAGCTCAACTTGCCCGCCGAGGACAGGGTCATTCAGCCGCTTGCGGTAATCGATAGCAGGAAGGGCAACGGGTATTTGCCCTTGCTCATCGGTCAGTCTCAGCGTTTGCGTCGCCCAACCGGCAATCGAAAGGTAAGAACTCTCGTCGATCCGCTCCAGATCGATCATTGACCGCAGCCGGTCATCGCGGCTGATATCGTAGCGGCGCAGGAATGTGCGGTCGCTGGCGAGCCGGACGGAGCTCGTCAGGCTCCAATTCTCGTCGAACTGGAATTTGCCATTGGCGAACAGATAGCCGCGCGGGTCGCTCTCGCTGGTCGGAACGCCGGTAAAATCGGAAATGCGCCTGCTTTGCGTGGCATAGCCAGTAATCTGATATGCGCCTTTGCTCGTCAATTCGCGATATTGCGCGCTGAGCATGGGCGGCGCCTCGGTGAACAGATATGCCGTGGCGGTAAGGTCGCGATTGTCAGAGAACCGCCAGTAATAGCTCCCTGAAACCTCGACGCCATTGCTTTCCGAAATCCGCAGGTCTGGAACCAACACCCCGTTGACCGCTCCGCCATCTGTCCGAATGGCCAGGCCAGGCAGGGGCAGTATGCGCGCGCCAAACAGCTCCAACACCGCCCCCTGGAACCGCACACGGTTATCGTCCGGGGCATAAGTCACGCGGTCGGCGGTGACGCGCCAGCTCGGATTTCTGTCGCAACCCTCGGGGTCGACGACTGCGCAGGCAGAATAGGCCGCCTTGGATAAAGCGATGGTGCCGTCATCCATGCGAGCGCCGGACTCCGCCGCTAGCCTACCACCCTGTCGTAATGCGAGAAGCAGATCCTCCATCGCGCCCGCTTCGAATTCATCCGTCAGAGTAATCGAATCGGAATAAAGCTGATTGCCGTTCTCATCGACGAAACGAACGCGACCCGTTGCTGTGATCGTCCCGCTCGGGCGGTTCCAGCTTACCCGATTGGCACGCAAAGACCGATCGCCACTGCGCAGCAGAACATTGCCAGAGGCCGTGACAGTATCGGACGGCGAATCGTAGCTAAGAATGTCCGCCTCAAAATCTATTGAGCGATCAATGGGTGGCGATTCGTTTTCAGATTGCTCATCGGAAGCTGCCGGGGAGGAACTGGTGGTCGCCTGCGCATAGAGGGGCATGGGGGTCAATGATGCCAACAACATCGTCAATGATGCCGTAAACATCGACAACGGTGATACACTTGGCGATGGTGGCGCAGGACGCACGCGAAGCATCCTCAAATCCCTTTCCCGCCGGTCGACCATGGCTTGCCTATCGCACCACCCACGACTAATCGCAATCATCATTGCAACCGAGTGCCACCCTGGTGCGTTTAAGCGACATCTAGCCCCGAATTGCTGGGGCCACATATTCTGGAGTATTCATGGACATCGAATTCAGCAGCACGCCCCCAGCAAATGCAGATTGTGTCGCACACATCATCGATAAGGGGGCGATTCCGGATGATCTTGAGGCGAGCCTGCGCGATGGCGCAGATGCCGCACGTTTCAAAGGGAATGCCGGGCAGGTGTTTGATGGGTTTGTAGAGCGTGAGGGCAAGGTTGCACGGGTTGCTCTTGCCGGATCTGGTGACGCGAAGAGCGACACCCGGACGAAGAATCTTGAAAAGGCAGGTGCTGCGTTGGCCGCCAAGTATCAGGCATCGGGTGTTGAACACATTGCATTGAATTCGGCCAATCTGAGCGCTGATGAATGCGTCGCGGTGTTGACCGGGCTGCGCCTGCGCAATTGGCGCTGGGACACGTATCGCACGACGATGAAGGATGAGCAGAAGATCACGCTGAAGCAGGTAACCGTGCTTGGCGCGGTTGACGGGGCAGAGGGTGCATGGTCAGAAATGGCGGCGGTTGCAGATGGTGTGGAGTTTACTCGCGAGCTTGTGACAGAGCCTGCAAATGTTATTTACCCTCAGAGCTTTATCGATCGTTGTAAAGAGAAGTTCGAAGGCACTGACGCTGAGATTACCATTCTCGATGAAGGTCAGATGGAGGCGCTCGGTATGGGGGCGCTGCTCGGCGTCGGGCAGGGCTCTCGCCGCGACTCTCGTATCCTCGCGATCCAGTGGAATGGCGGCAACGCAGGCGATGCGCCGCTCGCTTTCGTTGGCAAAGGTGTGACTTTTGACACGGGTGGTATCTCGCTGAAACCGGGGCCGGGCATGGGCGATATGAAGTTTGATATGGGCGGCGCCGGTGCGGTTGCCGGTGCGATGCTCACATTGTCTAAGCGCAAGGCAAAAGCGAATGTCGTTGGCGTCATGGGCCTCGTTGAAAACATGCCAGATGGTAATGCGCAGCGCCCGGGCGACGTCGTCACTTCCATGTCCGGACAGACTATCGAGGTTCTGAACACCGATGCAGAGGGACGGCTTGTGCTGTGTGACGCGCTGCATTGGACGCAAGAAACCTATAAGCCCAAGCGGATCATCGATTTCGCCACACTGACCGGCGCGATTATCATTTCGCTTGGTCATGAGCATGCTGGCCTGTTCTGCAATGATGACAGCCTCGCCGATGATCTGATCGCGGCAGGCAAAAGCAGCGGCGATACCCTTTGGCGGCTGCCACTTGGCCCGGCCTATGACAAGCTGATTGATAGCCCGATTGCGGATATGCAGAACATTGGCAGCAAAGGTGCTGGCTCGATCACCGCGGCCCAGTTCCTTCAGCGTTTCATCAAGGATGGGACGGCATGGGCGCATTGCGATATCGCTGGCACTGTGTGGGCAGACAAGCCCGGCGCAACATGGGGCAAAGGCGCAACGGGATACGGCGTGCGACTGATGGATCAGCTGGTCCGCGACACCCTTGAAAGCTGATTGCTGCCGATAGTTCTGCAACAATGCCTCAAACAGCGAAGTGATAGGCTGCGAGTATGCCGAAGATGCGCCGCAAGTCTGATCTGCCAAGCAAGATTTGCGAGGGGTGTGGCTTGCCTTTCAACTGGCGCAAAAAATGGGCACGGGATTGGGAGAATGTGCGATACTGTTCAGAGCGTTGTAAGCGAAACAAACCCCAGCCAGCGGAGCGGTAGGCGAAAAAGGAATCCATGCGCGTTGATTTTTATCAGTTGAGCAGAGACCCGGTCGAACAGGTTGTAGCTCTGCTCGCGCGCAAAGTGTTAGGCGCGGATGCAAAGCTGCTGGTCGTCTCCGGTGAAATCGCGTTGCACGAAAAGGTGTCGAAGACGCTGTGGGACCAGGATGGAGCAACTTTTTTGGCGCACGGGTTTGCGGGCGGGCCGCATGATGCGCGGCAGCCGATCTTGCTTTCCGACAATTGTGACGCCCCTAACGGCGCGACCATGGCCATTCTGGCTGATGGGAAATGGCGCGAGGATGCAACCCAGTTTGCACGGGTATTGCTGCTGTTCGGGCCAGATAATACCGAGGCTGCACGTGATCTCTGGCGCACCATGAGCGGTGATGACAGCCGCGATCTGCACATTTTCAAGCAAACCGAGAACGGAGCTTGGCGAGAGGGTCGTTAAGCGGTCTTTTATAGGCGCGAATGCAGGGGCTGTGCGCATGCGACGTGGGTTGATTTCCGTTATCTTGGCGAGCGCACTTGCCGCCTGTGGGCCTGATACTTCAGATGGTTTCGAGGGCGAAGACGACACTCTTGGTACCTACGACATAGATTCAGCGACCGGAGAGATCACGGCGACGATCACAACCGGGGACGGGACCGTGAGTGTCAATGCTGGTCCTGACGTAGAGGCTGATCTGCCAGATGGCTGGACGCTTTACCCTGGTGCACAAGTCGTCGCCACCACCAATGCGTCGACTGACGAGGGCAAAGCGAGCATCGTGTCGTTCATCACTGAAGATGGGCCTGACAAGGTCGGTGCCTTCTATCGCGATCAGGCGGAGAAAAACGGTGTGAAAATCGAGATGGAAATGAAGACTGGCGATGGTCAGATGATTGCCGGATCAAACCACGCGGGGGCGGGGGTGTCGGTCATTTCCAGCCCCGAAGGCGACAAGACCATGACCCAACTCTCGATCAGCCAGAATTTCGGCACTTAGCCCCCCTCATCACATCTCACAGGGCTTGCAGCTTCGCGCCTGCGGCGCTATCGGCGCGCGCAACGATAACTCCCCTGTCATTTAAGGAAATTCTCATGGCGGTTACCCGCACCTTTTCGATCATCAAACCCGATGCCACACGCCGCAACCTTACCGGTGCTGTCACGCAGATGCTGGAAGAAGCTGGTCTGCGCGTCGTCGCATCAAAGCGCATCCACATGTCGCAAGAACAAGCCGAGGGCTTCTACGCTGTACATAAAGAGCGTCCGTTCTTTGGCGAACTGGTTGAGTTCATGATGAGCGAACCAGTTGTTGTTCAGGTTCTTGAAGGCGAAGACGCCGTCACACGCAACCGCGACATCATGGGCGCGACCAACCCGGCAGAGGCGGCGGAAGGCACCATCCGTAAGACGCATGCGCTTTCTATCGGAGAGAACACCGTACATGGGTCGGACTCCGACGAGAACGCAAAGATCGAAATCGATTTCTTCTTCAGCGAAGACGAGATCGTCGGCTAAGCCAGCCACATCAATTTCATGAAAGGCCCGGCGCTGCGCGATGCGGCGGTACCGGGCTTTTTGTTTGCGCAAGGGTTGCGAGGTTACTTTGCGAAACCCGCCATTTGTGCGCGGTGATCGCCGTGATGTTGCTTGTCCGACCGCGCTTGCTCGGCGTCCATCGCCGCGAGCGCGGCATGGGTAAAGTCCACGCACAATTCGCCATAGATGCGGCGAATCTCGGCACGCCAATCGGTGCTCAGGGCATCAAACGGCACGCGAACAACAGAACCATCAAACCTTTTGAGCGCCTGCTCAGTGCGTTGCTGACGCAATGTGAGCTTACGCCGCCATTCCGCTTCAATTGTCTCTATTTCGACATGGTCGCTTTGCGGCGCCATCTGGCTGGCGACCATCGAAATGCTGCTCGCGAGAACTGCGTCATCATCCCGTTCCGCAATCACCAGTCGCGCGTTTGGGAACTGCGCCAGCAATGCGGGTAAGTCTTCTGAATATTGCGGACATTTCAGCACACGGGGCAAATCGGCATTGCCCATGCTCGCGGCATCAGTGCGCAAGATACGCGCAAACTCGTTGTAGACCGGGGCTGGATCGCGCGCCTCGCTCCATTCGACAAAGCTGGGAATGTGCCATTGTGCCTCAATCGCACAGGGGCTGAGCGCGGCGGCGAGCCACCCGATTTCCTCATCGGTGCGGGTGGCTCCAATGGGATGCAAAGCGTCAATCCACGGGTTCACGCTACGGGCCAGTTTGAGTGCAGCATTGCTGGTGACCGGGCGAATATCGAACAGGCGGGGTATAGGATCATGGCTGTTGCAAAATCGCGTACCGCAATGGGCAGGATCGGCTGCTAGCAAACGTTGCAACCGCGTGGTCCCGGCGCGCATTTGCCCAACCACGATGATCGGATCGGCGAGCGGTGTTTGCGCAAGCTCTGGCTGTTTACGCCAGATTTTCCCCAGCGCGTGCCGTTTGCGAATGGCTGAAGTGATTTGTCCATAGGCCATTGTGTGGCCCAGAGCATTGAGTTGCGCCTCCTCGCGCACCGACTGGCACAGCATTTCCAGTCGCGCGCGAAAATCCGCGACATCCTCTTCGCTGCGTCCCGAATACTCATCCTCTTCGCGATGCGATTTGCTGCCCTTCGCCCACAGAAATTCAGGCTCAATCGGCGGCTTTTCGGTGAGTCCACGCTCCCACATTTGCGCGATGGCTTTGTTGGCACGGATCGCGCCTTTCGCGCGGGTCAGGGGATGTGGGCGGGGCGGTGGCATGGGGGTCAGGGCATCAAAACTCGTCAGCAGCGTCCATAAGTTTGGTCAACCGTTTCGGGGCAACCGCCTGCCAACTGCGCTCTAACCAACTTTGCACCACATCCCAGTCGACGCCTTCGCGGTTGAGGATGATCCCGATCCAGCCGCTTGCACCGTAATAGGCAGGCTTGAAATAGATGTCTGGCTGAGCCTCTATCAGACCCTCAAGCTCATCAAGACCGCTGGTTTTGGCGAGCACGGCGATATGCTCTGATCCGTGATGCTGGTTGTTGAAATAGGCGAAGTATTTGCCGGCCTTTTCAGAACCGACCCGCCATCCGGGCGCGCCATGGCTTTCACGCTCACGTGTCTCGGGCAGGGCAAGGGCGAGATCGCGGACTTTCGCAAAAAGATATTCCGCATTGTAACCGCGCGAAACATAATTTGAGACAGCGCGAGGGTAGAGCTGATGCTCGGCCACGCGCACCCGGTTGGCCAGCTTTTCGGGCGTGTCTCCCGGCCAGATCGCAACTTCACATTGCGCGAGCATTTGGCCAGAATCCAGCTCTTCCGTAACAAGATGGACGGTCGCGCCCGCTTTCGCATCACCTGCATCAATCGCTCGCTTATGCGTATCCAGCCCCGGGTATTTGGGCAGCAGCGAGGGGTGAATGTTGAGCATTTTATCGGCCCAGCGGTCTACGAAACCGGATGTCAGAATGCGCATATAGCCTGCCAGCACGATGTAATCCGCCGAGGCATCAATGGTTGCGCGTTCCATCGCAGCGTCATGCTCTTCACGCGGCATGCCCTTGTGGGACAGGGCAAAGGTAGGGACGCCTTCCGCCTTGGCCAGCGTCAAACCTTCTGCATCAGGATCGTTCGCAGCGACCAGCACCACCTCATAAGCGGCGTCGGGCAAGCTGCTGTGATAGAGCAGGGCGGCCATATTGGTGCCCTTGCCGGAAATGAAGATCGCGACTCTGGCGCGCGTATTGGTCTGCGAACCGCCCCTGTCAGGCAAGGAACTGCGCATTCCACGCGTCTGTCGTACCCCAGCAGCCAGCGCCGCCTGTTACGGTGCAGCCCTTTTCACCCTCAATCACGGCACCGATGCGGAAAGCAGTTTCACCAGCTGATTCCAAATCCGCGATGATCGAGGTCGCTTCTTCCTCATCCACGACCAGAACCATGCCGACGCCGCAGTTAAAGGTGCGCGCCATTTCGGCAGCCGCGATATTTCCCTGATCCTGCAAGAAACGCATCAGGCAGGGTTGCGCCCACGAGCCCGCATCGATTCGTGCATGCGCGCCGCCGGGTAGCACGCGCGGGACATTCTCAAGCAAACCGCCACCCGTAATGTGTGCAAGCGCCGCAATCCGCCCATCGTGGATCAGCGGCAGCAGGTTTTTCACGTAAATGCGCGTTGGCTCGACCAGCGTATCGATGAGCGAGCGGGTTTCATCGAACGGCGCGGGCGCATCCAACTGCCAGTTCTTATCCTTCGCCAGACGGCGCACAAGTGAATAGCCATTGGAATGTATTCCCGAGCTCGCAATGCCTACCAACACCTGCCCCGGTGCAACTTTTTCGCCGGTCAACTGCTCACCGCGCTCAACTGCGCCTACGCAGAACCCCGCAAGATCATAGTCACCGCTTGCATACATGCCGGGCATCTCGGCGGTCTCCCCGCCAATCAGTGCACATCCTGCCTCAGTGCAGCCTTTTGCGATCCCAGCTACGACTCGCTCCGCCACTCCGCTTTCCAGCTTCCCCGTCGCGAAGTAATCGAGGAAGAACAGCGGTTCAGCGCCTTGCACGATCAAATCGTTGACGCACATCGCGACCAGATCAATGCCTACCGTATCGTGGCGGTCGTGGTCGATGGCCAGCTTGAGTTTGGTGCCAACGCCGTCATTCGCCGCAACCAGCAAAGGATCTGTAAAACCAGCTGCTTTCGGGTCGAAAAACCCGCCAAAACCGCCAATCTCGCTGTCTGCGCCAGGCCGGGCGGTCGCCTTCACCAGCGGGCCAATCGCCTTTACCAGCGCATTGCCTGCCTCAATCGACACGCCGGCCTGCTCATAGGTGTAACTTTGCGGGTTTTGCTGCGTTTTTTCGGTCATTAATCGACAGCCATACTCATTCGCGCTTGGTTTTCCATGCCGCTTTGGGCAAAAGGCCTGCGGTTTTCCCCATGCAACGTTCTCAACCGCCTTCCTTATCGCACAGCAAACGCATCCTCGCCATTGGCGCGGGGCTAGTTGTGCTGATCCTGCTAGCTCTTGCAGTTCGCGCGCAGGTGGGCGGAGAGCGCGGTATTGCGCCGATTGCGGCCTCCAGCGATATTGAGGTTACAGGGATTGAGGTTGATACTCGCGGTAGCGATAGCGAGGATGCCCGGCAAAATGGCTGGGATGAGGCGGTTAAGCTGGCTTGGGCAAGGGTTGATGGCCCACGACTGCCAGATTCGCAGCTAGAGGGTCTCGTTTCGGCGGTTGTTATCGAGCGGGAACAGATCGGCCCGAAGCGGTATATCGCCACTCTCGGCGTTGTTTTCGATAGGGCGCGTGCCGCGCGTTATCTCGGCGGCGGCGCGCAAGGGCGGCCATCTACCCCTGTCTTGCTGGTGCCCGTTACCATGTCTGGCGGTACGCAACTAGTATATGAGCAGCGCAATCCGTGGCAGCGGGCCTGGGCCGAGTTTCAACCTGGCACCAGCCTGGTGACATATGTTCGCCCATCAGGTGCAGGCGGCGAATCTTTGCTGGTCAATTACGGGCAGACTGGTCGCCGCAGCCGGATCTGGTGGCGCAATATTCTCGATCAGTTTGAGGCGGGTGACGTCGCGGTGGCCATTGCAAGGCTCAGCTATTCCTATCCGGGTGGTCCGGTAACGGGTGAGTTCACCGCTCGCTATGGCATCGACAACACGTATCTTGATGGCTTCACGATGACCGCAGATAACCCCGATGCGCTGCCCGATATGCTTGATCAGGCTGTCGGTCAGTTTGACGGGATATTTCAGCAGGCTCTGAGAGAGGGGAAGCTGCGGCCCGATTCGTCGCTGAATATCGCTGTGGGCGGCGCTGATCCCGCTTTGCAGCGCCTGATTGAGATTGGCCGCGCAGTTCAAGCCGCAGAACGTGCGCAAAGTCAGGCTGCCCAATCTGGCAGTCAACCAAGTGCTCAGCCCACAACAGCACCCGCAGCCACCCCGGTTGCGAGTTTTGTGGTGCAATTTGCCACGCCTGACGCGAGCGCATTTGATGGGGCTCTTGGAGCCGTACGCGGCACACCCGGCGTGAGCGGTGCTGCAGTACGCAGCACAGCCATAGGCGGGACTTCGGTGATGAGCGTCAACTATGCCGGTTCGTTAGCGGATCTGGCGACCGCATTGAGAGCGCGCGGATTCACCGTTCAGCAGGGTAGCAATGCGCTGCTGATCAGCCGCTGAGCTTTCCTCGCATGTCGCAGCTTGCATTACCTCTCCACTCGCTGCGCGCGAATGAGCCTGCGCGCATTGTTGTTGGCAATGGTAACCGGGCAGCCGCAAGTGCTCTTGAAAACCCTGGAGATTGGCCGTTTCGTTCAGCTGTGCTGGTGGGGCCGGCACGTTCGGGCAAATCGTTGCTCGGTCGCTGGTTTTCGGCTCACGGAAAGGGCGTGACGATTGACGGCGCGAATGCGTGGGATGAAGCAAAGCTGTTCCACCGGTGGAATCGCGCGCAGGAGGATGGCGAAGCAATTCTGCTGATTAGCGATGCCGATCCCTGGGCGATTAGCCTGCCTGACTTGCGCTCTCGCATCGGGGGATCATTGCATCTGGAGATCAGCGTACCTGATGATGCGATGGTGGCCGATTTGCTGACCGAATATGTAGAGCGGCGGAGCCTGACCAATAGCGAGGCAATGTGTAACTATCTCCTGCCCAGGACCGAACGCGATTACGCGTCGATAGAGCGGGTTGTGGCTGAAATTGATCGAATTTCGCTTGAACGAAAAGTCCCTGCCACCATGTCAATTTGGCGCGACGCGCTGGATGCAGTACAAGGCCCTGATCAGGCTCGGCTGCTTTAGTTCCCGTAATTGGGGACATTAGGAGGGCACATGTTTGACCGCTTGACTAGTTATCTGGACTCGATCCAGGCCCGTGATCCTTCGCCGCGATCGCGTTGGGAGGTGCTACTCTATCCCGGCGTCTGGGCGGTCGCGTGGCATCGTCTGGCGCATTGGCTGTTTGAGGCCGAACTGTTTTTCCTTGCCAGATTAGTCAATCATTTCAGCAGATTCCTGACCACTATTGATATCCACCCGGGGGCAAAGATCGTACCGCAATTTCTTCATCGATCATGGTTTTACGGTGATTGGTGAGACAGCTGAGATTGGCCACAACGTTACCATTTATCAAAACGTCACTCTTGGCGGCACTAACCCGACCAACGGCGTGGGGGGCAAACGCCACCCGACGTTGAGGGACAATGTGGTGATCGGTTCCGGCGCGCAGATCATCGGGCCCATTACGGTCGGTGAACGTGCCAGAGTGGGTGCCAATGCTGTTGTCACTGACGACGTTGCGCCCGGCGCGACTATGATCGGGTTCAAGGCGCGCTCTACTCTGGTTCCAGCCGAAGAGTGGATTAAAGAGTTTATTCCCTATGGCCAGATGCCCGATTGCGAGGATGCCGAGGGTAACCGGATTGACTGCGTCGAGAAGCTTGAAGAGGAGTTGATGGCGCTCAAGGCCGAGGTTGAGCAGCTTCGCAGTGCCAGCGACGCAGCTACTCCGGCAAAGCGCAGCGGGACAGATAGCTGATGGCGGCATCTCCCGGCGACACCGTCGTCGCTTTCCCGCAACGTAAAACCGGGCAAGTGGGTTTCACCCGCGAAGAGCTACAACGTATTCTCGATCTGTATGGCCGGATGGTCGCCGCTGGTGAATGGCGCGATTATGCGATGGATTTCACTAAAGATGTGGCCGTATTTGCGGCGTTTCGTCGCGCGGCAGAGCGCCCTCAGGCACGGGTTGAGAAACGCCCCTCACTGCGCAACAGGCAGGGTATGTGGGCGCTATTCGGTGAGCATGGCCAGATATTAAAACGCGGCCATGAATTGCCGGGCGTTCTTGCACCTATGGAGCGCCGACTGGTCAAAGCTGTAAGCGATTAAGCAATAGCAACTGGTAGACGGCTCTGGAGATTGCCTGGCAGTGCATTCACGATTTTGGCGCGGATGGGCGACCAGAAGGCCGATAGTGTCAACAGGGCGGAGCCAATCACCAAGGCGGTCAGTGCGAAGTTCAATTCCACTGCTCCGAACCTGTCAAACAGGAATGTGAGCGCTGCGAGCACATAGGCAAGGGCGGATACCAGCAGCGCCCGCCGGTCAATTGCCAGCGCGACAATGCCGAAGAGTACGTAGACTGAGATTACACCGAGCGCGCCACCAATGCCGATACCGTCATTGTTATCCATCACCCCGAATGAATAGAAAATCGGATGCGCGATCATCGGTGCCGCCAGCAGGTGGAGCCAGAAAGCCACATCGCTGCGCCGTGTGGTGCGTTCCCGATCTGACATATCCCAGCGCATAGCGACCGCAAAGATCGCCAAGCCAGACACGAAAACGAGACCGAGGATCAAGTCTTCGGGTGCCTTTCCGGTCGCGGCGGAATATGTTGCGCCGACCAGCGCGATCACCGTCACCGCAATCGAACCGGCGCCAGCAGCTATCGTAATCGGCACCATAAAGCGTCGCCAATGCAGCCACGCCATAATGGCTGCGACCAATCCAGAGCCGGAGGCTATGAATGCGCCTGTGCTATCGTTCGTATCGCCAGAAACAACCATACCAAGCCCAAAGACCGCGGCAAATACACCGCCAACGAACGCCAGTAACAGGATAATGCTGGGCAGGGCCATACGGCGTTTGCGTGTGAAGAACTCGGCCAAAATCCAGGCTGTTACAGCTACAAACGGCCCGATAAGCATTGTTGTCCATGCGCTGTTGAGATCGCGTGCGGCGTAATATGCGTCGTAATCCGCCTGGCTGGGTTGGCCATTTCCGGTGGAGAATTGTCCGTTGTAAAAGTCGCTGAAGGATAGCGCGGGTGCCATGAGATCCGCGATCGCTTGACCTATCGCACCTGCCGCCACCAACATAATCACCACGCCAATGGCGACGAAGATATCGTTGAAGCTATTGATAAGGCGAAAGTTCTCCTCATCACCGCGCGGCATATCGCGGATCTTCGCCACATAGGCACGGATGGCTGTGACCGCTTCGGAGCTAACCACGCCCGCTTCAACTGCCGAGTTTAGGTCTTCGTCTGAATAGGCCACGCATAATCTCCTTTGATGGAGATACGCGCGGTGTATTACTCCGTCAATACGCCTCGTGTGGAGATTTGATGCGAAAACAAAAAAGGCGGACAGTTTCCCATCCGCCTTCCCCGTTAGTGTTTGGTAGAACTTACCCCCGAGCGCTGGATGGTGCGCCGTCAGCGCCGAGGACTTTCTGCATCGCGGTCAGGATCGCACCTGACTGCTCCTAGCCACTTTGGGGAGCCTTCAGATTGCTGAACTCGCTGATCTTGTCCCAATTCGCGGCAAAGCCTTCAACGGTACGCTCACCATCGGGCAGCCAGACGGCGTCATTCATGACTGTCCATGCAGAGTGATACCCACCAGCGCCCGCGCCAACGATGGCGTTGGTTGGTGCATCCTCGCTAACCAGGAACAGGGCTGCAGGAACAACATTAACCGGATCGAACAGCTTGTACGCTTCTTCTGGGAAGAGATCTTCGGTCATCCGTGTCCCGGCCACTGGTGAGAGTGAGTTCACCTTGATGTTGTATTTCGCACCTTCGAGTTGGAGCGTCTTGGTCAAACCTGCGAGACCGAGCTTGGCAGCGCCGTAGTTTGCCTGGCCAAAGTTGCCGAACAGACCGGTTGACGATGCGGTCATCAGCACGCGGCCATAGGCCTGCTCGCGGAACGTTTCCCAGCATGCCTTGGTGACAAATGCGGACCCGGTGAGGTGAACTTTGAGGACGAACTCAAAGTCCTGTGGCTCCATTTTGGCGAAAGTCTTGTCGCGCAACACGCCTGCATTGTTGATCACAACGTGGACGCCGCCCCATTTTTGCTTCGCGTCGGCGACCATCTTTTCCATCTGGTCGTATTCAGTGACAGAGCCGCCATTTGCCATGGCTTCGCCGCCAGCTTTTTCGATTTCCTCGACAACCTGTGCAGCCATATCAGACGTGCCCGTGCCATCGCGCGAACCGCCCAGATCATTGACGACCACTTTCGCGCCGCGGCGACCAAGTTCAAGCGCATATTCGCGGCCAAGCCCGCCGCCAGCGCCGGTTACGATTGCGACTTTATCTTTGAAATCGATGCTCATGGGTTCCTCTCCGTGAGTTTCCGTTAACGTAAATGTGAGCGTTGAGTTACACTATCCTTGCTGCGTTGCAACAGGGCATCGTTATGCCGTTGAAGCCGTAGCGGAATGTCTGATGTCCAGCGCAACGTTACAGCGACGCAAGGGCGGGGATAAGGCCGCTGAGCGATTCGATGATAGCATCGCCTCCCAACTCCTGCGGTGGCTTGTCGCAATATCCGTATGCAGCAACTACCACGGGCACATCGGCAGCGCGCGCAGCGGCCACATCGTAACTTGAATCGCCGACGAAAACGAAGGAGCCTCCACCACATCGTTTGCGGGCTTCGATGATCGGATCGGGTGCTGGTTTAGCGCGCCCCTTGCCAATAGTATCGCCGCCAATGATGGTTTCGAACCGATCCGCGAGGCCAAGTTGCGTCAGGATATCGCGAGCGAAATCTTCAAACTTGTTGGTGACGATTGCCATTTTGACATCTTGCGCAGCCAAAGCGTCTAGACACTCCACCGCGCCGGGATAGGGGCGCGAATGCACCGCGTTGTTTTCGGCGTAGTAGCGCAGCATCTTTTTGTAGAGGGCGTGGAATTCAGCCTCGGCCATGCCGCCCTGCTGCTCAACAGCGCGAGCCAGCATGATTTTTGCGCCGCCACCAATCAGGTCTTTCGAGCTGTCGACTGGCACAGGATCAAGCCCGCCTAGGTCGAGCGCATGGTTCACCGCGGCACCCAAATCGCGGAACGTATCGAGCAGCGTCCCGTCCAGATCAAACCCGACGATATCGAAAGGAATTTTGGTCATAGATTGCTCGCGTGGCGGATCATGCTTCAAACTGCAACCATTTGCTGGCAAAGGCTTGCGACATGAGTACCAAACACGAATTCGCCGCTATCATTCTTGCCGCAGGCAAGGGTACACGCATGAAGAGCCAGACGCACAAGGTTCTGCATCCAATCGCCGGGCGCCCGATGCTGCTACATCTGCTGGACAGTTTTGCGGAGCTAAGCCCGCAGCGCACCGTGGTGGTCGTTGGCGACCGTCGCGAGCAAATTGATGCAGCGCTAGAAGACCGTGATGTAACAACCGCATTACAAGACCCTCAGCACGGCACGGCGCACGCTGCGTTGCAGGCCAAGGCCGCGCTCGAAGGATTTCGCGGCAACATCCTCATAACCTTCGGCGATGTGCCGATGGTGAAGGCTGAGACTGTGCGCAAATTGACCGATGCATTGTCCGATGGCGCAAAAGTTGCCGTTCTCGCCTTTCGCCCGCCCGATCCGCTCGCCTATGGCCGCGTGATCACCGACGATAGCGGTAATGTCGCCAAAATGGTTGAGTTCAAAGACGCAAGTGATGCGGAGCGCGCCTGCGACTTGTGTAATTCCGGACTGATCGTCGCGCATTCTGATGATATGTGGCCGCTACTCGATGCCGTCGGCAACGACAACGCTCAGGGCGAATATTACCTGCCCGATGTAGCGACCGGCGCGATTGCGCGGGGCGACCGGGTTAAAGCGGTTGAATGCGACCCGGCAGAAGTTGCCGGCATCAACTCGCGCGCTGAACTCGCCGCGGCAGAGGCGCAGTGGCAGGAATTCAGACGCGAGGAAGCGATGGCCGATGGCGTCACGCTGAAAGCGCCTGAGACCGTGTTCTTCAGCTATGACACAAAGCTGGGCCGGGATGTGACGATTGAGCCCAACGTGGTTTTTGGCCCCGGCGTTAGCGTCGCCGATGGCGCGCATATCAAGGCATTTAGTCACCTAGAGGGTGCAAATGTGGGCGAAGGCGCGCAAGTTGGCCCTTATGCCCGTTTGCGACCGGGAGCGGTGCTGGAGAAAGACGCCTTCGTCGGTAACTTTGTCGAGATGAAGAAGGCTGTGCTGGGTGAGGGCGCGAAGGCCAGTCATCTCACCTATCTCGGCGATACCGAGGTAGGGGCCGGCGCAAATATCGGCGCGGGCACAATCACCTGCAACTATGATGGATATTTCAAATACAAGACCGTGATTGGTGAGCGCGCCTTTATCGGTTCAAACAGCGCACTGATCGCACCGGTAAAAATCGGCAAAGATGCGATCGTCGCCGCAGGCAGCGCAGTCAGCCGCGACGTTGCTGACGGCGAATTGCGGATGGTTCGCGGAGAACAGCTTGTGAAGCCGGGCTGGGCCGACCGTTTTCACGACACTATGAAAAAAGAAGGCGGCGGCGAAGAAGAGCTGACGCACCACCACTTTACCCCTTCGATTTATGCGTTTGTTAACCATATTTGCGCTAGCGCGATGATGATGGATAGAGCGGATCAGATCGGAGACGACCGCGGCACGGATAACGCTGCGCATCTTGTTGAGTTAGTGCGGGCGAATGCCGAGCGGGTCAACAAGGCGTCTGGGGAGCGCTCGAACTTCGTCGCTGAACTGATTGATCGTTCGCGCGCTATTGAAAGCGAGATCGCCGGGCTTCTTAGTCAATCGGAGAGCACGCAAGATGACCTTCGGTTGACTGCTGACACAGCGCGGCAGATTATATCAGAAGTTGAGAGCATTGTTGGCCTGC
This sequence comes from Qipengyuania sp. JB2-7, assembly GCF_055693485.1. NCBI lineage: Bacteria > Pseudomonadati > Pseudomonadota > Alphaproteobacteria > Sphingomonadales > Erythrobacteraceae > Qipengyuania > Qipengyuania sp. JB2-7. The sequence continues at coordinate 1,261,843 of NZ_CM146335.1, forward strand.
TCGACCAAACGCTTGCCGGGATCGCCAATCTGGATCAGAAGATCACTGATTTCGAGGACAGCTTTCGCGAAGTTCGAGCGATCTCGAAAACAATTGAAGACGTTGCCAAACAGACCAACATCCTATCACTGAACGCGATGATTGAGGCTGCGCATGCTGGTGAAAATGGCCACGGCTTCAAGGTGGTCGCTAACGAGGTTCGCGAACTGGCCAGCATGACCGGCGACTCTGCTCAGAGTATCTCGCAAAACATCAGTCAGCTGGTCGCAGATGCTGGTCAGATGTCAGAAGACTGCGCCGAGCTGCGAAAACTATCGGGACAAGGGGCTGACAAAGGCAAGGCCAATCTGGACGGTCTGCGCAAGGTTCATGACGATGTATTGACATCAGCTTCTGATGCACAGTGCGCCAATCGCGCCTCCGGTGAGCAGATTTCCCAGTTCGCGAGCCTGCTGATGAGTATGGAAGACCTGCAACGCGATACAGAGGCCGCGATTGAAGGTTCCGCGCAAAATATGGAGCTTGCAGCCCGGCTTGAGGCGTGCATTGATGCTTCAGGTGACGCGAGCACCCGATCATAATGACACCAGAGACGATCACGAGCTAACTTGCTGGCTGTGCGAGCGGCCCTTTGAAACGTTGATCCAGTGGCATCATATGGTCCCAAAATCGAAGAAGGGACGAGAGACAGTCCCGGTGCATCCGATTTGCCACCGCACAATCCATGCAAATTTCACCAATGCCGAACTTGCGCGCATTGGCACGCAGCGCGATCAGCTTATTGCCAATGAGACGGTCGCGAAGTTCGTAACCTGGGTCGCCAACAAACCGCCGGACTTTCACGCGCCAACCCGCTCCCGCTAAGATCAGCAGGTGCTCAGACCGCATCTGGGAACCAAAATGCTCCGTAACTACTGATAAGTTATAGGATAGCGGAGTTGTTGTATGAAAAAGCGTGCGTGGATTTCAATGGCGATTGCCGCAACGGCTCTGGCTGGCGGCGCGGTCGCGTGGGCGCAGTATCGCGACATTGAGAAGCCACAGTACACGGTGGTACAGGAGGCCGATGACTTTGAGCTGCGCGAATACGCACCAATGATCGTCGCGGAAGTCACCCATACCGGGCCACGTCGCAACTCTCTCAATAATGGGTTCCGCCGACTGGCCGCATACATTTTTGCGCAAGATCGACCTGGTGTCGGGCAGGACGAAGAGATAGCGATGACCTCTCCGGTTATGCTTGATCAGACTCAAGAAATCGCCATGACCTCGCCAGTTTTGCAAGATGGTGAAGTGGATGGCGCGTGGCGCACGCGTTTTGTGATGCCCAGCCAGTACACCCTCGAAACGCTGCCGCAGACCCCAGAGGACATAACACTTACCGAAGTACCATCGCGGCGGATGGCAGTAGTGCGGTTCTCAGGTCGAGGCACATCGCGCGATCTTGATGATCAAGAAGCGCGCCTGCGTATCTGGATGGATGAGAACGAGCTCACCGCTACCGGCCCGGTACGAATACGCATTCTATGATGCGCCGATGGTCCCGCCACCGCTCCGTCGCAATGAGGTCATGATTCCAGTGGAGTCATGCGGCTTGTAGGCTTTGGTCGGAATATCGCCTTTGTTGCGAACCAAAGGATCGGAACCAGCATTGACGATATGATGCCATCCACAGCGTAGTGCCACGCAAGGTGTACCGATCCGATCATGATGATCAGGTGATATGCGAGTGCGGCCAGAAATACTGGGCCAAACCCTCGACGATGCCATGCGATTATCACGATAAACATGGTCATCGCGCAATGGATTGATGGCATGGCGCTGATGCCAGTTCCGATGGATTCGTCACCTGTTGTACGTAGAAGATAGGCCTGAATTCGCAGCGCGTTGGCGGCGTCGCCATCAAGGCGTTCCATCAAGGGTGCAAATTGATCACCGCCAAAGAAATGCTCATAATAGACCGGGCCGACGCTCGACCACATGATGGCTAGCCCGTTGCCTAGAACAATCCAGATAAGCAGATATGTGAAGCATGCCCGCAATTGGAAAACGCGATCCTTTGAGAATGCACAAAAGCCATAGACAAACATGATCACGAGGAACCACGTCGCATAGGTGATGTCCAAAACGCGCGTGGCGTCGGGACCAAACATGGCGTGCGTGATCGTCCACGGGTCGGCGCCGAAAATCGCGCGATCCCATGTGACAAACATTGAATCTGCCCAGAACTCCTCCAGCCGCGGAATAGCAACCTTTATAGCTCTATAGGCACGACTGATTAGCGCGTAACAGAGCAGCAAAATTGCGGCGGTGACGAAACGTTGGCGATCTGCAGACAGCTCTGCCGAGATATAGGCGAAGGGGCTTTTCTCTTTGCGCTTGAAGGCTTCGACAAGTTTGAAGCTGAGCCAGAACAGAAACGGGACTGTCAGAAAAGCGAGTGCCTCCACCGCCCATTTTTTGGTGAAATAGGATGTAATTGGGCGTTCGCCGATCAGCAGCGCCGCGTTAAAATGCAGCAGCGCGACGACGACTACGATTGTGACGCCGAAACCTGATGCCTTCGGACTTACACGTCGATTGCCAATTAATAACGAGGTCATAGATTCAATAAGTCTTACTGCACACTCGGGTCGCATTTCTTCGACACGGGTGTTGAAGATGCCAATGCGACGAACATCAGGACCCACAGGAATGTAGGCAGTACATAGAAAAGTGGTCCATCGACCATCGCGACTACGGACAAGCCGATGATGCCAGCAAGCGCGGGAAGCGATACTGTAAGGTTGGCTCGCAGCGCTTCTGGCAATCTACACACTGCGCTTAGATGAAGAATCAGAGCAGCGGCGCTGCCGAGGAAGCCCCACTGATACAAGACCTGCAAGATCGTGTTATGCGGATGGTTGAACCGCTTAGGATATCGTTTCGACAAGAACCGGATCTGCCCTTCGCCTGCTCCGATCAGAGGTCTCTCGCGAATGCCCTCTAGCGCCTCAGCCCAAAGAATTGGGCGGTTGGATGTGAATTGCTGGATCGAGGCTGATCCCTGTGCTGTCTTTGTGATGACGTTCTTTAACCCCCAAGCAGAATGGGGGGGGTCCAAGCAAGAGAAAGTAGGATGGCTACCAGTATACCAGAGCTGAAAAATCCCAAATTTTTGGGCATTTTGCGCAATCCCGTTAGCATCAACATGCAAAGCATCACGAAAGCGAGCGCTACTATTCCAGAACGTCCGCCGGTCCAAAACATCAAAGTAGCGCCTGTTGTCATGACCACCCATGCAATCAGTTTCTCCTGACTTGACTTGGCGGTCACAACAAGACCTGCGCCCAATGCCCCGGCAATGATCGCAATGTAGCCAAAGTGGCGCACATTTGAAATACCGACACCAACATTAATCCAGTTAAAATTCGCGACGTCACGTGATGCGAAAAGCAAGCCGTAGGCTGTTGCGGCAAGCAATGCTGCACCACCGCCTGCGGTACGTCAGGAACAGCTTTTCGAGTCCCGACCATAAGCCTCTAAAAGCATCAAAAATGCAGATGGCGAGTAGCCCGTGAAGTAATGTAATCAGCATGTGCCCGTAGGCGATCAAGGGCATCGCGGGCGCGAATAGCGATGAGAGATTGATTGAGGTGATGAACGCGACCGCCGCGATTCGCGTAACTGGGTGCAGCCGGCGGAAGCGTTCAATCGGATTGGCTCCCGCCAGAATGGCGCAGACAATGACGATTGCTTCTGCCACGAGGATTGGAATCGCATAATATCGAGTCATCATAAAGGAATAGGAATGCTGAAAAGTCGCGATGCCATAGACCGCCGGGGCTGTCATAATGGCCAATAAGGCGATTTTGGCACTTGCGGGGATCGCAAAAGCAAGCGGAGACGATTTTCGTTTGGCATATTGACTAGAGGCGCCAGCAGAGCGAAGCTGCTGCTCACGCGCTGTAGAGCCGTCAAGTGAGGATGGTGAATTAGTAGTCACAGTCGCAACAGAAGCCTCCCTTGGAGACAGGCTTAATCATAACTACGTTAGGATATTGCTAATGATAGCGTTGTTTTCAGTGACCTCTGATGTCAGTAAATCAAAGGCAATCTGGCGGGCCTCAGCCCTCCTCAACATGCTCCGCAAGGACAGTCAGGCCTGCATCACCAACTTCGGCGAAGCCACCGCGGACCTCAATCGTTTCAGGTGTTGCGCCCTCGGTCTTGAAGACCTGCACCGCGCCATCGCGGATAGTGCTCATGAAGGGCGCATGGCCTTCCAGCACGCCGAATTCACCCTCTGCGCCCGGAACGACGACCATATAGACGTCTTCGGAACGGACCTGTTTGGCAGGTGTCACAAGTTCAAAATGCAATGCCATGAGTTAAAGTCCGTTAGTCTCTATCAGTTCCGTCAATTTCCGCGTCAAACGCAGCCGTCGCCTTTTCAAACTTGTCGCGGCAGCCCGGATTGCAGAATCCGACAACTTTACCGCGATAGAGCGTGAGGCTATCCGCCGAAACTGGATCGCCTGACCAGGGCAGGTCGCGTTTACGCAATCCGCCAGATCGAGCATGTCAGTGTCGATGGTTTCAGCCAATGCGCTTATGCGTCCTCTGCCATTTCAGCGGCCTTCTTGACCACGTCTTCAATGCCGCCAACCATATAGAAGGCTTGCTCTGGCAGGTGATCGTACTCGCCTTCGACAACCGCCTTGAACGAGGCAACTGTGTCTTCGAGCTGCACGAACACGCCGGAGATACCAGTGAAGACTTCGGCCACGTGGAATGGCTGCGAAAGGAACTTCTGAATCTTACGCGCACGAGCAACGGTGAGTTTATCTTCTTCCGAAAGCTCGTCCATGCCGAGAATAGCAATGATGTCCTGCAGCGATTTGTACTTCTGCAGCGTTTCCTGAACCTTACGCGCGGTCTCGTAGTGCTCCTGGCCAACAACGCGTGGTTCGAGAACACGCGAAGTCGAGTCGAGCGGGTCGACCGCCGGGTAAATACCCAACTCTGAAATCGCGCGGTTCAGCGTGGTCGTTGCGTCAAGGTGAGCAAACGAAGTCGCTGGTGCGGGGTCTGTAAGGTCATCGGCAGGCACATAGATGGCCTGAACCGAAGTGATCGAACCCTTGGTTGTCGATGTAATGCGCTCTTGCAGGTTACCCATGTCGGTAGACAGGGTCGGCTGATAACCAACCGCCGAAGGAATACGGTACGAGCAGAGCGGACACTTCCGAACCAGCCTGTGTAAAGCGGAAGATGTTGTCGACAAAGAACAGAACGTCTTGGCCCTCTTGGTCGCGGAAGTATTCCGCCATGGTCAGACCGGACAGAGCAACACGGGCACGCGCACCAGGAGGCTCGTTCATTTGACCGAAGACGAGGGCCACTTTGGAGCCTTCGCTGATGGCTTCGCCAGCGTCGTTCTTCGCGATGACGCCTGCGTCGAGGAATTCGTGATAAAGGTCGTTACCTTCACGGGTACGCTCACCCACACCGGCGAATACGGACACGCCGCCGTGACCCTTGGCGATGTTGTTGATGAGTTCCTGAATGAGAACGGTCTTGCCCACGCCGGCGCCGCCGAACAGGCCAATCTTACCGCCTTTTGCGTAAGGCGCGAGAAGGTCGATAACCTTAATCCCGGTCACCAGAATTGCCGCGTCTGTCGACTGATCGATAAAGGCGGGCGCTTCTGCATGAATAGGAGCAGTTTGATCCGCGCCGATAGGGCCGCGCTCATCAATAGCTTCGCCAACCACGTTCATGATCCGGCCAAGCGTCTTTGGGCCAACCGGCACAGAAATCTGTGCACCGGTCGCGATCACTTCGCTGCCGCGTGTGAGGCCTTCGGTTGCGTCCATCGCGATGGTGCGAACGGTGTTTTCGCCCAAGTGCTGCGCAACTTCGAGAACCAGCGTTTTGTCGCCGTTCTTCGTTTCGAGCGCAGAAAGGATCGCAGGCAGTTCGCCTTCGAACTGCACGTCGACGACGGCGCCGATGACCTGGCTAATTGTGCCGTTGGTGGTCTGATTGAGGACTGGTGCGGTGGCCATGATGAGTGTTTCCTTAGCCTTGTCTTAGAGCGCTTCTGCGCCTGCAATAATTTCGATAAGTTCGGTGGTAATCGCGGCCTGACGGCTGCGGTTGTATTGAATGGTCAGCTTGTTGATCAGATCGCCGGCATTGCGCGTCGCATTGTCCATGGCGGTCATGGACGCGCCTTGCTCCGATGCTTCACGCTCAAGCAATGCGCCGAACAATTGCGTTTTTACGTAACGTGGCAGCAGAGCGTCGAGGATTTCCTCTTCCTCAGGCTCATACTCAACCGCTGCGCCGGTGTCTTCGCTCACGTCAGGTGAGGGGACAGGGATCAGCTGCGTAGTGGTTGGCGTCTGTACAAGTGCCGACTGGAATTTCGGCGCCACCAGATGTGCAACATCAAACTGACCCGCTTCAAACAGCTCGATCAGCTCATTCGCGATACCGTCGGCCTCTTCAAAGCCTGGGTTGCGAACGGTCGAGGTGTCAAAATGCTTGGCGATCTTGTCCGCGTGGTCACGCTTGATTGGCGCGCGGCCTTTCTTGCCGACGAGATAGAACTGAACGTCCTTGCCCTCAGCAATCAACTTTGATGCCTGCGCTTTCGCCTCTTTGACAATGTTCGAGTTCAAGCCGCCGCACAGGCCTTTGTCGGTGTTCACGACTACCAGCAGATGCTTCTGCGTCGCGCCAGTACCCGCAAGCAGTTTTGGCGCGCTATCGCCGCTCACCTTGCTGGCGAGCGATGCCATCACGGCTGACAAACGTTCCGCGTAGGGGCGTGCGGATTCAGCCGCTGCCTGCGCCCGGCGCAACTTTGCCGCCGCTACCATCTGCTTGGCCTTGGTGATCTTCTGAGTCGATTTGACCGACCCGATCCGATCTTTAAGTTCCTTAAGACTTGCCATCTCTTCAGCTTTCTAACGACTTCATTTCGACGAGAGCTGGTTTGCTTTCAAGCCAGTTCTCATACTTGGCGAAGACGCCTTTTGTGTAGTCTTGGGCGTGATGGAAATCGAACGCTGAGCGATCTGCCCACTCTTCGAAAATGGTAATCGTGTTTGATCCATCTGCCGCACGGCGAGGTTCAAACGCGACGCAACCTGCTTCGCCGCGGGTTGCTGGAACTATTGAAGAAACGGCCTGACAGGCGTCCTCCATATGCTCCGGCTTAACCGATATCGTGGCTAGGTAGGTCAACGTCATTCTCTTTTACGCGAACTGCTTCGCGAAGGTTTCGAGTGCAGCTTTCGTTTTGTCCGCTGTCTCGCCTTCGAACTTGCCGCTGCTGCGAATGTCGCTCAACACATCAGAATGTTCGCTGCGCATGAAGGCCAGCATGGCTTCTTCATACTCAGTGACGCGATCGACAGCGACATCGTCGAGGAAGCCGTTCGTGCCAGCATAGATCGACACGGTTTGCTCTTCGAATGGCATTGGTGAGAACTGCGCTTGCTTGAGCAGCTCGGTCAGGCGCGCACCGCGATTGAGCAGCTTCTGGGTTGACGCATCGAGGTCAGAACCGAACTGCGCAAACGCCGCCATTTCGCGATACTGCGCAAGGTCGAGCTTCATCGAGCCCGAAACCTTCTTCATCGCCTTGGTCTGAGCGGCACCACCAACACGGCTAACCGAGAGACCAACGTTAATCGCCGGGCGAATACCCTGGAAGAACAGGTCGGTTTCGAGGAAGATCTGACCGTCGGTGATCGAAATCACGTTGGTTGGAATATAGGCCGACACGTCGCCAGCCTGCGTTTCAATGATCGGCAGAGCGGTCAGCGAGCCATGGCCGTTCTCTTCGTTCATCTTCGCGGCGCGTTCCAGCAGGCGGCTGTGAAGATAGAAAACGTCACCAGGATACGCTTCACGGCCTGGAGGACGACGCAACAGCAGTGACATCTGACGATAGGCCACAGCTTGTTTGGACAAGTCATCATATACGATCACAGCGTGCATGCCGTTATCGCGGAAGAATTCACCCATCGCGCAGCCTGTGTAAGGCGCGAGATATTGCAGCGGAGCAGGCTCAGACGCAGTAGCGGCAATAACGATGGAATATTCCATCGCGCCGTTCTCTTCGAGCTGCTTAACGATTTGTGCAACGGTCGAACGCTTCTGGCCGACCGCTACGTAGACGCAGTAGAGCTTCTTCTTCTCGTCGTCGCCTTCGTTCACCGTCTTCTGGTTGATGAAGGTGTCAATTGCGACGGCGGTTTTACCGGTCTGACGGTCGCCAATGATCAGCTCGCGCTGGCCACGGCCAACCGGAACCAGGGCGTCAACGGCTTTGAGGCCGGTCTGTACTGGCTCGCTGACAGATTCGCGCGGAATGATGCCCGGCGCTTTGACTTCAACGCGCTGGCGCTCGACATTTTCAATCGGGCCCTTGCCGTCGATTGGGTTGCCCAGAGCGTCAACAACGCGGCCGAGCAGCCCCTTGCCAACTGGAACGTCCACAATCGTACCGGTCCGCTTAACGTCGTCGCCTTCTTTAATCTCAGCGTCGGAACCGAAGATAACGACACCGACATTGTCCGCTTCCAGGTTCAGCGCCATGCCCTGAACACCATTGGCGAATTCGACCATTTCACCAGCCTGAACCTTGTCGAGGCCGTGGATACGGGCAATACCGTCACCCACTGAGAGAACGGAGCCAACTTCGCTCACTTCGGCTTCAGTGCCGAAACTGGCGATCTGGTCTTTGATGACCTTGGAGATTTCTGCGGCGCGGATTTCCATATTACGTGTCCTTTAAGCCTTCATGGCCAAGAAAATAACAATCAGGCCTTCATGGCCTGCGCAAGAGAGTTAAGACGTGTGCGGATCGAGGCATCGATACGCTTTGAACCAATTGTAACCACCAGACCGCCGAGCAGGTCGGGATCAACAGCAGTTTCGACTTTGACAGTGCGCCCTTCGCGCGCCGTCAGCTTATTTTTAAGGGCAGCGACTTGATCATCAGATAGCGCATGTGCGCTCGTAACCTGAGCAGTTACCTCGCCGCGTTGCGCGGCAGCGATCTGGCGGAAGGCGCTTATAACTGCGCCAAGCTGTCCCGCGCGGCGGTTATTGGCCAGCACGCCAAGGAAATTGGCAGTCAGATCAGAAAGGCTGAAATGCTTGGCAATGCCGCCGAGCGCATTCGCCGCTTCACGGCGTGATACTTTCGGGTTGCTCACGAGAGCTTGCAGCTCGTTCGATTCGTTCAGAGCGGCACCCAGCTTTTCGAGGTCCGATTCGACGGCAGTGACAGTCCCTTGCTCCGACGCAAGCTCAAACAAAGCTGCGGCGTAACGTCCTGACAGGCTAGCCTGAATACCGGCGGAAATATCCACGCGTTGAAGGTCCTTCTTGGATCTACGAAGAATAACGATGCATCGCTCAAGCCGTTGTGGAAGCGCAAGGTCTCCCCGGCAAAGCTGGCGCGCGCCTAGCATCGGGTTTGCGCGTTTGCAACCGGACTCTGACAGCCGAAAACTGGGGGATTTACGTGTTGTCCACGTTTGCGCTACGTTTCACGCAACAAGGGAGAGAGAAAATGCAACTCACACCAATGGCGCCGCGCTGCGGCGTGGAGGTTTCTGGTGTCACGTTGGCGACTGCTGCGGGCGACGAGATGGAGGCGATCAAGCAGACCATTTACAAACACGGCGTCGCCGTTTTCCGCGATCAGGAGTTTTCACCACAAGACCATATTGATTTCGGTCGCCGTTGGGGCGGGATCGACGTAAATAACTATTTCCCGCTGCAAAGTGAGTTTCCCGAAATCGCGGTGGTGAAGAAAGAAGCCACGCAGGAAACCAATATTGGCGGGGCATGGCATACCGACCATTCTTATGATCAGATCCCGGCGATGGGTTCTGTGCTGGTCGCGCGCGAACTGCCACCAAGCGGCGGCGACACGATGTGGGCGCATATGGGCGCGGCATACGATCTCGTTATCTGACGAGCTGAAGGCAGAGATTGAGGGGCTTGAGGCCTACCACACGGCTGACCACGTCTATGAAGAGGACGGCCTTTACGCGCAGACCGACATGGGCGAGCATTTGCGCGGGCAGAATCTAAAAACCGGTGCGATCCACCCGGTCGTAATCCGCCACCCGCAAACGGGCCGAAAGCTTCTTTATGTCAATGGCGGTTTCACGATCCATTTTGTCGGCCAGACTCGCGAGGAAAGCTTGCCCCTTTTGACCAAGCTGCTCGATGCCGCGTTAACCGATGACAATCAGTGCCGCCTGCAATGGAGGCCGGGCACAGTCGCGATTTGGGATAACCGGACCAGCTGGCACAATGCGATGAATGATTATCAGGGGCACTATCGCGAGATGCACCGGATTACCCTGAGTGGGGAAGCATTGGCGGCGTAGTTTTCTCTCGCGCCAAATAGCTTCGCTATTGGCTCCGAGGGGGCGCAGCAGTAGCTGCGACGCGCGGTCGCGCTTGCGAACCGCTAGCGGCGGTTCGTGATATAACTTAGGTCGTCATTGCGAACAAAGTGAAGCAATCCAGTCTTGCTCCGTCTGGATTGCCACGTCTCCGTTCGGCTCCTCGCAATGACGGATTAGAGATCGACTAAGACCCTTTCTCTTCACAGTTATAAACCAGTCGCTCATTGGGGCGCGAGGGCAGGGCGGCTAACACCGCACCCTGTTGATCGCCCAGTGTTGTCGCAGCATCATCAGCATCGCATGCCGGCGCAGAGTATTCGCTGCGGGCCTTGCGGGCGGCCTCCATCGCATTACGGCTCAATAGGTAGCGCTCAGTGCGATAGATGCGGCGCTGCGGGTCAAAGCTCGCAACCGAAACGGCTTGCTCATCATTGGGTACAAAGGCGCGTGACCAAGTACCGCCCGAGAAACCATATTGTGTGCGGTCATTGACGCAGCCTGAGGGGTTCCAGGCAAACTCGACCGGTTCCGTTTCCGATGTTGTGATCCGGCTACGCTGCGGGTCGATTGTGCACAAATAGCTGACAGTGTCTGCCGCGATGATTGGATCCCCGCCAGTTTCGTCTCCGCCGGGATTTCCGAGCGCGTTGGCCACACGCCTGTCAATCTCGTCGATGCCCGGACGGGTCAATTGCAGAAACAGCGCGATCAGTACCAGGCCAACGCCTGCCACCGCTGCCCCCTTATTCCTTGCGGGCCAAGCTGAGATGCTATTCCCGGACTGTGGTCGCTTCTCATACGCCCACCAGCCTGCACCCGCGCCAAGTAGCAGCAAGAGCACGCTCGCAAACATCCGGTCATCGCGTTCATCGCGCACCTGCATTTCTGCCTCGAACTGTGCGCGTTCGCGACGTGAGCGTTCCTCGGCGCTGCGGCTCTCCAGCTCTGCTCGTGCGGCCATTTCCTCGCGTTCAATCCGCTCAGCTTCGTCTGCATCCAAGGCTGCAAGGCTGCGGCACTGCGTATCATTGGCACGAGGCTCAATGCCGTTCTCGCGTAGAAAAGGGCCCAGCTCTCGGTTGGATACAGCAAAGAAAAATTCGGCGTCCGCACCGCCACTATCCGCACCAAAACTATTCACACCCAGCACGCGGCCGCAGCTATCCAGCAACGGACCGCCAGAGTTGCCGCTGGCGATTGGGGCGGTGTGCAACACCGTATGGAACTGTCGGCTGGGCCGTGTCCCGGCAAGGAATCCGCGACTTTTTACTGGCGGCTGCGCCTTGAAGATGTCCCCAATCTCCAGGCCCTGCGCGCGGTCAACATTCATTGGGTAGCCGACTGCGTAACTTTCCCCGCTATCACTCACCGGCGCACCGGATAGCACCAGCGGTGGCAGGCGCAAATCGCCCGTAATCTCGATCAGAGCGAGGTCATTGCGCGCGCTTACTTTCAGGATCCTGCCATAGACCGCCTCGCCACCTTCCGAAGGGACGATGCCTACGCGCAAGCTGTCATCATTGACTGCATCGCGAACCACGTGTGCGTTGGTGACAACGCGTTTCGGGGCGACGGCAAAACCGCTGCCATGGCTGACCGGGTATATTTCGCCATTTTCTTGAGCGCCGATGATAACTATGCGCACAACCCCTCGTGCCGCTGCGTCAATATCAGCCGGATCACCCTGGGCGAGCGCGGATGAGCTAAAGGCGAAAAGAAGCGCAAACAGCGCAGGAATACGTGTCATAGGCTATGCTCTTTGCCGCCCAATTGTTTTGACCGCAAGACGCGGGATGGGCCGCGCGCGAATTAAGGCTATCACATCGCCATGGGCAACGAATCGAATATCAATGCAGATCAGGCTTGGGCGGTACCGTCATGCGGCGTGACCGGAGTTTCGATGGGCATTTCTTTACTGGCGTGCTGACGACGGGTATTTATTGTCGGCCAAGCTGCGCTGCGCGCCATCCAATGCGCGAAAATGTGCGTTTCTTTGCCGACAGCGCTGCGGCACGCGAAGCCGGCCTAAGAGCATGCAAACGCTGCCTGCCAGATGATGTTGCCCGCGACGAGGCAGCGGTTATGGCAGCAATTGATGCGATTAAGTCGGGGGACAAGCCGACCTTGGAGGATCTCGCGACGATCACGGGTTACTCGCCAACCCATTTCCAGAGGGTGTTTAAGCGGGCGACGGGGCTATCACCATCGGCTTACGCGCGGGCATTGCGCGAAGAGCGTGTAAAGGATGCTCTGGTCGATGCGAGCCGCGTGACCGACGCTATTTATGATGCTGGCTATGAGGCGCCGAGCCGGTTCTACGCAGATGTGGAGGGTAAGATGGGTATGAGCGCCAGCGACTGGAAAAACGGCGGCGCGGGTCGGGTGATCCACTATGCCATCGTTGAGACGAGCCTCGGATCTATGTTGGTGGCCGCAAGCGATAAGGGCGTATGCTGCCTCTCATTTAACGAGAGTCAGGAAGAGCTCAGGGCACGTTTTCCGCAAGCCGAGTTAATCGAGGGCGGCGAGGAGTTCCGCGCCCTTTTTGAGCAGGTGACACGTGCGGTAGAGGAGCCTTCATTGGATAACACGCATATCCCGCTCGATGTGAAAGGCACCGCGTTTCAGCAACGCTGCTGGCAGGCACTGCGCGAGATACCCGTAGGCGAGACGCGCAGCTATGGTGAGCAGGCGGCGATGCTCGGCAATCCAAAGGCCAGCCGAGCCGTAGGCAGCGCCAATGGTGCAAACAATATTGCGGTTTTGATCCCTTGCCACCGTGTGGTGCCTGCAAACGGCGGGGTGGGCGGTTATGCCTACGGACCTGAAATCAAAGCCGAGCTGCTGAAGCGCGAGGGCGTGGATGACACTTCAAACGAACCGGAGTTGTTCTGACATGACTAAACGGCAATCGACCAACATCGACCTGGCAGAGCGTCTCTTTGCAGCGCTAGAGAGCAATGATCTCGAGACGGCGAAGTCATGTTGTTCGGATCAATTCCAGGGGTCGCAAAATGGCGGACCGGCGATGGACCGCGACACTCTGCTTGCGTTTGCAGGTGCGGTGAACGAGGTGGTTCCCGACTTTCGCTATGAAGAGGCTATGAGATCGGCGACCGACGGTGGCTTTGTTGAGGAGCATCGCGTGCGCGGTACGCTTCCTGGTGGCGAGAAGCTCGATCTGATGGTGTGTGTGGTCGCAGATGTAAAGGACGGCAAGATCACCGCGCTGCGCGAGTATGTCGACAGCGCCGCCGCAAGCGGATTACTCGACGCGCTGTCGCCGAACTAATTCCGCGCCCAACCTTTTTTGGCGGGTTCGAGCGTCTCCAGAAACGCCTCGGCGCTGTCGAGATAGTCCTGCTTTTTCTCATCACCCATCCGATCCCACGTGGCGTAAATCCGCCCGATCCGATGGTTCTTGCTGAACTTGTCGCGGTGACGATCCATGAAATGCCAATATAGTGGATTGAACGGACATGCGCCTTCGCCAGTTTTCTTTGATGGGGAATAGGTGCATTCCTTGCAGTAGTTGCTCATCTTGTTGATGTAATTGCCGCTTGCTGCATAGGGTTTGCTGGCCAGCTTTCCGCCTTCGGCATAGAGGACCATCGCGGCGACATTGGGTAGCTCTACCCATTCGTAGGCATCGGCATAAACGGCGAGATACCAGTCCTGGACATCCTGCGGGTTTAGGCCTGCGAGCAGCGCGAAATTGCCAAGCACCATCAGTCGCTGGATATGATGCGCGTGGGCGTTGTCATATGTGGACCGGATGCAGTCTGCCATGCAGCGCATGTCGGTTTCGCCGGTCCAGTAAAACTCGGGCAGTGGGCGGCCTGCTTCCAGCTCGTTTGCTTCAGCTAGGGCGGGCATCTGATGCCAGTAAAAGCCGCGCACATATTCGCGCCAGCCGATGATCTGGCGGATGAACCCCTCGACCGAGTTGAGCGGCGCATCGCCCTCTTGATAGGCGCGTTCAGCGCGCTGGCACAGCTCCAACGGATCAAGCAGGCCGCAATTTATGCTGGTCGAAAGCATGGAGTGATAGAGGTCGTCTGACCCGTGAACCATCGCGTCCTGATACTTGCCGAAATCGGGCAGACGCTCGGCGAAAAATGCGTCGGCAGCCTTCTCAGCATCGGCGCGCGTAACCGGCCAGCCGAAATCGGCGAGATTGCCGAAATGATCGTTGAAGCGGTCCTCGATCAATTCGATCACCTCTTGGGTGATGTCATCGGGTGCGAATTTGGGGCAAGCAGGTGGGTCCATTTGATCGTCAGGTGATGCGCGATTCTCAGCATCGAGGTTCCACTTGTCGCCAACCGGTTTTCCACCGTTTTTCCCGTCTTCCATCAACAGGCCGGTTTTCTTGCGCATTTCACGATAGAAAAACTCCATACGCAGTTCTTTGCGTCCCTCGGCCCAATCGTTGAATTCCGTTTGCGAACAGATGAAGCGATCATCAGGCAGGATTTCGACGTCGCAGGCGAATTTGTCGCACCATTCATCCTGCTGCTGGCGGACACGCCATTCGCTTGCCTCGACGACGCGGATTTTAGCGGGGCAATGGCGCTCAATGGCTCGCGCAACTTCGCCGGTAAAGCTACCCGCATTATCGCCGTCATCCAGCTTTGCGTAGTCTACGGTCCAGCCATCATCGCTAAGCTCCTTCGCGAAATGGCGCATGGCGGAGAAGATCAGCGCAATCTTCTGCTTGTGGTGTTTGACATACGTCGCCTCGTCCCAAACCTCCATCATCAGAATAACGCTGTTGGCTTTGGTCTGCCCGCGCAGGCTGGCGAGAGTGCGGGTTAGCTGATCGCCGAGTATCGGGATGAGGATTGGCTTGCTCATGCTCGCAGAACGCATAAGCAAAGAGTTGGTGCCTCACACAAAACTATACGGATCAATGTCCACGCCCACGCGAACTCCATTGGGATGGTCCAATGCGCCGAGCCAGCGACGAATAATGTCCTGCAAATTTACATTGCGGCGGGCGTTGATCAGCAGGCGGTAACGATATCGCCCTCGCAGTAATGACAGCGGGGCTGGTGCGGGGCCATAAATATCCACCCCGTCATGGCTCGGGCGCGTACCGCCGATCCGGTTGGCCGCATGTTTGGCCTCGGCTTCATCCTCGCTCGAGATAATAATCGCAGCCCATCGGCCAAAGGGCGGGGCGCCCGCCATGCGCCGCGCATCGGTTTCCGCCTCGTAAAAGGCGTCGCGGTCCCCGTCAGCCAATGCTGCGATGACGGACGCGGTGGGGTGACGCGTTTGCAGCAGGACTTCGCCCGGCTTGCTGCCGCGTCCTGCTCGCCCGGCGACCTGAGCAATTTGCTGATAGGTCCGTTCAGCGGCGCGTAGATCACCGCCTTCGAGGCCCAAATCAGCGTCGACCACGCCAACCAATGTCAGGTCGGGGAAGTGGAACCCCTTGGTT
The DNA here is from genome assembly GCF_055693485.1 of Qipengyuania sp. JB2-7. Classification (NCBI taxonomy): domain Bacteria; kingdom Pseudomonadati; phylum Pseudomonadota; class Alphaproteobacteria; order Sphingomonadales; family Erythrobacteraceae; genus Qipengyuania; species Qipengyuania sp. JB2-7. The sequence goes on from NZ_CM146335.1 coordinate 1,277,716, forward strand.
ACCAATTGAGTGCCGATGATCACATCAATCGCGCCTTCTTCCGTCATGGCGACAAACTCTGCCGCGCGGTACGGGAGTGTTCAGCGTGTCGGACGTTGCCACGAACGTGCGCGCATCGGGTATTCGCTCGGCGACTTCGTCTGCGATGCGCTCTACGCCCGGTCCACAGGCAACAAGGCAATCGGGCTCTCCGCATTCTGGGCATTCGGGTGGCGGAGGGGTTTCGTGCCCACAATGGTGGCAGGCAAGCCTTTGTGAAAAGCGATGCTCAACCAGCCAGGCGCTACAATTGGGACACTGAAACCGGTATCCGCAATTGCGGCACAGCGTCAGTGGGGCAAAGCCGCGGCGGTTTAGGAATAGCAGCGATTGTTCTTTGCGTGCCAGCCGTTCTTCAATCCCGTCGACCAGCCGCTGTGCTAGCCAGTATCCGGATGGTGGTTTTTCCTCCGTCAGATCGATTGTGCTGATTGCGGGCATGTGAGCACCACCAAACCGGCTTGGCAGCTCGACCAGATTGTATGTGCCGATCTCGGCCATGTGTAGACTTTCCAGCGCAGGTGTTGCGCTGGCCAGGATAACCGGGATCTTTTCAAAATGCGCGCGCATGACCGCTACATCGCGAGCGTTGTAGCGAACTCCTTCGTCCTGCTTGAAACTGACCTCATGCGCTTCGTCAACAACGATTAACCCGAGATTTGCATAAGGCAGAAACAGCGAGGATCGAGCGCCCACCACAACTTGTGCATCACCCGATGCGATGGCGCGTCAGGCGCGGCGGCGCTCCGTTGATTTGAGCGAGGAGTGCCACAGGATTGGCGGTGCCCCAAAGCGCTTCTCAAACCGGCTAAGGAAAGCCTCTGTCAAAGCGATTTCAGGCAGCAGAACAAGAACTTGTTGATTGTTCCCAAGTGCTTCTGAGACTGGCTCGAAATAGGTTTCGGTCTTGCCTGATCCGGTCACGCCATCGAGCAGGAAAGGCGTAAACTCGTGCGCCTTAACTGCGGCTGAGAATAGGTCTGATGCCTCTTGCTGATCTGCGTTAAGCACGACCGTTGCAAAACCCGGTTCCGCCCGTGGGTAAGGGCGATCAATATCAACTTCGATTGGCTCCAAGACGCCCTGATTGACCAGGCCACGCAAGACACCTTCGGATACGCTTGCAATGCCTGCCAGTTCGCGAATAGTGGCCTGCTCACCTTCCAATGCAGCTATGGCTGTCTCACGCTGGGGCGTCATGCGTTCCGGCATGCCGCCAGAGAGCCGGTACTCAATGCTGGTTGCTGGGCCTTTCAAAGCGCCGCCGCTCGACAGCGCCATCCGGGCTACCGAGGCAAGCGAGGCGCAATAATAGTCCGCCGTCCATTCGATTAGACGCCGCAAGGGCTCTGCTAGAGGGGGCACGGGGAGCACACCGCGAATATTGCGGAGCTTTTCGGCGGGCACATCTGTTCCGGGCAGTCGCTCCGGCTCCCACACAATTCCCATAACTGTGCGTGGGCCCAGCGGGCATTCAACGACGCTTCCGACCAAAACATCAACGCCGTCTGGTACCTTGTAATCAAGCGGCCCAAGGGCAGCGTTCAGGACAAGGCAGCGGATGCGGTTCATAGTCTGGCGACATATGGGTGATGATGCACGCTCGCGACAACCTCTATCCAAATGTCATGTGCGGAAAACCATTGTCGGTCGGTGCGAATGTTCGAATGATCCCCGAGGTGTAAAATATTGTCCCAGTGATGGACACCCTCGACTGCACTCTGTATCAGGGAAAAAAACATGGTAACGGCATCGTTAAGCATTTCGTAGGCCGTGCCTGTTTGGGGCGCACCGAAAGATGAGAGTGATCAGCCGACCGCAACGTTGTTGCCAGGGTCGGTGTGGGATTTAACGGGGTAATGAACGTGGGTAAACTTTTAGGCTCAATCATCGCAGCATTCGCGTTGTTTGCATCTGCACCATCAATGGCTGCAACCGTGTGGCTCAATGGCGGCGCTACCAATAACAATGGTGGCAAGCAGTTCACTGGCAATGATGGCGTGACCGTTCGTGCGACCGGCTGGTCGATCGACAAAAACGGCAACATTTCGAAAGGCACCGTTGGTGTTTACAGTCAGGGTCTTGGTGTAATCAACAGCCCAGGCGACGGTTCGCACACGGTTGACAATGTTGGCTGGCAGGACTTTCTCATCCTTCAGTTCGACACTGCTGTTGAGCTGGACAAGGCTTTGTTCCGTACCGGCTTCCACAATATGTATGACACCGATTCATCCATCGGCTTCGCGCTCTCACCGCTGAACATCGGCACCGACCTAAACCTTGAAGGTATGAGCTCTTCAGTGCTCTCAAGCTTCAACCTGTACCAGTCGAATGCTGGCAACGGAAACAGCTTCCGCAACATCAACCCAGCTGACAATGTCGGCAACGTTTGGTTGATTGGCGCATCGTTCGTAAATCAGGATCACCGCGCTGATGGGTACAAGCTGAAAAAGCTGACCTACTCGCAAATGCCTGTGGTTCCAGAGCCTGGTACGTGGCTCATGATGATCCTCGGCTTTGGCCTGATTGGCGGAGTTATGCGCCAGAAGAAATCAGCGGGTGCTATCGCGACTGCATAAGTCAGCGACATACCGCAAACGAAAAGGGCTCGGTTGGGGGATCGGGCCCTTTTTTGTGTCTTGCGTTTTTTTTGGCTCTCTGGTCGCAGCACCAGGAAAGCGGTGAGAATTGGGCATTTGGCGATTGCTTGGATTCAACGCACAATTATACATGGCGGCACAAGTTCACGATCAGACTGGATGCGCTTCCCATGAAATTCTTCGCTGACACCGCCGAAATTGATGACATCAAGGAACTGGCCGCAACCGGCTTGCTGGATGGGGTGACGACGAACCCGTCCCTAATCGCGAAGTCAGGCCGTGATTTCATGGAAGTAACCAAGGAAATCTGCGCATTGACCGATGGCCCGGTGAGTGCAGAGGTTGTCGCGCTCGATCACGAAACCATGATGAAAGAGGCAGAGGTGTTGCGCAAGCTCGCCGACAATGTCTGCATCAAGGTGCCGCTGACCATTGATGGCCTGAAAACCTGTAAGGCGCTGACCGGCGATGGCACGATGGTCAATGTGACCCTGTGCTTCTCCGCCAATCAGGCGCTGCTTGCCGCGAAAGCGGGTGCGACTTTTGTCAGCCCGTTTGTGGGTCGCCACGATGATAACGGCGTGGATGGTATGGCGCTGATCAGCGATATTCGACTGATCTATGACAACTATGGTTTCGCGACCGAGATTCTTGTCGCCAGCGTTCGCCACGTCACCCATGTGCTCGAAAGCGCGAAGATTGGCGCTGATGTGATGACCGCACCGCCCAAGGTGATCAAGCAGCTGTTTAATCATACGCTGACTGACAAAGGCATTGAGGGCTTCCTGAAAGATTGGGAGTCGACGGGTCAGTCAATCCTCGGCTAACGCCAAGGCCACCATATGTCAGAACAAACACCTCTCGACCTGTTTCGGCAGGCGCTGACCGGCGCGAGCCGCGCGCTCGCGGACGAGCCGGAGGTGGAGGTTGCCTGGAGCGCAGATTCCCCAAGTTCCAGCGGCAAAAATTTTCGTGTGCCGTTGCCTGGTCGCGAGCTGCCAGAGGCGCAGGCCCGTGAGGCCCGCGGATTTGCTGATAGCTTTGCGCTTAAGCTGCGTCACCATAACGAGGCAGTTCACGCAGCTGGCGCACCGAGCGAAGCAATTGCGCGCGCTTGCTATGATGCTGTGGAGCAGGTTCGCTATGAGGCGGTTGGTGCAAATGCCTATGAAGGCATCCGCGACAATCTGGATGCAGCTGTTGATGTGCGTACGGCAGCAGATGGCATTACCCGCGCTCAGACGAAAGACGACGTGCCGCTACCGACCGCATTATCGCTGATGCTGCGTGAAGCGTTGACCGGAGCGGAGATTCCGAACGGTGCAGTGGCCGGGGTCGATCTGGTCCGTGCTTGGATTGAAGAGAAAGCAGGCGGCGACATCAAAGCTCTTGCCGAGCAGATCGACGACCAGCGCGCATTTCAGAATTTGACGCTGGATATGCTGCGCAATCTGGATCTTACCCTGCCAGACGATCCGCAAAGCGGCAGCGACGACGATGATACCGAGGATGATGACGGCGAGACACCTGAGCAGGAAGACGGTGATGATGAAGAGCCCGCTGGCGATCAGGATCCGCAGTCTGCGGAGATAGCGGGCGACCCCGCAGAAGGGGACGCCGAGGGCGAAACCGAGGAAATGGACGCAGACGGCGAGATGGCCGATGGCGACCCGACCGATGAGGGCGAAGATGGCATGATGCCGGTGCGCCCGAACCGGTCAGTGGACTGACCTGCCCGACGATTTCGACTATCAACCATTCACGGAAAAGTTTGACGAGGTCGTCGAGGCTGGTGATCTGTGCGATCAGGAAGAGCTGGAGCGGCTGCGCGCATATCTGGACAGCCAGCTCGCCGGATTACAGGGGATTGTGACACGGCTCGCCAACCGGTTGCAGCGCCGATTGATGGCGCAGCAGAACCGCAGTTGGGATTTCGACCAGGAAGAGGGGTTGCTCGATGCGGCACGCCTTAGCCGCGTTGTGGTGAGTCCGGGTCACTCTTTGAGCTACAAAATTGAGCGTGAAACCGATTTCAAGGATACGGTCGTCACATTGCTAATCGACAATTCCGGCTCCATGCGTGGTCGCCCGATCAGCATTGCGGCGATCAGCGCAGATATTCTGGCGCGAACTTTGGAGCGTTGCGGCGTCAAAACCGAGATCCTCGGCTTCACAACGCGGGCCTGGAAAGGCGGGCAGGCGCGTGAGGCGTGGCTGGCCGATGGCAAGCCGCAACATCCCGGACGTCTCAATGATTTGCGCCACATTCTTTATAAGAAAGCCGATGAGCCATGGCGCCGCGCACGGCGCAATCTCGGCCTGATGATGCGCGAGGGCTTGCTGAAAGAGAATATCGACGGCGAGGCGTTGTTATGGGCACACACCCGTCTGTTGGCGCGTCCCGAAGATCGTCGGATTCTGATGGTGATTTCGGATGGCGCACCGGTCGATGACAGCACGCTGTCGGTCAACACGGCGGGCTATCTTGAGGGGCATTTGCGTAAGGTGATTGACTGGATTGAGAAGCAGTCACCCGTGCAACTCGCCGCGATCGGTATTGGCCATGATGTGACGCGCTATTACAAGCGGTCGGTCACGATTATGGATGTCGAACAGCTGGGTGGTACGATTATCGAACAGCTTGCCGGGTTGTTTGAGGTTGAGGGGAAGACATGAACGTAACCGAAGCCGTCACATCGCGCCGGTCTGTGCGAGAGTTTCTCGATAAGCCAGTTGAGCTGGAAAAACTCAAGCGGGTTATGGACACAGCACGCTGGGCGGCATCAGGTTGCAATTATCAACCATGGGAAGCGACCATCCTGACTGGTCAGCCGCTCAAGGATTTGCAGGCCAAGATCACCACCACGCCTCCGCAAACGCTCGAATATGATTGGGATGCGCCCAAGAGTGAGGACGCCTATAAAGAGCGCCTGTACGGAGTTTCGAAAGGTATGTTCGACGCGCTTGGGATCGCGCGCGATGACGGCGCAGCGCGCATGGCCGCGATGGGCCGTAACGCCACCAGCTTCGATGCGCCTGCGGTGATGTTCGTTTATTTCCCGCGACTGATGAAAGAGCCGCAATGGTCCGATACGGGGATGTGGCTGCAAACGGTCGCATTATTGCTGCGCGAGGAGGGGCTGGACAGCTGCTTCCAGGAATTCATGGCCTATTATGCCAATGTAATCCGCGATCATCTGGGCTTGGATCACGACCGTTACATGTTCTTCTGCGGCATGGCGATTGGCTATCGCGATTCGGATGCGCCAGTGAACAGTTTTGATCGAGAGCGTGTGCCGCTTGAAAAACAAGTGCAGTTCGTGGGTTGGGATTGACCTTCCGCGCCAGCGTGCCAAACACGTCGGCAATGTCTGATGCACCACTTAAACTGTTCAATTCGCTTACGCGCGAGCTTGAAGAATTCAGCCCCATTCATGAGGGTGAGGCACGCGTTTATACCTGCGGCCCCACGGTCTATAACTACCAACATATCGGCAATATGCGGGCCTATGTGTTCGCAGATACACTTGGGCGCACGCTCAGCTGGAAGGGGTATGATCTCAGCCATGTGATCAACATCACGGATGTCGGGCACCTGACGAGTGACGCGGATGCGGGCGATGACAAGATGGAAAAAGCTGCCGCTGCTCAGGGTAAATCCGCGTGGGATATCGCGCGGTATTATCAGGAAGTTTTTGAGGCTGACCTGGACCGGCTAAATGTCCGCAAACCTTCGCATCCCCGGGCGACTGACTATGTCGAAAGCATGATCGAATGGGGCAAGGCGATGGAGGAAGAGCACTGCTATCTCCTCGATAGCGGCCTCTATTTCGACGTCTCAACGGTCCCGGAATATGGCCGATTGGCCCGTGCTGTGACTGATGACGGTGAAGGCCGTATTGATACGGTTGAGGGCAAACGCAATGCGGCGGACTTTGCGATCTGGCGCAAGACACCGGCTGGCGAAACGCGGCAAATGGAATGGGATAGTCCGTGGGGTAAAGGCGCACCCGGCTGGCATCTGGAATGCAGCGTGATGAGCGCCGAATTGCTCGGCCATCCATTTGATATTCACACCGGTGGAATTGATCACCGCGAGATTCACCACCCGAATGAAATTGCGCAGAATCAGGCGCATAATTGCTCATCGGACAGCGCGGCGAATATCTGGATGCATAACAATTTCCTGATCGATCGGCGCGGAAAGATGTCGAAATCGTCGGGCGAATTTCTGGTGCTGCAAACGCTTGTTGATCGCGGTTATCATCCGTTGGCGTATCGGATAATGTGCTTGCAGGCGCATTATCGCAGCGAACTGGAATTTAGCTGGGAAGGGCTGCAAGCGGCGCTGACGCGGCTGAAGCGAGATCGTGATGCAGGTCGAGCGACTGGCTGACGCTGTTGCTGGGCCTGCCGACATGCATCCGAAGTTCGAACCCATGGCTGCGAAATTCGCCGAAGCCATGTCGGATGATCTCAACACGGCGATCGCGCTCACTGCACTGGAAGACGCTCTGGCGGTGAAGAAGGTCGATCAAGGAGTTAAGCGTGCTGTGATCGAGAACATGGATCAGGTTTTGGGGTTGGGGCTGTTTGACCTTGCTCGAACGGATTTGCGCATTCGTCCCAAAAACGCGCAGATAAGTGAAGAGGAAATTGAGGCCGAACTGATCCGCCGAAAAGAAGCCCGCATCGCAAAGGACTTTGCGACGTCCGACGCGATCCGCGAAACCCTGGCGACCAAAGGGGTCGAAGTCATGGACGGCGATACGCTGGGCTGGGACTGGAAATTATGACCAAAGCTGCCTTGTCCGCTCTGATTCGCCCGCTGGTTGAGCCGCGTCTGCCTGGTTGGATCGAACCGCTATGGTTTATGACCAGGGAAGAGGCGCTGGAGGTCGCGCCGCAAGCCGAGATTGGCTGGTTCGACATGTATGAGCAGGAGGCGATGGCTGAGACTGTTGCTGCTGCGACCAATCTCAAATGGCTCAATTCAATCTATGCAGGCCTCGACTTTCTGCCGCTGGATGTATTGCACCAGCGCGGCGTCACTGTGACCAATGGCGCGGGCATCAACGCCATCACTATCGCCGAATATGTCGTGATGGGCATGCTCAATGTCGCGAAGGGATACTCGCACGTTCTGCGTGCTGCGGCAAAGCGCGAATGGTTGCAGGATAGCCCGGGTAAGCGCGAGCTTGCGGGGAGCAAAGCGTTGCTGCTTGGTTACGGCGCGATCGGTCAGTTGATTAAGCCACGTCTTGAAGCATTTGATGTTGATCTAACGGTCGTTCGGCGCACACCCGGAGATGGCGTATTGACGCCTGATCAGTGGCGGGATCGCTTGGGTGAGTTCGACTGGGTAATATTGGTCGTACCGGCCACTTCTGAAACCGACGGCATGATAGGTGAAGCTGAACTTGCCGCGATGAAAAATGATGCGGTTTTGCTAAATTTTGCGCGTGGCACGGTGGTCGATCAACCCTCGTTGACTGCGGCGCTTGAAAATAAGCAAATTGGCGCCGCGTGGCTTGATGTTACAACGCCGGAGCCGCTGCCAGCCGATGATCCGCTATGGGCGCTCGACAATGCACATATCTCCATGCATCTGTCTGGCCGGGCGCAGGACAAGATGTTTATGCGCAGTGCAGACCGTTTTATCGATAACCTGAGCAAGTGGCAGGCGGGTGAGCCAGTTGCGCCGCAGCTCAATCTCGAACTTGGCTACTGACTTGCGCGAAACCCTCTGATAAGCATTCGAAATTCCGGGGGAACGGGGTCGCAATCTGCTGGTTAGGTCTCATACGGGGATCTTTGGAGTTAACGCGATGTCGAATACCGAGAAAAAAGCATCTGATTTGTTTGTCGAATGTCTTGAGGCCGAAGGCTGCGAGTACATTTTTGGGGTTCCGGGCGAGGAAAATCTCGATTTTCTGGAAAGCCTCTCGAACAGCAAGCAGATCAAGCTGATCCTGACCCGGCATGAACAAGGCGCAGGCTTTATGGCCGCCACATACGGTCGCCACACAGGTAAGACTGGCGTGTTCCTAGCGACGCTTGGGCCGGGTGCGACCAATATGGTGACAGCCGTTGCTTACTCACAGCTTGGCGGAATGCCGACTTTGGCGATTACTGGGCAAAAGCCGATCAAGAAATCGAAGCAGGGTCGCTTCCAGATCCTTGACGTGGTCGCGATGATGGAGCCGATCACGAAATACACGCATCAATTGCATGCGGGCGATAATATTCCCAGCCGTGTGCGCGAGGCTTTCCGCCTGGCAGAGGAAGAAAAACCCGGTGCGGTGCATCTCGAGCTGCCAGAGGATATCGCGGAGGAGCCATGCCATGGCGCACCGATCCCCGCGTCGGTTGCCCGCCGACCCAGTGCAGAACACAAGGCGGTTCGGTTGGCAGTGGAAGCGCTTGAGAAAGCCAAAAAACCCATTCTGGTCATTGGTGCGGGCGCCAACCGCAAGATGACCGGGCGGATGCTCAACCAATTCGTTGAGAAGACCGGTATTCCGTTCGTAACCACACAGATGGGCAAGGGCGTGATTGATGAGCGACATCCGCTGTTTCTCGGTTGTGCGGCACTGTCAGCGGGCGATTTCTGCCATCGCGCGATTGAGGAGGCTGATTGCATCGTGAATATCGGCCATGATGTGATCGAGAAGCCGCCATTCTTCATGCACGACGATGGGCAGACAGTGATTCACGTCAGTACGCGCACGACTGAAGTTGACCCGGTCTATTTCCCGCAGATCGAGGTGATTGGCGATATCGCCAACGCCATCTGGCAAATGAAAGAAGACATTGTGAAACAGGGGCATTGGTCGAGCGGCGAACTGACTCGTTATCGCCAGGCTGAAGTCGCGCATACCAACGGCCTTGCCGAGGATGCACGCTTTCCGATCTTCCCGCCACATCTGGTACAACAAGTGCGTGAATGCCAGCCGGAAGACGGCATCATCTGCCTCGACAATGGCGTCTACAAAATATGGTTCGCGCGCGGCTATTCCGCTCATCTGCCAAACACGGTACTGCTCGATAATGCGCTGGCCAGTATGGGGGCGGGGCTACCGTCAGCGATAATGAGCGCGATGCTTTATCCTGATCGCAAGGTGATGGCGATTTGCGGCGATGGCGGCTTTATGATGAATGATCAGGAGATGGAAACGGTACCGTTCGCTTGGGCGTCAACCTCACCGTGCTGATCCTGAATGACGGCGCTTATGGGATGATCCGCTGGAAGCAAGCCAATATGGGTTTTCAGGATTGGGGGCTGACCTATGGCAACCCCGATTTCGTGAAATTCGCTGAAAGTTTTGGCGCGCATGGCTATCGCATTGAGGGCAGCGATCACTTGCGCGAGACGCTCGCGCATTGTCGCGACACGCCGGGGGTTCATTTGATCGATTGCCCGGTGGACTATTCCGAGAACGATCAAATCCTGAATGAGGATATCAAGGATTTGTCCAAGAAGCTGTGATGTCACTATTCATTCGTCATTGCGAGAAGTGCAGCGACGAAGCAATCCAGAGCAAAGCGCCATCCCAACTGGATTACTTCGCTTTGCTCGCAATGACGATGAGATGTTAATATGCCCGAGCTTAAAGACACATATCCGCTCTATCTCAATAACAAAGCGGCGCAGCCGAACACCGATCTGGAAGTGACCGATAAGTTTACTGGCGAGGTGGCCTTTCGCACGGCACTCGCGACTCCGGATGTGATTGAGGAGGGCATCGCAGGTGCGGTTCGTGCGACCGAGCCGATGGCTAAGATGGCGAGCTATGAGCGGCAGGATGTCTTGCTACACTGCGTATCACGCTTCCGCGAGCGCTATGACGAGCTCGCTTATTCGCTTTGTGTTGAGGCAGGCAAACCGATCAAGGATGCAGAGGGCGAGGTCGATCGCCTGATCGACACTTTCAAAATCGCCGCGGAAGAATCAACGCGCAATTATGGCGAAGTACAACCGCTCGACATTTCTGCCCGCGCGAAGGGCTATATGGGTATGTGGAAACGCGTGCCGATCGGGCCATGCAGCTTTATCTCGCCGTTCAATTTCCCGCTCAATCTCGCCGCGCACAAGATTGCCCCAGCGATTGCGGTGGGTTGCCCTTTCGTAATGAAACCGGCCAGCAAGACACCGCTTGGGGCGCTTATCATGGGCGAAGTTCTGGCCGAGACTGACCTGCCCGAAGGTGCGTTTTCGATCCTGCCGGCAAGTCGCGATGGCGCGGACCTCTTTACCACTGATGAGAGGCTCAAGCTGCTGAGCTTTACCGGATCGCCCGGCGTCGGTTGGGAGCTAAAATCCAAAGCTGGCAAAAAACCTGTTATCTTGGAGCTGGGCGGCAATGCGGCGGTGATCGTCGACAAGGATGCCGATCTCGATCACGCGCTGGAAAGGATCATTTTCGGCGCGTTCTATCAGTCTGGACAGAGTTGTATCGGGGTGCAGCGGGTCATCATCCACGATGACATCTATGATCGGTTTAAGGACATGCTGGTCGAGAAGACGAGGTCCCTTGTCGCGGGTGACCCCAAGGACCGCGACACATTTATCGGACCGATGATTTCCGATGGGGAGGCCGGGCGTCTCAAAGGCTGGATCGACGATGCGATTGCGGACGGTGCGAAGCTGCTCTGCGGTGGCGGCTTGTCCAACGGTAACATGCTTGAGGCGACATTGCTGGAGAATGTGCCTTGTAAGGCTGATGCAAACTGGGAGGAGGCATTCGGCCCGCTCGCCAATCTGAGCAAGTTCAGCGACTTCTATGACGCATTGGATCAGGTGAACAATTCCAAGTTTGGCTTGCAGGCCGGTATCTTTACGCGCGACCTGCATCAGGTGCTTGATGCTTGGGATACGCTTGATGTCGGCGGCGTGGTGGTGAACGACGTGTCGTCCTATCGCGTTGACAATATGCCTTATGGCGGCGTGAAAGACTCTGGCCTCTACCGCGAGGGTATCCGCTTCGCGATGGAGGATATGACCGAAATCCGGAACCTGGTGATCCGGCGAAACTAGTTACAGTGCTCAGAAGGTCGCGAACTTAAGGGACCGCGAAGATGTGAGCGACCATTGTGGTGCCTTCAAACACCGCAGTGTCTTCGACATTGATGCCGTCTTCGACAAACACGAAATCGAGAACGCGGTCGCGATCAACATCCTTGTGCAGCATCACGAGGAACTTCTCGCCCGTGTCGGCTGGGTGGTCGATCCTGACGGTGACGTCCGTGTTCTTGCCCGCATCGAGATAAGCAAACCCTGAGACCATGTCGCCATTGGGTCGTCCATCGATCACAGGATGAAGGACGATGAAGCCTGGCTCGGCGATAACGACTTCAGAAAAGGTCAACGCGGTGGAGTCGCCGCGAAATGATGATGTCTGATCGCCATCAGTACGTTCGTAAGAAAACGGGGTGACACCGCTAACGCGCCTCAGCCCCTCGATCTGAATCGAGTTTAGTTCACCATTGCCGAGGGTTATACGGGAAGTGCTGCGCGTAGATTCGGAGGTCATTGCCGTTGGGTCGGGTAATTGTTCACCAGCCGATGCTGCGTTAACGGCTGCAATTCCACTTGCGCAGGCGGCGCTCGAAAATGCGATGGCGGTTGCAATGACCAGTCGGATCATAAGGCTTTCCCTCTCAAGGGAACGGCTATCATGAACCGGCTTGAGTGGGAAGGAGCGAGCATCACTCGACGGCGCTGCTCACCCCTCTTCCAGCAACAGTACTTCACATTCCACCACAAGACGCGGGGAGGGCAGCATCCGATGCTTGGCGCTGCTGATGGCTGCATCGGCCACAAGCTGCCCCGCAATCGTAAACTCATGGTCAGGCAGTTCCGCGATGAAATGCTCGCCCGCCGTGACCGCGTCATCACCCACGAACAGCAAGGTCAGTTCATGCCTAGTTCCGGCAAAGGTAATGCTGGCCCATGCTTTCTCATCATGGCGAAGAACCTGCGCCTGATGCTGGCTGAGCGTCATAAGTGCTTCTTTTAGTCGGTCACCTGGGCTTTTGCGAGTGAATCGATGCGGCTTGCCAGTGCGGGGAGGAGCGCTTTCATCCGACATGTGCATTCTCCCGTCCAGCGGAGAAGCCGTCCACAAACGCGCGGATGCGTGCCTCTGTCATGGGGCGAGGTTCGCGGCCCATTCGCAAATCGAGCACGAAGCGCGGATCATGTGCGGCGAGGCGCCCGAATTTGGTCGCTGGCATATCATGCTGGCGCAGGAAGGTTTCGACAGATCTAATCAACATAGCGTTCCCTTTGACAGTGTTGGCCTGAGCATTTCGGTGCTATCGAATCGCCCAATGTTCATTATTTGTTCCAACTCAAATCCTACTTGTCTAGGAAAAATCCTATGCTATAGGAAAAATTATGGAAAACATCTCATCGGACGAAAAGCATGCGCGGGGGCGCTTACAGGATTTGGCGAAATCTCGGGGTGCCAGTTTGGCGGGTTTGTCTCGGTTAATTGGCCGTAACGCAGCGTATCTTCAGCAATATGTGATGCGCGGAAGCCCCCGCCACCTTGACGTTCCAGATTTGAACAAGATTGCCGAGTTTTTAGGGGTGTCGACAAGAGTCATTGATACGCGGCTGTTCGATGAAACAGCGGGTTCTTCAGTGACGCCATCAAACGAAGATTGGCTAGAGGTTCCTCGGTTGCCGCTCGATGCATCGGCGGGCCCTGGATCCTTTAGTGCAGCGGAAATTTCCTTCGATTGCTATCGCTTCTCTCGCAGCTGGTTGCGCGAGATGGGCCTAGAAGGCGCAGATTTGTCCGCGATCCGGGTAGAGGGTGATTCGATGGAGCCCGTGCTGCGTAGCGGTGATGAGATATTTGTCGACCGCAACAAACGGGCGGGCGAGGGCATTCATGTGGTTCGCATCGGCGATGCCCTGCATGTGAAGCAGGTGCAGCTGAGCGCGCCCGTACCGCGTGAAACTGGTCAGCGCGAATGAGGCTTATCCGCCGATTGAAGTTGCTGCGGACGAGGTTGAGGTGATTGGCCGCGTCGTTTGGAAAGGCGGGCGGGTTTAGGCTTGCGGTCGGCAATGGAAGTCGCCATCTGCCACGCATGACTGACGCTCTGCCAGAAACCAAGCAACCGCCCATGAAGGCGGGTATTGTTCCGGTTACACCGCTCCAGCAGAATTGCTCACTGATCTGGTGTACCAAAACCATGAAGGGGGCGCTGATTGATCCGGGCGGCGATCTGGACAAGCTGAAGGCAGCTGTCGCGCAAAGTGGTGTAACGCTGGAAAAAATCCTCATCACACACGGCCATATCGATCATTGTGGTGAAAGCGGCATCCTCGCGAAAGAGCTGGGTTTGCCAATAGAGGGGCCGCACGAGGCAGACCGATTCTGGATTTCCCGATTGGACGAGGATGGCCGGAAATACGGCATTCGCGGTGAGGTGTTTGAGCCCGACCGTTGGCTCGACGATGGCGACAAAGTCACTGTCGGTGAATTGGAACTCGACGTAATCCATTGCCCCGGTCATACGCCCGGCCATGTGGTGTTCTTCCATGGGCCCAGTAAATTTGCGGTTGTGGGCGATGTTCTGTTTCAGGGAAGCATTGGCCGTACTGATTTCCCGATGGGCAACCATCAGGATCTGATCGATGCGATCACGCAAAAGCTATGGCCGCTGGGCAATGATGTGACCTTTATTCCGGGGCATGGACCGACCAGCACATTCGGCCAGGAACGCAAGACCAATCAGTTTGTAAGCGATTATGCGCTTTCTTAGTTGAGGCGCCTAGCCACCCGCGCCCTCCACCCTTCCACCCGGATAGTGTCCCGGTAGGCTCCGGGTGGAAGGGTGGAGGGCGCGGGTGGCTAGGGCATCCATCAAAAAATCCCCTAAATCACACCCAGCACAATCAGCACCGCCGCAATCGCAAGGCCCAGATGCGACAGCAGCGTTATCAAAGTGCCGACCAATCGCCCTTTCGCCAGTGCGCCGCCATCCATTCCAAACGCATGTGCAATGCGTCCGATTATGAACACGGCTGCAACAATCGGTAGCCATGGTTCGCCTTTGCCGGTCAGCTCGATCGCGGCGATCAAAATGAGGGCAAATGGGGTATTCTCAACAAAATTCGCATGGGCTCTCATGCGCCGGACGACCGCTTCATTCCCGCCGTCCCCGACCAATACGTTTTCGCCAATCCGCACTTGACCCACCCGGATCATCAGCCACGCGGCAAGAATGGAAGCGGCGGCAGCAGTGCAAAGCGTTATGGGTAAAATCATTGTGTTCCCTCCGTATTTGATCCCATGCGTACTTGCTGGTCTACCACTCGGCAAGAGGTCAGTTGTATTTTGCAACCAATATCGCATCGACGCAGGGTTGCTTTGCCTCGAGAATTGGCTATGTAGCGCGGCTTCACCGCATCAGCGGAGCTGTCTAGCGCGCGCAAACACTTGTGCCGTTCCGCTCCTTCGCCTAAGCGGCCAACCGAAACGACTTGTATTTATTTGAGGAACAGGTGCCGCCATGGCTGTCCCTAAGAGAAAAGTATCGCCACACCGTCGCGGTAATCGCCGGGCTCATGATTCGCTGAAGGTTGAGGCATTCCACGAATGCTCAAACTGTGGCGAGCTGAAGCGTCCGCACAATCTGTGCCCACACTGCGGCTATTACAACGGTCGCGAAGTCGTAGCCGTCGGCCTCTGACAATAACTGACCGGAGAACGCCATGAGCACGCCGCGTATCGCCATTGATGCGATGGGCGGCGATGAAGGCGTGCGTGTTATGGTGGAAGGTGCCGCGATTGCGCGCCGTCGCCATGACGCATTTAAATTTCTTCTCGTCGGTGACGAAACGCGCATTAAGGAAGCCCTTGATGCGCATCCCGGCATGTCGACCGCATCGGAAATCCTTCATTGCGAAGATGTCGTGGAGGGTGATGAATTGCCCAGCCGGGCTATTCGACGAGCAAAGACCACGAGCATGGGGCTGGCTGTAAACGCCGTAAAGCAGGGTGACGCTGGCGCGGCGGTAAGTGCTGGCAATACGGGTGCCTTAATGGCCATGAGCAAGCTCGCGTTGCGCACGATGCCCAGTATCGACCGACCGGCGCTCGCAGCGGTGATGCCGACACTCGACGAGGACGACGTGGTTATGCTCGATTTGGGCGCTAACACCGATGCAGATGCTCGCAACCTTGTGCAGTTCGCGGTTATGGGCGCGGCTTATTCGCGCATCCTGACGGGCCGCGAGGAGCCTAGGGTACGACTGCTCAATATCGGCACGGAGGAGATTAAAGGTACCGAAGCCCTGCGCGGTGCGGCGACGCAGCTTCAGGATGCCACTGGGCTTGCAATGTCTTTTGACGGCTTTGTCGAAAGCGACAAAATCAATCGCGGTGAAGTTGATGTTGTCGTGACAGATGGGTTTTCGGGCAATGTCGCTTTGAAAGCTATTGAGGGGACTGCACGTTTTGTGACTGACCTGCTGCGCAATGCCTTTAGCTCATCCTTGCGCTCGAAGATCGGCTTTCTTGTATCTCGACCGGCGACAGAACTTCTGAAGCACCATCTTGATCCCAATAATCACAACGGCGCGGTTTTCCTGGGTCTGAATGGTGTCGTCGTGAAAAGTCATGGCAGTGCAAATGCGAAAGGCGTCGCCAATGCGGTTATCGTGGCGGCGCGACTGCTCGAAGACAAAATCACTAATCGGATTTCCGATGATCTGGCAAAGCTCAATGGCGGGGTAGACGCAAAGTGATCCGCTCCGTCCTGCTTGGCACGGGCTCGGCGTTGCCGGCCAATTGCGTTACCAATGCGGAGCTTTCGGAAAAAGTCGATACTAGCGACGAGTGGATTGTCGAGCGCACGGGCATTCGTCAGCGCTACATTGCAGAAGACGGCGAGACCACTTCGACTTTAGCGACCGAAGCTGCGCGCAAGGCGCTGGATGCTGCGAATATCGATGGGAGTACCATCGACCTGATTATCTTAGCAACGGCGACGCCGGACCACACGTTCCCGGCAACCGCGACACAGGTGCAAGCTGCGCTGGGATGCGGCGGTGGTATCGCATTTGACGTGCAGGCCGTTTGCTCAGGCTTCTTATACGCATTGGGTACTGCCGACTCGCTGATCAAAACGGGACAGGCAAAGCGTGCCTTGGTGATAGGCGCGGAAACTTTCAGCAGAATTCTTGATTGGGAAGATCGCACAACCTGCGTGCTTTTCGGAGACGGCGCTGGCGCGGTTGTCTTGGAAGCACAGGACGTTGAAAGCGATGGCCCGGGCATTCTGGCAACGCGTCTTCATGCCGATGGTACGCACAAGGAATTACTTTATGTCGATGGTGGGCCGTCGACAACAGGAGAAGTGGGCAAGCTGCGGATGCGGGGCCGCGAAGTGTTCCGCCACGCGGTCGTTAACCTCGCTGATGTTCTGCATGAAGTGCTTGAGGATACTCACCTTTCTGCAGATGACATCGACTGGGTTGTTCCGCATCAAGCGAATGCCCGCATACTGGATGCGACAGCACGCAAGCTCGGCTTGCCGTCAAAGAAAATCGTCGTGACAGTTGACCGGCACGCCAACACATCTGCCGCCTCAGTGCCTTTGGCACTCGACCATGCTGTCAAGGATGGCCGCATAAAGCCGGGCGACCTCGTGATGTTTGAGGCAATGGGCGGGGGCTTCACTTGGGGTGCGTCGCTCGTACGTATTTGACTATTCGTCGAAAACCATCGGACGTTCGTTGCAAAAATTGCTATAAAGTTGTAACACTTTTGTGCAATTTCGCTCTGGGTCGCGCTTAGAGAGGAGACTCCGTTTATGTCATCTATCGGTACCCTAACCCGCGCTGATCTTGCTGAGACGATCAATCGAAAGCTTGGTTTCAGTCGTGCGGAATCCCTAGACTTGGTCGAGGCTATTCTTGACCAGATGGCCGGGGCACTGGATCGCGGTGAGAATGTAAAAATCTCGGGCTTCGGCAGCTTCGTTCTGCGCGACAAGCGTGAACGGATCGGACGTAATCCGAAGACCGGCATTGAAGTCCCGATCACTTCGAGGCGGGTGCTGACTTTCCGGGCCAGTCAACTGCTGAAAGAACAGATTTCAAAGGGTTAAGGCATGAGCGCAGATTTCGTAGACGGTAAGGATGAGGGCGCACTGCGCACCATCGGTGAGGTTGCGAATGCGCTCGGCATCAAAACGCATGTTTTGCGATATTGGGAAGAGCAGTTTCCCACACTGTCGCCGCTGAAACGTAGTGGTGGGCGCCGTTATTACCGCCCGGAAGACGTGGCGCTGATCGAGCAGATCGACGATCTGGTGAATGCACAAGGCTATACTCTGAAAGGTGCGAAAGCCGCGTTGGAGACCGGCGAAACGTCAAGCATTGTGAGCAATGCTGACATCGTCAGGAGCTTGAACGCAGTTCGGGCGGATCTGGCATCCGCGCTGAACGCCTAACCAGCTAAAGTGTGAATTTGCGGAACCCCAATCCCGATCGCGGGGAGAGTTCTATTCGGCGGCTAGCAATTCCGCTTGGCCAAGGTCCACGCTAACCAGGCGGCTAATACCCTTTTCAATCATAGTCACGCCAAACAGGCGATGCATGCGGCTCATCGTTACGGCATTGTGCGTGACGATCAAATAGCGCGTGGTTGTCTCGCGAACCATGGAATCGAGCAGGTCACAAAAGCGATCGATGTTGGCATCATCAAGCGGCGCATCGACTTCGTCCAGGACACAGATTGGTGCGGGATTGGTGAGGAACAAACCAAAGATAAGCGCAATCGCGGTCAGCGCCTGCTCACCGCCTGACAAGAGCGTCAGCGATTGTAGGCGTTTACCGGGTGGCTGTGCGAAGATTTCCAGTCCTGCCTCAAGCGGATCATCGCTGTCGATCAGCGCCAGATGGGCCTGACCCCCTTCGAACAGTTTCGTGAACAGACGCTGGAAGTGGTCATTCACCTGCTCAAATGCTTCGCGCAGCCGCTCGCGCCCTTCGCGGTTCAGGCTGCCAATTGAACCCCGTAGCCGGTTCACTGCTTCCACCAGCTCTGCCTGTTCTTCGGCGCTGGTTCCGTGCTCTTCTTCAATCCGCTTCAATTCTTCAGCGGCTACCAAATTGACCGGACCAATCCGCTCACGGCTGGCGGTAAGACGGTCCATCTCCTCTGATTCCTGCTCAGATGAGCTGACTTTCTCGGGATCGAACGTGAATCGCTCTGGCAGCATTGGCGGTGGGCACTGAAAACGTTCGCCGGAAATGCGCGCCATTTCTACGCGGCGGGTTTCCTGATTTTCGGCCCGTGCGGCCAGACCAGCACGCGCCTCGCGCGCCTGAGCCAGCGCTTCGTTTGTGGTATTGAAGGCGCGATCTGCTTCCTGCGCGGCCTCCTGCGCGGTTGCGACATCAGCCTCAGCCTTGGCAAGTTCCTCTGTGAGCCGCGCGCGCACGGCATCGCCTTGCTCGATTTCCTTCATCAGGCCTTCGGGTTTGACAGCGATAATCGCCCGCTCTTCCTCGATTTCCTCGAAGCGTCGGGCCATATCCGACAAACGCCGGGCCGCTTCGCCGGAGCGTGCTTCCCAATTGGCCATATCGCTCCGCTGCGCCTGTGTGCGTTCGCGGGCAACCGCCAATCCCTGATCATGCGCGGCGAGTTCCGCGCTTGCAGCCTGCAGCTCAGCCCGCGCCGCCTCGTTCTTTGCCTGCGCCGCCTCCAGCGATGCGCGCCCTGCCTCCGGATCGGGCAGTGCCTCGTGCTTTTCTTGCGCGGACTTCAGCTCTGTCTGTGCCGCCTCCAGCTGTTCTTTGTGATCCGCTTCGCTGGCATCCAGCTCAGCCAGGCGATTGGCGACGCGCTCCTGCTCTGCTTCGGCACGGTCTACTGCGCGCAGAGCTTCGCGTTCATCCTCAGCGGCCTCCGCAACAGAGCGGTCAGCGGCTATAATCTCACGCTGAATGGTGCTGAGTTCGTCATGCGTGCTGTTCTGTTGCGCTTCCGTCTTTGCAACGGTGTCGCGCAGGGCTGGTAGTTGCGCATCCAGTTCGGCAAAGCGGTTTTCCGCCTCAAGCCGTGCGGCCTCCGCCGCTCCTTCGCCGCGTGCGACAAAGCCGTCCCAACGCCGCAGATGGCCTGATGGTGTGACAAGCCATTCGCCCGGTGCCAACGCGCGCCCATCATCGTCGTCAGCAATGTGAACCAAGGCAAGTCGAGCCGCCAGTTCATCGGGGCAGGAATCGACATACTGGGCGAGGCTTTCGGGAACTTTGCGCGTTGACGAAGAACCGGTCCAATACCGCCCTTCTTCGAGGCCATCTGGTGAACCAAGCAAGGCCTTACCATCACGGCCCAGCACGGCGGCGAGGGCCCGTTCGTACCCCGGCTTGGCGCGTACGCCATCGAGTGCCTGCTTGCGCCCGGCGCGTTTCTCGGCCTGTTTGGCCCGCGCAGCACGATCGCGCTCCAACGCGCCATGCTCGCGCTCCACTCCGGCCAGCTCCGCACGTGCGGAGGACAGAGCGCTGGCTGCCTCGTCGCGCTGTTCCTGCAACGCCGCCTTACGGGTTTGAAGTTCTTCAATTGTCGATTGCGCGGTCTGCAGCGTTTCAGCGGCAGATTGCGCCGTTGCTTTCGCGCTCTCGACTGCATCCGCGCCGACTGCACCAGCGAGTGCCTGACGCTGGTCGACCATCCGCTGACCTTCGGCCTCAAGCCGCGAAACGCGCGACTTGGCCTGTTCAATTTCGGCGTCGACAACGCGCCATTCCGCCTCAACACCCGCATGATCAGCGGTTGCCTTGGCAAGCGCAAGTTCCGCGGTACGACTGGCGCGTTCTGTATCCTCACGCTTGGCCTCAAGGCTGGGGCGCTTATGCTCATCCGCGTTGAGCGCCTTCTCGTTGTTTTCAAGTTCTTTGGCGAGACGGGCCAGAGCTTCCGCTGCGTCTTTGGTCAGGCGGTCGGCATCGCCGCGATCTTCTTCCAACCGCGTCTTCTGCCGGTCGAGGTCGGCAAGGCGCTGTTCCGCGGCCTCAAGCTTGCTGGTGAGCGCGGCCATGCGGTGCCCATGCGCGCTGGCATCGTCGCGCCGGTCGGCCAGTTCCTCCCGAGCATCATTAAGAGCAATCGCTGCTTCTGCCTGCGCCTTTTGGGCGGCATCGCTAGCCTCTTTTGCGGCAGTGACCTTGCTCTCCGCGCCTGCAGCAGCTTCTTTTGCTTCATCGGCAGCCGCCGCTGCGTCGCGCCAGCGTGCATAGACCAGTCGTGCCTCGGCACTGCGGATCTGTTCGGATAGCTTAGCGTAACGTTCGGCCTGCTTGGCTTGGCGGCGCAAAGAGGCGATCTGGCTGTCCAGACCAGCCATCAGGTCTTCGAGCCGCTCAAGGTTTTTCTCGGTAGAGCGCAGCTTGCTTTCCGCATCGCGCCGCCGGACGTGAAGGCCCGCAATACCTGCGGCTTCCTCCAGCATCTGCCGACGTTCGGTTGGTTTTGCCGCAATGACCTGTGCGATCTTGCCCTGACTGACCAGAGCAGGGGAGTGCGCACCCGTCGCGGCATCGGCAAAGGTCAGCGCAACGTCTTTCGCCCGCACATCCTTGCCGTTGACCCGGTAAGCGCTGCCTGCACCGCGTTCGATGCGGCGCATGACCTCCAGTTCGTCATTATCGTCAGTCGCGCCGTGGAGGACGACCTCCGCAAAGTCACGTGGTGGGCGGCTGGCAGTACCGGCGAAGATGACATCTTCCATCCCGCCAGACCGCATCGATTTGGGTGAATTTTCGCCCATCACCCACCGGATTGCCTCCAGCAAGTTCGACTTGCCGCAGCCATTGGGGCCAACGACGCCAGTCAGCCCCGGTTCGATGCGCAGTTCGGCAGGCTCAACGAAGCTCTTGAAGCCACTCAGTTTGAGCTTCTTGATGAGCATCGTCGTTGCTGTCCCCCTCTGCTATCGCGCCCTTATCGCGCGCCTGCCCTTTGCAGGGCAGGCTCAAGGCCGGTCCAGTTGATCACGCCGTCAAGCTTTTGCCCATTGATGAAAAAGGTAGGCGTACCAGTGACCTCAAATTCCTGTGACTGGGTATTCGAATTGTCGGCAATGGTTTCCATTGATGCAAAATCAGCGAGGCAAGTCCGCGCTTGATCTTCACTTAGGCCGCGCGTCGCGAAAAAGTCGTAGAAATTGGCTACTTCAGCCGCTCTGACGAAGCGCTGATCTTCTGGCAATTCCAACGCCTGCTGGAAGGCCTGCTGATTTTCAAAGACTGGCGCGAGCACGTTTTGAAGATCGCCCCAAACCTGGTCTGAGAGCGGGTGGAACGTTTCGGACGCACCGCAGCGGACCAATTTCGCCAGCATCAAATCGTGCGGCCCATGGATCTGATTGCGCAGCTCAAAGCTGACACGGCCAGAGCTCACATATTCTTGCTTGAGCTGCTCAGCGCCGTCGGTGGCGAATGCTGCGCATGCCGGACAAGTGAGCGAAGCATATTCGACGACTTTGATTGGCGCCTCAGGATTACCGAGAATATATCCATCATATTCAGAGACGGCGACAGCGTCCGTCCATTGTGTGCCATCCGGCGCGGGAATTTCGGCGATTGGCTCGCCCTCCAGAACGGCATCGTCCGCTCCGGTACGAACCGCAGGCGGTCAGCGCAAGAGCGAGCGGGGCGGTGAATGCGGCAATGGAAAGGCGGTGAAGCGAAGCCATGACGAACAAATCCTCTTTATGAAATTATGAAGCTAGACGAAGCGGCGGAGGGAATGAAGCAGGGTAACCGTGTTTTTGAACAGCTCTGCGTTAGCAAGAATACGGAGAGAACCACATATAGATCGACGAAGATTGATTGGCTGTGTCACGGAGGCTCAATCTAGCCATCCTCAATCGCAGGGTTGAAAAACTTGTCGAGCTCTGGCTGCAAGGTTTCCCATTGGAATACGCCATTCAGTTTCTCTCCGTTGAGAACAAAGCTGGGCGTCCCGCTTAGCTCAAACGTTTCGATATCAGCGCGGCTGGTTTCGGCTAAGGCTGTCTGCTTTCGTTTCATCGGCCAGACACCGATCAATTTCGGGGCGCGAATAGCCGCGAGAGGTCATGATGCCATAAAAACCCAAATCGCTGGCAATCGCTCGGCGACGGGATGACGGCGTCCCGAACTGCCATCGGGAACGCTGCGCCCGGGACGCTCTTTGAGCAACTGCAATCCATTCATCCTGCCGGTACATGATCGCACTGTGATTTAGTGGGAACTTGGCCGGATCGCCGCAATGGGTGAGCAGCGCTGCGGTCAGATCAATCGGGTCACGCAGCAGATGACGGATTTCAAAACTGACCTTGCCTGTTGGTACATAGATCAACTTGACCGCGCCTTCGCCTTGCTTGGCAAAAGTGGCACAATGAGAGCAAGTGTAGCTGACAAATTCGACCAACTTTGCCTCAGCATCCGGGTTGCCGATCAGGTGACCATCGCGAACCTCGACTACTTCTAGCGACCATCGGCTGGCCGCCTGCGGTTCGTCATCTCTTTTGTCTAGGCTGCTTTGAGCAGATCCAGGGCTGCTAAGAATTGCAGCAGCGAGCGCCAATGCACCGGTTGTTCTCATCAGTCTACGCATATCAGTCAGTCTGGTTCTCGTTTGGGTTTTCTTCATCAGGGCCAAGGCTACGCGCAAGAGATTCGAGCACCGTGCGCAACTCTGGGTCACCAATATCGCGCAAGCTTTCGCCCAATTCCATGGGGATGGGTTTGAGCGACGGTGGCGGTTTAGGTTTTGCGCTACTTTGTGGCGGCTTAACCTCGCCTTGCCTCATCTTGATGCGGGCGACTGCGCTGTATCCGAAAAAGCGGTTCACACGCTCGATGATTTCGGGGATCACATGCTGGATCAGCGGGGCGTGAGCAGGCATCACAACCAGCTCAAGAATGCCCTCTGACTTTTCACCCGGCGGGAAACGGATCGCTTGTGGTGAGCAAACTTTCGCGTGTGTTTCTCCGACAATCTCGGGCCAGCGTGACACAACGGAGCTTTGAATGAACCCAAACCGCCTAAACGCCGTACGTCCGATTTGCGGCATAAGATCAGAAATCGGCTTGGCTGCGCCGCCGCGCGGGCGCTGATATTCACGAACCTTTTTTTTGCTCGTTGAACTTTTTGCAGGAGCCTTTTTGCCCGTCTTTGATGAATCATCCCGTTTCATGGTGGATAAGGCCATGGCATAGGCATCATCAGAGCGCCACAATGACTGCACAGATTTCTCAGAAACTCTTGGATTGGTATCGGATGCATGCGCGCGCTTTGCCGTGGCGTTCGCCGCCGGGCGAGCCTGCGCCTGATCCCTACCGCGTGTGGTTATCCGAAGTGATGCTGCAACAAACCACAGTGGCTGCGGTGAAGCCCTATTTCGCAAAGTTTACGCAAGCCTGGCCAACGATAGAAGCACTTGCTGCTGCGCCTGAAGAAGATGTGATGGCTGCGTGGGCGGGCCTGGGATATTATTCGCGGGCTCGCAATCTGGTTAAATGCGCGCGTGAGGTGGCCAAGCTGAACGGCTTTCCGGAAACTGAGACGGAGCTGCGCAAGCTGCCTGGGCTTGGTGCTTACACAGCGGCGGCGGTGGCGGCGATTGCGTTTGGCCAGCGTGCGGTGGTGGTCGATGCGAATGTTGAGCGGGTCGTTTCGCGTTTGTTTAGGATTGCAACGCCATTGCCAAAGTCGCGCCCCGAGATTCGTGAAAAGACTGATCAGATCACCCCCGACAAGTATGCTGGTGACTTCGCCCAGGCGATGATGGATCTGGGGTCAGGGATTTGCACATCGCGCGATCCGAAGTGCCTGCTATGCCCGCTGATGGATGAGTGCGCGGCACGCGTTAAGGGTGACCTGGCCAAGTATCCGGTCAAAGCCCCGAAAAAGGCTAAGCCCATGCGTCAGGGCAGAGCGTTTTGGATCGAGCGGGACGGTGCGGTTTGGCTAAGCCGGCGTGGGGGAACGGGAATGCTTGGCGGAATGCGAGCTTTGCCCGACGACGGCTGGTCTGCACGCGGAGATGGTGAGGGTGATCCACCACTTGTTGCCGATTGGCAGCTGCTTGGCCTCGTGCGTCATACTTTCACGCATTTCAGCTTGGAGATGTCTGTGCTGCGCGCGTTCATCAGTGCGCCCGATGGTCCTGGCGAGGGCGAATGGTGGCCGATCACCGACATAGAAGAGGCTGGCTTACCGACACTTTTTGCGAAAGCTGCCCGGCTCGCTGCGGCAATTGGTGAGGATTAGATAATCCCGCCACCCAGGCTCAGGCGAATGCCAGCGATTAGCAGGACGATCAGGCAGAAATTACGACCACCGTCTTTTGACGAAAGTGCGCCGATAATTACGCCGATCACGATGAGTGGCAGCGCCACCCAGTTGGCCCAACCGAGCAAGGGGATTGTCGCGGGGATCACGATGACGAGTGAGATTAGGCCGAAGAGATAAGCAAGTATATTTAGCATGTGTCCTATATGGGTAACACAGCCCATGTTTTCAAGAACAATCGAGGCGTAGCAATGTGCCTAAAAATTGATAATGGTTGCAAATCGCAATCTGGCGTTCACACAGACGTAGCAATACGCACGATACGCAAAGTGATAAAGAAACCGGGAGAAACAATGGCCTATCGCGAATTCGATCACCTTCAGATGTCTCGCCGCTCATTGTTTCGAGCCGGTAGCCTGCTCGCAGCTGGCGGTATGCTCTCTACTATGCCGATGGGGCGAGCCTTGCTGGCCCACGATGTGGGCGAAAGCTGGCCCGAAGTCGCAAAGCTTGCAAAGCGCTATCTTAATGAACGCAAGGTCGCCAATCTGTTTGTGACCTTTGGTTGGCGCCAGGAGGATCACGCGCACACTGTGGGCGGCGGCAAACTTGGTTTTAACAGCACTAAACTGATCGATGAAAACTCGCTCTATCGCATCTATTCAATGAGCAAACCGATCACCGGCATGGCCACGATGATGTGTATTGAGGATGGCCATTTCACGCTTGATACTCCGCTGGCAGAGGTCATGCCGCAATTCGCGGATATGCGTGTGTTGAAGGATCCTGAAGGAGCTTTGGATGACACCGTTCCGACGGAGCGGGAGATCACCATTCGCCACTTGCTTACCCACACGGCTGGAATAGGATATCTGATCACGAGCAAGGGGCCGTTGCTGGAGGCGTATCAAAAGAATGGTCTGGTGGGTGGCCGGGTAAGCCGTCTGCCAATCCCTGGAATTCCGCCTGTGACGCCCGCACCCGGGCTTGAGGAATGGGCCAATCGTCTCGCGACTTTGCCGTTAATGGCGCAGCCGGGTGAGAAGTGGATTTACTCAGCCGGCATTGATCTGCTCGGGCGGGTTATCGAAGTGGCTTCTGGTCAATCTTTCGAAGAGTTTCTCCAAACGCGCCTATTCGATCCATGTGGGATGGAGAGTACATTCTTCACGTTGCCCAAAAGCGAAGTTGGCCGCATGACGGACAATTATGGCATTGCAGGGGGTTTCCCAATCCCAATCGATCCAGCCGCCAACTCAATCTATCTCGACGCGCCAAAAGTGCCATCGGGCGGCGGCGGGTTGATCTCTTCACCCAAAGACTATGACAGGTTCCAGCGTATGCTGCTTGGCTATGGCAATCTCGATGGCACGCAGGTGATGAGCGAAGAATCTGTCCGGGTCGGTACGTCCAACCTGTTGCCTGACACGGTCGATCTGACGGGTAGCTGGATCGTCGGACAAGGGCATGGCGCAGGCGGTCGATCTGTCGGCAATACCTTTGGCTGGGGCGGGGCAGCTGGCACAATTGCCAGCGTTGACTTTGACCGTCAGCTGCGCGCGGCGCTCTTCACGCAGTATATGCCGACCGAAGCGTATCGGATGCGCGACGAGTTCCTCGCGGCCTTCGAGGCGGATCTTAGCAGCGTGAATGAGGCCGAGGCCGCTTGATGGCTTCCGCAGCTCTGGCGTTCACCGGTTCGCCGCTTGACCGGGCGGATAATGTCCGTGCCGATCCAGAGGCACTGGCTGGCATGATGAACTGGCGGGCGAAGCTGCTCGCGCTTGACGGTCTGATGCCGGGCATGGATGACCAAGGCGGGCTGCTCTGGACGACGCTCGCTGATGCGCCAGAAAATGCTGAGCTTGTCTTTCTTGGGCTGGATAACGGCAAACCGTGCTTCGCGGCTGTTCCTGAGCAAGGAGACGCAGCCCCACGCATGGCGAATCCCGCCGTCTGGCAGATGATGACAACGCTCTCGCCGCCTGATCTCGCAACATACGGTGCGGCGCGCAGCGTTGTTGATTGGCACGCGCGGCACCGATTTTGCGCCCAGTGTGGCGGCGCGACGGAGCTTGCGAAAGGCGGCTGGCAGAGAAACTGCACCGATTGCGGTGCGCAGCATTTCCCACGCACCGACCCGGTTACGATCATGCTGGTTGAGTATGAAGGAAAGGTAATGTTGGGCCGCGGCAAAGGATGGCCGGAAGGGCGTTTTTCCGCGCTGGCAGGCTTTGTCGAGCCGGGCGAGAGCATCGAGGAGGCGGTGGCCCGTGAGGTGCTGGAGGAAAGCGGTATTGTCGCGCGCGATGTACGCTATATTGCGAGCCAGCCTTGGCCATTCCCATCTCAGCTTATGATCGGTTGTCACGCGATGGCTGATGATGACGCGGTGACAATGGATGAGACCGAACTGGCGGAAATCCGCTGGTTCACGAAAGAAGAAATCGGCGCCGCGCTTGATGGCGATCCGAATGCCTCGCTAGGCTGCCCGCCCAAGCAAGCAATCGCGCATCATTTGATGACATGGTGGAGAGAACAGTGAGTACAGCCCCCAATTCCGCGCCGCGCACGCTAACTATCGATATTTGGTCTGATGTCATGTGCCCGTGGTGCCTGGTCGGTTGGGGGCAATTGCAAAAGGGCCTCAAGCTGGTCGAAGGCGAAATTGACGCAGATATTCGCTGGCATGCATTTGAGCTAAACCCTGACATGCCCGAACAAGGCGAGGATCGTGCCGAGCATCTTGCGCGTAAATATGGTCGCACGATAGAGCAATCGAAGGGCGTGCAGGGGCAGATGCGCGAAGCGGCGGAAAGCGCTGGGGTTTCGCTCGATTATGAAGGTGATGACGAGCCACCCGCCGCGATGATGTGGAATACGTTTGCTGCACATAAACTGCTGACCTGGGTGGGCGAGGTCCACGGTGCGGCGAAGCAAACCGAGCTGAAGCTTGCGTTGTTCAAGGCGCATTTCAATCACCGCCGTGCGATTGGCAATCGGGACGTTCTGCTTGAGATTGCACAGGAAAACGGTCTCGACCGGTACGTACCGCAGCAGAAGCGATGGGCAGTGAGGAATATGATCATAAAGTTCGCGCGGAAGAACGCGCCGCATGGGAGATGAACATTACGGGCGTCCCGGCAATGGTGATTGAGAGCAAGTTCCTTGTTCCGGGCGCGCAAGCGCCAGAAGCCTACGCCAACGCGCTCCGGCGCGTAGCGGAAAAGACGTACCGCATAATTGCTCAGTGAAGATCGGCCCGCCGCGACAAATATGACCGCCTTGCCTTGCGTCGCGGGTCGCAGTCTGCATATGTTTGAGCGCGTGGGTTCAAACAGCGTGCTACATTCAGGAGAACACCTATGAAGCGTTTCGCACTACCTCGTCTGGTAATCTCTGGCCTTGTTATTGGATCGCTTGCCGCATGTGGCGGCGAAGTTGCCGATGCTCCTGAGGATGGTGCGGCTGCTGGCGATGCTCCACCGATTATTAAAGAGCGGCAGGCCAATTTTGAGGGGATTGGTGATGCGTTCAAGGTAATTCGTGGGCAACTGGAAGGCGACAGCCCTGATTTCGGCGCCATTGGCGCAGCGGCAACTGACATTAACGAGCGCGCTCAGCAGATCACAGGCCATTTTCCTGAAGGTACCAGCGTGGACGATGGTTACGATACCGAAGCGCTCGCGACAATTTGGGAAAAGCCTGCTGAGTTTGAGCAGGCGGCACAAGATCTGGTCGATACAAGCGCTGAGTTTGTCACCGTCGCGGCGGGCGGCGATGCAGCCGCGGTTGTTGAGCAGGTCAAAGCGCTCGGCGGTACCTGCAAGGCCTGTCATGAAGAGTACCGTCTCGATACAGACTAGGCCTGATGTCTGAGGCACCGACACGCCCGGGTAGCACTATCAAGGTGTGGGACTGGCCGGTGCGTTTGTCGCATTGGAGCTTTGCCATTCTAGTGCCCGCGATGTGGTACACCGCCGATAATTCCCTATGGTGGTGGCACACCCGGCTGGGCATGGTGCTGCTGGCGGTGCTAACTTTCCGAATTCTCTGGGGATTTTTGGGATCAGAGACCGCACGGTTTAGCAGGTTTGTGCGTGGTCCGAAGGCTGTGTTGGCTTACCTACGTGGGGAGTGCGACCACACAATCGGTCATAACCCGCTTGGTGCGCTGAGCGTGGTGGCTTTGCTTGCTGCCATGCTTGCCCAAGTCACTATGGGCCTGTTCGGGGGCGATCCTTTCGATGGCGCGACCGGCCCACTCAATGGCTTTGTTGGTGTGATGACGGCGGCGACACTTACCGATTGGCATGAGAGCTTTGTGTGGGTGGTGATTTGGCTGGTGGCGCTACACCTCAGCGCGATTGCTTTTTACGCGGTTGCGAAACGCACCAATCTGGTGGGGCCGATGGTGACAGGCAGACGGTCAGCACAATCAAACCAGACCGGCATCGACCGTACGCCCACCGCAAGGGCGATTGCCTTGCTAACCCTAAGCGTCGCAGTGTCGGCGTGGATAT
This sequence comes from Qipengyuania sp. JB2-7, assembly GCF_055693485.1. NCBI lineage: Bacteria > Pseudomonadati > Pseudomonadota > Alphaproteobacteria > Sphingomonadales > Erythrobacteraceae > Qipengyuania > Qipengyuania sp. JB2-7. The sequence goes on from NZ_CM146335.1 coordinate 1,307,197, forward strand.
GGTTTGGCGCACCACCCTTTGGGTGAGCCACTTTAAATCAAGCCCAATCGCTCCAGCTTCGCCGCCATTTTCCCGGGCAAGACGTCGCCGACTTCCTCGCCATCGGCCAGATCGGCAGGCGCATCACCCTCTTTGAGATAGCGCCACCCCTGATGCGCGCGTTTGCGCTTTTGATGAACGCGGACCAACTCTGGCTTCAACACGATATTCCAACGGCCATCCGAAGTTTCTTCAAAGCCCAGAATTTCCGATCGCGCGACCAGCGAGTGGTTCAGTATCCAGTAAAGCGATCCCCCCACCATTTCCTCGTGGCGAGTGGGTCGATATTTGGTGGTCAGACGCTTGGGTTCATCAGTGCGGGCATACCAACTGGCCAGATCATCCCAGCTTTTCGCTCCAAAAGCGATCTTGGTCATATGCAGCGGCATGGCGCCTACCCAACAATCCCGCTTGCTACCGCAAGGCCCAGAAACGCGAAGAAGCCCATGCTGTCTGTAATCATGGTCACGAAAACGGACGATGCGACCGCGGGATCCTGATTCAGCCGTTCAAATGCAACCGGCACCAACACGCCTGCCATGCCTGAAACGATGATGTTGATGAGCATGGCAAGAGCAATCACTACACCCAATTGCGGGGTGAAGATAACCGCTGTGCCGATGCCTATGAGTACGGCGATCGTGGCCCCGTTGATGAGGGCAACGCGCAGCTCACGCCAGACAATTCGCCAGGTATTGGATCGCGTGAGCTGGTTCATCGCAATCGCGCGCACCGCCACCGCCATTGTCTGCGTCCCCGCATTGCCGCCGATGCTGGCGACAATTGGCATTAGCACGGCAAGCGCGACCAGTTGCTCGATCGCAGCCCCGAATGCGTAGATAATCGCGCTGCCGACCAAAGCTGTGCCAAGGTTCGCAATCAGCCAGCGTACACGGCTGACATACGCCTCGCGGATCGGTTCGTTGATGTCGCCTTCGCCCGCACCGGACATGAGCAGAGCGTCTTCTGCGGCCTCTTCGGAGATAATGTGCACAACGTCATCAGCCGTCATCTGTCCGACCAGCCTACCGCTTTCATCGACCACAGCGGCGCTAATCAGGCCGTATTTCTGGAACATTAGCGCGACCTCTTCCTGATCCAGCGCAACAGGGATCAGCGTCTGGTCGCGTTTCATCACATCGGTCAGGGCAACGCCGCGCGGTGTACGCAGCACCCACGATAACAAGCATGTTCCGACCGGATGATGTTTCTCATCGACGATGAAGACTTCGTAAAACTCGTTCGCCATATCGACGCTGTCACGCAGATAGTCGATCAAATCGCCGACCGTGAGATGTTCAGGCACCGCGACAAATTCGCGGTTCATCAACCGCCCGGCGGTCTCATCTGGAAAAGCGAGGGCGCTCTCGACCGCCGCCTGCGTCTCCGGCTCCAGCTCGGCAATAACCGCCTGCTGATCGGACGCGTCGAGATCTTCGATCAGCTGAACCGCGTCATCGGTCTCCAACTGCTCGGCGATGGTGGCGACCGCCTCTGGCTCCAACGCCTCCATCATATCCTCGCGGACATAATCGTTGAGTTCTGCCACCACGTCTGAACTCATGAGGTCGGTGATTGCCGCCGCTAACTCGCCGCGCTCGCGCTTCTCAAACAGCTCCAGCAAATCGGCGATGTCTAGCCGGGTGCAGCGGTTCGACCAGCTCATAGACCCGTGCGGTGTCGCCCGCATCTAGGGCATCTTCAACACCTCGCACATATTCGGGTTTGAGCGTGTTTTCCTCGTCATGCCGCTCATCGTCAATCCGGTCATCGGGACGCGCAGCATCTTCGGCATCCACCTCTGGGGGATCGGCCAGCATGACGTCCTCGTCTTCGGAAGTGCGGTCCTGAGACATGCGGTTGGTCTAGGCAGGCAGCATTGAATTGCAAGCGCTCAGGCTCTGCCCACGTGACTTATCCCGAATAGGCACTATATCGGCGGCCAATTCACGAAATGGAGATTCACGCAATGGCCGACACACTTACCCTGACGCTGGAAACCGGCGACGTAAAAATCAAACTGCGCCCTGATCTGGCGCCCGGCCATGTTGAGCGGATTACAGAGCTTGCCAATGAAGGTTTTTACGATGGCGTCGTGTTCCACCGCGTAATCCCCGGCTTTATGGCGCAGGGCGGCTGCCCCAATGGCACCGGCATGGGCGGCAGTGACAAGCCTGATCTGAAGGCTGAATTCAACGCAGAGCCACACGTTCGCGGCACCTGCTCCATGGCGCGTACTCAGGTTCCGGACAGCGCGAACAGCCAGTTCTTCATCTGCTTTGGCGATACCGAGTTTCTCGACGGGCAGTACACCGTCTGGGGCCAGGTCGAGAGCGGCATGGAGCTGATTGACGGCCTGCCAACGGGTGAGCCGCCAGCAGAGCCAGGCAAGATTGTTAAGGCGAGTGTCGCCTAACACGCGGCGCGCCCTTGCAATGAAACCTACTAATCCTCCCAAGACCTACAGGGTCAAAAGCTTCGGCTGCCAGATGAACGTCTATGATGGCGAGCGTATGGGCGAGCTGTTGGCGGAGCAGGGCATTGCGCCTGCGCCGGAAGGGGAGGATGCCGATCTCGTCGTCCTCAACACGTGTCATATTCGCGAGAAGGCGGCGGAGAAGATTTACTCCGACATTGGCCGCCTGACGAAAGGCAAGACCCAGAAAAAAGCGCCGATGATTGCGGTCGCGGGCTGCGTTGCACAGGCAGAGGGTGAGGAGATTATGGCGCGCGCGCCGGCGGTCTCTATGGTGGTTGGTCCTCAGGCCTATCACCGCCTGCCCGAAATGGTTGAGGATGCGGCTGCCGGCAAACGCTCGACAGACACAGATATGCCCGCGATCGCGAAGTTTGCGGCTCTGCCACAACGGCGGAAAAGCGCACCTGCCGCGTTTCTGACCATTCAGGAAGGGTGCGACAAATTCTGCACTTACTGCGTTGTGCCTTACACGCGGGGTGCGGAAATCTCGCGGCCTTACAGCGACTTGATCGATGAAGCGCTGAAACTGGTTGATGCGGGGGCACGCGAGATAACGCTGCTGGGGCAGAATGTCTCGGCATGGTCGGGCGAGGACGAAAAGGGCACGCGACAGGGGCTTGCTGGCCTGATCCGGCGGCTGGCCAAGGTCGATGGGCTGGAGCGTATTCGCTACACCACGTCGCACCCCGCCGATATGGATGATGACCTTATCGCGGCGCATGGCGAGATCGACAAGCTGATGCCCTATCTGCACTTACCGGTGCAGGCGGGCAATGACCGTATTCTGAAGGTTATGAACCGCAGCCACACCGCAGAGAGCTATCTCAAACTGCTGGAACGATTCCGCGCGGCGCGGCCCGATCTGGCGTTGTCAGGCGACTTTATCGTCGGCTTCCCCGGCGAAACCGATGCCGAGTTCGAAGACACGCTGAGCATTGTTGACGAGGTCCGCTATGCGCAGGCCTATAGCTTCAAATACTCGCCGCGCCCTGGCACGCCCGCCGCGACGATGGACGGGCAGATTCCGCGTGAGGTGATGGATGAGCGGCTGCAAAGGTTGCAGGAACGCCTCAATCGCGATCAAATTACGTTCAATAAGGCCAGCGAGGGCAAAACGTGCCGCGTTCTGGTCGAACGCAAGGGTAAGTTTCCCGGGCAATGGCTCGGCAAATCGCCTTGGTTGCAAAGCGTTTGGTTTGAAGGTGAGGCAGAAATTGGCGATTTGGTCGAGGTTGAGTTGATCGAGGCGGGACCAAATTCGATTGCTGGCAAGTTACGCACCTCAATTGCGGCCTGATGCCCGGCGAAGCCGAGTGAAATTCACACGAAGACACTAAGGCACAAAGGTGTAATGCCGAGCGGATTTTCCGTCTTAATATCTTTGTGTCTTCGTGCCTTGGTGTGAAATCTGGAATGTGCTGAGCGTAGTATGCAATCATTACGTTAAGGTGACTTTCCCCAGTTCAGGGAAGTGCATAAACTTGCGCTCTGGCGCGGGCCGCTTACATTTCTACCAAGTCTCACGAGTCCCTGAAGGCCAAATCGCGAAAGGAACGCATGGGCCGTAAACCGACACGCAAAGTTGATCCTGCCAAGGAGCCTAGGCTCTCTGCTGATCCTATCCCGCAACGCGAAGTGCGCCGCGCGATGCTCGATATGGAGTTTGAGAACCAGTCGCTGCTGGGGCCGCTATTCGGACAATTTGACGCCAATCTTGTGCAAGTCGAAAACCGGCTCGGCGTGTTTATCTCTGCGCGCGGAGACCATGTGCAGATAGAGGGGCCGGAAGACGCGGTGGCGCGCGCCCGCGGCGTTCTGCAAACGATGTATGATCGGCTCGCCATGGGGCAGGACCTTGATGCAGGCGCGATTGAGTCGCTGATTTCCATGTCGAACGAACCCACCCTTGAGGGGATCGTCAACGGCAAGAAAGACGCACCGCCGATCATGATCCGTACACGGCGCAAGACGATTGTGCCGCGCAGCGCGATGCAGGCGACCTATATGCGCAGCCTGGTGCGCGATGACATTATTTTTGCGCTGGGGCCAGCGGGTACGGGCAAGACTTATCTTGCGGTCGCGCAGGCGGTGAGTCAGCTCATCAATGGTAGCGTTCAGCGCCTGATCCTGTCGCGCCCGGCGGTGGAAGCGGGAGAGAAACTTGGCTTCCTGCCTGGCGATATGAAGGACAAGGTCGATCCCTATTTGCGCCCGCTTTACGATGCCCTGTATGATTGCATGCCTCCTGAGCAGGTCGAGCGGCGCATAGCGTCTGGCGAGATCGAGATTGCCCCGATTGCCTTTATGCGCGGACGCACGCTGGCAGATGCGTTTGTGATCCTTGACGAGGCGCAGAACACCACGCGCGAGCAAATGAAGATGTTCCTGACACGCTTTGGTCAGAACAGCCGAATGGTGATTTGCGGAGATCCCAAACAGGTCGATATTCCGGGTGGCGATCGCATGAGCGGGCTGGCCGATGCGGTCGATAAGCTGGAAAGCGTGGACGGCTTTGGCACCATCCGCTTCACCGCCGCCGATGTGGTGCGCCATCCGATTGTGGGCCGCATTGTCGAGGCGTATGAGGGACCAGCGGAGTAATTGCAGTTCTCAATTGAAATCGAAAATTGGCCCAAAATTGAATTGGAGCAGTTGACCGAACGCGCTGCTCAAGCAGTGGGCGAAGTTGAGACGCTGCTCGCAAACCAACGCCTCGAAACGAGCATTCTCTTTACCTCTGACGAGCAGGTGCATCAGCTCAATCGCGAGTGGCGCGACAGAGACAAGCCGACCAATGTGCTGAGCTTTCCGATGCTCACGCGCGATGAATTACTTGCGCTCAAGGCTGATGGTCCGCCCGTCATGCTGGGCGATATTGCGCTGGCTTATGAGACCTGCGCCCGCGAAGCAGAGGAAAAAGGCATCGCGCTGGAGCATCACGCCGCACACCTTATCGTGCACGGGTTGTTACATCTTGCGGGGTATGACCACGTCACCGGCGATGAAGATGCGGACAAAATGGAGGCTCTGGAAGTCGCCATACTTGCAAAAATGGGCATTGCCGACCCATATGGGGATCGCAACTGAATAGGAGCGCACGTCAGGGCCATGCCCGATTCGTCATCACCCGCAGGAGACGCGGAGAGTAGCAGCGGGTTCTGGTCAAAACTGGGGCCCGCCATTCGGAAATTTCTCGACCCCGAAAGCGGCGAGCGTTCGCTGCGCGAGCAGATCGAAGAGACCCTCGACGAACACGAGGATGAGAACGGGCACGAAGCTCCGTCTGAGAGTGAAGATGGCGACCTGTCCTCAGTAGAGCGGCAAATGCTGCGCAATCTGCTGCATTTCAGCGAACATGATGCCGATGATGTTGCCATTCCGCGCGGCGAAATCGTCGCATTGAACGCGGATAGCAGCTGGAAGGAATTGGTCGCGGCGTTCTCTGAACACGGTCATTCGCGTATGCCGGTTTACCGCGATCAGCTCGATTCCGTTATTGGCATGATCCACATCAAGGACGTGTTTCCGTTTCTCGCGAGCGGAGATACACCGCCGGACGACTGGACTATTTTGATGCGGCAACCGCTCTATGTGCCGCAAACACGCAATGCGATGGATGTCCTCGCCGATATGCGGGCAAATCGCGTTCATCTGGCCATAGTGCTTGATGAGTTCTCCGGCACCGATGGGATCATCACAATTGAGGACCTGGTCGAGGAGATTGTCGGCGAGATTGAGGATGAGCATGACGAAGTACCAACTGAGCAGATTTCTGCTGTGGGCGATGGTTTGTGGGACTGCGATGCCCGCGCCGAATTGGAAGACATAGCTGAGAAGATCGATCCACAGCTTGGCGAAGTGGATGAGGCGGTCGATACCCTTGGCGGCCTTGCCTATGTTCTTGCGGAACAGGTTCCAGAGGTGGGAACTACGCTCGATCACCCCAGTGGATGGCAGATCGAAGTGACAGCCGGCGACGAAACCCATGTGAAGCGTCTTCGATTACATGCACCAAAGGAACCTAAAGCGACCTCGTGAGTTGAGAAAAATACCTGCGATACATAGGCGGGTCGATACTTGGGGAAGAGACGATGGCGACGCGCCGTTTGCCACCATTACGCGCCTTAGAGGCATTTGTACGCACCGTCCGTTTGGGCTCTGCACGGGCAGCAGCGGACGAATTGGGGCTCAGCCCATCGGCGCTGTCACGCCGGATTGGAAATCTTGAGACTTTCGTGGGCAAGAAACTGTTCACACGCGCGCGCCAGGCGATGCAGCTTACTGACGAGGGCCAAGCATTTTATGAGGCGGTGAATCCGCATTTGGAATCGCTTGCCCGCGCGGTAGAGAGCCAGTCAGACAATCTCTCGCTGCTCAGATTGCGGCTGGGTGTTTTGCCAATGTTTGGAAGCAATAGGCTGTTCCCACGGCTAGGTGAGTTGCGCACCCGGCACCCGTTGCTGCACATTGATATCGACACCGGGCCGCATCTGGAGGGGCGTGTCGGCGACACGTTGGATGCCGCAATTATCCTGTCGCGCGGCCCCGCGAGCGGACTGCATGCAATCCGGTTGGATCACAACAACGTGCACGCGATCGCCAGCCGCGCGCTGGCGGAGAAACTGGGTGACAAACCGGATGAAGGACTGCTCGCCAAGCAGACCTTCCTAATTCACAACGAATTGCCGGAGAGTTTTGTTGCCTGGAAAGCGGCGCTTAACCTGCAAGACCTCGATCCGGCAGCGATTGATCACTACGATTCAGGGCAATTGATGCTTGAGGCGGCGGCGCAGGGTTTAGGTATCGCGATCATGCATGATGACCACTTGCGACGTGACGAAGACAACCGTTTGCAAGAGCTCTACGACGTGGAAGTCGAGAGCCCGTATAGCTATTGGTTTGTGTGCAAGCCCACCGCGCTAGAAGAGCGTCCGGTGCGTTTATTCCACGATTGGCTGGTTCGCTCGGCGCTTTAGGCACTTCGAGTTAGCGTGCGCTATTCTCAGCGTCGTCTGGAGCCTCATAGCGGATCGGCGGGACCGTGTGGCGAAAGTCGCGTAGCGGCTTGCCAAGAGTTTCGAGTAGCGCGCTTTCGATCTCGATCCGCGCCTTTGCGCCAATCGCTTTGCGACCTCGGTGCTCCTCAGGACTGAATGGTTCCATGAAAGTGATATTTAGCGGAAATGATCCGCCGCGGGACAGTACGCGTTTTGCGTTATTAAATCCGCCCTCATCGCCGATCCAGCCGATTTCCTCCGCCACCGTGCCATAGTCTAGCAGCACCGGTTGCACCATGACGCCGGGTGGCGGCGGCTCAAGCACGCTCAACATGCTGGTTTTGAATGGCAGCAGTGACTGACCGTCTGTTGTCGTTCCTTCCGGAAAGATCGTTACTGACCAATTGTCTTCGAGGGCCTCTCGCAAAGCATTGATTTGCGCTGCCACGCCCATTCGATTCTCGCGTTTGACGAACACCGTGCGGTTTAGACGGCATAGCCAACCAATGATTGGCACTTGAGACAGTTCGTACTTTGCAACAAACGCGGTGCCGCTGGCGCCAGCAAGCGAGAGAATATCGATCCAAGAAACATGGTTGGCGACAAAAAACACATCACGCCGGAGCGGAGTGCCGGAAATGGTAACTCTAGCGCCCACAATCCAAGCCACCCATTTCAGAAAGTATTTGGGGAAGGGCGAGCCGTATGCGAAGATACGATAGAGGTAATGAAGCGGCACCAACAGGATCAGCAGCGTGAGCATCGCGATCCCCCGCACTGCAAATCGACACCAACCAATCAGCGAAACGGGAGTGTTCTCACCATGCATCGCAGCGAGGCGGATCGCCTCACGGCGCTCAGTGCCCTGACTCTTAGTCTTCGCGGTCGAGCCGGACGCCATAAAGTTCCATACGGTGATCGACCAAGCGATAGCCTAGCTTTTCTGCAATAACCTTCTGCAATGCTTCCAGCTCTGGATCGACAAATTCGACGACTTTGCCGGTTTCAACATCAATCAGGTGATCGTGATGCGCCTCTGGTGCAGCCTCATATCGTGCACGACCATCGCCAAAGTCATGCCGGTCAAGAATGCCCGCTTCTTCGAACAGACGTACTGTTCGGTACACCGTCGCGATCGAAATCTTGGGGTCGATATCGCTGGCGCGTTCGTGCAGAAGCTCAACGTCCGGATGGTCGTCGCTTTCTGACAAAACCTTGGCAATTGTGCGGCGTTGCTCAGTAATCCTGAGCCCTTTATCCGCACATAGCTGTTCCAGATCGATCCGTTGCTGCAAGACGGTCTCCCAAAATTGAAAGGACGCCCAACGCCATAGGCGTCGGATGCGTCCTTCTCAACCCCGCGAATGTAGAGCGCGGTTACGCTTTTTCTTGCGACCGCGCTTTTGCCCAGGCTTGCGACCAAGGCCGATTTTCTTTGCCAGCTTCCGGCGGGTTTCGGCGTAGTTTGGCGCAACCATCGGATAGTCCGCTGGAAGGCTCCATCGCGCGCGATACTCTTCCGGCGTCATGTCATAATTAGTGCGCAAATACCGCTTGAGCATCTTGAGTTTCTTGCCGTCCTCGAGACAGACAATGTAATCCGGCTTTATTGATGCCCGGATTGAAACGGCTGGCTCTGGTGGCGCTTCCTCCTCGACCTTACCTCCATCGAGAGATGAAAGAGCACCATAAACATTGGTGATTAAGGCGGGCACATCGTCAACAGCTACGCTGTTATTACTTACGTGCGCTGCCACAATATCAGATGTCAGAGTAATCAGCGCCTCTGATATATCAGTTTCGAAATTGTCCATAGTGAGTCCTCAACAGACTTTTTTGATGTATGTATGTGGAGCGACCCAGATGGGCATTGTACGAAAGCGACACTTTTTGCAAGCGCATTTCACAAGAAAACTGGTTGAGAATGCATTCTTACAGCTTCCTGGCGAAAGTAATCGCGTCAATTCGACCGCCAGCAGCAGTCTTATAATATTCCTTGCGTCTTCCGATCGGCTTAAAGCCAGCCTTTCGGTAGAGCGCTTCTGCTGAGTTATTTGCGCGCATTTCAAGGAACACTTTCGCCGCGCCCCGCTCTTTCGCCTGATCAACAAAGGCCGATAGAAGCGCGCGTCCCACCCCTCGATTTCGGTGATCGGGAGACACCGCGATGAGCAATAACTCCTCTTCGTCAACGACGAACCGCGACAACACGAACCCCGCGACCTCTTCATCGGCAGCGGCCAACTCACCGCGCTTGTTCACGAGCAAGAGGTGAGATCCGGGGAGGGCGAGCGTGTTGGTGAGTTGTCGCTGGTTCCAAGCCTCTCCCCAGTGCGGGTCGAACGCCGCCGTCATCACTTCCATCGCACGAGCGATGCCGCACTCTGTCGCAGTCATGAGGTCGCTTTGGCAGGCAGCTTGGCGTCGGGCGCTCTGCCATAGATTGGGCTTAGATCATCTGTCAGCTGCCTCTCGTGAAGCCGATTCGCCTTCCGTGCGTCGGGTAATAGCGAGATTGCGAACGCATCGCGGTCAAGCAGTTCGGCCAATTCTTCCGCGCGATTGCCGACAATCACATCATGCGCGCATGCTTTGGTTGCATCAATTGGTGTTAGCGAGCGGACTTCATCTTCGGCTGCGCTGCCATAAAAGTTCTGAACGAACCATTCTCCGTGCCCGCCATTCATGCAGACAGTGACGTGACGCGGGGTTGGCTGCCAGGCGGAGGCAGCCATGAATGTGAGAGTGGGATAACCCAGCACTTGCGAGCTCCATGCAACGCCCAGAGCCCGCGCTGCTGCAATACCGATACGCAACCCGGTGAAGCTACCGGGGCCGAGTGACACCAATATTCGCTCGGCTTTGCCGCTCTCGGGCAATTCGCTAATCATCGGGATCAGATGCTCAGCATGGCCGCGACCCAGGACTCTATGGCTGTTCGCCAAAAGCTTAGCGTCGTCGAACAAGGCGACAGAGCACGCCTCGGTTGCACAATCTATGGCGAGAATCCGCATGCGTTGTGCGTTGCCTCAGCCACGGTCCCGCATCAAGGGGGTAGCTGCTCGCGCGCCCTCAAACCATGCGATTAAAGCGGTCGAAGTCGGGCCGCGGGCTACGCTCAAAAATACTTTCCGGATCACCATATCCAATCGAACAGATGAAATTGATCTTGTGGCGCGGATTGTCAGCAAGGAACGCCTTTTCAATCGCTTCGGCATCGAAACCGGACATAGGACCGCAGTCGAGACCCACTGCGCGTGCTGCCATGATCAGATATGCGCCCTGCAAAGCGGCATTTCGAAAAGCACCTTCTTTGCGATCTTCTTCGCCTCCCTCGAACCAGCTTTTTGCGTCGGTATGCGGGAACAGCCATGGAAGTTCTTCATGAAAGTCGATGTCATGTGCGATCAGCACGGTAACCGGCGCAACACTGACCTTGTCTTTATTGCCATCGGCAACACACTCGACAAGTTTCGCTCGCGCTTCCTCTGACTTTACCCAAACGAACCGACCAGGCTGCATGTTCGCCGAAGTCGGCGCCATCTTCATCAGGTCATAAATGTGATGTATTTGATCATCGCTAACCGGCTTATCTAGCCAGTCATTATAGGTGCGCGCTTCGTTGAAGATTTGATCGAGTGCGGCGTTCGACAAAACAGTGTCGTGAAATTGCGTTGTCATGGGCGTCCTATGTGTTGAGGTTTAAGCTGCTCTTACCTCAACGACTTCAGGCACATAATGTTTCAACAAACCTTCGATTCCATGCTTTAGAGTCGCGGTGGATGAGGGGCAGCCTGAGCATGCGCCCTGTAATGTCAGGTAGACAATGCCGTCCTTGAAGCCGCGATAGGCAATGTCGCCGCCATCACCAGCCACAGCTGGGCGCACGCGTGTTTCGAGGAGTTCGTTGATCTGCGCGACGATTTCCTCATCATCCGCGCTTTGCTCAACAATCAGTTCCGTGCCTTCTGCTGGGACTGAAATCCCATCCGCGCTGCCACCTGCAAACAGCGGTGCCTGACTCACGAAATGATCGAGTAGGATCGACAAGACTTGCGGCTTTAAATCGCTCCACGACACCCCGGGCGCCGCAGTAACGGTGATAAAGTCACCGCCAAAGAAAACATTCACAACCTCGCCAGTGTCGAAAATGGCCTGAGCAAGCGGGCTGGCCTCAGCTGCTTCTGGCGTCGCAAATTCGCGGGTGCCGCTGGGCATCACCGTTTGACCGGGCAGGAATTTGAGGCTGGCGGGGTTTGGCGTTGTTTCGGTTTCGATAAACATATCCCATATGTAAGGATGATGATCTGCCCTCACAACCCTGGGCAAGACGACTTTTTGTGGTGATAGTATCCGTTCACTATCCCTTCACGCCATTGCGCTCTATACCGCACATTATGGTCGTTTCTCTTCGCGCCGCTCGGCGTTTCGCTCTCATACTTCCTGCGCTGTTTCTGGTGCCGCAACCGCTCGCCGCACAGGACGCGGCTCTGCCTGCGCCAACTGCGCTACAAACCGGCGATGAGACGCCTTGGATTTATCGCGGTAGTGATGTTCCTCAGGATAAGGAATGGCTGTTCGGCGAGATGAATAACGGCCTGCGCTATGCCGTGCGCCGCAATGGCGTGCCGCCAGATCAAGTGTCTATTCGCGTAAGGATTGACGCTGGCTCCCTGCACGAAATGGATGATGAGCGGGGCTATGCACACTTGCTGGAACACTTGTTGTTTCGTGAAAGCAAATATTTGGGTCCGGGGCAGGCGATCCCAACTTGGCAGCGTCTGGGTGCGACATTTGGCAGCGACACTAATGCCGAGACCAGCCCCACGCACACAGCCTACAAGCTCGATTTGCCCAATATCGACGCGGCGAAGCTAGAGGAAAGCTTCAAGCTGCTTTCAGGCATGATCCGCGAGCCAAAGATCAACCGTCGCAACTTGCGCGCAGAGGTGCCGATCGTAATGGCAGAGAAGCGAGAGCGTGGCGGTGCCGCGCAACGCAGCGCGGATGCGTCTCGCCAGACCCTATTCGCGGGCCAGAGGCTCGCCAAGCGTAGTCCGATTGGAACGGTGGAAACCTTGCAAGGGGCAAGCCCGCGCAAAGTAAATGCTTTTCACCGTCGCTGGTACCGTCCTGAAAACACTGTAATTTCTGTTGCTGGCGATGCCGATCCGATGCAGCTTGCGGCGCTGATTGAGAAGTATTTTGGCGACTGGGAGGAGCGCGGCGAAGCGACACCCGCGCCTGATTTTGGTGACCCTGTCGCGCCAGAAGGCGCCGATCCGGACAATCCAGTGGGCGAAACGGTCGTGACAGTGGAGCGCGATCTGCCGCGATCATTCACATATGCGGTAATGCGGCCATGGCGGTACGGTGCAAGATACGATCGTTTATAACCAGGGATTACTGCGTGATGCGCTCGCGCAGGCTCTGATTAACCGGCGCCTCGAATCGAAAGCTCGCGCTGGCGGAAGCTTCCTCTATGCGCAGGTACAGCAGGACGATGTCAGCCGCTCCAGCGACGCGACCTTCGTCAATTTTGCGCCCTTGAGCGAAGATTGGCAGACGGCTCTTGGCGATGTTCGTGGTGTTATCGCCGATGCGCTTGCGACTCCGCCAAGCGACGAAGAAATTGCTCGCGAGATTGCGGAATTTGAGCAGATATTCACCAGCTCGGTCGCGGAACGCGCTGTGATGCCGGGCTCACGCTTGGCCGATGACATTGTGCAGGCGGTCGACATTCGTGAAGCGGTGGCATCGCCGGAAACCGTTCTGATGGTCTTTAACGGCATGAAGGATACCATCACGCCTGAGCAGATCCTTGAGCATACGAGAGCACTGTTTTCTGGTGCGGTTATCCGCGCGGCTTACGTCACGCCGGCCGAGGGTGGGGCGAGCGCGGAAACAGTCCGTGAGGCTTTGCTGGCCGAGGCCGTTCCCGACGGGGGATCGCGGCTTGATACAACACCAATTTCGTTCGAGGATTTACCGGCGATTGGCAAACCGGGTGAGGTCGAAAAGGTCGCGCCTATTGGGGTCCTTGGCATCGAGCAGGTCGAACTGTCCAACGGGGTCAAGGCGATCATCTGGTCGAATAGTGCAGAGCCGGGCCGCGTTGCGGTCAAAGTGCGGTTTGGTGCAGGGTATCGTGCATTCGGGCCAGAAGATGGTGGGTATCTGTCGCTTGGCAAATCTGCGCTGGTTGGCTCGGGTCTCGGCGAGTTGGGCCAGGAAGAACTCGACCGGATTTCAACTGGCCGCAAGATGGGCTTCAACTTTGACATTACAGAGGGCGCTCTCACATTCTTCGCGCAGACACGGCCGGAGGATCTGGAAGACCAGCTTTATCTTTTGCGGCGAAGCTCGCGATGCCGCGTTGGGACGCGGCACCGGTCCAGCGTGCCCTTGCGGCGGCGCGTCTGGCGTATGAAAGCTATGCGACCAGCCCGGCAGGGATGATCAACCGCGATCTGGAGCTGCTGTTGCGGGACGATGATCCTCGATTTGCGACGCCTGATCTTGATGCATTGTCGCAACTGACGCCAGAGGGTTTTCGCGAGACGTGGGAACCAGTGCTGGCGCAGGGGCCAATCGAAGTTCTGATCTTTGGTGAGTTTGATCGCGAACAGGGACTTGCGGCGCTTGAGAAAACCTTTGGCGCGTTACCGCCTCGACCAATGCTCACACCTGAAGTTGCGGGCCGTCCTTCATCATTCCCGGCGCCAGGCGAAACCAAGGTGCTGCAGCATCGCGGCGACGCCAATCAGGCGGCGGCGGTGATTGCATGGCAGAGCGGCGCAGGCGTCGCAGGTCTCAGGGAATCACGACAGCTCGAAATCCTGACACAGTTGTTCAACAACCGATTGCTGGATGCGATGCGTGAGCGGGCGGGGGCCAGCTATGCCCCAGTGGTGCGGTCTGAATGGCCAAGTGATGCACCTACGGGTGGCCGGATAACGGCGCTCGCCCAGCTGCAACCACGCGATGTTCCAATTTTCTTTCAGGAGGCGGATCGCATTGCGGCTGACCTTGCGGCAAATCCGATCGGGGCTGATGAACTTGAACGTGTGACGGAACCACTTCGGCAGTATATCAGCCGGGCCTCTACCGGGAATCTCTTCTGGATGTTCCAGCTTGAGGGCAGCACGCAGGACGCGCGGATCATTACTTATCTGCGGTCACTGCTCAGCGATTATTCGCGGACGACACCAGAAAATATGCAGTTGCTTGCTCGCAAATATTTCGGGTCGCGCGGTGGATATCGCTTGGCTGTTATCCCAGAGGGGCAAGAGCTTGCGACAAGCGTTCCAAGGGGTTCGCGAGGCACATCGAGACGTGGTCGTTGAGCGCGGCTGGCGTGGTCTGAACTCAACCGTCGATCACAGTCATTGAACATTGATGCTTGACTAGACCCAAGCAGAATTGTCCTTACAGGCTTCAGGGCTGTGCTAATTACGTATCAAGAAATCTACACTCGCAACGTGCGAGAGTACTGACAGGAACAGGTGAATTATGGCGCAAAGTTGGACGCCGGACAGTTGGAGAAACTTCGAGGCGCGGCACTTGCCGACCTATGAAGACGCAAATGCACTCGCTTCGGCAGAGGCCACTTTGGCCGCGAACCCGCCACTGGTTTTTGCTGGCGAGGCTCGCGCATTAAAGGCTGAGCTGGCTGAGGTGTCCGAGGGTCGCTCGTTCCTGCTGCAAGGTGGCGATTGCGCAGAGAGCTTCGCTGAATTCCACCCCAACAACATTCGCGATACCTTCCGTGTGATCCTGCAAATGGCGGTCGTGCTGACATTTGCCAGCAAGCATCCTGTGGTGAAGGTCGGACGGATGGCGGGTCAATTTGCCAAGCCGCGCTCCTCGCAAACCGAAACGCAAGGGGATGTGACTCTGCCGAGCTATTTCGGCGATAATATCAATGGCATTGAATTTGATCCGGAGCAGCGTCGCAACGACCCCGACCGGATGGTGCGCGCCTATTCGCAAGCAGCCGCGACGCTCAATCTGCTGCGCGCATTTGCGGGCGGTGGCTACGCGAACCTGCGTCAGGTTCATCAGTGGACGCTCGACTTTATGGGGCGCTCACCCTGGGCCGAAAAGTTTGCCGAGACCGCTGATCGTATCGGCGAAGCGCTCGATTTTATGGAAGCGTGTGGGATTGACCCAGCGACAGTGCCACAATTGCAGGGCACCAGCTTCTTCACTTCGCATGAGGCCTTGTTGCTTCCCTATGAGCAGGCGATGACGCGGCAAGATTCGCTGACAGGCGACTGGTACGACACCAGCGCGCATATGGTCTGGATTGGTGATCGCACCCGGTTTGAGGGTAGCGCGCATATTGAATTTGCGCGCGGCATTGGCAATCCGCTCGGCATGAAATGCGGGCCATCGCTTGATCCTGACGCAATGTTGAAATTGCTCGACACGCTAAACCCCTCGCGAGAGCCGGGCCGGATTACGCTGATCAGCCGCTTTGGCCATGACAAGGTTCTGGATGGCCTGCCGCCGCTGGTGCGTGCGGCGAAGCGCGAAGGGCATCCCGTCGTGTGGAGCTGTGACCCGATGCACGGCAATGTCGTGAAGGCGGAAAGCGGCTACAAAACGCGTCCGTTTGACCGCATTCTGACCGAGGTGAAGGGCTTCTTTGCTGTCCATCGCGCAGAGGGCACGCATCCCGGCGGTATTCATGTCGAAATGACCGGGCAGGATGTGACCGAATGTGTTGGCGGCGCGGTCGCGATTACGGACGATGCACTGGGTGATCGCTATCACACGCATTGCGACCCACGTCTCAATGCAGCGCAATCGCTGGAGCTGGCTTTCCTTCTTGCGGAAATGCTGAATGAAGAGGCAGAGGTCCGCCGGGCGGATGCGGCCTGAGATTTGACTGCGGGTTGCATATGACCAGCGGCAGAATGCGGAATAAGTGCAAAGTCACCCTTTAATCGAGGGGCATTTCGCGCCATAGGATCAAGTGGTTGCCGGTTTGTGGCAGCCGCAGCCCCCGGGGGTCCGCATTGGCCCAAATTCAGAAGTTTGCGCTTGCCGCTCAGGGCGACGCGCTCGCGGCGCAGTTTCGAGCTACACGCAGCCTTAGCGAGGCCTTGGTTGCGCCGCTCAGTGACGCGGATGCTACGATCCAGTCCATGGAAGATGCTTCGCCCGCGAAGTGGCATTTGGCGCATACGACATGGTTCTGGGAGACATTCCTGCTGCGCGAGAACGTGCCGGGTTATCAGTTGTTCGATGAGGCATGGCCGTTCTGCTTCAATTCCTATTATGAAGCGGAGGGCGAGCGGATAAATCGATTTGCGCGCGGGATGCTGTCGCGCCCAGGTCTGGATGAGATTATCGACTATCGCACGCACGTCGATACGGCGATGCAGCCGCTGCTTGATGATCCCAAACATGCTGACCTGATAGCGTTGGGCATTGCGCATGAGCAGCAGCATCAAGAGCTGCTTTTGACTGATATCAAACATGCCCTGTTTCAAAATCCGCTAGGGCCGGCGATGTGGGGTGACGCGCGAGCAAACAACGGGCCAGCGTCTGAAATCGGCTGGGCATCTCACCCCGGCGGTGTGGCGAAAATTGGCCACCAGTCAGATGGATTTGCGTTCGACAATGAGGGGCCTGCGCACCGCGTTCTTCTGGAGCCTTTCGCGCTTGCAAACAGGCTGGTGACCAATCGCGAGTGGAGCGAATTTATCGCGGATGGTGGATACGGTAATCCAACCCTGTGGCTGTCAGACGGTTGGTCGTGGGTGAAGGAAAACGGCATTTCCGCACCGCTCTATTGGCGCGAAGACGAGCATTTTACCCATGCCGGATGGCAGACACACGAACCCGACGCTCCAGTGACGCATATCTCATATTACGAAGCGGATGCCTTTGCGACATGGGCCGGGAACCGATTGCCGACCGAGTTTGAATGGGAAGCGATTGCGCGCGGTCAAGACGGTAAGGCAGCGGCGCATGATCCCGCCGTCGGTAACCAATTGGACGATGCCTCAGCGCCACTCCCGCGTGGCGGAACCGAGCTGTTCGGCGACTGTTGGCAATTCACCCGCTCCGCCTATCTGCCTTTTCCGCGCTTCGCCCCTGCAGAGGGCGCGGTAGGCGAGTACAATGGCAAGTTTATGAGCGGACAGTTCGTGCTGAAAGGCGCCAGTTGCGCGACGGTGCGTGGCCATTCACGCGCCTCTTACCGCAATTTCTTTTACCCCCATCAACGCTGGCAATTCACCGGATTACGGCTGGCCAAGGATATCTAATGACGGATGCAAACGGATTGACGCTGGTCAATCTCGATGAACACGGCGTCAATACGGCGTTTCGTAAAGATGCGCTGGAGGGGCTGTCGCAGCGGCAAAAAGCGGTGCCAGCGCGTTGGCTTTATGATGACGCCGGCTCTGATCTGTTCGAGGATATTACGCGGCTTGAGGAGTATTATCCCACCCGCGCGGAGACCGAGATTCTCTCCACTTATGGAGAAGAATTTGCCGTTGCGGTCGGCGCGGGCTGTGCGGTTGTGGAGTTCGGATCAGGCAGTTCGGTAAAGACACCTTTATTGCTCAAGGCCATTGATCCGGGCGCTTATGTGCCGCTCGACATTGCGGGCGATTTTCTGCGCGAAGCAGCGAAAGAACTGTCAACTAAGTTTCCAGGCCTGCCTGTATATCCGGTCGAAGCGGATTTTATGCGGCGAGTGGAATTGCCTGAAGAAATAGCCGCTTTGCCCAAGATTGGCTTTTTCCCGGGCTCCACCATCGGGAATATGGTCCCCCGCACGGCGGTCGACTTGCTTCGTTCGATGCGGGATACTTTGGGCGAGGGCACTCAGCTTTTGATCGGTATGGATCTGGTGAAGGGGCGCGATGTGCTGGAGGCCGCGTATGACGATGCGCGCGGCGTTACGGCTCAGTTCAACCTCAATCTGGCACGGCGGATAAATCGAGAACTCGATGGTACGATTCCGGTCGAAAAGCTGAGACACGAGGCTCGCTGGAATGATGAATTTGCGCGTGTTGAAATGCATTTGGTGGCGAGCGAAGACCTGAGCTTCACCGTTTCAGGCCAAGACTTTTCGATGGATGCCGGTGAGACAATCCACACTGAAAACAGCCACAAATTCACACGGCGCAGCGCCAATCTGTTGCTGGAAGCCGGCGGTTGGACCCCTCGCAAACGCTGGCTGGATAGCGGCGAGCGTTTCTCGCTCCTGCTCGCCGAGGCGACAGAGCCGAGAAAGGCACCCTAGCGCGTGGATATTGCGATCATCGGCGCCGGTATGGCGGGGTTGTCCTGTGCAGAGGCGTTGCGCGTGGCCGGATATGCGCCGGTTCTGTTCGACAAGGGGCGCGGACCGGGCGGTAGAATGGCGACCCGGCGGGCAGAAATCGCTGGTGAGACTGTCCATTTCGATCATGGGACGCAGTTTTTTGATGCGGTTGATGAGCGCTTCATGGCTCAATTAGAGGCGTGGATGCGCTTAGGCGTTGTCGCTACATCGCCCACAGTGGGTGCCAATATGTATGTCGGCACGCCCAGTATGAACGCGCCGCTCAAACATATGGCGGCCAATCATGATGTGCGTTGGGGGCAGCGGATAGAGACAATCGGGCGCAAGGACGATAGGTGGCGTCTATCGGGCGCAGGTATCGCTCATAATTGCGAGGTGGTGATCGCCGCGATCCCGGCAGAGCAAGCCGCAGTTCTGCTGGCTGAACCGGCACCAGAATTCGCGAAGCTGGCGAGCGACGTCGTTTCGGAGCCCTGTTGGGCGGTCATGGTGGTGTTCGAGCAAGAGCCTGACTTGCCCGACACGTTGCGCGGGCGTGGCGCGGTCGCATGGGCGACGCGTAACTCCTCAAAGCCGGGGCGGGGCGGACGCGCAAATTGGGTTATTCATGCGACCGCCGATTGGTCGCGAGAGAATTTGGAGATGGGGCAAGAAGAAGCGGGCGAGAAGTTGCTCGCGGACTTCCTCGCGGAGACTGGCATTGGGGCGGCCAGCACCGTGCATCTTGCCGCCCATCGCTGGCGCTATTCGACGCCGATTGTTGATAATCCCCAATCCGCTTTATGGGATCCGGCATTACGATTTGGTGTTGCAGGAGACTGGTTGATCGGCCCTCGCGTTGAGGCGGCCTGGATTTCGGGCCGCGAAGTCGCTGCAAGAGTAATCAGCGGCTAACCACTTATGGAACAGCAAGCCTGACTGTACTATATGGGGTTGGTGGACATCGAACCCGCCTTTGCCGCCGCCGCTGATATTATCCGTGCAGTTCCGCGATTTGAACTGCTCGTGGCTGCGGTCATGGCCTTGGTCCTAGGGTTGATCGGCTCGTCCATGATCAGGCGCAGCATTTCAGGAGGGCGTTTTCTGAGAACGCTCAGCACGCTGTTTCTGGCTGGCATTCTTATCACCGTGGTTCTGCAACTGAGCCGCTTTGATCCGCGTCTGGACGTCGCGGTTCCGCAAATTGGCTTGCCAGAACAGATTGTTGAGGGCGGGGAAACGCGGGTGCCGATCTCACCTGATGGACATTTCTGGCTTAGAGCTGAGGTCAATGGAGTGCCAGCGAACTTCCTCGTCGATACCGGTGCGACGCTGACAGCTGTTTCACAGGACTTGGCGGATCGGGCAGGGCTGGAGCCGCGGCGCGGTGGTATCCCCGTGCGAATTCAGACTGCCAATGGCGCAGTCAACGCGCAAATTTCAACAATAGAGGCGCTGAAGTTTGGCAATGTTTCGGCGCAGGGGATCGATACGGTCATTGCACCAACGCTCGGTGATACGAATGTGATCGGGATGAATGTGTTGTCACGTCTTGGGTTGTGGCGAGTTGAGGGCCAAACCATGATCCTCGTCCCTGCCGAGGCTGATGAGCAACCCTAAACTCTAAGGCGCTGTGGCTCTTTTGGTTGTGTGACGCCAAGCATTCTGTCGCGCAGACTTTTATGACCATCCTGTTTGTTCAGGATACTGGCAACCTTTCGGCATAGGATGGCCGGATCAATCGGCTTGCGTAGATAATCCTGCGCGCCCGAATACAGCGCAGCCAATTCATCCTGTTCCCCCGAGATTCCAGTGAACATCATGACCGGCAGATCGTAAAACTCCTGCGATCCGCGCAGTTCACGCAGAAACTGAATACCGGTGATTTCTGGCATGTCCTGATCGAGCAGGATCATGTCCGGTCTGCGCCACCGCATCAGAGCGAACGCCTCACGAGGGTCTGTTACATTCCCGCAAGCGTGCCCCGCACCGATCAGTATGTTACTCGCAACCTGTGCGACCAGCGGATCGTCATCAATGATCAGAATTCGTGCCACAAACCTTCTCCAAGACCATGGCAGCCTGTCTAAGGGACTAGTCGGCAATGCCCGCTTTTCATGACGCTAGG
Source organism: Qipengyuania sp. JB2-7 (assembly GCF_055693485.1). Taxonomy (NCBI): domain Bacteria; kingdom Pseudomonadati; phylum Pseudomonadota; class Alphaproteobacteria; order Sphingomonadales; family Erythrobacteraceae; genus Qipengyuania; species Qipengyuania sp. JB2-7. The sequence goes on from NZ_CM146335.1 coordinate 1,328,127, forward strand.
TGCAATTGCTTAGCGGCGGTTGCTCGCGCGCCAGCAATCCTTCACGGTCGCGCGCGATGATTCGAGAAACAGCTGAACGCTTCATCCCGACTGAAGGGATCCACAATCTGCGCGATTACGGTGGCTATGCCGTCGCGGGCGGCGGCGCGGTCCGCCAAGGGCTGCTGTTTCGATCCGGGCAGCATATTACCGCCACTGACACCGATCTGGCGACATTTGACGACCTGAATGTGCGAACGATCATCGATTTGCGTGGCAATAGTGAGCGCGGAAACCATCCTTGCCGCCGCAGCGAGCGCTTCGATGCCCGAGTATTGTTTTTCGATGGCGAAACGAGCAGCAGCCCGCCGCATATGGATGTGGCCCCTGACACCACCACCGCCGAGTTCGCTCGTCAGCGTATGATTGCTGTCTACACCTACATGCCGCGTAACCCAGCGATGATTGACATGTTTGGTCGCTATCTGAATGCGTTGAGCAATAGCGAGGGCGGATCGCTGGTTCATTGTTTTGCGGGCAAGGATCGCACTGGCGTTGCGGTAATGATGTTGATGCATATTCTTGGCGCGAACAGCGACGATCAGATGGCAGAGTTCCTGCTGACCAATCATGCGCCGACGTTGAATGTCCTTCGCCAACAGTCTGTGCCGGGTATTGAGGAACGGCTTGGCCGAACTCTTGATGAGGACGCAGTACGGGCGTTGCTTGAAGTGCATGAAGATTACCTCGCCACCTTCTGGAAGGTGGTGGAGACCGAGCATGGATCGCTCAATGGCTACCTCAAAACTGTGATAGGTGTGGATGATGCGCTGCGCGAGCGGCTTAAGGCGCGTCTGATAGCGTGACTCTTGCGATCAGGGTTCCCATATAGAGCGCAACGGATATTTATGCATCCTGACCCTAAGATTTTACGAGACGACTTATGGCTACTCATCATACGAAACTGCTGATTATTGGCTCTGGCCCCGCAGGCTATTCTGCTGCGATTTATGGCGCGCGCGCAATGATGGAGCCGATCGTGGTCCAGGGCATTCAGCCGGGTGGCCAGCTAACCATCACGACTGACGTTGAAAACTATCCTGGTTTTCCTGACGTTGTCCAAGGCCCGTGGCTGATGGAAGAGATGAAGGCGCAGGCTGAACATGTCGGCACGCGGATGATGTGGGATACGATTGTTGAGGTCGACCTTGAGGGTGGATCACCGTTCCGTGCGGTCGGTGATAGCGGTGATGAATATATCGGCGACGCTTTGGTGATTGCGACAGGTGCACAGGCAAAATGGCTGGGCGCGCCGGGCGAGCAAGAGCTGGGTGGCAAAGGCGTCTCGGCCTGCGCAACATGCGATGGCTTCTTCTACCGCGGCAAGAAAGTGGCGGTTATTGGCGGCGGCAACACCGCAGTTGAAGAGGCGCTTTATCTTACCAATCATTCCGATGATGTGACCCTGATTCACCGCCGCGATGAGCTGCGCGCCGAGAAGATTCTGCAGGAACGTTTGCTCAACCACCCCAAGATTTCCGTGATGTGGAATAAGACGGTCGACAGTTTCCAGGGTGACGCAGCCGATGGCGGACTGACGCATCTGGCTTTAAAGGACACGCAGACGGGTGAAGATAGCACATTAGAAGTCGATGGTGCTTTTGTCGCGATTGGCCACGCGCCCGCGACTGAGCTGTTCAAGGGCAAGTTGCCAATGGACGGTTCGGGCTATCTCGATGTGGAGCCAGGCACGCCCAAGACCGAAATTCCCGGCGTGTTTGCGGTACCGGAGATGTGACGGACCATGTCTATCGGCAGGCAGTCACTGCCGCTGGAATGGGGTGCATGGCGGCGCTTGATGCAGAACGTTTCCTTGCAACGCTAGACGTTGCCGAACGGATGTCAGAGGTCGAAGCGGCGGAGTAATCCGCCGCCGCAAGGTCTCAAAAACTTTGGCGCCCCATAACTCAGGCACCTGGCAATCTAGGCACCTTACAACCTAGGCATTGTATCCGAAGACGACCATGGTCGCGTGGAAGATCATCATCATCAAGACGATGCTCGATAGCGCGAACAGTACAAAGCGGATCATAACCTTGTTCGTTGTCGCCTGAATGATCGAGTGAATCACACGCAATCCAACATAAATCCAGGCGAGGAATGCGTGGCTGGCATCACCGTGTCCGCTCACGGCCAAAACGATGGCAATGGCGTAGAACACCGTAGGTTGTTCGTGCAGGTGATTGTAATTGTCGGCCTTCCAGCTGACCGTTTCCGGCAGTTTCTCGCGCAGGCTTGCGCCAGTGCTCCCTACCAATTGTGCCGGCGCAGGGATATCGGGTGCTTTGTTCATGGCCGGAATGCGCGTTGCATACATCCAGATCCACATGATCATGGTCCAAATGGCGAGTGCAACAACCGGTTGCAGGATCAGAAGTTGGTCAGTCATGAAGGTGCAAGTCCCGGATCAAAAAATAATGTCGCCATGACAGCGCGGACGGCAAGAACGGTTAGAGCGATGCTCGATATTGCGAACAGCGTAATGCGCACAGGAATTGTATTGACCATAGCCTGCCAAAACGAATGGGTGATACGCAGGGCCACATAAATCCATGCAAGGGTCACATCCAGTGCGCCAGCCCCCATGATGGCGAGGATTACAACCGCTGCATAAAACGCCGTCGGCTGTTCCATCAAGTGATTGTAATTATGGCCTTTCCAATTGATCCTGTCCGGCAAGACACCTTCAAGATCTTGGCCTCGACCGCCGGGCTTGCCGATATCCGGGTTGCCCTTGAGCTTTGCCAGCGCAGGCAGTCGTGTGCCCGCCATCCACCACAACATTATCATCGACCACAGTACTAAAACTGCAGCCGGTGCGAGCATCTGAGCCTGCATGAACATCCCCTCACGTCTCTTGACGGGTTTTTGCGGGTTGCTCGTTAGATTGTCAAACGCAACCGATCACGTCGCCGAGATCGTTTCCGCAAAGACTGCTGGATCTGCATTCCCACCCGTCACCATTATCACCATACGATCATCGAGGGGGATCTTTCCCTCAAGCGCCGCAGCGAGGGCTGCTGCTCCGCCTGGCTCCACCACCATGCGCAAATTGGCAAAGGCCCAGCGTTGGGCGTTTTGCACCTCCGCTTCAGTCACGCACACGCCCGGTTCGGCGCGGCTCGACAAGATGTCGAGATTAATCTGTTTGGTGGCGGTGGGTTGCAAAGCGTCGCAGATGGTCGATGGCACATCGCTCGATACGGCAACAATCTCGCCGCGCGCCAATGCTTGGCCGACCATGTCCCAGCCAACCGGCTCAACCACATGTATTGCACTGTCTGGACAGGCGAGCGAAAGGCCGGCGGCCAAACCACCGCCGCCGCAGCAGGCAATCAGGCGAGACGGTTGATGGCCAAGTTGCGCAGTTATCTCCACACCAGCGCTGCCTTGCCCTTCGATAACCCACGGATCGCCGAACGCATGGACCAGGGTGCCTCCGCGTTCATCGATCAGTGTCGCCGCGACTGCATCGCGATCTTCGTCAGCGCGGTCATACAGCACGATCTCCGCACCCAACGCCCGTGTGTTGTCGAGCTTCACCTGTGGCGCATCGCGGGGCATCACGATGGTGGCCTTGATCCCGAGCCGCCGTGCCGCCCAAGCGACACCTTGTGCGTGATTGCCACTTGATACAGCAACAACGCCAGGCGCGCGTTCGTCTTCCCTCAAATTGCTCAGCCGCCACCATCCGCCGCGAATTTTGAAAGCACCGATCGGTTGCAGGTTTTCCGCCTTCACATGGACAGGAACCCCGTTGATTTCGACTGGCAAAAGCCGCGTAGGCGGCAAAATCGCGCTGATAGACTGTGCGGCGGCTTCAACGCCCTTTTTCGTAGGTGTTCGGATCATTTTGCGCCTCGTACGCATTCGACTAATAGCTGCGCAAGAATCACTCCCGAAAGGCTCACGATATGTCCACTGTTCTCGTCATTGGTGCTGGAGGCGTCAGTTCTGTCTGTGTCCACAAAATGGCTTTTAACAAAGACATTTTTACTGACATACATTTGGCCAGCCGAACAAAGCGCAAGTGTGATGCCATAGCCGAAAGCGTGAAAGAACGCGCTGGTGTGGACATCGCGACGTATGAAATTGATGCAGAAGAAGTGCCCGCAATGGTGCAGCTGATCCGCAAGGTTCAGCCTAGCCTCGTCGTCAATCTCGCTCTGCCGTATCAGGATCTACCGATCATGGATGCGTGCCTTGAGGCGGGCGTGAACTATCTCGACACGGCGAATTACGAGCCGAAGGACGAGGCGAAGTTCGAATATAGCTGGCAGTGGGCCTATCACGACCGTTTCAAGGGCGCGGGTTTGATGGCGCTGCTTGGCTCGGGCTTTGATCCGGGTGTGACGAGTGTTTTCACCATGTGGCTCAAGAAGCATAAGCTCAAAACCATCCGCACGCTCGACATTCTGGATTGCAATGGCGGTGACCATGGTCAGGCGTTCGCGACCAACTTCAACCCGGAAATCAATATTCGTGAAGTGACTGCGCCAGCCCGACATTGGGAAAATGGCGAATGGATCGAAACGCCAGCGATGCAAATCTCAACGCCGTTTGATTTTGAAGAAGTCGGCACGCGTCAGGCCTACTTAATGTATCACGAAGAGCTGGAGAGCCTCGCCAAGTTTAACCCGGAAATCGAGCGCGCGCGGTTCTGGATGACCTTTGGCGATGAGTACATCAAGCACCTGACCGTGCTTCAGAATGTCGGGATGACCAGTATTGAGCCGGTGCGGTATCAGGGCAAGGAAATCATCCCGCTGCAATTCCTCGCCGCTGTTCTGCCGAAGCCCGAAACGCTGGGTGAGACAACCACTGGCAACACCAATATCGGTTGTATCGCGACCGGTGAAGCGCTGGATGGCTCAGGCGAAAAAACGTTCTATATCAACAATATCTGCTCGCATGAGGCGGCGTTTGAGGAAACCGGCAATCAAGCGGTCAGCTACACCACGGGTGTGCCCGCGATGATTGGCAGCGCGCTGATGGTGCAAGGTATCTGGAGCGGTGAGGGCGTCTTCAACATGGAAGAGATGGACCCCGATCCATTTATGGAAATGCTCAATGCACACGGCCTGCCGTGGCAGGTGAAAGAACTAGATGGGCCGATCGGGTTTTAGGTGTCGGGCATCACACGAAGCCACAAAGACATGAAGATGGATCACGATGATCGTCTTGAGCATATCGCCCGGGAAGTCGTTGATTGTGGCTATCATTTGCACAAGGAATTGGGTCCAGGGCTGCTGGAGTCGGCCTATGAGCAGATTCTAGCTAAAGTAATCGAAGAACGTGGATTTGCTGTGCAACGGCAACTTTCCGTTCCGATTTCATACCAACGCGTTATCGTCGATAACGCATTCAAAATCGATCTGTTGGTCGAAGAGCGTCTTGTTGTCGAACTTAAATCAACCGAGCGAAACGCTCCTGTTCACGCAAAGCAACTCCTGACTTATCTGCGCCTGATGAAGCTACCTCTCGGTCTGTTGATGAACTTTGGGCAGCCAACGTTTAAAGGCGGGCTTCAACGTGTTGCCAATAACTATTTCGGCCACATCGGTAGGCACTGAGCTCTTCGTGTCTTTGTGTGAACCAAGAAATGAGAACACCATGCAAAATCCAATGCAAACACAAGCCGGTGATCCGGGCGCGTTCGCCCATTTTGACCTGAGCCGCGTTCAGAGCCCCGCCTTTGTTGTCGATGCGGCAAAGCTACGCACTAACTGCCAGATGCTCGCCGAAATTCGTGATGAGGCAGACATCAAAGTGCTGATCGCGCTTAAGGCGTTTTCCATGCATGCGGTCGCACCGCTGATTGGCGAGTATCTCGACGGGGCGTGTTGTTCCGGCCTGTGGGAAGCGCGGCTCGCCAGCGAGTTCTACGATGGCGAGATCAGCACATTTTCGCCTGCGTACAAGCCCGAAGAGCTGGAAGAGATTTGCCGCCTTTCTGACCACGTGATTTTCAACTCGCCCACGCAGATGCGGCGGGCAGCGCTGATCCTCGATCACGCGGCAACCACCGGGGGCGATGTGTCAGTCGGTCTGCGCATCAATCCGATGGTAGCAACCGGCGAAGTCGCAAAATATGATCCGAGCGCGCCGGGATCACGGCTGGGCTTTCCTATAGATCAACTGACCGAAGAACATATGGAGGGTGTGGACGGCATCCATTTCCATAATCTGTGCGAGCAGACATTTGAGCCGCTGCGCGCGACATGGGACCGCGTGTTCGATGCCATTGAGCCTTGGTTTGGCCAGCTCAAATGGATCAATATGGGCGGCGGGCATCACATCACGCGGGCCGACTATGAACGCGATGAACTGATTGAGTTCCTGAAAGACGCCAAAGAAGATACGGGCGCGGAGATATACTTGGAGCCCGGCGAAGCGATTGCGCTGGATGCCGGGATTCTGGTCGGTACGCTTCTAGACACGGGCTTCAATGAAGTGCCGTTTGGGATCACCGACGTTTCGGCCACCTGCCACATGCCCGACGTACTTGAGGCACCCTATCGCCCCGCAATGCTGGGCGAGCTGGCGGACGAAAGCAAAGTTCCCATTCGCCTTGGCGGGCCATCCTGCTTAGCGGGCGATGTGATCGGCGATTATCGTCTGCCGGTCCCCGCAGAACCAGGCGCGCGTTTCGCTTTCCTCGATCAGGCGCATTATTCGATGGTCAAAACCAACACCTTCAACGGCGTACCTTTGCCGTCGATCTATTTGTGGGACAGTGAGACCGACGCGCTCGATGAGGTGAAAAGCTTCGATTATCACGACTTCCGCGACCGGTTGAGCTAAGGGGAAGCTCATTGGTGAAATCGCGCGTTTTTGCTTGAAATTCGCGCACTCGTGTGTATTTCGCCACCTCGCGCTGCCGATCCCATGATGGGGCGGGGACTCTTGATCGCAAGACCGTAGGTAGCCTTGTTCAGAAACTAAACCTTCTGGGGGTCCCTTGAGTTGTACGCATATCCTAACGCACAGGCTGTAGTCGAAGCCCTCAGGCCCGACGAACCCGTTATCCTCAATCGTCCGCATGCCGCCGCGCGCGCTGCCCGCTTCTTTGTCGAGAAGTTTCCCGGCAAGTCGCTGTATGCGGTGAAAGCCAATCCTTCGCCAGAGCTGCTTCAAGCGCTGTGGGGTGCGGGTATCACGCATTACGATGTCGCCTCGATTGCGGAGGTCCGGCTAGTGCGTGCGACCCTGCCAGAGGCGGAACTGTGCTTCATGCATCCGGTCAAGGCTGCGAGCGCTGTCCGCGAGGCGTACCATACGCACGGCTGCAAAACCTTCAGCCTCGATAGCGCCGAAGAGCTGACCAAGATCATCGATGCGTGCCGCGACGAAGACGGCAATCCGGCACAGGACCTGCGCCTTTGCGTGCGTATTCGCGTGTCGAGCGAATATGCTGAGCTGTCACTTGCGTCGAAATTTGGCTGCGACCTGACCGAAGCTCCGGGCCTGCTGCAAGAGGCCCGCCAACACTGCGACTGGCTGGGCGTGTGTTTCCATGTTGGCAGCCAGGCGATGAACCCGTTTGCCTTCGTTCAGGCGCTCGACCGCACGCGTGCCGCAATTGCAGAGGCGAGTGTGGTGATCGACATGGTCGATGTGGGCGGAGGGTTTCCGAGCGTCTATCCGGGCATGGAACCTCCGCCGATGGAGGATTTCTTTGTCCTCATCGAGCGGCATTTTGAAGCACTTCCGATTGCCTACAACGCGGAGCTTTGGTGCGAGCCGGGCAGGGCGCTATGTGCAGAATATTCTTCAATGATTGTGAAGGTCGAAAAACGCCGCGAGGCGGAGCTTTACATCAACGATGGTGCCTATGGCGCGCTCTATGATGCCGCCCACGTCGCGTGGCGTTTTCCGGTCCGCGCGCTGGAAGACGACCTGATCAAGCCAGAGATGGACTTTGCCTTTTTCGGGCCGACTTGTGACGATGCGGACTATATGGCTGGGCCATTCTCACTGCCTGAGGATATTCAGGCCGGCGACTACATCGAGGTCGGAATGCTCGGCGCGTATGGCTCAGCGATGAAAACCGGTTTTAACGGGTTTGGCGACGCGCAGCAGGTGATCGTGACTGATGAACCTATGGCGAGCCTTTACGATGGCAGCCGCGTGCGCCCTGTGGCGGACAATGTGGTGAGCTTGCGGTAGGGGTACAGGCGAGTCTCCTGGAAACTGAGACTCACCCTTCCTGAACGCGATCTTGTTGAGTGTCTTCCTCAAATTCCTGCATCACTTGATCTGCCTGCTGCTCGTCGGCTTCGTCAGCTGGAACCGTGTCTTCATTGTGGTGTTCGGCGGTGTCGGGATCAAGGCACAGGCGCGCAATCACAGGTCGGTGATCGGATCCCACGGCCTCTCCAACCCTCATCTCGGCGAGCATGAACTCCTCTGTCACGAAGAGATGATCGAGCGGCCATCCCAACCAAAGTTGGTCGGCGGGAAATGTCGCGAATGTGCCGCGTCCTATCCGGGGATCAAGAAAACCACCAACGTCCTTGAACAGCTGGGTCGTGTCTGACCATGCAACATCGTTGAAATCGCCTATCGCAAGAACTGGCGAATTTGTGTTTTGAGATCGCTTGGCTGCGATGATAATCTCCGCGTCGCGCTCCTCAGTGTCTTGTCCGGGACGCGGGGGGCGCGGATGAAGGCCTATCACGCGAAATTCATGCTCGGCGACCGCGACAGTCGCAAAGACCGACGGTGTGTCTTTCTGAGCCAAATCCTGGATAGTCGCGTCGCGTATTGGCAGCTTGCTCGCAAACAGAATGCCATATTTGTTGTCTAATGCTCTGCCGGTTCGGTGCGCATAGGGCGCAAGCACTGGCTGCATCGCGTCGATCCATGCCTGATCGGTTTCCATCAGCAAGACAAGCTCGGGATCCAGACTCTCAATGAGCTCAGCTGTGCGCTGATATTCGCGATTGGTCTGCAACACATTGAGAGTGAGCACTGTGAAACAATTCGTTTCGCCGACATTAGCCTCGGAAACTTTAGCCACCTCAGCGGTCGCCAGCGGTGTGTAGGGATGTATTCGAAAAGCCTGCCAAGCTATCAGCGCGGCAAGCAGGAGAGGTACCCACGGGCGTGTGGTGCGATCAAACAACCAGAGAGCTATACCAACACTGGCCATGGCGATCAGCATTTGCAGTCGCGGAAAGTCCCAAATCCGGATCCACCACTGATTGGAATCGGTCATGCTGAGCAGTGTCGCGATCGTCAGTGCGATGGCGAAGCATCGCAGCGCCCATACGCCGACAATTCTAGATGAAGACGCTAGCCTCTCAGCCAATTCACGCAAAGTGATCGGCTCCCGCGTTCTCAGACATCGTCACACTCTCCATTGTATGCTGATGGTTGCGCAATGTTGTTGTAACGGGCTGCGATGCGGTTTGATCCGGGTAATTTTGCTGCTTTCTAATCAAACCCCAAAAACCGCGCCGCCTCTGAGACGTCGCGGCGGGTGATCTTCACCGGGTTGGCGGGGAAGTCCGGATCGGGCCAACCCATCGCGACGGCCTTCATTATTACCTGATCGTCCGGGATATTGGCATGCTCGCGTACCACGGGAGATTGCATGATCCCCTGCGAGTTAATTACGCAGCCCAATCCCCGCGACCAGGCGGCATTGACCAGCGCGGTCGTCACCGCGCCGCAATCGAATACGGTGTCGTCGGCATCGGACAGTTCCTTGTCATAAGTCACGATCACGCAGACAGGTGCATCGAACTGGCGGAAGCCGCGCAATACCCAGTCTTGCCGTTTTTCCTTATCCTCGCGCCCGATGCCCATCGCTTCGAATAGCTGGATCGCGCAGCCAACCTGCCGGTCGCGGTGCACGCCTTCAAAGGGATGTCCCTTGCGAAATTCACGGCTGTCAGGCTCGCCTGCCAAAATGCGTTCAGTGTTGCCGTTGCGAGATCCGGTCAAGCGGTTCGCCGGTGATGACATGGAAATGGTAAGGTTGTGTGTTCATCGAAGAGGGCGAACGCATTGCCATCGCAAGCACGTCTTCGATCAGATCTTGCGGCACGGACTTATCGAGGTAGCCGCGGATAGAACGACGCCCTTTTACAATCTCTGCGTACGTTTGATCAGGTGTGCCGCTCACGTATGTGCTCCTTGTCGCTTGCATCAGCACGGCTAGCGCATCAGTACGGTCTGCGCAAAGGACGCTAGGGCAGAGCGGACTTCAGGTTGTCCGTGAGAATCAGGTGCCCGTTTCGCAGACGCGAAAACTATCGACTGCAGGCACGAAAAAGGGGAGCCGAAGCTCCCCTTAAACTTTGAGCAATGTCGCTCAGTCTTTAGCGAAAATTACGCGTACTTGACTGAGATGCGACGTGCTTTGTCCTTGCGACCGCGCATCGAGAAACCGATTGCGCCGAAGCCGAGGATCATAAGTGCCCATGTGCCTGGCTCTGGAACCGCTGAGAAGTTCAGAACGCCGCTGTAGCTTGAGTCTTCAGCAACGCCGCTGATGTTCAGCGTGTAGTTACCAGCAATCGCACTGAAAGTTGGCAGATCGCCAACGAGAGTGTTGCCGAATGTTGCGAGGTTGAAATCAAACTCATTCATGTTTGAATCAACCAACCAAGCACGCGTAATCGTGATAGGGTTGATGCCGAAAGTAGCAGTCAATGAACCTTCGAAAGCGCCTTCGTCTGGAAGCACAAGATCGACAGATTCGCTGAACGCACCGTCAACACCGTTTGATTCAAACGTGAATGTGCAATCTGGTTCGCCGATGAGGCATGGATCCGGATCGGCCTGGATCGTAAGCGCAGCAGAAGCTGGAGTAGCTACTGCAAACGCCGCTGCTGCTGCCGCAGCTGAGATAGCGAGTTTCTTCATTAGATTTCCCTCTGTTTAGGCATCCAAACACGACCTTTGGATCGAATGCCGAATAAGTAAGTACGCGATTCGGTTGCGCTTTTACGGTTTGTTAACCTCTCCAACAAGCGAAAACGAGTTTGCTGTCTCTTTCCGGGACAGCACCGATTCGCTTGCCTTCAAGTGTCAGTAATAGCGCGGATTTTTCGGTTAACATTGTATGGACGCGACGCGCAATGCGACAATCCACCATGTTTCGAGAATTTACGTTTTATATCAGAGCCATGCTGATGTGCTAGGCAGCTTTGGCTAGCTCAAGATCAAGGCGATCCCAAATCTCAACCAATGCTGCGGCCAAATCTCGCATCATTTCTTCGGAATGAGCCGGGCCAGGAGTGAACCGAAGGCGTTCTGTCCCGCGCGGGACAGTGGGGAAATTGATCGGCTGAACATACACCCCGTACTCGGCGAGCAGGATGTCGCTGATCCGTTTTGCACGGACGGGATCACCCACCATGACAGGCACGATGTGCGTGACGCTGTCCATGACGGGAATACCTGCCTCACGCAGGATGTCTTTCAGCATAGCCGCATTGGCTTGTTGCGCGTCCCGCTCTTCAGAGCTTTCCTTGAGGTGTTTTACAGAGGCAAGAACACCGGCAACCAAAACGGGGCTGAGCGAAGTGGTGAATATGAAGCCAGGCGCATAGGATCGGATGCAGTCGATAATGCGTGTATCAGCGGCAATGTATCCGCCCATCACACCGAATGCCTTACCCAGCGTGCCTTCAATAATATCCAGCCGGTGCGCGGCCTTGTCGCGCTCGGTAATGCCGCCGCCGCGTTCGCCATACATGCCAACCGCGTGCACTTCGTCGACATATGTGAGAGCGTTGTATTTTTCCGCGAGGTCACAAATCGCGTGGATCGGCGCGACATCGCCGTCCATGGAATAGACGCTTTCAAATGCAATCAACTTTGGCGTGGCTTCGTCTTCCGCCGCGAGTAGCTCTTCCAGATGCTCCAGATCATTGTGGCGGAACACCCGCTTCTCACAGCCGGAATTGCGAATGCCGGCAATCATGCTGGCATGATTCAGCTCGTCTGAGAAAATGACACAGCCCGGCAGGAGCTTGGCGATGGTCGACAGCGTCGCATCGTTGGAGACGTAGCCCGACGTGAAGAGCAGGGCGCCATCCTTACCATGCAAATCGGCAAGCTCTTTCTCCAGCTCGACATGAAAGTGCGTGTTGCCGCCAATATTGCGCGTTCCGCCAGAGCCTGCGCCAACATCGTGCAGCGCTTCTTCCATCGCTTCGATCACTTTGGGGTGCTGGCCCATTGCAAGGTAATCGTTGGAGCACCAAACCGTGATCGGCTTGGGGCCGTTATGCCCGTGAAAACAGCGGGCATTTGGATAGGCGCCTTTGTTGCGCAGTATATCGATGAACACACGGTAGCGGCCTTCTGAATGAAGGCGGTCAATGGCTTCGTCGAAGACCTGTCCGTAATTCACCGGTTTTCCCTGCTCTTTGTCCGATATATCGGCTTTATTCCGAGTGACCCTTAGGCATGTCATGCGCAGAATTCTATCATGATCTTTGCGAGTGATTCGCGACATGTCGCCTTAGAATTGTTTAATCTGAGTGATGCCAAAACCCTCTAAGGCATTGGATAGTCTAGTAAATTCATCTAGGTCGCCAGTTGTAATCGCAAAATCTGGATCACTGCGTGCAAATTTTTCGTCAGTGAGCAGAGAGGCTATGCGTCGTGCGATACCTTCGCTTCCATCGACGAACCTGACGTCTGGCGACCAACCCAAGTCAAACACGGCGACATCCTCGAGCTCTTCCTTGAGCAGCGGGAAATGCGTGCAGCCGAGCACCACGTGGTCGATATACATTCCCTGAGGGTGTTCGGTGAGCGCGTTCAGAGCTGCTGCCAAAACTGCGCGGTCCACCGGCCTTCCGCGCAGTTTCTGTTCAGCGGGTTCTACAAGCTCAGGCGCTGCATGTCTGAGTAAGGTGCCATCGCCGACAAATTCTGCCTCTAACCGGTCAACATATCCCTGCCGGATTGTGCCTGCGGTCCCCAGCAAACCGATCACCCCAGTTTTGGTGGCAAGCGCTGCTGGTTTGATCGCCGGGACAGTGCCGACAATTGGCGTCTCAAGCACATCGCGCACCATATCCAGCGCTATGGTGCTCGCGGTATTGCAGGCAATGCAGATGAGGCGAGGATCATACCGTTCGGCCATCCGGCCCAGCAATCCGGATACACGCGCGGCGACTTGTGCCTCTGTCTTTGTACCATAGGGGCGACCAGCCTCGTCGGCGGCAAAGATGACCGGTGCATCGGGCAGAATCTTGCGCAATGCACTAAGGACTGTCAGCCCGCCAACACCCGTGTCGAGCAGCAGAATGGGAGCAGATGCGTTCAATTTGGACCTTCCGTTCGCCCTGAGCTTGTCGAAGGGCCGTGTTATCTCTTAGAGCGTTAGAAGAAAGTGCAGGGCTTCGACAAGCTCAGCCTGAACGGAGTTTTATTTGGAACCTCTACTCGCAGCTTTGCTCGGCTATTTCTGCGGCTCGATCCCTTTTGGCCTGCTCCTCACCAAAGTCGCTGGAATGGGGGATATTCGTGACATTGGTAGCGGCAATATCGGCGCGACGAATGTGCTGCGGTCCGGCAATAAGGGGCTGGCTGCGGCAACCCTACTGCTCGATCTGTTGAAAGGGTTTCTCCCTGTTTTTCTTGCTGGGCAGATTTGGGGCGGACCAATTGGCGACGTCGCCGGGGATTATGGCGACGTCCCGAAGGCTTTTGCCGCCGGTGCCGCAGTGATCGGCCACTGCTATCCCGTCTGGCTTAAATTCAAGGGCGGCAAGGGTGTCGCGACAAATGCGGGTGTCAGCCTTGGCCTCGCATGGCCGATTGGCCTTGTTTACGCGATCGTTTGGCTGGGGATGCTTGCGGGCTTTCGTATCTCATCGCTTGCCGGGATGTGCGCTGTTATCGCGGCGGCTGCGGCTGCGCCACTGTTTGGCTACCCACAATTTTTCCCTGTTTTGGCGGCAATAGCTGCGCTGATCGTCTACCTGCACCGGGCCAATATTGGCCGCTTGATACGTGGTGAAGAACCCAAGATTGGCCAGAAAAAGTGAGTGAGGCCGCGCTTTCACAAGCTGAGGCGTTTGCTCGCATCCGGCTGCTGCGTTCTCCCAATATCGGTCCGGTCAGCTATGCGCAGTTGCTCGCGCGGTTTGGCAGTGCGGAGGAGGCGCTGGAGGCGCTGCCCGATCTGGGCAGGAAAGGTGGTCGCCAATACAAGGCGGCGGCGGTCGACAAGATTGAGCGGGAGGTGGAAAGCGTCCGCAAATCCGGCGCGAAGTATTTGTTTCATGACCAGCCGGATTATCCAACGCTTCTCGCACAAATATCGGGTGCGCCGCCAATTGTCACTTACTGCGGGAATGCCAGCATCCCTGCCAAGCCTTGCATTGCGATGGTGGGCGCACGCAATGCCAGCGCGGCGGCGGTGAAGCTTGCGCGTGAATTGGCGATGGATTTATCGGGTGCGGGCTGGGTGGTTGTGTCTGGGCTCGCCCGTGGGATTGATGGCGCGGCGCATGAGGGCGCGCTGGCAAGCAGTACCGGCTCGACAATCGGAGTGATCGCGAGCGGGATCGATATTGCCTACCCGCCGCAGCATGAGGCTCTACAGGAACGGATCGCAAACGAAGGGCTGCTGATCGCGGAGCAGCCACCAGGTACCGAGCCGCGCGGCAGCCATTTCCCCAGCCGCAACCGCATTATTGCAGGGCTTGCGGTAGGCACGCTGGTGGTTGAGGCGGCACCAAAATCGGGTTCGCTTATAACTGCGCGGTTGGCGGGCGAGGCGGGGCGAGAGGTTATGGCAATACCCGGCAGTCCGCTCGACGCGCGTAGTCAGGGCTGCAATCATCTGATCCGCGAAGGTGCGGTGCTGGTGCAGAGTGCAGATGACATTATCGAGCTCGTATCTGATTTTGACGGGATCCCGCGCTCAACATTCCGCGAGCCGGTAAGCGAATTCGAACATGCGCCGGAGGATTTGGCTGACGCAGAGCCTGCTGACATCGCCAGCCTGTTGACGAGCGCGCCAATCGCGATTGACGAGCTAATCCGGCAGTCAGGGACGAGCGCCGCGAGCGTGCAGCTCGCGCTGCTGGAACTGGAGATTAGCGGGCAGTTGGCGCGTCATGCCGGGGGGAAGGTGAGTTTGTCTGCATGACTTTCCTTATCGTCTCCCCGGACTTGATCCGGGGTCCAGCTTTTTTGGTGAGGCCAAGCTGTGGACGGTGAGCAGATCGGCGGTTGGGTCTACATAATGGCCAATCGCTATCGCGGAACGATGTATGTCGGCGTGACGACCGATTTGCCATTTCGCGTTGCTCAACATCGGGCTGGCCTAGGTTCCAGATTTTGCGCGGAGCATGGTCTTGCGAAGTTGGTCTGGGCCGAGTTCATCGAACCGATTGACGAGGCGATCACGTATGAAAAACGGCTGAAACGCTGGCGTCGAGATTGGAAATTTGACCTGATCGAAAAGGCCAATCCTGAATGGGCAGACCTATCCGACGAGTTGAACAGTTGAGTAAATGAGCTAGACCCCGGATCAAGTCCGGGGCGACGTTTAGTTTTTGCAGTCCGCTGGAGCGCCACGCCGGGGGAAGGTGAGTTTGGGGTGAGTCAGGTCAATGGATCACCTTCCTTGTTTTCGAAGATGTCCGCAGTCAGATCCTTTTTGATAGTTTGAAGCTTGGACAGAACGAATGACTGATCTGCAGTCCAGACTGATCCATCGGCCAGTCGCGCCCTGCTAATATAGGCAACGCCGGTTCCGTATTTTTCAAAAGCAAAAGCGGCATAAGGGTTGTGGCGCCACGAACCTTTTTTGCTTTGGCTCGGACCAATTGTGTCGATTGATATACCGCCCAAAGAGCGGCCTAACTCGTCGTTGAAAGCGTCGAATGAGATAAACGAAACTTGGTACGCGACAACTGCTTGCTCGCTATCATTCGAAATTAGCACTTGGTGGGTGATGCCTTCGCGAGAATATCTTCCAAAACTGGAAGTATAAGCGGCTTGATAACTGTCAATCTTGAGTGGGCTTCCCTCTTGATTCACGATTATCGCTTCTTGAGCCGACAAGCTGCTCACCCAAACAAAACTCATTGCTAACCAAAAAAAAGATAGAATGCGCATTTTTAGGTCCCCCATTTTTCGAACCATGGCGCTACATAGCCGTTTCCAATGAGATTAATAGCTACGCTCAGACATCTCGCTATGGCAATCAACATCCCCGCTTGACGTTTCTCTTGACCCGCTCAAACTCGCGCGTACGTACACGTGAAAGCGTGAAACACACGTCAGAGGGTTACCGACACTTCCATGCAACTCGTCATCGTTGAATCGCCTGCCAAGGCGAAGACTATCGAGAAATATCTGGGCAAGGACTTCAAGGTTCTCGCCAGTTATGGCCACGTCCGCGATCTGCCGCCCAAGGATGGCAGCGTCCGCCCGGATGAAGATTTCGCGATGGATTGGGAGTTGTATCGCGACAAGCAGAAGCGCTTCAAGGAAATTAGCGATGCGGCGAAGGATGCCACGAGGCTTGTTCTCGCGACTGACCCTGACCGCGAAGGTGAGGCGATCAGCTGGCATGTTCAGGAGCTGCTGAAGAAGCGCAAAAGCCTGCCCACCAAGGTCGACCGGGTGACGTTCAACGCGATTACCAAGGGCGCGGTGACGGAGGCGATGAAAAGCCCGCGCGAGCTCGATACCGACCTGATCGATGCCTATCTGGCGCGCCGTGCGTTGGACTACCTCTATGGCTTTACACTGTCGCCAGTGCTGTGGCGACGCCTGCCCGGCGCGAAAAGCGCGGGGCGCGTTCAGTCGGTTGCTTTGCGCCTGATTTGCGAGCGCGAGCATGAGATTGAGCTGTTCAAGCCCGATGAATACTGGTCAGTGCTGGCCAAGCTCGAGCATGACGGTACGCAATTTGATGCGCGGCTGTTCAAATATAACGGCAAGAAGCTTGAGAAACTGACGCTTGGCAATGAAGGCTCTGCGCTGGAGGCCAAGGCAGCTGTTGAGCAGGGCAAGTTCACAGTTGAGGAAATCGAGACCAAACCGCTGAAGCGCAACCCAGCACCTCCGTTCACGACGTCGACATTGCAGCAAGAGGCGGCACGTAAGCTCGGCTTTTCCGCCAGCCACACAATGCGGTGCGCGCAGTCGCTCTACGAAGCAGGCGCGATCACGTATATGCGGACCGACGGTGTGCAGATGGATGGGAGCGCGATTGCGTACCGCACGTGATGCGATTGGTGAACGGTATTCAAACGATTATCTGCCAGAAAAACCACGCCATTACAGCACTAAGGCCAAGAACGCTCAGGAGGCGCACGAAGCGATCCGACCCACCAGTTTCAGCCGCGATGCAGCAGGCTCAGGCGATGAGGCAAAGCTCTATCAGCTGATTTTCAAGCGTGCGATTGCGAGCCAGATGGCAACCGCGCTGCTTGAGCGCACAACCGTCACTTTGCGTGATGCGACGGGTAGCCATGAGCTGCGCGCGACCGGGCAGGTGGTGAAATTCCCCGGCTTCTTTGCAGCGTACCAAGAGGGGTTCGACGACAAGGATGATGACGAGGAGGGCTTGCTCCCGGTCATTCGCAAAGGCGATGTGCCGGATAAGAAAGCGGTTGAGGCGAACCAGCATTTCACGCAGCCACCGCCGCGTTTCTCCGAGGCATCGTTGGTCAAACGCCTTGAAGAGCTCGGTATTGGTCGCCCATCCACCTATGCCAGCACAATCCAGACCCTGCGCGACCGCGACTATGTGCGGATGGAGAAAAACCGTTTCTTTGCAGAGGAATCTGGTCGACTGCTGACAGCATTTCTAGAGCGTTTCTTCCCGCAATATGTCGCCTATGACTACACGGCGGGCCTTGAGGATGAACTGGACGATGTGTCTGGTGGCCGCGAGGAGTGGAAGAAGCTGCTCGAGGCGTTCTGGCGTGACTTTAAGCCCAAAACCGAAGAGGTGATGGACAAGAAGCCGTCTGAAGTCACCGAGGTGCTCGACGAATATCTCGACGATTATCTCTTCCCAGAACGTGAAGACGGCAAGGACCCGCGTTTCTGCCCATTGTGCGACAAAGAAGGGCGTGAGGGTGGCCGCTTGGCACTGCGCGGTGGCCGCTATGGCGCGTTCGTCGCCTGTGCGAATTATCCGGAGTGCAAGTTCACCCGCCGCTTTGCACAGCCGGGCAGCGATGGCGATGACGGTGCCGATGATGCGGTAATGGGCAAGCACCCGGAAACTGGCCTCGACATCGAACGCAAGTCAGGCCGCTTTGGCCCGTATGTGCAGATGGGTGAGGGCAAAGAGGCCAAGCGTGCGAGCATCCCCAAGGACCTCGACGATTTCGATCTGGAATGGGCGATCAAGCTGCTAGACCTGCCGCGTGTGGTCGGCGCGCACCCGGAAACGGGCAAGGAAATCGAGGCGGCGATTGGCCGCTATGGCCCCTATCTGCGCCACGATGGCAAATACGGCAAGCTCAGCAATACACGCGAGGTTTTCGACGTGGGCATGAACCGTGCGGTCGATATTCTGGCCCAGGCTGCCAATCGCAAGGGCGGTCGCGGGGCAGCGAAAGAGCCGCTCAAGACTTTTGGCGCGCACCCCGAAAGCGGCGGCGATATGAAGCTGCTCGATGGGCGCTATGGCCCTTATGTGACCGATGGCACGACCAATGCGACGATCCCGAAGGATATGAAGCCAGAGGATGTGACCGAACAACAGGCGATTGAACTGATCACTGCGCGCGCCGCCAAGGGCCCGGCGAAGAAGAAGCGGAAGAAGGCCGCCCCGAAGAAAAAGGCACCGGCCAAGAAGAAAGCAGCGGCAAAGAAGAAGGCGGAAAAATGATAACTTCTGCGACGGCGTTTCTGCTCTCCTCCATGGTCGCCGCCGAGCCATACCCCATCTATATTCGTAATCTTCTCGTTGCGTTTCGCCAGATAGAGGATGAACCGGGAGAAGTATCTTCTGCGGATATGCGCTTAGTCGTTTCACCCAGGGGCATAGTACTGAGTTGTAAGACGTTGGCTACATCGGGCAACCCGGCGTTTGCCACACAAATTTGTGATGCAATGCCGCAAATGAAATTCAAGTTTGCGCGCGGACCAGATGGCAGAAAGGCGTACTCTATCTTCAACGAGCGGGTCATTTATTGCTCACGAGGCAGTTGCTCGGTTGAGGACGATAACGCGGCCTTCGCCGACCTGCAGGTTAAAGTGAGCGAGATTCCAAAAAAAGCGCGTGAGACCGGTTTGATGCCGATTTTGGTATGGCGCGAGAAAACCGGAGAGCTGGGCCATTGTCAGGCCCCAAAATGGGCGTCCGCGCAGCTGGCGGAGACAGCTTGTCAGCGGGCTAGAGAGCTCAAATATGTACGGTTGACCAACGAGGGACAGCCAGTCCCTTACGTTAGAGAGTTGACCGTTAGGCTACAGGAAGAAACCCCTAGCTAATGGCGAAGGATCGCTTTGAGCGGCACAAACAGCCATGGAATTCCGAGGAGGCCGGGCGGTTAAAGCTGCTCGCCTCCAAGGGACAGGGGCTTAAACAGATCGCCAAGGCCCTGAATCGTAGTGAGGAATCCACCAAAAGTTTCGCCAAGCAGAACAAGATAAAGATCGCCAAGAAACACTAGCGGACAGCTCGGTCGGCCACGCACAGTTCGTCGCAAACCCGCAATTAACGTTGCGGCGTTGGGAATTCATCAAGGATTACGCGGTATCCCCTATCTCGGAGACCGGGTAACACACGATGGCGACATCATGATTGAAATCGAAGTTCAAAACGAGACGCATCAGAGCCAGCAGCGGGTACGCTTTGCGGCAGTGCCGCGTATTGGCGAGGGGCTTCGCCTGCGCGAGCCTGACGGTATGTGGGCCAGCTATGACGTGCTCGACGTTTGGTATCAGAAGGCCGAGTTTGGCGATGTCTGGATGCCATATCTGCATGTGCGGATGACTCCCGGAGAGGGCATGGATGACGGCGCAGAAATGCCATCAGCCAAGCCTGTGAACGCACAGAGGGAGCTGGAACCATTCAACATCTGATCAAACGCACAACCGGCGCGAAAGCGAATCAGGATCCCAGGATGGAGGGCATGACGCTGGCTGAAAAGCTGGCGGCGACCAAGCAGGATACGCAAGGTGCGGATGCTCCTGAGGCGAAATCGGATGCATCTGAGGCCAATAGCGATGATGGCATCACAGAGGTTCCTGTACCGGGTATGGAGAAACCCTCCAGCGAGAGCGGAGAGACCGATGCGATTGTGGCCGCGGCCAAAGCCATGCGTCAGGTTTCATCTGCGCGAACAGGCAAAAAGGTCTGCCTGATCGTCGATGACAGCCGCATGATCCGCAAGGTGTCTCGCGGCATTGTCGAGGGGCTGGGCTATTCCGTGATGGAAGCGGAAAACGGCGAAGAGGCGCTGGCGCGGTGCAAGCACGCTATGCCTGATCTGGTGCTGACCGATTGGCAGATGCCGGTCATGGGCGGCCCGGAGTTTGTTGAGGGCTTGCGCAAACTGCCCGCGCAAAAGGCGCCAGTGGTGGTGTTCTGCACCTCGAAAGGCGAAGCGACTGACATTCATGAGGGCATCTCAGCGGGCGCGGATGATTACATCGTGAAACCGTTTGATGAGGCTGCACTGAAGACGAAATTGGCGAAGCTTGGGGTTGGGTGAGTTATAAACCGCTTTAGCATTTGGCAAGTGTGCAATTGCCGGACAACATCATCGTCTTAGACGGTCTTTTCTGATAACCGCGACTCCAAGCAGGGGGTCGTGTTGTCAACATTTCCAAAACAGTCCTCGTTGTCATTTTGGCTGTGGTGGCTCGCCATCTTTTCCGGCGCAACCTATTGGCTGGGTGCGCTAGCGCGTGCTCAGATTGCTTTTCTCGCGCTCGCTGATCTACCCGGCCCGCTTATTGTCGCTTGGAAATGTCTTGCGACAGGCTTGCTTGTTGTCGCTGCTTCAATAGTTGCTCGGTCCACACCCTTGCGTCGCCTAGGCGTATCCTTAGGCATTATCTGGCTAGCCGATCTGGTCTTGGCTCTGGGTTATGCTTTCGAGTCAGGGTTCATCTTTGTTGCTGCCCATTTTGTGGCAATTTGGGCATTCGCGTCCCTTCCAAGGCGAACCGCCGATAGGGCGCTTGCAACCGCAATATCGATCGCTCCCCTGCTGCTCGCCGTTGCTACCTTGTTTTTCACCCTATCCTTGAAACCAGATATTTTGTTCGCGATTTTTCCGTTTTGCTCAGCTTTTGCCTGCCTCGCGGCTGCGCGTAGCAATATGCCAGCAATCTGGACGGTACTGGGCTACGCGATTTTCTCTATTTCAGATGCTACGGTGATTTTGGCTTTGCTGGAGGAAGGAGACCCTGCACGATGGGGCTGGCTATCTTGGTCAACGTTCTTTGGCGGTTTAGCGCTGATGGTGCGCGGTATTCAGGTGCAAAGCCAAGCAGGTAATTCTGCCCCTCACCAATCCAGCCCGATTTCCTCGTAGATTTCCTTATCTTCCGCCCATTTTTCGTCGACTTTCACATGCAGGAACAGGTGGACCTTCTGACCCAGTAGCTCGCTGAGCTCTGCGCGGGCGGCCTCACCAATCGCCTTGATTCGTTGGCCACCTTTACCCAGCACAATTGGTTTCTGGCTGTCGCGTGCAATCACGATCTGCTGGCGGATTTCGACCGAGCCATCATCGCGCTGCGTATAGCTTTCTGGCCGTACGGCGGTGTCATAGGGCAGCTCTTCATGCAATTGCGCGTAGAGCTGCTCCCGCGTGATCTCGGTTGCCAGCAGGCGCTCTGATGCGTCCGACACCTGATCTTCGGGGTAGTGCCACGGGCCCTCGGGCATCATGCCCGCAAGCGCCGTCTTCATTTCCGGCACGCCGTCCCCGGTTAGCGCAGAGACGAAGAACACCTCGGCAAAGTCAATGCTTTCGCTCAGTTCCTGCGCGAGCGCCAAGAGCGGCTCTTTCTTGGCGCTGTCGACTTTATTCAGTACCAGAATCTTGCGTTCAGGCCGCTTCTCCAGCGCCTCTACCAGGGGCAGCAATTCGTGCCTGCGCTGCTTGATTGGATCGACCAGCAGGATCACTGCATCGGCCTCGCTCGCGCCGTCCCATGCGGCGCTCACCATCGCGCGGTCCAGCTTGCGGCGCGGCGAAAAGATACCCGGCGTATCGACGAGGATCATCTGCGTCTCATCGTGCAGCGCAATGCCCAGCATGCGGGCTCTGGTGGTCTGCGCCTTGGAACTGGTGATTGCGACCTTTTGTCCCACCAACTGATTGACCAAAGTGGACTTGCCCGCGTTGGGCGCACCGATCACGGCAACGACACCGCATTTGGTTTTGTGTTCAGGCATTTTCGTATCGCTTAATGCTCACGCACTTCGACAGGCTCAGTGCGAACGGGGGAGAAAGAAACGGCTCAAGGTCCGTTCGTCCTGAGCTTGTCGAAGGACGAGCGCAATAGCTCACCCGAATTTCTCCATAAATGATCGCGCGGCTTCACGCTCGGCCTGCTGCTTGCTGCTCGCCGTGGCCTGTGCCTCACCGACTTTGTGCACGCGCACCTCAACCGTAAACTGCGCGGCGTGATCAGGGCCAGAGCGGTCTATCACCGTATATTCTGGCGGCTTGCGACGATTGCCTGCCGCCCATTCCTGAAGCGCGCTCTTGGGATGCTTTGTCTGGCCAGCACCGCCGGTAAATGCATCATCCCATAGGCGGTGGATCAGATCGCGCGTTGCCTCAAAACCATGCTCGCGGAACTGCACACCCAGCAGCGCCTCCATCACATCGCCGAGGATATTGTCGCTGTCGCGCCCGCCATCGGCCAGCGCCTGTTTGGAAATGCGGATATGTGGCGGCAGGCCAATCTCGCGGGCAATTCGCGCGCACATCGCTCGGCTGACGAGGGCATTTAGACGCTGCGACAGCTTACCTTCGTCTGACGTGCTCGCGCTATACAGCCAGTCGGCGATGGTTAGGCCCAAAACGCGGTCACCCAGAAATTCCAGCCGTTCATAATCGCGGGTTTCACTCATGCTGCCATGCGTTATCGCGGCGAGCCAGGCGGCCTCATCACCGACGGTAAAGCCTGTCGCGATCAGCCACTCGCGCGTTTCCGGTTCAAGTGTGTTCACAGCGTGTTTCCTATGCGATTCCAGCGCGCTGCGGTAAACCAGGTCCACGGCTTGATCCACTCTGCACTGCCATCGGTTGACCAAAGGATCATGGTTGCACGCCCGACCAGCAGATCAGCAGGGACCATGCCGACGCCAGCAGCTGCGCTCGGGTCAAAGCGGCTATCCTGCGAATTGTCGCGATTGTCGCCCAGCACAAAAAGCTGCCCGGTGGGGATAGTGACCGGGCCAAAGTCATCAGCATATCCGGGGCCGAGATCGATAATCGGATAGCTGCGCCCGCTGGGTAGCGTCTCAATCTGTTCGGGATAGGCGCAGGCGGTGCCATCGCCGTGTTCCACCAGCTGCGCGAGCGGGTGGCATTCGGTATTCGCTGATAGCGGGATCAGCGCCGGATCGCCGGTGGAATATTGCAGCGGGGCACCGTTCAAGATGACTTGTCCGCCAAGCAAAGCAACAGTGTCGCCGGGTAGACCAATCACCCGCTTGATATAGTCGCTGCCATCCACCGGATGTTTGAAAATTACCACATCGCCGCGTTCTGGAAGGCTGGCGAGCACGCGCCCCGGGATCAGCGGCACTTCGCCGGGCAGCGACAGCTTGGAAAAGCCATAGGGCCACTTTGCCGCGATCAGATAATCGCCATTCATCAGCCGTGGCAGCATGCTCTCGCTGGGGATCGTGAAGGGCGAGAAGATGAAAGAGCGGAAAATCAATACGGCCAGCACCAGCTTGGTGATGAACCAAAAGAAGCTGCCCCAGCTATCTTGTCCATCAACCGCGCCTTTGCCGGTTTGCAAAGTCATTGTGGGGTTTTCTTCCATTGCCAGTGCCTCTAGTCGCACACCCGCCAACTCGAAAAGGAAATTCTACCGTGACCACTTCATCCGCGCTCTGGAGCAAGCTTGCTGATCTGCCGCGCCCGACATTGACTGAGCTGTTTGCCGCTGACGGTGCCGCACGGGTTCAGGCGCTGTCAGACCGGATTGAATGGGGCGCAGATGAGACGGCTGGTGGTATCCTTTTCGACTGGTCAAAGACTCATCTGGACGACGCGGTACTGAGCGTATTTGAGGAATTGGCGGAGGCCAGCGATTTTGCGGGCAAGCGCAACATGCTGCTGAACGGCGAGATCATCAACATAACCGAAGGGCGCGCCGCGACGCATACGGCTCAGCGCGGCACGGGCAAAGATAGCGATGTTGAAGAGGCGATGGCGCTGCGTGCGCGGATGAAGCTGCTGGTGGAGGCGATCCACGAGGGCACGCTGGGCCCGGTCAAGCATCTGATTCACATTGGCATTGGTGGCAGCGCGCTGGGCCCGGCGATGGCGGTCGATGCACTGACGCGTGATCTCGCACTGGTCGACGTTCACGTCGTCTCGAACATTGACGGGCTGGCGCTGGAGCAGGCCTTCGCTGCGTGCGATCCGGCGACAACTATGGTTGCGGTGGCGAGCAAGACTTTCACCACGATCGAGACCATGACGAACGCCGAAAGCGTGCTCAAATGGTTGAAAGAGGGCGGGGTGGCCGACCCGTCGGGCCGCGTAGTCGCGCTAACCGCATCGCCGGAAAAGGCGGTGGAATGGGGCGTCGATGAAACGCGCATCCTGCCATTTCAGGAAAGCGTCGGCGGGCGTTACTCGCTGTGGTCGAGCATTGGCTTCCCGCTGGCGCTGGCGGTTGGGTGGGATGATTTTGAGGCGATGCTGGCGGGCGCACAGGCGGTCGATACGCATTTTGCCGAGGGCGAAGGGCGCGACAATCTGTGCCTGCGTGCGGCCTTTGCTGACCTCTATTACACGCGCATTCGCGGGTGTCAGACGCGGGCGTGCTTTGCCTATGATGAGCGGCTGAGCCTGCTGCCTGACTATCTTCAGCAGCTAGAGATGGAGAGCAATGGCAAGCGCGTGACCACGGCAGGCGAACCAGTCGATGGACCGACCGCGCCGATCACCTGGGGCGGGGTGGGCACGGATGCGCAGCATGCTGTGTTTCAGCTGCTGCATCAGGGGACGGTAGAGGTGCCGGTGGATTTTATCGCCAGCATTGCGCCGGGCGATGATCTCGATCCTGCACATCACCGCATCCTGCTCACGAATTGCTTTGCGCAAGGGACCGCGCTGATGGCGGGCGGCAATATGGCGACCGATGGAACTGATCCCGCACGCGCCTTCCCCGGCGACCGCCCCAGCGCGACTATGCTCGCCGATGATCTGGATGCCGCCGCGTTAGGCGCGCTGATCGCGTTTCACGAACACCGCGTATTTGCTGGTGCTGTGCTGATGGGGATTAACCCGTTCGACCAGTTCGGCGTTGAGCTGGGCAAGAAAATGGCCAACGATATCGATGGCGGCGCGGCTGAGTTCGATGCGAGCACGCAAGCGTTGTTGGCGAAGGCTGGGTTGGGGTGATGGAGGAAAACGTGAAAATCTCTCGTAGAGAAATGGTTCAGGCTGGTGGTCTTGTAGCCGCTCTTGCCGCAGCGAGTTCTGTAGCTGCGTGCTCGCTAGCAGATCCTTTCCCATCATTGGAAGTTCCGGGTAGGTTTTTCTCGCTGATCACCGATATGCAGCTGGTGAAGGCCAGAGGTCTTCTGCTTGAAGAAGCCAATCTAGTTTTGGCAACTAGAATGGGCATCCAAACGTATTCGGGACCTGAAGATATAGCGGAAGCCGCTCATCAGCTGATCAAAATCGAGGGTTTCTCGATGATCGGGGACACCAATGAAGTTAATGCTGGCGGGATGTATTGGCGCACTGTTGGGCCGTGGGCCTGTAGCGATATGCTGAAGGGAGGCGCTTTAGTGGTTGATGGTTGTGGAGACAGCTTGCGGACCGACGTGTTGAACGTGTTCGTCAATCTGGAAGGTGAGTTGATCAAGAGCATCTTGGTCATGGAGAATAGAAACCTAACGCTGGACTGGGGAACTGGAATGTCGCAATCTCGAATTATCGAGAAATAGCTCTATCCCCGTTCGTCCTGAGCCTGTCGAAGGATGAACCGCTAGCCAAGAGCGGCGTGCTTCGACAAGCTCAGCACGAACGGATAATTGCAATACTGGTTGCCACGCTTCGACAAGCTGAGCAGGAATGGGTGGTAGACAGCCGAGCGAGCGCACTTCGACAAGCTTAGTGCGAACGGAGCTAGGAGCCTTTTCTCCGGTCTTGTCGATTGCGCGCCAAACGGCTGACTTCACCCCAATCACCGCGAATAAGCGCTTCCTTTTTTGCGCGGGTCCAGCCTTTGATCTGTCGCTCAGCAGCGAGTGCTTCATCGCGCATCGGAAACTCATCCGACCAGACCAACGTCACCGGTAACCGCTCAGATGTATACCCTTTGATCAACCCACTTTGGTGCGCTGAAACGCGCGCATCTAGGTCGTCTGTGTGGCCAGTGTAGTATGAGCCATCATTGCAGCGCAGGATGTAAGTGTGGAACGTCATGGTTGCTGCTTAGCGTGTTGGTGCGCCCTTCGACAGGCTCAGGACGAACGGATATTGGTACTGATCGAACATGCACTTCAACAGGTTCAGGGCGAGCGATGGGCATTTTACGATATTCTTTGACTTTCTCGCTGCGCTGCACCATATGGCCACTCAGCGAAGCGCGCGAGCCAGCGTGAAGCGACGATCCGTTCAAACGGATTTGTCCCGTACCGCGCTTCGGTTGATTATTCAACACCAACTTCCCTTTTCACGCGGGCGGTTATTACCGAACCCGCGCCGCGCGATGAGTCCATCTGGAATCCACCGCGCGCCGCATATTTTGCGAGCTTAAATACTTATAATGACAACAACTTTTGACCAATTGGGTCTGTCGCAACCGATCCTTCAGGCGCTTGATCTGAAGAATTACACCACGCCAACGCCGATCCAGGAACAGGCGATCCCGCCCGTTCTGGAAGGGCGTGACCTGCTGGGCATTGCCCAGACTGGCACCGGCAAAACCGCCGCATTCATGTTGCCCGGGATTGACCGGCTGCGTGACGCGGACAACCAAACTCCGTTCAAATCCTGCCGCATGCTGGTGCTGGCGCCAACGCGCGAACTGGCCGGACAGATCGCCCAGTCAGCCAAGGATTATGGCGCGCTGGCGGGCATGAAAGTACACTCCATCGTAGGTGGCACCTCGGTCAATAAAGACCGTAACAAGCTGCATCGCGGCACCGATATTCTGGTGGCTACACCGGGCCGCCTGATTGACCTGATTGACCAGAAGGCGTTCAATCTGTCGAAGCTGGAGATCCTCGTTCTCGACGAGGCGGACCAGATGCTCGACCTTGGCTTCATCCACGCGCTGCGCAAAATCCGCGAGCTTGCGCCTGATGATCGCCAGACGCTGTTCTTCAGCGCGACCATGCCCAAACAGATCAAGGAGCTGGTGAGCCAGTATTGCCGCAACCCTGTGCAGGTTAGCGTCACACCCGAAAGCACGACTGCCGAGCGGATCGACCAATATCTGTTCATGGTGCAAAAGGATGAGAAGATCGCGCTGCTCGAGATGATCCTGGGCGGTCGCCATCAGGTGCCGGGCAAGTTTGAACGTGTGCTGATCTTTACCCGGACTAAACACGGCGCAGACCGCGTGGTAAAGAAGCTGAGCCAGGCGGGCATTCCCGGCAATGCGATCCATGGCAACAAGTCTCAACCCCAGCGTCAGCGTGCGCTGGATGAGTTTCGCCGCGCGAAAACGCCGGTGTTGGTCGCAACGGACGTCGCCGCACGCGGGATCGATATTCCCGGCGTCAGCCACGTGATCAATTACGAGTTGCCGAATGTGCCGGAGCAATATGTCCACCGGATTGGCCGTACTGCGCGAGCGGGTGCCGATGGCATCGCGATTGCGTTTTGTGGCGAAGATGAGCGCAGCTATCTGAAGGATATTCGCAAGGTCACCGACGCGGAATTTGAGCGTCTGCCATTGCCGGAAAACTTTCGCGCGGTTGTGGAGGGTGTTGGCCCGACGAAGCCTGCACCCAAGGAACAGCGCCAGCGTGTGCGGCCAAAACCGAAGAATTTTGGTGGCAAGAACGCGGGTGGAAAAGGTCGCGGCGGTAAGCCTCAAAGACAACAGTCAGCTGAAGGCCAGCATCAGCAATCAGGCGATCGTCCAGCAGGCGGCAAGCCAGGCTTTAAGAAGAAAAAACATCCAAACCGTGCAGGTCGACCTCATGGTAGCGGCAAACCCGGTAGTAGGTCCGGTGGTCAACCAGGTGGCAATCGCCATGGAGGTAAGCCCGGAGGCGGCAACTCACAGGGTCGCCGCAACAATCGCGGTAACGCAGGCTCTCGCGGGTAACCTCGCGCGTATCTTCGGCGAAAAAATACTCCATATGATGCGTATGGTTGGCAAGCGCGCCGCTTGTCGCCATATCGCGCGTCTAATCAGGAGCATCACGCATGGCAGACCAATACGATTATGACCTCTTCACCATCGGTGCGGGATCGGGCGGCGTTCGCGCCAGCCGGGTCGCTGCGGCGCATGGCGCCAAAGTCGCCGTGGCAGAGGAATATCGGGTTGGCGGCACATGCGTAATTCGCGGATGCGTGCCGAAGAAGATGCTGGTTTACGGCGCGCATTTTGCCGAGGATTTGGAAGACGCGCAGAAATTTGGCTGGACTATTGAAGGCAAGAGCTTCGACTGGGCAAAGCTGCGCGACCATGTGCAATCGGACATTGATCGGCTGGAAGGCCTGTATGGCGAGACGCTGGAAAACCACGGCGTTGAGCTGTTCGAAGAACGGGCCGAGATTACCGGCGATCACGAGATTACGCTGGCGGGCGGTAAGGTTGTCACGGCTAAGTACATCCTGATCGCGACGGGCGCTCAGCCGCAAAGGCTTGACTTTCCAGGCGCTGAGCATGCGATTACCTCTAATGAGGCGTTTCATCTCGACGCGCTTCCCAAGCGTGTGATGATTGCAGGCGGTGGGTATATCGCTAATGAATTTGCCGGTATCTTTAACGAGTTCGGCAGCAAGGTTTGCATCGTCAATCGGTCTGATCAACTGCTGCGCGGCTATGACGAAAGCCTGCGTGACCGACTGCTTCAGATCAGCCTGATGAAGGGCATCAATTTCCATTTCAATACGACATTCGAGGCGATCACGAAGAATGATGATGGCTCGCTGCATGTCGAGCTGAACGGCTGTGACGATCTTGATGTGGATTGCGTCATGTTCGCCACTGGCCGCAGCCCGAATACGGGCGGACTTGGTCTCGAAACAGTCGGCGTTGAGCTGGGCGACAATGGCGAGATCAAGGTTGATAAGCTCAGCCAGAGCAATGTCGATTATATCTATGCCGTGGGCGATGTGACGGACCGTGTCCAGCTGACCCCGGTTGCCATTCGCGAGGGGCAGGCCTTTGCCGATACGGTGTTCGGCGGCGCTGAACCTTACGGAGCGGATCATTCGTGCATTGCCAGCGCGGTGTTCAGCCACCCGCCCATCGCAGCGGTCGGGATGACAGAGGGCGAGGCGCGCAACAAGCTTGGCAACATCAAAGTCTATCAGTCAGACTTCCGTGCGATGAAGAACGTTGTTGCGGGGCGGAACGAGCGCAGCCTTTATAAGATGATCACCAATGCAGCCACCGATCAGGTGGTGGGCATTCATATGATCGGGCCAGAGGCGCCAGAGATCATGCAGGCCGCAGCCATCGCGGTGAAGGCGGGTCTGACCAAAGCTGATTTCGATGCGACGACTGCGATCCACCCGACCATGGCAGAGGAACTGGTTCTGTTTAAGTAAATTGCCTTTCGCAACTGAAGTGCTAGCCTGAACGCAAATGAGCTTGGGAGAGCATATATGACGGGCACAGTTCTGGTTACCGGCGGCACCGGATACATCGCTGGCGAGATCATCAAACAGCTGTTGGCGAAGGGCTGGACGGTTCACACGACCGTGCGCAACATGGCCAAAAGCGCCGACGCGCTGCGTGCGCGTTTCGATAATCCAGATGAGGATCAGCTAAAGGTCTTTCAGGCGGATTTGATGAGTGACGATGGCTGGGCCGACGCTAATGCTGGCTGCACGCATGTGTGCCATGTTGCGTCACCGATTGCCGCTAGCACACCCAAAGACGAGAATGATATGATCGTGCCGGCACGCGAGGGAACTCTGCGGGCGCTGCGTTTTGCCAAGGCAGCTGGCGTCACACGTTTTGTGCAGACCAGCTCCATGGCTGCGGTCGCCTATGGCCGCAGCGAAAAAGATTACACCGTCGATGAGAGCGATTGGACGGACATCACGCATCCCGATGTCTACCCCTATGTCAAATCCAAAACGATTGCGGAGCGTGCGGCGCGCGACTGGATTGACGCAGAGGGAGATGGCATGGAGTTTGTCTCGGTAAATCCATCCATGGTGCTGGGCCCCGTCGATAGCGGCGACTTCTCCGCCAGTGTCGAGGCGGTGAAGCAGTTGATGGATGGCTCCATGCCGATGGCCCCCGATCTGGGTTTTGCCGTGGTGGACACCCGCGATGTGGCGGAACTTCACGTGAAATGTCTGGAGGAACCTGGTCTTGCAGGAGAACGTTTTCTTGCCGCCGGACGTTTCATGAAGATGATCGAGGTGGGGCAGGCGCTGCGCAATGGCCTGCCACCGGATCAGGTCAAGAAAGTGCCGACCAAGATCATGCCAAACTGGATGGTCAGCGTTCTCAGCCTGTTCAATGCGGGCGTGCGATCAATCAAAAGCGAGCTTGGTAAGTCGCGTCATGTTGATCGCAGTCATGCCGAACAAAGGCTCGGCTGGAAAACCCGGTACGGAAGAGGAGAGCATCGTCGATTGTGGTCGCAGCTTGATTGAGCATGGCGTGGTGAAGGTCTGAACCTGTCCCATCATGTGACGAGCATGGCTTCGCTGGGGACGGGCGGCTTACGTAATGTTGCGCAGTTGCGCGCTTGCGGCCTAGGTCCGCGTTAACGAATCACGCAAACAGGACATTTTTATGAGCTTGTTGGCTTCGCGCAGTCAGCTACGCGCCAGTTTCTTTCGGTGGGCATTGTTTACAGTGCCTCTCATCGTGCTGCTTGGCTTTTTCGCCGGACAATTGGGCGGCCCGAACACACCGTGGTTTCAAAGCCTCGAGAAGCCAGCGATTTTCCCGCCGCCAATGTGGTTCGGGATCGTCTGGTCTATCCTTTATGTGATGATCGGTATCGCCTTGGCTTTGGTCTGCAGTGCCTGGGGTGCAAAGGGCCGGATAGCCGCGATAGTAGCGTTTGCAGTGCATTTCCTGCTTAATCTTGCTTGGACACCTGCATTTTTTGGCATGCAGAATATGCAGCTGGGGCTGTACGTCATAATCGCGGTGGTGATCACACTACTTGTGGTCATCGCCCTGTTCTGGCGCGTACGCCGCGTCGCCGCGTTACTGCTGGTACCCTATCTTGCCTGGGTCTGCTTCGCGACGTTGCTCAATTACGAGTTCATTCAGGCGAACCCAGATGGCGGCGCGGTTTCGAGCGAGGGCGCGGTTGAGCGCGTGCGTATCGGCGAGTGATAGGATGCGGATTGTTGGCTTGGTCGCGGAGCACGGCGAGCGACTAGCGAGCCGCAAGGCCGACCGGCCGCCCGCAGGCCTGAAAGGCCGAGGAAATCGCAGCACGGAGGTGCTGCGGAAAACAAAGAATCTAGACAAAAACTGTATGTGACCCCATTTAGGGTAGATGCAAAGCCAGAACCCAATGATCGCCGATTTCGTAAAGCTCGCCAACGCCGCGGCGGGCACATTTGCGGGCATGACCCGCGAGGCGCGTGAGAGCGCTCGTGAACGTGCCAAGGAAGCGTTTGGCGGCATGGACTTTGTCAGCCGCGAAGAGTTCGACACTGTCAAAGCCATGGCTGCGAAGGCCCGCGAAGAAAACGAAGCGCTGGCCGAGCGTGTCGCGGCTTTGGAAGCCAAACTAAAGTGACCGTCACCCCTGCGAAGGCAGGGGTCTAGATGCCCTATCCGACGAGAACGAGAACTGCCTGAATGGTTGGCTGGGTCTACATCATGACCAATGCCCCGCGCGGTACCCTGTATATCGGCGTAACGTCACAAATTGTCGAACGTTTGGAGTTGCAGCGGGCTGGCAAAGGTTCGGAATTCTGCCGACGTCACGGCCTAAACCGACTGGTATATGTTGAAGCATATGACGACATCCACGATGCCATCGTGCGCGAAAAGGCATGAAACGATGGAAACGTCAGTGGAAGCTAAAGCTGATCAGACGTGACAACCCCGATTGGGATGACCTGTTCGATGCAATCAATTAGTTTCGTTTGCCGAGATGTTATCTGGGCCCCTGGCTGCGCAGGGGCGACTCGGGCATCGGAAATCAAATGAACCTGCGCGCACCCGCCATACTTGTCGCCGCCCGCTCTCATGGAGAGACGGCGGTTATTGCGAGAATGCTGACCGAAGAAAGCGGACTGGTCGCGGCTTATGTCGCTGGTGGGCGAGGGCGTCAGCTGCGCCCGGTGGTTATTCCCGGCAATCTGGTCGAGGCCGAGATCCGCGCGAAATCCGCCAGCCAATTGCCCTTTGCACGGCTGGAACTGGCGCAAAGCCGCGGACCCTGGCTCTCAGAACCGTTGCCTGCCGCCGCGATCAGCTGGGTCTGCGCGCTGACGGCCAGCGTGTTGCCCGAACGCAATCCCTATCCCACGCTTTATTCAGCGCTCGGCGGGCTGCTCGATGCGATTTGCTCTGCGCCATCGGCACGCGGTTGGGTCGAGGGACTGGTCGCTTACGAAACTCTGATGCTGCGCGAGATGGGCTATGGCGGCGGTCCACGGGCGGACGCGCGACCAGAAATAGCCGATCTATCGCAAGCCCTAGACATTCTCGACCAATTGGAAGAGCCGATCGCGACTTACCTGATTGCGGAGCAGCGCGCCGATGTTATGGCGGCACGGCAGTTGCTGCGGCAGCGGCTGGGGAGAATGTTGGCGTGAAGTTGATCTCATGAAGATAGCGGTTTTGCCCGGAGATGGAATTGGCCCCGAAGTAACGCGCGAGGGCGTGCGCGTGCTGGAGGCGCTCGATCTTCCAGGTCTTACCCTGTTTGAAGGCGACGTGGGCGGTGTCGCTTATAAGCGTCATGGGCAGCCCTTGCCAGCTGAAACACTGGACATGGCACGTGCTGCCGATGCGGTGTTATTCGGTGCGGTCGGTGACGAGTCTTGCGACACGTTGGAACGTCATTTGCGGCCAGAACAGGCGGTGCTTGGTTTGCGCAAAGAGCTTGATCTGTTTGCCAATCTGCGCCCAGCGCGGGTGTGGCCGGGAATGGAGAGTTTTTCGCCTCTGCGGGTGGAAGTTGCAGACGCGATTGATTGCCTCTTTGTCCGCGAATTGACGGGCGATGTTTATTTTGGCGAGAAGGGCCAGCGCACGACTGACGATGGTGATGCAGAGGGGTGGGACATGATGTCCTACTCCGAACCAGAGGTGCGCCGGATTGCGGAGATTGCATTTCGCGCGGCGGCGCAGGGCGGCGGAAAGCTTACGAGCGTCGATAAGGCCAACGTTCTCGAAACCAGCCAGTTGTGGCGCGACACGGTGAACGCAGTGGCGGCGGACTTTGATCAAGTTGTGCTCGATCATATGTATGTCGACAATGCGGCGATGCAGCTTGTGGCGGCACCGGCGCAGTTTGAGGTGATTCTGACTGGAAACCTGTTTGGCGACATTTTGTCAGATCTGGCCAGCGCCTTGGTCGGCTCCATCGGCCTGATGCCGAGCGCCTCGCTTGGCGAGCGTCAGACAGAATTTGGCACCTTTGGCCTGTATGAGCCAATTCATGGCAGCGCGCCGGACATTGCGGGGCAGGGTAAAGCAAACCCCATGGCAGCCATCCTCTCGGTTGCGATGCTGCTGCGCCATTCGTTGGGGCGTGAGAGTGAAGCGCAACGCGTGGAAGTAGCGGTAGAGGCGGCGCTCAAAGACGGTGTGCTTGGCTTTGACTTAGGCGGCAATGCCGGAACTGCTGAAATCGGCGATGCGGTGCTGGCGCGCCTCTGATTTTGTTGGCAAGGCAAGTACATGTCCGCCGCGCCGCTAGACCTTGCGATCATCCTGCCCACGCTGAATGAGCGCGATAATCTCGCCCCATTGATTGAGCGGATCGAGAGCGCGCTCGGCATTGATGGTTGGGAAGTCCTGATCGTCGACGATAACTCCGCAGATGGAACGGCGGATGAGGCACGGCGATTGTCTCTGACTGACCGGCGCGTGCGGGTGATCCAGCGTATTGGCAGGCGCGGGCTATCCAGCGCTGTTATCGAGGGTTTTTGCGCGACTGCCGCGCCCTACGCAGCCGTGATGGATGCCGATCATCAGCATGATCCGGGGATATTGGCTGATTTGCTCGCTGCGGTGAAGGGAGGCGAGACAGATATCGCTGTTGCAAGCCGCTTTGCAGAGGGTGCCAGCACAGAGGATTGGGCGAACCCTGATCGGGAGAAGCTCTCAGGACTTGCCAATATGCTGGCGCGGCGGATTACTGGCGTCGACTTGAGTGATCCGATGAGCGGATTTTTCCTGATGCGATCAGAGACTGTCCGCGACCTGGCTCCAAAGCTTTCGGGGATTGGTTTCAAGATACTGCTCGATGTGCTCGCGACTGCTGAGAAACCGCTGCGGGTCAAAGAGTTTCCCATGCGCTTTGGTGCACGGCGTTCTGGCGAATCCAAGCTTGATCGCGCGATTGCGTTCGATTTTCTTGCGGGCCTTTATGACAAGAGTTTTGGCCGCGTAATCCCGACCCGCTTTGCCATGTTCGGCACTGTCGGAGCGATGGGCGTGCTGGTGCATATGGCGGTGCTGTATCTGGTGCTGCTCGCGGCAGGCGCAGGCTTCTCGCTGGGACAGGCGATTGCGACTTTCGCTGCGATGAGTTTCAACTTCTGGCTCAATAATTTCCTAACTTACCGCGACCGGCGCCTGAAAACTGCTGGCGAAGTGTTCCGCGGTTGGGCGAGCTTCATTGCGGCATGCTCTATAGGTGCTTTTGCCAATGTCGCGGTCGCAACGACACTGCACGATCGCGGGCTGCACGCAGTTCTCGCCGCGCTGGTTGGCATCGGCATCGGTTCAGTATGGAATTACGCGCTGTCCAGCCGCTTCGTCTGGGGCCGCTTTCGGCAAGGGCAATAGAACCGCGTCAGCGCCAGCTTTCAAGCCATGCCCAAGCCAGAAACGACATCGGGCCCTGAAGTGGCGCGGCGCTGAGTATCGGATAAAAATATGCAAACACTGCGATGCTTCCAGCGACCGGAGTGATCGCCAACCAGCGATGTCCTGACTGCCACAACTCGTCCAGAGTCATCGCGAGTGCCGCGAGCAACACCATGCTGGGGAAGAAATAATGGTAGTAGAACTGTATCGGCTTGGCCGCGAGGATCCAGAAACCCAGACCAACAACGAACAGCGCAGTGACCGCGATTGATGCAGGATCGCGACGAGTCGCGGCGCGATAGGCGGTCCAGGCTATTGCTGGCAGGCCGAGCAGCATTGTGAGCGGATTGCCGATGAGCAGCACGCCCCGCTGCGCGCCATTGATCTCCTCATAGAGATACCAGATTGCCCGGTTGTTCAGTACCCAGTCGTGCCAGACCGATTGGTAAGGGTGCTCCTTCAAGACCTGCGTCTGCAAATCGAGCATGATTTGATGATGGGATACGAGGTTTTCGATTGGTTGCTGTGCAAAGTAGAAGCCGGGAATGAAAGTCGCCGCGTAAACACTAAGAGGGATCAGGCCCAGCCAGAGCGCTGCCTCCAAGAGCGAGACGCCCGGAACCGGCGCGCCGCGCACACTCAGCAACAGCCTTCTTCGACCTGCACTCAACCGGTATGCCAAGAAGCCAAGGCCCGGCAATACTGCATAGGGAATAGCGTTCCACTTGCTCGCCATGGCCAGACCGATCGCCACGCCTGTAATTGCCAGCCTCCAGCGCCCTTGTTCTGGACGGCGGACCGCCGCGGCAAACTGCCATGCGGTGATGGTCAGGAAGCATACAAAGAAGATGTCGAGCATCGCGATGCGTGCGTGAACGAACAGGTGAAATCCAGTCGCGAGCAATAGTCCGTAAGATAATGTCGCGAACCGACTGCGAGTGGCGATCCAGAGTGCACGCATGGCTGCGAAAAGAGTGACAGCGCCTGCCAAAGTAGCAAGTATTCGCCAACCGAATGGAGTGTCGCCGAACAGATATATCGATACTGCAAGCAGTTCTTTGGCGAATAATGGGTGTTCGCGATTGCTGAATATCCCCTGCGCCAGAATGTCTCTCGCCGCCGGGATGTAATGCACCTCATCAAAATACGGTGTGCCGGGGATCGTAAGCCGGATCAGGCACAAACCCCAGAACACGAATGTGACAAAAATGCACCAAACTAACGGATCACGGGTGATATTTGGCTGGGTTTCCACCATGATCAGGGCGTTAATTGTCTTCCTCTGGAAACTCAACACTTTGGCGGAATTCTGCGGTTTGCAAGTTATCTTTGGCCAGTTCACAAATGTAGTCAGACAGAAACCCGTCGCAAAAATGCCTCAATCCGCAGAAATGTCGCTGAAAGTCTTTGCTTGGTAAGAAATTTCTGGAATATGTGCAGGTGGATGGGTTCAAGTAAAAGTAAT
Source organism: Qipengyuania sp. JB2-7 (assembly GCF_055693485.1). NCBI lineage: Bacteria > Pseudomonadati > Pseudomonadota > Alphaproteobacteria > Sphingomonadales > Erythrobacteraceae > Qipengyuania > Qipengyuania sp. JB2-7. The sequence continues at coordinate 1,364,959 of NZ_CM146335.1, forward strand.
TACGTTTGGCTCATTCCAAACGAGGAGAATATCGATGCGTTTGAAGACCATTGCTATGGGGACTGCTGCAGCTGCACTCGCAACTGCTCCAGTACTCGCAGCCGACAGCCCGCTGGTACGGAGCGCTGCTCCTGCAGAAGGCGAGTCTGAGTTGGCTGGCACAAGTCTTATTATCGCGCTCTTGGCTGCTGCTGCAGTAGTCGCGGGCATCATCATCATCGCTGATGATGATGACGATCCAGTAAGCGCCTAACGGCGTTTGTCTGGTAAGACATCTGGGGCGGGGAGGAAACTCCTCGCCCCTTTTTGCTGGTCGGGCATTTCAGAGGTTCGCATCAACCTTGATCTAACTGTCGTTCGAGCCAGAACAGACGCGCAGCCATTGCGAGTAAGCCGATGCTAGCCGTGCTCACGACGAACAAAGCCCACAGGCCCACATTCATTCCGACCTTTTTCGCGCGCGCAGCCAGCAGAAAAAACGCAATTCCAACCGATAGCAGCAGATCAAACCAGACCTGTATGCCCCATAGGTTTGTGGTGTGATTGACCCAGACGGGCAGTACGCCCTCCTGCCAGATTGTAACCGCTGTAAATCCCAGAAATGCGCCACATAGCGTTGCGGCAAGGGACGAATTGCCTGCTGAAGGCTTCGCGATCAAAATATACAGAACTGCAATGAGTGTGCTCACCAAGCCAGCGGCGGCGAGTATTTCAAGTGGTGAAAGCATGCCGATCTCTCCGTTTGTGTAGCGACTGCTACAAGTCTTGTATCTGAATGTAGCGATCGCTACAAGAGGCTATGATTTCAACTAGGAAAAACTCTACAACAAGGGGCGAAATGTCGCGTGAAACGCTTCTGCCCGCGATGGCCTCTCACGTATTGGAGCATGGCATTGCAGGTTTAAGCTTGCGACCCTTGGCGAAGGCGGCTGGTACCAGTGACAGGATGCTGATTTATCATTTCGGCAATAAGCAGCAGCTGATTACTGATCTTCTTGCGCACCTGGCGCAAATGTATGCGGCTGGCCTTGACGCACGTGTCGGCGGGCAGCGAGCGACGTCGCGCAAGGAGTGCATACAGCGCATTCTTGTCGAAACTTCCTCTCCGGAAATGGGGCCATTTATGGCGGTGTGGTGGGAGATCGTCGCTGGGTGTGCCCGTGATGTTCCGGGCTATCGCGATGCAGCCGGGCAGATCATGGAACAGTTGCTGGGGTGGCTGGAGACGCAAATGCCCGTTGATGATCCCGATCCACAAGGCGGCGCGCGATACCTTTTGACGTTAATTGAGGGCACGCAAATGCTCGGAGTGATTGGTCAGGGGCGGATCGCCCGACAAGGCCTGATCGCTAGCGGATTGTAAATGCACCACTGATGATGCTTGCCGCGCGTTTCGACCGCGCCTAAGTCGCGACACCATGAAAAAGACAAGCGGTATGGATCGCGCAACCACGCGCAATTGGCGGCCTGCGACGCAAGCTATTCGTGGTGGGACGTGGCGCAGTGAGCATGGTGAGACCAGTGAGGCGTTGTTCCTCACGTCCGGCTACACCTACGATGACGCCGCCACCGTTGCCGAGCGCTTTGCGGGCGAGGCAGAGGGGATGACCTATTCCCGCCTCCAGAACCCCACCGTCGCCATGTTGGAGGAACGGGTTGCCCTGATGGAGGGCGCCGAGGCTTGTCGCGCTCAGGCGAGCGGAATGGCGGCCATGACGGCGGCGCTGCTGTGTCAGCTATCGGCTGGCGATCACGTGGTTGCCGCCCGTGCGGCGTTTGGTTCTTGCCGTTGGTTGGTCGATCAGCTCTGCCCACGCTTCGGCATAGAAACCACCGTTATAGATAGTGCAGACAATGCCGCTTGGGACGCTGCGATCCGCCCCAATACGAAGGTGTTTTTCTTTGAAACGCCCGCCAACCCAACGCTCGATATTGTCGATCTGGATTATGTGTGCGGCCTTGCCAAGGCGCACGGCATCACGACGGTGGTCGACAATGCGTTTGCGACGGCGGCTTTACAGCGTCCGCTTGAGTACGGCGCAGATGTAGTGGCCTATAGTGCGACCAAGCTCATGGATGGGCAGGGGCGCGTTTTGGCTGGTGCCGTCTGCGGCAGCGAGGAGTTTATCAATGAGGTGCTGTTGCCGTTTCAGCGCAATACCGGCCCGAACCTCGCGCCATTCAATGCCTGGGTTGTGCTTAAAGGCCTGGAGACTCTGTCGATGCGAGCGCACCAACAGAGCGCGAACTCGCTTGCGCTGGGGCAGTTTGTCGAGACGAGGGTGCCGCACATCTTACATCCCGGATTGGCGAGTCATCCCGCTCATGAACTTGCGGCCAAGCAGATGGATGCATTCGGGTCTATCTTCGCGTTTGATGTGGGCTCGCGCGAGACCGCCTTTGCCGTTCTCGACGCATTGCGGCTGATCGATATATCCAACAATATTGGGGATTCGCGCAGTCTTATGTGTCATCCTGCCAGCACAACACACGCGGGCATGACGGAGGAGGCGCGGGCGGAAATGGGCGTCACTGAAGGTCTGCTACGGATCAATGTCGGCTTGGAAGATATTGCGGATATCACAGAGGATATGGACCAGGCGCTCGCCAGGGCTGGGCTTTAATGCCGTTGGCGCCGTGCCAATCGCAGAAAACTGAATTCATTGCGTAGCATCCCCGCAATTGGGAGCAGGTTGCCGCAATCTTCATTGTCAGTAAGCGCCAGAAGCGGTGCGATCCCACCTCCGCCGATTGCTTCCATCAACAACCCTTCATCGCGGGTCATTCCTGCGGCGCAGCAGGGCGCGATGCGGATCGTCCGGTGAGAGGTTTGAGCAAGTTCATGGACCAAGCAGCGGATGAGTGTGAGCGGTTTGCGAAAGCGCACGCCGAAAGCGTGCATGGCGAACAGTGCAGCCTGCGCATCCTGATGGCCGCCCATGGCGGTGCGTCGTGCGATGAGTAGGCCTGAGCGCTCTAATCTGCACTCGGGCAGCGGGAGCGTCAGAGTGTGAGCGCATTTTCGAGCGTTGTTGTGGGGCATGTCTTTCTCCGCGAGTCGCAATTTAGAATACGCTAATGCAAATCATTCGCAACTAACTAATGCAAAGAACAGGGGACTCGTCGATCCATAGTGACGGCGGCGAGGTCGGCGTGTAGGCTTTGCCAAACGTATGATGGGGAGAGGTGCGCCGTGCCAAAAACGCTTGAATTTCTTTTCGATTTTGTCAGCCCGAATGGCTATCTCGCATGGTATCCAGTGAAAGATGTGGTCGCACGTACGGGGGCTAAGCTAAAGGTCACGCCGGTGTTTCTGGGCGGGATGCACAAGCTCACCGGAAACGCACCGCCGATGATCCGCGACAAGGATGTGAAGGGCAAAGTCGAGTATGGTATGCTCGAAATCAGGCGCTTCATCCAGAAACACGGGTTTGATAAGTTCGCGATGCACCCGCAATTTCCGTTCAACTCGGTTAGCTTTCAGCGCATGTTGCTCGCGGTCGAGGGTGAGGAGCGAAACAGGCTTGTCGACACTTTGCTACCGGCATTGTGGGAGCAGGGCGTCCCCATCGATGATCCGGCGGCGATAGGGTCGGTTTTGGCCGAAGCTGGCTTCGATGCCGAGGCATTGTTTGCCAAGACTCAGGATCCGGCAATCAAGCAGCAATTGGTCGATAACACCCAAGGCGCGGTAGATCGCGGCGCGTTTGGCATCCCGACATTCTACATCGGCGATGAGATGTTCTTTGGAAAAGAGCGGCTCGCGCAGATTGAGGAAGAGCTGGCAAATTAGGCGGGTCGCGCCCTGATGGCGGGCCACACCTGCGGCATTGTCGCAACGCATCTGGGTAAAGAGTCAAAAACCCCCTTGAGAGCGAGCCGTTTCGGGTTAGCTTACGACTCATGAGCATCAAGGCCCTGTTCCATCACGCCGCTATCACCGACGACGTCGCGGTACGCGTTTCGGTAAATTTTTTGCCTGAACAGTCTCAGCCGGAAATCGGCAAGTGGTTCTGGGTGTATCACATCCGCATTGAGAACCTTTCGCGCGAACGGATTCAGCTGATCAGCCGACATTGGCGGATCACCGATGCATTGGGCAAGGTAAGCCATGTCGATGGTGACGGCGTTGTGGGAGAGAAGCCGGTGCTGCAACCCGGCGCATCGCACGATTATGTCTCTGGATGCCCGCTGGAAACACCGCATGGGTCGATGGAAGGTTTCTACACTTTCCATCGCGAAGACGGCTCACCGATGGAAGTGCGTATCCCGTTCTTCCCACTATCCGCGCCTGCGACTGCGGATTAGCGGATCATAAGAATTCTATCGCTAGGAAACCGGGTCAAACCAGCTTTCCGGGTCATCCTCCCGATCAAATTTCCCGATCTTGATCTTGGGTTCCAGATCCAGCCATGCGGCAAGCACCTCAAGGTCCTTAGTCACCGGATAATTGCCCAGAGCTGCGCGGCTTTCATCCAGCCTCAGCACCAGTTTCTTTTTGCGCACGGCCAGCGTGCTGGTGAGCATCGACACGCGCGAAGCGGCCCCCAAACGGTGCCCTAGTCGAAAGCCGAGACCCCAGGTCAGCCCTTCGCGCAAATCCTCGTCATTGGCGAGCCGTCGGAAAGCGCTTGGCACCGCAGTACGGCCCAGGCTGCCGAACAATGCAGCGGCGATCATCGCGCGGCCACGCGGGGTCAGCCCTATCCAACGTTTGTCGAGCGCCCATTCCGTGGCGTGATTGACCCGCAAATTTGGTTCCACGCGGTGCAGCGCAACCGCCAATTGCGCGGCGGCCAGCCGGAGGCGCTCATTTACCGAGCCATCGCCCTGCGCCAGTTCCACACTCCACGCGGCAAGGCGTGCAGCGCCTGTAATCGATGAATCGCGCGGCGCAGCGAAAGCATCAACACCTGCCAGCAAGGGGTCCTTCACCTGATCCAGATCAGTAAGCCTGCTGTATAACAACCCCTCGCGCAGCCCCCATGAGGAGAAAACCAGCTGCGTCGGATCAATCGTCTCCAGCATCGGTTGCAGAAGAGCCGCCGCATCGGGCAGATATCCCGCGCGCATCGGACTGATCCCGCGTATGCCCTGCAAAGTATCGGGATCGCTACGCACCAGTTTGCGTGCAAGCCGGGCGGCTTCTTCCGGATGGAGCTCAAAACCATGCGGGTCGGTTAGCGGGTAATCGATATTGTCCATTGCATAGGCGGCAAAGGCCCGCCACGTGCCGCCGATCATGTATAGCGGTAGGGTTCCCCGACCTGCGAAGCCAGCATCTTCCAGGGCGCCTCTAACCGTTTTGCCAAACCGACCGTTTTTGCGCAGCGCGGGTAGCCGCAGTGTACCAAACGGCATGGTCACCGCACCGCTGGCCGTTCCATCGGCAATCGACACCATTTCCAGACTGCCGCCGCCGAGATCGGCAACGATCCCGTTCGCATCTGGAAACGCCCCGATTGCTCCCATGGCTGATGCGGTTGCCTCTTCCTCCCCACTCAGTAGGCGAGGGCTAAAGCCGAGCGCCTGAACCTTGCCGATGAACTTGTCGCCATTGCTGGCGTCGCGTGCGGCCGCAGTTGCCACGGTTTGTACGTCATCGATGCCAAGGTCTTGAATTATCAGGGCGTGGCGAGCGAGGGCGCCCAGCGCCTCTTCCTGTGCTTCCTTTGGGATTTTGCCTGTTTTTGAAAGATCACGCCCCAGCCGTGCAGCGACTTTCTCGTTCCAGATAACCTCAGGTGCGCGCTCTGCGCCGGAGTAAATGACCATGCGGACCGTGTTTGATCCGATGTCGATAACAGCCTTCACCCGATGGGATCGTTGGCTGCGTTTACCCCTCTTCGTTTGGCTCATTCACTACTCTTGTGCAGGGTCAAAATTGGTACGGCATGATGTTCCAATGCAGCACCGCGCCCGGACAGGGAAGGGTTGCTCATAAAATACTGGTGGCAATTGAAGCGCAGGTCCGCCGATATGTCCGCCTCCCTTGCGCGCCGATATTCCCCGTCTGGCCCCAAGAGCCAGCTCTGCTCTGTATCGATAATGTTCGCCAGCATCACTTGGTCCAGCAGCTGATCATGCACAGTTCGGTTCTTGATCGGCACCAAAACTTCAACCCGGCGATAGAGATTGCGCGACATCGCATCAGCGCTGGTCATGAAAACCTTCGCCTTTTTGTTGGGTAGGTCATCGCCATTGGCGAACGCCCACAGGCGGCCATGCTCCAGAAACCGTCCGATGATCGATTTGACCTGAATGTTCTCCGAAAGGCCGGGAATACCGGCGCGCAGGCAACAGATGCCCCGAACGACCAGCTTTATCTCCACGCCTGCCTGGCTGGCCGCATACAGCCGATCAATCGTCTCACGGTGCGTGATAGAGTTCAGCTTTGCCCAGATGCCAGCGGGTTTACCCGCCTTGGCGTTGGCAATCTCTGTATCGATCATCTCGTACAGCGTGTCGGCGAGACTGATAGGGGAAATCGCAAGCTTTTCCAGCTTGTTCGGCTCGATATAGCCGGTCACAAAATTAAACAGCTTGGCAGCATCGCGGCCTAGAGCCTTGTCAGCCGTAAAATAGCTGAAATCGGTGTAAATCCGCGCGTTGACAGGGTGATAATTGCCGGTGCCGAAGTGGCAATAGGTCCGGTATCCTTCCTCCTCGCGGCGTACGACCAGGCTAACCTTTGCGTGGGTCTTGTACTCGGTGAAGCCATAGATCACCTGAACCCCGGCGCGTTCCAGCTCGTTCGCCCAGTGCAGGTTTCGTTCTTCATCAAACCGGGCCTTGATCTCGACCACCGCAGTCACCGCTTTCCCAGCCTCCGCTGCGTCGATGAGCGCGGCGATTACCGGCGATTGATCGCCTGCGCGATACAGCGTCTGTTTGATCGAGACGACATTGGGGTCAGATGCTGCCTGCCGTAAAAAGTCGACCACCACCTCAAAACTCTCATAGGGGTGATGAATGATGATGTCTTTTTCGCGAATGGCAGAAAAGCAGTCGCCGTCATGGGCGAGAATGCGCTCTGGATACCGCGGATCATAGGGCGCAAACTTCAGATCAGGGCGCGGTTCGTTGCAGATTGCATCCAGATCATGCAGGCCAAGCATTCCGCCGCTCTTAATGACCATGGCCGAATCGACGTTGAACTGTTCGCGCAGCAGAATTTCCGCCTCGCTATCGCATTCATGGTCTACCTCAAGCATCACCGCACGGCCACGTCGACGCCGTTGTATCGCGGTGCGGAAGAAGCGAACAAGATCCTCTGCCTCTTCCTCAATCTCGATGTCACTATCGCGTAAAACGCGGAAATAGCCATCGCCAGCGATCTTGAAATCTGGAAACAGCAAATGCGCAAATTGCGTAATGAGTTTCTCGATCGCGACATAGACCGCTTCCTCACCCGGAATACGCACGAAGCGCGGGGCGCCGCTGGGGATCAGCACCATCTCCATCAGGCCCGGCTTTCGCTTGCCCCGCTTAAGGCGGAAGATCAGGCCCATCCCCAGATTGGACACGAAGGGGAAGGGGTGTGAGGGATCAATCGCCTGCGGCGTGATCAGCGGCAATATGTCATTGGTGAAATAGGTTTCGAGCCAGCTTAGCTGTTCCTGTGTCAGATCATCCAAATCCGGGATCAGGACATCCTCTTCCGCCAGAAGTTTCTGCAAAGTCGCGAGAATACTCTGCTGCCGCTCCTCAATCTGCAGAACTTCTGCTCGGATCGCCTCTAACTGCTGAAGCGGGCTTGTGCCGTCAATTGCGGTGGTTTCGATTCCGCGGCTTGCCTGACCCTCAAGCCCGGCAATGCGGATCATTGTAAACTCATCGAGATTGCTGGCTGAAATGGACAGAAATCGTAGTCGCTCCAGCAGCGGGTAGCGCTCGTTCGCTGCTTCCGCCAACACACGGCGGTTAAAGGCCAGCCAGCTCATTTCGCGATTGACGTAGCGATCCTCTGGCCCCTCAAAGCCGCCAGAAACGGTATCGCCAGTGTCCGGCGAATCGTTGGCTGGTTCTGGGCTTCGCTGTTCCATATCAGGGTGCTTTTTAGCTTTTGGCGGTCAAGAATTGGTGCGGCAATCGCTTTGGAATGCCGCTGAACGTCCCGCTATAGCATAGGTTTCGCGATGGCGACTTGTTTCCTTGGGTCGACACAATTAAGTCGCATCCCGCTATGAAGCGTACGCATCTACCCTTGAACGCGCTGCGAGTTTTCGACGCAGCTGCCCGGCATTTGTCTTTTACCCGTGCTGCGGACGAGCTGGCAGTGACGCCTGCCGCCGTCGGTCAACAGATCCGCGCATTGGAAGATCACCTGGGGACGGTTCTGTTTCGCCGCACCAGTAAAGGCCTCGAACTGACCGAGGAAGGCTGCGCGGGCCTCGATGCTTTGCGCGAGGGCTTCCTCAAGTTTGAGGAAAGCGTCCAGGCGATGCAGGCGGGCCAATCCAGCGATCGCTATACGATTGCCGCGCCGCGCGAATTTTACGCGCAATGGCTCGCACCAAAACTGGCGGAGTTTTCGAAAGAGAACCCCGGTGTGCAGTTTATCTTTGTGGCTGATGAGAATGCTGACTTCACCGAATCGAACCTGGATTTCGCGATCCGGCTGGTTGATGGACCGGGCGATCTTGAGGGGGTTGAGCTTGCGCCCGCGAGCCGGGTGACGGTCGCCGCGAAGACGGATGATGGCTCAGTTCCTGAAAACTGGATCAGCTGGGGGCCAGACGTGCCAGAGGGGGCAGAGGTCACAATCACGGTCAGCAATGCAGGACAGGCGCTGTCGAGCGCGATGGCGGGGCTGGGCAAGGCACGGCTGCCGGAACTGCTGGTGGTGGATCAGATCGCGGCGGATCGGCTGGTCGCTCTCGAGGGGCCGGAGCCCGGTCTGCGCGCCTATTGGCTCGTCGCGCCGCTGCCGCAATGGCGGCAGAAGAAGGTGAAGGCGCTGGTGAGCTTCTTGGCTGAAGGATAAGGTCTAGTCGAGTTCGGCGAGCGACCAGCGAGCCGCAAGCGCGACCGCGCGCCCGCAGCGACCGGTAGGGAGCGAGGAGATCGCAGCACGGAGGTGCTGCGGAAATCAAAATATGGCACATATTCCAATCCTCACCACACCCCGCTTCACAATGCGGCCCCTGCAGCGCAGCGATTGCGCCGCGCTGTTCCCCACGCTGAGCGACGAGATACAGTGCCGCTATCTGACGCGGCCCGCGTTTGAGAGCGAGGAAGAGCTGTGGGGCTGGTTGGCCGATCCGACATGGGATGGGCGGACGTGGATAGCCGAAGATACCGACGGCCCGAACAAGGGGCACGTCGCCGGGCGCTTTGTCGCGATGCCCGCGCATGAGGATGGCGTTTCAGAGATAGGCTATATCGTGTGCATGAACCGTCAGGGGCAGGGCGTCGCGAGCGAATGTATGGCCGCGCTGGCCGAATATCTCTTCACCAAAGACGCGCATCGCAAGCTTACCGCAGAGGTCGACGTGGACAACACTGCGTCGATCAAGCTACTGGAAAAGCAGGGTTTTACCCGCGAGGCATACTTCCGCGAGCATGAGACAACGCATATCGGACTGCGCGACGTGCTGTGGTATGGAAAGCTGAGCGCCGACTAGGGTTTTGTGTCCCGCAAGACCGCCGCGTTTTCATGCAGCGTCTTGGAGAGATCCATCCCTGTGATCAGCGCGCGGCCCGCCAGCTTGTTATCCGCCATATGCTCGACCAGCGCGATCAGGTCCTTGGTCTGCGCGTTCCGCTCCTCCCGCACCAGCGCCCGCGCCGCGTCCAGCGCGGCTTCCTCCGCCTCGGCATAGACTGCGTCGCTCGGCTTCTCCCGCGCTGGCCCATAGATGTGCGGCAGACGCTGAGCGAGCAGGAACCGCAGCAGCGCGTTATCCGGCTTGTCCCACCAGCCGAGGATCTCGCCGTGGCTGACAATGGGCGTGCGAGTGCCGGTGATGGCTCGCTCCATCGCGACATCCTCCAGCCGCTGCACCCCGCGCTCCAACGCCGCGTCCCAGGCGGCCGCAAACCCCTCCGCCCCCGGCATTCGACGTAGTTTGTAGAGCGCCTCCAGCGATTTGCCGATGGTCCGCGCGGCGTGCTTGACGATGCCCGTCGCGGCGAGCGTGGCCACAAAGCGGCGCTGCAAAGGCGGGGTGATGGAGTTCGAACGCGGCGCCTTGTGCAGATACGGCGCGAATTGCAGGAGAGGGTCGTCGTCTTCAGGCGGAATGCCTTGAAAGGCGACAGCAGAGGTCGCTTGGCGGGGGATAGCGCGGGTGGGGGTGGGTTTGTCCAAAGTGACACCTCATTGGCTTGGAATAGTCCGGCGAGCGACCAGTGAGCCGCAAGGCCGACCGGCCGTCGCGCCGAATGGCGCGGAAGCCTAAGTGAGCGGATGCGAACGCCGGCGCTTGAGGCTAAACAAAAAACTCTCTCTCCGCTTGGTCGAACTTCATAGGCAGGCACTCGGCGTCTGAGCGCAAGGTCACGAGGTCAGTCCAAGAACACACAGAGTCTTTGTTTTCCGCACGACCTCCGTCGTGCGATATCCTCGCAGCTTGCGGACAAGTCCGCGCTGCTGCGGGCGGCCTTTGGCCTTGCGGCGCTTCGCGCCGATATCAATAAATTCTCCCACACAGGATCAGCTCATTGCGGACATGACGGCGGAGGATTTTGGGGTCGGTTTTGGGTGGGCTACTGCCCTCATGTAGCGAAGCGGTAGGGCGCAAATGACCCCCAATTTGCCCGGTCGCCACCTGATGCTCCCACCGGCGCATGGCGTCGCGCGTGTCGGGGTCGCCAGCGGGGGAGAGGGTCGTGCCATTGATACGGTCGAGCGGGCCATCCGATGGCGGCTGCGAGCCAAGCCGGACGGTGGGATCATAGGGCGGTTGGTAATAAGGCGGCTTTAGCACTGACTGTCCTCCAGGGCTTCGGGGGCAAGAAGGCAAAGCAGGTTTCAACGAAGTAGGAAAATGGTTTTAGTCAGCCGGTAATCCGGTGGACGATGAGCGAGTGCAAGCGATCTGCGATCATTGTTAAGATTACTCTTAGTCATGCTTTGTATTGACCATGTCAAAGGTTTCTTCATCGATCTTAGGGCTGAACTGGAAACCAATTTCGGCACCTTCGTGCCTTACTACTTCCATTCCCGGGTTTCGATACGGTACCGGTCAAAATGCCTCATAATTGGGAGGAGGCGAAGCTTGTTGGAACCTAAATCTGCTAATGCGTGTATGAGGACGTCGGGTTGAAATGAGACCACATCTGAGATCTGGGAGTTGGGATAATCAATTTTGCACAATTCTCTATTGAGAGGGTCGCGCGCCCTGATGTGATTGTGTTTGAAACGACCATCATTTTTCGGCAATAATGTATGAATGAGGAGGTTGTGATCTAAATACTGCGACCAAGACAAAGGGCCCGGCTGGAACGTCTCGTCCTCTGAAAACCGCCTCCAGAACTGAACTGCCACTGGCCTTTTAACGAAGCCTGTATCTTCGTAGGTGACAAACTCGAACCAAGAACCATAGCGTTTCTGCAAGGCTGCATTGCCTCCAAAAAACGGATCAATAATCAAGTTGGCAACTCGATAAATCAATGCGATATCCAGTGTGCCCGCTACACTATAGGCTTGGTCGTGCATCCCACCGATGAAATCATTTGTTCCACTTCCACCAACAAGAAACAAATGCTTAGTGTCGAATGCCTCCATGTTTGCAGTGCGCAAATAGTAGTTGCAGCTTGTCATATCTCGCGGTTTTGGAGCAAAGTGTGTTGCTATATGAATGTGGCGTTTTTCATCCTGATGAAAGTTACAGCGTTCGATGCATTCGCCCAGCGGATAGTACTCTGTTCCACCCTTGGTGAATTGGAATAGTTTACTCAGTACTCGTTTGCATAGATCCACAGATCCAGAGTACTGAAATGCTGTGTGGCCAAATATTATGGTCTTTTGCTCGATGGAGTGCGGGTATGAATTTCCAAAACTGACGTTGCGTTCATGGGCCATGTGGGGCAAAATTATTTCAGAATTATTTGGATTGCCGGTGGTAACTAGTACGTCCGAAAAAAGGACGAAATAACTACCTGAGGTCTGCGGTCCGCCTGAGAGAATAAAAGTCATTGATGTGATTCCCCGTTTTTGGTCGTCGGTTATCTCTCAGCCTTCGCAGTTAGAATATTGCATGCCATTTTCAATATGCCGGAAGTTGATGGCCCCTTGACCCCCACACTCTGCCCAGCTAAGGGCGCGCAGCTTGTTGGGAACACCGAGTTTCCTACCAACAGAATTTTAAGCTGAACATTGGCGGTTGCGTCTTTGTCTGGCTGGCTCCCCGCCTTCGCGGGGATGACGGTTAGGGAAGGGCAATCGGCAAAGTAATCCGGCGAATGCAGCTGGGTGGAGTGTTTCAGTTTGCACACGCAGCGACGTGCAGCCCGTCATCCTTCGACAGGCTCAGCACGAACGGGCTGCTGATGCGAGCTTTATCCCTTCATCATGATGCCTTCGCCAAAACAAAGGTGAAGAGTAATTCATGCCTACCATTAACCAGCTGGTCCGTAAGGGCCGCACGCCGCAGAAGACCAAATCAAAGGTCCCTGCGATGGAGCAGAACCCGCAGAAGCGCGGCGTCTGCACCCGCGTCTATACAACAACGCCGAAGAAGCCGAACTCCGCCCTGCGTAAGGTTGCCAAGGTGCGCCTGACCAACCAGCGTGAGGTCATCAGCTATATCCCGGGCGAGGGCCACAACCTGCAAGAGCACAGCGTTGTCCTGATCCGTGGTGGCCGTGTGCGCGACCTTCCCGGTGTGCGTTACCACGTGCTGCGCGGTGTGCTCGACACGCAAGGGGTCAAGGACCGCAAGCAGTCACGCTCCAAGTATGGTGCGAAGCGGTCGAAGTAATTTGTTGGGTGCGCTGACGACCTCCGTCGTCAGCTTATGCCTGGCCGGCCCTCGCCCCCGCCCTTCCGCCCTTGAGGGTATACTTCCGGGTGGAAGGGCGGGGGTGAGGGCTGGCACCGAAGAATTCACACTCCAAAGGAGTTAAAAGAATGTCACGTCGTCGTCGTCCCGAGAAACGGGAAATCCTGCCTGATCCAAAGTTCGGTGATCAGGTTCTGTCAAAGTTCATGAACAACCTCATGCTCGACGGTAAGAAAGCCGTTGCAGAGGGCATCGTGTATTCTGCGCTCGATACGGTGGAAGCCAAGGCGAAAACCAATCCGGTTGAGCTGTTCCATGCTGCGCTGGAAAACATCAAGCCACAGGTTGAGGTCCGCAGCCGCCGTGTTGGTGGTGCGACATATCAGGTGCCGGTTGAGGTTCGCCCAGAGCGTGCCCAGGCGCTCGCAATCCGCTGGATGATTTCAGCCGCGCGTGGCCGCGCCGAAACGACCATGTCTGCGCGTCTTTCTGGCGAGCTGATGGATGCAGCCAACAATCGCGGCAATGCGGTGAAGAAGCGTGAAGATACGCACCGGATGGCGGATGCCAACCGCGCGTTCTCTCACTATCGTTGGTAAACACTGGCGATTGTGGATGGCCGAAAGGCAAGTCTTTCGGTTGTCACAATCGTGACTATATGGACGGGGGCAGCCGCCAGGCAGCTTCCTGACACACGCTAAGGAATTTGATTATGGCCCGCGAGTATCCGCTGGAGCGCTATCGCAATATTGGCATCATGGCTCACATCGATGCTGGTAAAACTACGACTACAGAACGCATTCTGTATTACACCGGCAAATCCTACAAAATCGGCGAAGTGCATGATGGCGCGGCGACGATGGACTGGATGGAGCAGGAGCAGGAGCGGGGGATCACGATCACCTCGGCTGCGACGACATGCTTCTGGAACCCGGAAGATGCCGACATGGACCCGATGGGCGATCCGAAAGAGCTGCGCGCGAATACGCCGAAGCACCGGATTAACATCATTGATACGCCGGGCCACGTTGACTTCACGATTGAAGTTGAGCGTTCACTGCGCGTGCTCGATGGTGCGGTTGCGTGCTTTGACGGCGTTGCGGGCGTTGAGCCTCAGTCTGAAACCGTATGGCGCCAGGCCGATAAGTACTCTGTCCCACGCATGTGCTTTATCAATAAATTGGACCGTACCGGCGCCGACTTCAAATACTGTGTTCAGTCGATCATTGACCGTCTGGGTGCGACGCCCGCTGTTCTGTATCTGCCAATCGGCATTGAAGCAGACCTTGTCGGTCTTGTTGACCTGGTTCATCAGCGTGCGATCACTTGGAAGAACGAGGATCTGGGCGCTGAATATGCATTTGGGCCAATTCCAGATGATATGGCTGATGAGGCTGCTGAGTATCGCGAGAAGCTGATCGAGCTTGCTGTTGAGCAGGACGATGACGTGATGGAAGCGTATCTTGAAGGCAACGAGCCTGATGCGAAGACCCTGAAGGCGCTGATCCGTAAGGGCACGCTCAATCAGAGCTTCGTTCCGGTTCTGTGTGGTTCTGCGTTTAAGAACAAGGGCGTGCAGCCGCTGCTCGACGCGGTTATCGACTACATGCCGAGCCCACTCGACGTGGAAGCCATTAAGGGCGTTCTGCCGGGCGATGAAGGCAAGGAAGAATCGCGCCCATCATCTGATGATGAGCCATTCTCTGCGCTGGCGTTCAAAATCATGAATGACCCGTTCGTCGGCTCACTCACATTTACGCGCATTTACTCTGGCCATTTGACCAAGGGCAGCGTGCTGAACTCTGTGAAAGAGAAGAAAGAGAAAATCGGCCGTATGTTGCTGATGCACTCCAATGACCGTGAGGACATTGAAGAGGCATATGCCGGCGATATCGTGGCGATTGCGGGCCTCAAGGAAACGACGACTGGCGACACACTGTGTGCTCAGTCTGCGCCGATCATTCTTGAGCGGATGGAATTCCCGGATCCTGTTATTGAGCTTTCGGTTGAGCCGAAAACCAAGGCTGACCAAGAGAAGATGGGCGTTGCGCTCAATCGCTTGGCGGCTGAGGATCCATCATTCCGCGTGACGACTGACCATGAAAGTGGCCAGACGATCATCAAGGGCATGGGCGAGCTTCACCTCGACATTCTCGTCGATCGTATGAAGCGTGAGTTCAAGGTGGAAGCTAACGTCGGTGCGCCTCAGGTGGCATACCGCGAGGCACTCGGTACCGTGAAGTCGAAATCACCTACACGCACAAAAAGCAGTCGGGCGGTTCAGGTCAGTTTGGTGAGGCGAAAGTTGTCGTCACACCGGGTGAGCGTGGCCAAGGCATCATCTTCGAAGACGAGATCAAGGGCGGTAACATTCCGCGCGAATACATCCCGTCTGTTGAGAAGGGTATGCGCGAGCAGGCCGAGAGCGGCTATCTCGTTGGCTTCCCAATCATCGACTTCACCATCCGCCTGATCGACGGTAAATATCACGATGTTGACTCCAGCACCGTGGCATTTGAAATCACCGGTCGCGGCGCGATGCGCGAAGCTGCTGACAGAGCAGGCATCAAGTTGCTTGAGCCAGTGATGAAGGTTGAAGTTGTGACGCCGGAGGATTATCTCGGCGACGTGATTGGCGACCTCAACTCACGGCGTGGTCAAATCCAGGGTACGGATAGCCGCGGCAACGCTCAGGCAGTCGAAGCTTTCGTCCCGCTGGCCAATATGTTCGGCTATGTGAATGAGCTGCGTTCCTTCACGCAAGGGCGTGCTCAGTACACTATGCAGTTCAGCCACTATGACGAAGTGCCAGCGAGTGTTGCACAGGAAGTCAAAGAGAAACTTGCGTAAGCAGGTTTCACAGTCTAGGGGCGGCGCCTAATTTGCTGGGGCCGCCGCCCTTCCAAACGGAATACCATTTCAGACAGAGGTTATTTGAGTAATGGCTAAGGAAAAATTTGAGCGGAACAAGCCGCACTGCAACATCGGCACCATCGGTCACGTTGACCACGGTAAGACGACGTTGACTGCGGCGATCACCAAAGTTCTGGGTTCAGCTGTCGATTTCGCAAACATCGACAAAGCGCCTGAAGAGCGTGAGCGCGGTATCACTATCTCAACGGCACACGTTGAGTATGAAACTGACGCACGTCACTACGCACACGTCGACTGCCCAGGTCACGCTGACTATGTTAAGAACATGATCACCGGTGCGGCGCAGATGGACGGCGCTATCCTGGTTGTGAACGCTGCTGACGGTCCAATGCCTCAGACTCGTGAGCACATCCTGCTTGCGCGTCAGGTTGGTGTGCCTGCTCTGGTTGTGTACATGAACAAAGTTGATCAGGTTGATGACGAAGAGCTGCTTGAGCTGGTTGAGCTCGAAGTTCGCGAACTTCTCTCAAGCTACGACTTTGACGGCGACAACATCGCAATCGTTAAGGGTTCTGCTCTTGCTGCTCTCGAAGGTCGTGACCCAGAGATCGGAGAGAACTCGATCAAGGAACTGATGGCTGCTGTTGATGAGCACATCCCACAGCCAGATCGTCCAGTAGACCAGGCATTCCTGATGCCGATTGAGGACGTGTTCTCAATCTCTGGTCGTGGTACAGTTGTTACTGGCCGTGTTGAAACCGGCATCGTCAATGTTGGCGACGAAGTTGAGATCGTTGGTATCAAAGACACCACGAAGACCACTGTTACCGGCGTTGAAATGTTCCGTAAGCTGCTCGACAGCGGTGAAGCTGGCGACAACATCGGTGCTCTGATCCGTGGCGTAGGCCGTGAAGACGTTGAGCGTGGTCAGGTTCTGGCGAAACCAGGTTCTGTTACACCGCACACAGACTTCGCTGCAGAAGTTTACGTTCTGTCGAAAGACGAGGGTGGTCGTCACACACCATTCTTCGCGAACTATCGTCCACAGTTCTACTTCCGTACAACTGACGTGACGGGTGAAGTTGTCCTTCCTGAAGGCACCGAGATGGTTATGCCAGGCGACAACGTAACGATCGACGTTAAGCTGATCGCTCCGATCGCTATGGACGAAGGTTTGCGTTTCGCGATCCGCGAAGGCGGTCGTACTGTTGGCTCAGGCGTGGTTTCAAAAATCACCAAGTAAGCCGATGTGCTTTCGCCGATAAGGCGAGGCTGATCAAAAAGTGGCCCGGTGCTCTGATGTGAGTGCCGGGCCTCTTTTTATGAGGGCGTGCGTTGTCGGGCGTTGATGCTGATTCGTGGCCAGACTGAAAAGTCCAACAAATCCCACATTTCGGGGGTTGTCAGACGGACCAAGCGAACGTATACGCGCGCCTCAGAGCAGAGGATTCGTTCTCTGCAACGTAATTTTATAAGGCCGCCCATGGATGGGAACAGAAATGGGGCCGGCCTTTTGTTTTTGAGGGATCGCCCCCTGTTTCTGTGGAAGCAATCGGTCTCTTTGGCTCTTTCGCATTGGTGTAGGTAATGGAAGCTCAGAATATTCGCATTCGCCTGAAGGCGTTCGATCATCGCGTTCTCGATCAGGCAACTGGTGAAATCGCAGAAACAGCGCGTCGTACAGGTGCTCTTATTCGTGGCCCCATTCCCATGCCGACGCGCATTGAGAAATTCACCGTGAACCGCGGCCCGCACATCGACAAAAAGTCGCGTGAGCAGTTCGAGGTTCGCACGCACAAACGTCTTCTCGACATTGTGCAGCCAAACGCTCAGACGGTTGATGCTTTGATGAAGCTTGACCTTGCTGCTGGTGTGAATGTTGAGATTAAGCTCGCCTAATTTCGGCGTGATAGTCCATCTGGCAGGACTTTAAGCAGGTCAGAGAGTTTGGGGTTCTGTATGACCCCGCTGATCATCGGGATTTCTGATGGTTCGCAAGACATAGAGATACCGCCGGTCTTTTGACCGGGTCTGCGTCTCCCGTCTCGCTCAAGTGGCCACATGCTGCGCGAGCATTTCAGCCCGGACGGGGCGACGCATCATAAAACGGGTTGAGCAAGCACGCGAGGATGGGCCTCGTGTGCCTCTGTTGAGGAGTTTTGACGATGCGCACAGGCGTTATCGCTAAAAAGGTAGGGATGACCCGCCTCTTCCAAGAGGACGGTCGGCACGTGCCGGTTACCGTTCTTGCTCTGGAAGATTGTCAGGTTGTTTCTCACCGCACTGCTGACCGCGATGGTTACTTCGCGCTTCAACTGGGTGCGGGTGAAGCCAAGCAAAAGAATGTGAACAAGCCGCAGCGTGAA
Organism: Qipengyuania sp. JB2-7; assembly: GCF_055693485.1. Taxonomy (NCBI): domain Bacteria; kingdom Pseudomonadati; phylum Pseudomonadota; class Alphaproteobacteria; order Sphingomonadales; family Erythrobacteraceae; genus Qipengyuania; species Qipengyuania sp. JB2-7. The sequence continues at coordinate 1,383,146 of NZ_CM146335.1, forward strand.
GCCTTTGCGAGAGCAGAGGTTCCGCTGAAGATGAAGGTTGCTGAGTTCCGCGTGGAAACTGAAGAAGGTCTCCTTCCTGTCGGTTCACGCATTTCTGCTGAGCACTTCATAGCTGGCCAGAAAGTCGACATCACTGGTCACACGCAAGGTAAAGGCTTTGCGGGCGCGATGAAGCGCTGGGGCTTTGGTGGTCTGCGCGCGACGCACGGTGTGTCTATCTCTCACCGTTCGCATGGTTCGACGGGTAACCGTCAGGATCCAGGCCGCGTGTTCAAGGGCAAGAAAATGGCTGGTCACATGGGTGACCGTCAGCGCACGCAGCAAAACCTCGAAATCGTCCGCACGGATGCCGATCGTGGTCTTTTGTTTGTGAAAGGTTCTGTGCCCGGTTCTAAGAATGGCTGGCTGCTGGTTCGTGACGCTGTGAAGCTGAAGCTGCCAGAAGATCTGCCATTCCCAGGTGCCGTGATCGATGCATCTGCTCCAAAGCAGGAAGCTGAAGCTCCCGAGGCCGTGGTTGAAGAAACCGCAGCACCGGTAGAAGCGGAAGCAATTGCTGAGCAGGCTCCGGCTGAAACACCAGCGGTTGAGGCTGATGCCCCAGAGGCTGATGCCGCCGATGCTGAAAAGAAGGAGGACTGATCCATGAAGGTGAAGGTCCAAAAAATCGACGGTAAGGCGTCAGGCGACATCGAGCTCAACGATGCCGTGTTCGGCGTTGAGCCGCGCGCTGACATCCTGCACCGGGTTGTGACATGGCAGCTTGAAAATCGCCGTGCGACCGCACGTCCGACGCGTGAGCGTTCCGACGTTGCACGTACTGGCGCCAAGTTTGGTCGTCAAAAGGGGTCAGGTGGCGCACGTCACGGTGACCGCGGTGCCCCGATCTTTATCGGTGGTGGTAAAGCCCACGGTGCGCGCAAGCGTGACTTCAACCAGTCGCTGAACAAGAAAATCCGCGCACTGGGTCTGAAGATGGCGTTGTCTACCAAAGCGAAAGACGGCCTGATTGTGGTCGACACGCTTGACCTGAAAGATGCGAAGACGAAGGCGCTCAAGGGTCACTTCGACAAGTCTGGCTTTGCTGGCAAAGTGCTGTTCATTGACGGTGAAAGCGTAAATGAAGGCTTCAGGAAAGCTGCTGGCAACCTGCCGGGTGTGAACGTTATGCCAGCGATGGGCGCCAACGTTTACGACATCCTGAAGCACGACACGCTGGTTCTGACGAAGGACGCTGTCGAAAAGCTGGAGGCACGTTTCAATGGCTAAAAAGCAGGAAATCGATGCGCGTCACTATGACGTGATCCTCGCGCCTCACATTACCGAGAAGTCCACGCTGGCATCGGAATACAACGCGGTTGTGTTCAAGGTTGCTGGCGATGCGACCAAGCCGCAGATCAAGGAAGCTGTTGAGGCAATCTACAGCACCAAGGTCACCGGCGTGAACACGATCAATGTGAAGGGCAAGACCAAGCGCTGGCGGGGCAAACCCTACAAGCGCAATGACGTGAAGAAGGCGATTGTCACGCTTGCTGAAGGCGAGTCAGTCGACATCACGGAAGGTGTAGGCTGATGGCACTTAAGAATTACAAACCAACGAGCCCGGCGCGCCGTGGTCTCATTCTGGTCGACAAGTCTGGCCTGTATAAAGGCAAGCCGGTCAAGTCGCTGGTTGAGGGCAAGCGCAAGACCGGTGGCCGTAACAACAAAGGTCACGTGACATCACGCGGCATTGGCGGCGGTCACAAGCAGAAGTATCGTTTTGTCGACTTCAAGCGTCGCAAATGGGACGCGCAGGGCACAATCGAGCGGATCGAGTATGACCCGAACCGTACGGCTTTCATCGCACTCATCAAATATGATGATGGTGAGCTCGCTTACATCCTTTGTCCGCAACGTGTGAACGTTGGCGACAAGGTGATCGCTGGTGAGAAGGTCGACACAAAGCCTGGCAACGCCATGCTTCTGGGTCAAATGCCGGTCGGTACCATCTGCCACAATGTTGAAATGAAGCCGGGCAAGGGCGGCCAGATCGCTCGCGCTGCTGGTTCTTATGTTCAGCTGGTTGGTCGTGACCGCGGAATGGTCATCGTTCGCCTGAACAGCGGTGAGCAGCGTTATCTGCGCTCTGACTGCATGGGCACGGTTGGCGCGGTGTCTAACCCTGACAATCAGAACCAGAACCTGGGCAAGGCCGGTCGCCGTCGCTGGGTTGGTGTTAAGCCACTCACACGCGGTGTTGCGAAAAACCCGGTTGATCACCCTCACGGTGGTGGTGAAGGTCGCACAAGCGGCGGTCGTCACCCGGTAACCCCATGGGGCAAGCCGACCAAGGGTGCCCGCACTCGTAAGAACAAGCAGACGGACAAAATGATCATCCGTTCGCGCCACGCTAAGAAGAAGAGGTAATCCGACATGGCTCGTTCCGTCTGGAAAGGTCCGTTTGTGGAGCTTAGCCTTCTTAAGAAGGCGGAGACTGCACAGGAAAGCGGCGCTCGCGCACCGATCAAGACCTGGTCGCGTCGCAGCACAATCCTTCCGCAATTCGTTGGCCTGACGTTCAACGTCTACAATGGTCATAAGTTCATTCCCGTCTCTGTTTCGGAAGAAATGGTCGGTCACAAGCTCGGTGAATTCGCGCCTACGCGCTACTTCCCCGGTCACGCTGCCGACAAGAAGGGCAAGCGATAATGGGTAAGGCAAAAGCACCCCGTCGCGTCGGCGATAATGAGGCGCTGGCTGTGGGCACCACGATCCGTGGTTCTGCGCAGAAGCTGAACCTTGTTGCTGAGCTGATCCGCGGCAAGAAAGCAGAGGAAGCTTTGAACATCCTCTCTTTCTCGAAGAAGAGCATGGCCAAGGATGCGAGCAAGGTGCTCGCGTCAGCTATCGCCAATGCAGAGAACAACCACAATCTCGACGTCGACGCGCTGGTCGTCGCTGAAGCTTCGGTGGGTAAGTCGATTACGATGAAGCGGTTCCACACACGTGGTCGCGGCAAATCGACCCGCATCCTGAAGCCGTTCAGCAAGCTGCGCATTGTCGTTCGCGAAGAGGAAGAGGCGTAAGATGGGTCAGAAGAGCAATCCGATCGGTCTGCGCCTGCAGATCAACCGCACTTGGGACAGCCGCTGGTACGCCGAAGGGCGTGATTATGCCGGCCTTCTCAAGGAAGATATTGAGATCCGCAAATACATCCTCGAAACCGTGCCGCAGGCTGCGATTTCAAAGGTTGTGATTGAACGTCCAGCAAAGCTGTGCCGCATTTCGATCTATGCTGCGCGTCCTGGCGTCATCATCGGTAAGAAGGGCGCAGACATCGAAAAGCTGCGGTCTAAACTTGCATCGATGACTGACAGCGAAGTGAAGCTGAACATCGTTGAGATCCGCAAGCCGGAAATCGATGCGAAGCTCGTCGCTCAGGGTGTTGCTGACCAGCTGATCCGCCGCGTGGCTTTCCGCCGTGCAATGAAGCGCGCCGTTCAGTCGGCTCTGCGTCTTGGCGCAGAGGGCATCAAGATCGTTTGCGGCGGCCGTTTGGGCGGCGCAGAGATCGCGCGTGTTGAATGGTATCGCGAAGGTCGCGTTCCACTGCACACACTGCGTGCAAACATTGATTACGCTGAAACCGAGGCGCTGACCGCTTACGGGATCATCGGCATCAAGGTTTGGATCTTCAAAGGTGAAATCCTTGCGCATGATCCGACCGCACAAGACCGTTTGATGATGGAAGCGCAGACTTCCGGCGTGCGACCAGCGCGCTGAGATAGGTAAAGACAATGCTGCAACCAAAGAAAACCAAATATCGCAAGGCCTTCAAGGGCAAGATTAAGGGCGATGCGAAGGGTGGCACAACGCTGAACTTCGGCTCTTATGGTCTTAAGGCGCTTGAGCCAGAGCGTATTACCGCGCGTCAGATCGAGGCGGCTCGCCGTGCGATCACGCGTCACATGCGTCGTCAGGGTCGTCTCTGGATCCGTGTATTCCCGGACGTGCCAGTGTCGAAGAAGCCTGCTGAAGTCCGTCAAGGTAAGGGCAAGGGTTCGGTTGAATACTGGGCCGCCCGCGTAAAGCCGGGCCGTATCCTGTTCGAACTCGACGGTGTACCTGGCCCGCTGGCTGCAGAAGCTTTCGAGCGTGCTGCGATGAAGCTGCCGATCAAAACCAAGGTTGTTGCCCGTCTGGGTGACACCTCTCACCTGGGAGGCAACTGATGGCTAAAACCGAAGATCTGCGTCAGAAAACGGACGATCAGCTGTCTGAAGAGCTGACCACGTTGAAGCGCGAGCAGTATAATCTGCGTTTTCAGGCTGCGACCAATCAATTGGAAGCACCGGCGCGCATCCGCGAAGTTCGCCGGACAATCGCCAAAATCAAAACGCTGCAGACAGAGCGCGCAAAAGCCGCTGAAGCAGCGAAGGCGTAAGGAGTAGACCATGCCCAAACGTATACTGATCGGGACAGTCACCTCCGACAAGACCGACAAGACCGTGACCGTTCTGGTCGAGCGTAAGGTGAAACACCCCCTTTACGGGAAGATCATCCGTCGTTCGAAGAAGTATCACGCTCACGATGAGAAAAACGAATTTACGCTCGGCGATACCGTGCGGATCGAGGAGACCAAACCGATCTCCAAGACCAAGACCTGGGTTGTGAAAGACCGGGTTACCGCAGGGGGCACGCAAGCTGTTGAAGCTGATCTCGAAGTTGAGGCAGCTGCGGCGAGCACAACCTGAGCAACTGAGTAGGATTTAGGAACTGCCGGGCCTCAGTCATTTTGAGTGTCTCGGCAAGCCAATGAGAAGGAACCGGATCAATGATCCAGATGCAATCCAATCTCGACGTGGCGGACAATAGCGGCGCCAAGCGCGTCCAGTGCATTAAAGTACTGGGTGGCTCAAAGCGTCGTACCGCCAGCGTCGGTGACGTGATCGTGGTTTCCGTTAAGGAAGCCCAGCCACGTGCCAAAGTGAAGAAGGGCGACGTTCACCGCGCGGTGATCGTTCGTACGAAGAAGGACGTTCGCCGCCCAGATGGCAGCGTAATCCGCTTCGACAGCAATGCCGCTGTTCTGGTCAATAAGAGCGAGGAGCCACTTGGCACTCGTATTTTTGGCCCTGTGGTACGTGAACTTCGCGACCGCGGCTTTATGAAGATTATTTCGCTCGCTCCGGAGGTGCTCTGATGGGTGCTGCAAAGATCAAGAAGGGTGATACCGTTGTTGTCCTGTCCGGCAAGGACAAGGGCCGTAGCGGTACCGTAAACAAGGTCATGCCTAAAGACGGCAAAGTGGTCGTTGACGGTATCAATGTTGCTGCGCGTCACCGCAAGCCAAGCCAGGCAAACCCGCAAGGTGGCATCGACCGGTTCCCGGCTCCGATGGACATCTCTAAGGTAGCTGTGGCTGATCCGAAAGATGGCAAGCCTACTCGCGTCCGCTTCGAAGAGAAGGGCGGCAAGAAGGTTCGCATTGCCGTGAAATCAGGGGAGACCATCGATGGCTGATTATACCCCGCGCATGAAGACTCGTTATGAAGACGAGATCGTCAAGGCGATGACCGAAAAGTTCGGTTATGCGAACCGGTTTGCGGTTCCAAAAATCGAGAAGATCACCCTTAATATGGGTGTTGGCGAGGCGAGCCAGGACAAGAAGAAGGTCCAGACGGCTGCTGAGGAAATGGCTCTGATTGCTGGCCAAAAGCCGGTTGTCACGAAAGCCAAGAAATCGATCGCGCAGTTCAAGCTGCGCGAAGGCATGCCAATCGGTTGCAAAGTCACTTTGCGCCGTGATCGCATGTTTGAATTTCTCGACCGCCTGGTCACCATTGCAATGCCACGTATCCGCGACTTTCGCGGACTCAACCCGAAGAGTTTCGACGGGCGTGGTAACTACGCAATGGGCATGAAAGAACAGATCGTGTTCCCGGAAATCTCGTACGACAAGATCGACAAGGTCCGCGGGCTCGACATCATCGTAACCACGACGGCAAATACTGACGCCGAAGCAAAAGAACTGCTTCGTCTGTTTGGTTTCCCGTTCCCTGCTGAAGAGCAGGATGAGGCAAAGGAAGCGGCGTGAAGCCGCTAGTGAAAGGAACTTAAGTCCAATGGCGAAACTGAGTTCGATCAATAAGAATGAGCGTCGCAAGAAGCTCGTCAAGCAGTACGCTGCGAAGTACGAGAAGCTGAAAGCGATTGCGAATGACAAGTCGCTCGACGAAACTGAGCGACTGATCGCGCGTCTTAAAATGGCGGAACTGCCACGCAACGCTAACCCAACGCGTGTGCGCAACCGTTGTGCAACCACCGGCCGCCCACGCGGCTATTACCGGAAATTCGGCATCAACCGCATTGAACTGCGGAATCTGGGCAATAAGGGTTTGATCCCTGGCCTGACGAAGTCGAGCTGGTGAGGATCTGACAGATGGCTATGACCGATCCACTGGGTGATATGCTCACCCGTATCCGCAACGGCCAGCAGGCGAAAAAGGACTCCGTTCTTTCGCCAGCTAGCAAGCTGCGTGCAAATGTTCTCGAAGTGCTTCAACGCGAAGGCTACATCCGTGGCTACAGCGAAGATGGCTCAGGCAAGCACGCTGCTCTGCGGATTGAACTGAAATATTTCGAAGGCGAACCTGCGATTAAGCATGTGAGCCGTGTCTCCAAGCCTGGCCGCCGCGTCTATTCGGGTTCGAAAGAGCTGCCGACCGTGCGCAATGGCCTTGGCATCACCATCGTCTCGACGCCAAAGGGTGTGCTTTCCGACGCGGAAGCGCGCACAGAAAACGTCGGCGGCGAAGTGCTGGCGGAGGTATTCTGATGAGCCGCATTGGCAAAAAGCCGGTTGCGATCCCTAGTGGGGTCGAAGCCAAGATTGAGGACAGCACGCTGACCGTGAAAGGGCCGAAAGGCACTTTGACACTGGGGCTGTCTGACCTGATCGACTACAAAGTCGAAGGTGATGAGATCCAGGTGAGCCCGGCGAATGACACGAAAACTGCGCGTTCTTATTGGGGCATGCAGCGTACGCTGGTTTCCAACCTGGTTGAGGGCGTGACCGAAGGGTTCTCCAAGACTTTGGAAATCTCAGGCGTTGGTTATCGTGCACAGGCGCAGGGCAAGAACCTGAAGCTGCAGCTCGGTTTCAGCCACGATGTTGATATCGCCGTTCCGGAAGGTCTTGAGGTGAAATGCCCCGATCAGACGACCGTGATCATCAGCGGAATTGACAAGCAGGCCGTTGGTCAGCTCGCCGCAGAAATCCGCCGCTGGCGCAAGCCTGAGCCGTACAAAGGCAAGGGCATCAAATACCAGGGCGAATATGTCTTCCGCAAGGAAGGGAAGAAGAAGTAAGATGGCAAAGCTTTCTCTATTTGAACGCCGCCGCCGCCGTGTGCGCACTGCGCTCCGCAAGCGGTCTGGTGATAAGCCGCGTCTGTCCGTGCACCGTACGGGCCGCCACATCTATGCGCAGGTCATTAATGACGCCGATGGCCGTACGGTTGCCGCTGCATCAACGCTGGGCGCGAAGAAGTCTGGCGCAAATGTCGATGCCGCAACGCAGGTTGGCAAGGACATCGCCGCCGCTGCCAAAAAAGCTGGTGTTACGACTGTCGTGTTTGATCGCGGCGGGTTCCTGTTCCATGGCCGCGTGAAAGCGCTGGCCGATGCCGCTCGTGAAGGCGGGCTGGAGTTCTGATTATGGCTGACGAAAAGAAAACAGATACGCCGGCTGAAGAAGCGAAAGTCGAAGAGACCGCCGCTACTGAAACACCTGCTGAAGAGGTGAAGGCCGAAGCGGAAAGCGCTCCTGAAGTCGCCAAAGAAGAGCCAGCGGTTGCTGATACGCCTTCTGAAGCTGCTGACAATCAGTCTGCTGCTGCTGAGCCGGCTGCGCAACCAACCGAGAAAACAGCGAACGAAGAGCCTAAGCAGGCTCGTGGTCGCGGCGGACGTGACGGCAACAATCGCGGTCGCGGTCGTGGCCGTGGTCGCGACGGTGGTCGTGGTCGCCGCGAAGAAGAAGATGACGGTATCATCGAGAAGCTCGTGCACATCAACCGCGTCTCTAAGACGGTTAAGGGTGGTAAACGCTTTGGCTTTGCCGCACTCGTCGTAGTTGGCGACGGCTCAGGCCGTGTAGGCTTCGGTCATGGTAAAGCACGCGAGGTTCCAGAGGCGATCAGCAAGGCAACTGCCGCTGCGCGCAAGAAGATGGTCCGCGTTCCTTTGAAAGAAGGTCGCACGCTTCACCACGATGCCAAGGGTCGCTTCGGTGCCGGTAAGGTCACCGTGCGCACAGCGCCTCCGGGTACTGGTATTATTGCCGGTGGTCCAATGCGTGCCGTGTTTGAGAGCCTGGGTGTTGCAGACGTTGTGACCAAGTCGGTTGGTACGTCGAACCCGTACAACATGATCCGCGCCACATTTGACGCGCTGACTAATCAGACTTCGCCGAAGTCTGTGGCTCAGCGTCGCGGCAAGAAGGTTGCTGACCTTCTCGGCCGTGGTGGCGCCAGCGAGGCCGAGGCAGAAGCCGACGCCGCAGCAGTTGTGGAGTAAGATCAATGGCTGCCAAAAAAACAATCAAGATCAAGCAGATCGGATCACCGATCCGTCGTCCCGAGAGCCAGAAGAAAATTCTGATTGGCCTCGGCCTGAACAAGATGAACAAAGTCGTCGAAGTTCAGGATACGCCGGAAACACGCGGTGCGATCGCCAAGCTTCCGCATATGGTGGAAGTAGTCGATTAAACAGAATTGTGGCGGGGAAGGGTTCGCTTTTCCCGCCATTCCAGCGAAGGCTGGGATCTAGGGCGATCAGCGCGAACGCCTTTAGGCATAGCTAAAAACAGGCCCCAGCTTTCGCTGGGGTAAACTCCAGCGAGTGCAATATTATGAAACTGAATGATCTCCGCGATAATGCGGGTGCCCGTAAATCCCGCGTGCGCAAGGGCCGTGGTATCGGTTCTGGTAAGGGTAAAACCGCTGCACGCGGTCAAAAGGGTCAGAAGAGCCGCTCAGGTGTGGCTATCAAGGGCTTTGAAGGCGGTCAGATGCCGCTGCATATGCGCCTGCCAAAGCGTGGTTTTAACAACCCGTTTGGCAAGGACTTCGCCGAAGTGAACATCGGCATGGTGCAGAAATTCATCGATGCGAAGAAGCTCGACGGCAAGAAAGTTGTCGATCATGAAGCGCTGAAAGCTGCTGGCCTTGCACGCGGCGGCAAAGATGGTGTCCGTCTGCTGGGCAAGGGCGAAATCAAAGCCAAGGTGAAATTCTCGGTTGCTGGCGCGTCTAAAGGCGCGATTGAGGCAGTTGAGAAGGCCGGCGGTTCTGTCGAAGTGACTGCCCCGAAGAAGGTCGAAGCGAAAGCTGACGCCGAGTAAGCCGGAAAAGTTGGGCCAAAAAAATGGGGTGGGGTTCGACATTCGGCCCCTCGCTCCCTATTTGTCCAATCTAGGCCGGACATTCGGCATGAGATTTGGGATCTATTGACGTTATGGCTTCACGCGCCGACTCTATCGCGAGCAATCTGAGCCTTGCCAATTTTGGCAAAGCAACCGAGCTCAAGCAGCGCATCTGGTTCACACTGGGTGCGCTGGTCGTTTTCCGCTTCCTCAGCTTCGTGCCGTTGCCGGGTATCAACCCGCTGGCATTGCAGGTTTTGGCTGAGCAAACACGTGGCGGCATCCTGGACATGTTCAACATGTTCACCGGCGGGTCGCTGGAGCGGATGAGTCTGATTGCGCTGGGCGTGATGCCGTACATTACAGCGTCGATTGTGGTGCAGCTGGCATCGGCGCTGCACCCTACGCTCGCTGCTCTGAAGAAAGAGGGCACCGTCGGGCGCCAGAAGCTCAACCAATACACGCGATATGGCACGGTGTTTCTGTGCGCGATTCAAGGGTGGTTTGTTGCATCGGGTCTGGAGAGTTTCGGCGCGGCGAGCGGCGTTCAGGCTGTCGTTGACCCAGGCGTGATGTTCCGCATCGGCGCGGTCATAAGCCTTGTCGGCGGCACGATGCTGCTGCTGTGGCTGGGTGAGCAGATCACCTCGCGCGGTATTGGTAATGGCATCTCGCTGATTATTATGGCCGGTATTGTCGCGCAGTTCCCTAGCTTTGCTTCAAACCTGTTTGAGGGTGGCCGGACTGGATCTATCGCGCCGGGCATCATCATCGGCTTCATCCTGATGGTCGTGGTGCTGATCCTGATCATCAGTTTTGTCGAGCGCGCGCAACGCCGCTTGCTCATTCAATATCCGAAGCGTGCTTCTCAGAACGGGATGATGCAGGCGGATCGTTCGCACTTGCCGCTAAAGCTCAACACGGTACCGGTGTTATTCCGCCGATTTTCGCGAGTTCATTGCTGCTGTTGCCGCTCACGATCACCCAGTTTGCCGGAAACTCGGTTGATACCGAAAGCACGACGGGTTCATTCATTGTGACGCTGAACCAGTATCTCGCGCACGGTCAGCCGATTTATATGACGCTCTATGCCATCGGCATTATCTTCTTCGCGTTCTTCTACACTGCGGTGGTCTTCAACCCAGAAGAGACTGCTGAGAACCTGAAGAAAAACGGAGGCTTCATTCCTGGCATCCGTCCGGGCAAGCGTACCGAGGAATATCTCGATTATGTGCTGACGCGCATCACCGTGGTTGGTGCGATCTATTTGGCATTGGTCTGCGTGATCCCGGAATATATGATCGCGCAAACGGGCATCCCGTTGTTCCTTGGCGGCACCAGCCTCTTGATTGTCGTCAACGTGACTGTGGATACGATCAGCCAAGTTCAATCGCATCTCTTGGCGCACCAATATGGTGACCTTATCAAGAAGGCGAAGCTCAAAGGCCGTTCGCGGACCTAAGCGCTGTCTTAGCATTCCACGCGTAGATATCGGGGTACGACACGCCATGGACATCATTCTTCTTGGCCCTCCGGGCGCTGGTAAAGGCACTCAGGCTCAGGGTCTGGTCGAACGTCACGGTATGGTGCAGCTCTCGACGGGCGACATGCTGCGCGCGGCGGTCAAGGCGGGTACTGATGTTGGCAAGATGGCTGATGAAATCATGAAGGCCGGCAAGCTTTTTCCGGACGAGCTGATGGCTGAAATCGTCGGCGAGCAGATGGCACAGATCCCGGCTGAGACAGGTCTGATCTTTGATGGCTATCCGCGCACGGAACCTCAGGCTGCCTTGCTTGACGGTTTGCTGGATAAACATGGTCGCAAGCTCGACCACGTCATCGAATTATCTGTTGACGAGGACGCGCTTGTCGAGCGGATCACCGGGCGCTTCTCGTGCGCGAACTGCGGGGCGTTGTATCACGATACCGCAAATCCGACGGCCCAGGACGGTATTTGCGATAGCTGCGGCGGCACCGAATTTAAGCGTCGCCCGGACGATAACGAGGAAACTGTTCGAAACCGGATGGGCGTGTATCGGTCCGAGACCGCACCGATACTCCCAGGTTATGAGGCACGCGGTATAGTCAGCCGCGTTGATGGCATGGCTTCGATTGATGAGGTGGCCGCCTCTTTGGATGCTATCCTCAGCTAACTCTCTTGCATCACCGCCTCTCTGGTTTCACAAGGGTGAGCGATGAGAGGGATATTCAAACAGTTCGCGGCGTTTGCCATGGGGAGTTGCGCCTTTGTGGCGGCTCCGGCTTTCGCAGAGGTCACACAAACGACCGATACCGGTTTCGTCACCCGCGATACTGCCCAGGTTGCTGCCACACCGCTGGAAACATGGCTCGCCCTGATCAAGCCAGGCGATTGGTGGAATGATAATCATAGCTGGTCGGGCGACGCATCCAACATGACGCTGGTGCCGCAGGCTGGTGGTTGCTTTTGTGAGCGTATCCCAGGTGATGATGGTGACGAAGGTTTCGCCATGGATGGCAGCGCGCGTCACATGGAAGTGATCCAGGCATTTCCCCTGCGGGTGCTGCGTATGCGCGGAGGGTTGGGGCCGTTGCAGGGCGAGCCCGCCACAGGCATCCTCACCATTACGCTGAAAGAGATCGACGGCGGTACTCGCGTGCTGTGGGAATACAATGTCGGCGGTCCCATGCGGTTTGAAATTGGAGAAATCTCCAAAGCCGTCGATGGAGTCATGAGCCAACAACTTAAGGGCCTTCAAGCGCATCTGGGTCCGCTTGATGCGGGTGAGGATGAAAAGCCCGTTGATGGCACCACCGATGACGAGCAAAGTGGTGCTGACGGCGTTAATCTCAACAATGACGAGGACAACCTCGACAACAGCGAATTGAGCCTGGAGGCGCAGATAGACGCGCTCGCGAACGACGAATAGCCGACTGCACCGGTCTATACGGCAAGATCACCACAAAGGTGGCAGGAACATATAAGACTCAGAAAAGTATAGGTCGTATGGACATCACGCTGTCGCTCTAGTCGAGTGACGAAGAGGAGAACGCGACAATGGCTTCCGTATACGACCGGCATGTAGATCTCGACCAGTTCATGGAAGGGGTTCGCAAGCGTAATGAGGGCCAAACTGAATTTATTCAGGCAGTTCAGGAAGTCGCGCAGGATATCTTTGAATTTATCGAGGATAAGGAAGAGTATCACGAGGCGCAGATTTTACGCCGGATTGCAGAGCCGGACCGCGTAGTATCATTCCGCGTGTGCTGGGAAGATGACAATCACAACATCCGGGTTCAGCGTGGTTGGCGTGTCCAGAATAACAATGCGATTGGGCCTTACAAGGGCGGGATTCGCTTCCACCCCACCGTGAACGAAAGCGTGCTAAAATTCCTCGCTTTTGAGCAAACATTCAAAAACTCGTTGACCGGATTGCCAATGGGCGGAGGCAAGGGCGGTTCAAACTTCAACCCGCGCGGCAAGAGCGATGCGGAGGTTATGCGCTTTTGCCAGAGCTTCATGACAGAACTCTATCGCCATATTGGCCCAGATACCGACGTGCCTGCTGGCGATATCGGCGTTGGTGGCCGTGAGATCGGCTATATGTTTGGCCAATACAAGCGGATCACCAATCGGTGGGAAGGCGTTCTCACCGGCAAGGCTCAGGAATTTGGTGGGTCGAAAATGCGTCCTGAGGCGACGGGTTACGGAGCAGTGTATTTCCTTCAAAATATGCTCAAGCATCAGGGCGAGGACGTTGAGGGGAAGACTGCGGTCATTTCCGGTTCGGGTAACGTCGCCACCCATGCTGCGGAAAAGATCACGCAGCTGGGTGGGAAAGTGCTCACCTTGTCGGACAGCGATGGCTTTGTTCATGATCCTGACGGGATTGACCAGGACAAGATCGACTGGGTCAAGCATCTGAAAAACGAGAAACGCGACCGGATCAGTGAATATGTCGATGAATTCAAGAATGCTGAATACCACGAGGATAAGCGGCCATGGCACGTGAAATGTGACCTGGCGCTGCCCTGCGCGACGCAGAACGAACTGAATGAGGATGAGGCCAAGGCGCTCGTGGGCAATGGCGTTCAGGCCGTTTCAGAAGGCGCCAATATGCCTACCACGCTGGAAGGCGTTAAGGTCTTCCACGATGCCAAGATCATGTATGGCCCCGGCAAGGCAGCCAATGCAGGCGGCGTTGCCGTTTCGGGCCTTGAGATGAGCCAGAATTCAGAGCGGATCAGCTGGGATCATGAGAAGCTTGGCGACATGCTAACCGAACTAATGGAAGGCATTCACGAGAAGTGCGTTGAATATGGCGAGCAAGGCGCCAAAGATGATGATGGCTATGTCGACTATGTGAAAGGCGCGAACATAGCCGGCTTCAAGAAAGTCGCCGATGCGATGCTGGCCTTTGGCGTAGTCTGACCTGCGCGTAACTTATTGGATGCGGGCTCTCAGGCGCAATTGAAAGCTTGGGGCCCCGCTTCCGCTGTCACCTGCCATAAAGCCTCCGGGCGTGGCCCTTACAAACCTGACATTGGGATCGGTTCCATCACCGCTGTCGGCGGGCACATAGGTGAAGTTCACACCATCGGTTGAGAACTGATAGCAGTCGGTGGTGCTGGCAAAGGATACGAAGCCGCAGGTCATAGTGCTCGTCGGACTACCCTGCTGAAAGCCGAAAGGCCCGCTGCCGGGCGCGCCAAAATCGCTTACAACAAAATCAAGCTCGTTGGGTAAAGCCTCCAGTACCTGAACGGTGTTTGCATTCGGAGGCGCATTTCCATTGTTGCTGACCGTGATCAGATATTCGACAATAGTTTCGGGGATGGCGAAACCAGACCCTGACGCGTTGGTGAAACCGACGCTCGATTTTGTTACGCTTAGATCCGCCTCGAGCAGCGCGTGGAAGCTCTGCGAAAACGAGATGATCCCGGCTTGTTCGGCATCGCCGCTTGCAACGCTCCGCTCGTTGTCTTGGTCACGATCTTCATCCACCCGAACAGAAATGGTGGTGCCGTTGATTGTGCAATAGCGCAGCCAACCGCCATCAGCGTTGTTCCGGCTCAGCTTTTTCGCGACTACGACAGGGGTGCCGCCGGATTGGCCATGGGGGTTGCTGAAGCAGCCATCGTCCCACCCCCTGATGTTAGCCGGGGTTGTGCTGGCCGCCCAGTTGATTGTCGTGCCCCCAATGTCGGGAAAGCTACCGCTTGTTCCAGCGGGAAATGCAATCCACCCGATCTGTTCATTACCGGGGAAAGGGCCGCTATTGGCCTGACTGCGATCGATGGCGAGCTGGAAACCCGTGATCGAAGGGCTGCGCGCGATTGATGTTATGTGAGGGCGAGAGCTTTGGTTCGCCACATCGCGCGTTTCGCTGTTTGCGGTCTGAAGCTGGTGTATGACGGTCGGGGCGGAGGCCAGCGGGGCAGAGAAGTTGATATTTGCCCAACTTGCCGTTCCCCCCGTGAAGCCGCTGCCGAATTGAACATTACCGATGCTGTTTCTGCCGACCTCGATCACTGTGCCATCTGGCAAAACATGGCGACCGGGCTCGATCGCAATGTAGTGCGTCACCATCACAATGTGCCGACCGTCCCAATTGTCCGGTTCGAGCGCTAATTCGTCAAAGCCCGTGGTTGTAACATTCGTTATCCTGATTGATGCCGAGTTGTTCCCGTTTGACGAAGGGATGGCGATGACAACCGGCACTGTGTCGAATGCCTGCTGAAAGTTCACTCGCACCGGAGCCTGATTATTGAATGTGTCATGCGCGGTGAAGGTACCGGCTTCGATCCGTCCGGCATGGGCGGCCGTACTGATGGAGAGCAGGCACAGCAAAATGGCCGCCAACCGGGCGACGAAGATCGTCGGCTTGCTCAACACTCCCATCACAATGCGTGAAATATCGCATAGCGTGGTTAACCAAGCGTTAGAGAATGCCCGGTCTGAGCGCTAAAAATGGCCTGTCTCGCAAACTCTTGTAAACAGGGGAAACGCACCCATTTTGCAATGCAAGACACAACCAGAAGCCTCGGCGGTTGACGCGGGCGGAGAATCACCCTAAGCGCGCGCATCATTCGACATTTACGGATTGTTCGGCAGGCGGCAGCCATATTGCACGCCATCCGGGCTTTTTGCGTTACAGCAATATGTGAATGTTGAGTGGTTTTTTGAGCGTTGAGATAGGGTAGCTGGCCTGATCCAGTTGGACCCTGTGGAGCATGGAGAAGTAAGTGGCTCGTATTGCCGGGGTAAATATCCCCACAAACAAGCGTGTAATTATCGCGCTTACCTACATTCACGGCATTGGCCGTACCACCGCCGTCCAGATTGCTGACAAGCTGGGCATTGACCACGCGCGCCGCGTGCAGGACCTCAGTGACGAGGAAGTGCTGCGTATTCGTGAGACGATTGACGCGGATTATTCGGTTGAGGGTGACCTCCGCCGTGACACCGCGATGAATATTAAGCGTCTGATGGACCTTAAGTCATATCGCGGTCTGCGTCACCGTAATCAGCTGCCCGTTCGTGGTCAGCGTACGCACACCAATGCCCGCACCCGCAAGGGTAAGGCCAAGCCGATCGCTGGTAAGAAGAAGTAAGCCGCACGCCTCATACCTATTGAGGCGTCTTGCTTTTCCCTTCTTGAAAATCTGTAAGGAACACGAGAACAATGGCACGCGAACCAGGTCGGGTTAGAAAACGCGACAAGAAAAATATCTCAAGCGGTGTTGCACACATCAACGCCAGCTTTAACAACACGATGATCACCATCACCGATGCGCAGGGCAATGCAATCAGCTGGTCCAGCGCTGGTATGATGGGCTTCAAGGGCAGCCGTAAGTCAACACCTTACGCCGCTCAGGTCGCGGCAGACGATGCCGGCAAGAAGGCCGCCGAACACGGCGTCCGTACGCTGGAAGTCGAAGTGAAAGGTCCAGGCTCTGGCCGTGAAAGCGCGCTGCGCGGTTTGGCCGCAGTCGGTTTCACCATCACATCCATTCGCGACGTTACGCCGATCCCGCATAACGGGGTGAGGCCTTCCAAGCGTCGCCGCGTCTGATCCGTTAATGCCCGCGGGTCTGATGTCAGGCCCGCAGTCACATCCGAACGGACCGGACGCGCTAGCCTAGCGTTTCCGGTCTTGTCCGTATCCGATACCCGCCACAGTGCGAATTAGGGGAAATTCATGTCCGTCAACACCAAGAACTGGCAGGAACTCAAGAAACCCAACAGCCTTGAAATCAAGGAAAGCGAAGACAAGGTCCGTAAGGCGACCTTTGTTGCCGAACCGTTGGAGCGTGGCTTTGGCCTGACGCTCGGCAACGCCTTGCGCCGCGTGCTTCTTAGCTCGCTGCAGGGCGCCGCGATTACCTCGATCAAGATCGAGAATGTTCTTCACGAATTCTCTTCGCTCGCTGGTGTGCGCGAAGACGTGACTGACATTGTTCTCAACGTGAAGCAGATCGCGCTGAAGATGGAAGGTGAGGGCGTTAAGCGTCTGCAGCTTTCCGCCACTGGCCCAGCTGAAGTGAAGGCGGGCGACATTGCTGTTTCCGGCGACATCGAAGTGATGAACAAGGATCTGGTGATCTGTCATCTCGACGAAGGTGCGACGCTGAACATGGAACTGACGGCTGACACGGGCAGTGGCTATGCGCCTGCGGTTCAGAACCGTCCGGTTGATGCGCCGATTGGCCTGATCCCGGTCGACAGCCTGTACTCGCCTGTCCGTCAGGTCAGCTACAAGGTCGAAAACGCCCGTGTTGGTCAAGAACTCGACTATGACAAGCTGTCGCTGACGGTCGAAACTGACGGCACGATCGCTCCAGAAGATGCCGTTGCTTACGCCGCGCGCATTCTTCAGGATCAGCTGACACTGTTCGTCCACTTCGAAGACGGCATTCCGCAGCCTTCGAGTGCGATGATCGGCCAGGCTGCTGAGCCACAAGAGAGCGATGCAAACCAGCTCAACCGTTACCTGCTCAAGAAGGTCGACGAGCTGGAGCTTTCTGTACGTTCGGCAAACTGCCTCAAGAACGACAACATCATCTATATCGGCGATCTGGTTCAGAAAACCGAAGCAGAGATGCTGCGTACGCCAAACTTTGGCCGCAAGTCGCTGAACGAGATCAAGGAAGTGCTGTCGAGCATGGGCCTTCGACTGGGTATGGATATCCCAGGCTGGCCGCCTGAAAACATTGAAGAAATGGCCAAGAAGCTCGAACAAGAGCTACTGGGTTAAGATAGGTGAAGGTGGCGGCCTGAACGTGCCACCAGGGACGGGCTACCTCGTACGGGCCTATTACGAACGAAGCGCTGATCCCATCAGGAAAAGTGGGAACCGGTTTTCCGCCCGGATGGGTCAGCCAGAAAGAAGAATACAATGCGTCACGGAATTTCACAGCGTAAGCTGAGCCGTAAATCGGGCCACCGCAAGGCTCTGTTCCGCAATATGTCAGCCGCGCTGATCAAGCATGAGCAGATCCTCACCACGCTTCCAAAAGCGAAGGAAATGCGCCCCTATGTGGAGAAGCTGATCACGCTGGCAAAGCGTGGTGGCCTGTCAAACCGTCGTCTCGCCATGGCGCGTCTGGAGGACGAGACACAGCTGAAGAAGCTGTTTGACGTTCTGGCAGAGCGTTACAGCGACCGCGATGGTGGTTACACGCGGATCATCAAGGCCGGCTATCGCGGCAGCGATGCGGCGCAGATGGCGATCATTGAGCTTGTCGACCGCGATCCCGATGCCAAAGGTCAGGATAGCGGCCCCGTCATGACTGACGAGGAAGACCTCGAAGAAGCGTAAGACGTTTTCTTTCGGGTGGCTCGGAGCTCCGAGAACAACAAACGGGCCGTGAGAGTGATCTCGCGGCCCTTTTCTTTTGGCACCTTCCAATTTCTTGAGCGCGCGATAGGGTGCTTGTCATGGTTCGTTCGTCACTTGGCGCACTTGCGCTTCTCGCCGCAGCATCTTCTGCGTCCGCTCAATCCGCACAGGAACGGCTCGACTCGCGATACGACCGCGCGCTTGCCGCCGGGTACAAAGCGTTATTCTTATGCAGCGCTATCGCAAACGCGGAGGCTAATGGCGCCACGCGAACACCTGAAAGTGTGCATGAGTGGGAGCTGACGGGCATTCAGACCCCGCTCGACGCAATCATTCGTGAAATGCCGTATGAGATTGTCCGTCGTCCCGGTGGCCAGATCGCGCATGTCGCGGTCGAGTGGGATGACACCATGCCTGACCGGATAGCCGCCTACTTCACCGATGAGGGGTGCTCCGGTATCCCAATTGGCGCGCTTGAAAATTGGAGCAGGCCAGAAAGGGAAGTAGAGCGCGCGTCAAACTCTGAAGAGCCAACGGACGAAGCCTTCCCAGGCGGTGGGCGGGTCCCTTATCGATTTAGCGAAGTCCTCGCGATTGCATTTTCCGGCGAGACCTACGGTACCGGCACGCGCTCCACAGCTGTGGTCGTAGTCAAGGATGGCAAGTTAATCGGGGAAAGGTACGCTCGCGGCTTCGATGCGACTACACCGCAACGGACCTGGTCGGTCGCCAAGAGCATCGCCGCGACATTGGTGGGGGCCGCCGTTTATCAGGAAGATGCTGCCGTCACTGACCGTATAGGCCTGGGTTACTGGCGCAGCGGCGGCACCGCCGACGCGCGTAATGCGCTGACGATTGATCACATGCTTAGAATGGCATCGGGGCGATACTCAGATACTCCGGGTAATCGCACAGATCCGCTCTATTGGGGTGGGGCGACCGTGGATGAGACAGCAACCAATTGGCCGATGGTCCATCCGCGCAGGCACCGTCTATCGTTATGCCAACAACGACACGTTGATGGCGATAAAGGCGATTGAGCCATGGCTGCAATATTACAAACCTTCGGTATTTTTTGAGAAGGTCGGCATGCTGCACACAGTTGCCGAGACTGATTGGCGGGGCGGCTATGTGTTGTCGAGCCAAGTTTGGTCTACTGCGCGGGACTTGGCAAAGCTTGGGCAGCTTTATCTCAATGATGGCGTTACCAAGAGCGGGGAGCGTGTCCTCCCGGAAGACTGGCGAGAATATGTGTCATCCGCCAGCGGCCCTCAACCAGAGGGGCGGACATTTGGCTATGGCGCGGGATTCTGGCTGTTGAACAACAGTGACGGCGTGCCTGCCGATACATTCGCAGCACTTGGTAATCGCGGGCAACACATCGTTATTGTGCCGAGCCGCAGCCTCGTGATCGTGCGACGCGGCGAAGATCCGGTGGGCAGCCGGTTCGATATTGCTGCATTTACCCGCGATGTGCTGGCGACGCTCGAAAAGTAGGCGAAAGCGACGCGATTTCGGAAACCAATTGGCGTCGCTCGGCATTCCATTTACAGAAACACAGAACAAAAGGTCGCTCTTCCGATGCTCCGCAAATCCCTCCTGACAGGTGCTGCTATCGCAATCATCGCTACTGCCGTGCAGGCCGAAACCGCCGCGCTTCCAGATTATCCAGAAACATACACTCAAGATTTGGTCGAAACGAAATTC
Organism: Qipengyuania sp. JB2-7; assembly: GCF_055693485.1. Lineage (NCBI taxonomy): Bacteria > Pseudomonadati > Pseudomonadota > Alphaproteobacteria > Sphingomonadales > Erythrobacteraceae > Qipengyuania > Qipengyuania sp. JB2-7. The sequence goes on from NZ_CM146335.1 coordinate 1,403,084, forward strand.
GGCGAAGAGATCGCTGATCCGTATCGATGGCTGGAGGATGATGTCCGCAACAACCCAGAGGTTGCCAATTGGGTCGAGCAGCAAAATGCAGTCAGCGGCGCGTATCTGCAGCAGATGCCCGGCAATGACTGGTTTAAGGCCAAGATGGGTGAGCTGCTGAATTTCGAACGGTTTGGCATTCCGCGCCGCGCAGGTGAGCGTTATTTCTATTCGTACAATTCTGGGCTGATGAACCAGTCGCAATATTTCGTGCGCGACGGGCTTGATGCGGAAGGTCGACTGCTGCTTGATCCGAATGAATGGTCAGAAGACGACGCGACGGCGCTTGCTGGCACTGCGCCATCGATGAGTGGCAGCTATCTTGCCTATTCAATTCAGGACGGCGGCAGTGATTGGCGGATCATCCGGTTCCTCGACGTGAACACGGGTGATGAAGTGTCGGATGAGCTGCGCTGGGCGAAGTTTACGGGACTACAGTGGGTTGGCGACGAAGGGCTTCTTTATTCGCGTTTTCCTGAGCCGGAAGAAGGCCAGGACTTTCAGGCCCGCAATTACAATCAGGCGGTGTATTTTCACCGGATCGGTACGGATCAGAGCAAGGATGAGCTGGTCTATTCGACCCCTGATCGACCTGAACTGGGCCACACGGCCTGGACCACGGATGATGGCCGCTTTGCGGTATTGCTGAGCCGCACCGGCACGGAAGCAAAACAGGAAGTGCATATTATCGATCTGGCCAAGCGCAGCGAGCTTGGCTGGACACCGCGTGTTATGGTGGGCGGCCTTGAGCATGAATGGACCCCGATCGAGTCCGTCGATGGTACGCTCTATTTCATGACCAATGAGAGTGCGCCGAAATATCGAGATCATCAAAATCGATATGGATGCCGCGTCGCCGGTATGGGAAACGGTCATTGCAGAGACCGATCAGCCTATTTCAGGCGCGTCAATCATCGGCGGCAATCTGGTCGTCGAGTACCTTAAGGATGCCTCATCACGCGCGCTGATTTTCGATCTGGATGGCAATCCGAAAAGCGAAATCGCTCTGAATGGATTGGGCAGCGCTGGCGGCTTTGGCGGATCGCCCGACGCATCGGAAACGTTTTATAGCTTTACTACCTTCAACCGGCCTTCGACGATTTATCGGCTTGATCTCGACACTAACGAGACCAGCATCTTTGCGCAGCCGGAATTAACCTTTGATCCTGACGACTACGATGTTGATCAGGTTTTCTATCCTTCCAAGGATGGCACGCAGGTCCCCATGTTCATCGTGAAGCGCAAAGACGTGACCGGACCGGCACCGACGCTGCTTTATGGCTATGGCGGGTTCGACATCTCGCTCACGCCCGGTTTTTCCTCAAGCCGTATGGCGTGGATGGAGGCCGGCGGCGTCTTTGCTCTCGCCAATATTCGCGGTGGTGGTGAATATGGGAAAGAGTGGCATGATGGTGGTCGCCGCGCGAACAAGCAGAACACTTTCGATGATTTCATCGCTGCGGGTGAATATCTCAAAGCGAACGGTATCACGACAGAAAATGGCCTAGCGATACAGGGTGGTTCCAACGGAGGATTGCTGGTTGGTGCGGTGGTGAACCAGCGACCAGATCTTGTCGATGCCGCCAATGCTGCGGTTGGCGTGATGGACATGCTGCGCTTCGACCAGTGGACCGCCGGGCGATATTGGGTGGATGACTATGGCCATCCTGATCGTGAGGAGGATTTCAAAATCCTGCGCGCATACTCGCCGTATCATAACATCCGTTCGGGTGAGGAGTATCCGGCGATGCTGGTGACGACTGCCGATACTGACGATCGCGTGGTGCCCGGGCACAGTTTCAAATATGCGGCTGCTTTGCAGGCCGCCGACGTGGGTGAAGAGCCACAGATTATTCGCGTAGAAACGCGCGCAGGGCATGGTTCGGGTAAGCCTATCGACAAGGTGATCGAAGAGTATGGCGATATTCTGAGTTTTCTCGCCTTTCACACGGGTCTGGAAACACCCGCAAAATAGTTGTTCAGAAAAACATGCACTTTTCTGAACATTCGCTGCAAGGGCAATTCAGCGTGATCACACAACGGTTCAGCTAATCCACTTGTGAAGCCGGAGCAAACCTGCGCCGGTCGAGCAAGAGGATGAACCAATGAAGACCATTACCAAAGCACTGGTTGGTACCGCCACCGCTGGAGCGCTGGCGATGACTTCCGCAGCACCTGCGATGGCAGGTGAGTATCGCGACAAGCGCGGTATTGATGCTGGGGACATCGTCGCGGGCGCTGTAATCCTGGGTGGGATCGCTGCCGTAGCATCGTACCGTTGGGAAGAAGGATCGCTACCGAGATAATTATCGCGATGGGCGCTACAACAACCATCGCGGCGATTACTACCGAGGGGCCCGTTACAAAGACCGCCGCGGGTATCGCGCAGGAAATCCACGCCGTGCGGTTGAACGTTGCGTCCGCGCCGCAGAGCGTCAAGCACAACGCTTTGGTGGGTTCCGCTACGCCGATGTCACTGACATTCGTGACGTTGACCGGACTGGCTATGGTTTCCGTGTGAAAGGACGTATCTTGGTTGAGGGTGGTCGCGGCTATGGCCGAGGCTATTCGGATCGCGGCAGGTTCACCTGCTTCGTGCAGCCAGGCACGCGGCCACAAGTCAACTTCCGTAAAATCCGCGGCTTACGCTGAGTGATTGATCACAAACGCTAACCACCATGGGCGGTTCAGGCTGATGACAGCCTGGGCCGCCTAAACGTGCACACATTACCAATCCAGTTCGCAATGGTGGGGCGAGCTAACGGGGCTAAATTATGACAAACTTTACGAAATGGGCCAGCTTGCCCGCGCTTTTGGCAGCTGCGGCAATGACGGCGACACCTGCGGTGGCAGCAGAATTGCCAGTCCAAGCGGCGCCAGCGACTTACGCACCATCGCAAGCATGGGATTCTGTCTACCGAGACCGTGCAACACCACCGCTGGCGCGGGTATCGCGGCTATAGAGGCTATCGCGGATACCGTCACCGCAACCGGATTGGTGTGGGCGATGTGATCGCCGGGGCTGTTATTATCGGCGGGATCGCTGCAATCGCCAATGCGGCGAACAAGAATAACCGCCGTTATCGCGACCGCGACACTCGCTATCGGGATCGCGATTACCGCTATGACAATCGTCGTGGTGATAGGCGTTCCAACGCTGGGGGTGGTCTCGAAAACGCTGCGTCGATTTGTGTGAGCGAGATTGAGCGCGATGTGCGGGTCGAGAACGTCGATTCTGTCAATCGCACGGGTGCAGGCTGGCAGGTCGCAGGCACGCTTTACAATGGCGAGCCGTTTACCTGTCAGATTGGCAATGACGGACGCATTGACGGCGTCGACTACGGCGTTCGCGGCGCGAGTTACGCGCCCGCTCAAGATCGTCAACACAGCGACGCGCGCTATCAGTCTGCATGGGCGAACGTCGATACGCAGGGCGCAGACGCTACCCCCACTGGGCCGCAGCCTGCCTATCCGGGCGGGCCAATTGACGGCGATCTGGATCAGTGAAGCGATCTAGTTAGTCGGATGCAGTTTCAGCTTCCCTGTCTTTGTAAGAGGGCAGCGATAGCTTCCATCTGATTGCCGCGCTTCGCAAAGCAAACCCGGCACTTGTCGCGCCGATCCATACAAGGGGGAGCGGCAGTTGAGCCAGTTCGCCCGCAACGGCGAGTGATGCGGACAACGCCGCAGCGGTCACGTAAAGCTCTGGCCGCATAATGATCGACGGACGACCAGCGATAACGTCGCGGATGATGCCGCCAACAGTGCCGGTTACTATCCCCATGAGAATGGCCGGAATGGGCGGCACGCCATAGCTGAGCGCTTTCGCCGCGCCGAGCACCGCATATGCCGTAAGGCCCAAGCCATCGGCGAAGTCGAGCAAGCGCCCCTCCCACCAGCGGGTTGGCGTGAACCACGCGATCAACGCCGTGGCCAGACACGCCCCCGCTACCCATGGGTCCGTCATCCAGAATACCGGAGCGTCGATCAAGAGATCGCGGACTGTGCCGCCGCCTACACCTGTGACCAGCGCAAAAAACGCCATCGTGACAAATGTCTGCTTCTCGCGCGCCGCCACGAGCGCGCCAGTCAGTGCAAAGATTGCGATTCCGATGAAATCGAGCGCATCCAGCAAAGGGGTTAAAATGACTTCGTTCATAGTTTGGCCTTAGCCGTGCAAGATTGCACCGATGGCCGTCGCGGTTTCAATACAATCGAGGTCCGACCATTTCGGGCCCATGACCTGCATCCCGCAGGGTAGGCTATCCCTTCCATCACGTGGCACTTCGCCTATCGGCAGAACCGTTGCGGGCAGGTTCGGGAACGCTGCAAGGCCCGCCCAAGCGAGACCATCGGCCGTGCGATGACTTGCTCCGTTGATTGTGACATCGCCTTCAAAAACCGCTTCGTTACGATGTTCAAACGCAGTGATCGGCGCAGGTGGAGCGAGCACGAAATCGTATTCCTCAAAAAGAACAGCCCAGGCTGCTTCATTACGGGCCTGTTGGTCTAGGAGGTCAAACCAATCGGTTGCGGTGGCGCGTTGGCCATCAGGACCGGGTGCACCGCGTGCCATCGCAATGCCGAGCATGCGCATATAATCGCGGTGTTGACCCGCAAGATCGGGAAGGGTGGCGGCCTTCGTGTCGACCTGAACACCGGCTTTTTCCAGCTTGGCTCTCGCATCTTCCGTCAAAGTTCGGATGCCGTTGTCAATTTCGCTAATTGGGTGATCAAGCAGCAGCAGGACACGGCACTCTTTCAAAACTTTCCCGGAGCGTCGCAAAGGATGTGTCGCAGTCAGTTCAGTGAGAATAGCCAGATCCTCACCATTGCGTGCGAGCGGTCCGGCAATCGACAGCGCGCCATCATGCGCCCCTTTGCTCGCCATCAGCGGGTGGACGTGGCCTTCTTTGCTAACCAATCCCCACGTAGTTTTGTGACCCCAAACGCCGTTGAAATGCGCAGGCACGCGCACTGATCCGCCAATGTCGGTGCCGAATTCACAAGGGACCATACCGCTCGCCACAGCAGCCGCCGAGCCACCGGAAGAGCCACCCGCGCTCCTATTATGGTCGTGTGGATTGTTAGTTCGCCCGTAAACGGGGTTGAAGCTTTGCCAGTCGGTCAGATCGACCGGCACATTGCTTTTGCCGATGAACACCACCCCGGCGGCTTTAAGGGCCCGAACTACGGCGGCGTCATTCTGTGCGATGTTTTTCGCATGCGCCTGATGACCCCAGCACGTGGGCAGACCCGCAATGTCGAAGCTTTCTTTGATGGTCATCGGCACGCCAAACAGTGGCTGATCGGGGCGCGGTGTCGTGCCATCCATAGCCTTGGCAGTTTCGATCGCACGCTCGAAATCGCAAACGGCAATTGCGTTGACATGCGCGTCAAGTTTCTCCACCCGTGCGATCGCGTCTTCCACTGCCTCGTGTGGCGAAATGTCGCCCGCGCGAATGGCTGCTGCTGTCTCTAGCGCGCCGGGCTTATCTGTCAGCTTTGGATAGCTCATCGCGGTCTGCCGTGTCCTCTCTCATTCCAAGGGCAAGTGCATAACCGATAATCGGCGCAGCGCCATATCCGATGAAGATACTTGGGTAATTGCTCAACACTGCGGTGATCGAAAAGCCAGCCATGGAACCCGCCAGAGCATAGCGGATGGCAGGTGGCCGATTGAGCGAAAAGAGCATCAGGAAAAAGCTCGCCAGCAACGCACACAGAAGAGCGAGTGCGACGAAGCTGTTCTGCTCGAAAGCGGTCGCGATGACCCGCTCGACGAAGGGCTGTGGAGGCAGTTCACCGCGTATTGATGCGTAGATTCCTGCAAGAAACGCTGAGCCCGCGACGACACCTGGTTTCCAATCATGCCACGCGAAGTAAAGGCCCACCGCTGCTCCGAAGATCGCGAAGCACACTGCGGCATCGGGTTGAAGAACAGCGATAAGAACCGCCAGCATAAGAAGGATTGGTGAGTTTTCGCGCTGCGTGGCCGCGAAGCTAACCAATGCGGGGATGACGACCATTCCTGCGTGCAGTTGAAACGGACCGAGCGGCAACCATCGGCTCACTCCGTTGATGTGAGGACCGGTGAGTAAAGGTAGCGCTAGCACGCCAAGCAGCATGATCGGAGCGACCCACACAGTGCTGTGTGAAACAGACGAAGTCGACCATCGCCCAAACCAAATCCACGCCGCTGCCACTGCAAGCGTGACTGCGTTGATCAGAAGATAGCTTCGCGGAGCGCCGAAGGCGGCCATAAACGCAAGCCCAGCGAAGGTTGGGATGGCTATGCTTAGCAGAGCAAATCCGCGACCTTGGTCGATCATGCTCGCTCCGCCACGCAATCACATATGGATCGGTTTACCGGTCACCGCCATCGCGGCCTCTTTCATCGCTTCGGCATGGGTTGGGTGTGCGTGGCAGGTGTAGGCAATGTCTTCGCTCGTCGCGCCAAATTCCATCGCGATACCTGCCTCTGCGATCATCGTGCCCGCAACGCTGGCGATACACCACACTCCCAGCACGCGGTCAGTTTCTGCATCGGAGATAACTTTCACAAAACCATCGGGTTCGTGATTGGTTTTCGCGCGGCTGTTGGCCATCATCGGGAACTTGCCGACATTGATGGCCTTCTTGTCACCGCCTGCCTGCTCAATCGCTTGCTCTGTCGTAAGGCCTACGCCCGCGATCTCAGGCAGGGTGTAGACCACGCTCGGGATTACCGCATGGTTCACGATGCCGGTTTCGCCAGCGATGTTTTCAGCAACGGCGATGCCCTCATCCTCGGCCTTGTGGGCCAGCATCGGGCCGGGAATGCAGTCACCAATCGCCCACACATTGCTGACTTTGGTGCGGAAGTCGTGATCGGTCTCAATTTGCCCGCGCTGATTGGTTTCGAGGCCAATGGCATCGAGGCCCAGGCCATCGGTATTCGGACGTCGCCCGATCGAGACAAGCACGCAGTCTGCTTCCATCGTCTCGCTATCGCCGCCTGCGGCCGGCTCCAGAGTCAAAATAGCCTTCTTGCCTTTGACGGTCACGCCGGTAACCTTCGTCGACAGCTTGAACTCGATCCCCTGCTTCTTGAAGATCTTGCGCGATTCCTTGCGGATGTCGCCGTCCATGCCGGGCAGAATTTCATCAAGAAATTCGACGCAGAGTACTTCCGCGCCAAGCCTGTTCCAGACAGAGCCCAGTTCCAATCCGATCACACCGCCGCCAATGACGACCATTTTCTTTGGAACCTTGGGCAGTTCGAGCGCGCCTGTGGAATCGACCACCACGCCCTTGGCATTGTCGACTTCGACGCCGGGCAGTGGGGTGACAGAAGAGCCGGTCGCGATCACGATGTCTTTTGCGGTGACGGTATCCTTGCCGACCTTGACTGTGTTTGCGTCCTGAAAAGTGCCAATGCCTTTGAGCCAGGTAACCTTGTTCTTTTTAAACAGGAATTCGACGCCCTTGGTCAGCCCATCGACCGCGTCAACCCGTTGGCCATGCATCTTGCCGAGGTTTAGCTTGGGCTTTACCTCAATGCCCATGCTTTCCATCGCGCCATTGGCCGCTGCATCGAAATATTCGCTGGCATGCAGCATCGCCTTCGACGGAATGCAGCCAACATTGAGGCACGTACCGCCCAGCGTATCGCGGGATTCAACACAAGCGGTTTTCAGGCCAAGCTGCGCAGCACGAATGGCCGCGACATAGCCGCCGGGGCCAGCACCAATTACCAGAACATCGTAGTCGTAAGAGTGGTCACTCATTGATCAGCTCGCTTCATTGGGCTCAATTGCAATTTCGCCGTCACCGATAGTCTCATCGAGACAGGCGTCCATGATGGCATCGACCTTGCTCGTGTCGCTGCCCATTTTCTCGCTCATCGATAATTCCTCTTTGGTACGTTCCGCCGCGCAGGCGCACATGGCTGTGCTCACTTCGGCCGGAACGCCCAATTTGGTGCTTTCAGATTCGCAAGTTGCCGCGAATTCTTCTGCAAAACCGTTGTCAAAGCCGTCCGATATGGAATCGCATCCAAGTAGAGCGAGCGCTATTGGCGCGACCATGAGTTCACGTGTCATCACTCGTTTCCTCACAAATCAATCAGCATCCGGGTCGGGTCTTCGATCGCTTCCTTAATGATTTTCAGAGCCGTAACCGCCTCGCGACCATCGATCAGTCGGTGGTCATAGCTAAGCGCGATATACATCATCGGTTTGATCACGACTTCGCCATTTACCGCAACCGGGCGGTCTTCAATCCGGTGGAGGCCCAGGACGGCGCTTTGCGGCGGGTTGATGATCGGGGTCGACATGAGCGATCCGAACACCCCGCCATTGGAGATGGTGAAGGTGCCGCCCTTCATGTCTTCCATGGTCAGTGTGCCGTCGCGGGCGCGGCTGCCAAAGTCTGCGATGTCTTTCTCGATCTGCGCGAAGCCTTTCGCCTGACAATCGCGGATGACCGGGACGACCAGGCCGTTGGGCGCGCTGACCGCTACCGAAATATCGACATAGTCGTGATAGACGATCTCTTCGCCTTCAATATAGGCATTGACCGACGGTACATCTTTCAGCGCGAGGCAGGCAGCCTTCGCGAAGAAGCCCATAAAGCCGAGCTTGATGTCGTGTTTCTTAGCGAACAGGTCTTTATACTTTGTCCGCGCCTCGATCACCGCAGACATGTCGACATCGTTGAAGGTTGTCAGCAGCGCCGCTTCTTCCTGAGCACCTTTCAAACGCTTCGCAATTGTCTGCCGCATGCGGGTCATTTTGACGCGTTCTTCGCGGCGTTCTCCGGTCGCGGTTGGCGCTGACGCAGTTGCCTGTTCTGCAGGTGCAGGGGCGCCATCATCGCGTTTGTTCCGCGCTGCGGCCAGCACATCTTCCTTGGTCAGGCGGCCATCCTTTCCCGTGCCTTTGATTGTCGTGGGATCGACACCATGTTCGAGCACGGCGCGACGTACGGCAGGCGACATGGTCACCGAGGCGTCAGCCGGAGCGTCACTTGCAGCAGGAGCAGGAGAGGGAGTGGGTGAGGGCGCCGGTGCTGCATCAGCGGGCTTCGCTGATGCCGAAGCGCCTTCTTCAACCACCGCGATCAACGCGCCGACTTCGACCGTGTCGCCGACCTCGACCGAATGCGATTGCAAGACGCCAGCGACGGGTGAGGGCACCTCAACCGCAACCTTGTCTGTCTCCAGACTGGCGATGGGCTCATCGACCGCGACGGCGTCGCCGGGCTGTTTCAACCATTCGCCTACGGTCGCTTCGGTTACGGATTCACCCAGAGTGGGAACGGTAATTTCAGTAGCCATGCCTATTGTTCCTCAGGCTTTCGATTTCGTTTTGCGCGCAACGCGCTTTGCATTGGTTTTGCCACGCTCTGAAAGACCCAGCGCCACGGAGACGAGAGCCTCTTGCTGAGCCTGGTGACGAGATGCGAGACCGGTCGCGGGTGAAGCTGCATCTTCACGACCGGCATAGAGCGGACGCATGCCTTCATGCCCTGCATTGGTAAGCGATGTTTCGATCCGCTCATTCACGAAGAACCAAGAACCATTGTTCTTCGGCTCCTCCTGACACCAGACAACCTCTTCGAGATTGGTCATGCGTTTGAGGCGGATCGACAAAGGATCACCGGGGAAGGGGTACAGCTGCTCAATGCGTACAATTGATACATCATCAAGCCCTTCCTCCTCGCGCTTCTCGTAAAGGTCGTAGAAAACCTTGCCTGAGCACAGGACCAGACGTTTGATCTTAGCGTCTGCCTTAGTTTTGGTTTCCATGTCGGGATCGGACTTGATCCGCTTGAATTGAGACTCGCCCATGAACTCGTCCGCCGCGCTTTTGCACAGCGGGTGACGCAGCAGGCTCTTGGGTGTCATGATCACCAGCGGTTTGCGGAACGGGCGCAGCATCTGGCGGCGCAATACGTGGAAGTAATTGGCCGGGGTCGAGATGTTGCAGACCTGAATATTATCATTCGCGCATAGTTGAAGGAAGCGTTCAAGCCGTGCAGAACTATGCTCTGGGCCTTGCCCCTCATAACCGTGCGGCAACAGCATTACGAGGCCATTCGCGCGTAGCCATTTTGCCTCACCGCTCGCGATGAACTGATCAATCATGATCTGCGCGCCATTGGCAAAATCGCCAAACTGCGCCTCCCACATGACCAGTGTTTTCGGGTCGGCCATGGCAAAGCCATATTCAAACCCCAGCACGCCATACTCTGACAGGATGCTGTCATAGACCTCAAACTTGCCATGCGGCAGGTTGGCAAGCGGGATGTACTTGCTCTCGTCTTTCTGGTCGACCCAGATGGCATGCCGCTGGCTGAATGTGCCGCGTCCGGAATCTTGCCCTGACAGGCGCACACCATAGCCTTCGGTTACCAGGCTGCCGAAAGCGAGCGCCTCCGCAGTGGCCCAATCAAAGCCTTCCCCGCTATCAAACATCTTTTGTTTGGCGTTGATGACGCGGCCCAGGGTTTTGTGGATCGTTAGATCATCGGGCACGGTGGTGAGCGTGCGCCCAAGGCTTTCAAACAGTTTTTGCGGGATTGCAGTTTCGACATTGCGTCGCGCGGTTTCCGGGTCGGTACCGGCTTGTTCAGGCCTGCCCAGCGGCCACCGAACCAGTCAGCTTCGTTGGGTTTATAGCTTTTCGCCGCCTCGAACTCTTCATCGAGCAACGCGCTAAACTCATTACGCAAACCATCGACATACCCATCGTCAATCACGCCTTCACGAGTGAGGCGATCCGAATAAATGACGCTGACCTTGGGATGCTTGCCAATCCGCTCATACATCAGCGGTTGCGTGAACTTGGGCTCATCGCCCTCATTGTGACCAAACCGGCGATAGCACCACATGTCGATCACGATGTCGCGGCCAAAAGTCTGGCGATATTCGACCGCAAGCTTGCAAGCGAACGTCACCGCCTCTGGATCATCGCCATTCACGTGCAGGATAGGCGCCTGCACACCCTTCGATACATCGGTCGGGTAAGGCGAATTGCGCGCGAATTTTGGACTGGTGGTGAAGCCAATCTGGTTGTTGATGATGAAATGGATGCAGCCACCGGTGTTATAACCGGGCACGCCGGAAAGGCTGAGGCTTTCCCAGACGACTCCCTGACCAGCGAAAGCCGCATCGCCGTGAATCAGAACAGGCAATACTTGTTCGTGCTTGACCAGATCGTCGCGGATCGCCTGTTGCGCGCGGACTTTACCCAGCACAACCGGGTCAACCGCCTCAAGGTGTGAGGGGTTAGGGACCAGCGACATATGCACTTCGATATCGTCGAACGCGCGGTCCGTACTGGTGCCGAGGTGATATTTCACATCGCCAGAGCCGCCCACATCCTCTGGGTTGGCGCTACCACCGGAAAATTCGTGAAAGATCACCTTGTATGGCTTGCCCATCACATTGGCGAGGACGTTCAGTCGGCCACGGTGAGCCATGCCGTAAATGATCTCGCGCACGCCCATCTGGCCGCCATGTTTGATCACCGCTTCCAGCGCAGGGATCATGCTCTCGCCGCCATCTAGGCCAAAGCGCTTGGTGCCGACATATTTCTTGCCGAGATAGTTCTCATATTGCTCGCCGCGAACAACCGCTGCCAGAATCGCTTTCTTGCCCTCCGGAGTGAAGTGGATCGTATCACCGGGGCTTTCGAACTTGTCCTGCAGAAAGCGCCGTTCCTCGGTATCGGCGATATGCATGTATTCCAGGCCAACATTGCCGCAATAGACCTCTTGCAGCCGTTTGTGCAGCGCGCCAATCGTGGTCCATTCGAGGCCAAGGATGTCGCTGACATAAACCTCTTCAGCCTCAAGGCCTGCCAACCCGTGAAACTCCAACGTTAAGTCGGCTGGCATTTCCCGTTTTGAAGATAGGCCCAACGGGTCGAGATCAGCCGCGAGATGCCCTCGCACCCGGTACAGCCGGACCAGCGTCATCGCCTTGTTAGAGATGTCAGCTGCGTGCTGCAGCGCATCCTGATCAAGTGGCTTGCCCGCTTTCTTCGCGGCCTTTTCAATCGCGACCCGCATTTGCGTGGGGTCAAGCGCCTGCGTCAGGTCGGCCTGTTCCTCAGCAACCTGATCGAGCCAGCGCGGATTGCCCCAACTCGGGCCGGGCTGTGCGCCTTCCTGATCGGTCAATTCCGGGATGAATCTGTGGTCGTCTTTACCCATTGGGCGTCTCCGGGGAGGGGAGGTAAGGAAGAGCTCGCGGGTCAGGCGAGCTCTTTCAACATCGCATCAAGTGTGGTGCCAAGCTCGCTTGGGCTGGGGGAGACGCGGATGCCCGCGTCTTCCATCGCCGCGATCTTGTCGTCCGCGCCGCCTTTGCCGCCGGATACGATTGCGCCTGCGTGGCCCATCCGGCGACCGGGAGGTGCCGTGCGGCCCGCGATAAAGCCGACGGTCGGCTTCTTGCGGCCTTTCGCGGCTTCTTGCTTGAGGAATTCAGCTGCTTCTTCCTCCGCGCTGCCGCCAATCTCGCCAATCATGATGATTGACTTGGTTTCATCATCGTCAAGGAAGAGGTCGAGCACGTCGATAAAGTTGGTGCCGTTGACCGGGTCACCGCCAATGCCGACTGCTGTTGTTTGGCCGAGGCCAACCATGGTGGTTTGATGCACCGCTTCGTATGTGAGCGTGCCGGAGCGGCTAACAACGCCTACGCTGCCCTTCTTGAAGATCGAGCCCGGCATGATGCCGATCTTGCACTCTTCAGGCGTGAGAACGCCGGGGCAGTTTGGGCCGATGAGGCGCGATTTCGAGCCGGTGAGAGCAGCCTTGGCGCGCACCATGTCGAGCACGGGAATGCCCTCGGTGATGCAGATGATCAGCTCGATCTCGGCATCAATCGCCTCGCAAATTGCGTCGGCGGCGAAGGGCGGGGGCACGTAAATGCACGATGCGGTCGCGCCGGTGGCTTCCTTCGCCTCACGCACAGTGTTGAATTGAGGCAGGCCGATATGCTCGCTGCCGCCTTTGCCCGGCGTTACACCCGCCACCATCTGCGTCCCGTAGTCGAGCGCCTGCTGCGTGTGGAAAGTGCCGGTATTGCCGGTCATCCCTTGGGTGATGACCTTGGTGTCTTTGTTTACAAGGATGGACATGGATTGGTCTCCAAAAGAGAGGCTATGATTCGGTTTTTTGAGTGTCGATAACGAGTATCAGGCCTCGGCGTGGATTTTGTACGGAGATCAGAGCTTCTCGACCATCTTCTAGAACGAATACGACGCGTCCATTGTCAGAAAACATTTTGAGCTGATCACCAAACTTCTCGGAAGCCCAAGCGCTAATAGCAGAGATAAGATCGCGCGCGGACTGGATACTTTCCACTTTTCCAGAGCCTGTGCATTGCATGCCGAGCGTTCGGAGCGTGATCGAAACTTCAGGGTGGCCAAAAGGCTGGGATCCAATCGATCGATCGAATGAGCTTGCTTCAACTTCGCTCCAACCATGTTCGTGGAGTGCAGCAGCTCTGGGTAAACCGTTCTCGAGCGCTGACCAACACGAGCCAAGCAACGATGTAAAGTCACTTGAACTCGGCGCTTCGTCTTTCGCCGAAGCACCGGTGGCCAATCCCAAAACCGAGAAAAGCAAGAGTGATTGAGAAACAGCCTTAAGCAAGACTGCTATCCAGACCCTTACACGCTTCGAGCAGTTCCTCTACCGCGTCCGTGCTGACCTTGAGGTTGGCTTTCTCTTCGTCGCTGAGTTCAATCTCAACCACTTCCTCGGTGCCGCCTGCGCCGATCACGGTTGGGACGCCGACATAAAGGCCGTCGAGGCCGTATTTGCCTTCAACAAAGCTCGCACATGGCAGGATGCGCTTCTGGTCGCCGAGATACGCTTCGGCCATGCTGATCGCGCTGGTGGCGGGGGCATAATAGGCCGAGCCGTTGCCGAGCAGGCCAACAATCTCGCCGCCGCCCTTACGAGTGCGGTCTACGATTTCATCGAGACGCTCTGCAGGCACGCCCTTGATCTTGGCATAATCGTCAACAGGAATGCCGTTGATCGTGGTGTAGCTCTTGACCGGAACCATCGTGTCGCCATGGCCGCCGAGTACAAACGCGTTCACGTCCTTGACTGAGCAGTCGAATTCCCACGCGAGGAATGTTGCGAAGCGCGCGCTGTCGAGCACGCCCGCCATGCCCACCACCTTGTTGTGCGGCAGGCCGGAGAATTCGCGCAGCGCCCAGACCATCGCATCGAGCGGGTTGGTTATGCAGATTACGAACGCGTTGGGGCAGTTATTCTTGATGCCTTCGCCGACTGCCTTCATCACTTTCAGGTTGATGCCAAGCAAATCGTCGCGGCTCATGCCCGGCTTGCGCGGCACGCCAGCGGTCACGATTACGACGTCGGATCCGGCAATGTCCGCATAGTCGTTTGACCCGGTGATCTTTGCGTCAAATCCCTCAATCGGGCCGCATTGGCTGAGGTCCAGCGCCTTGCCCTGAGGCATGCCCTCGGCAATGTCGAACAGGACGATGTCGCCCATTTCTTTCTTCGCTGCGAGGTGAGCAAGTGTGCCGCCGATCATGCCGGAGCCAATAAGAGCGATTTTGTTGCGTCCTGCGTTGGCCATAAGTCTGGGACCATCCTTTAAACTGCAAGCGGGACCAGTCGGTTAGTCGCGAAAGCGCCCCTCGGTCCCACATAGGTAGGAAGCGCTCCGAAATGCGGGATTGGCCTAGGCGCGTGAAAAGGTGATTGCAACCGCAATTACCCCTAATACGGCCACTATCTTTGCAACTAGTTCGCAATAGCAGTAGGGGTGTCGATTACCTTGGATTGAGCGCTCTCATACCACGTATGGCCGTCTGATTGCGCTATCCGGCTGCGCGATGCCGAGCGGTGTCATCACCCTCACGCTCCTGCGCGAGCAGCATTGCGGCCAAGTGATCGGGCACCGCGCGACTGAAGTAATAGCCTTGCCCCAGCGCACACCCTGCCTTGCGAACCGCCTGAACCTGTTCGACGGTTTCCAGACCCTCTGCAACAATTGTCATGTCGAGCGTCTGCGCCATTTGCGACACCGCGCGGATGATCGCTTCGCTCTTCTTGCCTGCATTCGCGCCTGATACGAAACTGCGGTCGACCTTGATCTTAGAAAATGGCCATTTGTCGATATAGCTGAGTGACGAGTACCCAGTACCAAAATCATCAAGCGCAAAGCGTACGCCAGCCTTGTTCAACTCCGCGACAAAGGCCTCGGCTTGATCGGTCTTGTCCAGAAAAATGCTCTCTGTCACTTCCAACTCGAGCCGCGAGGGTTCGAGCCGAGCTTCTTTCAGCGCGCTCAGTATTCCCATTGCCGCGCCCGGTGCTTTGATTTGCAGTGGGGACAAGTTGACTGCCAGTGAGACTTCTCGTGGCCATTGTGCAGCTGCCTTCGCAGCCTGCGCAGTGATCCAATTGCCCAGCGTTACAATCGCTCCGGAATCCTCTGCGATCGGGATAAACTCGTCGGGTTTCAGCTCGCCGCGCTCAGGATGGAACCAGCGTACCAAAGCCTCAAAGGTGCGGATTTTGCCAGTCTGAAGATCAACAATAGGTTGGAAGAATATCGACAGTTCGTCGTGCTTGATCGCATGGCGTAGCTCTTCCTCGATTTGTCGGCGACGGGCCAGGCTTCGCGTCATGGACGGGGTGAAGAAACACGATTGGCCGCGCCCGTTCGCTTTCGCTTGATACAAAGCCAGATCAGACGCCTGCAGCAGTTCCGCCGCATCATTGCCATCTTCCGGCATGCTCGCAATCCCGATTGAAACCTGCATTTCAATGAGGTCGCCATTTGCGCGGAACGGGCGGCTGATCTCCGCTTGCACGCCTGCGGCCAGCTTTTCGCAGTCCGCCTTGCCATTAGCCCGGCAGAACATCACAAATTCGTCGCCGCCAAAGCGCGCGATTGTCGCATCGTCGGGCATGATGGCTGTCAGCCGATGCGCAATTTCGGCGAGCACCTGGTCGCCGACCTGGTGGCCCAGCATATCGTTGATCTGCTTGAAGCGGTCGAGATCGAGCCAGAATATGCCAAGCCCAGTATCCTTCGACGCATCTTTTAACTCGCGATCAAGCGCGAAGTTAAGACCCGCCCGATTGGCTAAGCCCGTCAGGGCGTCGCTACGTGCCAGTTCCTGCATTTGGTCGGCCAACATGCGGCTTTCCTCTGCGGTCGAGATCGCTTCCCTGAGCGTCTTCGCCAGATTTGTGACGATGCTGGCCATGGCGGGGAAGAGCAGCATTATCGTGATGGCGAGCACGTTCATGGCGGGGCCGCCAATGATGAGCGCAGCGGCAAAAATTGGTGCAGCGACAAGGAATAGCTGCCCCAAGGCAATCTGCGGTCGGCCCGCGTTTCTGGCACAGGTGCCTACACCGTAGCACAACGCGTTGGCAATCATCAGCAC
The DNA here is from genome assembly GCF_055693485.1 of Qipengyuania sp. JB2-7. Taxonomy (NCBI): domain Bacteria; kingdom Pseudomonadati; phylum Pseudomonadota; class Alphaproteobacteria; order Sphingomonadales; family Erythrobacteraceae; genus Qipengyuania; species Qipengyuania sp. JB2-7. The sequence goes on from NZ_CM146335.1 coordinate 1,419,562, forward strand.
CTCCAATGGTGCAGGCAGCAGCATCAAAAGGACAAGGGCTGTGAAGGTGCCGAGTGTCAGAGAGTAACTGAAAGCACCAAGTTGATATGACAGCTCCAGTCTTCGTGTGCTCGCCTGGCTGCCATCTCTCGGCATGCTGGACGCAAGCATAATGCGCACAACGGCGATAATGCTGAGAAGCGAACACAAAACATACAGGAGTGTATTGTCAGCGAGATAAGCGGTTGTACCGCACGCGGCAACGCCAGTGATAGCACCAATCGCCAAGCTAAGTGGTTGCGTGTAAAGCGTTTTGGTGAGGCTGCGGTGCGCGCGATCACTCAGGGCATCGCCGCCGTCGATGCGGCGCAAAGCACTCATAAGCGGGAAATGTGAAGTCAGGCGCGCCATAACCGTACGAAGATCGCAGAATTCGGTCATTTTTTGGTTAATTCGGGTATCTGTCGTGCTGGCCTTGTCGCCGGGCCGGAAGTCATCCCGGTCGCGGTGTCTAGCCCGCGCGTTTCGTGCTTTCGAGTTGAGGCAGCTTTTGGACCATCTGCCGGTCGAGCTTTCCGCACACGCCGCGCCAGAAAACGTAGCTTTCTCGGTTGCCGGTCGATGCCGCTTTCCGAGCGTGAACAAACGCTTCATGCGCTGCACCAAGCCCATACTCAGCAAACAATTCCAGCGCCGTCCGCATCAATTTTTGCTCATCATCGCTTGGGGTGCGAAGGCTACTGACGTCAAAGATCGAGCAGTCATCATTGGCCGCCTTGAGAAGTACATCACCACGTGTGAGAGTCGCAATTGTATCCGTGCCGCAGATTGCGGCTGAATTGCGTAGCGTGATCATGTTTGCGAGCTCCAGCTAAGTGGGGTTTTCCCCGTTCCTGCTCAGCGTATGGTCACACCGTTCCTAAAGCCGGGTTCGGCAACAGAGTTACGACCGCATTAATGTTTGTGTACGTGTTAGGGCTAAGATGCTTCAGAACCTAGCAACTACTTGCCAGGTTCACGGATCCAGCGGCCGCTATTGCGGAATTCTTTTTTCACGTCACCGCTTTGCGGCAGCGGATCGGTTGTTACTGTGGACGACGGTTGCTGTGGGTCGGCCTGAGAGGCTGAATCACCGATTGCGGTTGTGCCATTCATCCCGGTTGTGTCGATAGAGGCAGTGCCAGCGTCGCCAATCGCAATATTTGCCTCAGCGGCCCTGCGATTGGGCGCAGCGAGTGGTTCATCGCCGCTATAAGCTATTGAAAAGGCGTCTGGCTTACCTGCCTTGCCTTTCCACCGATAAAATCGATGAAGCCCGATGGTGCGAATGTAATCGAGGCTGGGCGCCCAATATGGATCGACATAGGTGGCGTGATAATGTGTGGCGGTGCCGACCTGATCGAACACATCGCCAGCGAGCGCAGCCAAAGCGACAGATTGCGACTTGGCCCAGGTGCGCCGCGCGGGTTTGCGAGTAAGCGCACCATCGCAGGTGAATGAGAATTGGCAGCCCGTTCTGCGCTCAGAGCCCTGGAATACCACGCCGCAGACACTTGCTGGATAAGCGGGGTGGGCAACGCGGTTCAGAACCACCTGAGCAACCGCTTGCTGGCCTGCATGGCTTTCGTTCGCCGCCTCATAATAGATCGCCATCGATAGGCATTGCAGGGCGCGGGCTTTGTCCAAATTTGTCCCAGCGCTGGTGAAGGACGGCGCGGCAAGAACCGGGCTGATTGCCGGAATGAGCGCCGCGTCCTCTGATGTATCGACCCCATCGAGCGAGGCACCTGGCGTAAAATCGGTCTTACGCAACTCTTCTAAGTCGAACGCGAGCCGGGGAGCCTCTTCGAGGTAGTAGAACGCTGATCCGGGGAAATTTGTGTCTGCTTGCTCAAACGGCATAGCCGTCAGTTCAGCGGGTTCGCTATCATCACCGCCCAAGCCAATCATATCAAACACGCGCCACTCGCTGCCTTCGGCAAAGGCTGGCGCGGTCAGCGCAACAGCTATTGATCCGGTCAGCGCTACTAGGGCAAGTGAATGCGATCGGCGCGGGTTGCTGCGCGCTTTCGCCGTGGCGGTGCTTGCCTCTAGGTCGTGAGTTCGGCGTGGTTGCAAAAATGTCCTCTGGTCTCGGGTGGCTGTGCGCCCGTTTGCTCCATTTCGGAAGTAAAGTCGTGTTACCAGCTTTCGGTTAAGTTTCCGAGTAAAACCGCATTGCTATTCCCTCATAGGGACAGACCGACTTGCCACTCTTAAACGAGCGCACTATGGCGCGCGGCACGTCATGGGTTGGCTTGCGAAAGCAAGTCCTAAGAGGGAAGGGGGTTCAAATCCTCCGCTGCCCCCGCAACTGTGACCGGGGAGCAATCCTGCCAAATGCCACTGAGCGGTGCACTTGTGCGGCTTGGGAAGGCGGCAAGAGAGCAACGATCCGGGAGCCAGGAGACCTGCCTGTGCGTGTCGTTCGGCTGTGGGCGGGGTGTACCATCGGCAAACGGGTGAGAGCGCGTATCAAAGCGCTCGCCTCCGTCATGAGCGATATTCGCACATGATAGGAGGTTTAATGTATAAATATCTGTTTTTAATTGGTTCTGCTTTGGCATGCTCGCCTGCGTTGGCGCAGGATGATCCACTGACACCTGAGGTTGAGGGCGAGAATACAGGCGGTTTCCCCGAAGGTTGGGGCGGCGGTTGCTGCCAACTAGTTGGAACGCCAAAAGACGGATCCATCACCGTCACCGCCAACGGTATTTCGACCAACATCGCCAATACCGGGCAACCCATAACCATTATCGATGAAGACGAAATCGACAGCATTCAGGGCGCAGATATTGCGCGCATTTTGCGGCGTATCCCGAGCGTTTCGATAACCCGCAATGGTTCCATTGGTGCCGTTTCCAGCGTCAACGTGCGCGGAGCGAATGCTGAGCAACTGCTCGTGCTGATCGACGGCGTTCGCGTTGCTGATCCATCTTCGCCATCCAATGCCTATGACTTTGGCAATCTTCTCGCAGCTAACGCATCGAAAATCGACCTTTTACGCGGCTCGAACAGCACGATCTGGGGCGCAGACGCGGTTGGCGGGGTGATCGATATCTCCACACGCGGCGTCACAGGCCTTTCGAGCAGTCTGGAATATGGCGCGCGCGACACGATCACAAGCAGCATTGCAGGCGGGATCGACGGCGACGGCTTCTACGCTGGCCTCAATGCATCGGCCTTCCGCACTGACGGTTTTTCGTCGACCGCATCGGGCACGGAAAAGGATGGTTTCGAGCAATTCACCCTAGGCGGCAGCGCTTTCGTCGATGTTACCAATGAAATCGAGCTGTTCGTCAATGGCCGCTATGCTGAGGGTGATCTTGAGATTGACGGCTTTCCTGCGCCACTATTCGCGCTGGCTGACACGCTCGATACGCAGGAAACAGAGCAGTTTTCCGGCGCGGCGGGCTTCTCGTACTTCGGGCAGGATTTGACCCTGCGTGGGACATTCTCCGCCTCAGACACTGAACGCGTGAACCTCAATGAAACCGGCGCGGAGACCTTTACCAGCGATGGTTCTCAGGAGCGGGTAGAATTGCGCGGGGAGTATCGCCTGCTCGGCGGGCTCAGCGTTGCATTTGGCGGCGAGCATGAATGGAGCAGATACGAAACTCTGTTTGACACCGGTGCAGATACCGAGATTACCGGTGTTTACGGACAGCTTGGCTGGGTGCTTGGTAATCTGGCCATTCATGCAGGTGTGCGGCACGACGATCACCAACGCTTTGGTGGTGCGACCAGCTTTGGCGGTGACATCAGTTATGGCTTTGGCGACAATTGGCGGGTTCGCGCGAGCGTGGGCGAGGGCTTTAAGGCCCCGAGCCTGTTCCAGCTGTTCAGCGACTTTGGCAATGAAGCGCTACGCCCGGAGAACAGCACAAGCTACGACATCGGAATTGAGAAGGGCACGCGTGGCCGTGGCCTGCACCTCGCCGCGACACTGTTTCGCCGTGATAGCGAGGACTTGATCACCTTTGTCTCGTGCTTTGGCAGTACCGACCCGATTTGTAATAACCGCCCATTCGGCACCTATAACAACACCGACCGCGCGCGGGCGGAGGGTCTGGAGCTTGAGACGGGCTTTGACATTACCGATGGTTTGCGCCTGTCGGGGGTCTATTCGCTGATCGATGCAGAGGATCGCACCACGGGCAATGATCTCGCGCGTCGACCCGGTGATCTTGCGACAATATTCGTCGATTACGAAGCGTCTTTTGGGCTGAAGCTGGGCGCTGATCTGCGTATCGTGGGCAGCGCATTTGATAACGCCGCAAACACCGTCGAACTTGATGCATATCAGGTCGTCGACCTGCGTGCGGCCATGCCGATCTTGAACGGTGTCGAGGTCTTTGGCCGCATAGAGAATCTGTTTGACGAGGATTATCAAACGGCAGCCGGCTTTGCCTCACCGGGGCAGGGCGCGTTTGTGGGTGTGCGGGCGAGCATGTGAGAGGGCACAGAACTCCGTTAACCCCGCGAAGACGAGGGTCCAGTCTGGCCAAGACATCTCTTGCCCTCTGGATTCCCGCCCTCGTCGGAATGACGGTCGGGTGCACTAAACATCCTACAGTTCACAACCCTGTGAATGATCGCCCAACTATCGTCAGCCTCAATCCCTGTACCGACGCGATATTGGCAGAGGTGGTCGCGCCCGAACAACTTCTCGCCATATCGCATTACAGCCATGATGCGCGCGCAACATCGATGGACTTAACGCGCGCAAGGCAGTTCCGCACGACCGGCGGGACAGTGGAGGAAGTGCTGGCGCTAAATCCCGACATCGTGGTTGCGAGCACTTTTATTGCGCCCGCGACCCGCGCGGCGCTGGTGGATTTGGGCATCGAAGTCGCAACTTTCGGCGCCGCATCAACGGTTGAAGAAAGCATCGCGCAGGTGCGGGAATTGGCGGCACTTATTGGCGATCCAGGTGCCGGGGAAGGGTTGGTGCGTGAAATTGAGGTCGCGACGCAGCAATTTAGCGGCCAAGAGCTGTCTGCCGTCCTGTGGCAGCCCGGCGGGATCGTGCCGGGTGATGCGCAGTTGATCAGCGAGTTGATGCGACGCGCGGGCTTTTCCAATCATGCCGCTGCTCAAGGGCTGGGGCAGGCGGACTATTTGCCGTTGGAACAGGTCATCGCGAACCCGCCGGATGTATTGCTGGTCGCTGGCCGAGAGCGCGGGCATATCCATCCGGCGCTCGATCATCTATATTGGATGCATCATGCTGATTTACCTGCAAATATGCTGTTTTGCGGCGGGCCAACGATTGTCCGGGCGATGGAGCAACTCCGGGCGATCCACGAGGCGGCGATATGAACCGGGCGGCTGTCATATTCGCCATCCTATTGGTGGTTGCCTTTCCATTGTCACTGCTTGCCGGGCGCGTATGGATCGATCCCTCCAGCACGCCCAATGCGGTGGTCATCCTGGCCGAGCTGCGCTTGCCGCGCGGGCTGCTGGCGATGATCGTAGGAGCAGCGCTTGGCGCGGCAGGCGCAGCGATGCAGGGCTATCTGCGCAATCCACTGGCCGATCCGGGGCTGTTCGGCATCGCACCCGGCGCTGCGCTAGGGGCGGTCATCGCGCTGTGGTTTGGCTACACGGCAAGTCCTTACCTCTTGCCTCTCTTCGCGCTGATTGGCGCTGGCGGAGCGATGGGTTTGCTGGCGCTGATTGCTGGCCGCACCGGTGGGATTGCGTTGTTCACGCTCGCAGGCCTGATGGTCGCGAGCCTCGCGGGCGCATTGACTGCGCTGGCAATCAGCCTGGCCCCCAATGCCTTCGCCATGAGCGAGATTGTTCTGTGGCTCAATGGCGCGCTGACCGATCGCAGCTGGCGCGAGGTGTGGGTTGCCGCGCCGCTAGTCGGTCTCGGCATTGCAGTGCTTTTCGCGGCAGGCAAATCGCTTGACGCTCTTACTTTGGGCGAAGACGTTGCGCGCTCGCTTGGCGTGAACCCTTCCGGCCTGCTCTGGCTAATAATTATCGGGGTAGGACTGACCGTAGGCGCAAGCGTTGCAGTTGCCGGCATCATCGGCTTTGTCGGTCTGATCGTGCCGCATCTGGTGCGCCCTTTGACGGATCGCCGACCATCGCAACTGATGCTGCCCAGCGCACTTGCCGGGGCCTTGCTGGTGCTTGTTGCCGATAGCGTGGTGCGCATATTGCCATTGGTGACAGAGTTGCGATTGGGCATCGCCTTAAGTCTCTTGGGTGCCCCCTTCTTCCTTTGGCTGCTCTTGAGAATGCGGAGAGGGCTGTTGTGAACCTTGCCGCGAAAAACCTTTCTATCACCAATCGACTGAGCGATATTTCGGTCGAGCTGGCCCCAGGTCAGATCACCGCAATTTGCGGCCCCAACGGTGCCGGAAAATCAAGCATTTTGCAGGCTCTGACGGGATTGTTGGAACCAAACGCTGGTTCGGTGTTTCTGGACACAAGCCCGCTGGAAACCATTCCACCGAGTAAGCGGGCCAGATACTTAGGGTATTTACCACAACATGCTGAAATAGCATGGGATGTTCCTGTGCGGAGTTTGGTTCAGTTAGGCCGAATGCCGCACAGGGATAGCCGTATTGAGCCAGTGGATGCAGCGCTGAAATCGCTCGATCTTGAGCATCTGGCTCATCGCCGCGCACAATCACTATCGGGTGGTGAAACGGCGCGAGTCCTGCTCGCTCGCGTTCTCGCTGGGGAACCTAAATGGATACTCGCTGATGAGCCTTTGGCCGCACTCGATCTCTCACATCAGATCACTCTGCTGCGCCATCTGCGCGAAGCGAGCGAGGCAGGGGTGGGCGTCGTGCTAGTGGTTCATGATCTGGCGGTAGCGATGAACCATGCTGACCGAGTGATCGTCCTTGATCAGGGCAAGATGGCTACAGATGCTGAGCCAGATCGCGCGCTAGAGCGAGAGATAATCGAGCGCGTCTGGAAAGTAGAGGCGCGCTGGATAGGCGGACCCGGTCAACGCGCGCTACTGACCTCTTAGCTCTAGCCTTCGACCTTCGGTCAAGGGCTTGAAAACCGTACATTAACCACGCCTCAAACTCTTGGGTCTATGTGTCTGAGATGGGCAGATAAACAGGGGGCTAGAGGTGCTTTTCGAGCGTATTTCTCGTATAGGTCTGATCGTAAATTGGAAGACACTGGCAATTGCTATTTTGGCTGTCTTTGCGACGTGGTTTTCGTTGCAGGTCAATCTGGTAGCAGACTATCCGTTGACGATAATTTCGACTGCGGTGATTTTCCCAATCGTTTTCTCCATCGGACATGCCTACAAACGGCGTGAAGCATCGCTCGACGATTACGGTATTATCAAGGCCCATGGACGTGCTATTTACTTTGCCGCGCGCGACTGGTTGCCTGATGAAAACGAAGACAGGTTGCGTCATGTTGAGGCGGTACTTGTCCACCTGCTCAAGAGCTGTCGCGATTTGTTCAAGGCTGACCGGTCGGAAATGGCCGCGCACGAGCAGCAGGTCTATGCATCCTTTTCTGAGCTTTCCGAATTTGTGAAGCGTATGCGGGCAGAAGGGCTCGCATCAGGTGAGTGCTCGCGTTGCAACCAATATATCTCCAAGATGATCGTTGCGTTTGAAAGCGTGAAGCATGTCTATCAATATCGCACGCCGCGCACGTTGAAGGCTTTCAGCGATTTTTTCATCATCGTCCTGCCGATTATCTATGGCCCGTATTTCGCAAATCTCGCGCTGGAGTACGAGGCGTCAATCTTGACATATGTGATGCCGGTGCTGTTCGCGGTGATCCTGACCGGGCTTGATAACATTCAAAGCCACCTTGAGGATCCGTTTGATCAAATCGGGCCAGATGATGTTGCGATCAACGCCGAGAAGTTCGTCGAATTTCTGGCTTGCGGAGAGCCATGCGGACCATGCGGCGAGAGTGAGGTCTCTATAAAGCATCGTACCGGAGCTCAAGGCCCCAGCCGATGCATAAGTTATCGGCTTTGTTGCGGTGTTACTGGCCGCCCATTGTGGCAGGCGCGTCTGACGGCTCTGTGCCACTCGCCAGACCGCGGCTTTCGATCATATAGCGGACATCCGGCTTACGCCCTGCAAAAGTCTCATACATTTCGAAATAGTCCATGGTTCCGCCGCGGCTGAGCACCGTAGCGCGATAATGGTCGCCGTTTTTGCGGGTCAGACCGCCATTGTCGAGGAACCACTGGCGGCTGTCCTTATCGAGCATCTCGGTCCACAAATAGCTGTAATAGCCCGCAGAATAGCCTGCCGGTGAACTGAAGATGTGGTTGAAATAGGTTGTCCGGTAACGCGGCGGCACCAGCTCAATCTCAAGGCCCAGTTCTTTGAGCGATTTGCGTTCAAATTCAGAGACCTTCTCTGGCGTATCAAGCGCGGCAGCTTCTGCAGGTGACAGCGCACTCCACTTCATATCGAGCAATGCGGCCTCGACCACTTCGCCGAAATCATAGCCCTGGTTGAACTTGGATGCGGCATCGATCTTCTCGATCATCTCGGTCGGGATCGTCTCACCGGTCTTATAGTGCTTCGCATAGTTCGCGAGCACTTCCGGGTAGGTCGCCCACATCTCATGCACTTGGCTCGGATACTCGACAAAGTCGCGCGCCGTTGCGGTGCCAGACAGGCTCTCATACTTCTGATCCGCGAAGAAACCGTGCAGGGCATGGCCAAATTCGTGGAACGTGGTGTTGACCCAGTCATAGCTGACCAGCTGTACCTCGCCCTCCGGTGCCTTCGGGATGTTCAGCACGTTATAGATCACCGGCTTGGTGCCCCACAGATAGCTCTGATCAACGAAGTTGCTCATCCAGGCGCCGCCGCGCTTTGATGGCCGCTGGAACGGGTCAAAGTAGAACAGGCCAAGCTCGCTGCCATCGGCGTCAAACACGGTATAGACCCACACATCGGGGTGATAGGTCGGGATGTCGTTGCGCCGCTCAAATGTCAGGCCATAGAGTTTCTCGGCCATGTAAAACACGCCATCTTCCAGCACCTTATCAAGCTGGAAATACTCCATCATTGCATCTTCATCGAGCTCGTACTGCTCAGCCTTGATCTTGTTGGCGTAGCGATACCAATCCCATGGCTTGACGGTGTAGTCGCCGCCATCGGCCTTAATCGCGGCGTTCAGCATTTCCGCTTCGCGGCGTTGAGTCTCGGCGAGGGTAGGGACCATCTGTTCCATGAATGCAAGCGCGGTGGCGGGCTTCTGCGCCATCCGGTCATACATGGTGTAGCTTGCCCAATCTTCTTCACCGAACAGAGCGGCTTTTTGTGCGCGCAATGTCGCAATCTTGGCCGCCAGCATGCGTGTGTCATGCTCTGGATTGGTGCCATCGGCCCGATTGTGGCTAAGTTTGAACAGACGCTCTCGAACATCGCGATTGTCCAGCGTCGGGATCAGCGGCTGTTGCGTGGTGTTCTGCAGAGCGATCGCGAATTTGCCCGGCATGCCCTTGTCCGCCGCCATTTTTGCAGCTGCCTCTATGTCGGCGTCGGACAGTCCGGCGAGTTCTTCCCGAGTTTCAACGATCAGCGGCTGATCATTGGTTGCAGCGCGCACTGCCTGACTGAATTCTGTGGTCAGGGTTGAAAGCTCGGTATTGATCGCTTTCACCTGCTCACGCTGCTCTTCTGTCAGCAAAGCGCCCGCATGGACCATGCCCTTGTACGTTTCTTCGAGGAGCTTGGCGTCTTCGCGCGTCATCGTCATCGCCGCACGATTGTCATAGACGGCCTTCACGCGTTCGAACAAAGCAGGGTTCAAGGTGATACTGTCTGAGTGTGCAGATAGCTTTGGGCTGATTTCGGTGTTGATTTCGTCCAGACGATCGGTCGTGTTTGAACCGGTCAGCGCGAAGAAAACGCGTGCGACGCGGCCCAGCATCCGGCCTGACTTCTCCAATTCTACGATCGTGTTGTCGAAAGTGGCAGGGTCAAGGTTCTCGACAATCGCCTGCACTTCAGCCTTATGGATTTCGATGCTCTGCTCAAACGCTGGCATATAATCATCTTCCGAAATCTTGGTGAAATCGGGCGCGAGGAAAGGCAGTGTGCTGTCCGACGCAAAATAGCCGGAGCCGTTAGGTATGTTGATGATTTGCGCTATCTCCGATTCATTGACCCGCTTGCCCTCAGGCATTGTCGCGCAGCCAGCCACCAGCGCAGCGGCAGATGTGGTTGCAAGAATTTGGGCCAGTTTGGGGGCCGTCATATGTATCTCTCCGGTTGGTTGGGGCTTAGCAAGCGGAGTATGCCGCTCAGCCTTGGTGCGCCCCAAACGTAATGGCCGCGTTTGAACCGGAGATTGCCGCGATATGCAAGTTTATTTGATGAAGCGCGCCGCCGACAACCGACCCTTGGGAGGGGATCACGCCGCCATCGTCACCTGATTGCGGCCTTCCTCTTTCGAGCTGTACATTGCCAAGTCGGTCCTGCGCATGACTGCGGACAGGCTTTCACCAGGCATTTGCTGCGCACACCCGATCGAGGCGGACACAGACATGCGGCGATCAAGGTTAAAGCGATCGGGAATGCTCTTGATCCGCTTTCTCATGGCCTCTGCAATGCTTTCGGCTGTGCGGCGATCAATCTGATCAAGGACGATTGCGAACTCGTCTCCGCCCAGGCGTACGGCGCTATGTCGTCTGACGGGAAGGCCAGCCAGAATATCGCGCATTTCAAGCGCCACTGCACGCAGCACCTGATCACCATTTTCATGACCAAACTGGTCATTGACCGCCTTAAATTCATCCAGGTCGATCAATAAAAAGCAGCGTATATCGTCGGCTCGTAGCTCTACATCGTATTCGGCGAAAAAAGCGCGGCGATTGGCGAGACCGGTCAACGGGTCATGTTGTGCAAGGAACTGAGCCTTTTCCAACGCGATCATCAATTTCGCACTGAGCTGGCGATTGTTTATCGCCAGCTTTGCTTCTGTTTTGGCAGTGCGTGCCACGCCAAGGCTGTAAACCACCGGCCCAGCGACAAGTGGTAAGATTGCGACGAACATCAGCCACGGCATGGGTGAATTGGCGAGCCAGTTACCCAAGGCGGCAAAGCTGAAAAACGAGACCACAAAGGTGGCTAACGCTTCCGGAATGGATCCGAATGTGATGATGACCAAAGTCACGCCGATCAAGACCACCCCAGCAACAGCAATACGAGCGGCGGCTGGGTCTGCGTAGACATCAAGCGTCAGCAAGATCGCAGCCCAACTGGCGCCAGAGACCACCATCGCTCCGCATAGATAGCCGACGAACTTTCGCACCTGATCAGACCGCTTAAGTGCATCATGTAAATGAGACACGCACCAACTGGTTAGCATCAATGAGAGGATGCGGGCTTTGAGCGCCAATAACAGTAAGACCGGTTCAGAGACAAAGAAGACCGCAAGCAGGACCGTTCCGAGGGCCACAAAATGAGCCGGAAAAACCCTCTCTTCCCGGTCAATTAACGATTGGAGCACCTCACAGCGCCAATGGTTTAAGTCTTGGTCACAAACTCCAGAACTGATCCATCGATCCAACGAAGCAGCGTCGTTACCATTAAGCATGTGCGATCCCGTAAATTCCCATGTCCAATGAGAAATCGTTTAGGGACGCGATGCTCGATAGGGGTTTCCGAGCCTACCCGTATGATTACGTGCGTAAAAACACGCAGCGTGGGGTTGTTATGCAAAGTCGTGGTTTAGGCGGCTCAGCCCTTTTGTGCGATTTGCTCCACAAATTCGCTGGTCTCCTCCACCAATCCAGACAGGTTGTCGGCGGACGCATTTGTTGCGTGAGACAGGTCTCTCACCACATTTGAGACGGCGTCTGTATCGCGTTTGATGTTGGCGACAAGCTCACCAATGCTGGCCGCACCTTGCGCTGTTTCATCAACTGCATCGGTAATCTTCGAAAACTCATCGATCCGCTTTTGAAGTGACGCGTGGAGTGCATCACTTGTTTTGTGAAGTTGCGCGTTGGTTTCCACCATAGTCTGGCAGGATACGTTGCTTTGGCGAGCCGATTCCTGAATGGCCGCGACCTGTTTTGCGACCGTTTCGGTTGCTTTTGCAGTTTCGCCGGCGAGGTGTTTCACCTCTTGGGCGACGACTGCAAAGCCAGCGCCTGCATCTCCGGCCATTGCAGCTTCGATGGTGGCGTTGAGAGCCAGGATGTTGGTCTGATCGGCGATTTTGGTGATTGCTTTGAGTATTTGCCCGATAGAGTCGACTTCCGTGATCACTTGCGCATTATCGTTTGACGATTGTTGCGCCTGCGTAACTGCCGCTGACAACAGATTGCGCCCATCGCTGATACCCTGCGTCACAGACAAAAGGGTCTGCAAAAGTTCGCCGGTGGCTCGGGCTGCATCCTGCATGGATTGCGCGGACTGTTCGGATATCGCCGCTGCTTGTGTTGTGTCATGGCGAAGGTCGGAGATCTTGCCGTGTGCTTCTTCCGCGTACCGCATTTACAGAACGAGATTCTTCAAGCGAGCCGTCGATTTTTTCGCTCAGTGAAGTGATAAAGGCTTGGCCTTTCTGACCAATCTCTTCCTTTTTAAAACGAACTTCCAATTCAGTCCTGAATGCCGAAATGACCTCGAACTGCATCATCGATATGCGATGTATGAACAGGCTATCAGTGAAGGCATCTTCAATGTTATCAGCGCGCTCCGTCACGCGGCGCATTAAGCCCTCGCTGTAGCCTGTCATGTTGCCCAGCATCTGCTTCTTATCGTCAACCATCCAACTGGCCAGCGCGACCGTGGAAAGCGCCTTCATCCAACGAATTTCCGTGCTGTCCTTGAAGATCATCATGAACATATCAGCCGTAACTTTGGCTATTTCTTCAGTTGTGGTTTGCATGCCCTGCGATTTGGCAGCGGCCTCAGCATGGCCATCATGAACACGGGTTGGCCAGTATTCGTAAGCCCATTCTGCCGTGAGTTCACCGTGACGCGCCCAGAAACCGTCGATCTCAGCGCGCAGTGAATTGTTATGAAAAAAGACTTCGGCCAGCTCTTCAAACTGGTTTGAGCGAATTGACAGCCCTCGCACAAAATCGACTTTGGATTGTTCCATATGCCTCGTCCCTACCTAGATATGCGAATTAACGTGTTATGATTAACGACTGGTAAGTGACGTTACGCCTGGCTTTGCTTACGTGATTTTCTGCGGGGAGCAGAGGAGGGCGGAAAGTCGGGGAAAAGGCCAGATTGATCGCGCTTGACACAACGCTTGCGGGTGTGGAACATTTGCGGAACATAATAAGCGTCCCCGGCTCGTTTTCGAAAGGGCTGGATTCATCTCTCTTTAGTCCCCAATTGGACCGGCATGGCTCTCACAAAAATTAGCGTCAAAGGCGCCCGCGAACATAATCTTAAGGGCGTTGATATTGATCTGCCGCGCGATGCGCTGATCGTGATCACCGGCCTCTCGGGCTCGGGCAAATCGTCGCTCGCTTTCGATACTATCTATGCCGAGGGGCAGCGACGCTATGTCGAAAGCCTGAGCGCTTATGCGCGGCAATTTCTTGAGATGATGCAAAAGCCCGATGTCGAGCACATTGATGGGCTGTCACCTGCGATCAGCATCGAGCAGAAAACGACTTCGCGCAATCCGCGATCAACCGTGGCAACGGTTACCGAGATTTACGATTATATGCGCCTGTTATGGGCGCGGGTAGGGGTGCCGTATTCGCCTGCGACGGGGAAGCCGATCAGCGCGCAGACCGTCAGTCAGATGGTCGATCGGGTGATGGATTTGCCAGAGGGCACACGGCTTTATCTGCTCGCGCCGGTCGTGCGTGGGCGCAAAGGTGAATATCGCAAGGAACTGGCCGAGTGGCAGAAGGCGGGTTTTACCCGTGTGCGCATCGATGGCGAAATCTACCCGATTGAAGAAGCGCCCGTACTCGACAAGAAGTTCAAGCATGACATCGAGGTCGTGGTTGACCGGATCGCGGTGAAGGACGGCATTCAGACGCGGCTGGCGGATAGCTTCGAGACTGCACTGAAGCTGGCCGAAGGGCTGGCCTATGTCGATCTGGCCGATGGTGTGGTGCCGGGGCGCGAGGATGAAGCGGACAGCGGCGGCGCGATGAAAGGTGCCGGTATCCCCGCCAACCGCATTGTGTTCAGCGAGAAGTTTGCCTGCCCTGTCAGCGGCTTTACGATTGAGGAAATCGAGCCGCGCCTGTTTAGCTTTAACGCCCCGCAAGGTGCCTGTCCGACATGCGACGGAATCGGTGAGAAACAGCTGTTTGACGAACAGCTGGTGGTGCCGAACGAGGCGCTGACGCTGAAAAAAGGAGCGATTGCACCGTGGGCGAAGAGCAACCCGCCAAGCCCCTATTACATGCAGGTGCTGACCAGCCTTGGCCGGGCCTACGACTTTAACGTCAACACGGCGTGGACTGATCTGGAGCCGGATCAGCGCATGATTATCCTGCACGGCACGGGCGGCATGCCGGTCGAGCTGACGTTCAAGGATGGGCGCAAGGAATACACCGTGCGCAAGCCGTTTGAGGGTGTGATCGGCAACCTCAATCGCCGCATGCTGCAAACCGACAGCGCGTGGATGCGCGAGGAGCTGGGCAAGTTCCAGACGTCGCAGCCGTGTGAGGCGTGCGGCGGTAAGCGCCTGAATGAAAAAGCACTCGCGGTGAAGATCCCCAGCGCGAAAGGCCCGACAGACATCGCCGAACCGGTCAAGATGAGCGTCGCCGATGCGAAGGCGTGGTTCCTCGCGCTCGACGATCACCTGACCGATCAGCAGTCGCAGATTGCCAAGGCGATCCTGAAAGAGATCAACGAACGTTTGGGCTTCCTCGACAATGTCGGTCTCGATTACCTCAACCTCGACCGCACTTCAGGTACGCTGAGCGGCGGGGAGAGCCAGCGCATCCGCCTCGCCAGCCAGATCGGCAGCGGCCTCAGCGGCGTGCTTTATGTGCTCGACGAACCCAGCATCGGGCTGCACCAGCGGGACAATGACCGCCTGCTTGAAACATTGAAGCGCCTCCGCGATCTCGGCAACACCGTGATCGTGGTGGAGCATGACGAGGACGCGATCCGTCAGGCGGACCATGTCGTTGACCTTGGCCCCGGCGCGGGCGTGCGCGGGGGCGAGGTGGTCGCGCAGGGCACTCTCAAACAGATCATGAAGTCCAAGAAGTCGATGACCGCGGACTACCTGACGGGCAGACGGGAAATCGCCGTCCCCACCACCCGCCGAAAGGGCAACGGGCACCAGCTCACCGTCCATGGCGCTCAGGCGAATAACCTCGACAATGTCACCGCCTCCATCCCGCTCGGTACGTTCACCTGCATCACCGGCGTGTCCGGCTCGGGCAAGTCGAGCTTCACCATCGACACGCTCTATGCCTCCGCCGCCCGCACGCTCAATGGCGCGCGCATCATCGCGGGCAAGCATGACAAGGTCACCGGCCTCGAATATTGCGACAAGGTGATCGAGATTGACCAGTCGCCCATCGAGCCGCACCCCGCGCAGCAACCCGGCGACCTACACCGGCGCCTTCACCAATATCCGTGACTGGTTCGCGGGCCTGCCCGAAAGCCAGGCGCGCGGATACAAACCCGGTACGGTTCAGCTTCAATGTGAAGGGCGACCGCTGCGAACAATGCACGGGCGACGGCCTGATCAAGATCGAAATGCACTTCCTCCCCGATGTCTATGTCACCTGCGAGGAATGCGGCGGCAAACGCTATAACCGTGAAACGCTGGAGGTGAAGTTCAAGGGGATGAGCATTGCCGACGTGCTCGACATGACGATTGAGGATGCGGAGGAATTCTTCAAGGCGGTGCCACCGATCCGCGACAAGATGGCGATGCTGAACGAGGTGGGGCTGGGCTATGTCAAGGTCGGCCAGCAGGCGACGACCCTATCGGGGGGCGAGGCGCAGCGGGTGAAGCTGGCGAAGGAGCTGGCCAAACGCAGCACGGGGCAGACGCTGTATATTCTGGATGAGCCGACGACGGGCCTGCATTTTGAGGATGTTCGCAAACTGCTGGAGGTGCTGCACCAGCCTGGTGGAACAGGGGAACAGCGTGGTGGTGATTGAGCATAACCTCGATGTGATTAAGACCGCGGATCATATCCTGGACCTTGGCCCGGAAGGTGGGGTGAAAGGCGGTGAGATCGTAGCCCTTGGCACTCCCGAACAGGTCGCCAAGGAACCAAGGTCCTATACGGGGCAGTACCTTGCGAATATGCTCAAACGCTAGGGCTGCGAGGCCTGTCCTGAGCGAGCGCCGAGCTTGCCCAGGTGCGTAGTCGAAGGATGGCGGAGGGGACTCCTGAGGATGTCGCGTCCATCTCACGCTCCTATACCGGCGCATACCTCAAACCCATGTTCGAACGTGCCAATAAAGAAGCTGCCGAATAAACTTCGTCATTGCGAGGAGCCCCAAGCTCGCTTTTGGGGCGACGCGGCAATCCAGAGCTTATTGCGCGGGCTTCTGGATTGCTTCGCTTCGCTCGCAATGACAAGAAAGTAGGTGCTGAGTAAGCGACGGATGGCGTGCCCCGCGAAGGCGGGGTGCTAAGGTGGTGGAAGGGGAGACAAGTTCATGACAGAAATGGTGCCGCGTATTCTGAAAGACGGAACTGCATTTGATCTAACAAATCTGGTCGATTATCTCTCACGGAGAAAGCAGAGAGAATATCGAGCTGCACACGGAGCCATAATGCGCCTGTGGCATACTTGGTCGGCAATTTATGACCTGATCCACGCCACCCAACTTCTGCAGTTTCTAAATCACGATGCTGGTGGAATTAGGAATTGGCTAGTGCAACCATCTTCGGTTGTGAGCGCTTCGTTCAACCAAGCTATTTTGATGTATGCCCGTGCAACAAAGAATGATGGTCGAAGGTCGGGTCTTCAGGTTTCTAACAGATTGTCCGAGGATGAGAGGGAGTTTCACATACAGCTGAGTAACGTAAGTAACAAAGTTGTCGCACACATTGATAATGAAACAACTTTCTTCGGAAAGAATTTGCATGATGAGAAGCTAGTTCTGGTCCATAGGCATAACAAGGCTCATCAGATCAAACTGGCAAATATGAGGCTCAGCTCTGATCAAGAAATAATTGATCGCTTCCTTGGCTTGCTTCAGACTGTGATGAACCTCGCAAACCAAATCCAAGGTGAGCGACTTGCTGATGTTTCAAACCACTTGGGTGAATTGAGCAAAGTTGATACCCGGATCGGTCAATTGATTGAGTCCGAAGAGTTTGATGGGGTAAGGTTTTTCGGCGATGAGCATCATGCAAAGGACTTTGTCCTATCTGAAGGGTTTGGACCTGACTTCAAGATAACTGCGACTATGTATCCCGATCGTCCTGATTAGATAGCATAGAGATATTATCCCACGACCCTGAGGAAGGCTCAGACGCCGTAGCGCTTGTTGCCGCCTGAAGTGATACAGAACCGACCACCACGCGGTCCAATACAAACGTGATTTCCCCAGCAGGGGCACCGATCAGCGTAACCTCGCGGACGCGGCGTATATCTTGTCCTCGGAGCAGGTCTTGTCCGTGACATGTATGAGCTAGCAACCCAGACATCGCCAACCTTGGATGCGACGCGCATCCACGATCCGGATCGTTCAACCACCCTTACTTTTTCACCGTATGGAAGCTTTGTCACTACTCTACTGCTCTGATTCGGAGAGGATCGGCCATTGAGCGTGGTTGCAGTCACGTAAGCGTCATCACCGTTGTCGAACGTAACGCTGTTTCCAGTGGGTGGTTCGGTTTCAGCACCTCCGGCGTTTCCTTCGGATTGGATACGCTCGGGTGTTGAAAGGAGACTCGCTGTTGCAGCTGGTTCTTCCTCCGGCGAACCTGCGCATTTGCCTAGAAGGACAATTCCGACGGCAATTAGAATTGCATAAGCACAGCCATTCTTTGTTTTCTCGTCTGACAATATACCTACCCCCAATAGCAGTATTAAGTCAGAGTTCGCCCGATGTGAAGTTAGATTTTTATTTTCCTACAACGCTACGTATCTCTATTCTATATGATTTCATAGACAAAGGAGCCGCTAATGCCCACCTCACCAGACCCCAAATTCTCCATGCCCGTAATCCCCAAGGGATCGCGCGAGGAATATGAGTGCGCGCGCGAGTGGCTCCGGCTTCGTTGTTGGCCTACCGCTCCGCTACTTGAGGCCAATGTCGATGCTGGCCGTATCGCGACGGATTCCGGCCAAACCCCGCAGCAGCTGATGCGGCACTTTCGCAATGAGCAGCTGGTGCTGGGAGGTAAGGTTGGCGCGCGGCGGAGTGTGAGGGTGAAGTAGTTTTTGGTGTCGATGCCGTCATCATCCGTTCGTGCTGAGCCTGTCGAAGCACCGCTTTTTCTTCAAGCAGAGTGAGTACGTTAAGAGCGGCCCTTCGACAGGCTCAGGGCGAACGGTTTTCTCTTGCGGGGATGACGGGTGTGAGGGGGCGCTTTGTGTTTTGGATCAGGCCGACCGCTTGGCGCTTGGTACACAGAGAGTCTTTGTTTGGCCTCAAGCGCCGGGTTTTTTTGTTTAGACCCTCAAACGCCGGGCGCGACGCCTCCGCGTCGCTTGGCTTTCGCGGCATAAGCCGCGGCGCGCGGTCGCGCTTGCGGCTCGCTGGTCGCTCGCCGAACTATTCCAGGCCCGATGCCTCAGGCTTGGTCGCGGAGCACGGTCACCGACTAGGTGACCGCAAGGCCGGAAGCGAAGTCGAAGACGCAGCTGGCCACAGGCCACCTGCAAGGCCGCCCGCAGCGGCGCGGACTTGTCCGCAAGCCGCGAGGGAAGCGAAGCTGAACGACCGAAGGGAGGACAACTCGCAGCACGGAGGTGCTGCGGAAAACAAAGGATAACCCAATGACCCAACTCCTCCCCGTTCCCGTCACCCCCGAACAATCCATTCACTTCACCGTCCTCACACCCCGGCGGCAGAGCGTCTTTCTCGAAACGCTATCGACCCTCGGCAATGTCCGGCTTGCGTGCCGCAAGGCGGGGGTCTCGCCGCAAACCGCTTATCGCCTGCGCCGCAAGCAGCCGCACTTTGCGCAGCTATGGGACGCGGCGCTCGTCACCGCGCGCACGCATGCAGAGGAGGTGCTGGCCGACCGTGCGCTCAACGGGGTGGAGGAAACGGTGTTCTATCACGGGGAGGAGGTGGCGACGCGGCGCCGCTATGACAGCCGATTGTTGCTGGCGCATCTAGCGCGGCTCGACCGGTTGGAGGGGCGCGAAGAGGTGGCAGACACTCTGCCCGTGCTGGACGATGCGATTGCGGCGCTGGCCAAGGGAGAGGCGCTGGGCGAGGATTTTGATCTGGACTGTGTTCCAGGTGTTCCATCCGATAGGGTTGCGCCGTCGGACACCCCAACCGAGCCGGATGTACAGCCATGCCCCGATTGTGGCGGCGGCTGTATGGATCCCGATGCGCAGCTGACATCGGATGATTGCATGTGGCTGGGCAATCGGATTGATCGCATGCATGCGGCGCGGCCAATGGGGGCGAAGAAACCGTATCAGCTGGCGCAGGAGGCCGAGTTTGCCCTGGGCGAGGCGCAGCCGGAGCGGCTTGAGCTGAGTTGGCTGATCGAGCAGTTGCAGCTCGATGCGTTTGAGGCAGAGTTGCCCCAATGGTGGATGATCGACAGCGAGGCGGCGTTTGAGGCGGCTTGGCGCGCCGAATATGGCCCGGATGCTGCGGAGGGCGGAGACTGGGAAGAGCTGGAGGAGGAGGCGGGCGAGCGCGTGCCGGGTGGGGGTGTACCAGGTGGGGCTGGCTAGCGGATTAGCTCCAGATTCACCCGGGCATGTCCGCTGTTGATCATGCCGATGCGTCTTGCCGCTGCGCGCGAGAGGTCGATGGTGCGTCCACGAATGAATGGGCCGCGATCGTTGATCCGCACGATGACTGACTTGCCGTTGCGCGGGTTGGTGACGCGGACCCTGCTGCCAAAGGGCAGCGTCTTATGCGCCGCCGTCATGGCGTTCATATTGAACCGCTCACCATTCGCCGTGCGGCGACCGTGGAAGCGCTTGCCATAGAAGGATGCGACACCACGGCCCAGCGCGCTGGTTTCGACCTTTGGACGTGCCTCGATCGGTGGGGAGATTGTGGTGAGATCAACCGCATTGGCAGCGAGGTCGGTTTCTGCGGGAAGGGCGACATAAGGCGCGAAGCTGCTCTCGAAAGACCGAGATGGCATCGTCTCATCGCTGGATTGTGCCGCTGACGTGGTAGCGCCCGACGCGGCCAAGCTCAAAAACAGTGCAGCACACAACACGTTGCGCATGAAACCTCTCCTCCGTGTCGCAGATGTTGATAGCTCAAAATCGTGTGGAGATCATTTCAAGGAAGGGAAGTGACCGCGTCGGAGCCACGGTCCAACGCAATACGAGCGTGATATGAGATCGTTTTGGCGTTTCCTACTGGCCGCTGCGATGTCAGACGAAGCGTAAACGCAGCATGCTGCCATGCGGTTCTTTGACAGTGTTGAAATGGAGATCGTCACACTTGAGTTGGCACCACATGAAAAATGGCGAAAGTGCTCAAAACGGCAAATGGGGCCGGCATTGCTGCCGACCCCACTCTCACCAATGCGTGGGCATGTTACGAAAACGTGCACTTGGCATCCGGTGTTTCACCACATTTCTGCCGAAGCTTCCATCTGGCTATGTCACCGGCGCTCGCACCGGCATCCGAAGTTTCCCTCCAACTCGTTTCTACCAAGAGCTTCCAGCCTAAGCCTTCCATTCTCCGTATCCACGCGCCATCATCAGGCCACTCCGCAGCTTCGCTTTCCGCTTCTGTTTCATCTGGTTTCGCGTTGATTGACCTTGCGATCGCTCCCCGCGTTTCCATCCGCAAAAGCTTGTGTGCCAAGCTCGTATTGGAACTTCACCACCAACCCTTCAACGAGTACGTTCGTACCATGCCGAAGCATTTCCAACGCTCTCTCAAGATCAGCGTGGACAGGTTCCAAGCCGTCTTCCCGGTTTGTTATTCTACTTAAATATCAGATCGTTAGATCAATATTTCTGAAGAACTTCGCTCCGTTCCGATGAAGTGAAACTGCGCCTTCACATTCCATTTTTCAAGCTTTGCAAGAGCGACTTATCCACCTTTCCGCAGATTCCTTGTGGACGACGGTGGATAAGTACCCGTTTGGTCGCGAGGGGCGTGACAATGCCGCGCAAGGACGCTCTTTTGATCAGGAATTGCGTTTGGCGAGCAGCTTGAGTCGCAATGCGTTGAGCTTGATAAAGCCCTCTGCATCTTTCTGATCGTACGCACCTGCATCGTCTTCGAACGTGACCACATCCTCACTGTAGAGGTTGTAATTCACATCTGCGCGGCGCCCGACGACATTGGCGCCACCTTTGTAAAGCTTCATCCGCACATCGCCGGTGACTGATTGCTGACTGTGATCAATCGCTGCTTGCAGCATTTCGCGTTCAGGCGCGAACCAAAAGCCATTGTAAATCAGCTCTGCATAGCGCGGCATCAGCTCGTCTTTCAGGTGAGCCGCACCGCGATCCAAGGTCAGCTGCTCGATCCCGCGATGTGCGCGCGCGTAAATCTCTCCACCGGGTGTCTCATACATCCCGCGCGACTTCATCCCCACAAAGCGGTTCTCGACCAGATCGAGGCGACCAATGCCATGCTTGCGTCCATAACCGTTGAGGGTTGCGAGTAATGTAGCCGGGCTCATAGCTTCGCCATTGATCGCCACCGCATCGCCGCGTTCGAAAGCTATCGTGATGTACTCAGGCTCATTAGGCGCGTCCTCTGGATTAACTGTGCGAGAATAGACGTAGTCTGGTGTTTCCTCCCACGGATCCTCAAGGACTTTCCCCTCTGACGAGGTGTGGAGCAAGTTCGCATCGGTCGAGAACGGGCTTTCACCGCGCTTGTCCTTCGGCACATCAATCTGGTGCGCTTCGGCCCATGCGATCAACGCGGTGCGGCTGTTCAGATCCCACTCGCGCCAAGGGGCGATTACTTCGATATCGGGGTTCAGCGCGTACGCAGATAGCTCGAAACGGACCTGATCATTGCCTTTACCGGTTGCGCCATGAGCGATGGCGTCGGCGCCGGTTTCTTTCGCGATTTCGACCAAACGTTTCGAAATCAGAGGACGGGCAATCGATGTGCCGAGCAGATAGTCGCCCTCGTAACGTGCATTGGCCCGCATCATGGGAAAGACATAATCGCGCACAAATTCTTCGCGGACATCTTCGATAAAGATGTGCCTGTCAGGAATGCCCATCGCGCGCGCCTTGTCGCGGGCAGGCTCAATCTCTTCACCTTGGCCAAGATCAGCAGTGAACGTTACGACTTCGCAGCCGCGCTCAACCTCAAGCCATTTGGCAATTACGGAGGTGTCGAGGCCTCCAGAATAGGCGAGGACAACACGTTTGACGTCAGACATTGGGCACTCCAGCAAGAATTGCTGCGCCCGCTATCAGCAGCATGGATTAAGAGCAATCACGATCACCTACCGAGTAGTGTAGCCTCGCTATCGCGAATGTAATCGCGTGTGATCGGCAGGGCATTGCGGTCGCGGGTAAACTGGATTTGATAGTTGCCCATTCCACCGCTTTCGAATGCTGCGGTCGCACCGGCGAGATAGAACGTCCACATGCGATAGAAGCGCTCGTCAAACATTGAAATTATCGCGTCCTTATTGGCTTCACAACGTGCATACCATTCGCGCAATGTCTTGGCGTAATGGAGCCTGAGTGTTTCAATATCGGTATGGATCAGGCGGCTCTTTTCACTTGCCATCAAGGTCTCGCTAAGTGCGGGGATATAGCCACCTGGGAATATGTATTTCGACGTGAACGCATCGGTTTTGCCAGGACCGCCAAACCGGCCAATGGTGTGGAGCAGCATCACGCCATCATCTGTGAGCAGGTTGGCGCAAGAGCGGAAGAAAGTGTCGAACTGCGGGCGCCCTACATGTTCGAACATGCCAACGGAAACAACGCGATCAAAACGCTCTCCGCGATTTGGCAGTTCACGGTAATCGATGATCTCGAAAGATACTCGATCTGAAACGCCTGCTGCTTCTGCGCGTTCGACCGCCAGGGTGATCTGTTCCTCGCTCAGCGTGATGCCATGCACACGAACGTCAAAGTGCTGCGCTAGATAGATCGCCAGGCCGCCCCAACCACATCCGATATCCAGCACGCGCGCTCCAGAACGCAGCGCCAGCTTCGCTGCGATATGAGCGAGTTTGGCTTCCTGCGCCTGCGACAAGGTTTCCACCCCAACGCCCCAATAAGCGCAACTATATTGCATGTGTTCCGGGTCGAGCATCAGATGGTAGAGTTCATTTCCGATGTCATAATGATGCGCGACGTTTCGTTTTGATGAACGCGCCTCGTTGAAAGAGGCTGCCAGAAACTTCACTTTGTCTTTCACCGCTCGAAAGGGCGAGGGTGCCATGAGCTGGCCACCACGTTCCCACGGCTTGTTCGCGCGAATTAGCTGCACGAGCTGCATGACATCGCCTTGTTCGATGACAATCCGCCCATCCATGTAAGCTTCACCAGCGCCCAGTCGTGGATCCAAAAGGATGTCGCGCGCTACTGTGGTATCCGTCAAACGAATGGCGACGTTTGGAAACTCTGCAACCGGCTGACCCAGCGTGTGGACTGCGCCGGAAGGCATGGTTATCGTCAACTCGCCTCTTTGTATGAGATTGCCGAGGAATTTTTCGATTAGAGAGTTGCTCAAAACCTTACCTTTTGCCTGATCAATGCTCTCTATTCGAATAAACGCAAATCGACGTTACAACGATTACTCCGCCGCCTCTTTCAGGTTTGGATCAAAGCGCCAGCTTGGGATTTTGCCCTTTTCACGCAAGCGCGCAGACTCCTTTTCCATATACTCGCGGGTCATGGGGATGACTGCGCGATCTTTGACATACTGGATTTGCCAATTGACCATGGTGCCATTGCGGAAGCTCTGTTCTGCGCCAACGAGATAAAACAGCCACATGCGATAGAACTGCTCGTCATACATCTCTTCGATTTCCTTGCGATGCATGACGGTGCGGTTGTACCATTCCTCCAGCGTGTGCGAGTAATGGAAGCGCATTGCCTCCACATCCATGACTTGCCAGCCATGCTTCTCGCTTTCGGTCACCAGTTCGCTGAGCGCGGGAATGTAGCCGCCGGGGAAGATGTATTTACGGGTCCATGCATCGGTGTAGCCTGGAGGGCCCGCACGGCCACAACAGTGGCTGACCATTACGCCATCTGGCTTGAGCAAGCGGTGCGTGTGTTCGAAGAATTGCGGATAGTGAATGGTGCCGACATGTTCGAGCAGACCGACGCTGACGATCCGGTCGAACTCTCCCTGAACATCGCGATAATCCATGAGCGCGAACTGGACCTTGTCTTCAACGCCAGCCTCTTTCGCGCGCTCTTTACAGCAGGCAATCTGGTCAGGGGCGAGGGCGACGCCCACCACCTCGACGTCGTACATCTCGTGAAGGTAGAGCGCGAAGCCGCCCCAGCCACAGCCAACATCGAGAATGCGCATGCCAGGCTCGATCCGCATTTTGGAGGCGATGTGCGCTTTCTTATCCATTTGCGCCTGTTCGAGACTGGTTTTGGTGGGATCATCCTCACGATAATAGGCCATCGTGTACTGACGGTCCTCATCGAGGAAACGCTCATACAGCTCGCGGGTCAGGTCGTAATGATGCTCTGCATTCTTGCGGGCACTGCCGCGTAGGTTGATCCCGTCAAATGCGGCAATCGCCTTTTGAACCACGGTACGGACTGCCCCCTTCGCCTTAAGCGAAGCTTCACCCAGACGCTTTGCATTCATGGTCACCAACAGGATCATGTCACGAATGTCATGGGGTTCTTCGACAACCAGCCATTCCCACATAAACGCCTCGCCAGCGCCCATTTGCGGATAGCGGGCGATGTGGTTGGCAGCCTTCTTGTTTGTCAGGCGAATACGGATGGGGCCGGGCCTACCACCCTCGCGCTCGTCATAGTCTGTTTCACCACCGGGGCCATAGGTGTATTCTTTGCCATTATAGTCGGTGATGATCAGCTGACCGCGAACAATCGCCTGTTTCAAGAATTTGTCGAGTAGCCACATAGACGTTTCAGTCCCCACCTTGGTCTGTCACAAGCTCCTGAATGTGACAGGGCTTTGCATGAAGTCAATCCAGATGTAGCTTACATGCCCATGGCAGATGCAAAGACACAGATCACGAAAGTCGATCCGGCAGATTTCATTGGCGCGATTGACCATATTGGCAAACGCGAAGATGCAATGGTGCTGGACGCACTCTTTCGCAAGGTGACTGGCGAGGAACCCAAAATGTGGGGACCAACTATAATCGGTTATGGTTCGTACCAAACGACCTATGCCAGTGGCCGCGATGTGCATTGGATGCGGGCTGGATTCAGCCCACGCAAGGCCAAGCACTCGCTCTACCTAATGGGCGGCTATTGCGATGAGTTGTCGGGCAAGCGTCGCGATCAGCAGCTTGAGAAACTCGGCAAGCATTCAAGGGGCAAGAGTTGCCTCTACGTTAATAAACTCGCCGACGTGGATCTGGCTGTGCTGGAGGAAATGATCGCCGAGGATTGGGCTACGATGAACCGCATCTATCCAGAGGATTGATCAGATCCCGGCATACCATTGATACCCGGCGCGATCTTCCCAATAGCCGCCCTTTCCTTCGCCAATCTCATCTAGGCTTGCGACGGCCTCGATTGCGGTCAGATATTTGGGATGCTTATACCCCAGCTGACGCTCGATCCGCATTCGCAGGGGCGCGCCGTTTTTCACTGGCAGTGCCGCACCATTCAGCGTGTGCGCGATGATGGTCTGCGGGTGAAAGGCATCGATCATATCGACGCTTTCGTAATAATCATCTCCGTTGAGGTTATCAGCGCAGCGGAACACGATAAATTGAGCACCTTCTTGCAACCCAGCGGTCTCCAAAATTCCAGACAGTTGCGGACCGGTCCATTCGCCGATTGCGCTCCAGCCCTCAACACAGTCATGTCGTGTGATTTGCGTGCGAGCGGGTAGGGCGCGGATCTCTTCCATGCTCAGGCTCAGCGGATTGTCGACCATGCCCCGCACTTCGAGGCGCCAATCGGCGAAACCTGCGGCGACATGATCCTGATAATCGCCGTTTTGCGGATTGATCGAGCCATTGCCGCGAAAATCAGGTGAGATTGCGCTGCGCGGGTATTCGGGCGCGAGCGCTTCGCGATTGGTAAGCAGGCGATGCGCGCCCATATGCCAACGCTCGGCAGCATCGAGCAAACGTGCGCCAGCGTCGCTATCCGCCACCCTGTTGCAACCGGCGACAAATGCGGCACCAGCGGCAGCTAAAAATCCTCTGCGTTTCATAGCTTGCCTCCGGTGATCATATCTCTGATTTGCCGATACGGCCCCGCCAACAGCACCAGCCCGACATGCAATATGAAAAAGCCGAATAGCAGGAACGCGAAGATGAAATGCAGGCTGCGCGCTGACTGCCTGCCGCCCAGCAGGTCGACCATCCAACCAAATGTTGGTTCCATACCCGGACTGATCGAAATACCCGTGAAGACCATCATCGGTAGAAAGACGCCGAGCACGATCCCGTAAGTCAGCTTCTGAAGGAAATTGTACTTGGCTTCGCCATGATCAAAATTGAGCTTTAGATGCTCCACGATATCTTGCTTAATGGCTCCGGGTTTCCACTCTTCACGAGTTGTGACGAGATCACGTTTGAAGTGCTTGTTCACCAGCATTGCGACCCACATGAACAAGAGCATCAGCGCAAAGGGCCATGCAGCAAGGCTGTGCCAGTCACGCGCAACGGCGAGGCTGTAGTAACCGGGGATGGTCATCCAGTCGGGGAAGCGCGGAACGATCAGCCAGGCTTGCTCAGCGGCAAAACCCCAATCACCCCAGTAAAGGCGGCGGTGAGCGTTCGAAATTGTCAGACCTGACATGAACAGGATGACCAGAAAGAACAGGTTCGTCCAGTGCCAGATCCGCGTCGAAATTGCGTGCTTCTTCATTCCGCTCCCCTCGCTAAGCGGTTGCGCGAGCAAGATATATCACATCGCGATCCTGATCCAAAAGGTGTTGTCCACTATCAACGAAGATGGTCTGGCCGCTCGCGAGACTGCGACTAGCGAGGAAGAGAGCGGCCTGTGCAATTTCGTCCGCATCCGTTTTGCGTTTGAGCAGGTTGAGGCGGTGCGAAATGTCGATCTCATCTTCGCTTTGATCGTGGCTCGCCAGAATTGCGCCGGGCGCTAGCCCATAGATACGGTCGCTGGGGGCGCTGCGCCCTTTGCTGAGCATAGCAATTGTCGCGTTCAGCGCGTGCTTGCTCATCGTATAGCTGAAGAAGTCCGGATTTGAGTTTTCGAGCTTTTGATCGGTCACGTTGATCACACTGCGGCCCTCTTGTGAGGAAGCCTCGGCCAAATATGCCTGCGCCATGCGGGCGGGGGTGAGAGCATTGATGTGCATTGCTTGCCGGTTCGTCGCTGGGTTCAATGCGGTTACGTCGTCATACTCAAAAACGCTGGCGCAATTGATCAGGCATTGCCAATTTGTCAGCTTTGCCGCGAGATTTTCGATCATCACGACAGCCGCATCGTCATCTCGGAAGTCACAGCCAATGGTTTCGGCGCTCGGCAGCTTTGCGGCGAGGCTCTGTGCGGCATCAGCGGATCGGCCATAATGGATCACCACGTGCCAACCGGTATTTCCAAATGCTCTCGCGATAGCGGCACCAAGGCGCTTTGCTCCGCCGGTGACGAGTACAGCAGGGGGTGAAGCGCTCATTTCCCTTGTGAAGCAGATCGTTGGCGCAAGGGGAAGGGCTAAACCGCTAGCGGCGATCAATCAGGTAATGCAGCAGCGATTTTTTCGCGCCATGGAGTGCAGAGTTTTTCAAGAGAGGCAATCTCGCGCAATTCGTCGATGCTCGCCTTGTTTTTAGGATCATATAGCTTGGCGAAGAGCCGCGCGACGCTCCATTCAGCGTGGCCAGTCTCAACACGCTCTAGCGTATCGCCAGCTTGCGCCGCGCCTTCTTCGATGACGCGATAGTACCACCCGCAATTGTGATTCTGGATAATAGCCTTCACCATGCCCTTACGTTGAAACCGATGTTCGATTTTCCAGCAAGGTTGGCGTGGCTGGCTGACTTCCAAAAGTGTAGTTCCAAGTTTGAATCGTTCGCCAATATGAACATCGTGTTCGGTCAGACCCAATGCCACGATGTTTTCGCCAAAGGCTGCTGTCGTATGAAGCAGTTCATGCTCGCCGAGCCGATCTTGCCACCACGCATAATGATCCAGGGGATACTGATGTACGGCCATATCCGGCCCGCCATGGTTTTTGGTATCGGCGACCATGTCGCCTTCCAGACCGATGTCGTGGATGGGTGTAGAGCCTTCAACGGCATACTTGCCAATTGCGCTTAGCTCCGCGCCGTTAAAAGGTTGCGGTTGCCCGATACAGAGCGCCTGGACCTTGGTTTTCACTAGGCCGCAACCTCCGCGGCTTCTCTGTCACGTTGCGCACGGCTTTTCTTCTCAGCCGCGGTTTTGAGCTGGCCGCATGCCGCATCGATATCCCGCCCGCGCGGTGTGCGTACCGGCGCGCTAATGCCGCCAGCGAATACAATGTCGGAGAAGCTCTTGATCCGCTCCGGCGTCGAGCACTCGTAATCTGCGCCTGGCCATGGGTTGAATGGGATCAGATTGACTTTCGCCGGTAGATTGAACTGCTTGAGCAAGCGGACAAGCTCGTGTGCGTGCTCATCGCTATCATTCTTGTCTTTTAGCATGACATACTCGAACGTGATCCGACGGGCATTGGAAGCACCGGGATAATCGGCACAGGCTTGAAGCAAGTCCTCAATCCCATACTTCTTGTTCAGCGGAACGATTTCGTCGCGCACAGCTTTGGTCACTGCGTGCAGCGACACCGCGAGATTCACCCCGATCTCCTCGCCGCAGCGTTCCATCATCGGAATAACCCCGCTGGTCGACAGAGTGATACGCCGTTTTGACAAGGCGAGGCCATCACCATCCATCACGATCGATAGAGCATCGCGAACATTGTCGAAATTATAGAGCGGCTCACCCATCCCCATCATCACAATGTTGGTAAGCAAGCGTCCGTCGGAAGTGTATTCCGATGCGCTAGCATCGTCGGCGAAGTCCATTTTTCCTTTCGGCCATTCGCCCAGCGCGTCGCGAGCGAGCATGACCTGCCCAACAATCTCACCAGGAGTTAGATTTCGGACGAGACGCATTGTACCGGTGTGGCAGAACGTGCAGTTGAGTGTGCAACCCACTTGGCTGGAAACGCACAAAGTTCCGCGATCAGCGTCCGGAATGAAGACCATCTCATAGTCGTGCCCGTCTGGCGTTCGCAGCAGCCATTTGCGCGTTCCGTCGGTGGAATGCTGTGCCTCGACCACATCAGGTCGTGCAATGACAAAGCGCTCAATCAGCCATGGGCGCATTGTCTTGGCGATATCCGTCATCGCATCGAAGTCAGAAACGCCGCGATGATATATCCAATGAAAAACCTGTTTGGAGCGCAGCTTTGCCTGCCGAGCGTCCAACCCGGCATCAGCAAAAAGCTCGCGAATGCGCGCTTTCGACAGGCCCATCAAATCGATACGCCCATCGCTGCGCGGCGTGATGTCACGCGCGACAGGCACCGGATCAACTTGTCCGGGAATGGGCATCAGATCGGTATCAGCCATGGGAGCGGCGCATATAGGGCGCGCAATCCAATTTGGCCAGTATCGTCTAGCGTATCTTGGCGCAGGCGACGGTTGCGGCATCCATGGCCGAAGCAGCACCCGCCAGTTGATAGGTGTTTGAAAAACCGCGACCGTTGCTATCTGTGGCGCGAATAATCATCGACCGCGCGGAACGCATCGCAGCGACAATTGCGGCGTCCATCCGGCGATCCTCTGCCCATGCGCTTGCTCCGCTACCGGTCAGACGAAACCGCGTGCGGCCAACTTGAAGGCTGATGGGACGCCCGGCGGTCATATTGCGTGAGAGGCGGAAATGGACTTGCCCGCGAACCTGCCGCTTGGGCCATGTGCCTATCGTTGCATAGGGTTGGTAATCGCGCCGCAAGCGGCTCGACGCGGGCATGGCGATGGCATAGCATTGTGCGGCCTTGTCGTCGCGGAACGCAGCCCAGTCTGAGAACACGCCAACACTCTCTTTTGCCAAAACTGGTGTGGAGACCAGAGCAGTTAGCGCAGTGTAGAAGATGAGCGACCTAGTCATAACGAATAGCGACGACCTCCCATTCTTTCGATCCGCTGGGAAGCTTCACAACCCGCAAATCCCCGACTTGCGCACCTTTTAAGGCGCGGGCGAGGGGGCTGGACCAACCAATGCGATCCGCGCTCGCATCCTGCTCATCGTCGCCAATTAAGGTGACTGTGCGGTGCGCGTCTTCTTCATCGGCCAGGTCCACCGTCGCGCCGAAGAAAATACGGGATTTGTCAGGCTGATCTGCGGGTTCCAGAACGCGCGCGCGCTTCATGCGGCTAGACAAGTGCCGCAATTCTCTGTCAATCTCGCGCATCCGTTTGCGGCCATAGAGATAGTCGCCGTTCTCGCTGCGATCGCCATTGCCCGCCGCCCAGCTGACGATCTCAACGATCTCAGGTCGTTCGACCCCTAATAAATGGTCATACCGCTCTTTAAGCGCGGCATAGCCGACGGGTGTGATCGGGTTGCTTGGAGCGGTCATGCGCCCGCCGCTATATCACACATCAGCGCAGGAATTGATGCGCCATGCGCGGCTGACCATAAGTCGTTCGTTCCGGATAAAGATGCTCGTATACAGCAGCATTCTCAATCACTCTTTGCACGTAGTTTTTGGTCTCAAAGAAGGGGATCTTCTCAATCCATTCGACCCAAGAAATCGATCCGGTACGCGGATCACCGTTCGCGCGCAGCCATTTGTTCACATTCCCGGGCCCAGCGTTGTACGCTGCAAAGGCAAGTGGATAGCTGCCGTTGTAGCGTCGCATCAGCCGATCAATGTGATTGGAACCCAAACGCAAATTATACTGCGGATCATTGATGAGGCTCGCCGACATGTAGTTTACACCGGCGAAGCGGGCCTCTTCGCGTGCTGTGCCCGGCATTAACTGCATCAGACCGCGCGCGCCGGCGTGGCTGATCGCGTTTTGCGCGAACTGGCTTTCCTGACGTGCAATGGCATGAGTAAGGGTGAAGTTAGCCCCCGAAGGCAAGGGCAGGGTTGGGAAGCCTTGCGCGACAAACACCAGATCATGGCCATCGGCACCCGCAGCCTCTGTCACGTTGACGGACAAGTCGCGGCGTACCGGTCGCTTGGGCAAGTTCGGAAACGAGAATATGTTCTGCCGACGTATCAGCGGTTTGCGCAATGGTGCGGTAGAACTGAATGCCTGTACGCCATGGCGCTCCCTTCGCGACGTGACGAACCGCGGCGGTCAGAGGCTTTTGATTAAAGGCGGCGCGTTGCTGAGCGGTGGGTTCACCTGCTGCGGAAACCGCTTCAAAATTCGGCAGCGTTCCACCGATTTCTTTCATCGCCAACTGACCATAAAACCGGTCAGGATAGGCTGCCGCCATTGTCCAGTATCGTCCGGCCTCTGCGCGGTTACCTGCCCGTTGGCTTGCTAGACCGGCCCAATAAAAGCCTTTCGAACGTGTCTGCGGCGTCCGCGCAGCAGCACCATAGCGATAGAAGAGCGGGGCAGCGCGATTGCCATCGCCAAGGTTCCAAAGTGCCTTGGTCCCGCCAAGCCACATCAGTGACGTGTAGTCATCACGCAGGCGATAGGAGCCCTTGCTGACGTCGGTCCCGGGCGCGAACAGATCATCGATCTTTGATGCAATCTGTACTGCAGGCGACGATCCAGCCGAACGTGCGGCGCGCAGCATTTCCCCGACCAGCAGTTCTTCGTCATGCGGTAGGCGGTTGAACTCTGGCCGGTTCGCCAGCAGCGATACGGAGCGGCTGGTTTGGCGCGATGTGCGATAGTGGCGCGCGAGATTATAGACATAGCCGGGGTCCGACAGCGCACCATTCGGCACTGTCAATCCGGCTGCGCTGGGAGTTTCGCCCTGAACCAAAGCGAGGCGTGCCATCGCAATATCACGCATTGTCGGTGCGATATTGTTGATATGCCGTGCTGCGGCTTCTGCGTCGCGCTGCCATAACAGCGCGTCCATGCGTGCATTGTGATCTTCGGGCGCGAAGCGAGAGCCGTGTAGGCCGAGCAGATACGCCTCTGCCGGGCCGCTCATTGATCCGCCACGCCAGGCATCGCGGGCAACCTCAAATGCTTCCGCACGTTGAAGGTTGGCTAGCGCCAAGGCATAACGCGCTTTGGCGGAGTTTGTGACGGGCGGATTGGCGTCGAAAAACTCGACCAGTCGCGCGGGCGAGATAGCCTCTTTATCAAGCGCATTTTCCGCGAACCGTTGTATCCGACTTTCCTGAGGAAAATCAGGGTAGCTGGTGATAAAACCCGCGTAATCTTCGAACTTAAGATTCCCATTTTTGATGAGTACTTCCCAGCGATTGACCGCTTGGCCAATTTGCCCAGGCTGGATCGCGACCATGCTTGTTCGGGCACTGGTATTTTGATCCTGCGCCATTGCCGGGGCTGCCGTGAGAGTGGATAGGGCGCTGCCCATCAACAAAGCGAATGAAGAGAAAGATTTATCGGTCATGCTGGACATAATGCCTAGCAGCTCCTTATCAGGCGGTGAATGAAACACGTCTGGTACCCTATAGCGTGCAAGACATTGGCAATACATCCGGGAAATCCATAAATGTTCACAGGTTCGATTCCGGCATTGGTCACGCCATTTCAAAATGGCGTCTTTGACGAGGCTGCTTTCCGTCGGCTGGTCGATTGGCAGATTGAAAACGGTTCAACCGCGCTGGTTCCATGCGGGACAACGGGCGAGGCCTCGACACTCTCAAATGCAGAGCATCACCGCGTAATCGAGGTTTGTGTCGAGCAAGCGGCGGGGCGCGTTCCAATCATCGCCGGTTGCGGTTCGAATGACACACAAAACGCACTGCTGCATATGAATTTCTCGCGCAAGGCAGGCGCTGCGGCTGGTCTGTGTGTTGCGCCATATTACAATCGGCCAAGTCAGGCGGGCTTGATCGCGCATTTCAGCTATTTGGCTGACAACTGTGATCTGCCGATTGTGCTGTATAATGTGCCTGGTCGCACGGTGACGGATATTGCGCCCAAAACGACCATTCAGCTGGCGAACAAATATCCTGATCAGATTATCGCGATTAAGGATGCGAGCGAGGATCTGTCGCGGGTTGCCGATCATCGCATGGGCATAGGTAAGGAATTCTGTCAGCTTTCTGGAAATGACGAGTTGGCGCTACCTTTCAACGCTGCGGGCGGGAAGGGGTGTATATCCGTGACCGCCAACGTTGCCCCGGCGCTGTGCGCGCAGTTTCAAAGGGCGTGCGCGGACAATGATCTGGTCGAGGCGCGGCGGCTGAATGATCAGCTCTATCCGCTGCATTATGCGATGTTTGAGGATTCCTCCCCGGGCCCGGTCAAATATGCGCTGAGCAGGGTGATGAATGGTTTTTCCGACGAAGTGCGTTTGCCACTGACCGTCTGTTCAGATGCGGCGCGCCAGGCGGTAGATGCTGCGCTTGAGCATGCAGGGCTGGTCTGACGCGCGCAAGCGACTATCTAACGAACCATGGCTCGTCCCAAACCCGCTACCTTTGATAAACAGAAAACCGTCGCCGACAATCGGCGCGTGCGGTTTGATTACTCTATTGAGGACACGTTTGAAGCTGGGATTGCCCTTCAGGGCACCGAGGTGAAGGCGCTGCGCGCTGGACAGGCAAGCATCAGGGAAAGCTATGCCGAGGTTCGCGATGGCCAGGTATGGCTCGTCAATGCGAACATCCCGGAATACAGTCACGGCAACCGGCAAAACCACGAGGCGCGCAGGCCACGAAAATTGCTCCTACACGGTCGAGAGATCAACCGATTGTTTGGCGCGGTTGAGCGTAAGGGGATGACGCTTGTACCGCTCTCGGTTTACTTTAACTCGACCGGACGTGCGAAGGTGGAACTGGCGCTCGCCAAGGGTAAGCAAGCCCATGACAAGCGTGCAGCGGTTAAGGACAGAGACTGGAAGCGCGACAAGGCCCGGTTGATGCGAGAGCGCGGCTAAAGATCCGCTTTTCGGGCGCATTTTTAGGCTGGTGCCAGACGATTTCATCCAAGACAGTATTCGCGCTATCTTGAATGCGCACGGCGTTCATCCGATATTTGTGACTGTGGAGCTAAGAACGCTTTCACGACAACGGCAAAGGTGTATGGAACGCCCCAATGGCGACGCGCAGAAAAAACTGGTTTCAGAGGAACATGCCGACTCGTGAAGAGCTGGCCGACAACCGTTTTCTGGCGCCAATCGCACACCGTTTCCTCTCCCCGGAACTATGGCGCTTCACCCGTCGATCTGTCCCTCGCGGAGTAGCGCTCGGCCTATTTGCAGCCTTTATCGTACCCGTTGGTCAGATTTTCCTGGCAGCCTTTATGGCCTTGCCAGCACGCGCGAATGTTCCGCTTGCCGCGCTTGTTACGTTTGTCACCAACCCATTCACGTTTCCCTTTTGGGTCGTCGTGGCAAACCGTGTCGGTGCCTTGGTGCTGAATATCGACGCTGCGATGGGCGGCATGGCCAATGATGAATTAGCGAGCGGGCGCTGGGCATGGTTGATTGATCTGTTCCAGGCTGCCGGCATAACTGTGTTTGGGTTCGTTGTTTTGGCGGTTGTTGGCGCATCACTCGGCTGGGTTATCTCTGGCGTCGTCTGGCGCTTTGTTGTTTCGCGCAGACGCGCGCGGCGTTTGCGTGCCATGGAGGAGCGTTTGGACGCCCGGTTGGGATCAGCCCAACAGTGAGCGATAAGTCCCGGAGTAGTTTCGCATTTGAGAGCGGTGCAAATGAAATCCCGCCGCTGCCGCTCCTCGCCGGGCTTTTTATTGCCGCGCTGCTTTCTGTGGGTTTGGTTTGGTTGCTTGGCCAAACAGGGCTGGTCGCCGTGGCCTATGCGGGCGGCATTCTGACCATCGGTATTCTGATGATACTGGCCGCGCGCCTCAATGTGAATGACCAGGTTGAGGAACCGGGTCTTCCTGATTGGAGTGTGACAGTCGCAGCGATCGAGAACCGCAAACGGGCGGTTGTCATTACGGATCGTGCCAATCGTGTGACGTGTGCGAATGGCACCTATGAAGACTGGTTCGGGATGTTGGCTCCGCCAGTTGAGCTCGCGTTCGATGAGCAATCTCGCGAAGGTATTGTTGCTGCCACCCGCACTGCATGGCGGGATGGACAAACAGAAGTCGAATTGCTGTTTTGGCCGCAGGGGCAACGCCGTTTTCGTGTGCAGATAGAACGTTGCGGGCGCGCTGATGACTATCTCGTCTGGCGTTTTGCTGAGATTGTTCAAGAGCGGGGCTATGATGGCATGGAGCACCGGTTGTCCGGAGCTTTTGGTCTGCTGATGTCCAATGCTGGTGTCGAGATGGTACTGGTTGATCCAAACGGCATCATCATCGCGCATACGCCAGGCATGGCGGATCGAGCGCTTGGCAATACCGGAGAAGGCCTGGAGGGCCGCGAGTTCGTAGAGCTATTGCGCTCCGATGAGCGAGACCGAATTTTCTTCGCGAGGGAAGGACAGGAAGGTGCACCCCAGACGTTAGTGCAGATACCACTCGACGAGGTGGATCCGAGCGTCGAGAAATCCGCGGAGCCTGCTCCGTCACTCATGCTGTTGATTGACAGCGGTGTGGGCATTGGTGGAGGCTGGGAAGGTGGCGGCCGCACAGCCGTGCCGCAGTTGAATGCACTCTTGTCAGCGCTTCCTCTGGGTCTGGCGCTTACCGATCGCGATGGACGCTTTATGTTTGCCAACAAGGCATTTCTGCGCGCGGTTGAGCAGGAAAACAGCGGCTTGCCCCAATATCCATCAGATCTGGTGGTCCATGAAGATAAGGCGGCAATGTCTGATACGGTCCGCCGGTTTGCCAAGGGCCCTGCGTCCAGCAGCGATATGGCAGTGCGGTTGCGCGGAGATAAGGAAGAGCCGGTTAGCATCGGTCTGGCCGGTGTGCGCGGCCTCGGCGATGCTGCAGTTTTGCTGTCGATTTCAGATTCGAGTGAAGAAAAACGACTTCGCCGTCAGGTGGCGCAGGCCACCAAGATGCAAGCTGTCGGTCAACTGGCAGGCGGCGTAGCGCACGACTTTAACAACGTGCTGACCGCGATCATCGGCTATTGTGACTTAATGCTGCTGCGTCACACGCCGGGCGACAGCGACTATGATGATATTCAGCAGATCAAGGCGAACTCCAACCGTGCGGCCAGCCTGACCCGTCAATTGCTGGCATTCTCGCGCCAGCAAACCCTGCGCCCGGTTGTGTTGCAACTGCCCGATGTAGTCAGCGAGGTCAGCCAACTGCTCCGGCGGCTCATGGGCGAACGTATTGAATTCAATGTCCGACATGATCGCGAGCTGGGGCCTGTTCGGGCCGATCCTCAACAATTGGAACAGGTGATTATCAACCTGGCGGTCAATGCACGCGACGCGATGCAGGCTTACGCGAGCAAGGCGGGCAAAGGCTGGAAGGGCCGACTTACCCTTGCCACACGGCGCGTTTCTGCGCGGGATGTGCGTAAGATGGGCGTCGATATAATGCCTGCGGATGATTATACAGTTCTGATCGTTCAGGATACTGGCGGCGGCATTCCGCGCGACGTCATCAGCAAGATTTTTGAGCCGTTCTTCACGACCAAGGAACAAGGTAAGGGCACCGGCCTGGGGCTCTCCACTGTCTATGGGATCGTGAAGCAGTCGAACGGGTTTATCTTCGCCGACAACATCATTGGTCATGATGGCAATCCTGCAGGCGCCCGTTTCACCGTATATCTACCCGTATACAAAGGTGAACTGCCAACGGTTCAGCGCCGCGACGATAACGAAGATCAAAAGGCGACAGAATGGAGCGGTGGGGCGAAGCTGCTGTTAGTAGAGGATGAAGACATGGTGCGCGCCGTTGCGGAACGTGCCCTTGTCCGTGCCGGCTATACAGTGACAACAGCGAGCGATGGCGAGCAGGGCTTGGCTGCGTTGGCCAATGCTGACGAAGATTTCGACCTCGTCGTATCGGATGTGGTGATGCCCGTAATGGATGGACCAGCGATGGCGCGCGCGATTCGCAAGGTGAAGCCGGAAATACCGATCCTGTTTATGTCCGGCTATGCCGAAGAGCAGCTTCGCAATGAGATCGACATTGATGATATGTATTTCATTCCCAAGCCGTTCAGTGTCCAACAAATCAACGCGAAGGTAGCTGAGGTTCTCAGCACAAATGTGAAAGAAGACGCGTAAGGCGCTCTGACTCATTAGCGTAACAGTCTAATTTTCTTAAGAAATATTAGAATGCAAAATTTTCTTTGTTCCACTCTTGTTCTTTTAGAACAAAG
This sequence comes from Qipengyuania sp. JB2-7, assembly GCF_055693485.1. Taxonomy (NCBI): domain Bacteria; kingdom Pseudomonadati; phylum Pseudomonadota; class Alphaproteobacteria; order Sphingomonadales; family Erythrobacteraceae; genus Qipengyuania; species Qipengyuania sp. JB2-7. Next base: position 1,457,187 of record NZ_CM146335.1, read on the forward strand.
GGCGTACATCATGTCTATCGTTGAAGAGTTCAAACCGGCTCTAGGCAAAGGATGGAGGCATGTGTCATGGCGGCTAATCTCAAGCTCGTGGAAGGCAAGGAACGTAAAGTGGACCGTCAAAAAGCACTCGATGCTGCGCTCGCGCAGATAGACCGCGCATTCGGAAAAGGCTCAGCAATGAAGCTGGGCTCCAAAGAGGCGATGGAGGTTGAATCAATTTCAACCGGCTCGCTTGGTTTGGATATCGCGCTGGGTATTGGCGGACTGCCAAAAGGGCGCGTGATTGAGGTTTATGGTCCTGAAAGCTCAGGCAAGACGACGCTCGCACTCCACGTGATTGCTGAGGCGCAAAAGAATGGCGGAACCGCAGCATTTGTGGATGCTGAGCATGCGCTTGATCCTGTCTATGCCCGTAAATTGGGCGTTGATGTTGATGAGCTGATTGTTTCACAGCCCGATACTGGTGAGCAGGCGCTCGAAATTACGGACACGTTGGTTCGCTCAAATGCGGTTGATGTTCTGGTTGTCGACTCAGTGGCGGCACTTGTTCCTCGCGCTGAGATCGAAGGGGAGATGGGTGATAGCCATGTCGGCTTGCAGGCCCGTTTGATGAGCCAGTCTCTGCGCAAGCTGACCGGTTCAATAAACCGTTCCAAATGCATGGTTATCTTCATCAACCAACTTCGTATGAAGATTGGTGTGATGTACGGCAATCCTGAGACAACAACGGGCGGCAACGCGCTTAAATTCTACGCTTCCGTGCGGCTTGATATTCGCCGGACCGGCCAGATTAAAGATCGCGATGAAGTGATTGGAAACTCGACCCGCGTTAAAGTGGTCAAGAACAAGGTGGCACCGCCTTTCAAACAGGTTGAGTTTGACATCATGTATGGTGAAGGCATTTCGAAGATCGGCGAGATTCTCGATCTAGGTGTAAAGGCGGGTCAGGTTGAGAAATCCGGTTCCTGGTTCAGCTATGATAGCATTCGGATTGGCCAGGGCCGTGAGAATGCGAAGACATATCTGAAGGAAAATCCTGAAGTTTGCGCCAAGTTGGAAGCCGCCATACGCGGTACGAACCGATGAGGTTGCCGAGGAGATGATGACTGGTCCTGACGCGGAGGACTGACGCACTTCTCAAGCGGGAGCATTCGATCACTGTCCGGTCGATGTAATTTGCTCTCGATAACATGGATAGCCGGCGCATTCTGGGGTAACCGCAATCACCTCATGTGCGCCGGCTTTTCCGTTTTTGCGCCAGTGATCTGCGCTCCGATTGCAGGCTGAAATGATGTATGGCCTTGCCGCTCTTCACACCCTAACACATGGTTCAGTTTCAATCGGAGCCGTATCATGACCATGACTGTTCATCACCTCAATAACAGCCGATCACAGCGCATTTTGTGGCTTTTGGAAGAGCTGGGTGCTGAGTACGAAATTGTCCATTATCAGCGTGATGCGGAATCCAACCTCGCTCCGCCTGAGTTGAAATCGGCTCACCCGCTCGGAAAATCACCGGTGATTGAGGATGACGGTCGCACTATCTCAGAAAGTGGGGCGATCATTCAGTATCTATGTGAACGTCATGGTGGCTCTGCCTGGTTGCCGGATGCGGACACGGACGAACACATCGACCATCTCGAATGGCTGCAATTTGGCGAAAGCTCGTTTTTTGTTCCGGTGATGCTGAAGATCATGGCTGGCCGCTTAGGCGCTGCTGCGGAACCAATGATGCCACGCATTGAGGAGCAGTTTGCAGCGCACGTTGCTTATGCGGAGGAACGCGTCGGAGACAATTTGAGGTTCGTTGGCAATGATTGGTCCGCGAGCGACATCATGATGAGTTTTCCGGCGGAGATTGCGGTCATGCAGGGTTACGCTGGGAAGGCGCCAAAGCTCACGCAGTTTGTGGCAGCCATTCATGATAGGCCTGCCTGGCAAAAGGCGCGTGAACGCGGCGGCGCCTATTTCATTTGGTAGAATTTGACGGCTACCCCGGGTCGACGCGACTGCACATTTTGAGTTGCGTGCCGTAGGAATACTGAGCCAATCTGCTACAATAGGCATACTCGATAACTGCATGCGGGCATTGCGGCTTGTCGGGCTCAGCATGAACGCCTAACTGATTTCGTATGACTTCTACCAACGACATTCGGCGCAGTTTCCTCGATTATTTTTCAGGCGCAGATCATGCGGAGATCAAGTCCGCTCCGCTCGTTCCGTTTAGCGATCCGACGTTGATGTTCGTGAACGCAGGCATGGTACCGTTCAAGAATGCATTTACCGGCCTTGAGACGCCGCCAAATGCGCGCGCGACCAGCAGTCAGAAGTGTGTTCGTGCGGGTGGCAAGCACAACGATTTGGACAATGTCGGTTACACGGCACGGCATCACACATTCTTTGAGATGCTCGGTAATTTCAGCTTCGGCGATTACTTTAAAGAGCAGGCAATTTTGCATGCATGGACATTGCTGACCAAGGAATGGGGACTGTCGCCGGACAAGCTGACTGCCACCATTTATCACACCGATGATCAGGCATTTGATCTGTGGCGCAAGATTGCTGGCCTTCCGGATGAACGCATCATTCGCATCGCAACAAATGACAACTTTTGGTCGATGGGCGACACCGGCCCGTGCGGCCCATGCTCAGAGATATTTTATGACCACGGCGAGCACATATTTGGTGGCCCTCCCGGCAGCCCGGATGAAGACGGTGATCGTTTTGTTGAGATATGGAATCTCGTATTCATGCAGTTCGATCAGTCAGCGGAAGGTGAACGCACTGATCTCCCCAAACCCTCCATCGACACTGGCATGGGGCTGGAGCGCGTTGCGGCAGTGCTTCAAGGCGTGCACGACAATTATGATACTGACACTTTCAAAACGCTAATCGCTGCTTCGGAGAGCCTGACCGGCGTGAAGGCCGAAGGCGATCAGACAGCGAGTCACCGGGTGATTGCGGATCACCTCCGCTCAACCAGTTTCCTGCTCGCCGACGGAGTTTTGCCGTCCAATGAGGGGCGCGGTTACGTCTTACGCCGGATCATGCGGCGGGCGATGCGGCATGCGCATCTTTTGGGTGCGAGTGAGCCACTCATGCATCGCCTTGTGCCATCTCTTGTGACAGAGATGGGCGCAGCCTATCCAGAGCTCGTTCGTGGACAGGCGCTGATCTCAGAAGTGTTGGAGCGCGAGGAAACCCAATTCCGCAAAACCTTGGAAAAAGGATTGTCGCTGCTCGATCAGGCGACTGATGGGATGAGTGAGGGTGACGAGCTCGACGGTGAGACGGCCTTTAAGCTCTACGATACCTATGGATTCCCCCAGGATTTGACCGAAGATGCCCTGCGTAGTCGCGGGATTGCGTTGGACAACGATGGTTTTGATGCGGCTATGACACGTCAAAAAGAAGCTGCTCGTGCTGCCTGGCGCGGGTCTGGTGAAGCGACCAGCGACGAAGTTTGGTTTGACATTGCGGAGCGCGAGGGTTCGACCGAATTTACAGGTTATGTTTCGGACACAAGCGAAGCGCAGGTGGTCGCGCTTGTCATAGACGGCAAGGAAGTGGAGCAGGCAGGTGAGGGCGAGGATGTCACAATTCTCGTCAATCAGACGCCTTTCTATGGAGAAAGTGGTGGTCAAACGGGCGACTCGGGTCGAATTTGGACACCAGAGGGCGTTGAAGCAGCTGTAACGCACACTTCGAAGCCGCTCGGTCGGTTGCATGCTCATCATGCAAATGTGGGTAGGGGGTCTGTGGCGGTCGGCGACACGGTTCACCTTGAGATTGATGTTGATCGCCGAGGCCGAATTCGGGCCAACCACTCCGCGACGCATCTGGTCCACGCGGCGCTGCGCAACCAGCTCGGCGATCATGTGACGCAGAAAGGGTCTCTGGTTTCTGATGATCGCTTCCGGTTCGACTTTTCGCATCCAAAGCCGCTCACACCGGTCGACATTGCAGCGATCGAAGCAGAGGTGAACGCTGAAATCCGTGCGAACGAAACGGTTGAGACACGCCTTATGTCGCCGGATGACGCGGTCGAGGCCGGCGCATTGGCACTGTTCGGTGAGAAGTATGGTGACGAGGTTCGTGTCCTTTCGATGGGCCGGACGGGCGACGCCGGTCGCAACTATTCAGTTGAGCTATGCGGCGGCACTCATGTGAACGCTACGGGCGATATAGGATTGTTCCTGATCGCATCGGAGAGCGCGGTTAGCTCGGGCGTTCGGCGTATCGAGGCGCTGACCGGTGAAGCGGCGCGGCAATGGCTGAGTGCGCGGGATGAAGCCTTGAGGGCCATTGCAAATGCTCTCAAAACCGGCCCAGAGGATGCTTCGGCACGTGTCGTAGCGATGGTCGAGGAGCGCAAGCGGCTTGAGAAAGAGTTGGCCGACGCCAAGCGTTCACTCGCCTTGGCTGGTGGCGGCACGGGTGACGCGTCGGCATCGGGCGGGGGTGATGAAGAGATCGCTGGAACAAACTTTTCTGGTCAGGTTATCGAAGGGCTCAGTCCAAAAGAATTGCGTACCGCTGCTGGACGAAACCAAGAGTCGGATGGGCTCAGGCGTTGCGGCGATTTGTGCAGTCAATGAGGGCAAGGCGGCGTTTGCGGTGGCGGTTACGGATGACCTGACCGATCGTTTTGACGCGGTCGCACTCGTGCGCGCCGGAGTGGAAGCCCTGGGCGGTAAGGGTGGCGGCGGTCGCCCTGATATGGCTCAAGGAGGAGGGCCTGATGGTTCCAAAGGCGCCGAGGCAATCGAAGCGGTGAAGTCAGCTCTGGTTGCGGCGACTGCTTAGGCGACTAGCTGCCCGGATCGGCGACAGATGCACGCAATTTGGGCTTGTATTCCAGCGCACCTTCTCTCTCGATCTTGGCGCGGAACTCGTCGCGCTTCTCGTGGATAGAGGCGATCACAGGCCCCATCGCAAAGCCGATATCGACCAGCACTGCCTCGGACAGTTGGAGCGAGCTTTCGAGTGTTTCAGGCACGGCGTGACTTGCCCCCGCTCGATAAAGCTGTGCGGCGTGGCCAGTGTCTCGCGCACGTGCAACGATCAGAAGCTCTGAATATTCTGATCGCAGCTTGGTGACTAAACGCTGTGCCAGAATAGGCTCATCCATTGTCAGCACGACAGCCGGTGAATCATGAATGCCCAGGTGCTCAAGGTTTTTGATCCGCGAAGCGTCTCCGAAGGTAGCGCGATATCCCTTGCGTTTCGCTTCCTCGACCATGTCCGAATCGGAATCAAGCATCACATATGCCTGCCCATGTGCATCCAGCATTTGAGCAATGAGGCGCCCGACACGTCCGGCACCGATCACAATTACGCGTCGCTCCTCCTCATCCTCTTCGGGCAACTCCGGCATCGGCTCCACCCGGCGGGCAATCACTCGTCCCAGCTTCGCCAAAAGTGGAGTGATTGTTAGGCCGATGGCCGTGACAATCTGCCAGAACTGCGCGGTGCCCGGCTGAATCAACATTGCTGATCCCGCCGCCGCTAACACGATCAGGGTCGTCTCGGACGGGCTTGCCATAAGCACGCCGGTTTCCGCAGCTGTGCTGCGCCGCGCACCCATCATGCGAAGCAGCGTGCCAGTTACCAGCGCCTTGAAAGTAAGCACACCGACCACAGCCAGCGCAATCATTGCGAGATTGTCCCAGATGGTGCGGAGATCGATGCTCATGCCGACAGTGATGAGGAACACGCCCAGAGCGAGCCCTTTGAAGGGTTCCATGATCCCTTCAACTTCAGTGTGATACTCGGTTTCTGCGATAAGAAGTCCGGCAATCAGCGCGCCTACAATTGGGGAAAGACCTGCTGCGGCAGTGGCGAGGCTGGCGCCAATTACCACTAACAGGCTGGCGGCCAGGAAGAGTTCGGGGCTTTTTGTACGTGCTGCTTGCGCGAAAAGGCGCGGTAGAAGAAGGCGCCCCGCCACTAGCAATACGATGACTACTGCACCGCCGATGAGCAGCGTATCGAGTAATCCCTCCCAACCCGATCCACTGGCGGATGGAGCCATCGCGCCGAGCATAAAGATGATCGGCACAATCATGATGTCTTCGAAGAGTAGCATCGACAGCGCCGCGCGACCGACGGGTGAGCTCGTACCAGAGATAGGCAAAACAATGGCGGTAGATGAGAAGGCCAGCGCAAATCCCAGGCCAATTGCACCGGTCCAGAACTGACCCGCCATTGCCAGGAATATCGCCAGCATACCGCCAATAATGAGCAGCTCGAGCGACCCCAGTCCGAAAACCAAACGTCTCAATTGCCATAGCCGATTAAAACTGAGCTCTAACCCGATTGCAAAGAGGAGCAATATGATGCCGAACTCGGCAAAAGGTTCCAAGGCTTCTGGGTCGGTAATTGTTATGTGGGCCAACCACGGTCGTTCAAAAACGAGCTGGCCAAGACCATATGGACCGACCGCCACGCCAATCAGGATGAAGCCGATGACGGGCGTAATGCGAAACCGCGCGAAGACCGGGATCACAATCCCCGCTGCGCCCAGAATGACGAGGGCGTCGGAGAGGATCGGGGTGACTTCGAGTTCGCCTGCCATAAGCAGACACTACTGGTCGGCTGAGGCAAAGTCACGGCAGAGTGTTCGGCAATGCACCACTTGCGCGCGTGCTTTACTGGAACCGGGCCAATGCGTACGAAAAAGGGGAGCACGACGGCTCCCCCTTTGTCACATCCAGATTTGATTGACTGTGGTCAGCCAGCCATTTCAGCTTCGAGATTGGTAACGATTGCCTCGAAGAATTGCTCTGTCGTCAGCCAGTTCTGCTGAGGGCCGATAAGCAGCGCCAGATCCTTGGTCATCTGACCCTTCTCAACCGTCTCGATACATACCCGCTCAAGCGTCTCGGCGAACTTCACCACTTCCGGTGTGTCGTCGAATTTACCGCGATACATCAGGCCGCGGGTCCATGCGAAGATGCTGGCAATAGGGTTTGTGCTGGTCGCTTTGCCTTCCTGATGCTGGCGATAGTGACGTGTAACAGTGCCGTGCGCTGCTTCCGCTTCTACGCAATCGCCGCTTGGCGTCATGAGAACCGACGTCATCAGGCCGAGCGAACCAAAGCCCTGCGCGACGGTGTCAGACTGCACGTCGCCGTCATAGTTCTTGCAAGCCCATACGAACTTGCCGTTCCACTTCATCGCAGCGGCGACCATGTCGTCGATCAGGCGGTGCTCGTAGTGGATCCCTGCTTCTGCGAACTTGTCTTTGAATTCTGCTTCAAAGACTTCCTCGAACAGATCTTTGAATCGACCGTCATAGGCCTTCATGATCGTGTTCTTAGTCGACAGATACACCGGCCAACCGCGATCGAGACCATAATTCATGGAAGCGCGGGCGAAGTCGCGGATTGAATCGTCAAGGTTGTACATCGCCATGGCGACACCGGGGCTTTCGAACTCAAACACGTCGAGGTCGATGTTCTTTCCGTCAGCGCCTTCAAAAACGAGGCGAAGTTTACCGGCACCAGGGATGAGCGTGTCAGTCGCGCGATACTGGTCTCCGAAAGCGTGACGACCAACCACAATTGGATCGGTCCAGCCCGGTACAAGCCGCGGCACGTTGTCGATCACAATAGGCTCGCGAAATACAACGCCGCCCAAGATGTTGCGGATAGTGCCGTTTGGCGAACGCCACATTTTCTTGAGGCTAAATTCTTCGACGCGAGCCTCGTCAGGGGTGATTGTTGCGCATTTTACGCCAACGCCGTGTTCCTTGATCGCGTTGGCCGCGTCAATCGTGATCTGGTCGTCAGTTTCATCGCGTTTTTCAATCGACAGATCATAATACTTCAGATCGATATCCAGATAGGGCAGGATCAAACGCTCACGGATCCACTGCCAAATGATCTTTGTCATCTCGTCGCCATCGAGTTCGACGACGGGGTTCTTTACCTGAATTTTTTGCATGTCTGCCCTGTATCACTGAATATGGGTTGGGATGATTTGCGCGGGCTTTAGCAGAGGGGGCGTAAGGCGCAAGGGAGAGGGATCGCGTCACCCATCGAGCAAAGAAAAACCCGCCATTGGCGGGTCATTCTGATTTAGATGGTGGGCACAGGAAGATTTGAACTTCCGACCCCTGCAATGTCAATACAGTGCTCTACCCCTGAGCTATGCGCCCGCACCATCAAATGCCCTTAAAGAAAGGCAGGCGCGCGCATTAGCGCCGCTCATTTGCCCGCGCAAGAGCTTTCGCGAATAATCAATTGTGGGCCTAAAGTGAGGCAGAAACCCGTCCATCGAGAACCCGCTCAACTTCGAGTACGAGATCCTTCAGGTGGAAAGGCTTGGAAAGAACTTTCGCGTTGGGTTGCTCGCGACTTGCTTTCAGAGTCACTGCGGCGAAGCCGGTTATGAACATCACTTTGGTCGTGGGACTAACTTCGTTGCAGCGCTGAGCCAACTCGATCCCGTCCATTTCAGGCATAACGATGTCTGACAGCAGCAGATCGTAATGATCCTGCTCCAACAGAGGTAACGCCGCCGTGCCGCGATCGACAGATTCGACAGCATAGCCAGCTTGTTCCAGAGCGCGCTCAAGGTAGCTACGCATGGAGTTATCATCTTCTGCAAGAAGGATTTTGGCGCGATAGGACTGATTCATGCGATTGCTCTTACCCCAAATCGATTAAGAAATCTTTGGCCAAGTTAGAAGTGTCCACTGCTGGGGCAGCTCATTTCGATTTGTGAATCCTTTGACACGATTGTCGTGGGGCTTAAGCATTATGATTATGGTTAAGCCGACCTCTACTAGTGCCACCCCTACTTACTTGCCTAGCCCTGGATTGCGGCAAGGCGGGCGAATCCCCGGTTCAGAATGGTCGGCATTCACGCTTGATGTACCCGATTCTCTGGCCTTGCCTGTACTGATTGCTGCGCCTCATGGCGGGCGTGCTTATCCTGACCGTGTAATCGCCAATATGCGCGAACCCATGTGGTCGATGCTGCGGCTAGAGGATCGGCATGTCGATTCGCTCGCTAAGTCGTTGGCTAGCGCGACGGGGGCAGCGTTGCTAACAGCGAATGCCCCGCGTGCCATGCTTGATCTGAACCGCGCCTCCGACGATGTCGATTGGTCCATGATCGCCCATGGTGGGGCAAATAGGAAGACTTCCGAACGGCAAAATCATCGGTCACGCGGTGGGTTGGGATTGATTCCGCGTCGGCTGAATGGACTGGGCGAGATTTGGCGTACACCAGTTACGGAACACGAGTTGCAAGCGCGGGTCGATGGCATTCATCAGCCGTATCACGCATTGCTTGGCAAGACTTTGGAGCAGATGCGAGATAGCTGGGGTGCCGCCCTACTGATTGATCTGCATTCGATGCCGCCGCTGAAACCTACGGCAGTCCAGCCTAAGCCAGCGGAATTCGTTATCGGCGATCGGTTTGGGGCATCATGCAATGGCTACCTTGCCGACCGTGCGCTGCGATACTTTGGCGGTGCGGGGCGCAGAGCTGCGCATAATCGCCCGTACTCAGGCGGATATGTGCTCGATCATCATGGTGCACCTCGCCGCAATATCCATGCAATTCAGATCGAAGTTTGCCGTTCGCTCTATCTGGACGCACGACTTGATGGCTTGAGCCCCCGATTACCCGCAATAGCGCGTTTACTGAAAGGTTTGGTTCGCGAGCTTGCCGGTGAGGTGATGGCATTGGGCAATTCCGAACAGTCGCGCGAGGCGGCGGAATAGGCCGATAAAAAACCACCCCGTGCTTAGTGCACGAGGTGGCCAAGGTTCAGGGAGGGAGTACGCCAATTGGCGCACTCGTCAGGGTCAAATGAGGGGGATGAACCCTGACGCACTATAGATGTGCATTTTACTTCACTGTTTCAAGACTTTTAAGGGGCCGCACGTAATTTGCGGACGAAAGTAAATGGCCCAGCCACTTTCGTAGCCAGGCCATCAAAGTCGTTTACGATAAGCGGATCGGCGCGGCTTAAGCGTTACCGAGCGCTTCGCCGATTTCCTTGGGGCCTTGGCCTTGCTGAGCTTGGCGTGCAAAAATCGTGCGCATCAGATCAAGCGAATAGATGTGTGCGTGGATCAGCATGAGCAAGCCGTTTTTGTGCCAGCCTTCGAGAGTTTCAGTGCTGATCTCTTTCAGCTTGTCCTGATTGATCATCTTGAAACCGCGATAAACGAATGGCTTATCGGGATTATCCTGCGTGGAAATGCCAATCTCACCATCCATCAAAAGATCATGTTTGGTGATTTCCTCAAGGAATACACGGGTACGCTGACCAGCCTGTTCAAAATGTTCGCAAAATTCGAGAATGCGCTTGGTTGCATCGCTTGCTTCGCCGCCTTCAGCAAAAAGCTCCTCGCCTTCTTTGAAATCGCCGACCACGCCAGCAGACGGGTCAAAGCACAGTGATAGCTCGTCTGTATCAGGCTTCAGCTTTGCGAGCATGAACGGGTAACGGCGGATATAGGCAGGCACGTAAACGGCCTCGGAAAACTTGCCGTCATCACCTACAAAAGTGTTCACGCCTTCGTTGAGACCCATCAGCGCCAGCGGAAGCGGGTTATCGCCTGAAGAAAATACAATTGGAAAGTCACGCTGCGCCTGCACGAATTCATCGACAGTAATCGGGATTGCGTGCTGGCCCTTGAGGAATTCTGCCCCTTCGAGCGATTTGGTCCGCCAGCCAGTGTGATCACGGCTGTTAAGCGGCATCAGATCATTGTAAAACAGGGGCAGGGTAGGTTGCGGCGCACTCGCCATGGATATTCTCCGGAACTTAAAACTGGAATGTCTGTACCCGCGAGCTTTAGTAAAGCGACGTCAGCTCACGCGCGTGAAGCGCGCCTGTTAATCGGTCACGGGCGAAGGTGCAAGCGGAACGAGCTTACCGGGGTTGAGAATACCTTGCGGATCTAGCGCTTGCTTGACTGATCGCATGAGTGAAAGCGCAACCGGGTCGCCCAATCGGCCCAGTTCATCTATCTTCATTTGCCCGATGCCATGCTCTGCGCTGATTGAGCCATTCCATGCATTCACTCGGTCATGAACGTAAGCGCTGATCACCTTGCCTGTATTTTCTTCCCAGACGCCTTGCTGCGCGCCCGTTGGTGCGCGGACGTGAAAATGCACATTGCCGTCGCCGAGGTGTCCGAAGGCCATCCCGCGCGCGCCGGGAAACTTCTCTTCCAGAACGGGGATCTCTTCGGCCACGAAGTCCGCCATGCGCGCGACCGGTACGGAGATATCGTGCTGCATGGCCGGCCCGAGTGCCTTCTCAGCTGCAGAAATTGAATCGCGCAGCAGCCAGAATGCCTCTGCCTGGGTCTCATTCTCGGCGATCACGGCGTCAGCAACAACGCCTGCCTCGATTTGCTCGGCAAGAAGGTTCTCCATCGCTTCCCGCAATCCAGCGACGCTTTCGGTTGAAGGAGCGACCACCTCTATCAGTGCATGCCACTCATATTGGCCGGCCACTGGAGAGCGCGCGTCGGGCAGGTGATGAAGGACCGCACTGAGGGCGTCTGCTGGTACGACCTCAAATCCTTCAAGTTCATCAGGCATTGCCGCATCAAATTTGAGCAACAAACGGCGCGCATCACGAATATCAGACAACCCGACCCACGCGACAATGCGATCGCTGATTTGCGGGATCAGGCGCAGCGTGGCGCTCGTTACGATACCCAAGGTGCCTTCGGATCCAATCATCATTTGCTTAAGATCGAAACCGCGGTTGTCCTTCTTCAGGGGAGTGAGCGTGTTAAGGATGCTACCATCGGCCAGCACGGCCTCAAGTCCCAGTACTTGCGCGCCCATCGTCCCGTGCCGCAAAACCTGTGTGCCGCCAGCGTTGGTTGATACCAGCCCACCAATCGTTGCTGAGCCTTTGCCGCCGAGCGTCAAAGGAAAGCGCAGACCCTCAGCCTCCGCTGCGTCATGCAGATTTTGCAGGATTACGCCAGCTTCGCATGTAATCTGACGCGTTGCAGTGTCTATTTTGCCCATTTCATTCATCCGGCGCAGCGACAGCAATACGGCTCGCCCACTGTCATCGGGCGTTGCGCCGCCTGACATTCCGCTGTTCCCGCCTTGCGGAACAATTGGGATGCCGCGCTGAGAACACAGCTTCACAAAAGCGCTCACTTCTTCGGTGGATTTGGGCTCAGCCAGACCAATTGCGCGGCCAGTATAGCGGCCCCGCCAATCGGTTAGCCAAGGCTCGACACGATCAGAGGCGGTCGAGAACCCTTTTTCGCCAAGAAGGTCTAGGGCTGCTTCTGCAAATTCGGCGGACGATTGTTTGTTCATGGAGCCAACTATCCTGGACGATATCAAAAAGTCGAGTACTCTTGCCATTATCGAAGTTGCGATTAAGCGAATGTTCAATTGAATGTGCTCATTAGGGCGCCGTTGTGACTGGTGGGGTCAGACATTTGGCTATCGGAGGACGATCAAACACCTGACATGGACGGCATAGCAGCCTTTTTTGCGCCGCTTGCACTGCTTTTCGCAGGTCCAAGCGATGCGCCTGTGTCATACGCTGATCCGGTAGAGCTGACGGAAGAAGATGCGCTTTCAGGAAAGCCGGCTGCGACGCAGTCAGTCTCAGCCCGCCGAACGCCTAACTGGCTGTCCATTGATGCGCTGCCTGGTGCGTCAACGCTCAATCAGGTGCGCATCGAACAGCGCGTCATTTTGCGTATTTCGCCGCGAAACACTTCGCGCCGGAACTTGGTTGCGGATTTACAAAGCCGCCGGACACCAACCCGCTATGTTGAGGAAAAGATGGGTAAATGCCTCAAGGCGTCATCCATCGCGTGGGTACAGGCGGACAAGAATAACCGGCTTTTGCTCTTCATGCGCGACAAGGGGCTGGTCGCTGCTAGATTGGAAAAATCCTGTTCGGCGCGTGATTTCTACTCCGGCTTTTATGTTGAGCGAAACGAAGACGGGAACCTTTGTGCGAACCGCGATGAGCTGTTGTCTCGCAGTGGGGCGAAGTGTGAATTTTCGCGCCTACGGCGGTTAGTGCCGGAAGATCAGACCCGTTAAAGGCGCGGCAAGCTCTTGCCGAAATTGCCGATTTCTTGACTTTTGCCGACGGTGAAGGCATTGCGCGCACCACAGATCGGGGCTGCTTCCCCGTACATTCCCTCTGAAAATTTTTGGATGACGCGACACGCATGACTTTTGCTGATCTTGGCCTTTCACCTGAGCTGCTCAAAGCAGTTGATGCAGCCGGTTATACTGAGCCAACAGCGATTCAGGCGCAGGCGATCCCGCCGGTTCTGATGATGAAAGACATTATCGGGATTGCGCAGACCGGTACGGGCAAGACAGCTAGCTTCGTGCTACCGATGATCGATGTGATGGCAAGCGTACCGTAGGCGCGCATTGATGCCTCGCAGCCTAATCCTTGAGCCGACGCGTGAGCTTGCCGCCCAAGTCGCTGAAAATTTTGAAAAGTATGGCGTCAACCATGACCTCAAAATGGCACTGCTCATTGGCGGTGTGCAAATGGGCGATCAGATCAAGGCTCTGAATGAAGGCGTGGATGTCCTCATAGCCACACCTTGGCCGTCTGATGGACTTATTTGAGCGCGGCAAAATTCTGCTCAATGGCTGCGAGTTGCTGGTCATCGATGAAGCGGACCGGATGCTGGACATGGGCTTTATCCCGGATATCGAGTTCATCTGCTCCAAACTGCCTGAAACGCGTCAGACGATGCTGTTTTCAGCTACGATGCCGCCGCCGATTGAGAAGCTGGCAAAGACGTTCCTCAGTAATCCCAAGCGGATCGAGGTCAGTCGTGCGGCGAGTACGAACGAGGATATCACCGCCTTCAAAATCAAGGTTGAAACCCGCAAGAAACGCGAAACATTACGCTGGTTGCTGCGCAATGATCTGGTCGAGACTGCGATCATTTTTGCCAACCGTAAAACAACTGTTCGCGAACTGAACAAAAGCCTGCAGCGGCATGGTTTCGCGAGCAGCGAGATTCACGGCGATATGGATCAGTCGAGCCGGTTGAAAGAGCTGGACCGGTTTAAGGCCGGCGATGTCAATATTCTGGTCGCAAGTGACGTCGCGGCGCGTGGATTGGATATCAAGGGCGTCAGCCACGTGTTTAACTTCGATACGCCGTGGCACCCCGATGACTATGTTCACCGCATTGGCCGGACGGGCAGGGCCGGGGCCAAGGGGCGCGCCTTTACTTTCGTTGCGAAAGAAGATTCCGAAGCGATTGCAAATGTTGAAAAACTGATCGGCAGTAAGGTTGCCGAATTTGGCCAGAAAGACGTACGCGTCGAGCTGAAATCGGGCGATGATGAAACGGCAGAAAAGCCGTCGAAACGCCAAAAGGCGAAAGCTGATCGCGACGATGATAAGCCTGCGCCGAAGAAGAAGGCCCCTCGCAAAAAGGACACTGAGGAAAAGGCTGAACGGAAGCCTCGCAAAACAAAACGCGACGACCGCTATCAGGACGGTGACAGCGATCCTGTTCCGGCGGGCGAATGGAATGGCCCGCAACCGGGCTTTCTCGACGTTGGTTTCGACTGAACACCGCAGGTTCAATGTATCCTAGCCCGACCAAAGAAGAACGTTACGCCGATGGTGTCACGCACATCGTTGGACTCGCGGCGGTAGCGGCGGGGTCTGTGGCCCTTTTCATGTATTCAGTTTCGGCAAGCGAACCTCAATTGGTGGCTGCTTGCGCACTTTACGCACTCTGCGCGATCTTATCGGCGGCTGTGTCGGCTGCATATCATCAACATCCAAAGCATGATTGGCGGCTGATCCTGAGGCGCGCGGATCACGCGGCGATTTATGCAGTCATTGCTGCGACGTTCACACCGCTATTGTTGGTCGTTGGAAGCACCACAGCCTATTGGATTTTGACAGCAACATGGATTTTTGCCGTACCAGGCATGCTGTTCAAGATATTTGGCAAAAATCTCGATACGCGCTGGTCACTGGCATCCTATGTGGGAATGGGCTGGTTCGGTGTTTTGGCACTACCGGATTTCTGGCAGACCCTACCTACCGGAGCGCTGATCGGGATCATAGCTGGTGCGATATCTTACGGCGTGGGCACGCTGTTCTATCGTAACAAGTCACTGCCATACCGCTACGCGATTTGGCATACTTTCGGGTTGCTTGGTGCCGGGTCGTTTTTCGTAGCGATTTGGCTAAGTCTGCCAAGGTGAAGCGCCAACAGGCGCCGTGGAGCTCTACTCCGCCACACTCACAAAGCTGTCGATCACGCGTTTAGTACCGGCCTTTTCAAACTCTATTTCCAGTTTGTTGCCTTCTTGATCGGTCACAACACCATAGCCAAATTTATCGTGAAACACTCGCGCGCCAATCACGATATCACCGCGCGGTTTGGCGGCAAAGCTCGCGGCGCTTCGGCGGTTTTCCTGAACGCGGGCGGGCTTTTTGTCATAGCTCGTAGTGAGGGCGCGCTGATACCCGGGGCCGCGCGTATCGGATCGGGCTTTGGCGACATGAGCGAACGGGTCTTCGTTTTCTGACCAGTTTGCGCGCCACAGACTCGCACCGCCGGACATAGTGCTTTCCCGCTCGACCGTGTCCTCGGGCAATTCCTCGACAAAGCGTGAAGGAATGGAGCTTGTCCATTGGCCGAAAATGCGGCGATTTGCCGCATGCAGTATGGTGCAGCGCCGCCGCGCACGGGTAATCGCGACATAGGCAAGCCTTCGCTCTTCCTCGAGACTGGCGAGGCCGCCTTCATCAATGGATCGCTGAGACGGGAATACGCCTTCCTCCCACCCGGGCAAAAAAACGTGATTGAACTCCAGCCCCTTGGCCGCGTGCATAGTCATGATGGTGATTTTCTCGCCATCGTCACGCCTGTCATTGTCCATCACCAGGCTGACATGCTCAAGGAAATCGCCCAGTGTTTCATACTCTTCCATGGCGCGGGCAAGTTCGGAAAGGTTTTCGAGCCGCCCGGCGGCCTCCGCCGTGCGATCCTTGTTGAGCATTTCCTCATAACCACTTTCGGTCAGGACCATGCGTAGCAGATCAGCAGGTGTCGATTTTTCCGCTTCTTCGCGCCAATGAACGAACAGCTTCAGCAGACCAGCAATGGTATTGCGTGCCCGGGCAGGGAGCTCGTCACTATCCGCCAGATCAAGCGCTGCGGTCGCGAGCGGTGCGTTCAGTGCGCGGGCATGGCGCTGCATCGCCTCAAGCGTCTTGGCGCCCAGGCCGCGCTTGGGCTGGTTGTAAATCCGCTCAAAAGCGAGATCGTCGGCAGGCTGCGCAATCACGCGGAGATATGCCAGCGCATCACGAATTTCGGCACGCTCGTAAAAGCGAAACCCACCAATAATGCGATAGTTGAGGCCAATCTGAATAAAGCGATCTTCGAACTCGCGGGTTTGATACTGCGCGCGGACAAGGATCGCGACCTCGTCTAGTGGAGCGCCTTCGCGCTCCAACCGCTCAATCTCTTCGCCGACCCGGCGCGCTTCCTCTGGTGCGTCCCACACGCCGATCACGCGCAGCTTCTCGCCGTGATTGAGCTCGGTCCACAGCGTTTTGCCGAGCCGCTCGCTATTCGCTGTAATCAATCCAGATGCGGCGGCCAGAATTTGCGGGGTGGAGCGATAATTCTGCTCCAGCTTCACTACCTTTGCTCCGGGGAAATCCTTCTCAAACCGCAGGATATTGGCCACCTCTGCGCCGCGCCACGAATAGATTGACTGATCGTCATCCCCGACCACGCAGATATTCTTGCGCTCCTGTGCGAGCAGACGCAGCCACAAATACTGGACCTGATTGGTATCCTGGTACTCATCAACGAGGATGTATTTGAAGCGCTGTTGGTATTGTTCCAGTACATCGCGATGTTTGCGAAAAATATTGAGGATATGCAGCAGGAGATCGCCAAAGTCACAAGCGTTCAGCGCCTTCAGGCGATCCTGATACAGCTGATAAAATTGCTGCCCACGGCCATTGGCATAACTTTCATTCTCAACCGCATCGAGATCAGCAGGGTTGAGCCCGCGGTTCTTCCAACGATCAATAAGACCAGCGAGCATGCGCGGTGGCCAGCGTTTCTCGTCAACATCATTGTCGCGTATTAGCTGCTTAAGCAGGCGCAGTTGATCGTCAGTGTCTATGATTGTGTAGTTCGATTGCAGGCCGACCAGCTCCGCATGGCGGCGTAGCATGCGCGCGCCGATCGAGTGGAAAGTGCCGAGCCAAGGCATTCCCTCGACTGCGTCTCCGATGTGCCCGGCCACACGCTCACGCATTTCTCGCGCCGCCTTGTTGGTGAAAGTCACGCACAGGATCTCGCTGGGCCACGCTTTGCGCATGGCAATCAGATGGGCGAGTCGTGCGGTGAGTGCTGCTGTTTTGCCAGTGCCTGCGCCCGCCAGCATCAGCACCGGGCCCTCGGTGGTCAAGACCGCATCCCGCTGAGGCGTATTCAACCGCTGAGCGTAAGCGGGTAAGCTCTCGTCTGGGTTGTTCGAAGGTGTGGGTAAGTTAGACATCGTTGCGGTGAACAGGTAGGGAACAGCGGAACGCCGCGCAACCGCGATCTAACGCGCAGTGGTGGAACAAATGGCCAGACAATAGGAGAAGATTGATGCTGAGTGGTGGCTGTCATTGTGGTGCAATCCGATATGAGATCGCCGGAGATCCCATCAATCACGCTCTTTGCCATTGTACCGATTGTCGGAGGAGCTCGGGCGCGCCGTTTGTTGGTTGGGCGATGTTGCCGGATACACAACTGACTGTGACCGGCGAGACAAGTGTCTATGCATCCTCAGAAAATGGTCGACGACATTTCTGCATCCAATGCGGCACGGGATTGTTTTACACCAATGAGGAATTCCTGCCCGGGATGGTGGACGTACAAACTGGCACCCTTGATGACCCAGAAGAGCTGCCCGCGCAGGTGCACATTCAAACAGCGGATCGAATCAATTGGGTCGCGACCGCACATGAACTGCCTGAGTTTGAGCGATTTCCTCCGCAGGAATGACACCGATATCGCAGCTTAGCCGGTTTTTCGCACGACTCTCGCTCGGTGGTTTCAGCGACGCGTTCGCTGCGCCTTGATACTGTTGTGATCGCGGATCAGCGACCCCATTACATATGTGTGTCAGGGGACGCGGTCGTCACGCATGGAACTCGATTAGGAGAATATCTCCATGCGGAGAACTTTTGTTTATCTCATCGGCGGGACACTCGCCACAATCTCTATACCGGCGCTTGCTCAAGAGGCGCCACCACCTCCAGCCGCTCCGGGTGCAAGTGTCGATATGACACCCGAACAAATGACGGAATATGGCGGTTGGACTGACGATAAGCGTATGGCCTATGACGGCTGGCCCGGTGACGCTCAGGCGTATTACTGGACCTTATCGACCGAACGGCAAGAACTGTTTTGGCGTCTTGCGGACAATGACAAACTTGCCCTGACAGCGATGGCTGAACCCGATCGCGAAGCCGCTTGGACAATGGTCGAACAGCGTGCCGCGGAAGGTGCTGCCGCTCCGACCGAAGCGCCACCTCCACCTCCATCTGAACCGGGTATGGAAGATGAACCCATGGATGAGTCAGATCCCGACAACCCAATGTGATTGGTGATAACCCAAGCGCTTCGGGTCGCACATTCACAGCATGAATGGCCGAAGCCAAATGAGCCTATGCTGCGTCGGGGTTGAGCCGCCACAAAGAAATGGCAGCTTTCCCGACGCGGCGTAGGACATCACAATCAAGCTTTGTGATTCTTGTTTCCTCTGCAGCTGATGTTTCGAGAGCGATCCAAGTCCGTTCATCAATCCAGCCCAGTCGGAGCAAGCGGTCCAAGGCCACCGCACCCGCACCGGTCTCATACGGCGGATCAAGCAAAATGAGATCATAGGGGGCTTTGGCCGGGCCAAGCTTCATCACATTCGCAGACTGAATGGAGGATCGATCTCTCGCGCCAAGCGCTGCTATGTTCGCTCGGATTGAATCAATCGCTTGTTTTTCCTGTTCCACGAACAAGCAATGCGCGGCACCGCGCGACAATGCCTCCAGGCCAAGCGCGCCAGAGCCCGCAAACAGATCGGCAACTTGCAAACCATCGAAATCGCCCAGTCGGCTTGCAAGCATGCTGAACAATGTTTCCCGTGAGCGATCCGCTGTGGGCCGTGTCACATCCCCCTTGGGAGCGATCAATTTGCGCCCACGCCACTCACCGGCGATTATTCGCATGCCGTGTTTCTTCATGCCGCTATTGTCATTTCTGGGGCAGTGTGCGTCGGAACGCGAACAGATCACCGCGACCGATCTCCATCGCCTGACCGCGCGGCAGATCGCCAAGTTCAAACGGACCATATGCGGTTCGCAACAACCGGTTCACTTTGAGGCCGAGGTGCTCAAGAACCCGGCGAACCTCGCGGTTTTTGCCCTCCGTCAGCGTCATTTCGATCCAGCGATTACGCCCAGAGCCTCGCTCCAAGTCTGCCTCTATAGAGCCATAGCGAATCCCGTCGATTTCGATGCCTTCGATCAGGCCATCGAGCTGTTCCTGTGACACATCGCCAAAAGCGCGGGCGCGGTAGGTGCGGGGGACGCCAGAAGAAGGCAGCTCCATAGCACGTTTCAGCTCGCCATCATTGGTAAGTAACAACAAGCCTTCGGTGTTAAAGTCCAGTCGCCCAACCGGCATGACCCGTCCAGCGTTCTCCGGCAGAGCATTTCGTAACGCGCTATAGATGGTCGGGCGCCCTTTAGGGTCACGCTCAGTTGTCAAAAGGCCACCCGGCTTGTGAAACATGAACAGACGTGTTGTTTCAACCTTCTCTACCGACTTTCCGTCGACAGCGACGCCGGCAAGGCTGGTGAGCTTCACCGCAGGCGTATCCAGCACCTTGCCATCAATAGCTACACGGTACGTCAGCGATCATACGCTCCACCTCTCGACGGCTGGCGACGCCTGCACGTGCAAGCAGCTTGGCGATCCGGTCGCCTCCCTCAGGTAGCTTGTTGTCAGACATGCTGCGCGCGGTAGGCGCTCACTCCGCGGCTTGCAATAGTCGCGCTATACTCTCGTGAAACGAGCGAATACCGCCTTCCCATGTGCCAAGGTTCAGTTCTAGAACTGAGCCAGTTGCCAGCCCTTGTTGGCCAAGTTCTGCCGCACGAAAGTCTTCGCTTGCGAATACGCCGCCATCGAGCAGCGCCCAGCTACGCTCCCAATGGTCGCGGGCTTTGTCCGTTGTCGGGGCCTCTGGGATCAGCATGAAATCTTCGACCAGGGTTTTTTCATGCGATTGCGGCATCATCACCATCACATTGATGTAATCAGGGCTGGGAATAATGAGCGCACCCGGGATCATCTGATAGGCGAAAGTAACGACCCGTCGCAGCTCAGCCATATTGTGCAGATTGACGCCCTCCATCTCCTCAAGACGGCCAACAGAGGAGCGATGGTGCGGCCCGATAGTGTCTCCAGCAGTCACCCCATCCTTGAAGAATGGGCCTATCGTGTTCGCGTGGAGACGTGTCACGTGATAACTTTCGAGAAACGCATCCATGATGAGCTTCCAATTGGCGGCAACTTCGTGCGTTTTGCGTCGGAACAGAACATGATCTGCTGTTCCGAATGCATCCATATCTTCGCCAATGCGGTCGGCATCGGAAAAGTCTGCATTCTCGACTGGCGCGAACCAGATCAAACCACCGGTTTCGCGACTAGGCAATTCGATCAGGCTGTGATCCGACTTGTCCAAACCGGGAAAAGTGTCTGGCCGGGGTAAGGCGAGCAAGCGACCATCAACTGAGTAGGTCCAGGCATGATAGGGGCAGACCATTTTCTTGGCGCATTGTACGTCATTGCCCTCGACCAGACGCGTGCCGCGATGCCGACAGACATTCAGGAACACGTGTGCGGTGCCGTCTGAATCGCGCGTGATGAGCAACGGTCGACCGGTCGCATCGTGCGGCACAACCATACCAGGCTCTGGCAACAAAGCGCTTGGGCACAGGATTTGAGGCAACCGGTCATACAGTGCTGCCCTTTCGCGGGCGAAATGCGCAGGGTCTGTGTAAACCGATGCTGGCACATGTTGCATGGCCTCGGTACGCGCAACCTCATTACGGCCAATTGCCTCCGCCAGTGCCAGCTGGCTCGGTGTCGGCGCACGTTCATCCGCAATTGTGGGCGCTTGGCTCATAACGCCTGTTCCTCTTTCATTTGCGCAGCTAGTGTGCCGCAAACGCAGTGAAAACGGAAGGGCGGGAATGTAATGGACTGGAGCACAGTCATATTGTTCGGGGTCATCGGCGCGATGATCGGGCTGGCTTATCTGGTCCCAGCATTCGCTCCCTATCGACGGAAAATGCCGTTCGTTGCTTTTCTGCTCGGTATTTCATCGGGTTTCCCGCTGACTTTGCTGCTCGGGACCATGACCTTCTGGCTTTCCAAAGTGGGCATTGAGAAATCCACTATCGGTTTCGCGATTGGTCTCACGACGCCTTACACACTCAAATTCCTGTGGGCGCCGCTCGTCGACAAGGTTCGTATTCCGGTGCTTTCGAACGCTTTCGGACAACGTCGAGCCTGGCTTTATGTCGTTCAGGCCCTTTTGGTTCTCGCGCTGTGGCAATTGGGTACGAGCAACCCTTCCAATGATAATATCGCTCCATTCGCGATCTGGGCCATTATCGTCGCCTTCCTATCGGCAACACAGGACATTGTTATCGATGCCTATCGCATTGAGATCCTGAGCGATGAAGAGATGGCGCACGGGACCGCGATGAACCAGTTTGGCTATCGCACCGGCAACCTTCTGGCGGGTGCTGGAACGATTTATCTTGCCTCCACTGAGGGGTTCGATGCTGGCTGGGCAATGGCATATGGCATCACCAGTTTTCTGGTTCTGCCAGCGGCATTGGGTGCCTTGTGGGCGGGCGCCGGACGTTATGATCCGACTACGGCTCGTGCTGCGGGACAGAAGCTGTCGAGCTGGCTGATGGAAACCGTGGTCAATCCTTTCAGGGAATTTCTTGGCCGTAAGGGGGCGGCGCTGATCCTGCTCTTTGTGCTGATCTACAAAGTTGGCGATGCGATGGGGCAGGGCATGCTCAACCCGATGATTGTGGAGCTTGGGTTTACAGACACGGAGTTTATCACGATCAACAAATTTGTCGGTTTTGGCGCATTGATTGTTGGTTCGGCTCTGGGCGGACCGTTTATTGCCTGGCTGGGTATGGGCCGCGCATTGCTGATTTCTGGTCTGTTGATGATGGTCAGCAACTTCCTGTTTGTGATGCTGGCCGTTGTCGGCCACTCGCCGCTTATGCTGGCAATCGCCGTGGGTACGGAAAATCTGACCAGCGGGATCGGCTTGACGGTCTTCGTTACGTATCTCTCGGGTCTTTCGAATCTGGCATATACGGCGACGCAGTTCGCTTTATTGTCTAGCTTTGCCGCAGTCGGTCGGACGTGGCTTGCAACCCCGTCGGGCTATCTAGCGGAAAACCTTGGCTGGGTGGGTTTCTGGACCTTTACGGTCATTATCGCCATTCCCGGTATGGCGTTGCTCTGGATATTGTGGAGCAAAGGGTTTGTGATCGAGAGCGTGCGCCAGACGGGCACGAAAGACGAAGCGGATGATACCGAACCCGAAGCCAAGACTGCGCCCGGCTAGTCATTCAGGGACTTAGTTAGTCCGGTATCTCATCATTCAGCCGCAACACTTCGCCTGCGAGGTAGAGAGAGCCTGCGATGAGGATGGGATAATCGTTTGAAGGCACGTTGAGCAGGGCCTCTTCGACATCTACCGCGGCTCTTGCCTCGGGACCAAAGGCCTCGACTGGATGGCTGTCGTGATTGGGGACGGGGACGACTGTTATGCTGCGGATTTTGTCGTCAAGTGGTTCGATCAGCGCGCGCGGATCTTTGTTGGCCAGCATCCCGATGATCAGGTGGACGGGGTGGTCAAAGAACTCGGCAATGGCGTCACCGGCATTGCGGTTGTGGCCGCCGTCGAGCCAGATTCCTTGCTCCGACGTGAGGGCCGTGAGTGGGCCTTCCGAGAGCCGCTGCATACGGGCTGGCCAATGCGCTGTGCGAACACCATGTTCGATTGCATCCTCGCTGACTTCAATGGTCTCTTGGTGCCGGAGCATTGCGATCGCCAAACCTGCGTTCAGATGTTGGTGGGAACCCTTGATAGCTGGAGGTAGCAGATCCCAATCATCTCGCCTCCTGTCGCAGTAAAATAGATAGTTGTAATCGTCACAGTACCAAGCCTGTTGCCGGGCACAGATTGTCGCACCAACCTTTTCCGAAACGACTTCTATGGCTCGCTGAGCCTCAGCCGGATACAAATCTCCCAACGTCACCAGCGGCACGCCCTTTTTCGCGATCCCTGCTTTCTCAAATGCGATCCGCGCCATTGGCTGTGTCGGCACACCGTCCTCCGGCGCGAGCAGGAACTTTTCGTGGTCCATGCCCAGCGCAGCAATCCCACAAGCCGCCAACACATGCGGTTTGAGGATATTGGTTGCATCTAGCCTGCCGCCAAGGCCCACTTCGACCACGCAGGCATCCGCGGGAACGCGCGAAAACTCCAGAAACGCCACGGCGATTGTGACCTCGAAAAAGCTGGGTGCCAGGCCCTCCGCTGCGTCAAAGACCTCCTCCAGCAATTCCGCGAGCCGATCGTCTTCGATCAACTTCCCCGCCACGCGAATGCGTTCGTTATAGCGCACAAGATGCGGGCTGGTGGTGACGTGGACCCTGTACCCTTCCGCCTCCAGCATTGCTCTCAAGAATGCGCAGGTTGACCCTTTGCCATTGGTCCCCGCAACGTGAAATACGGGCGGCAGGCGATCCTGCGGATTGCCGAGCCGCTCCATCAAAGCGGTCATCGTGTTGAGATTGATGCGACCCGTAGCCAGCGAGAGCGCATTCAGCCGATCCAGCTGAGCCTGCACGCGCGGGTCGTCTGACCGCCCGAAATCCATGTGTTGGCCTAAGCTGCTTCTCGGGGACGAAGGTAATCGAGCACGCTGGCCAGTGTGCCTTTCAGGTCATGACGGTGCACGACCATATCGACCATGCCATGTTTGTGCAGATATTCGGCACGCTGGAACCCTTCGGGCAATTGCTCGCGGATCGTATCCTGGATCACGCGTTGGCCCGCAAAGCCGATCAACGCGCCCGGCTCGGCAATGTGGATGTCGCCCAGCATGGCATAGCTTGCGGTGACGCCGCCCGTTGTTGGGTCAGTCAGCACCACGATATAGGGTAGTCCCGCCTCGCGCAGACGGCGCGTCATCACCGTCGCTTTGGGCATTTGCATCAGGCTCAGGATACCTTCCTGCATGCGCGCTCCGCCCGCCGCTGTTACGACCACATAGGCGCATTTACGGGTAAGGGCCCGTTCCGCCGCCGCGCAGAATGCCGTGCCGACGGCCATGCCCATGCTGCCGCCCATAAAGGTGAAGTCCTGCACGCCGACAACTGCGCTATGCCCGTCAATTGCGCCAGAAGCCGCGAGGAACGCGTCTCCATTGGGCCGATCCTCGGGGTTGGCGGCGCGGGCTTGCTTTAACCGGTCGGTATACTTCTTCGTATCTTTGAACTTGAGCGGGTCCTGCCTCACCCCGGGCTGCGGCAGCAGCTCATACCCCTCATCAAGGATTTGCCGCAGCCGTTCGGTCGCACCTATGCGGGCATGATGATCGCAGCGAGGACAGACGTAAGCGTTGACCTCAAATTCCTGGGCGAACACCATTTCCTGGCAAGACCGGCATTTGACCCACAGATCTTTCTCTGTGGTGCGTTTGGGTAGCCAGCCAATTGAGTTTCGAACGCGAGTGAACCAGTTCATCAGTCGTGATTTCCTGTGGTGGTGCGCGGCTTATCGCGCAGAATGGACCGCATCGGCAAGAGCAGCGGTGTATTCGCGCAGTTTAGCAGGCGCTTTTTCGCCATGCTCACCGACAATTTCGACAAGAGCGGAGCCGACGACAACGCCGTCCGCGACCCTGGCGATGGCGCTGGCTTGTTCAGGCGTACGCACGCCAAAACCGACGGCAATGGGCAGATCGGTTGCCGCTTTGAGCTTGGAGACGGCGTCTTCAATGCTCGCTTGCGCGGCCTGTTGCTTGCCGGTGATCCCGGCGACGGAGACGTAGTAGACAAAGCCATCCGAGCCCTCGAGTACGCTGGGCAGGCGCGCAGCATCGGTGGTCGGTGTGGCAAGGCGAATGGGAGCGATGCCAGCGTCGCGCAGGGCGGGGCCGAGTGCTTCGTCCTCCTCGGGTGGAATATCGACGCAAATAACGCCGTCTATGCCCGCTTCTTTGGCAGTGCTCGCGAACCATTTCGGCCCGCGCCGGATCATCGGGTTGGCATAGCCCATCAGCACCAGCGGGACGTCTGGGTGCCGCACGCGGAAGTCGGTGGCAATTTGGAGGACGTCAGCGGTGGTTGTGCCCGCGCCGAGGCTGCGCAGATTAGCGCTCTGGATCGCGGGACCATCGGCCATCGGATCAGTGAAGGGCATGCCCAGCTCAATCACATCCGCGCCGCCCGCGACAAGCGCGTCGAGATTCGCTGCGGTGTCGCCATCGCCAGCGGTGATGAAGGCGACGAATGCGGGGTGGGGCTTGGAGAAGGCAGTTTGGAGGCGGGTCATTTTCTAGGTCTCAAGAAGGTCCAAACTACAAGCAAAAAGGCAAGTGCTACTAAGCCGATCCAAGCGTAGCCGAGATAACGTTCTGTGTCTGGAATTGTGGGGTTACAGAAACCGAAGTGGATGCCGTTTTCTCTAGCTTGCTCACAAGGGTCGCCGTTAACTCGCCAATCATGTTCCCGGAGGATCATCGTTTCAATCATGTAGTAGCCGGCAGCAAAAGACGACGGAATTGCAATAGCAGCGATCGCTAGACGCCAATCGTACCTCAAATCTCCACTCCCAGCTTTTCAGCCACGGTGAAGATGTCCTTGTCGCCGCGTCCGCACAGATTCATCAGGATGATCTCATCCTTGCGCATCAGTGGTGCCTGCTTCGCAACCGCCGCGATGGCGTGGCTGGGTTCGAGCGCAGGAATGATCCCCTCGGTCCTACACAGAAGTTGGAAGCCCTCCAACGCCTCGTCATCGGTGACAGCAGTATAGTCTACGCGGCCACTCTCTTTCAGCCACGCATGCTCTGGTCCGATACCGGGATAATCGAGGCCAGCGCTGATTGAATGACCCTCAGTGATCTGACCATCTTCATCCTGCAGCAGGTACGTCTTGTTGCCGTGCAGTACGCCGGGTGATCCGCCGAGCAGGCTTGCGGCATGCTCGTCGCCATCAAGACCGTGGCCGACCGCTTCAACGCCCAGCATCTTGACCTCCGGATCGTCGAGAAACGGGTGGAAGAGGCCCAGCGCATTCGAACCGCCGCCAATGCAGGCAATCAACAGGTCCGGCAGTCGGCCCGCACGGTTTTGCATCTGTGCGCGAGCCTCGCGCCCGATCACGCTCTGAAAGTCGCGGACCAGCTCCGGATAGGGATGCGGGCCTGCCGCCGTGCCGATGATGTAGAAGGTGTCATGGACGTTCGCGACCCAGTCGCGCAGTCCTTCATTCATCGCGTCTTTGAGTGTCGCACCGCCGCTGGTGACGGGCACAACTTCCGCGCCGAGCAGCTTCATACGGAAGACGTTTGGTGACTGCCGTTTTACGTCCTCTGCGCCCATATAAATCACGCAAGGCAGGCCAAAGCGCGCGCAGACCGTAGCGGTCGCTACGCCATGCTGACCCGCGCCGGTCTCCGCGATAATCCGCGTCTTGCCCATGCGGATTGCGAGGAGAATTTGCCCGATGCAATTGTTGATCTTGTGCGCGCCAGTGTGATTGAGTTCGTCGCGCTTGAACCAGACCTGCGCACCCATTCCATCAGCTGCGTCTTTACGCAGTTCCTCGGTCAGCCGCTCGGCAAAATAGAGCGGGGAGGGGCGCCCCACATAATGCTCTAACAGATCATCAAACTCGGCCTGAAACGCGGGATCAGCCTGCGCTGCGCGATATTCACGTTCCAGATCGAGGATCAGCGGCATTAGCGTTTCTGCCACATAGCGTCCGCCGAACTGGCCGAAATGTCCACGGTCATCTGGCTGATTGCGGAATGAATTGGGAGTTGCGTCTGTCATACTTGTCGCGCCGCCTCGCAGAACGCCTTTATCAAGTCCACATCTTTGACGCCGGGCGCGCTTTCTATGCCCGATGAGGCGTCAACGAGAGGCGCTCCGGTCTGCGCAATTGCATCAGCGACATTCTCTGGCGTCAGGCCGCCGGCAAGCGCCCAATCCATATATGGCTCCCAGCCCTTGAGCAGATCCCATTGGAAACTTGTGCCATTCCCGCCGGGCAGAGCTTTTGCCGGTGCATCGAACAGCAACCGGTCGCAAACGCCGATGAACTTCTTCGAGCGCTCGAGCGTGGCTTTCTCGCGCAGGCCAAGCGCGCGCCAAGTCTCAGCGCCGATGGTCTTCTTGACCAGGCTCATCCATTCGACAGTCTCGCCGCCGTGGAATTGCAGTACATCGGGGCGAATAACGTCATAGGCGCGGGCAAGCTCTTCGGGTTGAAGTGCGCTGGTGACGAGCACCAGTTTGACCGTTTCCGGCACGCGGCGGCGGAGCTTTGCCGCATCTTCCAGCGACAAGTGACGCGGGCTCTTCTCGAAATGGACGAAGCCGACATGCGTCGCGCCTGCGTCCACTGCCGCGTCGATGGTCTCAGGCGTTGATAGCCCGCATATTTTGATCTGTGTAGTCATGAGGTTCCTAGAGCGTAGCCTCGATTGCGCGGGCGGCAGAGACCGGATCCTCAGCCCTCGCAATGGGGCGTCCAATCACCAAGGCGCTGGCGCCATCATCACGCGCCTGACGCGGTGTGACAACGCGTTTCTGGTCACCTGTCGCACTCCCAGCTGGACGTAGACCCGGGACAACAAAAAAGCCCTTTTTCCATTGCTTATGGACGGAGCCAACTTCCTGACCTGAACATACAATGCCGTCGAGCCCTGACGCTTCGGCCAATTCCGCAAGTCGCATAACCTGATCGTGCGGAGAGCCGGAGATGCCCGTGCGGTCGAGATCCTGCTCATCAAGGCTGGTGAGCATGGTGACAGCGACAACCTTCGTGTTCTCCCCCGCTGCGGCCTTTGCGTCCTCCATCATCGCGCGTCCGCCGCTGGCGTGGACCGTCACAATGGCAGGTTCAAGTACGTGGATCGCCTGCATCGCGCCCGCAACGGTGTTGGGTATGTCGTGCAGCTTGAGATCGAGAAAAACCGGCAGCCCCAGATGCGCAATCTCATGCACACCGTGATGGCCATGCGCGCAGAAGAATTCGAGGCCCAGTTTCACGCCGCCAATATGCGCTTTTACGGTATTGATCAGCGCAACGGCCTCGTCGAGCTGAGGCACGTCAACTGCGAGATAGACCGGATTGCTCATCAGCTTTTGTCACCTACCGGATCGACCGGGTTAGGCGGTTCAGGAGTAGTAGACGCCGCAGGTGGCGGTGGCGGCGTCGGACGGTTCGCCGCATTGGTCCGCGCTGCATTTTCCAGCGCGCCGATACGCCGACTGAGCCGCCATTTCGTACCGCGGTGGATCATCCATGCAGGGATAAGCCCGAGAAGAAACGAAATGATCACCAGCGCCGGGATCTTCGTCTCAACAATCATATTCTCCCACAATTTCACCTCGACCGGAGTCCAGTTGAAAGCCGTGAAGACCAGCAGCAAGACAAGTATGATGACCCAAAAGAGCGTGCGAATGATCTGCATGAGGGACGACCTCCCAAATTCCAAGTTGTTAGCCGAATGCTAGGGCGCTTAAGCTGCCCCGTCCAGCCAGTTGTGACCTTCTTGGCCTTACCCGCCAAACACTCGGTCGAAGATCGTGTCGACATGTTTGAAGTGGTAGGCGAGATCGAATTTCTCCTCGAGCTCCGCTACAGACAGCGCAGCTGTGACCTCTTCATCTTGTTTCAGCAGGTCACGAAGCGTGAGTTTCCCATCCGATTCCCACACTTTCATCGCATTGCGCTGCACCAGCCGATAAGCGTCCTCGCGGCTCACCCCAGCTTGCGTCAGCGCGAGCAAAACCCGTTGCGAATGAATGAGGCCACCCATGCGGTCCATATTGGCCTGCATACGCTCAGGATATACGAGCAGTTTCTCAACCACACCAGTCAGTCTGGCGAGAGCAAAGTCGAGCGTAATCGTGGCATCTGGGCCGATAAAGCGCTCGACGGATGAATGCGATATATCCCGTTCATGCCACAGCGCCACGTTTTCGAGCGCTGGCAAAGCATAAGATCGGATCATCCGTGCCTGCCCAGTCAAATTCTCTGTAAGGATCGGATTGCGTTTATGCGGCATCGCTGATGAGCCTTTTTGGCCCGGCGCGAAGTATTCCTCAGCCTCCAGCACTTCGGTGCGCTGCAAATGGCGGATTTCAACGGCCAAACGTTCGATTGATCCGGCAATCACTGCCAGGACTGAGAAATACATGGCGTGGCGATCACGAGGGATAACCTGAGTCGAAACTGGCTCTGGTGTCAGGCCGAGCTTTTCCGCGACATATTCCTCGACGCTAGGGTCAATATTCGCGAATGTGCCGACCGCGCCGGAAATGGCACAGGTAGCGATTTCGGCTTGCGCGGCTCTCAGACGGCCGCGGCACCTGTCAAACTCGGCATAGGCTTGCGCGAGCTTCAGCCCAAAGGTGACGGGTTCTGCGTGAATGCCGTGGCTACGACCGATGGTTGGAGTGTATTTGTGCTCCTCTGCCCGGACTTTGATGGCCTCCAGAAGCTTGTCGAGGTCATTGAGCAAGATGTCGCTCGCACGTGCCAATTGGACAGCCAGTGTTGTGTCCAGCACGTCTGAGCTGGTCATACCCTGATGCATGAAACGCGCCTCGTCGCCGACATTTTCTGCGACCCATGTAAGGAAAGCGATCACGTCATGCTTGGTAACCGCCTCTATCGCGTCAATCGCCTCAACATCGACTTTTGGGTTGGTTGCCCACCAATCCCATAGCGCCTTGGCCGCGCTCTCGGGAACTACGCCCAGATCGCCGAGCTTCTGAGTCGCATGTGCCTCAATCTCGAACCAGATGCGATATTTCGCCTCTGGTTCCCAAATGGCTGTCATATCAGGGCGGGCATAGCGAGGGACCATGAGGTACTCCGAAATAGGATATGTGGCGGTCGAAAGATTGCCGCTGATTTCTGCGCAGGCGGCTAGGCCGCGTCGCAGGTCAAATCAAGCCCTTGGAGCGCAGTGAGGCATGCTGTCCACCGCCGCCGATAATCACATGATCATGAACCACCACGCCCAAATGCTGACCAGCCTCCGCAATGCGGTTGGTTATCGCGATGTCAGCCCGGCTGGGCTCAGGGTTGCCGCTGGGGTGATTATGGACAAGAATCAACGCAGTCGCGCCAATATCGAGCGCTTTGCGAATGACCTCGCGCGGATGGATCGTGGCCTCGTCAATAGACCCTTCGCTGGCGAGATGGTCGAGGATCAATTCGTTACGTGTATTGAGATAAAGAACGCGCACTCGTTCGCGGGTCAGCTCGCCCATATCGAGTTGTAGATAATCGAGCAAGCTCTGCCAACTCCTTAGAATTGGGCGCTTTTCCACCGCTCCGCGCGCCATTCTGCGGGCGGCAAGGGCCACACTTTTTATCGCGGCCGCACCAGCGTCGCCGACGCCATCAACTTGCCGCAGAGCGGTTGCATCAGCATTCAGAACCGCTGCAAATGTGCCGAAACGTTCGATCAACCGTTTCGCAATCGGTTTGGTGTCGCCGCGTCGTATGCCAGCGAACAGAAGGAACTCGAGCAACTCATAGTCGGCAAGTGCGTCCGGACCGCCGGATAACAGCCGCTCACGCAATCGGCCCCGATGGCCAGCGCCAGCGTGTTTAGCTGCCTTACGCGGTGCCTCCGCGCCATAGAGGTCCGATTGATCTTCAGGCTCTCGCAAGGCTGCGCTCGACAACATTCTGAATTAACATGAGCGCCGCATTGCCTTTCGCGGGGATGGCGCGCAAGTGTGAGATGCAATGAACGGGTCAGACGATCAATTGGCAGATGATGTTCCAGAGGTCATGGGTGGGCCGGGCTGGAAGCGTAAGCGTGTCATGTTTTCGCTGGTTGCCATTGGCCTTATTCTGTTGATGTTTCTGGTCGCCTGGCTTTCGCGGGAGCGGATTGCTGGCAATTTCATCGAAAACCAGCTCGCGCAATACGATCTGCCAGCAAGCTATGAAATCGAAAGCATAAGTAGCCGGGAGCAAGTCTTTACCAATATCGTCGTTGGCGACCCGGAAAGCCCTGACTTTACCGCAGACACCGTCTCGGTCGAGATTGAATATCAACTGGGTGCTCCGCGCATCGCCGAAATCGCACTCACCCGACCCCGTCTCTATGGCGAATACCGAGATGGTGCATTCAGTTTTGGAGCGCTTGATAAGGTTATCTTTGCTGACACCGATCAGGCCGCAGAATTACCCGATATGTTTGTTCGCCTTGAAGACGGGCGGGCGTTGATAGAAAGCGATTTCGGCGCTGTTGGCATGAAATTGGCAGGCGAAGGCAATGTGCGCGACGGGTTTGAAGGCATCCTGGCTGCAACCGCACCTGAGTTGAAACTTCAAGATTGCACAGTTCGCGGTGCGACCCTCTATGGCGATTTGGCGACACGAAATGGTGCGCCGAGCCTTAACGGTCCCATGCGTAGTGACTTGCTGACCTGTGCCGGCATAGATTTACGGGTAGATGGACTGGCTGCTGCGATCGAAGCATCCAGCAGCACCGACCTTTCGCAGCTTCGATCAAGAATCGGGATTGAGACAGGAACCATCCGTTATGCTGGCGCGGTGGCATCGCGTGCGCAGGGCGAGGTGCAAGCATCTCTGCGCGATGAAGTCGTCACGCTCGATCATGATGTCACATTGGTTGGTGCACGCCTGCCAGCGCTGACAGCCCGCGAGGCGCGTATTGATGGCACTGCGCGCCTGCGCGACGGGACGGAGCAGTTTGACGTTCGCAGCGAGCTATCGGCTGATGGCCTCAGATTAAACGATGCATATCGGAACAGTTTGGCGCGCCTTTCCCGCTCTGATCAGAGCATCCCCTTTGGACCGTTAATAGGAAAACTCAGCTCCGCATTGCAGTCGCAGCTTGGCAATTCATCGTTCTCGGCGCCGCTGGTGGCGCGAAAATCCGAGGATACGCTGGCTATCGTCGTTCCAGAGGCGGGGTTGACGTCAGGTCAGGGCATACGGCTTTTGTCGTTATCTCAGTTTGAGATGCGAAAGGTTGGCGACGCGCCTATGCGGTTGACTGGCAACCTTGCGACGTCGGGTCAGGGGCTACCCAATATACAAGGACGGATGGAGGATCGCGGTGCAAACGGCGCGATTTTTCGGTTGAGCATGGATCCGTATGAAGCTGACGGCGCGCGCGTTGCGGTTCCGCGTCTGTTGGTTTCGCAGGAAAGAAATGGTGATCTCGCTTTTGATGGTCTGGTCTCAGCGGATGGCGATGTCGCGGGAATGCGCGTGGAAGACCTGACCATGCCATTGCGGGGGCGCTACACTGAACGCGGCGCCCTGATGGTAGGGCGGGAATGTATGGCGGTCAAAGCTGGCTCGGTGACGTTTGCTGAGGCGCAATTCTTGCGGCCATCTGTATCGGTTTGTCCCGGTGCGTCAGGCGCGATTGCACGATGGGTGGGCAACTCTTTGAGCATTGGCGCTCGCATTCCCGATTTTGCGCTCAATGGCAGCCTTGGTGAAGAGCCTCTCCGGATATCAAGCGCTTCAGCAGAGTTCTCCGGCACAAACACACTAACCATGAGCGATCTTATGCTGCAGTACGGTGCAGAGGCCGACATGAGCACAGCGTCGCTCGCGCAGTTGACGGCTGATTTCCGTAATACTCTGTCCGGCACTTTCTCTGGGGCAAGCGTCGCGTTCGCTCCGATAACGTTTGATTTAAGCGATGGCGAGGGGGCTTGGACCTACGCAGACGGACGGTTCGAGGTGCCAAGTTCTCGCTTCCTCGTTAGCGATCGCGCTGACTTTGATCGATTCAATCCGTTGGAGGCAGTCGACGGCTTTGTGGAATTTGTGGATGGTTCGTTTTCGGCCTCTGCAATGCTCATAGAGCCTAACAGCCGACGTGAGGTGGCTCGTCTTGCGATGGAGCACGACCTTCCATCGGGCGCTGGCTCCGCCAATATCGGTGTGCCGGGCATCGTGTTTGATGACGCGCTTCAGCCCGAAGACTTGTCTGAGTTCGCCAAAGGTGTGATTGCTTTGGCTAGGGGAACTGTCACGGGATCTGGGCGCGTTGACTGGAATGGCGAGAATATCACATCCAGTGGAGCGTTCTCGACCGGTGACTTCGACTTTGCAGCCGCATTCGGACCGGTTGAAGGTGTTAGCGGCACGATCAATTTCGTTGATCTCGTCAATCTCACCACTGCGCCGGGGCAAACCTTGCAGATCGCGTCGGTCAATCCGGGTGTAGAGGCGCGAGACGGGGTGTTGAATTTCGCGCTCACCAATGGCCAGCTCGTGACGGTCGAGGGTGGGAGATGGCCATTTATGGGTGGGGAACTGTTGCTGCGGCCCACCAAACTCAACTTTGCCGTAGAGGAAGAGCGTAACTACATTTTTGAGATCGTCGGGCTGGACGCGGGAACTTTTGTTCAAACACTGGAGCTTAGCAATCTCAGCGCGACGGGCAGCTTTGACGGCACCCTGCCGATTGTATTCGACACTGATGGTAATGGCCGGATTGAGCAGGGGCTGCTGATATCGCGCGCGCCGGGCGGCAATGTCTCCTATGTGGGTGAGCTGACTTATGAAGACGTGGGCGCAGTCGCGAACTTTGCCTTCGATGCGCTGCGCAGCCTCGACTATACGCAAATGACCGTGGGTATGGAGGGGCCGCTGACTGGCGAGATTGTTACGCGGGTTCGCTTTGATGGTGTGAGCCAAGGAAGCGATGCCAAGCGCAACATTGTGACGCGCCAGCTTGCCAAGCTACCCCTGCAATTCAGAGTGAATGTGCGGGCGCAGTTCTATCAACTGCTGACATCGATGAAGTCGCTTTATGACCCAGCATCTGTACGAGACCCGCGAGATCTGGGACTCCTTGGCGATGATGGCACACGCTTTAGGCGGCCAGAGGAAGAGAACAGCGAAAACAATCCACGGTCGGAAGATGAACAATCGACCGAATCTGTTATTCAGGACCAGGAAAGCGAGAACAGGCCATGAGGGTGGTGAAATTAGGCGGAATGAGTTTGGCGGTAGGTCTCATAGCGGGGTGCGTCACGGTAAATGCTCCTGAGGAGCCCATTGTGATCGAGCTGAATGTGAATATTCGCCAAGAAGTGATTTATCGTCTGGCGGAGGATGCCAATGATACGATCGAGGAAAACGCGGACATCTTTTGATGGACCAAGCGAGATGATGGAAATGAGTATGAAATACACCACCAAAGCAATCCTGGCTGCGACCGCCTTTGCGCTCGCTGTGACCGGCGTGGCGGCTCCTGCAAGTGCGCAGCGCGATCCCGCCTATGCAGCGGCACGATCAGCCGGTGAGGTAGGCGAGAAGATGGATGGCTATCTGGGTGTGGTTGGAGCTGAGACCGCTGCCCTCCGTCGGATTGTCGATGACATCAATATTAAGCGCCGCGCGGTGTATTCGCAGCGCGCGCAATCTGCTGGCGCTACTCTGGAAGAATACGCTTTCACCTCCGGGTGTGTCGCCATTGCAAAAACTGCACCGGGTGAGAAATATCAGGCACCAGACGGCTCTTGGCAGACACGCGGGCAGGGCGCTCCCCTGAGGGACAGCCGCTGCCCCTGAGGGGCTGATCCAATTACTGCTGAAAAGTACTGCCGACAAACGGCGGTCATATGTTGACTCGAATTAGGCCTCCTTCTAAGGGGTGCGCGCCCTCGGCGGGCAAGTCTCTGCCCGTGTCGTGCATCCCCATGAAAAGGATCACAACATGAGCGACGATAAGCCCGCACGGGAACCCATCGCCGAGGATGCGCGCATCGATGCACTTGAAGAGCGGCTAAAAGCTGCTCAAGAGCGCGAAGAGGAACGCAACCGGTACGCAAATTTCCGGAACCGATGCGAATTACCGCAGTGGCAACCGGGTCTTGGCGGACTTGCTTGGCGGTATTCTCGGCGGGACGGTGATCGGCTGGACCATTGACTGGTTTGCCGGAACGTCTCCATGGGGCCTGTTGGTCGGCCTGTTCCTTGGAATTGTGGTGGCTTTCAGAAACATTATTCGTGCGGCGAATGTGCGACCTGATGAATAACCTTTTGAATGGGTTAGGGGCGCATGTTCATATCGATTAGGGATTTCTCTTAAGGTGACAGCCCAACCGGCAAAAGTCGACCCGATGAAGCAATTCGCAATTGAGACCATTGGTCCAAATTGGGAAGTTGCGGGGTTCGATATCTCCTTCACTAACTCTGCGATGTGGATGCTTATCACCACCGTGGTGCTGTTTGTGTTTGTTCTCGGCGGCATGAAGCGTCAGCTCGTGCCCGGCCGTTGGCAGATGATGGTTGAGACGTTCACCGGCTTTATCGACGACATGTTGGAGGCGAACATCGGCAAGGAGGGGCGCAAATATGTGCCTTATGTCTTTAGTCTCTTTATGTTTATCCTGATTGCGAACCTGCTTGGTTTGCTGCCGCTTGGCATCGTCGGGGTGCATCCCTTCACCTTTACCAGTCACTTCACCGTAACTGGCGTGTTGGCGGTCATCAGCTTCTCCATCGTGCTGATCGTTGGTTTCTGGAAGCATGGCATCAAGTTTTTCACGCTGTTTGTGCCGCACGGCACGCCGCTGCCGATGATCCCCGTGATCTTCCCGATTGAGCTTATTTCATTCCTCGTGCGCCCGTTCAGCCTAGCGCTCCGTTTGTTCGTTGCGATGATGGCAGGCCACGTACTTCTCAAGGTTTTGTCGAGCTTTGTGATTGATGGCACAAACGCAGGTGCCGGTTTCGGCCTGCTCGTCGGACTGCCCAGCTTTGTACTGATGATCGGCATCAGCGCGCTGGAGATCCTCGTCGCGGGCATTCAGGCGTATGTTTTCGCTCTTCTGACGTCGCTGTACATCAACGACGCTGAACATCTTCACTAGTACCTTTTCACGATTTCAAGTTTTCCAAAGGAGTTTTCAAATGGAAGTAGAAGCTGCAAAGCTCGTAGGTGCAGGTCTCGCCGCTATCGGTGCTGGAATGGCCGCAATCGGCGTGGGTAACGTCTTCGGTTCATTCCTCGAAAGCGCGCTGCGTAACCCTGGCGCTGCAGATGGTCAGCAGGGTCGCCTGTTCATCGGCTTCGCCGCTGCTGAGCTTCTCGGCCTGCTGGCGTTCGTCGTTGCAATGATCCTGATCTTCGTTGCCTAATGATTGTGATCTTGCCAAGTGGGGCATGCGCTCCGCTTTGGCGAGTTCAATATTGTACCTCTGACGCGTAAAGAGCCTTTTCAATGCCTCAGATAGCTCAGCTAGCAGAGACATATTCTGGCCAGATTTTCTGGCTGCTTGTGTTCTTTGGTTTTACCTTTTTCATCATTGGGCAGCGCATGGTGCCCAAGGTGATGGAGACCGTATCCATGCGTGACAAGCAGATCTCCGATGATCTAGCGGCTGCGCAGGCGGCACGGGACAAGGCCGACGAGCAGGAGGAAGCTTGGCGCGTTCGCGAAAACGAGAACCGTGCCAAGGCTCAGACAATTGTGGCTGAGGCGAAAGCTGACGCTTCGGCGAAGTCAGAGAAAAAGCTGGCTGCGGCTCAGAAACGACTCGACAAGAAGCTGGACGAGGCAGAGGCGCGTATTGCAACCGCTCGGACTGATGCTCTTGCAGAGGTTGAGGCCGTGGCAGCTGAGGCTGCTCAGGATATCGTCCAGCGTCTCGCCGGTGCCAAGGTCACCAAACCAACTGCCGCAAAAGCGGTGAAGGCGGCAATGCATGGCTAACGGAGCGCCTGAACTTTTCGAGGTAGAACCAGCTGAAACATTTCAGGCTGAGGCTGCTGGCGAAGTCGTCAAATACACGGAACCTTCGCTGTGGGGGCTGGAGCCCTACCAGTGGGTTTCGATCTCGATGTTGGTATTGATCCTGATAGCTGTCTTTGGCGCCAAGGTTCACAAGTCGATTGCGGGCGGCCTTGATAACAAGATCGCTGAGATTAAGCAGCAGCTGGATGAGGCGAAGAGCCTGCGAGCTGAAGCGGAAAAGCTACGTGATGAGTATGCCCAAAAGATCGCTGGCGCCGAGAAAGACGCCGAAGCGATGATTGAGGGTGCTCAGAGTGAGGCCGACGCGATCCTCGCCAAGGCCGAAGCTGACAGCAAAGCGATGGTGGAGCGCCGCAAACGTATGGCGGAAGACAAAATTGCTGCTGCCGAACGTGACGCTATAGAGGATGTTCGCAACCGTGCGGTTGCTGCTGCGGCAAGCGCAAGCAAGTCCTTGATCGCTGAAAAGCACACTGCGGCCGCTGATGCGAAATTGGCGGATGAGGTTATTGCAGGGCTCTGAGTTCGCATAGCTTCGTGAGCCAGAAGAAGGGCGGCCTGCGGGCCGCCTTTTTTACGCGGGGATATAGGTGTGGCTAGGGGGCGAAGATCACCTTGCCGATGATCTCACCGTTCTCCATCGCCTCAAAACCTTCGCGCCATCGCTCCAACGGCAGTTTTCGGTCGATATGCGGTGTGATGCGTCCTTGAGTTGCTAGGTCGTCAATTGCAGCAAAGATGCGCTGAGCGCGATCAGGAAAGCGGCGGCAATATTCGCCTGCGCGTACACCGACCACAGAAAACCCCTTGATCAAGGGGATGTTGACCGAGATTTCAGAAATGCGCCCCGCGACGAAGCCGACTACGAGGAGTTTGCCGCCAAAGGTTACGCAGCGCGTGCTTTCATCAAAGACATTACCGCCGACAGGATCGAATACGAGGTCACAAAGCCGACCATCGGTCAGTTCGCTGACTTCTTCACGGAAACGCCCATGGTTGAGAATGGCAGCGTTCGGCCTCGCAATGTCACGCAAGGTGCCCAGTTTCGCTTCACTATGGGTTGCCGCGATTACCTTTGCACCGAGGGCCTTGGCCAGGTCGCAGGCAGCCAAGCCGACCCCACCGCTCGCGCCATGGATCAAAACGGTTTGGCCAGGCTCAATCTGACCCAACTCGACCAGGGCCACATAGGCAGTCTGGTAAGCCGCACCCATCGCCGCTGCAGTATCAAGCGACACACCCTTTGCTACCGTCCGTAGAGATTTGGCGGCAAGTGCGGCATATTCGGCCATAGCGCCGGTTTTCGCCCCACCAACCACTAGATCACCTGGTGAGAAGCTACTGGTCGAGTCGGCCTCGACCACTTCCCCAGCCAGTTCCATGCCCGCCACAAATGGCGGCTCTGGCTTGAATTGGTACTTTCCCTGCGTCATCAGCAGATCGGGGTAGTTAAGGGAGGCGGCGTGAACGCGGACCAACACCTCTCCCTCACCGCACTTCGCGATCGGGAGCTCCGCCAAACTGACGCCGCTCAGGTCATCGCTCAGATGTTCAACCTGTAGCGCTCTCATCAGGAGCTAGAAATTATCCTTGGCGCTTCGCAGAGCGGCAAAGGTCTCGTGTGGCGCATCGCCACCCCAGCGGGCCATCATCGCCGGATCATCTGCGCGCAGAAAGGGGTTGGTCTCCAACTCGCGCGACAAGACCGTCGGAACGGTCGGCTCGCCCCGCGATCGCTTGTCCATGATTTCTGCGACGTAAGCTTGCAGGGCCTCGTTTTCCGGATCCGCATGGATCGCAAACTTGGCATTCGCTTCGGTATATTCGTGTGCGCAATACAGCTTAGTTGCGGTCGACATTCGCTTGATCCGTCCAAGGCTGGTCCAGAACTGCTCTGGCTCACCCTCAAACATGCGGCCACAGCCCAATGCGAACACGCTGTCGCCCACAAATGCGATACCTTCCTCCACAATGTGAAAGGCAATGTGCCCGTTCGTGTGGCCTGATACATCGATCACCGTCGCCTGATGCTCGCCTAGATTGACTGTATCGCCATGGCTAACCACGCGATCAATGGGCGACAGCTTCTCAACCTCTTTTGGTGCTAAAACGCGCGCACCAGTTGCCTCGATGATCGCCTTGTTTCCTCCCGCATGGTCAGGATGCCAATGGGTGTTCCAAATATGCGTGATTTTCCAGCCCTTAGCCTCGGCCTGACGTAGATATTCCTCAGCATCAGGCGTGTCGATTGCAGCTGTCTCTCCGGTCACGGAGTTGTGAAGGAGAAATCCGTAATTATCGGACAGGCAAGGGAATTGATGTATCTGGAGCATGGCCTCACATGTAGGGCATCACGCCCCTATAGGAAAGGCCCGTCCTCCGCATGGGAGAACGGGCTTTCTAAATCCCAGCATTCGTTTCGCGCTTAGTCGTCTGACTTCTTGAGCGCTTCGCCAAGAATGTCGCCAAGCGACGCACCCGAATCGGATGAACCGAACTGTTCGACTGCCTCTTTCTCTTCGGCGATCTGACGCGCCTTGATTGAGAAGTTTGGCTTCTTCGAACGGTCAAAGCCAGAGACCATGGCATCGACTTTCGCACCGGTCTGGAAACGATCAGGACGCTGCTCGTCGCGGTCGCGACCGAGGTCGGTACGCTTGATAAAGCCGGTTGCACCGTCTTCGCCAACTTGCACCTCGAGGCCGCCATCGCGAACTTCGAGAACTGTGACGGTTACGACCTGACCTTTGCGCAGCGCGCTTGAGTCGGCACCGTCGGCAGTTGGCGCGCCTTTTTCGAGCTGCTTCATGCCTAGGCTGATGCGCTCTTTGTCGGCATCGACATCGAGAACAACGGCTTCGACTTCTTCGCCCTTGCGGTGCAGGGCAAGCGCGTCTTCACCCGAGATGCCCCAAGCGATGTCTGACATGTGAACCATGCCGTCCACGTCGCCGTCGAGGCCAATGAACAGACCGAACTCGGTTGCATTCTTGACTTCGCCGTTGACCTTGCTGCCCACGGGGTGCTTTTCGGCAAACTCTTCCCATGGGTTGCGCTGAGCCTGTTTGAGGCCAAGTGATATGCGACGCTTCTCTGAGTCGACTTCCAGAACCAGAACATCAACTTCCTGGCTCGTTGAAACGATCTTGCCAGGATGAACGTTCTTTTTGGTCCAGCTCATTTCAGAAACGTGGACGAGGCCCTCAATACCAGGCTCGATCTCAACAAATGCACCATATTCGGTGATGTTGGTCACGGTGCCAGAAAGCTTCATGCCCAGTGGGTATTTCGCAGCAACGCCATCCCATGGATCGCTTTCAAGCTGCTTCATGCCCAGGCTGATGCGCTGTGTTTCTTCGTTGATGCGTACGATCTGAACAGTCACGGTCTGACCGATTTCGATCATCTCGCTTGGGTGATTGACGCGCTTATAGCTCATGTCAGTGACATGGAGCAGGCCGTCAATGCCGCCGAGATCCACGAACGCACCGTAGTCGGTGATGTTCTTCACAACACCGTCGATCACCTGACCTTCGGCCAGCTTGTCGATCAATTCGCTGCGCTGTTCAGCACGTGTCTCTTCCAGAACGGCACGGCGCGAAACGACGATGTTGCCGCGGCGACGATCCATTTTCAGGATCTGGAACGGTTGAGGCATGTCCATCAGCGGGGCAACATCGCGCACGGGGCGGATGTCGACCTGACTGCCGGGCAAGAAGGCTACGGCGCCGTCAAGGTCGACCGTGAAGCCACCTTTGACGCGGCCAAAGATGCGGCCTTCGACACGCTTGCCTTCGCCAAATTCGTTTTCGAGCTTGTCCCATGCAGCTTCGCGGCGTGCGCGGTCACGGCTGAGCATTGCTTCGCCATCGGCATTTTCAACGCGGTCAACGAAGACTTCGACTTCGTCGCCAACACCTGGCGCGGTCTCTGCTTCGGAGCGTTGGAATTCTTTGAGGTCAACGCGGCCTTCGCTTTTGAGGCCTACGTCAATCATGGCCATACCGTTTTCGATGGCCGTTACGGTGCCTTTTACGACGCGGCCTTCAAAACCGCCATCTGCTGCACCGCCAAGTTGTTCGTTAAGGAGCGCTTCGAAATCGTCGCGCGTTGGGTTGGGCGAAGTCGCCATAAGTCAGGGGTATCCTGTATTTCATTTTGCTACCGGCCACCGGTTTTGAGCCTTCGCTCTTTCCGGGGTCTTAATCTGTCTCCGCCGCACTATTGCGAGGGCTAACAGGGCAAGAGGGCCGTATTCCGCAAGAGGCCGAATGCCCACATGCGGGTTCTTTCAATCCAGTTGATTGCGAGAACGCTGGCGCGCTTATGGGAAAGCGCGCAGAAAAGCAAGAGTTTTGGGGCTTTTGACGCCGATGCCGGGCCAACACAGACCAAAAGGCAAATCCTACTGGATGGAACACATGGAACACGGTCCAGGCAGAAAACTTTTGGCGTACCCACAAGGGGCGCATTTCGGCGCGAATCTGCGGGTTAGGGGAGGTGAAATCGACCATTGCGCCATGGGTCTGACACGGTGATCGGAATGTAGGAAAGCACTTTTCAGGATGTGCAGTTCGCAAGGCTATTTCCCGTTAGGACGCAAGTTGCGCCTCGACCGCTTCGATGACTGCCGCCACCGCTTCGTCGCGATCGAAATGGGTGGTATCAAAAATGATCGCGTCCGCTGCCGGTATTAGCGGGGCATCCTTCCGGTTCATGTCGCGCGCATCACGTCGGGCGAGATCTGCCTCGATCTCTTCTAGCGTCGCGGTCTCCCCGCGTCCGACCATTTCTGCGTGGCGCCGTTTGGCGCGTGCCTCGACCGAGGCGGTGACGAAGAGCTTTACATCGGCATCCGGAGCAATGACGGTGCCTATGTCGCGGCCATCCAGCACTGCGCCCCTCTCTTGCTGAGCGAACGCGCGCTGGCGTTCGAATAACGCTTGGCGAACCGCTGGGTGCACCGATACGCGGCTTGCAAGGCTACCGGAGCCTTCCGAGCGCAGGATGTCATCTTCCAGCAGGCTGTCGGGAAAGCTGCACGCGGCTAGCGCATCCTCAGGACCATCTGGATCACCACCATTCAGCGAGACTTGTCGCCCAACAGCACGATAAAGTAGCCCCGTGTCGAGATGCGGTAGGCCGAAATGTTTGGCGACCTCCTTGGATATGGTGCCTTTGCCCGATGCCGTTGGGCCATCGACTGCGATGATCATTGTGGCGCCTTCCTTGCCCGCAACGCTTTCGCGAGCCCAAACAGTGCAATCGCGGCCCAAAATCCCTCCAGCATCAGGCTTGGCCAATTAGTGTGGACCATTAGCGAAACCGTCAAAAGCGCCGCACCAGCCAGATTTGTACCGTGCAGAATGAATGGGTTGGGCGAGTCCTTGAATGTCAGATAGGCATACGCCGCGATGATGCAGGCTGTGCCGACAAAGCCAACCAATGTGGCCCAGTCCAATGGCGCATTCATGCTGATGCCTCTGCCAGCAAATCGGTGAAGTTGGGAAAGCTGGTCGCAATCGGTTCGATGCTGTCCACTTCAACGCCTGCTGCGCTGGCGAGGCCCGCCACTGCCATGCTCATCGCGATGCGGTGATCGAGATGGGTCGCGACGCGACCGGCCTTTGTGCCGCTGAAAGGGTTGCTGCCGGTTCCGGTGACGACGAGACCATCCTTACGTTCATCGACCTCCGCGCCCACAAGTTTCAACGCGACGGCCATGGCAGATAGGCGATCACTTTCCTTGACGCGCAGTTCTTCCAGGCCGGTGGTTGTGGTCACGCCCTCCGCCAAAGCAGCGGCGACGAAAAGTACCGGAAATTCATCGATCATTGACGGCGCGATGGCGGGGTCCACCTCGATGCCTTTTAGCGCAGAATGCTGAACGCGCAGGTCCGCGACAGGCTCGCCGCCAACTTCGCGTGCGTTCAGTTCTTCGATCTGACCGCCCATCTGACGCAAAACATTGACTATGCCCGACCGCGTCGGGTTCAGGCCAACATTTTCGATTACCAAGTCGCTGCCCGGTGTGACCAATGCCGCCACAATGAAGAATGCAGCTGAGGATGGGTCTCCGGGTACTTCGATGTCGCACGGCGTCAGATCGCAAGGGCCTTGCACGCTGATATGCCGCTCTCCGTCAATCTCTTCAACTTCGATATTCGCGCCGAATCCGCGCAGCATCCGTTCAGAATGGTCGCGCGTGGGCACGGGCTCGATAACGGTGGTGATGCCC
The DNA here is from genome assembly GCF_055693485.1 of Qipengyuania sp. JB2-7. NCBI lineage: Bacteria > Pseudomonadati > Pseudomonadota > Alphaproteobacteria > Sphingomonadales > Erythrobacteraceae > Qipengyuania > Qipengyuania sp. JB2-7. The sequence goes on from NZ_CM146335.1 coordinate 1,500,578, forward strand.
GGCGTGTTCAGCCCAGCAAGCAATACCGCACTTTTTACCTGAGCGCTCGCAACAGGCAGCCGGTATGTTATCGGCACGGCTGGCTCACACCCTTCCATCATCAGTGGCAAAGTGCCACCGGGGGATGGCGTAAACTGTGCGCCCATGGTGCTCAGTGGATCGATAACGCGGCCCATGGGGCGGCCCGAGAGGCTGGCATCGCCAACAAAGCTCGCGCTGATTCCATGGCTGGCGAGCAGACCCATAAGCAGCCGTGTGCTCGTGCCGCTATTGCCCATATCGAGCGCTTGTCCGGGTTGCAGCAGACCGCCGACACCCACCCCATTGATGATATAAGTGCCATTATCTTCGCGCTCTATGGTGGCGCCCATCTGCCGCATTGCCTCGGCAGTCGCGAGCACATCTTCGCCTTCTAGCAAGCCCGATACGCGTGTCTCACCAATGGTCAGTGCGCCAAGCATTAGCGATCTGTGGCTAATCGATTTGTCACCAGGAACGCGAATGCGACCGGTCAACGGTCCCATTGGAGAAAAGCGATGTGCGGTCAAAGCGGTATGAATCCTGATATGAGCGTATGACTAAGCGAGCGCGTCTTTGACAGTGCCTCTGCGTTCTGGCAAGGCGCGCCGCGCTGATGATGCGCACGTGATTCCGCGCCCTTGCAAAGAGGGATGTCGACACCCATCAAAAGAGACAAGTTTTTGCGCGTCCGATTGGGCGCAGGACAATCAAGGATTACACATGGTCAAACCGGAATGGGGCACAAAGCGGACTTGCCCGAAATGCGGCACTCGCTTTTATGATCTGACGAAAGATGAGCCTGTCACCTGCATTGAATGCGGCGAAGAATGGTATCCAGAACCTGTGCTCAAGTCGAAGCAGCCAATTCCTTTTGAGGAAGAGAGCAAGAAAAAAGATGGCGAGGCGGATAGCGATCTGGCCGATGATGATCTGGAGAATATCGACGAGGAAGAGGATTCGCCCGATAATGAGGTGGATCTCGGCGGCGATGATGATCTTGGCGTGTCCAAAGGCAAGGGCGACGACGAGGACGAGGATAATTGATCTAGACCTTGTGTTGAGTTTCTAGCCACCTGCTCCTTCCACCCGGAACCTTCCGGGGCTCAATCCGGGTAGAAGGGCGGAGGGCGTGGCAAGCTGATTAGAAATTTCTTGCGTTGAGTGGACCGGACGAATAAAGGCTCGCTCCCGCAAAGGTGCGCCCGCTTGGTCGTACCAAACAAGTGATTGGGGCCTTAGCTCAGCTGGGAGAGCGCAACACTGGCAGTGTTGAGGTCAGCGGTTCGATCCCGCTAGGCTCCACCATTCACCTGGCTTTCCCTCTGGGACGGGCTGCAAATCGCGCTTAGCTGCGCTTCCGGTGCTCAAGGACCGCGTGTCCATTCCGCTTCGGTTCTAGCTAAACACGATTTTCGCGTCCGCCCCACAGGAAAATCCAGACAAATGGATTGAAAAAGCCGGAGTAGAAATCTCCGCACGCTGGCCGACGAGGTTTCGTCCGCCGGCGTTTTTCGCGTTTAATCCTGGTCGAGAGGTCAGGTGAAGGAGTTTCCCAGAAAAAGTGGGCACCACTTTTTCGGTTCGGGAAGCGGCCAGAAGAGTTTGAAGTGAGGGCATTTGCCTGAACGAGGAGTTGAAGACGATGTTTGACAATTTGTCCGACCGCTTAGGCGGCGTCTTTGACGAGCTCAAAGGACGAAAAGCGTTTCCAGCAAAAGTGGGAACCGGTTTTGCGATGCGGAAACGCGAAGGAAAGATATCCGCGTCCTTAATGGGTGGAGCATCGCCTAATGTTTGACAATTTGTCCGACCGTTTGGGCAGCGTCTTTGACAAGCTCAAAGGACGCGGGTCGCTAACCGAGAATGACGTTCGCGAAGCAATGCGCGAGGTTCGCATTGCGCTACTCGAAGCAGATGTGGCGCTGCCGGTTGTTCGTCGTTTTGTGGACGCGGTCACTGAAAAAGCGATTGGTTCAGAAGTCCTGAAGTCAGTCACTCCAGGCCAGCAAGTCGTCAAGATCGTCAATGACGAGCTGGTCGAAATGCTCGGCGGTGAAGCCAATGAGGGGCTGATCCTCGAAGCCAAACCGCCGGTTGTCGTGATGATGGTCGGCCTGCAAGGCTCCGGTAAGACGACCACGACTGCAAAGCTCGGCAAGCTGATCAAGGAAAAGCACGGCAAAAAGGCTCTTATGGCCTCATTGGACGTGAACCGTCCCGCCGCGCAGGAACAACTGGCGGTTCTCGGCGAACAAGTAGACGTCGCGACGCTCCCCATCATTGATGGTCAGCAGCCGGTCGATATTGCACGACGCGCGATGGAATCGGCCAAGCTTCAGGCTTGCGACGTTCTGCTGCTGGATACTGCGGGCCGTTTGCATGTCGACGAGGCCTTGATGGCGGAGATGAAAGCGGTTGCAGGTGTGTCTGCACCGACCGAAGTTCTGCTCGTCGTTGACAGCCTGACCGGTCAGGACGCGGTCAATGTCGCGAAAAGCTTTACGGACGAGGTCCCTCTGACCGGTGTCGTTCTGACCCGAATGGATGGCGATGCACGCGGCGGTGCAGCCTTGTCTATGCGTCATGTGACCGGCAAGCCGATCAAGTTTGCTGGTACGGGCGAGAAGCTTGATGCGATTGAGGCTTTTGATCCTAAGCGCGTTGCGGGCCGCATTCTGGGCATGGGCGATGTCGTCAGCCTGGTCGAGAAGGCTGCAGCGACGATCAAAGAGGAAGATGCTGAGGCACTCGCCAAGAAAATGGCGAAGGGTCAGTTTGACCTGAATGATCTGGGTATGCAGCTCAAGCAAATGCAGAATATGGGCGGCCTCGGCATGCTGGCGAACATGATGCCTGGCATGAAGAAAGCCAAAGCGGCGATGGCGGCGTCCGATATGGACGACAAGGTTCTGGTGCATATGGGTGCGATCATCGGCTCAATGACGCCGAAAGAGCGCGCCAATCCCAAGCTGATGAATGCCAAGCGCAAGCGGCGGATCGCTGCAGGTAGCGGAACAGACGTGCAGCAGGTCAACAAGGTGCTGAAAATGCATCAGGAAATGTCCCGCGCCATGAAGCAGATCAAGAAGATGGGCGGTCTAAAGGGGCTCGCATCCATGTTTGGTGGTGGAGGCGCCGGAGGAATGGGCGGCGGCCTCGGCGGAATGATGGGTGGCGGAATGCCCGGAATGGGTGGCGGCGGCTTGCCGGGGCTTGGCGGGCCAGCAGGCTCCGACGGGCCGACAGTAGACCCCGACACCCTCCCACCGGACCTCAAAGATTTATTAAATAAGAAATGATTTTACAGATATTTATACTGGAAAGGTAATACGAAATGGCAATTGCACTCAGGCTGTCGCGCGGTGGCGCGAAAAAGCGTCCTTACTACCGCATCGTGGCTGCTGACAGCCGCAAACCACGCGATGGTCGCTATCTTGAGCAGATCGGCACATACAACCCTCTGCTCGCCAAAGATGACGAGAAGCGCGTACAGCTGAACGAAGATCGTGCGCGCTACTGGCTCGGCGTTGGCGCTCAGCCGTCCGACCGTGTTGCACGCTTCCTCGACGCCGCTGGCATTCGTGAGCGTGAGGCGCGCAACAACCCGAACAAGGCGAAGCCTGGCGAGAAAGCAACCGAGCGCGCAGAAGAGAAGGCTGAGAAGGCCGCTGCTGCCAAGGAAGCCGAAGAAGAGGCAAAGAACGCACCTGTTGAGGAGGAGGCAGCGGTAGAAGAAGCTGCTGCCGAAGAAGCACCTGCCGAAGAAGCAGCAGCAGAAGAAGCACCAGCTGAAGAGGCTCCCGCTGAGGAAGCCCCGGCTGAAGAAGCAACCGAAGAGAAGTCGGAAGACTGATCCGATCTGCTTTCCGTTCATCCTGAGCTTGTCGAAGGATCGTTTTTTGTTCGATCCCTGCCGTCCCGAACGCAGGGCGGCACTTCGACAGGCTCAGCGCGGGCGGAGTATTTTAGAATGCCTGACAGTCGCATTGAACTCGCCGCCGTTACCGGTGCGCATGGCGTGGCGGGCGATGTTCGCCTGAAGCTGTTTGGCGAGGGCGTCGAGGCGCTCTCGCAGCATAAGAGCTTCAATGATGGCGCGTTGACCCTCAAGAAAGTTCGCAGCGACAATAAAGGCGGCGCAATTGCGCGCTTTGCCGAGGTTGCGGGCCGCAACGAAGCAGAGAAGCTGCGCGGAACGGTGTTAAGCGTGTCGCGCGATGATTTGCCGGCACTCGACGAAGGCGAATTCTACTATTCCGACCTGATTGATTTGCTTGTTGTCACCGACAAGGGCGAGGATGTTGGGCGCGTCCACGACGTGGCGAATTACGGGGCCAGCGAGGTCGTCGAGATCGAGAAACCTGATGGCAAGCGCTTCATGGTGCCCTTTACCGAAGATGCGGTTCCCGAATGGGATGAAGAACGACTTGTGGTGAGTGCCGATTTCGTCGAAAGCTGAGGCATGAACACGTTAAATACCGCCCCTCTCAATGTAGCCATTGTCCAAGCCGCTCCGATACCGCTGGCGTTCGGGCCCGGTATCGAAAAGGCCACAAAACTTGCGCGTGAGGCAGTTGATGCTGGCGCGCAATTGGTGGCGTTTGGCGAGACATTTCTGGGCGGCTATCCGCTGTGGTTGGATGAGGCGCCGGGCGCTGCGCTTTGGGATCATCCGGGCAGCAAGGCATTGCACCGCATCATGCTCGATCAGGCCATTGTGCCGGGCGACGAGCGTTTGCTGCCTTTGCAGGAATTGTGCGACGAAACCGGCGCAGTGATCAGCATCGGCGCGCATGAGCGGGTGCGGCAGAGCCTTTATAACAACCAACTGACCTTTCGCCCCCGTGAGCCGGTGCTCGATCATCGTAAGCTTGTGCCCACGCATGGGGAGCGGCTGATCTGGATGCGAGGTGATGGCTCGACGATTGGAGCGCATCAAGCGGAGTGGGGGCGGGTCGGCTCGCTGATCTGCTGGGAACACTGGATGCCGCTGGCGCGCGCAGCGATGCACAATCTGGGCGAACACGTGCATGTCGCCGCATGGCCGACCGTGCGTGAGGAATATGCGCTGGCATCGCGGCACTACGCGATGGAGGGGCGCTGTTTCGTGCTGGCCTCGGGGCTGGTGCAGAATAAGGCTGATTTGTTCGAAGGGCTTGAGCTGGCGGGTGGCTCTGATGAGGCTGAGGAATTGTTCAACGCCATCGAAAGCGAAATGCTCAACCGCGGTGGCTCAATGATTATCGCGCCAGACGCCAGCATTGTCGCGCAGGCGGGTCAGAGCGAAGAAATCCTGCTTGCGGAACTGGACCTAGGCTTGATCGGCGAAGGCCTCGCAAGCCTCGATACGGATGGCCACTATTCGCGGCCTGATGTGTTCGAGCTGAGCGTCGATACACGCGCGAAGGATGGGGTGAGTTGGGCGACCCGCTAATATTAGGCCTGTTTTTGGGCGCGCTGCTTAGCTTTGCAGGTCCATGGCTCACGCGTGAGCACCTTAGAAAAATTGACACCTACCTGTCCAAATTGAGTATCACCAAGTCGGTGCTTCTTGGGACTGCGCCTCTTCCGCTCACGCCACTGGCCATTCTTTTGGTATCCTATTGGAGCGATCCCGGCGACAACGAAGTTCTCGTAGCTGTTTCTGTGATGTTGATCACGGTGAGCTTAGTTGGTTGGCCGCTTGCGTTTCTGGCCGGTAGAAGATTTCTGCGAAGACACAGAGCTGAAATCGGCACGCACTCGGTAAATGAGCAATGACCTTCATCGCCACCATCCTTACGCTCTATCCAAAGATGTTTCCGGGGCCTCTGGGAGAGAGCCTTGCAGGTAAGGCGCTTGAGCGGGGAGATTGGTCGCTCGAAACTGTCAATTTTCGCGACTTCGCGACGGACAAACACCGCACGGTCGACGACACACCTGCTGGTGGCGGGGCTGGTATGGTCCTGAAAGCGGATATCCTTGGCGCAGCGGTTGGATCCGTTTTCGAACGTCAATCTGCCCATACTTCGACAAGCTCAGCACGAACGGGTGGAGCGTCCTCAAGTAGCGAAGCGGTAGGACACAAAGACTTGGAGGGCGTGGGTGGCCCGGGTATCAAGCAAGCACAAATCCCAATCCTCGCCATGACCCCGCGTGGGAAACCGATCACGCAGGCTCGCATCAGGGAGATCGCCTCTGGCCCCGGTGTCACCATCCTGTGTGGCCGGTTTGAGGGCTATGACGAGCGCTTGTTCGATGCATATCCGCAAATCGAACAGGTCAGTCTGGCTGACATTGTTCTGTCCGGCGGAGAACCGGCGGCGCTGGCCATACTTGATGCTTGCATTCGCCTGCTTCCCGGAGTAATGGGCGCGCCTTCTAGCGGGACTGAAGAGTCGTTCGAAGACGGCTTGCTTGAGTATCCGCAATATACCCGACCTCAAGAATGGGAAGGGCGCACGATCCCTGAAGTGTTGCGATCGGGGGATCATGCGAAAATCGCGGCGTGGCGCAAGCAACGCAGCGAGGACGACACACGGTTACGCAGGCCGGACCTTTGGGAACGCTATAAGGGCGTTCGGGACTGATCTGCCTCTGGCGCGCGACGAATAGATAAGGAACCGGACCAGTGAACCTGATCCAGCAAATCGAAGCCGAAGAAATCGCGAAGGCGACCACCGGCGCGGACAAAGAAGTACCCGAATTTCGTGCAGGCGACACCGTGCGTGTCGGCGTGAAGGTTAAAGAGGGTAGTCGCGAACGTATTCAGAATTTCGAAGGTGTCTGCATTGCGCGCTCTAACCGCGGCATGGGCAGCAACTTCACCGTACGCAAAATGAGCTTTGGCGAAGGTGTGGAGCGTGTGTTCCCACTCTACTCACCAATCGTGGACAGCATCACCGTGGTCCGCCGCGGTGTCGTGCGTCGTGCGAAGCTCTATTACCTGCGTGGCCGCACCGGCAAGCGTGCGCGTATCGCGGAACGTCGCGAGAATGCGCCTAAGGCGTAAAAGCTGACGCGAAAATGATTTTGAAGGGGCGGTCCGATTGGGCCGCCCTTTTTCGTTCAGACCTTGCCAAGTCACGCTGTCATTGCGAGGAGCGTTGTGGAGTCGAAGACGGCTCGAAGAGCCACCAAGCAATCCAGCTTCTGGCCTGGATTGCCGCGCAACCTATTGGTTGCTCGCAATGACGAGGTTTACATTGGAATGCGCCATCTTTTCGCAGCAAGCCTGTTGCTCGCAACATCTCCAGCCCTTGCGGACGATCATGCTATGACGGAAACACAAGATCTCACGTTTGAGCGGGTTTTCGCGAGCCCCGACCTCAACGGGCCGACACCGCGACAAGCCAAGCTCTCCCCCGATGGACGCTACCTTACACTGCTGCGCAATCGTGAGGATGATCGCCAGCGTTATGATCTGTGGGGCTATGACCGCCAGACCGAGGAATGGTCGATGCTGGTTGATAGCGAGAAGCTGGGATCTGGCCGCGAACTTTCAGAAGATGAAAAGATGCAACGCGAACGAGCGCGGGTCGGCAATCTCAAGGGGATCATCAGCTATCAGTGGGATATGACGGGTGAGGGCATTCTCGTGCCGCTCGATGGCGATCTGTACCTGTAGCGAAGCTTGATGGAGAGGTTACGCGCCTCACCGATACCGAAGAGAGTGAGCTAAACCCTGCGCTCAGTTCGACCGGCAGATATGTATCCTTCGTCCGCGACCGCCAGTTATGGATTGGTGAAGTGGGCGCAGACGCATTGCCGATCACTCCCAAGGAACAGGGCGCGATACGCTGGGGCGAGGCGGAGTTTGTGGCTCAGGAAGAGATGAGCCGCTACACCGGCTATTGGTGGTCGCCAGACGATAGCCGCATTGCGGTGCAACGGACCGATGAAGAGCGGGTCGGCATTGTCACTCGCGCAGCCATTGGCGCAACTGGCACGCGGGTTTTCGACCAACGCTATCCGGTTGCGGGCAGCGATAATGCGATTGTGGAACTGTTTGTGATGGATCCCGATGGGAGCAATCGCGTGGCTATCGACCTGACAAGCAATCAAGACCCCGCGCACTACAACACCGATGATCCGACCGATTTCTACCTCGCGCGCGTCAATTGGGCACCGGACGGTGCGCTTTACATCCAGCGCCAGAACCGTGCGCAGACGGTGATGGATGTACTGAGAGTTGATCCCGCAACCGGCACGAGCAAGGTGCTGTTCACTGAGCGTGCTGCGGTCGAGGATTATTGGATCAACCTCAGCGACAACTATCGTTTCCTGAACGACGGCAGTCTGCTGTGGTGGTCGGAACGTGATGGCTATGGGCATTTCTACAAGATAGACCCCATAAACTGGCCAACGGACTCAGCTGGGGAGTTGGTAGGTGGTGACAGTGGGCCGCCATCAGATCATACCGAAAGCTTCCTTTTCGGGCTCCCCGTCCAGCTTACCAGCGGCACGTCGCCTACTACCACGCTGGTCGGCGTCGATGAAGAAAACCGTGTGTTCTACTATCAGGCGACGCATGATGTGCTGACTCAGCAGATATATCGCGCCAATTTGGACGAGGCGAGCGAGCCGGTACTGCTATCCGATCCAGAATATACTAACAGCGCAAAGATGGACGCGGCAGGGAAGACATTGCTGATCACGCGGTCAAAGTTCGATGAGCCGCCGCAAAGCTATATCGCTGATACGACAGGCAAACGCCTCGCCTGGGTCGAGGAAAACGCGCTCAATGCCGATCATCCTTACGCGCCCTATCTGGCGAGCCACCGCGCGCCGGAATATGGGTCGATCAAGGCAGAGGATGGGACCGATCTTTACTGGCGAATGATCAAACCGGAGATGGAGCCGGGCAAGAAGTACCCCGTTTACTACTACCACTACTCTGGCCCTGGCCCACAAATCGTGAATCGCGCGTGGGGTGGGGCGCTGGAACAGGCGATTGTCGATAAAGGCTATATCTATTTTGAGCTCGACAATCGCGGTACGGCCAATCGCGGTGTGGCTTTTGAACAGCCGCTATACCGGGCGATGGGCGGCGTTGAAGTACGAGATCAAAAGGCGGGGGCCGAGTTTCTCAAGACGCTTGATTTCGTTGATCCCGACAAGATCGCAATCGATGGCTGGTCCTATGGCGGCTATATGACGCTCAAACAGCTTCAGGCCGATCCGGGACTGTATGCTGCGGGTATCTCAGGCGCGCCGGTCACCAAGTGGGAGCTTTACGATACGCACTATACCGAACGGTATATGGGCGACCCGCGTACGGTTCCCGAAGCGTATGAGAAAGCAAGCGCGATCCCGGATGCAACGACGGTCACTGATCCACTGCTGATCATTCATGGAATGGCAGATGACAATGTCGTGTTTGAAAACGCGACCGAGATCATCGCGGTCATGCAAGAGGGCAATGTGCCGTTTGAGATGATGCTCTATCCTGGCTACACGCACCGGGTGGCAGGCGAGACCATCTCACCGCATCGCTATAACAGCGTGTTCCGTTTTCTTAAGGCGCATGGCGTGACGCCGCCCGAATAGCTCTCGGGAAGAGTCGGACTTCATCGCAATTAAGCAAGGCTGTGCTTGCTAGGCCGCATACAATCGCTATTTCGGGCGTGATTTAGCGCGCAATCGCCGCGCTGCACAATTTTTTGGAGAAGTATCTTGGGTTATCGGGTGGTCGTGGTCGGCGCGACTGGCAATGTTGGTCGTGAGATGATGATGGTGCTTGCTGAACGTGAGTTTCCCATCGACGAAATCGCAGCGGTCGCTAGCGGCCGTTCGCACGGTTCAGAGGTTGAATTTGGCGACACGGGCAAAATGCTCAAATGCCAGAATATCGAGCATTTCGATTGGTCTGGCTGGGACATCGCGTTGTTCGCGGTACCGGCTCTGGCCCTGCAAAGGAATACGCCCCGAAAGCCGCTGCCGCGGGTTGCGTGGTCATCGACAATAGCTCGCTCTATCGTATGGAGCCGGACGTTCCGTTAATCGTGCCAGAGGTCAATCCGGACGCGATCCATGAATATTCCAAGCGGAACATCATCGCCAACCCGAACTGCTCGACGGCTCAGTTGGTTGTAGCTCTCAAGCCGCTGCATGATGCGGCCAAGATCAAGCGCGTCGTCGTATCAACTTATCAGTCGGTTTCTGGCGCAGGCAAATCCGGTATGGACGAGCTGTTCAATCAAAGCCGTGCGATCTTTGTCGGCGATCCGGTGGAACCCGCGACCTTCACCAAGCAGATCGCGTTTAACGTGATTCCTCACATCGATGTGTTCCTTGACGATGGCTCGACCAAGGAAGAGTGGAAGATGGTGGTGGAAACGAAGAAAATCCTCGATCCCAAGATCAAGCTGTCGGCTACCTGTGTGCGTGTACCGGTCTTCGTTGGCCACTCGGAAGCGATCAATATTGAGTTTGAGGACGAGATTTCAGCATCGCAGGCGCAGGACATTTTGCGCGAGGCGCCGGGCATTATGCTGGTCGATAAGCGTGAGGATGAAGGGTACATCACTCCGGTTGAGAGCGCAGGCGATAGCGCGACCTATATCAGTCGTGTGCGCGAAGACCCGACCGTCGATAACGGTCTGGTGCTGTGGTGCGTGAGCGACAATTTGCGCAAAGGTGCAGCTCTGAATGCGGTACAGATTGCGGAACTGCTTGGGCGCGAGTGCCTTAAGAAGGGGTGACGTGGGGCCAAGAGTTCGGCAGTACATGGTTATGACCCTGACTGCTGACCTCTTCTTTTCGTTTCGTTCCCCTTACAGCTACCTTGCGGTGGGTCGCTATCGTGCGATGGCAGAGACCTATGATCTCGACATAACGCTTCGCACAGTGTGGCCCATCGCCATTCGCAATCCTGACCTGCTATTCACGGGCAACCCGGCGGCACCGCGGTACATCCTTATGGATTCGTTTCGGTCTGCCCAGATGCTCGGCATTCCGTTTCGCTGGCCTCGACCCGACCCGGTCGTTCAGGACCTGACTACGCGCGAGATTGCCAAGGACCAGCCGCTCATTCATCGCATTGGAAGGATGGGGCAAGCCGCCACCCGGCACGGCAAGGGTCTGGCGTTTGCTGGTGAGGCATCGCGCTTGATCTTTTCCGGTGAGGTCGATGATTGGCATGAGGGAGAGCATTTGGCGGGCGCGGTACGAGCGGGCTGGAGTGGATTTCGCGGAGCTTGAAGCAGAGGTGGCGGATGATGCCGATACGCTCGATGCAGAGATTGCGACCAATCAGGATGCGCTTGAGCGGGCAGGCCATTGGGGCGTCCCTACGCTCGTTTTCGATGGCGAGCCGTTCTTTGGCCAAGACCGCGTCGAGATGGCCCAATGGCGCATGGAGCAAAAAGGTCTGACCAAACGGTGATCACCGAACATTTTGAGAGCTTCGACGGCACGCGTCTTGCCATTCATCGATCGGGCGAAGGGCGTCCTTTGATCTTGCTTCATGGCTTATTTTCCAGCGCGCACATGAACTGGATCAAATGGGGGCATGACATCGCAATCGCGGCAACAGGTCGCGAAGTGATCATGCTCGATTTCCGTGTGCATGGCGAAAGCGCTGCGCCGCATGACCCAGAGAGTTACCCGCAAAACGTACTGGTGCGCGATGTCGCCGCATTGATCGATCACCTTGGTGTCGATGATTACGATCTCGGTGGCTTTTCTTTGGGGGCGAGAACATCGTTGCATGCAGTCGCGTACGGTGTGCTGGCACCCGCGCGGCTAATTGTTGGCGGCATGGGCACCGCAGGGTTGGGCGAGTGGCAGAAGCGCGCAGCCTTTTTCAAGCGGGTTATCGATGAATTTGAGAATATACCGTGCGGTGACCCTGCCTATTTCTCGATGCAGTTTCTGAAGTCTCAGGGCGTGGACCGCGTGGCGGCCCGGCTGTTGCTGGATGCGATGCCGGACATGGATCTGGCTGAGCTGGACAAGGTGACTATGCCGACGCTGGTGGTTTGCGGTGATGAGGATCGCGACAATGGCAGTGCTGAGGAACTGGCAGGGCTGCTGCCAAACGCCACATTTTCCGAAGTTCCAGGCACGCATATGTCGAGCGTTACGAAGCCCGATCTGGGGTCAGCGATCGCTGATTGGCTAAGGGTTGCATGATGCGTGAAGACAGGTTGGATATTCGTTGGTGGCTGTACGGGCTTGCCGCATTCGCGATTGTCATCGCGCTCAGCGCGCCGCTTCAGATCTACACGGAGTTTGGAATTGGCGACCATCAGCAGGCGACAACCGCACAGCGCGTAAACGAGATACAAACTGTTTGGGAAGCCGCCAACCTCCGGATTTTGGCGCTGGTAGGCATGATCGGCGATATGATTTTTATCGGCATTTATAGCTATGGAACCTGGCGAGCCGGTAAGTCACTTGCCCGCATGCAAACGCCAATGAGCCGGGGCTTGGGCCTATTGGCGTCCATCAATGCTGTATTGTTTGGTGTTACCGATTACGTTGAGACGACGCTTCAAATTGTCCAAATGGCAATGAATTCTGGCGTGGACTGGATGGCTGGGACAGCGGCGACCGTCCGTCCGATCAAGATGGCGGCTTTCTTGCTGAGCTTTTTCGCTATTTTGGCTGCTATTCCGCTTAATCGGCTGTCGAGCAGGGAGGTTCGAAACCAATGAAAGTCACCATCCCCGCTCTTACCGGAGCGATCTTGCTCGGCGCGTGCAGTAGCTTTGCTGATTTGGTACCAGAACCGGACGCGAACCCGGCGCGGAACACCTTATTTGTGACCAACAAATTCGGAAACAGCCTGTCTGTTATTGATCTGCCGACTGGTAAAGAAATGCAACGTATCGATACGTGCACAAACCCACATGAGCTTGCGCTTGCGCCGGATGGCGCGCATCTTGCGGTCGCGTGCTATGGCGGCACCACAGTCGATATTTTCGCGACTGCGGGCTTGGAACGTGTTGCCAGCATCGACCTTGGTGAGAATACCCGCCCTCACGGCATTGTTTGGCATCGGGACGGCGACCTTTTTGTGACCGCCGAGGGGCGTCGGTCGATATTCTGGATAGGTGATCCCATCGGTGACGCGCAAAAGTTTGAGTTTGGAACTGGCAAAGAAGGCAGCCATATGCTCGCCCTTGATCCCGATACACGGTATGCCTGGACGACCGACCTGGGTTCCAAGACCGTTACACGTATCGATTTGCGTGGGGCGCAAGATCCGCTATCCGTGACGGTAGGAGAGGAACCTGAAGGCATCGCTCTAACTCCGGATGGTCAAGAGTTGTGGGTGTCAGCGCGCGGATCAGACGAAGTGTTTATCCTCAACCCCGAAACACTGGTGGTCCAAAAGAAGATCGGCGCTGGATCATTTCCCCTTCGCCTGGCGATCAGTCCTGATGGCAAACACGCGGTGACGTCTGATCTCGGTAACGGGGGTATGACGGTTTACGATACTGCTAATCAAGAGCCATCTCGGTACATCTTCGTCGGCGGCCCTGATGAGGCTGAGAAACGCCAGCAGGTCACGATCCTGTGGTCTGATGATGGTGAGCGCATCTACGTCGCTGAGACAGGCAGTGATACCGTGGCAGAGGTCGACTTTGCCAGCGGCGAAGTGCTGCGCCGAATTGCGGTTGGCGATGGCGGCGATGGCCTCGCCATTCTGCAACCGGTTGGTGCTCCGTGAATTCGCCAATGCTTCCGCTTGTCGGATGGCGCGAATTGGTGAAACTGCCTGAGCTTGGTCTGTCGGGCATACCTGCCAAGATTGACACTGGCGCGCGTACGTCCAGCCTGCATGGCGAGGTGATCGAGGAACTGGAACGAGAAGGGAGGCGGTTCGTCCGTTTTCTGGTGGATTATGACGGGCAACCGCATGAATGCGAGGCGGTTCATGTCGATATCCGTGGTATTACGAGCTCGAACGGAGAGACCCAGAGGCGCTACGTGATCAAAACGCCTTTGGTTATTGGCGATGTAAGGTTTCGCGCGGAGATCAGTCTGGCCGATCGATCTGGTATGAAGTTTCCGATGTTGATCGGGCGTTCCTCACTGCGCCGTAGATTCGTCGTTGATAGTGGATATTCGTGGCTGCAGACGCCGGGTCTGAAAACCAAAGAGGGGCATTAGCCCTAAGGAAATATTCGATGAAAATAGCGATGTTAGCCCGCAATCCGAACCTTTATTCGCATACGCGTATGGTGGAGGCAGCGGAGGAGCGCGGCCATACGCTCGACATTCTCAACACCACACGCTGCATGGTAAATATCGCCAGCCACCGTCCGACGATCACGTATAATGGTGAGACGCTGAAGGGGTATGAGGCGGTCATTCCGCGCATCGGCGCGTCCATCACGCAATACGGGCTCGCCGTCCTGCGGCAGTTCGAAATGCAGGGCGTCTGGCCACTTAACGAAAGCGTCGCGATCGGGCGGAGCCGCGACAAGCTACGTTCCATGCAGATCTTGGCGAAGCACGGCCTTGGCCTGCCGCTTACCGCCTATGCCAACGATCCCAAAGCTGCCGAGGAGATCATCAAGGCGGTCAATGGCCCGCCGGTGGTCATCAAATTGCTCGAGGGCACGCAGGGTATCGGTGTGGTTCTGGCAGAGACGATGAGCAGCGCCAAATCGGTGATTGAGGCGTTTCGCGGGGCCAATGTGAACATTCTGGTTCAGGAGTTTATCAAGGAGGCGGGCGGCACAGACATCCGCGCGCTGGTGGTGGGCGGCAAGGTTGTCGCCGCTATGAAGCGCACCGGCGCGGCTGATGATTTCCGCAGCAATCTGCACCGCGGAGGAAGCGCGGAGGTGATCAAGATCACACCGGGCGAGCGGTCAACCGCCGTCAGCGCCGCGAAACGCATGGGCCTGAATGTATGCGGTGTCGATATGCTGCGCAGCAATCACGGCCCGGTGATTATGGAGGTGAACTCTTCACCTGGGCTTGAGGGTATCGAGAAAGCGACCGGCAAGGATGTTGCGGGCCAGATTATCGATTTCGTCGTGACAAACGCCAAGGCGGGGAAAACGAAGACTAAGGGGAAAGGGTGAGGGCTACGTCAGGAACGAACCTACGAGTCTAGAATATGTCCAAGAAACAAGTCCACCCCAAAGCAAGACCAGAAGGGCGATAACACCTAGCAATCCAATACCTTCATCAGGAGCGTCCCCATCTTCGGCCTCCTTTTGTTGAAGAGATGGGCCTACGAAATCTATGATTGCGTTGAGGCCGACGATCGCAAGGAAAATGAATACGGTGCCATAGAATATAAGGTCATCTATTGATTGTGCCTGATGAGCATCGCTTTGGCCAATTCCAAATAGCAGCGAATTAGAGCGATTTGCAAAGGCACAGAGCGAAGCAAGGATGATCGAAGCGAAAACCGCCGGTCCTCGCTTGATTTTATAAATAACCCGGTTCAAATAAGCGGCACCGATTGTAGTCGCTAAGAACGACGAGATGACGATCAAACTGGCTAGATTTGGGCCAATGTCTATAGCTGGTACTGACGTTCCGCTGCCTCGCAACTCGGTGTTTTCCGAGAACCAGAGCCAGCCTGCAAACATGCTTCCAAATGTCGCCATTACAGCAAATAGAGAGGCCGTGGTGCCGATCGGTGCGGCTTTGAATTCAGCGGTGATTCTGCCAAGTATCTTCAACAAACGATGCTCCTTTCGCTAAGCGCACACTACATGATGGCAGTTTGGCACGAACTAGGCCTTTAGTGAGCGTTGTTTCCTGCAGGGCTACTTGATTGGCTCACCTAAACGGCGGTTCGTTAAACGCCCTTAGCTTCCGCGAGTGCAGCCGGTCACCTTCATCGCGCAGCCGTTTGCAGGCTTGCAAGCCTATCTGAAGGTGTGCGGCAATGGCTTGTTCGTAAAACTGGTTCGCTTGTCCCGGCAGCTTGATTTCACCATGCAGCGGCTTGTCAGAAACGCATAGCAGCGTTCCGTAAGGCACGCGGAAGCGATAGCCCTGCGCCGCGATGGTGGCGCTCTCCATCTCAACGGCAATCGCGCGGCTTTGCGAAAAACGGCGCGCCGAAGTCGAATAGAGCAGTTCCCAGTTCCGATCGTCTGTGGTCACCACGGTGCCGGTACGCATCCGCTGTTTCAGATTGGCACCTTGTACCCCTGATACCTCCTCGGTTGCACCAGCAAGTGCCTGCTGAACCTCAGCAATGGGGGGAATGGGGATCTCCGGCGGAAGGACACCATCCAATACGTGATCATCGCGCAGATAAGCATGAGCCAGCACAAAATCGCCGATCTTCTGGCTTGATCGCACACCGCCGCAGTGACCGATCATCATCCATGCATGCGGGCGAAGCACCGCCAAGTGATCGCAGATCGTCTTGGCATTGGACGGACCGACACCGATATTCACCAGGGTGATGCCTCGCCCATCCTCGCGGATCAGGTGATAGGCGGGCATTTGGTGGCGCCGCCACGCTGTGTCTGACAATTGCAGATGCGCAGAATCGACATTGCCCTCAATATGCAATCCGCCTGCGCCAGTCAGCGCGGTATAGCCATCGCTACCGATCTGCTGAGCGCCCCAGTCAACGAATTCATCAACATAGCGATGATAATTCGTAAACAGTATAAAGTCCTGAAAGTCCTCAACCCGCGTGCCGGTGTAGTGGGCGAGACGGGCCAGCGAATAGTCCGTGCGCAGTCCGTCGAACAGCGATAGCGGCATCGCCGTGCCCTCGGTTACTTCCAGTGCATCTGCGATTTCGTCACCAATCAGGGCCAAGTCTGTGGAGGGGAAGTGTTGGGCGATGTCTTGCGGCGCGATACCAACCATCGCGGCGCCCGCTTCCCCGTCGAGAACATAGGGAAATGGGATCTCCTGCCGCGATCGTCCGACAGTGACATCAACTTCATACTCGTCAAAGATCAGGCTGAGTTGCTCGGTCAAATATGATGCGAACAAATCCGGGCGGGTGACAGTGGTCTTGTATGTGCCCGGCTCTTCCAACCGACCGAAGGCCCGGCTGCGATCCTTGGGTTCCCCGACTCCTGAGTAATGCAATGTGATCTCGGGATAGGCATAGCTGCCATCGGTCCGCTTGCGGGCCGGGGGAATGGTGCCATCTCGGCCAAACGCGATTACATCGGCGCGCAGAGATGAAACCGCAGTGTCGTAGACTTGTTGGAGCTGGCTCAGGATTGCTTCGATTGATGTCATAGGGGCGACGTATACCTCTCATGCGGAATTTCAAAGACATGGCTCAAATCATGTCCATTTACAAAAAGGGCGCGACCCTCGCAGGCCGCGCCCCTTGAAAGCGCAAAGGCTAAGTTGAACTTAGTCTTCAGCTTTATCCTCTTCTACCGCAGGTGCAGCTTCTTCTTCAGCGGCAGGTTCTGCATCGTCAGCAGCTACCGCTTCGGCATCTGCTGGCTTTTCGAACATGTCTTCGGGAATTTCGCCCGGTTCCAGCGTTGAATCAACACGGGTTTCTGCGGCCGCTTCCTCGATCTCTTTCTGCTCGTCTTCGAACATTTGAGCGAGAACATCGACACCCTGGCTCTGAAGCTCGGCTTCATCGTCAGACCGTGCAACATTGGCTTTCACAGTGACGCGAACCTCTGGGTGCAGAGCAACAGTAACATCGTGCATGCCGATCGTCTTGATCGGGCTGCCCATGATCACCTGTTTCTTGTCGACGTCGTGACCCTGTTCGGCCAGGCCAGCGACGATGTCGCGAACATTGACAGAGCCATAAAGCTGACCAGCGTTTGACGATGCACGGATCAGAACGACCTCTGCCCCGTCCACTTTGCCGCCGGCCTTCTCGGCTTCTGTACGACGCTCAGCATTCTCTTTTTCGAGCCGCTCGCGGTTCGCTTCGAATACTTTCTTGTTGGCGTCGTTAGCGCGCAGAGCCTTCTTCTGCGGGAGCAGGAAGTTGCGGGCATACCCGTCCTTAACGGTAACAACGTCACCAATCGTGCCGAGCTTCTCAATACGCTCAAGGAGAATGATATCCATGTGTCTTCTCCCTTATTTCACGATGTAGGGCAGCAGGCCGATATGGCGAGCGCGCTTGATAGCCTTGGCCAGCTCACGCTGCTTCTTGGCGCTGACGGCGGTGATACGTGACGGAACGATCTTGCCGCGCTCTGACATAAAGCCCTGCAGCAGACGAACGTCTTTGTAATCGATTTTTGGCGCACCTTCACCCGAAAATGGGCAGGACTTGCGACGACGGAAGAATGGTTTTGACATTAGTCGTCTCCTCGCTCTGCGCGACGCTTCTTATCGCGATCGCTCTTGCGCATCATTACGCTTGGGCCGGCTTCGTGCTCGTCAACGCGAATGGTCATATAACGAATGACATCTTCGTTGATACGCGTCTGACGTTCCAGCTCTTCTACAACAGCGCCAGGGCCGTCGATGTTGAGCATGACGAAGTGCGCCTTGCGGTTGCGGTCGATTTTGTAAGCGAGTGATTTGAGGCCCCAAGTCTCCGTCTTGGTGACTGTGCCTTCATTCTTCTCGACAATTTCGGTAGCAGTGGCGGCCAGTTGATCGACCTGAGCCTGGCTCAAGTCTTGGCGCGCCAGAAAGATGTGCTCGTATAGAGCCATATCTCTGTCCTTTCAGTTCATGCCGATCGCTGGCACTCCCACGCGGCTCGCGGGGGCCCCTCCGGCTTTCTTTCTCGCCTCTTGGAAAGAAGCGATGGGCGCACATAGCGAAACGCGGTGATAATGCAAGGCTTGTCGCGCGCCGCAGAACGGGGCAGGGCATTTGTTGCTCTGAGGGGAGAAAAGTCAAATGCCATCAGGTTTGGTCGCTTTACTGGATGATGTATCGATAATCGCGCGCACAGCCGCTGCGTCGGTCGATGATATAGCCGCCGCTGCAGGGCGCGCAGGGTCAAAAGCCGCCGGTGTTGTGATCGATGATGCGGCGGTCACTCCGTCCTATGTCACGGGCCTGAGTCCAGCGCGCGAGCTGCCGATCATTTGGAAGATTACCAAAGGCAGCCTGATCAACAAATTGCTGATCCTGCTGCCTGGCGCGCTCTTACTCAGCGAGTTCCTGCCGCAAGCAATCATTTTCGTGCTCATGCTGGGTGGTGCTTTCCTTGCCTATGAAGGCGCGGAAAAGGTCTTGGAAAAACTCGGCGGTGCCAAACATGGTGCGACGCTGGAGGATGAAATTACCGATCCTGCAGCATTCGAAAAGCAGCGTGTTTCTGGCGCCATCCGTACGGATCTGATTTTGTCGGCGGAGATTATGGCGATCACGCTCAACGAAGTGGCCGCAGAAGACTTCTGGACACGGGCGGGCGTGTTGGCCCTGGTCGGCGTGGTCATCACAGTTGTTGTTTATGGTGCAGTTGCCTTGATCGTAAAGATGGATGACCTTGGTCTTGCTTTGACCAAGCGGGAATCAAACCTGGCCCAGTCAGTGGGGCGCGGCCTAGTCGCTGCCATGCCGGGACTGCTCACCGCACTTTCAATTATCGGAACGGTGGCAATGCTGTGGGTCGGTGGCGGCATCTTGTTGCATGGCACGCATGAGCTGGGCTGGCATGGGCTGTACGATGCCACTCACGGGATTGAGGCGGCGGTTGCGAACACTTTTGGGCCGTTGGGCGGACTGATGGGTTGGCTGACTTATGCAGCGCTATCCGCCTTGCTCGCTTTGATTGTCGGCTCGATAATCGCATTTCTTTTGCACAAAGTGTTGAAATTCGGTCACGAAGAGGGCGCAGAGGTCGCGCATTAGACCCACTCTGGGACAGTTTGAAAACGTGTCTTACCCTTAACCAGAAACCGTCCAGAGTCCCAATTCGGTACGCGGTAATGCGTAGCGCTAGCGCACCCTAAACGTCTGTCACACACCCCATTGAAGCCATGGTTTTTCGTCATGGTTAACGGGGAATAATTGTGCGTCGCATCGCGCTCTTTGCGTGGATCATAATGGTTACCAACTTCGCCTTTGCGGGCCCGGCACTAGCGCGATTCGCTGGGCCCGCAGAGGTGATGTCTGGGCTGTTTATGGCGTCCGTGACTGCGGCAGCGGTCCCTTTTCTTTCAAGCGCGCTGGCCGCAATGCTGGTTTGTGGGCTTCTGATCGTCCCCCTGATCTATGATGCGTTGTTCTATCGCATCCTGCGAGAGCGCTTCATTTTGCTGCATGCCGCGATGGTTGCCGCGATGCTGGGCTTTACGCTGACGAGCAGCGCTCTCGCTCCGGTGCTCTTCAATGGTGTTGCGCCCGATCTGCTGGGGCGCCTGAATATGCTGATCTTTGTGGTGGCGTGCATTTTCGCGCTGCTATTTGCAAGCCGAGTGATTGAGCGAACATATCGCAGTCAATTCATGGAGTTGAACCTGATCGGTGCGGCAATCCTGATATTAGCCATCACGGTCATCGCGCTTGTCGCTGGGCTTGAGCCCTATCTCAATGAGAACCCGCGCTATCTGCTGACCTTCTTTGTGCCGGCAGCGGTCTTGATGGCGGTGATCGTCTTGGCAATTGGTCAGGGGAGCCGTGCCGCGCAATGGGTGGGGTTTGGCCTGGTGGGCGTTTTGGCGGCAGTGGTAGTCCTGCTCTTGGATGCGGTTGGGATAATGCAACTTGGCATTGGTCCGACAGGTCTTGCGCTGCTCTCTTTGGTCACATTCGCTGTTGTAACCTCCCTTGGCGTTGGCGATCGCTTTCTGGCGATGCGTCAGGACCGCGACAGCGCCGTTCTGCAGGCGAACGAGCTTGGTCAGATGGCTCAGACTGATGGTCTTACTGGCCTGCTGAACAGGCGTGCATTTGAGAAGGTTGAGACCTTGCATCTGGGCGAAGGGTTGTTGGTCGCCGACATTGACCGCTTCAAGCCGATCAACGACAACTTTGGCCACCAAATGGGCGATCAGGTGTTGCGCCATACCGCCAACGTCTTGCGAGAATCCATGAGAGAACACGGACCTGCGGAGATTTATCGCTTGGGCGGTGAGGAGTTCGCCATACTCTGTCCGGCAGAGAGAGCGTCGCAACTCATGACGATCGCTGAGGAAGTGCGCGAAATGATTGCGGGCGAAGTGCTAGAGCTTGGTGATGAAATTCTGCCCCCCTATACGATCAGTATTGGAGCGGTAATTGGGCGGGGGCAGGAGATGGATCAGGCGTTTGCCGAGGCGGACTCTGCCTTGTATGGCGCCAAGGCGATGGGGCGCGACCGTTCGGTTCTGTATCGCCACAACCCCGCTACCGATGAGCCGCTGGTTGAGCAGCCGCCGCGCATTGATAACCGCAGCAATTTTGGCGGGACTGAGCGCGCCTAACCTAACCGGGTAAGAACCTCTTTTGCAAAAGTCGTGAGCGTATCGTCGCGCGCACCCATAATCACAATGCGGTCGCCGTGCTGTGCGATCTGAATGAGGCGGTGCGCAACCTCCGCCCGTTCCGGGACATGCTCCGCATCTCCGCCAGCTTCTTTGATCAAGTTGATAATGCGCTCGCTGCCCTCGCTGCGGTCCACGGTCCCGCCGAAATAAACGGGGTCACACAAGATGGTAACGTCCTCGGCGTCTAATTCGCGCGCAAAGGTCTCGGCAAGTTCCGCGCCCATTTGCCGCAACGGTCCGTATCCATGGGGTTGGAAAAACGCGATAATCCGGTCGGAATGCGATTTGAGGGTGCGCAGAGTAGCAGCGCATTTCTCTGGATTGTGTCCGAAATCATCGATGACGGTCACGCCTGATGGGCTGACACCGACAATGTCAAAACGTCGGGCTAACCCCGTAAAACTGCTCAATGCTTCGACTGCCGCGTTGACTGGCACACCGACCGCCGCTGCTCCAGCGATCGCGGCAAGCGCATTGGACAGGTTATGCGCGCCCGGCATCGTCAGCGTGAGCGGATGTTCGCTGCCGTCGTGACGATCTATAACTAACGCAGCCTGACGTGTCGGCCCCTCGGCAACGCTACCCGGCACGATACCGATCTGTGCCTTTTCTTGTGTTACCCCAAACGTGATCGCTTCTTTTGCGTGGGGAAGTAATGCGATGGCCTCTGGATCATCAGCGTTGATGACAGAAATGCGACTGCGCGACAGATACTCTCCGAACAAAATGCGCAATTCGTCCATGCTTTTGTGATCGAGACTGACGTTAAGCAAAACGCCTACCGCAGGCCGGTAGAGCGCGATTGAGCCGTCGCTTTCATCGACCTCGCTGACATAGATGCTCTGTCCACCGACGATCGAACTGGCGAACGGTACGCTCCTCGGATACGAAGTTCTTCATAACCGCGCCGTTCATCACTGTCGGCTCGCGACCGGTACCGCTTGCATGATCCAGCCCAGCATTCCGGTAACGGTCGATTTGCCACTGGTTCCTGCAATGGCGATGCCAGCACCGCTTGTGTTGAACAGGATGGAGTTAAGCTCCGCGCGAGTTAGGCGCAGGCAATCAAGCGTTTTCGCCTTCGCGATCTCTGGCACCGTGTCCTCGACAGCTGCGGAAGCTACGACGATCTGATCGCCTGACGTTATTCCGCTGCCATCCTGCGGATGCAGATCAAACCCTTGCGCCTCTAGTGCCGCAAACTTTTCTGGCGTGCGTCCCTGATCATGGCTGCGGTCAGACCCGGCGACGGTCGCGCCGCGCCCGTTCAGGATTTGCGCCAGCGGCAGCATCCCCGATCCGCCAATGCCGACAAAAAAGAATGGGCGGGCCAGCAATTCTTCAGGTGTGGGAAAGTCGCTCATGGCGCGGCGCTATTCAGTTGTGCCGGGAATGACAAGCGGGCTAGGGCACTTTCATGCAACGGATTGCAATATGTGCCCCAGCGACCCCGCTTGACCCCGCGCATGCGGGGCAGGTGACGGCCCTGGCCGCGGCGGAGTTTCCTGAGCTTGCGCTATCTTTCCATCCGCAGTGTTTCGTCGAGGATGGTCATTTCGCAGGCTCAGACACCGTAAGGGCAGCTGCATTGCTGGAGTGCGCCAATGACCCGGCTTATGACGCCGTCTGGTTTGCCAAGGGCGGATACGGATCGAACCGGATCATCCAGACTTTTATGGAGCATCACAACGCCGCAGCGGGTCATAAGACATACCTTGGATATTCTGATTGTGGGTTTCTGCTCGGTGCACTTCATCATCACCAGATTGGCAAGGCGGTTCACGGGCCGATGCCGGTGGATGTTGGCCGGACCGGTGGCGAGCAGGCAATTAGACGCGCTCTCGGATGGTTCGCCGGGGACGAAGCCGGTTCGGAGCCATCCCTTGATGATCGGCAGACACTGGCATTCAACCTGATGACATTGGCGATGATGGTCGGTTCTGAGCACATGCCAGACCACCGTGATCATGTCATTATGGTCGAAGAGGTGGCGGAACATCTCTACGCGATTGACCGCATGTTTTGGCAGATCACCAACAATCTGACTGATTGCGCTGGGATCCGTTTGGGTGAAGTCACGAACATACCCGAAAATGATCGCCCGTTTGGCGTGGGTGTGGAAGAGATTGCGCGGAATTCGTGCCAACGCCATGGAATCCCGTATCTGGGACGAGCCAAAATCGGGCACAGCATCGATAATCATATCGTACCACTTACAAGCCCGATCTGAGGCCGGGCCGAGCAGGAGAATATCCAGTGACCGCATTTATCTTTCCCGGACAAGGCAGCCAGAAAGTCGGCATGGGCGTCGAACTTGCCGAAGCAAGCGCCGCTGCCAAGGCCGTATTTGAGGAGGTGGATGACGCACTCTCGCAGAAGCTCTCGCTAATCATGAGCGCAGGGCCGGATGATCAATTGCTGCTTACCGAGAACGCGCAGCCCGCGATTATGGCCAATGCCATCGCGACCCTTCGCGTGCTCGAACAGGATTTCGGTGTGAGGCTTTCCGAGCATGCAACATGCGTCGCTGGGCATTCTCTTGGGGAATATACCGCCCTTTGTGCGTCGGGCGCATTCAATCTGGCAGATACCGCGCGACTGTTGAAGCTTAGGGGGCAGGCCATGCAAGAAGCTGTGCCTGTTGGTGCTGGCGCGATGGCTGCGTTACTGGGTGCTGATGTGGAAAAGGCGACGGCGCTCGCACAGGCAGCCGCTGGCACAAAGGTTTGCGAAATTGCCAATGATAACGATCCAACACAGGTGGTGATCTCTGGGCATTTGGATGCGATCGAGCGTGCCATCTCGATTGCCAAGGAGCACGGCATAAAGCGCGGGATCAAGCTGCCTGTTTCCGCTCCGTTTCACTGTTCACTCATGCAACCGGCGGCGGACCGCATGGCCGAAGCGCTAGCGGAAACCCCGCCAGAGGGGTTTATGGTTCCGCTCTATGCGAATGTTACCGCAGCCAAGGTGACCGATCCGGCAGAGGAACGCTCATTACTGATAGAGCAGGTCACAGGCCGCGTGCGCTGGCGCGAAAGTGTGCTGGCTATGCGAGCGGATGGGGTGGAGCATTTTGTTGAACTCGGCGGAAAGGTGCTCGGCCCGATGGTGGGCCGCATCGACAAAGAGGCTCAGGTTACGAGTCTGGTAACGATGGACGATCTGGAGGCTCTTGCGAGAACCATATAGCAAAGCTCCCGTTGCTCGGCATTATAGCAAAGCTCCCGTTGCTCGGCATTCATCCGCCGCGACGTAGCGTTTTGTCAGGAGGACGAGTCGTTATGGTTTCATTCGGACGATTTCGGGCGCTTTTGCTTCTGGCATCAGGATCGTTGGCGGCTGCAGGGTGCCAGCCTGCGGCGAAAAACATCGCGACAACAACGCATGGCGGCGGCCTGAACAGCTTTGCCAATGAGGCTGAGCTTGAAGCTTTCGCGGATAAAATGGCCAAGATGGCCGAGAGACAAAGGCGGGAATACGAATTCAATGCCGTGTTGGAATCAGCCTCATCCAAAGTAGCCGACGCCGGTGCGCCTGCCGACGAGTCCATCACTAATACGCAAGAGGCGGGCGTTGACGAAGGCGGCATAGTCAAACGCGCTGGTGACTATCTCGTCGTGCTGCGCAGAGGCCGGCTGTTTACCATCCGTGTTGGCGACGATGCCTTGACGCCCACCGATGCTGTTGATGCTTTTGCGCCGGACAAGCAGAACCCAGGGTCAACGTGGTATGACGAGATGCTGGTCCGCGGTGACCAGGTGATTGTTATCGGTTATTCGTATGGCGATTTTGGAACTGAGGTGAACCGGTTCAGCATATCTGGCGATGGCCAGCTGACCTATCGTGATACGCATTATTTGCGCTCTGGCGATTATTATTCATCGAGCAATTACGCCTCCCGCCTGATCGGCAATGAGCTGATATTTTACGCACCGGTTTTTATGGACTGGGGCAATTGGCGGGATCGCTTGCCGGCGATGCGTGGTGGTGATGCAAATGGCACTGCAGAGCCACTGGTTACACCACAAGGGTTGCACATTCCCCAGCCTTATCGAGATGGGCGCTATCACCTAAACGTTTTGCATACGGTAACACGCTGCGATGTTTCGACTGCTGAACTGGAGTGTACAGCACAATCGGTTGTCGGCACGTGGTCACATGCGTTTTATGTGTCGCGCGATGCGGTCTATGTCTGGACTGGGCTGGCGCACGAAGGGGCTTATGACTCCGTGGGTCAATCAACACCCGGACAGCTTATCCGCATGCCTCTGGACGGCGCCACGCCAGGCTCGGTCCAATCGCAGGGCTCACCGGTCGACCAGTTTTCTTTCGCTGAGGATGCGGGTGAGGGCGTGCTTCGCGTTGTCTTGCGCGAACAGGGCGCAGGCGAGGGCATGTGGGCTGGCGAATTCTCTCGCGGCGACGCTGCACTTCTGACCGTGCCTTTCGATGAGTTCGGCGACGGCAGTGACGGTATGGATCGCAGTGCCTATCGTAAGTTACCGCGTGTTGATGGCTGGCGCTTCCACAACCGCTTTGTTGGCGATTGGTTGCTTTATGCGGGCGGTGATTATGGCCGCGAAGGCGACGATCCATATCTCTACGCTGTTCCGCTGACTGGTGGCGATGCCATCAAAGTCGGTCTGCCACATGGTGTGACGCGGTTTGATCGCATGGGCAGCGATGGCATTGCCGTGGGTCCGGGCGAGCGGAATACGCTGGGCTTCTCTGCAATTTCGTTGGGCAACACTGCGAAGTTGGAGGATACGTATCTCCTTGCCTCTGCCGGAGAGGGTGAGACTCGCAGTCAGGCGTTTTTCTATCGTCCGGATCGCGGTGCTACTTCGGGTGCGAGCGGAACGCTAGGACTACCGATCACTCGGTCACTCGATCGCAACGGCTCAGAATTCCTCGGCAGCGGCTCTTCGATTTTCTTCATGCGCCGCGATAATCGCGAGTTTTCGCCGGCTGGAGAGCTCGTTGCGGCATCCGCGAATGCCGTAGACGATAAGTGTAAGGCATCTTGCGTTGATTGGTACGGCAACGCTCGTCCAATATTTCTGGGCGACCGCATATTTGCTCTTATGGGCTATGAACTGGTTGAGGGTCGCATGAATGGTGGCGCAATCGCAGAGGTGCGACGCACCAATTTTGCCCCATCGAATAAGCCTAGAAGTTGACGACATGCCCTAGGCTCGGCCACAGGCGGGGAAGTTCAACTTAAAGGTGATTTTATGTTCAGCCTCGAAGGAATGACAGCGCTGGTAACTGGTGCGAGCGGCGGCATTGGTTCTGCGATTGCACGCAGTCTGGCCGCACAGGGGGCGAGGCTCGCGCTATCAGGTTCGAACAGCGACAAGCTTCGTGCGTTTCGTGAAGAGCTAAACACCGAGTTCGGCCATGATCATGTGGAGATCACCTGCAACCTTTCCGACACCACTCAAGTCGAGGAGCTTATCCCCGCGACTATCGATACGCTTGGCCAACTCGATATTCTCGTGAACAATGCTGGTATCACACGCGACAACCTCGCCATGCGGATGAAGGATGAGGAGTGGGATCAGGTCATGCGGGTAAATCTGGAGGCTGCTTTCCGCCTGATGCGCGCCTCCGCTCGCCCAATGATGAAAGCGAAGTTTGGCCGAATTATCACCATCACCAGCGTTGTGGGGGCCACAGGCAACCCCGGCCAAATGAACTATGCAGCGGCGAAAGCTGGCCTCACCGGCATGTCGAAAAGCCTTGGACAAGAGCTCGCAAGTCGCGGAATTACCGTGAATTGTGTCGCGCCCGGCTTCATCCGCACCGCGATGACCGATGAATTGCCCGACGCGCAGAAAGAGGCGCTTAATGCGCGTATCCCGATGGGCCGCATGGGTGAGGGCGGCGATATTGGTGCCGCAGTCGCATATCTGGCGAGCCGTGAGGCCGCTTACGTCACTGGCCAAACGCTGCATGTAAATGGCGGAATGGCGATGATGAGCTAGCGCTTGGCGCGAAAGCTCAGGCGTCTTTGTAATTTACGCTTTTATCCCCAAGGAATCAGGACGGGCAGCGGCTCAGCCTTGCCCCCAATGCCCCTAACGCTAATGTCGATGGCGTAAAGCTGCGTCAGGGGGCGATTCCGCCTTTTTGCACGTGCGACTAGGTATCTAAGCCAAGAGGGACGAAAGTAGCACCCATGAAGGCCACAATTGAACGCGCGACGCTGTTGCGGTGTCTTTCCCACGTACAATCCGTCGTTGAGCGCCGGAACACAATTCCGATCCTCTCCAACGTGTTGATTGAGGCTGGCGGCGACGGCGCATTGAAGGTTACCGCGACCGACCTCGATTTACAGGTTGTCGAGAATATGGCGGCGGCAAGTGTCGATGATCCCGGCGCGATCACAGTCTCGGCGCATCTGCTATTCGATATTGCCCGGAAACTGCCCGAGGGGAGTCAGGTAAGCCTGGAAACGGCGGAAAACCGCATGGAAATCAAGGCGGGCCGCAGCCGCTTTAAGCTGCCCACGCTCCCGCGCGATGATTTCCCGGTTATTGTCGAGGGTGATCTGCCGACGAGTTTTGAGCTTCCCGCGAAGACCCTCGCCGAGTTGATAGATCGCACTCGGTTCGCGATTTCGACCGAGGAAACCCGGTACTATCTAAACGGGATATTCCTGCACGTATCCGAAGACGACAAGCCGGTGCTGAAAGCTGCGGCAACGGATGGACACCGCCTGGCCCGTTTTACCCTGGATCAGCCGGATGGCGCGCAAGGCATGCCAGACGTGATCGTGCCGCGCAAAGCGGTGGCTGAGCTGCGCAAGCTTCTAGAAGAAGCTCTGGATGGCAATGTCCAGATCGACCTGTCTGCAAGCAAGATCAGGTTCACGCTGGGTGGGGAGGGCGGCGTTGTTCTCACCAGCAAACTGATCGACGGGACGTTCCCGGATTATTCGCGTGTTATTCCAACGGGTAATGACAAGCTCCTCAAAGTTGATCCGAAGAGTTTCTTTGAGGGCGTGGACCGTGTTGCGACCATCGCGACCGAGAAAACCCGCGCCGTGAAGATGGGTTTGGATAAGGACAAAGTCACGCTGACTGTCACGAGTCCCGACAATGGCAATGCTTCGGAGGAACTTGCGGCAGAATATGCCGCAGACGGTCTCGAAATCGGTTTCAACGCCGGGTATCTGAAAGACATCCTCAGCCAGATCGATTCCGATGTTGTTGAACTGCACCTGGCAGATGCGGGCGCACCGACATTGATCCGTAAGAATGAGGACAGCCCAGCGCTTTATGTGCTGATGCCAATGCGGGTTTAGTTGGGGGTGGCCGATGTCCGGATATTCGGGCCGGTCATTTCTACGTATGTGCGCATTGTCGAGATAGTCTGCGAAGAGGCTGGCCTATCGCATGAGGTGGTGCCGACCGGGGCACATGCTCCCGAAAATCGCCATCCTTTCGGAAAAGTGCCGGTCGTCGAGGTTGATAGTCTGGAGCTTACCGAGACTGCTCCGATTACGCGCTACCTCGACTGCACGCATAATGGCGGGGCACTGCAGCCCGACGATTCGCATGCCCGGTATGTCATGGATCATTGGATCGCGACCAATGACAACTACCTTTTTCCGCTATTCGAACATGGCCTCGTCATGCCGTACATCATGCATCGCCACGCCAGGTTGCCATTCGATAAAGAACGGATCGCTCGGGCGCTGCCTGACATAGCGAAAACACTTAACTTTCTTGAGCTTAGCCTGCAATCCGACGGTGCGTGGACGTCGCACGGATTTACGCTCGCTGACATCTTTCTGTACGTGAACCTTCTTGGCGTGCGCTCAACACCGGAAGGTCGTGAAGGTATTGCACAATGCGACACTTTATCCGCCTGGATGGCTGTTTGTGATGCCAGACCCAGCATTGCCGTAACGCGCTGGGAGTTTGAGCGCGGCTGAGCTAGAACTATCGCAAAGGAGAGATGCGATGATTCAGCAAGTCCACGTTACCAAAAATAGGCTTGATGACGCCGCACTGGTCGAGCTGGCACCAGGCGAATTGGCAGAGGGTGCAGCACGTCTTGAAATTGAGAGCTTCTCGGTAACCGCTAACAACATCACCTACGCAGTGGTTGGCGACGGATTTGGCTATTGGAACTTCTTCCCAGCACCAGATGGCAAGGGCATCGTACCTATGTGGGGTCATGCGGAGGTTATTGAGAGCAATTGCCCCGATATCGCGGTGGGCGAACGCGTCTACGGCTATATCCCCATGGCGACCCATCTTGATGTATTTCCGGGCAAGATCACGCCCAGCGGTTTTGTGGATACGGTACGAGCATCGCCAACCGATGAGCCCCGTTTACAACCAGTATTCGCGGCTCACCGCCGATCCCGAACATGATCCCGCGCGCGAGGGCGAGCGGATGATCTTTGGCCCGCTGTTCAAGACCGGGTTCCTCATCGAATTCTTCATGCGCAATGAAAACTGGTTTGGCGCTGAGAGCGTGATCCTGACCAGTGCATCGTCGAAGACTGCGATGGGCCTTGCGGCGGTGGCTAAAGAGCGCTCGCCGAATATCAAACGTATCGGGCTGACCTCCGCGGGCAATGTTGGGTTCGTCGAGGGTACTGGCCTCTATGATCAAGTGCTGTCCTATGATGATGTCGGAACGTTGAGCAACGTGGCTGCGGTCTCTGTGGACTTTGCCGGCAACGCCGGGTTGCTGCGGCAGATCCACGTTACCTTGGGTGATGATCTGAAATATAGCTGCCTCGTCGGCGCCACGCATATCGAGGAGCGCGGCGCTGGCGGGCTTGGCGGCGGCGAGGGCATGCCAGGGCCAAAACCGACGTTATTCTTTGCGCCAGATCATGCCGTAGCCCTGTTCAAGAATGTTGGACCAGAGGAGGCTGGCAAACAGATCGCGGCGAGCTGGGGTTTCTTCCTCGATGCGGTGGGCGACACGGTTGATATTGAGCGTCATCAAGGAATTGAAGCGGCAAAGGCAACCTATCTTGAGATGATTGGCGGCACGGTGGATCCAGCTAAAGGCATCGTGATAGAGCCTTAGGTAAGGATCGTGGCTGTGGCGGTGAGAGTGCTACTCCGCCGCCTCTGCCAGTTCTGCGCGCTGTGGCCCGCGGATCAGCCCGCCGGGTGTTTCACCGGTCCACGTGCCATTGCGGAACGTGACGTGACCATTTTTGATTGTGGCGACATAGCCATCCGCCTTTTGCAACAGGCGCTTACCGCCCGCAGGTAAGTCAAAAGCGAGCCAAGGCTTGCCAAGCTTGATCTTCTCCATGTCGATAATGTTTAGATCTGCGAGATAACCCGGCGCAAGCACGCCACGATCCTCCAACCCATAGAGCCGCGCGGTGTCGTTACATTGCCGCTTGATCGCGTTTTCCAGCGTGATCTTGTCACCGCGCTTGCGGTCGCGCACCCAATGCTGAAGCATGAATGTGGGCGAGGCTGCGTCGCAGATCGTTCCGCAATGCGCACCGCCGTCTGATAGCGAATTCACAGTGTCATCGCTGTGTTGGAGCGGATGTAGAAAATCGAGGTTCTTGTCTGCGTAGTTCAGGATGGGCAGATAGATGAACCCGCTCGCATCCTCGCGGCACAGCATGTCATAGGCGTATTCCTGTCCGTCGACGCCAGCCTTGTTCGCGCGCGATTGAACGGTTTCCTCATCCGTTGGCTCATAGTCGAAATCGGGGTCCATTTCATACTGCATAGCCCATCCCTGAGTGATCACCGCGACCACCGGCAGGATATCCGTCGGCGCTTCGGAATAGTCGTTGGCTTCTGACAAAAGCTGCGCCTTGAACGCAGGATCGAGCAGTTTCGCTTTTTGCTCCGCCCATGGAAGGTCAGCAATAGCCTGCCAGCTTGGGCGATAGACGAAGGGATGAACGGTACCCTGCCATGCCATGATGATCCCATTCCCGCGCAGCGCAATCTGTGCGACGATGTTGGCGCCATTATCGTTCTCGGCGCGCATCGTTTCGATCTGCTCGTCCAGCGGCAATTCCTTGGCGATGGATTGTAAGGCGGCGAAAGTTACGGGCAGACCCGTCTCGCGGCTGAGATTGCCCATCCATTCAAATTCATTCCAATCGCGTTGTAGATCGCTCGCCATTTCGAACACACCGTGCCCGACGCGGCCCATCGCGCGGCCAAGCTCGACCAGCTCTTCTGCCGTCGCGGTTGTGCCGGGGACCAAAACGCCATCGACATCCTTGTGCAGCACTGTGCGCGATGTGGAGAAGCCGAGCGCACCGGCTCGTACGCCTTCCTCCACAATCTTTGCCATGGCGGCAACGTCGCTATCTGTTGGCACTGCGCCGGGGCCTTCGCGGTCACCCAACACATAGGCCCGCACCGCACCGTGTGGGACATGAGTGCCCACATCGACTGTGCGTGGAAGCTTCTCAAGCGCATCAAGATATTCCGGGAATGTTTCCCAATCCCATGTAATTCCTTCGGCCAGAGCAGTTCCGGGAATGTCCTCAACACCCTCCATCAGGCCGATCAGCCAGTCATGTTTTTCCTTCTTGGCCGGAGCGAAGCCAACGCCGCAATTGCCCATCACCACGGTGGTGACGCCGTGCCAGCTACTGGGGGCCATTTCCTGGTCCCATGTCGCCTGCCCGTCATAATGCGTGTGAATATCGACGAAACCGGGTGTGACGAGGAGGCCAGTCGCATCGATTTCTTCCGCACCTTCACCAGAAACTTCGCCGACCTGAGCAATGATCCCGTTTTTCATAGCGACGTCACCAGTAAATCGCTCGCTTCCCGTTCCATCAACGATAGTTCCGCCGCGAA
Organism: Qipengyuania sp. JB2-7; assembly: GCF_055693485.1. NCBI lineage: Bacteria > Pseudomonadati > Pseudomonadota > Alphaproteobacteria > Sphingomonadales > Erythrobacteraceae > Qipengyuania > Qipengyuania sp. JB2-7. The sequence goes on from NZ_CM146335.1 coordinate 1,532,763, forward strand.
TGACCAAATCGAAGGCCGCCATGTCTCTCTCCTCAAGTTTCTCTCTGAAACTGGTTTAGCATACGGAAGTGCTTCCTGCTACGGTCGCTCAATGACTGGACAAGCAAGCTGGGATCCCGAGCCTGATAGTGGAATTTCCATCGATTGGGTCGAGGCCAATGGACTGACTTTTGAAGTCGCTCAAATTGGGAAAGGGGATCACCTTGCCCTGTGCCTCCATGGGTTCCCGGAACTCCATTACAGCTGGCGTCATCAGATGCCTTTGCTGGCAGAAATGGGTTACCGCGTCTGGGCGCCCAATCTACGTGGTTATGGCGGGACGACACGACCAGTTGGCGCCCGAAACTATGCGCTCGATCATCTAACGCAGGATATAGCCGCGTTGGTCGACGCTAGCGGCGCCAAGAAAGTCACTCTGATAGCTCATGATTGGGGCGCGATCATTGCGTGGCACTTTGCGATTCTGAAACTCAGGCCGATCGAACGACTGGTCATCATGAATGTGCCGCATCCTATGGTTTTGCGGCGCGAATTGAAGACATGGGAGCAGCGCAAGAAGAGCTGGTATGTTTTCTTCTTCCAACTGCCGTGGTTACCGGAGCGAAGGCTAGGCGCGAATGACGGGAAGGTTATTGACGATCTATTCGCAAAGACCAGCTGTAATCCGGAACAGTTCGGGCCTGACGTGCGCGCGGTCTATGCCAGCGCCGCCGCACAGGACGGCGCGCCTGCGGCGATGGTGAATTATTACCGCGCGGCGATGCGATATCGCGATATTGTCAATTTGGGCGACTATCGCGTCGAGACACCTACGCTCTTGGTTTGGGGTGAGGAGGACGTAGCGCTTAACATTCGCTGCTCGCAGGGTACGGAAGAATGGGTGCCGAACCTCGCCGTAGAACGTTTGCTAGGAGTGTCTCACTGGGTTCAACAGGACGCGCCGGATGCGGTAAACACGATCCTTCGTGATTGGCTGCCCACTCAGGCCTAGCCCCCTTGCAAATTTGCTGTAACGCATCTGCCAAAGACATGACTTATGACCGCCAGTGATCGGAGCTAACTTGATACAAATACAGGCCATACTCTTAGCTGTCGGTGCGCTCGCGCTGGCGAGTTCTGCACAGGCGCAGGATAACGGGCAGTGGCGGATCGATGTTAACGACGATCTTTCTGCGCTACTCGACTGCTTTGAGGCAGAGCAAAAGACGCTCATTTCCGCGCACCGCGGTGGACCTACACCGGGCCTGCCCGAGAATGGTCTTGAGACAATGGATGCGGTGCTCACCGCCATTCCGGCCGTTATGGAAATTGACGTCGCGCAAAGCCCCGACGGTGTTCTCTATCTGATGCATGACCGTACGCTGGATCGAACGACGACCGGCACGGGCAATGTCACTGACGTGCCCTGGAGCGAGATTGAGCAACTGATGCTGGTCGATCAGGCAGGTTGGGTCACGCCGTATCGTGTGCCGACCCTTCGCGCGGCTCTGGAATGGGCTAAGGGACGTACGGTGCTGCAGATCGATTTCAAACGCTCTGCCTCGTATAAGGATACAATCGCCCTGATCCAGGAACTCGATATGGCTGATAATGTGATTCTGATCGCGTATTCGGTCGAAGCAGCCGCACGTTTGCATGCGCTTGCCCCAGAGGCGCTCATCTCGCTCTCGCTCAGCAGTTCCAGCGATTTGGCGGAAGCCGAAGCCGCCGGAATTCCACCGCGCAACATCGTAGCCTTCACGGGTACACGCACGGTGCGTCCAGATCTCTATTTGACGCTCGACAATGAAGACGTAGAGGTGATTTTCGGCACACTTGGGCGCTCATCCAACTCGCTCGACAACATCTTCGAGCGGTTCGGAACGGATGAGAGGTATGCCGAGCTGGGCGAAGGCGGGGTCGATATTATCGCGACCGACCGTCCGCGTGACGCGGCGGAAGCTCTCGAAAATGCTGAGCGGCTGCCGATGGTCGGACAATGCGGCGTATCTCGCGCAAGCGAGTAATTCTACGCCACTTCCGCTTCCTCAACGGGTGGTTCGTCCAGGAACGACCGCAGTTCCGCAATACTTTCGTCCGCATGAGTAAGCAGGAACAGGTGCCCGCCACCCTCGACCGTGTAGAGTCGGCTGTTTGGTATAAGCGAATTGAGGAATTTGCCGTTAATGGGTAGCACGATCTGATCATCGTCGCCCATCATGATCAGCGTTTGCTTGGTCAGGAATGGCAGGGCGGGCGCACTCGTCCAACCGAGCATACAGAGCAGCTGATAGAAGTATCCACGCGGGGAGGGTGCTTTCAGCCTGCCAATATGGCTGGACTTCTCATCTGATTTCTCAAGCTCGCCCCCGTACAAAGTCTGGAAGTGCTTCGCCATGAATTCGGCGTCGACATAGCGCCGCGGATCGATCATTTTCGATAGGGATGCGGGATTGCCCGGAACCATCAGCATGCCCATGGTGGTCGCGATCAGTGCCAGCTTCCGCACTCGGTTGCTGTGTTGCAGTGTAAAGTGCTGCGCCATTGCGCCGCCCCAGCTGATGCCAATGACGTCCACTTCATCTATTCCAAAGCGATCAAGCAGTTTGGTTGTGGTCCAGCTCATCGTAAATGGATTATAGGGGATTGTGGGGTCTGAGGAGTCACCAACGCCGGGCATATCAAACATGATAAAAGCGCGATCATCCATCGCTTCGGCCAGTGGTGCAACCGCCTCTATGTTCGCGCCAATACCGTTAAAAAACAGGATCGGCGGGTGATTGCTGGGCTCATCAAGTCGCCACCGGGCAACACGCAGCGTTCGCCCACCCACATCTTCCATCGTGACGTCAGCCGTCATTGATTTGTTTTTTGCTTTCGCCACGTCGGTTTTCCTCCCGAATGCGCCCGTATGTCTTGTTGTTATCGGGACTATATTAACAGCTCCCCTTGGAACCTGTGCCGTGTCAGCACTTGTCCAGTACGTAGAGGCCGGGTGCCGGGTCCAGAGGTGCGTAGGCTTTGTTCCCAAGTTGTTTGGGTGCCTTTTTCTTTTTGCCAGACCGTGCCTGCACCCACTCCATCCAATAGGGCCACCAGCTGCCCGCAACTTCCTCAGTCGTTTCCAGCCATTTATCGGCTGTATCCGGCAGCTTTGCAGCTTTCTTAGGCAGGTAATAGCGTGCCTTAGGGTTTCCGGGCGGGTTAAGGATGGCTTGCATATGCCCCGAATGCGATAGGACATATGTGACATCCTTAGACCCAAACAGCTTGGTCGACCGGTATGTCGCTTTCCACGGTGTGATATGGTCGGTGACGCCGCCCAGAATGAACAGATCACTCTTCACTTTCGATAAATCTATCTTGTGATCGACCATCTCGACTTCACCTTTCTTGGTGAAGGCAAGCGTTTCAAATATTGTCAGAAAGTCGCCCATCAAGCTGGCAGAGAGGTTGGTCGCATCAGCATTCCAGAACAGCACATCAAATGCGGGTGGATCCTGCCCCAGCAGGTAATTGTTGATGACGTAGTTCCAGATCAAATCGTTCGGGCGTAACCAGGCGAAGCCGCGCGCCAGATCGTCGCCCTTGATAATGCCTTTCTTTTCTGCGCGACGGCGGGCCAGCTTGAGACCGTTGTCAGAGATCAGGCTGCCTGCTTCGATGTCGTTCTGTTGCGGGTGAAGAACACACACCATCAGGGTGAGAGCGCCCAGTAGATCGTCCTTGTCCGATGCCATCTTGCTGGCGAGCATCGCTGCGGTTTGCCCGCCGGAGCAGCCAGCAGAAACGTTGACCTTCTTCGATTTTGTGATCTTGGAAACCGCCTCCATCGCTTCTCGGCACGACCGAACATAGTCGGCCATGTCCCAATGCCCTTGCTCCTTGGTCGGGTTTTTCCAGGAAATAACAAATGTCTGGATACCATTGTCGAGCTGATACTTCACCACCGACTTTTCGGGGCTCAAGTCATTGATGTACATTTTGTTGATTTGCGGCGGGATGGTGAGCTGAGGGATTTCATGCACTTCATCAGTTGTCGGGGCGTAATGCACCAATTCCATCATTTCGGTGCGCAGCACGACCGAGCCTTTGCTGATTGCAACATTCTCGCCCAGCTTGAACGGCTTTTTGTCGACCTGGCTGACCATCCCCTTGTTATGGACCATGTCGTCATAGGCGTTTTTGAGGCCCTTGATCAGGCTCAAGCCGCCACTGTCGATGGCCATTTTCTGCGCCGTAGGGTTACCGACAAGAGTGTTGGTCGGTGCGACACTGTCGATAATGATGTTTGAGATGAAACGCGCACGGTCACGTTCCAGTTCATCAAGCTCAAGTTCCTCCAGCCAATTGGCCATCCCCTTTTGCACGGCCAGATAATACTGCATCCCGGCGCGCATGAAGGGGTTGTACTGCCACGCTTGATCCTTGAAACGACGGTCCTTCGGATCAGGCGCAAGCTCACTTTTGCCAGTCATGATCTTGATCATGTCATCGCCCATGGTGCGGCTGTGTTTCATAAGGCGCTGCGGGTCAGATGCAGTTTCGCGTAGCAGAACAGCGACCGCACCGAAAATATCCTCACGCGTTAGGCCAACAATCGGCCCCAATGCGCTCGTTGACTGTGCTGCTTCATCTTCCAGATTTGGCATACCCGTGTCGTCTCCCCTTAGTCGGCTTTGCCTTGCCTTTTGACCGGATACTGCGTGCGAAACTACATGAATGCAAGGCGTGCGCACATCAGCCAAAAAATTCGTCGACGGCTTGAAGGTTGCAAAGGGACATGTCCGACGCTTTGCCCGTCAATCAGATGGTTATCAAATCTCAACCATTTCACCGTAAACGCATACCCCGAATGTCTAACTGCGTGCGCATGTTAAAACGCACGCCTCGCCCGGAGCTCTTTTTGCGTGCAACTTAGCAGCATCTTTTCACGCAATGAGTCTGTAGAACAGAGCCCGCAGGATCGGCCATTTACACCGATTGAGGCAGCCGACTTTCGCTCACGTGTAAGCTTGCTCGAAAACTTTGAAGCCGCTGGTTTAGGGATATTCTGGGCCACCGACGCTGCAGGACGCATAACGTATCTCAGTAAGCAAGCCTGTGAACGTGCAGGATTGGATATGGCTTCGCTTCTTGGCAAGCAGCTTACTGAAATCGTCAGCATGGACGCGCCGAAACAGGATGAGGAAGTCCAACGACCATTGAAGTTCCTGCTGACTTCACGCACCTCCATTTCAAACGTTGTTGTTCGGCTCAATTCTGACGACAAAGAGGTCTGGTGGGATTTAGTCGGTCGGCCAGAGTTCGACGATCAGGATCGCTTTGTTGGCTATCGCGGCAGTGCAACCGACATCACCGATGTGCGCGAAAAGCATATGAATGCAGAGCGTTTGTCACAATATGACTCGCTCACAGGGTTGGCCAACCGCCACCGCATGGAAAAGCAGCTGGCGAAACGGTTAAAGGCATATCGATCGCTCAAACGGTCTTGCGCCATTCTGATGCTGGATCTCGACCGCTTCAAGCAAGTCAACGATACGCTGGGGCATCCAGCGGGTGACGAGCTGCTGAAGCAGGTTGCAGCGCGATTGAAGCAGATCATTGGTGAAAAGGGCGAAATCGGTCGTCTGGGCGGCGATGAGTTTCTCATAATTCTCCCCGACATGGATGACCGCGGTGACCTGGGCGATCTAGGTCAACGACTGATACAGATGATCTCTCAACCTTACTCAATTGATGGTTCGCGGGCGATCATTGGCACCTCGATTGGCATTGCAATCGCGCCGTATGACGGGGTTGAAACCGAGGGCGTTTTGAAAGCGGTTGACCTCGCTTTGTATGCGGCGAAAGGCGGCGAGCCGCGGCAGTTATCGTTTCTACGCTACTGAGCTGGAAGATGGCGCCAAGATGCGTCACGCGCTCGAAGAAGATCTGCGCGATGCAATGGTCAAGGAAGAGCTGGAGATGCACTATCAGCCCTTGGTTTGTGCGAAGACGCATAAGGTCAAGGGATTCTGAATCGCTCATCCGATGGTTCCATCCAGAGCGTGGCGCCGTTTCACCTGGACTGTTTATTCCGGTCGCAGAAGAAATTGATATCATTAAGCAAATGGGCGAATGGGCGCTCAAGACCGTGTGCCGTCAGGCGACAGAATGGCCGGTGGATCTGAAAGTTGCGGTGAATGTGTCCGCGATCCAGTTCGCTCATGATGATTTCCCGCAAATCGTGGAAACCGCGCTTATTACATCGGGACTAGATCCCGCGCGCCTCGTTCTGGAAATTACAGAGTCGGTTTTTGTCGGTGATACAGAACGTGCAGAGCGGATCTTCAAAGAACTCAAGGATCTGAAAGTCCAGTTGGCGCTTGACGATTTTGGCACGGGCTACAGCTCTCTGAGCTATTTGCGCAACGCGCCATTTGACAAAATCAAAATTGATCAAAGTTTTGTCCGCGGATCGACTGAGAAGGACAATAACAATTCGGCCATTATGAGCGCGATTGTGGGTCTTGCCAGCGCACTCAAGATGGAAACCGTGGCGGAAGGTGTCGAGACCGAAGACGAACTGGCTCTGGTCAAGAAGCGTGGTGCCGACATTATTCAGGGTTACATCTTTTCGCCTGGCTTGCCGCAAGACGAAGTCTTGAAGAGGCTTGAGAACGGTCAGCTTGAATACGAACCGAAAGGCCCCGCCAGATACCGTGCGGATCGCCGGACAGTGTATCGCAAAATAGCCGTGATCCACGAAGATTCGCGTTACAACGTGGTGATGCGGAACCTGTCAAAAACTGGCGCAATGATTGAGGGGCTTGCGGACGTGCCTAAGGGCACGCAATTTGTCCTTGATCTTGGTGATGGCCAGCTAGCGGTATGTACGGTCAGGCGTTCCACTGGAAGCCGACAGGGGATCGAGTTTGAAACCCCGCTGATTAGTGATGGCGCTGACGGTTTGTGTACCCGCCATCGCGTTTCACCTTACGAAATTGAGGCAGCAGGGCGTCCGCTGGAGGCGCTGCGGCAAGATGCGTTCGCGATGCTGATGCAGGAACGCGGGCAATTGGGCACGCAGAAAAAATTTCTCGAGGTTGAAGTTGCCGCGCCGCGTCTAACCAGCGGAATCGGCGCATAATTTTTCAACCAGTTAACGCGCGTTAGTAAAAACCGTTAGGGCGATGCTAACCATTCTGGTTTAGTCCTTCCCAATCGGAAATTACCTTTGTCGAGGCTGCCACGATGGGCGCATTGCCCTTTTCAGATCTGTTTAAGGGTGGCGGCTCCCGGTCGCGCGGCGGCCGTCGCTCGACCGTGGGGGATGCCGAAAAGCTCGAAATCGTTGAAGGGCTTGAGGATGCTGGCGTCAGTTGGTTTTGGGCGACGGACTCTGCTGGCAAAATCACATATCTGAGCCCGACTATTGTTGAGCGATTTGAAACCGACATAGACAGCCTGCTCGACCAGCCTCTTCAATCCCTTTTTGTGCCCTCCGGCGGCGAAACTGACGGCCGCTCTCTTGGTCTAAAGCTGGGTTCGCGCAAAAGTTTCTCAAACCTGACCGTAAAGACCACCGATAAACGGGTGGATCTTGTGCTCCGATTGTCCGGCCAACCTCTATCAAAGGGCGGTGACTTCATGGGCTTCCGCGGCGTCGCGATAGATGTGACCGAAGAGTTCCGGATGGAGGAAGAGGCGGCGCGACTGGCGCAGTTCGATCTCGCTCACCGGTCTTGCGAACCGTCCGCGAATGGAAATGCGGATCAATTCGACGCTCCAGGCCTTCAGGTCTGCCGAGCGGGCCTGCGCGTTGCTGATGCTCGACCTTGATCGTTTCAAGCAAGTCAACGATACGCTTGGGCATGCAGCCGGTGACCAGTTGCTTCAGCAGGTTGCGGAGCGGCTCAAAAGCGCCATTGACGGGCAGGGTGAGATTGGCCGTCTTGGCGGCGATGAATTCCAGATCCTCATGCCTGACATGGATGACCGCGGCGAGCTTGGCGCACTGGCGAAGAAAATTATCGCCATGCTTTCGCAGCCGTATTCACTTGCCGATGGCAGGGCAATAATCGGGTGTTCTGTTGGAATCGCGATTGCGCCCTATGATGGCTTGGAACGTGAAGAGCTGACACGCGCAGCGGACTTGGCGCTTTATGCATCAAAAAATGGCGGTCGGGGCCAATTCCGTTTCTACGCTTCAGATCTTGAGCATGAGGCGAAGCTCCGCAAGCGCATGGAACAGGATCTCGCGCAGGCTATCGAGGATGGTCAGTTCACTCTTGAATACCAGCCAATCGTCTCGCTTGATGGCAATCGTGTCATTGGACTGGAAGCGAAGTACTGCTGGGATGACGAAGATCGTGGCAGGGTAGCATCGGAAACATTTCTGCCCGTTGCCGAGGGCAGTCGTCTGATAGTCCCGATTGGCGAATGGGGTCTGCGCAAAGCATGCGAAACTGCGCTCACATGGCCGGGATCTATTCGTCTCGCGATCAAAGTCTCACCGGTGCAGTTTGCTGCAACCGGGTTTGTACCCATGGTCGAAAAGACGCTGGAGGAAACTGGCCTCGGAGCGAGCCGGCTTGAGTTGCAGCTCGGGGAATCCATTCTCCAAGGTGACAGTGCGGCAGTCGACAAAGCACTGGCAGGCTTGTTCAAGCTCGGTGTGCGATTGACGCTGGACCAATTCGGAAGCGGGCTGTCCTCGCTGAATTACCTGCGGCGGGCTCCGTTTAGCGCGCTCAATATCGGCAGTGAATATTTCGAACCAACGGTGGGCGACGAATATGGCGACATGAAAATGATTGGCGCCATTACGACTCTCGCGGGTGCCATGGGCATGGAAACGGGCGCTTCGGGCATTCATGCGATGGAATTGCTTGAGAAGCTTCAATCGCACGGGATTAACACTATTCAAGGCTACGTGTTTTCCGACGCTCTTACTGTTGATGCCGTGCAGAAATGCCTGGATTCCGGCGAATGGACATTGGCGCCGACGAATGAAGGCTCGCAGCGTGCGACCCGTCGAACAGTCTTCCGCAAGATCGGGATTATTCACGAAGATCACTATTATGATGTGACGCTGCGCAATCTGTCGCGCTCCGGCGCAATGATTCAGGGACTTGAGAATGTGCCTGTTGGCACGGCCTTCGTTCTTGATTTTGGTGGCGGGCAATTGGCCGTGGCATCGGTCAAGCGCACAATGGATGATACGCAAGGCGTAGAGTTTGAGCAGGAATTGGTTGACGATGGTGCGGGCGGTTTGTGTACGCGCCATCGTGTCAGCCCGTATGAACTTGCGACTGCTGGTGCACCGTTAGAAGCGCTTTCGCCAGGAAAATACAACGCTGGCGGACCGGCACCGACTGCTGCGCCAACATATGCGCAATTCACCCTGTCAGAGAACGCACCGTCACAAACCGGTCGGCAAGCCGCATAAGGCCGCTTGGCGCGGTCTGTCTCCCCCGCTAAGGGGCGTGGGTAATGACTGATCTTTCCAAAATACGTAATTTCTCAATTATCGCACACATCGATCACGGCAAGTCCACGCTGGCTGACCGGATGATCCAGGCATGTGGTGGCCTGACTGATCGTGAAATGTCTGAGCAGGTGCTCGACAATATGGATATTGAGCGCGAACGCGGCATTACTATCAAGGCCCAAACCGTGCGTCTCAATTATACGGCCAAAAATGGTGAGACGTATGAGCTGAACCTGATGGATACGCCCGGGCACGTCGACTTTGCGTATGAGGTGTCGCGCAGTCTCGCCGCTTGTGAAGGGGCCTTGCTCGTGGTGGATGCTGCGCAAGGTGTCGAGGCACAGACGCTCGCCAATGTATACCAGTCGATTGAGCACGATCACGAGATTGTGCCGGTGATTAACAAGGTCGATTTGCCGGCTGCGGAGCCGGATCGGGTAAAGCTGGAAATCGAGGAAGTGATCGGCCTTGATGCATCTGATGCCGCGTTGACCAGCGCCAAAACGGGTCTTGGCATTGAAGATGTGCTGGAAGCTGTGGTTGCACGCATCCCGCCTCCAACAGGAGATCGCGACGCCTCGCTCAAGGCGAGTCTCGTTGATAGCTGGTATGATCCTTATCTAGGTGTCGTCATTCTGGTGCGTGTTATCGATGGCGTTCTCAAGAAAGGTCTCAACGTCAAATTCATGCAGGGCGGCACGGAACACCTGATCGACAGGGTGGGGTGTTTCACGCCAAAGCGTGCTGACTTGCCAGAAATAGGCCCCGGCGAAATTGGTTTTATCACGGCGCAGATCAAAGAGGTTGAGCAGGCCCGCGTCGGTGACACGATCACCACCGTAAAGGGCGGGGCGACCGAGCCATTGCCTGGCTATAAGGAAGTACAACCAGTGGTGTTCTGCGGGCTGTTTCCGGTCGATGCAGCGGATTTTGAAAAGCTGCGCGAGAGCATCGGAAAACTGCGCTTGAACGACGCAAGTTTCAGCTTTGAGATGGAATCAAGTGCGGCGCTGGGTTTTGGCTTCCGTGCAGGTTTCCTCGGCCTGCTGCACCTTGAAATCATTCAGGAACGCCTCTCGCGCGAATACGATCTTGATCTGATCACCACGGCTCCGTCAGTGGTCTATCGATTGCAACTCGGCAAGACGAAGAACGAAGATGCCAAAGAGATCTTGCTGCATAATCCGGCGGACTGGCCTGACGTAAACCGGATAGAGATGATTGAAGAGCCATGGATCAAGGCCGTAATCTATACGCCTGACGAATATCTGGGCTCGATCCTCAAACTGTGCCAGGACCGACGCGGTATTCAGACCGATCTGACTTATGTCGGTGGCCGTGCGCAGGTGACGTATGAGCTGCCGCTTAACGAAGTCGTGTTCGACTTTTATGATCGTTTGAAGTCAATTTCACGCGGCTATGCGAGCTTTGATTATGAGCAGATTGGCCTGCGCGAGGGCGATCTGGTTAAGATGAACATTTTGGTCAATGCCGAGCCAGTCGATGCGTTGTCGCTGATTGTACATCGCAGTGTCGCTGAAGAGCGCGGGCGGGGCATGTGTGAACGGTTGAAAGATCTGATCCCACGCCATCTTTTCAAAATACCGATCCAAGCGGCAATTGGCGGTAAAATTATCGCGCGTGAGACGATTGCAGCGCTGCGCAAAGATGTGACCGCCAAATGCTATGGAGGCGATATCAGCCGTAAGAAGAAACTGCTGGAGAAGCAGAAGAAGGGCAAGGCCAAGATGCGCGAGTATGGCAATGTCAGCATTCCGCAGGAGGCCTTCATAGCCGCGCTCCGGATGGGCGAAGAGTAGGCCAAAACCTTGCTCAGCGCTCCGTTCGTCGCAGCGACGAGCGGTTAGTCCCAAATGTTAACGGATTCGCCCTGATTTGGTAACCATCCCCCTGTACGCGGCTTTAACTGCACTCTTTTAGCCGGGGTGAATGACAAAAAGAATGCTTTTGCTCGCGGTCGCGTCTTGCGCTTTGGCTTCATGTGGTGGTGGCAGTGCTCAGGCACCTGCTGGTGTTTCGGTGGCGGTTACGCCTTCGCCGACTCCTACGCCAACACCCACACCGACTCCAACGCCTACACCGACGCCAACTCCCACGCCCACTCCTACTCCCACACAGAGCCCAGCGTCTGCTGGTGGTGATGGCCGGATTGTTGTTGTGACCGAGGGTAGCAGCTCAGCGGTCAGTTGGGGCGGAAGCCATACGGGTATGTTTGGTAACTCGCGCACCGATATTGAGTATCACGGCCTTGCCGTTGGTGGCAGTGGCATCAACACGCTTACTGATCGCATCGATTCTGTTCTCGCTTTAAAGCCTGATCTCGTATCAATCTATATCGGGTCAAATGATCTGCATAAATATGACAGCGCGCAAGAGTTCGCGACAGAGCTCAAGGCCTATGTCGATATTTTGCGAGCCGATGGGGCGCAGGTTGTGATCTCTACGCTGCTTCCGCACCAAATCGCCGGGGCGGACAATGCGACTTACAACGCGATGCGGCTTGAGCTGGCAGAGATTGTGAAGAGCGCTGATTGGGTTGATGGCGTGGCTGATTTCGCCAACGATCCGCAGATGGGATCGAACGACGCACCATTCAATATGGTGCTTTATCAATCTGACGGCTTACATCCAACATCAGGTGCAGCACGCAATCCGGCAACTGGGCAAATGATCCTTTTTGAGGTTTATAAGCCTGCAATGGACGCGCTGGTTGCAGATGTCAGGTGATTGGCGCTAAGCGCTAACGCCTATGGGCGGGGACACAACAAGAAGTACGATGGCGCATGCTGAGCAGCGTGATCGTTTGCCGTGGATCGATCTGGCTCGTGGTTTTTGCATCATTCTGGTTGTGGTGATGCATTTTGACGAATTGCATTTTGCCAACCTTGCGCTCGACGACCGTGCCTCAAAGATTTGGGATACGCTGACAAGCGCGGCACGTCCTGCGCGTATGCCGACTTTCTTTTTTATCTCAGGATTCCTCGCCACGACATCGCTGCACAAGCCATTGCGCGATGTCTGGGACAAGCGGGTTGGCCTTCTGTATTTTGTATATGTGCTCTGGGGCTTCGTCTCGGTGATGACCCTGTGGCTGTTATTTCGTGATTTGTCGGTAAGATCGGTCAAGGATTTTGCCGTGCGCTTTGGCGGTGAATTGCTGTTTCCCAACACGCAAATCTGGTTCTTATACGGGTTGGTCGCTTTCTTCCTCTTGGCGCGCCTGCTCAAAAAATGGCCCATACCGGCCATCGTGCTCGCGTTTGCAGCCTCGGCATTTTCGGAAGGGTTCCACGGAATCGTCGTGCCGCAGATGGTCCGTTCGCTTCCATACTTCCTTGCCGGGATATATTTCCCAATGCTTTTCAAAGGGGCGGTTGCGCGGCCAGGTTGGTTGACCGTGTCGGGCTTGGTTGTCGCTTACGCCGTGTCGATGATTCCGCTGCTGCTGTTTGACAGGGGTATACCGGGGATTTGGCTTATCCCGACGGTGATCGGGATCGCTTTGATCCTTAACCTGGCCCGGGTGATGCAGGATTGGCCGGGTATGAACGCCTTTAAATATGTAGGGCGCAATACTCTGCCGATCTACGTCATGCATTCCAGCATCCTGATTGCGGTCAATGCGCTTTTCGGATCGACGATCAGCGCCTGGGTGCAATCAACAGGCGGTGTGGCACTTGCATTCGCCTATCCATTGATTGGAAACGCGCTCCTTATTTGTCTGTGCCTGCTAATCTATCTGTGCCTCAAGCGCATCGGTGCGGGTTGGCTCTTTACGCTGCCTGAGGCGCTAAAGCTGCGATCATTGCGGCCAAGCCTTGCCGCGACTTAGCGCGCATCAACAAAAGATCGCGTGACTTCACTTGGCGTTCAGCGCCAGCCTGATTATAGGCCATTCTTGATGACACGCTCTAACAAAACAGTTTTCGCCGCCGCCGTGCTAGGGGCAACTCTTACGCTTTCAGCTTGTGGTGGGGGCAATAACAACCCAGCCGACACGGCCTATGTCGCTCGCGACGTGGAAACATTGTACATGTCCGCCAAGGATCGGCTTGATCGCGGGCAGGCGACAATTGCCGCGGCCTTGTTTGACGAGGTTGAGCGCCAGCACCCCTATTCGCCTTGGGCGCGCAGGGCGCAGCTGATGAGTGCGTTTAGCTATTATGTCGCTCGCGACTATAACAAGGCGATCCAGAGCTCGCAGCGTTTTCTGTCAATTCACCCAGGCAATAAAGACGCGCCTTACGCCTACTATCTCATCGCGCTCAGCTATTATGAGCAGATCAGCGATGTTCAGCGCGATCAGAAAACCACGGAGCAGGCGCGCACTGCTCTGCGTGAGGTAAATCGCCGCTTCCCACAGAGTGAATATGCCACTGACGCGCGGCTCAAGCTCGATCTTGTTGAAGACCACTTGGCTGGGAAAGAGATGGAGATCGGTCGCTTCTATCAAAAAAGTGGCCGTTGGATTGCTGCGCAGGTACGCTTTCAAAACGTCGTAAATGACTTTCAAACCACCAGCCACGCGCCAGAAGCGCTGTATCGCCTTACCGAGAGTAGCCTGGCCTTGGGCATCCCGGAAGAGGCCGTGAAGTATACCGCCGTCCTTGGCGCCAATCACCCTGCAAGCAAGTGGTATGAGCGTGCCTATGAACTGGTTCAGGATCACGCATCCGGCGTGACCGCGAGTTAGCGCTGCAAAAGGCGCAAAGTTGCGCCGAAATTAACCAAATCTCACGAGGTGCAGGCTAGGCTTCGGCTATGTCTGGAGCACTTCGTCTTGCCATTATTCTGACCATAGCGGTGCTGGCGCTTGCCGCGCCGGCGAACGCGCGTGCGCAGGGCGATCAACCGTCAGTTGAGATTAGCGGTGTCGTGGACGGATCCGATGAGGGGTTGACCATGGATGCCGTCACTGTGGCGGTGAATGGACAATCGATGATCGTGAAGGCTGACGGTAGTTTTACCGGGAGAGTGCGCCCCAATTCCTACTATCGGCTCGATATTGCCGGAGACTCGGTGTTCGCCAGCGTTCAGACCTTCGGACATCAGGAATTACTCAACACCAGCTGCGGCTGTTTGAAGATCCCGACAATCGAACTTGTTGCTCGCAAGCCTGGCAGGGTGGAGCTATTCTTTGCAGGCGACGCCATGGCAGGGCGCCGCTATCTGAAACCGCCGCGGGGGACGCCTCGTCACATCAGAGACGGCAGTGTTGATGCCGATCTCGACCGCCTGTTGGCGCCGATGAAGCCCTATATCGAAACCGCTGATATCGCTTCGGTCAATTTGGAAACTGTGTTGGGTCATGAGGCCCCGGCAGAACCAATGGACAAGCGGATTGTTTTCTATTCGGTCCCGCAATTGGCAGGGGCGCTCAAGCGTGCTGGCTTTGACCATGTAACCTTGGGCAACAACCACATCTTTGACTACCGCGACCCCGGCATGAAGACCACGTTTGGTTTCCTGGACGAGGCCGGATTGCCTTATTCTGGGGCCGGCTATGATGCCGACGAAGCGCTGGCCGCACATTACGAGACTTTCGGCGACGAGACGCTCGCTCTGATGGGAGTCGTCGGAACCATTGGCAGCCAAAGGGCTCATCAAGCGGCGACTGAAAACAAAGGCGGTGCTGGGCTTGGTTATAACGCAACCGTTCGCGAGATTGTGGACCGCGAACGTCGCGACGGCGCAGTGCCAATCCTGCAATATCATGGGGGGAGCGAGTACAGTCTTCGCCCAACCGAGCGCACTGAACGCAGGCTGCGGATCGCGGCGGAGCGTGGCAGTCCGGTCGTTATCGGACATCATCCGCACGTTGTTCAAGGTCTTGAGGTTTACTCTGGAGCGTTGATTGCATCCTCGGTCGGTAACTTCTTGTTTGATCAAAATTTTCCCGAGACGATGCCGGGATATGTCCTCAAGGTTTGGCTCGATGGCGACAAGTTCCATCGCGCAGAAGTCATCCCCATGTTTATGCTTGACTATCTACCGGTTCCCGCAGTCGGGTCGGTGCGCGAATATGTGCTGCGGCGGGTAATGGCGCTATCGGAAGAGCGTGACACGAAACTGATGCTTAGCGGTGGCCATGCGGTCGTGACTCAGGGCGATCACAAGGTGCAACGGAACAAGCAAGCATGCTCCAAGCTTGGTCGAATGGTGATCTCACGCGAATGTGGAGCGGATGGAGATCGGTTTGGCCAATTGCTCGTCCCCGGGGGCGATTTCGAAAATAGCACCTTTGGTGATGCACGGGATCGGCGTTGGGGTTCTGAGGGTATGGACGTGGAGTTTGTGCGTTCCGATACCCTGAATCAGCATGCCGAGTTGAAGTTCCATGAAGTTGGCAAGTCAGCTTATCTCTACACCCAATCCTATCTGCGTTACGTCCGTGCGGATAAGGTCACAATTGAGTTCGATATTCGTGCTAATGAGCCGTTGGATTTAGAGGTGCTGGTGAAAGCGCGCCCCGGTGTAGGGGAACCAGCGGGGAAACGCTGGGCTGGGCAAATATTTGATAAAGCGGGAATAGCTGCAAGCTCTGACTGGCAAACAGTAAGATTTGAGTTTGACGTGCCGCGCGACGAAGTTGGCAAAGTGCGAGAATTTCGGCCAATCCTGAAATTCACAGGCGATGGCGCTGGACCCGCGCAGAGTGTGGTTATCGACAATCTCAACTTGGTTGCTTGGCAGAGCGAAGGGATGAGGGACTTTGCGCGTAACAGTATGGCATGGAGCCATATTGCGGCAGATGTTCCCGGTGTCGCCTCAGTTAGCAACTGACCGCTTTTGGTCGGATTTCCTTTGCTGTTCGTCGAGGTTGAGACCTTGCGGGCTTGGAATGAGATCGTTTTAGTCGTATTTGACCATTGCGGGCCGGGCCCCTCTGGCGAGTATCATCCTTTGTGATCTCGTGATGTCGGACCGCATCGGATTGCCGATGCATGCGAGCCCCCGGGTTGTCCCTCACATCCCCCCTCCAAGGCCCGGCAGGTGAAGCATCATCGGTGGTCCGATTGTATTCTCAATTTATACGAAATGCTCGGTCACGCGGTACTTGCGCGTTGCTCACTTACTTGGCTGACCTATAGGTCTTCATTTGCGACTTTTGCACGAAATCGGGGAACCGCGCTTAAGGACCCTCATTGACCTAACAACACCACTTTACAGGGAGAGACCCGATGGTCCGCGCGATTGCGCCCATGCTTCGTGATTTTCTGCAAAAAGAAAGCGCAGGCGGCATTGTATTGATCTTCTCAGCGTTGATTGCGCTTATCGTGGCCAACAGCGCGCTGTCTGGTGTCTATGGCGAGCTCCTGAATGTGCCCGTCACGTTGGCTGTGGGCAGCTTCGCGATCGATAAACCTTTGATCCTTTGGATTAATGACGGCCTGATGGCGATCTTCTTTTTCCTTGTAGGGCTGGAGGTAAAACGCGAAATTTTGGTCGGCCAGCTGTCCAGCTGGGACAAGGCGTCGCTGCCCCTTGTCGCTGCCATAGGCGGAATGGCGATGCCAGCTCTCATCTTTGTTGGGCTAAATGCCGATAGCCCAGAGACAATTTCCGGATGGGCCATTCCGTCCGCGACCGATATTGCCTTTGCGTTGGGTATCCTTTCACTGCTCGGGCCACGGGTCCCGGTCGCGTTAAAGGCATTATTGCTCGCAGTCGCAGTGATCGATGACATCGGCGCGATTGCAATCATCGCAATCTTCTATTCCGGCAATATAGACACCGATATGCTTATGGGCGGCGCAGCTGCGCTGGTCGCATTGATTGTCGTCAATCGCCTGAAAGTCGCCTCCAGCATTCCCTACGTATTGCTCACTATCGTCATGTGGGTGTTCGTGTTGAAATCGGGCGTACACGCGACCCTTGCCGGTGTCGCTGCGGCCATGACCGTACCGATGGCTGCGCGCGGCGGTGAGAACCCACTTGAACGGATGGAGCACGCGCTTCACCCATGGGTCGCGTTTCTCGTCATTCCGATCTTTGGTTTCGCCAATGCGGGTGTGTCCTTCGCCGGGCTTGAGCTTTCTGCACTGGCTGAGCCGCTGCCGCTGGGCATCATCCTTGGTCTGTTGATCGGAAAGCAGGTTGGTATTTTCGGCTTTGCTTGGATGGCTGTTAAAACCGGCCTCGCTAAGTTGCCTGAAGATGTAAACTGGCGACAGGTACACGCATTGTCATTGCTGGCGGCAATCGGCTTCACCATGAGCCTGTTCATCGGCAATCTGGCCTTCGCGGATCAGACGCTGGTGGACGCAGTGAAGCTCGGCGTACTTGCCGGGTCGGGTGTCGCTGCGATTAGCGGGTTTCTGCTTCTGAGGTCAGCATTGCCAAATCACGTAGCTGCGGAATAGCTGTTCGTTTCCGCACAGCACCACGTGACGGGCGCGGAGCGATTGGCTAGATGCCAATGTAATGCTCACGCGCCTGTCCATCCGCAACATCGTCCTGATCGAGGCGCTTGATCTCGATTTTGGGCGCGGTCTTGGTGTCCTGACCGGTGAAACCGGCGCTGGTAAGTCGATCTTGCTCGATGCACTAGGCCTGGTGCTTGGCAACCGCGCTGAGACCGGGCTTGTTAGGGCGGGCGAAGAAAAAGCCAGCGTCACGGCCAGTTTTGAGTTTGCTACATTGCCCGTGAGCTTAGCCGAAATGCTTGACGATGCAGGCGTTGAGCTGGAGCCGGGCGAACCGCTGCTGATCCGGCGCCAAGTTAAGGCCGATGGCGGTTCTAAAGCGTGGATCAATGATCAACCGGTTGGGGTTGCGTTGCTGCGCGAACTCAGTGGGCACCTCGTTGAGTTGCACGGTCAGCATGATGATCGCGGGCTGGTGAATCCACGCGGCCACAGGGCGCTGCTTGATCGTTTTGCGGGTGCAGACACGGCAAGCGTCGCATCAGCTTGGGCTAGTTGGCAAACCGCAGCTGTACAATTACGCGAAGCGCGCGAAGCGCTGGAACAATCCAAGCTTGATCAGGATTTGTTGCTTGCACATCTGGCTGAACTAACCGCGCTGGAACCTCAGGCAGGCGAGGAGGCGCGCTTGGCTGAAACGCGCTCTGCCATGCAAAAGGGAGAGAAACTGTCAGGCGATTTGGAGGAATTACGCCAGATTTGGGAGGGTTCGGATTCCCCGCTCGCTTCGCTGCGTATCGCGGCGCGGCGGCTTGATCGAATTGCGGCGGAGCATCCCTTACTTGCCGAAGCGTTGGCATCGCTTGATCGCGCTGTGATCGAGGCCGGTGAAGCGGAGGATAAGCTACACGATGCCGCCAATGCATTGGTCCATGATCCTGCTGCGTTGGATGAGGCGGAGACCCGCCTTTTTGAGCTGCGCGCTCTGGCTAGAAAACATCGCTGCGAAGTCGATGAACTGCCTGAGAAAATGCGCGAGTTTCGTGTTGCTTTGGATTCCATCGAAGGTGGCGAGGCAGAACTGGACGCGCTCGAAGCGGCGGCAAAGTCCGCGCGCGAAGCTTATGAGAAAAAGGCTGGTGTATTGCACAAGGCGCGGGTCGCAGCGGCGAAGAAGCTGGATAAGGCGGTTGCGGGTGAATTGGCTCCGCTCAAGTTGGACGCAGCCAGCTTTCTGACGGCCATCGGCGCGTTGCCAGAGGAAAAATGGGGACCGCATGGTATGGACAGCGTCGAATTCCTGATCTCGACCAATCCTGGTGCCGACCATGCGCCGCTCGGCAAAATCGCCAGTGGCGGCGAATTGTCGCGTTTTATTCTGTCGTTGAAAGTGGCTTTGGCGGAGCAGGGCGGGGCAGCAACGGTGATCTTTGATGAGATTGATCGCGGGGTCGGTGGAGCTGTGGCGAGCGCGATTGGCGACCGGCTCGCAAGATTGGCGGACGGTGGGCAATTGCTGGCAGTGACGCATAGCCCGCAAGTCGCCGCGAGGGGCGGCATGCATTATCTCATTGCCAAGGCGTCGAGCGGGACAGTGACGAAGACCAGTGTAAGCTTGCTTGATGAAGCCGGGCGGCAGGAAGAAATCGCCCGAATGCTATCGGGCGCTGAGGTAACGCCGGAGGCGCGCGCGCAGGCGGACCGCTTGCTGGAGGGAGTGTGAGCACGCAACTGTCCGAAGCTGAAGCCGCCAACGAACTGATGCGGCTTGCGCGCCAAATCGCGCGGCATGATGAGCTGTATCACGCGAAGGACGCGCCTGAGATCACCGATCAGGAGTATGATGCGCTTGTCCGCCGCAATGCGGAGCTGGAGGAAGCTTTCCCGCATCTGATCCGCGATGACAGCCCATCGAAAAAGGTCGGACATGCGGTCGCTGCATCACCGCTAAGCAAGGTAACGCATGAGGTTCGCATGATGAGCCTCGACAATGGATTTTCCGATGAGGAAATCCATGAATGGGTAGCGCGAGTGCGGCGGTTTCTGTCGCTATCTGATGACGCGCCAATTGCCTTTACCGCCGAGGATAAGATCGACGGGCTGTCCTGTTCGCTACGTTACGAAAACGGCAAACTGATGCGTGCGGCGACACGCGGGGATGGGCAGGTGGGCGAGGATGTGACGCCCAATGTCGCGCATATCACTGATATTCCTCAGCAGCTTTCTGGCGAGGCACCCGACGTGTTTGAAGTGCGCGGTGAGGTGTATATGGGCCGCGAGGATTTTGTGGCGCTGAATACGCGTCTGATGTCCGAAGCACGCGAGGCGGCAGCGGCCAAGGGTGAAGAGCTGGACGAGAGCAAAGTGCGGCAATTCGCCAATCCGCGCAACGCAGCGGCAGGATCATTGCGTCAGAAAGACGCCAAGGTGACGGCTAGTAGGCCATTAAAATTCTGGGCGCACGGTTGGGGGGCGGCGAGCGACGTTCCGGGCGAAACCCAACACGAAGTGGTCGAGCAACTTGCCAAATGGGGCATTCCTGTGTCGCCGTTGTTCACGCGGGTCGAGACGGCGGAAGGGCTCCTCGCGCATTACGCCAAGATCGCCGATGCGCGGCCTGATTTGCCGTATGAAATCGATGGTGTGGTCTACAAGGTCGACCGGCTTGATTATCAGCAGCGGCTTGGTTTTGTCGCAAAAGCACCGCGCTGGGCGCTGGCCCATAAATTCCCCGCTGAGCGCGCGCAAACAACGCTTGAGAGCATCGACATTCAGGTCTACCGCACTGGGAAGCTGACTCCTGTTGGACGGCTCTCACCTGTGCTGGTGGGCGGCGTGACAGTAACCAATGTAACGCTCCACAACCGCGACGAGATTGCGCGTCTGGGCGTCCGCCCAGGTGATCGCGTGGTCGTGCAAAGGGCGGGCGATGTTATTCCACAGCTTGTGGAGAACCTGACCTGTGAGGTGGAGCGGACCGCATTCGCGTTCCCTGATCGCTGCCCGGAATGCGATAGCGAAGCAATTGCTGAAGAAGGCGAGGTCGATGTTCGCTGCACGGGCGGTCTGATCTGCCCCGCACAACGCACTGAGAGATTGAAGCATTTTGTCTCTCGCGGCGCGCTCGATATCGACGGTCTTGGCGAAAAAACCATCGATCAATTCTTCGCGCTGGGCTGGCTGGAAAGCCCTGCTGATATCTTCCGCTTAAGGGAACGGCGTGAGGACATCCTCGCGCTCGAGGGTTGGAAAGAGCGCTCTGTGGACAATCTGTTGGCTTCTGTGGAAGCACGGCGCGAGCCGGATGCTGCGCGCCTGCTGTTCGGCCTTGGCATTCGTCATGTCGGGGCGGTGACGGCGCGCGATTTGATGAAGCACATGCATGAGCTACCGGTGTTGCGCGACATTGCGATCAAAGCCCGCGAAGGAGACGAGGAAGCGGCGTCAGAACTTGCCTCCATCGACGGAATCGGCCCATCAGTGGTCGAGGCGCTTGGCGACTTCTTTCACGAACCGCATAATATCGCGGTCTGGGACGATCTGCTGAGCGAGGTTTCTCCGCCGCGCTACGAAGTGAAGACGGTTGAAAGCCCGGTTGCTGGCAAAACCGTGGTGTTCACCGGAAAACTCGAAACAATGAGCCGCGATGAAGCAAAAGCACAGGCGGAAAGATTAGGGGCAAAAGCTTCTGGTTCCGTGAGCGCAAAAACCGACCTTTTGGTCGCAGGACCGGGTGCGGGCAGTAAGTTGAAAAAGGCACAAGAGTTAGGTGTTGAGACGACCGACGAGGCGGGTTGGGCCGAGATTGTAAAGGCGGCAGGATGAGCGAAAAACTCGAAAAAGTGATTGATGAGAAGGCCGCAAGTTTTTGGCAGAAATTGCGGCGCGATCTGGAATCCCCACGGCAGGTACGCCGGTTTGGCAGTGGCTGGCTATCCGGCTTCTTCGCGCTGCTATTCTCGCTCGCGGGCCTATTTCTTGTCGTCACGCTACGTTTTCCTGAGTGGTTTGCGACCCCTGAACTGGAGGTCGTCAAGCAATGGGGCGGGTTTCGCGCATTAGTGCATGGCGTGCTCCTCGCCAGCTATGCGCTGGCTTTGCTGAGCCTGCTTTTGCGAGCCGCGCAAAGTGCTCGGCATGACTGCGTTGGCTATCGGTATTGGCGCGGCGCTGATTGGCGGTGCCAATGTTCAGCCAGATGAGACGCGCAGCTGGGGCATCTTCTTCGGCCTTGATTTCTTCATCATCAATCTGCTCGCAACTGGCTTTATGTTCGCTCCGTTCGAACGTTTGGTGCCGCATCGGCGAGAGCAAAGATTGTTCCGCAACGAGTGGCGGGAGGATCTGTTCTACTTCCTCATCAGCACGATGTTTGTGCAGATCCTCACATTCCTGACGTTGGCACCTTCGACAGTGATCAACGCGAATACCAGTAACTGGGAAGCGTTCCGGGCAGGCATAGCGAGCCTACCGTGGATCGTGCAATTCATCATCGTCTTGGTGACATCGGACATTCTGCAATATTGGTATCACCGGCTCTTCCACCAGGTTCCTTTCCTGTGGGGATTCCATGCGATCCATCACAGTGCAAAGTCGATGGATTGGCTGGCGGGATCACGCATGCACCTGATCGAAGTTATTGCGCTACGTATGGTCACTTCATTGCCCCTCTTTACGCTTGGGTTCAGTCCGTCAGTGATGCAGGCCTATCTCGGCTTTATCTATGTTTGGTCTTCGCTGCTTCACGCGAATGTCGGGGGTAACTTTAACCGATTGGGGCATTGGATCGCGACGCCGCGCTTCCATCATTGGCATCACGGCCTTGAGCGTGAGGCGTTCGACGTCAACTTTGCGATCCATTTCCCTTGGATCGACAAGCTGTTTGGGACTTTCCATTTGCCCAAAGATCGGTGGCCAAAGGATTACGGTATCCCGGAAGATGTTCCGCGTGGGTATGGCGGGCAGTTTCTGTATCCATGGACCCGCACGGGCAAGAAGACCGATAGCGAGCCTGCGGAATAGATGCTGGAACAGTTTCATTCGCAGGCGGCCCGTATTGCAGGGGTATTGATCCAGCGTGGTGAGAAGGTCGCGGTGGCCGACGGTGCGACCGGTGGATTGATCGCTGCAAGCCTGCTTACCGTTCCGGGCGCGCTGAAATTCTATGTCGGAGGTGGAACCGTGTATTCCTTCCGTGCCCGCGACGTGCTCTTTGATCTGCCGTCAGAGGCATATAAAGGCATGCGCTCCGCAACTGAGGAGTATGCACTGCTACAAGCGCGCGCGATCCGCGACAATTTTGGCGCTGAATGGGGTGTCGCGGAGAGCGGCTCAGCAGGATCGAGCAAACACCCTATGGGCGTTGCGTCTGGGCGGAGCGTCGCCGCAGTGGCCGGTCCAGATGGTGAATGGACTCAGATGACCGAAACCAGCAGCGATGACCGGATCGCAAACATGTTTGCCTTTACTAAAGGTGCGCTGGATTTGCTCGATCAGACCCTGAACCCATAAAAACTTTCGAGTGATGTAGAATCGAAAACCGCTCGCTCGTCTTTGTGGCAGAGCCTCGCCATATTGGCACTAGTCGCAATGGAGACAGACGATGGAATACATGCTGCTGATTAACGAAGATGAGAGCTTCTACGAAGGTGAAGACGGCGCCAAGATGCTGGAGGACGTGGTCGGAAAGCACATGGCATTGATCGATGAGATGAATGCCGCCGAGGTGTATGCAGGCGGCAACCGTTTGCTTGGTGCTGGCACCGCAACAACCATCAAATACAAAGATGGAGAAGCGACCCTACATGATGGCCCTTTCGCTGAAACCCATGAAGAACTTGGCGGGTACTATGTGATCAAGGCCGACAATCTCGATCAGGCAATTGCCTGGGCTCGCAAGATTCCTGTGCCCAGCAACGGCGCCGTCGAGGTGCGCCCAATTTGGCAATATGAGGAATGATTCCAGCGCATGAGATCGCGGATGTGCGGCCACGGGTCATCGCGGCGCTGGCTGCACATTTCCGTAGTCTGGATTGGGCAGAGGACGGCTTCAGCGATGCCGTTGAAGCCCTTCTGCAAATGTCACCACCGCCCGATCGCCCCGATGCGTGGCTGTTCGTCACCGCAAAGCGGAAAGCGTTGGATCGAATGCGGAAGGCGCAAGTGGAACAGCGCATACTTTCGCGAGAGATGAACGAGCCCGAAATGGCTGAGGTTATTCAGTTTCCAGAATCAATTCCTGACGAGCGGCTGAGCCTGCTTTTCATTTGCTGTCATCCTGCGCTGTCGGTTGAGGCGCGTGTCGCACTGGCATTGAAAGTGATTTGCGGTTTGCCCGTCTCCGATATTGCGCGTGCTTTTTTAACCAAAGAAGCGACAATTTTTCAGCGCATCACTCGCGCCAAGGGCAAGATTAAACAAGCGAACATTCCGTTTGAAACACCTTCGAGAAAGGAATGGCCAGACCGAATTGAGGCGGTTCTGCTCACTTTGGAGCTGGCATACACGGTCGCTTATCAGGATGGTGCGGGTTCGGGCTCGAATGCTGAGCTTGGGCGTGAAATTGAACGTTTGACGGCACTAGCCGCTGAGCTGTGTCCAAGTGAATCCGAGGTGCTCGCTCTTGCTGCTCTGGTTGCGCTTGCTGCGTCGCGCACAAAAGCGCGCGTCGATGCGAAAGGAATGATGGTACCGCTTTCACAGCAGGACGTCGCGCTGTGGGATGGTAAGAGGATAGCACAAGCACGGCAGTGGCTGG
Organism: Qipengyuania sp. JB2-7; assembly: GCF_055693485.1. Taxonomy (NCBI): domain Bacteria; kingdom Pseudomonadati; phylum Pseudomonadota; class Alphaproteobacteria; order Sphingomonadales; family Erythrobacteraceae; genus Qipengyuania; species Qipengyuania sp. JB2-7. The sequence goes on from NZ_CM146335.1 coordinate 1,557,361, forward strand.
ATAAAGCCGCAACGTTTGGCGAGACTGGCCCGTATCAAGTCATGGCGGCGATCCAACTAACGCATGCAGCTCGCCATTTCAGACGCGAGGTGGACTGGGCATCAATCCTCAAGTTATATGAAGCTTTAAGTATTATGCGAAAGAGCAGCATTGTTGCCATCAACCATGCGGTCGCGATGAGCCATGTTGAAGGAGCAGAAGCAGCATTGGATTTGCTTCTCACCATCCCACGCGATCGTCTGGACAACTATCGCCCTTTTCATGCAGCGCACGCATATTTGCTTGCACAACTGGGCCGTAGTGAAGAAGCGCAGTCGGCATTTGATAAGGCGTTGAAATGCGACCCGCCGCCAGCGGAACGGCTATATCTCGAGCAACAGCGCGCCTTGCTCGACTAGCTTTCTGAGCGGTCAGGAACCCACTTCATCACACCGCCAGCGAACGGTGTCCAAAACCCGGTCTTGATACCTGCTTCCGCCAATGTGTCGCTCGTCCATTGATTGCAGGTGTTGCCGATGTGATAAGCGCCAGGGGCGTCGTAAAAAGCGTCGTACCAGCTATATCCAGGATATACTTCGCGCCGGGTTGGGTTGGCTATGCTTCGTTCAATAACGGTGATCAGCTTTGCATATTGCTCAGGTGTGATGCGCAGCTCGCGATGGTTGGGAGAGGGTATCGGATTTGCATAATGTGCGACATGCAAGAGCGCCTCTCCGCCCACGATCGCGCGCAGCGCCGTCCCTGATTTTAGATCTGCCCAAGTGGGTGTGTTGAGGAATACATCCTTTTGGCCCCAGCTGATCGATATGTGAGTGTAAGAAACCTCTGGCCGTTCAAGATCGCTCGCCGGGAAATGCTCGTGCCAATCTTTTTGCGGTGAAATGATTGGCATGACTACGGCGGTATGCACGTCATTGGTTTCAATCAGGATAGTGATGCCGTCTTCCGGTTCCACCCAATCCGGATTGCGCGGGATCGAGGATCCGATCCAGGCGGTGACAAGGAAGCCGCCGATGATCGCGGCTCGCCCCAAAGAGCAGACGCTTGGAAAAGCGTGCGATTGTGCTCAATGCAGTCGGCGTTTTCTCAACCACAATATCGACCAATCTCCGCAAACCTGACGCTGGGCAAGGCGGAACCCTTCTTTGAAATATGCGGTTCTGACGGCTTTCTCCTGCGTCTCAAGCAACCCTGCAAGCAACAACTGTCCACCGGGCTGAACGGCATTTGCAAAGCTTAGCGCGAGATCAATCAGCGGCCCGGCAAGGATGTTCGCGATCAGCAGGTCGAACGGCGCGCGAGCTTGAAGGGCAGAGTGATTTACACCGTCCGCAATGATCATTGCCAAGTGTTCGTCGCGATCCCCAATCTCGATGTCATTAAGCTGAGCATTCTCGCGCACAACCTGATCACAAACCGGATCGATGTCTGATGCGATTGCCTGTGCACGTGGCCATAGCCGCATGGCTGCGAAGGCGAGCAGGCCAGTGCCCGTTCCGACATCAGCATGATTGCGGATGACTACGCCGCGACGCTTCATCGCATCGAGCTGCGCCAGGCATCCTGCTGTTGTCTCATGCTGGCCAGTGCCGAAAGCCAGACTTGCGGGGATTGTGAGGTTGACTGCGTCCGGGTCTGGTTCGTAATCTGGTGTGTGCACACAAAAACGCCCGGCATATATCGGTTCAACGCCTTTCTGGCTTTCGGTGACCCAGTCGACGTCGGCGAGCTTTTTGCTCTCAAACTTTGGAGCCTTGCCCGCAAATAGTTTCGCGAGCGAATTCGTATCGGCGGCACCAGGTTTGCGCGGCAACCATGCCTCGAAGGCCCAGCGTTCAGGTGTCTTTGGGTCTAGCTCGCAAGCTGACACCACGAATTCGGGGTCCCAGTCTAGCGAGGTCTCTTGCGCAGCCAGCGCTTTCTTCGCCGCGGTTTGGGAAACGACGGTGCTGAGCTTCCAGCTACTCACTGGCCTGCTCCGCTTCTTTGGTCAGGCGGTTATTCAGTCTCTTTTCGACCGCGTCAGCATAGCCAACGCAGCTCATCCCGCCCGTAAATGATCCATTCTTCGCTCGCTGCAGCATGAAGCTGGCGGAGGGATGAGGTGTCAGTAGGATGTCGCAATCAACCTCGAGAAGGCGTTGCAGTCCCTCGCGATAACCTTGCACGTATTCCGGATGGTCAGAGAAGCGATATGCGTCGCTGGATACTGGAGAGAGACTGTCGGCATAGACAATCCATTTGCAATCATCACCAGCGCAACTTTGCCATTGCCAACTCAAGGCTCCGGGTGTGTGTCCCGGCGTTTCGATGGCGGTGAATGTGGTATTTCCGGAATAGACATTCTCGCCATTTGCCACCTCGGCTTCGACAAGCGCGGGTCGCATAGCTTCATGCATCCCGAACTGCGGATCGTCAGAGGTTTCCTGTCCGGTTGCGATGACCTGCGAAGCGATCTTTGACGCAATAATAGTCGCGCCGCTTGCTTCCTGCATTCTTGCAAAACCACCGACATGGTCAAAGTGTTCGTGGCTGTGAAGCAGGAAACTGACCTGCAACGGATCAATGCCCAATGCGCGCATATTGTCCATGACAAGTTCCGCGCCTTTCTCGGTACCGGTGTCGATCAGGACATGCCCATCTTCCCCAACCACCAATAGCGCCGTGATGCCGCAGGTGCCGACGTAGTATGTGTTGCCGTGAATATGAAAGGCTGACGTGGGCTTGTCCCACTTGTCCCAAGGCTTGCAGACTTCGGCCCATTGCTGGGGCGTGGCTGGTGCGGATACCACTTGCGGCCCCGTGTTGGTGCAAGAGGCGAGCAACCCAATAATGGCGAGCAGACCAAATCTAGCGGACATAACTTGCTCCATTCACATCAAGCGTGGCGCCCGTCATGCTGGGCGGGGCATCAAGCGCGCACCAAGCAATCATGGCGCCGACCTCTTCCGGTTCTGCGACTCGCCCAAGTGGGATGTCTGCCAACAAAGCGGCACCGCCGCGACTCTCCAGATAATCATCAGCCATCGCGGTATCGGTAAAGCCGGGAGTTATCGCAAAGCTGAATATGCCATCCTTGGCATAGGCTCGTGCAATAGTTTTATGCAGTGCCAGCATGCCACCCTTGCTGGCGGCGTAGTGCCAGTGCGCAGGGCTGTCCCCACGATGCCCCGCGCGGCTCGCAACGTGCACGATGCGCCCGCTTACTCCACGGTTCTGCCAATGCCTGATCGCGAAGCGCGACAATTGCGCTGATGCGGTAAGGTTGATCCGCATCGTGTGCTCCCAACCGTCGAGCCAGGCAATATCCGACGCCTCGATCGGATTGGGAATGAACACGCCGGCATTGTTGATGAGGACATCGATCTTGCCCTCATGCTTTTTCAGCGCGGCCTCCCACAACTCTTGCGGATCAGATGGCTCTGCAAAATCGGCGCTGATCATGTTCGCATCGCGAGCTAGGGTGGCTTGGCCGACTACCGCCGCCCCGCGATCTTCAAGCGTTTTTCTGGCTGCCGCGCCAATCCCGCGACTCGCTCCGGTGAGAAGAATGCGTGTCATGCAACATGCTATTCGCAAATTTGCGGCGCTTGTCGAGGTTCGATCTCTTGCCTCACCCGATGGGATCGCTAAGGGAGTTAACTCAAACGTTTGGTTGGAAGAATTCTATGGCAACTCGCCCTTTATCCCCGCATCTTCAGATATGGAAATGGGGCCCGCATATGCTGGTCTCGATCCTGCACCGTGTTAGTGGTGATGGATTGGCGCTCGTCGGTTTGGGTGTCCTGATCTGGTGGCTAGGTGCGCTTGCCAGCGGTCCTGCAGCCTATGAGACGTTTCTCACACACGCTGGTGCCTGGTACGGGCAGGTTGTGCTCGTCGGCCTCACTTGGGCCTTCTTCACTCATATGATGAGCGGGCTGCGTCACTTCGTGCTCGATATTGGGGCCGGATACGAGCTTGGCATCAACAAGGTCTGGTCGGTTCTTTCGCCCTTAATCGCAATCGCGATGACAGCCGCCTTCTGGCTGTTCATCTTCTACAAGCAGCTTGGGTAAGCCTCATGGGTAATGGTACATCAATCAGTACGGGTACGCGGTCTGGGTTCAGCCGGTCACGGCGCGCATCACTGGTTGGTGCAACGCTTTACCGCAATCGGCAATCTGGTGCTGATGATATTCCTGCTCGCCAGCCTCGCTCTGTTGCCTGGCTATGAGTATGGCGAAGTTGCGAAATGGATTGGCCAACCACTGGTGGCGGTCGCGATGGCACTGCTCATCGTCAGTGTGTTCTGGCATGCGCGACTGGGTCTGCAAGTTCTGATCGAAGATTACATTCACACATCCGGGAACAAGTTTGCGGTTATTGCGCTGCTTAATCTGGCGACCATTGGTGGTGCCGGATTTGCTCTGTTCTGCATCGCGCGCCTCTCTCTCGGTGGAGCCATTTAATGACTGCTGAAACCAAATACGCCGACTACACAATTATCGACCACATTTATGACGTTGTGGTGGTGGGTGCCGGTGGCTCCGGATTGCGTGCGACAATGGGCGCGGCTGAGGCTGGCCTGAAAACGGCCAACATCACCAAAGTTTTCCCGACACGTTCGCACACAGTCGCGGCGCAGGGCGGCATCGCAGCATCACTGGGCAACAACACCCCAGATCACTGGTCATGGCACATGTATGACACGGTGAAGGGCTCTGACTGGCTCGGCGATCAGGATGCAATTGAGTATCTGGTCCGCGAAGCCCCTGCTGCGGTTTATGAGCTGGAGCATGCGGGTGTTCCGTTCAGCCGTAACGAAGACGGCACGATTTATCAGAGGCCCTTCGGTGGCCATATGCAGAATATGGGCGAGGGCCCTCCGGTTCAGCGGACATGCGCCGCAGCGGACCGTACCGGCCATGCAATGCTGCACGCGCTCTATCAGCAGAGCCTGAAATACGATGCGGATTTCTTCATCGAGTACTTCGCGCTCGACCTGATCATGAAAGACACGCCTAACGGCAAGGTTTGCGTGGGCGTGATCGCGATGTGCCTGGACGACGGCACAATTCATCGCTTCCGTTCGCATTCAGTTGTTTTGGCGACGGGTGGTTATGGACGCTGCTATTACACAGCGACCTCTGCACACACGTGCACCGGCGACGGTGGCGGCATGGTGCTGCGTGCTGGCTTGCCGCTTCAGGACATGGAGTTTGTTCAGTTCCACCCCACCGGGATTTACGGCGCGGGCGTGCTCATTACCGAGGGTGCACGGGGCGAGGGCGGCTATCTTACGAACAGCGAAGGCGAGCGCTTTATGGAGCGTTATGCGCCTAGCGCCAAAGATCTGGCGAGCCGCGATGTTGTGTCGCGATCCATGGCTCTGGAAATGCGCGAGGGGCGCGGCGTTGGTGCCGATGGCGATCACATCTATCTGCACCTTGATCATATTGATCCGAAGGTTCTGGGCGAACGTCTGCCGGGCATCACCGAGAGCGGCAAGATCTTCGCTGGCGTCGACCTGACGCGCGAACCTCTGCCCGTAACGCCGACGGTCCATTACAATATGGGCGGCATCCCCTGTAACTATCACGGCGAAGTGATGGCTGGCGATCTGAGCGATCCTGAGAAAACAGTTCCGGGCCTGTTTGCCGTTGGCGAGGCGGCATGCGTTTCTGTGCATGGCGCAAATCGTCTTGGCTCAAACTCGCTTATCGACCTCGTGGTGTTTGGTCGTGCAACTGGCCACCGCCTGCAAGAGACGATCAAGCCGGGCACTAGCCATGATGAGCTGCCTGCCGATAGCGCTGGCTTGGCGCTGGAGAGGCTCGATCACTTCCGCAACGCGAAGGGCGGTTCGCCAACCGCTGCGATCCGGTCTGACATGCAGAAAGCGATGCAGCAGCATGCAGCTGTCTTCCGCGATACAAAGCTAATGGATGAAGGCGTTCAGAAGCTCGCAGATCAGAACAAACGGATGGAGGATATTCACGTGTCTGACCGTTCACTGATCTGGAACAGCGATCTGATCGAAACGCTTGAGCTCGACAACCTGATGTCGCAGGCGAACGTGACGATGGCCAGTGCGGCAAATCGTAAGGAAAGCCGTGGCGCGCATGCGCATGAGGACTTCCCTGATCGCAATGACAAGGAATGGATGAAGCACACCATTGCCTGGTTCGATGGTTGGGGTGGGAATGGCGGCATGGGCCGGCTTGATTACCGTCCGGTGCACGAATTCACGCTCACTGAGGATGTCGACTACATCAAACCGAAGGCGCGGGTGTACTAATGTTTGATGTTGAGTTTAGGTTCAACAGTGTTGATCGTCGCCGACAGATGCCGACTGTGCCAAGGGTCGGCGAGCGCGTTGATTTGGATGAAGGCGAAGATGGTCGCTTCATTCTTCTTGTAAGTTCAATCGTACATATCGAAGAACGCGATGGTTGGTCGTATCATTGTACCTGTGAGGTGCGCAACAATTGGTTAGACTAAGCTAATCGCCAACGGTCGCTGCGCCGAACTCTTCAAACCACCCCGCTTCGGCGGCGCGTTCACCAAACAGTTGTGCGCCGTCCCGCGTCCAATGGCCGTAATCATAGACCGTCTTTTTGCCATCTGGGGTCAGCTGGCTGCACGTCTTTTCCGGTCGCGAACAGACGAGGCCATACCGGTCATATACCGGAACACCCAGTTTCTCGCCTAGCTGCGCGATCCAGCGGTTGTCGCTGGCCACCTCGCGGTCTTGCGCGTTATATGCCAGTGTGTTGGCCTCTGGGATGTCAGGCATTTCGCCCCGAGATTGCGCCAGATGGTCAATAAATGGCAGTCGCGTATCGTTGGGATAGCGGGCTGTATTGTTAATCAGCACCACCTCTTTGCCATCAGCCAAGAATGTGCGGATCGCAGGCTCATAAGTTGGTACGCCAGGAAACCAGAAGGAGGCGACGGCGATCACATCGGCTGCCTGGTAGTTCGGAGCCTGACGGAGCACCTCAACCTGATCTGCCCTAAGTATGCCCTCCATTCCAAACCGTGCAAAGCGGACACCGGCAAACTTGTCGGTATTGAGATACAGTGCGTTGAACAAATCAATGCTGTGCGAGTTACCGATCACCAAAACCTTTGTCTGGTCGGTCTCATCAAACCATAGATTGTTCAGTTCATTGGGCGAGGGGCGGTGCGCCTCTGTCTCGCCAGATACACCGCCGGGCACCCCATCGGTTACCTTCCAATGTACCTCTTTCAGGCGGCCATTGTCGAAATCATTGTCGCCATACACCGTCGCCAGCGTCTTAGCGCGTGGCGCGTTGTTCATGTCGATTGCATTGAGGCCGAATGGCAGGGCAATAATGGCCAAAGCGCTCGTTGCGAGCCCGACCAAAAATGGTTTTGTCGACACTTTGAAGCGAAGCGGCTTCTCGACGAGCTTATAACCTGCATAGGAAAGCGCAAAGGTTAGGGCGACCCAGATTGTCCAATCCAGCGGGCCCGGGTTTTCAACGCTATGCAAGCGCGCAAAGGCGAAGATGGGAAAATGCCAGAGATAAATTGAATATGACAGCTTGCCGATGAACACCATTGGTTTGGCTGCCAAGGCGCGTGTGGTCACGTCGTGCTGGTTTGCGAACGCAATCATCAGGCATGTCCCGAGGATTGTGGGGATGGTGACGAATCCCGGGTGCGATCCGGCATCTAGATCTACGAAAATCATCGACGCACCGATCATGACGAAACCAATCGTGGGCGCAAAACGCAGCCAGATATGTTTCTCGGTCAGGGCGCGCCAATTCACGACTGACAAACCCAACAGTGCGCCTGCTAACAATTCCCACGCGCGGCTCGCTGTTGAGAAGAAAGACAAATGTGGACGCCAGTCTGTGGTGAGCTGAGCGACAACAAAGCTGCCGACTAGCAATGCGAGACCAAGCGGCATCAGCCATTTGCGTTTCATCTTCATCGCAAGGATTAGAATGACTGGCCACACGATGTAGAATTGTTCCTCAATGGCTAGCGACCATGTGTGGAGGAAAGGCTGAAGAAGGCCGGATTGCGAGCCATATTCGTTCAGTTCAATGAACCAGAAAATGTTGCTGTAGAAACCCAGCGAAGCCCAGATAGAGCCAGCGAAGGCGCTTACCTCGCTCGGCAAGAGTGTGAAGTATGCCACCGGCAGTGTTGCGAAGATAACCAGAAAGAGTGGCGGTAATATTCGCCGGGCACGCCTCAGATAGAAGTCAGCAAAATTCATGCTGCCCTTGGCTTCGATTTCTTTCGCGATGATGCTGGTAATCAGAAAGCCGGACAGGACGAAAAACATGTCCACGCCCAGAAATCCGCCTTTAAGGACGTATTCCTGAGTGGAGGGCATTCGCAGGTGATAGATAATTACGGAAACGACGGCGATGGTTCGCATGCCGTCTATCTCTGGCCGATATTGTATCGCCATATTCTGGCTATCCCCGTTCACACATCAGTGCGTCGCCGCACTCGTCCAATTGCCCTGTTGCACCGCGATGGTTGATTTGCAAACCATCATCCATGCGACCGGCGGAATAGACACAAAGATCAAAAGAGTATTGTGGCATGCCGCAACGCGTCTTATCCCAAGACAATGTTGGGGCGTTTGATTACCAGTACGATTGTGGCGGCGGCGTTATCAGGTGCTGTGGCCGCTCAGGACGTCAGCTCTCTCGAACAGCCTCCCTCGCACAAATCACCATGGCCGACTTTGTCGACTGGTAAGAGCAAGTCCGCGAAAGCGGCGGCGCTTCAGTTGGGGCCGGAATTTCGCCGGAATGTGTCGCCCAAAGAGCTGCTTCGACAGAGGCGCCTGCTCGATGCGCAAATCGATGCTTTGCGTTCGCAAAGGGCCGGGCAGGTGGATCCATATGTGCTTTCCATTGCTCTCGATAGCGACCCGGTGTTTGCAAGAGAAGCGCGTGAAGCAGCGCGGGTACTTAATCGCCGCTATGGTGCAATCGGTCGAACGGTTACCCTTGCCGGGCCTGACGGGAAGGGGGCATCACCCCTGCCGCAGGGGTCAATCAATGCGTTGGCGTACACCTTGGCTCGCCTGTCGGAGGTGATGGATCCGACAGAAGACGTGCTGATCCTGTACACTACAAGTCATGGCATACCTCAGGGGCTTGCATATCATTATGGCGACGATGGATATGGCATTTTGTCGCCGCAGTATATGCGCGACATGCTGCGCGAGCTGGGCATTGAAAAGCGGGTTCTGATTATCTCGGCATGTTATTCGGGGACTTTTGTGACTCACCTTGCAGGACCTGACACCGCCATTGTGACAGCTTCGGCATTCAATCGAACATCATTTGGATGCCGTGCGGACAATGACTGGACCTATTTCGGCGATGCGTTGATCAACCGAGCCTTGCGCAAACCACAGTCGCTTGGAAGTGCTTTCGATGCAGCAAGCGCCGATATTGCGAAATGGGAGCAAAGCCAGAAGCTCACACCATCCTTGCCGCAGATTTTGGTCGGCGCCTCAGCGAAGGTCTGGCTCGCTGACCTGGAGTCTGAGATGCCAAAAACTGCAACGAGGCCGGTCGGCAAGCCGTCGGTGGCCGAGTAATCAGGCCAGATCACTGTTTCTGAGCCATGTCGCGCCACGCCTTCGGTACTGGCTGATTCCGGTTTTCTCGAATAGCGATTGCCTTTGTGATCAGTTGCGCAGCACCCGGCGCGCCTGTTTGCTGCTTTAGCGCAGCGAGATTTGCGAGACTTTGCGCATCATTCTGGTCCAGCGCTGTTACGTCCTCCAAACGTTCGATCGCGGAATTGGTGTCATTGCGTTTAAGCGCCATGGCGACAAGCGTGCGCAATGCCGATGGTTTGTCAGCCTCTGCCATACCGTCAGTGCGGAGCATGCGCACGAGCGCCTCTTCGCGCAGTGCATCGGAGGTGATCGATTGACCAAGAGCATAAAGGCGTTTGGCACCCTCGAGACGCTCAGCGGGCGAAAACTCGGTGTCGCCGGACACATATCTTAACAGATCACGCGCCGCTTCGTTGTCGCCTTCCACCACGAGCATGTCTGACTTCGCAAGAATGCAAGCGACCTCCTCGCTGACTGCTTCGCCATCACTCTCGCACGATCGGATGATCTTTTTGCGTGTCGGGTTTTGCAGGTGAAATGGTTCAAACCCGCCACCCGGCGACCCTGCAAGACCAGTGCTATTGGCGTAATTTAGGTTGGAAAAAAGCGGCTTTTTTGAAATTCGACTTCCCGCCTTCACGCGCTCTTCTTCCTCAGTGCCGGTGACAACGATTGGCACTGCTTCGGCGTGTTCGCTGGAATACCCCTCTTGTGGGGGCTCATCAGTGCTTTCGGAATTCACCTGCTTTTGCCCTTGCTCCTGCCGCTGATCCGTGGGCGATGGTTGATAAGTCACCGAAGCAAAGGCGAGAAGGGCAATCGGGATAAAGCTCCATGTCATTGGTCCATAGTGAAATGTCGCTTGTCGACTAGCAAGCCATAAAATGCCCCATTCATATGGGCTTCATGTTTACAACTGTAGCCGATATAACTACAGACGTAATCGTTGATCTCAGGAGGGCGGGATGCCGCGGGATAAAGCCACCAACGTAGAACGTATTTCAGAAGCTGAGCATGCTGTTATGGAAGTGCTGTGGGATCATAGTCCGCAAAGCGCTTCGCAGGTTTGTGAAACTGTCTGCGAGAGGCGTGACTGGTCCATCGCAACGGTCAAAACACTGCTGTCTCGGCTAGTTACCAAAGGCGCGCTTGCAACAGAGCCTGACGGGCGAAAGTTTCTTTACGCGCCGTTGATTGAGCGATCTGATTACGTTGGTGGAGAATCCCGCAGGCTTGTAAACCGTCTTTTTGGCGGAAAAGCTGCATCTCTATTCGCGCATTTGGCAGAGAATGAAGCACTTACTGATGACGATCTTTCGGAAATTGAGGATCTGTTGAGGGAGCTGCGCAAATGACCCAGTTCTTGTTTGAAACACTGCTCTGGACCGGTGTGCTGATCGGTGCGGTTCTGCTCCTTCGTCGTCCGGTTGCCAAACATCTTGGCCCTCAGGCTGCATACGCTTTGTGGCTGCTTCCGGCATTGCGGCTGATTATGCCGCCGCTGGTTCTGCCAGCATGGCTAAAACCGCAGGAAGCTCCGCTGCAGCCAGCCGAGGCTCCGGTTGCGGAACCCGTAACACTCACAACCGAGGTGTTGGTCACGGTAACCGATCCTGGCACGCCGGGCGAAGTGGTGAATATCACTCCGTTGGAGCCGATTGCCACCACCACATCGTTCTGGGATTCGATTGCGCTGCCCTCGCTCGCCGATTTGGCGATGCCGCTGGCCGCGATATGGCTTGCCGGTGCGATTATCTTTCTGACGCGCAGGTTTGCTCTGTACCACGCCATGCGCGCAGAGTTGCTCGATGATGCATACGCGGTCGGCCAGTCTGCAAAGGTTCGACTGGTGGAAACGCCGGCGGTCAATGGCCCGGTTGCCTTTGGCGTTCTCGATAAAGTGGTCGCGCTACCTATCGATTTCATGATCAGCCGTGACCGTGTGGCGCGTGACCTGGCGTTAGAGCATGAGCTTGCGCATCATCGCGGGCACGATCTGCTCGTCAATATTTTGGTGCAGCCCTTGTTCGCGCTGCACTGGTTTAATCCGCTTGGTTGGGCAGGCTGGCGCGCGCTGCGCCGTGATCAGGAGGCCGCATGCGATGCGCGTGTGCTGGCGTCTCGACCCAAGTCCGACCGAGCAACTTATGCAGGGATCATTGCTGAACTGGCCACTTCGGCCAATGGCAATGCCCGGCTCGCTCTTGCCGCTCCGATGGCCTGTCCTGTGCTGGGGGACAAATCCATCATTCATCGACTTAGGAGTATTTCAATGTCCGACCTTTCCCAGCGCCGCAAATTTGCAGGACGCGCCTTCTTGGCAGGGAGTGCATTGGCGCTGCCGCTCACAGCATCCATTAGCTATGCGAACGGACCGAGTGATTTAGTCGCGCCTCCTGCTCCGCCAGCAGCGCCCTCAGTTGCTATGACGCCTCCGACGCCACCAGCACCCCCAGCACCGCCGCTGGCTCCCGCATCCATCCAGGCCGTTGCACAGATTGATCCTGACGTTGAAATCGATGTGGATGCCGATGCCGAAACCGTTGAAGAGGTCGAGCGTCAGCTTGATGAGATGGAAGAGGAGCTCGAGCGCGCTGAGGAACAGCTGGAGCGTGAAATTGAGCGTGGGGAACGCCGCGTGGTGCGCATCCGTCGCGGTCAAGAGAGGTCTCTTGACGCTGCTCGCGAGCGGGCGCGTTTCCATGAAGAAGCCGCCAGGGAAGGGCGACGCCACGCACAGCTCTCAATCAGCAAGATGCGCCGCGAACTCGCCGAAGATGGGCAGTTCCGCAAAGAGATGCGTCTGGCCTTGACCGAAGCCAGAAGCCGCAGTCCGCAAGTTGTGGTCGAATGCCTCGATGATCGAACCCGGATCGCGCAGAGCAAGATCTCGCAGGACGGTCAGACCACAATCTTTCTGTGCAAAGCCGCGATAGAGAAGACCGCACGGGAATCTATAGGTCATGCACGCAAGGCAATCGAACAAGATCGCACCTTGTCGAAGCACGAAAGAGCTGAGGCATTGCGTTCCATTGACGAGGCAATGAGCGACCTCAATGAAAGCATGAACGAAATGGATGAAGAGATCGCCGAGATAAATGTAGAAATCGCGGAACTCAACGAGACAACCTGATCCGCCTCATATCCATCCCAACGATATGACGGATACTCCAGCGCGGGGTGATCGGTAGGCAAGTACCGGTCACCCCTTTTCTTTGGTCGGTCATCCAGCCCAGTTTGACGGTTCACAACGCATTCAGTTCATCGTACTAGAGAAACGTGTTATCGTATCGATAGGAGGATGAGGCGATGCGCAAAGAACGTTCCCCAGGTTTCAAACTATTTATGGCGGCGCTGATCGGCTTTGCGCTGATCGTGCCGCTCAGCATGGTCTATCTGCTCGTCAGTGACCGGCAGCATCAATCGCGCGTTGCGCAGGATAATATCACGCAAGGGTGGGGCGGTTCGCAGACTGTCACGGGTCCCGTGCTGGTGGTGCCATATGAAGTGCAACGACAGGTTAGTGAGCAACGAGGCGATCAGACGGTTACGCGAACGGTGACTGACCGGCGTCAGCTATATTTGTCGCCCGAAAGCCAGGCCATTGATGTTGAGCTTGAGCCTGAGACGCGCAGCTATTCCATTTATCAAACGGTGACCTATCTGGCCCAGCTTCAGGGAAAGGCGCGGTTCGCGCTGCCCGAAGATTTTGAACGGATCGGTGTGGATCGCGACGATTTGCTGTTTGAAGAGGCAGAGTTACGCTTCGGCGCATCGGACTCACGGGGCCTTCAGAGCGGTGCCTTAGTCACCGCCAATGGGGAAGCAATTGATTTAAAACCCGGGCGTGGGCCTGCGGCAAGTTCTGGCTCCGGCTTTCATGGGTTCTTTGAATGGTCGGAAGCCGAACCACTGGAGCTGGTTTGGTCTTTCTCAACGCGCGGAAGCCGTTCGATGGCAATCGTTCCACGCGGCGGCGAAACTGATATCAGTGTGACCTCGCCGTGGATGCACCCAAGCTTTGGCGGCGATTTCATTCCTGATGAGAAAAGCGTGGATGATAGCGGCTTCACCGCAAACTGGTCTGTGACCAATCTCGCTTTGGGAGAGGCTCTTGTGCGTTTGGAGGATCTTGGTCCACCTGTCATCCACGAAGGTGACGATCGCAGCTATTATCCCGCCGTCGAAGCTGGCAATTCCTCGGGAACGAGCAAGGCGGCCTCCATCCGTCTGATCGAACCTGTTGACGTCTACAACCAAGTTGATCGTAGCGTGAAATACGGTTTCCTTTTCATTGGTTTCACGTTCCTCGCCTTCCTCATGTTTGATCTGATCGGTGGGGCTCGCGTTGCGGCGGCGGAATACCTTTTATCGGGTGCAGGCTTGGTACTGTTCTTCGTGATGCTGTTGGCTTTTGCAGAAGTGATCGGCTTTGCGCTGGCATACATTGCGGCAAGTGCGGCGGTAATTGGATTGCTCACAGCATATAGTGCGGCTGTCTTGTCGAGCTGGAAGCGGGCCGGATTTATCGGTGCGTTGTTAGTTGGCCTTTACACGCTGCTCTACATCTTGCTCAGCCTCGAGGCGTTCTCTCTGATCATTGGCTCGGTATTGCTCTTCGCAGCACTTGCCGGAGTGATGTACGCGACGCGCAGCATCGATTGGTCGAGCGTGAGCGTGCGCGGTGAGAAAGACGCTGAGGCACTTCCCGAGTAAGGACGCCTCTTCATCGTCAGAAAAGGGCTCGGAGTTTTCGCTCCGGGCCCTTCTTCTTACCAGCAATCAGCCGATATTGGTGATCGCGTCACATTCGCGGTCATTACCGCGCATACCGAGCCGGAGCGCTTGCATACGCTGCTCGCTTGTCCCGTGGGTAAAACCTTCAGGGTTGACCCGCTGGCCTGATCGACGCTGAATTGTGTCATCGCCGATGGAGCTTGCCGCCCGCATGCCTTCCTCAACATCGCCGGGCTCGATCAGATTGCTGTTCTTGCCTGCCCATACACCGGCATAGCAATCTGCTTGCAGCTCCATCAGCACACTAAGCTGATTGGCGGCGCGAGGGTTTTGCGCTTGTGCACTGCGAATTTGCTGGGAAATGCCGGTGATTGTCTGGATGTGGTGCCCATATTCATGCGCCACGACATACAGCCGCGCAAAGTCGCCGCGATCGCCCGCCATTTGTGCGAGCTGATCATAAAAACCGACATCGATGTAGATGGTTTGGTCTGCTGGGCAGTAAAACGGGCCCATATTCACCGAGCCCGGGCCACAGCCTGTGTTAAAGCGGCTAGATGTCGCGAACTTAAGCGTTGGCTGCTGGAACTGCACGCCCTGTGCGGCAAACACCTGACCCCAGGTCTGGTTGAGCGAATCGAGCGCGCTGCATGTTTCCGCTGCATATTGGTTGGAATCGCAGATTGCCTGTTCATTCTCTGCGGATGGTGCACTTTGTTGTTGCGGCGCGCTATCCTGCATGCCGCCAATGGTGGCGGCAGTCTGAAACGGGTCAGCGCCAAACACAAAATACGCAATCGCCGCGATCACGATGGTGCCGCAACCGATGCCGCCCGTCCGCCCGCCGGGCATGCGTCGCCCGCCGCCGGTGGTGCCAACTTGGATATTGTCAGTGTTAAATGGATTTAAGCGCATCTGTCTCCCCCACGCTGGTATGCGCTAGACACTAAGCAAAAACAGCGCGAAAGCGAAGAGCAATATATTTCTACGGAGCGCAGACATGTTTCTCGAAGGCAAAAAGGCACTGATTACGGGTTCAACATCGGGCATTGGCCTGGCGGTGGCACGCGCCTTGAAAGCAGAGGGCGCACAGGTCGTGCTCAACGGTTTTGGTGATGCCGAAGAGATTGCTCAGCTATGCGATGAATTGGGCGCGAGCCATTCGGGCGCAGATTTGACCGATCCTGAGCAGATTGAGGGTATGATGGAGGATGCGGGCGCAATCGACATCCTCGTCAACAATGCGGGCATGCAGCATGTGAGCCCGGTCGAGGATTTCCCCGTCGATAAATGGAATCTGATCATGGCGCTCAATCTCTCCGCGCCGTTTCACACCACGCGGCTTGCGGTGCCCGCCATGAAAGAAAAAGGGTGGGGGCGCATTATCAATACCGCCAGCGCGCATTCATTGACCGCATCGCCGTTCAAGAGCGCCTATAATGCCAGCAAGCACGGCATTGCAGGATTTACCAAGACGGTCGCGCTAGAGCTGGCGCAAACCGGCGTAACGGCAAATTGCATAAGCCCAGGTTACGTATGGACACCCCTGATCGAAGGTCAGATCCCTGACACGATGAAGGCGCGGGGGCTCAGCCGCGACGAGGTCATCAACGACGTCCTGCTGGCTAAACAACCTACCAAGAAGTTCGTGCAGCCTGAAGAGATCGGAGCTCTCGCCGTATTCCTGTGCCGCGAAGAGGCGGGCAATGTGACCGGCGCGAATTGGAGCATTGATGGAGGTTGGACGGCGGAATAGCGCAGATTTCGCCTTGCCCCACTAGCGCCCGCGACAAACCATTGTTACAGGCACTCGTCACGATTCTCCGCGTATCCACCAAACTTCTGGATAGCGCGCAAAAGCTAGAAAGTGACATTTATGGACATCCCACTCGGCCTTACATTCGATGACGTATTGTTACGTCCGGCTGAGAGCGACATCCTTCCCTCAATGGCGGATACCGCCACGCGTCTGACGCGTGACATCACGCTCAACATCCCGGTGGTTTCGAGTGCGATGGATACTGTGACCGAGGCGGATATGGCCATAGCGATGGCGCAGTTGGGCGGCATCGGCGTCCTACACCGCAATCTGACCGTGGTGGAGCAGAGCGCGGCGGTACGCGCGGTGAAACGCTATGAGAGCGGGATGGTCGTCAATCCGATTACCATTGGTCCGGACGCGACGCTGGGCGATGCGCAGATGATCATGGATCAGAACAAGATCAGCGGCATCCCCGTGACAGATCCGAAAGGCAAGCTGTTCGGGATACTGACCAACCGTGATGTGCGCTTTGCTGAGAATCCTAACCAGCCGATCCGCGAGCTGATGACGACGGAAAATCTCGCGACTGTTCCTTTGGGGACGGGACAGGATGAGGCGCGGCGTCTCTTACACCAACGCCGCATCGAGAAGCTGCTGGTGGTCGATGATGACGGCAAATGCGTAGGGTTGATTACGGTCAAGGATATCGAGAAAGCGGTCGCTTACCCTCGCGCGACCAAGGACCCCAGCGGGCGGCTCCGCGTGGCGGCAGCAACTACCGTGGGCGACAAGGGTTTTGAGCGCACGGAGGCCTTGATTGACGCTGAGGTGGATGTGGTGGTGATCGACACCGCTCACGGGCATAACAAGGAAGTTGCGGCTTCCGTCGAGCGCGTCAAAAAAATGTCCAATTCTGTGCAAGTCATCGCCGGCAATGTCGCGACAGGCGAAGCGACTAAGGCGCTGATTGGCGCAGGTGCTGACGGCGTGAAAGTTGGCATCGGCCCCGGTTCCATCTGCACCACTCGCGTTGTTGCGGGCGTTGGTGTGCCTCAGTTGACCGCAATCATGGACTGCGCCGAGGCTGCCGCGGCAGAGAATGTCCCGGTTATTGGCGATGGCGGTCTGCGCACCAGCGGCGATGCGGCGAAAGCGCTCGCAGCGGGCGCGTCTTCGGTCATGATTGGCTCAATGCTCGCCGGTACCGAAGAGGCACCCGGCGAGACGTTCATCTATCAAGGGCGCAGCTATAAAAGCTATCGCGGGATGGGCAGCGTTGGCGCGATGGCACGCGGTAGTGCGGATCGCTATTTCCAGCAGGACATCTCTGAGCAGAAATTGGTGCCAGAAGGTATTGAGGGACAAGTCCCGTATAAGGGCGCAGCAAGCGCGGTCGTTCACCAACTCGTTGGCGGGATTAAGGCGGCAATGGGCTATACCGGCAGCGCGACGATGGAAGATTTGCGTACGCGGGCTCAATTCGTTCGGATCACCAATGCAGGGCTGACCGAAAGCCATGTCCACGATGTGTCGATCACCCGTGAAGCGCCGAATTATCCGACGCGCTGATCCCACATGAGACCGGCGGCACGCGTTCAGACCGCGATAGAATTGCTTGATCAGATCATCGCGGCTGCTGCGGGGCAGGGCGCGCCTGCGGACCGCATTCTGGCGCAATGGTTCAAGAATAACAGATTTGCGGGATCAAAGGATCGCCGAGCCATTCGCGAACTGGTTTATGCCGCGATCCGCGCATGTGGTCCATTGCCGCAATCCGGTCGCGCAGCGATGCTGCGCCTTGCCCAGTTGGACGATACGATCGCTCCGCTGTTTGATGGATCGCAATATGGGCCAGCTGAGATAGCGGGGGCAGAAGCTGTCGCGGATGGCGGGGTTGCGCCCAAGTGGCTTGAGCAAATGCTGGGCAAATCGGGCATTGAGGATGAGGAAGCTAAAGCCTTGCTTGGTCGTGCACCGCTCGATGTGCGGGTGAATACGCTCAGGGCGGAACGCGCGACGCTGCAACTTTCGGTCGAGGTAGAGAATACTGTCGCGCCAAATGGCCTGCGCCTGCCAACCGGTACGCAGGTTGAACAGTGGCCCGCCTATCGCGACGGTTTGATTGAAGTTCAGGACACCGGCTCGCAGCTTGCTTGCGAAGCCGTGGCCGCTAAGCCCGGCGAAACGGTGATTGATCTATGCGCGGGGGCAGGGGGCAAAACTCTGGCCTTGGCCGCGCAGATGGATAATCTCGGTCGCTTGATCGCATGTGATACCGACCGCGGTCGTCTATCCCGTCTTGTCCCGCGCGCCGAGAGAGCTGGTGCGACAAACATTGAAACGCGGCTGTTGAATCCCAGACGCGAAATGGAGGCGCTTGAGGATTTGGTAGGACAAGCCGATGCAGTGCTCATCGATGCGCCATGTTCGGGCACTGGCACATGGCGGCGTAACCCAGAGGCGCGCTGGCGGCTGACCGAACGTGAACTTGCCCGACTTGTAGATCTTCAGGCCTATATTCTTGGTCTCGGTCAGAAACTCCTCAAACCGGGCGGACGGCTGGTCTATGTTACGTGTTCGCTATTGGACGCGGAAGGTGCTGAACAATTCGACATGTTCCTGACGAATAGTCCCACATTGAGCGCTTGCGAAATCGCCCTTCCAGCCGGACGTAGGCATGGTGCGGGCATGCGCCTCACCCCGCTCCATGATGAAACTGACGGATTTTTCATCGCATGTGCAGGATGAGCGTGTTACGACGTTGACAAATGGCTGTCACACCGCCTTCTACAAACACCTCCCCGACGGAGATATTTATGCGTTTCGCCCCCGCCGCAGCGGCCCTATCCTTAGCCTTGGCCGTTACCACAAGTGCAAGTTTTGGTGCGGAACGTGATCCTGAGCCGAGGGCAGCTATGTTGATCGCTCAAGGCGATGCAGCGCTAAAAGCCGGGGACACGCAGGGTGCCATCAACGCATATGAAGCAGCTTTGGTGATTGATCCGGGTTATACTCCGGTGTTTCTCGATCTTGCTCAAGCTGCAAGAGCCGATGGATTGCAGGGCAAAGCCATCCGATATTACCGCGAAGCGCTGACGCGTGACCCGGGCAACCTCGCCGCGATTTCTGGCGAGGGTGAGGCGCTCGTTGAAAAAGGCGCTCTCGAAAAAGCACGACTGAATCTGGCGAAGCTGGAATCACTTTGCGGTGGTGATTGCACTGAGACGAAGACGCTCGCGGCTGCAATTCTTGCAGGCCCGACGGAAACCGTTCTGACCGCCGAGGCAGTGATGCCTGATACTGAGGTTGTTCAGTCGAACTAACACGCTTCGTTAGTCGACAAATGCGGCAATGACCTGCTCATATACTTCGCGCTTGAACGGCACGATGAGCTGTGGAACCTGATCAGGTGACACCCACTGCCATTCGCAAAATTCAGGCGGGTCGTGCGCCTCCAAATTGATATCGCCGTCTGTCCCATCAAAGCGTACGAGAAACCACGTTTGCTCTTGCCCACGATATTTTCCGCCCCAGAGCTTTCCAACGAGTTCATCTGGCAGGTCATAGCGAACGGTCTCTTCCATACACGCCAGCAGAGTGCAGAGATCAGGATTCACCCCTGTTTCCTCAGCTAGCTCACGCAAAGCAGCATCCGCGGGCTCCTCACCGGGATCAATCCCGCCCTGAGGCATCTGCCACGCGCCGCTATCTTTGTTGTCGATCCTTTTACCGACAAACACTTTGCCATCCGCATTGATCAACATGGCCCCGACGCAAGGGCGGTATGCAAGTTCGCTATTCAAGAGTTCTGCTCCAGCATACATTTCATAGCCGCGAATATCCGTTCAAGATCACCTTGGGCGCTCGGGACTGCTTTGCGTAAATTTGTGAAGCTGTGCGTGATACCCTTCATTTCGATCAAGGAGTGGTCCACGCCCGCCTGCGCAAGCGCCGCCGCATAGTCCCGACCAGAATCGCGGATTGGATCAAGGCTGGCGGTGATTACGAGTGTTGGTGGGGTGCCGGTATGGTCAGCAAGCGTAGGGATCGCACGCGGGTCTGACTTGTCAGGCTGATAATTGGACTCAAAGAACTCGATTGATGCTTTGGTAAGGACAAACCCATCGGCGAACTCGTTGATACTGGCCGATGTTATCGCGTCGCTCGCGAGTGGGAAGATCGGCACTTGCAGCGCAACTGGAACGTCAGCCGCATTGTCAGCCAGCGCTTGTGACACGACAATCGAAGCGTTGCCGCCCGCGCTGTCGCCCATGAGGACAAGGCTCGTGACCTTTCGACCAAGTTCGGCCGGGCTGGTTGCTATCCAGCGGGTTGCAGCTTCGCAATCCTCTATCGCAGCGGGGAAGGGGTGTTCGGGTGCGAGCCGATAATCAACCGCCACCACTGGCAAATCCATCTGCGCCGCAATTTCGGTGCACAGGCTGTGATGCGTGTTGAGATTACCAATCACAAAGCCACCGCCATGGTAGAACACAATCACGGGCCCTGGTTCTCGCGTCTCGCGTGCGTCATACAGCCGAAGCGGAATGTCCCCCGCTGGCCCGGGACAACTCAAATCGCGAACCACAGCAAGATCGCGTGGCGGGGCATCGGCCATGATGTGCAAAGCCAGATAGGCGGTGCGGGCCTCTTCGAGCGATACTTCGCTGATCGGCGGTCCATTCATCGCCGTCAACATATCGAGAAATGCTTGCATATCCGCACGAATGAAGGGTTTGGTGTCTGCCATGAGGCCTCTCTGCATTGTGGCTTTGTAATCCACGGCTTAGCCAACAAAGCGAAATGTGCAAATCGGCATGTTCTATGGACCTGATCAATCGGTCTCGCTAGGCGGCGCGATATGGATAATATCACGCACTCGCTGGTTGGCGCGCTGATCGGGCAGACAGGTCTGAAAAAGAAAACTGGCTTGGCAATGCCCGCGCTTATCATCGGCGCAAACCTGCCCGATGTGGATGCGGCCTGTTTCTTCTGGCTGGAGGGGACAGAGCATCTAGGCTTCAGGCGCGGGATCACCCATGGGCCACCGGCGTTGATCCTCTTGCCGATCATCCTGGCCGGCCTGTTGTGGGGTTTTGATCGATGGCAGGCGAAACGTGGAAAGCGCCCCGAGGGGCGACGCCCGGTCAATTTTAAGTGGCTTTGGGCGCTCAGCTTTCTCGGTTGTCTGACGCACCCGGCGCTCGATTGGCTCAACGTGTACGGCATCAGGTTGCTGGAGCCATTCTCTTCGCGCTGGTTTTATGGCGATACTCTGTTCATCATTGATGTTTGGTTGTGGGCGCTAATGGGGTTCGCCACGTGGTTTTCCCTTCGCAGAGAAAAACGAGGTGGCGACTGGAAAAGGCCGGCACAAACGGCGTTGCTCATCAGTGTAGCCTATATCGCAATGAATGGCCTGATCACTGCGAGAGCTGAGAGTAACCCGCAAGACGCACCGACGGGCACGGACATTGTTATCGCCAGCCCGCCGCCGCTTGCGTTTTGGGAACGCGATGTGATTACCGGTGGCAACGGGCTTTACGCCATCAGCGGCCCGACTGCGCAGGGGCCAACACTGCCAGGGGTCCCGCTGGACCGCTGTGACCTGGACGCTGCGCGCGAACAAAGCACGCAGATTGACGCGTTCCTTTTCTGGTCGCGCACACCCTATATCGAACCCAGGCAGGATGGGACATTGTGGCTTAAGGACGCTCGCTTCAGCGATCCCCGCGCTAGCGGTCGTTTTGAAGTTCGACTGCCCGAAGGTACGTGCGCCGGATTGCGTACAGAGTTTTGAGGCGGAACCGTGAAGCGCTATGGCGGTTACTCTATTTATGAGTAAACCACAGATAGTTTGGCTGCGTCGCGACCTGCGCATGGCCGACAATCCGGCCCTGTATGAGGCCGCAAAACTCGGCCCGATTGTAGCAGTTTATGTGCTCGATGATGAGCGGCCCAAATCGCATGCCTATGGTGGTGCGAGCCGGTGGTGGCTGCATCATTCGTTGGAAAGCCTTTCTGCAAGTCTTGGACAGCGCAATGCCAAGCTGATTCTGAGGCGCGGCGATGCGGTTGAGCAGCTGCTAATGGTTGCGAAAGAAGTGGGAGCCGAAACGGTCCATGCGAACCGGCATTATGAACCGTGGTGGCGCAAGGCGCAGGGCGACCTGAAGGATCAGATCGACGTGCAGCTTTACGATGGCAATTATCTGTTTCCGCCGGGGCATATCACCACCGGATCGGGTGATCCGTATAAAATCTACACCCCCTTTTCCAAAGCTATGCTGACGCAGATGCCCCCGCGCGATGCAGTGCCGGAACCTGAAACAATCTCCTCACCGGGCACGCAGCCCAAATCAGACAGTCTTGACGATTGGGGGTTGCTGCCCACCAAACCTGATTGGGCAGGCGGCATGCGCGAATTCTGGGATGTGGGCGAGAACGCGGCCCATGAGCGTCTCGATTGGTGGGCGGATCACGTCGCTGATTATGACAATGATCGCAATTTGCCATCGGTCGACAAGACGTCGCAACTATCGCCGCATTTGCATTTTGGCGAGATCAGCCCGGTTCAGATCTGGCACGCATTGAAAGGGCGCCGCGGGGATGGCTGGGCGACGTATGAGAAAGAGCTGATCTGGCGCGATTACGCTCAAAACGCGATCTGCCAGTTTCCCTCATATGCGTCGCAGAATTATCGCGAGGACTTCGACAGACTTGAGTGGCGTGACCCCGACAACGAGGATCAAGCGGCGGAGGATTTTGAAGCATGGACCAAGGGGCAAACCGGCTATCCGATCGTCGATGCGGGCATGCGACAGCTGTGGCAAACCGGGTGGATGCATAACCGCGTGCGCATGATCGCGGCCAGCTTCCTCATCAAGCACTTGCTGATTGACTGGCGCAGGGGGGAGCAGTGGTTTTGGGACACGCTGGTTGATGCTGATCTCGCGTCCAATGGGGCAAACTGGCAATGGGTCGCTGGCACCGGAGTAGATTCCAACATGTTCGTGCGGATCATGGCTCCATTGACTCAGAGCGAGAAGTTCGATGCGGCTCGGATACATTCGCGCATACGTCCCGGAACTGGCCGATCTATCCGATGCCGACATCCACGATCCGCACGACGACAAGCGTGGCGACTATCCGGTCAAGATCATCGCCCATAAAGAGGGACGAGCGCGCGCTCTGGCTGCATACAAAGCCATTAAAGACTAGCCATCCGTCGCATGCACGCTTGCCAGCGGAATAGCGCTTCGCCATAGCATCCGATATGGATGGGATGACGGGCAATCGTGGCGTTGATCTGATCGACGGTGGGCAGAAATTTGCCCGAAAGCCGGGACTTGTCGCCCGATTGATCGCTCCCGGATTCTCCAAAATTGCCGATCGTGTTGACCGGGCACTGATTGACGGCGCAATTCACACTACCTTCCCGGATGGTTCCCAACGGACCGTCGGTGGCCGCGTTCCTGGTTTCGAATGCTCACTACACCTTCACAGCTGGAATGCCCTCGTTCGCCTAGCGAGCAACGGCTCCGTTGGTTGGTATCAGGCGTGGGAAGCAGGCGAATGGTCCTGTTCTGATCTGGTGGCGTTGTTTGCGCTGTTCAATCGCCATGCCGAGCGTTTGGGGGATACTGCGCGTGCCAAGGGACCATTCAAGCATGCGCTGAGGCTCGCGCATCTGTGGAACAGGAACACCCAAGCTCAGGCGCAAAAGAACATTTCGGCTCACTATGACCTGGGAAATGATTTTTACGCGGCGTGGCTCGATGAAACGATGAGCTATTCGTCGGCGCTTGAGCTGACCGACAGATCGCTTGCCGATGGCCAGCAACGCAAGTGGGAGGCGCTGGCCTTGCGGCTTGGAGAGCCAGAGGACGTGCTTGAGATCGGATGCGGTTGGGGCGGGCTTGCCGGTTTTTTCGCTCGGGGCGGTTCGCATGTCACAGCGATCAGTCTGTCGGACGAGCAGCTACGTTGGGCGCGAGCAACCCAGTCGCCCGAGATCGATTTTCGCAAGCAGGATTACCGCGATGTCGCGGGGCAATACGATGCTATCGTCAGTGTCGAGATGGTCGAGGCACTGGGTCGCGAGTATTGGCCGACATTTATGGATTGCGTCGCCAGCAACCTGAAGCCGGGCGACCGCGCGGCAATTCAATATATTTCGATGCGCGATGATTTGTTTGATGCTTATGCGGCCAGCGCTGACTTCATACAGGCGTACATTTTCCCCGGTGGATTGTTGATCCGCACGAGCGAATTCCGCAAGCTTGCGGAAAAGCGCGGCCTTGAATGGCGTGATCAGGTCGATTTCGGCCAAGACTATGCTGAAACGCTGAAACTCTGGCGTGAAAACTTTGACATTGCCGTACGTGAACAGCGTTTGCCTGCTGGTTTTGACCAGAGGTTCTGCGATTTGTGGCGATATTATCTTATGTATTGTGAAGGCGGCTTCCGCGCAGGCGGCATTGACGTCCATCAAGCAACTCTGGTTAAGTCCTCTTAATCGGAGGGGACCACCATGAAGAAAATACTTGTCACGGCTTTGATCGTCATAGCCGCCGCGGTCGGCATTGGGTGGTTCTCGCTCGACAAAGATGCCCGGGCCGTCATCGCGCAGATGCCGACCGATACAAACGTCCTGTTCTGGGATGTTGAGCAACGCGATGCCGCCTTTCGTGCTCTGGATGCATTCCCGGCGTTGGCAGAGGCGCGTGTCATTGAGTCAGGCGATACAGTGTATCCATTGCCGGTAGGTGAGCCGCTGACAATCGCGATGGACACCGTGCAGTATATGAAGGATCAGCGCGCCTCTTCTCTGATTATCATCCACGACGGCAAGGTAGTTTTCGAGGAATATGGGCTGGATTTCTCCGCTGATGGGAAATGGACCAGCTTTTCTGTGGCCAAGAGCCTGACCTCAACCATGGTAGGCGCGGCCATCAAAGATGGGGCAATCACGTCGCTCGACGATCCGGTGACAAAGTACATCTCTGACCTTGAAGGTTCCGCGTACGCGGATGTTTCTGTTGAGCAGCTGCTGACGATGACATCGGGCGTGCAATGGAATGAGGATTACACCGATCCAAACTCCGACGTCGCAAAATTCAATGATCACGTCGCCGAAGATGGTCTGGACGTGACGGTCAGCTATATGCGCCAGCTTCCTCGAGAGGCGCCTGCGGGCGAAAAATGGGATTACAAAACCGGTGAAACCAATCTGATCGGCGTCTTGGTGAGCGAAGCCACCGGTAAGCCGCTTGCTGAGTATTTGTCGGAAAAGGTCTGGAAACCCTTTGGTATGCAGCAGGATGCCACATGGCTACTCGGCCCGACGGGTCATGAGATTAGCGGCTGCTGTATTCAGGCCGCAACGCGCGATATGGCGCGCTTTGGCCTATTCATTGTGGGCGGTGGTCAAATCGACGGCGAGTCGATCCTGCCGGATGGATGGCTGGAAGCTGCGACGACCAAGCAAGCGCCCACAGGCGCTCCGGGCCGCGGTTATGGCTACCAATGGTGGACCAATGATAATGGTAGTTTCGCTGCACAGGGTATCTTCGGACAGGGGATATTTATCGATCCGGCGCGAAACCTGGTGATTGCATCAAACAGCAACTGGCCAACTGCAACAGATCACGCCGGCGTGGGTGCGCAGCGTGAGCGATTCTATCGGTCTGTTCAGGAAGCGGTGGACGCGCGAGAAATAGCGAGCAATTGAGGTCAGGGATATTGCGAGTCAGACGCGCGACCTTGCGCCTTGCACTCACACATCAAATGATCAGTTACCGTATACGCCTGCGCCGCTGTAGCGTGCGATGATGTTGTCATGCACGATTGGGCTAAGCAGTTCAGTGAATGCGCAACCGACCTGGCAGTTTTCCCACCAGACAACTTGTGCCTGAAGCGATTCGAGACCGGGCAGCGTTAACCAGCAAACCTGGCCTTCATGCATGCGATTGATCGCTGCGGCAGAAAAGCCGGACAGTGACAGGTCATGCACAACAGTTTGAAAGGCCCGACCTCCCGATGCACGCAACTGTCCGGGGATGGTCAGCTTTGTACGGGGTGAGCAGCGATCTTCCTGTGCTGCGATGTGGTAACGGTCCTGGGTGGCATAGGACATAGTAATTTCGCTCCTTAAACACTCGGTTAGGAATCACTTGCCCCCTGTGATCCGCGATGAGTTTTGGCACGTTTTCGGTTTAAGAAGTGTCTAAGGAAAAGGTTAAGGATTCCTTTCCACGCGCTCTTTGTGGCCCGTCGGGTAACCTGCCGTCACGAGTTCACAAATTCGCGCCGCCACATCCTCTGGTGGCTTCACGGTATTTGGGTCCTCACCGGGATATGCTTTGGCTCGCATGTCAGTGCGTGTGGCGCCCGGATCAATGATGGCGATACGAATATCACCAAGGTTTTCAACCTCTTGCGCATAGCTTACAAGGAGATTGTCAAATGCTGCCTTGGTTGAGCCATACGCACTCCAATATGCACGTGGCGTGGCCCCGACACTGCTGGTAAGGCCAATTACGTAAGCGGTATCTGCACGCTTTAGCATCGGATCAAATGCGGCGAGTAGTGCCTGAGTTGCGAGGACATTAATTGTTATGGCCTGACTGAACTGTTTGCCATCAATCTGAGTAATTGGTGTTAAGCTCGGCAGGTATGCCCCTGAAATAACGAGAATATCAAGTGTATCCCAGCGTCCGGACACGGCATTTGCCAGTCTTGCGATGCCGTCAGCCTCCGTCAGATCAACAGGCGCAATGGTTGATGTGCCGCCATCATCATGGATGGCGTCTTCGACGCCTTCAAGCGCGCTGACGTCGCGTGCCGTCAAAATGACATGGGCGCCAGCCGCAGCCAGAGCTTTTGCCGTCGCAGCACCGATACCCTTGCTTGCGCCGGTAACGAGTGCGGTCTTGCCCGCCAACGGGCCGGAATCCGAAGACGCTTGTTCTGTCATCAATCCACTTTTTCTACTGGAAGCGAGAGCTGGCTATCCTCGTTCGTGCGCTGAGCCAGATCGGTCAGCGAGGTTGGATAATTGCCAGTGAAACAGGCGTCGCAAAATTGCGGCGCTTCCTCTATCCGTGGTTTCTCGCCGACCGCACGGTACAAACCATCAATCGACACGAATGCGAGACTGTCTGCTTTGATGAATTCGCGCATCGGCTCCAGATCCATGCGCGCAGCGAGCAGTTTTGAACGTTCAGGCGTATCGACTCCGTAAAAGCAACTATGGGCGGTCGGTGGACTAGCCACTCGAAAATGCACCTCGGTCGCGCCAGCATCACGCATCATTTCGACGATGGAAAGGCTGGTAGTCCCCCGGACAATCGAATCGTCAATAAGAACGATGCGTTTCCCCTCGACCAATCCGCGATTGGCGTTGTGTTTGCGCTTCACCCCGGCGTGACGCGCGCCGTCGGATGGTTGAATGAAGGTTCTGCCAACATAGTGTGACCGGATAATGCCCAATTCGAACGGAACGCCCGATTCCTGCGCATATCCGATAGCTGCTGGCACACCGCTATCCGGTACAGGCACGACCAGATCGGCATCGCAAGGGCTTTCGATTGCGAGCTGCGCGCCGATGGCTTTGCGCGCTTCATAGACGCTCCGCCCGGCAAAATAGCTGTCAGGACGACTGAAATAGACATGCTCAAAAATGCAGGGCCGCGGATTGTGATTGCCGAAAGGTCTCAACGATTTGACTTTACCGTCAAATCCAACCTGGACTAGCTCGCCAGGTGCGATTTCCCGCTCCAATTCTGCGCCAACCACATCGAATGCCACACTCTCGCTGGCAAAGAGCACTGCATCACCGATCCTACCCATAACCAGCGGCCTGATGCCAAGTGGATCGCGGCACGCGATCATGCCCTCTGGTGTCATCACCACCAGCGCATAGGCACCCTCGAGCAAACGCAGGGCGTCGACCAGCTTGTCGACCATGGTGGGGTATCGGCTCGTCGCGACGAGATGAATGATCACCTCAGTGTCAGAGGTGGACTGGAAAATCGCTCCGCGCTGGACCAATTCTTCGCGCAGCACCTGAGCGTTTGAAATATTGCCGTTATGCGCGACCGCAAAACCGCCACTGGCGAGATCAGCATAAAGCGGCTGCACATTCCTAAGGCCCGCGCCGCCGGTCGTCGAATAACGGACATGACCTGCGGCCATATTGCCGGGCAGAAGGTCTAATGCTTCCTGGCTTGAGAAGTTTTCCGCAACATGGCCGAGACCTCGCTGCGAGTAGAACATCTTGCCGTCAAAGCTGGTGATACCAACTGCTTCCTGACCGCGATGCTGAAGGGCATGAAGACCCAAAGCCGTTGCTGCGTACCGCGTCAGTTGCCCCGATAGCGCCAAACACTCCGCATTCCTCGCGAAGTTTGTCACCATCTGCATCACACCATGGATGAGTGAAATTCATGCCGCCTGCGCCTGTCCCGTTCGCCGCCAGTGAACCGCGCTGGCAATGGCCATATTACGATCAGATTACAAGGGTGCTTTGGGTCTTATCGCACGATTGTTCGATTAGTTGGCCAAAGACACATGCATGTTGATGCAAGCGCGTGCTTCATTGCAGCGCAAGCAAAGAGCGATTAGTGGCTGAAAACTAATCTTCAGCAGGGCACCTAGTGTTACTTTCGACATTCGAACGGACAATCGCAAAACGGTATTTGCTGCCGGGCAAGGGCGAGGCGTTTATCGCGCTGGTCGCGGGTATCTCCATTGGCGTGGTGATGCTGTCGGTGGCGATGCTGGTTATCGTGATGAGCGTCATGAACGGGTTTCGTGCCGAGTTGCTCGACAAGATCGTCGGCTTGAACGGACATGCCATCGTTCAGGCCTATGGCGGTCGTCTCGATGATTGGGAGACTGTTCTCGAAGAGGTACGCGAGACGCCCGAAGTGGTCGAAGCATCGCCTTTGATTGAACAACCTCTGCTCACGACATTCAATGGCCGTGTTGAGGCGATATTGCTGCGCGGCAATACCGACGCCGACATTGGCAAGTTGAGCGATAAGCTGATCAGCGGCAATTTGTCAGAACTTCAAGCGGGGGCGAGCAACGTCGCGATTGGAGTGCGGCTTGCTCAGAATATCGGCGCACAGGTCGGCGATACCATCACCATCATTAACCCTCAGGGGCGCAGTACACCATTTGG
Organism: Qipengyuania sp. JB2-7; assembly: GCF_055693485.1. Lineage (NCBI taxonomy): Bacteria > Pseudomonadati > Pseudomonadota > Alphaproteobacteria > Sphingomonadales > Erythrobacteraceae > Qipengyuania > Qipengyuania sp. JB2-7. The sequence goes on from NZ_CM146335.1 coordinate 1,586,659, forward strand.
AACTGTCCCGCGCCAGGTCGGCTATCGGGTCGCGGCCATCTTTGAGGTGGGCATTTACGACTATGATCAGGCGTTTGTTGTGATGCCGATGGAGGATGCGCAGACGCTGCTGCTGATTGGTGAGACAATCGGCATGATCGAGGTGAAGGTGACCGATCCGGATCGCGTCGAAGATATACTGGAGCCAATAGCCGAAAGCCTGTCCGGCAGGGCAATCGTAAACGATTGGAAGACAATCAACGCGTCGCTGTTTGAGGCATTGCAGGTCGAGCGTGTCGCCATGGCATTTGCACTGAGTTTCATGGTGTTGGTCGCCGCTTTTAATATCCTGTCGAGTCTCGTGATGCTGGTGCGAGCCAAAACGCGCGACATCGCAATCATGCGAACGATGGGGGCGACGCGGAAGAGTTTGCTCAAGATATTTGTCACAACCGGCTTCACGGTCGGGGCAATCGGAACGGTGGCCGGTTTGATCTTGGGCGCTGTGGTGCTGTATTTCCGTGAGTCGATTGTTGGCGTCATCGCGGCAGTGACCGGGCAGGAACTATGGGATCCGGAAGTGCGCTTTCTGTCCGCTCTGCCGTCGCGGCCTGATCCGGTGGAGATCGCGATGATTGTCGGGCTCGCGCTGCTGCTTAGCTTCCTTGCGACGCTGTATCCCGCGTGGAAGGCAGCAAGCACAGATCCAGTGCAGGTGCTCCGCTATGAATAGCGCCACACCCATTGTTGAGCTTCGCGGCCTGACACGCAGCTTTGAACAAGGCGGCGTGAGGATTGATGTGCTTCGCGGTGTAAATCTAACCATCAATCCGGGTGAGATCGTGGCGCTGCTTGGTCCCTCCGGCTCAGGCAAGTCGACAATGCTTCAGGCCGTTGGCCTTTTAGAGGGCGGTTTTGGCGGCGAGATTGTCATTGCCGGTGAGGCTGCTGAAAGAAGCAACGCAAAGGCGCGCACTCGGTTGAGACGCGACCACCTTGGCTTTGTCTATCAATTCCACCATCTCTTGCCGGACTTCGATGCGCTGGAAAACGTAGTTTTGCCTCAGCTGATTGCTGGCACTGCGCGCGAGATGGCGACAGAGCGAGCAGAGCATTTGCTGACATCGCTCGGGCTTGGTCATCGCCTCGATCACCGACCAAGCCAGCTTTCGGGCGGTGAGCAGCAACGCGTAGCTGTCGCGCGCGGCCTGGCTAATCAGCCCAAACTGGTTCTCGCTGATGAGCCAACCGGAAATCTCGATGAAGCGACCTCTGACCGCGTGCTCGCGCAATTCCTTGAACTTGTTCGCGGCGAGGGCAGCGCGGCGTTGATCGCTACGCACAATGAGCGGTTGGCGGCCAAAATGGACCGCGTGGTTCGTTTGCATGAAGGGATTTTGGAATGACCACTATTGCCGATTTCACCGTGAAAACGAACAGCGGCGAAGAGCTGAACCTTTCTGATAAGAAAGGCAAAGTCCTGCTCGTCGTAAATACGGCGAGCAAATGTGGTTTCACACCGCAATATGACGGTCTTGAGGTGCTGTTTCAGCAGTTCATAGATCGCGACTTTGAGGTGCTGGGCTTCCCGTGCAATCAGTTTGGCAATCAGGAACCGGGCGATGCCGATGAAATCGCGGAGTTTTGCAAGTTGAACTTTGGCGTCACATTCCCTTTGATGGAAAAGGTCGAAGTGAATGGCTCTGGTGCATCACCTTTGTTCGATTGGATGAAAGGTGAGGCAAAGGGATTGATGGGAACAACTGCGGTCAAATGGAATTTTACGAAGTTTTTGATCGACCGCGAAGGTAATGTAGTGAAGAGGTTCGGACCAAGCGACAAACCGGAATCTATCGCGCGGCACATCGAAAAACTACTGTAACCGGCAAGGCTCACCCATCGAAAGGAACCAATATGTTGGCAGACATCAATGAATGGTTCCTCGCGCTTGGCGCAGAGTATGGCGTAAACCCCTATATTTTCGGGGGAATTTATGTTGGCGCGATCCCGTTTTTCATTCTCTCAATCGGTTGGCTGGTGCGCAATGCACGGGCAGGTAAGTCGACCGTTTTGCCCACGATGCTCGCGGGTTTCTTCTTCGTATCTGCTTATATCTACCTCGCCATTGCAGGCCGTAACATTCCGGTGTGGGTCTGGATATTCCTGGCCGCGCTGATCGCGTATGGCGCATGGTCGACCATTCGCGATACGCGCAAGAAGATTGCCGATGCCAAAGCCGAAGCGAAGGCGGAGGATACCATCTAGGGCGCCTGTCTAGTCGATCAGGTGCCAGCGCAATGGTTTGCAATTTTCGCGAACCATGGCTCCCCTGGCTTCAAGGTCGAGCTGAACAGTTTTTGCCCACCAGCCAGATGTTTTTCCGCCAGGAAACAGGTCTTGATCAAGCCGTGGTTTTACGAGTTCGCGGATTTCATCTTGCGTCGCTCCGGGTGCCGAGCGGGGCAGTGCAGCCTCAAATGCGCGTTTCATCTCGGCATATTTGGCGGCGTTCACGCGCGTTTTCCGACCTGGATGGTTGATGTTCTCCACTTCGATCATGTCTGTCATGTTGGCCTCACGCGGGGTTCCCTCCACGTCTTAACACAGTTTTTCCCCAAGGCGACTTTGCCTGCCTCTTGAACCGGTGGGTCCGCCGTATACCGTGGCGTTCATGCCCTTCGCACCTTTCGTTCCATTTCGTGTCCTGTCCTCCTACTCCATGCTTGAAGGGGCGATTGAACCGAAGGCGATGGCGAAGCTGGCAAAGGAGCGGGGGTTCCCGGCGATAGCGTTGGCTGATCGTAATGGCCTCTATGGCGCAGTGATGTTTGCCAAGGCATGCCGCGATGAGGGCATCCAGCCAATCGTAGGGACGTTGCTGGGCATTGCACGCGACGAAGAAGGGCGGACAGTCGATTATCTGCCGCTCTTCGCGCAAAATGATCAAGGTTATGACAATCTGTGTCATCTGGTCAGCAAAGCGCATTTGGATCGCCCATTAGAGTTTGAGCCTCATGTCCAGATTGCAGAATTGGACGGTCGAACAAGCGGGCTGATCGCGTTTACCGGGGCGAGTGAGGGAGCCGTCACTCGCTTACTGGCGGAAGGTCAGGTTGAACATGCGACAACGCAGCTGGATCGATTGCAAGAGCTCTTCCCTGACCGCCTTTATGTCGAGCTTTCCCGTCGAGGCGATCCGGTCGAGCAATCGGCCGAAGAGCAGTTGCTTGAAGTCGCTTACGCACGTGATCTGCCACTCATTGCGACCAACCCTGCCAATTTTGGCGATCCGCATATGCACAAGGCGCATGACGCGATGCTGTGTATCGCAGGGTCTACCCATGTGGATGCGGAGGATCGGGCGCGTTCCAATGCTGAAAGCTTCGTCAAATCCGCCAGAATGATGGAGGAGGCATTCGCCGATATTCCGGAGGCGATTGGCAACACGTTGGTTGTCGCGCGGCGCTGCGCCTTTGCGCCGCCTTATCGAGACCCAATCTTGCCGAGTCTTGCCGGCGATATCGAAGGCGAGGCGAAAATGCTGGCGGAGGATGCGCGAAAGGGTTTGGAGGAGCGGCTCGCGCCTTATGGTGAGCTGACCGAGGACGAGCGTAAGGCCTATTTTGATCGGCTCGATTACGAGATCGAAATTATCGTCAATATGGGTTTTCCGGGCTACTTCCTGATTGTTGCCGACTTCATCAAATGGGCCAAGGATCAGGACATTCCAGTAGGGCCGGGCCGTGGGTCGGGTGCCGGTTCAGTCGTCGCATGGGCGCTGACCATTACTGATCTGGACCCTCTTCAGCTTGGCCTGCTGTTTGAGCGCTTCCTTAATCCCGAACGTGTCTCAATGCCCGACTTCGATATCGATTTCTGCGAAACGCGGCGCGGCGAGGTTATCCGTTATGTGCAGGATAAATATGGCCACGATCACGTCGCGCAGATCATCACCTTTGGTAAGCTGAAAGCGCGTGCTGTCCTGCGCGATACAGGCCGCATCCTGCAAATGAGTTATGGTCATGTGGATCGGCTCTGCAAAATGGTCCCGAACCACCCGACTGACCCCTGGACCCTGCCGCGCGCATTGAATGGGGCGGCGGAGTTCAAGCGCGAATATGACAATGACAACGAGGTTAAGCGGCTCGTTGATCTGGCGATGCAGCTGGAGGGGTTTCCGCGCAATTCCTCAACGCATGCCGCCGGCGTTGTGATTGGTGACAGGCCGCTGGCGCAACTCGTGCCGCTGTATCGCGATCCACGCTCTGACATGCCGGTGACCCAGTTCGATATGAAGCATGTCGAAAGCTCCGGTCTGGTCAAATTCGATTTCCTCGGTCTCAAGACGCTGTCCGTATTGCGCAAGGCCGTCGATCTGCTTGAGAAGCGGGATATCGCCATTGACCTGTCTGCGCTCGAACTTGATGATGCGGCAGTCTATGAGTTGATGCAGGCGGGTAATACGGTCGGCGTCTTCCAGCTTGAATCCGAGGGGATGCGCCGCACGCTGACGGCGGTGAAGCCTAGCAATTTCGGCGATATTATTGCGCTCGTTTCGCTTTATCGCCCCGGCCCAATGGACAACATTCCGCTGTTCGGCAAACGTAAGGCGGGTGTCGAGCCGATCGAGTACCCGCATCCCAAGCTCGAGGGCATTCTTGCCGAGACATACGGAATTTTCGTCTATCAGGAACAGGTTATGCAAGCCGCGCAGATCCTGGCCGGATACTCTCTGGGAGACGCGGATTTACTGCGCCGCGCCATGGGTAAGAAGGTTCAGGCGGAAATGGACGCACAGCGTCAGCGTTTTGTTGACGGCTGCCAGGAAGTCTCTGGCATTGAGAAAAAGCAAGCGAATGAACTGTTCGATTTGATCGACAAGTTTGCTGGCTATGGCTTTAACAAATCACACGCCGCAGCTTACGCTTTGCTGGCGTATCAAACGGGATGGATGAAGGCGCATTACCCAGAGGAATTTTACGCCGCATCGATGTGTTTCGACATGCACCAGTCAGAAAAGCTGGCCGTGTTCGTCGATGATGCGCGGCGGCACGACATCACTGTGCTGGCGCCTAGCATAAATCACTCTGAAGCCGAGTTCACCGTCGAGGCAACTGATGATGGTTTTGGTGTCCGGTATGCGCTGGCGGGCATTCGCAATGTTGGCGAAAAGGCGATGGACGCCATCGTTGCAGAACGCGAGGGCAGCGGGCCTTTTGTAAGCTTGAAAGACCTGTTTGAACGTTTGCCGAAAGGCGCAATGAACTCACGCGGGCTTGAGGCGCTCGCATGCGCTGGCGCTTTGGATGAGTTGGAACCAGACCGGGCGAAGGTGCACGGCAACGCTGACTTGTTGCTGGCCATCGCTGACGCTGCCGAACGCGAGCGGTCGAGCGGGCAGGGCGGCCTGTTCGGAGGCGAAGATCAAGCCGAAGAGGCCTTGCGATTAAAGGAGGTGGAGAGCTGGACCCGTGCCGGGCAGATGGCGATGGAGCGCGAAAACTTCGGCTTTTATTTCTCTGCTCATCCGGTTGAAAGCTACCGTCAGGTTGCATCGGCCAATGGCGCACGATCGTATTCCTCCTTGATGGAGGGCGGTGCGCCTGCCGGTGGCCGAGCGCCGGCTGTGATGGCGGCGATGGTCGAGAAGGTAAATCGCGGGAAAACCCGACGCGGTAAGGACTTTGTTCGCGCCGATTTCTCTGACAGTTCGGGGCAATTCAGCGCGGCGTGCTTTGAAGAGGCCATGGTCGAGAAATTCGAACAGTGGGCGGCTGATGGCTCATGCGTATTGCTGCAGGTGGAGCTGGACTCCCCGAACCCCGATGAACCTCCTCGCATTACCGTACGCGGAGGAACCCCACTGGAGCAGGTGAGCGCCAATGCGCGCATGCGGATGACGCTGGAGGTGTTGAGCGAGGAAGCGCTTGGCGAGTTACAGATGGAGTTAGGGGCAGGAGGTGGAACCGGAGAGGTTTACGCGACCTTGCGGATTGGCGGCGATGTTGAACCCACATTGCGGCTTGGCGGGAAATTCCAGCTTGATGGCGAGCTGGCAGAACGGCTTGCAGGAGTGGAAGGGTTGGAGAAGGTGCAGCTTACCTCGCGTCGCACTGGCGGCGCTCAACTACGAGCTGTCGCTTAGGCTCACGACTTTTTTTGATGCCGGACTCCGTTTGAAAATCGGTGTAAACCGCGCCGTCACCAGCAGCATAGTTGGCACCAGCATTGTGTTCCATAGGTCGGTGTAATGGTATTCCCAATTGGTCGTATATTCACGCGACACGTTCCACTGCCAATCGAGAACTTCGCCCAGTACCGCAGCAAATAGTACGAGCAGCCACGGCTTCACACTGGCTGCGGACCAGCGCATGATCAGGCATGATCCCAAATAGATGATCACCGCGACATAGATATGCAGTGCGTCTTTCGCGAGACCAACATTCTCAACGATCAACTGCTTCAGCTCAAAATACGGAGTGGCTAGGTCAAGATTCTCAATCATTGCCAAGCGCCTAATCCCTCGGCATGAATACCTCCAGAACATATTGGGAGAGAGATAATAATGTTGGGAGCAATGCAGGATTGGAGCATGCGGATCACGCATGTGATTGACCATGCAGCCCGCGAGTCAGGTACGCGCGAAATCGTGACGCGCTGGGCCGATGGCAGTGAGACCCGCACCGACTGGGCCGGTATCCGGCGCGATGCACTCAAGATGGCTCAGGCGCTGCAAGCTCTGGGCCTGAAGAAAGGCGATAAGGTCGCCAGCCTTGCGATGAATCACTCTCGCCATCTGGTCAGCTGGTATGGCGTTGCGGGTATGGGCGGGGTCCTCCACACGGTGAACCCGCGCCTGTTTGATGATCAGCTCGAATACATCGTCAACCATGCTGAGGATAAGGTGCTGTGTTACGATGCAGCGTTCCAGCCAATCGTCGATAAGATGAAGTCCAAATGGACCACCGTTGAGCACTACATTTGCTATGATTCTGGTGAGCACAGCCCCGCTTTCGAAGACTGGATCGGGGCGCAGGATGGCGAGTTTGAGTGGGTGACAGGGCCTGAAACTGAGCCATGCATGATCTGTTATACCTCAGGTACGACCGGCAATCCGAAAGGCGTTCAGTATGAGCATCGTTCTACCATGATGCATGCGCTGGCAGGTTTGCAGCCTGCTGCGTTCAACTTCAGCGCGTCATCGGTGATGCTGCCCGTTGTTCCTATGTTTCATGCCGCGAGCTGGGGGCTGCCCTATGCAGGCGCAATGGCGGGGATTAAATTCGTGTTCAGCGCGGTCAACGATCCCGCTGTCCTGCACGAATTGATGCTCCGCGAAAAGGTGACGGACAGCGCGGGTGTGCCCACGGTCTGGCTTGCGCACTTCCAATATTGCGACAAGGAAGGCATCGACCTCCCACCGCTCAAGGCCGCGACGATTGGCGGCTCTGCCTGTCCGCGCTTTATGATCGAGCGGCTGATGAAGAACGGCACGCGAGTACAGCATGCCTGGGGCATGACCGAAACCAGCCCCATTGGCACGGTTGGCGGGCCAACCTGGGATTGGGACGAGCTGACCTTTGAAGAGAAAGTCGACAAGACCGCGATGCAGGGGCGCCCGATCTTTGGGGTTGAGCTGCGCACGGTTGACCTCGACGACATGGCGACCGAGCTGCCGCGCGATGGCAAAACCTCTGGCGCGCTGCAAATTCGCGGGCCGTGGATTATCAAGCGCTATCTCAAGGCGGAGCAGGATGCGGCCAATAATGAGGGGTGGTTCGACACTGGCGATGTTGGCATCATCCATCCGGATGGCACGCTGCAACTAACCGATCGAACCAAGGATGTGATCAAATCGGGTGGCGAGTGGATCAGCTCAGTCGAGCTGGAAAACGCAGCCGTCGGGCATCCCGATGTGGCCGAGGCTGCGTGCGTCGGCATGTATCATCCCAAGTGGGATGAACGGCCTGTGCTGTTTGTGGTGCGCTGCGAAGGCTCCGAAGTCACTGGCGGCGAGATTATCGAGCATCTCAAGCCGCTGATCGCGAAATGGTGGTTGCCCGATGCAGTGGAGTTCGTTGACGACATTCCGCACACCGCAACCGGCAAGATCAGCAAGAAAGATCTGCGCGACCGTTTTGCTGATTATAGGCTTGAGGGATAACGTATTCGTCATTCCCGCGAAGGCGGGAAGCCAGCTTGCTACCATAGTGGCTCCTCATCTGGACCCCCGCCTGCGCGGAGGTGACAAGAAAGGTAAAAACAATGTTCCAACCCCATATCGACCCGTCGCGCGCAAATTGGCGGGCATTTAAAGACCTGCCGCGCGACGAGCCGATCCATATGCTTAACCTGCTGCTCTATCGTGATGCGGCAGAGTATCCAGATGGTCATGAGCATGCGGGTAAGGGGTGGTCTGGTCACCGGGCCTATGAGGAGTATGGCAAGACCAGCGGACCGATCTTTCGCCGCGTAGGCGGAGATATTGTGTGGCGCGGTGTGTTTCAGACGATGGTAACCGGGCCAGAGGAGCGCCCGTGGCACGATGGCTTTGTCGCGCAATATCCGGGTGCCGGGGCATTCTTTGAGATGGTCAGCGATGCAGACTATCAGCTAGCTGTAGTGAACCGAACGGTACCGCGCTGGTCGATAGCCGTCTGATCCGGTTTAAGCCGGGTGATGTTGGCGGGGGCTTTGGGTGAAGTCCGCTATCGACCCAAAGCTCGCCGAAGCTTTGTTGGCGCGGCCTAAAATTCAGAACAACTCGGAAAGTTGATCTGGCGGTCCTCAATATCAATCGTTACGATCCTGTTCAACGTAGAGGATTACCCATGTCTCAGCTACACCTATCTGTCGCTATCCTAGCATTGGGATTGTCGAGTCCATCGTTGGCTTTAGGGTCAAAGGACACCCCGCCGAATCCAGATGATTGGGCCGGCTACACACCGATTCCGAACCTCGATTGGGAAAGCCAAAGCACTCGTCGCGCCACCTTTATGCCGCAAGATATTGGAGCAATATCCATTGAACTTCAGGTGGACTACAAAGAACGCGTCGTTTTGATCAGAGTGAAAGACCAGCGCTCGCGGCGATCAGGTAATACCCCCGGAGGCCTTAGTTCCAAGATCATGTCCGGTAGTGCACCACTTGAGAGATGGAACGATCTGATTGCTTTGGATCAGACAATTTTGCCGCAACAAACCCGCTTTATTGTTGAGCCTGATCCGGATTTTATTCCGAGTACACGAGATTGTTTTTTCGACGAACTGTACATCGAAGCTTCGAACGGCAACGGTGAGTTTTGGCGTCGGGCTGTCGACGAGTGCAATCAAGACGATAGAGTTTCCGCCTACTTCGACAAGATGGTCGAGATTGCTCTTCCTGCCTTAGAAGAATGCGATCGATATGCTACTCTGACAGATACTCGGAAGGCACTGTTTAATTGCATTGGGGACTTTGGGCAGTCCGCTCAATAGCGAAGAAATCACGGAGCCAACGCGCGGCACTCCTTAGTTCGAGCTGACATGAACGTCCGCCTGGAGTCGACCCATTTGCGGACTGAGATCAGCGGCGAAAAAGAGCGAAGGATCGCTACGGACGACTACCTAAAGCCACACTTCCCGCTATCCAGCCGCACATTGAACTGTTGCGGGTCTTTGCTCCTTTTTCGCGGCGTAGAACTGATCATATAGCGTGCAGGGAACATTGCTGGTCGGTTGAAGCATTTCCAATACTTTACCATCGCGTTCCACAAAGAAAGTCGCGGCTTTCTCTGATCGACCATTAAACTCGAATGCCAGGATTAAGACGCCGTAGCTCCCGCTCCCGGCGGAATCATGTACCTCGAAATCGGCTGCTGCACTGGTTAGCTCATTGCGAAATCTGCTCCCGCCGATTTGTTCGCGGGCCCGCGTCATTTGCTCCACAAATGCGCCAGGATTATCCGTCAAACTCGCGGCATCTTGAAGACTGCCAGCCGCAGCTTTTTGACGAACCTGAACGTAGGTCTCTAGCATTGTAGCCTCATCCGTCGATGCGCTTGCTTCGCAGCCAGAAACAGATATCGCGACGACAACAAGGGCTGACCAAATGTACGTTTTCACGGCAACTCTCCGACAGAACCTACGAGCTTATCCGTCAGGCATTGAGAATTCGCAAACAGTCGAATTGTCCGCTTTCACCCCCAATTTCTGATATTCACAACAACCGCATCTGCCCGCCAACTTCCGGCCTTCTGAACTGCGTGCAATCCAGCTCAAACCGATCGCTCATCTCGCTGCTCAGGCCCGTCGCGTGAATGCCGGCGCGCTTGCAGGCCACATTAAAACGTCGTCGGAACAGCTCCGCCCAAACCCCGCTTGGTCTCAGCCGAGAGAAGAACTCCGGGTCATTGTCGCGGCCATTTCTGATAGAGCGCACAATGCTCATCACCTTGCCCGCGCGTTCGGGGTAATGCACATCCAGCCATTCGCGAAACAGCGGCGCAACCTCATGCGGCAGGCGTAGTGGTATCCAACCGGCGCTCTGCACACCCATTGCAGCGGCGCGTTCGACAATCTCCTCCATAAACTCATCGGTGATAGCCGGGATAATTGGCGCAATCGAGCAATGGGTGGGGATGCCAGCGTCCACCAACCTGCCAATCGCCGCCATACGTTTCGCAGGGGAGGCCGCGCGCGGCTCCAGCTTTTGCGAGAGGGTGGGGTTGAGGCTGGTCACTGAGGTTGCGACTGCAACCAGCCTCATCTCCGCCATAGCGGACAGGATATCGAGGTCATCACAAACCCGGTCCGATTTGGTGGTAATGGTTACGGGGTGGCGCGCGTCCAGACACACCTCGAGGATCTGTCGCGTGATGCGATAGCGCCGTTCAATCGGCTGATATGGGTCGGTATTGGTGCCCATCGCGATTGGTCGTGGTTTGTATTTTGGCTCGGCTAGTGTTTTGCGCAGAATTTCTGCCGCATTGGGTTTCGCGAATAGCTGCGTCTCAAAATCAAGGCCGGGGGAGAGGTCATGATAGGCATGGGACGGGCGCGCAAAGCAATACACGCATCCATGCTCGCACCCGCGATAGGCATTGATGGACCGGTCAAACGCGATGTCGGGTGACTGATTAAACGCGATAATGGTCTTGGGATTTTCTTCGGTCACATGCGTGCGCAGTTTGACGGGTGGGCCGCCTTCATCTTTGGCAAGCGCCTCAATATAGTCACGCCAGTCGCCGTCGGTTTCGCGCTCCGCAAGGCCGAAACGGGTCGAGACGTTTGCCGAGGCCGCTCCTCTGCCTTTTTCCACTTTCCGCGCGACGCCCATATGGGAACAAATAAAGAACAAAAGCGTGGATGGCAACCTGTGCCTAAAATCAAATTTCCTTGAGGCGCGGCATTAGCTCAACAAAGTTGCAGGGCCGATTGCGGCTGTCGAGCTGTTCATCGAGGATACCGTCCCAACCATCTTTCACCGCGCCGTTCGATCCGGGCAGAGCGAAGATGTATGTCCCGCGTGCCACCACTGCGCAGGCTCGACTCTGCACGGTGCTGGTGCCGATGGATTTAAGGCTGAGATAGCGGAAGACCTCGCCGAAACCGGGAATGTCTTTGCTTTTGACGCGGTCGAGCGCCTCCGGTGTCACATCTCGCCCGGTCAGGCCAGTGCCGCCGGTGGTGACGATGGCATCGATGCTTTCATCATCAATCCAGCGATGCAAATGCGCAGCGATTTCCTCGGCGCTGTCTCTGCTGATTTCGCGGTCGGCCAGCTCATGGCCTTTGCCTGTAATCCGCTCTGCCAGAATATCGCCCGATGTATCATCGGCGAGCGTGCGCGTGTCTGACACGGTCAGCAATGCGATACGGATCGGCTTGAAATCTCGGCTTTCGTCAATCGCCACGTGATTCTCCGTCTTATCGCTCTTGGGGAAATGCTGGCCATTCATTCTGCGCCAAAGCCTCGCGGCTTGCCGCCGGCGCATTAGCCTGACGCAGATACATCCAGTAGTTGCGCATTACGATATTCACATAGCCGCGCGTTTCCCAATAAGGGATCGATTCCATCCAAGTCAGCGGATCATTCTGGTCTCGCACCTCAAAGTTCCAACGGGTCACGGGGGTAAGGCCTGCATTATACGCCGCCATCACTTTTGGCAGATGGCCGCTTGTAATGCTGGACTGACTCAGCGCTTCCAAAGCCCGCTGCCCGAAGGCGAGGTTAGTCGAGGCGTCCTTAAGGTTGGCATAGCGCGCATCGAGGTTGATCGAGCGGGCATATTCACGCGCGGCAATCGGGCGGATTTGCATCAGGCCGATTGCATTGGCGGGGCTCACCACACGCTCGCGAAAGTTCGATTCCTGCAAGGCATGGGCAAAGGCCAGGGCCGGGTCCACGCGCCATCCGCCCAGCGGTTGTTGATAGGTAACGGGCCATCGCCAGCTGGGGTCAGGAGCAGCCCCACGCGGGGCATTGTAGGCCATAAACCGCTGCGTGCTTGCGAGGCCCAGCGCGCGGGCGAGCCTACCAAGGCTGCGGAATTCGCGCGGATTGCCAGTGCGTGCCTGAAACCGCAGCGCTTCATCAGCCGCGCTCTTGCGCCCCAGCTCGGCAAGCATGACCGCCTGACGAACGGCAGGTTCATCAGACAGGCTCTGCCAATCATCGCGCGACAGGTCGGGCGTCGCGTGATCGCCGGGCAGGGCATGTCCCAAGGCCTCGATCGCCAGCATGCCATACAGTGTTTCGTCATATTGCGACGCGGATCGTAGCTCGCGGACGGCCAGTTCGGGTTCGCGGCAACGGGTCAGCGCACGGCTCGCCCAGTAATGCCCGGCGGCTCTTAGCTCCACGTCGCCCGTCGCGGCGGCTACGCTGCGAAAGCTGTTGCTGGCCTCCCCACAATTGCCGAGCCGCCATGCCGCAAGCCCGGCAACCCATTCACCCTCCGCGACCCAAGGTCCGCTGCCTTCGGCTACCGTCCGCGCAAGACCCAGCGCCTCTGGATCTCGGTTCTCAATGTAGTAACTCCACGCAACGCGCTGACGCCATTCTGCCCGGGCGGCGGATGAGAGCGAGGCATCAATGCCATCAAGCAAGAGGCGCGCACCGTCCGGATCATCATCACGAATGTGTTGGAGGATCGCCGAGGAAACCGAGCCCGGCATCGTGCCATCATTAGTCGGGCGAGGGCGAATGCGCCGCGTGATCCCCGGTTGCCTGCTGAGCGATTGCGCGCGAGCGAGACGTGGTGGATTGGTAAGACCCCGCTTTTCCGCAAGCCGCACGATCCCCTCTGCCTCTGGCAAATCGCGATAGGCGCCGAGCCAAGCGGTAAGCCGCTCAAGCGGGATGGGTGGGCTATCGGGATGGAGGAAATACTCCGCCATTACCGCGCCATGAAGCGGACCGCTGGCTCGCTCAGTCAGCAACTCTTCGACCCGCAGCCAGTTTCGCGTGTCCAATGCCTCATAAAATGAGCCGTAATAAGCCCGGTCGTCTGTATTCAGCAGCGTTGGCAGCGCCGCCGCTTTCCCCTCGGTGAAATACGCAATGCTTTGCTCATTCGCATTTGCGGGTGCGAAGGTGAGCAGTGTTGCAGCGCTCAGCGCGATCAGAGTGGGTTTCATAGGGTTATTGAGACCAATCCAGCCATTGTTTCCAGAAGCGCTCTCTGCGTCCGGCAGAGCGCGCGAGATTGTCTAGAGAAGGAGCGAACATGACGGGCGGCAAGTCCTGATCGGCATCGCCAATCGCCTCTTGCAGCGCGCGGCCAAATACGATCACCCTTTTGGCCGCGGCGAGCCGAATATGATGCCGCGTCAAAGTGCCAAGCCCTTGAGAGGCGAGCGTCTCCCAATCCGGCATCGCCATTACCGAGGGCAAAACGGATCCGCGATATGTGCGCGCCGCATCAATCTGCATCGCCCGCAGCACACCCTGCATAATCTGCCCTTGAGGCCCGCTAAGCAGTTGATCTTTGTCCTGTTGATCGGGCTGCGCGACCAGAACCATCAACTCGGCATTGGCTGAGCCAATTGGAGCAACACGGTGTGCGGGTGCAAGTGGTGACAGGCTATCATCGCTCATCCAGAAGCTTTGGAAGGCAGCCAGATCGCTCGGCAGCCCTTCAGCATTTGCCGCGATCTGCGTCGCCGGTTTGTTCGACAGGGCACGCTCCAAAGCATTTGCCGGCTCCTTGGGCCGCTTCGCCGCTTCAACTTGTTTTGCCTGCGCCTGTTTCTTGATTGGCTCTGCAGACGTTTCCGGCGCGAGCCAGGTCGTGGTCTCACCCGCAAAATCGCAGTCGACCCCGGCCAGTTCCCACCATTGAGCTGCGGCGGCGAAATCGCGTGCCGGGTCAGAATTCTGCAAGATATGATGAGAAGAATTGCTCATGGATTACGTGGCGTCACTCTTGACCTCTCGCGCGCCTGCAATCAAGGCATGATCCACGTACTTGCGACGAAAAGAGAGAGTTATGAGCGAACGTGAATCGATGCCTTGCGATGTTGTGATCGTTGGTGGTGGGCCAGCGGGCCTTTCAGCAGCCATCAAACTGAAACAGCTGAATGAAGAGCTGGAAGTCGTTGTTCTCGAAAAAGGCTCTGAAATCGGCGCCCACATCCTCTCTGGCGCGGTGGTCGATCCCAAGGCGCTGGATGAGCTGTTCCCTGACTGGCGCGATATGGACTGCCCGATGGCGGAAACGCCGGTGACTGATAACTTGCACTGGGTGTTGAGCAAGAATGGCAAGTGGGATTTGCCACACCTGATGATGCCGCCGCTGATGAGCAATAATGGCTGCTACACCGGATCGCTCGGCAATTTGACTCGCTGGCTCGGTGAGCAGGCCGAAGCATTGGGCGTGATGGTGTTCCCTGGCTTTCCGGCGTCAGAGGTGATGTTTGACGATGATGGCGCGGTACGCGGTGTCATCACTCAGGATATGGGGATTGCCGAGGATGGCAGCCAAAAGCCAGACTATCAGCCGGGCATGGAAATCGAAGCAAGATACACGCTGTTTGCCGAGGGCGCGCGCGGCAGCCTGACCAAACAGATGAAGGCGAAATATGACCTTGAGGCGAATTGTCAGCCGCAGGTTTATGGCCTCGGAATTAAAGAGCTTTGGGACATTGCGCCCGAAAAGCATGTGCCCGGCCGTGTGATCCATACACAGGGTTGGCCCTTGTCCGAAAGTGAGAGCTGGGGTGGGGGCTTCCTCTATCATCAGGCGAATGGGCAAGTCGCTCTCGGCTTTGTGACTGCACTCGATTACGAAAATCCGTATGTTTCGCCGTATCAGGAGTTTCAGCGGTGGAAGCAGCATCCGGCGATCCGCGAGTATCTGGAGGGCGGCAAGCGCGTCGCCTATGGTGCCCGCGCGATTAACGAGGGTGGCTGGCAATCGGTGCCCAAGCTGACGTTCCCCGGAGGCGCGTTGATCGGCTGCGCAGCGGGCTTTGTGAACGTTCCGCGTATCAAGGGCAGCCACACCGCGATCAAGAGCGGGATGTTGGCCGCAGAGGCGATTGCCAAGGCTGCCGAGGGTGAAAAAGAGATCACCTCTTACGAAACTGAGCTGCGCTCAAGCTGGATCGCTGACGAGCTGAAGCTGGTGCAGAATGCGCAGCCAGCGGTCGCGAAATATGGCGGCGATATTGGCACCGTTCTGGCGGGCGCGGATATGTGGATGCGCACGCTGAAGATCGGCCTGCCAATCTCGATGAAGCACAAGCCGGACTATACCTATACCGGTCGCATGGATCTGTATCAGCCGATCAAATATCCCAAGCCGGATAACGAGATCAGCTTCGATCGCCTGACGAATGTCGCCTACAGCTATACCAACCATGCAGAGGATCAGCCGGTCCATTTGCAGGTTGAGGATCTAAGCCTGCAAAAGGTCAGCGAGCTGGGCGTTTATGGCGGGCCATCAACGCGATACTGCCCGGCGGGGGTCTACGAATGGCTGGAAGATGAAGACTCTGGCGAGATGAAGTTCCAGATCAACGCGCAAAACTGCGTCCACTGCAAGACCTGCGACATCAAGGACCCGAACCAGAATATCAACTGGGTCACGCCCGAAGGCGGCGGCGGCCCGAACTATCCGAATATGTGATTTTCCTCCCCAAATTGGGGAGGGGGACCACGAAGTGGTGGAGGGGCAGGCATGATTACTGGATCGCGCGACACGGTAAAGCTTGCCCGCAAGTTGCGTAGTGAAATGTCTTTGCCGGAAAGTAGGCTTTGGCAGGAGCTTCGGAAGCGTCCGGGAAATTACAAGTTTCGACGCCAGCATCCTGCCGGCCCGTTTGTGCTGGATTTTTATTGTGCTGTAATCCGTTTGGCGATCGAGATCGATGGTCAAACGCATGATGGTCCAGCCGCAATTTCTCGCGACAGGCGTCGTTCGGCTTGGCTTCGTTCTCGAGGAATAGCGACGACACGCATCCCTGCTCGTTATGTATTGGAAGACCTTGAAGCTGTTGTGACTAAGGCTGATCGAAATTTGTGATGTGAGGCGGATGAGGAAGAAGAGAGATCTTTGCTCGCCCCTTCACCATCCTCTGGATGGTTCCCCTCCCCAAATCGGGGAGGAAGAGTGATAGAAGAAACCGCCTACGCCAAAATCAATCTCGCGCTGCATGTTCGCGGGCGGCGGGATGATGGCTATCACGAATTGGAGACGGTTTTCGCCTTTGTTGACGCTGGCGATGTGCTCACCGCGCGCAATATCGACAGTGATGGCGACGACATGCGCAATGACGCGGGCAACATCGACAACACCGCAACTACTCCACTTCGCATGACAGGTGAGTTTGCGGACGGCCTGGATGCGGCCTCGCACAACCTTGTAACGCACGCTCTGGACACGCTTAGCTATCGTGACAAGTTACAGATAACGCTTGAGAAAAACCTGCCCATCGCGGCAGGGTTGGGTGGCGGCTCCGCCGATGCAGGCGCAGTATTCCGCATCGTAGATCAGCTTGGCGGCTTGCCGGATGACTGGCGGACGCGCGCAGCAAAGCTTGGCGCAGATGTTCCCGCCTGCGTTGAAAGCGTCACCTGTATTGGTCGCGGCACGGGCACGGAGTTGGAACCGATTGAAAGCGATCTTTCGGGAAAACCAGTTCTGCTTATAAATCCGCGAGTTCCGCTAAGCACCGGATCTGTTTTCGAGTGTTGGGACGGAGTTGACCGGGGGCCAATACCTACAGGACCGGTCAGCCAGATAGCCCTCACAGGACGCAATGATCTGGAGGGTCCCGCGATCAACCTCTGCCCGGAAATTGCGACGGTTCTCGACGCGCTCAGAGGAACAAATCCGTGGTTCGTCCGTATGTCTGGTTCAGGCGCCACGTGTTTTGCGCTGTATGATAGTGCCGAAAAACGCGACGATGCTGCGGCACACATCCAACGTGCCCACCCCAATTGGTGGAACATGGCCGGAGCGTTACGATGATGGGTGGGGCGATGATTGATGGCCAACCCTTTCGCCAAGTGGGTGAGCTCGGCACGCACGCGATCATGTGTGTTGCCGATCATGCCTCAAACTTCGTTCCTGACGACATTGAAATTGGCGTCGACCCAGCCTTGCTGAATACACATATCGCGGTGGACATTGGCACGGATGGTGTGGCTGACCGCCTTGGCCGGCGGCATGGAATTCCCGCGCATATTGCAACGGTTAGCAGGCTAGTTTGCGATCTTCACCGAACCGAAGACAGTCCGGCGGTCGTCCCGACGAGTTCTGACGGCCATCTGATAGCAGGCAATATCGGGGCTGATATTGAGAAGCGCCTGGATCGCATTCATCGCCCATATCATACCGAAATGGCGGCGATGATTAAACGTGTGTCACCGCGCCTGTTACTTGCAATCCATAGCTTCACACCGAAACTCGAAACCAGCGATGAAGACCGCCCCTGGGAGGTCGCTCTCCTGTATAATCAGGATGATAGCGCCGCTCGCCACGCCATCCGCATGTTTGGAGAGCAGGGCCTGACCGTCGGCGATAACGAGCCGTATTCTGGCAAACAACTGAACGCGACGATGGATCGCCATGCGGAGGCGAATGGCATCCCCTATCTAACCATCGAGATCCGCCAGGATCAGGTCGCGACCAAGGCTGATCAGGCGCGTTGGGCGAATATGATTGCTGATGTTGCAGGGCGAGTGTTGCTGGCGCTTGAGTCGCAATAACGAAGCAGTTGTCCTAGACCCGTTCGGGCTGAACTTGTCGAAGCCCTGCTTTTTCTTTCCCACCTAGTGCTTGAAGAAACGACGACCCTTCGACAATCTCAGGGCGAACGGAAATTGAAGGACCATCTAGTGTCAAGATTTGATAAATCTAAACTGCCAAGCCGTCATGTTTCCGTTGGGCCGGAACGTGCGCCCCACCGTTCATATTACTATGCGATGGGCCTGTCTGAGGAGGAGATCGCACGGTACGTTTGTTGCGGTCGCTTCTGCGGGCAATGACAGCGCGCCGTGCAACACCACGCTCGATGCCCAGGCGAACATTTGCCGTAGCGGGGTGGAGCAGGGCGGCGGCATGCCGCGCCGGTTCAACACGATCACGGTGACAGATGGCATCGCGATGGGTCATCAGGGCATGAAAAGCTCGCTCATCAGCCGAGAAGTTATCGCGGACTCCGTCGAGTTATCGGTGCGCGGGCACTGTTATGATGCGTTGGTCGGCTTTGCAGGGTGCGACAAGAGCCTGCCCGGCATGATGATGGCGATGCTTCGCCTCAATGTGCCGTCGATCTTTGTCTATGGCGGCTCGATCTTACCAGGTACCTATCGCGGTGAGGACGTAACTGTTGTCGATGTGTTTGAGGCCGTGGGTCAGCATGCGGCGGGCAATTGTCCGCTTCAGGAGCTCATCGAGTTGGAAAGGTTGCATGCCCCGGTCACGGAGCATGTGGTGGGCAGTTTACTGCGAATACCATGGCCTGTGTTGGAGAAGCGATCGGCCTTTCTCTGCCCAACAGCAATATGGCGCCTGCGCCGCTCAAATCGCGCGAAGAAGTTGCTGTCGCGGCGGGCAAGCAAGTGATGGCTTTGCTTGAGAAAAACCTACGCCCACGCGATATCTGCACCCGTGAAGCATTTGAGAACGCCGCGCGGGTTGTTGCCGCAACGGGCGGTTCGACTAACGCAGCGCTGCACCTGCCCGCGATGGCGCATGAGGCGGGGATCGAATTCACGTTGTTCGATGTGGCTGAGATATTTAAATCAACGCCTTACATAGCAGACTTGAAGCCTGGCGGGAAGTACGTCGCAAAGGATATGCACGAGGCGGGCGGGGTCTATATGGGTATGAAAACGCTGCTCGATGGGGGTTTTCTGGATCCGAATCCGATGACAGTTACGGGCAAGACACTTGGCGAAAATATCGAAGAGATCACCTGGAATCCCGATCAAAAGGTTTTCTACGATGTGAAATCTCCGATCACCCCAAGGGGAGGTGTTGTTGGCCTCAAAGGGTCGCTCGCACCAGAGGGAGCTATCGTGAAGGTTGCCGGCATGGAGCGGCTTGAATTCACTGGCCCTGCGCGGGTTTTTGAATGCGAAGAAGATGCTTTCGCCGCGGTGGAAGCCCGCGATATCGCGGAAGGTAGCGTCATCGTAATCCGCTATGAAGGGCCAAAAGGTGGCCCTGGTATGCGCGAAATGCTCTCAACCACCGCTGCGTTGTATGGGCAGGGGATGGGCGAGAAAGTTGCTCTCATCACCGATGGGCGCTTCTCCGGCGCAACACGCGGGTTCTGCATCGGGCATGTCGGGCCAGAAGCGGCGGATTGCGGGCCAATCGCGCTGGTAGAGGATGGCGACACGATCAGCATCAATGCCACCCAAGGCACGATTGATCTGGACGTTGACGAAGCAGTGCTTGCCGAGCGGCGCAAGGCATGGCAGCCGCGTCAAAATGATTATCAGTCCGGTGCTCTCTATCGCTATTCGAAAACTGTCGGCTCCGCGCTTGGCGGCGCTGTCACGCACCCTGGGGCCGCGAAAGAGACGCATTGTTTCGCGGACATCTAGTCTGAGCTTTGTTCTCGCGTTGGTTGCCGCGTGCTCTCCAACGCAGGAACAGGCCGATCCAGGCGCTATCCCCGTGCAATGCGCGCTCGGCCCTGGCAGTGAATTCACCGACGATTGCTTGGCGGAGCGCGCTGGCGAGCATATGATCATACGGCATCCAGATGGCAGTTTTCGCCGACTGGTAAGTAGCACGCTTGAGGCGGTCGATGGCGCGGACGAGGCCGAAATCGTGAATGATAACGGAATTATGCAGGTCAAAGTCGCGCAGGATCGTTATCGGCTCGACCTCGGAGCAATTGATGGCGAGTGACGCCGTTCTGACCGTTGCAGAAATGCGCTCTGCGGAGCAAGCTGCTATCGATGCTGGCGTCAGCGAGTGGGCGCTGATGCAGTGCGCCGGGAAGGGTGCCGCTCAATGGATTTGGCGTATCGCTGCGGGCCGCTCTGTGACAATACTCTGCGGACCGGGGAACAATGGCGGCGATGGCTATGTCATCGCCGAATGGCTGCGCATGAAGGGTTTAGAGGTAAGCGTTGTTGCTCCGGTTGAACCAAAGACAGAAACGGCGCGTGTAGCGCGGGAGCGTTATGACGGTGATGTGGTCACCAGCGTCAGGGGCACTTCTGCTTCGATTATGGTCGATGCCCTGTTTGGATATGGGCTGTCACGCCCGGTCGAGGGTGTTTTTCAGGATTGCTTGCAGACGTGCGCTCGCAATCATGAGTACCGTGTTGCGATTGATGTGCCGAGCGGTGTGGATTGCGATTCCGGCCAGTTTCTCAGTGATGTGCCGCAATACGACCTGACGCTGGCGCTTGGTGCCTGGAAATGCGCGCATTACCTTATGCCATCGCGAGCGCGCATGGGAGCGTTGAGAAATATCCCCATCGGATTGAAACTGAACAATTTTTCCCGTGCGCTTTCACTTAGACCGTCCCTCGATACGCCACCTGTTGATGCTCATAAATATACGCGCGGCCTTGTCGCGGTCGTTGCTGGACAGATGCCCGGTGCTTCATTGCTTTCTGCCGGCGCGGCGATGCATTCGGGCGCAGGCTATGTGAAGTTGCTTACGGACAATGAAAAGCCCTCTGCTCCCGCTGATTTGGTGGTAGAAAGTGGCGAGCTGACAGAACAGCTGAACGACGATCGCCTAGGCGCGATCCTGATCGGGCCCGGTTTGGGTCGGAATTCAGAGGCTCAGGAGAAGCTCTCGCATATCCTGGAGGCTGCAAAACCGACCGTTCTGGATGCCGATGCTCTGCATTTGCTTGATAGCGACATGCTGGAAGGCGTCGATACATCGAGGATCGTCGTGACACCGCATGAAGGCGAATTGGGCGCGCTGTGTGCTGCGCTCGGCATCGGAGAAAAGCATAAGATAGCTCGCACGATGGCCCTTCGCGATATGACAGGCTTGACGGTTTTGGCGAAAGGTCCCGATACGATCCTCGCTATGGCTGGTGGGAAGCTGCGCTTCTTCCCACAAGGCTTAAGCTGGCTGTCTGTTGCCGGTAGCGGCGATGTGCTTGCCGGAATTATCGCGGCGCGGCTTGCGAGTGGTCTTTCGCCGGGTGAGGCGGCAGAGCAGGGCGTATGGTTGAATAATGTGTCTGCGCGGCTCGCTGGTCCAGCATTTAGCGCGAGCGATCTAACCAAACATATCCCTGCGGCGATTGGGCAGCTTTCATGACAACTGAAATCGTGAGGATTGCCGCGAAAGGTGACGGCGTCACTCGGGACGGTCAGCATGTGCGTGGGGCCGTCACCGGCGACCGCGTTACGGACGATGGGCGGATATTGCGCGGACCGCATCATATCGAACCGGCGTGTCGGCATTTCGACAATTGCGGCGGTTGCCAATTGCAGCATTGCGATGAACTGGTCCTTCGAGACTTCGTCACAAGCCGTGTAGCGAACGCCGCCGAGGGACAGGATGTGGCGATTGGGACGTTGTTGCCGACTCACCTCTCGCCGCCACAATCAAGGCGCCGAGCAACCCTGCATGCTCGCAAAACGCAAGGCGGCGTGCAGCTTGGTTATCGCGAGGGACGATCGCATCGCATCGTCGCGCTAAAGGAATGCGCCGTCTTGCGACCGGAAATCCTTACACTTCTGGCGCCACTACGGCGTTTCCTAAACGTTGCGGGTGGTAGCGCGTCCATCGATATTGCGATGACGATAACAGATCAAGGCGTCGACTGTGCGATAAAGGGCTTGGAAGTGGACGGCTTGGCTCCGACTGAGGCTGCGCTGGATTTTGCGCGTAACAATGAGTTGGCGCGACTGTCGCTTGATCAAGGTTTCGGCGCAGAGGCGATGTGGGAACCAGAGCCGGTCACGGTGACGCTGGCTGGGAAATCGGTTGCATTCCCCGCAAACGCGTTCTTGCAGCCAACCGATGATGGTGAGGCTGTGCTGCTGGATGACGCACGAGTGTTTCTCGATGATGCGGCGACAATTGCGGATCTTTTCTCAGGTCTAGGTACCTTCGCATTTGCACTGACCGATCCGGCCAAAGTGCTGGCGGTAGAAGCGGCCAGGGACGCACATCTTGCTTGCAAGAATGCTGCTGCGGCAGTGCAGCTCCCCATCCATGCACTACATCGCGATCTGTTTCGCGCGCCGCTGCAAGCCGACGAGTTGAACCGTTTCGAGGCCGTTCTACTTGATCCTCCGCGTGCAGGAGCGCGTGAGCAGGTGGCTCAGATTGCTGACAGCCAGGTTCGACGTGTCACCTATGTGAGCTGCAATCCATCGAGCTGGGCGCGAGACGTGAAGACGCTAGTCGATGCTGGCTTTAAACTTGAGAAGCTGCGTCCAGTGGGACAATTTCGCTGGTCCACACACGTCGAACTCACCAGCTATTTGTGTCGTTGACTGCGCAAGATTGCGATCAGCTGTTCCTTTAGCCAGACGCTCGATTCCGGTTCGACATAGGCGTGGCTAGCGCCCGGGCAGCGGGCGATCCGCGGGTCGTCCATCGGCCATCCATCCATGAAAACCTGCGCGGTGCGATCACTTTCGGCGAGGAAAAGGGTTGTGTCACCGCCGAACGCGTCGAGACCGTCCTTAAACTCCTGTAAGAGTGAGGAGGGAGCTTGCTTTGGCCCGATAGCTCGGCCCAACCCTCCCATCAATTTGCGCAGGTCAACTTTGCCGGTCAGCAGTCGGCCAATCTCCGCCGGGTTCTTGAGCTTCTCAACATATCGTGTGCGGAGTGCTGAAGGCGGGGGCGTATCATTCGACGCTTCGTCGATCACCCATGGATTGCTTAAAACCAGGGCATCGAATTCATCGCCTGAACTCAGCGCTAAAGCGGTCGCCGCATCGCAATTACCAAAGCCAACAACTTTCGAAATGTGCGGAGCAATCGCCTTGAATGCGGATAATGCGGCGGCGATGTCCTTCGCCTCTTTTCGGAAGCCGCGATTCTCACCCTCGCTATCGCCTGTGCCACGCCGATCAAAGCGGAAAACCGGGAACCCTTGCTTGGCGATCTCGCGCGCAAGTGAGGCCTGTCCGCAAAAGGCGCCGCTGCGGATCTCGTTTCCGCCAGAAACGATCAATAGCCCGACTGTTCCCGGAGCGTTGTCGAATGTGGCGGCCATTTCGCAGCTACCACAGGCAAAGGTGAGCGGTAGACGGGTCATTCGCCCATGATCCCCAGGGCGAGCATCGCCGCCAAAGCGTCGGCCTGTTCGGGATCATCGTCAGGCTCCGCTCTTAACCAGAGCGACGATCCGCCAAGATCTGACTGGGCGATCTGAACGGCATTCTGATTAAGGTCAAACTCAGCGATGGACAGCTCGTGGACCATGCTCGGACCAAGCGAATAACCCGCCAGAACCAGCCCTGATTTTATACCGCCCGCGAGCAATTTATCCCGGTCCTCTGACTGCCCAGCCTCCCGCGCGGCAATGACGCGCGCTCGCAAAAGACCATTAAGCAAGGATTTTCCTGTTTGCGAAGCATACGTAAATGTCGGCAGATCTGCTGGTGCTATGAGCGCTCCAGCTCGTACAGCCAAGACATGCGTAGCTGCAAAGTGCTCCGCTGCAGCGGTCGTCGCGTCTCGCCACGAGGACACTGACTGCAATTCAAGGGGAGCCAGGCTCTCATTACAACCCGGCAAGTCTGGCAAAAAGGAATCAATTCCGCGCAAATCGAGGCGCCGCATGACTTCAACCAGCTGATGACGTGTCCTGTTATGCTCATCAAACCACGGTGGCAGGATGAGCAGCCGATCGTTTCGCTTCTGATCGAAAACTAGCGCGATTTCCTCGCTGGTCTCTCCGTTGGTGAGAGGGGCTTTCCAGCTAGTATACACCGGGTGATCAGGCCTCTTTGGCCTTCATTTGCGCAAAGCCGAGCAAACCGCCGAAATCTTCAAGCATTTCACCATCAATCTCATCATCGTCGATCACGATATCGAGACGATCCTCCATTTCGGTGAGGAGACCAGCGACCGCCATAGAATCCAGTTCTGGCAGGTGGCCAAACAAACCGGTGTCCGCGTCGAACTCGGCGACATCTACAGGGTCGAGGCCCAGAACATCGCATAGGATCGCGCGGACTATAATATCTACGGATACCCCGTCCGCTGCACTCTGATCAACCGCTTGCGCCGTTGAGTTTTCCGCGTCCTGCTCGGTCGTTTTAGCAGTATTGTCGTCCATATTCGCGCGGCGTCCCCTTAATCATCGCGAATTCTGGTGATGCTCACATGCGATCACCCATTGGGGGCAGCGCATTAGCGATGTGGTTAGGGCGACGCAAGGATACGCAGCCCATGCTTTGCTATCGCAGGCCATGCTTTGGGTTGGGAGGGATTGAGGCAGGTCAGGCGAAAACGTGGTCGTACCTCTTCCATCCAGTCGCTTTTATACGCATCACTGCCAGTTCCAAAGTCGACCATGTTGACACTGTCGACGTCTATCGCGTGCTCAAACAAGGCCGCAGATAGTGTGGTGCCGGCTGAAAGCGCCTTGGCTGCCTCAATATGCGCCAGCTTGTGGATGTAGGCCGTGCCATTTTCGACCGTCCAGAATTGGGCGGCAACGGGTTTGCCCTCGTGGCGGGCCAATCCGATCCGTAGATTTCCCTGCGCTCCTTCGGTTTCGGCAAACGCTTTCAGCAGTGCGTCTTCCTCTTCTTCCGGCTTCCAGCTTTGTTGGTACACTTGTTGGTAGGCCGCCCATACCGTCTCATCAAATGCGGCGTGAAGCGAGACGTCGACCTTCTTCGCTTTTCGCTTCAGCGTGGTGCGCATACGGCCCGGGCGACCCGCCCAGTAATCCGAGAAAGTCCGACCGTTAATGGGTAAGACGTGGTTCTCATCTGACTGCTCTCGCCTTACAATCCATCCAGCTGAGCGAAATGCCTGCTCTAGCAGAGTGGCTTCTCCGTGTTCATCAGGCAGTGGAGCAAGCAAAACACGATGTGTCTCGGACCGCAGCCTACGGGCGATTGCAGCCAATCCATCGCGGTTCTTGCCAAGTGGACGCCATGTAAAATTGAACCAGTTTGCGAGTGAGGCTAGCCCTCCGCCTTGCGTCATGAGCGGCAAGGCAACGGGATTGTCAGCTTCTGCAACCCAAAGCTGGATGGGATATCCCTGTCTTACCAGCAGCTCATACCATTCGACCCGGTCAAATGGTCCGCGAGCAAATTCAGCAAACTCTTGCAGTTTGTTCACGCTATCGTGATAGCTGACTGAGATGCTCACCAAATCACCTTTGCGTTCAAAATCAATAGGGCACGTTTGCCTAAATGCCTGATCCCACGCCCCATCCGCTTGATCAACTGACGCAGAAAGGCGCTCCACAGGCACCTGCGCTTGTCCTGCGCGATAAAACGCTGAGCTATGCCGATCTTGAGAAACGTATCGCACGTTTGGCCGGATGGTTGAGTGGCCAGGCAAATACAGGTGATCGCGTTGCAAGCTGGGCGGCGAAGGGCGAGTTAACATGCTTGTTGCCACTGGCTACTGCGCGCGCAGGGATGGTCCATGTGCCGATCAACCCCCTTCTGAAACGGGCTCAGGTTGCGCATATTTTGGCGGATAGCGGCGCGGTTCTTTTGATGGGGACGACCGCCCGCCTGAAATCGCTGGAAGACGGTGATGCATCTGACATTTGCACCATTCTGACCGAACAAGAGGTTTGGGGGGCGGTAGACGCCTGCGACACTACTTTGCCTCTCTCACGCAATAATCCAGATGATCTGGCTGCGATACTGTACACCAGCGGCTCCACGGGCAAACCCAAGGGTGTGATGCTCAGCCATGCCAATTTATGGCTGGGTGCGGTCAGCGTGGCGCACTATCTCAAACTGGCGGATGATGACGTTACTTTAGCTGTGTTACCGCTATCTTTTGATTATGGACAAAACCAGCTCTTGAGCACCTGGCATGCCGGGGGATGTGTAGCACCATTGGATTATCTGTTCCCACGCGATGTTGTAAAGGCGTGCGCAAAGTATGGCGTGACAACTCTCGCCGCTGTACCGCCGCTATGGGTCCAACTCACGGAGTGTGATTGGGATAACAAAGCTACCGCCAAGATGCGACGACTGACCAATAGCGGCGGAGCGCTAACGCGTGATTTGGTACAAGACTTGAGGGGCTTATTTCCCGAAACTAACATTGTTCCGATGTATGGTTTAACCGAAGCGTTTCGATCCACATACCTTGATCCTGCCCTGACAGACGCGAACCCGACCTCTATGGGCACCGCCATTCCTTTCGCAGAGATTCTGGTGATCAATGATGAGGGTAACCTGGCCGCACCTGATGAGGAGGGGGAACTTGTGCATTGTGGCCCCCTGGTTGCGCAGGGATATTGGGAAGACCCAGAAAAAACCGCAGAGCGCTTCAAGCCTGCGCCACTGCAGAGCGAGTATGGCGGGGTGGCCGTGTGGTCTGGCGACCGAGTGAAACGCGGTGAAGACGGTCTTTTGTACTTTGTCGGTCGAGGTGACGCGATGATCAAGAGCGCCGGCAATCGGATTAGCCCGCAGGAGCTGGAAGATGCAGCCCTCGCGACAGGGCTTGTGGCCGAGGTGGTTGCGTTGGGGGTTCCGAACGAACGATTGGGCCACGAAATTCATCTGGTGGCGCGGCGGGATTTATCCGTCACGGCTGATGAAGCCGAGGGACTAGCTAAGGTATTATCAAAGAACCTCCCGAATTTTATGCAGCCGCATGCAATCCATTGGCGCGATGAAATGCCGACAAATCCCAATGGTAAGCTTGATCGAACGACTATTGCCAAACAGATCATCGCCGCGGAGATCGAAGGATGAGTGTGAAGCCGAAACCACTTGGCCCAATCCCCGCTGGGTATGCCGCGATTGATGGTGAGTTGGCGGTGCCCGGAAAACGGATATCTTATCTAATTGAGGAGGCTGGGCAAACCCCGCTGTTTGTCTATTCCCGCAGTTTGTTGGACCAGCGGATGCAAGCTTTGCGCGAAGCGATGCCAGATCAGTTGAAGATAAATTATGCTATCAAAGCCAATAGCTTCAGGCCGGTTCTTGAGCGCATGCATAAACTTTCTGATGGGCTTGATATAGCGTCTGGCGGTGAGTTGGCGATGGTACAGGCCATTGGCGCAGATATGGCCAATGTGAGTTTTGCAGGGCCCGGCAAAAGGGATAGTGAACTGGAAGCTGCCATAATTGCTGGTGTGACTCTTAACCTCGAAAGCGAGGGTGAAGCGCGGCGCGCACTCAGGATCGCTGACAGTGTTGGGCGCACACCGCGGCTTGCTATTCGTGTAAACCCGGATTTCGAGCTGAAGGGCTCGGGCATGAAGATGGGTGGCGGCGCCAAACCGTTTGGCATTGACGCCGAGCGTGTTCCCGCACTGGCGACCGAGATCATCGCCGCAGGATGCGAATGGCGCGGTCTACATATTTTCACTGGAAGTCAGGCTCTTAGTGCTGATTTTGTAATCGAAGCGCAGGGCAATATTCTGGACCTTGCTGCACGTCTTGCCGACGAAACGAAGCAAGTGTTACCAAAGCTCAATATGGGTGGTGGATACGGGATCCCCTACTTTCCCGGTGACCAGTCGCTGGATGTCAAAGCGGTTGGCGAACGCTTAGAAAAGCGGTTTGCTGATCTGCCAGAGAGTTTGTCATCCACGGATCTCTTCATTGAGCTGGGACGCTATCTCGTGGGTGAAGCGGGTGTCTATCTCACTCGCATTATCGACAAGAAGGTGAGCTACGGTGAGACCTATCTCGTCACCGATGGCGGTCTGCACCACCAACTTGCGGCTTCGGGCAATTTTGGCACGGTGGTTCGGCGGAATTATCCCGCCGCAATCGCCACCAGATTTGATGCTGAACCCACTGAAATTGCAAGCATCGTCGGTTGCTTGTGCACTCCGCTCGACCGATTGGCTGACAGGGCCTATCTGCCCGCTGCAGACGTTGGGGATATTGTCGCGATCTTCTGCGCAGGTGCGTATGGTGCAAGCGCATCGCCAAGTGCATTCCTGGGCCAGGGCACAGCGACAGAAATACTCGTTTGAGACAGTCCCATTTTGAGACAAACCGAGCGCAAATGCCGGAATTCTGCCGGATTCTGGAGTATAACTAACGCAATGTTCACCTTTCCGCGCCAATGAGGCTCGGATAAATGGGGGCAATGGGTTTGCGATCGACGTCGCTGACCTAGCGCCTTGCATAGGTGTTTAGGGAAGCCGATTGATGAAAAGACGTTCTTTCGCCGCCGTCTCACTGGCCGTCGCAACTGCTGCGACAGGTTTGTCTGGTTGCGCATCCTCACCGAGCAGTGAGCTGCCTCCTGCGACGTTCGTTGCCATGCAAGAGGGCCCGGGCGAGGAATATGTCATCGGCCCGCTCGACAACCTGACCATCCATGTCTGGCGCAATCCAGAACTTGGCGCTGAGAAAATTCAGGTACGCCCCGATGGTCGCGTGACCATTCCGCTCGTCAAAGACATGCCCGCAGTGGGCAAGACACCAGCTATGCTAGAAGAGGACATTCGTCTTCAGCTTTCTCAATATATCGAAGACCCGTTGGTTTCGGTGATCGTCAACGAGTTTGCAGGCACCTTTAGCCAGCAAGTACGCATCGTTGGCGCGACAGAGAAGCCGGCGTCTCTTCCGTACCGGGCAAATATGACCGTGCTCGACGCGATGATCGCCGTTGGCGGGCTTTCTGAGTTTGCCGCTGGCAACAAAGCGCGCCTCATTCGTTTCGATAAACAATCCGGCAAACAACGTGAATACGCGCTTCGGCTAAGCGATTTGCTCAAACGCGGCGAAAGCGAGGCAAACGTTCTGCTCAAGCCCGGTGATGTGATCATCATCCCCGAATCAGCGTTCTGAGGACTAATCCGGAATGAACGAAGTCTTCGAAGAACTGCGCGCAGCGCTTTATCAGGTCTGGAACCGGCGTTGGCTGGCCCTTGGCGTTGCCTGGGGCGTTGCCGTTTTGGGTTGGCTGATCGTCGCACTGATCCCCAATAGTTATGAGAGCAACGCGCGCATTTTTGTTGAGCTTGATGACGTCTTGAGCGAGCAGCTTGAGATATCCGGCGATGGAAAGCAGGAAATCACTCGCGTTCGTCAGACTTTGGTGAGCGGCGTAAACCTGCGCAAGGTTATCCGTGAAACGAAGCTCGGCGAAGACATTCAGACTGAGAATGAACTGGACGCAGCGGTGCAGAAGCTCACGGAAAACGTCACAGTTGAAAGCGAGCAAGATAGCCTGTTTGAACTAACTGCAACGATTGGCAAGGGCGATCTCTCTGATGCCGAAAACGCCAAACTGTCGCAGGATGTTATCCAAAAACTGATCGACATCTTCCGAGAGGATAATGTTGCTGGAAATCGCGGTGAAGTGGCCCAAACTCTGGTCTTCCTCGATGAGCAATTGGAAGAACGCAAGCGCGAGTTAGAGGCGGCGGAGCAGCGCCGTCTGGCATTTGAGGCGCAGAACCCTGAATTGATCGGAGGTACAGCAACTGTGTCGACCCGTTTGCAGACATTGCGCAGCGAAATGCGCGGTGTCGACGCAGACATTGCCGCTGCTCAGAGCGCGTTTGCGGCGATAAATGGGCAAATTGCGGGCACACCTCGGACGCTAGTGACCTCTGGCCAGGCTAGCGGTGCGCGAGGCGCATTGATCCAGGCACAATCTCAGCTTGCGGCTATGCGCGCACGCGGGCTGACTGACAGCCACCCTGACGTAGAGGCCGCAACACGACAGATTGCGCTGCTCGAAGCTCAAGCCCGCAACGAAGACCCTAACGCGTCTGGCGCGCCAAACCCGGCCTATACATCGCTACTATCGATCCGTGCAGAGCGTCAGGCCAACGTACAAGCGCTACAGGCACGTAAAGCCGCGCTGCAAGCCGACATTTCCGGTTTGATCGCTGCGCAGGCGCAAGAGCCTGCTGTGGCTGCAGAAGCAAACCGTATCAGCCGCGATTACACCGTCCTGAAGGACAAGTATGACGAGCTGCTACGCAATCGCGAGGAAATGCGCCTGCGCGGTCAGGTTGAGACACAGAACAGCGCGCTGAAGTTCCAGATTGTTGATCCGCCGACCTTACCACGCAAACCCGCTGCGCCGAACAGGCCACTGTTGTTGTTAGGTGTACTGTTTGTTGCTTTGGCATCAGGCGCGGGCGCGGCGTTTGTGATGAGCCAGCTAAAGTCGAGTTTTGTGACTGCGGACAAGTTGGAGCGTAGCTTCGATCTACCGGTGGTCGGCACAGTTTCGCGCGTCATGAGCGACAGCAGAAAATCGGCAGAGCGCACGCAATTGAAGAAGTTTGTCGGCGCATCCGCTGCACTTGTTGCCATCTGCGTGCTGCTACTCGCCGTGGAATTCATCCAAGTCGGTTCGGTCGCGTGAGGGAGCAGTGAGCATGAACAAGCCCACCAAGATCACGCCGCCGACAGAGGCAGAAAAACAAGAGGATACGTTGCTTGAACGTGCCAGCAGCACATTCGGCCTGGGCAAATTGAGCCCAGCCAAAGTGCCGCAGAAGCTGGCCGATGAAAAAGCGCGACGGATGCCGCCGAGCAAGAAAGCTCAGCCTGCCGAACGTAAGCTTGATAAAGAGGCATCACCACAGCCCAGCGCTAATGCTGAACCGGTCGAGGGATCAGCGGCAGATGCGCACGAAACCGTTTCAGAGAAAAAGAATCGCGTTGCTCAACGTGGGCCCGCGATAAAGCTTCCAACGCGCAAGCAGGAGGTATCGCGGCAACGACTGGCTGAGCTTGGCTTTATCGATCCAGATGGCGGAGCGAGCGCGCTTCTCGAAGAATTCAGGATCATCAAGCGCCAGATCCTCGCGACTGCCGAGGATGAGGATACCGCACAATCACGCCGTGTTCTGTTGTGTTCGCCGCATTCGGGTGAGGGCAAGACATTTTGCGCGACCAATCTGGCACTGGCTATGGCGGGCGATAAGGATCGCGAGGTCATCCTGATTGATGCCGACTTCGCAAAACCATCGGTGATGCAGACATTCGGCCTCGAAGCGGAGCACGGGCTGCTCGATGTTCTGTCTGATAAGACGATGAAGCCTGAAGCTTGTGTTGTCGCCACTGATATTTCAGGTCTGTATTTGATGTCTGCGGGCAAGCGGACCGGGCGCGACAGCGAATATCTGTCGAGCGAGCGCACTTGGGAGGTGCTGGGCCGGCTTACACGCGGCGCACCAGAACGGATTGTAATTTTCGATAGCCCGCCAGCGCTAGCGGCCTCTCCAGCAGCGGAACTTGCCAAACATGTGGGCCAGGCAATGCTGATCGTGAGAGCGGACAGCACGGGCCGGGCGGCGATTGATGATGCGCTGGATTTGCTTTCGGCATGCCCAGACGTGCGTCTGTTGCTCAATGACGCGACATTCAGCCCCAGTGGCCGCCGCTTTGGCAGCTATTACGGGGCGGGGGAGTAAATGATGTTTGGTAAGCACCTGACGGCGCCAATCGCCGCGAGCATCCTTGCCGTTAGTCCGCTTTCGGCACAGGTAAGTGATGAGGGGCAAAGCGGCGGATTTGGTGATCGTGAGCGGAGCGAGGAAGCGACGTCCGGTCCTCGAACCTCCATCGATCCGTACATCGAGGCATCGCAGATATTCTCGCAAGAGTTATCGCCCGGCGATGACTTCGTGACTTATACTCAACTTGCTGCCGGTGTTGATGCGACCATTGCGGGTCGTCGCAATGCGGGCACCGTGTCGCTGCGTTATGAGCGTAACATCGCCTATGATGACGACGATTTTGGTGGAGATACGCTAACCGGTATTGCGCGCGGCTACACAACGATCGTTCCGAACAATCTGACGCTCGAAGCTGGCGCACTCGCTAGCCGTACGCGGATTGACAGCAATGGCAGCAACATCATCAATCCGATCAGCGGCAGCGATCAAACAGCCGAAACTTATTCAGGCTATGTTGGCCCGAACTTTCAGGCACGTGCTGGTGATGTCGAACTGACTGGCAATTACCGTCTTGGCTACACTAGGGTCGATTCTCCAGAATTCACAACCAACGGCACTGACACGATCAGCGTCTTTGACGAGAGCGTTACGCACAGCGCGCAAGTGCGCGCAGGAACGCGACCGGGCGAGCCATTGCCGGTTGGTGTTGGAGTTGGCGCGGGATATTTCCAGGAGGATGTGGATACGCTGGATCAGCGGGTTCGCGATGCCTATGCCCGCGCAGATGTGACATTGCCGGTGACGCCCACCTTGGCGGTTGTTGGTGGCGTCGGGGTCGAGGACGTCGAGGTATCAAGCCGAGACGCCCTTCGCGATGCAGGTGGTGTGCCGATTATCGATGGCAGCGGCAGGCTCGTCACGGATGAAGCATCGCCGCGTCAGATCGCCTTCGAAGCCGACGGCTTGATCTGGGATGTCGGTGTTGTCTGGCGGCCAAGCCGCCGCACGCATCTGCAGGCAACCTTTGGCCGCCGCTATGACAGCGAAACCTATTATGGCAGTTTCACGTGGCAGCCATCACGCGACACCAATCTGGGTATTGCTGTTTACGACGGCATTTCTGGCTTGGGGGCAGGCTGAACAACTCGCTGGCCTCGTTGCCAGTTGATTTCGATGTTGTGCGTGATCCGATCAGCGGTGATGTTATTGGCTGTTCCAACTCGCTTGATGGCTCAGGCTGCCTTAGCGGTGTTCTTGGCTCCGTTCGTTCATCGGTGTTTCGCGGACGCGGCGTTGCTGCAAACTTCTCTCGCCGTGTGGGGCGCATGACCGGCAGCATCAATGCCGGATATGATCGTCGCAAGTTCCTTGGCGCAACTGGCACTATCTTGGCCGCTGCTAACGGCGTCGTAGATGAAAGCTATTACGTCAGCGGCTCGGTTGGCGGACCTATCGGTCCGAACTCTGATTTTGCGGTCACAACTTACGCAAACTGGTTTGACAGCGGATTTGTAGGCGTGGGCGATGTTTCCGCATTGGGCACATCAGCGGCGTATAACCATCGGTTAACGCGCGGTCTTACCGCTCGCGCGGCTGCGGCACTCAACTATCTCGACAGCGACATCGTAGCCGAAGATTTAAAGATTGTTTCGGCGCTGGTCGGTTTACGTTATGATTTCTAACGCTGTGAATTGGGCAACAGGGCACATCAGCTATGTATGAAGACTTTTACGGCTTTTCAGAGCGTCCGTTTCAACTGACGCCAGATCCCGCTTTCTATTTCGAGAGCGTGACCCACAAGAAGGCGCTGTCTTACCTGGGCTATGGGCTTAGCCAGGGCGAGGGCTTCGTCGTCATAACTGGTGAAATCGGCGCGGGCAAGTCTACGCTCGTGGCGCATTTGAAGCAAAAGCTTGAGCAAGAAGACATGGCCGTCGCGGAAGTTGTGACCAGCGCACTTGATGGTGAGGAAATGATCCAGGTCGCTGCGCGTGCTTTTGGCCTTGATGTCGATGGCTCAGATAAGGCTGCTGCCCTGGCCGCGATTGAAGGACACCTGCATGATCAGGCGCGTGAAGGTAAGCGTAGTCTGCTCATCGTTGATGAATCTCAAAACCTGTCGATTGGCGCGCTCGAAGAGCTACGCATGCTGTCGAACTTCCAGCTCGGCGCGCATCCATTGTTGCAAATGCTCCTGCTGGGTCAGCCGGAATTCAAGCAGCTGGTGCATCAGTCAGACGAATTGGAGCAGCTGCGCCAGCGAATTATTGCGGCACACCATCTTGCACCCATGCAACCGGGCGAGATTGAACACTACATACGTCATCGTTTGCAGCATGTGGGCTGGGACGGGCACCCAGAACTTGATCGCGGCCTGTTTAGCATCCTGCACAAGGAAAGCGGCGGCATCCCGCGCAAAATCAACCAACTCATGACACGCCTGCTTCTGCTCGGTGCCATAGAGCAACAATCGGTGCTTGAGCCGGGCATGCTCGAATCGGTTATTGAAGAGATGGCTGGTGATGACAGCGCGTTTGATGAAGAGGATGCGATAAGGCCGCGCCCGGATCAAAATTTACCCGCTGCACATGCAGTTGCAGAGGCAAAGCGAGCTGCGCAGATTACACCTGTACAAGCGTCAACCGAGCCGCAGAAAGCAGGCTTGAGCGAGGCACAACTGCGGGCCATCGAACAAGCATTCGATAATCATGGGGCTGATGTCGCGCAGCTACGCGAGGAGTTGGCCGAGCTCAAAGAGCAAGCGACCAAGGTCGATTCGAACGTACCCGCCAATGTGGCGGAGCGTCTAACGAACATCGAAGCACGATTGGATGAGCAGGAAAATTCGCTCCGCCACGTGATGGAAATGCTCATTGAGTTCTTTGAGGCTAACGGCCATCGTCGCGCGGCCTGAACCGCAAGACAGGAAGCCAATCTGACATGAGCGAGCATTCGCATCAGACACCAACACCGATCAACGGCATGTCGGTTGATGTTGAGGACTGGTTTCAGGTTGGCGCATTCGAGCACACAATCTCTCGTAATGATTGGGACGGGCTGGAGCTGCGCGTTGCCGACAATGTCAGTCGCATTCTCGATCTGTTTGATGCGGCAGGTGTCAAAGCAACTTTCTTCACATTGGGCTGGATTGCGGAACGCGTGCCCAGCACCATGCGTGCGATCGCGGATCGCGGGCACGAGGTCGCGAGTCACGGTTATGATCATGTGCGCGTATTCACACTGTCGCGCGAGGAGTTTGCGCAGGATATCGCAAAGACGCGGACTATTCTTGAAGACCTGAGCGGGAGCGCAGTCACAGGATATCGCGCTCCGAGCTTCTCTATCGACAAGCGCACACCATGGGCTCACGAAGTGCTGGCCGAACAAGGCTATGCCTATTCATCCAGCGTCGCGCCGATTGTGCACGATCACTATGGTTGGCCGGAAGCGCCTAGATTTGCGTTTGAGCCTGTTGCAGGCTCGCCGATGATGGAAATTCCTGTGACAACCGCGATGCTGGGCAATCGGCGTATGGCAGCAGGCGGCGGGGGCTTCTTTCGCGTTCTCCCATATGCATTCACAAAATGGGCAATCAATCAGGTGAACCGTCAGGACCGTCGACCGGCGATCTTTTACTTCCACCCATGGGAGGTCGACCCCGACCAACCGCGTGTTGCAGGCGCACCACTCAAATCTCGCCTGCGCCATTATTCGCGCCTCGATGCGATGGCCGACAAGATCGAGTATCTCGCTCGTGAATTCAAATGGGGTCGCATGGATGCCCTCGCGCAGATCGAGGCTGACAGGGCATTGCAGCGTGCAGCATGAATGCACCGATCCAAAACTCATCGAGAACGCTGACCACCCTTGATTTCGGCGACCCTCTAGAGGTCGCGCGGGTGGAAATGTTTGTCGCGCACCAAAACGGATCCCCCTTTCACCGTCCTTTGTGGCTGAGCGCAATTGAGCGTGGTACAGGGAATGAAGCCCATGGATTGGTGCTGTCTCGTGGTGATGACATCGCTGGATGGTTTCCTCTTACACTCATGCACTCGCCACTGTTTGGGCGTGCGCTCGTATCGAGCGGCTTCGCAGTCGAAGGCGGTGTCTTGGCTGAGAATGATGACGATGTGATTGCGCTATGTCGCGCGACGGAAGAACTTGCGAACAGGCTGGCCGTACCAAGCATCGAAACGCGCGGTGGGGCTGTGCCTAATGATTGGCATTCGACCGATGAAACCCATTGCGGGTTCGTGCGCCAGCTAGGCAGCGATGACGAAGAACAATTGCTGGCTATCCCGAGAAAAGCACGCGCCGAGGTGCGCAAAGGCTTAAGGAATGGTCTGACTGTGCGGGTTGGTACAAGCGCGCAGGACCGAACCGATCACTACGCCGTGTATGCGGAAAGTGTTCGCAATCTCGGCACGCCTGTTTTCCCGCGAAGCCTGTTCGACGCTGTCCTTGATGCGTTTGGTGACCACGCGGATATATTGACCGTCAGCAAGGATGACGAACCAATCTCTAGCGTTTTGTCGCTCTATCATCAGGGTAAAGTCATGCCGTTTTGGGGTGGTGGACGCTGGGAAGCGCGCGCGCTCAGAGCCAATGAGCATATGTACTATTCGCTGATGTGTCATGCGCGACAGCGGGGATGCACTCACTTTGACTTCGGTCGCTCAAAATCGGGGAGCGGACCATACAATTTCAAGAAGAACTGGGGTTTTGAACCTCAGGCGCTGACATATTCGACATGGTCAGCCGACCCTACGCAGGCGCGTAATATCGATCCCACCGATGATACGTATTC
Organism: Qipengyuania sp. JB2-7; assembly: GCF_055693485.1. Taxonomy (NCBI): domain Bacteria; kingdom Pseudomonadati; phylum Pseudomonadota; class Alphaproteobacteria; order Sphingomonadales; family Erythrobacteraceae; genus Qipengyuania; species Qipengyuania sp. JB2-7. Next base: position 1,623,425 of record NZ_CM146335.1, read on the forward strand.
TCGTGCGGTCGAGCTATGGCAGAAACTGCCGCTGACTATCGCAAACCGGGTTGGTCCGTTCATCGCGCGTGGCCTCGGCTGATGGGAGGCATACTTTTCCTCGCTCATCGAATGCCCTTTCCGCCCAATCGCGGCGACAAAATTCGCTCGCACCACCTGCTCAAAGGGCTGGCTAAGATCGCGCCGGTGCACGTAGCTACATTCGCTGAAACTGATGAGGACCGGGCCGAAGAAGCTGCGCTTGCGGCAGTTGCCGAGACTTACTGTCTGGTTGATAGCGCAAAACCCCTGCCGGTTGCTGGGCTCCAGGCACTTGCAAGCGGAAAGCCCGTAAGCCTAACAGCATTTGATGATCGGCGCATTCGAGACTGGGTGCGCGAGACTTTGGCAAAACAACAGATCGACACGATCTTCGTTTTTTCGGGTCAGATGGGGCAATACATTCCAGGCGATTTCGCGGGCCGAGTGATCGTGGATCTATGCGATGTCGATAGCGCCAAGTTCGCTGACTATGCCGCGGATGCCACTTGGCCAAAGAGCGCCTTGTTCAGACGCGAGGAGCGACTGCTCAGTCTTGAAGAAGAGCGACTGCGAGTTCAGGCTGACCACATGCTCCTGATCTCGCAGGAAGAAGTCGATTTGCTCGAGACGCGCCTCGGGCGCGATGAAAAGGTGACGGTGACAGCGCTTGGCAATGGGATCGACGTAGCGTTCTTTGATCCGGCACAGGTGAGCACCAATGACGAAATCGCCGCGCAGGCGGGACCACATCTGATCTTTACCGGCCAGATGGACTATCCCCCAAATGAGCGGGCGGCTTTGTGGGCAATCGATAATTTTATGCCAGCACTTCGAGAACTTCACGACAGCGCGCAGTTCCATGTTGTGGGGCGCGCTCCGACGGCCACTCTCAAATCGCGCGAAGGCATTAACGGCGCGCGCATCTGGGGCGAGGTTCCGGACATCCGCCCATTTTTGGCCGCATCAGATCTAGCGTTCGTGCCTCTGACAATTGCACGTGGTGTTCAAAACAAAGTTCTTGAGGCGATGGCGATGCAACGCTGCGTACTGCTGACACCTGAAGCCGCAACTGGAATACCCGGCGTCGATGGGCGCGATTTTGTCATGGCAGACGCCGAGCTCAAGGATACGGTCGGAATAGCGGACGGTCTGATATCCGACGCAGCGCAACGCGAGACTATTGGCAAATCTGCTCGAGCATTGGTTCAATTGCAGATGAGCTGGGACTCGGTCTATACGCAATTGGCGGACTTAATAGCCGGGAATGCAAAAGCGGTGGGATCGCGCGATGCCGCCTAGCGCAAGCGTAACTAACCCGACAAACCCAACCGATGCTTTGGAGACGAATTGGCGGAAGCATACCGCGCTTCTTCTGGTTCTGTGGTGCTGCTCTCTTGTTGTTACAGGTCGTGAATGGGCCGAAATGATCCACCAATGGTGGAATATTGACACTTACAACCACATCACGCTGATCCCGTTCATAATTGGGTGGCTGGTATGGATGCGCCGTGATGAACTTTCGAAAGTAGAACCACAAGCCTGGTCTCCCGGTGTCGGTCTGGTCATCATCGCAAGCGCACTTTGGGCAATTGGCAAGGGCACCGGCATAAATCTGCTTGCGCATGCCGGAGCGGTTGGTGTTGCGCAGTCCATGGTTGTCGCAGCCTTGGGACTGAGAGCGTCCGCAATCCTGTTGCTCCCGCTCGGGTTTTCGGTGTTTCTCGTGCCTTTCGGCGATGAGATCATTCCGCAATTGCAACACATCACAGCACAAATCACAATCGCGCTCACCCAATGGAGCGGTGTCCCCGCGACGATCGAAGGCATCTATATTTCTACGCCAGTCGGCCTCTTTATCGTTGCTGAGGCATGCTCAGGTGTGAAATTTCTCGTGGCCATGGTCGCGCTCGGCGTTCTGGTTTGCTTCACTGCCTTTGATAGCTGGTCAAAACGCCTTGTGTTTTTACTCGCGTCAATCATCGTTCCGATCATCGCCAACGGAATTCGGGCATGGGGCACCGTTTTTATCGCGCAGAGCCAGGGCGTCGAGTTTGCCGAAGGATTCGATCACATTGTCTATGGCTGGATCTTTTTTGCGATTGTCATCGCGATCTTGATTGGCGGCTCATTCCGTTACTTCGAAAGAGAACCAGAAGATGCAGGATACACCGTAGATGAACTGGATGACATCGGGATGATCAAACGCCTGCAGAGTCAGGCCAGCAAGCCATGGTTCGTTGGGGTGCTGACAATTGCGACTTTGGCCGTAAGTGCTCTGGCCGTTGGCACCGTCAACGGCTAGCGAACACCTATGTGCGGAATTGCTGGCATCTTTCATTGCGGCACACCCAAGCCGGTTGACCCAAAGCGCGTTGCGGCAATGTCTGACGCACTTGCGCATCGTGGGCCGGATGGTTCAGGCGTTTGGACAGCGCCGGGCATTGGCCTTGGCCATCGCAGGCTATCGGTGATTGATGTGGCCGGCTCTCTACAGCCGATGCTTTCGACCGACCGGCAGGCAGTTATCGTCTTCAACGGCGAGATCTATAACTATCGGGAATTGCGCAGAGAGCTGGAGGCAGATGGGGCAGTCTTCCGAACAGAAGGCGACACTGAAACGATCCTGGCCGCATGGCAACGATGGGGCCCCGATTGTCTGGCGCGCCTCAACGGCATGTTTGCATTTGCCATATATGATTTGACGAGCCGCCAACTCTTCCTCGCTCGGGACAGGTTTGGCGTTAAACCCCTCTATACGGCAATGCTTAGCGATGGCAGCATGGCTTTCGCCTCCGAACTTAAGGCTTTACTCAAGCACCCGTTGTTCAGGCGCTCGATCGATCCGCTGGCGATCGAAGATTATATGACCTGGGGCTATATTCCGGATCATCGGGCTTTCCTGAAAGGCGTAAGGAAGCTGCCTGCAGGGCATTTTCAACTGCTGGACCACGGTCGTGATGTCGCGCCACCTAAGCAATGGTGGGACATTTCGTTTGAAGCGCGCGCCAAGGGTTCTCGTCAGGATATGTCAGCGCAACTGCTTCACCATCTGCGTGAAGGCGTCACGAGCAGAATGACCGCAGATGTTCCTCTAGGCGCATTCTTGTCGGGCGGGGTCGACAGTTCCAGCGTTGTCGCGCTGATGGCGGAAGAAAGTAGGGCTGCGGTGAAGACCTGCTCCATCGGCTTTGATGTCGATGACGTTGATGAAACCTCATATGCCCGTCAGATTGCCAAGCTGTTCAATACAGAACACTTCGAACAATCGGTACAAGCCAACGAGATCGCAGAACTTGATACGCTTGCGCGGATTTTCGATGAACCGTTTGCCGATGCGTCGGCGTTGCCAACGTTAAGAGTGTGCGCCTTGGCGCGACAGCATGTCACGGTCGCGCTGTCCGGCGACGGCGCGGACGAAGCATTCGCGGGCTATCGCAGGCAGGTCTTTCATCGGCGTGAGGAACAGGTGCGCCGGTTACTGCCATCTGCACTGCGACAGCCGGTTTTCGGTGGTCTTGGCCGTGTATGGCCCAAGGCGGATTGGGCGCCCCGTTTCCTGCGCGCGAAAACGACATTTCTCTCACTCGCTGACAATGGTGCGCAGGGGTATGCGCGGGCCTTGTCAATCACATCGCCCGAGCAACGCAATGTGCTTTACGGCCCGCACCTCAAAAGTGAGCTTCAGGATTATCGGGCGGAGCAGCCATTTGTGGAGCTGATGGAGAACGCGCCTGCACGAAGCGGTTTGGACGCTGCGCAATATGCCGATCTTAAATTCTGGCTACCTGGCGATATTCTCACCAAGATTGATCGGACGAGTATGGCGGTGAGCCTGGAGGCTCGCGAACCATTACTGGATCATCGCTTGGTCGAATTTGCTGCTCAACTGCCAGATACGATGCGTGTGCGCGGCAAACAGGGCAAATGGCTGATGAAGAACACAATGGAGCGGTATTTACCGCAGGATATTCTCTATCGTCCCAAACAGGGGTTTGTCGTACCGCTCAGCGCATGGTTTCGCGGTCCACTCCAATCCGAAGCGCGTTCGATCGCAAATAGCGAGCTGCTGCTCGATAATCGATGGTTTGATCAGGATGCGCTTCTGCAGCTGAGTGAGCGGCATATATCCGGGCGAGCAGATTATGGCAGGACGCTGTGGCAATTGCTGATGCTCGAACGATCAATCGCGAACTTGCAGACATCGACTTGAGGGTCGGGACCACTAACCAGCCACTCCGTGACCCTGTGCCATATAGTCTGCACTCTGCATTTCCTTTAGCCGGCTAACGGTTCGATCAAATTCGAAGCTGCCATCTCCTTTGGTGTAGAGGTTCTCAGGCTCTGCCGCAGCAGTCACAAACAGTTTCACGCGCATCTCATACAGTGCGTCGATCAGCTTGATGAACCGGATCGCTTCGTTGCGCAGTTCCGGGCTCATTTGGGGGATCCCGACCACGATCACCGTGTGAAAGGTCTGTGCGATGGCGAGGTAATCCGCAGCACCCCGGTTCTCTCCACACAACCGCTTAAAACTGAAAACGGCAACTCCCTTTAGGCATTTGGGAACATGAAGCGTCCGTCCACCTGAGAGCCCTAGCTCTCCGCTTGGAACATGCTCCGCATCTTCCGGCTTGAAGTCAGTAAGGCGAAAGAAAACCTCACGCACTTGCTCGGTAGATTCGTCGCCGAGTGGCGTGTGCCAAGTGTCGATGTCACCGAGCCGATCAAGCCGATAATCAACCGGTCCATCGAGCGGCACTACGTCAAGTTCCTCAAGTACCAAATCTATAAAGGGCAGAAACAGCGATCTGTTCAATCCATCCTTGTAAAGATCTGGGGGAGGGCGATTGCTGGTTGTGACCACAGTAACGTGCTCATCGATGATGAGCGCCGTGAAAAGCCGGCTCATTATCGCTGCGTCGGCCGTGTTTGTGACTACCATCTCATCAAAAGCAAGGCACTTTATATCTTGCGCAATATCCCGTGCGACCCGCTGGATTGGGTTTCCTTTGCCAGTGTCGCGCCATGCTTTCATCATCTGGTCAACTTCGATCATAAACTGATGAAAATGGACCCGCCGCTTTTCAGCGATGTTTAGCGTATCGACAAACAGGTCCATCAGCATCGATTTGCCGCGCCCGACGCCGCCCCACATATAGACGCCCTGCGGCCTTGTCTTTTTGGGGCCGAAGAGTTGGGCCAGCAATCCGCCAGATGTCTCAGCCTCAAGTTCTTTCTGAAGATCATTGAGCCGCTCTGCCGCTCGGCGTTGATCTGGATCAGGCCGCAATTCTCCAGATGCGACCAATTGCTCATAACGGGCGAGAACGCCGCTCATCAGTCTTCTTTGCGCGGGGTGAACTTGCATACGATCCCAGAGAACGCGGCGACCTGATGATCCTCCTGCTCTACCACGCCGCGCAAGAATGCGAGCTTGCCTGTTTCCCGCATGACTTCGGCCACTGCGTCGAGCGGCAGAGCTGGATCACCGCCACCGATAAACTGAGTCGAGATTTCAAGAGTAACTGACGGGCCTGCGTTCCCCGAACCCACGGTGTGCATCGTCGTGAACAGAGCGATATCAATCAGTGACTGTGTAACGGCACCGTGGATGATGCCTTGCAGGTTCTCGTGCCGCCGTTCTGGAAACATCCGCAACCGACAATGGTCACCTTCGCGGCGTGTGATGAGCTTGCCCATCACCGCGCCATTGAACAACGTGTCGTCTTTCAAATTCCAATGGTTCCAACCCGGATTATCCGGATCGGGCAGGTGATCAAATACGTCGTCGGTCAGCGCCATGGGAGAGGCAGATCAGATGTGACGTTCAGCCATCATCTTCTTGGTTTCGGCGATCGCTTTTGCTGGCGAAAGTCCCTTTGGACATACATTCGCGCAGTTCATGATGGTGTGGCAGCGATACAGACGGAACGGATCTTCCAGATCGTCAAGGCGTTCACCAGTCATCTCATCCCGGCTATCCGCCAACCAACGATACGCCTGAAGCAGGATGGCTGGACCCAGGAATTTGTCCTGATTCCACCAATATGATGGACAGGATGTGGAACAGCATGCGCACAAAATGCATTCATACAGGCCATCAAGCTGCTCGCGCTGCTCAGGGGTCTGTAGACGCTCTTTGCCGCTTGGCGTCGGTGTTACGGTTTGCAGCCAAGGGCGGATTGACGCGTATTGAGCGTAGAAATGCGTAAAGTCAGGCACCAAATCCTTGATCACGTCCATATGTGGCAGAGGCGTAATCTGAATTTCGCCCTTGAGGTCGTCAATTGCGGTGGTGCACGCAAGACCGTTTTTGCCATTCAAATTCATTGAGCATGACCCGCAAATACCCTCGCGGCACGAACGACGGAATGTCAGCGTCGGATCAATCTCGTTTTTGATCTTGAACAACGCATCCAGAACCATGGGCCCGCAATCATCGAGATCGATCTCAAAGCGATCATAGCGCGGATTCTCACCCGTATCGGGATCATAACGGTAAATCTTGAATTTCTTGACCCGGCTCGCACCCTCGGCCTTGTGCACCTGACCCTTACTGCGGATCTTGGAATTCTTAGGAAGAGTGAAGGTAGCCATATGTCGTCAATTATCCTGATATCTTTCATCACCTATCTAGCGGCTCAGTCGCTTGAGGCAAGCTGGCTTTGTTGCGAGGATTGAGACGATTGTTGAGCGCCTCTCACCTGCAGCCACACAATAGGCTTTCGCTTGCTGAATTCCTACCGGATGGAACACATGGAACACGGTACTGGATCGAAAAGTACATGTAGCGCGCAGATGCTGCTGCCTGCCATCGCGTTGATCTCTTTTGTGGCTTTGTGGAACTTGTGAACCATTGCGGCTTTGTATCGGGCATGGACGATGTAGGACAGCAACAAAGCCAAGCGCCCAAGGTAGCCGTCGTGTTCGGCGCATCGGGCGGTATTGGAGCGGCGCTGACCGAAGCTCTGTTGGCGCAGGATTACGTTGTTCACGCAGGGGCTAGAACTGCGCCAAATAGCACCTCTGACACGCTTATTCCCTTTGCCTTCGATCTCACAGATGAAAACTCAATCGCCACAATAGCTGAGAAGCTGAAGCCGACACCTCCGGAAATGGTCATTGTCGCGACCGGCGTGCTCACACTTCTTAATGGGCTTGGGCCTGAGCGTTCCTTTCGCAAGCTCGACGCTGCAGCCATGGAGGAAGTCTTGAAGTTGAACACGATCGGGCCAGCTCTGATCGCCAAGCATTTTCTTGCACTTATGCCGCGCGATAAGAGGGCCATTTTCGCCGCTTTGTCGGCCCGTGTAGGGTCGATTTCTGATAATGCGCTTGGAGGCTGGCATAGCTACAGGGCAAGCAAAGCCGCCCTCAACATGCTGCTAAAGAATTTCGCGATTGAGCTGGGGCGCACGCATAAACAAAGCATTGTCGTGGGCCTGCATCCCGGCACGGTCAATACATCCTTGTCAGAGCCTTTTCAGTCAAACCTACCGGATGGGCAACTGACTGCTCCCGCCGATGCCGCCGCCAATCTGTTGGGCGTTCTGGATGCTCTCACTCCGAGCGACACGGGAAAAGTGTTTGACTGGAGAGGCGAGGAAATTCCCGCTTAAGAGATCAGGGCATTCCTTCGAAACGCCTCGGCCAGGAGCGTTTCCAGCAAATCGGCATGACTCAGTCCAGCCTCCGCCGCCGATTTCGCAACGACCTTCTCAGACCATAAGTTGCAGTTGAGGTTGATTTCGATGAAATTGATGTCGCCGGTGTTCAGGTCGAGGCGGAACTCGATGCGACCGTAGTCGAACGGCAAAAACTCGCGTGCAACCCTCTTGGCCATCGCCTCTATCTTCGGTGCAATGTCGGGATCGTCGAAGCGTTTCAGCGCCGCCTTCTCGGTATTCTGCACCAGATCGCGTTTTTCGTAATAGGTCCACAGGCGCTGCGTATCCTCACGCTCATACCAAAGCATGGGGAGGGCGGTTGGCTCGCCGTTCATTGTGATAAATGCGCATTGGACATCATAACCGTCGAGATACGGCTCCACGATTGCATCATGACCCTGGCCGTGAATGTCTGCGACGGCGTTAGCCACGCCGGCGAAATCATGGGCATCACTGATCCCCCAGCTCGCCGAGGACGCGTTTGGTTTTATGACCCAACGGCTGTTGGCCGACGGCGGAAGATTTGCCTCTTCTACAGGCGCTCCACGGCGATAGCAGAACCACGGCGCAGTCGGCACGCCAGCATGCGAACACACGAGCTTTGAAACGGATTTATCATCACCCAGTCCGCGCAAGAATGGCATCGCGCCCAGATATGGTATGCGGTGCATATTACATAGCACCGGGATGACCATCTCCGAATTCACGAACCCGCCACGGTTGAGCAGTGGGAAAACAAAGTCGGTATCCGGGCCGGAGAACAGCACATCATAGCTGTTGGCGAAGCTGAGATTGAGACCGAGGCTTTCGAGGGTGGTACGGACCTCGTGATGGTAGATCGCGTGATTGCCATCCTCTGGATGCATGCCGCCACCCCATAGCGCGTGCTTAGCCATAAACAGGATGCGAATACGCTCCTTGGCTTCTTCTGGAATGCGCAGTGGTGATAGGTGTGCTGACATTAAGCGTCCTTAGGCGATCGAAGCGACAGTCAGTGGCCCTAGGCAAATTTAACGCGCCTAGCCAGAGGGTACAACTAAGGGACGTGTCCGAATTAACTTGCGATTTGCATAAGCAGCGTTAGCCTCCAACCACAACCGAGCCACTTGGGAGAGGGTATGGGGCTCAAATCCTGGTATGATGCGCACTGCATGCCGCGCCTTGTTACCTTTGCCTGCAGTCAGGGTGGAATATCCAAACGACGCGCGGATGTCGTACCTCTTGCGCGCGGTAAAGTGTTCGAACTTGGCTGCGGAGGTGGATTAAACCAGGCTTTCTATAACGCCGATGCGGTCGCCGAGTTTGCGGGCATAGATCCCCATGACAACCTATTAGAAGGTGCCAGAGCTCTAGCCAAAGAGCGGGGCTGGGACGTAAACATCAAACAAGGCGTGGGTGAGGACATCCCTTTCTCCGACAGTATGTTCGATACCGTGGTGTGCACATACACTTTGTGTACCGTACAGAACCCCGATCAAGTCATGCGCGAGATGCGGCGTATTCTTAAACCGGGCGGGCAATTGCTATTTTTGGAGCATGGCCGGGCGCCAGATGCGAGCATCGCCAAATGGCAGGACCGGATCGAACCGGTGTGGAAACCGCTCGCTGGCGGCTGCCATTTGACTCGTCCCATCAGCAGCGCGCTTCGGGGTGCAGGCTTCGATGTCGAGCCGCTTGGGCAGGATTATCTTGCAAAAACACCGCGCCCGTTTGGCTGGATGGAGTGGGGCATTGCCCGCAAGGCTGGCTTTTAATTAAGGCGCTGAGGCAAAACAAAAAGGGCCAGCGAAGCTTCTACCTGCTGACCCTTTCCAATACCTAAGTCTTATTGGCGTCATTCGCCAAATGTGCGTTGCCACCATCCGCGACGCGGTTTGCCGTCTGCTTTCTTATCCTCCGGCGCAACGCTGGCTTTGGCAGATGCCGGCTCTTTCTCGCTTGTCTGAGCGCTATCAGTGTCAGCCTTCGCAGCAGCCTTTTTCGCGGGTGCCTTGCGCGTGCGCTTCGGCTTTTCCGCAGGCGCAGCTTCCTCGGCATCCGCTTCACTCGCTTCGGTCTTTGCCTTTTTCGCTCTAGCTGGCTTCTTGGCCGGTTTCTTTGGCTTAGGCTTCGCCTTACCTTCATCGTCAGCTTGGTCGCCAGTTGCCGCCACCTCAGCATCGTCAGCCTTCTTGCGGCGACGCGTTGTCTTGGCCTTCTTCGGCTTTTCTTTCGCGTTCTCTGCTGCCATCGCTTCGGCGGTCTGGGGCGCGTCATCCGGACCGGCGACAACCGGCATATCTTCGACGACCTGCTCCGATATGTCGTCTAGAGCCTCGGTGGCTTCATCCTGTTCATTTGCAGCATTGTTGCGACCCTTCCCGCCACGACGGCCACGTCCGCCTCTACGGCGACGCTTCTTGGGTTTTTCCTCACCGTCATCATCAGCGGCGTCATCGCGCTCGTCAGAGGCATTCTCATCCTCGTCAGAGCTACCTTCTGCGCCGTTTTCATCCTGTTTCTTGCGACGCCCACGGCCGCCTCTGCGACGACGACGACGTTTTTTGCGCGGCTCACCGTCCTCGTCGAGTTCGTCTTCCTCGTCGATTTCGAGTTCGTCATCTTCGTCGTCATCGACAATGGGATCAAATTTCGGTGCGTTCGCCGGGCGAGGGCCAGAGCTTGCGACCCGCATTTTCGCACCCTCGTCTTCACCCTCTGGAATGACCTCAACGGTGACCGAATAACGGTCCTCGATTTCCTGAAGATCCGCACGTTTGCTGTTGAGCATATATACGGCAGCTTCGGTGCTGGCGGCAAGCGTAATGACCGAGCCTTTGCCCTTGGCCGCTTCGTCTTCGATAAGGCGAAGAGCAGAAAGGCCAGCGCTTGAGGCAGTCCGCACGAGGCCAGTCCCATCGCAATGCGGGCATTCGCGCGTCGTCGCCTCGAGTACGCCGGTGCGCAGGCGCTGGCGGCTCATTTCCATCAAGCCGAAGCTTGATATCCGGCCAACCTGAATGCGTGCACGATCCGATTTGAGCGCATCTTTCATCGCACGCTCAACCTTACGGACGTTGCCGTGCCGCTCCATATCAATGAAGTCGATCACGACGAGGCCTGCCATATCACGCAGACGCAATTGGCGTGCAATTTCGCGGGCTGCCTCAAGGTTGGTATTGAGCGCGGTTTGCTCGATACCATGGCCTTTGGTTGAGCGGCCCGAGTTGATGTCGATCGAGACAAGCGCTTCGGTCGGATTGATGACCAGATACCCGCCTGATTTCAGCTGAACCATCGGATCATACATGGCCCGCAACTGATCTTCCGCGCCATAACGCTGGAATAGAGGAACCGGATCGGAATACGCTTTCACCCGGCGAGCATGGCTCGGCATCAGCAGCTTCATGAAGGCTTTGGCTGATTTATAACCTTCCTCGCCCTCAACGATGACTTCTTCAATCTCGCGATTATAAATGTCGCGGATTGCCCTTTTGATCAGGTCGGAATCCGAGTGAACCAGAGAGGGTGCGCTGGACGTGAGAGTCTTTTCTCGGATCTCGTCCCACAAGCGTGCCAAATAGTCGAAGTCACGCTTAATCTCTGTCTTTGTGCGCGACAGTCCGGCTGTGCGAACGATAAGTCCCATAGTCTTGGGCAGCTTAAGATCGGAGACAACCTGCTTTAGGCGCTTACGATCAGAAACGGAATTGATCTTGCGACTGATACCACCGCCATGGCTGCTGTTCGGCATGAGAACCGTGTAGCGACCGGCAAGGCTGAGATATGTGGTGAGAGCGGCGCCCTTATTGCCACGCTCTTCCTTAACGACCTGAACTAGCAGAACCTGCCGACGCTGGATAACGTCCTGGATTTTGTAGCGACGGCGCAAGGCCATGCGTTTTGCACGGACCTCATCGACCTCTTTGGCACGTGAGCGGCCTTTTCCTTGTTTGCGGCGACCGCGGCCACGACGCTTCTTCGGCTTCTCATCTTCGGAGGCTTCTTCGTCAGCATCCTCGTCGCTGTCATCGTCTCCGTTCTCGTCATCATCTCTGTCGAGATGACCTTCCTCGATCGTTGCCACATCGTCTTTCTCCGACGTGTCGATTTCTTCCAGACCGTCTTCGGCGATTTCTTCCGCTAGAGCTCCGGAGCTTTCATCATCTGCGTCGTATTCGTCACCGGGCAGTTCGCCGCGCTCTTCCTCTTCGGCGCGAAGGCGAGCCTCTTCTTCCGCGGCTTCGGCTTCCTCCGCCAGCAGAGCTTCGCGATCTTCCTTGGGGATCTGATAATAGTCAGGATGGATTTCGCTAAAGGCCAGAAAGCCGTGGCGATTGCCACCGAAGTCGACAAACGCCGCCTGCAAACTCGGTTCGACTCGAGTCACTTTCGCTAAATATATGTTGCCTTTGATCTGCTTGTGTTCAGCAGATTCGAAATCAAATTCCTCAATCCGGTTGTTCTTTACGACCGCCACCCGCGTTTCTTCCGAGTGGCGCGCATCGATTAGCATGCGCATTGCCATGTATAATTCTCCAGGCGCGAACTGCGGGCATTGTATGCCGCACATGATCACGCATTATTGTTTGGGGAGCGCCGATTGTGGTGTTGCGGCGCCAAGTTGCTTGCCGGGATACAGCCAGATTGCTGTCATGCCGGAATTTCGTGTCTGCAAGATAGAGCGTGCGTCCTCTTGACGCGACCGGACCCGCAACGCCGCAGGCACAGACATTTGTCTGCACTGCCATCGTGGGTGAGGTACGGCTCATAATCTGCATCAACCTCTCATCGGTTACGTCGGTTGTTCGCCGGTAACCTCGGTATTCAAAGAAAAACTTGTAGCACGAGACATCTTAACAAGAGCCCGCGTGGCAACTTCTTCAGTGTTTTGAGCGCTAGCACCGTGGGTATCATTCAGCAACCTTATTGCGCGATACACCCTATTCCTTTTAACGGTTGCCGCAATGTTATTGCGCTTTTCGCCGATTGCGCCGGTAATGCTGGCGCTCTTGATCCTCGCTGTTCTGGCAGTTGCCGGGGTGAAGATACCGCTACCTTTTGTGAATGAAGGGTATCTTTCGCGGATTGAGCTTCCGGAGGCAGGGCAAGTCGCATTGCCTGAAGTTGTCGGCGCAAACGCAAGAGAGCTGCCTCTTATAGTGATTGATCCAGGGCATGGCGGACGTGATCCGGGCGCCACGGGGCAGGGGCTTCAAGAAAAAGCGCTCGTCCTCAATCTTGCTAAGGTGTTGCGGGATGAATTGGTTGAGCAACGTATCGCAAGGGTTGCGTTGACGCGTGATGATGATCGTTACCTAGTTCACGAAGAGCGTTTTGGCATTGCACGGCGGCTAAACGCTGATTTGTTTCTATCGATCCACGCTGATTCGGCAGGAGAAGCGACCGAGATAGCGGGGGCGAGTATTTACACCTTATCGAATGACGCTTCGAGCGAGGCAGCAGCGCGCTTCGCCGCAAGAGAGAATAGTACGCGTCAGATCAATGGTCTGCGGGTGGAGGATCAAGATGATGCTGTAAATTCAATCCTTGTTGATCTTGCCCAGCGTCGCACGCAGGAGCAATCGCGCGAGTTCGCACGGCTGATCGAGCGGGAGGGGGCACAAAATGTCAGATTTCACCCGCAGGCTCAGCGATCCGCCGCGCTGAGAGTTCTGCGTGCTCCTGATGTGCCATCAGTGCTTTATGAGAGCGGATTTATCACCAACGCCGCTGAAGCACGCAATCTGACCACGTCTGAGGGACAGGATCGTTTTGCACGCGCGCTTGCAAGAGCGATCCAGATTTATTTTGTGCGCAATCCAAGAGATCGGGAAGAAGCGCAGGGCAGCTGAATTTGAGATGCTCATAGCCGGATAATTCAGTGTGGCTTTTGTCAAAGGCACCATGCTATCGAACACTGTCGACAAATGCAGAGTATTGAATGACCGAACAATCCACCATTGATCGATTTCGCTATCGGATCAGGCGTGATGCCTCAGGCGTTCTTGCCTGGTTTCGCGAGCGGATGGACAATCGCCCTCGTTTCCGGCTGCTTGTGATCGGCTTGGTTATCGTGCTGGCGGTCTTCGCATTGGCATGGGCTGCGCTAGCGCGCGGCCTTCCCGATGCATCTGGGTTGGTTGATTACGAAACGCCTCTGCCCACGGTTGTTCGCGGCAATGATGGTGAGATCGTCCACTCCTATGCGCGGGAGCGGCGGGTACAGCTGCAATATCGCGATTTTCCACAACCATTGATCAACGCTTATCTCGCCGCAGAGGATAAGACGTTCTTCAGCCACGGCGGTGTCGACATTACGGGAACGGCCAATGCAGTTTTTGACTACGTAACGAAGCTTGGGTCTGGCGAACGCGCGGTTGGTGGCTCGACCATTACACAGCAAGTCGCAAAGAACCTTCTCTTGGGCGATGAGTACTCTGTTACGCGCAAGCTCAAAGAAATGATCCTGGCTCGCAGGATTGAGAGTGTGCTGGACAAGGAAGAGATTCTCGAACTCTATCTCAATGAAATACCGTTGGGCCGCCGCAGTTTTGGCGTTCAGGCGGCCGCGCGTGCCTATTTCGATCGTGATGTCAGTGATCTCGACCTCCATCAGATGGCGTTTTTGGCGATTCTTCCCAAGGCGCCTGAACGCTATGGCCGCTCACAAAACCGCGAGCTTGCCCTCACGCGTCGTAACTTCGTTCTGGACCAGATGGAGGATAATGGCTTCATCACTGCAGACGCGGCGTCCTCTGCAAAGGCCGAGCCACTTGGCCTGAGTCACGCAGCGCACTAGCCGCTCCGCCGATGCAGGTTATTTCCTAGAGGAAGTACGGCGTCAGCTAATCGATCAGTTCGGCGAAAATGCAGAAGACAGCGCCAACAGTGTCTATGCTGGCGGTCTGTGGGTACGCACCTCGCTGGATATGGGTTTGCAAGACGCGGCACGTGATGCGCTGCGCGAGGGACTTCTCCGATATCACGGACGGAGGGGGTGGAGCGGATCCATTGCAACTATCAATTTTGATGACGGCCCGTGGGCAAGCCAGCTGGCCAGCTCAAACCTTGGCATCAATTACAAGGATTGGCGTGTTGGCGTTGTGACTGCACGCTCTGGCTCTCAGGCCACCATTGGTTTTTCGAATGGTGACGAAGCCCCGCTCATCGGTGCGCCAAACGCGCTCGAGGCGGGCGATGTGATTGCCGTTGCGCCTAGCGGTGGGGGTTACCGCGTCGCAACATTACCTGCAGCGGAGGGCGGATTGGTCGTCCAGAATGCGCAAAGCGGTCGAATTCTGGCAATGCAAGGCGGTTTTGATAGCCGTCTGGGATCGTTCAACCGGGCAACGCAGGCTGAACGGCAGCCGGGCTCCACCATCAAACCATTTGTTTATGCCACCGGTCTCGACAATGGCATGACACCATCGACGCAAATTGACAATTCCAGCTTCTGCTATTTTCAGGGGCGCCGTCTCGGTGAGAAGTGCATCCGTGGTGGCCGCGCGGGCGAGTTCCCAATGCGCTATGGGCTTGAGCAGTCGCAGAACATCATGACGGTCCAGATCGGTGTTCAGGCGGGCATGGAAAATGTCGTCGATACGATTGAGCGGCTCGGGATCGGTGAGGCAGATCCTTTTGCGGCCACGGCTCTGGGTTCTGAAGAAACCACCGTCATGAAGCTGGTGGCGGCATATGCGGCCTTGGCAAATCACGGTAAGTTGAACACCCCGACGGTCATTGATTACGTCCAGGATCGCCGGGGCAAGGTGATCTGGAAAGCCGATGACCGCCTATGCAACGGCTGCAACATGGAAGAATGGGATGGCAGCCCAATGCCGCGCTTTGGCCTGAAAGGTGATCAGGCGATGGATGCGCGTACTGCGTTTCAAATCATGCATATGCTGCGCGGGGTTGTTGATCGCGGCACTGCCACAGTCTTGCGTGATCTCGGCCTGCCGCTGTTTGGCAAAACCGGAACCACTACCGGCCCGAAAGACGTTTGGTTTGTGGGCGGCACGCAGGAACTTGTGGCGGGCGCATATGTCGGGTTTGATCAGCCGCGTAACATGGGCGGTTATGCCCAAGGTGGTACGATTGCCGCGCCGATCATCAAGAGCCTCATCCGGGAATCGCGCCCGTACTGGTCCGACGTACCGCCCATCGCACCGTCTGGTGTTCAGATGGTGAAAGTGGACCGTCAGACCGGCAAGCGCGTATTCGGCGTGACACCAGGCAATGATCCAAGGGCCGCTGTCATTTGGGAGGCCTTCAAGCCGAATACGGTGCCTCCACGCGCAACCCGGCAGGACAAGATCGAGGCGATGCGTAAACAGATTCTGGAACAGATCCGTGCTGGTCGCGCCCTGCAGGAAGATGGTGGCCTGGCGTCTGGCCGTAATGACGAACCGTCTGACTTTGTCGAGGATCAGGGCGGCATTTATTAGCAGGCGAGCGGTGCCCGCCGCTTTACTTTCGCAGTTGGCTCATTAGTGCCATCGCTGGCGTAGACGCCTGCGTTCAGGCGCGGATGTTAAGAATAAGGATGTGCTTTATGCGTGCCGAAGGGCAGGCTCATATTGATCGTATCGAGGCAGCGCTCTCTCTGGTTCGGCAATCGCTGGATTGGGAGAAAGCACTACGTCGCCTGGATGAGTTAAATGCGCGTGTGCAGGACCCGACTTTGTGGGACGACCCAAAAGAGGCGCAGGCAATCAGCCGTGAGCAGAAGCAGCTCGAGAACGCGGTAAATACGGTCAACGAGATTTCATCTGAGATGTCTGACGCGATCGAGTTCATCGAAATGGGCGATGCGGAGGGTGATGAGGATATCGTTACCGATGGACTGGCAAGTCTGGAGAAGCTGGCCGACCGCGCTGATGCCGACAAGGTGCAGGCGCTGCTTTCAGGCGAGGCAGATAGCAATGACACATACCTAGAGATCCACGCTGGTGCTGGCGGTACGGAAAGTCAGGATTGGGCCGAGATGCTGTTCCGCATGTATGGCCGTTGGGCTGAACGGCGCGGCTTCAAAGTCGAAACGGTGGAATATCAAGCCGGTGATCAGGCCGGCATCAAAAGCGCGACGTTGCTGATCAAAGGCGAGAATGCGTTCGGTTATGCCAAGACCGAGAGCGGCGTACATCGCCTTGTCCGGATCAGCCCGTATGACAGTTCCGCTCGTCGCCACACATCGTTCAGTTCGGTCTGGGTTTATCCCGTGATCGATGATGATATCGACATCGAAATCGACCCATCCGATCTCAAGATCGATACGTACCGCGCCAGCGGCGCTGGTGGTCAACACGTCAACACAACTGACAGCGCGGTTCGAATTACGCACCAACCGACCGGCATCGTTGTGGCGAGCCAGAATGATCGCAGCCAGCATAAAAACCGCGCGACAGCGATGAACATGCTCAAAGCGAGACTGTTCGAACGCGAGATGGCGGAACGTGAGGCAGCTGCTTCGGGCGAGTATCAGGAAAAGAGCGAAATAGGGTGGGGACACCAGATCCGCTCTTACGTCTTGCAGCCCTATCAGATGGTCAAGGATCTGCGGACTGGCGTTACATCTTCGTCTCCTGATGATGTGCTGGATGGCGCGCTGGAACCCTACATCTCGGCCGCGCTGGCGCAGCAGGTCACTGGCGAAAAAGTAGATGTGGAAGATGTCGAATAATGCGAGGCTTGCTGATCCTGACTGTGATGGGATTGTGCGTAGCGGGATGCAAAGAGCGCTCGCCTGACCGCCCCGCGACCGCTGTCGAATTTCCGTTGCCCGACCGACCTGTTTCTCAATTAGGGTCGAACCAGTTTTCAACCGAAGCTGAGCGTGACAATCGCGGCGAAGCGCAAGCTGTCATGGATCTCGCCGAAATTAATCCCGGTATGAATGTCGCCGATATCGGTGCCGGTAATGGCTATTACACGGTTCGGCTTGCCGAACGCGTCGGTGAAGACGGTCGCGTTCTGGCACAGGATATTGATGAAGATGCGCTCAGCCGTCTAGGGGATCGCGTTGTACGAGAGCGGTTCGACAATGTCTCCATCAAGCTTGGTGCAGGGGATGATCCGCGCCTGCCAGAAAACAGCTTCGACCGAATATTTCTCGTTCACATGTATCATGAAGTGCAAGAGCCATATGCTTTTTTATGGCGCTTGTGGCCCGCTTTGCGCGAAGGTGGGCAGGTAATCGTCGTCGATATTGACCGCCCCACGGACCAGCATGGCATTGATCCGCTATTACTCTCTTGCGAATTTGAGCAGGTCGGTTTTGAGCTCGACAAGTTTAAGAATGCGCCTGAACTGGCTGGTTATTATGCGCAATTTACACGAGCGGACACGCGACCAGAGCCAAGCGACATCAAGACCTGCCGCGAATCTGTCGTCAACGGTGGGGATGGCGGCTGAGCGCCCTTTTCCTTGCAGGGGTGGGGTGCTAGGCGCGGCATCAAATGACCCGCATTTTGCTTAGGAGTACTGCCTGGGATGACAGATTTCCCAACCAGCTTTGATCGTGAAGATTTGCTGAAATGCGCGCGGGGCGAATTGTTCGGTCCAGGCAACGCACAGCTGCCTGAACCGCCGATGCTGATGATGGATCGGATAACCGACATCTCCGGCGATGGCGGACCTGATGGCAAGGGGCACGTGGTGGCGGAATTTGATATCAAGCCAGACCTTTGGTTCTTCGACTGCCATTTTCCCGGCAACCCGATCATGCCCGGCTGCCTTGGCCTTGATGGCCTGTGGCAGCTTACCGGCTTCAACTTGGGATGGCGGGGTTGGAAGGGGCGCGGATACGCTCTGGGTGTTGGCGAGGTAAAGCTTACGGGCATGGTACGCCCCGATCGCAAGATGTTGAGCTATTACGTTGACTTCACAAAGGCGGTGCAAACACGGCGTTTGACCATGGGCGTGGCTAACGGCCGTGTTGAGGCCGACGGTGAGGTCATCTACCAGGTAAAAGATATGAAAGTCGCTCTTTCAGAGGCCTAGTCAGGCCGCAGGTCTGAGGGATTCTTAGAGTGGGAAAAGGGGAACATGCGTCGCGTCGTCATCACAGGGCTGGGGATTGTATCCTCAATCGGTCACAACACTGGTGAGGTGCTAACCGCGCTGAAAGCTGGCAAATCTGGCATCACTTTTAACGAGGACATGGCAGAACACGGTTTTCGTTCGCAGATAGCCGGTGCGGTGGACCTTGATCTGACTGACCATGTCGACAAGCGCACCCTGCGGTTTATGGGGCCCGGAGCGGCATACGCCCATATCGCTATGGGTCAGGCCATTAGCGATGCTGGTCTGGAAGAAAAAGATGTCATCAACCCAATGACTGGGGTGATTGCCGGGTCTGGCGGGCCATCAACCTCGGCCATGCTGGCGGCGCATCAGACCGTGTTGAAAACTGGCGCCACCAAGCGGATCGGACCGTTTGCAGTGCCCAAGACCATGTCTTCGACGGTGAGCGCGAACCTCGCCACGGCATATCAGATCAAGGGTATGAACTTCTCGATAACGTCGGCTTGCTCCACCTCACTTCACTGTATTGGCATGGCCGCACAGCAGATCGCGTTGGGGCTGCAGGATGTGATGTTTGGCGGAGGCGGTGAGGAGCTGGATTGGACGTTGTCCTGTCTGTTCGACGCCATGGGCGCGATGTCGAGCAAGTATAACGACACACCAGAGCGAGCCTCACGCGCTTTTGATGCAGACCGCGATGGCTTTGTCATTGGTGGTGGAGGCGCGATGGTGGTGCTGGAAAGCCTTGAGCATGCTCAGGCTCGTGGTGCGAAGATTTATGCAGAGGTAACTGGTTTTTGCGCAACGTCGGATGGTGCTGACATGGTGGCGCCCTCAGGCGAGGGCGGAGAGCGCGCTATGCGCGGAGCGCTCAAGGCGTTGGGTGAAGACCGCAGAGTTAGCTATATCAATGCGCATGGCACCTCGACACCCGTCGGCGATGTGGGTGAGATTGAGGCAGTGCGCCGAGTTTTCGGTGAAGGTTCGACACCTCCAGTCAGTTCGACCAAGTCGATGACTGGTCACAGCCAAGGGGCCACAGGAGCGCAGGAAGCAGTCTACTGCCTACTCGCGCTCGAGAACGATTTCATCATTCCATCGATCAACGTGGAAACTCTTGATCCGGCTTTAAAGCCAGAAGAGATTGCCACCGAGATCGTGGAAGACGCTGGGCTTGATACAGTGATGACCAACAGTTTCGGCTTTGGCGGCACAAATGGATCGATGTGCCTGTCAAAGTTTCATGGGTGAGCCTGACCGCCAAGATATGAGGTGAAGTGGATATGAGCGTGCTTGCAGGAAAACGCGGCCTGGTGATGGGAGTAGCTAATGAGCGCTCAATTGCCTGGGGAATTGCCAAGGCCTGTGCAGAGGCGGGGGCAGAGCTGGCCTTCACCTATCAAGGGGAAGCGTTCGGCAAGCGTTTGGAACCACTCGCGGCAAGTGTTGGGTCAGATTTCATGCTCGATGTGGATGTGACAGATGACGCCTCACTCGATGCCGCTTTCGGCGCACTTCAAGAAAAATGGGGCACGATCGACTTCGTAATTCACGCCATTGCTTTTTCCGACAAGTCGGAGCTGACGGGGCGCATACTCGACACGTCACGTGCGAACTTCAAAAACTCGATGGATATCTCTGCGTACAGCTTCATCGAAGTTGCGCGCCGCGCGCACCCATTGATGGTCGAAAATGGCGGAACGTTGATTACGCTCAGTTATATGGGCTCAAACCGGGTGACACCGAATTACAATGTGATGGGTGTGGCCAAAGCGGCGCTGGAGGCGGCGGTGCGTTATCTGGCGAATGACCTTGGGCCAGAGGGCATCCGTGTCAACGCGATAAGTCCTGGTCCGATGAAAACGCTGGCAGGCTCAGCCATCGGTGGTGCTCGCAAAACCTGGAAACATACTGAAACCAACGCACCGCTTCGCGCTAATGCCTCGCTGGAAGCGGTCGGTGGTACGGCGGTATATCTGTGTTCTGATGCTGGCGCTTGCACTACCGGCGAGATTATTCGCGTCGATGGCGGCTTTCACGTTCTTGGTATGCCACAACACGACAACCTTTGATTTTGGCCTTTGACGATGCGCTTTGGCGAAGCAAATGTTGATGATCGAGCAGTTCGTGATCTGCTGGAATACCATCATCGCAATATGTTAGAAGTATCACCGCCGGGCACCGCTTATGCTTTTGATGTTGAACGGCTTCGCGAAGCAGACATCCGCGTTTTTGGCGCGTGGGAAGGCGAGCAATTGCAAGCCGTTGGCGCGCTTCGATTTCATGAGAACTACGCCGAAATAAAGAGCATGCGAACGCTGCCAGAGTTCGCAGGCAAAGGGTTGGGTAAGGGGTTGCTCACTCATCTTCTCAATACGGCACGCAAAGCAGGTTTTACTACGGTCCGACTGGAGACCGGGATCAGTGCGCCTTTCACGCCCGCAAACCGCCTCTATAAAGCGTTCGGTTTCTCTGAGATCGGTCCATTTGCAGGCTACCAGGACAATGGCGATAACCGTTTCTACGAAAAGATGGTATAATCCACAGCCACCCTGCGTAGTCCCAAATTGGGTCATCGCGGTGCGATGTCGCTTTTTAACAAGCCATAGCGAATCAGTTTGGTTACTAGCGTCTTAATCGTGGCATAGATCACGAAATTTTAGGGACGCATTCTAGAAACTTATTCGGAGTGCAAACATCATGATACTATCAAAAATCTCGACATTGGGCACGGTTTCGCTTGGCGCATTGGCGCTGGCTACAGCTCCTGCGCAAGCCGCAACGGTAACCGTTGATCTCAGCGGTGCATCGACCGGTTCCACCGTGACAGGTGTTGGTGCATCCTTTGCTCAGGGCTTTACGTTTGGCCCAATCGCGTTGGATCCATCAGGTACAATCACCGTGAGCTTTTTTGCCCCTGGCCCTACGCCAGCCAGCAACTCATTGCTTTCACAGCCAGGAAATGCGGTCGATTTGGCCATGCTTCTTGATGGCGGGGCGATCGCTGACAGCCTCACATTCACCGCCGGCTTTTTCAATGGCGGCACGATTGACGCTATCGGTTATGACTCTGCTGGCAACGTTACTGGGATGGAGACATTCGGCGGTGGCAATGGCTATTCAGAATTCACTCTCAATAGCCTTGGAAACTTCGCCGGTGTTTTGTTCACGAATAACAACGACCCCGCAGGCGTCCGCTTCCAGAACTTCAGCTATGAGTCCGTGATGGGTGGCGCTGTTCCAGAGCCAGCAACTTGGGCGATGATGCTGCTCGGCTTCTTCGGTCTGGGCGCAGCTTTGCGGAGCAATAAGGGCCAGCAGCGTATCCGGGTGTCATACTCGTAACGCAATCGCCTGCTGACAATAAGGACGCCGCTGACCCGATGGTTGGCGGCGTTTTTCGTATCAGTCGGCTAAAGCGCGCTGAGCACCTGATCAGGAGGTCGGTGCCCGTCGATCCACATCTGGATGTTCGCTATGACCTTGAGGCCGGAGTCCTCGCGACCTTCCTGTGTTGCGCTGCCGATATGAGGGAGTGTCATCACGTTAGGGCTCTTGAGTAAACGCGAATCTACAATCGGCTCATCCGGATACACATCCAAACCGGCCCCGCCCAAGTGACCACTGTCGAGCGCATCCGCCAGAGCATTGTAATCAACCAGATCACCGCGTGCAGTGTTGATCAGACAGCTACCGGGCTTCATCAATCCTATCCGCCGCGCATCAAGCATGCCGCGTGTCTCGTCGCTGGCTGGACAATGCAATGTGACAATATCCGCTTGCTGCAAAAGCTCGTCCAAGTCGGCAATGAAACGCACGCCGAGCATCCGCTCGACCGCCTCCGGGAGAGGCTTGCGATTGTGATAGACAATGTCGAGGCCGAATGCGCGGGCGCGGTGTGCCACCGCCTGGCCAATGCGCCCAAGACCCACGATGCCGAGCACTTTTCCGCCAAGTTTACGCCCTAGTAGCGCCGTCGGGGTCCACCCGCTCCATTGTCCTGTCCGAACCAACTCAACACCCTCGCGAATACGTCGCGGCACGCCAATGATCCCAGCCATGGCCAAATCAGCAGTGTCGTCGGTGAAAACACCCGGCGTATTTGTCACCATGATCCCCCGTTCTGCTGCGGCTTTCAGATCAATATGATCGGTGCCGGCACCAAAACTGGCGATAAGTTTGAGTCTTTGCCCAGCCTGCTGGATCAAGTCGCCGTCAATGCGATCAGTGACAGTCGGAACGAGGACATCGCATCCCGCCATCGCGGTACCGATAATTCATCCCGGGTGAGGGGCTGATCATCGCTGTTTAGCTGCGCATCGAACAGATCTTGCATGCGCTCCTCAACAAGAGGCAGGAGATGGCGCGTCACAAACACACGGGGTTTGTGATCAATGCGTTTGGTCGGTGTGTCGGGATTAATAGCCATCACCACCCGGCTAGGCGGTGAAAGCCCATCTGGTCAAGCAGGTATGGGCGATAGCAACTGTTGCGGCTGAGCCAACTCGTCGGGTATCGGTAAGCCATGAGATTGATTCCCATGCTTCTTGCACTTTCGGTGCTGTGGATGCCGCCAGCGAGCGCGCAAACTCGTGAAGTGCCATACTGGGCAACCATTCGAGATAGCGCGACAACGCTCAACATGCGTGTGGGGCCCAGCAAGGATTATAAGATCGTTTGGGAGTATCGCCGTCCCGGCCTGCCGGTGAAAGTGGTTCGCGTATTGGACGGATGGCGCTTGATCGAAGATCCCGATGGTGATCAGGGCTGGGTTTCAGCACCTCTGTTGAGCCCGGCGCGTGGAGCGTTGGTCACTGGTTCGCAGCCTGTTGCACTGGTCAGTCAACCTGAGCCAGAATCAGCGGTACGTTGGATGGTGGAGCCAGGTGTCGTTGCGCGACTGAACAACTGTGACGAGGGATGGTGCCGCATCGATATTGACGGTCGTTCAGGGTGGATGCGGGCCACAAACCTGTGGGGCAGTGGCGACCCTTAGATATGACCGGAGCTAGCTCCCAGCGGTCGGGTTAGCCTTAGCCTCGTCTATCTTGCGCGCGGTCAGCATTATTTCGCCATCGGCGTCCATAACCTCAAAAACACCGTCGGTGTTAGGTTCACCACCAAAGAAGCATGAGGCACCTTCATCACCTTCGGGATCGAAGCAAATCTGCCCGCTTGCAACCACCCAAGTGCCCGTTTCGATGACCTCTCCATCGGACACGTCTTCATAAGTGCCATCCGGGTTGATCGTTTGCGTCACGATTGTACCATCGTCGAGCGTCGCTTCATACGTACCAACCGGAGTATCGTCTTGCGTTCGAGAGTTTTCGGAAGCCGCCTCACTACAGCCAGCGGCAAGCAAAGCGCAAACGCAGCCTACCACCACCGCTCGCGACCTCATACGAGTTCGACTGCGACAGCGGTTGCTTCACCACCGCCGATACACAGGCTTGCAATGCCTTTGGTCTTACCCTGAGTTTTGAGAGCATTGAGCAAGGTGACAATAATCCGCGTGCCGCTTGCGCCGATCGGGTGACCAAGCGCGGTACCACCGCCGTTTATGTTGATTTTGTCATGGGCGATGCCGATGTCCCGCATCGCAAACATAGCGACGCATGCGAAAGCCTCGTTCACCTCCCACAGATCAACGTCATCAACGCTCCAACCGGCATTTGCCAGAACCTTCTCGATTGCCCCCACAGGCGCGATGGTAAAGTCTTTGGGCTCACGTGCATGAGCCGCCATCGCGATGATCTTCGCCACTGGTTGCTGACCGTTTTCGCTCGCCACACTTTCACGGGTCAACACGACCGCCGCGGCACCGTCGGAAATTGAACTGGAAGTCGCCGCCGTGATTGTGCCATCCTTCGCAAAGGCAGGCCTCAGCTGTGGGATTTTGTCAGGACGACCTTTGCGCGGCGATTCGTCATTTTCGACGGTGACTTCGCCTTTGCGCGTGGCGAATGTAACAGGCACAACTTCATCGGCAAAAGCGCCGCTCTCAATGGCGGCATTCGCGCGCCGCAGGCTTTCGATGGAGTATTCGTCCATCTCTTCGCGCGTCATTTGATAGTCATTGGCCGTGTCCTGCGCGAATGTGCCCATAGCGCGCCCTTCCTCATAGGCATCCTCGAGGCCATCCAGAAACATGTGATCATAAGTCGTGTCATGGCCCAGTCGCGCACCCGAACGGTGCTTCTTAAGCAGATATGGCGCATTGGTCATACTTTCCATGCCGCCCGCCACGACATAGTCGATCGTGCCACTCGCCAGCGCTTCAGCACCCATGATGACCGTCTGCATGCCACTGCCGCACACCTTATTGACGGTGGTCGCCTGGACCGATTTGGGCAGACCGGCCTTTACCATCGCTTGACGGGCAGGGGCTTGGCCGAGGCCCGCTGGCAAGACGCATCCCATATAGGCACGGTCGAACTTGTCGCCATCAACGCCTGAGCGTTCAACCGCCGCTTTAACCGCAGTCGCGCCAAGATCTGTAGCGGACACATCGGCTAGCGTGCCTTGCATGCTGCCCATTGGGGTGCGTGCATAAGACAGAATGACGACAGGATCGGCTGAGGAGAACTGGGTCACTTGTTAAATCCCTTCGGTTCTGGAATATCAGTTTTGAAACGCGACTTAGTGTTGCGGTGCAACAATAGCAAATGGCCAGACTTTGGGGAATGCTCCAAATGGCTAAAGGAGAGAGCGATGGCCGATAATCAGCAGCAGATAATGATAGACATTCTTCGCAAACAACGGTCGGCGCACACCCAAATGCGCCCAGAACCGCTCGCAATGCGCCGCAACCGCATCGAACGCGCGATGAAACTGCTCAAAGACCACGGTGATGATCTGTGCAAAACGATGGCGGTACGATTTTGGCAATCGTTCGCCTCATCAATCGATGATCACTGATATCGCTGGCACAGTTGGCTTTGGTAAGTACTGCCTCAAGAACCTCGACAAATGGAGCAGGACGCAGAAGCGCAGTGTGCAGTTTCCCTAGGCCTGCTCGGCGCAAAGGCAGAAGTGCGGTACGAAGCGAAGGGTGTGATCGGTATCCTCAGCCCTTGGAATTTCCCCGTAAATCTGACCTTTGGCCCACTCATGCAGATTTTCGCTGCGGGTAATCGCGCGATGATCAAGCCAAGCGAATTCACCGAAAAGACCAGCATGTTGATGCGCGAACTGGTGGCGGATTACTTCACTCCCGATGAGTGTGCCGTTTTCACCGGTGGCCCGGAAGTGGCGCAGGCATTTTCCGGCCTTCCCTTTGACCACTTGGTCTTTACCGGTTCAACGCCGACTGGCGCAAAGGTGATGGAGGCCGCAGCTAAAAATCTCGTCCCTGTAACTCTCGAGCTTGGCGGCAAGTCCCCTGTGTTTATGGGAGAGAGCGCGGATTTCGCGAGAGCTGGTGAGCGCGTGGCTCTGGGTAAGATGCTCAATGCGGGGCAAATCTGCCTCGCACCAGATTACATGTATGTTCCGGAAAGTAAGCAGGATGAGGCTGTTCAGGGCGTTTCTGACGGAGTTCACAACATGTATCCGTCGCTGCTCGATAATGAAGACTACGCTAGCGTCGTTACGGATCGCCACTTTGACCGGCTTCAGTCAATGGTTTCCGATGCCAAAAGTAAGGGCGCTGAGGTCATTGAGGTCAATCCGGGCAACGAGGACTTCAGCAACACGAACGCTCGCAAAATGCCTCTTACGATCCTTAAAAACGTTACGGATGATATGCAGGCAATGCAGGAAGAGATCTTTGGCCCGGTCCTGCCGGTGAAAACGTACAAGAATATTAGCGAAGCGGTCGACTATGTGAACGACCGCGATCGTCCGCTGGGTCTCTATTACTTTGGCAATGACAAGGCTGAGCAGGAGCAGGTGCTCACCCGTACCATCTCTGGCGGCGTGACCGTAAATGACGTGATTTTCCATATATCGATGGAAGATTTACCGTTTGGCGGGGTTGGACCATCTGGCATTGGCTCTTATCACGGGGTTGAGGGCTTTAGAGAATTTAGTCACGCCCGCAGTGTTTACACACAGCCTAAGATCGATGTTGCAAAACTGGGCGGGTTCAAACCCCCTTATGGAGCAGCCACAGCCAAGGCGGTGAAAGGCATGATGAAGTAGTCTGCATGGCTCGTGGCGCGGATTGCACGATTCGCGCCCTTGCACCCTGCGCAAGAGCGGCTTAAGGGCGACCCAATTGTAAGCCTTCTGGGCTTCTTTGTGGGTGTTATCTGTGGTCGATCTAAGCCAATATCTTCCGATCTTCATCTTCCTGGTCATCGCACTCGGTTTGTCCGTGGCGTTCGTGTTTCTGCCCATGGGCGTTTCTCGCCTTACCGGCGCGCACAATCCGGATGCAGAAAAACTCAGTGAATATGAGTGCGGATTCCCCGCATTTGATGATGCGCGTAGCCAGTTTGATGTGCGGTTTTATCTCGTGGCAATTTCGTTCATTCTCTTCGACCTTGAGGCATCGTTCCTGTTCCCATGGGCGGTGAGCCTTGAACACACGGGTTGGACCGGTTGGATTGGAATGGTGATCTTCCTCGCGATCCTTGCCATTGGTCTCGCATATGAGTGGAAGATGGGGGCCCTTGATTGGGATTGATCGGATATGAATCAGCCAAACATCATAACGCCGCCATCCGAATTGCCCACAGCGAAGGGCGGCGAAATTCGTCAGCCGGATCAGGACTATTTCAACGCGCTCCAATCCGAGGTGAATGACAAGGGCTTTCTCGTTACCTCGACAGAGGATGTATTCCAGTGGGCGCGCACGGGCTCGCTCTGGTGGATGACCTTCGGTCTGGCATGCTGCGCGGTCGAAATGATCCACGTGAACATGCCGCGCTATGATATGGAGCGGTTCGGTGCCGCGCCCCGTGCTTCGCCACGTCAGTCAGATCTGATGATCGTCGCGGGCACTCTGTGCAACAAAATGGCTCCCGCTTTGCGCAAGGTTTATGACCAGATGTCTGATCCCAAATATGTGATCAGCATGGGCAGCTGCGCGAACGGTGGTGGTTATTATCACTATAGCTATAGCGTAGTGCGCGGCTGCGACCGGATCGTGCCGGTAGATATTTATGTGCCCGGCTGTCCTCCAACTGCCGAGGCGCTTCTTTACGGTGTGATGCAGCTGCAGCGCAAAATCCGCCGCGTCGGGACGATTGAGCGCTAAGATGGCCGTTCTTCACTCAGCCCCCAAATTCACGCAAATTGATGGTCTTGCCGACACACTAGGCAAGGCGATCGGCGGTGATCTGCTGGCGACCACCGAAGCGAATGGCGAGCTGATTTTTACCGTCAAACGCGGCGCGATTGAGACTGTCCTTCGTACCCTTCGTGATGAGCACGGCTACCAGCAATTGATGGAAATCGCCGGTGTCGACTTTCCCGACCGCGATGAGCGCTTCGAGGTCGTCTACATGCTTTTGAGCGTGACTAAGAATAGCCGTATCATGATCAAGGTTAGCGCATCGGAAGATACGCCAGTCCCAACCGCTACCACGCTATGGCCAAATGCGGGCTGGCTCGAGCGTGAAGTGTTCGACATGTATGGCGTGCTGTTTGACGGCAATACTGATCTGCGCCGCATCCTCACTGATTACGGCTTTGAGGGGCATCCTTTCCGCAAGGATTTCCCGCTCACTGGTTATACCGAACTACGTTATTCTGAGGAAGAGAAGCGGGTGGTGTATGAACCTGTTGAACTTGCGCAAGACTTGCGTCAGTTTGACTTTCTGAGCCCTTGGGAAGGTACGGACTACGTGCTGCCCGGCGACGAGAAGGCCGGTGCACCCGATGTCGATAAGCCGAAGGTGACCGAGGATACCGGTGATACCGGCGCGGGTAAGAAAACCGACAAGAAGGCAGCCAGAAAAGTCAGCGCTGATGCGTCGGCCATGAAGAAGGCCGAGGGCAAGGGCGCGGCCAAATAGTGGGACGTGGCGGTCTCTTGATCTCGGCACTGGCTATGGGTGTTGGCGCATGTAACGAACAGCCTGCTGCGCCTGAAACCGTCGACGAGTTTGCCGCGCGCGTAGGCGCGACGACAACGAGTGGGTCGGCAGCCGAAGGAAACACGCAGCAGCCTCAGGTCGTGCAGGCCGCGCCGGTTGCCGAAGAGGCGCAAACAACGGTGAATCTTCCCAAGCTAGAAACACTCGGCGATTTCAGTGAGGTGAATCTTGGTCCCAAAGCGGGTGAGTGCAATTTTAGCTCGGGCAGCACTCAAATTGTGAGCGCCGTGGGTCCCGAAGACAAATCCCTGCCTGGCAAAGCGGCTGTACGGATCGGCGGTGAGTTGGTTGTTCTCGACGCTCCTCCGGGTGGGTATGAGGCCGTAAAAGCTGGTACGACATTCCGCGGCGAGGGCTTCGCGGTTCAGGTTTTCCCGTCCGCAACGGGTGCCGCGCAGCTCGCAATCACTAACGGGCAGGGCGGCAGAGAAATACTCGACGGTCAATGGGTGTGCGCATGAGTAACGGTTTGCAAATCGAAGAATCGCCAACCACTGGCGACCAGACGATCACCAATTACACGATCAATTTCGGGCCTCAGCACCCGGCTGCCCACGGCGTTTTGCGGATGGTCATGGATCTGGATGGCGAGATTATTGAGCGGATCGACCCACATGTGGGTCTGCTGCATCGCGGCACGGAAAAGCTGATCGAGAACAAGACATATCTTCAGGCGTTGCCGTACTTTGACCGCCTCGATTACTGTTCGCCGCTGTGTCAGGAGCACAGCTATGTGCTGGCCATTGAGAAACTGCTCAATGTCGAGGTGCCGGAGCGCGGGCAGTATCTGCGTGTGCTGTTCGCCGAGCTGACCCGGATATGCAATCACATGCTCAATATGGGAGCGCATATCCTAGACGTAGGCGCGTTCACGCCGAACCTGTGGATAATGGATCTGCGCGAGGACATGCTCAACTTCTTTGAGCGGGCGTCGGGCGCGCGTATGCATATGGCGTGGTTCCGGCCAGGCGGAGTGCATCAGGACGTCCCGGAAAAGCTGCTCGTCGATATTGGCGAATGGCTTAATGCGCGGTTCTTCCCACTGTTCGAAGATGCGATGAGCCTGGTGATGGACAACCGCATCTTTAAGCAGCGCAATGTCGATATCGCCGTGGTCAGCAAGGAAGACGCGCTTGCCTGGGGTTTTAGCGGCCCGATGATCCGTGCGTACCGGCATCCCGTGGGATTTGCGCAAATCGCAGCCTTACGACGTCTATGATCGGATGGATTTTGACATCCCCGTCGGCACCAATTCTGACTGTTACGACCGGTTCATGGTCCGCGTGAAGGAAGTTTACGAAAGCGCGAAGATCATTCGCCAGTGTCTGGCTGAGATGCCAAGTGGCCCGGTGTGCTCGGATGACCGCAAGGTTTCCCCGCCCAAGCGCGGCGAAATGAAGCAGTCGATGGAGGCACTGATCCATCATTTCAAGCTTTACACCGAGGGCTTTCACGTTCCTGCTGGCGAAGTCTACGTCGCGACCGAAAGCCCCAAAGGCGAGTTCGGAGTTTATCTGGTGAGCGACGGGACCAACAAGCCCTATCGCTGCAAGATCTCGCCCGACCGCTTTCAGCCACCTGCAAGCGATGGATTTCATGAGCAAAGGGCACATGCTGCCCGACGCGACCGCGATCCTGGGCGCAATTGACGTTGTGTTTGGGGAGTGTGACCGGTGATCCTCCGCGAGCTCCTCATATTTCTTGCCGGCTTCGGCGTCTTTGCCGCTGCAATCGCTGCAT
Source organism: Qipengyuania sp. JB2-7 (assembly GCF_055693485.1). Lineage (NCBI taxonomy): Bacteria > Pseudomonadati > Pseudomonadota > Alphaproteobacteria > Sphingomonadales > Erythrobacteraceae > Qipengyuania > Qipengyuania sp. JB2-7. The sequence goes on from NZ_CM146335.1 coordinate 1,653,903, forward strand.
ATTTGCTGCTGTTCCATGGCGAGGCGCCGCGCAAGGAAGTCTTCTCGACTGCCGCTGCGGCGGTCATTGGCCTCTACGCAGGTCGTTATTTACAAAACAGGTTGAGCAATGGCTGACCGGACACCCGCACCAGATACACCCGAACTGCGCGAGCGGTGGGGCTCTTTCGCATGGACGAAAGAGAACAAGAAGACCGCTGATTGGCATATCGCCAAATATCCCGAAGGCCGCCAGAAATCGGCGGTGATGCCGCTGCTCGATTTGGCGCAGCGTCAGGTTGGCGCAGAGACAGACACGCAAGGCTGGCTCCCGCTGCCGGTTATCGAATATGTCGCGGATTATCTCGACATGCCGGTGATCCGCGTGCTCGAAGTCGCAACCTTCTATTTCATGTACAACATGAAGCCTGTCGGCAAATATCATGTCCAGGTGTGCGGCACGACGCCGTGTATGCTGCGCGGGTCAGACGACATCATCAGCGCGTGCAAGAAGCGTGGCATGGTGAAGGGCGGCGTATCTGAAGACGGCCTTTGGACCCTGACTGAGGTCGAGTGCATGGGTAATTGCGCGACTGCGCCGATGGTTCAGATCAACGATGATAATTACGAAGACCTGACGGTCGAGCGGCTCGATGCCGTGCTTGATGGGTTGGCCGCGGGTGAGCAACCCAAGGCAGGCACGCAGGAGCCAGGCCGACACACGTCAGAACCCGCAAATGCGCTGAGCAATCTTAAAGAGATGGTCGATGCCAATCATGACTATCGAGGGGAGTGGTAATGGATAGCTCGATTATCACTATAGTAGTGGCGGTAATTGCCATTGCGGTCGTCTGGAAGCTGCTGAAAGGGATTGTGAAAACGCTTGCTTTGCTCGCCATTGCGGGTGTCGCGGCACTGCTCGTTTCTGGAGGTTATCTATGAGCCTTCTCGATAAGGATCGCATTTTTACAAACGTCTACGGCTTCCAGGATTGGGGCCTCAAGGCGGCGCAGTCTCGCGGCGATTGGGATAACACCAAGGCGCTGATCCAGCGCGGTAACGATGCTATCATCGACGAAATCAAAGAGTCCGGTCTTCGCGGTCGAGGCGGAGCGGGCTTCCCGACCGGCCTAAAATGGTCGTTCATGCCCAAGGAAAGCAAGGATGGCCGTCCAAGCTTCCTCGTCATCAATGCCGACGAATCCGAGCCGGGCAGCTGCAAGGACCGCGAAATTATACGCCATGATCCGCACAAGCTGATTGAGGGCGCACTGGTCGCAGGCTTTGCTATGCGTGCACGCGCGGCATATATCTATATTCGCGGTGAATACATTCGCGAGGCCGAAACGCTGCAAAAGGCGATTGATGAGGCTTATGACGCCGGACTGATCGGTAAGAACGCCAGCGGTTCGGGCTATGATTTCGATGTGTTTATGCATCGCGGAGCGGGCGCGTATATCTGCGGTGAAGAAACCGCGATGATCGAAAGCCTGGAGGGCAAGAAAGGGCAACCGCGCTTAAAACCGCCATTCCCGGCGGGTGCGGGTCTTTATGGTTGCCCCACGACCGTGAATAATGTTGAGAGTATCGCGGTGGTACCGACGATCCTGCGACGCGGCGCGAGCTGGTTCAACAGCTTTGGCCGCGAGGGCAATCACGGTACCAAGCTTTTCCAGATCAGCGGCCATGTGGAGCGACCCTGCGTTGTTGAGGAAGCCATGAGCATTCCTTTCCGCGAGCTGATTGAGAAGCATTGTGGCGGAATTACGGGTGGTTGGGGTAACCTCCTCGCAGTCATTCCAGGCGGGTCGTCTGTGCCGTTAGTGCCTGCGGAGCAGATCATGGACGCACCGATGGACTTTGATGGGCTTAAAGAGCTCGGCTCTGGTCTGGGTACAGCGGCGGTTATTGTGATGGACAAATCCACCGATATCGTCCGCGCGATTTCGCGTCTCAGTTATTTCTACAAGCACGAGTCATGCGGCCAGTGCACGCCGTGCCGCGAAGGCACCGGTTGGATGTGGCGCATGATGGAGCGTTTGCGCACAGGCGATGCCGCGATTGAAGAAATCGATATGCTGCAAGAGGTTACCAAGCAGGTGGAAGGTCACACAATTTGCGCGCTGGGCGATGCCGCAGCATGGCCTATTCAAGGCCTAATCCGCCATTTCCGTCCCGAGCTGGAGCGTCGTATTCACGAGCATAATGCCCAATTCGCGGAGGCTGCGGAATGAAGTCTCTCTTGGTCTTTGCATGCGCGGCATTCGCATTCATCTCGCAGGGCGCTCTAGCCAAGGGCCAAGATCCGGCCATTGCACTGGCAGAATGCGCTTGGGAGAAAGTTCCCGCAAGCGCTTCCATCTTGTCAAAGAAGAAAGCCAAAAAGCGTGTGGTCTACGATGAGCCGGAAATTGAGGGGGCTGGGCCGTTTATGCGGGTTTACGCGGCTTGTGCTGAGGAGCGGGCGGCGCTGCTTAACTCCGTCGAGCGCGGCGAAGCAGCCTACAAGCTCTTGAGGGCGGTTCGAAAAGCAGAACCTGATGCGGTGCCAAGTGATACCTTTAGCATCCCGGTTTACCGATGCGAGGCTAACTTTCCGGATAAAAGCGACTTAAATCAAAGCCCGGTCATCTGGTGGGGTTACGGCGCAGACCGCTCAAAGAGCCAACTCGGTCGAAAACAGTCGGTGTTCAACAATCAGGTTTCGATAACCGCTGGCGATCTTGCGGCTCTTGAGAAGCGGGGTGATGGACTTCAAAATATGCTCAAACTTCTGGAGCAGGCCGAGAAGCAGGAAACGGTTGAGGCAGAGTCCTTTGAGATAGGCATGGCTTCTGAGAAGGCTTTTGTGATCAAGCCTACCGAGGCCAATACGTCTTGCCAGCTAGTCACCCTCGAAGGAGGACTGCGCGATGCCTAAAGTCACCGTAGACGGCGAAGAGATCGAAGTCCCAGCAGGTGCGACGGTTCTGCAGGCGTGTGAGCTTGCGGGAAAGGAAATCCCGCGTTTCTGCTATCATGAGCGCCTGAGCATTGCTGGCAATTGCCGCATGTGTCTGGTCGAGGTGGCTCCGGGTCCGCCCAAGCCGCAGGCATCGTGTGCGCTTCCGGCCACTGATGGTCAGGAAATCCGCACTGACACGCCAATGGTCAAAAAGGCGCGGGAAGGAGTGATGGAGTTTCTCCTCATCAATCACCCGCTTGATTGCCCCATTTGCGATCAGGGTGGCGAATGCGACCTGCAAGACCAGTCGATGACCTATGGTCGCGGCGCGACGCGCTATGACGAGAATAAGCGCGCCGTTAGCGAAAAGCACATGGGCCCGCTGATCAAGACGGTCATGACCCGCTGCATTCACTGCACGCGCTGTGTGCGTTTCTCCGAAGAAGTTGCAGGCGTTGACGAAATCGGCGCGCTGTATCGCGGCGAGGATATGCAGATCACGACATATCTTGAACAAGCGGCTGCGCACGAGATGAGCGCCAATGTGATCGATCTGTGTCCGGTCGGTGCGCTTACGTCGCGCCCCTACGCTTTCGAAGCGCGGTACGTGGGAATTGAAGAAAACGCTCAGCATCGATGTTTCGGATGCCGTTGGCGCGAACATCCGCCTCGACAGCCGCGGGCGTGAAGTCATGCGCGCGCTCCCGCGGGTCAATGATGACGTCAATGAGGAGTGGATTTCAGACAAGGCCCGCTATCAGGTGGATGGCCTGACCAAGCGGCGTCTCGACAAGGTTTACCTGCGCAAGCGAGGCAAACTTACCGAGGGCACGTGGGACGAAGCCTTCAAAGCGATTGCCAAGCAATTGAAAGGCAATGCATCTTCCATCGCGGCAATTGCAGGCGATATGGTCGATTGCGAGACGATGTTTGCGGCCAAGGCGCTGCTCAAGGCGTCTGGTTCGACCCTGCTCGAAGGCCGTCAGACTGGCATGGACTACGACGTGTCGAACCTCGCAGCGGTCAATTTCAACTCGACACTAGCGGGGATCGAGACGGCTGATGCAGTCCTGATCATTGGTAGTCACGTTCGATGGGAAGCGCCGCTGGTTAACACGCGGCTGAAGAAAGCCAGCAAACGCGGAGCCAAGATTTTCGTGGTTGGGCCAGAATGGGATACGACCTACCCCGCGACATTCCTCGGCGATGATCTCAGCGTGTTGAACCGCGTTCCCAAAGAGCTCGGCGATGCGATGAAAGCGGCTGAACGGCCAGCAGTGATCCTGGGTGGGGCGGCTCTGGCGAAGGGTGCACTGGCACCTGCGCTCAAGCTCGCTGACAAGTTCAAACTGGTCCGCGATGGTTGGAATGGCTTCAATGTGATGCACTTCTCCGCCGCGCGGATGGGGGGCTGATGCTTGGCTATGCGCAAGAGAACGGGATTGCTGACATTGTGAAAACAGCGCCAGAGGTAGTGTTGTCGCTCGGCGCGGATGAGATGGATTTCGAGCCATTTGCTGATGCGCTCAAGGTCTATATCGGCCATCATGGCGATAAGGGCGCGCATGCGGCGGATATCATCCTGCCAGCGGCGTCTTATGCGGAGAAAGATGGCACTTACGTCAATACCGAAGGGCGCGTGCAGTTTGCCGAGAAAGCTGTGTTTGCACCGGGTGACGCGAGGGAGGATTGGACAATTCTGCGCGCTCTCGCGGATGCACTGAAAGTGGATGTTGGATTTGACAGCTTTGCCGAGCTGCAAAGCGCCATGATTGCAGAAGTGCCTGCCCTGGGTGAAGAGAGTCTGGCCGATTATGGCGACCTGCCGAAAGCAGACAGCAAAGCGAAGTTTGAAGGCGTCATTGCTGGCTATCCGATTGCTGACTTCTATCTGACCAACCCAATCGCCCGCGCCAGCGCAGTGATGCAGCAATGCTCGGTACTGAAATCCTCCACGCGGATGAACTTAAGGAGGCGGCAGAGTGACGGAAGAATTATCATACGTCATTGCGAGCCTCGTTAAGCGAGGCGCGGCAATCCAGGGCTGGCGAGCAGTTCAACTGGATTGCTTCGCAACGCTCGCAATGATGGGGAAGGGGCATAACGCGTGACCGAATTCTTCCAATCTATCGGCATGAGCTATGAATGGGCGTGGTTTGTTGCCACGGTCAGCGGCATTTTGCTGATCGCGTTTCCGGTGATGCTCGCCGTTGCGATGGTCATTTATGTCGACCGCAAGGTACTCGGCGCAGTCATGCTGCGGCGTGGGCCGAATGTTGTGGGTCCGTTCGGACTGCTGCAAAGCTTCGCCGATGGCCTCAAGGTCTTCCTGCAAGAAACGATCATCCCCAGCGCCGCGAACAAAGGCATTTTCCTGCTTGCGCCGATTGTGACATTCACCGTCGCGCTGCTCGCCTGGGCGGTGATCCCGTTTGATGCGGGCGTCGTGCTCTCCGATATCAATGTCGGGCTGCTCTACGTGCTCGCGATCAGTTCGCTGGGTGTCTACGGCATCGTTATGGCGGGCTGGGCGAGTAACTCGAAATACCCGTTCTTCTCCGCGATGCGCGCTGCCGCGCAGATGATCTCTTACGAGGTCTCGATCGGTTTCATTCTGGTGTGCGTCGTGCTGTGGGCGGGGACGTTTAACCTGACTGAGATTGTCGAGTCGCAGCGTGGTCACGGTCTGGGCGTGGTCAACGGATACTTCTTCAACCTGCTGCTTTTCCCGATGTGGGTGATGTTCTTCATCTCGTGTCTGGCAGAGACGCAGCGCGCGCCGTTTGATCTGACGGAGGCCGAATCCGAACTCGTTGCCGGATATCAGACCGAATACAGCTCGATGGCGTTCGCGCTGTTCTGGCTCGGAGAGTACGCCAACATCCTGCTGATGTGCACGCTCAACACGATCCTTTTCTTTGGCGGATGGCTGCCTCCTGTTGATTGGGCGCCACTTTATGCTGTGCCCGGCATTATTTGGTTCCTGCTGAAGACGTTCTTCTTCTTCTTCCTGTTCAGCTGGATCTGGGCGACTGTGCCACGTTATCGGTATGACCAGTTGATGCGGCTTGGCTGGAAAGTGTTCCTGCCGCTAAGTCTCCTGTTTGTTCTGCTCATATCGGGCTATCTTATGCTCACGAGGTATGCACCGCTATGACCTCCGTTTCCCAACTCATCAAATCCTTCACCCTGTGGGAATTCCTCAAGGCGCACGCGTTGACCTTGAAGTATCTGTTCAAGCCGAAGGTGACGCTCAACTATCCGTTTGAGAAGAACGCGCTCAGCCCGCGTTTTCGCGGTGAGCATGCCTTGCGCCGTTATCCAAATGGCGAAGAACGGTGCATCGCGTGTAAGCTGTGCGAAGCGGTTTGCCCTGCGCAGGCGATCACCATTGAGAGTGAGCCGCGCGAAGATGGCTCGCGCCGCACGACCCGCTATGACATCGACATGACCAAGTGCATCTATTGCGGGTTCTGCCAAGAGGCATGCCCGGTCGATGCGGTCGTCGAGGGGCCAAACTTCGAATATTCCACCGAAACACGCGAGGAGCTGCTCTACGACAAGGCGAAATTGCTGGCGAACGGGGACAAGTGGGAGCGTGCAATTGCCGCAAACCTTGAAGCCGACGCGCCCTATCGCTAGGCGGCGCGCAGTCCTGGACGGGGTTCAATGATTCAGACGATAGCCTTTTACCTTTTTGCGGCCATGTTGATCGCATCCGCTGTGCTGGTGATTACCGCGCGGAACCCGGTGCACAGCGTGCTGTGGTTGATCCTGGCTGTTCTTTAACGCGGCGGGCCTGATGGTGCTGGTCGGCGCGGAGTTTATCGCGATGCTTCTCGTCATCGTTTATGTAGGTGCGGTCGCGGTGCTGTTCCTGTTCGTGGTCATGATGCTCGATATTGATACCGCCGCGATGCGTGCTGGCTTTGTGCGGAACTTTCCGCTTGGCCTGGTGGTCGCATTCATTCTGCTCGCTGAGCTTGTGCTGGGTATAGGGGCCTATCAGTCGGGCGCGCTTGAATTGGGCACACCATCGCCGACCACAGCTCCGCTGCCGGATGCGGGCAATATCGAGAGCCTCGGCGCATTGCTTTACACGGATTACATCTTCCTGTTTGAGATCGCGGGCATCATTTTGCTCGTCGCTATGATCGGCGCGATTGTGCTGACACATCGCCCAAGCAAATCGACGCGCGGGCATCAAAATATCAGCAAGCAGGTTGCGCGCCGTCCGGAGGATGCAACCGTTATGAAAGATCCGAAGGTCGGCGAGGGGGTCGAGCTATGATCGGCGTCGAACATTACGTCATCGTCAGCGCGATCCTGTTCGTGCTCGGTGTGCTGGGCATCTTCATCAATCGCAAGAATGTGATCGTCATTTTGATGTCGGTTGAGCTGATCCTACTTGCAGTAAATCTGCAATTGGTGGGTTTCAGCGCATTTCTAAACGATCTGGTGGGTCAGGTGTTTGCTATGTTCGTGCTGACAGTTGCCGCTGCCGAGGCGGCGATCGGCCTCGCCATTCTGGTCATTTATTTCCGCGGACGCGGGACGATTGCCGTCGACGACGTCAATCAGATGAAGGGATAATGTAAGCGGTGCAGACCTCCATTCTCCTCATCGTGTTCCTGCCCTTGCTCGCGGCGATCGTCGCGGGGCTAGGCAATCGCGCACTCGGTAACACTGTTTCAAAGTCGATCACCACGGGTGCACTATTTGCCTCGTGTGCGCTTAGCTGGCCGATCTTTATTGGCTTTCTGACCGGCAGCGCTGAAGCAGGCGTGGTGCCGGTTCTGAAATGGGTTGAAAGCGGCGCGCTGACATTTGATTGGACGCTGCGGGTCGATGCACTCACTGCCGTGATGCTGGTGGTGATCACCAGCGTTTCCGCACTCGTGCACCTCTATAGCTGGGGCTATATGGAGGAAGATCCGGATCAGCCGCGCTTCTTCGCCTATCTCAGCCTCTTCACATTCGCCATGCTGATGCTGGTGACAGCAGACAACCTCGTCCAGATGTTCTTCGGTTGGGAAGGGGTCGGTCTCGCCTCTTACCTGCTGATTGGGTTCTGGTTTAAGAAGCCAAGCGCCAACAAAGCGGCGATCAAAGCCTTTGTGGTCAACCGCGTGGGTGACCTTGGCTATATGCTAGGCATTTTTGGTACGTTCCTGGTGTTCGGAACGGTGTCTATCACCGAGATACTGGACGCTGCGCCTGCCATGAGCGGTGCGACCATCGGTTTCCTCGGATACCGCGTCTACACGATGGATGTGTTGTGCATCCTGTTGTTTATCGGCGCGATGGGTAAATCAGCCCAGCTCGGCCTGCACACATGGCTTCCCGATGCGATGGAGGGGCCGACACCCGTGTCTGCACTGATCCATGCCGCGACCATGGTTACCGCTGGTGTATTCATGGTCTGCCGTCTGTCACCGATGTTTGAGGCCGCACCAACGGCGCTCGCGCTGGTGACATTTATCGGAGCCGCGACATGTATTTTCGCCGCAACCATTGGCACGACACAGTGGGATATCAAGCGCGTCATTGCGTATTCCACCTGCTCGCAGCTCGGTTATATGTTCTTTGCAGCGGGCGTCGGCGCTTATGGCGCGGCAATGTTCCACCTGTTCACACACGCGTTCTTCAAGGCACTCTTGTTCCTCGGCGCGGGTAGCGTAATCCATGCCATGCATCATGAGCAGGATATGCGCTATTACGGCGGTCTGCGTAAGAAAATCCCGCTGACCTTCTGGGCGATGATGGCAGGCACCCTCGCAATTACTGGTGTAGGTGTTTACTGGCTTGGAGCTGGTTTTGCTGGTTTCCACTCGAAAGATGCAATCCTCGAAGCAGCGTTTGCACGCGGCACCGAACTATCCATGTTTGCATTCTGGATGGGCGCGTTCGCGGCGCTGCTGACCAGCTTCTATAGCTGGCGTCTGATGTTCCTCACCTTCTGGGGCAAGCCGCGCTGGATTGAGAGCGAGCATATCCAGCACAGCGTTCATAAGACACCCGAAGAAGCTGGCGAGGACACAACCGGCGGGTATCACCCACATGAGAGTCCGATGACCATGCTCATCCCGCTGGGTGTGCTCACCGTAGGCGCAATCTTCGCAGGCTTCGTCTTCAAATATCCGTTTATCGACGGGTCAAGCGAGGCGGTGAACGGCGCGTTCTGGGGCAACTCCATCTATTTCAACGAAAATTTGATCCACGCGCTGCACGCTGTGCCACTCTGGGTGAAGCTAACCGCGACGGTCGTGATGCTCGCTGGGCTTTTCTTCGCATGGCTTGCGTATATCAAGGATACATCTCTGCCCGGCAAAACGGTGGAGCAGCTCGGTCCGATCCATAAATTTGTCTACAACAAATGGTATTTCGACGAGCTCTATAAATACCTCTTCATCAAGCCAGCATTCTGGCTTGGCCGCCAATTCTGGAAGATCGGCGATGTTGGGATCATTGATCGCTTTGGCCCCAACGGTGCCGCATGGGTCGTCTCGCAGGGAAGCGCACTCGCGAAGCGGGTGCAGACCGGATATGTTTACAGCTACGCGCTGGTGATGTTGCTGGGCCTGGTGGCCGCCGTCACCTGGGTTCTGTTTTAAGGGGAGTGTGAACCAGTGAGCTTCCCAATTCTCTCGATCATGCTGCTTGTGCCCTTTGCAGCGGCAGCGATTTGCCTGTTCCTTCATGCGAGGGCGGCGCGCAGCACGGCGTTGATCGCAACATTGATCAACCTCGCGCTCGGCATCGTTCTCTGGATCGGTTATGAAGTCGGCGGGCCACAATGGCAGTTCACAGAGCGCGCCGACCTATTCGCAGGGTTCAGCTACGCGCTGGGCATTGATGGCATCGCGCTGATGCTGATCATGCTCAGTGTGTTCCTGATGCCGATTTGCATCCTTGCCAGCTGGGACAGCATCAACAAGCGGGTGGGCGAATACATGGCCGCTTTCCTGCTGATGGAAGTATTGATGATCGGCGTGTTCGCCGCGCAGGATTTGTTCCTGTTCTACATCTTCTTCGAGGCAGGCCTTATCCCGATGTATCTGATCATCGGCGTGTGGGGCGGCGATAACCGAATATACGCGAGCTATAAGTTCTTCCTCTACACGCTGCTCGGCTCCGTGCTGATGCTGATCGCGATGCTGTGGATGGTCAACGAGGCTGGCACGACCGACATCCCGACACTGATGCAATTCGACTTCGCCCCCGAGGCACAGACTTGGCTATGGCTGGCCTTCTTCGCCAGTTTTGCGGTGAAAATGCCCATGTGGCCTGTCCACACCTGGCTGCCCGATGCGCACGTTCAGGCGCCCACGGCGGGCTCGGTCATTCTCGCTGGCGTTCTACTGAAGCTGGGCGGCTACGGGTTTATCCGTTTCAGCCTGCCGATGTTCCCAGAGGCTAGTCACCAATTCATTTGGTTGATCTTTGGCCTATCGATGGTCGCGGTTATCTACACCTCGCTTGTTGCGTTGGTTCAGCACGACATGAAGAAGCTGATTGCCTATTCCTCGGTTGCCCACATGGCGATTGTGACCGCAGGCTTGTTTGCATTCAACGTGCAGGGCCTTGAGGGCGCGATGATCGTCATGCTCAGCCACGGATTGGTATCGGGCGCGCTGTTCCTGTGCGTTGGCGTTATATACGATCGACTGCATACGCGCGAGATTGACCGTTATGGCGGGCTGAGCATTAACATGCCCAAATATGCGATCTTCTTCCTGCTGTTCACAATGGCGAGCATTGGCTTGCCCGGTACGAGCGGGTTCGTCGCCGAATTCCTCAGTCTTGCCGGGGTCTATCAGGTGTCGACAACCGTCACGCTATTCCTGACAACCGGGATCATTCTCGGCGCAGGATATATGCTCTACCTCTATTGGCGAATTGCCTTTGGCGAACAGAAGAATGCCGACGCGGCGGCCATGACGGACCTCACCGCGCGCGAATGGATCATGCTGGGCCCAATCGCAGCGGTCGTGTTGTGGATGGGCGTGTATCCAGAGAGCTTCCTGGCGCCGATGCGCGAGGACATCAAAGCGCTTGATGTGCGACTTGCACGCGCAGCGCCTGAAGGAGACTCCCAGCTGAAAATCAACGCGCCCAGAGAGCAGTCTGCGAACTTCATCGCCGAAGGTGAGCATGGGGAGGGAGCGCACTGATGGCTATCCTCTCTTCATTGTACTTTGTCGCTGTTGAAATCGGCCTGTCAGTCGCCGGTCTGATCCTGCTGCTCGTAACGGCGTTTGGCGGCAAGAAGGCCGCGCGCGCAGTCACAATTGCTGCAGTGGTCGCGCTGTTTGGCGGTGTATTCTTCACCTTCGATCTGCTGACCAATCCAGCCTTTGAACTTGGCGCGGATGCATTTGGCGGCCTCTATCGCATGGATGCCTTTGGCAGCTTTGCGAAGATCCTGATCTATATCGCGACTATCGCATGCCTGATCGTGACGCCCCCATATTTTGAAAGCCGTGGTGCCTATCGCGGTGAGTACGCGGTGCTGATGCTCTTCGGTGCGGTGGGCATGGGCATGATGGTATCGGCTGTCGATCTGATGACGCTTTACATCGGCATCGAGCTTTCGAGCCTTGCATCCTATGTGCTTGCCAGTTTTGCGCGCAATGACGCCAAATCAAGCGAGGCGGGCCTCAAATATTTCATTCTTGGCGCTCTTGCCTCAGGCATCATCCTCTACGGAATGAGCTTGGTCTACGGCTTTGCCGGAACGACGAACTATTTCGAAATTCGCCAGGCATTCGGCGCTGAGTTCTCTACCGGCGTATTGTTCGGTGTGGTGTTCGTACTCGCCGGTCTCGCCTTCAAAGTAGCCGCGGTGCCGTTCCATATGTGGACACCCGACGTTTATGAGGGCGCACCGACACCGGTCACCACATTCTTTGCCAGCGCTCCCAAGGTTGCTGCGGTGGCGATGCTTGTGCGGATCGCTCTTGATCCGTTCGGTGATAATCCAGAGGTTTGGCAGCAGATCGTTATCTTTGCCGCTCTCGCATCAATTGTTGTTGGCGCACTCGGCGCCATTGGACAGCAAAGCCTAAAGCGCTTGCTTGCCTACAGCTCCATCAACAACGTTGGATTTATTCTGGTCGGTCTTGCGGCGGCAACAGAGGCCGGGGCCAGTGCGGTCCTTGTGTATCTCGATATTTACGTAGCAATGACTATCGGTGCGTTTGTCGCCTTGCTCATGCTGCGCGATGCGGATGGAAACCAGTTCGACACATTCGATGACATTGCCGGGCTTGCGACCAAAAACCCCGCGCTCGCATGGTGTCTGCTCGCTATCATGTTCAGCCTAGCTGGAATCCCGCCATTGTTCGGGTTCTGGGGCAAGTTCGTCGTCTTTCAGGCTGCTGTTGAAGCGGACATGATCACACTCGCCGCGATTGGCATCGCCGCCAGCGTCATCGGGGCGTTCTACTACCTCAAATTCATCAAAGTGATGTTCTTTGACGAAGCTAGCGATGCCGTTGTCGCGCCTGCGCCGGCAAGTCACTGGGTCGTACTCGGCCTGTGCACTGCGTTTATCTCGCCACTAGGGTATTTCGCGACGATCTGGCTCGGCGGACTGGCCGACAAGGCAGCCTCTGCGCTGTTCTATATCATTTGATTGAAACTGTCCCTGAAACCGGATCAACGAACACAGACTTGATCGCTCGTCTTCGTGATGGGGCTACGATCACAGAGGGTTACTGGCTGCGTACTGAGAGGCAGACCGGCGGACGTGGCCGATTGGGCCGGACATGGGATAGCCAGGCTGGCAATCTCATGTGCAGTACGGTTGCAAACCTGCGATCAAATGACCCATCGCCCGCATCACTCTCGCTCGTTACTGGCCTTGCCGTTTATGATGCGGTGGAACGGTGTCTCCAGCCCGATACACCCATGCTGCTCAAATGGCCCAATGACGTATTGGTCGACGACGCCAAGGTTGCTGGCATCCTGTTGGAGCGCCATGCTGATAGCGTTGTCGTTGGCGTTGGGATAAATGTAGCATCTGCACCTGATTTGCCAGATCGCAAAACCATCTCACTGGGTGAGGCGAACGGCAAGTTCGCCAATGGTCCAGAATCCGTGCTGACAATACTCGCGGAGGCGTTTCAAACGCGTCTCAAGAATTGGCGAGAAAGGCCATTGTCGAAAACGTTCCTTGAGTGGACGATCCGCAGCCACCGTTACAATGAGCACATCCGGGTCACGTCGTCGGATGGTAAAGTGACACATGCCCGTTATCGCGGTATCGACGCCGAAGGGGCGTTACGAATACTGCCAATAGGCGAAGTTGAAACAAGCGTGCATGCCGGTGACGTAACGCTGAATTGGCATGATAAGGAGTAATCTTCATGCTGCTTGCAGCTGACGTAGGAAACACCAATGTCGTTTTCGCCGTGTTCGAAGGACGCGAGATCAAGGCGCGTTGGCGCATTGCAACCGATCCCAGGCGAACAGGGGATGAGTATGCCGTCTGGTTACTGCAGCTGTTGCAAATCGAAGGTATCGCCCGCGAGGACATAACTCAGATTATCTTTGCCAGTGTCGTTCCACGCGCCGATCATAATCTTACGGTTTTATCCCAAAAGTATTTCGGAATTACGCCTCTTACCGCGGGCAAGGCGGCTGCGGCCTGGCCATTCGAGATCGATGTCGATCAGCCATCTTCGCTTGGCGCGGACCGTGCGCTGAACATTCTTGCGGCGCATGAGAAATATGGCGGCGATCTGATCGTGGTTGATTTTGGAACAGCCACAAAATTTGAGGCAGTCGATTTCAACGGTACTTACAAGGGTGGGATTATCGCGCCGGGCATCAACCTCTCGCTCGATGCATTGGTGGGCAAAACTGCCAAATTACCGCGTATCGCTATCCGTGCCCCAGAAAGCAGTAGCGTCATTGGGCGAAATACCGAGGATCAAATGTTAATCGGCATCTTTTGGGCGCATGTCGCGATGATGGAAGGGCTGATCGAACGGATGCGGGCCGAGGTAGGACGACCAGCCAAAGTGATCGCGACCGGGGGCTTAGCAATTCTGTTTGACGAAAAGACGGGCATTTTTGATCACGTGGATGCAGACCTCACAATCGAAGGCCTGGCCATTCTGGCGGAGCATGCGAGCAAGTGAAGCATGATTTTACTCCGGAAAAAGAACTGCTGTTTCTGGCCCTTGGTGGGTCAGGCGAAATAGGCATGAACGTCAACCTGTATGGCTGTGATGGCCGCTGGTTGATGGTCGATTTGGGCATGACCTTCTCGGGCAATGAATATCCAGGTGTCGATCTGGTGTTTGCGGACCTCGAGTTCATCGAAGAACGTGCAGACAAGCTGGACGGTATTGTGCTCACACATGCGCATGAGGACCACATCGGCGCCTTGCCATACTTTGCTGGTGAACTGGACGTGCCGCTATATGCGACACCTTTCACCGCTGAGCTGATCCGGCGCAAGCTACAGGAAGCGGGCCTGCTAGATCAGATCGAGTTGCATGTGATCGAAGATGACCACGGTTCTTTCGACGTCGGACCATTCACGATCGAATACATTCCGCTTGCTCACTCTATCGCAGAAGGCAACGCGCTCGTGATCGACACGCCTTATGGCCGCGTCTTCCATACCGGTGACTGGAAGCTCGACGAAGACCCAATTATCGGCGAGCCAACTACCGAAGAAGAGCTGCGTGCGATTGGTGATGATGGTGTCCTGGCGCTGGTGTGTGACAGTACGAATGTCTTCAATCCGGAACCGAGCGGTTCGGAAGGCGCCGTATATAGAGGCTTACTTGAGGAGGTGGCAAAACACTCTGGCAAGCGCGTCCTTGTCACGACCTTCGCCAGCAACGTAGCTCGTTTGCAAACGCTGGGTAATGTGGCGCGCGAAAATGGTCGGCAGCTATGCGTCGCTGGACGTTCGCTTGATCGCATAATCGAGGTCGCGCAGGATAATGGCTATCTGGAGGATTTCCCGAAGCCGGTTGATTTTGACACAGCAATGCGGCTGCCACGCGGCGAGGTTCTGATCCTTGCAACCGGCGGGCAGGGTGAGCCACGCGCCGCTCTATCTCGAATAGCAGAGGACAATCACCCGCTTTCGCTGAGTTCTGGTGACGTGGTTCTGTTTTCCAGTCGAAATATTCCAGGCAATGAAATCGCCATTGGTGCGGTCCAAAACCGTCTATCGGAACGCGGCATTGTGATGGTTACCGATCGTCAAAGTCTGATCCACGTTTCCGGTCACCCCGGCAGGCCTGAACTTGAGGCGCTATACGAATGGATACGTCCTGAGGTGCTGATCCCCGTGCACGGCGAAATGCGTCATATGCAGGAGCAGGGCAGGCTGGGCCTTGCGAGTGGTATTCCCAGCGCTGTTGTTCAAAAAAATGGTGAAGTTGTTCGCTTGGCACCCGATGCTCCCAGCAAAGTCGGTGCGATCGAGGCCGGACGTTTGGTGCTCGATGGTGACATCATCGTTCCAGCGGATGGCGAGGCGATTACCATGCGCCGCCGTCTTGCGCGCGAAGGGTTAGTGATCGTGGCGCTCGACAATGATCTCAACCCGCAGATCGACAGCGTAGGCCTTCCTCTTGATGAGGACTATGAGGAGTTTGTTGAGGAGGCAGAAGACGACATCCGTAACGCTATCGGTACGATTAAAGGGGCAAGCGGCGCGCGATCCCGCCGAAGTCCACGAAGCCGCAAGGCTTGCAGTTCGCCGCGCAGCCACCAGATGGTCAGGCAAGCGTCCGCAGACGCGGATACTGTTGCCGAAAGTACGCTCGAAAGACTAGGCCGTCATGCATTGGACCTCCATCCTTGCGATCTACATCCTGTTCTGGGTGATGTGCGCCTTCATCCTACTACCGTTTGGTGTGAGGACGCACGAAGAAGCCGGTGTTGAAAAAGTGCCGGGCCAGGCTGATAGCGCACCGGTCAATTTCCGACCTTGGCGAGTGGCGGGCAGGGCAACGATCCTTTCTGTGTTGTGCACGGCACTATATGCGGCCAACTATGTGTACGGGTGGGTCACGCCGGACGACATCAATATCTTCGGAACACCCCCTACGATCGCAGAGCAAGTCGAGGCGGCGAACTAAGGCTTACTGCCTCAAGCGCTCCAGTGACTGTGCAAGTGCGACATAGAGCTTGCCCATGTCCGAGCCCAGCAGTGTCACACTAACGGCATTACCATCCCGCGTTGACAACAACGTGCGAAGCATCGCTTCAAAGTCGTGAATGTAGCGGCTGACATGTTCTCTGAAGTCGCTGTCTGAATCGTATAGCTCGGCAATTTCGCGAGCCTCTGTGCTGTCCATCAGATGCACGGCGCGCCGGGTGAAGATACCACGGTCACCGCGCAAGTAAGACGCCCAGGCCGTGTCCGTGACCTCAGTAGAAAGTGCCTTGCCAATATCGATCGCATTCGAGTTGAGGCTTTCTGTGATCAAAGCAACCCTGCGTGAGAAGTCGCTATCCACCTGCTCCTCGGCGCGTTCCCGCGCTTGGGCAACTCTCGCTTCGATATTCGCCACCAACTCGTTGACCTTGCTGAGTTGAGAATGAAGTTGCTCCGCCGCAGCGCGCGACGCGCTCGTCGCCTTTGCCGAGGCGACATCAAGGTCAGCGATGATGGTGGTAGACCGCTCGCCGAGAGCGCTTTCAATTGCATCGGCACTTTGCTCAGAGACCTGCGCAGCGATCTTGCGGATAGTGGCACTTTGTTCGGTCTCAATGGCCGCTACCGCTTTCTGGCTGCTTTCCTCAAGTTCCCGCAATGCGTGGCGAAGTTCACCCTGCGCACGCTCGGCCATCGCATCGGCGTCGACGCCAAACTCGGCAAGTTTCGAATACAATTCATCGAGGGCGCCCGCTTGCTCATTTAATCCGCCACCAATCTTGGCGATTGCCGTTTCGATGTCAGCAGTTGCCTTCGCGCTACGCTCTGTGGCGTTGCTCACTTGCATGGCAAGCGCATCCCCAACGGATTGCGCGCTTTCCAATTGGGTGGTGAGGGCAACGGTGCGTTCTTCAACGCCACGAAGGCTCGCTTCAAATCCGTCAACCGCCGTCGGAAGTTCATCCATACTGTGCTTGGCGCTTGCCTGAATCAATTCAAGCAACCGTACGCTCGCATCGGTCAGCTCGGCCACGGCTTGGTTTGTTTGGGCAAGCTCCGCGCCGCTCTGTTCCAAAATCCCAGCGAACTTTTCAGCCCCGGTGGTCAGAGCGGTTTCAGCAGAAGCGCTCTGAGCAACAAGCCGCTCGACAGTCTCATCGGCTTGAGTGACTGCGTTAACAAATGCATCACCTTTCGCAATCAAGCCTTCGAATTCTTCCGATTGCTGACTGCGTCGTTCGCTTACCGCGCTATCGAATTTGGCGAGCCGCTCTTCAAGGCGGGCCAATGCCGCTTCTTCTTCAGTGTCGAAATCGGCTCGCCGCTTTGCAGTTTGAGCAAAGAACATTCCACTCCGTTCCGCCATGCGGGTATCGAGCACCTCGGCCTCTTTCGCCAGATCACGCAATTTCGCCTTTGATGCATCGAGCGCCTTGGCATCAATTTCTGCCACTTGAGAGATGACAGACTGCAGGCGATCCCGCATTTCATCCACCTGCCCATTCCACGCGGTGATAGCAGCCTCTTCACCTTCGCGAACATGCGCGCTGGCCTCGTCGGCCTGCCGCTTGAGCATGAACGCGCTTTCTTTCAGCGTCGCCACCGTCTGTTCATGCGTCGCTTGCTGAGTTTCTTCGATATCGGCAAGCTCTTTGCGCATCGCCTCCGCGCGCCCTCGAATGCCAGCAAGCGCGACAACTTCGCGATTGTCCAGCTCTGTTCGGAATTCCTCGCTTTGCCCCCGCAGAGCATCGAAACGGGCGTTAGCCACATGTTCAATATCGCTGAGCTGAGCCTTGAGCGTCGCGAGCGTTTCATCGATATTCTCACTCAACGCCTGAACCTGGCGTTCGCTCGCCTGACCAAACTCATTCAGCCTCTCAAAGCCGGACACCAGCTCTCCAAGGTGAGTATGCGCAGCGCGGTCGGCATTGCCGATCTGGTTGGTCACATCTTTCGCAGAGTTCGCAATTACGGGCAGATCATCTCGCAATTTTGACATATTGTCGGTTGCCGTTGCGCTTGCTCCTGCAATGGCGTCGATCTGAGTACCATTTACCGTAATGAGCGCCTGCAATTTGTCGGCATGCTCCGAAATTCGCTCGCTTGCTGTACGCCCCAAAAACTCAAGATCTTGCGATTGCGAGCCAAGAAACTCGCGCGCCAAACTCAACTCACGATTCACAGTCGTCAATCGCTGTTCAAGAAGCGCAGATTCGTCTGACAGTAACCTTGCTGCATCACCAAACCGGCTAGCCTCACGAGACGAATTTCGCATCACCAAGAGCCAGATTGCGACTACCAGCAGGACTGGTGTGGACCAGTTAACGATCAGGCCAACTGCCGTTTGCGGGGTGATCCCACCAGCGATCTGCGCGCTGTTTGCCCAACCAAAAAAGGCGGACCAAACCAGAATTATGCCGATCGCAACCGTAGGCAAAACCCATGCGAAAGAATGTTTTGCGCCTTCTTCCTCGAAGAACTCAAACGCCTCTTCATCGAAGACTTCGTCAGTCAGCAGCAAATCCTCTTCAGCAGAAGTGTCGCCGTCAGTGACAGTTTCAATCTCAGCATCCGATCCCGAATTGTGATCGTCCACAGCGCGAATATATTTTCCCGTACCCATTTGCCGATTCTACCACGATATGCGCTCGGTTAAAGTCATTTTAACGCTTAGGCATCACCACGTGTCGCATGACGTTAGAATCTGGACAATTTGATGCCGCTCTTACCGCTGCGGCGGGCGATGATCCTGCGCTGCAACTTGAGCTGCGTAACGCATTTCTCGAAAGCGCACTTAAGCAGCTGGATTTGCTTCGTCGTTCGCGTTGCGATGCCAACTGGGAACTCGCCGCAATACGCCTTAAAGGCCTGTCGGCGAGCTTTCATGCAGAGCGTCTTCAGGAACTCTCCGAAGAAGCGCTGACCTCCGCGCCGGGTGAACCAACGGTTATGCGCGCAATCAGCGAACACCTTACCGAAATCGGGGGAAAGCAGGCCGCCTAAAAAGGGTTTGCCGTTTGGCATCATTACCAAACCTCACTAGTCTCGTCCGACAGCACTCAGGCGAGAGACATCAATTTGCGAATTGCCCTGCTATCCGCTTTGGCAGAAAACCCGGATTTCAAGGGTGAACGGCTCGCATTCCGGCGTTTCGTCGGCAAAAGCGTGCTCGCACATCAAGTCAATCTGGCGCTGGCACTTCAGTGCGAAAAGATTCTCTGTCTAACCTCAGGCCTCTCTCAAGAAATCATTTCTTGTCAGCATCTTGCAGAGCAGAACGGTGCGCGGTTTGTGACCATTGACAGCAGCCGCCGACTACCCAGCATAGTCACGGCAGATAGCGACGTAATTGTCCTTGTTGACGGCTTGTTAGCGGATCCTGACGTGATCATTGCTGGTTTAGAAGCCAATGCACGTGTTTTGACACTGCCCGCTGAACTAGGTGTGGTCAGTGGTTTTGAACGCATCGACCAAGAGCGTGCCTGGGCAGGTGCAATGCGGGTGCGCGGTTCGCTTGTCGATCGTTTGGCCGATTTGCCGGACGACACAAATCCATCCTCTGCGCTGCTGCGTATTGCGCTGCAATCCGGCGTGAAAACGTCGGAGCTTGATCCGCAAATCATGCGCGAGGGGCGGTGGTCGCTTCACGAATCCCACTCAGCGCGCGAGACCAGGGAAAAGTCCTGGCTTGCCAGTCGTGTTTCGCCAGCACCTTACAGTGCGCCGGGTTTAGCCATTGCGGAACGTATCGGGATGCGACTGGCGAGGGATTTGCTCGGCGGAACACTGCAGCGGCTTCCCTGGATTAGCGCAGCAGGCTTCGGAATAATCGCCGCCGCTTTGGGGGCTTTTGGGCATCCATTGGCGGGACTGAGCGTCGCATTGGCGATGGTTTTTGCAATTGCTCTGGCAAGCGTGTTTGAACGCCTCACCCAAAACCAGACTGCAATTGCAAAGACGCTGACTATTTCCCAAGTCCTGGCGTTTGTAGCGGATGTTATGATCGCCAGTCTGATAGCCCTTTCAACGCCGGACGAAATTGGCTGGACCCGGGTGTTCATCCCCTTCGCGATGATTGCTGTCTTGCTATTGGGTGAACGCACAGGGCCAACCCGCTGGAGGGCAACGTTTGGCGATCGGATTGTCCTTATTGCGATAGTGCTTCCGGCCTGCGTTTTGGGGTATCCTCAAGAGGTTAGCGCTGCGCTGATCGCAGTCGGGCTGGGCGCGCTGTACTTTCTCCATCAGAGCGACGACGGACGACCCGATCCGGTCGACGATAAACCTGCAAAAAGCTAACTGCTGATTAACCATGACCTGCTACGCAAATCGGCATGATGCTGACCGAGACTATGGCTGAGACAGAGTGGCCCGAAAGCGATGCGCTGAGCGATGCGCTGGAGCGGAATGCTGCCTTGCGCCGCAAGCTGGGCCCAATCCTCGGTCTGCTGCTTACGACACCAGACCAGACCCTGTTCAGTGACGCCGTCATTGCGCGGGTTCGCGGAATGCTGCTGCATATTGCGAAGCACGTCTTGCGTATTCAGGCAGAAGCGACCGGCACCAAGGGTGCTGAGCAATTTGCCGTTCAAGGCGGCGATGGCTTGGCCGCCAGCCTTGCAGAGCGGCAACGGTTGATAACGCATTGCCATGCGCTCGCAATTGAGACGCTGACTACCCAGCGGCTGCAGGAACTTTACGCTTTGGATCCGGTACTTAGCCCACTGATACAAGAATTTATCGAAAGTGAAGAATCTGATTTGTCGAGCGCTGCGATGGGGGCGCTCGCAGCGCAGGCTCGCTTCACACAGCAGCAAAGACGGATGGAACTCCCTCTTAACGAGCTTCCGGCAGACCTGTTTCATGATGTCATCGAAACCTGGCGCTCATGCAGCAACACCGTTCATACTGATGGCCTCGACCGCGCCGAAAGCAAACTGCGCAGCGAGTATGACGAAGCGGGAACACGTATCGCTCTGTTAGAGCGGGTTGCAAATGCCGGTGGCGACAACATTGAGCGGGCAGTTGATATCGATCACGCGGGAGTTGCACTGTTCCTTACAAGCCTTGCCGCACATTCTCGTGTGACGCGCCAGCAGGCCACCTTGGCCACCGACGCGGGCCAGGTCGCGCATCTGCTTATCGCCTTGCGCAGCGCGGGCCTGAAAATCGAAGCGTGCGAACAGATTGCCCTGCGTATCAACCCTGATGCGGACTTGCCCGATGGTTTTCAGCAAATCGGCGTGCGAGAAGCGCAGCAAATGCTGCCCGTTTCTGATACTAGGCAGGGTGGTTGAGCGTGGGAACGGTTGGCACGCACTATCTCGCAAAGGCACGCGTCGATGGCGACGGGCGGTTGGTGAGTGCCGATGATCCTCTGCTGAATTTGCAGCGTCAGTGCGGTGGAACGCTCGGCGGGCCGCTTGCGGTACCCGAACTGCGCGCCCTTGCACGCAAATGCCAGAAGATGGGGTTGAGGCTCGCAAGACGATTTGAAGCAATTGGTGACGGTGAACGTGTTTCGGGCTGGGTAGAGATTGAACCGCTGGTCAATGCCGAGCGCGCCATCGCAGGCTGCGAACTCGGCTTTGTTAATTGGCAAAGCGAAGCAATCAGTGACGAGGAAACCGCTGAAGCGCTTACCTTGAAAGCAGAGATCAATCGCACCTTGTCAGAGGCGGTTATCAGGCTCGACGCCCAACAGAACGTTATTTCCGCCGAGTGCGATGCAAGCGACCTGTCTGATTTACAAAATGGATTGATGCAGGCCGTGGGTAAACCATGGACCGATTATGTTGAGCTGCAGGGTAATACCCATCAACAACCGATGCATTGGCGATTGCTTGATGGGGCGAGTATAACGATCAAGGGATCATCGCGGGCCTGGTCTGCGCATCTGGAACCACTGGGCCATCCCGAACCGGGCAGCGCTGGCTTTGTATTGCACCTCATTTCAGATACTCTGGAGTCGGGGACTGTCGATACTGACGGTCGTACAGAGGATGCCGATGCTCCGTCTCTTGGTCGGGATTTGGCGCCCGCCTTGCGCCAACCCATCAATCGCATCATTGCCAACGCCGAAACAATCCGGACGAAGCTCGCCGGGCCGCTTGGGGAGGAATATGCCGATTACGCGGCAGATATAGCCAGCGCCGGCCAGCATTTGCTGGGCTTGTTGGACGATCTGTCAGACCTCGAGGTCGTGGAGTCAGACGACTTCGTCACCGCACCAGACCGGATCGACCTAGCCGATGTCGCAAGGCAGGCATGTGGCATCTTGGGCGTTCGGGCGAGAGAGAAGGGGATTACCCTCGTTCCACCCGTCAAAGGTGAGTCTCAGCTGGCGATCGCCGAATTTCGCAGGGTCCTGCAAATCCTGCTCAATCTGATCAACAATGCGATCCGGTATTCGCCAGAGGGAAGCCAGGTCTGGATCCGTCTTGATGAGATCGGCAACAGTGCGATGCTGACCGTTGCAGACCAGGGGCATGGGATCGATGAAGATCAACAGGCCAAGGTCTTCGAAAAGTTCGAACGTCTGGGGCGTAGCGGTGATGGAGGGTCCGGCCTTGGCCTCTATATCTCGCGACGCATAGCGAGGGCAATGGATGGCGATTTGACCGTAGAGAGTGCCAAGGGGCAGGGCGCGCGTTTCACCCTGTCAGTGCCTATTGCGAAGGAGCTGCGGGATCGCCCACGATCAGCCGCTCCCGATGCACCAGCGGCAGATTCGTAGGCTCGGATAATGGTAGACTCGGATAAAGAAAGGGACGCCGAAGCGCCCCCTCAAAACTCGTTATGAAAAGCGCCTTAACGCTGGCCGATTGGTACGTAGTCCCGTTCTGTCGGGCCAGTGTAAAGCTGGCGCGGACGGCCGATGACCTGACCTGGATCTGAGATCATTTCATTCCACTGCGCGACCCAGCCAACTGTCCGTGCCAGCGCGAACAGCGCCGTGAACATGGTGGTGGGGAAGCCGATCGATGACAGGATAATACCCGAATAGAAATCAACGTTCGGGAACAGCTTCTTCTCACGGAAGTAATCGTCATTCAGAGCGATTTCTTCGAGTTGAAGCGCTGTTTCAAAGACAGGATCGTTGACGTTCAATGCGTCAAACACTTCGCGCAGCGTCTTTTGCATGACTGTCGCGCGCGGATCGTAGTTTTTATACACCCGGTGACCAAAGCCCATCAGGCGGAACGGATCATTTTTGTCCTTCGCCCGCTCAATATAGTGCGGGATGCGATCCGGAGAGCCGATCTCTTGTAGCATATTGAGCGCTGCTTCGTTTGCACCGCCATGCGCCGGCCCCCACAGGCAGGCAATGCCCGCAGCGATACAGGCAAATGGATTTGCGCCAGATGATCCCGCCAAGCGGACCGTTGATGTGGAGGCGTTCTGCTCGTGATCCGCATGCAAAATGAAAATGCGATCCATCGCTTTCTCAATGGCAGGGTGCAGTTCGTATTCCTCGGCAGGTACGCCGAAGGTCATGCGCAGGAAGTTACCTGTGTAGCTCAGGTCGTTTTTGGGCTGCATCATCGGCTGACCGATGGAGTATTTATACGCCATTGCAGCAATGGTTGGCATCTTTGCGATAAGGCGGTGAGAACTGATCTTGCGGTGCTCAGGGTCCGAAATATCGGTGCTATCATGATAAAACGCCGAGAGGGCGCCAACTACACCGCACATAATCGCCATCGGGTGCGCGTCACGGCGAAATCCCTGATAGAATTGGCGCAGCTGATCATGCAGCATGGTGTGTCGTGTGATGGTATAGGTAAATTCGTCCAGTTCATCCTGGCTCGGCAGTTCACCATTCAGCAGCAGGTGAGACACTTCCATAAAGGAAGAATGCTCAGCCAGCTGGCCGATGGGATAGCCGCGGTGAAGCAAGACGCCTTCATTGCCGTCAATATAGGTCAGGGCGCTTTCGCAGGAAGCGGTGGATTTGTAGCCCGGATCAAACGTGAACGCCCCGGTTTGGCCGTACAGTTTGCGGATATCGATGACATCCGGTCCCGTGCTGCCCTTAAGCACCGGAAATCCAGTCGTCCCGCCATTCAAATCCAGTTTTGCTTCCGTATCGGCCATTGCCGTCTCCTTAGTCCCGTCAGCCGTGCTCTATGAGGCTGCTTGCGCTTCGATCCGCGCCAGCGCCTCCTCCTTCCCCAACAGGACGAGCACATCGAAAATTCCAGGGGAGGTAGTGCTCCCCGTTAAAGCTGCGCGCATTGGTTGCGCCAGCTTGCCAAGGCCCAATTCGAGCCGTTCAGCAAGTGCTTTCGTACTGGCTTCAAGAGCTTCGATTGTCCAGTCATTTTCCGCGCGCAATTGATCAAGCACCAATGCAAGTCGCTCACGGCCTTCATCGTCGAGCAGCTTTGCCGCCTTTTCGGTCATGGATAGGGGACGTTTCGCAAACAAAAAAGCCGCACCTTCAGCAAGTTCCAGCGTGGTCTTCGCACGCGCTTTCAGCACCGGCATGGCCTGAGTGAGGAGGCCCTCATCAGCGCCGTCCCCGCACATTGGCGCGATCAATGCCGCCAAGCGCGCATCGTCAGCTTCACGAATATAATGCGCATTCATATTGTGCAGCTTCTTAATGTCGAAGCGCGAGGCGCTTTTGCCAACACCGTCCAGCGTGAATAGCTCGGTTGCCTCTGCCGCTGTGAACTCTTCGCGATCACCATGCCCCCAACCAAGCCGCAACAGGTAGTTGAAGAGAGCTTCTGGCAGAACACCTTCTTCATCTCGGTACGCTTCAACACCGACGGCGCCATGCCGTTTGGACAGTTTTGCGCCGTCCGCTCCATGGATCAGAGGAACATGCGCATAGATCGGTTCAGGCCACCCGCCTTCTATCGAATCCATCGCGTGAATGATTGGCAATTGGCGAAATGCATTGTTGAGATGATCATCGCCCCGAATGATGTGCGTGCACCCCATATCATGGTCATCAACGACCACTGCGAGCATGTAGGTCGGCGTACCGTCTGCACGCAGGAGAACGTAGTCATCGATCTCCTCGTTTTTAACGGTCACCGCGCCCTGTACCGCGTCCTGAATTGTGGTCTCGCCGTCTTGTGGCGTCTTCAATCGCACAACATAGGGCGCACCTTCTGGTGCCTCAGAAGGATCGCGGTCACGCCAGCGACCGTCATATCGCAGCGGCTGCTTGTTTGCGCGCTGCTCAGCACGCATTGTTTCCAGCTCTTCCGGTGACGCGAAACACTTGTAAGCGTGGCCATTCTCAAGCAGCGCAAGCGCAACCTCGCGGTGGCGATCCGCGCGCTGTGACTGGAACACTGGCTCGTCATCATATTCCAGCCCCAACCAGTCAAGTCCCTCAATGATCTTGTCGATCGCCTCCTGAGTTGAGCGCTTCTTGTCGGTGTCCTCAATGCGCAGCAACGCCTTGCCACCATGATGACGGGCAAACAGCCAGTTAAACAACGCAGTTCGTGCGCCGCCAATATGCAGAAATCCGGTTGGCGAAGGGGCGAAGCGCGTAACAACGGTGCCAGTAGTTTGCGCAGTATCGCTTGCCATATGTGCTGTGTTCCTTTCAAAGGGAGCTGTGGCGACAGAGGGGCCGCCTTTAATCCCGCTCTCAGATGCGGATACGCCCGCAATTTCTGCGGTCAAGCGGCCTTGGCTTACGCGTTTTGACTTGTCCAGCATTGCCGATGTGATCGAACACTTTTTGGCGCAGGCAGGATTTGACCGGGCACCTTGGCTCGTCGTCAGCTTTGCATTTGGAATAGCGTCGTGGTTTGCGCTCAATTCACCTTGGCAGTGGATCGCATTTATCGGCGGTTGCATGCTGCTGGCGATTGCCGGTTTTTCTGCGCTTAGGGGCAACGCGAGCCAATCCAGTATCATGGTCGCACTGATAGGTCTGAGCTTATCCTCCGCAGCGGGTATGACAACGATCTGGGCGCGTTCCGAATTGGTCGGGCAACCTGCCATCGAGTACCCAAGAGTTGAACAGTTGAGTGCCCGGATTCTCAAACGCGAGGAGCAACCTGCTGACAATCGAGTACGCTTGACCCTGGCGACCCGCATCGCAGAGGAGGGGCGGGCGATAAAAGTACGGGTCAATGTCCCAATTGAACGCGACCTCGCCGGTACGGAAGAAGGGGCGACAGTGCGATTGCGCGCGCGCCTGATGCCACCAGCTCCGCCAATATTGCCCGGTGCTTATGACTTTGCGCGGCGCGCGTGGTTCGATGGGTTGGCGGCAACCGGAACACTGATCGGCGATATTGAGTTGGTGGAGCCTGCTGAACAGAACAGCTTGATAGCATCCGCGCAAAGAAGCCTTTCCAGTCATGTGCGCGGGCAGGTCGATGGAGCGCCGGGCACCATCGCAGCAGCCTTCGCAAGCGGCGACCGGGGCGCGATCTCGGAGGCCGATGAAGCTGCCATGCGCGATGCAGGGCTTACGCATCTTCTGTCGATTAGCGGTCTGCATGTGAGCGCTGTCATCGCCGCAGCATACTTTGTGGCGATGCGCCTGCTTGCTTTGTGGCCAGCGCTGACTTTGCGAGTCAGATTGCCGTTGCTGGCTGCTGGCATCGCCGCTCTTGCTGGCATCGCCTATACTCTGCTGACGGGTGCACAGGTGCCAACCGTCAGGAGCTGCGTCGGCGCGGTATTGGTCTTGATTGCGCTCGCTCTGGGACGTGAACCCTTGTCGATGCGTATGGTCGCGGTGGCGGCTATGGTTGTCCTGCTGTTGTGGCCGGAAAGCCTCGTCGGCCCGAGCTTTCAAATGAGCTTTGCAGCCGTGATAGCTATTGTGGCTTTGCATGGCTCAGCGCCGGTGCGGGCCTTTCTGGCGCCGCGCGATGAGAGCGCGGTGTCGTGGATGTCGCGGCGCATCCTGATGCTGTTCATAACCGGCCTGATCATCGAAATCGCGTTGATGCCGATCGTCCTGTTCCACTTTCACCGTGCAGGGCTCTACGGCGCGGTCGCAAATGTCTTTGCAATCCCCCTCGTTACCTTCGTGTCGATGCCACTGATCGCGATTGCCCTTATCCTGGATCACGTCGGGTTAGGGGCACCCGCATGGTGGTTGGTTGAACAGTCGCTCGATCTATTGCTGGCTATAGCGCACTTCACTTCCGGCCAGCCTGGCGCGGTGAAGCTGCTACCGGAAATCGGCATCAGCACGCTGATGATATTCGTTGTTGGCGGTCTCTGGCTCGCCTTGTGGCAGGGCAGGGCGCGGCTGCTCGGCCTCATTCTTTTTGCGATTGGGGGGCTGGCGGTCATTGCAACCCCCACGCCAGATATCCTGATCACACGCGATGGTAGACATGTTGCGGTAACAGGTGAAGCTGAATCGCTGCTTGTATTGCGGGAGGGGCGTAGCTCCTACGCGCGGGACAATTTGCTCGAACTGGCTGGGGCCGAAGGAGACGTCTTGCCAATCGAGAGCTGGGAGGGTGCACAATGCAGCCCTGAATTTTGCCTGATAACCTTATACCGCGGGGCGCGCGACTGGACCGTCCTGATGGCGCGTAATCAGGAATTGGTGGAAGAACGGCAATTGGCCGCTGCTTGCGAGGCGAGTGATATCGTCGTGGCTGATCGTTTCCTGCCACGGTCGTGCAGTCCGCGATGGCTGAAGGCCGACCGCAGATTTCTAGACAAAAATGGTGGGTTGTCGCTCTTTCTCAGCAAGAGCAGCTATCGCGCCGTTGCCGACGGTCAGGGCAGTCATGGGTGGTGGCGCGGCGCTCCTCGCTAAATCAAATCCACACCACCAACCCTAACAGGCGAACCGCTTAGTGATAGCGCCTTAAAAGGCCGGCCAGTTTGCCCTGAACCTGAACTTGACTGGGGGCATACACCTGGGGTTCGTACGCGGCATTAGCTGGATCAAGACAGATATTGCCATCCTGCTTGCGCAGATATTTGAGCGTTGCTTCCTCATTCTCAACGAGAGCGACCACAATCTCGCCATCGCGCGCTGCATCTGTTCGGCGGATCAAAGCGAAATCACCATCGAAGATACCGGCCTCAACCATAGAGTCGCCTGATACCTCCAGCGCATAATGTTCACCCGGGCCCAGCAATGCTGCTGGAACAGGTAAGCTCGACTGGCCTTCGATAGCCTCAATAGGCGCGCCAGCAGCAATTCGGCCATGCAACGGAATCTCCATCACATCATTGGCGGGATCCGGAGCACTCACTTTCGCAGGTTGCCCCGCAAGCACGGTGTCATTCGCCGCTTTCGGACGGGTGCTCATCGCTGGCTCACGATCACCCAATACCGCATCTTCTGGAACCTTGATAACTTCCAGGGCCCGCGCACGGTTGGGCAAACGCCGGATAAAGCCGCGTTCCTCAAGTGCGGAAATCAGCCGATGGACACCTGACTTACTCTTGAGATCCAACGCCTCTTTCATCTCTTCGAATGAAGGCGAAATCCCGGTTTCTTCCAATCGTGCCTGAATAAATCGGATCAATTCGTGCTGCTTCGCAGTCAGCATGTCTGTCTACTCCATAGCGCCCACAGGGCCTTTGTCCGTCCAAGATGGCACGTACCAACTGTGAACGAATGCGGAACAATTAGGCAACTATGAGAACAGAGTCAACCGTGCCTCAATCGTTAGAGCAAGTAACATCGCACGCTGTCGCCAGCGCTTGCCGGCGGTGCATTGATCGGGCGATCAATCAGAGCGTCTGCTTGGGAAAGAGCGAGGAGGGCACTGCTATCCCGCTCGTTGATCGGTTCTGCGCGCCCATCCCGCACTCGCGCACGGACAAACTCCTGCCGTCTACCGCTAGGGCCAAGATTAGCGCTGACCGGAATCGGGATCGAGATGGGCAGCGGCGTCACACTGCCTTGCAACGCCTTGATCGCGGGCAGGGCGAAAAGAAAACCCGTTACAAACGTCGATACGGGGTTGCCAGGAAGGCCCAGGATGATCTGCCCACCGCGCGTCGCAACCAACAACGGCTTGCCCGGTCGGATCGCCACTTTCCAGAAATCAAGCTTTGCGCCCAATTGCTCCAGTACCGGTTTTACCAGATCGTGTTCGCCAACCGAAGCACCGCCTGACGTGATCACTAAGTCCGCATGACTTGCTTCTTCGAAAGCCTTTGCAAGTGCATCAAGGTCATCAGGAACAGGCCCGATTTGCATAACCTTCGCGCCTGCTCGCTGGGCCATTGCTGAAATGACCGCACCGTTGGAAGCAGGCAATTGATCATCACCGCAATCTGCAGGGTCAGATACCAACTCATCCCCACACTCGATAATGGCGACTTTGGGCTGCCGAGTGACGGACACCTCAGTCAAACCGCCTGCCCTGATAAGCCCAATTGCCGCTGGCGAAATCGTGGTTCCTTGGCGCAGCAGGATATCGCCGACCGCAAAATCGAAACCCGTCTTACGGATATGTTGGCCGGGCTGCGGTACCTCAGTTGCCGTCAGGTGATCGCCATCCACATGCGCGTTCTCAACTATAAGAACCGCGTTCGCCCCGTCCGGCATATGGGCACCGGTCGACACCCGCGTCGCTTCCCCAAACTGGATTACACCGTCATACGGCGTGCCAGCCTTTGACTCTCCGACAATAGTCCAAGGCCCGTGGCCCGCAACCGCAAACCCATCCATGGCCGATAGGTCGTACCGCAGGTTGCGTGCGACGCGCCCTGATATGTTCAGCCAAAACACGACCATCCGCGTCATCAACCGACATTGCCTCAGCAGGCAAGGTTTGGATCAAACTCAACAGTCGATCCCAGGCTTTCTCAAGAGGTATTAGCGAACTCATAGCCTGCGCTGGTGTTGCTCACACATCCGCATGCCAGTCACCCGATTTTCCGCCTGATTTTGAGATTAAGCGAACGCCCTCAATCACCATAGCTCGGTCGATCGCCTTGCCCATATCGTAAAGTGTCAAAAGCGCGACAGATACTGCCGTCATCGCCTCCATCTCGACCCCAGTTTTGCCAGTGAGAGAGGCGGTCGCAGTTACCCGAATTCCGTCTACTTCACTCACAATCTCTACCACGACGCTATCAAGCGCCAATGGATGGCAGAGCGGAATTAACTCGCCGGTTTTCTTTGCAGCCATGATCCCGGCGATACGAGCGGTTGCAATAGCATCGCCTTTCTTGCCATCGCCACTGGTTAAGGCGGCCAGTGCCTTTGCTGTCATGCGAATGCGGTCCGCTCGCGACAGCCACGCGCTCCGTCTCCGCCTTCGCACCTACATCGACCATGCGCGCCGCGCCTTTATCGTCGAGATGAGTGAGCTTAGCCATTCAGAAGGGCCTTGGTAGCCTGCTCTACATCGTCATTACGCATGAGGCTTTCACCCACGAGAAAGCTCCTGGCGCCAGCTTTCGCAAGACGCTGGCAATCCCCGTGAGTGGATATGCCGCTTTCTGATACGATTAGCGCGCCTTCGGGTGCCAGGGGTATAAGCCGTTCGGTCACTTCAAGCGAAGTCACAAAACGGGTGAGGTCACGATTGTTGATGCCGATCAAGCGTGATTGCAGAGAATTCGCGCGTTCCATCTCGCGCTCATCATGCACTTCCACCAGGACATCGAGCTGATGTTCAATCGCGGCACTTTCGATTTCTTTCATTTGTCCATCGTCCAATGCGGCGACGATAATCAAAACCGCATCTGCCCCCAGCGCTCGCGATTCCGCGACCTGCCAGGGATCAACCATGAAATCCTTGCGTAGAACAGGTAGGTCACACGCCGCTCTCGCAGCGACCATATAATCCTCATGCCCCTGAAAATATCGGGCATCGGTCAAGACAGACAAGCAAGCGGCTCCGCCAGCGGCATACGCTTTCGCATGGGCTGGTGCGTCGAAATCTGCTCGAATGAGCCCTTTGGAGGGGGACGCTTTCTTGATCTCCGCAATCAAGCCAAAGCCCGTTTCTTGCTTGGCTTGAAGAGCTCGTTGAAAACCACGCGGCGCACTTTGTTCGCGCGCCTTCGCCTCCAGTTCGGCGAGCGGGTTTACGGCCTTGCGGTCACGCACCTCGTCACGTTTATGTGCGCAAATCTCTTCGAGCTTGTTCATGCTTAGCGGGCCAGTTCAATCCAGCGGGCGAGCTTCTCTTTGGCTCTGCCCGAATCAATCGCCTCTGCCGCCATTGCTGCGCCTTCTTCCCAGCTTTCGGTTTTGCCAGCGACGATCAGCGTGCCAGCTGTGTTGAACAGCACAGCATCGCGATAAGGGCCAAGAGAGCATGCCAGCAGACCGCGCAGGGCAGATGCGTTGTAAATCGCATCACCGCCACGGATAGCTTTGACGGGAGCAGGGGTAAGTCCCGCAGCCTCGGCCCTAAGGCAGAATCATGTCCACCGTTTTGCCGCGCACATCGGCAACCTCATTACCGCCTGCCAGACTTAATTCGTCCAGTCCCTCGTCACCTGAGACAATCATCGTGCGTTCAGTGCCCAATTCAGCCTTCGCAGCCGCATAGATCGGCACATATGCAGGGCGTGCAATTCCGATCAGCTGCCGCTCAACCCCCGCTGGATTGGAAAGTGGGCCCATCAAATTGAAGATCGTGCGTTTGCCGATGCGTTGCCGGATGGGGTGGATCCGGCCCATTGCCGGGTGGTGGTTCTTGGCAAAAAGGAAACAAATGCCGATTTCAGCCAGTGTTTTTTCCGCCGTACGACCAGCGACATCCATATCAAGGCCAAGCGCCTCCAACGTATCGGCAGCTCCTGATTTGCTGCTGGCCGCGCGATTGCCGTGTTTCGCCACAGGTACATCACACGCAGCAACCACCAGGCTCACCGCAGTAGAGACATTCAATGTATGGTGCCCATCGCCGCCAGTGCCACAGCAGTCGACAGCCCCTTCAGGTGCTTCAATAGGAATCAACCGAGCCCGCAAAGCTTTGGCCGCACCCGCTATCTCATCGGATGTCTCACTGCGCGCACTCATTTCGGTGAGAAAGCGTTCAACCTCTTCATCACTGGTCTCGCCATCGAGGATCCAGCCAAACACCTCTTCAGCCTCGGATTGAACGAGATGCTGGTCAGCTTTGGGCAGTGTTTTCATGCGGGCACCTTCGCATCAACGCCGCAAATGGCGAGGAAATTGGCAAGTAAGGCGTGACCATGTTCGGTCGCAATGCTTTCTGGATGGAACTGAACACCGTGTATGGGCAATACTCTGTGACGAAATCCCATCACACTTTTGGCATCAGAGTTTGGCGTTTCGCTCGTCGCATTTACGACCAGGCAGTCTGGAGTATTCTCGACAATCAGTGAGTGATAGCGGGTCGCCTCATACGGAGAGGGCAGACCGGCAAATACGCCAGAACCGTCATGCGAGACCGCGCTTGTTTTGCCATGCATCAATCCGCCACGAACGACTGATCCACCAAAGTGTTGGCCAATCGCCTGATGGCCCAAGCATACGCCAAGTAGGGGCAGTTTTTGATCAGCACATGCGGCAACGATCTCGAGGCTTGCACCAGCTTCGTTTGGTGTACACGGCCCCGGAGATATCAGGATGCCCTTGGATCCTGAAGTCACGGCGTCATGCGCACTTATCGCATCATTGCGAACCACTTCGACATCAGCGCCCAATTCCATCAGGTAGTGGACGAGATTGAAGGTGAAGCTGTCGTAATTGTCGATGACGAGGATGTCGGGAGAGTTTCGCATCAATTCCCCTCGGGCCTCTTAACCACCGTGATGATCGGGCCAATCGGTCCTTCGGCATCCATGCGTCCGGTCGCCGGGTTCCAAAGGGCAGAGACCGTGCCATCAAGATAAAGAGCATTCTTAACCTGCAACTCGTCCCGGTAGAAGCGCGCCAGACGGCCAAAGGACAAGGGCGCATTAGACGTTACGAAGTGCGCCCGACCGCTTTCGTCCACACCGACCCCGTTGCGCACAAATCGTGAAGGTCCATCGTCCTGAATATCGGGATGTAGAGCACCATCGATCACCAGCATCGGACCAGATTGTGTGCCGAATTCTGGCCTTTGCGAAACATTGGCCAGAAAATCTTCAGTCGTGCGAATTTGCCATGTGTCCCCACTGCCGAAGAACACGCCATTGGGGCGGTCGTAAAAATTGCCTTCTCCAGTGCCGGTGTCCAGCGTGCCGATCCGGTTACCGCCCTCCACATAGTAACCGACAGGGCTCCCGTCTTCTTCGAACATGCCGCCGTTGACAGCAAAGGCGATTGTAGCGCTATCGACATCCCGGGCGAGGGCGGCGAAGCTGCGGTATGTTGCGCCAGACGCACCGGCTAGCCTGGTCGAAATTGTATGACGCGCGGGCACAGCCAAACAATGGGTAAGAGACGTGTCTTCGAAAATGACCGAGCGGCAGGATGATTCTACTTCGGACGAGATCGTCGTTGCCAGACCTGGCCCTGCGTCAGGATCGGCAGGCTGCGCCGGAGCATCGCCAATCTGCGCCCTTGCAACCGGTTCGCCGCCTTGTTGCCCATCGCATGCAGCAACGCCCATCGTGAGGACCAGCGCGAAAAAACCTGCTTTGTTGACTGCGAAATTCACTGACCGAAACCTGCTTCCCTAGCGATCCGAACCGCTTCTTTGGCGGCTGCCTTGAGTGCACCCGCTTTCGCTTCGCACTCACGCTGCTCATAGTCAGGATCACTGTCGGCAACAATCCCTGCGCCTGCCTGCACGTGCATGATGCCATCCTTTACAACCGCAGTGCGCAAGACGATGCAGCTGTCTACTGAGCCGTCGGGCGCGAAATAGCCAACGGCGCCGGCATAGGCTCCGCGTGTTTCTGGTTCGAGTTCGGCAATAATCTCACAGGCCCGAATTTTCGGTGCGCCGCTCACCGTGCCCGCTGGAAATCCGGCGAACACCGCGTCTAGCGCGTCGGACTGAGCATCCAACTTGCCAACGACATTGCTAACGATATGCATCACATGACTGTAGCGTTCGATGGTGAAGCTGTCTGTGACCTCGACACTGCCTTTTGCTGCCACGCGGCCCACGTCATTGCGGCCAAGGTCCAGCAGCATGAGATGCTCTGCACGCTCTTTTGGATCAGCGAGAAGTGATGTCTCATTGGCCCGGTCCTCCGCGCTGGTCGCACCGCGAGGGCGCGTGCCAGCAATAGGACGGATGGTGACCTCGCCATCGCGAACCCTCACCAAAATTTCCGGGCTTGACCCGACAACTGAAAAGCCAGGCAGATCCAGGAAATACAAAAATGGCGATGGGTTAACCCGTCTCAACGAGCGGTAGAGATCAAAAGCTGGCAAGGAAAACGGCGTTGAAAAGCGTTGGGCCAGAACAACCTGAAAAATGTCACCTGCCGCAATGTAATCCTGCGCAGCCAGGACCATCTCACGATAGCGATGCGGCGGAGTGTTATGCGCAAAGTCGATGTCAGCAACATCCGTGCGCGCGCCCTGTCTTTTTGGGCGATCCATATCGAGTACGCGCAATGCCTCATCGATACGATCACGCGCATGCTCAATGGATTGATCCACATTGTTTGCGGACCAGATTGGGGCGATGCAGAAGACTTCATCGCTGAGATTGTCGAAGATCAGAATCAGCTGCGGCCTCACAAACAGCATATCAGGCAGGGCCAGTTCACTCTCCGGCGCACGGGGAATGTCTTCGACCAAGCCGACTGTCTCATATCCGAAATAGCCGACAAGACAGGCAAGGGCGGGCGGCAGCCCCTCTGGAACATCAATGCGACACTCCGTCGCGAGCGCGCGCAGTGCGGCTAACGGATCGCCATCGCATGGAGCAAACGCATCGCGATCTATTTGCCATTGGCGATTGATTGTTGCGGCGCTCTTGTCGGCACGAAACACCAGGTCTGGGTCGCATCCCATGAGGCTATATCGACCACGCGTTTCCCCGCCTTCGACTGACTCCAACAGAAAATCGCCGCGCTCAGGCTCAATCAACTTAAGCGCTGCGCCAACCGGCGTAAGCGTATCAGCTACCACCCGGCGCCAAACAAGCGATGGCTTGCCTTTTGCTAGCGCAGATCGCGCGACATTCTCACCATCAAGCAAAGTCAGAATCGCCTCACTGAATGTCTTGGTGCTTTGAACGTGGCAATCAACGCTCGCCGACGAGCTGTTTACGCACCGCCTCGATAGCGGCTGGATTGGTTTCGAC
This sequence comes from Qipengyuania sp. JB2-7, assembly GCF_055693485.1. Classification (NCBI taxonomy): domain Bacteria; kingdom Pseudomonadati; phylum Pseudomonadota; class Alphaproteobacteria; order Sphingomonadales; family Erythrobacteraceae; genus Qipengyuania; species Qipengyuania sp. JB2-7. The sequence continues at coordinate 1,689,105 of NZ_CM146335.1, forward strand.
ACCCATTGAGGCGCGCATGGCTGAAATCATCTGGCGCGAATACTCCTCGCCAACCGCAGGACCCAATTGGCTTTGCGCCTGCACGATCAGGGGATCATCGGCATCGATCTCGCCTACTTCGATTGCGTCAAGTGTGACAACGAACCAACCCAGATCACGACCGAGCCGCAAGGCGTTTCGTCGTACCCTGAGCCATGCTGAACAGCAGAGCAAGCGGAGGAGGGATGCGTTGCTGAGCCTGCTGGGCGAGCTCTTCACGCGAAAGATTGATCGTCTCAACAGGCGGCAGGCGTTGTTCTTCGGCCTGAATTGCAGGCGCCAGAGCCATATCGCCAGACACACGCTCCATAACGCGATCGGCGGCTTGTCGCGCGGCCTTATGGCCTTCTGACAATTTCCAGCTGGCGACCACTGCATCGCGTATTTCGGTCAGCGGTGCGGCGGCAGATTCGGTGATGTCCGACACTTCGTAAATCAGATACATCTGGCCACGCGCAACATCGGCAATCTGGGGCTCGCTTTCTTCCATCTGAAAGATGGTTGAAAGGGCGGGAGCAAGAACCTGTGGCGCCGACTGACCCTGCGCCTGATAAATCGAACCGTCGGCCAACACCGGCTGGGTGGTATCGATAGTCAGATCTAGACTTTGAGCAACGGCACTCAATGATTCCCCACTATCCAATTGCTCCTCGATTTGTGCAGCAAGATCAGCCAACGCGCGGCCACGCTTTTCATCACGCAGAGTTGTCGCAATTTCGTCGCGCACCGATTCTAGGCTGCGTGCCGCACGCGTATCTACTGTGTCGACGCGGGCGATATGCCAGCCAAGTGAGCTACGGGCGGGCACAGTCAATGCACCACGCTCGGCAGAGAAATACGCTTCAGCTACGCCCTCTGACAAATCATCGGCGATACCGGATTGATCGGTTGGCCCTACGTTGGAAGACCGTAAGCCAGCATTGCTCGCCACCTGCTCAAAGCTGGCGCCAGCGCTGACCTGAGTCACGCAGCGCATTTGCCGCTTCCTGCGTAGGAACAATCAATTGCGTGAAGGAGCGATCCTCGCGTTCCGCATATTGCTCGGCGTCGTCCTCATACCGCTTGGCGATCTCTGCTTCGGTCGGCTCAATAGCGTCGTTGACCGCTTCACTGTCGAATGTGGCGTAGCGAACCACGCGGCGCTCCGGTACGGACAAAGTCGCTCCGGTTGTCCGCATAAAACGCACTCAGCTGCTCGTCTGTCGGATCAGCCTCCGGCGCAAACACGCCTGAAGGCAGAAACGCGATCGCCCCGTTCCTGCGCTCTTTAAAAAGCTGCGCGTAGCGCGTCGCCAACTTTGTGGGCATGGTTGCGCCAAACGATGCAGGAATGATCATCTGCTGCGCCAGCATGCCCGATTGGATATCCTCGCGCACTGACCTTTCGCTAAGACCCTGCTGAGCTAGCGCCTGACGAAATGCATCTGCGCTGAAATTTCCGTCTGCCCCCCTGAATGCACCGATCTGGCGAATTTCACTGTTGACCAGGTTTTCACCTGCCCGCAGGTCATGTTTCTGTGCATAAGTTGCTATAGCATATCGATCAAGCAGCTGCTCCAAGACCGTATCAATACCGCCTTGGGCAACGAAAGCTTGCATCGAGAGCGTTGGGTTCTCGGCGCGGACGCGATCTAAAGCGGAAGAGACATTCTGACTGAATTCAGCAGTGCCAATCTTCTCATCACCGACAATTGCGACCCGATCACCTCCGGCAACACCGCCAAATGTCCCCGTATTCGCCACATCACTGCTGGCGAAGGCGAAGGCGATCAGGGCCAAAAAGGCCAATGTAAGGCCAAGGCCAATCTTCGAACTGAAAAATTTACGAAAATATTTGATCATAAGTATCGATTATCCGGCAAATGGACCGATCCCGTCGGGAAAATGTGGAGACGCCTTTATCGTCCCTGCGACTGTGCCGCAACAGGTTGCAATTGGTTTTGACCTTAGTTGCTTGCTCGGCTAGCGGCCCTGTCGCGGAAGCCCTATATGGCTCTCTCTTGGTGTGATCAGCGCAAACAAGGACAAGTAATTCTATGGCCGAACGGCCCTATATTATCGGCAATTGGAAAATGAACGGCGTGCGCGCAATGCTGTCAGAAGCGCGCGCGATTGATCGGGCTGCCCAGCGCATCATGAAGGTAGAGGTAGCTCTCGCTCCCCCGCATACCCTCATCCATGCCACTCACCGCGAGGCGGAACAGATCGCCATCGGTGCCCAGGACTGCCATGCGGAACCTGATGGCGCGCATACCGGAGACATCTCCGCAACAATGGTCGCGGATTCCGGGGCGAAATTTGTCATCCTCGGTCATAGCGAGCGGCGTGAGAACCACGGTGAGAGCGATACTCTCATTGCTTCGAAGATATCGGCTGCGCTTGAGGCGGGGTTGCGTGTGGTTCTGTGCTGCGGCGAAAGCCTCGCCACAAGAGATTCTGGCGAAGCCGAGAGCTTTGTTATCGGGCAACTTAAGGCAGCCATGCCAGATATTGATGACGCGGCAGAGCGATTGACGATCGCTTATGAGCCGATTTGGGCCATTGGCACCGGCAGGACTGCGGGCAACGATGATATTACGGCGATGCATGCGAGTATCCGGCAACTGCTGACCGAAACTTATGGGGCCGAGGCATCCGAAGACATCCGCATCCTCTACGGTGGATCGGTTAAGCCTGAGAATGCCCGCGAAATTCTTGCACTGCCCAACGTTGACGGCGCTTTGGTAGGCGGCGCGAGCCTGACAGCGGATAGCTTCCTCAGCATTGCAATGGCCGCTGTCGATACTGAAGCTGACTGAGCCTGTTACAAGGCAAGGGTTGTAGACACTCAATCACGAGCCTAAATGGCCACAGTGATAAACGCGCGCGAACTTCCGCGTAATTCTGGACGATACCATGTTTCTTTTCCTCACCGTTCTTCAAGCACTCGTGGCGGCTCGCCTTGGTGGGCGTCATTCTTATGCAGAAATCAGAGGGCGGGGGCCTCGGCATTGGCGGCAGTCCAACAGGGATGCTGAGCGCGCGCGGTGCCGCCGACTTTTTAACACGAACGACGAAATGGCTTGCCGTGGCATTTGTTGCATTGTCCATCGTGCTGGCCGCGGTTGCCGTTGACACCACGAGCGGAGACGACCTGGAATCGACTTTGGATCGTAGCGTTACGCCAACTTCTCAGCCCGATCCGCTTGGCGGATCGACAGGCGCTACACCCGATGAAGGCGCGCCGTCGGCGGACGGCGAAGCAGCTCCTGCGGCGAACGACGATCCACTCGCAAACTGAGCGGTCCAACTACGAAGGCACACAGCTGTGGATGGAGCAGAAGGCTCCGCAAATTTTCCTGACATAGTGCTTGCACCGAATCCAATGTGAGCCTTAAGGCTCGCCTCCCATGGCGCGGTATATTTTCATCACCGGCGGCGTGGTTTCCTCGCTCGGTAAGGGCCTCATGGCCGCTTCTCTCGCAGCTCTCTTGCAGGCTCGCGGATACAAGGTTCGTATTCGGAAATTCGATCCGTATCTCAACGTCGATCCGGGCACGATGAGCCCGTATCAGCACGGCGAGGTCTACGTGACCGATGATGGTGCGGAAACCGATCTGGACCTGGGTCACTATGAGCGGTTCACGGGCGTATCTGCGCATCAGGGTGATAATATTACCTCGGGACGTGTCTACCAGCAGATCATAGCAAAAGAGCGCAGAGGTGATTATCTGGGTGCGACCGTTCAGGTCATTCCGCACGTCACAGATGCGATCAAGGAGTTCGCGCTCGCGGATCAAGACGATCACGATTTTATTCTGTGCGAAATCGGCGGCACTGTAGGTGATATTGAAGGCCTTCCATTCATGGAGGCTATTCGGCAGCTCAGAAATGATCTGGAGCCTCTTCAGACTCTGAGCGTGCACGTGACACTAATCCCGTTTATTGCCGCAGCGGGCGAGCTAAAGACCAAGCCGACGCAGCACTCCGTACGCGAGTTGGCATCGCTTGGGATCAAACCTGACGTACTTTTGTGCCGCGCTGAACATGAGATTCCAGATGGCGAGCGCCGTAAGATCGCGCAATTCTGCAACGTTCGGCCAGAGGCGGTTATTCCCGCACTTGACGCTCCATCGATCTATTCGGTCCCGCTGCAATATCATGCGGAAGGGCTGGATCGGGAAGTCCTGCGCGGCTTTGGTATTACTGATGCCCCCGAGCCTGACCTGACCCGCTGGTATGATGTTGTCGATCGCCACGCCAATCCCGAAGGCGAAGTCACCATAGGTGTCGTCGGCAAATATGTAGGCCTTCAAGACGCCTATAAGTCTTTGAACGAGGCGCTCATCCATGGCGGAATGGCGCATCGCGTCAAAGTCAACATTAAGTGGATTGATGCGGAGGTATTTGAGCAGTCGGACAGCGATATTGCCGCTCAGCTTGAACCTATGCATGGGATTTTGGTGCCGGGCGGCTTCGGTGAACGCGGTTCAGAAGGTAAAATTTCCAGTGTGCGTTTCGCCCGGGAACATAACGTGCCTTTCCTCGGTATTTGCCTCGGTATGCAAATGGCATGTGTGGAAAGCGTGAGGTCGGCTGGAATGCCGGATGCATCGTCTAGCGAGTTTGGCGACACTAAAGAGCCGGTCGTCGGCATCATCACCGAATGGATGTCAGAAGAGGGCTTACAAACCCGCGAGACTGGTGGGGACCTTGGCGGCACAATGCGCCTTGGCGCCTATGACGCGCAACTATCCGGCAACAGTCATGTTTCGGGCATTTACGACGGGGCAGAGATGATCTCTGAAAGGCACCGCCACCGCTATGAGGTGAACAGCAAATATATTCCGTCGATGGAAAATGACGGGCTGGTATTTTCTGGCATGTCACCGGACGGATTGCTGCCTGAAATCGTGGAGCGTCCAGACCATCCTTGGTTTGTCGGCGTGCAATTCCATCCCGAACTCAAGTCCCGCCCATTTGACCCACATCCTTTATTCGCGGGGTTCATTGGTGCAGCATTGACCCAGGCAAGGTTAGTCTAAGCACTCGCAAGCAATATTGCCCCAGATAACACTGTCCCAAAGCAGGATTTGTACAGAAACGACACGCCGGTGTCCGTTTTTACCTATCCGCCGCGAAGTCTTTTGACAATTTTGCACGAGTAGCGAGGATTCGCGATGTTTGGTGTACGCAGGGCAATGCCCAGGGGGATGCCATTTGTCGCATTTCAACGCTGATCCCGGTGTTGATTGTCATCTGCGACCCGGACGGTCAAAATCGGGATCGGGCGGCGTTTTTACGTCGCGGGGGCTAACACTCTTGTGGTGCTAGCCCCCTTTTCGTTTGTGAGGCAGTTAGTAAATCGAACGACTTAAGCTGCGTTCGAGCTTTCATCCTCGTCAGACTTAACAACTTCCAAGGTGTTGCCGCCGATGGCGATCTTTTTTGGCTTCATCGCCTCGGGCACTTCGCGCACCAGATCGATATGCAGCAAGCCGTCGGCGAGATCGGCGTGTTCTACACGAACATAATCGGCGAGCTCGAAACGACGTTCAAATCCGCGATTGGCGATACCGACATGCAACAATTCACCCGAGGGCTCTTCAACAGCCTTCTTACCGGACACAGTCAGCAGATTTTGCTGAGCCGTGATGTCTAGATCGCCTGGGCGAAATCCAGCCACCGCGAGGGTAATGCGATAGGTGTCTTCGTCGCGACGCTCGATGTTGAATGGAGGGTAGTTGTCGCCGGAATTGTGGCGAGCCTGATTTTCGAGAAGGTCGAAAAGGCGATCAAAGCCAACGGTTGAACGGCGATAGGGGGTAAGGTCAATACGATTCATAACAGCAAATCCTCTTGCTTGAGCAATTTGAACATATGCGAAGCCCAGACATTGGCACCTCGCTTGATATTTGTATCAGATACGCCATCTTGGCCACATCTGACACATATGAGATGGGTCAATTTACCCCAATTTCAAGACCCACGATCACCGGAAACAGGATCACGAAATGAGCACGCCCGAAGTAACTCTCTATACCAAATTCACTTGCGGTTTCTGTATGCGAGCGAAACATCTGCTGGATCAAAAAGGCGTCGCATATATCGAGCATGACATATCGATGGGCGGCCCAAAAAAGGAAGAGATGCTGCAACGCGCACCAAACGCACGGACTGTGCCGCAGATATTCATCGGTGATACGCATGTTGGCGGATCAGACGATCTTGCAGCCTTAGAGCGCAATGGGAAACTCGACGCGCTTCTCGACGGATAGTCCAGCCTGATGGTCAAGATTGCTGTCTTGCAAATGACCTCGGGCATTGATCCTGAGCAGAATTTCGGCGCTATCGAAAGAGCAATAGGTGAGGCCGCTCCAGGTGGCGCGGATATGCTCTTCACGCCTGAAATGAGTCTGCTGGTTGACCGGGATCGCAAGAGGTCGGAACCGCACATTCTATCGCAAGACGCGTCCCCCTATCCGACCCGACTTCAAGAGGCTGCACAATCGCACGACCTCTGGCTGACGGTTGGAGCTCCGGTAAAACTCGCTGATGGCATGATGGCGAATAGGCAATGGCTTTTCGCTGGCCATGGGCAGGAACCAACTCATTACGACAAGATCCATATGTTCGATGTGGAACTCGCGAGCGGTGAAACATGGCGCGAGAGCGCAGCCTATGCGCCGGGCAATGAGGTCGTTAGTGTTGAGGACACTCCAATCTACCGCCTGGGGCTGACCACATGCTATGATGTACGCTTTCCGGCCCTTTTCGCTGCATTGGGCGACAAACAATGCGATGCTATCACGGTACCTGCCGCCTTCACTGTGCCAACCGGAAAGGCGCACTGGCACGTGATGCTTCGGGCAAGAGCCATTGAGGCCAGCGCGTTCGTTATTGCCCCAGCACAGGTGGGCAAGCACGAGGATGGTCGCGAGACGTATGGTCACTCTTTAGTCGTCGATCCATGGGGCGAAGTACTGCTCGATATGGGCGGCGACGAGGCCGGACTGGGCTTTTGTGAGATTGACCTTAACCGTATCGAAGAGGTTCGCAGGCAAGTCCCAAGCCTTGCCAACCGGCGAGAAATCGCCACATAGGCCCGCGAAATGATTGTTTTTGATCTCTCTTGCGAGCACGGCCATGTCTTCGAAGGCTGGTTCAGCTCATCCTCTGACTTTACCGGGCAGTGCGATCGTGGCCTTGTGACATGCCCGATGTGTGGTAGCGAAACCGTCAGCAAAGCGCCCATGGCACCTGCCGTTCCTGCAAAAGGCAATTCGCGCGGCGACCAAGTTGCGCCTGTAGGACTCGCTGACGAGACACACCCGGTCGCGAACACGCCAATGCCGAAAGAGGTTGCCGAGGCCTTCGCCGCCTTGGCCAAAGCGCAGTCAAAGGCCCTCGCAAAAAGTGAGTGGGTCGGCGACAAATTCGCCGATGAGGCTCGCTCGATGCATTATGGTGAGAAAGATTCCGCCCCAATCCATGGTCAGGCCACTCGCGAAGAGGCCGAAGATCTGATGGAGGAGGGTGTCTCAATCGCCCCTCTGATCGTCCCGGTCTCTCCACCAGACGAATTGAACTGATTGCCTCTTGCGCATCGGCTGCTAGAGCGACGTCGGGCGCCCGTAGCTCAGTCGGATAGAGCACCAGATTCCTAATCTGGGGGCCACAGGTTCGAATCCTGTCGGGCGCACCAACTACCCTAAATGTCCGGCAGCTTTCGCAGTATCAATGACGCCCTGAGCGAGCTCTTGAGGGCGATCTTCCTGACAGAAATGCCCGCACTTGGTGAGCATAGCGTGAGGCTGACCTTTCGCGCCCGGAATTCTGTCGATCAACGGTTGTGCCAGTCCGCCAGTTACTGGATCATCTTCTCCAAATAGTGTGAGAAATGGCTTGCCAAATGACGCCAGACCTTTCCACGCGGCAAGGTTCTCCTCAATCCCGGCCATACCGTCTTCAATCGGAACCAATTGTGGAAACGCACGCGCGCCAGCCTTGTAGTCTTCGCTGGGGTAGGGGGCGTTGTACGCGGCAATCTCTGCCTCACTCCGGTCAGTTTGTGTTGCACGATCAAGGATGCTGCCAATATCGAAATCTGGCGAACTCTTCGCGAATTCGCGCCATGCCAGAAATGCAGGAGATGGCGTGCCACCCGTGGGCAGGAAAGTGTTGCTCGCAACCACGCAGCTAAACAGCTCGGGATCATCACCAACCATCCTGAGGCCGAGCAGTCCTCCCCAGTCCTGACAGAACAGGGCGGCAGGGCGGGGCTCGACGGCGCTTCGCCATTGTTTGAGCCAGCTCGTATGACGCGCATAGGTATAGAAGTCTTGGTCATCGGGCTTATCGCTTTTGCCAAAGCCAATAAGATCAGGTGCAAGCACGCGAAAACCGGCATCGACAAGAATGGGGATCATCTTGCGATACAGGAATGACCAGCTCGGCTCACCATGAAAAAGAAACACCGGAGGGGCGTTTATCTCGCCCTCATCAATGTAATGCATCCGTCCCTTATGCCCTTCGCCCAGATCAATATCGACCCAATTTTCTGCAAAGGGGTAATCGGGGATATTGGTGAAGCGCTCTGCAGGTGTGCTTAGGATTTGCATGGCTGATCTCTCCTCTTAAGTGACCAGCCTAAGACAAGACCGCTACTTTGTCTCGCCCGGTTTCGATCCCATCGGCACTTTCTCTTTGAAAGTGTGCGTGATGTAGGGGAATGGAATTTCAATCCCTGCATCATCCAGACCAGCTTTGATCGCACGCATCACTTTGTCTCGGCTTTCATGGCCTGCACGCGGTGTTGATCCGGCCCACCAGCGGACGGTAAAGTCGACAGAACTGGAATTGAACTCTGACGCGAAGATGTCGACTTTTTTGTCGTCCTCAACAACATCGACACTCTCAACTGACCGACGGATTACGTCGGCGGCGTGGTCAAGGTTCGTATCGTAGCTGACTCCGATCACGACTTCATGACGTCTTTTCGATTCATCTGTAAAAATCCCGACAGCATTTTTGAAGATCATCGAGTTGGGCACGATGGTCAGTTCACCGGAAAGTTTACGCACATGGGTTTCGCGCAAGGTGATATGCTCAACCTTGCCGGTAATTCCCTCACACTCAATGATATCGCCAATGCGCATCTTCTCACGCAGCATGATGAGCACACCCGCCATGAAATTCTCGAAGATGTCCTGAAAGGCAAAACCGATGGCGACCGCGCCGATCCCAAGGCCAGCAAACAAGCTGGCAGGTGTGAGGCCCGGCATGACCGCTATCGCAGCACTCATCAGGCCGATGAGCCAAATCGCTAGCTTGACCAATGTATCAATCAGCGCCTTGAGGCTTGGCCGAATATCAGTCCTGCCCACCAACTTGTCGGCAATGCGCATCGCAAAGCGCGCCACGATCCACGTAATACCGAGAATAATCAACGCAATCGCAATGCTTGGAATGGCGCGCACTAGCGCCTCTGACATGCTCAAAAGTTGATCACTAAGTGTGCTGATCGCGTCGCTTGTTGAAGTGACCGCGTTGTCGGTCGCTGACGTCTGTGATGCTGTCATAAGTCCCTCGGTTTAGCCACACAACGAGCTAAACCGTCAATAAGTTCCGAGACATAGCGATCGCGGCTTAATCCGCCCGCGCGTGCTGTTTGCGCGATTATTTGTGCGCTATCGCTTCGCTGCTTCAGCGCGAGCGACTTCGTGCAGCCAGTCGGCGTGGCGAGGAGCCTTTTTGGTCTCGCTCCACTCTTCAAGCATCATGGGGGCAACCCGTTTCAGCTCATCATACTGCTCTTGCGTGCCAATGTCTGCGGCGAGTTCAACACGATGACCATTGGGGTCGAAGAAATAGATCGACTTGAAGATGCCGTGGTGTGTTGGGCCGAGCACGTCGATGCCTTGAGCCTCGATATGATCTTTGGCTGCAAGCAGATCTTCCTCGCTCGCCACACGAAAGGCGAGGTGTTGCACCCATTGCGGAGTGTTTTCATCACGTCCCATATCGGGCTGATTGGGCAGCTCAAAGAAGGCAAGAATGTTGCCGTTACCCGCATCCAAAAAGACGTGCATATACGGGTCATAGGCGCCGGTGGAGGGAACGTGATCTTCAGCAAAGGCTGTGGTGTAATCCATGCCAAGAACGCGGCCATACCACTCAACCGTCTCTTTGGCGTCTTTGCAGCGATACGCGGCGTGGTGAACGCCACCGAGTTTGATCGGATGGCTCATTCTGCTGGCTCCGCTTCCTTTGTGTCGAGCACACCGCGGGCGATCTGATCACGCTCAATACTTTCAAACAAGGCCTTGAAGTTGCCCTCACCAAATCCGTCATCGCCTTTGCGCTGAATGAATTCGAAGAAGACAGGACCGACCTGAGCTTCGGCAAAAATTTGGAGGAGCAAGCGCGGCTGACCGCCCTCGGTCGTTCCGTCCAGCAATATGCCGCGCATCTGCAGTGCTTCGGCATCCTCACCATGGCCTGGCAGACGCTCATCAAGCATCTCGTAGTATGTCTGGGGCGGCGCAGTCATGAACGGCACACCAAGGTCTTTCAGGCGGTCCCAACATGCCAGCAGATCGTCACAGATCAGCGCGATATGTTGAATTCCTTCGCCATTGAACTCGCGTAGGAACTCTTCGATCTGGCCTTTACCGCCTTCACCTTCCTCATTGAGTGGAATCTTGATCTTACCATCGGGTGCGGTCAGCGCCTTTGACGTTAGGCCCGTATACTCACCCTTGATGTCGAAGAAGCGGATTTCCTGAAAATTGAAGAGCGTTTCGTAATAATCCGCCCAATACTTCATCCGTCCGGTGTAAACGTTGTGCGTCAGGTGATCGATGAGCTTAAAGCCAGCGCCTTCCGGGTGTCGCTCGACTCCGGGGAGGTACTCAAAGTCAATGTCATAGATTGAAAGGCCTTCGCCGTCTTCACTCGCGTATCGATCCACCAGATAGAGGATCGCGCCACCAATTCCGCGGATTGCCGGGATGCGCAGCTCCATCGGACCTGGGTCATTTGCAACCGGCTCTGCCCCTTGAGCGATCAGATGATCGTAAGCTTTCACTGCATCGCGAACCCTAAATGCCATACCGCATGCGCTTGGCCCATGCTCGCGCGCAAAATACCACGCGGTACGAACGCGGCTCGTAATTGGCAATCAGATTGATGCCGCCCTGCCGCCAAAGATGCACGTCCTTGGAGCGGTGCGTGGCTACATGCGAGAAGCCCATCGCCTCAAAAACTGGCTCAAGCTGACCTTTTTCGGGAGCGCAAAATTCAACAAACTCAAATCCGTCCAGGCCAGCGGGGTTCTCAAACAGATCGGGCATCAAGCACTCCAGTCATTTGGTTACAATAGAAACTATCTAGTTTGGAGCGCCCAATCCGTCAAGCGTCCCACCGCTCTTTGCAAACGCATAAATAGCGACCAAGATGTCTTCAGGACAAACCGATGATCAAACATTTTGGACCAATCACGTCGCGTTGATGTGCCACGGTATGCAGGAAACAGTCGAGCTACTTGGTGGTTTTTCTGCGACTGATTTTGTCGATACAAGTCGCGAAAGACATAAAGTGCTTGCTATAGTAGCTTAACCATGATTCTGTGAGTGTATGAAGTTGTCCAACCGCAACCGCCTACGTGGCAAATTTCCCGTTGCAAATGGGCTGGCTCTGTCCTTCCTGCTCGTGATGGGCGGCTTGGCAGTGGCGGGGCCGTCTGGCCTTCTTTCGTGGAGCGAGAATTTGCGGTTGCTGGACCAACGGCAGGAGCAATTGGCGCTACTCACAGAAGAGCGCGATGCGCTCAAGAACAAGGTCGAGCTGCTTGACCCCAATCACGCTGATCCTGATCTCGTGGGCGAGCTTTTGAGAAGCCAGCTTAACGTACTTCACCCCGATGAGATCGTCGTCACCTTGGAAGAATAAGCTGCTGAGATTACTCAGCAGCAGCTTCGGCCCTTGTGCAACGCTGCCCTTTTTCCCGGCCAAGCTAAGCTAGCATTGCCGCTACGACACCTTGCATCTATATCGCCCACAGATTCCCTCTCCGGCAGCAACAAAGGACCATCACTTTGGCCAAGAAGTCTCGGACTAAAGAGAACTCGGCGAGCAAGACCTCATCTGACACTGAGTTTGCTCTTCACAACTTACAAGATCAGCATGAAGCATCGCCGCGCTTCGAAGCGAGCGGTGAGCAAATGCTCGAGTTTTATCGTCAGATGCTTCTCATCAGGCGTTTTGAAGAAAAGGCAGGCCAGCTTTATGGGCTCGGCCTGATCGGCGGCTTTTGTCACCTGTATATTGGCCAGGAAGCGGTTGCGATTGGCCTCCAATCCGCTCTCGACAACGACACAGACAGTGTCATCACCGGGTATCGAGACCACGGACACATGCTTGCCTATGGCATCGATCCAAAAGTGATAATGGCCGAACTGACGGGACGCCAAGCGGGTATCTCAAAAGGCAAGGGCGGCTCGATGCATATGTTCAGCACCGAGCATAAGTTTTATGGCGGCCACGGCATTGTTGGCGCTCAAGTCTCCCTTGGTGGCGGGCTCGCGCTTTCTCATAAATACAACGAAGATGGCGGTCTGTGCCTTGCATATTTCGGTGATGGTGCGGCCAATCAGGGACAGGTTTACGAAACCTTCAACATGGCGGCTCTTTGGGATCTGCCAATCGTGTTCGTGGTCGAGAACAATCAGTATGCGATGGGTACAGCTGTCACGCGCTCCAGCGCGGAGACTGAGTTTTATCGGCGCGGCACTGCCTTCCGCATCCCGGGAATGGATGTCGACGGAATGGATGTGCTCGCCGTGCGTCAAGCAGCCGAGATCGCTTTCAAACACGTACGCGATGGTAACGGCCCGGTTTTGATGGAGTGCAATACCTATCGCTACCGCGGGCATTCAATGTCCGACCCTGCCAAATATCGGACACGTGAAGAAGTGAAAGACATGCGCGATCACAAGGATCCTATTGAGGGTCTGAAAAAGGCGTTGCTTGATGCGGGCCATTCAGAGGATGATCTGAAAGCCATCGACAAGGACATTCGCAAGGTTGTGAATGAAGCGGCTGACTTTGCCGAAAACTCTCCGGAGCCGGAGCCTTCCGAACTCTACACCGATGTTCTGGTGGAGAATTACTGATGGCGATTGAACTGAAAATGCCAGCACTTTCCCCAACCATGGAGGAGGGAACACTCGCCAAATGGCTCAAACAAGAAGGCGACACGATTGAGCCCGGCGATATCATAGCCGAGATCGAAACGGACAAAGCCACGATGGAGTTCGAGGCCATCGACGAGGGTACCTTGTCAAAGATCCTTGTGAGCGAGGGCACTGACAACGTCGCAGTGGGCACTGTAATTGCCACGCTGGCAGGCGAGGGCGAAGAAACCGCTGAGGCTGAGGTTGGCGAAGCCGAAACAGAAGCGACGCCGTCCCCTGAAAGGGATGTTGCGGCTCCATCAATCACGCCTGAGAAGCCGACCACATCGCCAAAATCAGACCCGGCAATCCCCGACGGGACGAACATGGCGACTGTAACTGTTCGCGAAGCGTTGCGCGACGCGATGGCAGAGGAGATGCGACGTGATGAGCGTGTCTTCGTCATGGGTGAAGAAGTTGCCGAATATCAAGGCGCCTATAAGGTAACGCAGGGGTTGCTCGATGAGTTTGGGCCTAAACGCGTCATCGATACACCGATTACCGAGTATGGGTTTGCCGGGATTGGTACAGGTGCGGCGATGGGCGGTTTGCGTCCAATCGTTGAGTTCATGACATTCAATTTCGCCATGCAAGCGATTGATCACATCATCAATTCTGCGGCAAAGACCAATTACATGTCCGGCGGGCAGATGCGCTGTCCGGTGGTTTTCCGCGGGCCTAATGGCGCGGCGAGCCGCGTTGGCGCGCAGCACAGTCAGAACTATGGGCCGTGGTATGCAAGCGTGCCCGGCCTGATTGTGATCGCTCCATATGACAGTTCAGATGCGAAGGGCCTGATGAAAGCAGCCATTCGCTGCGAAGACCCGGTCGTCTTTCTTGAGAATGAACTTGTTTACGGTCGCAGCTTCGAATTGCCTGAGCTTGACGATCACGTGCTACCGATTGGCAAGGCGCGGATCATGCGCGAAGGGTCAGATGTAACCATCGTTTCCTATTCGATCGGCGTCGGATCTCGCACTTGAAGCTGCAGAGACTTTGGCTGGAGAAGGCATTAAGGCAGAGGTCATTGACCTTCGCACGTTGCGCCCCCTCGACACCGAAACAGTGTTAACGTCTCTTAAGAAGACAAACCGGCTGATTATCGCGGAGGAAGGTTGGCCAACCTGCTCAATCGCATCAGAAGTAATTGCGGTGTGCATGGAACAAGGTTTTGATTCTCTTGACGCTCCTGTCCTGCGCGTCTGCAACGAGGATGTGCCTTTGCCGTATGCAGCGAACCTCGAGAAGCTGGCTTTGATCGATGCTGAGCGAATTGTTGAGGCCGCAAAAATGGTTACCTACCATAAGTAAGTAACCTTCTCTTAACCTTCTCACTTAGCGAGACCTTAAATCCTGGGGGCATATAGCCCTGCATAATTCGACAAGTTTATGCAGGATATGACCCAATGGCCAACTCAAGCTGCTTCTTAACGAAGCTACGCGACTCTCGAGAGGCAAACGTATTCCCGCTGACCGCGGCGGCTGTGTTTGTGCTTGCTGGGCTTGTCGGCGGCGGCGTGGATATCTCACGCGCTTACATGGTGCAGAACCGCCTTCAGAATGCTTGCGATTCCGGCGTTTTGGCTGGACGGCGTGAAGTAACGGATAGTGGCTTCACGTCTGGCGCAGAAGCAGCCGCAAACAACTATTTCAACGTCAACTTTCAGGCTGAATCAGGAACTAGGGACACAACATTTACACCAACCACGCCGAATAATGGCGACACCATCAATGGGGAAGCGTCAACCACCCTCAACACCACTATCATGAATTTGTTCGGGTTTGAGGAAATTCCACTTTCGGTAACATGCACGGCCACCATGTCAGTTGGCAATAGTGACGTTATCATGGTCTTGGACACCACCGGATCAATGGCCTTCGATTTGCCTGGGGATCCAGAAGATCGCACCCGGATGGAAGCATTGCAGGACGCGATGAAGAATTTCCGGACCACTCTAGCAGCAGCAACAATTGGTTCAAACGCGCGCATACGGTACGGCTTTGTGCCCTATGCTAACACGGTAAACCTTGGTTCAACCAGCACTGGCGGCTTGTTGCAACCTGCTTGGCTGGCCGACACAATGGATCTGCAGTCTCGCGTTCCCAGATACAAGGTGATTACGAATAGTGCGACCACTTACGAGGACCCAGTCCTTGATACCAATACTGAAACCACTGGCGTAAGCAGTGGTGGTTGGTGGTATCACAGTTTTACCGGCTATTCGAACTCCACCTCTTGCCTCTCAACGTTGCCAGCAGACGAGAGTTGGAGCAATTATGGCTCGCCGACCACTTCGACGAATACAACCATCGACCTCGACCAAAACCGCATTACAACAGCACAGACTTCTCAGGAGCAGCGGCGAAGGGATTATGCCTGTGGCCGTGTCTCCGGCACGTGGTATCAGGTCCGCAGAACGCAATTTAGGTATGTGATCACCACCGACACGTCCACCGAAGAAGCCACTGTGATCACGACTACAACATCCGTTTGGGATGGCTGGAGATACATGCAGCGTGAGGATATCGACGTTTCTGGCTTCAAGACCGGCGCCGGAATCACCTTCCCGAATGGTGACGTTGCAGAAGGAACTGGCCCCAACGGTTCAAATATAACCTACACCTGGAATGGATGCATAGAAGAACGTGACACTGTTGCGTCTGATAGCATTACCTTCACACCTGGATTTGGGGTATCGCCAACGGGCGTGAACGATCTCGACATCGATTCCGCACCCATAAGTGACGCCACGAGATGGAAGCCAATGATCCCGGAAATGGCATATTTTCGGTATGGCGGGGTGGTCTATGACGATTTCAAAAAAAGATATGTTTACCAGTTGGCGTCAGAACGAGAAACCAACGACGGTCGAAAGTCACAGATCGCTTGCCCGGTTAGAAGCCGACTGCTTGCTGAAATGGATCAGTCCACATTCGATGCTTATGCAGATTCGCTTACCACTGATGGCGGCACATATCACTCGATCGGCATGATCTGGGGTGCACGTCTCGCATCACCTGATGGACTGTTCGCGGATAACGTGAATGACGAGCCCGCCAATGAGAGCTCGGTCGCACGCCACATCATATTCATGACCGATGGCGAACTAGATGTCGGCAACTCGATCTATTCTTCGTGGGGTATTGAAGACCATGACCGACGAGTGACTGGTATGGCTGGTGGCTCAGCCGCGAACCATGCCCGGCATCTACAGCGGTTCACGGCTGCATGCGCAATCGCGCGATCAAAAGGCATTCGCGTGTGGGTTGTAGCTTTCAACACGCTTTTGACCCCCGAACTGGAAGCATGTGCATCGACCGACAGCGCGTTCGACGCCACCACGGCGGACGGGCTGAATACGGCATTTCAGGAAATCGCCCGCGATGTCGGAGAATTGAGGGTAACCCAATGATCAAGACGCCTGCATTGAACCGAAAGCGAGCAACTGACCTTCTGCGCGATGAAAATGGCGCGACCATTATGGAGTTCGGTCTGGTTTCAGTGGTCTTTATCACCATGCTGATTGGCATGTTTGATATTGGCCAGACCGCTTATGCGCAGGCAGTACTGAATGGCGCTGTGCAAGAGGCGGCGCGTACGTCAACGCTTGAAACGGGGGATGCTGACGAGGCTGACGAGCGAATTGAGAAGCTTGTCAAACGCGTTGCGCCTAACGGAACCGTGACGACCACTCGTGTTAGCTATTTCGATTTTGCCGACGTCGAACGCCCGGAACGAATTGTCAATGATGACGACGATGATGGGCTTTGCAGCGACGGCGAAACATATGTCGATGAAAATGGCAATGGTCAGTGGGACGAAGATATCGGCGCAGACGGGAACGGACAGGCAAGCGACGTTGTGATCTATACCGTCGAGCTTGCATATGATCCGCTATTTCCAGTTCCATTTTATGACGCACCAAATGCACGACGCACGCTGCGCTCGGTAGCTGTCAAAAAGAATCAGCCTTTTGCCGATCAGATTGGCTATGGAGCGGATGTGGAGAGTTGTTCATGATTGTATCTGTCACTGCTTTGCTAAACCGCTTACTTCGCGACGAAGAGGGGGTTTCTCTCACGGAATTCGCCGTTGTCGCACCCGTGTTTTTGACTCTAGGAATGTTCGGTTTCGAAGTATCGAACATCGCAACAACGAAAATGCAGGTCAGCCAGGTTGCGCTGTCAGTGGGTGATAACGCCTCCCGCCTGGGGCAGACTGATAACTCGGCTGTTATTCCTACCATCACGGAAGCAAACGTCGAGGCCGTTCTTAGAGGTGGGCTGCTGCAGGGACGCTCGATCGATATCGAGACAAACGGTCGCATTATCCTATCGAGCCTTGAGGTGGACACGGTTACCGGTGAGCAATTCATCCATTGGCAACGATGTGTAGGCTCCAAAGAGTTCGAGAGCCGCTATGGAGACGAGGACGAGAATAACGGGCTGAATGGAACAACCATCAGCGGCATGGGGCGCGGCGCGACGCAAATTACTGCGCCAGTAGGCTCTGCGGTCATGTTCGTCGAAATCTACTACGAATACGAAAACATCTTTCCCAGTCCCTTTGGCACCGATTCCAAATTTATCGAAGAGGCCGCTTTCTTGGTCCGTGATGACCGAACGCTGCAGACGACTGAGGAAAAAGGTTTGGACGGCCCTCGAGCGAACGGTTGCGAGGACCCCGACCCCACTTAACTTCTCTGGCTCCGGGCTTCACCGGTTGGCAAGGCCTGTGCTAGTGTGTCTTCCGAAAGGTTGAGACGGCCATTCGACGACCGTCGCACGTCGCGCCAAAATGACTCAATTATCTGATGAATTGCCTGAGCCGCAGACAATTGCGCTCGCCCACGCGGCTAAAGCAATGCAACCTCAGTGGGCCTGCTTGTTTGGTCTGGACGTAAGACTAGGCCGCATAGTTGCAGCCACTAACGAGACAATGCTTGGGCAAATGCGGCTCGCATGGTGGCGCGATCAATTACAGCTGGCTGCAGAAGAACGTCCAACCGGGGACGTTGTTCTGACTGCCATTGGCGCTCATTGGCGGGGCCACGAAACTGCTCTCATTTCTATGATCGACGGTTGGGAAGCGTTATTGGTTGCTGAACAGATCGGCAAAGCTACGCTTCACGCCTTTGCCCAATGCCGGGCGGCACCTTTCATCGAAATCTCAAAGATTGCTGGACATGGAGAAACCGAGGTCCGCGCAACCACGGCGGCCTGCCGCTGGGCACTTGTAGACTTTGCTTTCAACTCAAGTACTGATGTGCTGAGCGAGCACGCTCTCGAACTTGCCGGACAGCTCCCTTCGAACAATCATACCCTTTCAAGAAATATGCGCCCACTTGCTATACTTGATGGACTTGCCGAGCGTGCAATAAAACAAGGGCGTAGAAGCCTAGTAGGTGATCGCTTTAGTCCGTTATTCGCGCTCAGACTTGGAATATTTGGGCGATAGCCTATCCTACACTCTGATATTGGGCAGGGGTTCTAAATGAGTCGGATAGCCGCAGGCGCCATCGGAGCATTGGCTCTCACCGGTTTGGGATTGTTTTGGTGGCAAGGCCGCGCAGAAGTAGAGCGCGGTGCTCCTCCTCCTGAACCGCTGCCGGTGGAAGTGGCAGACTTTGACGGGGAACCACAGCTGCCCAGCTCAGACGCGGTGGATCTTGTCGGGCCCGCACCACCTGAAGCAAGCGAGCTTTCTCGTGAGCAGCGCAGATTCTTTCGTTACGATCGCAACCGCAACTGGAAAATCAGCCGAGCTGAAATGCTCTCCAGCCGCACCGACGCATTTAAGAAACTGGATGCAGATGGCAACAATTTGCTGACCTTCGAGGAATGGGCGGTGGCAACTGTCAATAGGTTCGAAGGTGCAGATGCGGACGGCAACCAAGAACTAACGCCGAGTGAATTTGCAACCACAAGGCCCAAGCGGCGAAAGAAGCCAGCATGTCAGTGCTAAGCTTCACGCCGGTTCCAGGCTCTGATTTTCCAGCCAGTTTCCGAAATCCTCTTTGGCGCGGTTGGTATAGGCTTCCTTACGTTGCTTCTTGCCGACTTCGTGTAGCGGAGGAAACAAGCCGAAATTTACATTCATCGGTTGATAGGTGTCTGCTTCCGCGTCGCCGGTGATGTGAGACAATAGCGCGCCAAAGGCACTTGTGGTGGGCGGCGCGCTCCATTCTCTGCCAGTGAGGTCTGCGGACGCCATCATGCCAGCCATCAGTCCGATGGCGGCGCTTTCCACATACCCTTCGCATCCGGTGATTTGACCCGCAAAGCGGATATGCTCGGCTCCCTTAAGCCGCAGCTGCCGATCAAGCACGAGCGGCGCGTTGATAAACGTGTTGCGATGCAAACCACCAAGCCGCGCAAACTCGGCGTTCTCCAACCCCGGGATAGTCCGGAACAGCTCTACCTGTGCACCGTATTTCAGCTTGGTCTGAAAACCGACCATGTTCCAAAGCGTACCCAGCTTGTTATCCTGGCGTAGTTGCACCACCGCATAAGGCCAGCGACCTTGAGGAAATTCTGGAGTGGTGTCCCTAGGATTATCGAGCCCTACCGGCTTCATCGGGCCATAACGTAAGGTGTCGACACCTCGGCTCGCCATCACTTCGATCGGCATGCACCCATCGAAGTAGGGCGTATCCTGCTCCCATTCCTTAAACTCAGTTTTCTCACCATCCATTAGCCCCTGATGAAACGCGAGGTACTGCTCCTTTGTCATCGGGCAGTTGATGTAGTCGCCGTCTTCGTTGGAGGCTTCCGTGCGCTTGTTCCATCGTGACTGGATCCAACAAATATCCATGTCGATGCTGTCGCGATGAATGATCGGCGCAATCGCATCGAAAAAGGCAAGACGATCCTGAGCAGTCGCCTTCACAATGCTCTCTGCAAGCGATTGTGCGGTGAGGGGCCCGGTCGCCACAATAGTCAGTCCGGCCTGCGGTAGCGCATCGATACGCTCTCGCGAGACGGTGACGTTGGGGTGAGATTCCACTCGCTTAGCAACCTCTGCAGAGAAAACATCGCGATCAACCGCCATGGCAGATCCTGCCGGCACACGGGCCACTTCACCGGCGCTCATCACGATAGAATCCAAGCGTCGCATCTCGTGATGAAGCAAACCGACAGCATTTTTCGTGTCATCGTCGGAACGGAAAGAGTTAGAGCAAACGAGCTCAGCTAACCCATCGGTCTGATGCGCTGGAGTCATTTCACCGGAGCCACGCATTTCCGACAGGCGCACACGCGCGCCGCGCTGTGCCAATTGCCAAGCTGCTTCTGAACCAGCGAGCCCGCCACCAATGATATGTACATCATATGCCATGTGCGGCCACTTAAGCCCTGCGGCACATCACCGCAATTCAATTAGCGCCCGATTACGGGCTTAACTGCCAAGGCAAGCGCGGGTTCCGCTTCTTCGAGACGCTCAGCCAGAACTGGCAGATGTCTGACGGGAACGGCTGGGAACAAATGATGCTCCAAGTGGAAGAACATGTTGTAGCTTACAGCGTTCACCATGCGTCCGCGCTGACTTCTTGCCACGAGTGCACTTCCATCGCACCCACGATGAGTAATCCACACTGCAAACAACGCAGTGAAAGATTGAGCGATGAGCATTGCCAACAAATGCCAAGCAAGAAAATCCAGGCCAGCGCTGATCGCCATTAGCGGCAACATAATATTCAGCGCCAGATCGATCATGACTTTGCGACGCCAAGCGGGGCCTCCCTTGGTTAGCGCCGCCCAGTGAAACTCTATTGGGAAAAACGGACCATATGCGATCACTTGCCACAATTTCATGCGGCCAGCTTTACCCTCGATATCCTCTTCGCCATTAATGTGCTTGTGATGGCGAAGGTGGTTGAAGGCAACGCTATGATTGCTTCCCAACATTACGAGACTCAAACCGTGCAGTACCATGCGATGGCCGCGTGGCTTGAAACCCAGATTGTGATGAATGGCCTCGTGATTGAGACGCAGGGCAGTAAGGAAGAACATGAATTCGGCAAGAAAGGCCACGGGCCAATAGCCGAGGTGGAACAGCAGCATCCCAAGGAACAACCACGGTAATGGATGCAAGCATTCGACCAAACCATCGCGACTTCGCATCTTGGCGAGGTCTCTCCACTTTACCCGTCTGACCGCTCTCTTGAGTAGCTCAGGGTCCAAACCATGCTCACGCACACCTTTGGGCATTTCCGCCTCCGTGTTTTGTCAGAAAAGCAATAACACTCTAAGGAGATGGGAGGAATGAAATGCTTATCATAACTGATGCGTTTCATGCATCAATAGGTACAAGCATGAGGGGCAATCTTGTCAAAAAGCGCATTAATCGATCATAGACCTTGGCTTCTGGGCAGCTTGATTGCCGCTTCCGCATTCTATCTACTGCGAGACAGCGCGGTCGGTGGCCTCTGGCTCATGCTGATTAAGGGTAGCGCGGTCGCGATGCTCGCGGCTTACGCGATGCGGCGTGGTCCCGGACAAAACGCGAAGATCATTGCCTTGGCTTTGGGCCTATGCGCGATTGGCGATGTGGCCGTTGAACTCTCGCTTGAGGCGGGAGGATTCGCCTTTTTCCTCGCTCATATCGTAGCCATGTCCCTGTATCTTAAGTTCCCGCGCCACCACAGCACTGTTAGCCAGAAGCTCTGCGCAGTCTGCCTGTTGCTCGGCACACCATTGATCGCGTTTCTCATTTCCGGGAATTGGCAGGTCACTCTTTACGCACTCAGCCTCGGCGGAATGGCAGCATGCGCCTGGATGAGCCGCTTTCCTCGCTACCGCGTTGGAACAGGTGCGGTGCTCTTCGTCGCGTCGGACCTCCTGATTTTCAGCAACGAAAGCGGTTTAGAGCTTGGCGGCCTGGCAGACTTAGCCATATGGCCACTTTACTATGTCGGCCAATTTTTGATCGCAACCGGTGTCGTCCAAACGCTCCGCCATGAATTGGAAGAGGAGGGCGAATAGCTCGTCGAGTTATCCACCTGACTCCCCCTCAATATTCTTGTCGCTATGCGCAGTAGTGTTTGGTTCTGTCGGTTCCGCGTCGCGGTCGACCATTTCCTCCACGACAGCTTCTTCTGCCTCGTTCTCAGGCTCCTCAGTTTCGTCGATGCGTACTGCGCTGACGATCTTCTCATTCTTAGCGACATCAAACAGCCGGACACCTGAACTCGCACGTCCGATGACACGCAGACTCTCAAGGCCAATACGGATCAGTTTCGCCTGGTCTGTCACCAGCATCAGTTGATCACTCTTGGTTGCAGTAAAGCTCGCGACAACCTCGCCATTGCGTTTGATATTGTCGATGTTGGTGATGCCCATGCCGCCGCGACCCGCGCGGCGATATTCATAGGCTGATGACAGCTTGCCATAGCCATTCGCACAAACGGTTAGGATAAACTGCTCAGCCTCGGCCATCTCCGCATGTGTCGAAGAGAGCTCAGGCGCTCCTTCCTCAGCTTTCCACGGAGCGACTTTCAGATACGCATCGCGTTCTTCAGGCGTCGCACTGCCGCCATGCAGGATGGAAAGCGAGACAACTTTGTCGCCGTCTTCCTTGAATTTCATGCCTCTTACACCGGTAGATGTACGTGAAACGAATTCACGAACATCCTCACCAGAGAAGCGGATTGCTTTACCCATACGGGTCGCAAGCAACACATCGTCACCTGCCTCCAACAAGGCAACGCCGATCAGCTTATCATCGCTGTCATCCGCAAACTTCATCGCGAATTTGCCATTGCTGGGGATGTTCGTGAACGCGTCCATGCTGTTCCGGCGCACATTGCCTTGGGCTGTCGCGAAGACCACGGTTAGTGCGCCCCAGCTATCCTCATCTTCTGGCAGGGGAAGGACCGTCCGGATTGTCTCACCATCCTCCAAGGAGGGTAGCAGATTGATGATCGGTCGCCCACGGGTTTGCGGGCCGCCCTCTGGCAGCTTCCAGACTTTCAGACGATAGACTTTACCATGTGTCGAGAAGAACAAGACCGGGTTATGCGTCGATGTCACAAACATCTCGCGCACCGCATCCTCATCCTTGGTAGCCATACCCGCGCGGCCTTTGCCGCCGCGATTCTGCGCACGGAACGTCGATAGCGGTGTGCGCTTGATGTAGCCGTCATGGGTGACCGTAACGACCATCTCATCGCGTGCGATCAAATCTTCGTCATCAAGACCATCCCAAGCAGGCGCGATTTCTGTCACCCGAGGTGTCGCATAGGTCGCGCGAATTTCAGTCAACTCATCGCGCATTACACCGTACAATTTCACTCGATCAGAAAGGATCGCGAGATATTCTTCGATCGCGATTGCAAGCTCTTTGAGCTCATCACCAATCTCATCGCGACCAAGGGCGGTAAGACGGTGGAGTCTGAGATCCAGGATCGCTTTAACCTGACGTTCTGAGAGACGGTACGTGCCACCTTCCTGCTCCGCATCAGGCTCAATCGCTTCCACCAGCTTAATATACTGCGCGATGTCCCCAATCGGCCATTCTTTTGCGAGCAATTTACCCCGAGCTTCCGCCGGGTTTGGTGCTGAACGGATCATCGCCACAACCTCATCGAGGTTTGAAACCGCGACAACAAGACCAAGCAAAATATGCGCTCGTTCACGAACCTTGTTCAATTCAAACTTGGTCCGCCGCGTAATGACTTCTTCGCGAAACTTGATGAAACTTTGAACGATATCACGCAGCGTCAACGTTTCTGGGCGCCCACCACGAATTGCGAGCATATTCGCCGGGAAGCTTGATTGGGCAGGGGTATGGCGCCAAATTTGGTTTAGCACGACTTCCGCCGTCGCATCCCGCTTCAGATCAACCACAACTCGCACGCCCTCGCGCGAGCTTTCATCGCGGATATCCGAAATACCCTCGATCCGCTTCTCTTTGGCAGCGTCAGCGATCTTTTCGACTAGCCCCGACTTGCCTACCTGGAATGGGATCGAGGTGAGCACGATACTCTCGCGGTCGCCTTTCCTTGTTTCAATCTCGTGCCGGGCTCGCATCATGATCGAACCGCGGCCCGTGGTGTAGGCCGACTTTGCGCCTGATTGACCAAGGATCAGCGGAGCTGTCGGAAAATCCGGCCCGGGAATGATCTCAAATAATTCTTCGCTGGTGATCGCGGGGTTTTCAATGAATGCGAGGCACCCATCGATTACCTCGCCAAGGTTATGTGGCGGAATATTCGTGGCCATGCCAACAGCAATGCCGCCCGCTCCGTTTACGAGGAGATTGGGGAAGCGTGCCGGTAGAACCGATGGCTCCTGAACACGACCGTCATAGTTGTCGACGAAATCGACTGTATTTTTGTCGAGATCGTCCAGCAATGTATTTGCGACACGCCCAAGACGTGCCTCTGTATAACGCATGGACGCCGGTGGGTCGGGATCCATGGAGCCAAAGTTACCCTGACCATCGATTAGCGGCACACGCATCGACCAATCCTGGGTCATACGTGCAAGCGCATCATAGATCGCAGAGTCACCGTGAGGGTGAAAATCGCCCATCACATCGCCCACAATCTTGGCGCTCTTCACATAAGGGCGACCCGCAACAAAGTTGCCTTGCTTGCTGGCGTAGAGGATTCGGCGGTGCACTGGTTTCAAGCCATCGCGAACATCGGGCAGGGCACGCGACACGATCACACTCATCGCGTAATCGAGATAGCTCGTCTTCATCTCGTCGACTATGTCGATGCGGGCCATATCTCCGCCGCTTGGGGGAGGGGTATCAATCAGGTCAATATCGTCGCTCAAAACTCAAATACTTTTCATAACGGGCGTTGGCCCCAATGCTTGTTGAAACATAGGCTCTCACGCCGCAAAACACCACGCGAGTAGGCTGGGATAAGTGCATTTGACCGCCGTTTTCCACATATCAGCTCGAATGGGCGTAATTAGCCCTCTGATGCTCTCATTTGGTCGATATTCAATCACCGTTCAGCCCACGTCCTGTAGGACAATTTGCAATATTCGCCTGCGCACGCCATTTGAGCGCGCATGGAAGAAATTAGAGGGCGTGAGAGACGCCCGTCCGATTCACACTCTTAGGAGCTATTTGATGATTTTCAGCCGTATTGCTTCGCCCAAATCCCGATCTAGTGCCTTGGCGCTTGCGCTTGCCTTGGCTACCGGGACTACTTTGGCAGCAACCGCTATCGAAGCACCAGCATTCGCACAGAAAAAGAAGAAGGAAAAAGCACCCAAGCCTGAGTACTCTAAAGGCTTCGTCGGCGCTTACTCGCCTCTCAACGAGCAGGTTCAGGCAGGCGCAGACCCTGCGACGCTGCAAGCTGCTGTGCCTGGCATGATCGCAGCGATGGAAACCAATGACGATCGTATGGCAGGTGGAAACCTGATTTTTACGATCGGCCAAAAGGCAAGCGATCCTGTGATGCAGTTGCAGGGCGTCGAGATGATGCTTGCAAGCACGAAAGTGCCTGCAGAAAATCAGGCTCAGTACAATTTCCTGGCCGGGCAACTTGCCTATAACCAAAACGACTATGCGAAAGCGCGGGGCTACATCCAAACAGCTTTCGACAAGGGTTATACCCAGAACGACCCTCAGGCTATCATCGCCGAAACATATTTCGCTGAGGACAAGCATGCTGAGGGCGTCCAGTTCCTCAAAACTGCTATTGATGCAAAAATGGCCGCTGGTGAGCCCGTTGCACAAGAATGGGTACAGCGTGGCCTTGCGATTGCGTATAACAACGACCTTACTCAGCAGGCGCGCGATCTTTCGGTGATTTACGTGCGCGAACACCCGAGCAATTCTTCTTGGGGTGACGCGATCGCGATTGCATTGAACACCAGCCAGTTTGAGTATCCAGAGATCCTCGACCTTTTGCGTTTATCTCGACGAGCGGGAACGATGCGCGACTCGAACATGTACATGGAATACATTGAGGCGGCGGACGCACGCCGCAACCCATCCGAGGTGATTGCGGTCATCGATGAGGGCTATGCCGACGGTAACCTTGATCGCGGGGATAGCTTCGTCGCCGATAGCCGCGCCTTGGCTGCAGGACGGATTGACGCCGACAAGCGAGACCTGCCTGCGCTTGGTCGTGACGCTCGCGCCGCGGGTGCTGGCCTTCGCACGGTAATGGCGGCTGCAGATGCGTTTCTCAGTTACGATCGTGGTGCCGAGGCTGAGGAGCTTTATACCAAGGCGCTTAGTATGCCTGGCGCGAACACACCGCTTACGCTGACGCGGCTGGGTATCGCTCAGCTCGATCAAGGCAAATATGCCGATGCTGCGGCAACGTTCGCAAAGGTGGAAGGCGAGCGCAAAACTATTGCGAAGCTCTATGCCGCATGGGCTGACCAGCAGGGTGGATCTGCTCAACCAGCAACGGCAACTGCCGAAGCAGCGCCTGAGCAAGTCGGCGGCTAATTCGCTCCTTGAGCTATAAGAAATGCGGGCGTGGGGACTGGTCCTCGCGCCCGTTTTCTTTGCTCAACACAATTGAGGTCGTGAGAATTGCTATCGTAGGCGTTTGACGTAAATCTGATTGTTATCGCGTCGTTCAAGATCGAAGTTATTAAGATTCTCGAACAGTTCGCTCAAACTCTTGAAGCCATAATTGCGGACATCAAAACTGGATCGGTTACCGGCAATTTGTCCCACCTGTTGCAGTAATGCGTATCCTCGCTCATCGCGTTTCGCTTCGCTATAAGCTGCGGCGACCAGATCGCGCAGGTCATCATCAACGACGTTTCCGCTGACCTTGGCCGCATCTCCAGGCGACTTGCTATTATCAGATCTGTTGCTCTCAATCAGCTGACGAATATTGATAAACCGCGTGCAAACCGACTTGAAGGCTTGCGGTGTCTTGGACTCCCCAAAACCATAGACCAGAATGCCATCCTGCCGCAGCCGCGTGACGAGCGGGGTGAAGTCGCTATCCGATGTCATAAGGCCAAAGCCATCCACCTTGCCTTGATTCAGCAAATCAATAGCGTCGATGGTCATCGCCATATCGGTTGCATTTTTGCCCTTAGACACATCAAACTGCTGCTGAGGACGAATGCCGTATTTGTTGGTGATCTTGTCCCAATTGGCCAGATTGTTTTTGGCAAAATTTCCGTAAGCGCGGCGAACATTCACCTGCCCCAACTCCGCCATGACGGTAAGGACCGGATCAATTGCGTCAGCGCTGGTATTATCAGCGTCAATCAGCAAGGCGATGTTTTTGAGAGTAGTGTCGGACATGGCAATCTAGATGGCGGTGAGGTTGACTAGCCGCAAGTCTTAATCCTCGGGCAGGAACTCGCCCGTATCCTCATCCAACGAATACAGAACACCTTCCCTAATCGAAAAATGAGCGCCTCTCAATTTCAGCAACCCCTCCAGCTCCTTGTCTGCAACCCACGGGAATGAACGCAGATTCGCAAGGCTCTGCCGTATCGCTGCGAACTCCATCGCCAATTCAGCTTTGCGGTACGGTCGTTCCATGCTTACTGGCTACACCATTACGCGCCTCGCTCAACAGATCAACCCAATGCGCAATAAAGCCACCTTCACCCGGTGTTTTCGATTGCAAGCTCTGGGTGAGCGCGGCTTGGCAACCACCGCAACGGCCATGTCCCATCACGACGATCTGCTTAACCTTTAGCATCTGTACCGCAAATTCGATTGCTGCAGAAACGCCATGGTAACCCGGAGATGTTTCAAAAGGCGGCACCAACGCCGCAACGTTGCGCACAACAAATATCTCGCCGGGATCCACATCGAAAATCTGCGCCGGATCGACGCGGCTGTCGGAGCAGCCAATGATCATAAGCTTAGGATGCTGGCCATTGGCGACCAGTTCGTCATACCGTGCTTTCTGGCGAGGATAACTGCCAGTTCGAAAACGCTTGTACCCTTCGAGAAGCTCCGCAAATTCAGGCATTAAAAGCGTTCTCCTCGGATAACTTGAATATCCCACATAGTTAGCAAGAGTCCATGCGTTGTCAGGATCGGAGCCAGGTCCTCCGCTAGCGCCATGGCTTTGTCTTCCGGCGCTATAGTTAGCACAAATACCTTATCCGTACCCATCACGCGTTCTTCACGCCAGCGACCCTCGCGCCCCTCGCCAGAGGTGACGGGCGTAACTGTCCAGCCCGTGATTTCAGCGCGATCAATCGCATCGGTAACGCGTTTGACCAGAGCCGAGTCGGTCAAGATTTCGATCCGTTTCCGAATGACTGTTTCGATCATGGCAACCCTCCGACTGGCCCAGCAAGCATCGCTGAAAATGCGCTGATAAGCCCGATATTGATGAGAATATTGAAAGGGAACGTGATGCTCAACGACATGGTGAGATAAATGCCCGGATCAGCCTCTGGCAGCGCCAGGCGCATGGCCGCTGGAACAGCGATGTAACTGGCGCTAGCTGCCAATACGCCCAGAGCAGCAGCCGAACCCACATCCAAACCAATCGCCCAGCCTGCCAAAGTGCCTATCGCACCGTTCACGACCGGTAGAGCGAGTGCAATGACGACCAATCGCCAGGTGAGCGCGCGCGAGTCCATCATACGACGCGCGGCGATCAACCCCATATCGAGGAGGAATAGGCACAAAACCCCTTTAAACCCCGCCTCGAAGAACGGACTGATTTCTGAGAAACCATCACTGCCGCCAATCATGCCGATTACAAACGCGCCGAGCAGCAGGACAACCGACGCGTTGAAAAACACTTCATGCAGCATCTCACCGGTCGATTGCTGGTTGTCTTTCGACGCCATCCCGCGCGCAAGCAGAAGGCCCGAGAGGATAGCGGGCGTCTCCATGGCTGCCATCACTGCCACCATAAAACCACCCGCTGGACGCGCCTGAAACTCGAGTATTTCAACTGCGGTGACGAAGGTCACTACGCTGACCGAGCCATAATGCGCAGCAACGGCACCAGCGTTTATTCGGTCAAGCTTGCCGAAACCCTTGAGAATGGGAAACGCTAAGAACGGAAATGCGAAGCCGAGCGTTATCCCTACACCCAGCGCCGCGAGGACAGTGCCGTCAATGCCAGAATTGGAGACCGCGACGCCGCCCTTCAGCCCAATCGCAGCCATCAAATACAGCGACATTCCCTTTGCGATCGCCTCAGGAATTGCCAAGTCGCTCCGCGCGAATGCAGCAAATACACCAAGCACAAAGAACAGCACCACCGGGGAAGTGAACGTCTGGAGAGTGCCTGTATCCATGCCGATGGCGGTACCCAACTGTGCCGCTATCAGCAAGCGAACGCGCAACGATCTGCACAAAGCGAGCATTGCGCCGCTTACAAGCTGCGCCTAAATGCACCGCTATGAACGATTTGTCATCCGCACCAGCCCCAGAGGAAGGCCGCCCTGCGCGTCAGCGCAAACCTGACTGGATCCGCGTCAAAGCGCCGGTGAGCAAGGGGTATCAGGAAACGCGCAAGCTGATGCGCGACCTTAACCTTAACACGGTCTGCGAAGAGGCAGCGTGCCCCAACATTGGCGAATGCTGGGACAAGAAGCACGCGACGGTGATGATCCTGGGTGATGTTTGCACGCGGGCCTGCGCGTTCTGCAATGTCAAAACAGGAATGCCGCGCATTGTCGATCCGATGGAGCCAGAGAACGTTGCGGTGGCGGCAGGCAAGATGGGCCTTGAGCACATCGTCATTACGAGCGTCGACCGCGATGACTTGCCGGATGGCGGGGCGGGGCAGTTTGTGAAGGTCATCAAGGCGCTGCGCCGCGAGACACCCAACACGACAATTGAGATCCTGACGCCCGATTTTCGCGGAAAAATGCGCCCTGCTGTAGAGGCGATCTGCGAGGCGGGCCCAGACGTTTATAATCACAATCTTGAAACCGTTCCGCGCCTCTATCCGACGATCCGCCCGGGTGCACGGTATTATGCCTCTCTGCGCCTTTTGGAAGAGGTGAAGAGCCATGATCCAATGATCTTCACAAAGTCAGGCATTATGCTGGGGCTTAGCGAGCAGCGGCTCGAAGTTCACCAGGTGATGGACGACATGCGCAGCGCCGATGTCGATTTCATTACGATGGGCCAATACCTTCAACCCACACCGAAGCATGCCAAGGTTGAAGACTTCGTGACGCCAAAAGCATTTGCTGCGTTCGGTTCAATTGCGCGTGCGAAGGGCTTCCTTCAGGTCGCCGCTACTCCGCTTACCCGATCAAGCTATCACGCTGGTGATGATTTCGCGGAAATGCGCGCAGCGCGGGAGGCAAAGCTGGCGAAAGCGACCAGATAATGCCCGGTATCCGTGAAACTCGGCATCTACCCTATAGTGCAGAGCAAATGTTTGATCTGGTCGCGGACGTAAGCCGCTATGCTGAGTTTCTGCCCTGGGTGGTTGCCACACGTGTGCGCTCGGACACCGAGACTGAAATGGTTGCCGACATGCTGGTTGGCTTCAAATCGATTCGCGAGAAATTCGCATCTAAAGTGAACAAGGAACGACCGCGAGAAATCGATGTCCACTACATCGATGGCCCACTGCGCGATCTGGAGAACCGATGGGTTTTCGAACCAACTGAAGATGGCGGGTGCACCATCCACTTTTGTGTCGATTTCACTTTTAAGAACAAGGTGTTTGAAGCCCTGGCTGGGCAATATTTCGACCGAGCTTTTCGCAAGATGATGGGCGCCTTCGAAGCCAGGGCTGACGAACTTTATGGGCAGGGCGCAAAGACGCAGGCTGTCTAACCGCTCTGGCCGATACCTTCGGGCAGCAACATGGCTAACGCACACTTGGTCGCTTCCAGACGGATGGATGCGCGGCCATTATCAGCAAAGCGCATCAGCTCGCCGCTTGGTTCACCGCTCTCACCGCGTTCAACCTTGGCGAACACGACCGTGCCGACAGGCTTGAGATCGGTCCCGCCACCAGGGCCCGCAACACCGCTCACTGCGACGGCGACATCAGCATTGCTGTTGTCCAGCGCGCCCTTGGCCATCGCCCATACGCAGGCGATAGAGACCGCGCCGAAGGTTTCGATAATATCGCTCGCAACGCCAAGGCTCTGCATTTTCGCTTCGTTGGAATAAGTGACGAAGCCACGATCAAGAACAGAGGACGATCCTGCGACCTCTGTGATTGCAGCGGCTACCAAGCCGCCAGTGCAGCTTTCTGCGAGTGCTATCTTGCGACCCGCCTCCGCATTCTCTCGCACCACGCGTTCAGCCAGTTCAGCAACCTCGATCGGCAACAGATGCTCCACGCTAACGCTCACTCAGGCTCATACGGGCAAATATTTGGATTTTTCACGCCGCTAACATCGAATAGAAACGCCATGAGTTCTCCCACATTTTCTGTGGGTAGCGGCGCCATCAATGAAAGTCCGCGTTCAATGGTTGCACATTCTTTTAGCGGGATAGTTTGCGTGACTTGCTGCAGAACAAACGCATCGAGAAATGGGCGCAGAGCATCCTCCGGCAGGGATTGAAAAGTGTCCGCAAAGCTGGAATTCTCGTCACCGCCAGGAGCCCTACCGCGTTCAGCAAATGCGCCGAGCATACGCAATGCACCGGGCCATGCATCTTCCTGTTGTTCAACGAAGCGGGCTTTGAAGGCGTCTCCTTCAGTTGCCAGAAAACCATCGCCCGCCAGTAGCTCGCCGCATTTCGCGGCAAAAGAGTCGATCAGCAGCGGCATCGCATAGATTACACCATCGCTCACATCGCCTTGATCTACGCAGTCCTGTGCAGCAACGGCAGCGGGCATCGTCGCGCATGCCAAAGCAGCCGCTATCCCAGTCATGCGAAATGTCTTGCGTCTCATCTCTAGTTTCCTTGCCTGTGCACGGTGGCGATGGCTTGTGCGGCAATGCCTTCGCCACGCCCGGTCAAACCCAATCGTTCGGTGGTTGTGGCTTTGACGCTGACCTGCTCGATGTCAACGCTCAGAATTTCGGCAATCCTTTCGCGCATTGCCGGTCGATGTGGGCCGATCTTTGGCGCTTCACAGATGATTGTAAGATCGACGTTACTGATGACATAGCCTTGCTCGCAAACGAGGTTAGCAGCATGCGCGAGAAACTGATCGGATGCAGCACCTTTCCATTGCGGATCGCTGGGTGGGAAATGCGAGCCAATGTCACCGTCTCCAATTGCTCCCAGCAGCGCATCGACAAGCGCATGCAGCGCGACATCGGCATCGCTATGCCCGGCGAGACCTTTATGATGCGGGATGTTGACGCCTCCGAGCCAAAGCTCTTCGCCTTCGGCGAGACGATGCACATCAAAGCCCAGACCCGTGCGGATTGCCGGAGCAACACTCGTTTGCGCCATCTCAAAATCCTCCGATACTGTCAGCTTGCGCAAGGCTTCGTCGCCTTCGACCAGAGCCACCTGCTGCCCGTTTGCGCGAAGCACCTGAGCGTCATCGCCTGCTTTCGGCTCGCCAGTCCAATTCCGATGCGCTGAAAGGATGGCAGCGTAATGAAATGCCTGGGGTGTTTGGACGCGGCGCAACTCCTCTCGCGCCGCTGCGTCTTTCATCATGTCATTTTCCGCAAGCACCAGACTATCATAGACCTGAAGAACCGGGATTGCGCCTGTGTTCCCTTCCAAGGCACTTAGCAACCGCTCAATCACCGCCTTGGGTAGAACTGGCCTCGCTGCATCATGGATTAGCACGCTAGAGGAGGGGCCATTCGACAGCTCTTCCAGAGCCGCAGCGACCGATTCCTGACGCGTTTCTCCACCCGTAACAAACTCGACCGCAATTCCTTGGCAAATAACGCTGGCTATTTCCTCTGACCCTTGCGGAATTGCGATAACGATCCGCTGCGCGCCAGCCTCCGAAAGAGTGTCTAGTGAGTGTCGCAATACCGGTTTACCACGCCAATCGACAAACTGTTTGGGTAGAGGCTGGCCAGCTCGTAAACCCTTTCCGGCTGCAACAATAATCGCGTCAAAAGAGAGATGTAGAGGCGATGTACTCATTGCTAACCGCGCTAGCGCCTTGCCCCCTATGCTGCAATGCACTAAGTGGCTGCCCAATATTTAGGCAATACCGCTTCAAGGACATATGACCGCTAATCCGCCATTTGCACCCAAGCCCATCAGTGTAGGGCCAGTCACCATCGACACGCCGGTCGTTCTGGCGCCGATGACAGGCGTGACGGACATGCCATTCCGCTCGCTCGTGCGTCGCTATGGCTCGGGACTTAATGTCACGGAGATGATCGCTAGCCAGGCGGCCATTCGGGAAACGCGACAATCCATCCAAAAGGCAGCGTGGGCACCGATCGAAGACCCTGTTTCGATGCAACTGGTTGGCTGTGACCCGGAAAGCATGGGCGAAGCGGCAAAGCTCAATGAAGATCGCGGCGCCGCGATCATCGACATCAACTTTGGCTGCCCAGTCCGCAAGGTAGTAAATGGCCTCGCGGGCAGTGCGCTGATGCGTGAAGTGCCGCTTGCCAGCAAACTGATGGAGGCGACCGTCAAGGCCGTCGATGTACCTGTAACGGTGAAAATGCGCATGGGCTGGGACCATGCATCACTTAATGCCCCCGAACTGGCGCGCATTGCTGAGGATTTGGGCGTCAAAATGATAACCGTTCATGGCCGCACGCGGTGCCAGATGTATAAGGGCAGCGCTGATTGGTCATTCATCCGCAAAGTCAAAGAGGCGGTGTCGATTCCGGTCATTGTGAATGGCGATATCTGCTCTGTCGACGACGCCGCAAAGGCTTTGGAGCAGTCGGGCGCAGACGGTCTGATGATCGGGCGGGGGGCATACGGGAAACCATGGCTGCTTGGGCAGGTCATGCATTGGTGGAAGACCGGCGAAACGCTGGCAAGTCCAAGTTTTGATGAGCAATACGAAGTGCTGGTCGAGCACTATAACGCGATGCTGGAACATTACGGTAAAGAGGTCGGCACCAAAATCGCCCGCAAACATTTGGGATGGTACACAAAAGGCATGCATGGTTCCGCTGAATTTCGGAACCATGTGAACTTTATCGACGATGCTAAAGAAGTTTTGGGCGAAATTGAGCGTTTCTACGATCCATTTTTACGCCGGCGCGCGGCATAATGGATCGGTCAGATGCGCCTGATGCACGGGCGCAAATCTCTGCGCTCATCTTCGCCACTGTCCTGATCGATGAAAACGGCAACATCGCGCATGTGAACCCAGCAGCCGAGGGTTTACTTGAGCGTAGTGCGCAAAAGCTGAGTGGCCGCAACATTCGCGACGTTATGCAGATCGCTGATAAGCGCGTACAGGAAAGCCTGGGCGTTGATGACATGCCCATGATCGCACGCGGTATTGATGTGCATCTCCGGTCGAGCGAACTGACTGCAAACATGACCAGTTCCCCGATTCCAACACATCCTGGCTGGCGGATACTGACAATCTCGGACGCCGGACAGGATACAGACCCGAATGAGGAGCAGACGGAGCTGCATGCTCCCGCAGTCTTGGCTCATGAGATAAAGAACCCACTGTCAGCAATTCGCGGGGCCAGCCAATTGCTTGCACGGCGGGTAGGCGAAAAGGACAAATCGCTAACCGATATGATCCGGGGCGAGACTGATCGCATTGCCGAGCTGATTGACCGAATGCAGCAATTGGGCAGCAAACACAGCGCCGACACCGAACCCTGCAACCTACATGAAGCGATCCGCAATGCGATGGCCACCGTTAGGGCCGCAAGGCCCGAGGGTACGGAGCTGCTTGAAGAGTTTGATCCCTCACTGCCTTTGGTAGTGGCTAACAAGGCGGGCTTGGAGCAGGTTTTGATAAACCTGCTCACGAATGCAAGCGATGCATGTTCTGAGGTTGATGGCGCGGCAATCTCGGTGCGAACGCGTTACATCAGCGGCATGCGTTTCAGCGCCTGGTCGCTTGGCAAGGCAACACAGTTGCCGATCGAAATCACCGTTTCAGATCCTGGACCAGGTATAGCGCCGGAATTGCGGGACCACATTTTTGAGCCCTTTGTCAGCGGTAAATCGCATGGCCAAGGGCTTGGTCTGGCGCTCGTCCGCAAGCTGGTGAGAGATATGGGCGGGCGTATCGCCCATGATCGCGACGCCAAAGAGGGTCTGACGAATTTCCGCATCAATTTAGCAGTCGCGAGATAGGCAGTGGCAAATAACATCCTCTTGGTTGAAGATGACAAAGGCATCGCAACCGTGATCACCTCAGCGTTAGAAGAGGATGGGTTTGCAGTCACTCATTGTGCACGGATCGCTGAGCGGGACGAATTGCTGAGAGCTCAGAAGTTCGACGCGATGCTAACGGACATAATGCTTGAGGATGGCGATGGTCTCGAGAGCATTGGCGATGCCAAAGCTCAGGCACCAGATATGCCGATCATCGTCCTTTCTGCGCAAAACACTTTGGACACCGCAGTGCGGGCCACTGACACGGGGGCTTTCGAGTACTTCCCCAAACCGTTTGACCTGGATGAACTGGTGGGCGCGGTAAAACAGGCCGTGGCACACCGGTCGTCACCTGTTAGCGAGGCACCGCTTGAGGAGGACGGGTTGCCTTTTGTTGGCCGAAGCCAGGCCATGCAGGGTGTGTATCGGATGATCACGCGCGTGATGCGCAATGACCTGACCGTGCTGATCACAGGAGAATCCGGGACAGGCAAGGAACTCGTTGCCGAAGCAATCCATCAGCTTGGAGCACGCAAGACCGGCCCATTTGTTGCTGTAAATACAGCAGCAATCCCGCATGATCTCATCGAGAGCGAGCTCTTTGGTCATGAGAAAGGGGCATTCACTGGTGCGGTCAGCCAGCAGCTGGGGAAATTTGAACAAGCGAATGGTGGCACGCTGTTTCTAGATGAAATTGGTGACATGCCTGCCGACGCGCAAACAAGGTTGCTACGCGCGCTCCAATCGGGGCGCATTCGCAGAGTTGGCGGACGTCAGGAGATTGGCGTTGATGTCCGGATTGTCGCGGCGACAAATCGGGCACTTGAGCCGATGATTGCGAACGGCACGTTTCGTGAAGATCTGTTTTATCGCCTCAACGTAGTGCCGATCCATCTGCCGCCTCTGCATGAGCGTCGCGACGATATCGAAGCACTCACGCTCCACTTCCTCGCTCAAGCGGAGAGGGAGGGACTACCTGCCCGCACCATCGATGCGCAGGCCATCGCATCTCTTGCCGCTCGTGAGTGGCAAGGCAACGTTCGCGAATTGCGCAATGTTGCCTTCCGCCTGGCACTTCTTGCCCGTGATGACGTGATCGACAAGGCAACGATCGATGCAACGTTACAGGCTGAGGTCGCCGTCGGTGAAAACCCAACAGCTGACGGGTACAGCGAAGCTCTGTCAGAGTGGCTTCAAACAACCGGCGCCGCTCACGGAACCCTGTACCACTCGGCACTGGCCGCATTCGAAAAACCACTTTTTGAACACGCTTTGCGGGAAACCGATGGCAATCAGGTGCGCGCTGCGCAGTTGCTTGGCATAAACAGAAATACATTGCGCAAGCGCCTAAACGAGCTTGAGATACGACCAGACGCATTCATTCAACGCCACTAGACCACCGCTCGACAGATTTTTCTTGCAAAAATGCCACAGCGCGTTGTTAACCTGCAACGATGGCTTCGCACGCAGGGACAAAATCTGGACGAGTAGAGCAGGGGCCTTCTTCGCGCTGGCTCAGGCGGTTTATCGTTACCGCGCGACGCTCTAACATATTCCTGTGGCTGGAGATTGGGTGCGCCCTGGCATTTCTGGCCATGGTTGGAAGCACATATCTCGCCTTCACAAACGCGCCGCCAGATGGGCAGCTGCTCCCATCACGCCAGGTCTCAAGCCTGCTGATTGGCACGCTCCTCCCCGCTATGACCTTGCTTGTGCTTTTGGGTCGCAGGCTCGCATTGCGCAGAGCCGCGGGGAGCACTGCGAGATTGCATGTGCGATTGGTGTTTTTCTTTTCACTTGTGGCGGTCGTTCCGACGTTGCTCGTGGCTGGCTTCGCCGCGTTCCTATTTCAGTCCGGTGTAGACTTCTGGTTCTCAGACAATTCGCGCGGATTGATGGAAAACGCCAATAAGCTGGCGGAAAGCTATTACGAGGACAATCAACTCGAGGTCGCCGAACACACCATCGCGATGGCAGGTGACTTTCGGTTCTATCTGGAGCGTGAGGTTCTGACGAGCGAGGCATGGCCAACCCTCTATCGTTATCAAGCGGAGCCCCGCGACGTCACCGAAAGTGCGATCTTACAGGCGCAACCCGATGGGACGTTGCGCACCGCATTCGCATACGGTTTGAGCGAGGGGAATGAACCAACCACATTTGCGCAGTCTTCATTGGATGCTTTGGAGAAGGGTGAAAGTGTCGCCGTTCGGGGAGGACCTGCGAGGATTGAAGCGGTTGCGCCAATTGATCGTCAAAGCGGGATTTACCTATACAATGCCCGAAGTGCCGAAGCAGCGTCATTCCAGAGCTGGGAGAGTGCGAAGCAGATCTCGTCAGCCTATGCTGTCTTGACGCAGCGAGCGCGAGCGCTGCAGCTGAGATTCAACCTCGCATTGTTCTTTGTCAGTCTCGCGTTGGTCGGATTGGCGGTTTGGTTTGCTCTTCGTCTTGCCGACCGCCAGATTGAGCCGCTGACGGATTTGGTGAGTGCGGCACGGCGAGTGGGACAAGGCAATTTTGCGGTACGTGTCTCAGGGCGGACCGGCGGCGATGAAATCGGACTGCTCAACCGCGCATTCAATCGCATGACCGCGCAGATCGAAAAACAGACAGACGATTTGGTGACGGCGAACCATCAGATTGAGGAACGGCGTGGTTTCATTGAAGCGGTTCTCGAATCTGTCAGCGCCGGAGTAATCTCAACCGGGGCAAATGACGAGATTCTCCTCATGAACGGGCCGGCGCAAATCATGCTGCTTGGTGACGATAAGGGTGGAGCGACAAAGCAAACGCTGGATGAACTTGCCCCGCAAATTCAAGCAATGATCGCCGATGACGTACCGCAGGGGATTATTAACGTGTCGCGCGATGGCGACCTGCTCACTCTGGCCGTAAAGATAGCCCGTGAACGTGACGGTCACGTGATCACCTTTGAAGATATAACGCGGCAATTGCTCGACCAGCGCCAAGCGGCATGGTCCGATGTTGCGCGGCGGGTTGCGCATGAGATCAAGAACCCGCTGACACCAATTCAGTT
The DNA here is from genome assembly GCF_055693485.1 of Qipengyuania sp. JB2-7. Taxonomy (NCBI): domain Bacteria; kingdom Pseudomonadati; phylum Pseudomonadota; class Alphaproteobacteria; order Sphingomonadales; family Erythrobacteraceae; genus Qipengyuania; species Qipengyuania sp. JB2-7. The sequence goes on from NZ_CM146335.1 coordinate 1,727,524, forward strand.
GGCCACAGAGAGGCTGAGCCGCCGTTATCGCAAGCAGATTGAACGGGATGGCGAATTGTTCGACGAATTGACCAATACAATAGTGCGCCAGGTCAGCGAACTACGGACAATGGTTGACGAGTTCTCATCCTTTGCGCGCCTACCAAAACCGGTGTTTCGCCGCGAGGACGGGCTAGACCTTATCCGTCAGGCGCTATTCCTTCAAGAAGTAGCCCACCCGCATATCAGCTACCGATTAGAGAATGAGGCGGATGGACCGATAGCCCTCCAATGCGACCGGCACCAACTAGGTCAGGCCGTAACCAACGTCTTAAAGAACAGCTTTGAAGCGATTGAGACCAAATCGAAGGCGGCAGAAGAGGACTATCGAGGCCAGATCGACATTCACTTGGGAACCGACGAGGATTTCCTCTCAGTCACGATAACTGACAACGGGATCGGTCTTCCGAAGGATCGCGAACGCATCGTTGAGCCGTATGTGACCACTCGTGAGAAAGGGACTGGTCTCGGGCTCGCGATTGTTACCAAGATTGTCGAAGAGCACGGCGGAGACATAACTTTCACGCCGCGCGAGGAACGCGTTGGAGAAAATGGAGCGCGGGTAATTCTGCGCTTCGCACTCGATCCGAACACAGCATCCACCTCTGGTGTCCAGACCGAAAAGCGAATTTGAAAAGGGAAACTGAAACTCAATGGCAGCTTTAGACATCTTGATCGTAGATGATGAACGCGACATCCGGGAGCTGGTGTCCGGTGTGCTCAGTGATGAGGGTTACGAGTGTCGCACAGCTGCCGACAGCACCAGCGCGCTCACAGCGATTGATGAAAAGCGGCCCAGCGTTGTGTTGCTGGATGTCTGGCTTCACGGCAGCCCGATGGATGGGCTCGAAGTACTCGACGAGATCAAAGAGCGCGAACCGCAATTGCCGGTCATTATCTTTTCAGGTCACGGAAATATCGACACCGCAGTTTCAGCGGTGAGCCGGGGCGCGCTCGACTTTATTGAGAAGCCTTTTGAGGCTGAACGGCTACTGCATTTGGTGGCGCGGGCTACCGAAACTGAGCGGCTACGGCGGGAAAACACTGGCCTCAAAATTGAAGCCACAAATAGTGGGGAGTTTACAGGCAATTCAGCCGCAATTGCGCAAGTCCGCGCAACTTTGAAAAGAGTTGCCGGTACAGGAAGCCGAGTGCTCATCAGCGGCCCTGCAGGTGCAGGCAAAGAGGTTGCTGCGCGATTGCTTCACGGGTGGAGCCCCCGAGCGGAGAATGCGTTTGTTATTGTCAATTCCGCGCGGATCACCCCTGAACGATTTGAGCAGGAGCTTTTTGGTGAGGAAAGCGAAGGCAAAATGGTTCGGCCCGGCCTTCTCGAACTGGCTGACGGAGGCACGCTTTATCTGGATGAAGTCGCTGACATGCCGCTGTCCACTCAGGCCCGCATTCTTCGCGTTCTCACAGAGCAGAGTTTTGTTCGGGTAGGGGGCTCCCGGCAAATCGGGGTTGATGTACGCGTGGTCTCCTCAACTTCCCGAGACTTACAAGTCGAAATGGAAGAAAAGCGTTTTCGTGAGGACCTCTTCTACCGACTAAATGTTGTGCCACTTTCTGTACCGTCATTGGCGGAGCGTCGCGACGATATACCTGAATTGGCAGAGCATTTCTTTGCAGTTTATGCGACAGAGCAGGGCATCCCATCGCCGGCAATCAGTGAAGAAGCGATGGCTGCGATGCAGGCATACGATTGGCCCGGCAATGTCAGGCAGCTACGAAATGTGGTTGAGCGCACAATCATCCTGACCCCGCGTGATCAGCTGACGACCATTGAGACCGGTATGCTTTCCGATGAAATTGCCGGGGGAGTCTTGGTTCCGGCAATGGCATAGCGGCACTGATGGGCGCCCCTCTTAGAGAGGCACGCGAGAGTTTTGAACGCGAATATTTAGCCGTCCAAATCCGTCGTTTCTCTGGCAATATCTCAAAAACGGCGAGCTTCATCGGGATGGAACGTTCCGCACTTCACCGGAAACTAAAGCTGTTAGGGATGGCCGATCGAAAAGCGGTGGTCCGAAAACCTTAATTTTGACAGTTTTTCTTTACGGAACAACTGTGTCGTCATAACATAACGCCAGTGGGGTTAGCCTGCTGAGTAATACGGGACGTGCGCCAATGAGGCCGCACGTCGCCAGATTGCGCATCTTGACCCGAATGCGCCAAAAAGAATGGAGAAAAGCTATGTCTGAAGACAGAACTCTGTCCGCGCGTCCAACGCAACCGTCGGAAGCCATCACCGACGCGCCGAAAAGCAAGAATGGCAAACAGCCAACCCTGCAAGACTCATTTCTTAATCTGCTACGCAAGAACAAGACCCCCGTCACCATGTTCCTTGTAAAAGGCGTTAAGTTACAAGGGATTGTAACGTGGTTTGACAACTTCTCGATCTTGCTACGTCGCGATGGGCAGTCTCAGCTTGTGTACAAACATGCGGTATCCACGATCATGCCGGGTGCGCCAGTAGAGGCAAGCCAGTTTAGCAGCCAAGGGACCGGATCGAAACATCGCCTGCTTCAGGATGTTTTCCTCAGCCGCGTTAGCGAGGAGGGTGCTGAGGTTACCATGTTCCTGGTAAATGGAGTAATGCTGCAGGGGCAGATTGCAGCCTACGATCTGTTCTGCATGTTGCTGGAGCGCGATGGTTATGTTCAGCTTGCCTACAAGCATGCAGTGTCCACTGTGCAGCCAGCAACCAATGTTGATCTGAGCGAAGACTTCGAAGGCTAATCACTCTGAGTTTCGATGATGACCTGATGGGCGAGGTATCGCGCGGAGCCAAGGCCCTCGTGATCTGCCCGGACATTCGCACGCAGTCTTATGACCTTGATGCGGAAGCTCGGCTTGCGGAAGCGACCGGGCTTGCGCTGGCTATCGGGGTTGTGATTGGCGATACCATGATCATTCCTGTTCGAACTGTTCGTCCGAACACTCTGTTTGGCTCTGGACAGGTCGAAAATATCAAAATCTCTTGTGAGCAAGACAACATCGAACTTGTCATTGTCGATGGTGCATTAAGCCCGATTCAACAACGCAATCTGGAGGATAAACTCAAGCGCAAAGTTATTGATCGCACTGGGTTAATTCTGGAGATATTCGGCGAGCGCGCTGCGACAGCTGAGGGCCGCCTGCAGGTCGAATTGGCGCATCTGGACTATCAGCAGAGCCGCCTCGTGCGCAGTTGGACACACCTTGAGCGACAACGAGGAGGGTTCGGCTTTCTTGGCGGTCCGGGCGAGACACAGATCGAAGCCGACCGTCGGATGATCCGGCAGCGTATGGGAAGGCTGCGCCGCGAGCTTGAACAGGTTCGCAAAACCCGCAGCCTTCACCGCGAACGTCGGGGAAGGGCGCCGTGGCCGGTTGTCGCCCTTGTCGGCTATACCAACGCCGGAAAGTCCACACTCTTCAACCGCTTGACCGGTGCAGACGTGATGGCAGAAGATTTGCTCTTCGCCACCCTTGATCCGACTATGCGATCAATCACGTTGCCCGCAGTTGAAAAGGCCATCCTGTCTGACACAGTTGGGTTTATCTCTGACCTTCCGACAGAACTCGTCGCGGCATTTCGGGCAACTTTGGAAGAAGTGACCAGCGCAGACCTCATTTGCCACGTCCGCGACATCTCAAGTGCGTCGGCAAGTGCACAAAAGCAGCAAGTTGTTCAAATTTTGCGGGATTTGGGCGTTATCGACACCGCTGCAGATAGCGGTGCCGACGAAAGGGAATTGGAGGAGGGGGTATACGCATTCCCATCATTGAGGTGTGGAACAAGTGGGACATGCTGACTGACGAACAACGCAGCGAATTTCTGCCTTTGGCCACAGAGAATTCATCAGTCGTGGCAATATCAGCTTTAACTGGAGAAGGTATCGATCGCCTGAAAGACATATTGGCGGAAACACTGACAGGTCAGGCTTCAACAGTGGAAATGGTCATTCCGGCGAGTGATGGTCGTAAAATTGCCTGGCTTCACGCGCATGGCGAGGTTTTGGAAGACGAAGATGCAGGCGATGGCGACGGCAGCCCAATGAGGCGACTGAAAGTCCGCCTAAATCCTAAAGAGCTCGGACAATTCGAGACGCTCTAAGTCAGCTTTAGTCCTCAGATCCGTTCACCTCTTCAGACGCCTTAACCTGCTGCCAAAGCTCCTCCTGCGCATCAAGTGAAAGATGCGCGAATTCGCCGTTGGCCAGATTTTCCATGCCGCGATAGCGCCGCTCAAACTTCGCATTGGCGACGCGCAGCGCTTGTTCTGCGTCAACCCCATGGGCTCTCACATAATTAACTGCAGCGAAAAGAAAGTCACCCGCCTCTTCCTCAAGAGTCTCAGCAGAGGCAGAGCTAACTTCCTCCATTTCCTCAAGGATCTTGGCGGCTGAGCCGTCCGCGCTCGGCCAATCGAACCCGTCACGTGCAGCCCGCTTTTGCAATTTTTGTGCACGCAAAAGCGCGGGAAGGGCGCGTGCAACCCCATCCATGGCGCTGTTTTCTCCCTTGGCCTCGCGTTCAGCGGCCTTGAGGCTTTCCCAGCGCCCCTCTTCCATTGTTCCTCCTTCATTACCGAAGATATGCGGGTGGCGTGCGACCATTTTGTCAGAGATCGCCCTTGCAACATCATCAAAGGCGAAGTGGCCCGCTTCCTCGGCCATTCGCGCGTGAAAGATCACCTGAAAGAGTAAGTCGCCAAGTTCGTCGCGAAATTCAGCCATGTCCTGGCGCTCAATGGCGTCGGCAACCTCATAAGCTTCTTCAATCGTATATGGAGCAATCGTTTCGAAGCTCTGCGCGAGATCCCAATCGCAACCCGACTTTGGATCGCGAAGCTGCGCCATTATAGATATCAGTCGCTCCAGATTTGCCTGCACGCGTGGTGCTCCTCAATGACCTTCACACCAAAAGTCGAAGCAAACCGCACCTGTGGGGTCAATTACCATCTGGCACAGAATGGTCGGAAATCTGGGCTAGGGGAGCAATTAGCCGTACTGACAACCCAGTTGAGTTTGATATGATAATATATATTATGTTAAATTCTGTAGCGATTGATATAGAGCGATCAGCTGACGAACTCACTCAACCAGACTGATGAACAGCACGACAATGGCAAAGATCGCAGCCCAGGCCAGCGCCATCGTCACGCCTTTCTTCAAAGACAACTGGTGCGAACCCAATGCGCTGACCGCCAATATCAAGAAACCGACAAGCGATATGATCGATACGATGTTGAATTCGTTCATGCTGCAACCTCAAGCCCATCATAGCCGACAATAACGCCTTTTGGCACCTCGTCACACAATGTTCGGTAATCCATGCTTTTGTCCAGATGTGTGAGCACCAGCGATTTTGCACCTGTCTTACGTTTGAGCGTAATCGCCATCTCTAGATTGGCATGTGTCGGATGTGGATCACGGCGCAGACAATCGCAAACAAGCACATCGACGCCGCGATAACACTCAATCATATCTGACGTTATCGCAGAAAAATCAGTCGCATAAACAACGCTTTTACCATCCGCTTCTAATCTGAAGCCAGTGCTGGTTGTCGGACCATGTGGCATCTCGACCCAATCAAGCGAAAAGCCTGCCGCCAAACGAACATCGTCAATGAGACGCAGATCAATCAGTGTCGGGTAGCCATGCTGACCCTCAAACACATAGTCGAACCGCCGCTTTAGATTGGCCACTGTGGTCTTGCTTGCGAACCCTGGCAGAGCATTGCTGCGCCCATAACGCATCACGCGCAGATCATCTATGCCGTGGCAGTGATCTGCATGGTCATGCGTCCATAGCACGGCATCAACCTTATCTATTTCGTTATCGAGCAATTGCCGACGCAAATCCGTGGAGGTGTCGATGAGTATACGCTGGCCGGCGTCATTTTCGACGCAAATTGAGACCCGCGAGCGGCGATTGCGCGGCTCATTGGGATCGCAATCGCCCCAATCATTGCCGACACGCGGCACCCCGGTTGAGGTACCCGAGCCCAACACGATAACCTTCACGCGGCTCGCCTTGCTGAATAAAGAATAGAAGTTACGCGTCGTCGCCTTGGCCAACGCATCGATGCTTTCACCGCGAAGTTCCGCAATAAATTGAGCGGTGTTGCGAACATATCCGGGCTCGCAGACTTTTCCGCGATGCGGAACCGGCGCAAGGAATGGGCTGTCCGTCTCGACAAGCAGTCGATCGGCTGGAACCGTCTTTGCAACCTCTTGAAGCGCTTTGGCATTCTTGAATGTGACAATACCTGAAAGCGAAATACTCAGCCCAAGCTTGAGCACCTCCGCCCCAAACTCCTCAGACGCGGTGAAGCAATGAATAAGAGCGGGAAACCCGCCCTTCTCCATCTCCTCTGTAAGGATCGCCAATGTATCCTCTTCAGCGTCACGTGTATGGATAATCACCGGTAATTGCACCTGTCGCGCAACCGAAATATGCCTGCGAAACAGATGCTTCTGCGCCTCTCTGTCCGAATGTTCGTAAAAGTAATCGAGGCCCGTCTCACCAATGCCGATCACGCGAGGTGATTGCGTTGCCGCGAGCAAGTCGTCTTCGGTCAAGTCCTGATGATCATCCGCGTGATGCGGATGAATGCCGACGCTTGCGTACACATCTGGCTCGCGCTCCGCAGTACCAACAACCTGATCCCACTCGGCGCGCTTCGTTGAAATGTTGAGGAATGCCTGCACACCAGCATCGCGCGCACGGCCAAGCACGCCCGACTGATCATCGACAAGCCCGTCATACTCCAAGTGGCAGTGGCTATCGACCAGCATTATGCCACCTCGCCTTCGGGCAGTTCAAGCCGGGGAAAGATCGGAGAAGGCTTGTCGACGACATGGCCAATAGCAACCAGCTCATCAAACCAGCCCTCTTCCGGTAAGTCCAGATAGGTTCGCTTGTCCGCCGAGACACCAAGCTGGTCTAGCACGGCAGCTGACTTCTCTGGAACGACGGGTTGAATTGCAATCGCAAGATCCCGCAGCGCGACGAAGAGTGTCTGCAAGACCGCTTTCATCCGCTCCGGATCAGTTTTCTTAAGCGCCCACGGAGCCTGCTCATCAACATATTGGTTGCACGCCCAAACGGCTTGCATCCAAGCCTCGATACCTTGTGAAAACGCCAGCGCTTCAAACTCACGCGGCAAATGCTCGCGGCAAGCAGCCTTCACCTTGCTTAGCAGCGCCTCATCATCACTATTCGGCGTAAAGGTTTCCAGCACACCATCCATATTCTTGGCCAGCATCGACAAGGTACGTTGAGCGAGATTGCCGAAACTGTTCGCCAATTCCGCATTGCAACGCGTGATAATCGCCTCTGCTGAATAGCTACCGTCCTGACCGAATGCTACTTCACGCATCAGGAAATAGCGCAGATTATCGACCCCGAACGTCTCGGCCAAATCCATCGGATCGGTAACGTTGCCGAGTGACTTGGATTCTTTCTGTCCGCGATTGAGGATAAAACCGTGTCCGAAGACTTTCTTCGGCAAAGGCAGATCCGCACTCATCAAGAAGGCGGGCCAGTAAATCGTGTGGAAGCGGACGATGTCCTTGCCAATCAAGTGCAGGCTGGCAGGCCAGTATTTCTCCATCTCCGGCGTCGCATCCGGATAACCCAATCCAGTCAGATAGTTAGTGAGCGCATCAACCCACACATACATAACGTGATCTTCGCTAGCGGGAACTTTCACACCCCAGTCAAAGCTAGTGCGACTTACCGAGAGATCCCGCAAACCGCCCTCCACGAAAGCGATCATCTCGTTCCGGCGACTTTCCGGTTCTAGGAATCCGGGTTCCCGCAAAAGCTCAAGCAATGCATCTTGATACTTAGACAGTCGGAAGAACCAGCTTTCCTCAACCGTCCACTCGACCGGGGTGCCTTGCGGCGAGAGTTTCGCACCCCCTCCCCAGCAGTCAGTTCACTTTCATCATAGTACGCTTCATCGCGCACGGAGTACCAACCCTCATACCTGTCGAGATACATGTCGCCTTTTGCTTCCATCGCCTGCCATATCGCTTGGCTCGCTCTGTGATGCTCCTCTTCAACGGTACGAATAAAGCGATCAAAACTAATGTTAAGTGTTTCATCCATCTCCCTGAAGTACGATGACATTTCATCCGCCAGATCGCGCGCCGTCCGTCCCTGCTCTTCCGCCTTGCGTGCCATTTTGAGGCCATGCTCATCAGTACCGGTTTGAAATCGGACATCGCGACCCGAAAGGCGATGAAACCGTGCTATCACATCTGCGGCAATCGCCTCGTATGCGTGGCCGATATGGGGCCGCCCATTGGGATAGTTGATGGCGGTGGTAATATAGAAAGGATCAGGCATCGGCGCGCTCGCTAGCTTGCCCTACCCGTGCAAGCAAGGTCCCGATTTCCATGATGAGCAATCCCGGGTCGTAATTGAACGTGGCAATCTCACCGCTTAGTCGCACCAACTCCTCATGGGCCGCGATCCGCGCGTTGGCACCATGTCCGCTCTGGTTGGCTATATCATCAGCCACCACCGCCAGCGCCAAATCGAGCACGGCCTGTAGTTTTTGACGCGAAGGACGATTGCCGATCGCGCTTATCAATGTGCCCCGAACGACGTGGCCCTGATCATCTTTTTCGACCAATTCACGCATACAACGCGCAACATCCATGAGACCAAGTTCAAGAAATTGCAGCGCCGTTCCCGGAGATCCGCCTGCAAACGCAATCGCCAAGGCTCGCGCGTCTGGATCGGCATCAGGCGCGACCTGGTCACAAACCTCGTTCATTCCCTGCTCGCTTAGCGCCGCAAATCGCAAGGTGCGGCACCGCGAGCGTATTGTTGGCAGAAGACGGGCCGGATTGTGGCTAATCAGGACGAAAAACGTTCCTGCTGGCGGTTCCTCAAGACTTTTCAATAAAGCGTTAGAGGCGCTGCGTTCCATCGCATCCGCGGGCGAGATAATGACAACGCGTCTGTCGCCAAGCGTGGGCCGGGTCGTGAGCTGGCGCTGCATCGCACGCACCTGATCGACCTTGATGTTGCGCGCAGTTTCATAAGGCTTGCCCTGAGCCTGCTTCTCCGCCTCTTTTTTGTCTTTCGGCGGGCGATCAAGGACAATGATATCTGGGTGATTGTGCAATTGGGCACCCTGTCCGACAAGCTCTCCCGCGGCAGCAAGCGCAAACTCGGCTTTACCTATTCCGCTGATCCCGCTCAGCAGCCATGCGTGATGCATACGTTGGCCGGACATGGCACTCCGCCAGGCCCGCCATGCCTCATCATGGCCGATCAAACTCATAATAGTGCCTCAACAGCCGCTTGTATGTGCGACTGCACCTGCTCCGCAGGGCCATCCCCATCGATGACAAGAAACCGCTCTGGCTCATCCTCGGCAAAACGCTGGAACGCCGAGTTAACCGCAGAATGATAGTCGGCGTTGCGGCCACCGATAGCATCCGAAGCGCCTCCATCACGTTCCGACAAACGCGCTGAACGGACATCGTCTGAAACAGAAATGACAATCGTGACATCCGGCAAAAGCCCGTCGCTACCCGCAGCATGCAGTTGCCTCACAATGGCATCGCCGACGCCTCCAGCTCCTCCTTGATAAGCTCTGCTAGAATCGAGAAACCGGTCACAGATCACCCATGCTCCGCTCTCCAGAGCCGGTCTGATCAGCCGTTCCACATGATCAGATCGAGCCGCCGCAAAAAGCAACGCCTCTGAACGAGCAGCCCATCCCTCACCCGGGGGATCAAGCAATAGCGAACGGATCGCTTCGGCACCCGGCGTCCCGCCAGGCTCGCGCGTCAATACAACCTCGTGGCCGAGTGAAGACAGATAGTCAGCCAACATTCGCGCCTGAGTGGACTTTCCCGCGCCTTCGCCGCCCTCCAGCGCGATAAATTTCCCGAGGAAGCTCATGAAAACCACCGAACGACGCCATTCGCCAGACGCTGCCATGCATTCGCCTGCCGAACATCATGAAGAGCAACCAGCGGGAAGGAACTCGCCTCTCGCCCATCCACCGATACAACCAACTCAGCCACCTGCTCCCCGGCGGCGACTGGCGCCTTGATCGGTCCGTTATAGTGTATTGCCATTGCAATATTCACAGAACCCACCTGTTCTTGCGGTAGAGACAATTGCACTGTGTGATTGCTTACCAGGCCCAGCGACCTGTGATTACCGCCCTGCACCCGAGCGACGCCAACGCGTTCCGCCGCATCAAACAATGGGACAGCAGCAAATTCGCCAAAACCCCACTCCATGAAGGATCGGCTTATACGGGTGCGCTCAGAGTTGGAGTCGGTACCCGCCACGACCATCACGAGTCGACGCCCATCACGCTCAGCGCTGCCCAAAAAACCATGTCCCGCCTGATTGGTGAAGCCGGTTTTGATACCGTCGGCACCTTCCACCACGCCAGTGATCGGGTCGTAATTGCGTTGAGTGATGCCATTGTAGGTCAAGCTTCGTGATCCGAAGAACTGCCCATATTTGTCAGCATGACGAGTGACCATTGACTGGGCGAGAAGTGCCAAGTCCCTCGCAGTCGTAAAGGTCTTGCCATCATCCATCCAGCCATTGGGCGTTCCAAAGTGGCTATCACGCATACCCAGATCGTAAGCCGCTGCATTCATCGCCTGTGCCCAGTTAGACACCGAGCCAGAGGCATATTCAGCGAGATAGATCGATGCGTCATTGGCAGAGATCGTGGTAATTCCGCGTAGCAACTCTTCAACTGTAGGCTGGGCGTTATGCGGGATGAACATAGTCGAACCCACGCGTGACCATTGCGCGAAGGCCTCAGGATTGATCGGAACCTGGTCCCTCAATGCAATGCCGCCTTCGTCGACCATCTCGAAGGCCACATACGCTGTCATGGTTTTTACAATTGAGGCTGGAATGAAGCGTCGATCAGCTTCACGTTGAAACAGCACCTGCCCACTGTTCACATCAATCATCAGCGCAATGGGCGCTTCGTCCGCAGTTGGAGGGCGCGGACTATCTGCCGCTTGCACCGGGGTGTCAGCGAATATCAAAGCGGCAATCGCTATTGCAGCTATTCTTGTCACCGTTCTGGCAAAGAACCCAAATGTCACGCCCAGCACACTCCCGCCAATGCTTGGGGCCGCGACACATCGGCCAACTCAACGCACTCGATAGACTTGCGCGCCTCTATAGCCTGCACCGCGAACCTTGGCGAGCGCCGCATTGGCCTGTCCACGACTGGTGAATGGCCCCACTCTCACGCGCCAGAGACGTCCAGTCGGCTCAACAAATCCATCAATCTCACGGGCAATACGCTGCGCAGTCACTTTCGCTGAGAACGCGCCGGCTTGGACAATATAGTCGCCTGCAACCGGCATAGGCCGTTCAGTGACTTCGGGGCTTGGAACCGTAGCTTGGGGTTCGACGGATGCGGGTGGAACGATCTCCGGTTCGGTTGGGACAACCTGTAGCTCTTCGATCGGCGTCTCAGTCTGCCCTGGATTTCGTGTAACGGCTTCCAATTCCGCATCAGGATCAATCGCCACACTTTGTGGTGCGGGATCAGGCGGTGTTGGAGCATCTACGTCGCGACGTACCGATGCAGAGCCAATCGCAGGCAATTTTCGCTTCAACACGTCCAGCAAACCTGGTGGCGTGTCCATCCGCAAAGGCGCTTCTCGATCAGCCCGCAACTCAGCACGTTGCTCCTCGGGTGGATTGACGCGCCGGACACGCACAGGCGACCCTTCGCTTCCTCCGAGTTGTGCCATCGCCGCAGCAGACATTGAGATTAGCCTAGAATTTACCATAGGGCCGCGCCGTTCGACGCGAGCGAGAATGGTTTGTCCGCTCTCTAGCGAGGTGATCTCCACGTAACTCGGCAGGGGAAGAGTACGGTGCGCGATGGTCACACCAGATGCAGCTTCGCCATCAAGTCCGGCATAGCCGACCTCGTCATAATTCAGTGTGTTACTCGGCGTATATGTGATCCCATCAATGGTGAACGGCTCACCAATAATGACTGGAAAATCTCCGGAAGGGCCAAGCTCTTCAGACAGCGTCGGCGGAACCGCAGATGATTCGGTACTCTCAAGACCATCAGCGGGCGCACACGCAGCAACAGCAAAGCCCAGCGCCAGCGCAATTGCGGGCGCTAACGCACCTGTTCCAGTGTCACCGTACAATCTCATCTGCGAGCAATCCCACACTCATCGCGTAATAGTTCGAACAGTTATATTCGAGGATAACCCGATAATTTGTGGTTAACATCCAACTTCTCGTGCCTGGACCGTCGGGCTGGAAAAGTGAAACGAGAGTGTCATCCGAGATCACCCGCTGGGGCCTGACGCCCAGTTCGCGCCACTCTGCCACGGTCTTGTAAACGCTATGCCGCTCGTGGACGCGTGAGCACACAGGTGCGCGCAATTTCGTTTTATATTGGTCGACATTGAAGCCTGGCGGAAGAGATGCCCGAACACCCCATGGCTGTCCGGTGCGCCAGCCCGCATCGCGGAAATAATTGGCGATGGAAGCAAATGTGTCCGCGCGATTGCTAAAAATGTTTGCGCGGCCATCACCATCACCATCCTCTGCCAGACGGAGATAGACCGACGGCAAAAACTGAGGATTGCCAAAAGCGCCTGCATAGCTGCCGACAAGCTGGCTGCGAGAATAGCCTTTGTCAGCAACTTTCATCAGCGCGACCCACTCACCAGAGAACAGCTCCCGGCGGCGCCCTTCCCATGCGAGCGTTGCAAGGCTGCGCGACAGATCAAAATTGCCGCGTATCTGGCCATAACTCGTCTCATGCCCAAAGATCGCCACCATAATCTCTGGCGGTACGCCGTACTCGGCTGAAATGCGCTGCAATGTCGAGCGGTTCTCAGCATAGACCGTCCTTCCGCCCGCTATTCGCGTCGGATTCACATGCTTGGAGATATAGGGCGATAAGGCAGGATAGCCGCGCCTGGTCGGTCGGCCAGGCTGACCACGGTCAAGCCGAATCACACGGTCATTCGGGGTCAGACCTGCCGTCATCCTTGTAATCGTCGACTCACTGACGCCTTCGGCGCGTGCCCGCGCTTTAAGCTGCTCCATATAGGCGTCGAAGGACTGATCTTGCGCATTAGCGGGTGTCGCTGGCACAGAGAGCGCGGTCGCTGCCAGCCCAAGCGGCAGCAAAGCGGATGCAAAAAGCCGTGAAGTCATAAGGCACATTTCGCAGGGTCGTCCTGAACTGCAAGTGACAATCGACCGAAGTTAAGAGAAATATTTACGCCTCCGCGCATAAGTGGGCGTGACAAGCGCTGCCGGATTGGCTAGCGGGCGTTGCGTGCGGACAGGTGGCAGAGCGGTTGAATGCACCGGTCTTGAAAACCGGCAAGGGTGCAAGCCCTTCGTGGGTTCGAATCCCACCCTGTCCGCCACATTCTTCTCTATTTACCGCTTCGCTAAATCAGGCGGGATGACCTACCGCCCCCGCTCAAGGATCTCTTTCATCTGCTCGCGCAGAATAGGGTCCCATTCCTTTCGCAGTTCCTTGACCTTCGCCACCAGCGCCTCGTTCTCATGAAACGGAATGTCCATATCGTAGAGGTCAGCAACTTCGCGCATGGAACTGCGGTCCATTTCCTCAAACGCATCAGTCATCGCCTGCGCCTGCTGCCTGTCGACGCCGAGCGCCTGGAATGCAGAGCGCCCCATGCGCAACGAGCTGTCATAGGTCTCTCGAATGATATCCCGGCAACCATATGCCCACAGCTCGTAAACATGATTGCGGTCAATCGCACGCGCAGTGACATGCAGTTTGGGGAAGTTCTTAACCGCGTATTTCACGAGCTTATCGATTTGCTCACGCTCATCCAGCGCGACGACCAACAGCTTTGCGTTGTCGATACCAGCGGAATGGAGAAGATCGGGGCGTGTGGCATCGCCAAAATAGCTGCGCCATCCAAACATGCGCACCAATTCCAATTGCTTGGAATCATAATCGATCACTGTTGTTGAATAGCCCGCTGCCTGCAGCATTCTATCGATGATACCACCCACGCGCCCGCGACCTGCGATGATGACCGGGTTTTCTTCATCGATCGGATCCGCCTCCCGAGCATTGTCGCCCCCCTTCCCTGCGAACACCTTGTCATAGAGGATGAACAAGAGCGGCGTGACCAGCATGGTCAGCGCAATGACCAGCAGCAAGAGATCGGCGAGCGGTCCGTCGAACACAGCATTGGCAACGGCGAACGCGATCAGGACAAAACCGAATTCCCCGGCCTGCGCCAGTGAAAGCGAGAAAAGCCATTTCGCGGGCGCGCCGATCTTTGCCATTCGCGCAATGAACAGCAGCACCGCTATTTTCGTGACGATCACGACACTGGCCCAAAAGATCACTTCGCCCGCCTGCTCGTATGCAAGAACGAAATCGATCCCCGCACCGACCGTTATGAAGAACAGGCCGAGGAGTAACCCCTTGAAAGGTTCGATGTCCGACTCAAGCTCATGGCGATATTCGCTATTGGCCAACACCACACCGGCCAAGAACGTGCCAAGCGCCGGAGACAGCCCGACCATCGACATAAGCAGCGCGATGCCAATAACAAACAGCAGCGCAGCGGCGGTGAAAAGCTCGCGCAAATTTGTCGCAGCGATAAAGCGGAAAATAGGGCGCGTCAGGTAGTTGCCGATCACAAATACAGCTGCGACTGCCGCGACCGTAACGATCCCTGCAAGCCATGCGGGCATACCGTCGGTAATGACAAAGCCACCATGTCCGTGTCCACCGTCATGGTCTCCTCCCGCTACACCGGCCAGTTCGGGAAGTGCCAACAGCGGGAGCAGTGCGAGGATCGGAATGACTGCGACATCCTGAGCCAGGAGCACAGAGAAGCTCGATTGGCCGCCCTCGCTTTTCAACAGCCCCTTTTCAGTCAGACTTTGGACGATGATCGCGGTTGAAGAGAGCGCCAGCACCAACCCAATTGCAATGGACGTTTGCCAGACATTGCCCGCGATCATCGCAATACCGGCAAGAACCAGGGTGGTGAGCAGCACCTGTCCCCCACCAAGCCCAAGCAATTGCCCACGCATTTCCCACAATTTGCGTGGTTCGATTTCCAAACCGATCAGGAACAGCATCATAACGACGCCGAACTCAGCGAAGACCTGTAAGGCCTCGATATCAACACCGAGCGCATTAAGCGCCGGGCTGATCGCCATGCCCGCCAGCAGGTAACCAAGCACGGAGCCGAGACCGAAACGCGTCGCCAAAGGCACCGCTATCACACCAGCAACAAGGCATGTGAAAGCGACAGTGAGGAAGTCAGTCATGCTCTTCCCCTAACTGTCACAGCCATTGTGCCATATCAAATATGGAGCGCCCGTCCGTAAGCACCAAGCACGCTTTCATGCATCATTTCAGATAGAGTCGGATGCGGGAAGACCGTCTGCATCAACTCTGCCTCGGTCGTCTCAAGCTGTTTGCCGACTGTATAACCCTGGATCAACTCGGTCACTTCTGCGCCAATCATATGCGCGCCGAGCAGCTCACCAGTTTTGGCATCGAACACCGTCTTGATGAAGCCTTCCGCTTCGCCCAGCGCAATCGCCTTGCCATTGCCGATGAATGGGAAATTGCCGACCTTGACCTCGTACCCAGCTTCTTTCGCGGCCTTTTCGGTCATCCCGACAGAGGCCACCTGCGGATGGCAATAGGTACAACCGGGAATGTTGTTGCGATCAAGTGCATGCGGGTGAACGTCCTTGTTCCCCAATTCCTGCGCGATTGCTTCCGCGCAGGTAACACCCTCGTGCGAAGCTTTATGCGCAAGCCATGGGCCAGGCGTGCAATCACCAATCGCCCACAGCCCCTTTGACTTTGTGCGGCCATATGGATCAATCTGAATGAAACCGCGATCCATCTCTGCCAGCTTATCCAGACCGATATTCTCGGTGTTTGGCTGAATGCCAATGGCGACTATCGCGTGGGTGAAATCGTGCTCCGCAACCTTGCCCGACTTGTCCTTGATCTTCGCCTTCACCCCCGAACGGGCAACTTTCAGATCGTCAACGCCGGCGCCGGTCATGATCGTCATACCCTGCTTGGTCAGCGACTTTTCGAGGAAGGCGGAAACCTCATGATCTTCTACAGGTACGATCCGGTCGAGCATTTCCACGACCGTCACATCCGCGCCCATGTCATTGTAGAAGCTGGCAAATTCGATACCGATTGCACCCGAGCCAATCACCAGCAGCTTTTCCGGCATTTCAGGCGGCGTCATGGCGGTGCGATAGGTCCAGATCCGCGCCCCATCCGCAGGCGCAAATGGCAGATCACGGGCGCGCGCGCCGGTCGCAACGATCACATGTTTGGCAGTTAGCTTTTCCTCGCCCTCCTCACCTTTGACTGTGAGCGAGGTAGGGCTAGTCAGCATACCTTCACCCATATGCACGGTGATCTTGTTCTTCTTCATCAGGTGCGTGACGCCCTGATTGAGCTGTTTGGCGACGCCGCGACTGCGCTTTACCACAGCCTCAAGATCAGCCTCAATCTCGCCCGCAACCTTCAGGCCATAATCCTTGGCATTCTGCATATAGTGCAGGATCTCTCCGGAGCGCAGTAGCGCCTTTGTCGGGATACAGCCCCAATTAAGGCAGATGCCGCCCAGATTCTCACGTTCTACGATGGCGGTTTTCAAGCCAAGCTGCGCGCAGCGGATCGCCGCGACGTAGCCGCCAGGTCCGGAGCCGAGAACGATGACGTCGTATTGGTCAGCCATTTAGGATTTGCCTTTGGTAAGTCCGTCTGGATGGAACACATGGAACACAGTCCTAGAGATGAAATCTCTGCTGGTCTGCAAAGTGCTCAGAGTTGAAGATTCAATGGTAAGCGCGAGATGCCTCATCCCGACCTTTTACCTCGTCCGGCTGTATGTAGGACAGCGTTCAAACCACCAGCCCCATCGGATTTTCGATCAGACTGCGGAACTGGTCGAGCAGTTTTGCCCCGTCCACACCATCAATCGCGCGATGATCAAAGCTGCCTGTTACGCTCATAACGGTTGCGACTTGTAGTGCATCATCAACCACCGCCGGACGCTGCTCACCCGCACCAACCGCCAGAATCATCGCTTGCGGTGGGTTAATAACCGCGTCGAATTGCTTGGTGCCGAACATGCCGAGATTGGACAGCGAGACCGTGCCGCCCTGATACTCATGCGGTTGCAGCTTACCATCGCGAGCCTTACCGGCCAGCTCCTTCATCTCGGTCGAGATCTGCGCAAGACCCTTGCGTCCCGCATCCTTGATAATCGGCGTTATCAAGCCAGATGGTGCGGCCACCGCTACGGACACATCTTCGCGCGTATATTGGTGCATCACATCACCTTGGAAGGAGACATTGCATTGCGACTCTCGCTGCAATGCCCGCGCCAGCGCCTTGATGATAAGGTCATTCACCGACAGCTTCACGCCATCAGCCTCAAGCGAAGCATTCAATTGCTTGCGCAGCTTGAGCAACTCATCAAGCCGGACATCGACCGTCAAATAGATGTGCGGAATGGTCTGCTTCGCCTCGGTCAGGCGGCGCGCAATGACCTTGCGCACATTGTTGAGCTTGACCTCTTCATAAGGCGCACCTCCGTCATCCGGAGAGACTGAAGGGGTTGGCGCTGGCGATGACGCAGGTGCCGAAGCAACCGCCTGCGCAGGTGCCGCACCGGGCTTCACAGCTTCGACATCTGCCTTGACGATCCGTCCATTCGGTCCGCTGCCAGAAACACCTTTGAGATCGATGCCTTTTTGCTCGGCAATCCGCTTCGCAAGCGGTGAGGCGATGATCCGGTCTTTCGGAGACTCTTCCGGTCGTGTTGAGCTGGTCGACGTACCGGAAGAAGCCGCCCGCCCTTCGACAGGCTCAGGACGAGCGGTTTTCTCTTCAGATACCTGTTTGTCTTTTTCCTTCGGTTGATCCGGTTCCCCTCCGCTCGAAGCAGCTGCCTTGGCCTCGTCTGCATCCTCGCCCTCTTCGGCGAGCGTCGCAATCACCGTGCCGACGGGGACATTTTCAGTGCCTTCAGCTACGGCAATATCGACGATGGTTCCCTCATCGACAGCTTCAAATTCCATCGTGGCTTTGTCTGTTTCGATCTCGGCCATGATGTCGCCAGCGCTGACTTCATCGCCAACGCTAACAAGCCATTTGGCAAGCGTCCCTTCCTCCATAGTCGGTGAGAGTGCGGGCATCTTAATTGAAATTGGCATAGGTTTGCTCAACGTCTCCGGGGAGTGAGATTTCCGTTACGGTCTCTGGCGAATTTGCGCGACATGGGCAAGCTTCTTGCGTGAAAGAGAAATTTGCCGGATACATAGCCGCAAGAGGACGGGGAAAACATGCGCATCTATCTGGTTGTTATGGATGAAACGGAAGAAGCCAAAAAGGCGCTCCGCTTCGCATCTCGGCGCGCCATGCGCACGGGCGGCCATATTCACATTCTTGCGTTGGTTCCGCGTCAGAACTTCAATGCTTTTGGCGGCGTGCAGGCCACTATCGAGCAAGAAGCGCGAGAGCGCGCCGAAGTGCTCGCCAATAGCGAGGCCGGCAACATCTTCGCAGAAAGCGGCAAGATGCCGGTTATCACGGTGCGCGATGGCAAGCCCCAAGACGTGATTACTGACTATATTGCCGAACACGGGAACGTCGCCGCGCTGGTATTGGGCGCATCAAAAGGCGGCGCGCCAGGGCCTTTGGTCACGCACTTCGCCTGCGTCGCAGGCAATCTCCCCTGCCCACTCTATGTGGTCCCTGGCGGTTTGGAGAAAGCAGACATCGACATTCTTGCCGATGGAGGTAGCGGATAGATCCCAGCTACTTCTTCCGGCCTCGACCTTGATGACGGATATTGCCGGGGCGTCCACGACGGCCTTGAACAGGCTTCTTCCGTCGATCTGACTTGGGTTGACCCCGGCGTCCACGCTGTTCAACCCCCGAAGCATCTGAATCCGGCACTTCGAATTTGAGCGATCCGGTCAGCGCATTGGCCTCAGCCAGTTTCAATTCCAATTTATCGCCGGTGGCATAGCGGGTTCCACTCTCTTCCCCGACCAACGCGCGCGAAGCCTCGTCAAATTTGAAGAACTCGCGGGCTAGTGTCGACACAGGGACCAGGCCGTCACCGCCCAACCCCTCGATAGTCGCGAAAAAGCCGAAGCCCTGAACACCAGTGATACGTGTTTTGAAGGTCTCCCCAATCCGATCTGAAAGCCACGCCGCAACATATCGGTCAACAGTGTCGCGCTCAGCCTCCATCGCGCGCCGCTCTGTCTGACTGATCGCATCAGTTATCTGATGCAGTTTTTCGCGATCGCGATCTGCAAGACCGCTCTGCTCTGGCAGCTTGCCGCCCTTAGGCTTCGGCTGTTCCAACTTGTAAGCATCCACCAGAGCGCGATGAACCAGTAAGTCAGCATAGCGCCTTATCGGCGATGTAAAATGCGCATAAGACCCGAGCGCCAGCCCGAAATGACCGGTATTCGCTGGCCCATAATAGGCCTGCATCTGGCTGCGTAGCACGGCCTCCATCACCAGCGCCTTTTCCGCCTCGTCCGCAATATCCTTGAGGACGCGATTAAACAGGCCCGGCGTGATCACTTGGCCGAGTGCCAGCTTCTGTCCTTGCGTTTCGAGATATTCGCGCAGTGCGATCAGTTTTTCCCGGCTCGGTTGTTCGTGGTTGCGATAAACGGTCGGTGCGGTTTTTGCCTCCAGTGCCTCAGCCGCAGCGACATTGGCTGCAATCATAAAGTCTTCCACAACGCGGTGCGCATCCAGGCGCTCACGAACCGCTATTTCCTCAATCTGACCGGCATCATTCAGCTTTACCTGTCGCTCCGGCAGCTCAAGATTAAGCGGATCACGCGCCTCGCGCGCTGCGTTGAGGAGTTTCCACGCTCCCCAGAGATGTTGAAGATACTCGGGTGCCGAACCTTCATCGATTTTTGCCTGCGCATCCTCATAGGCAATATTCTGAGCGAGCCGCACGATGGCCCGCGTAAAGCGCCATTTGGTGACTTTCCCTTTTGGGGAAATGCGCAAATGACAGGCCATCGCCGCGCGGTCCTGCCCTTGCTTCAGCGAGCAAACATCAGCGCTGAGTATTTCAGGCAGCATCGGCACAACGCGGTCAGGGAAGTAAACGGAGTTGCCACGTTTCCGCGCCTCTTTGTCGAGCGCTCCACCCGGTCGAACATAGAAACTGACATCTGCAATCGCGACGATCGCGCGATATCCGCCCTCGCCATCCGGCTCCGCCCAAATCGCATCATCGTGATCGCGTGCATCCGCTGGATCAATCGCGACAATCGGCACTTCACGTAAATCTTCGCGGCTCTCGTTGGACAGGGGAAGCTGCGCTGCCAGCTCCGCCTCTTCCAACGTCTCTCCAGGGAAAATATGCGGGATGCCATGTTTCGCGATGGCGATGAGGCTGAAACTCTTCGGCGCCAGCGGATCGCCGATCACCTCAATGACTTTCACACCTGACCGCGGGCTGCGGCCAGCACGTTCCGCAATGACCAAATCGCCTTCCTCGGCCTCACCCAAATCGGAAATTGGCGATGAGCTACGGACCCGTTTATCAACTGGGGCAAGCCAAGCTTTGCCTGTGCCATCAAGCTCCACAACGCCCATCAAGCCTTCGGTTCGCGCGGGCAATTTCTTCATCGGGAAGGCACGCCAGCCTCGCTCCGTTTCCTCAGTGCGCGCCAACACGCGATCACCACGCTTGAGTGCAGCGCGGTTCTTCTTCTCGACTAGCATCAGGCGTGGCGGCTTCTCGGCGCTGTCTGGACTCCAGCTCTCCGGCTCCGCAATCGCCTCGCCATCTTCGATCTCAACCACGCGCAATACTGTGACTTTCGGCACGCCCCCCATGCGATGGTAAGCGGTGCGCTTACCATCAATCATGCCCTCTTCGGCCATATCCTTCAGGATACGTTTGAGGGTGATCTTCTCTTGGCTCTTGAGACCGAACGCCTTGGCAATCTCGCGCTTGCCCACGACCCGATCAGATCCCTGGATGAATTCAAGGATCTGCTCTTTGCTCGGCATGCCGGGCTTACGCCGTGGTTTGCCTTTGGTCGCCCTACCCTTGGTCGGTTTCTTGGGCTTCAACTTAGTACGCCTTGGCGAGCAGAATACGCTCAACCGCGGGCTCGCCTGTAAAAACGCATGTTCCGTCAACAGGTGCAGCACCAATCGGAACATTGCGAATTGTCAGCTTCAGTGCCTTCAGCCGCTCAACGACCTGATCCAGCGCAGCCCCCGTGGGCTTGGCCCATTGCACCTCGACCCAACCGGGGTATTTGGCGTCAGAGCTATAGAAGGCTTCAACCTCTTCAAAGGTGCCGACACCGCGGGTAATGTTCTCTTCGCGCCGCGCTTGCGCCTCGGCATGAAGGGCCTTCTGCATCTCTTCTAACAGGTGTGGGATAGTGTCCGCTGCTTCGTCCCTGCTCGGCGTCGCAAAGGCAACCTTGCCATTCTCGGCATTCCAGAGGGCATCGCGCCGCAACAAAGAGACAACGCCATTATCCATATCGCGACCGCCGACCTCTATGATCACCGGCGCGCCTTTGCGGACATAATCCCAACGTTTCGCAGCGGCTTTGCCGGGGCGAGTATCGAGCAGCACACGAACCTTTTCGTTCAGGGCCATCTTGTCAGCCAACGCAGCGCGCAAGACCTCGCAATAATCGATAAGCGCCTGATCCTCTGGCTTGTCGCGCAACATCGGCAGGATAACCACCTGATGCGGCGCAATCGCGGGCGGTACGCGCAGGCCATCATCATCACCATGAGTCATAATTACGCCGCCAACCATGCGCGTCGAAACACCCCAACTGGTTGTATGGCACAGCGCCTGCTTACCCTCGCGGTCCTGATACTGGATCCCGGATGCTCGGGCGAAGTTTTCACCGAGATAGTGACTCGTGCCCGCTTGCAGAGCTTTGCCGTCCTGCATCATCGCCTCGATCGACCACGTCTCTACTGCGCCTGGAAAGCGTTCGTTCTCTGGCTTCTCACCGGCGACCACAGGCAGTGCCAAGTCGTCCTCGGCGAATGCGCGATACACCTCGAGCATACGAAGTGTATGCACCTTCGCCTCGTCCTCATCAGCATGGGCGGTATGGCCTTCCTGCCATAGAAACTCGCTGGTGCGCAGGAACATGCGGGTGCGCATTTCCCAGCGAACGACATTGGCCCATTGGTTGAGCTTCAGCGGCAGATCGCGCCAACTCTGCACCCACCGCGCCATCGCATCACCAATAATCGTTTCTGATGTGGGACGAACAACCAACGGTTCTTCCAATTCCGCCTCTGGATCAGGGACCAAACCGCCATCTTTGCCCGCAATCAGGCGGTGATGCGTAACGACCGCCATCTCTTTGGCAAAGCCTTCGACGTGTTTCGCCTCACGCTCAAAATTGGAGAGCGGAATGAAAATGGGGAAGTACGCATTGTCATGGCCAGTCGCCTTGATCCGATCATCGAGCAGGCGCTGCATACGCTCCCAGATGCCATAGCCCCACGGCTTGATAACCATGCAGCCGCGTACGCCGGATTCCTCGGCCATATCTGCCGCAGTGATGACTTCCTGATACCAAGCCGCAAAATCGTCTGCGCGGCGCGAATTGAGTGCATGGCGAATTTCGGCCACGGATAATCCAGTTCTTGCTAGTGAGTTTTAATCGGTTTGGCGGTTGGCGTTATTTATCAAGCGCGTCCAGCTTCTTCTGCATTTCGGCCATTTGTGCCCGCAGCGCAGAGATATCGTCCTCAGCGAGGTCGTCTTTCGCCTCAGGGGATTTCGGCATTAGAACATCGGTGGCCGCGCGCATCATCGCCATGTTCGTTTCAGCAATCGCGGCTAGCGGGTTTTTACTAATCCCTGATTTGAACGCTTCTGCGATCTGTTCACGGTTCTGGCGGAAATTTGCCATGCTCGCTTCCAGATAGCTCGGCATCATTGATTGCATGGAGTTGCCGTACATTGAAATCAAATCGCGCAGGAAACTGACTGGCAGCATCTGTTTTCCAGATGCCTCTTGCTCAACAATAATCTGCGTCAGAATTGTATGCGTGATGTCGTCACCTGACTTGGCATCAACAACCTGAAAGTCTGTGTTGCTGCGCACCATTTCGGCCAGGTTCTCCAGCGTAATATAGCTCGACGTATCTGTGTTATAAAGCCGTCGGTTCGCATATTTCTTTATCACGATTGGTTCGCCATCAGCGCGATTCTTAGCCATCATCAACCCCTCTTTTGCTGCACGCTTTGCTGCGCACAATTTCTCGATGATGCCCCCTAGCACCTGCACAATGTGCAGTGCAACATAATCGCTAGATCGACGTGAAGCGCTGTCCCAAAACGGTGAGAAGCTCATATTGTGAAAGCTTGCTCCTCTCGGCTGCGCTGGGCAGATCATAAGGCAGTGTGATCCAGTCCCCTTCCTGCAGTTGTCGGGCATTGGTGAGATCAATTACGATCATGTCCATCGACACTTTGCCAAGCATTTCGAGGCGGTTCTCGCCGTGCCGAAATGCGTTGCCACGATTGCCCCAACCTCTCAGAATGCCATCGGCATATCCCAGTGACACAAGACCAATCCGCATGTCGCGCTGTGCGGTGAACGCAGCATTGTATCCAACCGTCTCGCCCGCTCCGATCATGCGGGCCTGAAGGATCGCAGCCTCAACGTAAGCCACTTGGGCAATTGCGCCCGCAAGTTCGTTTCGCGGAACCCCACCGTAAAGCGACAGTCCTGGACGTGTGAGGTCAAACGCATATTCATCACCAAGTGCAATGCCAGCGCTATTGGCCAGACTGGTCTCGTTGTGGGCAACTTGCTGCATGGCCGATCTGAAGTCAGATAGCTGACGAACGTTCATTGCGACGTCTTCATCCGCGCAAGCCAGATGCGACATAAGCGTCGAAACTCGTAACGATTGGATCGCTGGATCACTCAGCTCAGCAGGAGAGATACCAAGGCGATTGATGCCAGTGTCCACCATGAGATCGCACTCGGCGTCTCCTGCATCATTCCAACGTTTTGCCTGATCAATCGAGTTTATAACGGGGCGCACACCGGTTGCCCGCGCAAACTCGGCTTCTTCGCGGTTCATGACACCATGAAGCACCGAGATATGCTGAGCCGGGGCATGGTTCAGCAGCGCTGGAACTTCTTGCCAATGCGCAACAAAGAAGTCCTTCGCCCCAGCCTGACGTAAGGTGGGAATACAGCGATCAACGCCTAGCCCATAACAATCGGCCTTTACTGCGGCGCCGGCGCGCGCACCGCCCGACATGCTGTCGAGCGCGCGCCAGTTTGCCGCCAACGCGTCAAGATCTAGCCTCAGTCGTAATGTTGCAGGCGGGACGTCACGTTTCATTGTCGGTGAAATCTCGAGGTGGGCCACCTGCCAGGCCCCACCAGGCGACCAGCACGCCGAATGCGACCACAACCCACGTGTACCAGAGCCCGGCATAAATATCGCCGGTGCTCGCGACTATGACGCCAGCGATAAGAGGCAGGAATCCGCCAAGATATCCCGCCCCAAAGTGATAGGGGATCGACATGGAGCTATAGCGGATCCTCGCCGGGAACATCTCAGTCAACAATGCAGCCACCGATCCATAGGTAAGCGCCGACAACGCTCCCAACACCAGCAAAATGCCCACGATACCGATTACATTGAGCAGCGCCGGTTGCTGTTTGCTGAAATCGTATCCCTGCGCGGTCAGCTCACTCTGCAGGCCACCGCGCAAATCCCCGCCTTGCGCGAACCATGCCTGATCCATCGCAAGCGCCTCGGCACCTGCCATTACCGACAAGGTGTCAGAGGCAGAAACATCATACTCAACACCTGACGAGGTTAGCACCTCGAGGACACGACCACATTCGGTTTGCTCCCGTTTGAAAAGCTCCGCGAATGGGTCGGTCACGCACTCAGGCCCAGCGACCGTCACCGGTGCCTCTTCCGCCGCTTGCTGCAGCCCTGGATTGGCGAGACTGCTGAGCGCCCAGAAAGATGGGAACAAGAGCGCAAGCGACAAGACCGCGCCGATAATGATCGGTTTTTTGCGCCCGACCCGATCCGACCATTTCCCCACGAACAGGTAAAACGACATGGCTATAAGACCAGCGACAAACAGGATCCATTCCACCGTTTCAGACGCGATATGCATCGGCCCGCGCAGGAAACTCATGCCAGAGAAAAATGCGGTGTACCAGACCGTCGTCAGAATGCCTGTAACTCCGAACAAGGCAACGAAAATCCGCTTCTTATTGCCGGGATATGTGAAGCTCTCGACAAACGGATTTTCCGCAGTTTCGCCAGCTTCCTTCATCGCCTGAAAAACCGGACTTTCCGACAACATCAGCCGCATCCAGAGAGAAATGCCGAGCAGGATAATCGAGAGCAGGAATGGCACGCGCCAGCCCCATTCGACAAAATCGTCCTCGGGGATGAAGAACCGGCATGCGAGCACCACCGCAATGGACAGTACAAACCCTCCTGCGACGCTGGCCTGAATAAAGCTGGTGTAAAACCCGCGTTTTTCCGGCGGGGCATGCTCTGCAACATAAATCGCAGCACCACCATATTCGCCGCCAAGAGCAAGGCCCTGAATGACGCGGAGCAAAATAACGATGATTGGCGCTGCAATACCAATTGTTGCGACCGTCGGGATCAAACCAACCCCTGCGGTGGCAATCCCCATCAGCGTGACGGTGACGAGAAACGTGTATTTGCGACCCAACCGATCACCCAGATAGCCGAACAGGATGGCGCCAATGGGCCGGAAGGCGAAACCTACCGCAAAGGTCGACCACACAAGCAGCAGGCCCAGCGTCTCGTTATCGACGTCATAAAACGCATCCTTCAGGATGTAAGCCAGCGTCCCGTAAATGAAGAAATCATACCATTCAAAGATGGTGCCGGTACGAACTCGCCCCGATAACGAGCCTTATCTCTTTTTCGCTCGGCTCACGTGTTGCAATTTGCGCTGTATCGGCGGTGGCAGTCATGCCCTTGCTCTCCCTACCCTCTTAATATTCATGGTCCTAGCGCTCTGCTCTGTGGTTGGAAAGCGCTGCAATCGCGGCCCTCCACGGCAGCCGAATGGCTTCATGACGCCCTGTGTGAGGCAAAGCAGGGATAAGTTGATCGAACTTCGGCCAGTTTGGCACATCGCCCATTCCCGATAGCCATCCTCCAACTTCTCTCAAGACACCAGAAATCTCTTCTTCGGTCTTGCCAGTTGCTCCCTGAGCGAAAATCGCCGCAGAGGCCTGCCCAATCGCGCAGGCGGATGCCTGCAATCCGAGGTTGCAAATCGCGCCACGGCTGTCCGCGTCCAAGCCCATTTTTACGGAGCTGCCGCAAACGCGCGAATGCGCCTCACCACGAAGAGCGAAGTGATCATGCAGCGGATAATCCGCCAGGCTGACCGCCAGCGATAGAACTGCAGGGGAATAAAGTGCAGACATGCGTTGGTCTGCCCCTACTCAGATGAGGCTTCGGCCTCATCCCGCAAAGCCTCACGCCGCTCAGCAACCATCTCGACCAGACTGCGCGAACTTGCGTCAACGAGGTCGTAACTGCGAGCATTGGAAATCCAGGTCGGGCGCCCTTTGTAACCCCAGACTGTGTCGAAGCCGAGTACCAGCAGCGAGAACGCGATTACCACAACCGCCACACCCTTGAGCATGCCAAATCCGAAGCCCAGCACGCGATCAATCGGACCGAGCACCGAATTTCGCGTCGCCTTACCCAATCCACCAGCGATTACTTTCATAGCGGCATAGGGAATGAGCAAGAGCAGTGCGAAAGCTAATACAGCGGTAGTGACCCCATCACCAAGATACTCGACCAGCGCCTGGGTCAGAGGCCTATGCAGATAGCGGATCGCAAAAATCGCGAGCACCCAAGCGGCAAGCGAGAGGATCTCCTGCACGAAACCGCGCATGAAACCGCCAATGGCCGCGATTCCCACAACCCCGAGAACGATGAAGTCAAAACCAGTCATGCTGGTATGCTAGTTATGAGGTACCCATAACGCGGTCAACGAGGTTTGCGAGTTGTCCCAAACGCGTGTAGCTGAAGTCGCGCAACGCCTTGCCTTTGTCCGCAGGCCCATACCCAGACTCAAATCCGAGCTTTGCAGCCTCAGAAATGCGCTGAGGGGTATGCGCAACCGGCCTAATCTCGCCAGCAAGCGATATCTCACCAAACCACACACTTTTGGCGGGCAGCGGCTTATCAGCAATGGCGCTGATCAACGCCGCCGCGATGGCCACATCGGCGGCTGGATCTTGCAGCCGATACCCACCAGCCACATTGAGATAAACCTCAGCCGAACTGAAGTTGAGGCCACAACGCGATTCCAGCACAGCGAGCAACATCGCCAATCTGCCGCTGTCCCACCCCACGACCGCGCGACGCGGCGTGGCCCCCGATTGCAGGCGAACAATAAGCGCCTGAACCTCAACCAAAACGGGTCGCGTGCCCTCAAGCGCAGGAAATACTGCGCTACCCGGTAATGGTTGATCTCGTCCGGAAAGGAACAGCATTGACGGGTTGGCCACCTCTTCCAACCCATCCCCGGCCATCGAGAAAACGCCAATCTCATCCACCGCGCCGAATCTGTTCTTGAGAGCCCGCAGTATCCGGTATTGATGGCTGCGCTCCCCTTCGAAGCTCATTACCACATCCACCATGTGCTCCAGCACACGTGGGCCAGCGATATTGCCGTCTTTCGTAACATGCCCAACCAGCACCAGAGCGACATCATTCTGCTTAGCATATCGGATCAGCTCGAACGCGCAGCCACGCACCTGGCTCACTGTGCGCTGGAGCGCCCTCGATAGTGTCCGAGTGCATCGTCTGGATTGAATCAATCACCAAGAGTTTTGGTCGATCCATCGTGCCCAACGTTGTGAGGATATCGCGAACAGACGTTGCCGCCGCCAGCTTGACCGGCGCATCACCCAGCCCCAGACGCGCCGCCCGCATACGCACCTGCCCAGAGGCTTCTTCGCCGCTGACATAGACCACTTCGTGTCCATCGCGCGCGACCTTGGCGGCTGTTTGAAGCAGCAAGGTAGACTTACCGATGCCGGGATCGCCGCCCATCAAGATCGCCGAACCGGGCACCAGTCCACCGCCAAGCGCGCGGTCAAACTCGGCCAGCCCGGTGGCTTGCCGGACAGGAAGTTCTCCGGGTTGATCGAGCGCGGTAAACTCAACGGCGCGTCCACCACTCGACAAATCATGCTTCTGAGAAAAGACCGTCGCAGGTGCCTCTTCTGCCAACGTATTCCACTCTGCGCAGTCAGGGCACTGCCCCTGCCATCGGTGGGACACACTGCCGCATGCTTGGCAAACATATCGTTTTTTTGGCTTGGCCATCGCTGCGATTTAACAGAACATTGCAAGAACGCAATTGCCAAAGCCCGCAGACCACGCCACTGTCCCCACATGCGGCAAAAAGAGCTTAGAATTGCGTTGGTTTGCTATGGCGGAGTGAGCCTCGCGGTATATATGCATGGGGTCACCAAAGAGCTATGGCACCTGGCTCGAGCTAGTCGCGATTTCCTGTCAAACGAACCCGAGGAACCGGAAAATCCAGAAGCCTGCGTTGCCGGAGTTTATCGCAGCTTGATGGAGCATATCCAGCGAGAGCGCCAACTGAAGGTTCGCGTGTTACCGGATATTCTGAGCGGAGCGAGCGCGGGCGGCATCAATGCCGTTTTTCTCGCGCAAGCCATCCATTCAGGGCAGTCGCTCGATCCCCTGACGGACCTATGGCTCGATGTCGCCGATGTTGATGAATTGACCGATCCCGATGCGCGCCCAATATGGAAATTCGCAAAATTTTGGGCGCAACCCATCGCCAATTGGATCCTGAAACGTCCCGGCAACGCGGTGACGGAAAGTGTAGCACCAGAAACGCAGCAAGAGGTGAGACGCAAGGTTTCACATCTCGTCCGGGGTCGCTGGTTTGAGCCGCCGTTCAGCGGTTATGGTTTTTCGGCGCTTCTTGAGACAGCCTTTGCCGCGATGGAACAGGCGCCGAGTGGTGACCCCCTGCTTCCTCCCGGCCATCCGATTGATCTGTTTGTCACGGCTACCGACTTCCGGGGTTACCTGTCACATCTCAAACTCCACAGCCCGCCGGTGGTTGAGGAAAGTGAGCACCGGCTGCCAATCGCGTTCAGTGCCCGCACGCCAAGCAATGCAGGCAAGGGGCTTGGAAACACTCTGGAGCTTGTTCTTGCCGCTCGCGCCACCGCCAGCTTTCCTGGCGCCTTCCCGCCGCTGCGCATTGACGAAATCGACCGATTAGCAAGCAACACTGATAGGACGTGGGACACTCGCGAAGGCTTCCTCAAGCGTGTGATGCCTGCCCAAACGCGCCAAGGCTTAATCGATGGACTTGCGCTGATTGACGGTTCTGTTCTCGTAAACAAACCCTTCGAAGGCGCGATTGACGCACTGCAAGGTCGCCCTGCACAGCGAGAGATTGACCGGCGATTTATCTATGTCGACCCGCGCCCAGATCGCTTTGCAGCGATGAAGGAGAGGGTTTCCAAACCCGTTGGCTTCTTCGCAGCTATTTTCGGATCACTTTCGACCTTGCCGCGTGAACAACCCATACGCGACAATCTGGAAACGCTGGAACAGCAAAGCGCCGCGGCGATCCGACTGCGGCGAATGCTCCTGAGACTGCGTCCGGAAGTCGAGGCAACGGTGGAAAGACTGTTTGGACGAACGTTGTTTCTTGATCGCCCCTCCCCAAAGAGGCTGAGCAATTGGCGGCGCAAGGCGCAGCAAGCGGCCGCCGAGCAAGCAGGTTATGCCTTTCAGGCCTATGCGCAACTCAAACTCACGGGAATTGTGCGTCGACTTGCGGAACTTACTCACCGTGCCTCCCCTGCGTTGGCGACAACAAGTGTGGAAGCCATCGAGGTGGCCCTGCGCGGCGAACTTTCCCGCCGGGGACTTGATAGCCTTTCCGCGAAGGGTGGCGGCGCAAATCCTGAGGCGATTGCGTTCTTTCGCTCGCATGATGTGGCATTTCGTGTTCGGCGGTTGCGCCTGCTGGCACGTCGCATATCGCGTGATTGGGAGGCTGATCCGGATATCCCCGATCCCGCCCTGGAGCATGCCCGAGAGGCGATTTACGATTGCCTGTCGCTGTATCTTGAGCGTGAGGGTATTTCGGCCAAAGACGGTGAGTTGATGAAAGCCGCCAGTACCGTTTTGTCCGATCCTGGCACCGTTTTGGACATACTTGAGCGTAAGCGGTTGTTGCCCGAAATCGACGATTGCGTTGAGGAACTGCTCGCCCGAGCGCTGCAGGAAATGCCAAGCAACCTCAAACGCAAGATGTTGCTCACCTATCTTGGCTTCCCCTTCTTTGATGTTGCAACGCTCTCGTTGCTCCCCAATGAGGGGCGGACTGAATTTGACCCGATCAAAGTCGACAGAATTTCTCCAGAGGACGCCAAGTCAATCCGCGATGGCGGAACCAAGGCGACGCTTCGCGGGACAGAATTCTTTAATTTCGGTGCATTCTTTTCGCGTGCTTACCGGGAAAACGACTATCTCTGGGGACGCCTGCACGGAGCCGAACGGATGATCGATCTTTTATGCTCGACACTGGAGGAACCGCTGCCCGATAGCGCCTGCCTAAGATATAAGCGTGATGCGTTTCTCGCAATTCTCAAGGAAGAGGAGCTGGCTCAAAGATGCGCAAGCGCATTGCTGGCCAAGCTCCGCGACGAAGTCGAGGCCCGGCTACCCTAACCTTCTGACGCGACCAGACTGTCGTAAACAGCACCAACAAACGCATCCGGACCGATGAAGCCCTCACCACGATTGAAATCTGCGAGTGGCTTGGCCGCGATAGCCTCCTCACGAGTGAGACCATCAGCCCTTTGGGCGCGCACAATATCGACCACTTGTCCAATCATCGCGCGATACGCCACCAATTCTGCCTTGTTAGACATTGGTCCGTGCCCTGGAATGACCTTTGTCTCATCGTCAATCAAACGGATGACCGCATCTAGAGTGTTCAGTGCATTGATCGCGTTGCCACCCGAATTGGTATCGATGAAGGGATAGCCGGGGATCTTGAAGTAAAGGTCACCCATGTGGATCACATTGGCGTTGACCCAATGGATCACGCTGTCGCCGTCTGTGTGGCCGCCGCCTGTCGAAATGACATTTACCGTGTCGCCATTGAGATGAAAACTGACGCCCTGCTCATAAGTAACAACGGGCAGCGCCACCTTCGGCGCAGGTGGGGTCGGATTGCCCGCCGCAGTGCCGCCTGCGGCCATGCGTGTCCGCACATTATGATGCGCGAAGATCGTCGCACCGGCCTTGCCAAAATTCTCGTTCCCACCGGTATGATCAAAATGCCAGTGCGTGTTGATCAGATATTTGACCGGCGTCGCGCCAAGCTCAGCGATCGCAGCCTGAATCTTGCCGGTTAAGGGGGCAAACTGGTCATCAATCAGGACTGTACCGTCTTCTCCGTGACTTACGCCAATATTGCCACCTGCCCCGAATAGAACGGCGATGCCAGGCGCAATTTCCTGCGTCTTGATCTCAACGTTGTCAAAGTTGCGTTGCGCATAGGCCGGTGCGGCCAGTGACGATGCAGCAGCGAGTGCTGCGATAAGACGCGTAGTCTTCATGAAACAGTCCCCTTTTCTTCAATCTTAGCTAGACTTAGGCGGGTTCTGTGTCGAGGGCCACACAGTTACGCGCCGAAAGCGCCTTTCAGCTTATCGAAAAAGCCGCGACTTTCCGGGCACTCTTCGCCGGTTTCGGTATCCCGAAACTGCTCAAGAATTTCCTTCTGTTCTTTGGAAAGCTTGGTCGGCGTTTCGACCGCGATCTCGACGACCAAATCTCCGCGGCCGCGCCCTTGCAACACTGGCATACCAGCGCCGCGCTGACGCAATTGCTTGCCCGATTGGATGCCTGCCGGGATCGACAACGTCACAGTCTCACCATCTAGATCCGGGATGCATATCTCGCCGCCTAATGCCGCTGTCGTGAAACTGATCGGCGCACGCGTCAGAAGGGTTGTTCCCTCCCGCTCAAATATCTCATTCCGTTTCACATGTACGAATATATAAAGATCGCCAGAGGGTGATCCATGCGGCCCGGCCTCACCTTTGCCGGAAAGGCGAATGCGCGTGCCCGTATCGACCCCCGGTGGAATTTCCACCTCCAGCGCTTGTGGGCGGTCCGTTCGCCCTTCTCCGCCACAATCCCTACATGGAGAGGTCATCACTTCACCGCGACCATGGCAGTTCGGGCATGGGCGCTCGACCACGAAGAAGCCCTGTTTCGCGCGGACCTGACCATAGCCATTACAAAGATTACAGGTGCGCTTGCTGGTACCTGGTGTGGCTCCCGAGCCGCCACATGTGTCACAGGATTGGCTGACTTCGATCTCTATTTCGGTGGATTTGCCGTGGAATGCATCTTCCAGCGAGATTTCCATGTCGTAACGAAGATCGGCACCGCGGCGCGCCTGCTGACGTCCGCGCCCGCCGCCACCGAAAGCTTGACCGAAGATAGTCTCAAAAATATCGCCGATATCGCCGAAGTCCTGAGGCCCACCAGCACCGCCACCAGGTCCACCATTCTGAAACGCCGCATGGCCATAACGGTCATAAGCTGCACGTTTCTGTGGATCCTTCAGCACCTCGTAGGCTGCGCCAACGGCCTTGAATTGTGCCTCTGCTTCGGCATCACCGGGATTGCGATCCGGATGATACTTCATAGCGAGCTTGCGATATGCAGATTTTAACACCGCACCATCGGCATCGCGCGAAACGCCCAGAAGCTCATAAAAATCGATCTCAGTCGCTGACATCGAGTCCCCGCCCAAATTCTAATAAAGCTTGTCCGCCGCTAGCGAGAATTCACTAGCGGCGGAGGAAGCTGCCATCAGGCGATCAGCCTTTGTTGTCTTCGTCGACTTCTGAGAACTCAGCGTCGACAACGTCTTCATCAGCGGAGCTGTCATCAGCCGCAGCGTCATCGCCGGAGCCACCATCCGCAGGAGCGTTCGCTTGCTCTTGCTCATAGATCTGCTGACCCATCTTCATGGCAACTTCAGTAAGTTCCTGAGCCTTGGCCGAAATCGCCTCCGCATCATCACCTTCCAATGCGGTCTTCACGTCAGCGATTTTCGCTTCGACATCAGATTTGAGACCGGCGTCAATCTTGTCACCATGCTCTTCGATCTGTTTCTCAGTTGCATGAACAAGACTATCGGCCTGATTTCGGGCCTCCGCAGACTCTTTGCGCTTCTTGTCTTCCTCCGCGAATTTCTCCGCGTCCTGAACCATCTGATCGATGTCGCTATCGGAAAGACCACCGGAAGCCTGGATACGGATCTGCTGCTCTTTGCCCGTACCTTTATCCTTGGCAGACACATTCACGATACCGTTCGCGTCAATGTCGAACGTCACCTCGACCTGAGGCACACCGCGTGGTGCTGGCGGAATACCAACCAGATCGAACTGACCAAGCATCTTGTTGTCGCCAGCCATCTCACGCTCACCCTGGAACACGCGGATCGTCACGGCCTGCTGATTGTCCTCAGCGGTCGAATAGGTCTGTGTCTTCTTAGTCGGGATAGTCGTGTTGCGATCAATCATTTTCGTCATGATACCGCCCAGTGTCTCAATACCGAGAGACAGCGGCGTCACGTCAAGCAACAGAACATCTTTAACGTCGCCCTGCAGAACGCCTGCTTGAATGGCCGCGCCCATCGCGACAACTTCGTCAGGGTTCACACCAGTGTGTGGCTTCGCTTCGAAAAACTTCTCAACAACTTCGTGAACCTTTGGCATGCGGGTCATACCACCAACCAGGATCACTTCATCAATGTCGTCCTTCGACACACCAGCATCGGCCAGAGCCTTCTTGCATGGTTCGAGGGTGCGCTGGATCAGATCACCGACGAGCTTCTCAAGATCAGAGCGGGTGATGGTTTCAACCAGGTGCAGCGGCGTTGAACTGCCATCTTCCATGCGTGCGGTAATGAACGGCAAGTTCACTTCGGTGGACGCCGAGCTAGAAAGCTCAATCTTCGCCTTTTCAGCCGCTTCTTTCAGACGCTGGAGCGCAAGTTTATCCTTGCGTAGGTCCATGTTCTCTTTCTTCTTGAACGCATCAGCGAGGTGCTCAACAATCGCGCTGTCGAAGTCTTCGCCGCCAAGGAACGTGTCGCCATTGGTCGACTTCACTTCGAACACGCCGTCGCCAATCTCGAGGATCGAGATGTCGAAGGTACCGCCGCCAAGGTCATAAACGGCGATGGTTTTGCCATCGTTCTTCTCAAGGCCATAAGCCAGTGCCGCGGCAGTAGGCTCGTTAATGATACGCAGAACCTCAAGGCCTGCGATTTGACCCGCATCCTTGGTCGCCTGACGCTGTGCGTCATTAAAGTAGGCGGGAACCGTAATTACGGCCTGCGTCACCGTTTCGCCGAGATAGCTCTCTACCGTCTCTTTCATCTTTTGCAGGATGAATGCAGATACCTGTGAGGGAGAATAGTTCTCGCCGCCAGCTTCTACCCATGCA
The DNA here is from genome assembly GCF_055693485.1 of Qipengyuania sp. JB2-7. Classification (NCBI taxonomy): domain Bacteria; kingdom Pseudomonadati; phylum Pseudomonadota; class Alphaproteobacteria; order Sphingomonadales; family Erythrobacteraceae; genus Qipengyuania; species Qipengyuania sp. JB2-7. The sequence continues at coordinate 1,762,222 of NZ_CM146335.1, forward strand.
TCGCCATTTTTGCCTTTGACGATGTCATAGGGAACCAGTTCCATATCCTTTTTGGTCATCGGATCATCGAACCGGCGACCAATGAGACGCTTAATCGCGAACAAGGTGTTGTCGGGATTTGTCACCGCCTGGCGCTTAGCTGGCTGACCAATCAACCGCTCGCTGTCCTTGGTAAAGGCCACAATAGAGGGCGTCGTACGCGCGCCTTCTGAATTCTCAATTACTTTCGGCTTTCCGCCGTCCATTACCGCGACACAGCTGTTTGTGGTGCCGAGGTCGATACCGATAACTTTACTCATTCTTACCCCATCCATTGGATCGTTTGTTGGACGCCGCGCTGTCAGCTTCCCCATGTGACCGCCCATAATCAGGGCGCTCGGGCAAAACCAGTCGACGGCTCGGTTGTCAGGGATATAGGTGCGCTTTTGCTTGGCACAAGGGACACACGTCGCTAGTTTTTTGCACATGTACCAAGAGGGAAATTTGAAATGAAAATGCATCGCTTCGCGGCAATTGCGCTGGTGGCTAATGGGTTTACTCTGGCGTCGTGCTCGTCTGATACGTCTGAACCGACTGCGGCTCAGGAGTCTGACGACATGGCTGTCTTGGAAGTCACGAATGCCCGGCTCATGCTGCCGCCGGTCAAGGGAAATCCCGGCGTAGTTTACCTCGATCTGACCCATTCAGGTGAAGCAAATGCCGAACTTGTTGTCGCCGACATTGTCGGTGCAGATCGTGCCGAACTGCATGATATGGTGATGGAAGATGGCAAGATGAGTATGGAGCAGCAAGCATCTGTGCCAATCCCGACCGGAAGCACGATGGTGTTTGAGCCAGGCGGCAAGCACATTATGGTGTTTGGCTTGTCAGACGATCTCACCGCTGGCTCGACGACCGAAGTGACTTTGGTGCTCGCGAATGGTGACAAGCACAGCTTTAACGTTCCGGTTAAAGCGGCGGGGGATGAGCGCTGAACGCGTCTACAACCTCCTCAGCCACAGCCGATGATGAGGTATTACCCCCCTGCCCGATTGGTGGTGAGCGAGACCTAACTCCCGGTGAAGTAACCCTCGCAAAGTCCATTTTCGGTGAAGCGATTGACTATACGAAGGTCACACTAAGGCGGCGGAAGTGGTTTCCGTTGCAGCCTCGAAAAGTCACCATGGCTCCTTGGGGGCATGTGCATTTTCATCCGCGCGGCGATGCCTATTGCGATGATTTTTCGCGCGAGAATGTGCTGCGTCAGGGCTTACTCATCCACGAGCTGGTTCATGTCTGGCAAACTCAGGCTCGCGGATGGTGGTATCTGCCGCTCGTTCGCCCATTCTCACGCCGGTACGACTACAGCCTCAAGCCAGGCTGGCCACTCTCGCGATATGGCATCGAGCAGCAAGCCATGATCGTCCAACACGCCTTCTGGCTGAGGAACGGTGTAAAGGTTGCCGGCGTTTCTGACAAAACGGCCTATGACCTGCTGGTGCGGTTTCCTGGCGCAGATTAATCCGGTTTCTTGGCGACCCCGACCATTGCGGGCCGCAGCAAGCGATCCTTGATCATATAGCCCGCCTGCATTTCCTGAACGATGGTACCGGCCTCATGCTCATCGGTGGGTACTTCCATCATCGCCTGATGCTGGTTCGGGTCAAGTGGAAGCCCAACCGCAGCGATCCTCGATATGCCGTGCTGACCAAATACTTTCTCAAGCTCGCGCTGTGTTGCCTCAATCCCTTCGATGAAGCGCTTCGATTTCTCGTTGTCGCGCAGTTCAGCGGGCACGTGATCGATAGCTCGCGCCAAGTTGTCTGCCACGCTCAGAATATCGCGTGCGAAGCCGGTTGCCGCATAATTGCGAGCGTCCTGCGCGTCTTTCTCCATCCGGCGACGGACATTTTGTGTTTCTGCCCGCGCATAGAGAACATCCTGCTTGGCGGTTTCCAAGTCGGCCTTCAGCGCCTCCAGCGCCTCTTCTATGCCGCCTTCACCGGCGTCTTCGTCACCATCATCGAGAAGCGCTTCCGGCACCCCTTCCAGCTCTTTTTCTACCGCTTCGTCTTGCGGCTCTTTCGTATTTTTATCGCTCACAGGAAAATCCAGATTATCTAATTGTTTTGCCCAAGGAACGGGCCGTGAAATCCACCATGGGGACGACCCGCGCGTAATTCAACCGCGTCGGACCAATCACCCCCAACACGCCTACGATGCGTCCCTCACCATCTTTATAGGGTGATGCAATGACAGAAGAGCCAGAAAGCGAGAAAAGACGGTTTTCGCTACCGATAAAGATGCGTGTCGCCTTCGCTTGTCTGGCGCGCTCCAGAAGACTGGCCAGCGACTCTTTATTTTCAATATCATCAAGCAGAGAGCGCACCCGCTCAATGTCGCCAAGTGCGACATCATCAAGCAGTTTTGACTGTCCCCTGACAATCAGAACCGGGCGGTTTGCTGCATCTGCGCTCCACACTGCAAGTCCACGACGAACCAAATCTGCGCTAGCTTTGTCCAAAGCATTGCGCTCGCTGGTGATCTCTCTTTCGATTGCACCCAACGCCTCCGCCACCGTCTTACCGTGCGCTTGCTGGGTCAGGAAATTGCTCACTTCCTCAAAGTGAGCCCTGCTCTCACCTTCGGACAAATCGATAATCCGGTTCTCTACACTGCCATCGTCACCGACGAGCACGACCATCGCTTTACCCGGCGCAAGTGGCACAATACTGAGCTGATCGAGGCGCAATTCGCGCTGTGGGACCATAACCATGCCAGCGGCACCTGAAAGATCCGATAGCAATGCGCTGGTCTGCTCCAAAGCCTGCTCGATCGGGCCGGGATCCTTTAAGCGTTGCTCAATCGCCGTCCGCTCAGCAAGCGTTGGTTCCCCAACCTGCATCATCGCGTCGATAAATAGACGCAGTCCGACCTCGGTCGGCATACGGCCTGCGCTGGTATGCGGTGCAGCCAATAGGCCGAGCTGTTCCAGATCGGACAGAACCGACCGAATAGATGCCGGCGACAGATTGACTGATTGATCCTGAGCCAGCGCTTTCGACCCAACCGGCGTGCCATCTTCGAGATAGCCCTCAACGACCAGGCGAAAGATATCCCGCGCGCGATCCGTCAATTCCGTGAGTGGTGATGTGCCCATGCCCATAATCTAGCCGCTCCCCTTGCTCTAACAACCCCTAAGCGCCTAACGCGCCCATCAAGAACAACCACACCAAGAATCGGACCAACGGAGACTTCAATGCGCCCTTCAGGACGTGCGCCCGACGAAATGCGCGCCATCACCATCGAGACCGGCTATACCAAACATGCTGAGGGTTCGTGCCTTATCAGCTTTGGTGAAACAAAGGTGCTTTGCACCGCCAGCGTCGAAGAGCGCATTCCCCCATGGCTGCGCGGCAAAGGTGAAGGCTGGGTGACGGGCGAGTATTCGATGCTGCCCCGCGCGACGCACACGCGCGGGTCTCGTGAGGCTGCTCGTGGGAAACAGAGCGGTCGAACACAGGAAATTCAGCGTCTTATCGGGCGCTCTTTGCGTGCAGTGGTGGACCTGAAGAAGCTTGGCGAACGTCAGATTACGCTCGACTGCGATGTTATTCAGGCGGACGGCGGAACGCGTACCGCCTCTATTTCGGGCGCATGGGTCGCATTGCGCCTTGCGGTGAATGGCTTGATCGCAAACGGCGAGATCAAGGATGATCCAATCAACGCCAAAGTCGCTGCGATTTCTTGCGGTATTTTTGAAGGCACGCCGGTGCTTGATCTCGACTATCCCGAGGATTCCAATGCCGAGGCTGATGCAAACTTCGTTCTTCTCGAGGGCGGGAAGATTGCAGAGGCGCAGGCAACAGCGGAAGGCGCGCCATATGACGAAGAGGAATTGCTCCGCTTGCTGCGCCTCGCCCGGATCGGTTGTGACAGGATCTTTACGGCTCAAGACAAAGCGGTGAAGTAGATCGTGAATTCTGACCGTCGTCTTGGCTCTGGATCGCTAGTCATTGCTACGCATAACTCGGGCAAGCTGAAAGAGATCAGCGGGCTGCTCGATCCTTACGGGATGAAGTGCATTTCAGCTGGTTCACTGGGGCTGCCCGAACCGGCAGAAACCGGCACGACATTCGTTGAAAACGCGCTGATCAAAGCGCGCGCAGCGGCAGAGGCATCGGGAATTGTCGCGCTGGCTGACGATAGCGGGCTTTCCGTCGACGCGCTTGGCGGTCGCCCCGGAGTCTACACAGCCGATTGGGCAGAGCGGCAGTGGTTCGAGGGCGAGCCGGGCCGTGACTGGTATATGGCAATGGGCAAGGTTGAGGGGCTCTTGCAAACGTTGGGACCCGACACGGACCGCTCAGCCGCGTTCCATTGCGTGCTGGCGATCGCCTGGCCCGATGGTGAAAGTGCGGTGTACGAGGGCGAGTGTCCGGGTTCCCTCACTTGGCCCCCGCGCGGAAAGCTTGGGTTTGGCTATGATCCAATATTCGTACCAGCGGGATATGAAACCACATTCGCAGAGATCAATCTCAAGGAAACTATGGGAATCAGCCACCGAGCCGATGCCTTCGCCAAGTTAGTTGCCCAACAATTTGGCTAATCTTTAGTCGTAAGCGAATTGCCCGCTCACATTACCGGGTGGCCCATAACGACAGACCAGCCAGTCACGCCCGTTGCCGGTCGCAAGACCGCACCCCAGACGGGTCGAACTTTCCCAGATGATTTGGGTGTAGTGGCCAACGTCCTGCCAGCGACCGGTATTGCTCACATAGGGAAAACGGTCGTGGATGTAGTATTGCTTCTCATCAATCCAGGCGCCCGACATCCGCTCGTAAGCGAACGCACCAGCAGTTCCCGCCCAGAGATTCTCACCCTGATTAGGCCGCGCAGAGCCCGGGCTATGCTGAAAGTTGCCAGTGCGTGCCATTTCTTCTGCATACTCAAGCGCCTGACGGTTCAAATCGTCGTCGAGCGTCGCGGGAGCAACGCCAACCTCTGCGCGCGCTTCATTATGCGTGCGCAGCATTACCTCAAGCATGGCCGCCTGTGTGCCCTGCGCAGTTCCACCAGTGGGAGTGGGAGTCGGTGTTGGCGTAGGGGTCGGAGTGGGCGTGGGCGTCGGTGTGCCGCCAGCCACAGGACTGCCTCCACCGTTCGTGGCAGGTGCCGAGCTGCCACCGCCGCCGCACGCGCTTAAGGCAAGCGCCAAAACGCTCACAAAGCCTGTATTAGTGACTGCCCTTGTTCTGTTCATTAATATGCCTTTGCGCCAGAGATGTTTCCTGCCGGATAATATCGACACACCAACACATCGTTACCTTTGCCGCTGACGACGGCGCAGCCGACCTCGCGCGTGTCACGCCAAACGATCTGAGTGTAATGACCAACATCGGCCCAGTTGCCGGTCCTCGAAACGTGCGGGAATGCTCCGTGGCGATAGTCGTCGCGTTCCTTCAGGAACATGTCGACCATGCTTTCGGCACCCCAGTAGCCGCTAGTGCCCATCCATAGATTTTCACCAGCACCCCCACGAGTACGGCGGTCAGAGTGCCGTAAGTATCCCTTTCGAGCCAGGGTCTTACCCCAGCGTGCAGCATCATCCGCAAGTCGCGGGTTCCAGCGCAGATCACGAAGACCCAGACGACGTCGTTCCTGATTATGACGATCCAGCAAGCGGGCCGAGACATTCTCATTGGTCCCACGCGGAAACTGCTCGGCTGTCTTCACAAAATTGGCAGACCGGGATCGCTCGCGCTCATGGGCTTGCGCGACTGGCGCCAGCAGGAAAGCAGGCATAGCCGTGACTACGCTTGCCGCACCTGCTATCCAAAAGTCCTTCGAAAACCCCATAACACTTGGGGGTTTCGCGCAATCCGAGTTAATTTTCCCTAAAGAAGACATCATGCGAGCCCTTTATATTCACTGGCCTTTTTGTGTGTCGAAGTGCCCATATTGCGACTTCAACAGCCACGTGCGTGATGCGGTAGACATTAACGGCTGGATGAACGCATTAGTCAGAGACATGCGATTTGAGGCGAGCCGTGGCGGTGGCGAGGCGCTCCGCAGCATCTTCTTCGGCGGCGGCACCCCGAGCCTGATGCCACCTGTGTTAGTTGATGCTTTACTAAGAGAAGCTGAGCGTTTGTGGGGGCTTGCACCAAATATTGAGATAACGCTCGAGGCTAACCCTTCGTCTGTTGAGGCCGCGAATTTTGCCGACCTTGCCGCCGCTGGCATCAATCGCGTATCGCTCGGCGTGCAGTCGCTCGATGAAGGCGCATTGCAGTTTCTTGGGCGACAACACAGCGTGAACGAGGCACTCGCTGCGCTTGCAACAGCGCAATCCGCCTTTGGGCGCGTATCGATTGATCTGATTTATGCCCGGCCCGGGCAAACTCTTGCGGATTGGCATGCGGAGCTTGGACGAGCACTTGACCTTGGAACTGAGCATATCTCGTTGTACCAGCTTACGATTGAGCCTCAGACGCGCTTCGCGACCGATGTCCGGCGCAACGTTTTTGCACCGCTTGATGGCGATAGCGCGGCAGATCTGTTCACGCTGACGCGCGACATGACTGCGGAGGCTGGCATTCCCGCGTATGAGATCAGCAATCACGCGCGCGATGGCGCACAAAGCGTGCATAATCTCACCTATTGGCGCTATCACGATTATGCCGGAATTGGTCCTGGCGCGCATGGCCGCCGCGGTGGTTTTGCGACACAGCGTCACAAAAAGCCAGAGAACTACCTGCAGGCCGTTGATGCGCATGATCACGGAATGTGTGAGGAACGTGCCCTCCCCAATGCAGAGCAAGCGAGTGAGGCTCTGTTGATGGGCCTACGGCTGACAGAAGGCGTGGATTTGAGTGCCTTCGAAAATCGATTCGGGTTTGCACCGAGGCAATTGATTGATCAGAAAAAACTCAGCCTGCATCAAGATTTGGGGCTGGTCAGGCGATCGGGCCAGAAACTGTTCGTGACGGACGCGGGAATGCCGCTGTTGGACGCATTGCTTGCCGACCTCGTTCACAGCGAACTGGTGTCGGCGTGACCAAGCAGGATTTCCTTGAGGCGTGGCATGCCCATCTGACTGAAAACCGGCGAAGGTCGCCACACACAGTGCGCGCTTATGGGAGTGCAGCGGCGCACTTTCTGGATCGTTTAGACCTAAACTCTTGGAATGACATCGCTCGGATCACATCGCGCGGATTACGCGGGCAGTTAGCCGCACGCCGCACGGAGGGGTTGTCCAACGCATCGGCGGCACGCGAATTGTCAGCATTAAAGGGCTTCATCGCTTTCGCCAAAGAACAAGCAGGTCTCGACAATACTGAGCCGCCAAGAATGCGCGGCCCGCGCATCAAGATGGGCTTGCCCCGCCCCGTCACGCCCGATGATGCCGTGGGATTGGCGGATGAAGTCGCCAGCCTTGCCCGCGAGGATTGGGTCGGGGCACGTGATCGGGCCGTTCTGATGCTGCTTTACGGCGCTGGGTTGCGGATAGCAGAGGCATTGTCGCTGAACGGCGTTGATGTGCCACTCGACGAACAATTGGTTGTCACCGGGAAAGGCGGCAAACAGCGCGTAGTTGCGATCCTGCCGATCGTTGCCGAAGCGGTCGCAGATTACTGCGCGAAATCGCCTTGGGCCATGGGGGCCGAGGACCCTCTTTTCGAGGTACCAAAGGCGGCAGGCTCAACCAAGGAATGATCCAGAAAGTGACAGCGCAGGCCCGCAAGGCTCTTGGGCTGCCCGATACCGCTACACCACATGCTCTTCGCCATAGCTTTGCCACGCATTTGCTGAGCGCTGGAACGGATCTAAGGAGCCTGCAAGAGCTGCTTGGCCATGCCAGCCTGGGTTCAACGCAAATCTATACGAAAGTGGATGCGGCAACACTGCTGGACACTTACAGAAACGCCCACCCTCGTGAGAGGGACTAGCAACTCACAGTCTCACATTGCGGCGTGGCGACGCTCCAAGGCGTCCCAAATGGCTCCTGCTGTGTCCGTGCCGTTAAACCTATCGATTGCCACAATACCCGTCGGCGATGTCACGTTGATCTCCGTCAGCCATTCGCCACCGATCACGTCGATGCCGACAAACACCAATCCCCGACGCTTTAGCTCTGGGCCCATAGACGCACAAATCTCTTCCTCGCGCGCGGTCAGGGTCGCAGCCTCAGCATAACCGCCCTGTGCAAGATCTCGAGCGAAACTCCCCTTCACCCGGGACACGATTGATTGCACCTGCAAACTCACCATCGACCAAGACGATCCGCTTATCCCCTGTCGAGACTTCTGGAAGAAACGGCTGAATCATATGTGGTTCTGGCCAGGTCTGATTGAAAATTTCAAACAATGCCGAGAGGTTTGTGCCATCCGCATCGATCTTGAAGATCGCTTTTCCGCCATTGCCGTGCAGCGGCTTTACGACAATTGCACCGTGCTTTGCCTGAAAAGCACGAACGTCATCCAATGACCGCGCGATCTGCGTCGGGGGCATAAATTGTGCATAATCGAGCACAAACATCTTCTCGGGCGCGTTCACAACTTCGCGCGGGTCGTTCGCCACCAGAGTTTGGCCTTTCAGCCGGTCGAGCAGCAGGGCCGCACTGATGTATCCAAGATCAAATGGCGGATCCTGCCGCATCAGAATGACATCGACATCATGCGCCAGGTCAATCTGACGCAGTTCACCAGCCGAAAAGTGATCACCCTCTACCCTTTGCACGGTAACTGGTTTCGCATGGGCTGTGATCTTCCCGGTCGGGCTCCCATCGCTTTCCCACGCAACCGTGCCCACATCATAGTGATACAGTGTATGCCCGCGAGCCTGCGCGGCCTCCATCAAGGCAAAAGAGGAATCGCCAGCAATGTTGACGGTTTCAATCGGGTCCATCTGGACAGCGACTTTAAGCGACATTCTGTTTCTCCGTTCGCCCCAAGCCTGTCGAAGGGCCGTATTTCACTTACAGTTCTGCGCTAGAAGAAAATGCGATACTTCGACAAGCTCAGCATGAACGGCTTTGCGCTTCTTAAGGTTGCCAGGCATTTTTGATGTGGTGTGGCAGGCTGCCAGGTGCAAGCAGGATTACATCAATCCGAATATCTTCGCCGTTTTTGGCATAGGTATGCGCGACTGCTTCCGCCGCTGCGGCCACACGTGACAGCCGATATTCGTCGATTGCATAGTCGAGATCAGGCTTCTTTCGCCGCCATTTAACTTCGACAAACGCAACCACACCGGCACGCTTCACAATCAGATCAATCTCGCCAACCGGCGTTTTGATCTCGTCGATCCAGCAATGACCACCCTTGGGCGCGCAGCCATAGCTCAGCCCGCTTTTCCCCCTGCCGACCGCTTCTCTCCGCAAGCTGGCGCTTCATCAGATAGACTTCATTTTGAACGCAATTCCATCGCTCGGTCATAGAGCATTTTGCGCTCGCGGTCGGTCACCCTTGCGACCTTAGCTGCGGCTTGGGACGGTTTATGCGTTTCAAGCGCCTCAATCAGCATCCCATCGACATCGTCATCGCTAGTTTCGGCATCGCCTGGAGGCGCGATGAGAAGGACGATCTCCCCTTTGGCTGGATGTGCATCAAACCAGGCCAATAACCCCGAAGGCAATCCCCGGCGCACTTCCTCATGCATTTTTGTAAGCTCGCGAGCTACCGCCACTTCACGGTCGGGCAGCGTTTGTTCAATAACGGCCAGTGTTTTTTGCAATCTTGGCGCAGTCTCGAAGAAAATCAGCGTCGCATCAAGACCAGCCAGCTCGGTCAGTGCATCCTGCCGTGCCTTGTCCTTCGATGGCATAAAACCTGCAAACAGGAACCGATCATTTGGCATACCCGATAGACTCAGGCCTGCGATGACCGCGCTCGGCCCTGGAATGACGGTCGTCGCGACACCCTCTTTCCGCGCCGCTTCTACCAGCCGATACCCTGGATCGTTCACGAGCGGGGAACCCGCATCACTTACCAACGCAACCGCCTCTTGTTGCGCAGTCTCGATGAGACGGTCACGTGCCCTCGCCTCGCTATGATCATCATAACGCACGAGCTGGCCCGAAATCCCCAAATGTTTGAGCAATTTACCCGTGACCCGCGTATCTTCGCATGCAATAAGCGCGCATGCACGGAGGGTCTCGATAGCTCTCAGGGTAATGTCGCCCAGATTGCCAATAGGTGTGGCCACAAGGTAAAGCCCTGGGCTAAGAGAATCTGAGCCATGGCCTAGAGGCGTATCCAGCGTATCAGTCACGTGCGGGTACATGGACGAGAGAACAGGGAAGCGGCAAGAATGAAGCGGATCGCAATGAACGGAAATCTTTCAAAATCAGAATTTTTGAACCGCAGGACGTTTGCGGCGACCGCTCTGGCGACGTTGCTTGCTGGCTGCGCAGTTGTTCCCAAAGGTGCAGATGTTCCGCCACCTGCACCCACGCCTACGCCAGAACCAAGCGCAACCGCATTGCCCACTGACGAAACGCGCCATCGCATCGCTCTGCTGGTTCCAATGACAGGCAATAATGGCGCGGTGGGTCGATCTATCGCCAACGCGACGACAATGGCATTGCTCGACACAAATGCCTCAAACCTGCGCATTACAACCTATGATACGGGCACAAATGCACGTGATGCGGCGCGCCGCGCCATTGCGGATGGTAATAAGCTGATTCTCGGCCCACTGATGGGAGACAACGTCGCGACAGTCGCTTCGTTAGCGCGCCCGGCCAACGTTCCCGTGATCTCATTCTCGAATGATACACGTGTCGCCGCGACCGATGTATTTGTGATGGGGCATATGCCAGAGCAATCAATTGCTCGATCAGTGGAATATGCGCGCAGCCAAGGTGCACGTGATTTCGCCATTCTTGCACCTCAAGGGGAGTATGGGCGCCGGGCCGAAGCTGCGCTGCAAACATCCGTTGCGCGATCAGGCGGCCGGATGAATGGTGTTGAGCGCTATTCACGCGGCAACACATCAATCGTTAGCGCCGCACAACGACTGCGTGATCGAGGTGGTTTTGACAGCGTACTGATCGCCGATGGTGCGCAGTTGGCCAATAGAGCTGCGGGTCAGTTCCGCCCCGGCGGCGAAGGCACAACGCGCCTGATGGGTACGGAATTGTGGAGCGGAGAGACGGCAGTTACACGAGCCTCCGCCATGCGCGGAGCTATCTTCTCTGCTGTTCCCGACGCGAATTATCAGCGTTTTGTCACCAGCTATGAGGGTCGTTTCGGCGGCCAGCCATACCGCATTGCGACCTTGGGATATGACGCAGTTCTGCTAACCTTGCGCGTGTCGAACGACTGGCGGGTCGGGCGCAATTTCCCTGTAGGTCGGCTGCGCGATGATGGCGGCTTTCTTGGTCTTGACGGGGCGTTCCGATTCCAGCGCAATGGCGTGGTTGAGCGCGCGATGGAGGTCCGTCAGATCAATCAGTCCGGCGTGACTGTAGTGGACGCCGCTGCGCAGCGCTTCAGCAACTAGATCAACAACGATGCTTCGGCATTGTTGCTGGCGATAAGATACGCACGTAGCTTGTGTGAATGCCACCTTGCGCGGCATACAGTCTCACTATGTCTGATGATCTGTTCAAAGATGCGCCGAGCACCAGCAGCGGCGACTACGATTCCTCCTCAATCGAGGTCCTTGAGGGCCTTGAGCCAGTTCGCCGCCGTCCGGGGATGTATATTGGTGGCACAGATGACCGCGCCCTCCACCACCTTGTCGCGGAAGTTCTCGACAACGCGATGGATGAAGCCGTGGCAGGCCACGCCAATCGTATCGAACTGCGGTTGGACGAAAACAATCATGTAACTGTCTCGGATAATGGTCGCGGCATTCCGATTGACGAGCATCCAAAGTATCCGGGCAAGTCAACGCTCGAAGTGATCCTGACTACGCTCCATTCCGGCGGCAAATTCTCTGGCAAGGCCTACGCGACCAGTGGCGGATTGCACGGTGTCGGGGTGAGCGTTGTGAATGCCCTATCCGAACTTACCCGCGTAGAGGTTGCCCGCGACAAAAAACTGTTCATGCAGGAATTTGCCAAGGGGCACGCCCAGGGATCAATTCAGGAAATCGGCGCCGCGCCCAACCGCCGCGGCACTTCCGTAAGCTTTACGCCCGACACGGAAATATTCGGCGACCGCAAATTCAAGCCGCATCGACTTTTCAAACTCGCACGTTCCAAGGCGTATTTGTTCGCTGGCGTGGAAATCCGCTGGAAATGCGCAGAAAGCTTGGCATCCGAGGACGTCCCGACTGAGGCAACCTTCAAGTTTCCGGGCGGACTTGCTGACCATCTGGCAGAACAGCTCGGCTCGCGAGAATGCGTTACCGCAGAACCGTTCACCGGCAATCAGGACTTTCCAGAAAGCGACGACGGGGTACCTCAAGGGCGCGTTGAATGGGCGCTCGCATGGCCACTTTATTCAGAAGGGTCCACAAGTTGGTATTGTAACACCGTCCCCACACCCGATGGGGGGACGCATGAGCAAGGCTTGCGAGCGGCGCTAACCAAGGGCTTGCGGGCTTTCGGTGAGCTGACGAGCACCAAGAAAGCCAAGGACATTACCGCCGATGACGTGATGAACGGCGCAGAGATTATGCTGTCCGTATTCATTCGCGATCCGCAATTCCAAAGCCAGACCAAAGATCGCCTGACATCGCCGGAAGCAGCGCGGTTGGTCGAGAACGCCGTTCGCGACCACTTCGATTTGTTCCTGTCGGGAAATATGGATCGCGGCAAGGCCCTGCTCGGCCAGGTCATGGAGCGCATGGAAGAGCGCCTGCGTCGCAAGCAGGAACGTGAGATCAAGCGCAAGAGCGCCACCAACGCCAAGAAACTTCGCCTGCCAGGTAAGCTGACCGATTGTTCCGGTGAAGGTGACGGCGAGACTGAGCTGTTCATTGTGGAGGGCGATTCAGCTGGCGGCAGTGCCAAACAGGCGCGCAACCGCAAGACGCAGGCGATCCTGCCGATTCGCGGCAAAATTCTGAATGTAGCAAGTGCTACGGCGGATAAGATTCGCGCAAATAGCGAGATTGCAGACCTGTCTTTGGCGCTAGGGTGCGGGACGCGCAAAGACTGCGACCCGGAAAACCTGCGCTATGATCGTATCATCATCATGACCGATGCCGATGTTGACGGCGCACATATCGCGACGCTGCTCATGACGTTCTTCTTCCAAGAAATGGCCGAGGTCGTACGCAAGGGGCACCTGTTCCTCGCACAACCGCCTCTATACCGCCTGACCGCGGGCAAAGAGAGCCGCTATGCCGCCGATGACGCGCACCGGGCCGAGCTGGAAGCAACGGTATTTAAGGGCAAGAAAGTCGAAGTTGGCCGATTCAAAGGCTTGGGTGAAATGAACCCGCAACAGCTGCGCGAAACGACCATGAATCCCGAAACGCGAAGCCTGATCCGCATCACTCTTCCTCAGGAATTTGAGCAGCGGGCTGTGGTGAAAGAGCTGGTCGATCACCTTATGGGCCGTAACCCGGAACACCGGTTCAACTTCATTCAAAACCGTGCAGGCGAAGTCGATCGGGACCTTATTGATGCCTGATAAGAAGCCTCCCAATCCTCGCGAGGAGGACATTATGGCGGGCGACAGGCGTTTATCTCGCCCGGACAGCTCACTGCCCGATTGGGAGGTGCCTGACACAGCCTATCGCCCAATCCCAATTGTTTGGTTTACCGGAGCGTTGCTCGTCCAGATGGGCGCGCTCTTCGCGATCTTTATCCTGCTTAATGCTCAGCATGGCTATCTGACGATTGCAGCGAGCGCAGTGGTCACGACGGTGATCGGTGCATGGACATGGGACCGGGGCATGAAAAACGCTGCGACCGGATGGAAGGTCGCCACCATCACACTGCTTATGACACTGTTTCTGCTTGTTTGTCTGAGCGCGCTGCCGCGAACCTGAGCTAAGACTTAACCGGCACCTTCAGTGTGAATATGCAAATGCCCCTCTAGAGTTTTGTGGACCGGGCATTTGTCGGCAATCTCTAGAATTTTCGCCCGTTGGTCGTCGGTCAAGTCAGCGCCTATCACTTCGATCCGGCGATGTAGTGCCTGAGTTTGCATGCCTTCCTCGACAACGTGGCCCAGATCCTCAGCATGATTGCGCTCATGCGTTACCTGAATGCGCGCGCCCTCATACGGCCACTCTTTGCGATCTGCGTACATTTTCATGGTCATGGCGGTGCATGTGCCTAGCGATGCCAAAAGCAGATCATACGGCGTCGGGCCAGTGTCATCGCCGCCATAACTCAGCGGTTCATCAGCCACAAAACGATGCGTTGCCGTATGAACTTCAGTGCCGAACTTGCCATGCCCGGTTTGTACAATCACACCGTCATCGGGCATGGGCCAGTCATCTTTCATCGGCAGGTAACGGGTCGCCCAGCTTGAAATGACGCCAGCGATGAATTGTGCGTCCGCTTCGTTGGTGAGCAGGTGATCCGCGCCAGCAAGACTGACAAAGCTCTTCGGATGTTTGGCCGCTTCAAACAGCGCGCTGGCATTCTCGACCCCGACAATCTGATCGGTCGGCGAATGCGCGATCATTACTGGCACGCGGAGACGAGCAACCTCTTCCATCAGGTCAATCTGACGCGTTTTGTCGAGAAACTCCTTCGACAAATGAAAGCTGCGACCGCCAATGCTAACCTCGCCCTCGCCATCTCGTTCGATGGCGGCAAGATCGCCCCTGATATTGCCCAGCACGTGCGGTACGTCGGATGGTGCACCAATCGTCGCAATGGCCGCGACATGGTCAAAGCCCAGATCATCCGCAGCAGCCAGAACTGCTGCGCCGCCAAGGCTATGGCCTACTAGCAAGATTCCATCACCGAACCGGTCGCACAGATACCGCGCCGCGCAGATCAAATCTTCGATATCGCTTGCAAATCCAGCGCGGCCAAAATCGCCGTCGCTGCCACCTAGCCCGGTAAAATCAAAACGAAGCGTCGCAATGCCATTGCGTGCCAACTCTCTCGCAATGGTCACCGCGGCTTTGGATTGTTTGGTGCATGTAAAGCAATGCGCGAACAGCGCAGCCCCCCGCACAAGCCCGGTTGGCATTTCCAACGCCCCTGAAAGGCTGTGACCGAATGGCGATTCTATCGTAAGACGCTCGGTAGGCATGGCAATTGTCCTTTGATTGCGGTCTGCAAGAGAGTTCGCGTCAGGTGGCTTTAGGTTACCATTGCGCTGGCTGTATTGTCACGATAACACAGGCGATATGATCAAACACACTCACTTAGCTTTCATTGCTGCCACGGCAAGCATCCTTGCGCCAGTCGCCGCCAATGCTCAAGACCCGCAAACGTCATCACAAACAGCCGAAGCGTCGCCTCTGCAAGAGCGTGCGCAAGATACGATTAGGCTGATCAAGAGAGAGCTCAGCCCGCAAGATGTCTTCAGCGCGACATTTCTCGCAGCCGTGCCACCTGCGCAGTTCGAGGTCATCAGCCAGCAATTGCAATCCCAATTTGGCCCAGTTGTGGCGCTGGAGAGCCTAGAGCCGACGGGAGAGTTGAGCGGCAACATAGCGATACGATTCGAAAAGGCCATCGGACGCGGGACGATCGTGATCGAGCCGAACGAGCCGCATCTGATCGAGGGCTTGCTGTTGAGCAGCTTTGATCAACTGGATGATAGCGCAGTCAAAATCGGCTTGGAACTCGGCGCGTTGCCGGGAGATGTCAGCGCCTATTTCGGGCCGCTCGACGATGATACGCCAGTCTTGGCACTTGGTGCTGAGAAACACTTGGCAATTGGCTCGACCTTCAAGCTTTACGTGTTGTCTGCCCTGGCGCGTTCTATTGAGGCCGGGGAGCGAAACTGGTCAGATACGCTCACCATTGATCGCCGCTCTTTCCCAAGCGGCCAGATGCAGCGCTGGCCCAGCGGCGCGCCCGTGACCTTGCAAACGCTCGCAACGATGATGATTTCGATCAGCGACAACACCGCAACCGATATTCTCATGCATGAGCTTGGGCGAGATGCCATCGAAGCAGAATTAGAACTGACTGGTCATTCTGATGCGGAGCGCACAACACCATTTCTTACCACGCTGGAGATGTTTGCACTTAAAGGCAGCCCCAATAACGCGCAGAAATACATCGCCGGGGATGAAGAAACCAAACGTGCGATCCTCGCTGATTTTGAAGATGATATAGGCGGCG
This sequence comes from Qipengyuania sp. JB2-7, assembly GCF_055693485.1. NCBI lineage: Bacteria > Pseudomonadati > Pseudomonadota > Alphaproteobacteria > Sphingomonadales > Erythrobacteraceae > Qipengyuania > Qipengyuania sp. JB2-7. The sequence continues at coordinate 1,778,420 of NZ_CM146335.1, forward strand.
ACCCTAGCAAGCTGGATTTCCCAGGCTTCACAACACCAACCGAAATCGACACGCTGGAATGGTTCGCGAATACTGGCGATCTGCGCAACCTCATGCGTGCCCTCTCCGAATTCGATGACCCGACTGCCCGCAAGATCATGGCCGTCAGCTCCGCTCTATCCGAGAACGAAGCAAAGGACTGGGCCTACATTGGATATAAGGGGGGTCCGAACCGGGCGTACTTAATCTGACATGGCTACTGCAGGACAAGTCTGAGAAATGGCATATTCTGACCTTGAGCTGGAACAACCCAGACGCGCCGTTAGCAAATGCTCAGCTGGAGATGCTTGCGCGCCGGATCCTCGCGCTCGCACCCTGAATTGAACCTTTGTTGATTGATGACCCTTGCACAGCGCAGCGTCGCCGCTTAACGCGTACGTAAAGGTAAGTTGCAAGGGAAAACCCATGGCCGATACGCGTTTTGAAGGCACATCAGACTACATCGCTACGGAAGATTTGAAAGTTGCGGTGAACGCAGCCGCAATGTTGCGGCGCCCGCTTTTGGTCAAAGGTGAGCCCGGAACCGGCAAGACAGTTCTCGCGCATGAGGTAGCCAAAGCAATGGGTGCCCCGCTCATCGAGTGGAACATCAAATCGACGACCAAGGCGCAGCAGGGCCTTTACGAATACGATGCGGTGGCGCGCCTGCGCGATGGTCAGCTCGGCGATGAGCGCGTTCACGATATCTCGAACTACATCAAAAAGGGAAAACTGTGGGAGGCTTTCACGTCGCCCGAGCTGCCCGTCCTTCTGATCGATGAGATCGACAAAGCCGATATCGAGTTCCCGAATGATCTCTTGCAAGAACTCGATCGAATGAGTTTCGACGTTTACGAAACGCATGAGACAATCACCGCGCAGGAACGCCCCATTGTTGTCATAACCTCAAACAACGAGAAGGAGCTGCCAGACGCGTTTTTGCGCCGCTGTTTCTTCCACTACATCAAGTTTCCCGACCGCGACACAATGCGCGAAATCGTCAGCGTGCATTTCCCTGACATTCAAAAAACTTTGGTCACAAAGGCAATGGATATCTTTTACGAGCTGCGCGATGTGCCTGGCCTGAAGAAGAAGCCATCGACGAGCGAACTACTGGACTGGCTAAAATTACTGCTGAATGAGGATATGCCGCTTGAGGTGCTGCAGGACAGCAACCCCAATAGCGCAATACCTCCGCTTCATGGCGCACTGCTTAAGAACGAGCAGGATGTCATGATGTTTGAGCGGCTCGCCTTTATGGCGCGGCGAAATCCTACCTAAAAGATCGACTACCTCGCGGCGCCGCTGTATTTCTGTTCGGCCTCGGTCAAAAGCTTCTCCGCACCGCCCAGGATGTATGCGAATCGCAGGTCGCCCCAGCGTTCACCCCTCACCTTTATAGGTACATAAACGCTGCGAACGACGTAATACTCATCGCCGTTCCCTTCCTGGCGGAACACGGCCATGCGATATGGCGCATCGCTCGCTGCCGCTTCCGCATCTGAGGCATCCTGCAGGATGCGGCCATTACGACAAAATTGCGTATCGTGTGCGACATCGCCCGTCGGTTTCTGAGAGAAACGATCTACATGCGTCGGCATGAAGCCATTCCTGTCGGCGCAGACTGCCGCGATGCAATCATCCACACGGTTCGTCATTGAATTGAGAATCGGCTTCCAGCGCTTTTCTGCAAACTCGGTAAGAGCTGTGGTGAACCGTTGAGGGTTGGAGCCCGCGATCAATTTGTAGTTTGTATCGAAGATGGCTTCGCGCGATATCTCACCGTTCAGCAAACCCTGTTCGATAACTTCACGGATTTGCTCTCCAGTGTCGAGGGCATGTTCCACGAACATCTGATCATTCGGCGACAGACCTGCTTGGACGAGGCCATCAAACATCTCATTGGCAACGCGTTCGACGTCGATCATCACCTCATTGGCTTCAGCCAGCTTTTGAGCGTTTTCTGTCGCAACGTTCATCGAGCTCTTGATGACTTTCTGAACATTCGTGACATGGTCAGTCATCATGCCAGTCGCACGAGCAATTTGATCATTTTGCTCGTCAACTTCGCGGACCAGCTGCGTAACACCTGCCATCGTCTCATCAATGCTAGCGACCGAATTTTTGGCTGCGTTGCTAGCGTTTGCGCCCACCTCAATACGTTCAATGACTGAGTTGGCTTCGTCTCCCAATGTTTCGATGACCGTTGCAATCTCGTCAGTCGCTTTGCGCGTTTCGCCAGCGAGGCCTTTGACCTCATTGGCTACCACCGCAAAAGTACGGCCAGCCTCTCCTGCGCGCATCGCCTCAATCGTGGCGTTGAGTGCAAGGATGTTGGTCGTCTCAGCAATCTCTTCGATATCCTTGGAGCACCGTTTCACCTGATCCATTGCCGCAGCAAATCCGGTGACGTGAGTCGCCAACTCACCAACCATGTCGAGCAATTCGGAAATCTGACCAAGGGATGATTGGATCTGATCCGCGCCCTTGCCGAGGCGCTCAATCGCTTTGACCGACAACAGACGCGCCTCATCACTCGCTTCGGCGACTCTGAGCTGATCATCTTCAAGCGCCTTTACAGTGCCTTGCAGATCGTCGTGCTCCTCGCGTAAAGCCTCGGAAGTTTCGATCACTGCTTGGACAAGTCCGGCAACATTGGAACAACCAACAGTTACCTCTCCGCAAGCCTGCGGAATGCGATCAAGCGCTGCCGCTTCACTCATATCAGTCTTTTCAAATTTCATCGAAGTGCGATCCTCAAGAAGATGAGCCGCCGGGATAGCCGCAAACCGTTAGCACGACGTTAAGCATGTCTATCGATTATCGGCAGCACGCCGCTCGCAAATTCAGGCTTGGCGTAAGTGGCGAAATCCCCTTAGTGTCGCAGTCATGTTTTTCAATTTTGTAGATGAATTGCGCGCCGCTGGCATTTCGGCGAGTTTCAAAGAGCACCTCACATTGCTGGAGGCTCTCGACAAAGACGTGATCGAACAGTCGCCTGAGGCGTTCTATTACCTGTCTCGCGCAACCTTCGTGAAGGACGAGGGGCTGATTGATCGGTTCGACCAAGTCTTTCAGAAAGTCTTCAAGGGCATCCTGTCAGACTATGGGCAGAACCCGGTCGACATCCCCGAAGACTGGCTGAAAGCGGTCGCCGAAAAATTCCTGACGCCCGAAGAAATGGAGAAGATCGAATCCCTGGGCGATTGGGATGAGATCATGGACACTCTGAAGAAGCGGATCGAGGAACAGGAAAAGCGCCACGAGGGTGGCAATAAATGGATTGGTACGGGCGGCACCTCCCCGTTCGGCCATTCAGGCTATAACCCCGAAGGCGTCCGGATCGGCGGAGAGAGCAAGCACAAGCGCGCGATCAAAGTATGGGAAAAGCGCGAATTCAAGAACCTCGACAACACCAAGGAACTGGGCACACGCAATATCAAGATGGCGCTGCGACGGTTGCGGCGGTTCGCGCGCGAAGGGAACCCCGATCAGCTCGATCTTGATGCGACGATTGAGGGCACCGCCAAGCAAGGCTGGCTCGACATCCATATGCGCCCGGAACGCCGAAATGCCGTTAAACTGCTGCTTTTCCTTGATATTGGGGGATCAATGGATCCCTTTATCAAACTGTGCGAGGAATTGTTCAGCGCCGCGACGACCGAGTTCAAAAATCTCGAATTCTTCTACTTCCACAATTGCCTCTATGAAGGTGTGTGGAAAGACAACAAACGCCGTTGGCAGGAACGCGAGAAGACCTGGGATGTGCTCCACAAATATGATCATGATTACAAGGTGATATTTGTCGGTGATGCGGCCATGAGCCCTTATGAGATCACGCATCCCGGCGGCAGCGTGGAGCACATGAATGAAGAGGCGGGTGCGATGTGGATGCAGCGTGTGACCAACACCTACCCCGCGACCGTTTGGCTTAATCCCGTTCCTGAAAAGCAATGGGGTTACTCACAAAGCACCAAGATCATGAAGCAACTGGTCGATGACCGGATGTACCCGCTGACGCTGGATGGCCTGGACGACGCGATGAGAGAACTGAGCCGGAAGGTGGGGCATTAAACCCTCAACCGTCATCCCGGCCACCGAGCCGGGATCCAGCTTACTTATGCTCGATCACAATGTAGCGGGACCCCGGGTCAAGTCCGGGGTGACGTTAGGCTAATAAAGCAAATGCTTCTTCACATCCTCACGCCACGCCGCCTCGTCATTTGAGGTCAGCGCGTCCAGATCGCCCGGCGCAGCGTTCGCATCATCAACCCACTCGCGTAGCGACGGCCCGCCATTGATCACATCAATCGCCAGCACGTCTTCGGTGTACTCATACTTAAAGTCAGTGCCGCGCCAGATCGGATAGTCGGGATATAGCCGCCGGATCGCTTTGAACGCCAGCGCCTGCAACCGCCACGGTTTGAACGCGGCGTGATCATAATGCGGACCTTCTGCATGGATCATCAGTGCGTTACACAGCGTTCCTGCATGTTTGTGGAAGGTTGGTTCGAACCAACAAGGCCGCAAGATGCAGCCATGCATCCATTCCGGCGCAAGCCTCTGCATCTCCACGAGCACCGCTTCGGCATCCACATCGGGTGCGCCGAAAAGCACCTCCAGTGGCCGGGTCGTCCCCCTACCCTCGCTCAGTGTCGCGCCCTCGATCATCACGGTCCCGGCGTAAGCGCGAGCCATATTAACGCTCGCCGCGTTCGGTGACGGGTTGATCCAAACCCGCTCAACCGGCCAACCACGGCCTTCGCCGTCGGGCTCCCAGCCCTGCATAGCGATCACGCGATAAGAAACATCGAGGCCGAAATGCTCGATAAACCAATGCCCCATCTCGCCCATGGTCAGGCCGTGGCGCATCGGCATGGGCGCAGCACCTACGAAGCTTTCATTCCCCGGCACCAGCAAAGTTCCCTCGACCGGACGCCCGGCAGGATTAGGGCGATCCAGCACCCACACCTCTTTGCCCACCTTCTCTGCCTCTTCCAGCAGGTAAAGAAGCGTTGTGACGAAGGTGTAAATACGGCAACCAAGATCTTGCAAATCAAACAGAAATACGTCTGCGCTTGACATCATCTGCCCAGTCGGACGACGCACCTCCCCATACAGACTGAAGATCGGAATGCCGTATTTTGGATCGGTCTCGTCCGCGGTCTCGACCATGTTGTCTTGCTTATCGCCCTTTAACCCATGCTGCGGGCCAAAAGCGCTGGTGACATTGACGCCCGCCGCAATCAGAGCATCAAGAGAATGGGTAAGATCCTCTGTGACACTCGCTGGGTGCGCGACCAGAGCTACACGCTTCCCCTCCAATGGCACGCGGAGCGCAGGACCAGCAAGCAGGCGATCAATTCCAAACTTCACGTTCATACGCTGCCCCTCAATCTCTGGCCACGATCGTTTGCCGGCACGCCTCGCTATGGAATTCGGGCTTGCCGGGCGGAAACGCCAAAGCCCAGAACTGAATATTGCCCGCATGATCCTCGACAATCGCATTGAGCGCCACCTGAGCCGGGTCGGGCAAGTCCGCCGCAATACTTGCCGTCAAAATCAGTTCGCTGTCACTGTGCGAACAGGAGACCGCGATCGCATCAACCGGGGCATCGCGAGCACCCTCTCGAAAACTGTCAAAATCGTAGGCTGCCCAGCGGCTTGAGGGCGATAGATTGAATTCGCGGTAATAAGTCCCACCAATCGGCTGCCAGAAAATCTCAAAGCACGTCGTCTTCCACAGATTATCCATCCGCACCGGCGGGGTATGCTCTGGAACTTTGATCCCGGCGATCCGTCCATCAAGACGAAATTCGGCATCGCAACCAGTCTCGGTTGCATGAATTTCGGCGGTAACCGCGCGGATTGGGCCAAGGTCGCATTCGCAATGAAGCATCAGTGGTGTCATGGGCGCTTGTCCTATGGCTGTGCGCGACCGCTCGCAAGAGGCTTACACACAGCAAAAACGCTGCTAGTGCGGTGCGCGTTATGACTACGTATCAATCCGATCTGCTGCGCCTTTTGAGCGAACGCGGCTACATTCATCAGGTGACTAATCCTGAGGGACTCGATTCCCTCGCCGCGAAGCAGATTGTGCCGGGCTACATAGGCTTTGATGCGACCGCGCCTAGCCTGCATGTCGGCAGTCTGGTTCAGATCATGATGCTGCGCCGTTTGCAGCAGGCCGGGCATAAGCCGATCGTGGTCATGGGCGGCGGAACAACCAAAGTTGGCGATCCTAGCGGCAAGGATGAAAGCCGCAGGATGCTGACCGGTAATGACATCAGCGCGAACATCGCCTCTATCCGCACGGTGTTTGAGCGTTTACTCACTTTCGGTGATGGGCCAACTGATGCGATTTTGGTCGACAATGACGAATGGCTGAGTCAACTCGGCTATATCGAGCTGCTGCGCGATGTCGGTCCGCATTTTACTATCAATCGGATGATGACGTTCGACTCGGTGAAGCTGCGCCTTGATCGTGAACAGCCCCTCACCTTCCTCGAATTCAATTACATGATCCTGCAGGCTTACGACTTTCTCGAGCTGGCCCGCAGATATGATTGCGCGCTGCAAATGGGTGGCAGCGATCAGTGGGGAAATATTGTCAACGGCATGGAACTGGGCCGACGTATGGAGGCGCGCGACCTCTATGGTTTGACCACGCCGCTGCTGACCACCGCCGACGGCGCGAAGATGGGCAAAACGGCAGCGGGCGCTGTTTGGCTCAACCCAGAGCAGCTGCCCGATTATGATTTCTGGCAGTACTGGCGCAACACCGATGACCGTGATGTTGGACGCTTCCTGAAACTCTTTACGGATTTACCCCTAGAAGAGATCACGCGACTTGAGGCACTGGAAGGCGCGGAGATCAATGCCGCAAAGACTGTGCTCGCCAACGAGGTGACCGCCCTGGTACGCGAGCCGCGACGCGGCCGCTAAAGCGGAAGCAACCGCAGCAGAAACGTTCGCAGGCTCTGGCCTGGGCGACGACTTGCCAACACTCTCGCTTGGTGCGGAGGGAATGCGCGTGGGCGCGGCTTTGACTGCGCTTGGGTTCACCGCGTCAAATGGCGAGGCAAAGCGCAAACTGGCCGAAGGGGCAGTGAAGCTCGACGATCAGGCTCTAACCGATCCAGGGCAGATCTTGACATTACGAGATGGCGAAGAGGCCCGCCTAAGTCTTGGCAAGAAAAAGCACGCTATTCTGCGGCCCTAAAGCCTTAACAAGACATCAATCCTGTCTCGGATCGGGACATTTTATTTTACCAATTGTCAGCCTTTCACTGTCATTAATCACACTCTCAAGAACACGAGGGGTAGCGTAAAATGACAGCTGGAGCACAGCTTAGTGTAACGGATCAGCGGCGTATGGCACGCCACCCAGTCGATCACCCGGTGATCGTCGAACACTTCCGTGATGGTGACGTGCGGATGCACATCGCCAATATGTCAGCCAACGGATTTATGATTGATGATGCCGGGAAATTGGCACGTGGCGACCGCGTGATCCTGCGCCTGCCCGACGTCGTACCGCATAGAGGCCTATTGCATCTGGACACGTGACAACCGTGCCGGGTTCCAGTTCGAACGTCTCATCCGCATGGACGAATTCAACGCGCTGATCGACACATTGCAACCGAACCCGCGCCTGCGCCGCTCACGCTAATCGACCTTTAATCCACGCAAAGCCCTTACCCTTCACAAGTCGGGCGGACACTGTCATGGCGGCCAGGTGACCGCCGAGATAGAACAGCCCGCCCACCCATTTCAGGTCCATAACTTCCGCGCCTATTGGTTTGCGCGTCTATCAATGACGCTCGGTCAATATGCGATGATGCTGGTCATTGGCTGGCAGACTTACGATCTCGCCCGCAGCGGCGGCATGAGTATTGAAGGTGCATCAGGTCAGCTTGCCTTAATCGGGCTGTTGCAATTTATCCCGCTGTTTCTGCTGACGCCATTTTCTGGGCTCGCCGCAGATCGGTTTGATCGGCGCAAGGTCGCGCAATGCACGGTAGTTTTGCAATTCCTATGTGCTGGAGCGCTGGGCTATCTCACATGGATCGGCGCTATATCGATCCCGTGGCTGTTCGGGATCGCCATCATTCTCGGCATAGTCCGCGCATTTAACGGCCCCGCACTGTCGGCCCTTTCGCCGAACCTTGTGCCTAAGGCGATCCTGCCCACCGCAATCGCGCTTAGCTCTATATCATGGCAAGTCGGGATGATCGTTGGCCCAGCCATTGGCGGTTATCTCCACGCCATTGAGCCTGCGCTACCCTATAGCGTCGCCTGTGGTTTGTTCGCACTGGCGATCATTGCGTTGGGAACGATAGCCAAAGTCCCACAACCCAACATCGCCGGAGCAGCGAGACCAATCCAGCAAATGGTCGAGGGCCTGCGATATGTCGGTCGCAATAAAATGGTGCTGGGCTCCATCACGCTGGATCTGCTCGCGGTTTTCCTCGCTGGCGCGACAGCGCTCTTCCCAGTTTATGCGCGTGATATCCTGCAAGTTGGCGAAGAAGGGCTCGCGCAACTAGCGATGGCTCCCGCGATAGGCGCGGTGCTGACGGGTCTGTTTTTCTCCTACAGGCCGTTGTCGAACAATGTCGGCCCGCTCATGCTGATCGCAGTGGCCGTGTTTGGAGTTGCGACCATCGCCTTCGGACTATCGACCTATCTGCCACTTAGCCTCGCAGCGCTCTTTGTGGTGGGCTCTGCAGATATGTTCAGCGTCTACATCCGCCAGTCTCTTATCCAGCTGCATACACCTGACGACAAACGCGGTCGCGTATCCTCTGTCAGTCACCTCACCATTAGCGCGTCCAACGAAGGCGGAGACTTTTTCTCAGGCAGCCTTGCTTATCTGATCGGCCCGGTCCCAGCCGTTGTTGCCGGAGGGATCGGCGCAATTGTAACCGTTGCCGCATGGTCACGAATATTTCCTGTACTTAGAACCACGAAGACCTTTGACCCACCCGCTGAATTATCCGACAAGACAGCGCATAAAAACTCGCAGGAGCAGACAGTATGAAAGCTGACAATATTCTGGCCACTATCGGTGGCACGCCGCACATCCGCCTTTCGCGTCTATTCCCCGATCACGAAGTGTGGGTGAAGAATGAGCGCGCCAATCCCGGCGGGTCGATCAAGGATCGCATTGGTCTCGCCATGATTGAAGACGCAGAGGCGTCAGGCGCGCTACAACCGGGCGGGACCATCATCGAGCCAACCAGCGGCAATACAGGCATTGGCCTGGCCATGGTTGCCGCCGTCAAAGGCTACAAACTTGTCCTCGTTATGCCTGAAAGCATGAGTCTGGAGCGGCGCCGATTGATGCTGGCATATGGCGCGACGTTCGACCTGACTCCGAAAGAAAAGGGCATGAAGGGCGCAATTGAACGCGCGACCGAGCTGGTTGAACAGACCGATGGCGCATGGATGCCAAGCCAGTTCGACAACGAATCCAACTGGAAAGTTCACACCCGCACCACTGCACAGGAAATCCTCACCGACTTCGCGGACACCCCAATAGATGTCATGATTACAGGCGTTGGCACGGGCGGGCACCTGACCGGGTGTGCCGAGGTGCTCAAGGAAAATTGGCCAAGCATGAAGGCCTATGCGGTTGAGCCCGAGCTTTCACCGGTAATTGGTGGCGGCCAGCCTGGCCCTCACCCGATTCAAGGCATTGGCGCTGGGTTCATTCCCGGCAACCTTCATACACAGGCGATTGATGGCGCAATTGCAGTCGATGCCGAGGCTGCCAAGGATATGGCACGGCGTTGTGCGAGTGAAGAGGGTCTGCTGGTAGGTATTTCAAGCGGTGCAACACTGGCTGCGATATCGGCGAAGCTTCCCGATCTCGACGCTGGAGCACGCATCCTCGGGTTCAATTACGATACTGGCGAACGCTATCTCTCTGTGCCGGATTTCCTCCCGGCAGAGTAGTTTCGCGACGATCAATCGTATCGTTAATCTGATGTTGACCATCCGGGCGCAGAACACCTGCATCAGGAGACAGTCAGATGAAATTCGTTCTGCTCGAGATCGCGCGGTGGCAACTATATGGTCGTCGCACAAAATGTTGCATGGCTTAGAACCGCAGAGAATGGCCAAACCAATGTCGGAATGGTCGGCGGCAGCCCGCTGCTGGTGACCGGAAGCATTGAAGAAGTCGCAGCCAAAATTGGCGCTGAGCCGCAAGTGAGCAACAGCGTATAGCCGTTCAATACAAAAGGCCCGAGCATCGCTGCCCGGGCCTTTTTTATTTCAGCGTACCGTAAGGCTTAAGCAGCGGTCGCAAACGCCTCTTTGCCAAGGGCCATTAGGCTGTCGCTACCGGCTTCCAGTTTGCGACGCAGCGCGCCAGCGTCTGGCAGGAAACGGTCCATATAATATGCCGCAGTCGCCAGTTTATTTTCATAGAAACTCGCATCGTCTGGTGATCCTGCTAGCTTCTCCTGAGCGACTTTCGCCATGCGTAGCCACATGAAACCGAGCGTCACAATGCCCATAATGTGCATGTAGTGATGCGCGCCTGCCCCGAGGTGGTTCGGGTTCTGCATTGCATTTTGCATAAACCACATGGTCGCTGCCTGCTGCTGCTCAAGAGCCTTCTCAAGCTTTTCAGCCATCGCTTTTAGGCCTTCATCTTCCTTGGCCGCCGCGATTTCATCGCCAACCATTTTGAAGAATGCCTGGATCGCGGCACCGCCGTTTGATGCGAGCTTACGACCGCAAAGGTCCATCGCCTGAACACCGTTCGTGCCCTCATAAATCATGGCAATGCGGCTATCGCGCACAAACTGCTCCATGCCCCATTCCTTGACGTAGCCGTGCCCGCCAAAAACCTGCTGCATGTTGTTGGCGATGTCATAGCCTTTATCAGTGCCATATCCTTTGATGACCGGCGTAAGCAGACCAATCATCTGATCAGCTTCTTTGCGTTTCTCTTCGGTCTGCGCTTTGTGGCTGAGATCAACCTGCAATGCGCCCCAGAGGCACAGTGCCCGCATACCTTCGTTAAACGCCTTGCCATCCATCAACATGCGACGAACATCTGGGTGTACGAAAATCGGGTCTGCCTGCTTTTCAGGTTCCGCCGGGCCAGTCAGCGCGCGACCCTGACGACGATCGAGCGCATAGGCGACCGCGTTTTGATATGCGACCTCAGCCTGGGCAAGACCCTGGATACCGACGCCCAAACGCGCTGCATTCATCATCACGAACATAGCCGCGAGACCACGGTTCTCTTCGCCAATGAGCCAGCCGGTTGCGCCGTCATAATTCAGCACACAGGTCGCATTGCCGTGAATACCCATCTTCTTCTCGATCGAACCACAGGTCACGCCGTTACGCTCACCCAGTTCGCCATCATCGCCAACCATGAATTTAGGGACCACAAACAGAGAGATTCCCTTGGAGCTGTCCGGAGCGCCCGGCGTTTTGGCCAGCACAAGGTGAATGATGTTTTTGCTCAGATCGTGCTCACCAGCTGAGATGAATATCTTTGTGCCAGTGATCGCATAGCTACCATCGGCTTGCGGCTCTGCCTTCGTGCGAATCAGGCCCAGATCGGTGCCACAATGTGGCTCGGTCAGGTTCATGGTCCCAGACCATTCGCCGGAGATCATTTTGGGCGCGTATTTCGCCTTCTGCTCTTCGCTACCTGCTGCCAACAGTGCGGCAACAGCACCACTTGTAAGGCCCGGATACATCGCAAACGCCTGGTTTGCGGTGCCCATATACTCTTCAAACGCAAAGCCCAGAACGTGTGGTAATGCCTGTCCGCCAAACTCCTCTGGCTGTGTCAGCGTGCCCCAACCCGCTTCGCAATATTGGTCGTAGGCTTCCTTGAAACCCTCGGGCGCAGTAACGGAGCCATCTTCATGCCGGGTGCACCCCTGCTCATCACCAATCTGGTTGAGTGGTGCCAAAACTTCGGAACAGAATTTTCCCGCCTCATTTACAACCGCCTCGATCATGTCAGGCGTTGCATTTTCAAAACCGGGCAGATTGCCGTAGCTCGCCAGATTCAGCATCTCGTTAATTACAAAGCGCGTGTCACGCGTCGGCGCGTTATAAATGGGCATGATGTGTCCTCGTTCGAGTAAGTAAGTTGGTTGGGTATATTAGTTTTTAGGGTTGAGCGTTTCGATATGCTCGATGAAGTCCGTTAGTTCCATGATCGAGCTATCGATATCAGCGCGCTGACGTTTTAACTTCGCAACATGCGCCCTACATTTCTCGACGGTCACACGGCGTTGCTCAACGCGTCCATCGTCAAGATCATAAAGGTCGATCATCTCGCGAATTTCACCGAGCGAAAAGCCGACATTCTTGGCCCGCATGATCCAGGCAAGACGCGCGCGATCACGCTTGGAATAGATCCGCGTCATTCCCACACGTGTTGGGGCGATCAGGCCTTCGTCTTCATAAAAGCGCAAGGCGCGAGCCGTGCAGTCGAACTCTGAAGTCAGGTCAGATATCGAATACCGCTCGCGGGCAAGCTTGTCGGGTCTCTCCAGCAATGCACCGGAGTTGCCGGTATTGTGATCCTGATTCGCTCGACTTTGTGTTGATCCCGTCATGCGAGAGCATTTAGCCAATCCTTACGTAAACGTCAAGTCTTGACGGGGACGAGAGCATCACCCTCAAGCTTGCGATAGAAGCAAGACCGGACGCCGCGGTGACAAGTGGGTCCAGCAGGATGCGCATAAATAACGAAGGCATCCTGATCACAATCGACGAGAATCGATTCTACCTTCAGCACGTTGCCGGACGTCTCGCCCTTTTTCCAAAGGCTCTGCCGCGAGCGCGAATAGAAATGGGCAATGCCCGTTTCCTGAGTCTTTGCCAGCGCCTCTGCGTTCATGAACGCGACCATCAAGACCGTGTGATCCGAAGGATCGATGACCACTGCGGCGACTAACCCATTGGCATCAAACTTGGGATTCAGACTTGTCCCCTCTTCGCGTTCAGATTGTGAAACCGCCATCTGCCCAATTCCTGTTCGAAATGACTGCTGAAGCTATGTTGCATGATAACCACAAACGCTCCGCAAAATCGCTCTTTAGCGAATATGAAGGTTTGATGAAGCCGCTTCTTTTGGAATCATCGCTCCTGCAGGCCGCTTTGGCTTGTCCACTGGATCACCAGTGCACCGAAAACGGGGCCAGGTTCAGAGGGGGATTCGGATCCGCAGCCATCCTTTCGGATCGGCGCATCCGGTAAAACGATGAGGGATAGGACCCTCGGCAACTACTGGGGGGTTGTTGTCGTGGCTTGAAAAAGCGGGTCCGTTAGAATTCGTCACGTGGCGCCCGGGGTCTTTATGGCCTCGGGCGTTTCGTTTTATCCACGCTCTGTTTGGCTGCCATTAGCGCCGATCTCGCCATCAGCAAGGACCCTGGCGAAGCACGCGATGATCACCCGGTTTGCACCGGCTTTTTTCAGAATGCCAACGCATGTGTCGCTGGTCGCGCCGCTCGTAAGCACATCATCCACCACAATGACGTTGCGACCCACTACATCATCTAACCGCCTGGGGTTGATTGCGATCGCGCCCGCCAACACCCTGCGCCGCTCTTTGCTACCCAAACCGCCCAAAGGCGGAGTTGACTTATGCCGTATCAGGCCATCGACCATGAGGTCGCCGCAGCCCTCTCTGGCCAGTTCTTTCGCCAACAAAGCCGCTTGATTGTAGCCCCGACGCCACATCCGCCAGCGATGTAGCGGAACCGGAATGAGTAATGAAGGCTGGTCGCCCGCAACTTCAGGCAAACGCGTAGCGATCACCCGCGCCAGCATCTGCGACAGAGCGATCCGCCCACCATGCTTGAAGGCAAGAACCAGTTTGCGCGAAACATCATTGTAAATTGTACCTGCGGCGATTCCGTCATGACGCGGCGGATTTGCCATGCAGGGTGCGCATACCACGTCGTCTCCGCTCGGACCTGCACCTCCAAACGGTCGTTGGCATTGCGAACATGCCGGATCAGATGGAATGACCAACTCTGACCAACACTGGACACACAAGCCGTTTTGCTCAGCCACACTGGTCCCGCAAGCCGGGCAGCGCGGCGGGTAGACAAGGTCTACAACCGGCGCGAGCGTGTCCCTGATGAGCTTTGTCGTTCTCATGATGCGAATTTGAACGGCTTGCAGAATGCTGGCAAGCACGGCAGTGCCAAATTTATGGAAGCAAAACCTCCTCCAACCATATTTTGCCGGGTTCGCCGCGCGGCCAAATGGGCGCGTATGCTCACTCGATCACGGCGGCCCGATGCGGCTGATTACCTGCTGAAAGACGCGGTTGATGATGTCGTAGAGCGGATGGATTTCATGCGCCTGCAACCCAAGCGAGTTCTGGTCGTAGGGGATTGGACGGGGCTGCTGCCCTCCGTATTCAAAGATCGTGGCGTTAGTACGGACTGCCACCCAATCGGCGCTTTTGACGAGGAACAGCCAATCAGCGGCGGACCATACGATCTAATTGTTCACCTCCTTGGTCTTGCGACCGTAAACGATTTGCCCGGGGCGCTGATCCATAGCCGCAACGCGCTAAGCGATGGTGGGCTTATGATCGCCTCATTCCCCGGTGCGGGTAGTCTACCAAAACTGCGCGAAATCATGCTCGCCGCTGATGGTGAGCGCCCTTCCCCGCGGATTCACCCGATGATCAGCACTGAGTCAGCCACGACGTTGGTTAAGCGCGCGGGCTTTAGCCGTCAGGTTGTCGACAGCCATACAATATCAGTTCGGTTCTCTTCACTCGATCGCTTGATTAGTGATTTGCGCGATCAGGGAATGAACAACGCCCTGATGAACTCTGCACCGCATATCTGCCGCGAGGGGTTGGCTCGCGCAAAGGAAGCGTTTGGCGCGATGGCGGAGCCGGATGGCAAGACCAGCGAAACCTTCGAGATGATCACCATAACCGGCTGGAAGTGAAGTTTTAGCTACTCGCTCGCGCGCAATGAGGCCTGCGCCGCTGCGAGCCGCGCTATTGGCACGCGATAGGGTGACGCGCTGACATAATCGAGGCCCGTTTCTTCACAAAAAGCGATACTGGCCGGGTCACCGCCATGCTCGCCGCAAATACCCAGTTTGATCGCATTGCGAGTTTTGCGACCGCGTTCAGCGGCCAGTTCCACCAACTGCCCGACACCATCAATATCGAGGCTTACAAACGGATCACGTGGGAAAATGCCTTTATCAACATAAGGCGCGAGGAACTTAGCGGAGTCGTCACGACTTACGCCCAGTGTCGTTTGCGTCAGATCGTTAGTGCCAAAGCTGAAAAACTCAGCTTCTTCGGCAATATCACCTGCCATCAGCGCCGCGCGCGGTAGCTCGATCATGGTTCCGACGAGATACTCAACCCGCGTTCCCTGTTCTGCAAAAACCGCCTCTGCGGTCTTATCGATCAGCGCCTTGAGCAATTCCAGCTCGCGCTTTGCAGCGACCAGGGGCACCATAACTTCTGGGACTGGTGCTTCACCAGCCTCCTTCGCGACCGCACACGCTGCTTCAAATATCGCGCGCGCCTGCATCTCGTAGATTTCCGGGAAGGTGATCCCTAGTCGGCACCCTCTGTGGCCCAGCATCGGGTTGAACTCATGCAATTCTTCCGCGCGGCGACGCAGATGATCGACTCCCAACCCAGTCGCGTCTGAAAGGTCAGCAAATTCAGCGTCGCCCGTCGGCAGAAACTCATGCAGCGGTGGGTCAAGCAAACGAATTGTGCAGGGCAGCCCGGTCATTACCCGGAAGATCGTTTCGAAATCTGCGCGCTGTTCGGGCAGCAAAGTTGCCAGCGCACCGCGCCGCCCTTTCTCGTCTTCTGCCAGAATCATCTGACGCACCGCGCTGATCCGGGCAGCGTCGAAGAACATATGCTCGGTACGGCACAGGCCGATGCCTTCGGCCCCAAATTGCCGAGCCATTTTGCAGTCATGTTCGGTTTCCGCGTTGGTACGCACTCGCATGCGGCGGTAAGTGTCGGCCCACTCCATAAGAACACCGAAATCACCGGCGAGCTCTGGCTCTATCGTAGCGACTTCTCCCGCCATAACTTCGCCCGTAGCACCATCGATAGTGATAATATCACCTTCAGATAAATCGCGAGAACCGATGCGTAAGCTCTTGCCTTCGCGGGCTATTGAAACGGCCCCCGCACCCGAAACACAAGGGCGCCCCATGCCGCGCGCGACCACGGCTGCGTGACTGGTCATCCCACCCCGCGCCGTCAGAATACCTGCGGCGGCGTGCATACCGTGAATGTCTTCAGGACTGGTCTCAACCCTGACCAGAATGACCTTCTCACCACGCTCGGCCAGTGTCTCAGCGGTGTCGGCATCCAAAACGATTTTGCCCGACGCCGCGCCGGGTGATGCGGGCAGACCGTTGGTCAAAACGTCGCGATGGGCATCGGGGTCGAGTGTCGGGTGAAGCAGTTGATCCAGCGCCATCGGGTCGACCCGCAAAATTGCCTCTTTCTGGTCGATCAACCCCTCATCAACCATGTCGACCGCGAGCTTTAGAGCAGCCTTGGCAGTGCGTTTGCCGCTGCGCGTCTGAAGCATCCATAGCTTGCCGCGTTCAACAGTAAATTCAATGTCTTGCATGTCGCGATAGTGCCGCTCAAGCAGATCAAAAACGCGGGCCAGCTCGCCATAAGCATCGGGCATCGCCTCTTCCATGCTGGGCTTTTCCGCACCGGCAGTTTCCCGGGCAATCTTGGTCAGATATTGCGGCGTACGAATGCCAGCGACAACATCCTCGCCCTGCGCATTGACCAGCCACTCACCGTAATAGGCTTTCTCGCCAGTCGAGGGGTCACGGGTGAACGCAACACCGGTCGCCGATGTGTCGCCCATGTTTCCGAACACCATCGCCTGAACATTGACGGCGGTGCCCAAATCATGCGCAATATCATTCAGGCGACGATACACCTTCGCCCGCTCGCTATCCCAGCTGTCGAACACGGCGCGGATCGCACCCCATAATTGTTCATGCGGATCCTGCGGAAAGGCGTGACCGAGTTCGCGTTCGGCAATCTGCTTGAACTCACTGACCAGCGCCTGCCAATCTTCAGCAGACATCTCAGTATCGCTATAGAAGCCATTGTCTTCCTTGGCGATTTCCAGTGCTTCTTCGAACAGGCCATGATCCAGACCAAGAACCACATCGGCATACATCTGGATAAACCGGCGGTAACTGTCCCAAGCGAAACGCTCGTCTCCGCTCGTAGTCGCAAGGCCCTTAACGGTCTCATCATTGAGGCCAAGGTTAAGGACCGTGTCCATCATGCCGGGCATCGAGATCTTTGCGCCAGATCGTACCGACACCAGCAGCGGATCGAGCCGCATCGCCGAATTTCTTGCCCACCGCACCTTCGATGTGAAGTAACGCCGCGTTGACGGGATCGACCAGCTGATTGATGATGTTGTCGCCATCATTGATGTAATTGAGGCATTCTTCGGTGCTGATTGTGAAGCCGGGAGGGACCGGCAGGCCAATCTGGGCCATCTCAGCCAAATTGGCGCCCTTGCCACCCGTGACTGACTTGTCTTTCTGGCGCGGGTCGGAGTGATCAGCACCACCGCCAAATGGAAAAACCGTTTTCATTGCTCAAACACCTTGTTCGCAGCGTAAATGCCGCATCTTGGAGACAGAACCCTGGGGAGGAGCATCAGCCTTCAATCTTGGAAAAATCAGCAACCTTGTGAACCGCATCGCGGAACCGGGCGAGCAAGTCGAGCCGCGCGGCGCGTTTGTCCTTGTCCGGATCATTCACAGTCACTTCGTTAAAGAATGTATCGATCGGCGCGCGCAGGGTCGCGAGAGCGGACATTGCATCCTCGAACTGCTCAGCTTCAATGGCGGAGGCGGCTTTGGGCTCGGCTGCATTGAGGGCATCAATCAATGCGGCCTCTGCTGGGTCTGGGGCGTAGGGTAGGTCGCCAGCCGTTCGTGCTGAGCTTGTCGAAGTACGAACCACGTCCAAATCCGACCCTTCGACAGGCTCAGGGCGAACGGATTTGGGGTCCCACTCCTCCTTCTTCAGAATATTCGCCGCGCGTTTGTATCCTGCGAGGAGATTGGTGCCGTCTTCGGTTTCGACGAAACCTTGCAGCGCCTTAACGCGAGCAAGGAGGCGGACGAGGTCGTCCTCTCCACCAAGCGCAAACACCGCATCGATCAGATCGTGACGAACACCGGCCTCGCGTTGCTGGACTTTGAGACGGTCGGCAAAGAATTCGAGCAACTTCTGGCGCTGAATCTGCGGTGCCGAAATCACAAATCGAGGGTCAGGCATTTTGTGGTAATCATTGAAGTCACTGACCTTTTCGTCTTCGGGAAAAATCATCGGCAGGTCAGAGATGGCAAACACGAACGAAGCTGGAACCTCATTCTCAAACCACTCAAAAGGTGGATGGATCGAGTGCTCGACTTCGCTCATATCCAATGCAAAGCGCATTGTTTCAGTTCGTCGTACGTAGAATTGATACTGAGCAAATGCGATCATGGAATCCAGGTTTGCCCGAATATCATTCTCTTGAATGAGTTGCACTACTGCCAGCGCTGCGCGCCTCAGTGCAAAGGGGTCCTTAGAGCCAGTAGGCAATAGATCGAAAAGATAGAACGCTGCTAGCGTATCCAGCTTATCCGCCAAGCTCACCGCCACCGTTACCGGCGCGGTGGGCACCTCATCGCCCTGTCCAACTGGCTTATAGTGATCGCGGATAGCGTCGGAGACTTCCTGCGGCAGCCCCTCTTTCTCGGCGTAATATCCGCCCATCAGCCCTTGCAATTCAGGGAACTCGCCCACCATTTCAGTGACAAGATCGGCTTTGCACAAACGCGCGGCTTGTTCGGCGAGGTTAGCGAGTTCAGCCCTAGCCTCGTCACTCCCGCGCAGGCGGGGGTCCAGATGACTTGAGTCGCCCGCGCCACCAGCCTTAGCTGGATTCCCGCCTTCGCGGGAATGACGGGGTGCAGTGACAATCCCCTCTTCACACAACCACCGCGCCAGTTTCGCGACGCGCTCAACCTTGTCGGCCACCGTGCCCAGCTTCTCGTGAAACGTGATCCGCTCCAGCCCCTTGGCATGTTCGGCGAGCGTCTTCTTCTGGTCCAGCTCCCAAAAGAAACGCGCATCGGCCAGCCGCGCGGCGAGCACTTTGCGGTTGCCATCGACCACCACCGCGGGGTCATCCGCCGCAATATTGGCTGTGCAGATAAAGGCGTTGGCGAGTTTGCCGTCTGCCCCTTCGCACACAAAGTATTTCTGGTTTACCCGCGCGGTCAGCTGGATTGTCTCTGGCGGCACGTCGAGGAAATCATCCTCAAAACGGCCCAATAGCGGGATCGGCCATTCGGTGAGGCCAGCATTTTCGACTACCAGCCCTTCGTCCTCTATAACCATCAGGCCAGCAGCTTTCGCCGCCTTGCGCGCGCCTTCGCGGATAACTCCGGCCCGTTCCTCATGATCCACGATCACATGCGCATCGCGCAAAACATCCATGTACTCGTCTGCGCTATTGAGCGTCAGCGGACCATGCGAATGGAACCTGTGCCCCATCGTCTCGCGGCCACTGGCAAGACCATCCATCACACATGGTACGACCTCCCCATCGAGCAGGGCGACAATGCCGGACAAGGGCCGTACCCAGCGCAGACTCTCAGTGGAGATCGACGCCGCGCCCCACCGTTGAGACTTGGGCCAGCTGAAATCGCGGATGATCGTCGGAATGGCGCTTGCGAGCAGATCAGCTGTCGCCTGACCCGGCTTCTCAATCACCGCGAAGTAGGTGTTGCGGCCCTTTACGTCGCGGACTTCCAGCTGATCGCGCGTCACGCCATTCTTACGGCAGAACCCGTCCACCGCCTGATCTGGAGCGCCTTCGGGCGGCCCTTTGGCCTCCTCACGCACAGCCTCGGTCGCTTGCGGCAAGTCGCGTGCGATCAATGCCAGACGGCGCGGCGTTGACCACACAGTGATGTCACCCACAGCTACGCCAGCGGCATCCATTTCGCGGCGGAACAGCTTTTCCAGCTCAGCGCGGCCACCGGCCTGCATACGCGCAGGGATTTCTTCGCTGCGCAATTCGAGGAGAAAATCGCTCATTGTCTTGCCCCCCGTCATTGCGAACGAAGTGAAGCAATCCAGTCCCGTTGTAACTGGGTTGCCGCGTCGCCGGTGGCTCCTCGCAATGACGATCCTCAAGCATCATTTCGACCACTCCGGATATCTCTCAGCCCAACCGGAGGCCTCTTTTTCCATATATGCTTCACAGCTACCCCGCGCCAGATCGCGCACGCGGCCTATATAGCTCGCCCGTTCCTGAACACTGATCACACCGCGCGCCTGCAGCAGGTTGAACAGATGGCTCGCCTCGACCGCCTGTTCATAGGCGGCGATCGGCACGCCGTTGTCGAGCGCATTATTGCACTCCGCCTCTGCCTTGTTGAACAGATCGAACAGAGCGTCAGTATCGGCGACTTCGAAATTCCACTTCGACATCTGCTTTTCGTTTTCGAGGAATACCTCGCCGTAGGAAGTACCCCGACCATTGAAATCGAGGTCGTACACATTGTCGACGCCTTGGATATACATAGCCAGTCGCTCCAGCCCGTATGTCAGCTCGCCCGCAACTGGTTTGCAGTCAAACCCGCCCATCTGCTGAAAATAGGTGAACTGGGTGACTTCCATGCCGTCACACCAGACCTCCCAACCCAGGCCCCATGCGCCAAGTGTGGGCGATTCCCAATCATCCTCCACAAAGCGGATGTCGTGTTTGAGTGGGTTGATGCCGATCACTTCGAGGCTTTGCAGATAAAGCTCCTGAATGTCTGGTGGGCTCGGCTTCAGGATCACCTGATATTGGTAATAATGCTGAAGCCGGTTTGGGTTTTCGCCATAACGACCGTCGGTCGGGCGGCGGCATGGCTGAACAAAGGCGGCATTCCATGGCTCAGGCCCTAGCGCACGCAATGTTGTCGCGGTGTGGAACGTCCCCGCCCCCATGCGCATGTCATAGGGTTGCAGAATGACACATCCCTGCGCGCTCCAAAAGTCATGGAGTGCTAGGATCATGTCCTGAAAGGAGGCGCGTGGATCGCGTTTTGCTGGTTCGAAACTAGGCATGAAACTCATGGGCGCAGCCCATGGCGTAACGCCTGTGCAGCGTCAATGCCGCAGTGCAACATAGTCACCACTTGGCGACGACCTCCTTAACTGGCAAAGAACCGGATGGATCAGATAGAATGCGCCAAAGAGACCTAGTGAATAATCGACTTATCAAGCGGAACTTTCGGTGAAAAACCGCCTCAAGGCCCTACGTGCGGAACGCAATTGGAGCCAGGCGGAGCTTGGTGCACATCTGCGTGTCTCGCGTCAGGCAGTCAACGCAATCGAGACAGGTAAGCATGACCCATCGCTGCCGCTTGCCTTTCGGATCGGTACCGGCTGTTTGACCTTCCCATCGAAGAGATTTTCCTTGATGAAGAATTCTGACTAGAACGAATTCATTCACTTGCCGGCGTAGTGAGCGCCTGCGCCACATCCAGAAAGCCACAATAATGACCAAACCCCTGTCGCATCTCACCCGTACATCCATCGCCGCAATCGCGCTCATCACGCTGCAAGGGTGCGCAACAAGCTACGCTGATGAAGCGCCACAAACCGCCCAGACACAGCCCATCTACACCAAGCCATCCGGCCCGGCTTTGTGGAAAGTTTCTGATGAGGACACCACCATTTATCTGTTCGGCACAGTCCATGCCCTGCCCGACGATGTTGATTGGATGTCTGGCACAATCTCGCAGGCTTTGGCATCGTCCGATACGTTGGTGACCGAAATCGACAGCGAGGCTGCCAAAGGCCCGCAGATGCAGCAGCTCGTCATGGGCAAGGCGATGAATGCCTCTGGTGGCAATCTGCGTGAAAGCCTGACCGATGAACAGCGCGGTATCTACGAAACAGCTATGGCCAATGTTGGCATGCCGGTTGAGGCATTTGACGCGTTCAAGCCATGGTTCGCCGGGATCACGCTGGGCGTCATGCCATTGCTGAAGGCGGGCTATACTGCCGAAAGCGGTGTCGAAATGGTTATCGAGCAGCAGGCAGGTGCAGAGATGGTCCGAGGCGCTCTCGAGACACCTGAATACCAGATCGGCGTTTTTGATTCGCTGCCACGCGAGTCGCAGGTTGCGTTTCTCATCGCCACCGCAGAGTCAGTCGACAGTATCACCAACATGATGGATGCGATGGTTGCCGAGTGGCTTGAGGGTGATGCTGACGGTCTTGCGGTGCTGATGAATGAAGGTCTGACTGATCCCAAGCTTGCGGAGGCCTTGCTCTATACGCGCAATAACAATTGGGCGGAATGGATCGATACGCGGCTCGACACGCCCGGCACCATCTTTGTAGCAGTCGGCGCTGGTCATTTGGCGGGCGACAAGAGCGTTCAGGACTACCTGGCTGAGCGCGACATTGCGACCGCCAGGGTTCAATAGTTAGCGATTGCCGCAAAGTAGCCGATGAACTTTCGGGCAAGCCTTTTCGCCAGCCTCTTGCTGCTTGCAGCATGCGAGGAAGCGCCCGCACCGCGTATTGACGAAACCGACATTGCGGGACCTCCCATCTGGCAAATCGCGAGCGAAGATGGCGCGATTGAGGGTTGGCTGTTTGGCACGGTCCATGCGCTGCCGTCCGGGTTTGCATGGCGCTCTGACGCGTTAGATGCCACGTTGGAAGATGCCGACATCCTGGTAGTGGAAGTGTCATCGCTTGCCGAAGAAGACGCGCTGGCCGACTTGTTTGCCACGATGGCGTCAGACGAGCCTGCCCCGCCGCTCGAAACACGCATCACGGCAGAACTCGATCCGGCCTATCGCCATCTCCTGTCGCGGGCTGGTATTCGATCTGGTCAGCTCGATGATTTGGAAAGCTGGGCAGCGGCACTCACGCTCGCCCAATATGCGCAAACGGCGAATGTGGGCGAAGGCGTCGATAAGGCTCTGCTAGAGCAGTTCATCGGTCGCGAGATTGTCGAGCTGGAGGGAGCGGAGGCGCAGCTTTCAATCTTCGACAATTTACCTGAGACCGAACAACGCGATCTGCTCGCCGCGGTCATTCGCGAAAGCACCGACTATGATCGCGATTTTCAGCAGTTGGCCGAAACCTGGCGCGCGGGCGATATTGACGATCTGTCCGACCTGGCGATGCGCGGCATTCTCGCTGACCCCGAGCTCTACGACGCGTTGCTCAAAAACCGCAACCGCGCATGGACCACGCAAATCGAGAACCTCCTGACATCAGAGAAGCGGCCATTTGTGGCTGTAGGTGCGGGACATATGATTGGCGAGGATGGGTTGCCGGCCATGCTTTCGGCGCGCGGATATACGATCACCCGGGTGCAGTGATTTTTGATAGGAATTGCGCCTAGGCCACCCGCTCCCTCCCCCTTCCATCCGGAGCCTGCCGGGTTACCATCCGGGTGGAAGGGTGGAGGGGGCGGGTGACTTGGAACCAAGCGCAGCGCCTTTTCCCTTGCCTTTTGCTTGATGCCTGCTATCCGCCCGCGCTTCGGTGTCATGGTCATCCCTGGAGGCGTGGCATTCCGAAAACTGATCCAAACGCACTTGAAAGGTATGTATTATGAGCGACGCTCTAACATTGCCGGCTGAGGCGCGCGAACGGGCTGGCAAGGGAGCCTCCCGTGCACTGCGTCGAGAAGGTCGCATTCCCGCTGTAATTTATGGCGGCAAAGAAGAACCCACTCCGATCCACATTGAAGAAAAAGAACTCGTCAGACAGCTGATGATGGGTCACTTCATGAACTCAATCGTAGAGGTTGAGATTGGCGGAGAAAAGGTTCGCACGCTGCCAAAGGATGTCGCTCTACATCCCGTCACTGATCGCCCGACTCACGTCGATTTCCTGCGCCTCGCAAAAGGCGGCAAGATCGAAGTGTCGGTCCCGGTTGTCTTCATCAACGAAGAAGAATCGCCCGGTCTTAAGAAAGGCGGCGTTCTCAACGTGGTCCGTCACGAACTTGAACTGGTTTGTGAAAACGACAAGATCCCGTCTGAGATTGCTATTGATGTGACCGGCAAGGAAGTTGGCGACTCTCTCCACATTAGTGAGATCGTACTGCCCGAAGGCAGTGAAAGCGCCATCACAGATCGCGACTTCACCATCGCAACGCTGGTTGCTCCATCCGCGCTCAAGAAGAGCGAAGACGAAGCTGCTGACGCCGAAGGCGAAGAAGGCGAAGAAACTGAAGTCACGGAACAGAACGCTGAAACCGTTGAGGGCGAAGCCGAACAGACCGACGACTGATTTCTTTCTAGAACTTAGTTCTAACATGGCGCCGGGCTTCGATATGAAGTCCGGCGTTTTGTTTTTCGCCGGACGACGCTAGGTGACCCACATGCAGATTTGGACTGGCCTCGGAAATCCCGGCGAAAAATATGCGATGCATCGCCATAATGTCGGCTTCATGGTGCTGGATGTGATGGCCGATATGTATCGATTTGGCCCGCCGCAAAAGAAATTCTCGGGCTGGGTTCAGGAGGGTCGCATCGGGACCGAGAAAATCCTGCTGCTAAAGCCTGCGACATATATGAATGAAAGCGGGCGTAGCGTTGGCGAAGCGATGCGTTTCTACAAGCTGGAAATGGACGCGCTGACCGTATTCCATGACGAACTCGATCTCGCCCCGTTCAAGGTCAAAGTGAAACAGGGCGGCGGCACTGCGGGGCATAACGGTCTGCGATCAATCGACAAGCATCTCGGCAAAGAGTTTCGTCGTGTCCGCCTCGGCATTGGCCATCCGGGACATAAAGATCGGGTGTCAGGCTATGTCCTCGGCAATTATGCAAAGTCTGAGCAAGATGATCTGGTCGCAATGCTAGGCGCTGTCTCGGCGGAAGCGGAGTGGTTGGCCGAGGGTAATAATGCGCGCTTTATGAGCGAAGTCGCGCTGAGAATGCAGGATTGAGCATGCCATGAGCGAAACAGAAGACACGCCTGAAGACACCGGCGAGGACGAGAAGCTACCATCAGATATACCGCACCGTCAGGTCTTTCTGCTCACTGGCGGACAGACACTTGTCTTCATACTGTTTGGGTTGACACTCTGGATATGGTCTGGCCGCGAACTCGGCCAATTTGTCACTTTTGACCCATCGCAGCTTGCAATTGGTGTGGGCCTGAGCGCAATCCTCGTCGCGCTGGGAGCCGCGTTTTTCTACGGCCTTCCTGAATTGTCGGACAAGCTCGCGCGGATGCAAGGCAACACATACGCGTTCTTGAAAAAGAAGCTCTCACCAAATGGCGTGATTTTCGTGTCGCTATGCGCTGGCATTGGCGAGGAAGCGCTGTTCCGCGGAGGCCTGCAAACACTATTGTCCGATCATCTCGGTGTATTTCTGGGCATCACGGTCAGCTCTGCCGTGTTCGCGGCTATCCATATGGCCAAGCCGGTCATTAGCCTGATTATATTTCTAATCGGCGTTACGTTTGGCATCGTGTACTGGTACACAGAAAGCCTGTTTGCCGTGATGCTCGCTCACGCAGCATATGACATCTTTGCCATCGCGCATTTGCAGAACCGCCTGCATGCAATTGGATTCTTTGATCAACCCCCTGCGAAGGAATAGCCTATGCCCAACATCAATCGACGCTCACTTCTCGCAGGAGCTGCCGCCACTACTGCCCTCGCCTCAACGGCTTCGTTCGCGCAGGCTGACATGGTGAAATCAGAGCCTGATCTCTCGGGCAAATCAATCCTGATTACCGGCTGCTCAACCGGCTTCGGTCGATTGATGGCGGAGGATTTTGCGCGCAAAGGCGCAAAGGTTTTTGCGACAATGCGCAATCTTCCGCGCCCTGAGGCCGCTGAGCTGGAAGAGCTCGCCAAGACTGAAGAGCTAGACCTTACTGTTCTCGAACTCGACGTGCTCGACGATGAGCAGGTTGCCAAAGCGGTCGCTACTGCTGAGGTCGCATCGGGCGGCGCACTCGACGTGCTGATCAACAATGCCGGAATTTCATTCGGAGGCCCCATCGAAATTCAGGACATGGCGGCAACGCAGCTAATTTTCGACACCAACGTCTTTGGCCCACAGCGTACCGCACGTGCCGCCCTACCGGCAATGCGTGCAGCAAAGTCGGGGCAGATTTTCAACGTATCATCACAGCTCGGACGCGTTATCGTGCCTGCTTTTGGTCAGTACTCGCCGACCAAATTCGCGCTGGAGGCAATGAGCGAATCTATGGCGTACGAGCTTGTCCCGCACGGCATTGACGTGACTATCATTCAACCCGGTGGATACCCCACTAACATCTGGCGCAATGCCAACGAGAACAGTCTGCGCTTGCTTGAGCGCGCGGAGGAAAAGCACACCGACGGGTATAAAGACCTGATCGCCTCGCTTGGCCAGCGCACCGGCGGCGGGACCACTGACCCGATGGACGTGCCCAACGCCATCGCAGAAATCATCGCTATGCCAGCGGGAACACGTCCATTGCGCCGCGCAGTCCACCCGGGCAGCAAGCCACAATTGCCCGTGAATGAGGTATCGGCAAAGGCCCAGATCGACTGGCTTGGCGGATCGCCATATGGACCGTGGATCAAGTCAGTTCACAACGCCTAAGCAGATGCGGGGTTAGGGTGGCATTTGCCGCCCCTCCCCGCTAATGCGCGGCCCGAACACTATTATCCGGAGTAATTGATGGGCTTCCGTTGTGGAATCGTGGGCCTGCCCAATGTTGGCAAATCCACGCTGTTTAATGCACTGACTGAGACGCAGGCCGCGCAGGCCGCGAACTATCCGTTCTGCACGATTGAACCGAATGTCGGCCAGGTCGCTGTGCCGGACGCACGGCTCGATAAGATTGCCGCGATTGCGGAAAGCGCCAACGTCATCCCGACGCAGCTTGCCTTCGTGGACATCGCTGGACTGGTAAAAGGCGCTAGTCAGGGCGAAGGCTTGGGTAACCAGTTTCTCGGCAATATTCGCGAAGTTGATGCCATTGTCCACGTGCTGCGCTGTTTCGAAGATGACGATATTCAGCATGTCTCCAACAAGGTTGATCCGATTGCGGATGCTGACGTGGTCGAGACCGAGCTGTTGCTGTCTGACATGGAAAGCCTCGAGAAGCGGGTCGAAAATGCCAAGCGGCGTGCAACCGGCGGGGACAAGGAAGCGAAGGCACTCGCGAGCGTCTTGGGGCAAGCGCTTGAACTACTGCAAGCAGGTAAACCTGCACGACTAGTCGAACCGAAAGATGACGAGGAAGAGCGGCTGTTTGCACAGGCTCAGCTGCTTACCGCAAAGCCGGTTCTGTATGTCTGCAATGTCGCGGAAGAAGATGCGGCAGAAGGCAATGAGCTGACCGCGAAAGTGTTTGCCAAGGCTGAGGTCGAAGGCGCTCAGGCCGTGGTGGTGTCCGCCGCCATTGAGGCCGAACTGGTCGCGATGCCAGTCGAGGATCGTGGTGAGTTTCTGGAAGAGCTTGGGCTTGAGGAAAGCGGCCTCTCACGCGTTATCCGCGCGGGCTACACGCTGCTCGGCTTGCAAACCTTCTTCACCGCAGGACCGAAAGAATCCCGTGCCTGGACGTTCCCGACCGGCGCCAAAGCACCGCAAGCCGCTGGCGAGATCCACACGGACTTCGAGAAGGGCTTCATTCGCGCTGAGACCATTGCTTACGATGACTACATCGCACTGAATGGCGAAGCGGGCGCACGCGAGGCCGGAAAACTGCGGCAGGAAGGCAAAGAGTATCTCGTCCAGGATGGCGATGTAATGCTATTCAAATTCAATGTCTGATCAGATCACGAACTTCACCCCCGACATGGTTCATTTTGAGGACATCGAAGTGGGGAAGCGAACCGCATTTGGCAGCTACAAAGTCACCCGCGAAGAAGTGATTGAGTTCGCGTCTAAATATGATCCTCAGGCCTTTCACTTGGATGATGAGGCTGCAGCGAAAACCCATTTCGGGCGGCTTTCTGCAAGTGGCTGGCATACCTGCGCGATGACCATGGCGATGATGGTCGAGAACATGAAAAATGTGCGGCAGGCTGGACTAGGATCACCGGGAATTGATCAATTGCACTGGCGCAAGCCAGTCTATCCCGGCGACACCTTGCGCGTAGAGACCGAGATCATCGAAAAACGCCGCAGCAAGTCGCGCCGCGAAATGGGTATCTTCAAATCCAGAGCGAGCGTGTTCAACCAAGATGATGTGGTGGTGATGGACTTCATCACTAACGGCTTGATTGCAGTGCGCGATCCGGACGCGTCAATCGAAGACTGACACACCGGCCTAAGCACCGCATTGCGCAGAGCCATCTGCGCGATACACTATTCGTTCTTTGGTATCGCGAATTTCCAGCTTTGCATCGTATTGCAGGCTCTCGACGCCGGTTTGCTCGCTAGCTTTTTTCGCGAGTATTAACCGCATCGACCGCGCTAGCCCGTCATATTTCTCTTGCGTCCCGTAAGGCGTCTCAGCGCTGCCCATGTCCGGCGCGAGCTTTTCAACCTCGTCATCGACCTTCAGATAACCTCCATCAACCAACGCAACGGCAATTGCGCCCAAGCCCCCACCGCCGGGTGTGAAGCTACAACCCGCACCGTAAATCTCGTATTTCTCGATGTCGGGGTAGAGGATTTCCTGAGGCTCGATAGGTTCAGCATCGTCTAGCCCTGCGTTGATCGCCTTCACCTCTGCAACGTCAGCCGCATCGTCCTGTTCAACTTTGGGTTCGCTGCATGACGCAGCGATAAACAGCGCAGAAAGTGCAATCAGAACGCGCATCAATGCCTTCCAAACAGCTTCTCAACGTCATCCATGGACAATTTCACCCAAGTTGGCCTGCCATGATTGCACTGGCCAGAACGCGGCGTGCGCTCCATCTCGCGCAGCAGAGCGTTCATCTCATCGACTCGCAGTACCCGCCCTGCCCTAACTGATCCGTGGCACGCCATGGTCGCGAGCACCAGATCGAGCTTTTCGCTGAGCAGCAGCCCGCCCTTTTCCGCATCGTGGCCATGTTTGACGATGTCGTCATCAATGTCGCGCAGCAGTTTTTCCGGGTCGGCATTGCCAAGCGCATGCGGCATGGATCGGACAAGCATCGCAGACGGCCCAAACCGTTCCATTTCCAAGCCCAGCTTAGCCAATTCGGGCGCGGCTTGCTCCAGGCGGTCGCACGCGACCTCTTCCAACTCGACCACATCCGGCATCAACAGCGCCTGACTGCGCGTGGTTGCATCCGCTGCCCCGGCTGCTTTGAGACGCTCCAGCACGAGCCGCTCATGCGCTGCATGCTGATCAACCAGAACGAGCCCATCCTGCGCCTCGGCCACGATATACGTGTTGGCGATTTGGCCTCGCGCAACGCCAAGTGGATAGTCTTGGTCAGGCGCATGCTCCTCCGCCTCAACCGCCCGGCCTTGGGGCGCAGCCGCATCGTTCAACGGGATAGCCGGATCTGCACTACGCCACTGCGCATTCGGTTCGCTGACGCGAGCTGCAGGCGTTGACCAATCACGCTTATCGAAGATCGAACGTAAAGCTGGCGCGACCTCCTCACGTTTTTGTTCGCTCAGAGGCTCCGCCTGCCACCTCCCCATGGCGGCGGCATCTGGTGTCTGCACACTACGCCGGTCACCTGTCGCGAGCGCCTCTCGCAGACCGGAAACCAGGAAGCCGCGAACACGCGCCGCGTCACGAAAACGCACCTCAGTCTTCGCCGGGTGCACGTTCACATCGACCTCTTCCGGCGGGATGTCCAGAAACAACGCCAAGACCGCATGACGATCGCGAGCGAGCATATCGGAGTAGGCACCGCGCACTGCACCGGTCAGCAGACGATCTTTCACAGGGCGACCATTTACGAACAGATACTGATGATCGGCAATGCCGCGATTGTAGGTCGGCAAACCGGCCACACCAGTGAGGCGCATCGTTCCGCTCTCAAGCGGTCTCTCCAGATCGACCTCAACCCCATTATCTTTCAACTCGCGTGCGACGATTTGCGCAACGCGATCCGCCAGGGACTGATTGGCCTGCAGATTGAGTACCCTGCGATCTTTTCCCTTGGCACCATGATCCAGTGTAATCGCCACATCGGGCCGCGCCATTGCAAGGCGACGAACGACGTCGAGCGAGGCCGCATATTCGCTGCGCGGTGTCCGCAGAAACTTGCGTCGTGCTGGTATGCGGGCGAAGACCTGCTCAACGCGAACGCGCGTTCCTGATGGAACAGCCGTTGGTCCCTCGTCTACCAGCGCGCCATGATCGACAACGCGCCGCCATCCTTGCTCCGCATCTGTCGGGCGGCTTTCAAGGGTAAAGCGCGACACGCTGGCAATGGATGGCAATGCCTCACCACGAAAACCCAGCGTCGCCACTTGCTCTATCGCTTCATCGGGCAGCTTGGATGTTGCATGCCGTTCCAGCGCCAGAGCCATTTCATCCGGTGCCATCCCGCACCCGTCATCGGTCACTTCCAACGACGTAAGACCGCCATCGACCAGCTTCACTGCAATGCGTGTCGCGCCGGCATCAATGGCATTTTCCACCAGTTCCTTCAGCGCCGCCGCCGGGCGTTCAACCACTTCCCCCGCAGCGATGCGGTTGACCAGGTTTTCGGGAAGGCGACGGATAGTTGGCATGAATATGGCAAATCTAGCGACAGCGCGCTGCTAAGACGAGACCATCGCCGAATATTTCCCCACAGGATTGCCGATTATTTTTGGCATTTGCCTGCGCGCTTCGCTAAGGCACTGGCACTTCAAACGAGTTGAGCGAAGACTCGTCGCGGGCGCATGCGGCCATCGCTCACAATCAGACGGACGGAAAACGGAACAGCAATGGGTTTCTGGAGCAATCTCTTCAAATTTGGTTCACCCAACATGGCAATCGATCTGGGTACGGCCAATACGCTGGTCTATGTTCAGGATCAGGGCATTGTCCTTGATGAACCTTCCGTGGTTGCAATCGAGACGATTAACGGGGTGAAACGCGTCAAAGCGGTTGGCGATGATGCGAAGATGATGATGGGCAAGACGCCCGACAGCATCGAAGCGATCCGCCCGCTACGCGACGGTGTTATCGCCGACATCGAAATTGCTGAGGAAATGATCAAGCACTTCATCCGTAAGGTGCATGGTCGCAAGAGCTTGATGCGGTATCCCGAGATTACAATTTGCGTACCTTCCGGTTCCACCTCGGTAGAAAAGCGCGCAATTCGCGATGCCGCCAGCAATGCCGGCGCGTCGGAAGTTTACCTCATTCTTGAACCGATGGCCGCTGCAATCGGTGCTGATATGCCAGTGACCGAACCGGTTGGGTCTATGGTTGTCGACATCGGCGGCGGAACTACAGAGGTTGCGGTTCTGTCGCTGCGTGGCCTCGCCTATACCACGTCAGTACGCACTGGCGGCGACAAGATGGACGAAGCCATCGTGTCCTATGTCCGACGACATCATAACCTGCTCATCGGTGATTCTACCGCCGAGCGGATCAAGAAGGATTACGGCATTGCTGTCGTCCCGGAAGATGGCGTGGGCGAAACGATCACGATCAAAGGTCGCGACCTGGTGAACGGTGTCCCAAAAGAGATTACGATCAATCAAGGTCACATCGCTGAAGCGCTGTCAGAACCGATTGGCGCCATTATCGAAGGCGTCCGCATCGCACTTGAGAATACCGCGCCAGAACTTGCCGCTGACATTGTAGATCAGGGCATCGTGCTGACTGGCGGTGGCGCACTGATCAAAGGTTTGGATGATTATCTGCGTGAGGAAACAGGTCTCCCAGTGACTATCGCAGAAGATCCGCTGTCCTGTGTCGCGCTGGGCACCGGCCGCGCCATGGAAGATGAGATTTATCGCGGCGTCTTGATGACCGCATAATGGTCCAGCCACGGACCAGATTTGAGGACTAGGGGCGTGGCTCCATCAACAAAACGTGCAGCGCCCTATTCGCGTAAGGTCCAGTATAACCTTTTCACTGGCTATGTGATCGCGGGCCTCGGCGCCTTGATCGGCGCGGTATTGATTATTCTTTCCCTTTGGCAACCCAGCCTGTTTTCAGGAGCACGCGGTGGAGCGCGAGAGGCGGTTGCTCCCGCCACCGAAACCGTCGCTGCGGCCCGTACCGAAAGCACGGGGTTGTTCGATAGCATCCGGGGCTACCTCAATGCTGGCTCCAAAAATGCAGAGCTTTCACGCGAAGTTGAATTGGCGCGTATCCGCCTTGCTGAAGCCGAAGCGACCGCTCAGGAAAATGAGCGGCTCAAGGCGCTGCTCGATCTGCAGGACAGCGAAAACAAGCCTGTTGCAACCGCAAGGCTGGTCGGCTCCAGCGCATCAAGTACGCGGAGGTTCGGTTATCTCGCTGCCGGAAGCAGCGACGGTGTATCGGTGGGTATGCCCGTACGCTCTGAAAGAGGTATTGTTGGCCGAGTGCTGGAAGTCTCGCGCAATACGTCGCGCATATTGCTGCTCACCGATAGCGAGAGCGTTTTGCCGGTCCGTCGTGCAGGTGACGAAGTCGCCGCCTTCGCACAAGGACGAGGCGATGGGCTGATCCGCATTCGATTGATCAATTTGGGCATCAACCCCCTCGAAAAAGGCGATTTGCTCGTCACCAGCGGCTCCGGCGGATACTATCAACCGGGTGTGGCCGTCGCGATCGTTGACGAGAAAACTGATGATGGTGCGCTTGCACGAGTAGTCAGCGATCCAGCGGCTACTGACTTTGTTTCGGTTATGCCGATCTTCGAACCTCTGGCTGTCGAAGCAGCACAAACGCCAATTGAACAAAGTTTAGATAATCAATCAGCAACTTCCGAACAGGCTCCGTAATGGAGCAACTCAACCCCAGATCGCGCAAGGACGCGTATGGCAATCGCATCAACCGGCGGCATTCAACAACCTTGGCGGTTGCGATCCCATGGCTCTCGATCATGCTGGGATCGATTCTACCGTATGTGTTCTTGGCGACGGCCCTGCCGTTGGTTCCGCCACTCGGGCTCGTCGCTTTGATCGCGTGGCGGCTAGTACGTCCCGGCCTTATGCCGATTTGGGCGGGCTTCCCGCTTGGTGCGTTTGACGACCTGTTCAGCGGTCAACCATTCGGCAGCGCTATTTTGCTTTGGTCGCTTGCCTTGATCGCCATCGAGTTGATTGAACAACGCCTGCCCTGGCGCACATTTGTGCAGGATTGGTTCACCGCCAGTATCATTTTTCTGGTGTATAGTATTGCCGCATTTGTTATTTCTGGCGCGTCCATTACGTTGCCTGCATTTGTCGGTCTGGGGCCTCAGTTAGTGCTTGCTATTCTCATCTTCCCGTTCGCTGCGCGGATCGTTGCCAGGCTGGATCGCTTCCGCTTGACCCGCTGGCGGGCCATCGCATGAAGATTGGTCGCCCGAACAAAAAACCTGCAAAGCGTGAGCTGACGAGCGCCGCGAAACTGGAAACGGCTTTTTCACGCCGCAGTTTCGCAATTGGCGCTGGCATGGGGGGCTTGGCATGATCCTCGCCGCACGCATGGGGTATATCGCCATTGCCGAGAACGAGCGATACACGCTTGAGTCGGAGAGCAACCGGGTCAACCTGTCGCTTATACCGCCCCGGCGCGGCTGGATCCTCGACCGCAATGGGTCCCCGCTCGCATCAAACAGGGCCGACTTTCGCGTCGACGTAATTCCTGAACAGATGGAAGATCCCGAGGGTACGATCCAGCAACTCGGCTCGATACTGGGCCTTGGTGAGGCCGAAATTGCCGACATCACAAAACGGATAGAGGTGTCGCCAAGCTTTCAGCCGGTCGAGGTCGCATCAGGCATGGAGTTTGAGCAATTCGCCGCGATCAGCGTGCGGTTGCCAGACATGCAGGGCGTTGTGCCTCAGCGCGGTTTCTCGCGGTACTACCCAACCGGGATCTCGGTTGGGCACCTGATCGGCTATGTCGGCCCCGCGAATGCCGAGGAGTATGCCGAAGAACGCGAACCACTGCTTGTCAC
Source organism: Qipengyuania sp. JB2-7 (assembly GCF_055693485.1). Lineage (NCBI taxonomy): Bacteria > Pseudomonadati > Pseudomonadota > Alphaproteobacteria > Sphingomonadales > Erythrobacteraceae > Qipengyuania > Qipengyuania sp. JB2-7. The sequence continues at coordinate 1,812,514 of NZ_CM146335.1, forward strand.
GCCGGGATACAAGATCGGCAAAGATGGCTTAGAGAAGCAGTTCGAACAGGAATTGCGCGGTGAACCCGGTGCCCGCCGGGTTGAGGTCACCGCCTCAGGGCGGATCATACAAGAACTCGAAACGCGCGACGACGTCCAAGGCGATCCCGTCCGGCTGACAATTGACGGCCCTCTGCAAGACTATGCTGCGCGTCGGATTGGTCTGGAAAGTGGCTCGGTCGTCGTCATGGATTGTGAAACCGGCGATCTGCTTTGCATGGCATCAATGCCTAGCTTTGATCCGAACAGCTTCTCTTCTGGCATTGGCCGGATTGAATATGCCATGCTGCGCGAAGATGAACGGGTTCCACTGCGCAATAAAGTGTTGAAGGGGCTGTATCCGCCTGGCTCAACTGTCAAACCGATGCATTGCCTCGCCTTTCTTGAAGCTGGCATTAAACCAGAAGAAACAATCGTTTGTGGCGGCGGGCGCAGGATCGGCAATCGCTTCTTCAATTGCCACAGCAATCACGGCGTGGTCGATATGAAAAAAGCCATCGCACAAAGTTGCGACAGCTACTTCTACCACTTCGCGCAGCAGATCGGCTTCGACAGAGTTGCTGAAATGGTTCGCAAATTGGGATTGGGACAAGAGTTCCCGTTACCAGTCATCAGCCAATTCTACGGGACAGTACCCACGCCAGCCTGGAAGCAAGAGAAGTTTGATCGCGCGTGGCAGGCATTCGACACAGTCAACGCCTCTATCGGTCAGGGTTACTACCTTGCCAGCCCGCTGCAACTGGCGGTTAGCACCGCCCGCCTGGCGACTGGCAAAGCGGTGAACCCGCGCCTCATTCTTGATGACACGATCCCAAATCCGCCTAGCTATAATTTCAAGCCAGAAGACATCGCCTATATTCGCGAATCCATGAACGAAGTGGTCAACGGCGCGGGTACAGCACGACGTGCGCAGCTGCCCATTCCCGATATAAAGATCGCAGGAAAAACCGGCACGGCTCAGGTCGTATCTCTTTCCGTATCGAATGGCCGCACTGGCCCATGGAAGTGGCGCGATCACGGTCTTTTCACCTTCTTCGCACCGACGGACAAACCGCGCTATGCCGGGGTGGTCGTGGTCGAGCATGGTGGTGGATCGGGTTCAGCCTATCCCATCGCTCGCGACGTCATGACGTTCATGTTCGACCCTGAGAAGGGCCTGGAACGTCTGGCCGCTCTGGAAAATGACTGGGGCGGCAACGCACGGGAAAGGCTGGCCCGGCGCTACGCCGCCTTTGCTGAGGCAGCCGGCGAAACGGTTGAGCCTGCCCCGACCCGCAGCGAAGACATTTTTGCCAAGGTCGAGGCCGAAGCTCGCCTGGCTGCAAGACAGAGCGAAACCATCGCAAATGACGCTATTCGCCCACGCGCTGACCCCGCTGCATCTGGCAGCACCCCTCCAGAAGCCGCCACGCTGGAGACTGGCGGAGGCACTGCTGGATGAGCGTGATCCCTGCCCCTATCGCGGAACAGCCGTGGCGCATGTTGATCCCGTTATTTGTCCTGGTCGGGTTCGGCGCTCTGGTCCTGTTCTCTGCCGCTGGCGGTAGCTTAACGCCATACGCGTCCTCACACCTCGTCCGCTTCTTAGTGTTTCTGGTGATGGCGCTAATCCTCTCGCGCTTTTCACGCGATTTCGTCTCGCTCATGGCCTATCCGGGATATGTCGCGGTTCTGGCTCTGTTGCTTCTCGTTGAGGTGATGGGCCAGATTCAGGGGGGCAGTCAGCGTTGGCTCAACCTTGGCTTTATGCAACTGCAACCTTCGGAACTGATGAAGCCTGCAGTCGCGCTCGCCATTGCGAAATTCTATAGCGGGCTGCCTGTTGGTCTGATCCCAACCTGGCGGTCGGTGGCGCCTGCGGCAGTCTTGATCGGGATGCCGATGGCGCTGGTTCTGATGCAGCCCGACCTCGGAACATCGCTGGCCATCGCGTTCACTGGCGCTATCGTCATGTTCCTTGCCGGGTTGCCGCTGCGCTGGTTCCTGGCCGCAGGCGCTGGCGTTGCCGTGCTGGTTCCACTGGCGTTCTTTTTCGCGCTGCAGCCCTATCAGCAGCGCCGCGTAACCACTTTTCTCGACCCGGAATCTGATCCGCTTGGTGCGGGCTATCACATCACGCAGTCTAAGATTGCGATCGGATCTGGCGGATTGACCGGCAAAGGCTTTAACGAAGGGTCGCAAAGTCACCTTCAATACCTGCCAGAGCCGCACACCGATTTCGTATTCGCGACCATGGCGGAAGAATGGGGTTTTTTGGGCGGGCTCGTGATCCTCGGCATTTTCGCTGCAATCCTGCATTGGGGTCTCAGCGTAGCGAGGGCGTCTCAAGACCGGTTCGCGAAGCTCCTCGCAGCCGGAATGACCGCTACGATCTTTTTCTACATTGCGATCAACCTGATGATGGTCATGGGCCTCGCGCCAGTTGTGGGCATCCCCTCCCCTTCGTGAGCCATGGTGGCTCATCGATGATGACGAATATGATCTGCATCGGCAGCTTGATGATGGTCAATCGCTGGACGCAAAAGGCACCGCGCCGCGGCCTGCTCAACTGACTAACGCACTTTGACCCACTGGTTCGCAATCGCTCGGAATATTCGCCGCAACCTCTTGTGTTCGAGAATTTCGCCTCTAAATGACGCGCTCTGCATTTCGACGGATACGATAATCCGGAAACGAAGTGACGGATTGGACGCATAGCTCAGTTGGTAGAGCAGCTGACTCTTAATCAGCGGGTCCTAGGTTCGAACCCTAGTGCGTCCACCAAATACTCTTATAATTTCAAACTATTACACACCTTCTTAGCTGCCCAAGTGATTTGTGGAGCCTAGTCTCTCGAATTAGGCTCCCTATAGGCTCCACTTGTCTGCCTGTGCATAAACGTCCATCATCGTTCGATTCTAGCCTGTCTGACAACTCTTGCCGAAACAGGCGCTGAAGAACACGAGTCGCTTCATTGCATTGAGCGTCGAGCTTTAGCTGCTTCCATCGATTGATTAGCCAGCGGACAATCTCCAGACGTTGCACCCAAATTCAAGATCCGGTCCTACCATCAAGGCTCGGTTAGCCGCTAGGCCGCACCTCAGCCAAATAATCGGAGGCCAAACTTGCGCCGAAAGAAACTGCGCTAGAAGGAAGCTGAGAACTCCCGCGCCGTTCTCCATAGTTTCGTCGGATAGTGCATCATAAGAACAGCTTTGTGAAGATCACCGACGCCGCAACAAGAGCAACACCGGATATCAAGCCCCACGCATAGAACTTCCAAGGCTCCTCATTTTCCTTGGTCCATCGATGGTTGATTTCAGCCATATCACGCCGAATACTTGCCATCTGCTCTTCTAGCGTCATTTCTTCTGGATCGATCTGTGCGGGCATATAAGAATCCAAGTTAGTCAAATAGTCCTCACTGACAAGACGAGAAAGGGACCGATTGAAGAAGTCGGGATATGCTGCTGAAGCACACTTGGGGCTTCACAAGGCCTTCAGAGGCCAGTTCAACCTGGTTTGCTTGATGGGCTGGGAAGGCCATCCCTGTGGGTTGCCTAGAAAACTCCAGTTAAAGTTCTAATCAGATGACTGACTCACGCAAGAGCTTGTTGAGCCATACAATTTGATTGCAATGCAATCGATTTCACGCCAAAAGTAAAGTGCATTAGAGGTTGCTTAGGTAATCACCGGGGGACGCACCGCTGTAACGGTTGCGTCCCCTTTTCTAAAGGGCGCGGTCCGCGAACCACTGTCGCATTAGGCCTTTGGAATGAAGTAAGATGTGTCTTGGCTCTCTAGGTTTTAGTACTCGTATTTATCGCTCCAGTTCCCCACGCCAGAGCATCTCTATGAGATGGCCTTGAGTAATCCCCCTCCTCGCCGCTTCCTCAACGATAGCTTCGCCTACTTCAGGAAGCAGCTTCGGGTGAATCTGGTACGTGCGCGGGCTCGGCTTTCGACCCGGCTTTTTCCTCGAAGACCGATCTAGACGCGCGTTTTCTTATTTCGTTGCGTGAACCTGGCGAAGAGCTTCGGCAAATGGCCGTTCAGGCGCATAAGTGATGCGTGTAAAAACCGGCGTCTCGTTCATTAACAACCTCCATAATGGATTGGAGGCGGCCCGAAGCCGGGTGTTGGAAACCCTGCGCGAACACAAGGCGCCGCCAACTTTGGGCTCACACCTTGGACATGCTCGACGGCCACCCGGCCGAGATAACTCGACCGGTGTTCGCGTTGAGAGGTTTCCACGCCTCACCCGCCGGGACAGACCAGCAGGCAGTGCTTCCTTGTCCGATTAGAATTGGATGGGCAAGTGACAATCAGACTGCGTACAAGAGTATGCCGCTCTTCACTGGCTAGAGACCAAGGCTCGCCTAGCCGCCTAAAAAGTGCAGGTTTCTTGGATCTGGGCATCACCCCGCCCTGCCCTCAACGCCCTATCCGCTAATTGGGTGCATTTGCTCTGACAGTGCTGGTCAGCTCAAAGAGCGAGCGTAAATCCGCCGTTCACTGGATACGTCTGCCCGCTGATCCAAGAGCTCGCATCAGAGGCGAGGAAAAGCGCCATATTCGCAATATCATCGGGTTCGCCGGGGCGGCGTACGATGTAGCGTGAGAACATCTTTTTCACCCGCTCGGTATCAGCCAGTTGCGCTTCAATCGCCGGTGTGCGGGTCGCGGAGATTGCTATGCAGTTTGCGTTGACCTGAAACCGTGCGGCGGTGCGTGCGACGCTGCGCATAAATCCTGCCGCACCGGCTTTGGCACCAGCATACATTTCAAGTCCCGCATCGCCATTGCGCGCAGCATCGGAGATGATGGTGATGATCCGACCCGGAGCGTTTCGTTCGATCAAGTCAGGCATGACAGCAGCGGTACAATTCATAACGCCATAGAGGTTGACGCTGATCGACTGGTTCCAGACCTCCGGCCCGGTTTCCCAAAAGGGTTTCATCACGTCAGCTGTCGGGTTGGCGCCCATATTGCCTGCATTGTTGATCAAAGTCCCCACCGGCCCGAAGTCGGCTTTAATTTGTGCAACCATGTCCTTGACCGCATCGAAATCGGTAACGTCAGATTGGATAGCAATTGCCTTTCCACCCTCGGCGCGAATTTCTTCGACAACGGCCTCAGCCCTATCGAGATGATAGTCGTTCACGGCGACGCCGCCGCTATTGTGCGCAGAGAGATGAAGAGCGATTTGCCTGCCCACACCTTGCCCCGCGCCAGTTACCAGCGAAACGCGGCCTGATTGATCGAGAATATCTTTGTCCATTTGGTGGGGTCCTTCGGTAGCCGTCCGTTTCGATTTATGACGTCGACACTGTGCCGTTCGCGATAAGTTGTTCGATCTGCGCGGAGCCGTAACCGGCGTCAGAAAGAACCTTCTTCCAGTCATGTCCCTTGGGCGGAACCGCTTGCGGAGCGACGCTGGCATCGCTTGAAAATTCAGGTGCGGGCTTGGTCTGCAACACGTCGTCCACTCGGTGATAGACTGCCCTGTGCGCCATATGAGGATGCTCGGCTGCTGCATCGGGGGCGAGGATCGGCGCAAAGCAGCTATCCGTGCCTTCGAGAAGCGATTGCCAATGCGCGCGCGGCTGGCTTGCAAAATGCTGCGCAAGTTCATCGCGCAGTTCCGGCCAAAGTGCCGGATTGAACTGCCCTTTGGTAAAGCGCTCATCAACGCCCAGTCCAAGCCGCTCTATAAGTTCAGCATAAAATTGCGGCTCCAGCGGCGCAATGTTGATCCAGCCGCCATCAGCGCAGCGATAGCTTTGGCCAGCCCAGTGCGAGTTGTCGAAGCCTTGCGCATCTCTGGCAAAATCGCCGGCGCCGGACGCCACCATTGATAGAAGCAGATTGAGCAGATTTGCCGATCCATCGACAATCGCGGCATCGACGACTTGGCCCTGCCCGCCTGACCTGACACGCAGCACGCCGGACAGGATTCCGAGCGCCAAATAGAGCGCCCCGCCCGCGATATCGCCTAGCACAGTAGAAGGCGCCTGCGGAGCGCTGCCGGATGCTCCAGCATACCAAAGCGCCCCAGATAGCGCTGTGTAGTTGCTATCATGTCCAGCAGCTTGGGCGAGCGGCCCCGTCTGTCCCCATCCGGTCATTCTCCCATAAACCAGCGACGGGTTGCGCTCCAAACAGACGTCCGGGCCAATACCCAGACGCTCCATCACGCCAGGTCGCATTCCTTCGATCAACGCGTCTGCACCAGAGACCAGTTCGAGCACGACCTCGGTCGCTTCAGTCGCTTTGAGGTCGAGTACAATCGAGCTCTTGCCGCGGTGATAGATCTGGTGAGGCCGCGCTTTGCCGATGTCTGCCGATGGGCGCTCAATCGCGATGACGTCCGCCCCTAAGTCGGCAAGCAACATGCCGCAAAATGGCCCCGGACCAATGCCGGAGATTTCAATGATTTTTATGCCGGCAAGGACACCTGTCATTTGAGCAATTGCCGCGCCATCACCCGGTACTTGTGCACTTCGGTTGGGCCTTCATAGATCCGGGCCAGCCTTTGGCCATCGAACCAATGAGCGAGTGGGCTCTCATAAGTTCCGCCCGCGCCGCCGTGGACTTGAATCGCGCGGTCGATGACCTTGTTCACCATTTCGGTGCAGACCATTTTGATCATGCTTGCTTCGACCCGAGTATCCAGACCTTGGTCGGCCTTCTCGGCGCAAGCATACATCAACAAACGGTTTTGCTGGATCTCGACCCAGCTATCGACAATCATCGACTGGATTGCCTGTTTTTCGCTCAGCGCGCTTCCGAAAGCGTGGCGCGTTTTGGCATAGTCCACCATCATGTCGTAGCAGCGCTGAGCGATACCCAAAGCCCGCGCACCGACTTCGAAACGAGCAGCGGACAGCGCTTTTTGGGCCCCCTTGAAGCCCGCTCCTTCACCGCCGATCAGGGAAAGCTCGTCAACCTTACAATCGTCAAAAATCAGTTGGTGTGTTTTGAACTGACCCAACATCGAAATTTCACGTGCGGTGATACCCGGATTGTCTGTCTCGACGGCAAACATGGAAATCCCGGCGGCACCCTTGCCCTTTTCGGTTCGCGCGACGACGAATACATAATCAGCGTGGGCAAAGTTACTGATCCAGATCTTGTCGCCATTGATAACCCAGCCGCCGCCATCGGCGTCGCGTGTTGCCTTGGTGTTGACCGACATAGCCGGATCGGCGCCGCCGCTCGGCTCGGTCTGAGCGAAGCAATGCCGTTTTTCGCCAGCAAGAAGCGGGTCAAGGTACCGCTTCTTCTGCTCGCCTTCCAACCCGTAGAGATTGGTTAGCGTACTGCTTCCACCAAATTGGAGCTCCGCAAGGCACTTACATTTCTCTTCGAAGATGGCGAGATAGGTCACAATTGGCAATGCAATTCCGCCAAGCGATTCCGGAGCTGTCAGACCCCAAAGTCCGGCAGCTTTTGCGGCCTCGCGTCCGGGTTGAAAGTCATCAGGGACAAGCGTTTCGCCCGCCAATATGCGCCTTTCAAGCGGCAATTGGTGATCATTGACCAATCGCCGGACCAGTTCGACAATCGCAGTCGTTTCTTCCGAGAATTGGTACATGCGCGAATTTCCTCACCCAAACGGACATTGTTCTTGACTCATCATCAAGCATGATACTTGTTGACCGTCAAATATATTGCGAGCTGGGGAAACGCGGCTGATCATAGGGGATGCGAAGCGGGATTGGACAGGGGCCGCCAGCGCATTTGGGAGAGAACAATGCACCTTGGGACGCACTTTGACCGCGCCATTGCGGCCTTTGGAAACAAGGAAGCAATCATCGATGGCACCGATCGGATCAGCTATGATCAGCTTGGCGAGAGTGCGACCCGATTGGCCAATGCAATGATTGCAGATGGCTTAAAGTTGGGAGACCGCGCAGCAATCCTTATGCCCAATTGTCACCAGGCGATTGCTGTCGATGGTGCGATAATGAAAAGTGGGATTGTGAAAGTGCCGCTCAATGCACGTGTTTCGGCGGTTGAGCTTAAGGGCATGCTTGAGGACAGCGGCGCCTCGATCCTCTTCACCCACGCTGGTTTAGTAGACCTTGCTAAAGCAAGCTTTGAAGGCGTCGCCGGAGTTCGAAAGGTTATCGTTGTCGGCGAGGTTGATCCCAAGCTCGGCTGGACCGACTTTGAGGTTTTCAAAGCCACCGGGAGCACAGGCCCCATCACCGCAGAGCTAGACGAAGACAGTCTATACAAGCTTGCTTATACATCTGGGACTTCCGGCGTTCTCAAAGCGGCGATGCTGACGCATGGCAACTGGATTTGCCTCACCCGAGCCTATCTCATGGCGCAGGGCCTGGATGCACCCGAGCCAAGGCTTTCCGCCTATGTCGCGCCGATCACACATGCCGCTGGCGGGCAGATATTGGCGAACATGTTGTCTGGTCGAAGCAATCTCCTCCTGACAAAGTTCGAGCCGTCTGACTTTTTGCGGGTCGTCGAGGAGTGCAAGGTCACCGATGTGCTGTTGGTCCCGACGATGATCAACATGCTTCTCGAATGCCCTGATATTAAGACCCGAGATCTCTCCTCGCTCACAAAGATAACTTACGGAACAGCACCAATGGCGCCTGAGCGCATCAAGCAAGCGCTTGCTTCATTCGGGCCGGTCTTGTCGCAAGGGTATGGGCAAACAGAATCTACCGCTGTTATTTCGACCCTCGGACTGGAAGATCACCTCGCAGTCGACGATCCTGCGCATGTTCATCGGCTGGCCTCAGCTGGCAGACCGTCTTTTGACGTCGACATTCGCATTGTCGATGAAGGCGGCAGTGATGTTCCCTCTGGCGAAATCGGCGAGATCATCGTGCGCGGCGATATGGTGATGAAGGGTTATTGGAACGCGCCTGAACTGACCGCTGATACCATCAAGGACGGGTGGCTCTACACACGCGACATGGGCCGGATTGACGAGGACGGGTATTTGTATCTGGTCGATCGCAAATCCGACATGATCATTTCCGGCGGTTTCAACGTCTATCCAGCCGAGGTCGAGAACGCCCTGATGGAACACCCAGCCGTTTTCGAGGCGGTACCGTCGTCGGTGTTCCAGATGATAAATGGGGTGAAGCGGTCAAGGCGGTTGTCGTGACCAAAGCCGACGCAAGCGAAGAAGAATTGGTCGCACATTGTTCTGATCGGCTCGCGCGTTACAAAGCACCACGAAGCGTCGATTTTGTCGATGCCCTACCCAAAAGCGCGGTTGGCAAAACCCTGAGGCGGGTTGTGAAAGAGCGGTATTGGGAAGGCCAAGAGCGCCGCGTGCATTGAGCAATTAGGGGATCAACATAATGGCATTTAAGCGCCCACTTTTCCGTCTAGCCAGCTTGGCCCTCATATCCGCAGCCTCTTTCTGGCTTTTGGGTGCCGCAGCTTTGGCGCAAAGCCAGCCTAGTGTGGACACCAATTCCGGGGCGGTGATTGGGCAAATCAATGACGGGATTGAATCCTTTTTAGGTATCCCCTTCGCGCCCTCAACCGGAGGGGAAGGACGTTTCATGCCGCCCGGTGCGCCGCCCGTCTGGAACACGCCATTGCAAGCCACAAGTTTCGGGCCAGCGTGTCCTAGCATTGACCCCACGCGCGGCAATGTAAGGATCGAGAACTCGAGCGAAGATTGCCTCTCTTTGAACATCTGGAAGCCAGCAGGCGATACGAGTGATCTTCCGGTAATGGTCTGGATCCACGGCGGCGGATATCAATTCGGTTCTGCGCGAACCGAGGTCATCAATGGAGCCCGGCTGGCGAAGCGCGGCAATATGATCGTAGTGACAATCCAGTATCGGCTTGGGATCTTAGGGTGGATGGATCTCACGCATCTGGGTGAGGATGAGTATCGCACCAGCGGCAACAATGGCGTGCTCGATCAAGTCGCTGCGCTGCGCTGGATCAACGAGAATATTTCAGCCTTTGGCGGCAATCCGCAAAACGTCACAGTCTTTGGCGAGTCCGCGGGGGCCGTGTCGGTCGGCACCTTGCTCAACACGAAGCTCGCCCGCGGTCTTTTCGCAAGGGGGATAATCCAATCGGGTCATCCGTTCATCCTGACAACTACAGAAGAGGCTGCCTTCGTAACGCGCAGCATCATGGAAGAAGGTGGGCTCAAAACGGTTGCGGATTTGAAGGCTTTGAGCGCTGAGGAGATTTTAGACCTTCAGACATCGTATCTTTCGGGGGTTGGACAAAGGTACACTTTGGGCTCGTTTTTGCCGAGCCTAGACGGAGAGGTTTTGACCGAATTCTATGGGGAGAATTTGGCCGACCCAGATTTTACGCCCGTGCCTGTGATTATCGGAAGCAACCGCGACGAATTTCGCAATTGGGCGCATTTGAACGGGATCGCTAGGCTGCCCTTCGACTTCTATCAGCCTTGGCTCGACGCGCTGACCGATGGGCGAAGCGCCGCCGTTTACGATGCCTACAAGTCCGAGCGTCCTAACCTAAGCGATGGCGAGTTTGGCATGGCGGTGATGGGAGATGCTCTCTTCAGAATGCCAAGCATTCGTCTTGCCGAAAAGATGAGCGCGAATGGGCATCCGGTGTGGATGTACCTGTTCGAGTTTGAAACAAATGTGCCTGACAGCAAGGTGGGCAGCCCGCATGCGATGGATATACCGATAGTCTTCGGAAATCTGGACGCGCCGCAAACCAGACAGCATCACATCTTGGTGACTGACGAGAACAGGCAAGCCTTGCAAAACTTCTCCGACCGGGTTCAGGATGCGTGGATAGCGTTTGCACGTAGCGGCGATCCGAGCACGGCGGCTCTGGGTAAATGGCCAGCTTATGACGAGCAGACGCGCGCAACCATGGTGCTGAACTTGGAAAGCCGGGTCGAGAATGACCCGGTAAGCGCAGAGCGCAAGATTTGGGACGGTGTCGCCTTTGATGGCGTAAGCCCGTCCGCGCATGATTCTCAGCCCACCTCGCACCCTGACACGAAGGTAACATTGGGTACGATCATAGCGGTGATGGGGCCATTGCAAGTGGCCCTGTGGAGCGCTGGAGTCTTGGCTGTGCTTTTGCTTGGTGCTTGGGGATTAAGGAGGCTGATGCGCAAGCGGGAGGTGCCGGGAAACTGAGGCTACAGGGACACAGCCTGTCCGAAACCATCTGCGAAAGGCTCCTTCGCCTTGGCGTCTAAACACCCGGTTTCACGAACAAATTATCCAGCCACCAAATATATATTGCCCAACCAACAAATATCTATAGGCTCTCTCCTGCTGGATGCTCAATGAACATCAAAAGATGTCTTACGCCAGCTTTTGGGAGAAGAGTTTATGCGTGGAATTATCCTTTCATCCGTGGCGCTTGCTGCCTTGGCGCTACCAATGGCGGCACATGCACAAAGCAATGCTGACGAAGCACAGGGCAATGCTGCAGAATCGGCGGAAGGTGCCGATGATCGCGTAATTGTGGTCACCGCCCAGCGCCGTGACCAGAATTTGCAAGAGGTGCCACTCTCGGTAACCGCGTTTAGCGGGGAAGCGATTGAGCAGGCGCGTATAACCGACGTCATTGATCTGCAGACATCAACACCCGGTTTTCAAGCATCGACTGCGAACCGCCCTGCGACATCAAGCTCCTTCTTTCTACGCGGGTTCGGCACGGTACCGGCAGCGATCCTGGCATCGAGGCTGCAGTTGGCTTGGTGATTGATGATGTCTATCGCGCCCGATCCGGCAATGGTCTGGGCGACTTGATCGATATCTCCAGTCTTGAAGTGCTGCGCGGTCCGCAAGGCACATTGTTCGGCAAAAACACAACCGCCGGTGTTATCAAGGTAGCAACTCGGCGTCCTAACCTGAGTGATTTCGAAGGTTTTGGTGAGCTTACGGGCGGCAATCATGACCTCGTCCGCTTCCGCGGCGCTGCCAATGTACCCATTGCTCAAGACAAAGCCGCATTGCGCTTTAGCTTCGGTTATCAGAGCCGCGACGGCTTCATCGATGATCCGCTGCGCGATACGTCATACAATGATCGCAATCGGTTCACCTTTTCTGGCAAGCTCCTTTGGGAAATTGCCCCAGGATTTGAAGCCTATATCATAGGTGATTATTCAGAAATCGATGAATCGTGCTGCCAGTCTGTACGCTTTAGCAATCCTGATAATCCATTGCCTGGTATCCTTGCTGGGCTCGCCGCGGCAAGAGGCGCGAGTTATCCAAACCCGCCAACACCGACCGAGTTTACGACTTCGGTCAATCGTCCGGTCGTTAACACGAACCGGGATCGCGGGATTCAGCTCCAGCTCAATATCGACTTGGGCGGCGCTGAACTTTCATCGGTAACCGCGTATCGCGATTTTGATGACTTTACCGTCAACGACGTAGACTTCTCCGGTGCTGATCTGCTCGGGCAAGAAATCGACTTTGGAATCCGAACATTCACTCAGGAAATTCGCTTGCAAGGCGATGCGTTTGATGGCCGTCTCGATTGGTTGGTCGGCGGGTTTTATTCTGATGAAAGAATTGAAACTGCCGGAAATATTTCGATTGGAGGTGACCTAAACACTTGGGGCACTGTCCTCGGACTTCCGGCAATTTTTCCAGCTCAAGAGGCTGCGTATGGAAATAATGCAAGCCAGGATGCCACCAGCTTCTCGATCTTTACGCACAACATCTTTGAAATCGCAGATGGGTTGAACCTTACCGCAGGGCTGCGTTGGACGAATGAAGAGAAAGATGCGGTTCAAACTCCCTTCTTTGACAACTTTGCGTCCAACCTGCCGTTCACTGGTTTTGCGCCAATCGGATTCTCGTCATTCGCTTACACCGCATCGCGTAGTGAGAGTGACTTTTCCGGCACTGCATCGCTTAGCTATCAGTTCACGCCAGATGTTATGGCTTACGCAAGCTATTCGCGTGGCTTTAAAGCTGGTGGTATCGCGCTCGTACCGAGACTCCGCAGGGCGGCAGTTTTCTGTCAATCCAGCGTGTTCGGCGACTAATGCGGTCGCACTAGCGGTTCCAGGACTAACCGTGTTCCAGTGTGATCCACTTGACCCAGGGTTCGAGGATGAGACTGTTGATTCATACGAAATTGGGCTTCGTTCGGAATTCTGGGATCGCCGTATCAGGTTAAACCTAACCGCGTTTCGCGCCGATATCGCGGATCTCCAGCAAAACACCTTTACCGGTACGGGTTTCTTCGTCTCGAATGCAGGTAACGCCCGAAGCCAGGGACTTGAGTTAGAGACGGCGGTAAGGGTTTCTCCAAACTTTAGCTTCGGAGGTAACATCAGCTATCTCGACACTGAGTTTGGTCCCAATGTACCAAGCGTTGCCAATGGGGAACCCCCACTGGCTGGGCAGGATCTGGGTGCAGCTCCAGAATGGAGTGGCGCCGTGTTCGCAAGGCTTGAAGTGCCACTGTCTGATACCGTGGAGTTTTATGCTCGTACCGGAGTATTACTTCCAGTCCTCGACCTTTACCAGCACACGCGTGGCTAGCGATGGCAGTGAGCTCAAGGCCGACGGCTATGGCTTGCTGAATGTATCCGCCGGCGTGAGCCTTAACGAACAGTTCGAAGTCTCAGCGTTCTGCCGCAACTGCACAGACGAGGTTTATAACAGCTTGATCTTCTCGTCGGTGTTCCAGCCGGGAAGCAAGGACGGGTTCCTTGGCAACCCAGCCGAATATGGTGTTTCGCTTAGGTTCGAATGGTGAGAAATGCCCACCTCGCTGTTCGAAAATCGCATCACTTCTGACTAGCTCTCCACTGTGGCCCGGTTCCCGCTTTCCGGAACCGGGCCATTTCCTTGAGAAGAGCTGCAGACAAAATTTGGCGAGCGCGCACCCAAATTACTCAGACCGCAAGCCACAGCATTTGACTTAGGAGAGTCGCCATGAGCGATGTAAAAACAGCCAATTCTAGTGAGGGAACAGTGGGAGCGCCCACGCCACGCACGGTCGAATATTGGGCTTGCGAAAAACCGGACGCGTTGGCCCTAGTTGAGGGCGAGAAAGCGCTGACTTACGGCGATTGGAATGCGCAGGCTGACAAGGTCGCCGAAGGTTTTGCGCGACTGGGTGTTGAAGCGGGCGACGTTGTCGTCACACGCCTGCAAATCCGCTTGGAGTGGGCCATCATCGCTTCAGCGGCAGCAAAGCTTGGCTGTTCGATCCTTGGTCTGAACTGGCGCCTTACCCCTAGCGAAGTGAATTACGTTCTTGCCAACAGTGATGCCAGAGTACTCATCTGCGACGATCCCGATCCGGTCGCATTGCTGCCAGCATTTGACGGAGTTCCGCTCAAACTCAAGGTCTCGCTCGACGTTCAAGCCGACGAGTTTGTCTCGTACGAAAACCTGTTCGCTAAAGATGCCCCGGCGCGTTTCTCTAAGGGTGAGGCACCGCTCATCATTTACACGTCAGGCACAACGGGTCTGCCCAAAGGCGTGAATATGAGCCCGGGTGAAGGCGCGGACATGCAAAAGATCATGGAATATTTCCAGTCGCTTGCCGCCGCCCGTACCGCAGCTGCCCGGCGATGTGGTTCTCATCTCCATGCCGATGCATCATGGCGCTGGCCCAGGACTTGTGCGGGCAACCCTGGCCAACGGCAACACAGGGATTTTGCAGCGGCGCTTCGATCCTGAGGGCACTTTGCAATTGATGCAGAATCATAAGGTCACGTTCTGGACCGGCGTGCCCACAATGTACAAACGGATTAACGGCCTGCCGGACGAAACATTAAAAAAATACGATGTGTCTTCGCTCCGCTCGCTTGGCGTTGGCGCGGCCCCTGTTCCGATGTCACTAAAGGAGTGGATCCGTTCTTTCTTCGGTGAGGTCCTTCACGAAAGTTATGGTGCGACCGAAGTTGGCATGATCAGCAATCTGGCTCCCGAGGAGCAAAAGCTGAAGCCAGGATCATCGGGCAAACCGCACAAACACGTGCTGATCGAAATCCGCGATGAGGATGGCAATGTCCTACCCGCTGGAGAAGCTGGCGAAATCTGGATCAACACGCCTGTCACCATTCGCAACTATGTGAATGCTGACTTGCTCGACAGTGATACCCTGGATGAGCGCGGCTATTTCCGTGTCGGAGATGCAGCCCTGCTCGATGAGGATGGCTACATCTTCATCACGGACCGGGTCAAAGACATGATCATCTCGGGCGGCGTGAATATCTATCCAGCCGAGATCGAGGCAGCTCTGATCCAACTCCCCGAGATTCAAGACGTTGCAGTGATTGGTGTGCCGGACGAAGAATTTGGCGAGAAGGTGATGGCTTTTGTCGAACTCAAACCGGGCAAGAGCTTAAGCGAAGAAAAAGTGCGCAACTTCGCGGCAGAGCATCTCGCGTCTTACAAAAGACCACGCGTCATCGAATTTCGTGATGAATTGCCGCGCAACACCATGGGCAAGCTGCTGAAGAAAGATTTGCGGGCCCCCTTCTGGGAGGGCCGCGAGCGCGCCGTATGACGCTTGGCAAAGCAACCGGAGGGGCTTGAGATGACTTATATCGCAACTGAAACGCGCGGCCATGTGTTGATCATCACGCTCGACCGTCAGGAATCGCGCAACGCCTTCAATCGGGCGATGGCTGACGAGATGGAGCAAATTGTCGACGATTACGAAGCAGACACAGAGCTTCGCTGCGCCATCATTTGCGCGAAGGGGCCGACTTTTTCTGCGGGGCAAGACCTGAAAGCCGCCTTGAAGGGCGAGATGGCAGCAACGCCAAATCGCGGCGGCTTTGGCATCATGAGCAGGCCACCTGAGAAACCGCTTATCGCGGCGGTTGACGGACAGGCATTGGCTGGCGGGATGGAGTTGACCTTATGCTGCGACATCATAGTCGCGTCTGACAAATCCGTTTTCGGACTTGCCGAGGCGAAGCGCGGCCTCGTTGCAGTGGGCGGCGGGTGCTTCCGCCTGCCCCACCGGATCCCGCACAATATCGCGATGGAAATGGTGATTACCGCCGAGCCTAAGTCCGCGCAGGAAATGCATCACTTTGGCTACGTCAACAGCGTGGTCAAATCGGGAGAAGTGATGGGCGAAGCGATGCGTTTTGCCGAACTGGTTGCGCGGAACGGCCCGATCGCAGTTAAGGCCTCCAAAGCACTGGCTTACCGTTCAGCAACTGAGCAATGGACCGACAAACAGGCTTGGAAAGAACAAGGGCCTGTCGTCGAACCGATGATGAATTCAGCTGATCGTATCGAGGGCATGAAGGCATTTGCCGAAAAACGGGACCCGGTCTGGATGGGGAAATGAGCTCCGCTTCGCACGCCAGTTCGGATTCTCCCGTCACAACACGACCATGGCTTACCGTGGCGATGCTGTGCGCAGTCTATGCCTGCAGCCAACTCGATCGCCAGATCATGGGCATCTTGCTCGAACCGATCAAACAGGATTTGGGCGCGACGGATACGCAGATGGGCTTTCTCGTTGGCCTGGCATTTGCGGTATTCTATACGTTCTTGGCTATTCCCATCGCAGTGGTTGCCGATAAGGGTTACCGCCGCAACATCATTGCCGCCTCAGTCATCGTCTGGAGTGCGATGACGGCTGTGTGCGGGATCGTGAACACCTATGCCCAGATGGCGTTCGCGCGAATGGGGGTGGCAGTCGGAGAAGCCGGATCCACACCGGCCTCGATCTCTATTATCTCTTCGCTATTCGACGAAGAGCGCCGTGCAACCGCAATGAGCGTCTTTGCTATGGGCGCAAGCCTCGGCGTGTTGCTCGCCTTCCTTGGGGGCGGATATCTGCTTGATACCGTTGGCTGGCGGCAGACATTTATCATTGTAGCCATTCCCGGCATTCTTCTTGGCATATTGGTGCTGCTTTTGGTTCCAGAACTGCCAGTGCCGGCGCAATCCTCACCTGATGACAAAGCATCGGTTGGGCCAACTGTCCGGCACATGTTCAAGAACAAAGCGATACGCCACATCTTAATCGGCAAGTCTCTGGGTGGTTTCGTTGGCTACGGAATGATTGTTTGGACACCTGCATTTCTGGTTCGCACCCATGGTTTGAGCGGTACTGAAATCGGACTGACTCTCGCGCTTTTTGCAGGCATTGGCGGCGCAATAGGCACGCTTATGTCCGGGCGAGTTACCGACTATCTCGGGCAGTTCGATGAGCGCTGGCGTGCTTGGGCGATGGCGGTTGCGATGGTCGTCGTGGTTCCGTTTTCGATTCTGTGGTTCACGATTGATAGCTACTGGTTGGCGCTCTGCTTTTACGCGGTGCCTGCCTTGCTCGGCGGCTTCTATCTAGCGCCTTCCACCGCTCTCATTCAAAATCTGGTTCAACCCCGCATGCGCGCAGTGGCATCGGCGATCTCGATGTTTTTGCTCAACATCGTTGGCATGGGGCTTGGCCCGCAAGGCGTCGGAATATTGAGTGATCTGCTCAAACCCGCATATGGCTCGGACTCGCTGCGCTACACTTTATGCATATTTTTGGCTGTGAACGTCTGGTCCGCTGTTCATTTCTGGATTGCTGGAAATCATCTCAACGCGCCGGGTGACAAAGCAGAGCCGGCGGCAGCGTAATGAAACGCAAGCCACACCAACATATTTGCCAATGAACAAATAAATAACTTGAAGGCAGGTTGAGCCAATGCGAAGAGCTGCCGCGTAACAAGGAGACAATCATGGATGGCGCTAACGATGCGTTGTTTTCAGCGGAAGGCACCGATGCTGCAGCAAATGTTCCATCGCTCTTGGGCGGCAAATGCAATTCTTGCGGCGCTGTGTTTTTCCCTGTGCAGACCTATGGCTGCCAAGTGTGTGGATCACAGGATCTCGCTCCTCAAAAACTAGCCGGTCGAGGCACGCTGATTTGCAGCGCGCCTGTTTTCATGTCGATGAACCCCGCCCTCCCGGCGCCTTTTGCCGTCGGCTCAATTGAGCTTGAGGACGGACCCAAGGTGCGCACCATGCTTGCTGTGGAGCAAGGGGCGAAACTCACTCCGGGCGATGCGATGGAGGCCACACTCGTGCCGCAACCGCGCGAAGGCAAAGGCGAACATGATCTGCGATTTGCTCCAGCTGGAAAAGGGAACTGATCATGGCTAAACTGATCTCTGATCTCGCGCCGGTTTATGTCGTTGGCGTTGGCTTTCACCGCTACCAGCACGCCTCTGCGACTCCCTATGTCGAGCTTGGACTAGAAGCCGTCCGCGGTGCGCTTTCTGATGCAGGAATTGAGTGGGAAGGCATTGAGAGCTCTTATGTCGCCCATGCACTTTTAGGAATGGCGGTGGGACGCCCCATGCTTAGCCACCTCGGCGCATTGGGCAAACCGATCGTGCACGTTGAAAATGCCTCGGCCTCTGGTTCGACCGCGTTTCGTCACGCCTGTATCGAGGTGGCCAGCGGGATCAGCGATGTCGCACTTGCGGTTGGCGTAGACAAACCACCAAAGAAGGGTGTGTTCCGCTCAAAAACAGGCATCGAGAATCTGGCGGATGACGCGATCGCTCCGTTCACGCATTTTGCTCTGCTGAGCGACGAGTACAGCCATCGCCATGGCATTGCTTCAGAAGACATCGCCCGGATCGCGGTCAAGAACCACGCAAACGGAGCGAAAAACCCCAATGCACAGCGGCAGAAGGTTCGCAGTCTGGATGATGTGGTAGGCGCGCCGCCAATTTCCGGCACGCTAACCGCCTTGCAATGCTGTCCCATTGGCGAAGGCGCTGCTGCTGTGATCGTAGCCTCGGAAGAGGGGATCAAGCGACTGGGAATTGATCCATCTCGCGCAATTCGCGTGGCATCATCGGCAGCGGGCAGTGAGAAGGCTAATCAAGGGCTCAACCCTGACACCGCGCTCAGCAATGAAATCATGATGCGCGCGATCGCCGAGGCACAGATAACACCGGGTGATCTCGACGTGATCGAACTGCACGATGCCTTCGCCACAGAGGAACTGCTTTATGCCGAGGCAACGGGCATCTGCAATCCGGGCGAATTCATCCCGATGTTGAAAGACGGCCATTGGGACATTGGCGGACAATGCGCGATCAGCCCCTCTGGTGGGCTTATCGCGATGGGCCACCCTGTCGGACCAACAGGAGTTGGGCAAATCGGTGAACTGACAATGCAGCTGCGCGGGGAAGCGGGTGAGCGCCAACAACCCGATGCCAAGCATGGCCTTGCGCATATGGTTGGTGTCGGCGCGGTTTGTTACGTCCACGTCCTGTCGAACTAAACAAATAGCGACCAGATCAAGGGAAATTTCTCGTGCTTATTGAACCACGCCTTCAAAGCGATATTCTGAAAGATAAAGTGGCGATTGTCACAGGCGGCAGCCGCGGCATAGGCGGCGCGACATCCGAGATGCTCGCTGCGAACGGTGCCCGTGTGGTTATCGCAGACGTTGATGCTGACGCGGCCCAGAAAGCCGTCGAGGATATCAACGACGCTTTTGGATCAGACAGCGCCAGCGCATTTGTGGGCGACTTACTTGCGGAAGGTGCCTGCGACGAGCTTGTCCAAGGAACTGCCAAATCACGAGGCCGTCTTGACATTGTCGTCAACAATGCGGGCTATGCCTGGGATGGCGGTATCCACTCCATGAGTGATGAGCAGTTCCAAGCGATGCTCGATATCCATCTCATCGTCCCGTTCCGGATTTCGCGCGCATGTGCTCCCATATTCAAGGCCGCAGCTGAGAAGGAGGATGCGGGCGGCGCAGCCGATTACCGCAAGATGATCATGGTTTCCTCCATGGCCGGGCAATGGGGCCTGATGGGCGCGGGCAACTACGCCTCTGCAAAGGCCGGGATGCTTGGCCTGATGCGCACGCTTGCTCAGGAGTGGGGCCGTTACCGGGTTAACTCGAACGCCGTTGCATTCGGAGTTATCCAAACCCGGTTTGGCCAGCCACAATCCGAAGACGAGGTCATCGAAGTGGACGGGCGGAAAATTCATGTCGGCATGACGGCAAAGCAAGCTGCGCGCATGGGGGTAAAGGTCGATCCAGACCACAAGCCCACACAAGAAGAAATGTACGCGACCAAGCCAAATCCGATGATTGCTCTCGGACGTTCGGGCTCAATCCGAGAAGCTGCGGAATCGATTTTTTGGCTCGCTTCACCGCTTTCGGACTATGTTACCGGGCAAGTCTTGACGGTCAGTGGCGGCGCGCGGGGCGGCATGAGCTGATCGCTCGTCAGTCATTCTTGGATGGTTGGCTTACGGGGTCAACCGGGCGCACATGGTGGCAATAAACTCTTCGCCCGCAGCATTCTGATCGAATGATTTGTCCAGCGCCGCAAAGGCCATCTGCCCGCGCAAGAACGAATAGATCACAGGGGCGTGCGCGGCTGGATCGATGTCGGCGCGGATATTGCCCAGTTCGATCCCCATCCTGATTTCCGCTTCGATACCCTTCTTGCCCTCGGCGTTGAGCTTAGCGATGGTCTTACTCAATCTAGGGCTGACAAGAGCTTGCGCGATTAAAATCTGAAGGGTTCTAATTTCCACCCCATGGCCCGCAACATAGCTGCGCACCAGCGCGACCAATGTCGGTAACCCGCGCTCGGTCGAAGAAATATCTACGGCGCTTTGTCTATAGGCTCCAACCACATGCTCTGCGACCCTAGCGAGAAGTTCTTCTTTGCTGCCGAAGTAGTGGGCCGGAAGACCTCTGCTATAGCCAGCACTTTCGGCGACGTCAGCGAGTGTAAAGCCGTCATAGCCTAGTTTACCAACAAGCTTCACGGCCTGATCGAGCATTTGGGTTTCTGCTTTTTCGCGTCGCTCAGCTTGTGTCCGGCGCTTTACCTCAGCCATGAATCGGTCTCATATTGTTTGTGATCTCGCCAACTAATTATGCCAGAAGTCTGGCGTTCGAATAGGGACTTCTGAAGGCAGGAGTCAACGCAGTCCATATCGAGAGATTGGAGCGCGAGCACCTAGCTCTGAACATGCTGCGGCTCGAGGGAGTAAGTCACGTTTCTCATGTGACGCACGAGCGGGGATGCCTTCGATTCTAGCATACCAGTCGCATTATCAATTTATTGATCGGCTGACAAACAAGTGTTACTCTTCGACCGTTCTGTAGTCGAACTGGCAAAGACCTGCTCTCGGCACGCGGTTCCACAATCGAATGCAGCAAGGGAGTGCCGCAATGTCAGCTCATAAGATCACCCGAACCCCATTCCCGCTTATCTCGATGGAACAGGAAAAATTCAAGGCCACCTATGGCGGGTCTGAGGGGGTTGTCGTGGTGTTCTGTACGCTGATCCGTTCAGAAGTGCCGTCTGACACTTGCTTGGTAACGATGCACCCCATTGGCGGCACCGGATGGCTGCCGATCATGAACGAATTCGTCCAGCAGGGCGTGCATGTACTGGCATGTGACGGGCGTTATCGCGGCGCGGATTACGCGCTCAATATGGAAAAATGCGCGGTCGATCTTGGTTCTGCTGTCAAGCATGCCAAAGAGGTTCTGGGTTATAAGAAGGTGATCCTACTGGGCTGGAGCGGCGGTGGATCACTCTCGGCTTATTATCAATCTCAGGCAGAGAACCCGACGGTTAAATCGAGTCCGTGTGGCGGCGGAGTTGACCTGACCGAAGCGGGCCTCATTCCGGCTGATGGGGTGATCCAGATGGCCGCGCACGTCTCGCGCCATCACACGCTCACTCAATGGATAGACGCCTCCATCATCGATGAGGCGGATCCCGACAAGCGCGATCCGTCGCTTGATCTCTATGGCGAGGAAGTGAAGCCGCCCTACTCGGCTGAGTTCCTCGAACGCTACCGCGCGGCGCAGATCGCTCGCAATCGCAAGATCACCGCTTGGGTGAAGCACAAGCTTCAGGAATTGGCCGACAAGGGCCGTGAAAATGAAGAATTTGCCTTCACAACGCATGGCACGATGGCTGATCCGCGATGGCTGGACCCGGCGGTCGATCCCAATGATCGCAAACCCGGCTGGTGCTATCTCGGCGATCCAAAAGTCGTCAACAACGGGCCCGTTGGATTGGCACGCTTCAGCACCCTTCGCAGTTGGCTATCCCAATGGAGCTATGACGACGCGAATGCTCATGGCCCGGCGAGCCTTGGCCATGTGACTAAACCCGTTCTGGTAGTCGGCAACACGGCCGACGATGCCTGCACTCCAAGCCACACCCAAGCGATCTTTGACGGAGTGGGTCACGACAATAAGGAGCTGCACCAGATAGAGGGTGCAACCCATTACTACGCCATGCAACCCGACAAGGCGAAAGAGGCCGCCAGCCTCGTGATGAGCTGGTTGGAACGCCAGGACCTACGCTGAACGCATCGCGCCTGGGGAGAGGCTCCATGACCGGAAAAGAAAAAGTGTCGAAGGCATGCCGATGACGCGGACGGTCGAGATGGTTGAGGTCGGGCCGCGCGACGGCCTGCAGAACGAGGAGACGCTTGTCTCCACTGCAAACAAGGTTGCCCTTATCGAACGCACAATCGAAGCCGGTAGTCGCAGGATCGAGGTGGCAAGTTTCGTGCATCCAAAGCGCGTTCCTCAGATGGCAGATGCAGAAGATGTCATTGCACGTCTGCCTGATCGCAAGGATGTGGCCTACATCGGTCTGTGCCTTAACAAGCGCAGTGTTCTGCGCGCCCTTGCAACGCGTGAGGGCGGCAGGCGCGGTATCGATGAGGCTGGCTGCGTGGCGGTTGCAAGCGATGCGTTTGGGCTGAAAAACCAAGGCCAGACTATTGATGAATGCCTCCGTGAAAATCGCGAAATGATCCGCTTTTCCAAAGCCGAAGGTTTGCAAGCACAAGTCACCATTGCGACCGCTTTCGGTTGTCCTTTCGAAGGTCCAGTCCAGACCGATACCGTGCTGCGTATCGCCAGCGAACTTGCCGAGGAAGAACCCTTGGAAATAGCGCTAGCTGACACGATTGGAGTCGGCGTGCCGGGACAAGTCGAAGAGCTGTTCGTCCGCTTGCGTGAATTGCTGCCGGAGAAAATCGCAATGCGCGCACATTTCCATGACACCCGCAACACTGGCATTGCCAATATTTGGGCAGCGCTTGGCGCAGGCGTCGACGCAATCGATGCTTCGCTTGGGGGTCTGGGCGGATGCCCGTTCGCTCCGGGAGCCTCAGGCAACGTCGCAACCGAGGATGCCGCCTATATGCTGTCGCGGTCCGGCATAAAAATCGAACTTGATCTCGATAAGCTAATTACTGCGTCGCAATGGCTGGAGGGCGTGATGGGCAAACCCCTGCCTTCCAAACTCGCCAAGGTTGGAGATTTCGTGGCGCTAGGAGCTACGAGTGACCCATGAAAACCAAGTCGACGTGAGAATTCATCGCCGACCTACGGGTGCAATCGACACGTTGGCGCTCAATCAAATATGATCAAAGGAAACTGACCAATGACAAAGAACATCAAGGCCAACGGCCTCAACCATCTGGCAATTTCAACGAACAACATGAAAGAGCAGATCGAGTTTTATACCGATGTGTTGGGCTTCCGGCTTGTGGCGCTTTACTGGATGCACGGGGTCGAGGGATGCTGGCACGGCTTCCTCGAAATGAATGATAGCAGCCAGGTTGCCTTCGTTTTCAATCCTGCAAACAAAGACGCCAAGGTCGAATATGGCGTGACCAATCCCGGTCACACAGGCGGACCTTCTGCGCCCGGCACGATGCAGCACCTCGCGTTCAACGTCGATACGCTCGATGACCTGCTAAACATGCGCGACCGGATTCGTTCGCGTGGGTACAATGTAATGGGGCCAATGGACCACGGCATGTGTCACAGCATCTACTTCCAAGGACCTGAGGACACTTGCCTTGAGGTCGCGACATTCGGCAATGCGGATTATCCGATTGGGCCGAAGGATTGGATCGATCCTGAAGTGCAGAAACTCGCTGGGATCAGCGACGAAGAATTGGCCAAGTTTACCAAACCCATTGAATTTGAAGGGCAAGGCGGAAAGATCCCGAACCCTGGCTATAATCCGGACAGTTACAACCCTGACCGGCCCGTGCAGCTTCTCCAGGGAATGTTTGCCATGCCTGATGAGCAGTTCGCGATGATCCCCATGGAAAAACGGCCTCCGTCCATGATGACCGCGGAAGAACGTGAAGCGAAACACGCGAGCGAGTGACTTTTCGTAAATAGGGATCAACATCGTGAACACAAAAAATCCAGTCCACTATACCGGCGTCGCCAAATTCCTACACTGGGCGATCGCGCTGCTGATCATCATGATGCTGGTTTTTGGTCAGGGCTTTGAGGACATCACAAACCCGGATGATATGGCTTTCTCTCTGAGGGGGCACTCGACGCTGGGCTTTACGGTCATAACCCTGCTTGTCTTGCGCATATTGTGGCGGCTTGGGAATCCGCCGCCTGCCCTGCCAGAGACGGTCGCTCCCACGCAGGCCGCCCTCTCAAAGGTCTCGCACCTACTGCTTTACGCTCTGATGATCTACGTGCCAGCGACAGGCATCTATACGTACCGCCGCGCATGAATACGCTGTCCTGCCTTATGGCGCGTTCGACGTGCGGGAGGCGTTCGGCTTTCTGGGAGCAAGCGATTTTGACGGGCGGCGCTTCCTTCACGAAGTCGGCACCTGGTTGTTGATCGCTCTTCTGGCCGTCCACATCACCGCCGCCTTTCTTCATCAGTTTGTCCAGAAAGATGGCGTGCTGCGCCGCATGTGGTTTGGCGGCGGCAAAAAGACGGAGAACCCCGGCTGATGATCAGGCATTTCTTCCGCTTTTGCGCCGCGCTGATGGCATTGACCTCGCTCCCAGTCTCGGCGGAGGAGGCGCAGCGCCCCAATTTCCTGATCGTAGTAGCCGACGATCTGGGCTGGTCTGATCCCGGATTTCTGGGCAGCCGGATCCGAACGCCGACCCTCGATTCTTTGGCGCAGCGCGGGATTTTCATGTCGCATTTCTATGTGGCCCCGACCTGCTCGCCCACTCGCGCCATGTTGATGACAGGAGTGAGCAACCACGCGGCAGGGGTTGGCACAATGCACAATCTCCAAGCCGAAAATCAGATGGGCCATCTCGCCTATGGTGCTCAGCTTCATGATGGTGTCGTAACCGTCGCAGAGATGCTGAGTTCCCATGGCTACAGCACTATGATGAGCGGCAAGTGGCATCTTGCCATTGATGAAGAACAAAGACCGCATCGTCGTGGATTTGCACGCAGTTTTGGCCTTGTTGAAGGCGGTGCAAGCCATTTCGCCGATGCGAAAATGATAACGCCATCGGAGAACGTCACCTACCTTGAGAATGGGCAGTCAACGCAGCTGGCGAACGATTTCTATTCCACCATCGGCTACACCGACAAGATCATCGAATACATCAATGACGCCGGTGATCAGCCCTTTTTTGCCTATTTGACCTACACCGCGCCGCATGATCCGTTGCAAGTGCCAGACGAGTGGCTTGATCGCTATGCTGGCGTATTTGACGATGGTCCCGAGGTGTTGCGTGAAGAACGACGCCAGCGCCTGATCGAACTCGGTCACATCAGTGCTGACGCTGATATGGCGGAGGCGCTCAACTTCCCGTCATGGCTCGATTCTTACCAAGCACCTTGGGCAGAGAGAAGCGATGAAGAGCGTCGCACGCATGCCAAACGCATGGAAATCTACGCTGCTATGGTCGAACTGCTTGACCAAGAACTTGGCCGAGTGATCGCCCAGCTTGAAGCGAATGATCAGCTATCCAACACGTACATCATGTTCATGTCGGACAATGGCGCGGCGGTGACCACCCCCCTCGCCTATCGCGGCAATACGCGTGAATGGCTGCATGAGAATTTTGATCTCAGCCCTGAAGAGATGGGACAGATGGGGTCTTTTACGTCCATGGGGCGCGACTGGGCGCATGCAAGCAACACACCGTTTAACCGGTTTAAGGGCACAGTAGCCGAAGGCGGAGTGCGCTCTCCGCTGATAGTCGCAGGGCCGGGACTAGAGAACGGCGTGACGCGCACCATTCCCGCCCATGTCACAGATCTGGTGCCCACAGTCTATGACTTGGCCGGCATAACCCCTTCTGATGAACCTCTCTATGAGGGCAAACTTCAACCGCAAGGAACCTCGATCCTGCCGATCTTCGAAGAGGCGAGCTTTGATAAAACGCGCATCTTTTTCAACGAACTGTTCGGTAACCGCATGGTGCGAAATGGCCGCTGGAAAGCGGTCTGGCAGAGTCCACCCCTCGGAAGCGGTGAATGGGAATTGTTCGATATCGTGGCCGATCCCAGCGCAATGAAGAACCTTGCCGAGGCGCATCCAGAAGTAATCTCTGAATTGGTTGCCGCCTATGATGAGTTTGCTGAGGAGAACGGCGTGATTCCGCCGCATCCACGCCGCAGCCTGCGATCGAATATCTGGTACGAAGGTGAGTGTAATTGGTGGTGCGAAGCGAAATTCAGTTTCGTTAACACGCTGGCCAATCCCACCAGTCGTATCATCATGCTCGTAGGTATTCTTGGTGTCGTTGGCCTCATCCTATTTCTCGCGATCCGGCGGCTGCGGCGTCGCCGCAAGGCAGCGGCTCACGGAGCTTAGGAATGCCTGCCAAGCAATATGATGTCTTGATCGTCGGCTGCGGTCCCGTCGGTGCGACGCTCGCAAACTTGCTGCGCGAAAGCGGACACTCGGTTGCTATTTTCGACCGGGACAAGGATGTGTTCCATTGTCCGCGCGCGATGATGTTCGATCCAGAAAGCTGCCGCATCTACCAACGGATGGGCATTATGGAGCGGATGTTTCCGGATGACGCCAAGCCATTCCAGACCTTTCGCATGGTCAATCACAAGCGCAGAACTTTGGTAGAAATGGACTATAGCAAAGTCCCGCCTAGCTTTGGCCACTCGGGTGTCGGAACCATGTTCCATCAGCCTACCTTGGAGCGCCTGCTTCGCGAAGATTTTGAGCTGGGCGTTAAGGTCGACAGCTTCCTTGGGTATGAAGTTCTCAGCGTGTCAACGGGCGATACCTGTGCGACTTTGACCGCGAGGAACACAGACACGGGCGAAGAGGTCGAGTTCACTGGCAAATACATTGTCGGGTCCGATGGCGGGGCGAGCCTATGCCGCCGGTCCATCGGCGCAAAGCGAATAGACTTCAACTATCGCCGCAAATGGATCGTGATCGACGTTGTTGTTCACGATAGCGCCTATTGGGAGGGGCTGGAAGACTTTTCAGAATTCATGTGCCGTCCGAACGGGGCCACGGTGTTCGTCAAAGGTTGCCGTGGTCATTTGCGCTTCGATTTTGAGATCGATGAGGATCTGGCCGATCAATTCACCCATGACGATGCCCGTGAGCACATCTCAAACTACATCGACACCTCATCCATCGAGATACAGCGATGCGCGCCTTATAACTTCTATGCGGGAATGCCAGATATCTGGCGCAAGGACCGGATCTTACTGGCTGGCGATGCCGCTCACCAAACCTCGCCCTTTGCGGGACAGGGCCTAAACATGGGCATTCGAGATGCCGCTCATCTGAGTTTTCTGTTCGATCTGATATTTGACGGCAAAGCCGATGACCGCATTCTCGATACTTATCACGCAGAACGCTGGCCGCATTGCGAGAAGGTCATCAACAGAGCCTCGCGCACGGGGTTGCAGCTAAGCACGACCAGCAAATGGGAGCAGGTGAAGCGCGACTTTGGTTTCTGGCTAGTGAGGATGTTTCCAAAGCTCGGCGGAGTCGCCAATTCAGATGACCGCTTCCCAGCCTATAAAGGTGGGCTCATCGGAACAGGTAACCGCCTATGCGGTAGGCGATTGTGCCAGCCCGAAGTTGTTGATGCTTCGGGTAAGCGCATACTGCTCGATGAGGTCATCGGGGACGGGTTTGTGCTCTTGGTGTCTGAACCAGCTGAGGGCGAGAGCATCTCCTGGTTCAAAGACGAGTTTGACGGCTCAGTCTTCGTGATCGGCAAAGACTTTCAGGATACCGATGGGAACCTAGCCGAATTCACCGGCGGTAACGCGGTGCTGGTCCGCCCTGATCGCTACATTTTTGGCGCAAGTGAAAATGCGGACGAGCTATGTGCGGCATTTCGCACCCATCTCGCCCGCTTTCAAAGCTAGGCTATTCAGAATTCCTTCGCCGCCGCGCTAGCTGCTTCCTTTGCTTTGGCCAGCGCTTCATCAAGAGCTGGCCCCGGCATACCCGTCGGCTGAACCCGGATCAGATTGATGTCGGTAAAGCCAAGGAAGCGGAAAATGTGATCGATATATGTGCTGGTAAAGTCAGTCTTGGGCGCGTCCGATGCCAGTGGAAAGCGGTCCTCATACGGGCTGCCGCTGGCCATGATGACTTGCAGAGGCCGGTCTGTGATTTGGCCGACATACTCAAACTTATTGTTGACCATCACCGTCACACCAACTTGGGTGACAAGGTCGATCCAATGTTTAAGGCGGTAGGGGATTGAGAAATTCCACATTGCCGTCGACAGCACCACTTTGTCCGCTGACTTCAGCCGCTCAATCTCTTGCATAACGCCTGCCCATTCGCCCTGCGCCTCAATCCCTGATCCGGTTGTCATCAGCTTCATGAGGTTTTCCATCTTCTGGTTCGCACCTTGCATTCCAAGCGGGGCCAGTTCGGTCTCAAACAAAGGCAAATGCTCGATCTCATCATCAGGATTAGCAGCCTTGTAGCTTTCCAAAAATTCATTGGCGACGTGGCTGGAGTACGAGCTCTCTTTGCGCGGGCTGGCTTCGATGAATAGTACTTTGGCCATGGGCTATGTCCTGTGTTTCTTAGAAGTGAGTTGGGATGGTCAGGGGCTGTTAAAGCGATTGTCCGTCATCCACGGTGAACGTGCCGCCTGTGACATGGCGCGAAGCGTCCGAGCACAGGTATAGAGTTAAATCATCAAGCGCGGTGATATCCATCAGGCGTTTGCGGTGCCAACTCGCAATCTGTCGCTCTCCGCCCTCCGTATCGAACCAGTCACCCACAATCTCAGTTCGAATATAACCGGGCTGGATGGTGTTGACGTTGATACCTTTGCGCACCCATTCACGTGCAAATAGCCGGCCAAGATGCGCCACGCCTGCCTTGCTCGCAGCATATGCGGCATCGCCTTGCGCTGTCATCTGAGCGGTGATCGATCCGATCAGTACAATGCGGCCCTCGATCGCATCAGCCCCTTCGTCTGCAATCATGCGTTTTGCTCCCTCACGGGCAAGCAGATACACGCCAAGAAAATTGGTATCGAGAACCGTTCGAACTCCATCAATGGGGACATCGGTTGACCGACCATTCGCCGCCGTCCCTGCATTTGCGATAACCGTGTCCACGGTGCCGAACTTGGCCTCAGCCGTGTCGTAGGCCGCAATAACAGAGGCTTCATCGGTTACATCGAGAGACACCGCCAAGGACCTGCCCCCAGCGTCCGCGATTTCACTTGCGAGCGCTTCGGTTCTGTCAGCCCTACGCGCACCGAGAATGACGTTTGCCCCCGCTTTGGCAAGGACGCGTGCAAGATGCGCACCAATGCCGGAAGAAGCTCCACTCAACATCACCGTACGATTTTCTAGGTCTAAGATCATGGCTTGCTTCTTCGATTGTCCTGTTTGGATTGCGGAGGAAAAGGTGTCTTTTGTAGGGATTTTTACTTCCAAACTGCTCATTGGAGGTTTAGATTTTAATTGCTAATCGATCAACAAACATTATTGGTCTGTGAGGGTGTCTTTTGATGTATCAATGCCCGGGTAAGTTCTGGATTTACAAGCTGGCACTGCGTCTTGGCCCGGGTGTAAGCGGCAAGTCCGCTTGGCGGCTAGCTCAACTTATTTGAGGCAGTCCACTGCCGGCCCAACTGCGGTCATTGACGAATTCTGTACCCCCGATTCAACTTCAAAGATCCCTGGCGAGGGAAGAAACGGGTTTTGAAATTTAGAAGCTGAGGTCAGTCAGAGTCACAGGCAGTTACACACGACGTTCAATATTGAGGGAAATCATGAATAGCGAATTGGTAAATCTGGACGTGAGCGACGGTATAGCCACCGTCACGCTCAACCGACCTGAGGCAATGAACGCACTTTCTATAGCGTTGCGGGCGCAGCTCTATGATGTGATCCGCGCTGTTGATGAAGATAGCGCTGTCCGCGCGGTAATCCTAACCGGAGCGGGTAATCGCGCTTTTACTGCTGGTATTGATTTGAAGGAATTGGGCTCCATCGCGGGTGCCTTGGGGAGCGCGGGAAGCGATACTGTTAAGAAGAACGACCCTGCTCGGGCGATAGAGCAATGCCGCAAACCGGTCATCGGCGCGATCAACGGGGTGGCCATTACTGGTGGCTTTGAACTTGCACTGGCTTGCGATGTTTTGATCGCTAGCAACAATGCCCGCTTTGCCGACACCCATGCTCGCGTAGGTGTAATTCCAGGATGGGTGTCCGTCGTCATGACATTTGGCACAGACTGAGAGTTGATCGTTTGGAGGACTGGCCTCGTCTGTTGGTTTCAGTTTAGGCGGCTAGCTTGCGGTGAAGCAAGCGGCGATGTTTTAGCGTCTTTTGTTTGATCCTTTCTCTTCGCTTGATGATGGCTGCGGCTCTACCGAAGTAGACGTCGGCAGGTGTGACGTTGTCGAGGCTCTCGTGATAGCGCTGATGGTTGTAATGCTCGACGAACGCTTTGATTTGGTTTTCTAGATCGCCTGGCAGGAAGTAGTTCTCCAGCAGAACACGGTTCTTGAGCGTCTGATGCCAGCGCTCGATCTTGCCTTGGGTCTGCGGATGGAAGGGCGCGCTTCGCACGTGATCCATCTTCTTGGCGCTGATGTAATCAGCCAGCTCTCCAGCGATGTAACAGGGACCGTTGTCCGATAGCAGGCGCGGCTTATGCAGCACATTGGCATGGCTACAGTCTGAAGCAGTAAGAGCCATATCGAGGGTCTCAGTGACGTCTTCGGCTCGCATGGTGGTGCACAGCTTCCAGCTGATGATGTAGCGCGAGTAATCATCGAGCACGGTGGAGAGGTACATCCAGCCCCACCCGATGATCTTGAAGTAGGTGAAGTCCGTCTGCCACATCTCGTTCGGTCGCATGGTTTGCGTGTGGAACTGGTCTGCCGCCTTGATCACCGTGTAAGCAGGACTGGTGATCAGATCATGAGCCCTCAGAAGTCGGTAAACGGTCGCTTCAGAGACGAAGTAGCGCTTCTCATCAGTGAAGCGCACCGCAAGTTCACGCGGACTGAGCTCGCTATGCTCCAGCGCCATATCAACGATCTGGTCCTGCACTTCGGGCGCAATGCGGTTCCATACCCTGCTTGGCGTTGAGGGACGATCCTTGAGCGCCTCAGGCCCGCCTTCTAGGTAGCGGTCATACCAGCGGTAGAAGGTCCGCCGCGCCACGCCGAGCTGATCCAGCGTGCGCTTGGCAGGCAGATGTGACTGCTCGACCAGCTTGATGATCTCCAGCTTCTCAGATGCAGGGTATCTCATGCGTCGTCTCCCCCAAGCCCGGTCATGCTTTTTTTGAGCAACCGGTTCTCCAGGGTCAGATCAGCAACACACTCCTTCAGATCACGCGCCTCATTACGCAGATCCTTCACCTCATCCGTGGTCGCAGCACGGGCTGTATCGCCAGCAAGACGGCGTTTACCCGCTTCCATGAATTCCTTCGACCAGGTGTAATACAGGCTTTGCGCGATCCCTTCACGGCGGCACAGCTCAGCAATGCTATCATCGCCGCGCAGACCTTCCAATACGATCCTGATCTTGTCTTCGGCTGAGAAGTGCCGCCGCGTCCGACGGCGGATGTCCTTCACAACCTGCTCCGCAGGTTGCTTCGACTTCGACTTTTTGGTTCTCATCTTCGTTCCTTCGTCACTACGACGAGAACCAAAACTCTCCTAAACTTCAACCGCTAATCTGTGCCATAGGTGCTGACGGGGAACACGTGCCTCAGTAACATCCATAGAGGGCCACGAGCCCAATTTTATTCGAGTTCTCTTTCCATTGCTCAATCGGCAATTCAGCACCCAGTTTGCAGAACGCTTCCCTGCGCGTATCCTGAGGCCTGGTTCTTGACTGTCACTGAGTTCGATTTGCTTTTCCGAGCGACGCGCTTGAACGAGCAGTGCCTCTATTCCTCGTTTTGAAATCGGTTTTTGCAGGCGCACAGCAACAAACTCCGGCTGAATTAGGCTCCATATAGGCTCCACCAGAACGAGAATTTCGCTGATCTCAATAGATCAGCCATGCCTCAGTTCGGACAGGACCTTCTGATCTTTATCATTGTATATCAGAGTGTTGATGGATGCAAATTAGGCGATATCGAACTTCTTTGGACAAGTTTGAACACGTTCCAAATGTGACTCTTAATCAGCGGGTCCTAGGTTCGAACCCTAGTGCGTCCACCAAACATATCCAAAGATCGATGCAGAACCCTCGGGTTACTCGTCAAAATCACGCAGGTTCAGTGCCTTGCGCAGCTGATCTA
This sequence comes from Qipengyuania sp. JB2-7, assembly GCF_055693485.1. NCBI lineage: Bacteria > Pseudomonadati > Pseudomonadota > Alphaproteobacteria > Sphingomonadales > Erythrobacteraceae > Qipengyuania > Qipengyuania sp. JB2-7. Next base: position 1,845,003 of record NZ_CM146335.1, read on the forward strand.
TCGCCACTTTGGAAGCGTCATTCTCTTGCGCGTCCCAATAGTCACAGTGTTGAAACCGAAGCCCGCGATTGGGTAGTCTGGTGTCGCGCACTCCGGCCCCCAAATGGCGCGCGACCGCGCCTGAAATGGGATCGCCAAGGATCAATCGACGTGCCGGAAAGTAGAGGTTGGACCAGACCGTGGGCGCGAAGGGAGCACCGTGATGCGGGACGCGTGCTTTGCCCCCGCGCGGGTAGCTGAATTGCTTCACGTCCTTTGCCCAATACTCATATACGGGCGGGCAAGTCGGATACTCACGGCGATCTTTCCGCCTCTCAAAATCCTCTTGATCCATGGCCAGCAACAAATCCGCTTTACCCAGAGGTGACCCGAGCGTGACCAGATCACTTACCAACCAAAGCGGCTCGTCCTGTCTTGCCAATTCACGCCGATAGTCGCGCTGCGCATTTCGGAACGCGACACGCTCTGTCTCGCCATCTCCGACAGCGTCAATCACATCCGCACCCGCAGCTTCGAGCATATCGAGCTTGTCCATCAGAGCTGAACCTTCTGCGTGCTGAAGACGCTTTTCCTCACCAGTAGTCGCCGACCATGCGTGCGTAAGAATGTCGTACGCAATGACTGAGCCGAGGCTGTGCCCAACCAGAACGATACGGTCATATTGCCCTGACGCATGCAACCTTTTGAGTAGTGCGACACCGTTCTCTCGGATCTGCTGACGAGCGGCGATATTGTCTGGGTCAGCTCTTAGATAGCGGGCAGCGTCACCGACCTTTGGCACCAGCAGATTGGTGATTACGCCGCCAAGCAAGGTGATGACAGAACCGGCCAAAGCCATGGCTCCCGCGCCCACATCATTACTTAACGCCCACCAAACATATCCCGCCAATGCAACCAAAGCGAGCGCCCAACCGAATGCCCAATAGCCAAAATAACCCGGTGGTATGCTCCAGGGCGTCCTGAAGAACAGGCCGAACAGCCAGCGCTTGATCCCGCCAAGCGTGTTGCCCGTCATCATGTGAGCCCAATAATATTCGTAGAAGTCGAACCTTCTATCGCTATCGCCCCGGATTGACCGCGTGGTCACCCGGCGAAGCTCGTAATTTTCACCGGTACGCTCTGGCTTTGAATAAACGACCTTTTGATACGGATCGACGAGATCAGGATCGTTCAGCCAGGCTGCGTCCAAGAAGCTCCATAAAGTCGCCATAGGTTGTTGTTCGCCAATCCCATGGATCACGATAACCGCGGTCTTTTTTGAGTTGGAACTCATCAAGCGCTCTCCAATACTTTCAGACCATGCCTGAAAAGTGCGTTAGCGAGCCCGGTTGTCGTTTGAATTCGAAGTTATGGCAATGACGCATCGGCGGTCAAGGCCAGCCCCAGCCATAAGCAGCCACATTCAATGCTGAACCGCCAGGGGCGTTTCTTCCGCAGTGTTATCAAACAGCTGATCAGCGGTCACTGGCCGCCCTGTCAGAAAGCCCTGAACAATATCGGCGCCAGCCCGCTTGGCCATTAGCATGCCGACCTCGTTCTCAACCCCTTCGAGCACGCATTCAACGCCTAAAGTGTGAGCCATGCCGACCAGCGATTGCAGTATCTTTCCTGTCATCGGATCGGCGAGGTTCTCCATAAAAGAACGATCGACCTTCAGTTTCTGAATCGGAAGCGCACGCAGATAGCTAAAATTGGAATAGCCCGTGCCGAAATCATCAATCGCCACCGAACATCCCAAAGCGCTGAGCTTCTTGATGTGCTCCCTCGCCCGCTGCTCGTCAGTGAGCATCGCAGATTCGGTCACCTCGAACTCAATCATCGCCGGGTCAATACCGCTCTGTTTCAACTCATCTATGATGTTCCGCATGGTCTGCGTAGACGCCAAATCATTCGCCGAAAGATTGATCGAAAGCGGTACGGGATTTTCCCACAATTTGATTGTCTCAATTGCTTTGCGAACCACCGTGACCGAGATGTCGGCGATCAGGCCAGCCTCCTCTGCCACCTTGACGAAACGCGTAGGGCTGACAGAGCCAAGCGACGGGCTTTCCCACCGCGCGAGCGCCTCAGCGCGCACCATCTTGCCGGACCCCAAATCAACTTGGGGCTGAAAGACCAGAGATATCTCCCGTTCCAGATCGGCTTCTCGAAGAGCGACTTCCACGCGGTGGCGCTCAGCCTCTGCGATTGCGTGGTCCGCGTCAAAAAAGATAACCCGATTCTTGCCGCTCTTCTTCGCGCTTAACAGGGCAAAATCCGCCTTCCTCATGAAGTCGGATTCCTTCTCATCAGTACCCAACTGATAACATCCGATGGAGCCGGAAACTTGCACCAAGCGGCCATCGATCATGTATGTTTTCGCGATCTTCTTGAGTAAATCCTCGCACCATTCGCGCGGGTCGTGATCTATCATTTCGCGTTCAAAGATGATGCTGAACTCATCCCCGCCCATACGACTGACATGGGCGCGACCTCCACAATAGTTGCGCAGCCGAAATGCAACTGCTTTCAAGAGCTCATCGCCTGTAAGATGCCCAAAGGTATCGTTAATCGTCTTGAAGCCATCCAGGTCCAGCAGGGCGAGCCAAAGCTCACTCTCCTCTTTCTGTTCAGACAGCGATTTTTCCAAAGCCACATAGAATGCGCGGCGGTTCGCCAATCCAGTGAGTGTGTCCGAAAGCGAACGCTTGCGCAGCGTTTCACCCAGCGACTTCTCGCCTTCGAGATTCGCTTCTGCCCTACCACGCTCTTCGTCGGCAAGCTCTCGCGCAGCGATTGCTTTTTCAATAATGCGGCGAAGTACTGTCGCAATCGTGAGGGCTGACATAGCTGCAGCGAAACCCAGGGACCCAAATGTTGTTTGAGTGCCCATTTCGACATCCCACAGAAACGCGATCATCGCTGTGTAACCACAAGCAATCGATATCAAAGCTTGTCGCAGCGTTAGACTGGTCAAGGCATAAATGATGATCGTCATCAGGAAGTATGTCAGCCGAACCTCGCTGAAAATGAGGGTGAGGCCCAAAATGACGTTCCCCAGCAAGATCATGTTTGCCGTGAACGTAGCAATCTCCAGATGGATCACGGCACGCGGTGATCTGACCCAAAGAAACAGCGAGAAAAGCGCTACTGCACTAAAAATGTGCGCGAAGACCCAAGTGTAGACTAACGGGCCATCGACCGTGATTAAGTCCACAAAGGACATTATGAGATAATAGCTCGCGGTCGCGCCAAAGTACCCTCGCAGTATCGGCAGATACTCCAAAGCCAAACTGGTTTCTGACTTCGTTGTCAGTGACAGAACCGTCGCCCCCAAACCCGCCGATCGCGCGGAATTGTGCGAGCGACCATCAATCATTGAAAAGCGTTAGTGTACATTCACTTAGGCTTTATTAACGCATCAATCGGCGAACCATGCGCATCAAAATGTGAACAATATCCTAGACATCACATTTCAATGTGATATTGTGCACGCATGAGTACATTGGACAAAGTTCGCGGCATTATCGCTGGTGGCAAGATGACCAAGGCGGGATTGGCGCGCGCTGCCGGATTACACGCCAACACACTTCGCGATTGTGACGATGACAGCTGGAACCCCACTGCCGATACTCTCAGCAAGCTGGAGCAGTTTCTCGACGCGAATGATGATCGCCCCGCCCTTGTACCGATAGAAGAGATCATCAACGAGGCGCGCAATGGCCGCATGTACATTCTTGTCGACGATGAGGATCGCGAGAATGAAGGCGACCTGATTATCCCGGCACAAATGGCGACGCCTGACGCCATCAACTTCATGGCGACGCATGGTCGCGGCCTCATCTGCCTATCGCTGGATCGCAAGCGGGTCGAACATCTCGGCCTGCAACCGATGACACGCGATAACAAGGAAAGCATGCAAACCGCTTTCACGATCTCGATTGAGGCGAAGGAAGGCGTAACGACTGGCATCAGTGCCGCTGACCGCGCGCGCACTGTTTCCGTGGCCATTGACGCGACGAAAGGCCCTGCGGACATCGTGATGCCCGGGCACGTATTCCCCCTCACTGCGCGCGACGGTGGCGTACTCGTGCGGGCGGGTCATACAGAGGCGGCGGTCGACATTTCGCGCCTCGCTGGCCTCAATCCTTCCGGTGTGATCTGCGAGATCATGAATGAGGATGGCACCATGGCCCGCCTCGACGATCTTATCGGGTTTGCTCGCAAGCATGACCTGAAAATTGGCACAATCCGCGATCTGATCGAATATCGCATGCGCCACGATCACTTGGTCCAGCGCGCTGATGAACGATCTTTCGAATCTGACTATGGTGGGCAGTGGCGCCTGATCACTTACAAGAACTCGGTCGACGGCAGCGAGAGCTATGTGCTGCAAAAGGGGCATGTGGTGCCCGGCGACGCCACCCTCACCCGTGTCCATCCCATTTCGATCTTTGACGATCTGTTGGGTCAGCCGGGGCCACGCAAGCGTACATTACAACGCGCAATGGAAGTTGTTGGCGAACATGGTTCGGGTGTCATTGTGCTGATCACCGGGCGTCCCGCCGCGCCGGAAAGCTACAGCGATGACGACGAAGTTCGCAATGTCGGCATCGGATCACAGATCCTGGCTGATCTGGGTGTAGAGGACATGATCCTGCTCAGCAATTCACAACCACAGTTGGTGGCGATTGGCGGCTATGGCCTCAATATCGTCGACCACAAGCCCATCCCGCAATAGCCCAGTCCCGGAGTACAATAATGGCCAAATTTCTGATCGTTGAAGCGCGCTTTTACGACCACCTCAACGATATGCTGATCGCCGGTGCTCACGCGGCTCTGGAGGCTGCCGGGCACGAGGCCGAGGTTCTCACTGTGCCCGGTGCGCTGGAGATTCCGGGCGCGATTTCGATGGCGGTCGAAGGCGGCGAGTATGATGGTTTTGTCGCGATTGGCGTTGTCATCCGCGGCGAAACCTATCACTTTGAGATTGTTGCTGGCGAAAGTGCACGTGGGATCATGGCGCTGACCATGGATGGCATCGCGATTGGCAATGGTATCATCACCGTCGAAAACGAGGCTCAGGCCCTCGCCCGCGCCGACGCCGCACAAAAGGATAAAGGCGGCGAAGCGGCCAAAGCTGCGCTGGCGCTGTTTGAATTGGGTCGGCGGTTTGGGGGTTAACTTGTGTCGGCAAAGTACGACCGAATTGGCCTAAACTATGGGGAATTGCGCAAGCCCGACCCGCGGATCGAGAGTGCCATTCTGGCTGCGCTCGGCGATGCAAAAACAGTTGTCAATATCGGTGCTGGAACCGGATCGTACGAACCGAGTGAATTGGCGGTAACTGCGGTCGAGCCATCAGCAGAAATGATCGCCAAGCGCTCGGAGAAAGCTGCGCCTGTGATCCGGGCCCACACAGAGAATCTACCCTTCGACGACAATACATTCGATGCAGCCATGGCCGTTCTTACAATCCATCACTGGTCCGATAAGGTGCGAGGTCTTCAGGAAATGCGGCGCGTATCACGAGAGCGCGTCGTACTTTTGACTTTCGATCCCGTAAGTCGCCCATGGCTTACGGACTACTTGCCTGAGCTTGCGAGCTTGATGAGGAGCAAATGCCGGCCATGTCGGAGTATGAGGAGATTTTGGGTCAAGTCTCGATTATGCCGATGCCTGTCTCTCACGATTGTACCGACGGGTTTCTTTACGCCTATTGGCGACGCCCAGAAGCTTATCTAGACGACCGCATACGCTCTGGCATTTCGTCTTTTTGGGAACTACCTTCAGTCACAACTGGGTTGGCGCGTCTCAAAGCAGATCTAGACAGCGGTTATTGGGCAAAGCGATATGCGCACTTACTTGAACAGGAACATTATGACGCAGGTTACCGGCTCATAACTGCTCAATGACGGGGTCTGGAGAACAACTACTTCGAAAAGCGTCGAAGGTCCTCGCCCTTACCCAAAGCACGCAGCCCCCGCATATTTCGCGCTGGCGCCCAGCTCTTCCTCAATACGGATGAGCTGGTTGTATTTCGCCAAGCGGTCTGAACGCGCGAGCGAACCCGTCTTGATCTGCCCGCAATTTGTCGCCACCGCGAGGTCTGCGATCGTCGCGTCTTCCGTCTCGCCGGAACGGTGGCTCATAACACTGGTATAGCCCGCGCGGTGCGCAATATCGACCGCCTCCAGCGTCTCGCTGAGCGTGCCGATCTGATTGACCTTCACCAGCAACGAATTGGCCAGCCCATCGGCGATACCTTGCGACAGCCGCACAGGGTTGGTCACGAACAGGTCATCACCGACCAACTGCACGCGGTCGCCGATCAAGTCTGTCAGCGCCTTCCAACCGGCAAAATCGTCTTCATCCATCCCGTCCTCAATCGAACGGATGGGGTAGTCATCGCACAGCTTGGCGAGATAGGCGGCCATTTCTTCACCGGAGAGCGACAGGTTCTCGCCCGAAATCTCGTATTTGCCATCCTTGTGGAATTCGGTCGCCGCGCAGTCGAGCGCCAACGCGACCTGCTCGCCCGGTGTAAACCCCGCTTCCTCGATCGACGCCATAATGAAATCCAGTGCATCGCGTGTGCTGGCAAGGTCTGGTGCAAAACCGCCTTCGTCACCAACAGCCGTTGCCAGCCCCTTTGCATGCAGTTTCTTCTTCAGCGTATGGAATATCTCCGAGCCCCAACGCACCGCCTCTGCCAGGCTATCCGCGCCTACCGGCATCACCATAAATTCCTGAATATCAATCGGGTTATCAGCATGTTCGCCGCCATTGATGATATTCATCATCGGTACGGGCAGGACATGACCCGAGACACCGCCAACATAGGAATAGAGCGGCAGACCACGCGCATTCGCCGCGGCTTTTGCGACAGCAAGACTGACACCCAATATCGAGTTTGCGCCCAGGCGCGCCTTGTTCGGCGTGCCATCAAGCTCAATCATCGCATGATCAATGTCCCGCTGATCCTCGGCATCGAGGCCCAGCAACGCATCGCTCAGCTCTCCATTGACCGCATCAACTGCTTTCAAAACACCTTTGCCGAGATACCGCGTTGTGTCGCCATCGCGCAGTTCAACCGCTTCATACGCCCCGGTCGAGGCACCCGATGGCACGGCGGCACGGCCAAAACTGCCGTCCTCCAGCAAAACATCAACTTCCACCGTGGGGTTGCCCCGGCTATCAAGAATCTCGCGGCCATGCAGGTCAATAATAGCGGTCATTTGGAACCAAAACTCCGATGAAGTGTTGTAATACTGTAAGACACCCCTAAATCTAAGGGGCAAATGCGCTCTATGCGCGGGACCTTATTGGCGCAAGGTGCGTTTCATACAGGTACGACACATCTTTTTCAGTCGCTCAAAGCAGCGATTTTGACAGTTCAGGAGGATCATCATGGCCGAGATGAAAGGCACAGCCAAAAAGACGGCAACGACAAAACCGCGCAAGACGTCCACGAAAAAGCCCGCTGCAAAGAAGATAGCAGCAAAAAAATCTACCGCCGCCAAGACAAAGGAGACCGTAACCGTGAGCAACAAATCCCCATCAGAAGCCCGTACCGAAGCAAAATCACGGTTTAACGCCGCGCTAGAAGAGGCGAAGGCCGGTGCCGCTGCCCTGAAAGAAGAGGGCAAAGGCCGCGCAGTGGCCTATCGCGAGCAGGCCAAGGGCCGCAGCGAAGATTGGGTCGAAGACGCCAAAGCCTATGGTGAAGATGCGAAAGTCAAGGGCAAGGAACTCGCCACTGAAGGTAAGGACCAGGCAAGCAAGGGCCTGCGCAGTCTGAGCGAAGCAGTGGCTGACAACGCGCACTATGTCGACGAACAGCTCGGCGCGAAATATGGCGATTATGCCCGTAGCGCGTCGAAATCGCTGGCAACGACAGCGGATAAGCTGGATCAGAAATCAGTTGATGATCTCGGCGATGATGCACGCGAGTTTGTCCGCAAGAGCCCTGGCCTCGCCGTAGGGATCGCAGCGGTTGCAGGTTTCATGCTTTCGCGCCTATTCCGTCGTTAAACGGCTTTACATAAAGGGGTAGGCATGCGCGAAGACGATGAAAGACCAGAGCAGGAACCGCCTGTTCTGGATGATTTGTCTGAGGAAGCAGGAGCAGCGGATGATGCCGTTCCTATTGAGCCGCGCCAACGCCCCTCGCTCAGTGACGATGTAAAGGCACTGTTTGAGGACGGTAAGACTTACGCTGAAGCTGAGCTTACCTTTCAGAAGAGCCGGGCAGCATTTGCGGGCAATCGCGCAAAACATGTAGCTATTTACGCGATATTCGCGCTTGGCTTTCTCCATCTGGCTATCATTGTTTTGGTTGTCGGCACCGTGTTTGCGTTGGGCCAAGTGATCAATCCGTGGCTGGCGACACTTGTGGTGTTTCTGGTTCTCGTTCTGTGTATCGGAATCCTGGGGCTAATGATCCGCAGCAAAGCTAAAGATATCGTTTGGGCGTTCGGGAAAGATTCAGACAAGTCGGGCGATGAGAGCGCATGACTGACCTTCGCGCACAGTTGATAGAAGATCGCCATTTGCGAGACTCTGCGCGTGTTCTGATCGAAGCAAGCGTGGACAATGTGAAGTCGGACTTCTCCGGCGCTGGTTTGGCTGAACGCGCTAAAGACCGCCTGACTGACGGCGCAGCAGAGGTTTATGACGAAGCAGTCAATGTCGCGGCGGACAATAAGGGCGCCTTGGCGGCGATCGTGGCCGCTCTGGTGATATGGTTTGCGCGAAATCCGCTGAGCGAGTTGCTGGGCGGCTTGCTCAATGACCAAGACAGCAATCGCGAAAACCAGGCGACGCCGTCACACGATGGCAAAGACGAGACGCTAGAGAGCCCCGCAGAAAGCAAAAAGGATGAAAGTGAGCCAGACGATGAGTGATGACCAAAACCTCGTGACCACGCTTGACGAAGCGCATTTGGACCCAGACTTTGTCGATACTGAATTGGCGGATACGGCTGCGTACACCGATGCTCCCTTGAACCCTCGCGATAAGCTGCGCCAACGAATAGAGGCTGGGAAGCAACGTCTGGCTGAGCGCGATCTGGCAAATGCAGCGAAAGAAGCGGCAGATAGCGCTGTCGCCTTTACTAAGAAGCATCCTTTGGCAGTCGTCGCTGGTGCGATTGGCATTGGTGTGGTGATCGGCGCAATGACCCGTCCGGGGCGGAGCGTGGCAAAAACCGCCGGGAAGCGGACTAGCGCATGGGCCGTCTTAGCGACCGAAGCTGCTTTGTCGTTTGGTCTGGATTTGCTCGAACGCGCAGAAGAGAACGCAGCCAAGGCGAAACAGAAGAGCGCCGATGCACTGGAGAATATCGGCGATAGTGTCAGTTCGAGCGCACGTGACCTCAGGCGTGAGGCGGCCTATCAGGCTGATGCTGCGACCGACGCGGTGAAGACTGCATCGCGCAAAGCGTCTCGTAAAACATCTCGAACCGTGCGGGATCTTCGCTCAAAGCTGCGCGGTTAAAACCCAATACGCCGTTGGATTGCGCACGCGCCGGGCTTGCCTGTCGCGCGCGTTTCTTTATGTGCGCGCAATAGATCGGGCCTTGCCCAATCCTCTCCTGAGCAGAAAGTGACTCATATGGAAGAAACAGAAATCAAACAGGCACTCTACCTCGTCATGGGTGGACGCGTGAAAGACCCACGCAATATCGAATTCCAAGACCCGGAAAGCATTCACGTTGCGGGCGTGTATTCGGACTATGACACGGCAGAGGATGCTTGGCGCGGCAATGCCCAGCGAACCGTCGACGATGCCGAAATGAAGTATGTGATCGTTCACCTGCATAAGCTGCTCGAACCCAGCACCTGATAACGCCTACGGCTGTGCGATGGAATACATTCTGCGGCCATACCGCGACGATGATGCGGACGCTCTAAGCGCGATTTGTCACGCCGCTATCGCAGAGATAGGGCCTCGCGCATATACGGACGAGCAAGTCGCGGCATGGCTCGCGCGTCACCCAGGCCCGGATCGCTACCGCGAAAGGGTGGCAGATGGAGCAACTGTTTATCTTGCCGCTGCCGAGGATGACCGCGCGGTCGCTTATTCCCTGTTGGAGCCCGACGGTCACCTGGACCATCTCTACTGCCACCCGCGCCACACGCGCATGGGGCTCGCCGAGAAAGTCTTGTCCGCTGCGGAGACGGACGCGCGACGACGCGATATCCAGAGCCTCTACACAGAAGCTAGCGAGCTGGCGCGTCCTGCGTTCGAACGAGGCGGCTACAGTGTCATTCGCCGACGAGACTTTACGATTCCCTACCAAGGCCGCAACGTTGCCATTCACAATTATGCGATGGTCAAATCGCTTAGCGTCCAAGCTTAAGAAGCCCTGGCCCTAGATAAATTCGACCTTCTGGATGAGGTAGAATTTGTCGCCCGACGGCACGGTCACCTCAATCTCTTCGTCAACCTGCTTGCCAATCAGCGCACGACCAATCGGCGAGTTGTACGAGATCCGGCCCGCATTGGCGTCTGCTTCCGTCTGACCGACGATCTGATACTTGATCGGCTTGTCGTCTTCATCCAGCAGCGTGACAGTCGCGCCGAATACCACTTTATCTCCAGACAGAGTCGTTGGATCAATAATCTGGGCACGGCTGACCTTGTCCTCGATCTCAGCGATCTGTGCTTCGACCTGGCCCTGACGCTCTTTAGCTGCGTGGTATTCCGCGTTTTCCGACAGATCACCATGCGCACGCGCCTCCTCGATCGCATCGACGATCTTTGGTCGCTCTTCCCGCAGTATTTTCAAATCAGCTGTCAGCGTTTCGTAGCCTTCAGCGAGCATCGGTACCTTTTCCATGAGACTCCTTATCCTTTTGTCTCAAGCCCTTACGGGACAATTCTAGAGCCTGCCGCGTTGACCGCCGCACCGTCTGAACAATTTGTCCGGGAGGGAAATCTAATTAATTCTTGCGCTATAATAGTCCTGCAATGACCGTACTTCAAGTTCGTTCGGCGAAACTTCCGCAATTGCACGGGAAGACGCCAGCGAAGCGGCGGCCGTCGTATAGTAGGGAACCTTCTTTTCCAGCGCCGTCGCACGGATCGATTTTGAGTCGATGAGCGACTGCCAACCTTCGGTGGTGTTGAACACCAGATCCACCTCGCCATCAATGATAGCATCTACGACGTGCGGACGCCCCTCGGCCACTTTGTTAACTCGTTCGACGTTCAGCCCCTGCTCGCTCAGATAACTTTGCGTTCCGCCGGTTGCGATGATCGTAAAACCCTGATCCAGCAGTGTTTTTACGGCGGGAACGATCACTGGCTTATCGCTATTTTTAACTGAGACAAACACCGTTCCTTCACGCGGCAACTGCATGCCCGCCCCCATTTGCGACTTTAGGAACGCGGCAGGAAAATCATCATCGATACCCATGACTTCCCCGGTACTTTTCATCTCAGGTGTCAGTACAGGGTCTGAGCCAGGGAAGCGCGCAAACGGGAAAACCGCCTCTTTCACAGCCATATGGTCGGGACGGATATCAAATGGCTCAAACGTAGTGAGGCTCTCGCCAGCCATCACACGGCTAGCGATCTTAGCAATTGGGCGACCGATCGCCTTGGCGACAAATGGCACTGTCCGACTCGCGCGAGGATTGACCTCGATCAGATACACCTCACCGTCTTTTACGGCGAATTGCACATTCATCAGCCCGCGCACGTCGAGAGCGAGTGCAAGCTCTCGCGCCTGCCGTTCCATCTCAGCAACAATCTCGTCAGGCAGGCTGTAAGGCGGTATTGTGCAGGCGCTGTCGCCTGAATGCACGCCGGCCTCTTCAATATGCTGCATCACACCAGCAATGCGGACCTCCGTGCCATCGCTGACGACATCAACGTCGCATTCGATTGCATCGCGCAGATATTGATCGACCAAAACTGGGCTGTCGCCGGAGACGTTCACAGCGGTGTTAATGTAGTCATCGAGCTGCGCCTCGCTATCCACAATCTCCATCGCCCGTCCGCCCAGCACATAAGATGGCCGCAACAGCACCGGATAGCCAATATGTGCAGCGACCGCAGCGGCTTCATCGCGGCTTTTCGCGATGCCATTGTCTGGCTGTTTGAGTTTGAGTTCGTTGACCAGCTTGGCAAAACGCTCGCGGTCTTCAGCAAGGTCAATCGCGTCAGGGGATGTACCCAGGATCGGAATCCCCTCGCGCTCCAGCGCAGCGGCCAGCTTAAGCGGAGTCTGTCCGCCGAACTGCACAATTACACCGACCAACTCGCCGCCTGATTGCTCTACCCGCAAGATCTCGAGAACATCTTCTTCCGTCAGCGGCTCGAAATAGAGCCGGTCTGACGTGTCATAATCGGTCGAAACTGTTTCAGGGTTGCAGTTGACCATGATGGTCTCAAATCCGGCTTCGCGCAGCGCATAGCAGGCGTGGACGCAGCAATAGTCAAACTCGATCCCCTGCCCAATGCGGTTCGGGCCACCACCCAGAATAACGATCTTTCTGGCATCTGACGGGCCAGCCTCATCCTCCGGCTCACCAAAGCTAGGGGCCTCATAGGTCGAGTACATATACGGCGTGATCGCCTCAAACTCTAGCCGCGCAGCTATCAATACGCTTGAACACCGGTTGCACACCCAGCTTTGCGCGCAATTCGCGCACTTCCTCTTCGCTGGTGGCGCCCGCCATTGCCTGCAGCGCATCGTGGAGCAGGCCAGAGCGCCGTGCCTGAGTCTCGCCCATACCGCCCGCGACGCCGACTGAACGGACCGCAAGCGTGGCCAGACGCTTGTCGGAAAAGCCCATGGCCTTGAGCTTGCGCAAATCGGCCGCGTTGTTGGGCAGCCCGTCCGCACTGACCTGCGTTTCAGCCGCAATAATCGCCTCGATCTGGCGCAGGAACCATGGGTCGAAACCTGTGATCGGTTGCAATTCTTCGACGCTCATCCCCTCGCGGAAGGCCTGGGCGATCTTGAGGATACGGTCCGGCGTCCGCTGCGAAAGTTCCGCTGTTAGCTTATCGCGACTGACACCTTCGAGCGAGACCACGCGGTTGAACCCGTCCAGCCCCGTTTCCAACCCGCGCAGCGCCTTTTGCATCGATTCCGCAAAGCACCTGCCGATCGCCATCACCTCGCCGACAGACTTCATAGCGGTCGATAGCTGCGCCTCTGCACCCTTGAACTTCTCAAAGGCAAAGCGCGGGATTTTGGTCACAACATAATCGATTGTCGGTTCAAAGCTGGCCGGGGTCGCGCCCGTGATTTCGTTCTGAATCTCGTCGAGCGTAAAGCCAACCGCCAGTTTTGCCGCGACCCGCGCGATCGGGAATCCGGTTGCCTTGGATGCCAGCGCCGAGGAGCGCGACACGCGCGGGTTCATCTCGATCACGATCAGGCGGCCATCCTTGGGATTGACCGCGAATTGCACATTCGAACCGCCTGTTTCGACGCCGATTTCGCGCAGCACATTCAGCGATGCCGTACGCATGATCTGATATTCTTTGTCCGTCAGGGTCAGCGCAGGCGCGACCGTGATGCTGTCGCCCGTATGCACGCCCATCGGGTCGACATTCTCAATCGAGCAGATGATGATGCAATTGTCCTTTTTGTCGCGGACAACCTCCATCTCATACTCTTTCCAGCCGAGCAGGGATTCCTCGATCAGCACTTCGGTGGTTGGGCTCGCATCCAAACCCTCACGCACAATCCGCTCAAATTCCGCCTTGTTATAGGCGATGCCGCCGCCTGTGCCCCCAAGCGTAAAGCTGGGACGGATGATGGCGGGCAAGCCGGTGCGCTCCAGCACGGCCACTGCCTCATCAACGCTATGCGCAATGCCGCTACGGGCGCTTTCCAGCCCAATCTTGTCCATCGCATTGCGGAACAGCTGGCGATCCTCTGCCTTATCGATCGCCTTGGCATCGGCGCCAATCATCTGGACGCCGTACTGTTCAAGCACGCCCATTTTCTCAAGGCTCAGCGCGCAATTTAGAGCAGTCTGCCCGCCCATCGTCGGCAGCAACGCATCGGGCCGCTCTTTCTCGATAACCTTTGCGACGATTTCCGGCGTGATCGGCTCGACATAGGTAGCGTCCGCCGTCTCCGGATCGGTCATGATCGTGGCCGGGTTGGAGTTCACGAGGATGACCCGATACCCCTCCTCTTTCAGAGCCTTAATAGCCTGAGTGCCCGAATAATCGAACTCGCACGCCTGACCGATAATGATCGGGCCAGCGCCAATGACGAGGATGGAGGAAATGTCTGTACGTTTAGGCATCAGGCGGATGGCCCCTCATTGGGTTCGAAAGCGAAGCGGATGACGGTGTGGCGGTTTACGTATGCGAGCCAGTCGGGCTTGCCGGGTTTGTCGCGATAGATGAATGTGCAGTTGCGACGGATATCGATCAGGCGATCACCATCGCGCACGGCGATGAAGGTGAGGACGAAATTCTCGCGCTCGCCCTTGCGGCGGCCGATGATATGCAGTTCGCGCTTGGCATCGGAATAGTCGCGCTGGCGGTCTTGCTCGCGCAGGCCATCGCGCTTGCGTTGTTTCTCGACTGATTTGTGGCGCGCATCGAGGTCAAAGGCTTCCTCAGTGAATTCGGTTGCGTCCGCTGCGACCGAGCAGTCCATGCGCCCCGCAACGGGAGCGTCGGTATCCTCGCGGAACAGGACGGGTCGCCAGAATTTGACCACGGGAATGCCGGCTTCTGAGCCTTCGAGCGTAAGGCCACCATCGCCCTGAAACGCAACGCCCTCGACCAGCTCAACACCGGGCCAATTGGCGTATGGGTCGGAATCGGTGGGGGATTGGGCGGACGCCGGAACGGTTGCCAAAAGCAAGAGTGGCCTCACGATTTCAATCGCTGCCATCATTTTGCTCCGACCTAAAGCCGTCAAAAATCCAGCGCGCTAAAATTAGCAGTCCAACAATTGAGAACAACGGCGCCATATATAAAATGGGTGCTATGATGACGTTGAATACCGGAACGCATGTCTTATACCCATCCAATCGCCAGCCACCTGACACCATGGTCGCTGGTTCTTGAGAAACTGTACCGGGAAAACACAGTACCGTCTCCCCTGACCAAATGGTAACAGGATTTAGGAAAGCAACGAACAAGCCGAACAGGCCTGCAATGATCGTGAGCGCCGACCAAAGTCGATACCACCCATTTGATCGAGGCAACCATCTAAACGCTCGATCTACAGCAAGTCTCCAGTATATTAAGCCAATCGGCATGTCTTTCGCCGAGTTTGTACTCACCCCAACATCCCCACAAACTTCTCAAACAGGTAGAAGCTGTCCTGCGGGCCGGGTGATGCCTCAGGGTGGTACTGCACGCCGAAGGCTTTCTTGCCCGTAATCGCGATGCCGCAATTGCTGCCATCGAACAGGCTGACATGTGTCTGCTCTACGCCATCGGGCAGGCTGTCGCCATCCACCGCAAAGCCGTGATTCATACTGGTGATCTCAACCAGCGTCTCGGTATCACCCCAGCCGCCGCCTACACGCTGCACCGGGTGGTTTGCGCCGCGATGCCCCTGATGCATCTTTACCGTCTTTGCGCCCGCAGCGAGCGCCAGCATCTGATGCCCCAGACATATGCCGAACAGCGGAATATCCCGCTCCAGCAGTCCCTTAATCACCGGCACTGCATATGCGCCCGTCGCCGCGGGATCACCCGGCCCGTTTGACAGGAACACTCCGTCGGGCTCCAGCGCCAGCACATCTTCCAACGAGGTTTTGCCCGGCACCACGGTTACCTTAGCCCCGGCCTTGACCAGATTGCGGAAGATATTGTCCTTCGCGCCAAAATCCATCGCCACCACGTGAGGCTTTCCAGACCAATCAGCCCGAGCATATCCCTTGCTCAGCGTCCATTCGCCGCCGCCCCAATCCTCGCGAGCCTCGCGGGTCACACCAGGAACCAAATCAAGCCCCTCCAGCCCGGGCCAGCTTTGCGCCTTTCCCAGCAACGCATCGAGATCGAATTTGCCGACCGCGTTATGCGCGATCACCGCATTGGGCGCGCCAGATTGGCGGATGCGGCGCGTCAACGCCCGCGTATCGACGCCAGCAAGGCCGATCTTGCCATTCGCCTTCATCCAATCGGTATATTCCGCCTCGCTGCGGAAATTGCTCTGCGGCGTCACATCCTCACGCACCACGCAACCAACCGCGCCGTGTCCGGCGCTCTCCACGTCCTCTGCATTCGTGCCGACATTGCCAATATGCGGGAATGTGAAAGTGACGATCTGGCTGTCATAGCTCGGATCAGTCATTACTTCCTGATACCCGGTCATGGAGGTGTTGAAGCATACCTCACCCACCGCATCACCCTCTGCGCCAAAGCCCCGCCCCCAAACAACCGTTCCATCGGCCAGAACGAGGACTCCTGTCGCACCATCAGGTTGCGCAGGACGAAAGGCAGCAGAAGCCATTTGGGGCTCTCCGAGTCAGGGGTTTCCAGCAATGTCGCTAAGCGGTGTTCGCTAAGGTGCGCCTGCCCGTACGTCAACCGCAACACTTGGCTTTCCGGCAAGCAGTTCTATGTGAGAGACAACAATTCCACAGATTAATGCGAAAGAACGCCATGACGATCCGCGAAACAGTCCAGAAAGAAACCGTCGCAGCGATGAAAGGCGGCGATAAAGAGCGCACCGCGACGCTCCGCCTGATCGGCGCGAAGATCAAGGATCGCGATATTGAACTGCGTACTTCGGACAAGAAGCCCGAGGATGACGAAATGGTCACCGGCGTTTTACAAAAAATGGCGAAGCAGCGGCGCGAATCGATAACCATGTATGTTGACGGTGGCCGGGACGAACTGGCCGCCAAGGAACAGGCCGAGCTGACGGTCATCGAGGAATTCCTGCCGCAGATGATGGATGAGGCGCAAACACGCGCGGCAATTGAGAACGTCAAATTAACCTTAAGCGCTGATTCCATTAAGGATATGGGTCGTGTGATGGGGGAACTAAAGACACGACACGGCGCTGTACTGGATATGAGCAAAGCCAGTGCATTGGTGAAAGAGAGCCTATCATGAATATCCGTACCCCCTTTATTTTTGCTGCCATGCCATTGGCGTTGGCGGCGTGTTCCGACAGCGACAGCACCGGAGACGCCGTGACCGATCTGGAGGACCCGCAAACAGTCAGCGAAGAACGCGCCGTCGCGCTGGCTCTGGAGGCTGGCGATTTTATGGATCTTAAACTGGGCGCCAAGGTTGTTGGACCACAGGGGCCAGAAGTGGAGTCCAGATTGACCAACGCCGAGGGCGCGTTTGCGGATATCCGGTCCTACGTCGCCTGCCCAGCTGGCATGGACCCCTGCATTCCGGTACGAAGCGCCTGTTGGCACCGTGTTCACCTATGTCCACGTCGTTTATCCGGGCGAGGATAATGATGCCAGCACCGGATCAGGTGAAGGAGCGGATTCGTCTGACATTGAGCGCGCAACGGCATTCAAACTGACTCAGCCTGCACACGGTTTCACAGGCGGTGTCGGCTATGCAAAATTGGAGGCACTTGCCGCAATCGGCGAGAAGGCTGACATTTTTATCACCTGCGTTGATGATGGTATCGAATGGAGCGTCGAGGCCGGTGACGGCGGCGACCAATGGGAGCAATCCGAGCCGATGACCTTCTATTGGCAATCGCTGATCCCGCCAGCTGGCCCCGCGACCGCCTATGCAATTGATGCAAATTATGCCGAGGCCACCGGTTCCGGACCATATCCTGCTGCGGACGGCGATATTCCCAATGCTTGTGCACAGCCCTCCACAACCGGCTGACGACATCGCTTGAACCCAGCGCCATCACCGCCCAATAAAGGTGTATGGCACTCTCACCTCAATGGCTGGATGAATTGCGGGCGCGCGTAACGCTCTCGACATTGATCGGGCGGACTGTGCGTGTGCAAAAGGCGGGCCGTGAGTTTAAAGCGTGCTGCCCCTTTCACGATGAGAAGACGCCCAGCTTCACGATCAACGACGCCAAGGGGTTCTATCACTGCTTTGGCTGCGGCGCGCATGGCGATGCTATCCGCTGGATGACAGACCATCAGGGCATGGGCTTCATGGACGCGGTCAAGGAATTGGCAGTCGAGGCCGGGATGGAGGTACCCGCGCCTGATCCCGTCGCCGCGCAGAAGGCCGAGCAGCGTGCGAGCCTGATTGATGTGACCAATGCCGCTCAGCAGTGGTTTTACGACAATCTGCGCGGG
Organism: Qipengyuania sp. JB2-7; assembly: GCF_055693485.1. NCBI lineage: Bacteria > Pseudomonadati > Pseudomonadota > Alphaproteobacteria > Sphingomonadales > Erythrobacteraceae > Qipengyuania > Qipengyuania sp. JB2-7. The sequence continues at coordinate 1,863,218 of NZ_CM146335.1, forward strand.
TCATCAGGTGTCGCGGCGCGCAGCTATCTCGATAGACGGGGCTTTTCGCGAGAGATCATTGAGGAATTCGGCTTTGGCTATGCCCCCGCAGACCGCCAAGCGCTGAAATCCGCCCTCGCCAATTTCGATGAAGACATGCGCATCGAGGCTGGGATGCGCATAACGGTTGAGGGTAAGGAGCCGTATGATCGGTTCCGAGACCGGCTGATGCTGCCGATACAGGATGCGCGGGGCCGCGTGATCGGCTTCGGTGGGCGCATTCTTGATGCTGAGGCCAACCCCAATGCGCCGAAATATCTGAACTCCCCCGACACGCCGCTGTTCGACAAGGGACGCACGCTCTACAATCTGCACCGCGCAGCACCCGCTGCACGCCAATCGGGGCGGATGGTGGTGGTCGAGGGCTATATGGATGTAATCGCGCTCGCCAATGCCGGAATTGGTGAGGCGGTTGCGCCCTTAGGGACCGCGCTAACCGAACAGCAAATCGAAATGCTCTGGCGCCATGTTGAACGCCCGATCCTGTGTTTCGATGGAGACAATGCCGGGCAACGAGCGGCCATGCGGGCCGTCACGCGGGCTCTACCACTGCTGCGCCCTGCCCATTCGCTCGGTATCGTCCGCCTGCCATCGGGTCTGGATCCCGATGATTTGCTAAAAGAGCGCGGGCGCGACGCCTTGGAAGCATTGCTCAATGAACCATCGAGCCTGCTCGACATGCTATGGACGGTCGAAAGCGAAGCGGCGCCTCTCAGCAGCCCGGAGGACAAGGCAGGTCTGAAAGCGCGGCTGATCGCGCACACTGACACAATCCAGGATCCTGACATTCGTGCTCTCTATCGGCGTGAATTGCTTCAGCGGTTTTCCGACTTTGCTTTTCCGCCACGTCCTCAGCGACAGTGGGGTGGATCAAATGCCAATAACGGAAACTGGAAAAAAGGCGGCTTTACAGCGCCCACCCCGCGCCTGTCACCCGAAGCGGCACGAAAGCTCCAGCAGATCACGTCGGGCGGTTCCCGAGATTCGCTGACCGCCGCGGTTTTAACCGGTCTCGCGCGCTTTCCCGACCAGATATTGCACCACGAGGATGCCCTGTCCGACTTCGCGGCACGTGACAAAAATGTCGGAAGTGTCATTGATTCGTTGATTGAGGCGGCGGAGACGCTTGATTCGCCCGCGGAAACCTCCATATCACTCCCAACAGGCCTTCCAGCCCCACCGGACCTATCCCGATACACCTTCCTTGATGAAGGCACCGACCCGGTAGATGCGCGCGAGGAATTGGCCGAAGCCGTGTCGTTGCTGGTCGAAAGGCCAGCGCTTGAGGCTGCCATTAAGGCAGCCACTGAGCGTTTTGAGCATGACCCGGAAGGTTCGATGGCTGAACAGGCCCGATTGCGTGAGCGATTGCTGGGTTTGAATGAGCGATTGAAACGCTTCGGGCGCCGAAGGGCGATCACGGATTATGACACCAATTCACCGCAAGACCGCAGCGAGAAGCTGACGGAAAGCGCACAAACCGATTAATAAGTCTAAACGGATTGACACACTTACATGGCAACTAAGTCGAAAACCGCTGATAACGAAGATGCTCCACTGATTGATCTGAACGAAGCGTCGATCAAGAAACTGATGACCAAGGGTAAGCGCAAGGGCTACATCACCTATGATGAGCTTAATGAGGCACTGCCTTCGGATCAGATGAGCCCCGACCAGATTGAGGACATTCAGACCTCGCTATCCGAAATGGGTGTTCAGATCGTCGAGAATGACGAAGAGGCAGAGGCTGAGGCGGAAAAAGAAGCCGAAGTCGAGGAAATGTCCGTCGGAGAGGACGGCAAGAAACCTGCAAGCAAAGCCGCTGCAACCCCGACCAAGAAGCTCGCGACCGGCGAACGCACCGACGACCCGGTTCGCATGTACTTGCGCGAAATGGGTGCCGTTGAGCTGCTCAGCCGTGAAGGCGAGATTGCCATCGCCAAGCGTATCGAGGCCGAGCCGTGACACGATGATCATTGGGTTGTGCCAAAGCCCGATCACGTTCCACGCGATAATCCAGTGGTCGGAAGCGCTCAATGCTGAGGAAATGCAGCTGCGCGAAATCCTCGACTTGGATGCAATGCTTTCCAAGGAGCCTCCTCCAGAGAAAATGGCGGAAGGCGAAGAAGATGATGATGACGGCGAGATTTCTGAGGAAACCGCTGGCCCGTCCATTCGTGATGATGACGATGACATGGACGATGATGACGAGGATAGCGACGAAGACGGCGAAGAGGGTTCATCAAAAGACGACGATGATGAGGAAGAAGAGGACAACACCATGTCCCTCGCGCAGATGGAAGCTGCGCTAAAACCTGATGCGCTTGAACGCTTTGAGCGGATAACAAAACTCTTCAAAGCCTTTGAGAAACTTCAACAGGAACGTGTTGAAATCATGGGGCAAGGTGGCGCATTTACCGCTGCCAAAGAGAAGAAATATGAGGACCTTTCAGAGCAGCTGACCGCTGAGGTTGAGAGCGTTCAATTCCACGCGACCAAGATCGAATTCCTGGTCGACAACCTTTATGCGTTCAACCGTCGGCTCACCGCTCTAGGGGGACAGATGCTGCGTCTCGCCGAGCGTCACAAGGTAAAGCGCAAAGACTTCCTTGAAGCCTATATCGGTCATGAACTTGACGATGCATGGCTTGGCGATCGCACCAAGAAAGACAAGAAATGGGCCGCGTTCGCTGAGAAAGAGGCTGACGCGATTGATCGTATCCGTACCGAGATCGGCGATATTGCCAGCGCAACCGGCATGTCGCTCCCCGAATTCCGCCGCATCGTGAACATGGTGCAAAAGGGTGAGCGCGAGGCACGCATCGCCAAGAAGGAAATGGTGGAAGCGAACCTACGTCTGGTGATCTCAATCGCCAAGAAATACACCAATCGCGGCCTGCAATTCCTCGATCTTATTCAAGAGGGTAATATTGGCCTGATGAAGGCGGTCGATAAGTTTGAATATCGCCGCGGTTATAAATTCAGCACTTATGCGACCTGGTGGATCAGGCAAGCAATTACGCGTTCTATCGCGGATCAGGCCCGCACCATTCGTATTCCGGTCCACATGATCGAAACGATCAACAAGCTGGTCCGTACGTCACGCCAATTCCTGCACGAGGAAGGCCGCGAACCAACACCGGAAGAGATGGCAGCGCGCCTCTCGATGCCGCTGGAGAAGGTTCGCAAGGTGATGAAAATCGCCAAGGAGCCGATCAGCCTTGAAACGCCGATTGGTGATGAGGAAGATTCGCACCTCGGTGATTTCATCGAAGATAAGAACGCGATCATCCCGGTAGATGCCGCTATTCAGGCTAACCTCAAGGAAACCGTTACCCGCGTCCTCGCCTCGCTTACCCCGCGCGAAGAGCGCGTGCTGCGCATGCGCTTTGGCATCGGCATGAACACGGACCATACGCTTGAAGAAGTCGGGCAGCAGTTCAGCGTAACGCGTGAACGTATTCGTCAGATCGAGGCGAAGGCGCTGCGCAAGCTCAAGCACCCATCGCGCTCTCGCAAAATGCGCTCATTCCTGGATCAGTAAGTCTATGACATTTCACCGGAAAGTTATCGCGGTTGCCGCTTTCGCTTCGCTGGGCACACTCAGCACGCCCGTGATCGCTCAAGACGCCGCACCACCAAAGCAAGCGACCGAAGCGATTGATCCAGAACGTCTTTCCATCGCGCAGCAGATCGTCGACCGGGGTTTTCCAGAGGAAACGCGCGAAACTGCATTCTTTGGCACTATGGATCAAATGGTTGGGCAAATGCGTGACGCGTCTTTGGCCGCTGGCGGTCTGGATGACGAAGGCGCGGTCGCAATCCTCGACGAATGGATCACCGATTACGTCGCAAACAGCAAAACCGTGCTGCGTGGCCACATTCCCCGCCTGATGGATGGACTGGCGCGCGCTTATGCCAGCACCTTCACGCAGGATGAGCTGAACGACATCCTTGCCTTCGTCTCGACCCCAAGTGGACAGCGGTTTTTTGAGCTATCGCCCGCACTGATCGCCGAGCCGAATTTTGCCGCTGCCAATCAGGCTTACATGGACGAGGTAATGGGCCAATTGCCGGAGGCGCAGGGTGAACTGCGCGACCGACTTATGGAATACTTTCAGAACAAGGCCGCGAGCGAACCGACCACGTCGGAAAGCTAAGAGGCACTTGCTGCAGAAGCGATAAAGGTCAGCGAAGCGGGTTCAGATCGCTGACCTTTATGCCCATGCCGAGTGTCTGGCCGGCACAAAGTTCTATTGAAGATCGACTCTCGGCCGGGGCACCGTCGTCACATCATCTATGACATTGCCCAGATCGCTGGCGAACCGCATAAAAGCTCCGAAAAGCAGGAAGTTGCCGTATCGTGGTAGCAGTTCCTCCAGCGACGGCATCTCGCTTCCGGGTCCATAGATTCCGCCTATGCGGGTGGCATTGAGGTCGCACTGGGTCGCAACTCTGCCGGTATGCTCTGACCGCCAGCGGGCGCCCGTAGCGTTTTCGTGGAGGACAAAGCCATCCCGGTGTGCCGCGTCGACTGCATGCCCGTTGTTTGACATGGCTATCGAGAGGTCACCAAGCTCATTCTGGCTGATCCCATCAACCACTAAGGCGTTAGAACCTTTGGTAATGACCACTTGGCTCGCGACATAGGCATTCGGGTTTCCGTTCCACTGCTCGGTGTTGATCGTAATTTTGGTACCGTTTTCGAGGGTGAAGGTCGTCGTACCCCAGAAATCGAAGGCCCGTTTGCCGTCCACATCAACATGGGGATCGCCCCAAATCCGGGTATGTTCGCCGGTATTAGCATTGAAGATCTCGATCTCACTCGATCGCTCGTTGAATTTCAGAGTGTAACCGTCTCCCAAATCAACTTCGGCGCGCCCTTCGCCCGTCGTCTTCGCGGTCCATATATCAATAGGCTCAACCGGTGTAGGAATACCAATATCCGGCGGACACGGAAAACCAATATCTGGCCGATAGCAGCCGCCATTGCCTCCGCCAAACAGACCTCCCCAAATCGAGTTCGGCGGGCAGCCAGTGAAGCAGCGCAGCATCATCAGCTCAGGCATTACCGCCGCTGCGAAGCGGTTTGCATTAAACGGATTGAAGAATTGCCCCATCACTCCGGCAGCCAGTTGCAACTGTAATCCATTGGCGATGTTTTGTGGTAACAAGAGGCTTGTGACCGCATTGTTAGCAATGGCGTTAATCATCGTATCTCACCCCTTATGGTTATACTGCCCCTGATGCTGGCGCACAGATAAGGCCATGAGAGTAGCTGTGCAGTTGTCGTGCACGCACTCTCGGTCCGACCATGTGATGAATGATTTGAGCGCCCAACACACTCTGCGATTCGTGTATCTGATCTATGCATTTTGCAGAGGCAGGCCGGTTTCCAGATACGACCAGTACCCCCGACACTTGCTTTTGTCGCAACGCAGGTGATGCATAATTGGCGATAAGCGCCTCATCAGGGGTCGCCCGAATCGTGAATGATCACTATGTGCCTGGCCATGCGTATTGCCATAGCTTCCGACCATGCAGCCATTGAGCTTAAAGCGACTTTGCGCGACTGGCTTATCGAACAAGGCCATGAAGTCGCCGACCTTGGTCCCGAAACCACCGACAGTGTTGATTATCCCGATTACGGGTACAAGCTCGCCAGCGTCGTGGCCGACGGTACGGCTGAGCGTGGCATTGCTATTTGCGGGAGCGGTATCGGCATATCGATTGCGGTAAACCGTCACCCTGCCTTGCGTTGTGCACTGGTCTCTGAACCTTTGTCAGCGAGCCTCGCTCGCGAGCACAACGATGCAAACGCGATTGCCTTGGGCGCGCGCCTTACGGGGGTGGAGATGGCCAAAGCCTGCGTTAGCGTGTTTCTTGAAACAGAATTCGGAGGAGACCGCCATGCACGCCGTGTTGGCAAGCTCGGCACTCCGCCCATCACAACTGACACGATTGAGACATTCCAATGAGCGCACAGCCAGCCAACGATACTGCCAGCCAGCCTATGGACGCTTTCTGGAATGCAAGCCTTGCGCAAGCTGACCCAGAGATTGCGGAGGCCATCGGCAAAGAACTCAAGCGTCAGCAAGACAAGATTGAGCTGATCGCGAGCGAGAATATCGCATCGAAGGCTGTGTTGGAGGCAACGGGAAGTGTCTTCACCAACAAATACGCCGAGGGTTATCCGGGCAAGCGTTACTATGGCGGTTGCGATTACGCAGACGTGGTCGAAACACTGGCTATTGAACGCGCCAAGCAGTTGTTCGGCTGCAATTTTGCCAACGTCCAACCAAACTCTGGCAGCCAGATGAACCAAGCGGTTTTTCTGGCTCTGCTAGAGCCAGGTGACACATTTATGGGTCTCGACCTCAACTCCGGCGGTCATCTGACGCACGGTTCACCCGTCAATATGTCGGGCAAGTGGTTCAATCCGGTCAGTTATGGCGTTCGCAAGGAAGACGAACTGATCGATATGGATGCGGTTGCCGCTACGGCCCGCGAGCATAAGCCAAAACTGATCATTTGCGGTGGTACTGCCTATTCTCGTACGTGGGATTTCGCAGCATTCCGTGCGATTGCCGATGAGGTCGACGCCTATCTGCTTTGCGATATGAGCCATATTTCTGGTCTGGTGGCGGGTGGTGCGCATCCCTCTCCCTTCCCGCATTGCGATATTGTGACATCGACCACGCACAAATCGCTGCGTGGCCCGCGTTCGGGGATCATTCTGTGGAACGATGAGGAACTGACCAAGCCGCTTAATATGGCTGTCTTTCCAGGGCTTCAGGGCGGTCCGCTGATGCATGTGGTTGCGGCTAAGGCGGTGGCGTTCAAAGAGGCGCTTGCTCCCGAATTCAAAACTTATGCGCACCGGATCGTCGAAAACGCCCGCGCGTTGGCGGCGAGCGTGGAGGAGCACGGGTTGCGAGTGGTATCTGGCGGCACAGACAATCACTCGATGCTGGTGGATCTCACCGCGAAAGACGTAACAGGCAAATCGGCGGAGGCGGGTCTCGACCGCGCGTGGCTCACTTGCAACAAAAATGGCATCCCCTACGATACGCGTAGCCCGTTTGTGACCAGCGGCATAAGACTGGGCACGCCCGCCGGGACGACCCGAGGGTTTGGGCCCACCGAGTTCCGTCAGATCGGCCAGCTAATCTGCGAAGTTGTTGATGGCCTTTCCAAGAATGGTCCCGAAGGTGATGCGCAAGTCGAGGAAAGCGTGAGAAACCGCGTCGCGGAATTGTGTGCTAACTTCCCTGTTTACCCGGAAATGTAAGACGGCCTGATGCGTTGCCCCTATTGCGCTTCGGACGACACGCAGGTCAAAGACTCGCGCCCGACTGAAGACAACACCTCAATCCGCCGCCGCCGCCAGTGCTCGCAATGCGGCGCGCGCTTTACCACATTTGAACGTGTGCAATTGCGCGAAGTCACCGTCGTGAAATCGGGCGCAGATGGGCAGGAAGCCCGACACGAATCCTTTGACCGTGGCAAAATCGAACAGTCAGTTTCGCTCGCTTGTCGCAAACGCGATGTGAGCCAGGAACAGATCGATCAACTGGTCAGCGGCATTCAGCGGCAAGTCGAAACCGCGGGCGAGGCGGAAATCCCTTCGAGCCGCATCGGCGAAATGGTGATGGACGGTCTGCGCCAGCTCGACAGCGTCGCTTATATTCGTTTTGCCAGCGTCTATCGCGATTTTAGCGAGGCCAAAGACTTCGAAGAATTCGCCAGCACAGTGCAGGAAGCGGTAGAGGGCAGCTGACGAAGCGCCATGGCGGAAAAACCCATCATCGTTCTGGTGCGTCCACAATTGGGCGAGAATATCGGGAAAGCTGCGCGCGCGATGCTCAATTTCGGGCTTACCGAAATGCGGCTGGTCGCGCCGCGCGATGGCTGGCCAAACCCAGATGCCGGTCCCTCTGCCGCTGGTGCAGATATCGTGATTGAACAGGCGCAGGTGTACGAAACCACTGCCGAAGCGGTGGCGGATTGCACGAATATCTACGCCACGACGGTCCGCAAACGCGGTGTGACAAAGCCGGTGGTCACACCCGAAATGGCCGCGCAAGAGATGGTCAATGGTACTGGGAAAAGCGCCATCCTTTTCGACCGCGAAGCATCTGGACTTGCTACAGAAGACGTTGCCTTGGCACGCTCAATCCTGACGGTGCCGATCAATCCCGAATTTGGTTCGCTGAATCTTGCGCAGGCTGTGATTCTATGCGCCTATGAATGGTCGAAGACGCAGGCTCTGGAGCAACCGACTCTGGAGGATACCTTGCCCCCAGCCCCTCAGGAAGAACTCGACGGGCTAATCACGCATCTTGAAAACATGCTGGAACCGAACGGCTACTTCTTCCCCGCTGACCGCACTGAAGCGACGCGCCGCACGCTCAGAGGCGTGCTGACCAAGCCTGCATGGAACCACTTAGAGGTGCGGACATTACGGGGTGTCTTGTCGTCTTTGCAGCGTGGCCCAAAGAAAGCCGACTAACCGCGCAGCCGATCCCATTCGACTAGCTCATAGGCGATCGAGCTTTCGACTAAGTCATTCCAGATCGACCCCAAATCGCTCGCTGGAAGGCCGCGTGTGTCCGCGTCCGCGCGAGCATTTTCAATTACTTCCGCCTTGCGCGTCTCGTCCCGAACAGTGTCGCGTGCTTGCTTGATACGAGCAGCCGCGCGCATATAGCCATAGCGACGGTCTAACAACGCCATCAGCTCGCGATCCGTCGCGTCCACCCCGGCCCGCACTTCGGTCATATCTTGGCAATCGTCTGGCATTTTGAATTCGTCACTCATGCCCGCGCCACTGCCCGCTCCGATGCGGTTTGTCGAGCCTTCTCCAGCTCTATCTTGACGCAGTGCACAATCCTGCTAATGGCCGCGCTTCGCGAATTGGCTCCGCATCCCGGTGAAGCGGTGGCCGCAATATGGGTTTAGCCATGTTGGTGCGATGCCGGGTTAGATAGCTACCGCTCGGGTAGCTCAGCAAATTGAAGGAATGACGTATGTCAAAGCGCAAGAGCGCCAAGTATAAACTCGACCGTCGGATGGGCGAAAACATCTGGGGTCGCCCGAACTCTCCGGTAAACAAGCGTTCTTATGGTCCTGGCCAGCATGGTCAGCGTCGCAAGAGCAAGATGAGCGACTTCGGTCTGCAGCTGCGCGCCAAGCAGAAGCTCAAGGGCTATTACGGCGACGTAACTGAGAAGCAGTTCCGCAGCACCTACAAAGACGCGACACGCCTTAAAGGTGATGCCGGTCAGAACCTCATCGGCTTGCTTGAACGCCGTCTGGACATGATCGTTTACCGTGCGAAGTTCGCACCAACGATCTTTGCCGCACGTCAAATCGTGAACCACGGCCACATCTATGTGAACGGTGTGAAGTGTAACATTCCAAGTCGCCGCTGCGACGTGGGTGACGTGATCAGCCTGGGCAACAAGGCCAAGGACATGGCGCTTGTCATCGAAGCGCAAAGCCTGCCAGAGCGTGAAATTCCTGACTATGTTGTGCCAGATGGCAATGACAAGGTGACATTCACCCGCGTGCCTAAGCTCGACGAAGTGCCCTATCCGGTTACGATGGAACCAAACCTGGTTGTCGAATTCTATTCACGCTAATTTTTCGGTTCTTACCTGAAAGCAAGAGGGCGGCCTGTCGGGGTCGCCCTTTTTCGTCTCAGTTCAGATACTCGTGCCGAAAATCGCTGGCGAACTTGGCAAACTCGCCTTTGCGAATAGCCGCTCGCATCGCCTGCATCAGCTTCTGGTAAAATGAAATGTTATGCTCAGTCAGCAACATTGCGCCTAAGATTTCGCCGGATTTTACCAAGTGATGTAGATACGCCTTTGAATAATCTCGCGACGCCGCGCAGTCTGAATTTGCGTCAAGCGGCTCCTGATCCTCAGCGAACCGGGCATTCCGCAGATTGAGCGGCCCATTCCAAGTAAAGGCCTGACCATTGCGGTACGGACCGGCTGGGCAGCACGCAATCAAACATGTCGATGCCGCGCTCGACCGCACCCACGAGATCGTCGGGCTTGCCAACCCCCATCAGATAGCGTGGTTTGCCATGCGGCAATTGGCCGGGCGCGAAATCGAGCGTGGCGAACATCGCCTCCTGCCCCTCGCCCACGGCTAAACCCCCGACGGCATAGCCATCAAATCCGATATCGATAAGCTTGTCCGCGCTGATCTTGCGAAGCTCTTCATCAAGCGCGCCCTGTTGGATGCCGAACAGAGCCGCGCGGCTTGCATGCTCTTCTCCGCTATCAAATCCGTCGCGGCTACGCTTGGCCCAGCGCATGGACAGCTCCATACTCTCCGCGATCGCATCGCGCGCCTGATCCGCGCGAGGACACTCATCGAACGCCATGACAATATCGGAACCCAGCAACCGCTGAATTTCCATTGAGCGTTCCGGTGTGAGCATGTGTTTCGACCCATCCAGATGGCTACGGAACTCCACGCCTTCTTCGGTAAGCTTTCGTAGGTCACTAAGGCTCATAACCTGATAGCCACCGCTATCGGTCAGGATCGGCTTTTGCCAATTCATGAAATTGTGCAGGCCGCCCAGCTTCGCCATCCGTTCCGCCCCGGGGCGCAGCATCAGATGATAGGTGTTGCCCAGAATGATATCCGCGCCGGCTTCCCATACGGTTTCCGGCTTCATCGCTTTGACTGTGGCGGCAGTGCCGACTGGCATAAATGCGGGTGTCTGAATGGTCCCGCGCAGCATCGTAATCGCACCGGTGCGCGCCGCACCATCGGTAGCATCAAGCTTGAACGTAAATCGATCCCTCATGATCCGTGCGCCTAGCGGTTCACTCGCCCAGGTTCTAGTCTCTTAGGCGCCAGCCCGTCTTGAAGATGTAGGCGATGATCGCCACGCACACAGCGAGGAAGCCCAGCGTCAGCCCCAGCGATATGCGGATGTCGACGTCGGCGCTGCCATAGAATGTCCAGCGCAGCCCGCTAACCAGATACACTATGGGATTGAGCAGTGCGATTTTGTCCCATGGCTCTGGCAGCATATCGATGGAGTAAAACGTACCTCCGAGAAACGTCAGCGGAGTTAGGAACAGCAACGGTATGATGCCAAGCTTCTCAAAGCTGTCGGCCCACACGCCGAGGATAAATCCGAACAGGCTGAAGCTGGCCGCGACCAGCATGATGTAAAGGACCGCCAAGACGGGATATGCGATGGTGTAGTCGACGAAAAGCCGCGCGGTCAGCAGGATAATTGCCGCCAGGATAAGGCTCTTCGTCGCTGCGGCACCGACGAAACCGACCAGAGTTTCGGCAACGCCAATGGGCGCAGACAGCAGCTCGTAAATCGTGCCGGTAAAGCGCGGCATATAGATGCCAAAACTGGAATTGCTGGTCGTTTCACCCAGCAGGGTGAGCATCAAGAGCCCCGGAATGATAAAGGCTGCATAGTCGACACCGCCAAGATCGGGCATACGCCCACCTATCGCCGCACCGAACACGATGAAATAAAGCGAGGTAGTAAGCACCGGTGCCAACACGGACTGAAACGCTGTGCGCAGGAAACGCCACAACTCGCGGGTATAGATCGACCAGGTCGAACGCCAGTTCATGCGTCTGCCCCCTTGCCGTGCTCTTGATCACCGACGAGCTGAACGAAGATATCCTCCAGGCTGCTCTCTCGCTGATCTATACCGGTAAAATCGATGCCAGCTGCGACCAATGCCTTGGTCAGTTCGGCAACTTCGGCCTTACCTTTACCTGATCCGTCGCCGCCACGATAGCAAAGCTCCATGCCGTCATCCTCGATCTCTACCGGGAATCGTGCAAGTTCTGCGGGCAGTTCTGACAGCGCGCTCGCTAGGGAGAAATGCGCCTCGGTCCGTCCCAGGCGCGCCATCATCGCATCCTTATCATCCACCATCAGTATTTTGCCGCGGCGGATAACACCCACCCGGTCGGCCATCTCCTCAGCCTCTTCGATATAATGCGTTGTGAGGATGATGGTGACGCCGCGTTCGCGCATCTCACCAATCAGGCGCCACATATCCTTGCGCAGTTCCACATCGACGCCTGCCGTCGGCTCATCCAAGAAAAGCAAATCGGGTTCATGCGCCAATGCCTTCGCAATGAGCACGCGGCGCTTCATACCACCCGACAGCTCCATGATGCGGTTATCGCGCTTATCCCAAAGCGAGAGAGACTTGAGGATTTCTTCGATCCGAGCCGGATCAGGCGGCAGCCCGAACAATCCCCGCGAATAGGAGACCGCATGTTTCACCGGCTCGAACATGTCAGTGCTCAGCTCTTGCGGTACCAGCCCGATCCGCGCCCGTGCCTTACGCCAGTCACCAACCATATCGTGCCCGAATGCGCGGATGGTGCCCGCGCTGGGTCTGACCAATCCGCACACGGCACCGATCAACGTGGTCTTGCCAGCGCCATTTGGTCCAAGCAGTGCGAATATCTCGCCTGGTTTGATGGAAAGGTCGACCTCATCGAGCGCTTTGAGCCCCCCAGCGTATACTTTGGTCAAGCCGCTCAGCTCTAAGATCGGTTCGCTCATGAAACCTGTTTAGATGTTTCTTTTGGAATGCCAAGCCATCCGCACCCTCCACCCTTCCACCCTTCCACCCTTCCACCCGGATAGTATCCCGGTAGGTTCGGGGTAGAAGGGCGGAGGGTACGGGTGGCTCCGGCCACATCACGAATTCACGGCAACAACAGAGACGAGTCACCATAGGAGTAAAACCGATATTCCTGCGCGATGGCATGCGCATACGCAGTCTGCATTCGCTCCCGCCCCATCAGGGCGCTAACGAGCATGAAAAGCGTCGATTTGGGTAAGTGGAAATTGGTCATCAGTCCGTCAACGGCGCGGAAGCGGTATCCGGGCGTGATGAAAATATCAGTATCCGCGGCGAAGGGATGAATGATGCCATCGTCGTCCGCCGCGCTTTCCAGTGTGCGCAGGCTGGTCGTACCAACTGCAATGATCCGCCCGCCCTCTGCCCGAGCCGCGTTCAGCCGAGCCGCTACGTCGCCTTCAATCCGCCCCCATTCGGAATGCATCTGATGGTCATCGGTGTCGTCCGCCTTCACTGGCAGAAATGTCCCTGCGCCGACATGCAGCGTGAGCATTTCCCGTTTGATCCCCACAGCGTCCAATGCGGCAACGAGTTCGTCCGTGAAATGCAGCGACGCTGTCGGAGCCGCGACCGCTCCATCCTCTTTCGCGAACATCGTTTGGTAATCTTCGCGATCCTGTGCGTCGGTGGGTCGCTTACCCGCAATGTAAGGAGGAAGAGGCATTGTCCCGGCCCGTTCAAGCAGTAACTCAACCGGATCATCACCTTCGAAGAAGAGGACAAAGCTGCCATCATCAAGACGTTTTTCGGCGATAGCAGTCACACCACCACCAAACACGACCTGATCGTTTGGTTTCAAACGCCTGGCGTTGCGAATGAACGCCTGCCAGCGCCGCAAATCGATCCTCTTATGCAAGGTCGCTCCGACCTTGGCCTCGCCGCCTGCTCTGCGCCCCTCTAGCTGGGCGGGGATCACGCGGGTATCGTTGAAAACAAGCACATCACCGGGGTTCAGTAGCTCCGGCAAATCCCGGACACCCTGATCCTCAAAACTGTCGTTCCCGCGCACCACCAACATTCGCGCCGCATCGCGCGGACGCACAGGGCGCAGCGCAATCCGCTCTTGCGGCAAATCAAAATCGAACAGATCAACCTTCATAGCGCGCGCGCCTAACAGAAGGCCTCACAGAGTGGGAGTGCTTACTCGCCGACTAGCTGTCAATCGGCGCATTGAGATCATCAATGCTGATCACCGGTTCGGCCTGCAATGTTGGTGCCGCCGCCGGAACAGGTTTGTTCTGGCTCGCCAACGAGACCTGAAGAACACGTGTCGGATTTGCCGGTGGCTCGCCGCGCTGGACAGCATCCACAGCGGCAATATTCGAAATCACACGGCCAAAATTCGTGTATCGTTTGTCGAGGCTAAAGCGAGGATAAAATACGATAAAGAACTGGCTATTCGCGCTGTTTTCTTCTGCGGCACGCGCCATGGACACTGTACCACGCACATGTGGCTGAGGGTTAAATTCTTCTTCAAGATCAGGCAGTTCTGAGCCGCCCGTGCCAGTACCAGTCGGGTCACCAGTCTGCGCCATAAAGCCGTCAATCACGCGGTGAAAAATCACCCCGTCATAAAAGCCTTGCTGAGTGAGCATCTTAACCCGCTCAACATGATTGGGCGCCCATTCCGGCATCAAGCGGATCGCAACGCGCTCTCCATTGGAAAGATCGAGCAGCAGGATGTTTTCGGGATCTTCCTGCATATCATAACTGATCGGAGTATAGACCGCGCGCGTCTCGGTAGCGGTCTCTGCGTCAGCAGCGTCCTGAGCATTGGCCGCGACCGGCGCGAGCGCCAGAGCAGTTAGTGCGGAGGCAATAGAAATGGTCTTCAACATCAATTAGTCCGTGCGAATTGCAAAGTGCATATGTGAATAGTCGGCTTAGCTTTGCCGGGCTGTCACTTCAATGAATGGAGAGGCTTCGTCCCCGAAACCGTTCGGTCAATAGTCGCCCAAGCGGCCCTTCTCAGTTACGCGTTTCTCGACGTCGGCGCGCACAGACGCGCTGACAAAAGGCGCAATATCGCCTCCGAACAACGCGATTTCTTTGACCAGCTTCGATGCGATCGGCTGCAGTGATACATCGGCCATGAGAAACACGGTCTCGATATCGTCATCAAGCTGCTGGTTCATTCCAGCCATCTGATACTCATATTCGAAATCAGCGACGGCTCGCAGTCCGCGGATCAGCACATTTGCGCCCTCTTTTTTAGCGAACTTGACCAGCAAAGCGTTGAATCCCACGATCGCTACATTGTCGAGACCAAGGCCCGCAACCTCGCGCTTGACCATTTCCAGCCGCTCCTCGGTCGAGAACATTGGATTCTTCGACGGGTTCGTGGTGACACCGATAATCAGCTTGTCGACCAGCTTTGATCCACGTCGGATTATGTCCGCGTGACCCCGCGTGATCGGATCGAATGTGCCGGGGTAGATCCCGATGCGTTGTCCGCCCATTATCTATCCCTCTCCACGATAAATCGAGCCAATTCAGTCAATAAGAGTGCATCCTCGCCGTAAGTGGCGAGATGTCCAGCGGCCTGTTCAACCAGCATTTTGGCTTGCGCGCGCGCTTTTTCCGTACCCATCAACGTGACAAACGTGGCCTTTCCTTGCCTCTCGTCTTTGCGCAATGCCTTGCCCGCCTTTTCCTCGTCACCCTCGACGTCCAGCAAGTCATCAGCGATTTGAAAGGCGAGCCCTATATCTCGCGCGTAGGCACGCAAAGGCGCCCTGCCTTCTGGCGGAATCTTGCCGAGGATAGCCCCCATCTCGACGCTCGCGGCGAGCAGCGCCCCGGTTTTAAGTTGCTGGAGCCGGGTGACCGTATGCAGGTCATAGTTCTCGTCATCCGCGACCATATCCATGACCTGCCCCGCTGCCATGCCTTCGTGCCCGCTGGCCTTCGCCAATGTCGCCACCAATTCTGACCGGACGAACGGATCAGTGCTGGTCGCTTGCCGTGTGAGGATATCAAATGCGAGCGCGTGCAAGGAATCTCCTGCCAGTACCGCCGTCGCTTCATCAAACGCATTGTGAACGGTCGGTTTGCCATGTCGCAGATCATCATCATCCATGCACGGCAGGTCATCATGTATCAGCGAATAGGCGTGGATAGCCTCCACAGCACAACCTGCATTCACCGCAGCAGAGCGGTCGACGCCGTGCAGTTTCGCCACCGCCGTCACCAATAGCGGGCGCACACGCTTGCCCCCACCAATGGTTGCATAGCGCATTGCCTCGATCAGCTGCTTGCGACTGTCTTGTGGCACGGGAAGAAAGGCATCAAAAGCCCGGTCTATGTCGTCCTGAATTTCCGCAAATGCAGGGGCCAGGATACCATCAGTGACCAATTCAGCAGTCACGTATCAGTTTTCCGTCTCGAACGGTGCGGTGCCCGTAGGCTTGCCATCGGCGCCCGCAACGATCTTCTCAATCCGGGCTTGCGCAGCATCCAGCCGGGATTGGCAATGGGCGCGTAGCCTTTCCCCCTGCTCATACAAATCAATGCTATCATCAAGCGGCACTTCTCCGCTCTCCAGCTTGCGCACAACACCTTCAAGCGCTCTTAGCGCGTCTTCAAAGCTCATCGCCGTGATATCCGGCGCGGCGGCATCATTTTGTCCCTCGCTCATGACTTGCTGCATTGACCGTCGCGCGGCGTGCGGTCAAGACAGCCAGACAAAGGGGAGCATGAAAAATGAAGTGGGTTATTGCCTACGTGGCGGCAGCGGTCGCATTCGGGATACTCGATTCTCTGTGGCTGCGCTGGGCCGGTCCCAATCTGTATCGACCGGTGATCGGCGAAATCATGGCTGACAAGTTTCGCGTGGCACCAGCCGCTGCATTCTATTTCATCTACCTCGCCGGGATGACGTGGTTTGCGATCAAGCCAGGCCTGGCAAGCGGGCAAGTGGCGACCGCCGTTATCAACGGCGCGTTACTCGGGGCACTGTGTTACGCGACTTTCGACCTCACCAGTCAGGCGGTGATGAAAGTATGGGCAACGCATATCTCGCTTGCGGATATTGCCTGGGGCGGCTTTGCCACGGCAACAGCCGCCGGTATCGCCACCTGGATTACGCTAAAGTTCGCCTAAGAGGTCGCTGCGCATGTTTATTGGTCACTGGGCACCGGCCTTCGTAGCCGGCGCTGTTTCATCAGAAAGCCCGCGCCTAGGCACGCTGTTTGTCGCCGCGCAATTGGTGGATTGGGCGTTTATGGCGCTCGTCATTGTCGGTGTGGAGCAGATGGATATCGTGCCCGGCATCACCCGCATGAACCCGCTCGACCTCTATCATATGCCTTACACGCACAGTTTGCTTGGTACCGGCGTCTTTGCTGTCGTTTCCGGACTGATCGTGGGCGCTATGCTGCGCAACAGATTCGCAGGGGCCGTCGCTGGAATGGTGGTCCTGAGTCATTGGCTTTTAGACCTTGTTGTTCACCGACCTGACTTGACGCTGGCGGGCGGCGAGGAAAAGCTCGGCTGGGGCCTGTGGAATTACCCATGGATCACAATGCCGCTGGAACTCGGGATCACAATCGGCGCGCTGTATTGGTATGTTAAATCGACCAAGGGGCCGATGGGCCCACCGATCATCCTGCTGGTCGTTTTGCTGGCGATGCAGGGCTTTAACTGGTTCGGGCCAGAGCCAACCGAAATGTCCGTGGCGTTCCCGATCACCGGGCTGGTCGCATTTGGTGTCGCCACATTGCTCGCCACCTGGGTTGGGCAAACACGTTGGCATAAACGCCGAACCGGGCTGGCGGTCCCCCTCGGCCACAGCTAAATGCGCGCGGTATGAGCACGACCGATTCTGCAATCACCCCCGAAGTCGTCGAGCAGCACGGCTTTTCACCCGAAGAATATGAGCAGGTGCTCAAGTCCCTTGGGCGCGAACCTAACATGGTGGAGCTTGGTATCTTCTCGGTGATGTGGTCGGAGCATTGCAGCTATAAATCCTCGCGCCTCCACCTGAAAAAACTGCCGACCGAGGCACCTTGGGTAATCTGCGGCCCAGGTGAGAACGCCGGAGTGATCGACATTGGCGATGGGCAGGCCGCGATCTTTAAGATGGAGAGTCACAACCACCCGTCATATATCGAGCCATACCAAGGCGCAGCGACCGGCGTTGGCGGCATCCTGCGCGACGTATTCACCATGGGCGCGCGACCAGTCGCAAACGCCAACGCTCTCCGCTTTGGCCGCCCCGATCACCCCAAGATGAAGCATCTGGTGCAAGGCGTTGTTGCGGGCATTGGCGGTTATGGCAATTGTGTCGGCGTCCCCACGGTTTGCGGCGAGACAAATTTCCACCCAGCCTATGACGGCAACATCCTCGTCAATGCGATGACGGTGGGTGTCGCCGATGCTGATAAGATATTCTATTCCGCCGCGACTGGTGTCGGGAACCCCATCGTCTATGTCGGGTCAAAAACGGGGCGCGATGGCATTCACGGCGCAACCATGGCCAGCGCTGACTTCGAAGAGGATGCGGACGCCAAGCGCCCTACCGTGCAAGTCGGCGATCCATTCACGGAAAAGCTGCTGATCGAGGCGTGCCTTGAACTGATGTCCACCGACGCCATTGTCGCGATTCAGGATATGGGCGCAGCTGGCCTCACCTCCTCCAGCGTTGAAATGGCAACCAATGGCAAGGCGGGCATCCGGCTCGACATGGACAAGGTGCCATGCCGAGAAGAGGGCATGACGCCGTATGAGATGATGCTGAGCGAGAGCCAGGAGCGGATGCTGATGGTGCTCAAGCCCGGCAAGGAAGCCATGGCGCAAGCGATTTTCGAGAAGTGGGAGCTGGACTTTGCCGTGATCGGCGAAGTGACCGATACGCAGCATATGGTGCTGGAATGGCAGGGCGAAGTCGTGTGCGACATCCCGCTCGGGCCGCTCGCGGCGGATGCCCCCGAATATGACCGGTACCGTATTTGTCAAAAGAGGAATACAAAGCGTGGGCACAGGTCAAACCGCTGGAGGATGTTCCGGAAAGTACCGATATCGGGGCGGACCTGCTCAAGCTGATGGCGTCCCCCGCCCTTGCCTCGCGCCGCTGGATTTCCGAGCAATATGACAGCCAGGTCGGCGCGGACACGCTGCAGACTGGCGGCGATGCGGGCGTTGTCCGGGTGCATGGCACGAATAAGGCGCTAGCGATCACCACCGATTGCACGCCGCGCTATGTCTATGCCGATCCGTATGAAGGCGGAAAGCAGGCGATTGCCGAGGCCTATCGCAATTTGTGCGCAGTCGGTGCGCGTCCGTTAGCGGTGACCAATTGCTTAAACTTCGCGAATCCGCAGCGGCTGGAAATCATGAGCCAGTTTGTCCACGCACTGGCGGGTATGGGCGATGCGTGCCGCGCGCTCGATTTCCCGATCGTGAGCGGCAATGTGTCGCTTTATAATGAAAGCAAGGCAACCGGCGGTGGCAGCGCAATTCTCCCCACCCCCGCAATAGGCGGCGTTGGCATTATCGACGATTATTCGAAGATGATGACGATGGGGTTTAAGAATGAGGGAGAAGATATCTATCTCGTTGGTCATACAACCGGCGAGATTGCCCAATCACTCTGGCTGCGAACTATCGCCGATTTGGAAGCGGGCGAACCGCCGCATGTTGATCTGGAAGCAGAGAAAAGCGGTGCTGAATTTTTGGCAAGCATCGGCGACAAGCTGACCGCAGTGCATGATGTTTCAGATGGCGGTGTCTTGGTCGCTATCGCAGAAATGGCGCTTGCGAGTGGTATAGGCGCACAACTCAGTGGCCAAGGCGCCCTGAACAAAAGCCGTATCGGCGAGCTTTCACCTCACGTTTGGGCTTTCTGCGAAGATCAAGCACGCTATATCGTCACAGTTCCCAAAGGGTCTTTGGAGAATGTGATGGTCGCTCAGGTTGCGATAGACAAAATTGGTTCGACTGGCGACCAATCGATTGTCGGGCCCGGCTTTGATGTAGGTTTAACCAAACTCCGCGAAGCGCACCAGAGCTTCTTCCGCGACTGGATGGAGAGGTGACGAACCCACTCGTCATTGCGAGCCTTGCGCCAGCAAGGCGCGGCAATCCAGAAACGCAATCTCGGGACTTGATTGCTTCGTCGCTTCGCTTCTCGCAATGACGGAAAAGCGGCTTGATGGAAGCATAAGGATATACCACGCCGTCATTCCCGCGAAGGCGGGAATCCAAGGCGAAGTAGCGCCACGGCCAATCTGGACTCCCGCCTTCGCGGGAGTGACGGGGTAGCTTAATTGGACCTCCTCCAACCTATTCTCCATTATGGCGGCCATTGGCTCGTCCCATTCGCGATCGCCGCGATCATCTGGCGCGAGCGGTGGAAAGTTGCCGGACTGGTCATAGCCAGCGCCAACATTATCGACCTCGACCATTTCCTCGCCAATCCAATCTTCGATCCAAACCGCTGCTCCATCGGCTTCCACCTGCTCCACGGTTGGGAAGCCGCCCTCGCCTTCGTAATCATGCTTGCGATACCGAAATGGTATGTCCGTGCGTTCGCCCTCGGCGCGCTGTGGCACCTCGCGGTCGACTATGGCGACTGCCACATGATGGCGTTATGCTAAGAAGATGACCGCAGGATATTCTGGAACACCACTCGCGAAGAAGCTCAACCTGCGCGACGGGCAGTTATGCTGGTTTGACGGCATGCCGGAAAATGTCATCGACGAGATTGACGAGTATGCGTTGGAATTGCGGTTCGTCGCCGACCCGAGAGAGGGGCTGGACGCCGCGCATATCTTCATCACAAACGAAAGCGATCTCACCGAAAAGCTCGCAATGCTGCGCCCAATCATAGCCAAAGACGGTCAGGTCTGGGTCAGTTGGCCGAAGAAGGGATCAGGCCAAGAAACCGTACTCGATCAGGCGGCTGTTCAACGCATTGGTCTCGCCTCCGGGTTCATCGATACCAAGAAATGTGCGGTCGATGACATCTGGTCCGGCCTGAAATTTGTGATCCCAAAGGCGGATCGTTGAGGTCGTTCACCTTGCCACTTCCCCATTTCATCGAGGAAACTTAGAGAGACGCCATGCGTGATCATGACACCGTCCCTTATTCGATGCCCGAAATCTCTGACGTGGAGCGTATTGCCCGCGCCGAAGCTCTGCGCGACAGGCTGAAAGAACGCCGCACCTGCCGGTATTTCTCGGACGAGCCCGTCCCCCGCGAAGTCATCGAGGCCGCAATAGAGGCCGCTGGCACCGCACCCAATGGTGCCAATCATCAGCCGTGGCATTTCGCGGTCGTGAGTTCTGCCGACAAGAAAGCCGCGATCCGCGAGGCCGCCGAAGCGGAGGAAAAACGCTTCTACGGCGAGGATGGCGATAAGCCCAAGGCATCCGACGAATGGCTCGATGCGTTGGCTGATCTGGGCACTGATGCGGACAAGCCGTTCCTCGAAACCGCGCCCTATCTAATCGTCGTTTTCGCGCAGCGCAAAGGTGGCATCGACGAAGACGGGAAGACGCAGAACTATTACGTCAATGAAAGCGTCGGGATTGCCTGCGGAATGTTGATCGCGACGTTGCATGAGGCCGGGTGTTCGACGCTTACGCACACACCGTCGCCCATGGGCTTTCTGCGGGAGCTATGCGGGCGTCCTGAGTGGGAAAAACCGCTGATGGTGGTGGTGGTTGGCAAGCCAGCCGATGACGCGACAGTTCCAGCACATGCGCTCAAGAAGAAACCGCTTAGCCAGATCGCAAGCTGGCTCTAGCCGTTACGCAGTCGCGAGCTGCTGGTCCTTGGGGGCGAGCAGATTGTAGGGATCAATGCCTTCGCTGCGCCAAATATGGTGGCAGTCTCGATAGGCGCTCGGCTCCGGAATGTTGAGCATCTGGCGCGCCTCATCCAGATCCATCGCCAGCAGATCGCGGATCGACATTTCTGCGAGCGTTGGGCAATTCTTGCCCGTCCGCTGCGCTTGACGCAGGGCCTTGAAGATCGGCGCCTTGCTGCCACGCAGGGTCTGCTTCATATCGAAACCACCAGCATAGCCGATCAGCAGATGCCCTTGGCTAGGGCTTTGTCCATGAGTGAAAAGCAGGACGCATTGCTCGCCCAGCGCATCGCGACCATAGCCAGTCAGGACATGCAGCAGATCATGCGTGTCGCGTGACCGGCGGGCATACCAGCCAACCAGATCACCATAATCACGCTGATAGGTCTTTTCTGCCTCTGCCGCCAAACCAGCAGCAGTGAGTCCTTCTTTCTCCATAAAGTCGCAATAAGCATGCGCGAGCGATCCGGTCGGCAGTTTGCGTAGTGCGTCATGATCATCAAGTATCGGCACCAAGTCTGGCTCAGTCGCGCGCAAATGATCGCCCTGCTCGCTCATCACCAGTTTGCGAACGCGCGGCAGAAACGACTTCGAAGGCAGTGCATCAAAAATCTTGAAGACATGCGTCGTGTCTTCCTTGTCTTTAATCAGCTCGCGGAAATGATGGACCGCCTTGGGCAGCGAGTATTTCGGCTCGGGACGTTCCGCACTGCGAAAAACTGTGCCGTCTGTTGCGTACTCCAAAGGCGCCTTGCCAGCCATCTTGCCTAACTCCTGATCGCGAGAAATTCCGCATCTGAGGTGCTTACGATAAGATAAGTATCTTAATGCAACTTAAATGACAAGGGCACGAAAATTCAGGAGATGTCCAGCAAACTTAGGATCGTAGTGAGATCACCTTGATCCAGCGCGCCATTCGCAGCTCCTCTGGCGATGGGTTTTGCACGATAGGCGAAGCCATAGTCCGCAGCTTTCAGCATCGGGATGTCGTTGGCGCCATCGCCCGACGCAAGAATGCGCGCACCCTCACCCAAAGTCGCGGCCTCTTCACGCAGCGTTGCGAGCTTGGTCGCCGCATCGCTGATCGGGCCGTCGAGCTTGCCCGTCAGCTTCCCGCCTGAAACCGCCAGCCGATTGCCGACCACACGATCAAATCCCAGCTGCTGCGCCACGCGATCGGCAAAGTGATGAAAACCGCCGGTTACAAGGACGGTACGGCATCCCTTACTCTTCAGCGTCTGGACCAGTTCGCGCGCACCAGGTTCTGGCCTGATCCGCTCTGCCAGGCATTGATCTATTGCGCTTTCGTCGAGCCCCGCAAGCAAAGCTACGCGCTCGTTCAGCGCTTCGGCAAAGTCTAGCTCTCCGCGCATGGCGGCTTCGGTAATCGCGGCGATCTTGTCTTTGAGGCCAGCGTAATCGGCAAGCTCATCAATGCACTCCTGCCCGATCATGGTTGAGTCCATATCTGATACGAAAAGCTTGGGGGCAACTGGCTCATGATCCGCAATCAATATCGCGGTCGGTTCAAACACTTGTTTCAGGGTCGCGCGAATCGCCGCTACGTCACCTGATGGAAATGACAAATGCAGCACCTCACCGCCATCTTCGAGGAGGCGTGCCATCGCCACTGGCATATCCTGAGCCGCCAATTCAGCAGTCGCTCGATCGAGCTGGGTTTCGAGATGCGCTGAGTCTGCTATCAGCCGGGCGATGAGCACGAAGGGTTCTCCAGAAAACATGCGGTCAGACGCGAAAGATAAGCCGCCGCTTGCGCTCATTGCAGGGCCGACCGCGAGCGGCAAGAGTGATCTCGCAGTGCAGCTCGCCAAAGCACTGGAGGTGCGCCGGAAACGCGCTGTTATCATCAACGCAGATAGCCAGCAGGTCTATGCCGACCTGCGCGTGCTCTCTGCCCGTCCTAGCAAAGAGGACATGCGCGGTATCGAGCATCGCCTGTTTGGCACATGGGATGGCGCGGTTGCGTGTTCGGCGGCGGATTGGGCAGAGGCGGCAAAGCGTGAGATTGCGGCCTGTCATGCTGACAGTGCAATACCGATTTTGGTGGGCGGGACAGGCCTTTATATCCAGACGCTGCTGGATGGGATTGCGCCGATCCCGGATATTGATCCTGATATCCGCCACGAGGTTCGGTCTCTTCCCGTACTACAAGCCCATACCGCCCTGCGCACTGAAGATCCGGAGCGCGCGAAAGCGCTGGACCGCAGTGACAGGCAGCGGGTTGCTCGTGCGCTGGAAGTGATACGATCAACGGGCAAAACACTGGCAGAATGGCAGGAAGAGAAGGTTGGAGGCATCGAGGGTGAGATTGACCTGCATCCGCTGATCCTGCTGCCTGATCGTGAGTGGCTCTATGACCGGTGCGACCGGCGGTTTGAGTGGATGCTGAAGAACGGCGCATTGCAAGAAGTTGCTGACTTGCTTAAACGCAAACTTGATCCCTTTCTCCCGGTGATGCGTGCTATCGGCGTGCCGGAGCTAAGGGACTATCTGGAGCAGAAACCTAAGACTGAAGACTGGGTTTTCGGAGCGGAGCGCAGGGCGATACCCATCAAGGCAGGCCAGACGGCAACCCGGCAATATGCCAAGCGGCAATATACCTGGTTTCGCAATCAACCCTCGCCGTGGTGGCCCAAGATCGAAGGTGTGCCGATTGAGAATATAAATGTCGATATTGAGGGTGTATTTGTTTCTTTATTATACAATATGGGTTGACGACGGAAGTTTATAATCACATAGGATAGCACATCGGCTCGGTGCTATCCCTCAAGCATCGAGCCGTTTTGTGAGTCTAAAGGAGGTTGGAGTGACAACTCAGCGCAGCGGCGCAAAGATATTGATGGACTGCCTGATCGATCAGGGTGTCGAATTCGTGTTCGGCTATCCCGGTGGAGCAGTGCTGCCCATTTATGATGAGTTGTTTGATCACTCCGAAATACGCCACATTCTGGTGCGACACGAGGCCGGTGCTGCGCACGCGGTCGAGGGTTATGCGCGCTCGACCGGCAAGCCGGGTGTTGTCCTGGTTACTTCTGGACCAGGCGCGACGAACGCCGTCACGGGTATCGCCGACGCCTTTTTGGATTCGATCCCGATGGTTGTCATAACCGGGCAAGTTCCCACCGCGCTGATCGGAACCGACGCGTTTCAAGAAGCGGATACTGTCGGCATCACCCGCCACTGCACCAAGCATAACTATCTGCTCAAAGACCCTGCTGACTTGCAGGCGACAATCGAAGAGGCGTTCCGGATCGCGACTACCGGGCGCCCTGGCCCAGTACTGGTGGATATTCCCAAAGACGTGCAGATTGCCGTTCCTGGCCATGCTGAATTGGCCAAGCGCGACATGGCGTCATCACGATACCAGCCCCGGACCGAGGGCAAGCCCGCCAAGATCGCACAAGCCATCGCGATGATGGAGAAGGCTGAGCGCCCTGTGCTGTATACGGGCGGAGGCGTTATCAACTCTGGCCCGCAAGCCACTGAGCTCTTGGGGCAATTGCAGCGCGTGCTCGATGCACCACTTACCAGCACGCTGATGGGGCTTGGCGCGTTTCCGCACACTCACCCCGACTGGTTGGGCATGCTGGGTATGCATGGCACTTATGAAGCCAATATGGCGATGAACAAGGCTGACTTGATCATCGCTGTCGGCGCGCGCTTTGATGATCGAGTTACGGGCCGGCTCGATGCCTTCGCCCCGCATTCAGAGAAAATCCACATCGATATTGATCGCGCGAGCATCAACAAGACTGTGCCGGTTGATTGCGGCATTGTCGGCGACTGCGCGACCGTGCTTGCGCAATTGCTTGAAGCATGGGGAGACCGCAAGGCGCGCGATACCAGCGAATGGAAGGCGCGGATCATGGGCTGGAAAGCACGTGATTGTCTGGCCTATCCGGAAAAGTCCGACATGCTCATGCCGCAAAAGGCGGTGGAACGGCTTTTTGCGCTGACTCAGGACCGCGAGCCAATCATTACCACCGAGGTCGGCCAGCATCAGATGTGGGCCGCGCAGTATTTCGGGTTTTCCAAGCCCAATAAGTGGCTGACGAGCGGCGGTCTTGGCACGATGGGCTATGGCCTGCCCGCAGCCATTGGCGCGCAGCTTGGCAATCCCGATGCACTGGTGATCGACATCGCTGGCGAGGCAAGCATTCAAATGAATATTCAAGAGCTTGGCACGGCCAGCCAGTACCGCCTGCCGGTCAAGATATTCATCCTCAATAACCAATATATGGGGATGGTCCGCCAGTGGCAGGAACTGACCTATGAAAGCCGCTATTCCAACAGCTACTCAGACAGTCTGCCGGATTTTGTGAAGCTGGCTGAGAGCTATGGCTGGAAGGGTATTCGCATTGAAGATGAGGCTGGTCTCGATGCCGGGATCACCGCAATGCTCGACCATGACGGCCCGGTGATTGTTGATTGCCTTGTTTCGAAAGAGGCCAACTGTTTCCCGATGATTCCTTCAGGGGCTGCGCACACGGAAATGCTGCTATATGGCGATCAGGTCGATGGCACGATGGACGATGAAGCCAAGGCTTTGGTCTAAGGGGCTCTAACAAGATGGAAATCGCTGAACAGCTTTCTGAGCAGCATGTGCTCAATGTGACGGTTGATAATGAGCCGGGAATTCTGGCCAAGATCACCGGTATGTTCACCGCACGCGGCTATAACATTGACAGCCTGACCGTGGCCGACATTTCTGACGATCATGCGATCAGCCGGATCACAATTGTCACTAACGGTCCACCGGAAGTGATCGATCAGATTGAGGCTCAGCTTGAACGGCTTGTGCCCGTTCACAAGGTGACCGACCTCACCACTGCGGGGCCGCACATTGAACGCGAATTGGCGCTGGTGAAGGTCGCAGGAAAAGGCGACGCACGGGTCGAAGCGCTCCGTATCGCTGAGCTATTTCGCGCTAATGTGGTTGACACCACGACCTCTAGCTTTGTGTTCGAGCTAACCGGCACGCGAGACAAGATTGACAGTTTTTTGGACCTGATGCGCGAGCTCGGTCTCGTCGAAGTGGGTCGTTCAGGAATCGTGGGAATGATGCGCGGCGCCGCCAAGGTTTAGAATTATCGTCGCTCCGGCGTAGACTGGAGTCTCCATCAATCCTGTGCGACTTGGAGGCACGAGATCCCGGATCAGGTCCGGGATGACGAATGAGGGTACAATGCAAGTTTATTACGACAAAGACTGTGACCAGGATCTGATCAAAGGCAAGAAGGTCGCCATCGTTGGTTATGGCAGCCAGGGTCACGCCCATGCGCAAAACTTGCGCGATAGCGGTGTCGCCGATGTTGCGGTTGCATTGCGCGACGGATCGTCAACTCGCAAGAAGGCTCAGGATGCTGGCTTTAACGTGATGAACGCGACCGAAGCAGCGCAATGGGCGGATGTTGTCATGGTTCTCGCTCCTGATGAGCATCAGGCGGCAATCTGGGCTGATGAAATGTCTGGGCATATGAAGTCAGGCAGCGCGCTTGCTTTCGCGCACGGTCTTAATATTCACTTTGGCCTGATTGAGGCACCAGCGGATATCGACGTCATCATGATTGCGCCGAAAGGCCCCGGCCACACCGTGCGCAGCGAATATCAGCGCGGCGGCGGTGTTCCCTGCCTTATCGCGGTGCATCAGGAGTGCGAGGCAAGCGCAGGTAACGGTTTCGCGAAAGCTCTGGCCTTGTCTTACGCTAGCGCAGTGGGTGGCGGCCGATCCGGCATTATCGAAACCAATTTCAAGGAAGAGTGCGAAACCGATCTGTTCGGTGAGCAAGCGGTGCTGTGCGGTGGGATCACGCATCTGATCCAAGCTGGATTCGAAACGCTGACGGAGGCAGGCTATGCGCCTGAAATGGCCTATTTCGAGTGCCTGCACGAAACCAAGCTGATCGTCGATCTGCTGTACGAAGGCGGCATCGCCAACATGCGCTACTCAATCAGCAACACGGCTGAATATGGCGACATCAAAACTGGCCCACGGATCATCACGGATGAGACCAAGGCTGAAATGAAACGCGTTCTGGCCGACATTCAGTCAGGGCGTTTTGTGAAAGACTTCGTACTCGACAATCAGGCTGGTCAGCCGGAGCTGAAGGCAAGCCGTAAAGCAGCCGAAGCGCACCCGATCGAAAAGACCGGGGCTGAACTGCGTGCGATGATGCCTTGGATCGGTGCCAACAAGCTGGTCGACAAAGCCAAAAACTAAGTCCAAGCGGCGCAAATCATGCGCAACCTGACCACTTCCCAGATACTGATGGGCCTTTGCGCCATCGCTTGGGTTGTGGTCATGGTGCGCGTTCTCACCAATGTGAAAGGCCCCGAAGACTTCGAGATCACGGTCTCGACCGATGAGGTTCAGGCTTTCGCGAGGACACAGCTGAGCACACTGCAGGAGCGCTCATTTTCGCAAGATATGGAGCTGTGTGGGATTATCTACGAAGATAGCGAAGGCAATCTCGGCACAACCCGGATCATCTCTGGCGAACAGGCGAGCTGCGATATCGCCTATTTTGACGAGCCAGGCATGGCGCCAGTCGCCAGCTATCACACGCACGGCGCCTATAGCGATGACTATGACAGCGAGGTGCCATCCTTGCTCGACATGCAAAGCGATATAGAAACGCAGATGGATGGATATGTCGCAACCCCGGGAGGAAGGTTTTGGCGGATCGATTGGCAGGATGAAGCCGCAATCCTGATTTGCGGTGAAGGATGCCTGCGGCAGGATACACGGTATCGCCCCTGTCCCGGCGAGGTTTCGCAGGGGCAATATACAGTCAATGAACTTGCCCAACGCAGAGCCACGCAGAGTGGCAATTGCTGATGCGCTTATCTGACTGCCACAACATCGATGATTTCCGAAAGCTCGCAAAGGCGCGGCTGCCATGGCCGGTGTTTGACTATATCGACGGGGCAGCGGACGACGAGCTTACCAAGTCGCGCAACACAGCTGCCTTTGATGATTGCGATCTGGTGCCGGACGTTCTGGCTGGTGTTGCCGATATCGATACCAGCTGCACAATCATGGGCCGTGAAAGCGCCCTTCCTCTGATGCTCAGCCCTACGGCAGTGCAGCGCGCATTCCATCACCAGGGCGAAAGCGCAGTTGCCAAGGCTGCCGAGAAATTTGGCCTGTGGTTCGGAATTTCCAGCCTTGCGACGCGGAGCATTGAGGAAATCGCCGCCCTCACCAACGGCCCCAAGCTATTCCAGTTGTATGTTCACAAGGACAAGGGGTTGAACGCATCAATGATAGAGCGATGTCAGCAGGCCAAGTTCGACGCATTGGCGCTCACGGTCGACACTATCGTATCGGGCAAACGCGAGCGGTGCCTGCGCAGCGGTTTCACCACCCCGCCCCGTTTTACGCCCAGTGCAATCTGGAGTTATGCGACGCGCCCACGCTGGACGCTGGACTATCTGCTACGCGAGAAGTTCCGGCTGCCCAATCTCGATACGCATGTGACCGAGGGATCGAGTGAAGCCGTCAGCATCGCAGATTATTTCAATACGATGCTTGATACGTCGATGGATTGGGAAACGGCAGCGAAAATTCGACAGGATTGGGGCGGCACATTCTGTCTGAAGGGCGTGATGAGCGCAGGAGATGCGCGCCGCGCAGTCGAGATTGGCGCTGATGCGATCATGATATCGAACCACGGTGGACGGCAGCTCGACGGGAGTCGCGCGCCTTTCGATCAATTGCGCGAGATTGTCGATGCGGTTGGCGGCGAGATTGAGATCATCTGTGATGGCGGAGTGCGTCGCGGAACACATGCATTGAAAGCTATCTGTTCTGGCGCAGCTGCGGCATCGGGCGGGCGACTATATCTCTATGCCCTTGCTGCCGCAGGTCAGGACGGCGTCGAACGCGCCATAGGTATTCTCAAAGACGAGATTGAGCGGGGTATGCGATTGATGGGTGTGACGTCGGTCGATCAGCTAACCGGGGATCGGCTTCGCTGGCGTTAGCTAAGCAGCGCTTCGAGATTTATCGCGCGCGCGCCAGTCACTTCGACATCGCGGTTTTCGCCAGTGCGATCCTGCTGCCGCAAAACACTGTCCCGCTCTAGCAAGATGCTGGCAATGTCCTCACGTGCGAGATGCAGCATGGCGGTGAGCCATTCATTGACCAGCGGATCGCCAGCTTTGCCGCGCAGATCGAAATCATCCAGAATTTCGATGATCGCATCAGCTGGATAGAGCCACTCATCGGTGACCCAACGATTGGTTCCAAACCACCGCAGTGGCAGCCCGTCATAGCCAATCGCCAATGCAGCAATATGCACAACGTCGGCCCTTTTTTGCCCGCTCGGCAACGCCGGTGCTGGGATCAAAGGTTCTGCGTGGCCGGGTAAAGACGCCTTGCCAACAAACAAGTGGAAGTGTCCGTGTTCGTCTGCTTCGCGCTCTTCAGGTGGATGCGAGTGATAGAAATATCGGCTCGATGCGGCTCCATTCACGACGTCACCAGCCGGATAGTGAGCCCATGCTTCCGCCGTCGCGTCTGCGGGCAATAGGCGGCTCATCAGCGGCATGCCAGACTGAAACATCTGGGTTGTGCTGGATATCAGGATTTCCTGGTAAGACATCGGCGGTGAGCCAGTTCGAGTTCAAGAAAAACAACCGAGGAGACGACTTGGGATCGCCCCCTCGGTTGTCCTTACCTGCGACCCGTTAGGCTTTTGGTGCGCAGGGATTCGCGGCGCAGGGGTTAGCTGCGCAAGGATTGGCGGCACAGGGGCTTGCCGCGCAGGGGTTAGCCGCAGCACAAGGATTGGCGGCGCATGGGTTCGCCGCGCATGGGTTGGCCGCACACGGGTTCGCGGCACACGGGTTCGCGGCACAGGCGTTAGCTTTTTTCGCTTTACGAGCCTTGCGCTGCTTTGCTGCACAAGGGTTGTAATTGCTGGCACGTGACAGGCTGCTGCCACTTGGGCCGCATGGGATGCCAGCAGCGGCAGGGACCGCTGTACCAGCGACGGCAAGGCCGCCAGCGACTACGAGCATTTTCGCGAGTGTGTTTGCATTAGACATGAGTAATTACCTTTCAAACTTTCCCAAGGATGTATTGCGAGGGGGTATTAAGGGGGTGCGAGTAGAGACCGCTGATTATCCACCGAAGCGAGCGTCGTCGGGGAGTTCGGACCAGGCGATATTCGCTTTCGAAATAAACCCTGGGATGTCAGCCAGCCATTGCTGCTGAACTTGCTTGTTGAAGTTCAGATAGAGCTTGCCGTCGACAACTTTGTAGACCGTTGGATCACCCGGTGCGAGCGAACCGCGAGCCATCGCCCATGCGCAGTGGCCGCCATATTGCGGTGCATAGGCATCGGGATCAGCTCGGAATTTTTCGGCATTTTCCTGACTGGCAAAGTGCCATTCAGCACCGTCATATTCGACCGTGTAGCGTGCATCGCCCTTGACCGGGGTGCCGTTGCCTTGAAAGTAACTGACAGTATCGTAACCGCCAACAGCGATATTCTCGCCTTCTACACCAACATAGACCGGGCCTGCGGTTGCGATACCAGCCGTTGCGATTGCGACAGGAGCGGCCAGTGCCGCTGCTGCCAAGATAAGTACCTGCTTCATTTCAAAACCTCCATCTAAGCCGGCCATGAAATAGGGGGAACTGGCCGAATAACTGGTCAGCAGGTGCCCAAGGTGCGCTGGGTGGGGGATAGTAGCGCTGGGGTCAATCGAGGGGTCTGAGCACCTGCTGATGCATTGAGTTTCGCAAGGTCCAAAGGTTCGGTTACACAAGCTCAGGATTTTTTGTTGCGCCAAGGTGTATCCGGACGAAAGAACGCTTGCCTAATCAGGAGCAATCAGCGATGCAGACGGCATGACACGGAACGGTATCCTACTACGACTTATGCGCCCTTGGGCGTAAGCTTGGCGTGCCAGCGGGTGCGCTTGAGCGCTCCCAAGGGTTTATTGATCGCTAGTCCTTAGATTTACCGTTACCGAGACTTTCCATGCCCATGCTGAAAAATCCCAGCGTCAAATATGCTGCGTTTCCACAAATCGACTTGCCTGATCGGCAATGGCCCTCTCGCACAATAATCGCCCCGCCTCGCTGGCTGTCGACGGACCTTCGCGATGGCAATCAATCCATTATCGATCCGATGGATGCGCATAAGAAAAACCGCTTTTTCGACCTTTTGATCCAAGTCGGCGTGAAAGAAATTGAGGTAGGCTTTCCCAGCGCGGGCGAGACTGAATTTGATTTCATCTCGAGCCTGGTCAAATCGGATCGCGTCCCAGGCGACGTAATGGTGCAGGTACTCACCCAGAGCCGAGAGGATTTGATCCGCACAAGCTTCGCCAGCCTTGAGGGCGCACACTCCGCCATCGTTCACCTGTACAACGCGGTGAGCCCTGCATGGCGTGACATTGTATTTGGTATGAGCCAGGACCAGGTGCGCGATATCGCCGTCGCTGGCGCGAAGGTCATGCGTGATGAGGCGAGTAAGCAACCAAATACGAATTGGCATTTCCAGTACTCGCCCGAAACGTTTTCCACCGCAGAGCTAGACTTCAGCATCGAGGTATGCGCGGCAGTGATGGAGGTGCTCGCGCCCACACCTGACCATCCGATCATCCTGAATCTGCCCGCCACGGTCGAGGCGGCGACACCCAACATTTACGCGGATCAGATCGAATACTTCATCCGCAACCTGCCCAATCGCGACAGCGCAGTGATCAGCCTGCATACGCATAATGATCGCGGTACTGGCGTCGCGGCGGCAGAGTTGGCACTCATGGCCGGTGCGGACCGCGTTGAAGGCTGTCTGTTCGGCAATGGAGAGCGGACGGGCAATTGCTGCCTCGTCACCATGGCCCTGAACATGTACACGCAGGGGATCGACCCGGGACTCGATTTCTCTGATATCGATAGCGTCATTGAAACGGTCGAGTATTGCAACGAACTGCCCGTCCATCAGCGGCACCCATATGGCGGAGAACTGGTCTACACCGCGTTTTCCGGCAGTCACCAGGATGCTATCAAGAAAGGCTTTGCCGCTCACAATACGCAGAATGATGAACATTGGCGTGTGCCCTATTTGCCGATTGATCCAGCCGATCTGGGTCGGAATTACGAGGCGGTCATTCGCGTCAATTCGCAAAGCGGCAAAGGCGGTTTTGCCTGGGTTCTCGAACAGGATCAGGGACTAAAACTGCCTAAGCGTATGCAGGCTGACTTTGCCCCGCACGTTCAGCAGATGGCCGACAAATTGGGCCGCGAATTGAACGCTCCTGATATCTGGGAGGCATTCAAGGCCGCCTACCATGTCCAGACGGAAGAGAAGCATTTCCAACTGGTCGATTATGAGGAACGCCGTGCCAGCGACGGCACTCGCCTGTTCACGGGCACTATTGCTGTTCAGGGGCAGGAACAGAGTGTCAGCGGTCGCGGAAATGGCCTGATTTCATCTGTCCTTAGCACAATAGAAGATGCGTTTGGGCTGAACCTGCAAGTCGCGGACTACACAGAGCATGCACTGGGGACCGGGCGCGACGCGCGCGCAGCAGCTTACCTAGAATGTAAAACAGCGGATGGCGGAACGATCTGGGGCGTCGGAATTGATGAGGACGTTGCAACGGCGAGCGTTCGCGCAGTGCTGAGCGCGGCGAATTCGGCGATCAAAGGATAAGTCATAAATTATCTGTTTCTAGGGTAGACAGTCCAACCAATACGAATGACATTCGGTTTCAGGTAGGCTATTTTGACACCTGTGCAGGATAATTCTGGTTCGATTGATGGCGAAAATTTGCTGGCCAATGCCCAGCTAGAAGCTCGAGCTATGCTTGATCGTCTGACTGAACGGCAAGAGCAGGTGATGCGACTGGCCGCAGAACATCAGACAATTGACCAAATTGCCCATACGATTGGCAAGTCGCGCCGCACAGTTGAGGAGCATCTGCTGGCAGCGCGCAAGAAGCTGAATGCCACCAACCGTATAGATGCACTTCGCCGGTATATTTTGCTGCTGGATATGTGCGGAGAACCGACATGTGGATTTATCCGGGTCGATCTCAGCACCGAAGATATTGAAAAGATTCTCCAGGACTTGTCGTTTGAACGCGCGCATCAATTGTTGAGCGCACCTGAGTTTGAACAGTTCGTGCGGGAGTTTCGCTCGACAGGCCCGAAGGCTTGGAATGCCAAATATGGCAGATGGTGGTTACCATTGGCCGGGTTAGCTGTCGCAGGGATGGTCATATCCCTATTGGTCGGGAGCATAGCCTTGGCTGGATCGCTTGATACCTTGTTTGGTGGCTGAGCCTTCACGTTAGAAGCGGGAGGGCAACAGATGAGTTATGATGATAAGATCCATCTTGATTTGGATGAGAAAGCACAACACCTGAGCGATGCGTTACATGATGGCCTCGATGATATCGACAGCCTGATTTACAAAGCCAGCGAAAGGCTGCAACTGGCTCTACTAATTCGCATTGAAAGCGGAATGCGCGGCGCCGAGGGTAAGCGAACCATCAAGCAGCTGATGAGCCAATTGGAGCAACTTAACTCGCTCCGCGAAAAGCATGTCTTGGCACATGCATCGGCTCAGAAAGACGCAGAAACGGGTGAGTAGCCCCCTCTTTGCCCCACTGAAGAAATTGACCAACGTGTCTTTCCAAAGGGGCACGAAGCGAAAGACAATGTTACCACACTTTCGATAGTGAAATAGCGCAGTAAATGCTGATCCCTGACCTTGGTGATCCCCGAATTTTGGCCGGGTACATCTGGCTTTTTCTCGTGGTGGCAGCCGCACAGTTTCTGGGGGGCAAGCCCGAACGTCTGGGTATCTACACGATATTAGGCTCAATCGCGGTTGGGTTTGCCTTAACCCCTCTGCTCGGGCAACCTCGCTTTGATGAGGTCGACATGGTCGCGCTGGCGTCAGAGGTTACAATCTTCGCAGGCTTTCTAGCAATCATGCTGAACGCTAATCGCATCTGGCCGATCTTTGCTTTTGCAATGTCATTGATCAGTATGCTGGCACACTTTGCTCGCTTCAACACAGAAATGCTGGGTTTTTCATACGCTCAGTTCAAAGCCATCCCAACGGTTACCGCTTCAGTTTTTTTGCTGATTGGTGTTTTCGCGCATCAGCGGCGACTGCGAAGGCACGGCGAAGACCCCGATTGGATTCCGTTCGCAAAGTATCGGGAATATCGCAGGATTGCAGCCAAGGTCGGGCTTTAGCAGATTTGATTGTGAAAACGGAAATCTCAGTTTCCTACTCGGATACCTCAACCCATAGTTCTCGCAATGCGGATTTCGCCGGTCATAGCTTGCCTCAATCGCTTTGATGCCCTGCAAAACCGCCTGCCCTCTTTTCTTCGCCTGAACTGTGTTCCATGTGTTCCATCCATGAGGGTTCCCGCTGGAGGAAACCAACTGGGAGGGCATGCACATGACTGAGACTATCCCCGAAACCGAAGAGATCATCGAACGCGATCTTCCGATCATCGATCCGCACCATCATTTGTGGGATCTGCGCGCGCTATTACCCATGTTCCCAGAGCCGCGGCATCGCTTTATCGAGACAATCGTCCCGGTCGCGCATTACACCTTCGATCAGTTTCTCTCCGATGTGCAAACGGGTCACAACATCATCGGCACCGTGTTCATGGAATGCGGAGCGTTTTACCGCGCGGGCGCTAGCGAGGCGATGAAGGTCGTTGGCGAAGTCGAGTATGTAAATGGCGTTGCCGCGCAATCGGCGAGCGGTCTCTACGGCAATCTCCAAGCCTGTGCAGGCATTGTCGCGCATGCCGACTTGATGCTTGGCGATGGTGTTGCGCCTGTGCTCGAGGCATTGAAGGCCGCAGCGCCGGAACGGTTCAAGGGCATCCGGCATCAAGGTGCCTGGGATGCTGACCCAGAAGTGCTGGGCCCGCCATTCCATGCACCAGAAGGGCTGTACCGTGATGCCACATTCCGCGAAGGCTTCGCACATCTTGCCGAGCAAGGTCTCAGCTTCGATGCCTGGATACTGGAGCCGCAGATCCCCGATGTGATTGACCTTGCCATGGCGTTCCCGGAAACACCCATCTGCCTGGACCACTGCGGCACGCCTCTGGCGAATGCCAGCTATGAGGGGAGACGCGAGGAACGCTTCGACATCTGGCGCACCCATATCCGCGAGCTTGCCCAATGCCAGAATGTCAGCGTGAAGCTGGGTGGGCTGGCCATGCACAATTGCGCCCTACCCGAAGATGGCCCGGCAGCCGGGATAGGGTCAGGAGCGCTGGCGGAGCTTTGGCGTCCCTATATCGAGACCTGCATTGAAGCCTTCGGCCCGAATCGCGCGATGTTTGAAAGCAACTACCCGGTCGACCGGTGGGGCGCGACATATCCGGTGCTCTGGAATGCGTTCAAGCGGATCACCAGTTCAGCAAGCGCAGAGGAGAAGCATGCGCTTTACGCCGGAACCGCAGCGAGGTTTTACGGGTTAGAACATCTGCTGGGGGGAACGTAAGTCTGTGTGATCACTTTACGTTACGTCAGTCTCGACACAGCGCCCCGCCCTGTCTTAGGCGGTGCAAAAGCCCGTAAACTCTCTTGAATCGGATACGCTTATGACCCTGCCCGCCCCATTCGACAAACTTCGCCTGCCAGTCATCGGCTCGCCCCTGTTTATCGTATCCGGACCGGAACTGGTTATCGCGCAATGTAAAGCTGGCATTATCGGGTCTTTCCCAGCGTTAAACGCGCGTACCGCAGTCGTTGCTCGACGAATGGCTACATCAGATTACGGAAGAGTTAGCCAAGCATAATCGCGAAAACCCTGATCGCCCTGCCGCACCATTTGCCGTAAACCAAATCGTTCACCGTTCCAATGATCGGCTCGATGCGGACATGGCGACGTGCGAGAAGTGGCAAGTGCCGATGGTAATCACTTCTCTGGGTGCACGCACGGAAGTGTTTGATGCCGTTAAAAACTGGGGCGGCATCACTTTACACGACATCATCAATAATCGTTTTGCCCATAAGGCAATTGAGAAAGGCGCGACGGGTCTGATCCCGGTGGCCGCGGGCGCGGGTGGACATGCTGGCACTTTGTCACCGTTTGCCCTGATGCAGGAAATTCGCGAATGGTTTGATGGTTTGGTGGCGCTATCCGGCTCGATTGCGAACGGTAACGCCGTGCTCGCAGCACAATCGATGGGTGCAGACTTTGGCTATATCGGCAGCGCATTTATTGCCACGGAAGAGGCCAATGCCGACCAAGGTTACAAGCAGGGCATTGTCGACGGTAGCGCCGAGGGGATTGTCTACACTAACCTGTTCACGGGTGTGCATGGAAACTATCTCAGATCATCCATCGAAAACGCTGGCATGGACCCAGATAACCTGCCCGAAAGCGACCCTTCCAAAATGAACTTTGGCAGCGGCGGCAATACCAAAGCAAAGGCGTGGAAAGACATCTGGGGTTCCGGTCAGGGCGTTGGCGCGGTCAAATCCGTGGGCACGGTTGAGGACATGGTGGCGCGCATAGAGCGTGAGTATCATGCCGCCAAAGAGGCTCTTGACGCCAAGGCCGGTTATAAAGCCCGGAATACCTGAGCGTCTTGCCATAATTGCTCGGCCATGGAGTCAAGCAATGTGAAGTCCTTTCCCTTCCCCAGCGGGTCCTTGCTGTTAAGGATCATCGGCCTTCTTGTATCAAGCAACCGCCGTCGAAGTGCTCCCTGCAGCAGGGTGACGTTGAGCAGCGCTGCATGATGCGCTTTATCCGCCTGATTGCGGCGGTAACGTGACCACGACCGCTCGATCATCCCAAGTCGATCGATGACCATGTCGTTATAGAGGCGATGTGGCCCGCGATGAAGCGGTAGCCCCATCCGAATGGCCGCAGCTTCCTGCGCCGGCAGCAGCATGCCATTTCGGCGAAAGTCATGAATGCCCATCCGTGTTTCGCCAAGGCTTGATAGCATTGCTTCAAGACTGCCGATTTGGAGCGCTTGACGTGGAATAAGATGATGACGCTGCAACCCGGGGTTATGCCCAATCGTGCCACGCCGGTTCACTGCCCTAAAGGGCAACCGGTCAATCGGAACTGTCACATATTTGCGCGCCTTAGCCCTCCGGCGCGTCTCCCTGTTTCGAACGCACGCTTACGGTCTTTCCATCGACCGACGGCGTCAAAAGCAGCGGTGTCCCGTCGGCACCAGCGACCTCTGAGGTTTCCCTGACCCGCCCCCACGCAACGAGCCTATCGACAAGGCGAACCATCAGTTGGCTCGCACTGGTGCGGTCAGAGACGAGTTGCTCGGTCAACTCAATCTCTTGACCCGTGAAAAATGCCAGGCCGTCGCTACGCATGCCCCCGTCGTCGGTGGCGAGTATTCCGCCAAGACCCAACGCTGGAAATGGTCCGCCTGATAGCCACTGCTCTGACACATTTCTGAAGTAACTAGTACCGATGAGACTGGCAGATGGTTCCCACTGCAGCGCGATAGAATTTTCAAGATGCTGACTGAGTTCGCACGCTAGACCAGCCATGGCCTTTACCACCGGCAGAGAATTTTCTGCGCCCATCAAGTGCGGCCCAGGCGTTAGCGCCAAGGCCTCCGCCCGTTCAAAATCACTGTTACCGACCTGAAAATGGTATTGTGGCTCAGCGCGTTGCATTGCAGGTCCTGAACATAGGCCAAGGCAATCGAAGGTCAGGCCATCCATTAATAGCTCAAGCCAACCGCCGATATTGCAGTCTTCTTCACTCGGTTCACCCGGATCATGGCTCACCGAGAAACGCCTTGATTTTTCGACTGCAGCAAAAATGGCTCGCCGGTCCGGGCGTTGTGCCTCAGGGAATAGAATTAAGAGGCGCGCGGCAGTGCTGGACCGCAACTCTTCCCCTTGTATTTCTCCCTCCATGGAAATGGGCCAACCCTTCCCCCAAAAATGACGCGCCCTAATTGGCGCAAAAGCGCCTCTGCACCGGCTCTGTACGGACTAATCCGGCCTCCACGCAAAGAATTTTTCAAAATATTCCGCTTTTTAGCCCTTCATTGAAGGCTTTTCCTAATCCTTCACATTGACGCAGAACGTTTTCAGAAACGACCTTTTCAGCCCATATCCGTTCAGGGGATTGTGCATTGAAATTAATTATTATGTGTTCGGCAACGCGTTTAAGCCGCCAGCCAGTTGCAATCCGGTCAATTTGGCGTTGCGCACCTTCACCGTCAGATCCTGCCGCGATTATGGTGGCATATGGACGCCCTTCGATGCACCCCAGGACATCATAGTAGGTGCGGTCGAACATCTCTTTCATAAGGCCGGTCATGCTTGCGAGATTTTCGGGACAGATGAATATATAGCCCTCTGCATCCAAGATATGTCCAGCGTTCACCTCGTTCGCGCGCAAACACGCGGCGTTGGCACCCGCGCCTTCATACGCAGCCTCTGCCATTTTCTTGCTGGCGTTGGTGCGTGAATGCCAGATTATCAGTGGTGCTGTGCCCATAGCCGTGGGTTTCCCAAGCGACTGTCGATTGTCAATGGTCAGCATGTTTTCAGCTGAGTGCTGAACGGCTAACGTGTTTCCATGTCAGTCAGCACAGCACCGGCAGTCTTTGGCGTTACGCAATCGCTATCGGGAAAGCGATGGCGGTGGCGTGCGGGCAATATGGAACTGGGCAATCAGTCGACGCTTGGCCATGATATCGTGACGCAGATTCTCCGAGCACGTGGCGTCGCCGACGCTGATTTAGACAAGCATCGCAATCCTTCCATGCGCGCGTTTCTGCCTGATCCGGCTCAATTTCGCGACATGAAGACTGCGGCGGACCGGATTGCCCAAGCCATAATTTCAGGCGAGCAGATCACAGTCTACGGCGACTATGATGTTGATGGCGCCACCAGTTCTGCGCTTCTGATCAGGCTGCTGCGCAGCTTGGGAACCGATGCCGGGTACTATATACCGGATCGTCTGCTGGAGGGGTACGGCCCCTCTGGTGAAGCGTTAGTGAAACTCGGCAAAGAAGGCAGCAGTCTGATTGTCACGGTGGATTGCGGTGCCATGGCGTTCGATGCGTTACAGCAAGCGCATGATGCCGGTATCGACGTGATCGTCGTTGACCATCACAAATGCGCCGCCGAATTACCAAAAACCGTCGCGCTGGTGAACCCCAACCGCTTGGATGAGAATGACATAGCGGCGTCTCACGGCCATTTGGCCGCCGTGGGCGTAGCGTTCTTGTTGTCGATCGAACTTATCCGGACTTTGCGGGGGCGAGAATTCTTTGCGAGCCGCGCGGAACCCAATCTGCTTGAGCTTCTCGATCTCGTTGCCTTAGGTACTGTTGCTGACGTTGCCGCGCTTCACGGGCTAAACCGCGCCTTCGTTGCGCAGGGGCTAAAGGTCATAGCCAAACGTGACAATGTCGGCATGTCTGCCCTGATTGATGCAAGCCGTCTGAAACGCGCGCCACAATGCAGCGATTTGGGGTTTGCGCTGGGGCCCCGCATCAATGCTGGCGGGCGTGTCGGGGAATCCACGCTCGGTGTGCGGCTATTGACGACAGAGGATCACGAAGAAGCACAGCAAATTTCTGCGCAGCTTTCCGTACTGAATGAAGAGCGGCGCGCGATTGAGGCGGAAGTCCAGGAAGCTGCCGAACTGCAATTGTCCGGGCAACACAATCGCGCGGTAGCAATTGTCTCAGGCAAAGGCTGGCATCCCGGTGTGATTGGGATTGTCGCGGGGCGTATTAAGGAGAAGTCGGGCAAGCCGACGATTGTTATCGCACTGGATGAGCAGACGGGCCAAGGTAAAGGTTCGGGTCGTTCTATCTCAGGCGTTGATTTGGGCGCGGCGATCATTGCCGCGCGTGAGGAGGACTTGCTGGTGGCGGGCGGCGGCCATGCGATGGCGGTCGGACTGACGATCAATGCGGATCGTCTTGAAGAGTTTGCCGATTGGATGGATGAAAAGCTTGGCAAGCAGGTAGAACGTGCGTCTGCCAGTCAGGAAACGGTTGTGGACTTGGCGGTGTCGGCTGGCGGTTTAAACCCCGACCTTGTCAACGAAATTGAGGTCGGCGGCCCGTACGGCGTTGGCTGGCCAGGTCCCAGAATCGCAGTCGGCCCTGTGCGTCTGGTCAAATGCGACATAGTAGGCACAGATCACGTCCGGCTAATCGCTAGCGGCGATGATGGCCGTAGCTTCAAAGGCATCGCCTTTCGCGCAGCAGAGAGCGATATGGGGCAAGCGCTCCTCCACGCAAGCAAAGGTCGCAAACTCTGGCTCGTGGGCCGCCCAAAGATCGACGATTGGGGAAGCCGTCCGCAAGCAGAATTGCATGTAGAGGATGCTGCATGGGCTGAGTGATCGGACAACGAGCCGAAAAATTGTCTATTATTGCAGCAA
The DNA here is from genome assembly GCF_055693485.1 of Qipengyuania sp. JB2-7. Taxonomy (NCBI): domain Bacteria; kingdom Pseudomonadati; phylum Pseudomonadota; class Alphaproteobacteria; order Sphingomonadales; family Erythrobacteraceae; genus Qipengyuania; species Qipengyuania sp. JB2-7. The sequence goes on from NZ_CM146335.1 coordinate 1,904,150, forward strand.
GGCAGGCCTTGACGCGCGCTCAGCACCCCACTAGATGGCCGCCCACGCCACCGATCCCGCCATGCGGGCATGGCCCCTTCGTCTAGCGGTTAGGACGCGGCCCTTTCACGGCTGAAACACGGGTTCGATTCCCGTAGGGGTCACCATCGGTGGCATTTAGATCCCAGCTATACCTTTCGCGCTTTTGCCACTGGCGAAGGATACCTGTGCGAGCTAAGAGCGCAAGCGCATCATGAGCTCGCGCGCCTCTCTTTTCCCCGCAATCGCGATGGCGTTTCTCGGAACGATAGCAATGATGGTCAGCGGTGTGAGCGTGGGCATCACACTGGTTGTCTTGCTGGTTTGGATTGGATCAATACTTCTCGTCGGCGCGACCCCTCCGGACGCAAGTGGCTCCAAAGCTCCTTTGGAGTTTTCGACGGATCGCATGAGTGACCTTATTGAGCACTCCGAAACTCCAGTTATCGTTACCCGTCGGCAGAAAATCATTGTCGCCAACGCATCTGCGCGAAAGCTCTTGGGAAGTCATATCATCGATCAGGATGCCCGCATCGCCCTGCGTCACCCAAAAGCCGTCAAACTCATCGAGAGCGGCAAAGGTGGCAGCGCGATGATTCGAGGGCTCGTGCGGCGTCAGGACATCTGGCAGCTCAACCGCAAATTGCTGGACGGCGGGCTTGGGGTTTTTGAGCTGGTCAACCGTACCGCTGAGGCAGACATCAGCCGCGCGCATACAGATTTCGTCGCAAACGCCAGTCACGAGTTACGAACTCCCCTTGCCTCGATTATTGGGTATGTGGAGACGCTTCGCGAGGACATTCAAGATATCGAACCGACGGTCGCAGATTCGTTTCTGAAGACTATTCAAACTGAAGCACAGAGGATGCAGTCGCTTGTAAGTGATTTGATGTCTTTGTCGCGAGTGGAAGCGGAAAAGCACGATCGCCCGCAAGACGTCATCAACCTGGCAAAGCTAACAGAGCGCGCTGCGCTGGATGCGGCGGGCCCTAAAAACAAAGAGCGCGTTGATTTCGCGACGCATGGCGATTTTAGTATCCTGGGTGATCAGCAACAGCTTGAGCAGCTCATTCGAAATCTGGTCGACAATGCCTTCAAGTATGGTTCCAAAGACGAAAAAATTACCGTGCGGCTTCAACCCCTTGGCGAAAGACGCGTTAGGTTGAGCGTGAAAGATCGCGGCGAAGGGATTGCTGCAGAACATATCCCTCATTTGACTCGACGCTTCTATCGTACAGACCCGGGAAGAAGCCGCGCGTCTGGCGGCACAGGTCTTGGCCTTGCGATCGTCAAACACATTGTCGAACGGCACGATGGCCGCCTGACGATTCAGAGTACGCAAGGCAAAGGGACTACCGTGAAAGTGTCGCTGCCGCTTGCATGACAAGCGATTGAGCTAGCGGCGGCGACGCAGCAGGTTTTCCATAGACTCTCCACAGCCTTTTGTCAGCGCAACGGCGATTGTCACATAAGCGAAATATTCACGTCATACGGGCGCCATCACAGTGTCATAAAGTATTCTGAACATCATATTGAGACGGGGTCCTCTCTCATGAACAACTCTAAATCTCTTCTAGCGATCGGCGTCGCGTTGGTCGCGATAGCCACACCGACGTTGGCTCATGCGCAATCTCCCTCAAGCGACGAGCTTGCAGCCCTGCGCGCCGAGCTTTCGCGCCTTGCTGAGCGCGTGACCGAGCTGGAGCAGGAACTGGACGAAGCCGAGGCGAAAACCGTTTCTGCTGAACAGGCCGCACTTGCAGCGAACGAAACCGCTAGCGAAACTGCGGCAAAGGTTTCAGAGATTGAAAAGAAGACGCCGCAAATTGCCTTCAAAGGCACACCGGAAATCAAGTCTGACGGAGGATGGAGTTTCAAACCGCGTGGTCGACTGCAATTTGATGCTGGCTTTGTAAACGCACCTAACTCTACCGGTCGCGACGATGGATTTGGCAAAGATATCCGCCGTGGGCGCCTTGGAGTTTCAGGCGACATGCCCGGTGGTTTTGGCTATAAGGTAGAGGTGGATTTCGCAAATAGCGATCTCACTGTGACCGATGCGCTGATTTCCTATGAAGATGGCGGCCTTGAGGTCAGCGTTGGCCAATTCAACAATTTCCAATCTCTGGAAGAACTGACCAGCTCGCTGCACACTAGTTTTATTGAGCGCGCGGCGTTCACCGATGCTTTCAACTTTGTGCGCCGCGTCGGTGTCGGTGCTAAATACAGCTCCGGCGACGTACTGCTACAAGCCGGTGTGTTCAGCGACAATATGGACGATTTGCCAAACGATAGCTGGAGCACTGACGGACGCTTCGTTTACATGCCCAAAATTGGCGATGCACAAGTCCACTTTGGCGCATCATTACATTATCGCGAATACGAAAATGGCGACACTGTGCGCTATCGCCAACGCCCGCTGGTTGGCTTCACAAGCGAACGCTTTATCAACACCGGCAACTTTGGCGCGGACAGCGAGTTTTCCTATGGTCTGGAAGGGGCATTCATCTCCGGTCCATTCCACGGTGTAGTCGAGGGGTATTGGCGCGACGTTGATACGCCAATGATGGTGGAAGATCCGACGTTCTTCGGGGGATATGTCGAGGTTGGCTATTTCCTAACTAAGGGCGACACGCGCGGATATAAAGGTGGCAAATTTGACCGGACCAAACCTGCCAACCCAGTTGGCGAAGGCGGTATCGGTTCGTTGCAGTTTAACGTGCGTTATGACCGGCTCGATCTAACAGATGCCGGGATCGTTGGTGGCAGCCAGAACGGCTACTTCGCTTCGCTGGTCTGGAAACCAACCGATTACACCATGCTGCTCGCTAATTATGGCAAACTCGATTATTCGAATGCCGTATTCCCGACTGCGGCGGGAGACACATCTTACGATGTCGACGTGTTCGGAGTGCGCGCGCAAATTGATTTCTAAAGCTGTAGAATTTGAACCTGCAAGGCGCGATTATGCGGCTTGTCCAAGAATTGTCGCAACCCTGTAACAAAACCGCGCTCAAGCGCGGCCAACTGAATTGAAGAGGTACCGATCCATGAAAATCCAGTCATTCGCCATCGCCGCTGTATCAGCACTCGCTCTAACTGCTTGTGGCGACGCAACAGGCGGATCACGCGACTCTGTCCGCGCGGTCGGCTCATCGACGGTTTTCCCATTTGCAAAGGCGGTTGCTGAATCGCTATCGCGATCAAACCCAGACATTCCTTCGCCGATCATCGAATCCACCGGCACTGGCGGTGGCATGAAACTGTTCTGTGCCGGTCTTGGCCCTGAAACACCAGATATGGCAAACGCGTCACGTCGCATGAAAGCATCTGAGTTTGCAGATTGTCAGACGAATGGCGTTGAAGAGGTTATCGAGCTTCAAGTGGGCCTTGACGGGATTGCTTTCGCATCAGCGCAAGGCGGGATCACGATGAATCTCACCCCAAGGATCGTCTATGAAGCGATTGCGGCTAGCCCCTATGGCAGTGAGCAGACAAACGAGATGTGGTCCGACGTCGATCCTTCGCTACCTAACAAGCCGATTCTCGTTTACGGCCCGCCATCGACTTCAGGCACGCGTGACGCGCTGAAAGAGCTTGTTCTCGAAGCCGGTTGTAAAACCAATGAAGACATGTCGGCGCTTAAAGAAAGCGATGAGGACAAATACGATCAGGTTTGCACCGAGGTGCGCGCTGACGGCAAATATGTTGATCAGGGCGAGCAGGACAATTTGATCGTCCAGAAGATCGAAGGCAATTCCGATTCGATTGGGGTGTTTGGCTATTCCTATCTCGAAGAGAATGCTGATAAGGTTCAGGGCCTGCCTATGAACGATGTCGAGCCGACTTACGAAAACATCTCCACATTCGCCTATCCTGGGGCACGCCCTCTCTATGTGTATGTCAAAAAGGCACACATCGAAGCGATCCCTGGCCTGCGTGAATACCTGACTGAATGGACAAAGATGTGGAGCAAAGACGGTCCACTGGCCAAGATTGGCTTGGTTGCTTCGCCAGATGATGTAATGGCGGCGAATACAACGGCAGCCACCGAGTTCACAACGATCGACGGCTCGGGCCTCAAGTAAGGGTAATGACACCGCATGTCGCCAATCATCCTGCTTCTCCTGGCGTTTGGACTAGGGCTTGCCGGATGGTTGGCGGCGCGCGCGCGTGCGTGGAGTTTTCGGCGCACCGATAAGGCAGAGCTTGCAAGCCTGCCGAGCTATCACGGTTGGTATGTGGCGCTATGGGTCGCGATCCCTGTAATCGCGTTTATTGCGCTATGGAGCGCAATTGCGCCTTCGCTGATCACCCAATCCGTTCTCGCAAGTGACGCGGCGGCGGACCTTCCCGCGTTCGACTTTCAACGGCAGACCTTGCTGAAAGAGGCCCGCGCCGTTGCGACGGGATCAACGTCGGCTGTTTTCAATCCGGCAGCAGCCAAATTGGTCGAACCGTTTCGCGAGGCGATCGGCCACTACAACCTTATCGGAACCGCAGTGACATTGCTCATCGCGCTTCTTGGTGGGACTTGGTCATTTTTGCGCCTCAAGCCAGACTTCACTGCGCGCAACCGCGTGGAACGTGCAGTTATGGCGATCCTGCTCCTCGCCTCCATTGTAGCGATCCTGACCACGCTTGGCATTCTGGCTAGTCTGGTTTTTGAGACTGTACGCTTCTTCGGAATGGTTTCACCTGCAGAGTTTCTGTTCGGCACCTTCTGGGCACCTGATCCCATGAGCAACCCAGACAATCCGGATGGCACGCGGTACGGCGCTATCCCGCTATTCTGGGGCACCATTTTTATCGGCGCGATCATTGCCATGATAGTCGCGATTCCGCTCGGCCTGATGAGTGCGATTTACCTGACGCAATATGCCAACCCTCGGCTACGCGCCTGGGTTAAGCCTGCTCTGGAAGTGCTGGCTGGTGTACCAACCGTCGTTTACGGCTATTTCGCCGCGCTTACTGTCGCGCCAGCCATTCGCGATATTGCCTTATCGATGGGCGTAACCAACCCCTCCAGCGAGAGCGCGCTGGCCGCTGGGCTCGTTATGGGCGTGATGATTATCCCGTTCGTCTCATCCATGGCGGATGACAGTATTGCCGCCGTTCCGCAGGCGATGCGTGATGGCAGCCTGGCCATGGGTGCAACGACGTCAGAAACGATCAAGCGCGTCCTTATTCCGGCGGCCCTGCCCGGTATCGTCGCCGGCGTCATGCTCGCGATCAGCCGCGCAATTGGCGAAACCATGATTGTGGTCATGGCCGCTTCGACCGCGGCGAATTTGTCGGCCAATCCCCTAGACCGAATGACAACAGTGACAGTTCAGATCGTCAAAATGCTCACTGGCGAGGGAAGTTTCGACCACCCAGCCACACTCAGCGCATTTGCCCTTGGCTTCGTACTGTTTCTCGTCACGTTGGGTCTCAACTTCATCGCTTTGCGTGTCGTGAAAAGGTTCCGTGAAGCTTATGAGTGAGCACATCGCCCCTACCCGAACTGACGCGTTCGAAAAGCGCCTGCAGAAACGCTACGCCTCTGAGCGGCGCTTCCGCGCGATTGGCCTGGGCGCCATCCTCTTTTCGGTCGCCGTACTGGTTTTCCTATTGGGTTCAATGACGCTTAACGGTCTCGGCGGTTTTCAACGCGTCGAAGTCAATGTCCCTATCAACCTGGCCGAAGCTGGGATTTCGGGCGACTCCGATACGCTGGCCGGCCCTTCAGGGGTGCAGACACTGGAGGCGCAAGGGCTTCCTGCAGTGGTCGAATTTTATGCTGAAGAGGCGCTTGGTGAAGAGGCTGCTCAGGAAATTGGCAGCCAGGCCTGGCGCGATGTTGCCGTTGCTATCGCAGCTGACCCTTCACTCTTAAGGCAAGAGGTTGCATTCGCTCTTCCTGCCAGCGCTGACCTTGCCGCTGGCTACGCTGGAGAGGGTTCAGCTGAAATCCAGGCGCTTGCCAGTCAGATGAAAGAAGCAGGTCAGCTGGAAAAGAATTTCGACTCTGGTTTTTTAACACGATCAGATGCCACAAACCCCCAGCAGGTCGGGATTTGGGGTGCCCTCAAAGGCTCGATCCTGACAATGATCATAACGCTTCTCCTGGCGTTTCCGATCGGCGTGCTCGCTGCGCTTTATCTAGAAGAATATGCACCAAAGAACCGATGGACGGATTTGCTTGAGGTATCGATCAACAACCTCGCAGCTGTTCCTTCAATCATTTTTGGTTTACTCGGTCTGGCCGTGTTCCTGACGGTCTTTCCAAATCTGCGATCGGCTCCGCTTATTGGTGGCATGACTCTGGCGCTGATGACCATGCCCGTGATCGTGATCTCCGGTCGCAATGCCATCAAAGCTGTTCCACCCAGTATTCGCGACGGCGCATTGGCAGTCGGGGCGTCACCAATTCAGGTGGTTTTTCATCATGTGTTGCCCCTCGCCCTGCCCGGCATCTTGACCGGCACCATAATTGGGATGGCGCGCGCGTTGGGGGAAACGGCCCCGCTGCTCATGATCGGTATGCGGGCGTTTGTCGCGACGCCGCCCGATGGTTTCACGTCGCCCGCAACAGTTTTGCCTGTTCAGATATTCCTCTGGTCGGACGAAATTGATCGAGGCTTCGTAGAGCGGACATCCGCAGCAATTATCATCCTACTCCTGTTCCTGCTATTGATGAACGGGCTCGCTATTTACCTACGCAACAAATTTGAGAAGACCTGGTGACTGTAGTCCATCCCAATCTTGAACAAAGCGATGCCAAAATGGGCGCCAGCGGTGTGTCGGTATTCTATGGTGACAAAAAGGCCATTGATGATGTCTCCATCGAAATCCCGACCGAATATGTCACCGCGTTTATCGGCCCGTCGGGGTGCGGCAAGTCAACGTTTTTGCGCACACTCAACCGCATGAATGACACCATCCCGACTGCTCGGGTTGAAGGGAAGATCACACTCGACGGCGACGACATTTACGATCCCAAGCTGGATGTAGTGCAATTGCGCGCACGGGTCGGCATGGTATTCCAAAAGCCCAACCCCTTCCCCAAGACCATTTATGAAAACATCGCCTATGGCCCGAAAATTCACGGTCTTGCGGAAAACAAGGATGAGCTTGACGCAATTGTGGAACGCTCGCTGCAGCGGGCCGGCCTTTGGGAAGAGGTGAAAGATCGTCTGCAGGACAGCGGCACAGCATTGTCAGGGGGCCAGCAGCAACGGCTGTGTATAGCCCGCGCCATCGCAGTTGATCCCGAAGTGATACTGATGGACGAACCTTGCTCAGCTCTCGATCCCATTGCGACTGCAAAGATCGAAGAACTGATCGATGAGCTAAACGGCCGCTTCGCGATTGTGATCGTCACGCACTCAATGCAGCAGGCCGCACGCGTATCTCAACGCACCGCATTCTTTCATTTGGGCAAAATTGTTGAATATGGTCGAACCACCGACATTTTCACCAACCCGATTGAGCAGAGAACTCAGGACTACATCACTGGCCGGTATGGCTAAGGAAGCAAGCCCATGAACGAACATACAGTCAAAGCCTTCGATGAAGACATCACGCGTCTGCGGGGACTGATCGCCGAGATGGGCGGTTTGGCCGAGGTTGCGGTTCAGGACTCGATGGAAGCGCTCGTGAAGGGCGACCATGACCTTGCGAAGAAGGTCGTCAAAGGTGATCGCAAAATTGACGCTCTGGAGTCGGAAATCGACAAGCTGGCGGTTCGCGTAATCGCATTACGGGCCCCGATGGCTGATGATTTGCGCGAGGTGATCGCCGCGCTGAAAATTGCCGGCGTCGTCGAGCGGATTGGCGATTATGCGAAAAACATAGCCAAGCGCACCGGCAAAGTGGAAGAGCGGGAACGGTTTGAGCCTCTTACGCTGTTGCCCGCGATGTCAGACCTGGCGAGCGAAATGGTCCATGACGTATTGACGGCCTATGCCGCGCGCGACGCGCAGCTCGCCAAAGAAGTGATTGAGGTCGATGAAAAAGTGGATGCTTTTTACGATTCAATCTTTCGCAACTTGGTCAGCCACATGGTCGAAAACCCAAAGACGATCACCACCGCTGCGCAATATCTGTTTGTGGCACGCAATCTTGAACGAATTGGCGACCATGCAACCAATGTGGCCGAGATGGTTCATTATGCGGCGACAGGCGAATATCCGGATGACGGCGACCAGTGAAATGAAACTGTAGCTAATTGGTCATAGTCTCTCAGGTGAGAACGTCGCGGTATGAGGGTGTGACACGGTGAGCGCTGCCAAACTGATGTTAGTAGAGGATGATCCGGCTCTGTCGGAGCTGCTGGAGTATCGTTTCAGCAAAGAAGGCTATTCTGTGCGCACGACAGCCGATGGCGACGAAGCGTTGATCATGGCTCGCGAGGACGTTCCTGATCTGGTGATCTTGGATTGGATGATAGAGGGAACAAGCGGCATCGAAGTGTGTCGTCGCCTGCGTCGCGAGAAGGAAACCGCGCACGTACCAATCATTATGCTGACCGCGCGCGAGACTGAGGATGACCGCGTTCGTGGCCTCGAGACCGGCGCAGACGATTATCTGACCAAACCGTTTTCTCCGCGCGAATTGCTCGCTCGCATATCCGCGGTTATGCGCCGGATCCGTCCTGTGCTTGCTGGCGAAACCATCGCTGTCGGCGACCTCTCGCTGGATCCGGTCGCGCACAAGGTTGAACGTGCGGGAGAAATTTTGCACCTTGGACCAACTGAGTATCGCTTGCTCAAGTTCTTTATGGAAAGCCCGGGCCGCGTGTTCAGCCGCAATCAATTGCTTGATGGCGTTTGGGGCACAGGCAGCGACATAGAACTTCGCACGGTTGACGTGCATATCCGGCGGCTGCGCAAAGCCATTACGAAGGATGGGATGCAGGACGTGATCCGCACAGTCCGCTCGGTACGGGTACTCGCTCGAACCTTAGCTTTCGTCGCCGCAACTCAGCGGCACACGCTGCGCCACCGATCGCTCATGTCAAAATGAAAATGGTCGCGATGCGCAGCATTATAGTCAGGCGAAAGTACGGTCGAAAAACTGTCGCATGCGCCATCGCGAATGCGGCGGAGAAATGCTTGCTTGGCCCCGCCATCATCCCAATCATTCAACAGGCTGATGCGCGTTCCATCGTCTAGCACAAAACCCGCAATATCGATCGCATTGCCAGTCGCATGTTCGCTCCAGGGTCCGCTGTCGCTACCATACATTCGCCGACAGGAATAAACGCCCAGATGCTGGATTTCAGCGACTTTGCTATCAAACAACTCCATCGCTGCCGGCGTCAGGCTGTCCCTTTGCCACAACTGCAGCGCGATACCGACAGGGCATGTGGTGGCAGGATTACTGGGCTGCAAAGGAAGCTGGTCCAGCCTCAGGCGATCAGGTCGTGCGCATGCCCCCTCTCCCTCAGACCTGAATACAGTGAAGGGGACTTGCGATCGCGTCAGAACAGCACGGCACGCATTGACGTCATCCCGCAAAGCAGTCAGCTTACCCTCGGTCGCCCAACCTACGGGGTCATTAAGATCGAGCGGCGCCCATGGATTATGTTGCGGGTAATCCCCCAACGCGGTGCGACCGGCCAGAACAAGCGCAGCGCCGAGAATGAGAATGACCGCCAATCGATCCCCTTTAAACTTGCCAATTCGCCGTGAAATGCGCGTTTTCTTTCCTGCCATCTTCAGTGAAAATCCCGCGATTTTGGAATGATCCGTACAGTGCGTGGATGGCCACCACCTGAATTATGCCATCCCGCTGACCGATTGCTGGGGCCAGGCTCTTCCCACGGTTCAACCGGTTGATAATTTTCAGCCGCTTCGCTGCGTTTACCAATTGTCTTTCGCCCATGTGCGGGCAATGGCGAATTGACATGATCAGCGCGCGCCAATGGCGCATCCAGCATGTCATCAGATAGGCCATAGAGTTGGTCGGTTGAATCGGTCATGTGCTGCGCAATCACATGGATCACTTCATCATCATATTCCACCCGTACCGCGCACTTCCATCAACCGTGATCCCATAACAACGCGTCGTTGTTTTTCTTTCAAATCAGGCCAGACAACGACATTTACCACGCCCGTTTCGTCCTCCAAGGTGATGAAGCAAACCCCCTTCGCACTGCCCGGTCGCTGACGGATCAAGACCACACCAGCCACATGGACCATGGAGCGAAACTTTCGGTTTCCAAGGTCGCATGCCCGAACGAAACCACGCTCCGCCAGCGAGGCGCGCAGGAAACTCAATGGGTGCGCTTTCAGGCTTAGCCGAGTGGTCTGATAATCATTCACCACCTCTTCGCTCAACGGCATAGTCGGCAATTGGGTTCGCTTGCTCTCTGCCCCTTCACTACGCGCCTCTGCGTGAGCAAAGAGTGGCAAATCAGGGCCACCAATCAGACTGCGTGCATCCCACAAGGCTTGCCGACGTGACAAAACTATTGAGCCAAAACAATCAGCATTGGCGAGCCGTTCAATATGCGATGGGGCAAGCCGCGCACGATCACGTAGGGCCTCGACATCAGTATAAGTCCCATTGATGTCGCGCTCTGCAACGAGTTGCGCCGCAACCGCTTCTGGGAACCCATCGACTTGCCTGAGGCCAAGACGAAGAGAGATGTGACGGTCCAGGCTTGTTTCTTTGCTTGGTCCCAGGCCACCCGCGCCCTCCACCCTTCCACCCTGATAGTGACCCGGCAGGCTCCGGGTGGAAGGATGGAGGGCGCGAGTGGTTTGGGCACACTCTTCAAGAGTACAATCCCACTGAGAATGATTGACGTCAGCAGGCAACACAGTGACACCGTGTTCGCGCGCATCGCGCACAATCTGTGCAGGCGCATAAAAACCCATGGGCTGGGAATTGAGCAAACCACACGCGAAAGCCGCCGGGAAATGGCATTTTATCCAGCTGGAGACATATACCAGATGCGCAAAGCTGGCTGCATGGCTTTCGGGAAAACCATATTCACCAAACCCCTTGATCTGATTGAAACAGCACTGCGCGAATTCAGCGTCATAACCGCGCTCAACCATGCGCCCGACCATCATATCTTCAAGCTCATGCACCATGCCCCGGCTACGGAATGTCGCCATCGCCTTGCGCAAGCGATTTGCCTCAGTCGAATTGAACTTCGCAGCGTCCAGCGCGATCTTCATCGCCTGTTCCTGAAAAATCGGCACGCCCAAAGTGCGCTTCAAAATACTGCTTAGCTCATCGGGCGGGCCATGTTTTGGACTTGGCGCTGGAATTTGCACCGGCTCCGCCCCGCGTCGTCGCTTGAGATAGGGGTGGACCATATCACCCTGAATTGGCCCAGGCCGCACAATCGCCACCTGAATGACCAAGTCATAGAATTCGCGCGGACGCAGGCGCGGCAACATGTTCATTTGCGCCCGACTTTCAACCTGAAACACACCCAATGAATCGCCCTTGCGCAGCATCGCGTAAGTCTCTTCATCTTCGCGTGGAACCGTTGCCAGCGTCAGTGAACGACCGTGGTGATCCTCCAGCAGGTCGAGACATTTTTTGATGCAGGTCAGCATACCCAGCGCCAGCACATCAACTTTCAAAATGCCAAGCGCTTCAATGTCATCCTTGTCCCATTCGACAAAGCTGCGATCTGGCATAGCTCCATTCCCAATCGGTACAGTTTCGCTGAGCGCGCCCTCGGTCAGGATGAACCCGCCAACATGCTGGCTGAGATGGCGTGGCATACCGATCATCTGTTCTGTCAAAGCCAACACCCGACGCAGATGCGGATCGGACAAATCCATGCCTGTCTCCGCTGCATGACGATCAGTGATCTCGCTGCCCATTGAACCCCAGACAGTCTTCGCAAGCGCGGAAGTCACGTCCTCGCTCAGCCCCATGGCTTTGCCGACCTCACGAATGGCCATGCGAGGCCGGTAATGGATGACAGTCGCAGTCAGGCCAGCGCGATGCCTCCCATAAGTGCGATAGATATGCTGGATCACCTCCTCGCGTCGCTCATGCTCAAAATCGACATCAATATCGGGCGGCTCGCGACGTTCCTCGGAAATGAAGCGATCAAATAACAATGCATGCTTGGCCGGATCGACCGATGTGATCCCCAGACAATAACAAACCGCAGAATTGGCTGCGCTACCCCGTCCCTGACACAAGATCGGTGGTTCAACACCGCGCGCATAATCGACGATGTTCTTGATGGTGAGAAAGTATCGCGCCAGATCTAGTTTCGCGATCAAGGCCAATTCGCGTTCTATTGTCGCGATCACATCATCGGGTACGCCACCAGAAAATTCATCAGGCGGATAGCGCCCCTCTGCACCCCACCAGGTTTCGACTTCAAGATATTCCTGCGGGTCCATGCCGTCGGGATAAATCTCTTCCGGATATTCATAGCGCAGCTCATCCAAACTGAACTGGCATGCATCGGCCACTGCGCGCGCAGCGGTGATGGCATGGGGCCAGCGCTCAAAGAGCTTGACCATTGTTGCGGGCGATTTGAGATGCCGCTCCGCATTCGCACCCAGCAAATACCCCGCCCTCGCCACCGTCGTCTTGTGTCGGATCGCTGTCATTACATCCTGCAGCGGTACGACGGTCCGGCGTGTGATAGTGCACATTATTTGTCGCGAGAATGGAAAGCCCATGCTCTCGGGCTAACCCATCAAGCCGCTCTATCCGGGCAATATCATCTCCTCGATACAGGTAACTTGCAGCGATATGTTTGAACGTTGGCAACTGCGCGGTGAGTTGAGGAAGAATGCTTTGCAAAGTACCACTAACCGTCTCTTGAACAGTCTGACCGTCAATGTTGACCACATTGCTTAGGCCAGCAATCGTAAACTCCGCTCCAAAATCTTCCGGCGGCAACAGAACCAGCTGCACATCTTCCGCATGCTGAGCCAACATGGCGAGACTGATCTCGCACGCACCTTTTTCCTGCCAATCGCCATCGAGTGTTTGCATACGACCAGCACTGATAAGTTTGCATAGACGCCCATAGGCTGTGCGATCCCTTGGATATGCAAGGAATGCCAGCCCTTCGACTGTTTCGATCCGCGTACCAATCACCGGTCGCAGCTTCAGCGTTTTCGCCTCGGTATGAATGCGCACCACGCCCGCCATAGAATTGGCATCAGCGATCCCGATCGCGTCATAGCCCAGCTCGCGCGCCGTCATCACCAGATCAACCGCGTCTGACGCACCGCGCAGAAAACTAAAACAACTGATCAGCCCCAACTCTACGAAAGGTGCTCGTGCAGGTGGTTCGATCAGATCGGGATCAAGCTCCAGCGTGCGTTTATCAGGAGTAAGTGGTGCGTCGGGCATGATGGACAGGGTCAACCCGCTCGTGCTGAGCCTGTCGAAGTGCGAGCGCTCGGCCATGTTCATCCTTCGACAAGCTCAGCACGAACGGATTACGGAACGCCTCCCAATTCCGCGAGCCGTGCGTTTACCGCCGCCAGATCCATAGCAAACAGCGCTTCCTGCTCAATGCGGGCATCACCATCAAGCCGGAGCAGATAGGATGGGTGCACTGTCACCCAAAGCTCTGCCCCATCATCAAGCGTAATAGGTTGTCCGCGAACGTTCTTCACACTCACTGTCTTACCAAGCAGGCTACGCGCCGCACTTGAACCTAAAGCTAACACAAGCTTTGGCTTTATAATTGCACGCTCTGACTCAACCCACCAACGGCACGTATCGATCTCTTTCGCACCAGGGTTCTGATGCAGGCGCCGTTTGCCACGTTGTATGAACTTGAAGTGCTTCACCGCATTGGTGATGTACGCTGCCGCCCGATCGATACCTGCTTCAGCAAGCTGCGCGTCGAGAACCTGTCCAGCAGGACCAACAAAGGGTCGGCCTGCCACATCCTCCTGATCGCCCGGCTGCTCACCGATAATCATCAGTGGCGCATTCGTCGGCCCCTCGCCCATCACTGCCCGCGTACCGCATTCAGCAATTTGGCAGTCGCGGCACGCAGCAATGCTACGCTCAATCTCGGCTAGACTTTTCGGTCGTTCACGCGCCTCACGCGCACCTGCACTCACCATCTGCGCCTCACGCGATTGCGCGTTCGCCACAAGCTCTGGAATCAGTGATGCCTCGGGCATATTCTTCCAGTATTTCTTTGGCATCTCTGACAGCATAGCCGACACCTTCAGCCGCGCCGGGTTGAAGATTGAGGCGTAGTACGTTCGCCACAAATCCTCCGTCGAGATCACCATCAGGTGCGTCGGAACGGTCAGCTGGCGGCCCTTCCCGCATTGTGTGTGTATCCCAATGCAGACTGCCGCGCGGCGTCAGGATCGACCAACGCATATTGGCAAAGCGACGTTTGAAGAAACCAGCGTTCGCACGCAGGATATGATGGTCCGGCTCGAACCAAGCGACGTAATGCTCTTCACCACCGGTTTCTTGAACCTGCCGAAAGCGCACGAAGGCATGCATTTTGTGGCTGTCGCGCCGGACATTTTTATCGAGCTCTTCCAAACGGCGAACATCCGGATCGGCCTTGTCCTGCATAATGCCCGGTGTACGCTGGAGCCGCCACAACAGCGTGTAAAGCAATCCAAACCGCTGAGGATCAGAATGAAGTGCAGCGTTACGCGCTAGGCTTAGGAAACGTTTCGGCGCGCGGACTAGCGGTGGATTTGCGGGCGGTTGCGGTAGCGCTGCACCAGCATCGGCAAACAAGTCCTGCGCCCCACCCGGCTCCGTCCAGCCCACCCGATCTGGCGCAACATCGCATTGCACCAGTATTCGTGCTTGCTCACGCCAGAAATCGAAGTCATCTGGCTGGGCCATTGCGATTGTATAGCGCGTTTGTTCGCTATGCTCAGCCAAGGCGCTCATCCTGCAAACAGCTCCAACTGCTCTTGCTTGGGTGCGAGAAGCGAACGCAGATCGGCACGATCCGTCAGTGTCACTGGCCGCCAATCCAGCGCACAGATAAATGGGCGCACCTTGGTGATTGATTGAGTCAGCCGCGCCACATCATCCAGCCGCAGGGTACGATGGCGGCGGCTCGCCAGTATCCGCCGCACCGATGTCACGCCCAGCCCTGGCACGCGCAGCAATTCCTCTTTGCTTGCCCGGTTCACATCGACCGGGAAACGCTCGCGAAATTTCAATGCCCAGGCGAGCTTGGGATCAATATCGAGCGGTAGATTCCCGTCAGCTTCCGTCGCCTGCACGACCTCGCCCGGTGCGTAGCCGTAAAATCGCATCAACCAGTCTGACTGATACAGTCGGTGTTCGCGAATTAGCGGCGGGCGTTTTAGCGGCAGCACAGCGCTCGCATCAGGGATCGGGCTGAAGGCGGAATAATAGACACGCCGCAAACGAAAGCTGGAATAAAGATGGCTCGCCTTGCCAACGATATCGGCATCATTGGCTTTGTCCGCGCCGACAATCATCTGTGTCGACTGGCCAGCAGGCGCAAAACGCGGCGCATGGCGAAACCGTTTCTTGGCATCTTTTGCCTCAACAATGTCGCTGGTCGTCTTAGCCAATGCGCCTTCGATCTGGCTGGCATCCTTGTCAGGCGCGAGCCGGGCCAGCCCACTAGTCGTCGGCAGCTCTACATTGATCGACACACGGTCAGCATAGAACCCCGCTTGATGCACCAATTGCGGGTCAGCCTCTGGAATAGTCTTGAGGTGGATGTAGCCGCGAAAGTCATGCTCCTCGCGCAGGATACGCGCAGCCTCAACAATCTGCTCCATGGTATAATTGGAGCTCTTCACAATCCCTGACGAAAGAAACAGCCCTTCAATATAATTGCGCCGATAGAAACTGATCGTCAGGTCCGCGACTTCTTGCGGTGTGAAGCGTGCGCGGCGTACGTTCGAACTCTTGCGGTTGATGCAGTAATGGCAATCAAACACACACTGATTGGTCAGCAAAATCTTGAGCAGAGATATGCACCGCCCATCGGGCGCATAAGCGTGGCAGATGCCCATACCTTCAGTGGAGCCGATCCCCTTTCCACCAAGCGAGTTCTTCTTCGCCGTGCCAGATGACGCACAAGAGGCATCATATTTGGCCGCATCAGCGAGGATTTCGAGCTTTTGAAGTGTAGTTTGTTGTCTGCTTATCTGGGCCATTTGTTCTTATTATGTTCCAATTGCAGTTTAGCCAATCGCAAAAATTGCAACTGAGTGGGAACCCATGGCTGGCATACGCGTATTTAGTGGACGGACCGGGCCCCTCTGGCGAGCAATCCTGCTTGTGATGTCGGACGTAACTAGCGGCTACAAGTCGCACTGTTTTTCGAGGGGCGCACCGACGTTCCTCTCAAGGGAGTACGTAATGAAGAAATTTTTCCTAGTTCCATTTCTTGGCGCGAGCGCGCTCGCTTTGACTGCATGCGGCGAAACCGCGACGGCTTCGGATGACGCAACCGCAGACGCCAACCCAATCACCGCAGAAGAAGTTGCTGCTGCTCAGCAGGCCTGGGGCGAAGGCATTGTCGCTATTGGGCAAACTTTTACAGACGAAGGCGACTATAGTGCACGTGCAGCAGAGCATATCGCAACGCATTATGCTTATGGCGATGATGCGACCGTTCTGTTCAAGCCGACCCTGGCGGCTGAAGATCAATTCCGCGAAGACGATGCCCAGGCGCTTAGCTATTTCGTCGGCACCGAAGGCACGGAAGATGGCGGCTTTGCCATCGCGCCTTACACAGCGGTCCGCTGGGACAATAACGGCACCGTAATCTCTGACGATGGCATCATGGCAGTGGCCATGGGCAACTATTTCTTCACCGGCACGGATGGCAATGAGACCAAGGTTGAGTACTCATTCGCTTACGAGCGTGGCGACGACGGAGAGCTAGATATCGTTCTTCACCACAGCTCACTGCCTTTCAGCGCAAACTAATCATAACCATAACTGGTCGCACTAAGTGGGGCTCGGTGGCGGAAACGTTGCCGAGCCCTTTTTATTTCCCTGCGTATTCATACAGATGACGGGGTAACCATGTTTTGAAAGGCGAGTTTAACCATTTTCGAGCGACAAGATGGATCTTCCTGGGGGCAAACAGGAGAACCAAAAATGGGTCGTTTTGGAATGGCAACCGCTGCAAAGGTGGTGCCGTCAGATAGGCGCTCTCACGAGCGTTCGAGTGTAAACTGCAGCGCATCACTCAACACCGTCACCGGTCGCCGCGTAGGTCGCCTTGTCGATCTGTCCATTATGGGCGCGCGGTTAGAGATCGAAAACCTGCCGGCAGAAGGTGCCTCGGGAATGTTGCGCTGGGCAAACCACGAATTCTATTGCAGCGTGATCTGGGCCAAAGATGGCGCGTGCGGCATCACTTTCGAACAAGCTTTGCCGCAATGGGTTATCGATGAAACAGTGACCGTCGAGAGGGTGGCAAGCGGACCAGTGGCAAATTTCGGCAATATTCCGCTTGCGCAAAAACGCTCAAGGCGAGCAGGTTTGGTTGCGCGGGGTTAAAGCAGGACTGTTATCATCATTGCTGTGTGAAGCAGATAGTTTCGCGACATCCCATTTCATAAACCTACGACCCGAAGAGGTGCCGCATACTAATCGGAGTTCTGCCCAGCCCCTTGACCTCTGGTCGCAGTCTCCAAGAACTGAAGTATCCGCGGCCACTGATCACGGCGAGCCGCTAAGTCTCCGTTGGCATCCCCGCCCATACTTGCAAGCATCCGCGTGTCGCTTTCATCAAGATCGCTAGCTGGTCCAAATGCCCAGTGACCAGCATTGTCGTAGGCCAGCAATTCAATCTCGGCACCTGATGTTTTTTCAACCTTTGCCTTGATGGCCTCGGCCATGCGGCAACCTGGCCAGAGCGTGTCATTCTTTCCGCAAATCAACAGAATTTGCGCCGTAGTCTCTTCGATCGGGATAAATGCCGACGGATATTGCGGAGCGGCATCTCTGCTACGTTTGAACATTTCCAGCCTCGGAGCATCTACCGTAAAATACTCGTGCCAATCGAGCGATTGATACGGCAGATATGCTACCGGATCACCATCTTCGCTCCATGAAGAACTGAATCGCGACATATCAATGCTGTCAAAGTCAAATCCCTGCCAGACCACGTCACTAGGCATGGCCGCAACCACAGCTCCGACACGGGCGTCGCGCGTGGCCAATAGCAACGCGCCTTCGGCCCCTTTGGAATGACCAATCACCGCAATCGGACCGACGCGTACCTTTGGGTTGGAGCTCAGCCAATCAAGAGCGGCGTCAAAAGTTTCGAGCGGCACCATATTGAATGACCGATTGCTTTCCGAGGTCGCGTAATAACTTTGATAGAGAACTGAGTAGCCCTCTTGCGCCAACTGCCTTGCAAAGACATTGCGGTACTCGCGCAGACCGCCTTCAGAACCTCCGAATAGCAGAACAGCCGGGCGCGGCCCATCACCCAGACCTGGATAAAAGTTGGCTGGCAGGTCGTTGATCGAGACGCGCTCCCCTCCATCGCCCGCCTCTACGACGATAATCGGACGCGGTTCCCTCGTGAACCAGAAATAGGCATTCACTCCGACGAAGACCAAGGCAACGGTCAGTAAACCAAGTCCAATCTTGTATCGACGCTTCATGCTATATGCCTCTTGATTTGACTGCTCTCGCTGAACTTCAAAAAACTGTCATTGCGAACCGGTATACTTGGCAGCGATCTCTGTTCTTGGGAAACGGCATGTAAGCATTAGCCGGGCTTTGTCGGAACAATTAGGCGCTGGTGTGTGGAGGAGGCGCAAGTCCATCAGGTACACATCGCCAACGTTGCCGCAAAGCTCTACAACCTCAAGCTCGACACCATGAACAGACCCTCTGGTTTCTGCAAGATTTGAAATCGGAGTGCGCTTAGGATCAAGCAACGACTTGAAATAGTCTTCCTTTTGCAGTCGGCGTTTTAGCTCTTTGGATGAGAGATTCACGGTATCGTTTGCCAAACGATGCGATCCTGCGATCACGAGCGTCGCACCACCCTTAGGTTCAACATCATCAAGAAATGTGAAAGCCTGCAGACCGGGCGAGGCCCTCTCGCCAATCTTGGGTAGGTCGATATGCCATGCGTCGGACGGAACCAACCATTCACCCTCGCTCGGCAGGGAGAGCAAGATCTGCTGCCCCGGAGAAAGCGGCATTACTGGCTGCCCGATAAGCCGTTCAATGATGGATGGTAGCTGGGTACCAATCAGGGCTGAAAATTCCTCTGCCCTGTTGAGCATATTGAGGGCATTACGAAATGGCTTAGGATATCCAAAACGACTTGGTGACCGCATCCATCGACCGTCGGAATATACTTCATGCTCTTTGGCATGCTCCATGATCATCTCAAACGCTTTTCGAGCATCTTTAGCCGGGACAATTTCCTCAAGCTTGATCAAGCCTTTCTCATTCAACTTGGCCGCTAAATCATCGAAGTGTTCCATCAGCTATCGATTTACAGCAGGCTCCCAACGTCTGCAATCAATTCACCAACCGACATCCCCTCACCCACACAACCCCTCCAGATACCAATGAGGCAACCCGCCGCGGCCATCACCGACAATCCCCTGGCGATAAATCCAGTATCGCCGTCCGGAATCATCTTCGATCCGATAGTAGTCACGTAAACGCGTGCTGCCGCGCTCACGCCACCATTCCGGCGCAATCCGTTCCGGCCCCTCTACACGGGCAACCTCATGCACAGACTCGCGCCAGCGAAACCGCTTGGGATAGCCATCAGGCGTTGCATAGAGCACGGCGATCTTCTCCGCGCGATCCAGTAATTTGAGCGTACTGCGTGTGAAAAGCCAGTTCGCCTTGAGACACTGGCTGCGGTTCCAACGGTTTCTGCCAACGCTGTGCCCGTTCGGGCAGGTGGCTGGCAAATGGTACAGGGCGCGAAACGGCTCCCTCGCCCAGACGGACCGCCAGCCTATCGATACAGGCCGATAGAGACGTGCCATGCCGTTCCGCCGCTGCCTCAAAATCTCCTTGATCCAGCGCAAGGGACTCAGCCCAGATCACCCGCAGTCGCAGCATTTCGATCCCGAAACCCGCCTCCACATCATCGAGCTTCGCCGCAAACAGTCGGCAAATATGCGCCGGGTCGCGCGTGGCGGAGGCCAGCTCAAGCTGGCGAACAACCACCTCGCCATCAACCCGCCACAAACCCAATTCCAAACGCCTTGCACCTTGCGCTTTACCCTCCAACTCTCGCGCCATATCTTCGGCCAGATCTATCAACACCTGATCTAACAAGTTGCGGTGACGGATCGGTTCCAGCAAGCGCCGCTGCACCAGCGACATTTGCTGCGGGATAACCGGAAGCAGTGGTTCGGGTACTTTTCCCAAGACCTGATCCAACCGGATCAGTGGGTTGGCCGCTGGCGACTTGCGATTGCGGAAACGGCGTTGCAACGCATCGCGCCCGGTCAGTTTTCCGTGAGCATCCTCCACCTCAATCGCACTAAGTTGCTCAATCCGTTTCAGCCCCAAACGGCGCAGGGTCGTGAGCACCGCATCGTCCAGTCGCAACGCAGCCACTGGCAAATTGGCAAGCCGTGCACCAATATCCTCACCATTATCGATAATGGTGCCATTAGGCGCGAAATGAGAGAGCGCCCAGGCCGCACCTGCTGTCGGGGCAATCGCGGCACGGATAGCCAATCGACGCCCAGCAAAAGCACCTGCCACATCAGCCAACAAACGCTCCTCACCGCCAAACAGATGCGCAACGGCAGATATATCGACCAGCAATCCATATGGTCGATCAAGCGCTGTCCATGGACCCCAACGCAGAGCCCACATGGCCAGCTTTTTCAGAAAGGCCAAATCACCTGGTTGATCAGCAGGATGAGTGATGATGTGCGGGCACAGCGTACGCGCATCCGCCAACATCATGCCGGTATGTACGCCCTCCCCAGCTGCGGCACGATTGACCGCCTCTATGTGCAGGCCGCGTGCCGTATCAGCGATCAAAACTACCGGTTCGGCATCGCCTCCCTCAGCACGCGTGATACTGTGCTTTAGCCGCCAGCGATCAAGCGCCAGATCAGGCAACCACACAGACAGAATACGTCTGGATTGATACGGTTGCGATGTGCCGTGCCTCCCTGCCCCCTCCGTCTCTCCGATCACCGGGCAAGCGCGTGTGTCACACGCTCCTGTCGCAGGCCAACTTGCCGCAAACCTGCTGCCCAACCGCAGCTCTGAATCAGGGTATCATTATCAGCCGTCATGGCCTTGTGCGCTTTTAGCTGACTACCATTATCGCTCAGGATCCATGTGTCTGGCGGGTGGCTACGCGATCGGAACAATTCAGCCTTCCAAGCGGGGGCACCCGGAGCCTGCGGATTCCACTTAGGCGGCTGTGAAGCAGCCGAGGTGACATCCCAGCGCATACGGGCCGATGACAAATCACGTCCTGCATTCAAACGCACCAGATATAACGGAACGCCGTGCCGCTCCGCCGTCAGAGTTAGTCGCCGCGAGGCTGTGAAATCGAGTTCTTTACTGTTGCCTACAATCTCCCCGATTACAAAGGCAATATCGCGGCACCGTACCCCCTCTTCCAATGCGAACAGCGCATCGGCATCATTTTGTGCGCAGACATGGATAAGGTGGTTCTGCAAACCTTGCGGCAAGCCAGCACGATAGGGTCGCCCACTCAATCGGATAGCATCGCGGGTTTGCACCCATAGAATAGTGCGCATATCTTCTGATTGAGCACCCTCATCATGCGGGAAGTTGCGCCAATCATCGAGCGCCAATGCGAGCGCAGCAGCTGCCCCGCTCGTATCATTGCCGGATGCAAAGACCTCGCTATGGCAAGGCGTCTTTCCTTTAGCTGCAAGTCCCGGACACCAACGAGCACTGCGCCGCTCTGACAAAGCGGCGGCGTCACATACGCTTAAAAGCGACGCGTTGATGGGTACAGAACGACTCATTTGTTCTTTATATGTTCTATTTTTGTGTTATTTGCAATTCATCGTCCTTCAGATGCGCCTCATCGTACCAACCGGAACGGTTTTATCCTTCATCTATTTGATAAGCATACGCAATTTTAAAATATATGGAGACACCATGAGGTATTCAGAAGGAAATCCCGACGCATTGAAGCAACAGTTTTGGACCACTTTGGCCGAATCGCCATTTGTATTCTTGGAGCGTGATGGTGCATCATCATCTGCTGTCCCAATGACCGCGCAGCTTGATAAGGATGCAGACAGCGCGATATGGTTCTTTACCAGCAAGAAAAGTGATTTCGCTAAACTCGGCCCGGCAACGGCAAGCTTCACGGGTAAGGACCACGAAATCTTTGCGCGATTTAACGGTCGTCTAACCATCGAAACAGACCAAGATCGCTTTGACCAATTCTGGAATAACTTTGTCGAGGCGTGGTATAAAAATGGCAAACACGATGACGACATTTTGTTCTTGCGCATGGACCTCGATGATGCAGAGATTTGGAGCGGTGATCTTGGCCTGCTCAGCACCGCGAAAATGGCACTCGGTATGAATGTCCGTAACGAAGCGAAGCAGAAACACGCCGAGAACGTGTCACTGTAACGCTTCGATTTGATCGAAGAGGGTCGCTCTTTTGAGTGGCCCTTTTTCTATGCTGGCATACTTTCGGCGTTAGTCTCCGAACAAGCCAAATAGCAGGATCACGGTCAGCGCAATCGGGCACAGATACCGGACCAAAAAGCGCCAAGTCTTGTGTAGAACCCCATCGAGGCCATTCTCATTATCGATCAGGCGCGCATCAGCGATCCAGCCCACGAAGAGGCACGTCAGGATTGCACCTATAGGCATGAGCAACTTTGCCGTAACACCATCGAGTGCATCAAAGAAATTCGCCTCCGCAAAAATCGGAATAAAGCTTAGCGGACGGGCATCAGCCATTTCATTGAACGACAGGGCAGACAAGGCCCCCAGCACCGCTGCGCCAGCGCCCACAATCCCTGTCGCGAGAGGACGAGCGATTTTTGCCTTGTCTTTCACATAAGCTGTCGGTGCCTCAAGTAGCGACACCGAACTCGTCAACGCTGCAAAGAACACCATAGTGAAGAACAGCAATCCAATCACAGAGCCAAACGGCATCGCCTGAAACGCGATTGGCAACGATTGGAACATCAAGCCGGGGCCAGCACTTGCCGACAAGCCGGCAGCAAACACGATCGGGAAGATCGCCAAACCGGCAAGCAACGCGACGCCCGTATCCGCACCAGCAATGATGCCGGACGTTTTTCCTAGATTGGTCTCTCGACTGGCATAGGCACCATATGTCATCATACCTGCCACCCCTAGGGAAAGCGAGAAGAAAGCCTGGCCAACCGCCGCGAGCATCACTTCCCCGGTCAGTTTGGAAAAATCAAAGGTGAAAAGGTAACTCACCGCTTGGCTGAACTCGCCAGTGAATGCGCCGTAGACAGTAATGGCGAGAAATAGCACAAAGAACATCGGCATCAGATAGACCGCGACCCACTCAATCCCGCTCGAAATACCTCGGGCCACGAAAAAGATCGTCAACGCAAGAAAACCCAGATTGAGCCCGACCATCAGACCGCCGTTGCCGAACAGTCCGGGCAACAAATTCTCAATATCGCTGGCTGCCCGCCCCTCGAATGCGCCGCCGGTCAAACCGGTCTGGAACAAGTCGCCGACGAAAACACCGATATAATACAGCACCCAGCCGCCAACCACACAGTAAAAGCTGAGGATCAAAAACGCCGCGAACACGCCCATGGACGCCAGGATGCTCCACCCTTCACTCGCGTTGGAATCGCGCGCCACCCGTCGCACACTCTCTGGCGCGGAGGATTGACCATGACGACCGATCAAGACTTCGGACAAAAGCACCGGCAGACCGATCAATAGAACACAGCAAATGTAAAACAGCACGAATGCGCCGCCGCCATTCTCGCCAGCCTCTGCGGGAAAACGCCACATATTGCCCAAGCCAACAGCAGATCCAACCGCAGCCAAAATAAAGGCGGTACGTGATGACCACCCCTCTCTGCTTGTCGCCGCTGCACCCGCCATAAATCCCGTCCCTTTCAACTTTGCGCCATCGCCCGACGCACTCTTATTGCGCATTCATGCAACGAAACACGCCCTCCGTCCACGTCAAAGCTTTGCCTTATACCCGGCGCGGGGCTAGTGAGCTGCGCTATGTCTACTACCTTTCAACTCGATACCAGCACCAGCCGCGCCACACCAACGCCCAAGCCACGTAAACGGCTCACCGTTCCTCGCATTCGTGATCACAAGAAAGACGGAGTAACCAAGGACCCGTTGGTGATGCTGACCGCATATACTGCGCGGCAGGCGCAATTGCTGGATGCGCATTGCGACCTGTTGCTGGTGGGAGACTCGCTAGGCCAAGTGATTTACGGGCTTGATTCCACACTGCCCGTAACACCGGAAATGATGATCGCGCATGGCGCTGCGGTGGTTCGCGGCAGCTATCACAGTGTCGTAGTCGTCGATATGCCGTTCGGGTCATACGAAGCCTCTAAAGAACAGGCATTCGATACCGCCAGCCGGATTATGGCGGAAACGGGCGCTGCCGCTGTTAAGCTAGAAGGCGGCGTAGCGATGGCGGAGACCATCGGCTTTCTAACCAATCGCGGCATCCCCGTGATGGCGCATGTAGGGCTGACACCGCAGGCGGTAAATGTTCTGGGCGGCTATGCCGCACGTGGGCGGTCACAGGCAGAACACGAAAAAATCATCGGCGATGGTCAAGCCGTACAGGCTGCTGGAGCATTCGCGGTGGTGATTGAGGGAGTGATTGAGCCGATCGCCGTCGCCCTCACCAAGGCGCTGGAGATACCCACAATCGGCATTGGCGCATCGGCGGAATGCGATGGTCAGGTACTCGTCACCGAGGATATGCTGGGGATGTTCGAGCGCGTGCCACGCTTCGTAAAACGCTATGAGGACATTGCCTCAGTTATCGACAAGACGGTCGAGAGATATGCTGAGGAAGTGCGTGCCCGCACCTTCCCGACCAAAGACCAGACATATCAACCCAAAGACTGAGCGAAGCTAACCATCCATGCAAACTCTGCTGCGTTACTACACGTTTTCGCTGATCTTCACCGCAATCTGCTTTGGCCTTGCTGCGTGGTACGGTTGGGCCAGCACTGGCTCTCTCACCGCCACGCTGAGCATCCTCTGGATTGTCATTGTGCTCTCGATTCTGGAGGTCTCGCTCAGCTTCGATAATGCCGTGGTGAATGCCACCGTGTTGCGCGATATGGACCCGGTTTGGCAGCAACGCTTCCTGACTATCGGTATACTCATCGCAGTGTTTGGGATGCGGATCGTGTTTCCGATAGCAATCGTCGCTATCGCGGCCAATCTCGGTCCGCTCGAAGCCATCAATCTCTCGCTCAATGATCCCAAACGCTATGAAGAGATAGTCTCGGGCGCGCATATCGGCATTGCCGGTTTTGGCGGTGCCTTTCTGGCCATGGTTGGTCTCACCTTCTTCTTCGACAGCGATAAGGACGTACACTGGATCGGCGCACTTGAGCGCACCATCAATCGTTTCAGCAGCGTGCCAGCGGTCGAGATCGGACTGGTTCTCTTGCTCGTGTATGGCGTCTCGACTCTGCTGCCCGATGAGGATGCGCTGACCTTTCTTACCGCAGCGCTGCTTGGCGTATTGACGTATATCGCAGTGCATGCGCTCGGTGCCTTGATCGAACAGCGCGAGGCGCGCAAGAAAGCCGCTGGCGAGATCGTCAAATCCGGCCTCGGTGGATTTTTGTATCTCGAGGTGTTGGACGCAAGCTTTAGCTTTGATGGCGTGATCGGTGCCTTCGCGCTGTCGAACAATATGATCATCATCGCACTAGGCCTGTCGGTGGGTGCTATGTTCGTGCGTTCGATGACAATTCATTTGGTCCGCACCGGCACATTGGCCCAGTATCGTTATCTTGAGCATGGCGCGTTTTGGGCGATTATCGTATTGGGCGTGATTATGTTGGTATCCGCCAAGTACCATATCCCTGAGACGATTACCGGCTTAATGGGTGCGGTCCTTATCGGTCTCTCGCTTTGGTGGTCAGTGCGGCATACCCGCCGCAACCCTGAGGATGCTGCGGTTGAGGCTTAGTCCTTTTGCTGCCTGAAATGTGCGGCCAAAGGCGCCGCCAATAGCAGCTGTAACAAGTGATAAAGCAGCAATGGCGCAATCACGAAGCCCGCAACGTCAGGTGCGAACATGATCGCGGCGAGAGGAGCACCGATAGCCACGCTCTTCTGCGCAGCTGCAAACAGGAACGCAATACGATCACCGCGCGGATAGCCAAGCACCCCGCTTGCTAGCCACGCTCCAACATTAGCAAGCAACATAAATGCTGTGGTCAGCACTGCGAAGAACAGCCACCCGCCGCCGTCAGTCATATCCCGCAAGCCCTGCTCAACGGCACCAGAAAACGCGACATAAACGAGAATGCCGATGACAATTCGGTCAAGCCAAACGACGGTGTCTTTGCGGTCCACTACCCAATCGCGGAAGTAGCCCTGAACAGCTTGGCCAATCGCAAATGGAAGAATTAGGATCAAACCAATGCGCCCGATCACTTCACTGCCGATCTGTGCGCTCTCACCACCAGCGAGAAGAGCGAATATCGGTGCGGTGACGAAAACACCCAGAATATTGATCAATGCTGCGCCAACCACAGAAAGAGCGGCATTGCCCTCGGCCAATGTCGTGTAGCTTGTGGCCGACTGGATAGTAGACGGCAGACATCCCAAAAATAGAAATCCCAGCGCCAATCGCGGATCGAGTTGAAACGCTGCGATGTGCGAAACACCAAGACCCGCGACCGCCATCACGCCGAACACCCAGAGAGATAGCGGCAGAAAGAAGCGCCAATTAACAAAGCCGCACAGAATCTCTCCGCGCGCTATGCGAATGCCGTTGACCAGAAAGAGAATAAAGATCGAAACGTTTGCGATCTGTTGCGCGGTGATCCGCGCCTCACCCACCGCAGGCAGAATGTTCGCCATCAGCGTTGCAAAGAGCAACACTGCAATCATTGGGTCAGAAAATTTGGACAGTATCGCGCGCATTGGCCGCACGCCCTGCCCTAGCGCGGCGCAAGTCGCAATGCAGCAAGCTTAGTTTCCATCCGCTGTTTGATGACTGGGTCATCACTTGCTTTCATCAACACTGTGATCGACGGGGGATGCAGCGGCTTCAATCGATAAGCCTTCCATGCATAAGATAGCGCCTCATCACGCCTCCCAAGCCGCCGGGCCGCCTCACTACGCAACGCAACAGCATCAGGTGCTCTACCGATGCCAGAAGCCATAGCGACATCCAACATTGCGGCTGCTTTTTCCCAGTCACCTCGACCCGCCAGAACACGCGCATACAGACCAGCAGCTTCAGCAGATCGGCCTCCGTCGGAGAGGTATTGCCTGAGAACCCCATCCGCCGCGCGTTGATCGCCAGAAGCGATGTGTGCAATCATCTTGCGCCGAGTAAGCGGCCAGCTTGTGCGGATGCGCCCTGCTTGCCGATATGCCGCCAACGCTGCTGATGCGTTCCCACTCGCCAAGCGAGCATCGCCGAGCAGGCTGAGCGCGTCCCCTGATCCAGGGAACGAGTTGGCGAAACGCTGCGCGCGCTCCTGCGCCGCTGATGCAAAGCCCGGCGCTATCAATGCGCGTACAAGATCACGTGTTGTTCTGCCATCCTCACCGCGAACGATGTCCAACGACTCGCGTGGGATCGAACTTGGCAATGGCACCAGAATCACTTGTGTCTGCCGCGCAGCTTGATCCAACATTCGCGCGGCCTTTTGTCGCTCATCCAAGGCTTCATAGGCTCTAGCCACCGTTGCCTTGAGGTAGGCCGACTCTTCGGGTTGCTTCGCTGTCTCGGCGAAACGCGCGATCAATTCTTGCTCTGCACCGCCGACCAGCAAAGCGCGCATAAGCAAGCGGCGAACAACTCGGTTATCCGGTTGATCGGCGTGAAGCTGGTCGAAAATTTGTGCCGCACTGGCAAAGTTCTCCTCCTCCATTTCGAGGATACCCGCCAGCAATTGACCCGCCGGTCGATCCTGTTCGGCTTTAGGTGCTCGTAGCAATAGGCTGCGCGCCAGATCGAGCTTTCCAGAGCGCGCAGCGATCACCGCCTGAAGAAAGTGGATACGCGGCGCCTCGGGCGCGATTTTCGCAACCTTACGAATGGCGACCAAGCCATCCTGTATGCGCCCGGCCTCGATCAGAGTGGCGGCATAATCAGTCAACAACGCGGTGTCGTCAGATGCGATCTCCAAGGCATCCTCGAACATCGCTAGGCTGGGAATCGCCCCATCCGCATCGCGGACAAGCTGTGCACGAAAATGCAGCGCCACGGGATCCCGCGGGCCCAATCGCAGAGCCTCTTCCGCCGCCTCGATTGCCTGTAATTGTTCACCGCCCTGATAGCGCAAGCGACCTATATCAACCCATAGCGAAGGCACCTGTGCATCGATATCGAGCGCGCGATTAAAGGCAGTGCCACTTGCCGGAAGGTTACCCTCGCGCAGTTCCAGCCGCCCGAGCAATTGGAAACCATATCCAGCGGTAGCTTCTGAAAATTCCCCGGGGCCAAGCCATTTGCGCGCCTCTGCCAAATCGCCTTGGGCTAGGCCGGCCTCTCCCAGATATGCAGCAAGGTCAGGCAGCGAAGCGCCGCTTTCCAACATTTGATTGAGTATCGTCTCTGCTCGCTCGCCATCACCTTGCGCAAGCGCAGTCTGCGCAGCTTCGAGCGGCGGTTGATCTGTTTCAGAATTTGCAGTGAAAGATGAGCAGCCGGTTAGCAGACCAAGCGATAACGCGCTGGCCAGCATCGCCTTTTGCAATGGCCCCCGTCGATCACGGTTGCAGATCATATTGCTTAAGCAGATCGTACAGTGTTGGCCGACTGATACCGAGCAGCTTCGCCGTGTTAGAGATGTTTCCTTCGCTACGCGCCAGAGCTTGACGGATCATCTTGCGATCTGATTGCTCACGCGCACTCTTGAGGTTCAAGGCTGAGCCAAGCTTTTCCTCGTCCATATCGCCAAGATCTAAGTCATCGGCAGACACCAGCTTACCATCAGCCATGATAACCGCCCGCTTCACGCGGTTCTCAAGTTCACGCACATTGCCCGGCCATGTCCACCCATCGATCGCTGCCAACGCGTCGGGCGCAAGTCCCGTGACCTTCGGGTTCATTTCCTTCGCAAATCGAGCAAGAAACGCTTTGGCCAAGAGTACGGCGTCCCCAGGACGTTCGGCCAATGTTGGAATGCGTATCACAATCTCTGCAAGGCGATAAAAGAGATCTTCGCGAAACGAGCCCTCGGTGATCATCGCCTCGAGATTCTGGTGGGTTGCACACACAATGCGCGTGTCAACCTCGATGGGTTTTCGCCCGCCGATCCGTTCAACCACACGTTCTTGCAGAAAGCGTAAGAGTTTTACCTGCAAAGGTAACGGAATATCGCCGACCTCGTCCAGAAACAGCGTTCCCCCGTCGGCCATTTCGATCTTGCCCGGCGTCGTTTTGACTGCGCCAGTGAACGCGCCCTTCTCGTGACCGAACAATTCGCTCTCAAGCAAGTTTTCTGGGATCGCTGCGCAATTAATGGCAACGAATGGCTTCTCGCGCCTGCTGCTCTCGTCATGAACGCCTCGGGCCAACAGCTCCTTGCCAGTCCCACTCGCGCCGAGCAGCATAACTGACACATTGGTGTTAGCCACCCGCTCAATCGTTCGCGCGACTTTTGTCATTTCAGGCGCAGCCGTGATCATGCTGCCCAGAACGGTCTGATCTTCCCCAGACTTTTCAGCCAATTGTCGATTTTCGTTTTCGATCTGATGCAGCTGAAAGGCACGCTGAACAATCAGGCCCAACGCCTCGATATCCACCGGCTTCTGATAGAAATCATACGCCCCTCGCTCGATCGCTTGAAGGGCGCTTTCACGCGCGCCGTGGCCAGAGGCAACGATCACCTTTGTATCGGGTTTCAGTTCCATGATTGCATCGAGCACCGCAAAACCTTCGCTTGTCCCGTCCGGGTCAGGCGGCAACCCAAGGTCGAGGGTAACTACTGCAGGAACGTCGGCGCGCAGCGAAGCTAACGCAGCTTCGCGGTCGCCAGCTATAACGACATCAAAATCTTCATAAGCCCATTTAAGCTGCGCCTGAAGGCCTTCGTCGTCTTCGACAATCAGCAGTTTTGGCTTTGCATCAGCCATTACGCGGCCTCACTTTCAGGGTTCTTATTCATGTTTGCGCGCCCTTCGATGAGCTTCGCAGCTGCGCTTAAAGGCAGACTGACTTCAAACCGGCTGCCCAAGCCTTCTTGAGATTCCACGCTTAAGCGTCCGCCCATACCTCGGATCATTGTGCGTGCCTCGTATGCACCAATACCAAATCCGCCGTCTTTGGAGGAGCTGAAAGGGCGGAACAATTCGTTGCGCACGAAGGAGGCGCTCATCCCCTCACCCTGATCGACAATGGATATTGCGCCGCGAAGACCAGTATTGGACACATGAACTTCAACCGCACCGTCTTCGTCACTCGCATCCAACGCGTTTTGCACCAGATGCGCCAAGGCCTGTTGCAAGCCCTCTCTCTCGCCGATAACGACACAAGAGCCTTCCGATTGCACCGTGACCCGCTCGCTAGCTGCAAATCCATCGGCCAGCGTCCGCGCCATTTTGGCAAGATCGATCTCCGTCAGCTCTTCCGAACCCGGCGTGTTGTAGCGTCCCAGACGTATGAGCATTGTGTTGAGCTTGTCGGCGCTGTTGCGCAACGTCACCAACATATCTTTGCGGAATTCGGGATTGTCAGCATGTCGCTCAGCATTGCGCAGAAGCAACGACATCTGGCTCGACAGGTTCTTGATATCATGCAGCACGAAAGCCATGCGACGGTTGAATTCGTCAAACTGACTCGCTTCATTCAGGGCGTTTTGCCCCGCTTGCTCAGCCAGATAACTCGCAACCTGCTGACCAGCGACCGCAAGTAGATCGAAGTCCTCCCAGTCCAGTGGGCGTGCAACATCTGGCTTAGCCAAAACGATTAGCCCCACCATCGTGCCATGATGTAGCAGTGGGACGGCAGCCCAAAGTTGAGGATCATCCCGCAACCATTCGGGCAGATGTCGTATCTCATCGTAGTGGGCAACGTCGCTACGCACCTCGCTAAAGTCTAGGATCAGTTGTTCCTGTTCGAAAATCTTGACCAGCGGTCCGGGCAAGCCGTCTGCTGGCACTGAGGCCTGGTTCCACTGCCAACGCGCGGCCAAATCAAAACAACCATCCTCATCGCGCAGCAGCAACAAACCGGCCTGACATCCGGTTATGTCGGCGAGCGACTGAATCGCGCGTTCGTGCAGACTGTCCTTGCTATCATTGCTTCGACCGATTGTGTGGGTGAAGCGGATCCATTCATTGCGATAATCATAGCGATGCTTGAACAGATGTTTGAGCGCTTCAACCCTTAGCCAACGGCGAAGCCTTTCCGAAGGCAACCACAATACGGCCATAGCCGCGCCGCAAAACAAGAAGCTGACTTGCACAATGCGACCAAGATCACCGGAGAACCTCCCAGCCAATTCAGCAATGACAAACAGCGCCACCAGATAAACAGCGATAAGGCCAAGCGACAATGATTGAAACGCGACCGCACGCGAAGGTCTAAATTCAAGATTGGCCGAAGCGTGTGTCGATCCCATCGCCACACACAGGCTAGTGAAAACGATCACGATGGCCTGAATAGCGACAAGTTCAACCGTGCTTTCACCAAGAAGATAGAACACAAAATTCGCGTTTAAGCTCCAGCCCCAGAACAGCGCGAGGCCAATCGATGTCCATGTCAGTAGCTTGCGCGAAGTGCTGGCAGCGCCGGCATAGAGGTTATGAATGAGCGAAAGCGCCCCGACCGCCACAAGGACTTTGAACAAAGAGAGTGTCTCGAAAATGAGCTCTTGAGAATCAGCGCCAAAGACATCCTGCAGATACAGCACAACAAGCGGGACCTGCAGCATCTGCACAAAGGCGAGAACCAGTAAGACGGGCCGGATAACGCGAATGCTCTCGTCGCGCCCGTCATTGCCAAACAGGCGGAACAGCACAAAAAGCCAAGCGAGAGTGGTCGCAATCATGCTCATGCTAGCCAGTGGATTATTATAGCCGAGCGATGCGGCGCACAGGCTCCATACGCCCGTCAACGCCAAGGCAAACAAGGTTGCGGGACGATCAGTCCGGGCCCGGGCGCCTTTGCTGACGATCCAGAGCCCCGCCAAAGTACAAGCTATAGCTGCAAAGCCAAAGGCCAGAAATGCAATTATCCCTTCGAACATGGCTACCGCGCCCCCTCGGGCCACAGAATCACACGTAGCGTCTGCAACAGGATCACGACGTCGAGGAAGATCGAATAGTTCTTCGCGTAGTAGAGATCGTATTCGAGCTTCTGACGAGAATCGTCAAATGATGCGCCGTATGGAAAATTGATCTGCGCCCAACCGGTAATTCCAGGCTTCACCATGTGCCGTTCATCATAGTACGGCAGCTCTTTTCCAAGCGAAGTCACGAACTGTGGGCGCTCTGGGCGCGGGCCGACAAAGCTCATATCGCCTTTCAAAACATTCCATAGCTGGGGTAATTCATCAATCCGCACAAGCCGAATAAACTTGCCAACGCGCGTCACTCGCGGATCATTTTTCTGCGCAAATTGCGCGCCTTCTTTCTCTGCCTCATTGGTCATTGAGCGCAGTTTGAGGACATCGAAAGTAGAGCCGAAAAGGCCCACGCGCTCTTGACGATAGATTACTGGCCCCGCGCTTTCGATGCGAATTAACAAAGCGAACAGCAGGACCAACGGCCATGTCAACGCCATGATCAGCAAACTGACAGTTACGTCGAACACGCGCTTGAACACGCTGGATATCGCACGACCTGAAGAAAACCCGTCTGAAAAAATCAGCCAGCTCGGGTTGAGCGTGTCCAGGTCAACACGGCCAGTTTCCCGTTCGAGAAAGCTGGAAAACTCGCAAACGTCGATGCCTTTGGTTTTAACCCGCAACAGATCCTTCAGCGGGAGCGCATTGCGACGCTCTTCCATCGCGAGTACGACCTCTCGCGCGCCGCGCCGCTCCACATAACCGCCAAGATCAGCAATCGAAGATCGCGGCATCGCATCAATGATCTGTGAAGGGCCGTCGCCCATTTTGACGAAAGCGGTGACGATAAAGCTACTCTGTTTGCGCAGCGAAAGTTCATAAAGACGCTGAGCTCGTCGTCCCGCTCCGAGAATCAAGACTTTCCTCTGAAATGTTGAGGTACCCAGCAAAGGCCCCAGTAGTGCGCGGTTCGCGACAAGAAAAATAACTGTCAGCCCCATCGCGTAAAGCAAGATCGACCGCCAGATTATGTCGCCTTCGACGGCGAGATCGAGCACTGACAGAAAAATCACGCCCAGGCTAATAGCAACCAAGATGCGTGCGGTGGCATATCTGACTGATCGCAGGCTTTCGGGACTATACCCACCGACCGCAATCAGCGCAGCACCACAGGCGATCGTGAATGTGAGGATTGGGACGATCCGCTCAAGGATTGGGCCGGTCGAGGAATCGATCTGATTGACGCGCAAATGCCAAGCGATTTCGCCCGCTAACATGAGCAGAACAAAGTCCACGCATGCAAGCAACACCACGGCATGCGGGATGTAATGCTTGAAAAGACGAATCATTCAGGTGTTTCCAACCTTTCCTTGGTAAGGATCGGATTAACACGCCGAAGGTGAATTGTCGGTAAACTTTACAGTAATTTCAATCAGGTCATCGCTGGAAAAATGTAAAGCGTCGCAACACCTTACCTATTTCGTGACCGTTTCGATGCGATCAGTATCATCCGATTGGCGACAGACACTCAGGTTGTTCGCAGCGTGTGCATAGTGCCATGAGGTTAGTCGCGTCTTGCGGCGCTAGTGACACGCGGTCGCTGGCCTGAACGCTTTCGGCCAGTCTCGCCTCAATCCCAAGCACAACCGTCGTTCGCGCTGCGCAGGCCGTGGAAACTCCCGTTATCGATTTGGCCAAAGTAAACCAGTGCGTTGCTTTAGAGCCGCTGGTACCAACGTGAATTGATTGACAGACATGCTCGCATGGACGCTCGAAGGCACGATGAATGAGCCACGCAGGATAGTGTGGCTGACTATGCAGGAAGAACGCACCGCTGGCGCCAACCCTAACTTGACCGAACCGACCGGCGCGATCCAACTGTGCCGCAAAGAAAGGCAGACCGCGCTGCCCCACCCGTTGCAAAGTGGTCAGCCGATTGCAGAGGTGATCAAAACCCACGCCAAAGCGCTTTTGCAGCACGTCGAGATCGTAGTTGGTGGCCTCGCAAGCACGCAGGAAACGTACCGTAAGGCATGATAATCGCATCAGCGAAATAGCGCACGAGATGGTCAATAAAGGCGCCGCGCAGCTGATCATCTTCAAACCGTGAACCCGCTGCGAAATCTTCAATCAACGGGCGAAATTCCAACAAGGCTATCTGCATCGCGAGCTCAAACGTACGATCTTCAGCGGGCAGCATTTCGGACAACTGCACCTGACGCGCGTGCAGATCGAGCCGTCGTGAGAGTGTGGGCAGGACGTCGCGCGGCAATATCCGCACCGTCAGCTGGTGCCGCTCCCTTAGTCGTTCAGACAGCGCCGCGCCCAATTCGCCGCGAGACAGGCGGATCTCATCGGACAATGCCTCCGCTGCTGTATCAAGGTCGGGGAAATAGCCTTCCCAACGCTCTATCTCGGAACGTAGCATCTCTTCGGGCCTATCAGGCCGATCCTGCAGAGACAGTGAATCCGCGTCATAAAGTCGCGCAAAAGCGGCGGCGATATGCGGTGAGGCTGACAAGAATTCCACGATCTCTTCGCGGTCAATAGACAACCCTTCAAACCTAGGGTCATCAAGGCGACGCGCCAGCCCGTCGACACCGCCAATGGTTGGATCTTCACGTAAAGAAATTGGGTCGAACTCAAACTGGTCGATCAATTCCACCATGACCCGCGCCGAAATCGCCCGCTGATTTCGCTCGATAAGGTTCAGATAGCTGGGTGAAATACCTAGACGCGCCGCCATTGACGCCTGCGTTAATCGTTCACGCTTGCGGACACGGCGGATCGACGCTCCGGCAAAGATTGGATTTTCGCTCATGTCTTGTAAATATATTTACATATTTACACCGTCAAGTCTCCTGATGAGCTTCAAATGACAATTCAATTTGTGCTTTTTGTGGTTTTTTGTGCGTCTGCGAACGATACCGGTAGCAACGAAATCGTGCAGGCCACTTTGGGATCAACGTCGCCTGCTTAACGGGAGTACCGCCATGACATATCAAGCCGGAATCGATGGCTTCGCAAAAACAATCGCCAAAAATGGAGCCCCATGGGATGCAATTGATGCCGAGACCGCTGCACGCATGCAGATTCAAAATCGCTTCCCCACCGGCCTCGACATAGCGAAGTACACAGCCAAGATCATGCGGGCCGATATGGACGCGTATGACGCTGACCCGGCCTCCTACACCCAATCACTTGGCTGCTGGCATGGCTTTATCGCTCAGCAGAAGATGATCTCTATCAAGAAGCATTTTGGCAGTACAAAACAGCGCTACCTCTATCTATCCGGCTGGATGGTCGCCGCGCTTCGTAGCGAGTTTGGCCCGCTGCCGGACCAGTCCATGCACGAAAAGACCAGCGTTCCTGCGCTGATTGAGGAACTCTATACCTTCCTGAAGCAGGCTGACGCGCGCGAGCTGGGCGGTCTGTTCCGTGATCTTGATTCCGCACGTGAGCGTGGTGACCAAATCGAAGCGAAGCGCATTGAAAACGCGATTGAAAATCACGAAACTCATGTGGTTCCGATCATTGCAGATATTGATGCAGGGTTCGGCAATGCAGAGGCAACGTACCTGCTCGCCAAGAAGATGATCGAAGCAGGCGCTTGCGCCTTGCAGATCGAGAACCAGGTTTCCGACGAGAAGCAGTGCGGCCACCAAGACGGCAAGGTTACCGTTCCACATGAGGATTTTCTGCAGAAGATCCGGGCAATCCGCTACGCATTCCTGGAAATGGGCGTTGAGGATGGCATCATCGTTGCCCGCACCGACTCGCTCGGCGCTGGCCTTACAAAACAGATCGCCTTTTCGAAAGAGCCCGGCGATCTCGGCGATCAATACAATGCCTTTCTCGATTGCGATGAAGTTGATCCAGCAGACGTCAAAAACGGTCAGGTTTTTATCAGCCGCGACGGTAAGTTGATTGCGCCGAAGCGCCTGCCATCAAACCTGTTTCAATTCCGCGCTGGCACCGGCGAAGATCGCTGTGTGCTTGATTGCATCACATCGCTTCAGAACGGCGCAGACCTGTTGTGGATCGAGACCGAGAAGCCTCATGTTGAGCAGATCGCCGGCATGGTTGACCGAGTTCGCGAAGTGGTGCCGAATGCAAAGCTGGTTTACAACAATAGCCCAAGCTTCAACTGGACCCTCGCCTTCCGTCAGCAAGTCTTTGACGCATGGCAAGAGGCAGGCAAGGACATCTCGGCATATGACCGCGCTCGATTGATGAGCGAAGAGTATGACGCCACCGAGCTGGCCGTGGAAGCAGATGAAAAGATTCGCACCTTCCAGGCTGACGCTTCGAAGCGTGCTGGTATCTTCCACCACCTCATCACGCTGCCAACGTATCACACGGCTGCGCTGAGCACTGACAACCTCGCCAAGCGTTACTTCGGTGATGAAGGCATGCTGGGCTACGTCAAAAACGTTCAGCGTGAGGAAATTCGCCAAGGCATTGCCTGCGTCAAACACCAGAATATGGCGGGCAGCGACATCGGTGATGATCACAAGGAGGCCTTTGCCGGTGAAGCTGCGCTGAAAGCAGGTGGTGAAGACAATACGATGAACCAATTCGCGGCGGCGTAAAGATCGCTTGGGAGAGAGGCAGCGAGGGGCGACCCAGCCCCTCGCTGAACCTCACAGAAAGAATAGCTAGGAGAGAGGATATGACTACCATGACCAAAGAACCTGGTCGCGCGAGAGCCCTGCTCTCAACAGCCGATATGCGCCAGCTACGACGGGCGCTCGAGAGCCACGCCAAAGCGACAGAAGATCGCGAAGAGCTGGCCAAAATCAACGCGCTGCATCACCGCCTGGGCACATACGCGCCGAGCGGGGAATAGAACGCGGGAACAGTCTCCTGGGGAGGAGAAGCGGTCGTCGGAGCGCCCCAACGCTCCGGCGGCCGTTTAATTTTGAGCGATATGTCTTCGGATCTGGCCACACGCGCCCTCCACCCTTCCGCCCGGATAATGTCCCGTTGAGACTCCGGGTAGGAGGGTGGACGATGCGGATAGCTAAGCGGTCACATAAAAACTACCCACCCGCAGGCGGCATTAAATCGAGTGCCGCAGAGGCCAATCCTTCAGCCCCGGTTGCGACTACCTTCTCTGCATCGGGCGCCCAGAAGGGCGAATGTAGCGATGGCAGAGTTACCTCACCGCGTTGCGCAGCTTCGAATTCTTCCTGAGGCACGCCGCCCACCCAAAAGATAAGCGACTTCACGTCATCAGGCGCGGCGCGCTTAAACTGCCCGAAATCCTCACCGCCCATAACACTGGGAACCTGCAGCACTCGGTCTTCGCCAAACCGCTCGCGGAACCCCGCCATTACAGTTTCAGCAAAGTCAGGATCGTTATATGTCGATGGCGTATAGGGATCCTCAATTTCGATTGTAGGCATCTTGTCTTCCGGCATGCCCGCTGCAATTGCTTCACCACGTGCGATCCGTGCAATCCCATCCAGCAATAGCTTGCGCGATTCATCAGTATAGCTGCGGACAGTCAGTTGGAGCCGTGCCTCATCAGAAATGATGTTGTGCTTGTGGCCTGCATGGAAACTGCCAACAGTCACAACTGCTGGATCGAGTGGTGAGCTTTCGCGGCTGACGAGCGTTTGTAGCTTCATCACAATAGAGCTGGCCAAAACCACTGGGTCTTTGGTTGTGTGCGGATAAGCTCCGTGACCGCCGACCCCAGGAATGGTGATGTCGACACTATCGACATTTGCGAGCGCATAGCCGGGTGAATAGCCGATCATGCCAGCGGGAAACTGCGCCGCATCATGAAACGCAACGACATAGTCCGGACGCGGGAACCGCTCATAGAGCCCATCTTCAAGCATCGCGACGGCGCCAAGCCCCAATTCCTCGGTCGGTTGCAGGATCATCACAAGCGTACCCTGCCACTCATCCTTGCGCTCGCTGAGCAATTGCGCCGCACCGATGAAACCAGCCATATGCGTGTCGTGGCCGCACGCGTGCATCACACCCGTTTCCACTCCGCTGGCAGGCGTTGCAACTTGCTTTGAAGCAAAGGGCAGCCCAGTTTTTTCTACAAGCGGTAAGCCGTCCATATCTGCGCGCAGCATCACCACCGGCCCTTCGCCATTGCGCAGCACCGATACAACACCG
Organism: Qipengyuania sp. JB2-7; assembly: GCF_055693485.1. Lineage (NCBI taxonomy): Bacteria > Pseudomonadati > Pseudomonadota > Alphaproteobacteria > Sphingomonadales > Erythrobacteraceae > Qipengyuania > Qipengyuania sp. JB2-7. The sequence continues at coordinate 1,942,699 of NZ_CM146335.1, forward strand.
GTTTTGCCCACACCCTCCGTTACTTCAAAGCCCATTTCCCGCATCATACCTGCAAGCTTCGCGGCAGTTCGATGCTCTTCAAAACTCAGTTCGGGATGCGCGTGTAAGTCTCGATACAGTTCCATCAGACCTGGCATATTCGCCATAAGGTCATCACGCAGACCGTTCGCCTGTGCGGGAGCCGTTAAGCAGATCGCCATCGCGGCCATGCCTTGTAACAGTGTACGCATGTTCATTCCCCTATCAATCGACGAGCAGAGCCGCCGCCAATTCTCAGACGCTAAAGTCCGTACGTCACCACCAATGTGATGGAGAGCACCGTAACCATTAACACAACCAGCGGAACACCGGTGCGGATGTAGTCTTTAAACTCATACGACCCCTCGGCCATGATTAGCATGTTGGTCTGATACGCAATCGGCGTGGCGTAACACAAATTGCATCCGAACAGGACTGCCAGGATCAAAGGCTCTGGCGGCAAGCCAAGTTGCTGGGCAATGGCGAATGCAATTGGTGTGCCGACCGTAGCTGCGGTGGCATTGGATGCAAAATTGGTGAGCAGCGTAACAAACAACATGATCGCCCCCAGCACGGCTGCTGGGCTGAGATATTGCAGGCCCATCGACAAGACATCGCCGAGCCAAGCCGCAGCTCCGCTTTCCAACACGATCCGGCCAATCGCAATACTGGCCGCAACCAATACGATAACTTTACCCGAAAGCGCTCTGCCCACCCGGTCAAACTTCACGCAGCCAGTGACAAACATCAAAATGGCGCCCGCCAACGCAGAGATCGCAATAGGTAGCAGCCCGATCGACGCCAAGCCGACCGAACCGAGCATGATGCCCGCCGCCAAAACAGCCTTAGAACGCCGGGGGAGTTCTCTCATCCCCTCAAGCGTGAGCAAACTGTCAGCGCGGGCAAATTCACGAAGGTCGTCTGCTACACCCATGACGAGCAGCACATCGCCTTCCGCAATGCGCAGATCGCCTCCCAGACTAAATTGATCTTTGGCACTGCCTAGCAAGCGTTCTGGCCGGTGTATCCCAATGACCGCGACGCCATAAAGATCAGCGATGCCCGAGGTCGGCAAGGTACGATTGATCAGGCGGCTATCTGCAGTGACGGTCATTTCAACAACCGCAATATCCTGCTTAACCTCTTGAGACTGGCGCTGGATCCGGTCGATCACCCAGCTTGGCGCAGCATCGCTCCGCAAAACGCGGATTGCCTCTTCGATGGCTTCATGCGTTCCTGACACACGCAGGCGCTGCTGCGGGCGAAGAAGTCCAGGCGGCACATCATGGAATTCCAAATCTGCTGGCAGACGCGACATCACTTCTGACAATTCGCGGTACCGTTGAGCACGCTGCCTTCGTTGACGCGCAAGCGGGTGACAAAGCGACGGATCGCACCAGCTGTCTCCACCCGATTATCACCGAGCAATCGCGGCATGACCAGCCACAAATAAGGCAACGCGACCAAAGCCGCGACAAGCACAATAGGCGTATAATGGAACACGCTCATTTGAGGCATGCCGAGATCAACCGCGATTGAGACTACAAGAATATTGGTCGACGTACCGATCGTTGTCGCCATCCCACCAATCAGAACAGCGGCATTGAGTGGGATCAATGTCTTTGAGGCGGGCATTGCCCCCTTCGCCGCGAGCCCCACAAAGATCGGCAATAGCAAGACCAGCACCGGCGTGTCATTCACGCCCATGGATAGAAACAGCGCGATTAGCAGCGAAACCAGCAAGCCCAGCTGCAAGTTGATCTTGAACACCCGCTCCAGCAAGCGGGCCGCAGGCTCGAGAGCACCCGTCACCACAAGACCACGCCCCATGATCATCAGCGCGCAAATGGTGATCAGCGCGTAGTGGCCAAACCCTGAGAAAGCGAGTTGCAGACCATCCGTTGGCTGCGTGCCATCAAGTGGGAAGAAATATAGCCCCACCGCTATCACGGCGATGGTCATCAGCGAGATAATCTCAACCGACAACCGCCCGCGTGCAAAGCCTATAAACATAGCGACAGTCACCGCCATGGCCGCCATCGCATGATAGGAAGGTAATTCAAGCATCGTCAGGATCGGGAACTCCCAGACGATGCCATGAATTACAAGCGGTTTTTACAGTTTTGAGCTCAATCCCGAGTCTGTGCGGGCAATAAGAGCAAAAGCAACCCTAGAAAGAAGGTCGCTGCGGTCCCAGCCGCACCGGCGGGTTGGACATTTGCGTTCTCCGCGCCCATGCCCGTCGCCATGGCGTACACATTGACCAAAACGCTGGCGAGACCAGCGAGCGCAGCGAGAACGCCAACGATTTTACCCGCGCCGCCCATATTGCGAAAAGACATCGTGCCCAGGATCACGGTACCGCGAGCCCGAACAGCGCCTTACCGTGGAAGTACAGAAAGAATGCGCCTGCTATCACCGTGCCGAAAACAGCCCCATCTTCTGAACCCATTGCTGGACCAAACTCAGCCAGCCCCATGCCGACCTGAATGACATTGGTTGCCGATCCCAACGCGATAGCGGCGAATGCTCCCGCAGCAATTGGCGAACGCGCTGTGAGTACGAAAGCACTGATGGCTGCGAGTGAGAAGGCGATCGCCTCCCAAGTCCATACCACCATTCTCAGGGCGTCTGAATTTTCAGAACCAGAAACGACAGAGATATAGAATATTTGTGTTGCGACGACGCTTAGCAGCATTGCTGCGAGAAGCGTCTTATGCGTTTTGATAACTGAGTTTTCCATGCTGTCCCCTTTGTCGCTCGCGGTGAAGTTTGCGAGCTATGCTCGCAGCATTCGGTCTTTCTACTGCTGCGGTTACAACAAGGAGGCAAGACGGGTCCAATTTATATTGGAAAAAGGTGGTGCCCCTGGCCGGACTCGAACCGGCACTTCCGTAGAAAAACGATTTTGAATCGTTCGCGTCTACCAATTCCGCCACAGGGGCACTGATGCGGGAGCGCGGCTGTTAGCGGCGTCTTTGTTGTGTTGCAAGCCACCCGCTTCCTCCACCCTTCCACCCGGAGCCTACCGGGACGATATCCGGGTGGAAGGGTGGAGGAAGCGGGTGGCGTGGACTCTATTTCAAAGAGTTCGCGAGAAGTTTGTGCAGCTTAGGATGCAGCGAGTTATTAGCCGCCAGAACCTGCTCAGAATGGATCGGTTGAGAACGGCCACGAAAATCGCTGATAAAGCCACCTGCCTCGCGCACGATCAAACAGCCTGCGGCGGTGTCCCAGTCATTGAGCCCGCTTTCCCAGAACCCATCGAAACGCCCTTGCGCCAGATATGCAAGATCGAGCGACGCAGCGCCAAAACGACGAATGCCCGCCACTTCTGGTCCAATCGCACCGAAAATTCGGCTCCACTCCGCGAAATCACCATGACCCTGAAATGGAATGCCGGTCGCGATCAGCGCTTCGTGCAAGTCGCGGCGCGCCGAAACACGTAAACGAGCATCCATTAGCCACGCTCCGCGTGTTTTCTCAGCCCAATAGGTTTCGTCATTGATCGGATGGTAGATTACCGCAGCCGTGACATCACCCCAACCGCCGCCGCCCAGCTTTGGCTCCTGCACTGCAATCGACACGGCAAAGTGCGGAATTCCGTGCAAAAAATTGCTCGTGCCATCAAGCGGATCGACAATCCAGCGAGGTTTATCTGGATCACCCTCAATGATGCCAGCCTCCTCCATGACAAAGCCCCAATCTGGCCTCGCATGCAGCAGCTCGTCATAGACGGCACGCTCGGCGCGCATGTCCGCTTTCGACACGAAGTCGGCTGGGCCTTTGCGGCTCACCTGCAAATGTTCAACTTCGCCGAAATCCCGGCGCAGGCGATTGCCAGCTTTGCGCGCCGCCTTTTCCATGACGCGCACTAGGCCTGAAAACATCGACATATGTGCTTAGCTCGCTTTTCCGACGTAGGTTTGTTCGTACACGTCGACCACAATTCGTGTGCCGCTGCCGATGTGCGGCGGGACCATAATTCTTACGCCGTTATCGAGCACTGCAGGTTTGTAGCTGGATGAGGCGGTTTGCCCCTTCACCACCGCGTCAGCTTCGACAATCTCAGCCTCAATGTGATTGGGCAACTGCACACTGATGGGCTTTTCTTCCCAAAGCTCCAGCTGCACCTGCATGCCGTCTTGTAAGAACGGTCGCGCATCGCCGAGCAAATCGGACGGTAGATTGATCTGCTCATAGGTATTCTGATCCATGAAGACGAGCATGTCACCATCTTCATAAAGGAACTGATAGTCAGACGTGTCGAGACGCACTTTCTCGACCGTGTCAGCGCTGCGAAAGCGGACATTGGTCTTTCGGCCATCCTGCAGGTTCTTCATCTCGACCTGCATGTAAGCACCGCCCTTACCGGGCTGAGTGTGCTGGATCTTGGCAACTTTCCATATGCCATTTTCGTATTCGATGATGTTGCTGGGACGAATGTCCACGCCGCTCATTTTCATGGGAGGTAGCCTTTGATTTTGGTGTTTGCCGCGCCAATGCGCTGTGCGTAGGTGGTTCGCTTAGCTGAGCGGTACGTGAAGGAGCAAGATGGAGCATTGTATCCCGCGATGCGATCACTCATCTAAGAGTCAGGTAATTGATGCTAGCGCCCTGAGAGATGAGGAGACCGAACTTCCAATGGCCTTAACGAGAATCCTTTTGGTGACCCTCGCCCTTCTCGGGCTCGCCCCTGCCGCGCAGGCTCTGGACCGGCTCAATACACTTGAGCGCGGAAACTATGAATGCGGCCTGCCCGGGTCAGCAGATGGCGACGCATGGGTGGTTGAGAAAGGGCGCGGTTTTTCAATCACCAGCGCCTCTCGATATAAAACGCCTGAGGGACGCGGCGTGTATCTACAGGTTGGCGATGAAGTCGTGTTCTCACGTGGCCCGATGAAGGACAAACGCTTCAAACGACGCGCATCAGGCCTTTTGCAAGAAATGCAGCAAGACGGTTCTCTTGGCCGCCTGCGCTGTCATCGAATAGGACGCTATCGACCTTAGCGCACGTCGGCCCTCGTCAGAAGCGGGTACGGGTTCACAGCGTTGGCAGGTTCCCACCATTCCGCATCGGGCGTAGTTTTCAGAATCGCGAAATGTAGGTGTGGGGTATCATCCGGCGCATTTCCTGTTGCGCCAACCGTGCCCAACCGCTGTCCTCGGCGCACGCGCTGCCCTTGCTTTAACCCTTCTGCATAGCCATCGAGATGCGCATAATAGTGAATGGTCTTGCGATCAGCAGAGCGCACGTAAATCGTATTGCCGCCCGTTTTTGAACGATATATCCGCTCTATCGTGCCCGGCGCGGCCGCGACAACCGACGTTCCAATCGGCGCCATAATGTCAAGCGCTTCATGGAGTGAGCCACCCAGCCCGCCAGAAGCCCGGAACGTGTCGGTGAGATCACCCGGACGCACATTTAGTACGGGCACCAGCAAAGTGCGAACCTCTTCAGCGGTCGGCGCTTGAGCGGCGTCTTGCGCCAGCCCCGCCGCCGCGCTTTCCGTTTGCTGGGTTTGAGGTTCTGCTGGGGCATCGGCAGTATCGCCCTGAGCACCTGTCGGTGATGCCGTCGGACTAGGCGCAGCTTCTGCTGGCCTGGTGACATCCCGTTGGCTCAGCGAACTCGCGTTTTCGATAAGGCTCCCACCCGCCACAATCCAAACCGCACTCGTCAAGGTCGCGGTAATGACAATGGTCAGTAATCGATCTACGAAGGTCATGCCGTCTTCTCCGCGGCTATGATTTCAGCGTAAGCTCTCACAGCCTTTTCTTCATCACCGGACCAGACGCCACCCGATACGGCGAGGAAATCTGCCCCCGCATCGATCAGCGGTTTGGCATTGCCGGGCAAAATCCCGCCAATCGCAACACAGGGTATCTCAAACAGCTGCGACCACCATTCGAGCAGCGCCGTATCCGGACGGACAGCATCGCCCTTATCCTTGGTTTGTGACGGGTAGAATGCGCCGAATGCCACGTAGTCTGCGCCCGATTCACCCGCTTCCATCGCGAGATGTTTGGAAGCATGGCAGGTCACCCCGATTTGCGCATCATGGCCAAGTTGCTCGCGCGCCTCGCGCGGATCGCCATCGCCCTGCCCCAAATGGACGCCGTCCGCCTTCAAACGCTTGGCCAAAGGCACGCTGTCATTAACGATGAAAGCAACATCTTTCGCGGCACAGATTTCTTGCAAAGGTGCCGCGAGCCGTGCGGCCTCATGCTGATCAAGGTCTTTTACCCGAAATTGGAATGCCGCAACCGGCCCAGCCGCAAGCGCGCGCGCAAGCCGGTCGGGAAAGGCACCACTCACATCAAGCGGCGAAATCAGGTAAAGCTGTGACTGCATGTTTGACGCAGTAGCGCCGCAGCGCGTCTGCGCCAAGCCAATCAAACAACTGATGCAGTGCAGATCTTCTCAATCGCTTGGCCCAGCGCACTGTCGAACTCTTGGTCAGATTGGTCCTTACGCAAGTCCTGAAGCAATCCGCGGCTGAAGCTCGCGATCATACCGGGGTTTTTCGCCAGATGCTCGCAAGCCTCATCCGTCGAGTATCCACCTGATAATGCAACCACACGGAGCACATTGGGGTGATTAATAGCTGGCGTGTAAAGCCCCGGTTCAACCGGAATTGACAGCTTAAGCATCACTTGACGCCCCTCCGGTAGAGCATCGAGACCCTTCATGATCTCGGCCAAAAGGATTTGCTCACCTTCCGCGCGATCTGCAGTGGTGATGTCATACTCAGGCTCAAGCATCGGGACGAGGCCCGCATCAGCGATCTGACTGCCGACTTCAAACTGCTGCGCAACAATAGCTGCGATTCCGGTTGCATTTGCGGACTTGATGACAGAGCGCATCTTCGTCCCGAACATGCCTTTGGCGACAGACTTTTCGAGCAGCGCAGGCAGCTTATCGAGCGGCTTCATCAGTTGAACACCGTCAGCTTCGTCAGTAAGCCCCTGATCCACCTTGATAAACGGCACGATGCCGCGCGCTTTCAATGCATCTGCGGTGGATTTTCCATCCACCTCGCCATCCATGGTTTTTTCGAACAGGATCGCGCCGATGACCTTGCCGTTGCCGAAACTTGGTGAAGTGATCACACGGCTGCGCATCTCGTGGATTTTGGCGAACATCTCGTCGTCGCCGTTCCACTCGCCGTCTTCTACGCCATAACCGCGCAGCGCTTTCGGCGTTGATCCCCCACTTTGATCGAGCGCCGCGATGAAGCCTTTGCCTTCAGCCATTTGCCGTTTCATGTCGTCAAAATTCATGGGGATTGGTCCTGCTATTGCTCTGTTTGATTGTGCGTTTTCGCACTGACAAACGGGCTTTAGACATGGCGATTGCAAGCGGCAATCTGACAACGTTGCCACCCCAATCCCGATATTCGTTAGTGATCAAAATGAGACAGGCTTTGATCTGAAAATTACCTTGCCTTGGCAAGCGCGGCGATAAGATTGATAGCTATGGAAATGCGCGTTCCGCTACCTTGAAACGGTCGCACTGAATGCTGCAACCAGCTTGGGAACAACACGATCATGCCGGTTTTCGGACGGATCGGCATCTCATTTTGCTGAACCGAGCCATTCGCATCGCGAATACGCAAATCCGGTGCTGTCATGCGGACCATAGGCATACGCGGATCCATAAGCTGCAACTCACCGCCAAGTGTCGGATCATCGTCGCCGCCATAGCCGTCGTCGATGTAGGCCACCGCAGACCAAAAGCTGCCTGGATGGTAATGGTACTGATTGGCCGATCCCGCTACGCTGACATTCGCCCACATTTCGGGAATCCAGCCATAGCGACTTGTGTCGGGACTCTTGGCGTCCACCGTCAACGCATCGGCCATGGTCATGGCTTTGTAGGCGAGCGCCTTTGCGGCTTCCCCGCCCCAATCGATCATCTGCGTGTTGGAATGCCAGCCATTGATATTGGATATCTGAACCCCAGCACCCTCGCGCTCATGCTCCGCTTCTATTGCAGCACGAAGAACACGGATGCCTTCGTCGCTTTGCAAGGTGTCAACGGCGAACGGGGTAGCGAAAAGCTGGCGCGTTTCCATAATGGCTTAGCCTGCCAGAGCAGCAACTCCGGGCAATTCCTTGCCCTCCATCCATTCCAGGAAGGCGCCACCAGCTGTTGAAATATAGGTGAAATCAGCCGCAACGCCCGCATGGTTGAGCGCAGCAACGGTGTCTCCGCCGCCCGCCACCGACGTCAAAGAGCCGTCTTGTGTGAGCGCGGCTGCGATCTTAGCCAACACCACGGTTGCCGCGTCAAATGGCTCAGTTTCAAACGCACCAAGCGGACCATTGAGTACTAATGTGCGGCAGGTTTTGAGCACGTCACCCAAAGCTTCAACTGCTTGTGGGCCGACGTCGAGGATCATCTCCTCTTCGGCAACCTCGTGGACATTGCAGGTGCGCAAACTTGGCGGGTTCGCGGCAAACTCTTTCGCCACAACCACATCATACGGCAAATGCACCGTGCATCCGGCGTGATCAGCCTTATCCATGATCGCATTCGCCGTGTCGGTCAGATCGTGCTCACACAGCGAGTTTGCGACGTCCACACCGCGCGCGGCGAGGAAGGTGTTAGCCATTCCCCCGCCGATTATCAGGTGCTGGACCTTGCCGACGAGATTTTCGAGAACGGCAAGCTTTGTGGACACTTTCGCGCCGCCTACCACTGCCGCGACTGGCGTTTCTGGCTTAGCCAACGCAGCTTCAAGTGCTTTCAGCTCTCTCTCCATCGCGCGGCCAGCATAAGCAGGCAGGATACGGGCCAAACCTTCGGTGGACGCATGAGCACGGTGAGCAGCCGAAAACGCGTCATTGACATAGAAATCGCCGTGCGCGGCGATTGCCTCCGCAAACTCAGCATCATTGGCCTCCTCACCCGGCCAGAAACGCACATTGTCGAGCAGTCCGATATCGCCATTGCTTAGGATACCAAGGGATTGCTCAACCACTGGCCCGGCAACTTCAGGCACAAACATAATTTCCTTGCAGAGGACTTCCTCAACATCGCCCTGAACCATGCTGGTCGAGAGGACTGAAGAGCGCTTACCGCCTGGGCGCCCGAAATGCGCGAGCAGCAGAACCTTCGCTCCCTTCTCAGACAGTTCCAGAATGGTTGGCTTAACCGCCTCGACGCGCGTTACATCGGTAGCAGAACCACCCTGCATGGGCAGATTCAAGTCAACGCGCACCAGCGCGACTTTGCCAGCTATATCGCCGAGATCATCGAGAGTTTTGAAGCCGGCCATCATCGCCTCCTTAGAGGAACTTTGCCATCACACCGGCTGTGTCGATCATCCGGTTGGAAAAGCCCCATTCATTGTCGTACCAGCTGACCACGCGGGCGAGCTTGCCCTCCATGACAGATGTTTCGAGGCTGTCGATGGTGGAACTGGCCGGATAGTGGTTGAAGTCGCTGCTGACGAGCGGTTGATCTGTGTAATCGAGGACGCCCATCATTGGACCATCGGCGGCCGCCTTAAGCGCTGCGTTCAGCTCCTCTACGGAAGTGTCGCGACCAGGCGTAAATACCAGATCGACTAGCGAAACGTTTGGCGTTGGAACGCGGACGGAGGACCCATCCAGTTTACCAGCAAGCTCTGGTAGAACCAAGCCAACGGCACGCGCAGCGCCAGTTGTGGTTGGGATCATGTTCTGCGCACCGCCGCGAGCACGCCGCATATCGCCGTGCATCTGATCGAGCATGCGCTGGTCATTGGTGTAGCTGTGAATGGTGGTCATAAAACCGCGCTCGATACCAACAGTTTCATGCAACACCTTGGCCATCGGGGAGAGGCAGTTGGTGGTGCAGCTGGCATTTGAAACGATCACATCTTCAGCTGTCAGCGTTTCGTGATTCACGCCATAAACAATTGTTGCAGATACATTTTTCGCAGGAGCGGAGATCAACACCCGCTTTGCGCCAGCCTTCAGATGCGGCTCAGCGGCATCATGCGATTGGAAGAAGCCAGTACATTCCAGAACGATATCAACGCCCTGCTCACCATGCGGCAGGTTACCCGGATCGCGTTCGCTTGTGACCGCGATAGACGCGCCATTGACGATGATGGCCCCATCAGCAACCTCAACTGAGCCTGGAAAGCGGCCATGTGTACTGTCATATTGAAACAGAAGAGCGTTAGATTTGGTATCAGCGAGATCGTTGATCGATACCAATTCAAGGTCGTGATCGTTCCGCTCTAGAATAGCGCGTGCGACAAGGCGTCCGATGCGGTACAGAATCCGTTAATGGCAACCTTCGTGGTCATTGGGGAAACTCCTGATTTTAAGCGTTTAACGCATCTTTGATTTGTGGAACGATGGCGTCCACAGTGAAACCGAATTTGGCGAACAGATCGCCCGCTGGCGCCGACGCACCGAAGCGATCAATTCCAATGTTAACTCCGTCCGTACCCGTATAGCGCTCCCAGCCAAGTGTACTACCGGCCTCAATCGAAACTTTTAGCGTGCCTGCTGGCAGTGTTTCTTTCCGATACGCCGCGTTTTGCGCATCAAACAGCTCGGCGCACGGCATAGAAACGACATCGCAGCCGATCCCCTGAGCCTCCAAAGCATCGGCACATTCGATCGCCAGTGCGACTTCGGAGCCGGTCGCGATAATCACAACCCGGCGTTCTGCCGACGCATTGCGTAGCCGATACGCGCCCTTCGCGCTGCGACTGGTGGCCGAAGTCCAGTTCTCATCGCCTTCACCGCGCAATTGCGGCAAACCCTGACGCGACAAGGCCAACACTGAAGGCGTTTCTTGGGTCTGCAGAGCCAACGCCCAGCATTCCGCCGTCTCAATTGTATCGCATGGCCGGTAGACATTGAGGTTGGGCATCAGGCGCAAGCTCATAACCTGTTCCACGGGTTGGTGCGTTGGACCGTCTTCCCCCAGGCCAATGCTGTCATGCGTCATGACATAGACCGCTCCAACCTCTTGCAGGGCGGAAAGGCGGATGGCGTTGCGACAATAATCGCTGAAGATCAGAAATGTACCGCCATACGGCACAACACCGCCATGCAATGCCATACCGTTCATCGCGGCGGCCATGCCGAATTCACGGATGCCATAATAAACGTAGCGCCCGCTATAGTCGTCTGCTGTCATTGGCAGCGTGCTGGCGGTTTTTGTGTTGTTTGATCCGGTGAGGTCAGCTGAACCGCCGACCAGATGCGGGATCGCCTCAGTCAGCGGGCCAAGCGCCATTTCAGACGCTTTGCGCGTTGCGACCTTTTGCGGCTCAGTAGCCAGTCCTCGAATGTGGGCTTCAAGCGCAGGACCGGCATGATCCGCCACAGAAGCCATACGAGCAGCAAAGTTTGCGCGATGATCGGAAGCTGAGAGACGCGCATCCCAGTCAGCACGGGCTGCGGCACCGCGCGATCCTGCCAAGCGCCAGTCGCTCACAATGTCCTCAGGCACCTCAAACGGAGCATGCGACCAGCCAAGCTCAGCACGAGCAGCCGCAATCTCATCATCCCCCAAGGGCGCACCATGCGTCGCGCTGGTTCCTTGCTTGTTTGGCGCGCCTTTGCCGATCACGGTTTTGCACGCGATCAACGAGGGGCGATCGTCACTCTGCGCCTCATCCAAAGCGCGACGAATGTCGTCAAAGTCATGCCCATCACAACTCACCACGTGCCATCCGGTTGCGACATAGCGCGCCTTGATGTCTTCGCTGGTGGAAAGGTCAGTACCGCCATCGATAGTGATGTTGTTATCATCCCACAGGACGTTGAGACGGCCCAGCTTCAGGTGACCTGCGAGACCAATAGCTTCATGATTGATCCCTTCCATGAGGCATCCATCGCCAGCGACCACCCATGTCTTATGATCGACGAGATCGTCGCCGAAACTGGCGTTCAGGTGTCGCTCCGCCATCGCCATACCGACGGCCATTGCGAGACCTTGGCCCAAAGGACCGGTGGTGCACTCAACGCTTTCCAGCAGGAAGTTTTCGGGATGGCCAGCGCATGGATAGCCGAGTTGCCGGAAATTGCGGATGTCGTCCATCGTCGGCCGCTCGTAACCGCTGAGGTGCAGCAGGCTATAAATCAACATCGAGCCGTGCCCTGCCGACAGCACAAAGCGGTCGCGATCCGCCCAATCCGGCGCGCTCGCATCATATTTCAGATATTCAGTCCACAGGATCGTCGCCACATCAGCCATGCCCATAGGCATGCCCGGATGGCCAGAATTTGCGGCTTGCACCGCGTCCATGGAAAGGGCCCTGATTGCATTGGCCATGCTGACAAGGCGCGCAGTGTCGAAACTCATGAAGGAAGGCTCCCGCGAATTCGGTCGATTCGATTGCTGAGAAGCCTTCGCGGACCGAGTTGTGGAGGTCAAGCGATGCAGCATGGCTTTACCGGCTGCCTTACGCCTGAGGCGAGTTATCAACAGGATGCGCCAAAGCTTTGCCTGAAAAAGTTAATATGGCTAAAGAGGAGCGCAGGATGGAGGATGATCGGATCACCGCTGCGCGTAACCGCATCGAAACCGCTTTGTCGCGGATCGAACAAAATGCGGCGAATTCAAGCGCACAACACAACAAGTTGGCAGAGAAGCACCGCGCTTTGCGGCAATCTGTCTCGGCATCTCTTGTTCGCCTCGACGAGTTGATTGGGAAGTTCGAACAGTGAGTGAGGTGAAGCTACTCGTTGGTGGGCGCAATTACTCGCTGGCTTGCGAAGACGGTCAGGAAGATCATGTGCGCAAGCTTGCGGGAATGATCGACGAGCGGATGACCGCACTTGGAGACAATCTTTCAAAGATAGAGACGAAAGACCTTCTGTTTGCAGCCCTTTTTTTGGCGGACGAGTTGGACGAGGCGAAAAATCGCAACCCAGCGTCCCCTGCTGCCGCGCCCAATTCTGCACCTTCCCCGTCGCAAATGAACACCGACTCAATCGCCGCAGAGCTTGAAGCTTTGGCGACCAGATTAGAAAAGACAGCAGATATGCTTGAGAGCGAGACCCCGGCCTCCTACATAGGGTGATGGCGGGACTGCTCGGCACGAGCCGTTTTGAATATCCCTGAGGCTATAAGCAATTCCTAGGGAGCTGTCCCTGTCTTGGATTATGGGCCCCTGCGCTCTTCGGAGTGGAACCTGGGATCTAGGATATACGGCGCCCACCTGACGTTTAGGCGTCGGAGGATTTCTCGGAGAACGACCCATAGTGGTTCCGCCACCTTCTTAAGTCAGCACGCCATCCGGCGCGCGATCTCCTCGCTCACAGCGATCAAAGATCGCATCGCTGCGGGCGCCCGGCCGGGCTTGCGGGCCTGCGGCCCGATCACTATTCGTCTGACCGATGCCTCACGATCTTCACGAAGCAAAAGCCACCCTTCGCAAACAATTGCGCAAGAAACGCCGCGATCACGTCGCAGCGCTTCCAGACAACGTCAGAGCGCTGATCCTGAGCCGACCGCCTGCGCCCTTACTGGAGCTGATCTCGCAAAACGCAACCACCGGACTGTATCACGCCGCTCCATCAGAAGCGCCCGCAGGCGGATATGCGCGATTCTTCCATGAGAGAGGGCATATCCTCGCCCTTCCCCGTTTCTTGGAACCGACGGCCTCAATGGAATTCGCCGAACATTCCGACCCATTTGACGAAAGTGACTGCGAGGAGGGGCCGTTCGGTATTGTCCAGCCAAAACCCGGCGCTCGAGCCCTGATCCCAGATATCCTGCTTGTGCCGCTCGTTGGCTTCACTGAAACAGGTGACCGGCTCGGACAGGGCGGTGGGCACTATGACCGCTGGCTCGCACTGCACCCAAATACACTCGCTATCGGCCTTGCCTGGGATTGTCAGCTGGTCGAAACGCTCCCAACTGAGGAACATGATCAGCGTTTGAGCGCTATAGTCACACCGACAAGAATGTACGGACCCTTTTGATGCGTGAAGAACCAACCATTCGAATTCCGCTGGGTATTTTGGGCCTGCTTATGGTTCTCACCGTGTATGGCATTGCAGTCGCGCTGATTGTGCCAGAGTATATTCACACTTGGCCTACTCTCATCCAAACTACCGTGTATCTGACGCTCGGGCTTATCTGGCTACTGCCGCTGCGCCGCTTTTTAATCTGGATGGAGACCGGTAAGTGGGGATGAAGTCCGTGACCGCAAAGGCAGTGCAAGCGGCAGCTATAATCTTCGTGGTTCTTCTTGGCCCGATGGCCGCTTCCCAACAGTCAGTCGGAACGTCTCACGACACGCTTCAGCCAGAAATCACTCCCTATATGACGCAGCCTGCGATCCTCGTTTTCTCGAAAACGCGCGGGTGGCGTCACAATGAGGGGATCGCCGGCGCTGATCGTTTCCTGGCAGAATATGCAGCCGAGAATGACATGGGGCTGTTCACAACGGTCAATGCAGCGGTTTTCAATCCGGAACAGCTGGCACGTTTCGAAATAGTCGTATTCAATAACATGACTGGCAACGCCCTTTCTAAAGATCAGGAAACTGCCTTTCAGACGTGGCTCGAAGCCGGGGGCGCGTGGATCGGATTGCACAGCGCAGGCGATAACTCGCATGGCGATTGGCCGTGGTATGATAAAGGCGTGATCGGTCCGGAATTTATCGGCCATCCCGCGGACCCCCAGTTTCAGGATGCGCGCGTCGTAAATCTGGCGCCAGATCATCCAATCCTTGCTGGTGTCCCTGCGGACTGGGTCCAAAATGATGAATGGTACAGCTTTGATACGGCAGAAAAGCTGGGTGATGCCACGCCGCTGCTAGGTCTGGATGAGAGCAGCTATAGCCCGCAAAACCTGCTTTACGGCGATCACGAAGATTTGCGGATGGGGGATATGCCCGAGAAACATCCAATTGCCTGGGCTCGCTGTGTGAAAACGGGCCGAGTGGTCTATTCCGGGCTTGGGCACAGCCACACAGTCTATGACAACGAGAATTATCGCAGGTTTCTTAGGAATGCGATCACTTGGACGCGTGATGCTGAGGCTTGCGCGACCAGCACAAACGAGCAGTAACCGCGCTGTTTGAAATCCCAAGTGGCGCGAGTGACGAGACTTGAACTCGCGACCTCCGGCGTGACAGGCCGGCGCTCTAACCAACTGAGCTACACCCGCATAAAATGGGTTTGCACCGCTTGGGAGCGCGCCAACTAGTGCAGCGCGCATTGGCTGTCAACAACCGAAGAAGCGGTTTTTTGGCCGCTATGCGATTAATCCGCTCATCTTGTAATCAAGTGTAAATCAGCACTATCTTTAACCCCATCTTGACTCTCTCGCGCGACACTTGCGCAACCAAGATGACGGGGGTCGAAATGCGAACAGGGTTGCTATTTTTTAGCCTGGCGATGGCTGCAACGGGGGCGTGGGCCGCCGAATCTGCTTTATCCATGTCCGAAGCAGTCTATGCCGAGTCCGACAGTTGATATCAGTTTGAAATGATAAGGACCGGAGTTTCGATCAGCTTTTTAAGCGCCTGGACAAAGCTCGCCGCATCATAGCCATCAACAACGCGGTGATCGCAGCTGATCGAGATATTCATCAGCTTGCGTTTCTCGATCCGCTCACCGCCCTGCCCGTCGGGCACAAACATCGGACGTTCAATAATCCGATTGGGTCCTATAATCGCGACCTCTGGCCGATTGATGACCGGCGTTGTCGCAACACCGCCCAAAGGACCGAGCGACGTCACCGTCAGCGTGCCGCCAGACATCTCGTCAGACTTCGCTTTGCCAGTGCGTGCAGCATCCGCAAGCCGACCGATCTCATTTGCAAGCTGCCACAAATTCTTGCCCTGCGCGTCACGGATGACCGGCACCATCAGGCCAGCATCGGTCTGCGTCGCCATACCCAGATGCACCGCGCCATGCCGCGTGACGAGGCCCGCCTCATCATCATAACGCGCGTTGATCATCGGAAAGTCAGGTATAGTCTTACAAATGGCGGTGATCAGCAGTGGGAGAATGGTCAGCTTGGGCCTGTCGCCGCGATTGGCATTAAGCTGCGCTCGCATAACCTCAAGGTCCGTGACATCGACTTCCTCGACATAAGAGAAATGCGGGATGTTGCGCTTGGATGCGGCCATATTCTCGGCAATACGGCGGCGCATGCCGATAACCTTATGCTCCTCGTCAGAACGCGCAGGCGCTGCGGGTGAGAACCCCCGGAATATGAAAGAAACGCGTCCAGGTCAGCGTGACGAATGCGGCCATCAGCGGCAGGCTTAACCTCGCCAAGGTCTATGCCGAGATCTCTCGCCCGCTTGCGGACCGCCGGAGTTGCAAGGACCTTCGCATCGGTTTTTTGCGCAGGCAATGGCTCCGGTTCTGGAGTGAGTTCCGGCTCAGGTTCGACTTTCTCGACCGGTGCAGGCGCAGGTTCCGGCTCTGGACTGGGTTCAGGCTTCTGTTCTGGTTTACTATCTTCCGCAGGCGCCTCTTGTGTGTCGCCTTCGACCTCGATCACCAGCAACATTGAACCGACCGCAACCGTATCGCCAGGCTCACCAGCCAGTTCGATTACCGTGCCATCAACCGGGCTTTCAATGTCAATCGTCGCCTTGTCCGTCATGACGTCGACGAGATGTTGATCCTCGCTGACCGTATCGCCGAGTTTCACGTGCCACTCGACGACTTCCGCCTCGGCAACGCCCTCGCCCACGTCGGGCATGTTGAATGTGAACTTTGCCATAACTGCGTTACTCGCTCAAAAGCTTGTCAATTGCTTCGCCAATGCGAACCGGGCCGGGGAAATAGGCCCATTCAAGGCTGTGCGGATAGGGTGTGTCGAAACCGGTAACGCGCTCAACAGGCGCCTCGAGATGATAAAAACAGCGTTCAGTTACCAGCGCAGACAGCTCTGCGCCGAACCCCGATGTCCGCGTGGCCTCGTGCACAATCAAACATTTTCCGGTGCGCTCCACTGATGCCTCAATCGCCTGAATATCAAGCGGAACCAGCGTGCGCAGATCCAGAATGTCCGCATCGACGCCTTTATCCAGGCATACCGCCTCAGCGACATGAACCATCGTTCCATAGGCGAGCACTGTTAACTGATCACCTTCATTGACTTTTCGCGCTTTGCCGAGCGGTATCGTATAATGCCCCTCGGGCACCACGCTGTCTCTATGCTTCTTCCATGGCTCGACCGGCTTGTCGTAAAACCCGCTGAACGGCCCATTATAAATACGTTTCGGCTCGAAAAATATCACGGGATCATTGTCTTCGATCGCGCTGATGAGAAGCCCCTTCGCATCATGCGGTGTGGCGGGAATAACGGTTTTCAATCCGGCGACGTGGGTGAAAATAGCTTCCGGACTTTGGCTATGCGTTTGCCCACCAAAAATCCCGCCACCAAAAGGAGAGCGTACCGTGATCGGCGCGATATATTCCGTAGCAGAGCGATAGCGCAGTCGCGCCGCTTCACTAACCAGCTGATCAAGACCGGGATAAATGTAATCGGCAAATTGTATCTCCGGCACCGGGCGCAGGCCATATGCACCCATGCCAACCGCAACCCCGATAATCCCGCATTCCGAGATTGGGGTGTCAAATACGCGGGTCTTGCCGTACTTCTCCTGCAAACCAGCGGTACAGCGGAACACGCCGCCGAAATAGCCGACATCCTCGCCCATAACGATCACGTCATCATCGCGGCTCATGGTTACGTCGAGCGCGTCGTTGATCGCCTCGATCATATTGAGGCGGCGCTCGGTCTGAGCGTTGTCGACGCCCTTCTTTTGAGTCTCAATGCTCATGACCAAGGCTCCTCTCCGGGCCACTTGATCTCACGTTCCTTCTTGGCCTGTGCAGCCTGTTCCTCAAGATGCCAAGGCAGATCCTCGTAAACGTCTTGGAACATTGTGCGGAACGGGTGGTGCAAGCCATGGCCAAGGATCCCATTGGCCTCGGCTTCCTTGGTTGTCTTTTTGACCAGCTCAGCCGCTTCAAGATCCATCGCGGCCTGACGATCTTCATCCCATTCGCCGAGCGCAATGAGGTGGTCCTTCAGGCGGGTGACCGGATCTCCCAAGGGCCACTCTTTCTGTTCTTGCGCGCTGCGATAGCCGCTCGGATCGTCAGAAGTAGAGTGCCCCTCTGCGCGATATGTGAAGAACTCGATCAATGTCGGACCGGCATTGGCCCGGGCGCGGTTGGCGGCCCATTGTTCCGCCGCGTAGCATGCCAGCGGATCATTGCCATCTACACGCAGGCCAGCAAGGCCATAGCCCAAGGCACGCGCAGCAAAGGTAGTTCGCTCTCCCCCGGCAAAGCCGCTGAAACTGCTGATCGCCCACTGGTTGTTGATGACGTTAAGAATGACCGGCGCGTTATAAACCGTCGCAAAAGTGCAGGCGCTGTGGAAGTCTCCTTCTGCCGTGCTCCCCTCGCCTACCCATGTTGCCGCGATGCGGCTGTCACCTTTAATTGCACTGGCCATCGCCCAGCCAACCGCCTGCGGGGTCTGTGTCGCCAGATTGCCGCTGATCGTGAAGAAACTGTGCTCGCGGCTCGAATACATGATCGGGAGCTGGCGCCCCTTCAATTTATCGCCTTTGTTCGAATAAATCTGATTGATCATCTCGATTAGGGGATAGCCGCGCGCGATCAAGATGCCCTGCTGACGATAGCTGGGAAAGATCATATCGTCGCTGGCCAGCGCCATTGAGGTGGCAATACTCGTCGCTTCCTCTCCAGTGCACTTCATATAGAAGCTGGTCTTACCCTGCCGCTGACCACGGAACATGCGCTCGTCAAAGGCGCGCGTCGTTGAAAAGTGCTGCAGCATCGTGCGCAGCGTTTCTGGATCGAGCTTCGGGTCCCAGGGGCCGTGCGCCTTGTTGTCTTCGCCAAGAACCCGAACCAGACCATATGCCAAGTCGTGCATGTCCGCCGGAGCGCAAGTCTCGTCCGGGCGCGGCATCGCCCCGGCTTCGCCTATGTCGATATGCGAGAAATCCGCTGTGTCACCTGGCCGGTATTTGGGCTCAGGAACATGCAGCTCTAGGGCAGGTTTATTGCTGCCAGCATTCTCGCGCTTGGCCTTTTCGGCCATAAGCTTACTCTCCCAGTAAAAGCGTGTGGGCGTGGCCTATGGCAGCGATTTCGGGCGGTCAAGCGTTGTAGATCAGACCGCAACAGGCGCCTTTATCGGGGGATGCGGTGTGTAATTTTCTACCAGAAAGTCCTCGATTTTGTAATCGAAAATGCTTTCCGGGCGTCTGACTATTTCAAGCGTGGGGTTGCCTTGCGGCGCACGACTCAGCTGTTCCGTGATGAGATGTTCGTGATTCAGATAAAGGTGCGTGTCTCCACCCATCCACACAAGTTCACCCGGCTTTAAGTCGGTCTGCTGGGCAAGCATGCGCGTTAGCAGAGCGGCGGACCACAGATTGAACGGCAGGCCCAATGCCACATCGCAACTGCGCTGATAAAGAACGCAGTTCAGTCGATCATCAGCAACGTGGAATTGATAGGTCTTGTGGCAAGGTGGCAGCGCCATCTGATCAAGCTGCGCAACATTCCACCCTTCAATAATATGGCGGCGGCTACCCGGGTTGTTGCGCAGGCTCTCGACCACTTCTGCAACCTGATTGATGCCCTCGCCACGCTCATAAAGGCCATCCTTGCGATAGCTGAATGTCGGCCAGTCAACCCATTGCTTGCCATAAACAGGCCCTAGATCGCCCCAGCGCTCTGCAAAATCCTGGTCGTCGGCAATGCGCTGCACAAAATCATCCAGCGCGATCTGATCACCGGTCTGTTTGACGTAATTTGCGTGCGGCCACTCGTTCCAGATTTTGACACCTTGCAGCACCAGTGGACGAATATTGGTCTCGCCGGTGAGAAACCACAGCATCTCGCGCGTTGCAGTTTTCCAGTAAACGCGTTTGGTGGTTATGAGCGGCATAGCTCCGTTCGTCAGATCGAACCGCAGCATGGCGCCCATGACAGACCGCGTGCCTATGCCCGTGCGGTCGACCCGCTCGCTACCCTCGCTCCAGATGCGGCGCATTAGATCGAGATATTGCTGTTCGAAATGTTCGGCCATGCAGCACGTGCTAGCTTCGAAAGGCCGTGCTTGTCACCCCATCGAACCAGTCGTAGTGCGCCGCCTTCGCCACAGTCCACAGGAACGTTGCAGCCTTTCACTCATTACCCGGTGACACAGGAGCCGCATTCAATCATGGCAGACGACAGCAACAGAGACGGCCCATCCAAACATCGCGCTGTTCCATCAAGCCGGATTGGGCGCTTAAGCGGCTTTGGCCGGCTGGCGGGTGGCATGGCAGGCGGAATGCTCGCTGAGGGCGCACGTCGACTTGCTGCGGGTGAACGGCCCACCATGGACCAGCTGATCCTGACGCCGGGAAACATAAGGCGGGTCACAGACCGGCTTAGCCATCTGCGCGGCGCGGCGATGAAGCTTGGCCAGATGATCAGCATGGATGCGGGCGACGTTCTACCGGCCGAACTCTCTGAAATTCTCGCAACCTTGCGCGACCGCGCGAATTTCATGCCGCCAAAGCAGCTCGATAAGGTTCTGCGCGAGCAGTGGGGCGATGATTGGCGCAAACGGTTTCGCCGTTTCGAACCGCGCCCGATTGCGGCCGCATCAATCGGACAAGTCCACCGTGCAGTCACACCTGATGGCCGCACATTGGCGATCAAAGTCCAGTATCCCGGCATCGCGCAGAGTATCGATAGCGATGTCGATAACGTGGCAACTTTGCTCAGTGTTTCGGGCCTCCTCCCCAAACATCTCGATCTTGATCCTTTGCTGGCAGCCGCCAAGGAACAGTTGCACGAAGAGGCAGATTATCAACGCGAGGGGGCGATGATGCGCGCCTATGCGAAGATGCTGTCTGACGAGCCAGATTTCGTCATTCCTGAGCTCGACGTCGAACTTACCCGCGAGCGTATACTCGCGATGAGTTTTGAACCGGGAGTCCCCATCGAAAGCCTCGAAGACGAGCCACAAGCAACGCGCAATGTCCTGTTCGCCAAAATGATGCGATTGGTGGCGCGTGAGCTGTTCGAGTTCGGCTTTATGCAAACAGACCCGAACTTTGCGAACTTCCGCTATCAACGCGACACTGGCCGGATCGTGCTATTGGATTTCGGGGCGACACGAGTGATTGAGCCTGATATTGCGCTGGCTTATCGCAACTTGTTGGAAGCCGGCCTGGCTCGCGATCCTGAGCGCGTACTGCAAGCGTCTTATGAGGCAGATTTTGTGTCGCCCGCTGCGGTCGAAAAACACCGTGACCGTATCGACCGTATGATCGATATTATCGTTGGCGAAATGGCCAGCGAAGAGCCTTTCGACTTTGGTGACAGAGCTTTCGTCCCGATCCTGCGCGATGAGGGCATGGCCATCGCACAGGACAAAGAAGCATGGCACGTCCCGCCGCCCGAAACGCTGTTCGTACAACGTAAAGTGAGCGGAACGGCGTTGCTCGGCGCGCGCCTCAAAGCCATCGTTGAAATTCGACCAATCGTCGAAAAGGTGCTCGCGGATAATCCGGTCTAGTTACCCGCTACTGCAGCCTCGCTTGCCATGGCATCAGCTGATGCAAGGGAAAGCCAGCGATCAACATAAGCTTCCAGCACATCCAAGGGCACGGCCCCGTTTTCCAAAACGGTGTCATGAAATGCGCGAATGTCGAAATTAGCGCCAAGCACTTCCTCAGCCTTCGAACGAAGTTCGCGGATCTTTAGCTCGCCGACTTTATATGCCAGAGCCTGTCCCGGCCAGGTGATGTAGCGGTTGACCTCTGCATCGATGTTTGCCGGGCTGAGCGCGGTATTATCGAGCATGTAATCCACCGCACGCTGCTTGCTCCACCCTTTCGAGTGGATGCCCGTATCAACTACCAAACGCGTCGCACGCCACATTTCATAGCTCAGACGCCCCATCTGTTTGGCTGGCGTATCATATAATCCCATTTCGATGCCAAGCCGTTCTGAATAGAGACCCCACCCCTCTACAAAGGCGGTAAAGTACGTACCGTTGGCGCGAAGTGGATGCACGTCCAATTCCTGCTGCAACGCGATCTGGTGGTGATGCCCCGGCACGGCCTCGTGCACACCCAAAGCCGGTAATTCCCAAAGGGGGCGCTGATCAAGCTCTGTCGTGTTCAGGCGGTAGATGCCCGGTTGGCCGGTCTCCAGCGAGCCACGCTCGTAATAAGCGGTGGTGTTGCCTGGAGCTTGCGCGGCAGGAATTGGCAAAACGGTGTATGGCTGGCGCGGTAAGCGGCCAAACAGCTTGGGCATAAAGCCATCAATATGCTTCGCCAATGCTTGGGTGTAGGCAAGATACTCGTCAGCATCGGTCATGTAATATTGCGGGTCAGTACGTAGATGTTCGATATAGGCTTCGCGCGTGTCGTATCCTGCCGAAGCGGCGACTTCCTCCATCTCCGCACGAATCCTCGCCACTTCGGACAGGCCGAGATTGTGCACCTCGTCGGCGGTCATATCTGTCGTTGTGAAGCTGCGCACACGATGGTCGTAGTATTCCTCGCCATTCGGCGTCGCCGAAATGCCGGGCGTGCCGGTGCGACAATTGGGCGCGTATTCCTCAGTGTAGAACGTCAGAAAATCGCGATAGGAAGGAAGCACCGCCTCCTCCATCGCGACACTGGCGCGATCTCTCAGATTTTCCCATTCTTCGTCAGATATTGTGGCGGGCTTTTCTGCAAATGGTCGCCAGAACGGCGAGGTCGTGTAATCGTCCACGATCTGAGTTGCGATCCGATCTTCAAGCCCCTGCATCGGCTCGCACGGTTGCGTCAGGCCTCGCGAAATAGCTTCTCGGCTGCGATTGATGCCTTGCGCGTTTAGCTCTGCGTACGCCTCCAGACGGGAAATATAGCTCTCGTAATCTGCGAGTGTGAAAAGTGGAGACCGATGTGGAAGCGACGCGAAGCCGCTGAACCAACCGCCGCGATTGGTGAACAGCACGTATCTCGTATGGTCGAAACCCGCCCCTTCAATGCCATCCTCAAAGCTGCGTTTGAGAATTGCATAGTCAACCTGCAAATCGACCGGCAACGCGCTTTCGTCGATCTGATTGAGCCGCGCAAGGAAGGCCTCACTTTCCGCGAGTGTACGGTCATATTCCGCCAGCGACATGTCGCTCAATTTCCCGTCGCCGCGGCGGTCTCCGATGCTTGTCGCCAATTGTGGGCTGCCATCCAAAGTGGCCTGCCACACCTCTTCGCGCAACTGTTCATAGTCCTCGACTGGACCCGCCAAAACCGGCGAGGTCGCAAGCAGGCTTGAAGCGGCTAAAGTGGCGAGAAGCGAACGCATGGCAGTATCTCCGATAAATTTATCCTAGGCCCTATTGCCAGTTGAAAGAGCAGTCCAGTAGTCTGCCCAGATGACACATCCCGCCATTCTGTTTGTATGCCTTGGCAATATATGCCGATCACCACTGGCGGAAGCAGCATTTCGCAAAACCGCTGAGGAAACTGGGCTGAACTGTAAAATCGATAGTGCTGGAACTGCTGGCTATCATATCGGGTCACCGCCAGATCCGCGCTCAGTCGCCACAGCCGGAGTTCATGGCATTGATATCTCTCACTATCAGGGACGACAGTTAGCCACCGAAGACTTTACGCGGTTCACGCATATTTTCGCAATGGATCATCAGAACCTGCGCAATATCGAAGCCGTCAGGCCTGAAGGAAACGCGGCGCACGTATCTCTTTTGATGGACTTGGTGCCCGTACCGAGAAGGCGCATCAATTGCCGATCCGTACTATGATGGCGAAGAGCGTTTTGACGATACGTGGGAAGACGTTTCTGCCGCTGCTAATGCCTTGGTTGACAAACTAAAGCCCAGCTGAACTTTAGGTATCATCCTCCGCGTAAAGTGCGCACGCCCCAATCACGCTCAAACAAATAGAGTAGCATTCTAGCCGCCTCACCGCGCACACCGTCGAGCCCACCATCACGAGCCATCACAACCTGAGCATCAGCATAGGCAATCGGAAGCAACTTCGTGATCTGATCGAGACTGGCGACGCTGAAAGGTGTATCGCCCGACTGCCGCGTGCCCAGCAACTCTCCGCCCCCGCGAAGGCGCAAATCTTCCTCAGCCAGGCGAAAGCCATCTTGGGTTTCTCGCATCAACGCCAGCCGCTCTCTCGCCGTCTCCGACAACGTGTCGCCGCGTATCAGCAGGCAGACGGACTTTTCCGCACCCCGCCCCACACGCCCGCGCAATTGGTGTAGTTGCGCAAGACCAAACCGCTCTGCCTGCTCAATCACCATCAGCGTCGCGTTCGGCACATCAACGCCAACCTCGATAACGGTCGTCGCGACCAGCACCTTTGCATCGCCGCTGGCAAAGCGCTCCATTGCTGCATCTTTGAGCTCACTGGCCAGCTGCCCGTGGACCAAGACAACATCCTTACCAAAACGCTCTTTAAGCGCCGCATAGCGCGCTTCCGCAGCAGCAATATCCTCGGTCGCAAAATCACTTTCGCGAACCATTGGACACACCCAATAGGCTTGCTGACCGGTCGCGATGTGACGTTCCACACCGGCAGCGACTTCATCAATCCGCGCTTGTCCAACTACCCGGGTTTCGATCGCTTGTCTGCCCGGCGGCAGTTCGTCGAGCTTGCTGACATCCAACTCGCCATATTGCGCCAAAGTCAGCGTGCGCGGAATCGGCGTGGCGGTCATCGCGAGGACATGCGGCGCGCTCTTGCCTTTGCTGGCGAGCATAAGCCGCTGGCCCACGCCAAAGCGATGCTGCTCATCAATCACCACCATAGCTAGGTTCTTGTATGCGACCTTGTCCTGAAATATCGCATGGGTTCCAACAACGATATCAATGCTGCCATCCAGCAGCCCCATCAGCGTGGCCTCGCGCGCTTTGCCCTTATCACGGCCCGTCAGCAGCGCGACTCGCGCTCCGGTCGGCTCTGCTAGTCTGCGCATGGTTTCAAAGTGCTGTCGCGCGAGAATTTCCGTCGGAGCCAGCAATGCCGCCTGTGCACCGGCCTCGACAGCGATCAGCATCCCCGCCAATGCGACCACCGTTTTACCCGCACCAACGTCACCTTGCAGCAGTCGCAGCATCGGCGCTTCCTGCGCAAGGTCGCCTTCAATCTCGGCAATCGAACGCACCTGCGCACCCGTCATTTCAAACGGTAGGTCCAGACGATCACGCAAGCGACCATCACCCACCAAAGGTTGCCCGCGCCGTTGGCGGTTGTCAGCACGAACCAGCATGAGCGCCAAGGAGTTCGCCAAAAGCTCATCATAAGCCAGTCGATCGCGCGCCTTGGCATGATCCCCCTTGTGGGAAAGCAGCAGCGCATCGCGCCATTTCGGCCAGCCTTCTTTGTCGACCTGCTGAGTATCCGACCATTCGGGCAAGTCAGGAAGCTTGGAAAGCGATTGTTGAACCAGCCCCGCGATGCGCGGCTGCGTGAGCCCTTCGGACAGACGATAGACCGGCTCGCATAGCTGCCCGAGAGTATCCCCGCCCTCCTCCAACACGTGATCAGGATGCACGATTTGCAGCATGTCACCATATCGATCGAGCCTGCCCGCGACCCAGCGCTTCTCGCCCTGCGGCAATTGCTTCTTGGCTGTATACGACGCGCGCCCGAAATATGTCAGCACCATGACATTACCGATGCTGTCTTGCGCGAAAACGCGATAGGGCGCTCGACGACTGCCGCCCGCACGGTGCTCCGTCACCGTGAGCGCAATGATGACCTGTTCGCCCTCGCTCGCTTCATCAAGTGTTTCAACTGCGCGGCGAGTCACAAACCGTTCCGGCAGGTGATACGCCAAATCGCGCAAGCGCGTCAGCCCAAGCTTCTCCAACGGCTTTTTTAGCTTAGGCCCAACGCCTTCCAGCGTATCAGTTTCAGCAAAAAGAGGGTTGAGAATATCAGGCCGCATCGCGGCATGCTCTATACCCGCTTGCGCGGACAATGCGAGTGCCCTACCCGCGCCTCATGCCCGACAATCCAAGTGCACTTGAACTAGAAACCCGTTTCGCCCGAGCAAAGTTTCGCGCATGGCATCGCGGAACGCGTGAGGCCGACTACACGTTTGGCGGTTTCTTCGATGCGCATGCAAACGCCTGGGGGAGGATGACCTCTCCTGGTTCGAACGCTTGCTGGATCAGGACGACGTCGATGTAATGGCCTGGGCAATGAAGACCCGGCAGACGCCCGAAGCGTTTGCAGGTCCCCTGATGGATGCCATGCAACGTCTCGATTTTGTCGATATTCCGCGTTAGCCGGAACAAAGCTCGTGACACAGCACTAAACATACGCATGTCTGATTTTTCCCGTATTATCGAGGCTCAAAAGCCGCTGACGCTCGCATCTGTTGCGCGCGGTGCGCAGCCATTGGTGCTGACCGATCTGGCACGCGCCGCAAAAGGGCGTGCTGTATTCGTCGCACCCGATGATACAGCGATGCGCAGTATTGCGGAGGCCGCGCTATATTTCGCGCCAGAGCTGGAAGTAATCGAGTTTCCTGCTTGGGATTCGCTGCCCTATGATCGAGCCAGTCCGGCGTTATCGATCAGTGCAAAACGCCTGGCAGCTCTGCACCGGCTGCAGGCGGATACTGACCGCAATCAATTGCTCGTCACAACTGCCAACGCTCTGTTACAGCGTGTCCTTTCACCTTTCCGCGTTCGCGAGAATGTCCGCGCGTTCAAACCGGGCAGCGAGATCGGTATGGACAGCCTCGCCGCACTGCTGCAGCGCCAAGGATATTCTCGAACAGATACCGTGATTGACGCCGGTGAGTTCGCCATCCGCGGTTCTATCGTCGACATCTTTCCCAGCGGCCTCGACCAAGGGCTGAGGCTCGATTTCTTTGGCGATGAACTGGAAAGCTTGCGGCTGTTCGACCCAAGCACGCAGCGCAGCACGGGCACGCTCGAAGGGCATCTACTGTTGCCCGCAAGCGAGGCCCTGCTTGATGAAGGCAGCATCAAACGGTTTCGCAGCCGCTATCGCGAACTTTTCGGCGCCGAAGCGACGCAAGACCCGCTTTATGAGGCCGTCAGCGAAGGTCGCCGCCTCGCGGGAATGGAGCATTGGCTACCGCTTTTCGAGGACAAGCTGACGACGCTGTTCGATCATCTGAGTGAGATTGATGTGCTGGTGCTGGACAGCGCTTCTGTGAAGGCTGCGGAAGAGCGAATTACTGACATCGCGGATTACTTCGAGCAAAGACGGGCTGTCAGTGGCCAAGCCAAGGGCGGCTATCGCCCGCTTGCACCGGATGCGCTATATCTGACGCATCAAGAATATAGCGGTTCGGTCGCAGAATTTCCTGCCCATCGGATGAGCGCATTCAATGAGCCAGCTAGCGAAAAGGTACTCGATTTCGGGTTTCGATCAGGTCGTGATTTCGCCCCGGATCGCGCGCGGGGAGAGAACGTCTACGAGGCACTGGCAGATCATTTCAAGGCTCTCGGCAAAACCGGGAAACGCCCGCTTCTCGCGACCTATTCTAAAGGCAGCCGTGCTCGCATAAGCTCTATCTTAAGCGAAGCAGGATGCGCGATTGAGACCGCAGAAAGCTGGCAGGAAGCATTGGGCCTTTCGGCAAAAGGCAAACCGACTGCGCTGATCCTGCCGCTAGAGGCGAGCTTCGCCAACGATGAACTCGAGCTAATCACTGAGCAGGATTTACTCGGTGACAGGCTGGTGCGCCGTAAGAAAAAGCGCAAGGATTCCGACGCGTTTCTGGCCGAGCTATCTGCTCTCACGCCGGGTGATCTGGTGGTCCATACAGAGCATGGCATTGGCAAGTATCTCGATTTGGAACCGATCTCGGTCGGGAAATCGAAGCATGATTGCGTGTGCCTGCAATATGCGGGCGGAGACAAGCTCTATATCCCGGTCGAAAACATTGATGTCCTCTCCCGCTATGGCAGCAGCGAAGAGGCGGTTCAGCTTGACCGGCTCGGCGGAGAAGCGTGGCAGCGTCGCCGCGCAAAAATGCGCGAGCGGATCCGCGAGATTGCCGGAGAACTGATGAAAACAGCTGCCGCACGCGCGCTGAAGAAGGCACCAGTATTTGAGGCGGAAGAAGGCCCTTACAACCAGTTCCTTGATCGCTTCCCATGGGAGGAAACCGAGGACCAGGAGCGCGCCATCACCGATGTGTTGCGCGATCTGGAGAGCGGAAAGCCGATGGATCGGTTGGTTTGCGGCGATGTCGGCTTTGGCAAGACGGAGGTTGCCTTGCGTGCAGCCTTTGTGGCGGCGATGAACGGTCAGCAAGTGGCAGTCGTCGCGCCAACAACTTTGCTAGCGCGGCAGCACTACCAAAATTTCTCTGAGCGCTTTGCTGGTTTTCCATTGAAAGTCGGAAGGCTCTCGCGCTTGGTCTCAACGAAGGAAACCAAGGAAACGCGCGACGCATTGGCCGACGGCACGATGGACATCGTGATAGGTACCCACGCAATTCTCTCCAAAAACACCAAATTCAAGGATCTCGGCCTCGTCGTGGTGGATGAGGAGCAGCGCTTTGGCGTTACACATAAGGAGAAGCTCAAGACGCTGCGTGCTGATGTGCACATGCTGACCCTGACCGCGACCCCTATTCCGCGAACCTTACAAATGGCGATGACGGGCCTGCGCGAGCTATCCACCATCCAGACACCGCCGGTCGACCGTCTCGCTGTGCGCACTTACGTGATGGAGTGGGATGAGGTTGTGATGCGCGAAGCCTTGCTGCGCGAGCATCACCGCGGCGGGCAGAGCTTTATCGTCGTGCCGCGCATTTCGGATATGGCCGAGGTTGAGGAATGGCTGCGCGACACGGTGCCAGAATTGAAAGCGGTGACGGCGCACGGACAGATGAGCGCTGGCGAAATCGAAGACCGGATGAGCGCGTTTTACGAAGGTAAGTATAACGTCTTGCTATCGACCACGATCGTCGAAAGCGGACTGGACCTACCAAGCGCTAATACTATCATCATTCACCGCGCAGACCGGTTCGGTTTGGCTCAGCTTTACCAATTGCGAGGTCGTGTGGGCCGATCAAAACTGCGCGCCTATGCCTATCTGACAACGCCCGAGAACACGCAGCTTTCCGAGGTCGCTGAGAAGCGTCTGAAAGTGCTTAGTGACCTCGACAGTCTCGGCGCCGGGTTTCAGCTCGCGAGCCACGATCTTGATATTCGCGGCGCGGGGAATCTGCTCGGCGATGAGCAATCTGGCCATATCCGCGAGGTTGGCTTTGAGCTGTACCAATCGATGCTTGAGGATGCGATTCTGGCGCTTAAGGCAGGCGAAGCTGGGCTAGAAGCAAAACCTGAGAAAATCAGCCCGCAGATCACCGTTGATGCACCGATTATGATCCCAGAGGATTATGTGCCCGACCTTGCCGTGCGCATGGCGCTCTACCGCCGCCTGAACGACGCGCAAGACAACGCCGAGATTGAAGCGCTGGCCGCTGAGATGATTGACCGATTTGGCGACTTGCCTGCCGCGACATCCAATCTGGTGCGGCTGATCCAGATCAAGCATCAGGCGATCGAAGCAAACATCGCTAAAATTGAAGTTGGCAATGCTGGAACGCTCGTCACCTTCCACGAGAATGACTTCCCGGACCCAGTCGGCTTGCTTGCTTATGTTGATCGGCTGAAAGGCACCGCGAAGCTGCGCCCAGATATGAAGCTGGTGATCAACCGTGCATGGGGCAATCCGGAAAGTCGGCTCAACGGCCTGTTTCAGCTTACTAAGGGCCTCAGCGGCGTTGTTCGCAAATCGAAGAAGAAAGCGACCTAACGTCTGAGCCCAGTTAGGCTTTAGTAAGCTCGAGAAAGTCTGACTTCGTCATAGGCTCAGCCTTGAAGAAGCCTTGATAGGTTTCGCACCCTTCGCCCCTGACGAGAGCAAGCTGCTCAGCGTTCTCGACACCCTCAACAGTCACCGACATCTCTAGCGCTTTGGCAAGCGATGTAATCGACTGAAAGATCGACAAATCGCGTTTATCCTTGTGAATGTTGTCGACCATCGAATGATCGAGCTTCAAATTGTCGATCGGCAGGATCTTGAGATAATGGAAATTGCAGAACCCTGCGCCGAAGTCATCAAGTGCCAGCGTGATGCCCAGATGACGGAGCTCATCAAGAACCGCTCCGACCCGATCCAAGTCGGACAAGATGACCTGCTCGGTAATCTCTAGCGTAAGGCGAGCAGGTGCTATGTCAGCCTCTTCAATGAGCATGGTGAGTTCGCGCGCGAACCCGCCGGTCGCGAGGTCCTCTGGCGTAATGTTCAAAGACAAGCGCAGATGTTCTGGCCAGTCTTTCATATTCATCAGAGCTTTACGAGCAATGTGGCGCGACAAATGCGTTACGTGATCAATCCGATCGGCAACCGTGAACAGCAATCCCGCGCCAATCCGGCCCAGTTCAGGATGCTGCCAACGCGCGAGAGCCTCAGCGCCAATCAGCGTATCATCGGCCACGGAATATTGCGGTTGAAAAACCACTTCGATCTCATCACGATCAATTGCCTCAAGCAGGTCAGCCTCAAGCTGGTGATTGGTCCGGCCACCCTTGATGTGCTCACCGCTTTCCCAGCTGATCCTTTGACCAGCCATGCCGCGAAGTCGGCGCGCGCCTTCTGCCAGCGTATCAAGCATTCCTTCTGGAGTTGTGGCGTCCACCGCTCGCATCAGAACAATCCGCGGCGAGAGGCGAAGTGCGCCCTCCCCGCCTTGCTTGCTAATAGGCACTGACAACGCGTCAGCAAGCGCCTCAGCAAGCCACTGCCAACGTTCCCGACTGCATTCCTCGCGCGCCACTAGCAGGAAAGATCCGCCAGCGACGCGCGCAGCGAGCCAAACGCTGCTTTCCAACTCATCTGCAGCGAAGTGGCGAATTCGCTGTGCAACTTCCACTAGAGCTCCATCGCCCGCAGTTTCGCCAAATGCAACATTGACAGTGTCGATCCGACCCAACTCGACCAGCATGACATGCAGTGGGCAATTCGCGGCCCCATCCGGCCAATCTCGCTGCCATTTGGCAATTGTATCTCGCGCCTGCGCAAGATCAGCGAGCCCCGTGAGTTCATCCGGGGATCCTATATCCAGGTTTTGTGCGCGACTTGCCATGGCGACCCTCTATTCGTGCCGTTGGCAATTCCTATGGTGCATTTGCGTCACGTTGCCAAATGGGACGGCGACCAATAGGGGGGATTACAGAGCCACTCATTTGGGATGACCTAACAGATGAGCTTAACCGTTTGGCATGGCGAAGCGCGATTGGGGGAATGATGCCTGAATTTGCAAAGCTCGCATTGTTGGTTTCCGACAGCGACAAGGCGCAGGCTGCGAAAGCCGATTTCGAGGCGTCACATGACTGGTGCCCGCTTGAGGAGGCAGAAGCTATCGTCGTACTGGGTGGGGACGGCTTTATGCTGCAAACCCTGCATAGCATGCTGGAAACAGGCGATATTCTGCCAGTATATGGCGTAAACTTGGGCACAGTCGGCTTCTTGATGAACAAGAAACGTGGCACGGAAAAACTGCTGAGCCGGATCAAACGCTCCAAAGCCATACGGATCGCACCAGTGCAGATGAAAGCCGTCACGCAGGATGGTAAACGTCACAGATACAGCGCGATAAACGAAGTTTCCCTGTTGCGTGAAACGCGCCAGACCGCGAAATTTGAAATCTCAGTCGACGACAGGGTGCGGATCAAAGAATTGATCTGTGATGGAGTTCTGGTCGCAACTCCTGCTGGCTCAACCGCATATAACCTTTCTGCAAACGGTCCGATTTTACCGCTTGATTCGAATCTGATGGCGCTAACCCCGATTAGCCCCTTTCGTCCGAGGCGCTGGCGCGGTGCAATTTTGCCAGATCGCAGTCGCATTACGGTAAAAGTAAAAGAGCCGGAAAAGCGCCCCGTCTCTGCCGTGGCTGATCAAAAGGAGCTGCGCGATGTGGCCGAGGTGAGCGTGGAAATCACGCGAGAGCATGAACTGGTGCTGTTGTTCGATCCGGGCCAAGCGCTGGATGAGCGCATGATCGCGGAGCAGTTTCAGGTGTAAGGAGTGGGTGGCCCAGAAATCGCATAAAAATCGCCACAAAAGCGATTGTCCGCTTGCCAAATCTTTACGGTCTTCATATAGGCGCGCTCTGCCGATTGGCTGCTCCCCGATAGCTCAGCGGTAGAGTAGGTGACTGTTAATCACTTGGTCGTTGGTTCAGAATCCAACTCGGGGAGCCATTTTCTCACATTCCAATGAGCAGCCGCGTGCCCACCCAGATGGTGAGTGCCGCGGTTATCCAGCGTATCCAGTTAAGCGGCAGGAAGCGCGCGGCAAGCAGCCCACCGATCCATCCGCCGAGCGCAACGGCGATCATCAGCGGCAGGCCAAAGGTAATCGCTGCCGAAAGACGGTCTGGACCGCCCTTTAGTATCTGCCCCGCTAGCCCGAAAAGCGAGTTTACGAGGATAAACAGACTGGCCGTTGCCGCAATCGCACGACCATTGTTCCACCGCGTCAGGTGGAGCAATGGTGCAAGGAATATCCCGCCGCCAATGCCCACCAACCCCGCCAGATAACCGAGCGGCGCGGCAGCGAGCGGCATGAAGCGGCCCCACCAATTGGGTGTGTTCTCCGAAGCTTCTTTGATCGGTATGAGCAGCGTCAATCCCGTTAGGATCAGGCTGGCGCCCAAGATCAGAAGAAATGGCTCACGATTGATCGGGGTCAGCCCACCGAGAAAGGCGGCTGGCGCAGCGATACCGGTCAGCACCAACGCACCGCGCCACGGTGTGATCTGCAACCGGGCAAACCGTATTGTACTGCCTGCGACCACGACAATGTTACACGCCAGCGCAAGCAGCGGCAAAATGCGGTAGTCAACATCGTTCAGAGCAAGCAGCGCGCTATAGGTCGAGCCACCGCCAAACCCCACCGATGCATAGAGCAGCGCGGTGACGAAAAATGCGGCGGCGAGGATTGTCATCTACGTGTCATTTTTAGACTAACACCACCCGCGCCCTTCCCCCTTTCACCCGGAACCTGCCGGGGCTTAATCCGGCTGGAGGGGTGGAGGGCGTGGGTGGCGCGGTCAAATGTCAGATGAGTCGGAACTCAAACCTTTGCCGAAATTGCGCCGTGGCAATGCTTATACTTGCTGCCCGAGCCACATGGGCATGGCGCGTTGCGGCTCACTTCCATATCCGCGTAGGGATCTTCCACAAATGCACCACCTGGGCCCGCCGCAGCACGTGGGGAACCCGCCAGCGAACCGAACAGCTCTGGCCGCTCCGCCGACCCATCGCCATCTGCCGAATTATCAAGTCCTGTGAGGGGATCGATATGACCAGTCAGGAAGTCGGGCAGACCTGCGAGAACTTCTTCTGGAACCTCAGCGGGTGCCGGAGCCTGCGCAATCTGCATTCGCAGCATTTCGCCGGTCACATCCTCGCGCAGTGTGTCGAGCATACGCTCAAAAAGGCCGAACGCCTCTTGCTTATACTCGTTGATCGGCTGTTTCTGCGCATGCGCACGCAGCCAAACGACCTGACGCAACGCATCAAGCGTCGCAAGGTGTTCTTTCCAGTGAAAATCAAGCTTCTGGAGCAACAGGCTCTTTTCGTAGAAGCGCCAGCGTTGCAGGTCAGCCTGCGCGATCTTGCCATCCATGACCTGATCCGCTTCGTCACGAATCCGCTGCTCAATGATTTCAGGCTCGAGCGTGTCTTCTTCCATCCACTTATCGAGCGGCGGCGTCAGGCCGAGGACTTCCTCAGCACGCGTTTTCAGCCCCTCAATATCCCACTGCTCTGGGTATGAGCCTGGAGGGCAAGCGTCGCCGACCATCGCATTTATCGCATCGTGGCGCATATCGACAACGACATCATCGACAGTTTCACTGTCCATGATCTCAGCACGCTGCTCATAAATGACCTTACGCTGGTCGTTCATCACGTCATCGTATTGAACGACCTGTTTACGCATTTCGTAATTGCGTGCCTCGACCTTCTTCTGCGCAGTCTCAATCGCTTTTGACAGCCACTTGGAACCAATCGCCTCACCATCTTCGAGGTTTGAGTTCATCATTTTGGAGAAAAGCGTATCAGGGCCAAAGATCCGAAGCAGATCGTCTTCCAAGCATAGATAGAATCGCGACAGGCCAGGGTCGCCCTGACGGCCTGAACGTCCGCGCAGCTGATTATCAATCCGGCGACTTTCGTGGCGCTCGGTGCCCAGAACGAACAGGCCTCCTGCTTCGAGAACGCGCTGCTTCTCGTCTTCAACTTCCTGCGTGATGCGAGCGATCTCCGCATCCTTCGCCGGGCCGTCTTCCATCTCGCTCAGTTCGTCACCGATGCGGAATTCAATATTACCGCCCAGCTGAATATCCGTACCGCGCCCGGCCATGTTCGTCGCAATTGTTACGGCACCGATGCGGCCCGCCTGCGCGACAATATGCGCCTCACGCTCGTGCTGACGGGCGTTCAGGACTTCGTGCTTTACGCCTTCCTTGTCGAGAAACTGGCTAAGCAATTCGGACTTTTCGATAGAGACAGTGCCTACAAGAACGGGCTGACCGATCTCGTTCTTTTCCTTGATAGCTTTCGCAATCGCGGCGAACTTGTCCATCGTGTTCTTGTAGAACTGATCGTCCTCATCGATCCGCGCGACCGGCTTGTTAGTGGGGATTTCAGCGACGTTGAGCTTGTAAATGTCCCAGAATTCAGACGCCTCAGTGGCCGCCGTACCAGTCATGCCCGACAGCTTTGGATACATACGAAAATAGTTCTGAAATGTGATCGATGCCATCGTCTGGTTCTCGGGCTCGATCTTGGCCTTTTCCTTGGCTTCCACCGCCTGATGCAGGCCGTTTGACCAGCGCCGACCATCCATCATCCGACTCGGTAAACTCATCAATGATTACAACCTTGTCGTCTTTGACGATGTAGTCGATGTCGCGCTTGAACATGATGTTCGCTTTGAGCGCCTGATCGAGGTGGTGCACCACCTGCGTGTTCTCAACGTCATAAAGGTTATCGGTTTCAAGGAGACCTGCCTCACGCAGCTTGGCCTCGATCGCATCCGTGCCCTCTTCAGTCCAAGTGATGTTCTTGGTCTTTTCATCTGCCTCGTACCATTCTGGATCGAGGTCATTGACGATCTCATCAATCGCTACATACAGTTCTGACTTATCCTCCGTCGGGCCAGAAATGATCAACGGTGTCCGCGCTTCGTCGATCAGGATCGAATCAACCTCATCGACAATCGCGTAGTTAAACGGGCGCTGCACCATCTGGGCGCGCTCATGCTTCATATTGTCGCGCAGATAGTCGAAACCAAACTCGTTATTCGTACCATACGTGATGTCAGCATTGTAGGCATCGCGCCGCTCAAATTCGTTGAGATTAGGGATAATTACGCCGACCGTCAGACCGAGGAAACGGTAAATCTGACCCATCCATTCTGCGTCACGACTGGCAAGATAGTCATTAACGGTAACGACGTG
Source organism: Qipengyuania sp. JB2-7 (assembly GCF_055693485.1). Taxonomy (NCBI): domain Bacteria; kingdom Pseudomonadati; phylum Pseudomonadota; class Alphaproteobacteria; order Sphingomonadales; family Erythrobacteraceae; genus Qipengyuania; species Qipengyuania sp. JB2-7. The sequence continues at coordinate 1,978,252 of NZ_CM146335.1, forward strand.
GACGCCCTTACCCTCAATCGCATTCAAGTACGTCGCGAGAGTCGCAACCAGAGTTTTACCTTCACCGGTGCGCATCTCGGCGATTTCACCGCGGTGAAGAACGATTCCACCGACCATCTGCGTATCAAAATGCCGCATGCCGAGCACACGTTTGGAGGTTTCGCGAACTGTGGCAAACGCCTCTGGCAGAATGTCGTCTAAAGTTTTGCCGTCAGCTAATTGGCCGCGAAACTTGTCCGTCTGCGCAGCAAGCTCCTCGTCAGAGAGAGCCGTGATCTGATCTTCCAGCGCGTTCACCTGCGCGACAACCTTGTTCATCGAGCGCACGTAACGATCGTTAGACGAACCGAAGAAGGTCTTCATAATGGCATCAAACATGGATGGGTGCCCTTAAAAGTAGTATATAAAAGAGTTGGTTGGCGCGCCACATTGTGCGCACACTCACAAAAAATTGAAGATGTGAAGAGCTCTATTCGAGCGAGAGATCGACGCCCAGCTGTACTGTCGGCAAGAAGATGCGAACAGGTTCTGCATTCTCACAAGGGCGCGCAGGGGTTTCACGGTCACGCTTTCCACGCTTCTCGTGATGGCATTCGCAACGCCTCTCTTTCTTGGCATGCGTCTGCTTGTCATCAGCCTCTATCTGAGTGCTAAAAGCCTCAACCAGATTGGCCTGCGCTGGAGCGGACACGTACCGCAAGACCGGTCATGAGCGCAAAGCAGGCCAAGAGACGACGTAACATCATTCCGCAGCATATAGACGCTAACTCGTAAAAAATCTACCTCGCCAATTGATCGTCTCGCGGATTACTCAATATCATCCAAAGCGGTGGAGCCAGAGCTTCGCGAAACAAGGCAATTGGTCACTAGCCCATTCTCAGCGACGTCGAGAACATAGCTTACCGTTCCCTCGATACCATTTTTCCACTCAGAGCTAGGATAGTCCGAGTCTTTGATTAGGTCCCAGAAACCGCGCTTGGGTCTCGGATCCCGATTTGCTGGCGGAACCGCAATTGCTGGAGGAGCTGGAACCTCATAGAGTTCTACCGCCTCTGCCGCTTCGTCTGCCGATTGTGCCGTCGCGGGTGCAACACCCAATGTTCCAATCGCCAGCGCGACTGCGCAAAATCTGGTCATTTACTCTCCCGCCCTTATCAAATGCAGCGCCTTAGAAGGATTGCAATTGCTGCTTTATGAAGCACGCTTTAGAGCGCTCGCTATGGACTTACCACCCTCACCGCTCGCCAAACCCTTTCCAGATATGCCAGCGATTGGCGGTGTAACTGCACGCACCGTTCGCGCCGGTTACAAAGATTGGGACCGCTCAGATCTGACACTAATCGAGCTGGAAGAAGGCACCGCACTTGCGGGCGTCTTTACGCAGAGCGCCTGCGCTTCGAGCGAGGTGGAGCTGGGCCGCGAGCAGGTAAAAGCTGGCAAAGCCAGAGCGCTGGTCGTCAATGCCGGCAACTCAAATGCTTTCACCGGGTATCGCGGACGAGAAGCGGTCGAACAGATAATGGCGCAGGTCGCCGACGGCATAGGATGCGAAGCGTCTGAAGTATTTGTGTCGTCCACGGGCGTTATCGGTGTTCCGTTGCCCAAAGATGTTGCAAGCACTGGTGTTGCGGCAGCGCTTAGCACGCAACCTTGCGGATGGGAGGACGTGGCCAACGCAATCGGCACCACCGACACTTTCGCGAAGGGTGCGGCCGCGTCAGCGATGATAGAGAGTAAGCGGGTCGAAATTGCTGGCGTAATCAAAGGCAGTGGTATGATTGCGCCCGACATGGCCACGATGCTGGGCTATATTTTTACAGATGCAACGATCGTACCGAGCCTGCTTCAAGAAATGCTCACCAAAGCGAATGCAGTGACTTTTTCCTGCATCACGGTTGATGGTGACACGTCGACCAGTGACACCATTATGATCTTCGCAACTGGGCAAAGCGGCGCGCCCACCATCAGCACATGGAGCGATGCAGGAGCAGATGCGTTCTACGCCGCTTTACTCTCAGTCTGCCGTGAACTCGCTCAATTGGTTGTTCGCGACGGCGAAGGAGCAACCAAATTCATCACCATCGCAGTATCCGGGGCAGAAACAGACCAAAGCGCGCGCCGCATTGGCCTTTCCATCGCCAACTCTCCGCTTGTGAAGACGGCGATTGCAGGCGGTGATGCCAATTGGGGCCGTGTTGTGATGGCGGTGGGCAAAGCCGGGGAGCCCGCCAATCGCGATACGCTTTCTATCGGATTTGGTGGAACGTGGGCGGCAAAAGACGGGTTGCCGCTCGATGATTATGACGAAGCACCTGTTGCCGAGCATCTCAAGGGCGACGAGATTGGTATAGAAGTTGATATTGGCATTGGCCCTGGACGGGCAACCGTCTGGACTTGCGATCTAACACACGGATATATAACTATTAATGCGGATTATCGATCATGATGACCGCTCTTGATCGAGACGTCCTCGCACTAATGCAATCAGTCGCCCAGAAAACGATAATGCCGCGCTATAAGAACCTTCGCAGCGAAGATGTGATCGAAAAAGCGGCGGATGATCTGGTCACCGTAGCTGATCGCGAAGCCGAGGCGATGTTATCAGATGGCCTCGCGAAAATTCGTCCAGACTTGGCTATAATTGGCGAAGAAGCCGCGCATGCTGATCCGAGTGTGATGGATAGCCTGTCGCGCCCTTGCTGGATTATAGATCCTATTGACGGGACCAGCAATTTCGCGCGTGGTTCAGGCCATTTTGCGATCATGATCGCGATGGCCGAGGCGGGCGAAACCCAATCTGGATGGATATACGACCCGCGTCGCGAACGCCTGTGTCACGCCAGGCTCGGCAAAGGTGCATTCATTGATGGTGAGCGCATTGAAGCGAAATCGAGCGGCGCGACACCCCCTACCCTTGCCGCAATGACAAAGTTTATGGCGAGTGATCAACGCGCCCTATTCGAGGCTGAAATCGCGCCACATTACACACTCGTTGATGCGCCGGGCTGCGCAGCAGAGCAATATCCTCTCACCGCGCTAGGCGAGCATGAACTCGCGATCTACGAGCGCACGCTACCTTGGGACCATGCAGCGGGATGCCTATTCCTCAACGAAGCAGGTGGCACATGCCTCCGCCCCGATGCCTCGCACTATCGGGTCGATAGCGGCCGCAAAGGTATGATCGGAGCGTCTAGCCGTGCTTTATTTGACGAACTGACAGAACGCCTCTTGGCGGCAGGATATGCGCCCGCCGCCTGAGGTTTTGGGTTGGCCATAGCCGGAAGAGCGAGCCACCAACGCTAATAAGAACTTATAGCGCGCTTTCGATCCATGCCTTAAGCTGGCTTTTGGGCGTCGCACCCTTTTGCTCAGCTACAATCTCGCCATTCTTGTAAATCGCAAGATACGGAATGCCCTGAATACCGAGCTTCGTCGCAATGTCCGTGTTATCGACGATGTCGACCTTTGCGATCGTCACCTGATCAGCCAACTCATCGCTGATTTCTTCAAGTGCCGGGGCAATCATCTTGCACGGTCCGCACCAATCTGCCCAGAAGTCGACCAGAACTGGTTTGTCCGCCTCAAGCACATCTGCCTGAAAACTAGCATCGGTAACATTCACTGTTGCCATGGAAATTCTCCAAGTTTGTATTGCCGTAGAGATGGGTATGGTTCGCCGCTACTCAAGCGCCGGGAGCACAAAGCTTTCCTGCTTATCTGCGAAGCGGGTCTTGTATGGCGCGAGCATATCCGCCGACAAGGCGAAGAGCTGCGGCGTCTGTGTATAGAGCACCGCCGCCTGTACCGCGCGGTCTGGGTAAATCACCTCTAGCGCGGCGGTGTAGGCGGCCATCTGCTTGAGTATACTGTCAGGAATAGCATCTTGGGTCAGCGGAGGTCGCCGCGCAGTTTTAAAGTCGACCACAACAACGCGATCCGCAGTAACCAAAAGCCGATCCGCGATTCCAGTGATCACTTGCCCCTCCACCACAGCAGACAGGGGAACCTCCGCCAAGGCGCCGGGCGCAAAGATATCTGCAAAGTCCGGGTCTGTGACCACAGCGAGGCTTTGCGTTAGCATTTCTTGTCGCGCATCGTCAGGCAAGTCTGGTGCCTGCCTTGCCAGCCATGTGGTGGCGGTCGTTTCTCGCTGACCCGCTGGGACATCCGGCAAACGCTCAAGCAGCGCATGGATCAACACACCGCGCCGCGCCGCTCCACTCGGCTGCTCGGGTAACAGCGGCGGGTCGCTGCCCTCCATTTCGCCAAGACCAGATGGCGCGAGCGGTTTTGGTGGACGCGGTTCCTCTGGCGCAGGCCGCATCAGCCAATCAGGTAGCTGTGCGCTGCTATCAGCTTCAGACTGTCGTGTGGGCACCACAGCGTCGCTAAGCTTGCCCCATTCTCGCCGCGCGCCCCAGATCGCGTCCTCAAGCGGCTCCAGCTCAAAAAGCGGGATCAGTCTGGAATACCAGCTATCTTCGTGAGCAACGCCACGTTTCGCATCACGCGATCCGAGCGAGCCTGCCACAAACAGCGCCTCTTCCGCACGGGTCATAGCCACATAAAGCAAACGCCAGTGCTCTTCGGTCTCCGATTTCTGGGCGTTATCATGTGCCCGTGCGACAACACCAACAAGCTGCTCCTTGCGCAAGGCCGGCACAGGAACCTTCTTGCCCGATGTCCCATCAAGCTGAGGCTCCTCCAACACCAGATCGCGTGGCGAATCCGGTCCCATCGCAGCATCTGCAAGAATGACTATCGGTGCCTGCAGGCCTTTGGAGCCATGCACAGTCATCACACGAACTTGATCGCGGGCCTCACCAGCTTCTCGCTTCAGCTCCCCGTCACCTGCATCAAACCAACGAATGAAGCCTTGGAGGCTCGCAGTTTGCGCTGCGGCAAAAGCATTTGCTGCATTGAGAAGCTCATCAATCGGATCGTTGGCTTCTGAGCCCAGTCTCGCCACCAGCCGACGTCGCCCATCAAGCGGCCCGGTCAAAATCCAATGTAGCAACGCTTGTGGCATTTCGAAATCGGCGCGCCGCAAGATTTCGCGCAAACTCGTCAGAGTCTCTATGACCAACGGAGAATCGCTCGCTCGTAAATGCTCCCAAAGCGACATCTTCACTTCGGGATTGCGATAGCCGTGCTCCAGCAAATCCTCTTGGCTCCAGCCACATAGCGGTGAAACAAGCAGGCAAGCCAAGTTCAAATCGTCAAGGGGCTGCGCAGCGAACCGTAATGCTGCCATCAGGTCTTGAACGGCCAGAGGCGCACCTAATCTCAATCGGTCAACGCCCGCAACTGCAACGCCATAAGTATATAGCCTCGCAACTATCAGCGAGGCCAGCTCTCGTCTTTTGCGCACGAGCACCATTACGTCGCCAGGTGTTGCACGGCGCGCTATGCCCGGCTTTTCACCTTTCACCAGCGGGAAGCCATCGTCCATCCACGCCTTGATTTGCCGTGCGATATTGTCAGCCAACTTACGATCATGGCGTGAAAGCCAGGTCTCTTCACCGACGTCGTCTTGATCTTCGCCATCAACGACCAGGTTCCATTGCGCAACAAGCCCAGGCCTATCATCGCCAATATGCTCCGGCGGCACGCTATCCAGCCCAAATTCTTCGTGACCAACCGCAGCAATAGCACGATCAACAAAGGTCAACACAGGTTGTGCGGTGCGGAACGAGCGATCAAGATCAAGGCCTTGGAGGCGCCGCTTCTTCGGACCTCCGCGCATAGTTTCCACGCTATCAGCAACTTGATCCATTTGTGTCGCAACGCGCCGCTGTGCCTCGGCGAAATTCTCTGGGCTGGTGCCCTGGAAACCGAAGATCGCCTGTTTATAGTCACCTACAGTGAAGATCGTGCGGATCGCGTCACCGCGCGCGCCCTCACCGCTGAAGAAATCGCTAATCAGACCATCAATGATCGACCATTGCACCTGATTGGTATCCTGCGCTTCATCAATCAGGATGTGGTCGAAACTGCGATCAAGTTTGTAACGGATCCAGTCGGACAGCTCGCTATTGCTCAATAGGTCTGCGGCGCGCTGAATCTGATCGTCAAAATCTACCAAGCCTTCGCGCTGCTTCGTCTGATCCCATCTGAGTGCAAATTTGCGACCGAGCGAAAGTTGCGAAACAAGAAAGTCGGCAAGTTCCAGCAAGACCTTGCGCTGACTGGCCGTTTTGATCCCTTCCAGAACCGTATTGATATGCATTGCATAAGCGGGATCAATTTTCTCAAGATTGGAAAGACGACTAGGCAAACCCGCCTTGGTCAGGATCGTGCCGAAGAATGTGTGCAAGGTTGCAAGGCGTGTCGCGGGATCGGCCACCAGCCAATCAGAGCATGCGTCGGCGTTTGCGATGCCCGTCTTGCTGCCCCATTCAGCATTGATGGCCGCACATACTCTAAGCCCTTCCACGGGGAATACATCATCGGCGCATGCTGCCTCCGCCCATGCGCTATCGGCATCTGTTGGCATCCCAAGCAACCGGCAGATACGCGACCGCATTGGAGCAGCGAGTTCAGTCGGCGCGCGCCATAACGCGCCAAATCCCGCACATCGCATCAACCAGCTGCGCACGCTGTCCGCACCCTTGGCGCGGCTCATTTGCGCGACAGCGCTCAGGGTTTCGTGATCATTTTGTTTCTCTGCGTCGGCCAGCAAATCGCCAAGTACCTCTTCGCTCAGCAACTCGCGTTCACGATCTTCCATTGCCCGAGCACCGGGAATAATACCCGCTTCTTCTGGAAATGCCGCCAGCAAATACTGCGCGAAGGCATGAATGGTGTCGATCCGCAAACCGCCACCAGGGCAATCGAGAACACTTGCAAACAGAGAACGCGCGCGTGCCTGAGTCTCAGGACCAACCGGGGCGCCCAAATGGCTCAATTCCTCTGCAAGTTTCGTAGCGGGCAAACGCACCCAACGCGCCAGTACCTCATTCACGCGGACCGCCATTTCGGTCGCGCCGGCCTTGGTGAAAGTAAGGCAGAGGATATCGGAAGGCTGCACGTGCTTTTCGAGCAAGAGCCGCAAAACGCGGGCCGAGAGAACCTGAGTTTTTCCGGTACCCGCCGATGCAGATAACCATACGCTGTCGCGTGGGTCGACCGCGTCGCGTTGTGCGCCGTGCAGTTGGTATACCGCGCCGCTCACGGTTTTTCGTCCTCGGCCATGTGCGGCAGCCATTCCTCCAGTCGCATCAATTGATCATAGTCAGAATAGCCGCTGAAATCTGGATTAAGTTTAGCCGTGAAGGGCTCTGCACCGGTGATAAAGCGAGCAATCGCATCACGCAGGTGCTTGTCAGCGATAGGCAGGAAATCCTCCGGCGCAACGCCACTTCGCTTGTTACCGACCTTCACCGGTGTTTCGATGTACCCAAACTCCGGGCCATCTCCGCTGCTTTTCGCTTTGCCTAGGGACCAATACTCAAACGCGGTGGGATCACCGGCAATGCCGCTAAACCCTCCATCACGCGCAATCAGGCCCAACAATCCCAACTGCAGTGCAAACCCTTCTTCGACCATCGCAGAAGATGGCGGCTTGCCCGTTTTGTAATCAACAATGCCCAGGGTTCCGTCTTCCATGCGATCAAGTCGGTCCGCCCGGCCATGCACGCGCACGCCATCGACATACATATGCCCGTCGACTTCTACATCCAGGACCTCACGGTCATCATAGCTTGAAACCGTGGTCTCGATCCATTCGAGCGCCGCGAGCAATCGAGGTTGCCACAATCCACGCATCAACGGATGAGCGTTTTTTTCATCCATCACAGCATCCATGATGGGTGCCAGTCGGGCGGTGGGATCGGACTTGCGTGCCTTGTGCCAACGCTCCAGTATCAAATGCGCCACCTGCCCCTGCCACGCTGCCGATGGCTCCGCTTCAAGCGGATCAAGCACCGGCAGGCCGAGTATAGACCGCGCGTAGAATTGGTAGGGATCACCCCGCAGACGATCCAGCGCAGTCACACCTAAAGATACATTCCGTTGAGCCTCGGTGGGATTAGGCATTGGCCGCGCATACATATCTGGCTGAGGTTGTGGGCGGGCAAGCTGCTGAGCCAGTTGTACCGCATCTTTCTCGAGATGACGCGGCTGTAAGTCGCCAAGCAATGCTTGCACGCGAAGCAGAAACCGCGACGGAATTGTTGGCCCGGCTTCATCGCGCGCGGCTCTGCTCAGGATGACCTCTGGTGCGCCCAATGCGCCGGCCAGATCATGCGCCGACAAGCCTAAACGGAAATCTGCGCCCGGTACGCCCAACGCACGAAGAACCGGAGGGGCGAGCAACGCATCCGTTCCGCTACGCGGCGGCCAGACGCCTTCATTCAGGCCCGCACATATGACCATATCCGCGCGGCTCAAACGCGATTCCAGCAAACCATAGACCGCAACGCGCGCATGTCCGCCATAGGGCGGTCGTACCGCAATCTGCTCCATTGCATCGCGCAAGACTATTTCGGCTTCGACACGCTGAATGCTTGTCCCCGATCCGGCGGAATAATGCTGCAAATCCTCGACAAACCGCGCGAGTGCGCGCCCATCCTCGCGGGCCCAGACGCGCTCACCGCATAGTCTCTCAGCACTGCGGGTGAGTGCGGCAAGTATCGCCGAGAGAGTTGTCTCTTCGGATAGCTCCAGCAGTGGGGCCAGCGCTCCAGAAAATGCCTCCCACCACTCAGAGACCTGCGGGTTTTTCTTAGCAATTATCGCAACCAGAGCGTCAATCGGCTCGATGCCAGAACGGGGGCGAGGACCACGCAGTTTACGCTCTAGCAAGCGCGCATGACGCAGCCAGATACCGCGCTCCATTCCGCCGTTGACCAAGGGGTGCATAGCAAGCGCCATCAGCGCGACTGGCGATATGCCGCTTGCTGCAATCTCGGCGCAGAGCAGGAACGCTCGGCCTGCAGCAGTTTGCGATAGTGGGCGACCAGCTGAATCGTCAGCCTCAATATCCCAGCGGCGCAGATGCTGAACAACACGCCGAGCCAGCCCCCGATCCGGCGTGATGATCGCAATACGCTTTTGCGGTTCTTCCAATGCCTGACGCACCAAGACCGCAACGGCCTGCGCTTCTTCTTCCGGGTTGGCGCTCTGCATGATACGAACACCAGAAAGCCGACGTTTTTCGGCGGGCAGTGACACCCAGTCCCGGCTTGCTTTAGGAGGCAGAAAAATCGCGGAGATCGCATGACTGCGCTCTGGCTCCGCTGCGCTCATCCCCTTGCGATGCCAGGGGCGGACCTCCTCACGCGCCACGCCCATCCGGTTGAGTAGCAGCTTCAGATGATACTGAGGGTGTGTGACTGCATCAAGCCGACCGAAAGCCTCATCATCGGGCGCTTGCTTTGCACCTGCAGGGCCAAGTTCACCCCATACCTCTTCGCTCATAGTTTGATCGAGGTCGGGTAGTATCACCGCACCGTTGGGCAATTCACTAATGACCCGCAGCATCCTCGCGAGCGCCGGTGCGGCACTGGTAACGCCTGCGGCGATAATGTGCGTTTGCGGCGGCTCCGCCTTCCAGCGCTGTGCCGCCTTGTCGAACAGCAGGTTGCGCCGGGTCGCGCCATCGACTGCACCCCATTTCTGAAGCTGCTCCAACCACGCATCCTGCACGCCAATGAACGTGTGCAGCGAGCGTATCCAATGTGCAGACAGATCGCCCAGCCGATCAAGAACGGCTTGCCCTACCAAATCACGCGGCGGAACTTCTTCAATCAATAGCCGGTCCATGGTCGCAGCGAACTCGCGCGCAAGGCGAAGCGCAGTTGCGCCTTTGGGAGCATCACCGCGACTTTGTTTGCTAAGCTCAGCCTCAATCATTTGCGCGAGCGCCAGCCAGCGGCGCGTTGGCTCAATAGCCGGAGGAATGTCATTTGCGCCAAGGGGATCGAGCAGCGCACCTAGCGCTTCATCCAGGTCGAGATCGCCCACTACGACCATTCGGGGCATGAGCAGACCGGACTGATCGTTAGCCCCAGCATGCCGAATGAAGGCCTCGTTCACGAGGCGTTGAGCGCGCGTGCTGGGCAACAACAGTGTTAGCTGTGCAAGACCAAAAACCGGATCATTGTAACGAGGGACGAGACCGGCAACGAGTGCGTCAACAAACCCCCTATGGGCCGCAATGGAGTAAACCTCTGGGCGTGTTTTCGTGTCGGGAGTGCCCTCACCCACGCCTGAGCGCATCCTCTGTTGGTGCAATAGCTTGGGGTGTTCCGACTTCAAACCAGGTGCCCGTGAAAGCGACGCCGAACAATCGCCCTTCTTCCATGGCTCGGTTCCACAGGATGTTGGTAGAAAACTTGCCATCAGGCGCGTCACGCAGCAACCGATGGGAAACCAGCTGTATGCCCGTGTAAATAAATGGGGCAATGCGACTGGGCACGCGGCGTTTCAACCGACCGAGACCATCCATGCCGAAATCGCCCTTGCCGCTGAAATTCATCGCCTGATCGTGCGATACCAGCAGCAGAAGTGCGTCCATTTCATCCGGGTTCCAACGCCCGGATAAATCGGCAAAGGCATCGCGCGGACCATCCAGCCAGATGTTGTCAGCATTGCAGCAAAAGAATGGATCAGGCAGCATATCTTCGCTGAATGCCTTGATCATTCCGCCACCCGTTTCGAGCAATAGCTCCCGCTCATCAGAGATCGCAATCGAGGGTGAAGTGCGCTCCAAGACGTGCGCTTCCAATGCATCAGCTAGATAATGCACATTGATTATTGCTTTGGCGAGGCCAGCATCCTGCAGGCGGTCAAGCGCATGATCGATGAGAGGTTTGCCCGCTACGCGTACCATCGGCTTGGGCTGAGTAGCGGTCAACGGACGCATACGCTTGCCCATGCCTGCGGCCATGATCATAGCTGTGTCCGACACCAGTTTAGTCATGAAATGCCTGCGCCGTTTCTGTTACGGACCTGTTGCGGAATATTCTGATCAAACCAGGCCGCAATAGGCGCAAGCGCAGGGTGCGCAAGATCGCGTTCCATCAAGGCCCAGACCCGCGGGATCATGGAAAGGTAACGCTCTTTGCCATCGCGTTTGGCGAGCCGCGTAAAGATGCCAACGATCTTCGCATTTCGTTGCGCACCAAGCCGCGCATAGTCGGCTTCAAAATCGGAGCCCGGATCAGTTGCGGCGATATAGCGATCCAGCATTTTGCGCTCCAAATCCGGCGCAACATCTCTGCGCGCATCCTGCAGCAACGAGACAAGATCGTAAGCGGCATGGCCGACAAGCGCGTCCTGAAAATCAATCAAGCCCTGCGATCCATCAGTTGGTAACATGATGTTTTCCGCATGGTAGTCTCTGAGGACTGTAACGCCTGGCACTTGCCGAGCCGTCATAGCCGCGAGTGTATCATCCCACGCCCTGACATAGGAATCGGTATCGACGCTCAAACCCATTGCCGGAAAATACCATTCGGTCAGCAACGCGGCTTCCCGTTGATAAACCGCCATGTCATATGGGTCGAACGGACCCGCTGGCTTGTCATGAAGAGCAATCAGCGCGTCTATCGCGTCTGCATAAACCCGTTCTTCCCGATCAGGGTGAGCATCAATATGTTCGCGCACGCGATCATCGCCGAAATCCTCTGTCAGCACCCACCCTTTCGCCGTATCATCAGCAATTATGCGAGGGGCTCGCATACCCTGCGCACGCAGATAGCGTGCAACTTTCAGAAATGGTGCTGGGTCCTCCTCTGGAGGTGGAGCAAACATCAACATCGCGGTCTCGCCATCCCGGCGAAGGCGAAAATATCGCCGAAACGATGCATCTCCGGGCAATGGCTCAATCGCAACGCCGGTCTCGGCGCCCCAACCGGCAGATTGAACGAACTCTTCTAGTCCATCGGGCAACTTGCTCATGGGAAACGGCTTTGCCAACCGATGCCTGCTTCGACAATGGCCTGACGGCCATCACCCACGGTTTCCAGCGTAATCGCAAGACAAGATGGTTCATGTGAAAAACCACCGGCATTCTCAGGCCACTCTGCAATCAGAACTGCGCCCTCGCGATAGTCGTCTAGGCCCAGCTCTTGCACCTCGCTCGCGTGTTTCAGCCGATAAAAATCGGCATGCACAAGTGGCGTAGTCAAATGCTCGTAAGTTTCAAGGATAGTGAATGTCGGAGACGGCACTTCGCCCGCGTGGCCGAGTGCCGCGATAATCGCGCGAGCCAAAGTCGTTTTTCCCGCCCCTAAATCGCCAGTCAGGGACACCACATCGCCCGCTTTGAGGTGCACAGAAATCTGCTGCCCGAAGGCGGTCATAGCAGCCAAATCAGGCAAATATCTGATCACGGCTTGCGTCACGGCAGCGTGATTGTCGCCGTTGTCCCCACACCCTTGCGTGAGACGATTTCCAGCGTTCCATCATGGGCTTCAACGAGTTGACGGACCAGAGGAATACCTAGCCCACTGCGCCGCTCAATGCCCTTGCCATCGTGAGTCGGTCGAATGCCTTCCAAAGCACGCCCAAGCTCGTGCGGGCTCATGCCCTTGCCATTGTCCGAAATGACGATCCGGGTGGCCCCTTTGGACTTCTTCATATCGACCAGGATTTTGCCATCGCGTGGCGTCGCGGCGATAGCGTTATCGAGTAAGTGCCCTATGGCGCGCCGCAATTGTTGGGGATCGGCGCTGATTTTCTTGTCCGGATCACCGCGCAGATCCAGTGTCAGCCCACCGTCAAGGATTGTCTTCTCACGCTTGCGAGCAATCTGCGCGACCAGGGGCAATAGCTCGAACTTGGATTTCGAAAGCGGCATTAGACCCGCCTCGCTCTGCGACAGATCGAGCACATTTTCGACCTGCTCTGTCAGCTTGCCGACAGAAATCGCGATGGCCTCAACATACTCCTTAGCTTGCGGGGACAGCTCACCGACCGCGCCGCTGGTCAGCAGCTCTGCAAACCCGCCAATAGTCGTTAGCGGTGTTCGGAATTCATAACTCATATTTGCAAGGAAGCGAGTCATCACCGCATCCGCTTCTTCCAGAGCCCGATTTCGTTCTCGCAACGCCTCCTCTGCATCGCGCGAAGCGGTGACATCAAGTACCGTTAACAGCCCGTTTCCATCAGGCAGCGGAACCCCCTCGTACTGCAGACTTCGCCCGTCCGACAGCTCGGCAGACCCCTGACTTTTCTTGCGATCCAAAGTCGCCGCACGAATGACAGTGTTAAGCTGCGAGACTTTATCAGGATGCGTTAGGTTCTTGCTGATGGCATTCAGCAGATCCTCGGCTTGTGGGTGACCATCCAGCACTTCATCTTCCAATCCCCAAACGCCAGGGAAACCACGGTTCCAAAGTTCGAGACTGCCATCAGGGGCAAAGACCGCCAATGCCTCGAATAAATTGTCAAAGGTTGCCGTGCGCGTACGTAAAAGCGTGTCCCGCGTCGCCGACAGCGCAAGCTGCTCTGTCAGGTCTTCAGCGATCATAACCAGGCCACCATCAGGCATAGGCTGCGCTACAATCCGCAAGTGTGTACTATCTCTTAGAGTCCACGTCTCTTCCTGAGTAGTGTCCGTTGCAAACCACTCGCCCATTTCGGTACGCCATGCAGGAAAATCGCGCACCTCAGGCGTGCGCCCATTGTCGCGGGCAACCATCAACATCTGCTCAAAACCGGTGCGCTCATTGACGATTCCCGGTGGAAGTAAAAAGACACGGTGGAAAGGCTGGTTCGCAAATATCATGCGCCGCTCGGCATCAAACTGCGCGACGCCAATCGATAGCTGATCGAGCATGGATCGCTGCGCTTCGCGGAATGCGCGAAACTCTCGTGCCTGCTCCTCCATCTCCTCGATATCGACGGCGTATCCTGCAATACCCTCTTCGCCCAAAGGAAGGTCAGTGACGCGCAGGCTTCGACGTGCACCATTGATAGTTGCGGTAACGATCCGCTCAATCGGCTGTCGTCGTTCGCCAGCCTGTTGGGCGACCTTGGCCGCGCTCACACCATTCACTTCTTCGACAAGCTCAATCTGCTTGGTGACAGCGGCATCCGGTGTGTCAGCCCCCACGGCAGCAACATAGGCGCTATTCACCAGTCTCAGACGTAAATCATTTCCCCGAAACCACATGGGCATAGGGGCCGCTTCAATAAGGCCAACCAGCGCACCAAAATCTTCCTTTGCACGGCTTGCCTCATCGCGAAGCACCCTCAGCTCCTCTTCACTTTCGGTGAAGTCAAAGACCCAAATCAAAGCCGCCCCGCTTGGCGAAACAGACGGGTCCGCCAGCATCCCACGCAAACCCAATGCCTTTCTGGATCCGGGAGGGGTCAGGTTTATCCTAAACGGCGCAGCGGTCCGTTGGGTGTGCCGAACCTTGTCGGTCAACTCTTCGAGTTGCGCCTCTGTCAGCCCTTGTGTTTGTGATCCGTCCGCCAGCTCGCTGAGATATTCGGGCATCGCATCGAGCCCCAGCCAACCGGCCAACCGATCGGGCCCTTCGAGGCGACCATCCGCGCGGACGAGCAATGGCACTGCGGGCGAGTCTTCGATCATCCGGGAAAGTCGCCGGGCGTTGCGCCGCGTTGCTTCTGCATTGGCAACACGCGCACTCGCCCTGATCATCGCCCAACCGGCACCGACCGTCCATAAGGCCAAAAGCAGGCCAAACAGCGCAAGAAATGAGGGCGAGACTTCCATCACCCTTGAGCTATTCCTCAACCCCGGGCGATGCAATGCCCCGGACGGTAAAAATACCGCCGGAACAGTGCAGTTATGCCGGTTTAGTCGCGGATTTTTTAGTAGCGGTAATGCTCAGGCTTAAACGGGCCGTTGGCAGGCACACCGATATAATCAGCTTGCTGTTGCGAGAGTTTGGTCAGTTTCACACCCAATTTATCAAGATGCAGCGCCGCAACTTTCTCGTCGAGATGCTTTGGCAGAACATAAACGTCGTTCTCATATTTGGATTCGTTCTCCCAAAGCTCGATCTGAGCAAGCACCTGATTGGTGAAAGAGCAGCTCATCACAAAGCTTGGATGCCCGGTCGCGCATGCCAGATTGACCAGACGCCCCTTCGCAAGAACGATGATCTCTTTGCCATCAGGGAATTTCACTAGGTCAGTACCCGGCTTAAGCTCAGTCCACTCGTAATTGTCGAGCGCGGAAATCTGAATCTCGCTGTCAAAGTGACCGATATTGCAAACAATGCTCATCGGCTTCATCGCCTTCATGTGTTCGGCGGTGATCACGTCTTCATTACCGGTGGTTGTCACGAAGATGTCAGCGCGGGTCACCGCTTCTTCCATAGTGACAACTTCGAAGCCATCCATCGCGGCTTGCAGCGCGCAGATCGGGTCGATCTCGGTCACAAGAACGCGAGCTCCGCCATTGCGGAGCGATTGCGCAGAACCCTTGCCCACATCACCAAATCCGGCGACGCACGCCACCTTACCCGACAACATCACGTCAGTCGCGCGGCGGATCGCATCGACCAGCGATTCGCGGCAACCATACAGATTGTCGAATTTTGACTTCGTCACACTGTCATTCACATTGATCGCCGGGAATGGCAGCTTGCCCTCTTTCGCGAGGTGATAAAGGCGGTGAACGCCAGTGGTCGTTTCTTCCGAGACGCCTTTGATCGCCTGGACGGAACGGGTCAGATAGCCGGGCTTGCGCTTCACAAATTCTTTCAGGGCGCGCTGGAACTCAATTTCCTCAGCATTGGCTGGTTCGGGCAATTCTTCGCCAGCCTCGATACGTGCGCCCCATAGGGCAAACATGGTCGCATCCCCGCCATCATCCAGAATGAGGTTCGTGGTCAGGTCAGGATCGTCATTGGTAGACCAGTCAAAAATTCTGCCGACGTAATCCCAATATTCCGCCAAGCTTTCGCCCTTCACAGCAAACACTGGAATATCCTGCGCCGCGATCGCCGCAGCAGCATGATCTTGCGTCGAGTAGATATTGCAGGTGGCCCAACGCACCTCCGCGCCCAGGGCAACAAGTGTTTCGATCAGAACTGCTGTCTGGATCGTCATATGGAGCGAGCCCGTGATCCGCGAGCCTTTGAGAGGCTGTGAGGCGCCATATTCTTCACGCGTTGCCATAAGGCCCGGCATTTCAGTCTCAGCGATGCGAATTTCTTCGCGGCCATAGTCAGCCAAGCCAATGTCTTTAATGATGAAATCGGTAAATTCTGTCACGGGAGAGTCCTTCGAAGAGCTGGTGCAGCCACAAAAAAGCGCGGGCCACAATCGTGCCCGCGCCTTAGCGTCGACCCATGGGAAGTGCAAATATAAAGATGTCTTTATATTTGCGGTGGTGGGTACCTAAATCCCGTCAGATATTGTTTGTTTTCAGATTAGCGAGCGGCCAAGTTAGCCAATGGCTGGGCGGACAGAAGCTCTGTCGCTCTTTGCGACAACCGACCACTATCACGGTCCGCGATAAGCTCTTGCGTTACTTGTTTAAGCTCAGCGCAACCCAGCCATGGGTGCCCTTGCCCGTATTGGTTGGCCATGCCTACGCTGATCTTGTCCAGCGCGCGCTTTGCTCCTCGGCTGCCATGGCGATGCGCCAAATTTGTTCGCAAATGCCTCCCGGCCTTGTTCAGCGTAGGTAGATGTGCCGCCGAAAACTGCCGATAATCCGCCTGAAAATTGTCTTTACCCGTACGACACCGCAACGACGTCACCATTAACATGATGTCGAGTTTGCGGATATTCTCTGCATTGCCAGTCACTGGATCGGCAGCAGCAGCCTGAGGCATTGCGAGCCCGACCCCTGCGATCATCGCGACCGCCATGTGTTTCCACATAGTCATTATCTTGGTCTCCCCTGTTCACGGGGTTACCCGGCCCCGTCGACAACCAAGGTGACGCATACTGTTTACCGGGAGTTAAACAGCGAGAGTAAATCGGTGGTAACCATAGAAATATGCAGCACGGCAGGCGCAAATCAGCTTTGCTTGCTCTGCCAAGCTTGAAGACGCTGCGATCATCGCTAAGTCGGTGCCGATACGACCAATCACCCCGAAACAAGCATGGAGTGCACGAAAATGACGATATCCGTTGGCGAAAAGCTGCCCGAAGTAACGCTGGTGAAAGCAACTGCCGAAGGCCCTGAGCAGGTTCAGTCGAGCGAATATTTCGCGGGCAAGAAAGTCGCGCTCTTTTCTGTGCCGGGGGCGTTTACGCCGACATGCTCAGCGCAGCATCTTCCCGGCTTCGTCGAGAAAGCAGCGGATCTCAAAGCTAAAGGCGTTGACGAGATTGTTGGAACAGCGGTGAACGACGCCTTCGTGATGGGTGCTTGGAACCAGGCTGCAGGTAGTGATGACATTACAATGCTGGCCGATGGTAATGCCGAATTTGCAGAGGCCGTGGGCCTAACCATGGATGGCAGCGGCTTCGGCATGGGCAAGCGCGGACAGCGTTTCTCCATGGTCGTGAATGACGGTGTGGTGGAGCAGCTCAATGTCGAAGCACCGGGCGACTTTTCGGTCTCCAGTGCAGAGCATATGCTTGGCCAACTCTGAGCGTCGTACCTCTCTAAAGAAATGCAAAAGCCGGAGCGCGCGTGACGGCTCCGGCTTTTTTGTTGTTTCCTCATGGGGGCTTAGGCGTAATCGCCCGTCACCCATAACCCATCAGTGCCATCACTTCCTTGCGGCTACGCGGGTCATCAAGGAAGCAGCCATGAAGGCGTGAGGTGATCATGCCAACGCCCGGTGTGCGGACACCGCGGCCCGTCATGCAACCATGCTGTGCCTCAAGCACCACCGCGACGCCATGCGGCTCCAGATGGTCCCAAATACACTGCGCGACTTCCGCCGTCAGCCGCTCTTGAATCTGCAACCGCCGGGCATAACCATGCAGCACCCGAGCAAGCTTTGAGATACCAACCACCTTGTTGCGTGGCAGGTACGCGATTGCCGCCTTCCCCGTAATTGGAGCCATGTGATGTTCGCAATGACTCTGAAACGGAATATCCTTTAGCAGTACAACCTCGTCATAACCGCCCACCTCGTGAAATACGCGGCTCATATGAACCGCCGGATCCTCATCATTACCTTGGCAATATTCTTTCCAAGCACGAGCCACGCGCTTTGGTGTGTCTTTCAAGCCCTCGCGATCAGGATCATCGCCTGACCAACGTAGTAATGTGCGAATCGCGTCCTGCACGTCCTCTGGCACGGGAAGTTTTCCCGTCTCCGGATTCTCGTACTCATCGTGATCGTGCGCGTGGGCCATTCGAGGGGTCTCCTGTTTTTGCAGCTGACCTGCAATTACGGACCCACTCGCCGAAAAGTTGCAAATTGGCAATGGGATAGGCTCTCTGTGGCCTGCACCTTATGATTGGCTGTGAGGAAGGCATAAAAAAGGGCCGACCAGATGGCCGACCCTTCGCATATCAAATTGGGCTTCGGTTATTCTTTCGCGTCTGAAAGTGCTTCCGATGTCACCTCCGCATCGGCCATCTCGATCTTTTTGCGGCGCTCAAACACTTTGGTCATGTGTTCCTTGTCATTCTCGTCAATATGCTCTGCAAAGTCGGGGAAGTGGTCCTCTTCCTCCTCTTCAATGTGGTGTCGGTAGCGGTGGTCAAATTCCTTGAACTTTTGCAGCCAAGCGCCCGATGCCATGTCGGTAGCGGCTAGGTCATTCAACATTTCGTCGATCTCCTGATGCTCAGCCACGGAATGCCGCGTGTCATCAGTAGTCGGTGGTTTGCGCAACATCGTTGAATAGAGCGCCTGCTCCTCAGCCGCAGCATGACCTTTCAGTTCTTTGGTCAGCTGGGTGAACAACTGCTCACGCTCCTCGCTTTCGCCGCTCGTTTCCAATAATTTGTCGAGCAGCTCACGATGTTTGTCGTGGTCTTTTTCAAGCCGCGCAAAGATCTCTTTCGTATCACTCATGATCGTATCCTCGTGCTGTTGAAGTGTGTGATATTTCAACAGACGGCAGCCAATCATGTTCCGAGAAAGTCCGCGACGCCGACTTTCGAGCAAAAAAGGCCGCCCCTATTGGGATGGCCTCTTTGACCGCTCAAGCAGCGCGTTGCGCGGTAGCGGAAAATGTTTGGCGCGCCCGGAAGGATTGTCCTCGCGCCTAAATGCGCTCGTTCATCTCGGCTGCGCCTCGATTCCGTTTCAAATCAATCCAACGGCACAACCAAAAAAGCCACCCCTATCGGGATGGCCTTTTTTGGCGCGCCCGGAAGGATTCGAACCTCCGACCGCCTGGTTCGTAGCCAGGTACTCTATCCAGCTGAGCTACGGGCGCGCTTTGGAGCGCGGCACATAGGCAGGGTGTACGCGCTTGGCAATCCCAAAGTGCCGCGCATGAGTGAAAATTCTACTCTTTATATATGAGGGAAGAGCTGAGACTGAAGCTCGCAGTCCAATGGCGGCTTGGCCAACTTGCTAATCTCATTGGGCGTAAACCAGCCTATCTCTCCGCCTTCAAGCGCGACGGGATCACCCACCCAGCGTGAGCATGTGTAAAGTGTAATGACAATCTGCGGCAAAGGAGCAGTTGCCGTTGAACGGGCATTGCCAACTTCTCGCAAGTCTTCGCATTGAACTGCGATTCCCAACTCCTCTGAAACCTCACGAATCAAAGCATTTTCAAAGACTTCGTTTAATTCGACCTTGCCGCCAGGAAACTCCCAAAGACCACCGTGATGCTTGTTCAACGGCCTGCGATGCATCAACCAAAGCCCGTCTTTTCGGTGCAAAGCGATCGCAACCACCGTCATGATTGTCGGGATATTTTCCACGTTAACTTCTCGCTGAAACACTTCTTTAACGCGTCACTCCCTATTTGCTCAATCGTCAACTCGTAATTCGACAATTGGGGCAAACAACGATGTTCAAATTTTTGAAAAAGCTTGGACAAGATACCAAGGGGGCAACGGCTGTCGAATACGGGCTGATTCTTGCTCTCATATTCCTCTCAATGCTTGGAGCACTTCAAGTATTCGGCGCGGAATCAATCGGAATGTGGAATCGGATTTCCGACACCATCACTTCCGTATCGAGCTCAAGTGAAGAAGATGGCGGAAGTTAGATTTCGATTAGGAATTTATCAACTTCTACCTTCGATAAGACAAGCACTTGCTCCTCTACAGAGGGCAGGACGGGTACCGAAGACTGAACCAGGAGACTAACAATGAAATTCTTTAACAAACTCGCTCGCAACGAAGACGGCGCAACTGCAATTGAGTACGGCCTGATCGCTGCACTTATCGCTGTTGCTGCTATCACTGCAATGCAGAGCCTCGGCGGCCAGCTTTCAACTACTTTTGGCGACGTTGCTACGGCAATGGAAAACGCTGAAGAAGAAAGCGGCTCGTAAGCCACTTCTTAGTTCGTAAGAGCTAAAGCACAAAAAGAGAGCGGCGGAGGGCAACCTCCGCCGCTTTTCTTTTGCCCTAACAAGATCTGGAAAACGGCCTCCAACAATCAGCGCCCGCGCACCACGATCTTCACCTTCTGCCCAGCCTGCAACTGGTCGCTGCTACTCAACCCATTGAGCACACGAAAGCGTGCCTCCTGGCCCGAATCATATGCCATCCGTCGGGCAAGCGAGGATACAGTCTGCACACGCTGCACCGTCACAACATCAACGACTCGCGGGACTACATTAGCGGCCTCACTCTGAGACACGCGACGCATGGATTGAAACATGCCATTGAAGACATTCGCCCGACCAGCAGGGGCAATCGCCTGAAAATGGTAGGCCCGATTATCGGCAAATTCGTAAGCGAAAACCACAACATCGACCTGATTCTGGCCGGTGTTGACCCGGGCTGTCCCGTAAGCAGCGGGGATTCCATTAACGGTCGTGCGCTGGATATTTTGCGGGCGCAGCTGCTGATTCTCTCCACCAAGCTGCGTAAACACGGTGTTGATGTAGGTATCCAGGTTGCCGTTATATGTGCCCAGCGTCATCTGAGCGCGGCCACTTTGGCCGTTAATGCTCACTGCGCGGGTACCATTGACCATGTAAAACCCATCGGGAGCGGTGAAGGCCAAACGCAATTCTGGATGAATAAAGGTGTTACCTTCAATCACGCCCTGCTCTGGATCATCGCCATATACCAAACCATCAATACGCGAGAGGAATGTGTCACGATTGGTGATTCCCGTCGCTAGGCCCTGCGCCTTGCCTGCTGCTGTCCGAACGCGACTCGCCGGATCAGGGTGTGTGCTCGCCCATTCTGGTACGCGAGCATTGCCCCGCCCCTGCAACTGCGAGATCGAGTGAGTTTTGTGCTGCTAGGCTCGCAAGTACGGTCGACATCGCCCGCGGATCATAGCCAGCGCGCTGGAGATACTGAATCCCCAGGTCATCGGCTTCAAGCTCCTGACTGCGAGAGAACCTGAGCGTAAGTAGCTGTGACCCCTGCAAAAATCCGCGACTCAGCGTATCGCCAACGCCGCTATTGCCGAGAAGAACGCCGGAAAGGATCGCACCGTACCGCGCCCAGAATACTGTTTCGCTGCGCCGCCGCCTGCCGACGCTGTGAATGGCGTGCTGCCACATGGCCAACCTCGTGGCCCAAAACCGCTGCAAGCTCCGCCTCATTGTTCATTAAGGCCACCAATTGGCGCGTCGAATAGACATAGCCTCCGGGGACAGCGAAAGCGTTGTTCACAGAGCTATTTAGCAGGGTAACCGTGAAGTCCTGCCGCGCGTTGCCAAGCCCCGAATGGACCGCAATATTCTTGCCAACCTGCTCAACATATTGCGCCTGAGGCGTAGTCATTGCCCCGCCAAATTCCGCAATCAGCTTCGGGTGGAATTCGGCACCTTGTTGCGCTTCGGATTGTGTGATTGGCGCCGATGCGCTTGGGATCGCACCACCGCCCATACAACCCGAGAGGGCCACGGCGCTCAGTGAGGCAAGGATTACAGACCGGTAATTGCGGCGAGACATGGCTTTTTCTCCAGATAAGCTGGTGCTTCAAACGAGATAGCACCCCATTTACCTTTTGATAACCAACGGTCGCCGTCAATTGTTCCGACGGTATGTGATTGTAAAACCGCGTTAAGCGGAAACTAGGAAGCGATTTTAAGGAAGCGCTCTTCGCGCAGATGCCTCAGCTCCTTGGCCGGGGTTCCTGCTAGCGCGCCCAGCTCCTTGTTAATCGCTCTACCCAATGCTTCCGCGGCGCCTTGAGGGTCACGATGCGCTCCACCGACAGGTTCTTTCACGATCCGGTCAATAACACCGAGACGCTTAAGGTCCTGCGCCGTGACCTTCAGCGCCTCTGCTGCATCTGATGCCCGTTCGGCTGTTCGCCACAAGATAGACGCGCACCCTTCCGGCGATATGACTGAGTAGATTGCATGCTCAAACATGAGCACACGCTCCGCGCTCGCAAGCGCGACTGCTCCGCCCGAACCGCCCTCGCCCACAATGGCTGAAACCATCGGCACTGGCAGCCCCAAACACGCCTCGGTCGCCCGGGCGATTGCTTCCGCTTGGCCGCGTTCCTCAGCTTCAATTCCGGGGAAAGCACCCGATGTATCGACAAGCGTAACAACGGGGAGGCTATGCCGTCCGGCAAGCTCCATCAATCGTATGGCCTTGCGATAGCCCTCTGGCTTACCCATGCCGAAATTGTGTTTGAGACGACTCTCGGTGTCGTTCCCTTTTTCATGGCCGATCAACATGACGCGCCGGCCATGCAACTTTGCAAAACCGCCCAGTATCGCCTGATCATCGCCATAGGCGCGGTCACCGCCGAGTGGCATAAAATCCTCAAACGCATGCGCCACAAAATCGCGGAAATGCGGGCGAGCGGGATGCCGCGCCACCTGCGTTTTCTGCCATGGGGTGAGCGAGGCGTAGGTACTTGAAAGCAAGCTCGCGCTCTTTGCCTCAAGCTTTTTCAGCTCAGCGCTAATATCGACAGAGTCGTCTTCGGCTGATGCACGCAATTCGGCAATGCGCTCATCCAGCTTGGCGATCGGCTTTTCAAATTCGAGATAAGAACTCATCGCCTGCCCGCTAGTCCTTCAATCGCTGCTGCGCAAGCGGGTGACGGGTATTCACCAACTCAACCAGCCGGGCGCTGTCGACGTGAGTGTAAATCTGAGTGGTCGCGATATCGGCGTGCCCGAGCAATGTTTGGAGCGCGCGCAGGTCGGCCCCACCCTCCAACAAATGCGTCGCGAATGCGTGACGTAACACGTGCGGGCTCAACCTCTCAGGCGGCAGATCAGCGCGTACCGCCAGCTCTTTTAGCATCTGGAAAAGACGCACACGCGTTAGATGTCCGTTTCGCGAGGGAAACAAGTGAGGTGAATCCTGTGTCCGAATAGTCATCCATGTCGACAAGGCTCGTTTGGCGCGCGCGCTGACCGGCACCATCCGGGCTTGCCCCCTTTTCCCATCACCGTCAAGAATGGTGCATCGCGCGGGATCGCCGAGACCGGCAGGGACACCAGTTCTGTTGCCCGCAATCCGGAGCCATAGAGCAATTCCAGCAAAGCCAGCATGCGTACCGCCGCTGGCCTCTTACTCTGCGCTTCACTTTCCGCCTGACCAAACAGTTTTGCGACTTGATCATGCGAGAGGATTTTCGGCAGTGACCGGCGCGCAGATGGACGAGGCAAACCAGAGCTAGGGTCATCCTCACGTAGCCCCTCATCCTGCAAGAACCCGAAAAACTGACGCAAGGCAGAGGCCTTTCGCGCTAGTGTCGACGGAGCGAGGTCAGCCCATTCCTTCGCCAAGTTCTGAACTGCCGCCTTATCCGCAGTGGCCAGTGCCCCTGTTAATTCATCGGCTTGCGCAAGATCACGACGATATGCCAGCAAAGTGTTTTGAGCAGCCCCACGTTCCGCCGCGAGCATGGCAAGGAAGTCGTCGATCTCGTTCATGCGAACAGCTAAGCCGTTCGCGCAACGGCTTCTGCGGCGATCATCCGTGCCTCTGCATCAAGGCCAACCCGTTCAAGCGAGCGCACGATATGGTACAGATGCAGTGCTGTCATCTTGTCCCAACTCGAACCCTGCATACCCAGCCCCGCTAGCAAGCTTACGAGAGTTGGATTGCCAGCATCCGCAGCTGCGCTGATCGCCTGTGTCCATCGGGTCGAACGCCCGAAATTCACTTCCAACCGTTCAGAGTACTCAGTGATTTCTGCGTCTTCGACCCGCCCCATGGCAGTAAGTCCTGCAAGCAGCATTTGCGATTGATGCTGGCCAGCACTCTCATCCTGATCAAGAAAAGATGCCAATTGACCATCGCTGACCGGCTGCGAACGACTTTGCTGCGCAACCGCCAGCATACCCCAGGCAGCGCTACCCTGAGGGACAATGCGCGCCCACCGCATCGCGTCGCGATCAAGCCCAGCAGCCAGCATAGAAGAAATCAAGCTTGGTGCACTCTCCAGCAAATCCTCTGAGACCGGCAGGCGCGCCGCAGCATATGCGGTCAATACCTGCCGCCCAAATAGCGTCGCGTCATCGCCCTGCCAAACGTCATTGATCGCGGCAAGGCGATCGAGCCGGGCTGCTCTCGACATAGGCCGCGCGCAGGCGGGCTGCGGTGACAGCAGCCTCACTCTGTCCCCTGCCAAGCGCGAAGATCTGGCTGTAAAGGTCGACCATAGCAGCGGCGGACAAGATGCCCTGAGCAGCGGCACCCTGTGCTGCGACTGCCCGCTGCCCCAAAGGCATCATCGGCGCTGTCGCGAGTGCGT
Source organism: Qipengyuania sp. JB2-7 (assembly GCF_055693485.1). NCBI lineage: Bacteria > Pseudomonadati > Pseudomonadota > Alphaproteobacteria > Sphingomonadales > Erythrobacteraceae > Qipengyuania > Qipengyuania sp. JB2-7. The sequence continues at coordinate 2,002,971 of NZ_CM146335.1, forward strand.
TTCGATAGTAACTGCCTGCATCGTCCATGAGGCCTTCCGGGATGTCCTCTCGCAGTGCATTTGCGAGCGCAAAACGCATGGGCGTAATGGTTTCGACGCCTTCCCATTCCACATTGACGCCGCGCCTGGCCAATCCGGCTGCACCAGCATAACGGCGCGCCAAAAGGCCATCGATTTCAGCAACTTCCTCATCAGACATCAAGCGACGCAGGTCACGTGCCGCGCGCGATCCTTCACCGGCATAAGCGGCGCAAATGCCCTTCAACAGCTTCCAGTCGCCGTCATCACGATCAGTGTCTGACAACCGCACTGCGGGGCACGCTCCCACCAGATCCGCGGTGCCGACATAGGCATCGACTGCCGCATTGAGCAGCGCATCATCATAGTTACCTGTGTCGACATCTTGCACCAGAGTGCGCGCGACGTTGTGTTCGCCGAGACGGTTGAGCAACGCTGCACGCAGCCCAGCAAATTCCACCGGGTTCATGCCCACAGGCGCATCGAGACGGCTCGCCACAGTCCGCCGAAGCAAAATATGGCCCCATCGCGAAACAAGCGGACGCTGAGTCCCCGCAATCGCGGCTCTGACAAGCGATGCTGGCTGCTGGGACAATGATTTCTCAGGAAACCCGCCCTCGGCGGTGTCGATGATCCCCACCCGTTCCAACTTACGGCGCGCGGCTGGCGGAATGTCATAACTCGGCGCTAGTCCAAGAAGATCATCAAGGTCATCTTCTGACATGGCCTCAAGCTCTTCAATCGATGGAAGTCCCGAGATATCCAGCGACGGATCAGCAGAAACCTGAGGCACTTGGGGTAGTGGCTGAATAGTCGATGTAGTTGTGCTGGTTGAAGAGGTATCGGGGGTGGTTGACGCGCTAGGCGCAGTCGTTTGCGTCGGAGTAGGCGTGGTTGTGGGTGCGGGTGCCGGCTCACCAAACCCAGGTGGCAGCAAATCTGTCGAGCCGGTCTTGAGCCATCACCAAAGTTGAACCCAATGCCAACACACCAGCTCCAGTCATCAACGCAAATCGCATCATTGGCTTCGCTCCGGTACGGGAATAGTTTGTTCAATCTGATGCAACGGTTCTTCGCCCCCATCAAACCATGCGAGAAATAGGAGCGCGATCATGACGGCAAGAAGCACCAACCATGTGCGTTTCCCAATCTTCGGCAAGGTTCGTATTTCCTCAACTGTTCTCTTTCGCCGATGCAAAGGCTTCATCGTGCCTAAGCCCATCTAGCTTGCACCTGCTCTAGCCCATCTATAGGCGCAGCTTCAATGACCGTCATTCATGAACCTGATGAAGAATACATTGCCCGGATCAAGCAACGGCTCGATCGTCCCCTCGCGCTGATCGGCCTTATGGGGTGCGGGAAGTCCACTATCGGGCGAAGATTGGCGAAGCTGCTTGATATGGACTTTGTCGACGCCGACGAAGAGATCGAGGAAGCTGCACAGCTGAGCGTTTCGGAGATTTTCGAGCAGTTTGGTGAGGACTATTTCCGCGATGGAGAGCGCCGCGTGATTGCGCGTTTGATGGAGGAAAAGTCTGGCGTCCTCGCGACCGGTGGCGGGGCGTTTATGAATGCCGAAACGCGTGCTCTTATCCTTGAAAAAGGTATCGCGGTCTGGCTCGATTGCGACATTGAGACTTTGGTGGAACGAACGTCACGTCGGGATACTCGCCCCTTGCTGAAGACCGGCGACCCACACGAAATTCTGACGCGCCTGAAAGATGAACGCAGCGCCGCATACTCGCAGGCACAGGTCCACGTCGTGACAGGCGATTTCCCACACGATCAAACGGTTATGCAAGTGCTAGAGGCGATCAACCAATGGCTGTAATCCCTGTGGAATTGGCTGGTCGCGCCTATGACGTGCACGTTGCGGGCGGATTGCTCGCGCGTACAGGTGAACTCGCAGAGCCATTCTTGCGCAAGTCGCGTGTGCCTGTGGTCGCGGACGCATCGGCTCGCGCGCATTGGGGCGAAGCCCTGGCGAAATCTCTCGCAGCGGCTGGCAAAGAGCCGGTCTGGTACGATGTGGAACCGGGCGAAAGCTCAAAAAGCTGGGACAGTCTGGCGAAGCTGACCGATTGGCTGCTTGCCGAAGGGGTCGAGCGCGGCGATCATGTGCTGGCGCTAGGCGGGGGCGTGGTCGGCGACCTCACCGGGTTCGCCTGCGCCATCCTGAAACGCGGATGCGGGTTTGTACAAATTCCCACTACATTGCTGGCGCAAGTCGACAGTTCGGTTGGCGGAAAAACAGCGATCAACACGAGCGCCGGAAAGAACCTGATCGGCGCATTTCATCAACCGTCGCTGGTGCTGGCGGATCTCGACGTTTTGAGCACGCTACCGGCACGCGAGTTAGGCGCAGGATATGCGGAAGTACTCAAATATGGAGTGCTCGGTGATGAAGAGTTTTTTGACTGGCTTTCTGAGTATGGTCAGCAGGTTATGGCGCTCAAGCCAGAACCGCTCGAACATGCAGTCGCCACCAGCGTTGCGGCGAAGGCGCGCATCGTGGCCGAAGATGAGAAAGAGCTGAGCGGCAGGCGCGCTTTGCTCAATCTTGGCCACACATTTGGGCACGCATTAGAGGCAGAAACCGGCTTTTCGTCAGAGCTTTTGCATGGTGAAGCGGTGGCATTGGGAATGGTTCTCGCGGCGCGCTACTCAGCGAGGCGCGGGAATCTGGGACCGGACGAAGCTGAGCGTGTCACGAAGACCGTCGGCGATGTCGGGCTACGCGCAGAGATCACTGAGCTAAGCCTGTCTTGCGATGGCGCAAAGCTGGTCGATCATATGCGTCATGACAAGAAGATGGATGCCGGCACACTGCCATTTCTGCTGCTGAACGGCATAGGGGACGCCTTCATGGCCAAAGACGTGTCGCTGGATGATGTGGCGGTATTCTTGGACGAACAGCTCGCAAGCTAAACTGAACTTCCGCTGCCAGCGCTAAAAAAGGCGCGACCCGTTGGGCACAGCGCGCTCTGGCATCGCCAACACGACTTCGCTGGCCTCGTCAGCGAACCCCAAAGTCAAAACCTCTGACATGGCGGGGCCAATCTGACGCGGTGGGAAATTCACGACCGCGGCGACTTGTCGGCCGACCAGATCAGCGATCTTGTAATTCGCGATGATTTGCGCGCAGCTTTTTCGCTCGCCAATCGCGGGACCGAAATCGATCCTGAGTTTGGCCGAAGGATTGCGTGCTTCAGGGAACAGTTCGGCAGCTACTATGGTGCCGATCCGGATGTCGACCTTTAGAAAATCCTCAAAGGTAATCTCAGGTTCTTTGGAAGCGGCGGGGTCGTGCGTAAGATGAGCCATGCGCAGTGGCTATCACCCTCCAGATAGCATTGCCACACGAGCGCGCTCTTTATCAGCCGGGTGAGCCCGGCTCAGCTCGCTTCGCGTTGCGGGAACTTGGTAACCTTGCCCGATTTGATTAACGACTGCTCGTTATCTTCGCCCTGCTCGCTCATCATCGCGTCATGCTCAGCGAAAAGTCGTTCCAGCTCAACGCGTTTTTCCAGCAACGTGTGCGCAATACCCGGTGCGAGGCTCTCACCATCACCGATCTTGCCCAGCATCGATGCTATATCGCTACGCGTCGCTTCTTCGGGTGTCTTGAAAAACAGACCCTTAGTGTCAAAAAATCCAATGCCCTTGCGTGCCATAACTAAACTCCTGTTTCCCTCCGTAGCGACTCGAAGAAACTGAAGTGTCGGCTCAAAATCGGGGTAAAGCTAGTACACAGCCGACAGGTTATTTGCGGCGTCACAAAACGAGATCGCTCAGGTCACAAAGATTAACGCAAGAACGCGCTCACTATTCAATTTCGCTACGCCAGAGTGACAGAAAATAACCAGAAATGCTTCTTTCCTTGCCCGGCAGCAATACAGAAGTTCAAACGTAAATTTATTGCAAGTTTTACACAAGCTCCAGAATTACAGCATCAACCGCCAGACTTTCACCTTCGCCAGCATTGATTTTGCCGATGGTAGCCTGTTCTTCAGCGCGCAGGATGTTTTCCATTTTCATCGCTTCGACCGTCGCAAGCGGTTGACCGGGCTGCACTTCATCACCCTCAGCCACATGCAATTTCACGAGCAAACCAGGCATCGGGCAGATGAGCATTTTTGAAAGATCTGGTGGCTCCTTCTCGATCATTTGGCTCGCGAGATGCGCGATGCGGGTCTGCAGGATCCGTAGATCGTGCGTGCTGCCACGCGTCGTGATTGCATAGCCTGTAGGCGATGGCGCGAGCTGAATGGTCATGCCTTCGCCAGGCTCCTCTTCAGTGCCGCCCAGCTCAAGGTCAACCATCACGTCGCCAGGTGTGTACATCATGTCAAGCATCACAGGTTCGCCATCGACCGTGACCGCGTCTTCTTCCAGCACAACATGATAGTCTGTGTCGTCAATGCGCACTGTCCAGTCACCCGGTGGGTAGAGATCGCCGCTAAGCTGCTGGTCGATCCGGCGGGCGCGGTCCGCATCTGCGGTCGCGATCACGCCTCCGACTGCGGCTAATCCTCGCTTGAGGTCGTCTGATGCTGCGGCCCCATCAAATCCATCAGGATATTCTTCGGCGATGAAGCCGGTGGTCAGTTCGCCAGAGCGGAACCGATCATGCTGCATTATCGCGCTGAGGAAATCGACATTATGGCCAAGGCCCTGAATCCGGAAAGCATCAAGCGCTTCGATCTGTTTGTCCGCTGCTTCGTCGCGGGTCTCGCCCCACGTGATAAGCTTTGCGATCATCGGATCGTAGAACATGCTGACTTCGCCGCCTTCATAGACACCATCGTCAATCCGGACGCCATCTACGCCGCGCCGGCCATTGGCGCTGCCATCGTCAGTCCAGCCTTCCAGCGGGGGCTGATACGCAACCAAGCGACCTGTGCTTGGCAGAAAACCGCGATAGGGATCTTCGGCATAGACACGGTTCTCAATCGCCCAACCGTCTATGCCGATTTCGTTTTGTTTCAGATCGAGCTTTTCACCCGCCGCGACGCGGATCATCTGCTCCACCAGATCAACGCCGGTGATCGCTTCGGTAACCGGGTGCTCGACCTGGAGCCGGGTATTCATTTCGAGGAAGTAAAAACTCTCGCCGGTCTTGTCCGCTCCACTAACGATCAACTCCACCGTGCCCGCAGAATGGTAGTCTACCGCAGCCGAAAGGGCGACGGATTGCTCACCCATCGCTTTGCGCATTTTGGGCGTAACGAAGGGAGAAGGAGCCTCTTCGACAACCTTTTGATGGCGCCTCTGGATCGAGCATTCGCGCTCGTTCAAATAGACGATATTACCATGCTTATCTCCAAGTATCTGGATTTCGATATGGCGGGGATCTTCGATAAACTTCTCGATGAAAACCCGGTCATCGCCAAAGGAGTTGAGGCCCTCGCGCTTGGTTGCTTCAAAGCCTTCTTCCACATCGGTGTCGGAATAGGCGAGCCGCATGCCTTTACCCCCGCCACCCGCAGAGGCCTTCATCATCACCGGATAGCCGATGTCATTGCTGATCTCGATCGCATGGGTCGTATCGCGAATTTCGCCGACAAAGCCGGGCACCACATTGACGCCCGCTTCCTTAGCAAGCTTCTTGGATTCGATCTTGTCACCCATCGCGGCAATCGCGCCGGGAGGCGGGCCGATAAAGGCGATGCCTTCCGCTTCGAGCGCTTCCACAAAGCTCGCACGTTCTGAGAGGAACCCGTATCCGGGATGCACAGCCTCAGCCCCGGTTTCTTTGCAGGCTGCGATGATCTTGTCCGCAATCAGATAGCTTTCCGCAGCTGGCGGCGGGCCAATATGCACCGCTTCATCCGCCATTTTTACAAAGGGCGCGCGGGCATCCGCATCGGAATAGACTGAGACGGTCGCGATACCCATCCGGCGAGCAGTCTTGATTACGCGGCACGCAATTTCACCGCGGTTTGCAATCAGTATCTTTTTGAACATGCTAGTTTGCATCCCCTTTGTGCCGCACCGCATAGCGGATTAACGCGTCTGCGTAAGCCCCTGTTCCTCGCCGTTCGCCTTCCCCTTGCACAAGGCTCCGCACAGCGGATGCGAGCATCGCGATATTGCTGTCACTGAGCGATCTCAGCGACGAGACATAAATTCCGATGGTGAAGAGGATTCCGCCCGTTTCTGGCAGACGTCGGAGGGTTTGACGCTCAGATCTTACGAACAGGGTTTCGTCAGCATTGGCGGGCGTAACATGAGCGAAGTCTTCTTCTGCGCTCTCGCCAGCCACCCAGCGCATCGCCCCGGTTGGCGCGATGAACCAATTGCATCGACCATAGATCGGCCCGGGTTTGAGCGTGTCCATAAATCGATCAACTCCGGTCGCGAGCTGCTCCTCATACCCGGCAATCGGCGCATGGAGCGCGCGCAGCGGCAGGCCGATCTTGTCAGCAGGCGACCAATCTGATGGCCATGCAACCGCTGCGCCAATCAAACGATATTGATCGTCTTTTTCGGCCTTGGTCAGCAGACACATGTCTTCGTGATGCGCCCTAGCCGCCTCGGCCAAGCCTCCTGACGCGCCCACCATTGCCGCCAATTCACGGCCCGGAGCCTCAGCCACCGGAGCCAGTTGAATACCGTCAGGATAGTTCGCAAAACCCGCCGTCCGTGCTGCCACATCAGGTTCAGGCTGCAGCCACTCTGCCTTACTTAGTTTGACCAACCCCATTTTGAGCTGCCCGCCGCCGCGCGCTTTGGGAAGCAATGCATCGACCGAGAAGCCGAGAGACACGCTATTCCGCCGGCTCCGCCACTTTGCGAGCTCGTGCCGGTTCCTCCTGCTGCAACGCGGTCAGGCCCAGTTTCGCGAACAGCGCCCCGTCGCTATCGTCGCCCGCATTGGGCGCGGTGAGCAATTTGTCGCCAGTGAAGATCGAGTTCGCACCCGCGAGGAAGCACAGCGCCTGCGTCGCTTCGCTCATGCTCTCACGACCAGCAGAAAGCCGCACCATACTCATCGGCATCGTAATCCGCGCCACCGCGACCGTCCGGACGAATTCAATATCATCGATTTTCGCCAGCGGCGTGTCAGCGAGCATATCTCCCAGCACCGTGCCCTTCACTGGCACCAGCGCATTAACCGGCACGCTTTCGGGATGCTGCTCCAGCGTCGAGAGCGTATGGATAAAGCCCACGCGGTCCTCGCGCGTTTCGCCCATGCCGACAATCCCGCCGCTGCACACATTGATGCCTGCACTGCGCACATGATCCAGCGTGTCGAGACGGCACTGGAAATCACGCGTGGAAATCACCCGCTCGTAATATTCCGGCGAGCTGTCGATATTGTGATTGTAATAATCGAGGCCGGCCTCGGCGAGCTGCTGCGCCTGATGCGGCTCCAGCATGCCCAGCGTCATGCAGGTCTCAAGCCCCATGTCACGAACGCCCTCTACGATCTTGATAATTGCGGGCATGTCGCGGTCTTTGGGATTGCGCCACGCCGCACCCATGCAGAACCGCTGAGAGCCTGCATCTTTCGCCTCAGCCGCGCGTTGCAACACAGCCTGCACGTCCATCAGCTTGGTCGCTTCCACCCCACTGTCAGCTTTGACGGACTGAGAGCAATAGCCGCAATCTTCCGGACAGCCGCCGGTCTTGATGCTCAGCAAAGTGCACAGCTGAATCTGTTCCGGCGGATGGTTCTCGCGGTGGACCGAGGCCGCTTGGAACAGCAATTCTGTGAAGGGGAGATCAAAAAGCTCCGCGATTTCCTCGCGGCTCCAGTCGTATTTCAATTCAGTCATTTTTTGGCTTTCCCCGCCGACCATCAGTAGCTCGGCTTGTAGGTGAATGGGCACTCGTCTAGCCGCTCGGCATCGACAGTGAAGGATTGGACGCTGCGACCAGTGAAGTATCTACATTCGATTCTCTTATCGATTATCGCCTCACGAACGATCCCAAAACTCACTGAACCCGGAACTATAACACCATCATATCGGTCCTCTCCAACCAACACACGATAACCGGAAACCAATAGCAGTATATTCAGCGTTGCTAGAATAAGCAGACCGAAAAATAGATACTTGAGAGGTTCGCGCCTCACCTCGCCACAACCTTCGTCATTGCGAGCGTAGTGAAGCAATCCAGAGCGTCTCGCGATGTGCCTCTGGATTGCCGCGGCGACTGCGTCGCCTCGCAATGACGATAGGAAATCACACCCCCAAAGCCTGCGCCAAATCGGCTTTGATATCGTCGATATGCTCAATACCGACCGATACGCGGATTACATCAGGTCCCGCGCCTGCGTCCACAAGCTCTTGCCCCTCCAACTGGCTGTGCGTTGTCGAGGCCGGGTGAATGATCAGGCTGCGCGTGTCGCCGATATTGGCAAGATGGCTGAACAGCTCAACATTGCTGACCATTGCCTTGCCCGCCTCATAACCGCCCTTCAAACCGAAGGTGAATACAGCACCGCCTTGACCACCAAGATATTTCTGCGCGTGGGAGTGATAGGGGTTGTCCTGCAGACCGGCATAGCTCACCCACTCAACCTGCGGCTGATCCTGCAACCATTCAGCCAGTGCTTTGGCATTCGCACAATGCCGCTCCATCCGCAGCTGCAGTGTTTCCATGCCCGTCAGCGCGAGAAATGCGTTCATCGGGGCCATTGCCGGGCCAAGATCGCGCAGGCCCAGCACGCGGCACCCGATGATGAAGGCAATCGGGCCGATCGGCTCCAACGCATCGACCAGCACCGCCCCATGATACGAACCATTGGGCTGCGTCAGCGATGGGTATTTGTCGCCCTGCGCCTTCCAATCGAACTTGCCGCTATCGACGATAACACCGCCAATCGCATTGCCATGGCCGTTGAGGAATTTGGTGGTCGAATGCACGACAATGTCCGCGCCGTGTTCAAACGGGCGGCACAGCGCCGGGGTGGCCATGGTGTTATCGACCATCAGCGGCACACCGCCATCATGCGCGATATTCGCAATCGCCTCAATATCGCTCACCACCCCGCCAGGATTGGCGAGGCTCTCGATGAATACAACGCGCGTCTTGTCGTCCATCGCCGCGCGGACATTTTCCGGGTCATCGGCATCGACAAAGCGGGTTTCCCAGCCGAATTTCTTGAACGCTTCGCCAAGTTGATTGAGCGACCCGCCGTAAAGCTTCTTCGCCGCAACGATGTTGCAATCCGGTTCCATCAGCGTGTGAAACGCGATCAGCTGCGCCGCGTGCCCCGATGCGACACCCAGCGCGCCAACGCCGCCCTCCAGCGCGGTGATTTTCTTCTCCAGCGCATCGTTGGTGGGGTTCATGATGCGCGAATAGATGTTCCCGAATTCGCTGAGGTTGAACAAGTTTGCGGCATGATCGGGGCTGTCAAAGACATAACCCGCCGTCTGATAGATCGGCGTGATCCGAGCATTGGTGGTTGGATCAGGCTCGCAACCGGCATGTACGGCGAGGGTTTCGGGTTTGTGTTGGGTCATTAGGTGGCCCCTTCATTAAATCAGATTCAACGCTGCGTTATCTCAGCATCTTCGTTGTAGGCTTGGCTCGACGTCTAGCAATGAACCAACCCATTGTAGCGAACAATCCGAGAATGATGACAGTCCCTGATACTTTGACCCAAAAGCTATCGCTACTGAGCCAAAGTAGGATGAGCGGAACATTACAGGCTATCAGCAAAAGAGTCCTCAACACCCTATACAACCAATCGGAAAGCATCACCCCGCCCCTTCAACCGCAGGTGCGCCGCGTAGCAGACCCTCAGTACTCAAATCCTCATCAATATCGGGCCAGTGAATGCCATAGCCAGCGCCCGCCTTCTCCCAATTGGCGCGCTGTTTTGCCGAGGCTTTTGAAAGGCGCGGATACCAGGCTATGGGCACGGAGATTGTTCGCCCATCCATCAAATCAACAATCAGGCACGCCTCGTCAAAGCGCACATCCATTACCCGTTCGTCTGTCAGTCTAGCCGAAATATTCATGCCACGCCTCCGTCAACGCCTGATCATGCTGAGCCACAATTTTTACAATGTCATTGATTTCATGCGCGCGAAAGCCCCTGCTTTTGGCGACTTCACATCGCCCAAGCCACACCTTGATAGTGGCGTCTCCACGATCGATGTGAACATGTGGCGGCTCGTTCGGCTCGTGACTATAAAAATAGAATCTGAAGCCACCAACGCGCAGAATTGTCGGCATCGCTACTCCGCTGCCTCATCTAGCTCATCCAATGGCGGCATATTGTGTCCCAAGAGCCGCAGCATGTCTGCACCGCATTCGACAACATTTGAGCCTGGGCCGTAAATGCCTTGTACTCCGGCATCGCGCAGGAAGTCATAGTCCTGTGGCGGGATAACGCCGCCCGCAACAACTTTGATATCGCTGCGCCCGGCGTCTTTCAGCAGGCTGATGAGTTCAGGGATCAGCGTCTTGTGACCCGCCGCAAGCGAACTCGCACCAATCGCATCAACACCGTTTTCCAGTGCCAGCTCCATCGCCTCTTGCGGGGTCTGGAATAGCGGGCCGGAGACGACCTCAAAGCCCATATCGGCAAAGGCGCTCGCGATCACATTCGCGCCGCGATCATGGCCATCCTGCCCCATCTTGGCGACCATGATCTTAGGCTTTCGACCAAGCCTGCGTTCGACCGCCTGTACACCATCGGTGACCTGCGCCCAGCGTCGATCAAACTCATAGGCAGTCTTGTAGACGCCGGTGACGGGTTTTGGCGTCGCGTCATGACGACCAAACACCTCCTCCATCGCCGCGGAAATCTCGCCCAGCGTCGCATCGTGCCGCGCGGCCTCGACGGCCAGCTCCAGCACATTGCCGCCGCCTGAGGAGCCTTCGGTCAGAGCCTTCAAAGCCGCTTGACACGCTGCCTCGTCACGGCCTGCGCGAACTTGCTTAAGGCGCTCAATCTGACCGGTGCGAACCTTGTGATTGTCAACCTCGAGCGTGTCGATCTGCTCTTCTTCAGCGAGGCGATATTTGTTCACGCCGACGATGACCGTATCGCCCTTGTCGATGCCGGTCTGCTTTTCCGCCGCCGCGCGCTCTATCGCCGCCTTGGGCGCGCCGGTTGCGACATAGGCGGTCATTCCGCCCGCTTGCTCAACCTCGGCGATGATCTTTTCCGATTCCTCGACCAGTTTCGCGGTCAGCGCCTCTATGTAATAGCTACCCCCCAACGGATCGACGACGTCGGTTATGCCGCTCTCTTCTTGCAGGACTAGCTGTGTGTTGCGGGCAATTCGCGCGCTGAAATCCGTCGGCAGGGCAATTGCTTCATCCAGCGCGTTGGTATGCAGTGATTGCGTGCCGCCCAATGTCGCCGCCATCGCCTCCACCGTGGTGCGGATAACATTGTTATACGGGTCTTGTTCTTGGAGAGACACGCCTGACGTCTGGCAATGGGTGCGCAGCATTTTGGAACGTTCAGATTTCGCCCCCAGCCCGTCCATCACGCGCCACCACAATGTCCGCGCCGCACGCAGTTTGGCGATCTCCATGAAGAAGTTCATGCCAATGCCGAAGAAGAACGAGAGCCGCCCCGCAAATGCATCGATATCCAGCCCCGTTGCCATGGCCCGCTCGGCATATTCCTTGCCATCGGCGATGGTGAAGGCAAGCTCCTGCACCGCTGTCGCCCCCGCCTCATGCATGTGATAGCCCGAAATCGAAATACTGTTGAACTTCGGCATGTTGGCGGATGTATATGTGATAATGTCTGAGACGATCCGCATGCTTGGCTCGGGCGGATAGATATAGGTATTGCGGACCATGAACTCTTTGAGAATATCGTTTTGAATGGTCCCGGAAAGCTGCTCTGTCGACACGCCCTGACGCTCGCCCGCAACGATGTAAAACGCCATGACCGGGATCACCGCGCCATTCATCGTCATGCTGACCGACATGGTGTCGAGCGGGATCTGATCGAACAGGATTTCCATGTCGGCAACCGTATCAATCGCAACACCAGCCTTGCCAACATCGCCCACCACGCGGGGGTGATCGCTGTCATAGCCCCGATGTGTCGCGAGATCGAAAGCGACCGACAGCCCCTTTTGACCAGCCGCCAGATTGCGGCGGTAGAACGCGTTGGATTCCTCAGCCGTTGAGAAGCCCGCATATTGGCGGATCGTCCAGGGACGGCCCGCATACATGCTCGCCTTTACCCCGCGCGTAAACGGGGCAAAACCCGGCAGGCCGGGATCAAGATCGGCGGTATCTTCGCCGGTATAGAGCGGCTTGATAGTGAAGCCTTCAGGCATATCGCGCGACAAGTCGCGGTCGCGCGATTCCTTATCAGCCAAGGCTTCCCAGTCGGAAACAGTCGGTTTTTGCGTCATGCCGCGGCTCTTAACACACTTGCCGTGCGGGAAAAGTAGCCTCGGAAAAATTTGTCCAGACTAATTCCCTTTGAATTGAGCCTTGCGCTTTTGCAGGAAGGCCATCCCCCCTTCCATCGCGTCGGCGCTCGCCCCGGCGAGTTTTTGCCCCTCCGCCTCGGCGATAAACACCTGTTGCACGGTGCCATCCATCGCCAGATTGATGTTCTCCTTCATGGTCTTGAGCGCGAGCGTTGGACCATTGGCGAGTTTTTCAGCCAAAGCGTGCGCTTCATCCATCAGCGCTGCGCCATCAACCGCCTTGTAAATCAGACCCCATTCCTCAGCCTGCTCCGCACCGATTTTCTCGCCCAGCATCATCATGCGGGTTGCGCGTGCACGGCCAATTGCGCGGGCCAGCATCCAAGTCGATCCGCCATCGGGCACAAGCCCGATATTGACGAAGGCCTGCAGAAAATAGGCTTTCTTCGCCGCGATGGTAAAATCCGCCGCCAGCGCCAGCGAGCAACCAACGCCCGCCGCCGGACCATTGACCGCGCAGATGACGGGAACCGGCGCGCGCAAAACCTGGCTGATCGCGGGGTTATAGTGGTTTTGCAGCGCCTGATGGCTACCGCCTTTTGATCCCAGTGCACTGCCTTCACCGCGGGCCGACAAGTCCGCACCAGAGCAGAAACCCTTGCCCTCGCCTGTGATGAGCACCGCGCGTGCCCTGTTTTCTCCGGTGCCCAGATCATAGAATGCCTGACCAATCTCATCCGCCATTTGCGGCGGCATGGCATTCAGGCGCTCTGGTCGGTTCAGCGTGATGGTTTTGAGCGGGCCGTTATTCTCAACGACGATGGTTTCGTAAGACACGCGTCTCTCTCCCGGGGATGTCTTTCAGAGTTTCAGTTTGCAACGGACACTGGCGCGAATGGATTGCTGTGGCAAGTCCGCTAGGGCGCGCGGCGTCTAATCGGTATGTGCATTGTTCAAAATCGTCATTCCCGCGAAGGCGGGAGCCCAGCTCGCGACGGGTGTGGCTCCGCTCTGGATCCCCGCCTTCGCGGGGATGACGGGTAGGAGCTAGTGCCCCTCTGTCGGCGTTTCCAAAATCTCCGTCAGTATCCCGCCCATATCTTTCGGGTGGACGAAGAAGATCGGCGTGCCATGCGCACCGATGCGGGTCGGGCCGAGCACGCGTTTGCCTTGTGCCTCAAACTCCGTGCGGGCGGCTTCGATGTCAGGCACTTCGAAACAGACATGATGCTGACCGCCAGAGGGGTTTTTGGCGAGAAACGCGCTGACGGCAGTGTCGTCATTCAGAGGCTGGATCAACTCCATCTGCGTGCCATCCATGCCGGAGTCCGTGGGCGTATCAACAAAGATGATCTTGAGGCCATCCTGCGGAACATCCGCATCGTGAAAGCTCGTCGCGCCCATAACATCGCGCCAAAACGCCACCGCCGCTTCCATATCGGGCACAACAACGCCAATGTGATTAAGTCTGCCGAGTTTCATTGTTCTTCCATTCTTGTCATTGCAAGGCGCGTAGCGGAGTCGAAGACGGCCCGGAGGGCCACCAAGCAATCCAGCCTGCGTCATCCATGAACCACACCCTCATACAAGTCGCGCCAATCGGGGTTCAATTCCTCGATCAAAACAAGTTTCTTGTGGCGACTTCCCGCCTTGATCTGCTTCTCTCGCAGGATAGCGCTCTCAATGTCACCATGCTGTTCAAACCAGACCAGCATTTTGCAGCCATAGCGTTTGGTGAAACTGTCAGCCACGCCTTCCCGATGCTGCCAGGCCCGCTGCGGTAAATCCGAGGTCACACCGATATACAAAGTGCCATTGCGCTTGTTCGCCATGATGTAGACGTATGGGTCGATCTCTCTCGTCATTGCGAGGAGTGAAACGACGAAGCAATCCAGTCCCGCCGCATTCTGGATTGCCGCGCGACCTGCGGTCGCTCGCAATGACGGTTAAGTCTGCCGAGTTTCATAATTCCCCATCCAATAAGAGCCAGATTGCCGCTATCATCAAACCTCCGGCCAGCATCAGATTCCAACGTTGAGCTCGTTTGAAATGGCTGGGAGCTAAGTGTTCGTCTTCTAAGCCAGATATATCGTAAGTATTGTTGCCAGTTAGGTAGCCTATGAGCCATTTTAGGCCAAAAACTAAAGCAAAGCCGAGGCACAAATAGACCCTGATGTCATCGCTCATGATGACTCACAACGGAATATTATCGTGCTTTTTCCATGGGTTCTCAAGCTGCTTATTACGCAGTTTGCGAAGGCCCAGAGCGATCCGTTTGCGGGTTGAATGCGGGTAAATCACCTCGTCAATATAGCCGCGCTGCGCCGCTACGAACGGGTTGGCGAAGCGATCCTCATATTCCGCCGTTTTCTCCGCGATTTTGTCAGGATCATCGCGGTCCTGACGGAAGATAATCTCCACCGCGCCCTTCGCGCCCATCACCGCGATCTCGGCGGTCGGCCATGCGTAATTCAAATCGCCGCGCAGGTGCTTACTCGCCATCACGTCATAGGCCCCGCCATAGGCCTTGCGCGTGATCACCGTGATCTTCGGCACCGTCGCCTCGGCATAGGCAAACAACAGCTTCGCACCGTGCTTGATGATACCATTATGCTCTTGGTCGGTGCCGGGCAGGAAGCCGGGCACATCGACAAAAGTCAGGATCGGGATTTCAAACGCATCACAGAAGCGCACAAAGCGCGCGGCTTTCTTTGACGAGTTAATGTCGAGCACGCCCGCAAGCACCATTGGCTGGTTCGCGACGACGCCCACCGTGCGTCCCTCAACCCGGCCAAAACCGCAAATGATATTGCCCGCATGGGCTGGCTGGATCTCGAAAAATTCGCCCTCGTCCAGCGTTTTACGGATGACCTCATGCATATCATAGGGTTGATTGGCATTGTCGGGGATTAGCGTGTCGAGGCTGTCCTCCTGTCGATCCCACGGATCGTCCGTGGGTCGCTCGGGCACGTCCTCACGATTGGACAGTGGCAGGAAGTCGTAGAAATTGCGCACCGCCAACAGCGTTTCGATGTCATTCTCAAACGCATTGTCCGCAACGCTGGTCTTGGTAGTGTGCGTGACCGCCCCGCCCAGCTCTTCCTGCGTCACAACTTCGTTGGTCACCGTTTTCACCACGTCCGGGCCGGTGACGAACATATAGCTGCTGTCTTTCACCATAAAGATGAAGTCAGTCATCGCAGGCGAGTACACTGCACCGCCCGCACATGGGCCCATAATGACGCTGATCTGCGGCACAACGCCGCTCGCCAGCACATTACGCTGGAACACGTCAGCATAGCCGCCAAGGCTCGCGACCCCTTCCTGAATGCGCGCACCGCCGCTGTCATTGAGGCCGATAACCGGCGCACCGACCTTCATCGCGGTTTCCATCACCTTGCAGATTTTCTCTGCATGACGTTTGGAAAGAGAGCCACCGAACACGGTGAAATCTTGGGAGAAAACATAGACCAGCCGGCCATTGATCGTGCCGCTGCCTGTAACCACACCATCGCCGGGAATCTTCTGCTTTTCCATGCCGAAATCGGTGCAGTCATGCTCGACATAGGTGTCCAGCTCTTCAAAGCTGTCCTCATCAAGCAGCACATCCAGCCGTTCGCGCGCGGTCAGCTTGCCCTTGGCATGTTGCGCATCAATCCGCTTCTGCCCGCCGCCCATATGTGCGGCTTCGCGGCGGTTCTCTAGTTCTTTTAGATTGGCCATTCCGGCGACATTGGCGGACATTGAGTTCCCCTGAAGTGTTGTTGTGTGGCGGTTAGCGAGCGAGAACGGCCACCGTCAACATTGGTAGCGCTATGTTCGCCGTCATGATCGCTGCGCGGAGATAAGAAATTCCACATTGCCCTCTGGCCCGGTGATCGGGCTTTCGACGATACCGTCGACCGAGAAGTCTTTGCTCTCAATCCACACGCGAACTTCATTGCAGACGCGGCTGTGCAAAGTTGGGTCGCTGACGACGCCTTTCTTGCCGACTTCCTCGCGCGCCACCTCGAATTGCGGTTTGATTAGAGCAACCAGCTGGCATTGCTGCGCAGCCAGTTCAAGTGGGCGTTCCAGCACCTTCGCCAGGCCTATAAAGCTGGCATCGCACACCACCCAATTGCAGGGCCGCTTGATGTGATCGGGCGTTAGAATACGCGCGCTGGTTTGCTCAAGCACGGTCACACGCTCATCCTGACGCAGCTTCCAGGCAAGCTGGTTGGTGCCGCTATCGACCGCGACAACATGGGCGGCCCCGCCCTGCAATAACACGTCGGTAAAGCCTCCGGTCGAGCTGCCAATATCCATCGCGGTGACGCCAGCAGGATCGAGACGAAAATGCTCGATTGCGTGGGCCAGCTTTATCCCGCCCCGGCTGACCCATGGGTGATCGCGGCCACGCACCTCCAGCGGAGTATCCTCCGCCAATTGCTGCCCGGATTTCTCAAGCTTTTTCTCGCCTGAAAACACCAGTCCTGCCATCACCAGCGCCTGGGCACGCGTGCGGCTTTCGACCAGCCCACGGTCGACAAGCATCTGATCAAGGCGTTTTTTCGGCATTGCAGGAAAAGCCATTGGACGAATCAGAAGCAGCGGGCAATGGAGCGAGTATGAAATCAATCTACGGATACTTCGCTGGTGGCCTTGCTCTAACTTTCGCTTTGGCAGCATGTATTCCTGCGCCTGCGCCATCTGACACCCCAGCGCCTACTCCAACACCCGTCCAAACCGTAACTGAGGCACCGACGCCCACTCCGGCGCCAGTGCGACGCGCCTCACTACCAGCAAACTGGATCGATCAACCGCAAAGTGCAGGAGACTGGTCGTATGGCGCCGATCCTGATGTGACGATCGCGCATTTCTCTGAGAGCGGCACCGAGGTAACTGCGCCTTTCGTGATTGTGTGCGAGCTTTCTTCACAAGCGATAACTCTCGGCCGCCGGGGCAATCGCGAAGCCCAATCTATGATTATTGCTACAGAGACGGTTGAGCGCCGCGTCAATGTGCAGCACATGCCCCGGACAAGGGATTTGGTCGGTGTGACCCTATCCGCAAATGACCCGTTGCTCGATGCGATGGCGATGACGCGCGGGCGATTTGGGATCGCGGTCGATGGCGTGCCAAACCTCTATTTGCCTGCATGGGCGGAAGTGACGCGTGTGATCGAAGACTGTAGGTAAGGGGTTTTTGTTTAGCCTCAAGCGCCGGCGTTCGCGTTCGCTCACTTGGCTTCCCGGCCTAACGGTACCGACGGGCAGTCGCCCTTGCGGCTCGCTGGTCGCTCGCCGGACTTGCAGTGAATCGGTGCGTATCACCGCAAGGCCAAAGGCCGTCCGCAGCGGTGCGGACTTGTCCGCAAGCCGCGAGGATATCGCAGCACGGAGGTGCTGCGGCAAAACAACCAAGCCAGATCTCGCATTCTGACGCGGGAAAACTAAAATTCAAGCCTTGTTTTTGCGCCGCAATAGACTCACATTACGAATCAAGATCAGCGGCGAACGCGATCTTGAGCCCCGGTGAAACGCGGCTCTAGCTCAATAGCGCGAAAGGAGGTGATCCGATGTCTCATGGTTCAGTAGAGAGGTCGGCAAGTTTCCGCACGAGGCATTATCGGTAGCATTCTATTACCGATAAAGGCTTTGTGAGCGGCACTTCTGGCCGCTGACCATGTTTAGGGCGGTTCCTTACTTTGGTGAGGGCCGCCCTTCTCATTATTTGAAGGATACACTCATGACCTCCGTCATGAGCTTGCCTAGCCACCCGCGCCCTCCACCCTTCCAAACACAAATCTCCTTCTTGCCCTCACCAGCGCTCCCCACTAATTGCACCACCATGGAATTTACTCGCATACCTCACCCCGCGCCGGTCGACACGCAGACTCGCGAAAAGCTGATCGCTGACCCTGGCTTTGGCAAGGTCTTCACCGATCATATGGCCGTGATTGAGTACGATGAGGCGAAAGGTGGCTGGCACGCTGCATCACTCGGCCCGCGCGAACCAATTGCGCTGGATCCCGCTGCGAGCGTGCTGCATTATGCGCAGGAAATTTTCGAGGGGATGAAAGCCTACCGACAGGCAGATGGCGGGATGGCGCTGTTCCGCCCGGAAGAGAACGCACGGCGTTTCAACGCGAGCGCCCGGCGCATGGCGATGCCGGAATTGCCGGAGGAACTGTTTCTCGAAGCGATCAAGCTGGTGGTCGATGCGGACCAAGACTGGTTTCCGCCAGTCGAAGGCGGCTCTCTTTACATCCGGCCATTTATGGTCGCGACGGAGGCTTTTCTGGGTGTCCGCCCAGCCAAGCAGTACAAATTTATCGTCATCCTCAGCCCCGCTGGCAATTACTTCAAATCGGGCGTTCCAGCGGTCAGCATCTGGCAATCGGAATACACGCGCGCGGCCCCCGGCGGCACTGGCGCGGCCAAAACTGGCGGCAACTATGCGGCGAGCCTCGTTCCTACCGGAGAAGCGTTTGAGAGGGGCCACGACCAAGTGCTGTTCCTCGATGCGGTAGAAAAGAAATGGGTCGAGGAACTGGGCGGCATGAATCTGTTCTTTGTCATGCGCGATGGCCGCGTGGTAACCCCGCCACTTACCGGCACAATCCTGCCCGGCATCACCCGCGAAAGCCTGATGAAGTTGCTCAGCGAAGAGGGTCGCGATGTGCGCGAAGAACCTTATTCGATTGACCAATGGCGCGCCGATGCGGCAAGCGGCGATCTGGTCGAGGTAATGGCATGCGGCACCGCAGCGGTCGTCACTCCCGTCGGCAAGGTTGACAGCAAGGATGGCGAATTTGTGATCGGCAATGGCGGACCCGGCGAACTTACGAGCAAGATCCGCGAGCGTCTGGTCGGTATCCAACGCGGCAGCATCGAAGACACCCATGGCTGGGTGATGAGGCTGGGGTGACTACTCCCTCAATCACCGTCGCGGCGCTGTATCATTTCGTCCGTTTTGACGATCCGCCCGCGCTGAAAGATCCGCTGCTCGCCGCTTGCGAAGAGGCAGGAATAAAGGGCACGCTGCTGCTCGCGAAGGAAGGCATTAACGGCACCATTGCGGGCGGCGAGAACGCGATCATCGCGGTGCTTGAATATATCCGTCAGATACCTGGCTGCGCTGATCTGGAGGTCAAGTTCAGCAACGCCGATGAAATGCCGTTCAATCGGATGAAAGTGCGGCTCAAGCGCGAAATCGTCACCATGGGCGAACCCGATATCGACCCGCGCTACAGCGTCGGGCGCTATGTCGAGCCGCAAGACTGGAACGCGCTCATCAGCGATCCTGATACGGTCGTGATCGACACCCGCAATGATTATGAGGTTGCGGTCGGAACCTTCGAAGGGGCAGTTGATCCCAAAACCAAAAGCTTTCGCGATTTCCCTGCCTGGTTCCGCGAGCATCGCGAGGAATTGCTCGAAGGAAAGAAGAAAGTCGCGATGTTCTGCACCGGCGGCATTCGTTGCGAAAAGTCGACCAGCTTCCTACGCAAGGAAGGCATTGAGGATGTGTTCCATCTGAAAGGCGGCATACTCAAATACCTCGAAACCGTGCCCGAAGACAAAAGCACTTGGGAAGGCGAGTGCTTCGTATTTGATCAGCGAGTCTCGGTGAAGCACGGGCTGGAATTGGGCAGCTATGGACAATGCTTTGCCTGCCGTATGCCGTTGACTGAAGAGGAGATGGCGTCCGAAGATTACGCACCCGGGGTTTCCTGCCCGCACTGCATTGACGATCGCGATGATGCGCAGCGCGCTCGCTATGCCGAGCGGCAGAAACAACAGCAATTGGCCAAAGCGCGCGGTGAGGTTCATGTCGGTGCAGAACTGGATGAAAAGGACAGGTGACCCAGTATCCTCCCATCCTCTACAGCTTCCGCCGCTGCCCCTATGCGATGCGGGCGCGGATGGCGTTGTGGAGCGCGGGAATCACGACAATCCTGCGCGAGGTAAAGCTAGCAGATAAACCTGCTGCTTTGTTCGAGGCGTCACCCAAAGGCACTGTGCCGGTGCTGGTATCGTTTGATGGTCCTGTGCTGGAGGAGAGCATCGATGTCATGCGCTGGGCGTTGGCGCAAAATGATCCGGACGGCTGGCTGAAAGGTGACGACGCCGCGCTGATTGAGCGCAATGACGGGCCATTTAAACGCAGCCTCGACCGCTACAAATACCCTACGCGCTATCCTGATGAGACGAGCGGCGATGAAGAGACCTTCCGCCTTGACCATCGTGAGCAAGGCTTGGCCGTGTTGCGTGATTTAAATGTGCGACTGACCGATCAGGCCCAGCTTTGCGGCGGAGCCCCTACCCTTGCAGATATTGCTCTATTTCCGTTTATTCGACAATTCGCGAATACGGACCGAGGATGGTTCGACGGGCTGGACCTGCCCAATTTGCAGCGCTGGCTGGAAGGGCATCTTGGCTCCGACTTGTTCAAGTCTGTAATGACCAAATACGCGCCGTGGAAAGCGGGCGATGAGCCGATCACCTTTGGCCCTCAGCGCGCGCATTCACCCAACTGATCGCGAATTGCATCGATTAGCCAACTTGTGGCGGGGCCGGGATTGGTATCTCGTCGCCACAACGCGCTGAGCGTATAAAAGTCACCTGGTTTTTCCGGCAGATCAAGCTCGACAAGTTTGCCAGATTTCAGATCATCGGCGACCTGATGGCGCGGCATATTGCCCCAGCCAATCCCCTCTTTCAGCAGTGCATACTTCGCGCCGAGATCGCCAAGCCGCCAGGTCAGGGGGCTCAGCACCGAGAACGAACGCCCTTGTGTGAGATCAGAGCGGTCCGATAAAATCAGCTGCAATTGCTCGCGGCTTGCACCAGGTTGAACAGCGTCGACCGCGAGTGGGTGATCCGGTGCCGCAACAGGAATGAGTTCAATTTCGCCGACTGCCTGTCGCTCGAAAGCCGGGTTATCGCCAATGACCGGCCCGCCAATCGCCAGCTGCGCCCCTTCATCGAGCAGGCATGCCGCGACTGCACCCAGCCCCTCAATCCGAAGCTCCAAAGAAACTGTCGGAAACATAGCGCGAAATGCGCGCAAGACCTGAGCGGTGACATCGCCCGGCATCATAACGTCCACGACCAAGGACACCTGACTTTCCAGGCCTGCATGCAAGCTCTGGGTCTTCGCCAGCAATGTGTCGACGCGGTCAACCACACTTTGCGCCTCGGCCAATAATCCTTCGCCAGCTTTGGTCAGTACCGGTTTGCGTGAACCCTCGCGATCGAACAATGTAACCGCAAGCTGCGCCTCCAATTGCGCGACGCCATAGCTAATCGCGGAGATCGCCCGGCCCATGCGGCGAGCGGCGGCGCCAAAGCTCCCCTCCTCCACCACGGCGAGAAAGATGCGCAGTTGATCGAGAGTGGGATCGCCGAGCCTCATCCATATATGTTCTGATAATTTGAACATTTTAACAAGTTTTATCTCAGTTATCAGGACATCTTTTTGCGCCTACCTCACCATCAACACAGCAACCCCGATGGGAGACAAGCAATGATCGAACTTCGTCCATTTGATAGCCTCGGCAGCGCAAATCACGGCTGGCTTAATGCACATCACCACTTTTCTTTCGCCAGCTACCACGACCCATCTCGCGTGAACTGGGGTTCCCTGCGCGTCTGGAATGATGACACGATTGCGCCCGGAACCGGCTTCCCGACTCACCCGCATAACGACATGGAAATCATCACCTATGTTCGCAAAGGCGCGATTACGCACCGCGACAGCATGGGCAATGAAGGCCGTACTGAAGCTGGTGACGTACAAGTCATGAGCGCCGGCACCGGCGTACAACATTCGGAATATAATCTGGAAGATGAAGAAACCCAAATCTTCCAGATCTGGATCATACCAAGCGAACACGGTGGAGAACCAAATTGGGGGGCACGTCCGTTTCCCAAAAGTGATCGCGCTGGTGCTTTCGTACCGCTCGCCAGCGGTATCACGAACGACAGCGATGCGCTTTCCATTCGCACGGACGCACGCGTGCTCGGCGCGACAATCAAAGCTGGCGAAAGCGTAACGTATGACATCGCTGATGCATCACGGCACCTCTATCTGGTGCCTGCCACGGGCGCACTTCGGGTCGAGGACGTAGAGGCCCTCGCCCGCGATGGTGTCGCCATCACGGGGCAGGATAGCGTGACAATCACCGCCATTGAGGACAGTGAGGTTATTCTGGTCGACGCGGCCTAAACTTCGCTTGCCGCTGATCGTTCCTGACGTCGCGACCATGTAATCAGCGTGCCGGATGGCCGTTTAGCTGTCCGGCACGTTTGCGTTGAGGTCATCAAGCCACACATCAGCAACCGCATCGGACGGCGCGCGCCAGTCTCCGCGCGGTGATAGCGCACCCATAGAGCTGACTTTCGGACCGTTTGGCAACGCACTCCGCTTGAACTGACTGAAGCCAAAGAATCGACGCAAGAAGTTCTCCAGCCATGCCTTCAGCGTCGCCAGATCATACTCATTCTTGCGCGCATCGGAAAAGCCTGCTGGCCACAAGCCAGCGTCGGCATTGCGCCACGCATGATAGGCGAGAAACGCGATCTTGCTGGGCCGCTGTCCGTAGCGAATCGTGTGATGAAGGAAGAAGTCATTGAGCTCGTATGGTCCAATGCGGTCTTCGGTGCTTTGGATCGTGCCATCCTCGCCAGCTGGCACAAGCTCTGGTGAGATTTCAGTGTCGAGCACTGCCCCCAGCACCTCACCACACATATCGTGGAACTGCTTCGTCTCAATCGTCCATCTGATAAGATATTGAATAAGCGTTTTCGGAACGCCAGCATTGACGCCATAGTGGCTCATGTGGTCGCCGACGCCATAAGTGCACCAGCCAAGCGCAAGCTCCGACAAATCGCCAGTGCCAACAACGAAGCCGCTGTGATGCCCGGCAAGACGGAACAGATAATCTGTGCGCAATCCCGCCTGCACATTCTCAAACGTGACATCATATGCCGGCTCGCCATCAGCAAAGGGATGGTCCATATCTTTCAGCATCTGCTCAGCCGCTGGTTTGATGTCGATTTCCTCGGCGGTGATCTCCATCGCCTCCATCAATTTCCACGCGTTCGATTTGGTATGATCGGACGTCGCGAAACCGGGCATCGTATATCCACGAATGGTGCTGAGTGGCAGGCTCAGGCGGTCACATGCCTTCGCCGCAACGATCAATGCGTGCGTTGAATCGAGCCCGCCCGAAATACCAATCACCAAGCTCTTGGCATGGGTCGCCTCGATCCGGCGGATCAGTGCATCAACCTGGATGTTGAAAGCTTCGTAGCAATCTTCGTCTAGGGTCGATTGGCTGTTCGGAACGAATGGGAACCGGCGCACTGGCCGGATCAGCCCAATATCGCGGGGATCGTTCTTGTCGGCACCGGCATGATTGAATTCGATATGACGAAAGAAGTCTTCCGGTCGGTCATGCGCTTCAGCAGCATCTGCAAATGTCTGATTCCGGGTGCGTTCTGAGACAATCCGTTGTGTGTCGATGTCGACAACACATAGCTCGGGCTCGCGATCAAAGCGTTCGCTTTCAGCTAGTAATTCACCCATCTCATAGATCACACCCTGCCCATCCCAGGCCAAGTCTGTGGTGCTCTCGCCGTGACCGCTTGCCGAATAGACATACGCACAAATCGAACGCGCGCTGCTGGATCGGCAATGCAGATGCCGATCATCTGCGCGGCCAATCGTAATTGGCGATGCTGAAAGGTTGCAGAGGATGTGCGCCCCTGCCAGCGCAGCGAGCGTCCCCGGTGGATTGGGTGCCCAAAAATCCTCGCAAATTTCCACGCCGATGGTGAAGTCGGGGAGGTTGGCCGCCGAAAATACCAAATCCGTTCCAAACGGTGCTTCTGTGCCGTTCACCAAAATCGACAGCCCCTGACAGTTGCGGTAGTGGGCAAAATAGCGCTTCTCATAGAATTCGCGGTAGTTCGGCAGATAGCTTTTAGGGATGACGCCCAGCAGCTCGCCACTCGCAATGACGAGCG
Source organism: Qipengyuania sp. JB2-7 (assembly GCF_055693485.1). Classification (NCBI taxonomy): domain Bacteria; kingdom Pseudomonadati; phylum Pseudomonadota; class Alphaproteobacteria; order Sphingomonadales; family Erythrobacteraceae; genus Qipengyuania; species Qipengyuania sp. JB2-7. The sequence continues at coordinate 2,027,374 of NZ_CM146335.1, forward strand.
CGCAATTGTAGATTTTGTCACCGCGCTTAATGGGCGCTCCTATAACCAGAACCGGGGTAATGTCCGCGCTCGCCATCACCACTCGCGCCACCGCATCCTCAACACGATCAAGCAGAGCCTGCTGCAACAGAAGATCATCGATGGCGTAGGCGGACAGCGTCAGCTCTGGATAAACGACCAAATCGGCGTTCAGATCATGTGCCTTGCGCGCCTCCGCGATCACGCTGTCCGTGTTGAACGCAACGTCGGCTGGCCGCACGCACGGAGTGGCAGTGGCGACCCTCACAAAACCGTGCGTGTGCAAATCATAGAATGGGTGAATTGCTTTGGTCATTCGATTTGCCCTTTGTGGGGATGCCAGAGATGGGTTGGAGGTGGGTTCAGAGGGTGCCGGTTCGAGCCAGTCAGCCGGCTCGCAAACGCCCAATTCCGCAAGTCGTTTCTGCACTGGCGCGCGGGCGATTTTGCCCTTCGCCTCCCAGCCATAAACTGTGCGGCTTGGCCAAGAATTAGGCGCGCCATAACGCTCGCCGAATTCCTCAGCAGAAAGCGGCGGATCATGGCTATCCCGCCATTGCCGGATCTTGTTGCCTGCACGATGCATGAGTCCTCAGTATCCCCAAAGGATACTATGCGGCAAGCAATTTCTCAGCCGTCGGCGCCTCTTCAAGCAGGTCGATCAGCAGACGTTCCTCACGGCTGAGCCACTGCGTCGCGCGTGGCATAGATAAAATGTCCTGACACAGTGGTTCGTCGTCCAACAGCGCCAGCACTGCGGGGTGAATATAGCTCTTGCGCGTAACCGCAGGCGTATTGCCCAGCTTTTCCGCAACGCATTCCAGCATATCGCTCATGTGCAATTGACCTTCAGCTTCCACAATGCACTGCAAGCCTTCGACACTCGCATGCCATGTGCGGAAATTCTTTGCGGTAAATCGCTCCCCCATTGTCTCAGCGATGTAGTCATTCACATCGCCAGAGCCGACCGGATGCCGCGCGTCATCTTCATCGATGAACTGAAAAAGGTTTTGCCCTGGCAAATCCTGCATACGACGAACAGCTCGTGCCAGGCTCGCATCCGTAACCGACACTTTTCGATCCTGTCCGCCTTTCGCTCTATAGCTGAGCCGCAAGGTTTTACCGGTTAGCTTGAGATGGTCCTGTCGCAGTGTTGTTGCGCCAAAGCTCTTATTGCTTTTCGTATACGCCTCGTGACCAACGCGAATGGCACCGAGATCCAAAAGACGCACAACGCTCGCTATGGTGCGCTCGCGCGTTAAGGCGCGCTGCGACAGATCATCTGCCACGCGCTTGCGAACCAGCGGCAGCAATCGCCCGAAGGCGATGCAATTGTCGAACTTGCTGGCCTCTTGCTGGATACGAAACTGAGGGTGATAACGATATTGTTTGCGACCGCGCGCATCTTTGCCGGTCGCAAGAATGTGGCCATTGGGTGCTGGGCAAAACCAGGCGTCACCATATGCCGGCGGCAGGGCTATGGCGTTCAACCTCTCCCGCTCTTTTTGATCGGTGATCAGGTTACCTTTTGGGTCATAATAAGCCCAACCCTTTCCTGCACCCTTACGAGTGATACCGGGTAAACTGTCATCGACATAGATAAGCTCAGCCATAGTCTACTAAATACTCGCGGGCGCGTAACTAAGTTCCGAAAACTTGCGAACTCAGAGCACAGACCCTAGCGCCGAGCTAAACACATTTTCAGGAGCACAAGAGATGGCAGATCCCACTTACACCCCGCCCGAAGTTTGGACTCACGACGCCGAAAATGGCGGAAAATTTGCCAGCATCAACCGCCCGACGGCGGGCGCGCGTGAGGAGAAGGATCTGCCGATTGGAGAGCATGACTTCCAGCTCTATTCGCTTGCGACACCCAATGGTGTGAAAGCGACAATCATGCTGGAAGAGCTGCTTGAAGCGGGCCATTCGGGCGCTGAATATGACGCCTGGACCATCAATATTGGCGATGGCGCGCAATTCACCTCTGGCTTTGTCGATCTCAATCCCAATTCGAAAATTCCTGCATTGCTTGACCGTAGTGGCGACCAGCCGATCCGCATTTTTGAAAGCGGCGCAATCCTGATGCATCTGGCGGAAAAGTTTGGCGCGTTCCTGCCGACTAATCATACCCGTGCAGAAGTGCTGAGCTGGCTGTTCTGGCAGGTAGGCAGCGCGCCGTTTATTGGCGGCGGCTTCGGGCATTTTTACGCCTATGCGCCCGAAAAATACGAATACCCTATCAACCGCTATGCCATGGAGGCAAAACGCCTCTTCGACGTCGCGGATCAGCGGCTTGCGCAAAGCGAATTTCTAGGCGGCGCTGACTATACCATCGCCGACATCGCGACCCTCCCTTGGTTTGCACCGTTCGTTACTGGCAACATTTATGGCGAGGCCCGCAAGTTCCTATCCATCCACGAATACACGCATGTAGAGCGCTGGGCGAACCAATTGCTGGAACGACCAGCGGTGAAGCGTGGCCGGATCGTCAACAAGGCGTGGGGCGAGGAAGACGAACAGTTGCTTGAGCGTCATTCCGCCGCTGATTTTGACGGGAAGAAGCTGTAAATCTGTTTGGCGGAGCCACCAGCACCCTCCACCCTTCCACCCGGAGCCTACCGGATTATTTTTCGGGCGGAAGGGTGGAGGGTGCGGGTGGCTGGGTACATAGCTCTGCTATTTTCAAGCCAATTCTTCGGCAAGACGGGCCATAAATTTTGCGCCTGCCTCAAACTGATCCAGCGCAATCCACTCATCGGGTTGGTGCGCCTGCTCGATTGAGCCCGGGCCGCAGATCAGAGTCGGGAAGCCGGCCTGTTGAAACTGCCCCCCTTCGGTCGCGTAGGATACGTTTGACGGCGGCAAATTCTCGCCGGTCAGCCTTCGCACGAATGCCACCGCATCCTCGCTCCCGCCAGATGTCATAGGGGGCGCATCGGCTAGCCGAGCGATCGCAATCCCAGACTCCGGGAAACGTGCCTGCATGCTTGCAGCGAGTTCCTCGGCTCTCTGCATAAACGGCGCAAGTATCTTGCTCGCCGAATGGCCCGGCGGGCACCGCAGATCGAATTCGAACCGCGCTTTGCCAGCGAGAATATTGGCAGCCTCTCCGCCTTCCATCACGCCAACTGTGAGTGTTGGGTATGGCGGATCAAACCCGTTTTCCGGATCAGCATTGGCGCGCAGATCGTCTGCGATTGTCATCAGGCAATGCATCAGCTCAATCGCCATAGCATTGGCCGAAATTCCGTGATCGACCAGCGAGCTATGCGCCTCAACCCCGCGGACCTGAACCTCATGAACGGTGATGCCCTTATGCCCTGTCACAATCCGCATGGATGTGGGTTCGCCCACAATTGCGAGGCGCGGTGCAGGCACGGTCTGCGCCATCCGATCAATCATGGCTGGCGCACCCTTGCAGCCCACCTCTTCATCATAACTGATTGCAAGATGGACAGGCTTTGAACCATGCACAAATTGCGGAACCCAAGCGAGCGCGAGCGCTATAAACCCCTTCATGTCAGATGTGCCGCGCCCGTAAAGTTTGCCAGCATCCTCATGAACCACCCACGGATCGGTGGTCCAATCCTGACCGTCCACGGGAACTACATCGCTGTGCCCCGACAGGATCACTCCGCCAGCCACCATCGGGCCGCAAGTAGCAAAGAGATTGGCCTTGTCGCCGTTCTCATTGGGCACGCGCTGGGCAGCCACGCCATGCTCCGCCAGATACGCTTCGACCCAATCGATGAGCGCAAGATTGCTGTTGCGTGATGTCGTATCGAACGCGATCAGGCGATCAAGAATAGCGCGTGCATCTTCCAGCGAAGGGGCAAAATCGGTCATTTCGCATGCCTAGCGGGAGCATCCGCTGCTTGTCATTGCATTTTCGTAAGAAGTGATAGCTTGGCTGGGGTGGCAGGGATCGAACCTGCGAATGCCGATACCAAAAACCGGTGCCTTACCACTTGGCCACACCCCAGCAGCTACGCTTCATTCACAACTATGTCCGATAGAATCAATCGGGCCTGTGATTGAAGAAGGCCTCCGTTATTCACCGTGCCTGAAAAACACAAGGGAAAAACTGAGGTTTTAGGTAGTACCCAAGGCCTTGATAAGTTCATCCATCAGTGTCGCACCATTGGGCAGGATCGGTTGCTGAGAGGCGATGCGGAAAATCTGCTCTGCCTTTTCCTGATTGCCCTGCGATTGTTCCCACAACATCGCGGCCAGCGCGGTGGAAAATGCGTCGCGGTCGAGCCGCTTGGCCACCTCAATGCGTCGTTCAGCCGATTCTGTATCCCCTTGCAGCAATTCAATCACAGCGAGCGAGCCGTGCGCTTCACCAAAATTGTCATCATGCGTCAGAGCGGTTTCAAACCGCTCGCGCGCTTTATCCAAATCACCGCCAATGAAATGCGCCCAACCAGCCGCAATCCACGTGCCCAGATGATCGCCGAATTGCTCTGCGCCCTTATCGAGCCGAAGCGCGGCATTGGTGGCATTCCCTTCAGCCAGGTCCACAAGCCCCAGCCCGATCTCCGCTCGTGGATTATGCGCCCGGGTCGCCAGCGCCTTTTCATATTGCGCGCGGGCCACGTCCAGCTTGCGGTCACCCAAATCGAGCGTCGCCAGCGTGGTCAATGCATCTGGATGATCACCGCCCTTTTCCGCCGCTACGCGTGCCAGCTCAGGCCGGTCGACATCCATAGCGAGCACCGATGCTGCCGCTTGTAGAGGCCCGTAATCGGGATATCTTTCGAGATACGTTTCCATCTTCTCAGCCGCCTCATCAAACTGCCCCAATTCATGGCCAATTTGCAGATCGAGCATCGCTGCCTGCGGCAGTTCGGCAAGCACGTCGTCATCCAGCATTTCTGCAGCGCCCTCAAAATCCTTGTCCAGCGCCTTGCTCCAGGCGATATTGAACTTCAGTCCCGCATCGCCAAGGTTGTCATCCAACGCTCGCGAAAACCACTTTTGCGCAGACAGTTGGTCGCCGCTGCGCATGGCGGCAATCCCGGCAATATTGGCAGCGCCAGCCGCCAGCGGTTCAACCGCATCTATCTGCTTGAAAAACGCCGCCGCTTTGTCCGGCTTGTCAGCATCAAGCGCGGCCTGCGCACAATCATTCAGCAGCGCGAGGTTTTCGGGATCCGCCTCAAGGAAAGAACTGAGTTGGTCCAGCCGATCTTGCGCGTCTTGGGTTGCCATTATCATCTCTCCTTACGCCCCCTTATGCGACCGGCTCTGGTGCTTCTTGGTCCTGCAGCTTCACGACATCAAAACTGCTCAACGCAATCCGCATAGGAACCTCATCCACCGAGATCACCGAAAGTTGCGGGATAGTTCGCTGGGCCAGCCTCACCATACCGCGTCTGATCGGCCCTGCACACAGCAAAACGGGGTTCCGCCCTTGCCGGATCATTCTGTCGACGAGCGGCGCGAGCGCTTTCAGTAATTGCTCGGCAAGTCGGGGATCTGCGGCGATCAGGTTCTCCGAAATTCCCTCGCCCAATTGCGAAACGATGCGGTTTTCAATGCGCGGATCGAGGCTTAGCACGGCGAGATCAGAGTGGTGCCCACGCAGCGCGGAGCAGATCGTCACTGAGAGGCTCTGCCGGATCTTCTCGCTCAGCATAACCGGGTCCTTATCCTGTCGCCCAATATCGACCAACGTCTCAAGGATGATATCGATATTGGCGATCGACACCTTTTCTTGCAGCAGGTTTTGCAGAACCCGCTGCACATCCGATGCGGTCATGACATTTGGCACTAATTCTTCGATCAGGCCGGGCTGGCGTGCCCGCACTTGATCAAGCAGCTCCACCGTTGCGGCTCGTGTGAGCAATGCCGGGATCTCCGTCTTGATCACTTCGTTGAGATGCGTGGTCATCACGGTCTCGGGATCGACAACGCTATAGCCGGCTTCCCGCGCATCATCAGCTCGTGATGGTTCGATCCATACACCTTCCAAGCCAAATGCAGGGTCCCGGTCGGGAATGCCCTCCAACGCCCCAGAATGCTCGCCCTGTTTCAAGGCCAGCACCCGGTCGGGGTGGATTTGTCCATTGCCATAGGCATCTTTGTGAATGGATATCTGATAATCATGACCTCCCAGATCAGCATCTTCGGAGATGCTTACTTTGGGGTGTGACAGGCCAAAATTACGCTCGATTGTCTTGCGCTGTGTCGCGATGCGATCAAGCAACAGGGGTTGACGATCCTTCCATGCTTCCATCAACTCAGCGCCCAGCTTGAGCTCGATTGCCTGACCCTCAGCCACGGTACTCGTATCGCCAGCCTCGTCTTCTATCGCTTGTTCCAAAGCCTCCGCCTTCTTTGCATTGCGGATGCGTATCCACGCGACCAAAGCAACCACGCCGACAATAGCAATCGGCCATTTGGGCATGCCGGGCAGCAACATCATCACCAGCAGGATTCCTGCGACGATCAAGGGAATGCGCGGAACGCTTGAGAGCTGGTTGAAAATCTCAGTGCTCAGCTGCCGGTCAGCCGAAGAGCGCGTTACGATAATACCCGTTGCGACAGCGATAATCAGCGCGGGGAGCTGCGTCGCAATACCATCACCAATCGTCAGCAGGGTGAAGCGCTGCAGAGCCTCGCCCCAGCTCATGCCCATTTGCGCAACACCGACAATCAATCCGGCGATAATATCGATCAATATGATGATGATCCCGGCGATCGCATCACCCTTCACAAACTTCGATGCGCCGTCCATCGACCCGTAAAAGGCCGCCTCTTTCTCCAGATCTTCGCGGCGAGCCTGCGCCTCGTCTTGATCGATAAGGCCAAGGTTCAAATCGGCATCAATGCTCATCTGCTGACCTGGCATGGAATCGAGTGTGAACCTAGCAGCAACCTCTGAAACACGCTGTGCACCGCTGGTCACCACAACATATTGCACGACCACCAAAATCGCGAAGACGACAAGCCCGATAACGAAATTGCCCTGTACTGCGTAGGATCCGATGGAATCGATGACCTCGCCAGCATCGGCGCCGGTCAGGATAAGCCGCGTCGCCGCGACATTGAGCGATAATCGGAACAATGTCGCGACCAGCAAGATCGAGGGAAAGGTCGAGAACTCGACCGGTTTCGCGACGTAAAACGTCAGAAGCAGGATGGTGAAAGCGAAGCCGAAGTTCAGAATGATCGCGAAGTCCAGCATCGCCGGCGGGATTGGCGAGAACAGGATTGCCAGGATGAGGATCGTGCCGAAAACCAGCACCAGATCCTTATTCCCATCAAACATCTTACCGAGCATCTGCGATTATCCTTCGGTGGTGGCCTGCTGCGAGGCAGCAGGAGCTTTCGCCCGCTGAGCAGCGGGTGGATTGGCAAGGCGGCGATAAAGATGCGCGACCTCGTGATAATGTTGCGGCCCGATGGCCTGCCCCTTGGCGCAATCAGCAAACAATGCGCGGGCAAGCGGTGGGCTGGAAATGACCGGTACCGCGTGGAGCCGCGCCTTGCGCTTCATCAGCTGGGCGAAGTGATTTCGCCCCTTGGCGCGAACTTCTGGCGCAGACATGGTCTCCGCATCATACCTCAGCGCAACCGCATAGTGTTCCGGGTTGACCACCATCAAATCTGATCCGGGAACGGCGCCTAGCCCTTCGCTTTGCTCGCGCATCTGCTGATGGATTTCCTTTCGCTTCTGCTTGAAGCGTGGCTCACCTTCGCGGTCCTTTGTCTCGCGCGTTACTTCGCGGCGGCTCATTCGCATCTGCTTGTGAAATTCGCGGCGAACGATGATCTGGTCGATCACCATAAAAACGAACGCCAGAGCGATGAATACAAACAACAGACGTGATGCGCTTTCCTCCATCGCGCGAACCAGCCAACTGGCGTCCACCAGCCGTGTGCCCCATGTCTCCAGAGCGCCAACTCCGATGAACCAGGCGGCAGTACAATAGGCGAAGAATTTCACGATATTTTTCAGTGTCTCTTTCAGCATCCGCATGCTGAACAACTTCTTTAAACCCTTCGCAGGATTGAGTTTCTTGAAGTCAGGCTTGAGTGGTTGCGTGGTGAAGATGAACCCGCGCAATTGGATCAATTCTAGCGTGACAAGCACGATGATGATGACCGCACCAAGAATAATGAGTGGCTGAAATGCGCCCCAATAGGTCGCAGCGACCACACCGAGCGCCTCAACCGGATCGCCCTTCCCCGTTATCCCTGCGGCAAAGCTATACTGCATCATATCGGCCAATCGACCGAAGAACATCTTACCTGCAAACATTGCCACGGCGGCCAGCGCGATCAGGCTGCCCACAAAGCCGAGATCCATACCGCGCGCGACTTGCCCCTTTTCCCGCGCTTTCCTGAGCTTGAAGGGGGTTGGCTCCTCACTCTTATTCTGTTCCTGGCCCTCTTCGCTCATGGTATCACCCAGAACTTGCCTGGCTCTGTCACCGCCATCCGCATCAGGCGCAGGAACAGCGCCCCTGCAAAACCCATCGCAATAGGCAGCGTCACGACCATCACCATGGCCTTTGCCTGAAAGCCGAGGAGCAGCACGTTCATTTGCGGCAAGGTGCGGCTTAGAAATGCGATCACAATGTCAGTGAGGAAGATCGCCAGCATAGCGGCGCCGATCAGGCCAACGGCGAGGAAAAACACGCCAGCCAGGTAAGTACCGACCGCCGCCATATCCGGCTGAATAATCCCGTATCCGACTGGCAGTGTCTCTACAGAGGCAAGCCACAATGCGAGCAGATCATATTGCGCACCCGTCGCGAAGAAAATCATCGCTGCGGTGTAGGCCAGAATAGTTCCGGCCAACGGGATTTGCGCGTTCGTTGTCGGGTCAGCCAGCATGGCCAGACCAAAACCCGCCTGAATGTCGAGCGAGCGCCCTGCCCACAAAATCGCCGCGAATGCGAGTTGCAGGCCAAGCGCAATTGCGATGCCGAGAACCAGCTCACCCATTACCAGACCGGGTAAGCTTACCTCTGCAACACGAGCACTGGTCAATTCAGGGCGCGCTGCGACCAGCCAGAACGACAAACCAATCGCCAACAATACTCGCACTGTGACGGGCACCCGGAGAAACGTGAACGGGTGTGCAAACGCGAGCGCAGGAGCGATCCGCAAGGCCACCAACAGGCTGGCGATCCAGATGTTGACGATTTCGCTCACACGCCCCGCCCTGCCGCTATTGCGCTAGCGACGGGATTGTCAGGTAGAGATCACGAGCAAAGCTTGTGAGCTTGGCCACCATCCAAGGCCCCAGAATGACAAGCATCAATCCGGCTGTGACGATTTTTGGGACGTAAGAAAGTGTGATTTCCTGAATCTGGGTGGCGACCTGAAATATCGACACCGTCAGCCCAACCAGCAGCGTTGCGAGCATGACCGGTCCACCAATTACGGCGGCTGACCACAGCATGTCATTCATGAAATCGAGCGCACGATCCGGTGTCATTCGCCACCCCTCCAAGACGGCCCCCTGCCGACAGATGTCAGGTTATGCTGACACCTGGTCGTCCTTTTCAAGGAAAGTTAAGACTACCATGTGGGTATCCCTGTGGATAATGTGTTGATGTTGAATGGGCATGAACAATACTTCTTTCCGTACGATTGTATTGCAGCGACGAGATTCGATCGAACCAAGTATTTTTTGCCACTTTGTCGATCCGCCGACAGTATTTGGGCGATTCGGCATCGAAAGGGCCGTGGGCGGAACTGCCCGGGACAGTTTTCGATCGCTTCAGCTTGCTTGCGTTCACGGTTGATCACCCCATTTGGAGCATGTGAGTAAGCAAGTAACAGTCTGGTTCGATGGTGCATGTCCGCTATGTCAGAAGGAGATCGCAGTCATGCGTCGGCTGGACAGCCGAAACGCAATTGAGTTTGTCGATGTGTCCGGCGGTGCTCCGTCGGCATGCCCGATTAATCAGATAGATTTGTTGGCCCGCTTTCACGCTAGTGAAGGTGGGAAAATCCTGTCGGGAGCTGCTGCGTTCGCGGCGATGTGGCGAGCGATCCCAATGCTGCGCCCATTGGGCCTGGCGGCGCGCAATGCAACGTTTCTGTCAGTGCTGGAGCGGCTTTATGTGATTTTCCTGCGCTATCGGTAGAAATTACAGCGGATGTTGGCGCGGCGATAATAATTGGAAGAAGGTGAGGGTTTCTGTTGCTAGCTACCCTCGGAGCCCCGGAATCCGCTTCTGTTGCCCGGTGGGTCCAACCGCGCATAGGCTTTGTAAATTCAGGCCGTTAGGCCGTCACATTACGCAGCGATTGCGAGTGCTTCGTTATCGTTTGCACTTATAAAGGTGAGCCTTAAACAGCTTACTCAGGCCGGGCAAAAACACTGTCTTTCAATACACGTCGATCCTAGTTCGGCCCCTTCAAAACGTGCGCGAAAACCGCATATTATGGTGGAGCCGCCGGGTACTGCCCCCGGGTCCGTTGTATCTATTACACAGCGCAATTTATCGCCATATCCCGCAAAAACGGGCAGAGCCTATATAGACCCTGCCCGCTTAATGTGAAGTGTATGTAGTTTTGTCTTAGACCCCAACCACCCGCGCCCTCCACCGTTTCAGCCGGATAATGTCCCGGTAGACTCCGGGTGGAAGGGTGGAGGGCGCGGGTGGCTGGGCAAGCTCGGAACGAAGGTCCCGAGCACACCAGCAAAACAAACCTTTACTTTTTCAACGCATCCCGGATTTCGGTTAGCAGATCGATCTCGCTCGGGCCTGCCTCTTCCTCTTCCTTTGGTTCTTCCAGCCGTTCTTTCACCTTGTTCGCGTAACGAACCAACATAAAAATTATGAAAGCGAGGATCAGGAAATTGATAATTGATGTTACGAAAGAACCCCACGCCAGCACGTTGGCCCCGGCTTCGCGCGCCGCTTCGAGCGACATGCCTGGCTCAACCAGTTCCGCGCCTGACAGCACAGTGTATTTCGCGCTAAAATCAACGTCGCCGAAAATCATGCCGACGATTGGCATAATCATATCATCCGTTAAAGAAGCAACGATCACCGCAAACGCGCCCGCGATGATAACCGCAACGGCCAGTTCCATCACATTGCCCTTGGCAATAAAATCCTTGAATTCACTCAGCATTCTCAACTCCCACAACCCACTTGAACTCGGCGGTGTATTGCCACGCCCGCCTTGCGGTAACAACCCCTCGTTAACCTTGAAACGGGGAGTAGGCGTGCTATCTAAGTAAGACAGTTATTTGAAGGGGAAGGACCATCATGAAACCTTTTGTTGCATTTCGCACATCCATTTTAGCCGCCGCCGCGCTCGGTCTTTCCGCTTGCGGGATCAATTCTGTTCCAGCCGCTGAAGAGAACGCTAAAGCGAAATGGGCCGATGTTGAGGCGCAGTTTCAACGGCGTGCAAACCTCATCCCTAACCTGGTTGAGGTTGCGCAGGGTGCTGCTGATAATGAGCGTGCGATCCTGACCGAGGTTACCGAGGCGCGCGCCCGTGCGACCGCGATCAATGTGGACGCCTCTGATCTGGGTGATGCGGACAAAATGGCAGAGTTTGCTGCGGCACAAGGTCAGCTGGGCCAAGGGCTTGGGCGTCTGCTTGCTAGTTTTGAGGCCTATCCGCAGATCCAATCGAACCAAAACTATCTTGCGCTGCAAAGCCAGTTGGAAGGCACAGAGAACCGCATCGCCGTGGCATTGCGGGACTACAACGAGTCCGTGCGCCAATATAATACGACAATCCGGACCTTTCCCGACACGATCGGCGCAAATATCATTCACGGTGCTGAACCGCTTGCACCGTATGAAGCCGCAACCGAAGGCGCAGAGGTTGCTCCTGAAATCGATCTATCGTCTGAATAAGAGTGGCCCAACGTCTCCTTGGCTTACTGTGCTTGGCGGCGACGCTCATCGCGTCGCCTGCTTTTATTGGGCCTGCCTACGCGCAGGCATTCCCCGAACTGACCGGTCGTGTTGTTGACTAAGGCTGATATCCTCTCGCCCGCAGAGGAACAGCAGATCGAACAGAAACTGGCAGCTCTAGAGGCTCAGTCACAAAGGCAGCTAGTCGTCACAACCATTGCCGATCTTCAAGGCTATGACATTGCCGACTATGGATACCGGCTGGGTCGGGAATGGGGCATTGGCGATGCGGAGCGCAATGATGGCGCGCTGCTGATTGTTGCGCCCAATGAACGCAAGGTGCGCATCGAAGTTGGCTACGGGTTGGAGGGGTATCTGACCGATGCCCTGTCTTCGATCATTATCCAAAACCAGATCATCCCGCGCTTTCGTGAGGACGACTATCCCGGCGGGATTGTCGCCGGCACCGATGCGATTGTCGCACAGCTTTCATTGCCAGAGGATCAAGCGCGCCAGATTACGGTTGAGGCAACACAACAGCGCCAGAGCGATGGTGGCTTTCCCTTCGGTGCGTTGATTTGGCTAGGCTTCCTCTTTTTCTTCTTCATCCTTCCCATGATGCGCGGCCGCGGGCGTAAGCGGCGCTATCGCGGTGCGGGTGATACGGCGCGCGACATCATCCTTTGGGAAGTGGGCAGCGCAATCGTTCGCGGCGCTCTTTCTGATGGAGATGACTGGGGCGGTGGCGGCGGCTTCGGAGGAGGAGGCTTTGGCGGCGGCTTTTCTGGCGGCGGTGGCAGTTTCGGTGGCGGTGGCGCCTCGGGAGGGTGGTGACACATGGCGTATCTTAACGAGGCGCAGCACAAAATCGTTTCTGACGCGGTCGCGGAAGCAGAGCTAACCACCAGTGGCGAAATCGTCACCGTTTTGGCTGACCGCTCTGATGAATATAGCGACGTGGTGCTGTGGTGGGCCGTTGGCGCGGCTTTCACTGCCATGAGCGTGTTCGCGCTCGTCCCCCAGCCCTTCATGGACTTATGGGACGGTTTGATCGGCGGTTGGACCCACGAATGGACCACCGGCGAGCTGGCCAGCATGACTATCGCTCTGGGACTGCTGAAATTCATTGGGGCATGGCTGGTGCTAAGCTGGGACCCGTTGCGGTTTCTCTTCACCCCCAGCCCCGTGAAAACATCGCGCGTACATGTGCGGGCGATCAAGCATTTCAAAGTTGGCGCTGAACGCCGCACTCATGGCCGCACGGGCGTGCTGATCTATCTTTCCATGCAAGAACATCGCGCGGAGATTGTTGCGGACGAGCCAATCGCAGAACAAGTCAATGCGGAAGTCTGGGGTGAGGCGATGGCAGATATGCTGGCCGAGATAAAACAGGGTCGCATCGCCGAAGGTATGGCCGCCGGAGTGCGTGATGTTGGCAAAGTTCTGTCCGAGCACTTCCCGCGCGCGGAAGATGATCAGAACGAGCTGCCTGACAGGTTGATTGAGGTCTGATGCCTATTCCAGATGCCCACGCGCCAGAAGAAATCGTCTGGCAAGGCAAGTTCGTCGCAGCCAAAGTTCGTGGTCGCTGGGAATATGTCGGTACGAACGCGCAATATCCGCGCAGCCGTCATCCTGGCCGTGGAGGACGGGCATGTCCTTCTGGTTGAGCAATATCGCGTGCCAATGGGTAAGCCGTGCTTGGAGCTGCCGGCTGGGCTCATTGGTGATGAAGATGGCGTGGAAGACGAAGACGATCTGGCTGCTGCAGGTCGCGAGCTCGAAGAAGAGACAGGCTATCGCGCTGGTAAACTCGAAGATTGCGGTGAGTATTACTCCTCGCCTGGGATGGTGAGTGAGAGTTTTACGCTTGTGCGGGCGAGCCAACTAACAAAGATGGGTGAAGGCGGCGGGACGGAGAGCGAAAACATCACTGTTCACCGCGTCGCGTTAGACAGCCTCACAGAATTTATTGCCGAAAAGCGCGCTGAAGGTTGCGGGATTGATGTGCGCATGCTCATGCTGCTGGGAGAGAGAATTCTAGCGGGAGAGTGGAGTATGGCAGCTAGCGATAGTGGTCGTGTTGCGGGCAAAATGGCATTGGTAACCGGTGCTGCGCAGGGCCTTGGACGCGCGCATTCCATGAGGTTGGCTGAGGAAGGCGCGCGTGTTCTGTGCACTGACGTGAATGGTGCCGGTGCTGCTGAAACGGCCAAGCTGATCAATGCAGAGCTTGGCGACGGGACCGCCTATGCTATTGCGCATGACGTAACTGACCCTCTGCAGTGGGAAACCGCCATTGATGCCGCAAAAGAGCAACTTGGCGGCCTCAATGTCCTGATCAACAATGCTGGCATCGGCGTGCCTGGAAATATCGAAGACTGCAATTTCGAAGACTGGCAGCGCTGCTTTTCGATCAATGTCGATTCCATCTTCCATGGATGCCAGAAGGCACTGCCGTTAATGCGCGAGCATGCGCCCGGATCGATCGTAAACATCAGCTCTATCGCAGGTCTGATTGCAAGCGACACCATGCCCGCGTACAATGCCAGCAAGGCGGCGGTCTGGATGCTGAGCAAATCGATCGCGCTGCATTGTGCGAAGAAGAATATGCAAATCCGCTGTAATTCGGTGCACCCCACGTTCGTCGATACGCCGATCCTTGATGGAACCGCCAAGGCCGCGTCGCTCGACAAGGATGTTTTGCTGGATAAGCTTGCCCGGCAAATCCCACTGAAATTCGTCGGAGAACCTAACGACATCGCAAATGCGATTGTCTACCTCGCTAGCGATGAAAGCCGCTTTATGACCGGAGCGGAGATCAAGCTCGATGGCGGTATCAGCGCTATGTAGTTTTTGTGCGACTTGGGCATCCGCCCAGTTGTAAACCGACACAAAAAAGAGGGGCCAGATGGCCCCTCCCGGTTCTATTCATCAATGTGTGACTTGCTTAGCGCAGCGACCTAAAAACCGGGATCCGCTTTTCTTGTGCTACGCTCAATCTGCGATCAGACCGATGGCAAGGTAGATCAGTATTGGCATGCCGAAACCAAGAAGTACCGATGCAACGAAGCCAAGACGTACAACTGTCGTATCAACATCGAAGTAGCGGGCGAGACCTGAGCATACACCCATGAGCTTGCCATTGTGGCGGTCCAGCTGGAATTTGTTCGACGGCGGACCGCCCTGGTTCACTGACTTGGGGTTGGTTTTGTTCAGATTGCTCATGCGATCAATCCATTTGGGCTGGCAGGAATGATGGCTGTTGCCATGAATGCGGCAGATACGGCCAGCGAGAACGCTGCGGCGACTACCTTGCTGCTGTTGAACTCAAACGGTGACATTTCGATGTTTCCTTTCAATTATTGTGTGGTGTGGTGGCTTAAGCGATCAGGCCAGAAGGGCTTGCAGGGATGATGGCAAAGGCCATGAACATTGCTGAGATCGCGAAAGCAGAAACTGCGGCAAATGCGCGATTGTCGATCAGGTTGGTCATTTTCAAATTCCTTTATGTTTAAGTGTGGTGTTGGTGAATTATGCGATCAGGCCCGATGGGCTTGCTGGAACGATGGCGACGGCCATGAACATTGCTGAGATCGCAAAAGCAGAAACTGCTGCGAATGCGCGGTTGTCGATAAAGTTTGCCATGATAAAGTCCTTTTTTGTGTGTCTCCCCTGAGGTCATCCCCGGGTTGCCCAATACAATGCAACCAGCGTGCCAAACTCAAAAAACCTCAGGATTCAGCCATTCTTAAGCATTTCATACCTGCGGAGATTGTTCATCAATCCGAAAGGTTGGGAATTTTCACCAATATTTGGAAACATGAGTTTACAACTGGCATGGTGACGCTGGGACAGCTAACAAATCTGCGTCCATGAGCCTTTCCCGCATCACCCTGTCCAACTTCCGAAATCATGCGGAAACGAGCCTTGATGGCACGACAAAGCTCAATCTGCTGATTGGCCCGAACGGTGCGGGCAAAACCAATGTGTTGGAGGCTTTGTCGCTCTTTGCGGCCTGGTCGCGGGCTGAGACGCGCCGCATTGGCTGATATGGTGCTGGCCGATACGAATAGCGGCTTTGCCATCGGTGGATCGCTTGATGGCGATACTGATCCCGTCAGGATCGGCACCTATACGGAGGCCGCCCAGCCCGAGCCGCCGCAAGGTTCGCATCAACACTGCCGATAGCTCCGCCATCGCACTTGGGGAATGGCTCGCCTTAGGTTGGCTGACCCCGGCGATGGATGGCCTCTTTACAGGATCTGCGCAGGACAGGCGGCGCTACATGGACCGGCTGGCCCTCGCGCTCGATCCAGAGCACGCCCGCCATGCCAGCCGCTATGAAAATGCGCTGCGCGAGCGCAACCGGATATTAGCCGATGATCGCAGTCCGGATGCAAAATGGCTTGACGCCATAGAAGCGCAATTGGCTGAGCATGGCGCAAAACTGGCTGAGGGGCGCGCAGCCCTGGTTGATGCCATGATGGCGCAAATCGTTGCGCAGGAAGAGCAGCCCTTCCCTCGCCCGGCTCTCACATATGCCGCAGGTGGACCCGTGGGTTTCGAACAGTTGAGCCAGGCGTTGCATGACGGGCGCGCTCGCGATCGCGCTGCGCAAAGGACCCTGACAGGGCCGCACCGCGATGATCTGGAAGTGCTCTACGCGGCGAAACGCGCACCGAGTCGCGCAGTGTTCGACGGGTGAGCAAAAGGCGCTGCTGCTGGCTATGACCTTGGCACATGCCGCTCTGGCCGAAAAAGGGCGCGCGTCGCTACTATTGCTGGATGAGGTTGCCGCTCATCTTGATCCAGATCGCCGTGCGGCCTTGTTTGACCGGCTGCGCGCTGGGGCCGCGCAAGTATGGATGACCGGCACTGAGGCCGCCCCCTTCGAAACTATCTTGGATGAAGCCGCGATCTGGAATGTGCGGGATGGCGGAGTTAGCCCCCGCTAGGCTCAACCTCTGGCAATGCCGCAACTACCGCATCCTTGGTCGCAACAACCAGTTCCCCAAGCCCTTCGGTACGTCGGGTGAATACGATCATTCTGAAACAACTCTGGCCGTTGATAGATGGTTTCCAGCCAAAACGGGACCAAACCGACGCCATACTCTTCGGCCAGTTCTCCGTACAGCGCATCAAACTTTTGTTGAAACTCCGGCCCATAATTGGGCGGCGCGCGCATACCCATAAGGAGGACGGGAATCTCGCGCGACTTTAGTTCATCAAGCATCGCCTCAAAATTGGCCCGCGTCGCATCAGGCGATAGCCCGCGCAGCAAATCGTTGCCGCCCAGCTCCAGCAATACCAGCTCCGGCTTTGTTTCCTGCGCATCCAGTGTAAAGGCCAAACGCTGCAACCCAGCCGCCGTTGTATCGCCAGACACGCCAGCATTTATTATCTTGGCATTGATACCCCGAGCCCGCATCGCTGCCTCTAACTGAGCGGGATAGGAGTTCTCTTTACCCACACCATAGCCCGCAAACAGGCTGTTCCCGAACGCCAGAATCGTTCGTTCGGGGCCCATAATTGGCTGCGGTTCGGAACGAACTTGCTCCTCAGGCTTTGGTTGAGGGTCAGCCGCCCCACCGCATGACGCGAGCAAAAGCGCTGAAATAGGTATCGATAAACAACGTATCACCATCGGCGAGCTTCCTTGTACCACCCTTCAGCCTATGCCATCGCAGCCAAGTGACAGATTCTCAACCCGCAATTTCCGCCCGAAACCTGACGCTTACTCTGGGGACTGAAGCCGCCCCGGTAGAAATCCTCCGTGGTATCGACTTAGAAATCCAGCATGGCGAGACAGTTGCCCTGCTCGGCGCATCCGGTTCCGGCAAAAGCTCGCTTATGGCGGTCTTGTCAGGTCTCGAGCGCGCCACGAGCGGAGAATTGTTGGTGGCTGGCGCCAATTTCTCCTCAATGGACGAGGATGCGTTGGCCCGCGCTCGCAGAGGTCGTATTGGCATCGTTCTGCAAGCATTTCACTTACTGCCGACCATGACTGCGCTCGAAAATGTTGCAACGCCTATGGAGCTTTCAGGCGATACGGACGCACACCCGCGCAGCAAGAGCGAGCTCGAAGCGGTGGGATTGGGACACCGTCTTGATCACTATCCTCAACAGCTTTCCGGCGGTGAGCAGCAACGCGTTGCCATTGCCCGCGCCATCGCGCCCCGCCCCAGCCTGATCTTTGCTGACGAGCCCACAGGCAATCTCGATGCCACTACGGGCCATGAAATCGTCGAATTGTTGTTTGGACGGCGTGAGGAAACGGGTGCAACTCTGTTGGTCATCACGCACGATCCAGAACTCGCCGAGCATTGCGACCGCGTTCTACGTATGGAAGACGGCCGGATCGTGGATGACAGCTCCAAATGAGCCCTTCTGATATGACCTGGGGCGAAGCTTGGACGATTGCACGTCGCGACCTCAACACACGGTTTCGCGGCCTGCGGCTGCTATTGATCTGCCTGTTCCTCGGCACCGGCGCGCTCGCCGCCATCGGCACCCTGACGTCAGCGATTGAGCGAGAGCTCGCCAATCGAGGGCAGGAATTGCTCGGCGGTGATCTGGAGGTTGAGCTGTGGCAGAGACCCTTAAACGAAGAAGAACGCAGCGCGCTGGGCGAGTATGGCAAGCTATCCGCTGGTTACCGCTTGCAGGCAATGGCACGCAAGGGCGAACAAGCGGCACCAGTTGGCCTTAAGGCAGTCGATGACGCATACCCGCTTTATGGAGCACTGACACTCACAGATGGTCGTACGGTGGGTGCGCCAGGCACGGATGAAACTTGGATAGATCAAGGCGCAGCGGATCGTCTCGCCGTTGATGTGGGAGACACCATCTCGGTCGGCACGCTGGAACTGATTGTCGGCGGCATTATCGAGGTTGAGCCCGATAAGTTGAGCGAGGGATTTCAGCTCGGTCCCACGGTAATTGTCGCGCAGGATACGCCCGAGCGCGCCGGCCTGATTGCGCCCGGTTCAATGTATGAAAGCAAGACGCGGATCGCGTTTGATAATCCCGCGCAAGATCCGCAAGAAGTGCGCGATGCGATAGAAGAGCAGTTCCCGAGTGTTGGCTTTGATTTCCGCACGCGCGACCGGGCCTCCCCCGGCGCAGATCGTTTCGTCAGCCGTATGGGCGAGTTTCTAACGCTTGTCGGACTGGCCGCTCTGGTCATCGCGGGGATCGGTATTGGCGGCGGCGTTACCTCTTACCTTGATGCGCGGCGCAAGGCGATTGCGACGCTCAAGATACTTGGCGCGACAAGTCAGGATATCGCGAAGATCTATGCGCTTCAGATTGGCGCCGCCGCGCTAGCTGGCAGCGTGGCTGGCCTTGCTGTCGGCGTTGCTATTACTCCTCTGTTGGGTGCCGCACTGCAAGGGCTGTTACCGGTACAAGGCGGCGTGGTTGTTGATCCGGTATCGCTACTGGTTGCGCTCTCTTACGGATTGCTGGTGGCCTTGGTATTTGCCGCCCCTCCATTGATGCGCGCGCGCCATTTCCCGGCAATGGCATTGATGCGGGCACGCGTCGCTCCGTTAGCGCAAGACCGCAAAGCCTTAGCGATCGTTGGCGCGGGGTTGGCCGCAATTGTGGCGCTTGCGCTACTGACAGCCAGCCAGCCCCTGCTTTCCGGTGCATTCCTTGCCGGCGCAGCAGCAACACTTGCCGTGCTCGGCCTTATCGGCGCCGGGATACGCAAGGCGGCGGCCTCCGTGCGCAGCCCAAGCAACCCGATTGTTCGCAACGCTCTGGCCAACCTGCACCGCCCGGGGGCCTCCACCGGTGCGCTCGTGACCGCGCTGGGCTTTGGCCTCGCCGCGTTCGTCCTGCTGGCGGCCATTCAGTCGGCACTGGATGGCAATATTCAGCAGCGTGTACCCAATGAAGCTCCTGACTATTTCGTACTCGACATACCGCGCGATGGAATTGAACAGTTCGATACGCTGGTAAAAGATGTCGATAGCCAGGCGATCATCCGCACCGTGCCAGCCTTACGTGGTTCGGTGCTGGCGTTCGGCAGTGAAGGCGACATGCAGATCACCGCTGAGTTGGAAGAGATACCTGATGGCGCATGGGCGCTGCGCGGCGAGCGCGGGCTGACTTACGCCGATGAGGTGCCTCCGGGCAACGTCATCACCGAAGGCGACTGGTGGGGCGCGGATTATGCTGGCGAACCAACCGTCTCTGTCGACGAAGAGTTTGCCGAAGCCGCCGGGCTGGAGATCGGCGATATGCTGACCTTCGGTGTGTTGGGCGTGGAAAAGACTGTGCGTATTGCAAATCTGCGCCGGATCGATTGGGAAACGATGGGCTTCAATTATGTCTTCGTGCTCAGCCCCAACGCGCTGGCTGACACGCCGCATAATCTCGCGGCAACAATCGATCTGGCCGAAGGGACGCCGACAGCGCCGCTCTTGCAGGGTCTGGTACGCGAGTTTCCATCAGCGTCAGTCATTGAGGTCGGCAATGTGTTGGCACAAGCCCGCACGATCCTGGAGCAGGTTGGTCTGGCGACACTCGCTGCGGCCAGTGTTGCAGTCCTCGCGGGCCTCGCCGTCCTTTTGGGCGCGATAGCCGCCGCCCGTGCCGCGCGGACCTATGACACTGTGGTCTTGCGCGTACTTGGCGCTGATAGACGCCAGGTCTTGATGATGCAGCTAATTGAATACGCGCTGCTAGCCACTGCACTTGCGATTGTCGCGCTCGCTTTAGGTAGCGGTCTTGCATGGCTGGTCGTCACGCAAATGTTTGAATTTGATTGGCTGCCAAATTGGGGGAGGTCCTGGCCGTCCTTGGCGTAGGACTTTTGGTGGTGTTCAGCTTCGCACTTGGCGGCTCTCTGCCATTGCTGAGAGCGAAGCCAGCGCAAGCGCTCAGGGCGCTTTAGGCCGTCGCAAAAAGAAAAGGGGGCCCGAAAGCAGCCCCCTTCCCATTGTCAGTATGTGATCGATTAGATCAGAACTTGAACCGTACCACACCGCCATAAGTGCGTGGTGCGTTCGGATAGCCTGACACTGTTCCCGACTGCGCGACGCCATCGAACACTGTTGAGATGAACTGATCATCCAGCAGGTTACGAGCAAAAGCGCCAATCTCTAGGCCGTTGTTTAGAGCCAACGTGACCGATGCATTCACCAGATTCACCTCGCGACGGAAGATCTCGGTGTTGCCTAGCGCGGTATTAAAAGTCGGCAGGCCGTTGTTGATCGGCGTGTTGCTTTCATGATTGTAATCAACCCGGCTGGTCAGGCTAGCACCACTGTCAAACTCGTGCGTATATGTCGCAGAGGTCGCAATGGTAATTTCTGGAATACCACCCGGCTGTTCACCGGTAAGATCGCCCAGAACGCTGCCTGGGAAATCATCAAAGATCGGATCAAGGACCGTCGTAGCGAAGGTGAATACCAGGCCATCAGTCGGCGTAATCGTCGCATCAAACTCAAGACCCTTCACTGACTGCTCACCTGCATTACGCAGTGCAAAGCCAGTGCCGGTGAAGGCAAAGCTCTGGAAACCTTCGATTGACTGATCGAACACCGCCAGATTGAAGCCGAAGCCATCAAACTGAGCTTTCATACCGAGCTCGATAACCTTTGCCTCTTCAGGACCCGCAAAACGCGATCCTGTCACAAGGTTCGGCACTGCAAGACCTGCATCCAAAATCGGTGATGATGGAGCGAGGATTGTTGAGCCAAGGGGCCCCGCGGTAAAGTCTGTATTCAACGGTCGGCTATCGCGCGAGAGATTGACCGAACTAGCTTTAAAGCCGGTCGCATAGCTTGCGTAGACATTGATATCCGGCGTCACTTGATACGCAGCGCGGACCAAATAAGTGAATTTGTCGTCATTCGTCTCACCAGGCTCAACCGCGTTTGGAATGGTCAGGAATGGCGGTTGGAACTGGAACGCCTGGAGGCCAAGCAGTTGGTTCTGTGCAGGATCCTGAGCAGCAGCTGCGATACCAGCAAAGATCGGGGCCGTAGCCGGATCGTACCGCAAATGCCGCGATTGTTGCCGCATCGACATCACCCGGGGCCACCATCAGAGCCTGTGCAATCCCGCCAACAATAAACGCGTCGACCAGATTGATCTGACCCAGCGGATCAAAAGACTGCTGCGCAAGTGCGAAGTCTTTTGAATCGTCAGTGTAGTTGAACCCACCAGTGATGACGAGGCCATCAATCGGCTCAAAATCAACCGTACCGAAGATTGAATAGGACGTGTTGTCCATCGAAAAGGTTTCTTGGGTCAGAAGAGGCGTCGTGAAGATGCTCTCTTGCGGAAGCCCAAGACCCGCCTCGACCCCATTGAACAGGCTTGGTTGGTTTGTCAGTACAGCGACTGGATCGGCACCGGCCAGAATTTCAAAGAAATTGCGGATCTGGCTGCCGTTTTGAATGGCGCTGTCCTGCGTAATGCTTTCATCGAAATAGTAACCACCCAACAGGAAGTTGATCGGCCCATCAAAGTCAGACGCTATCCGGATTTCCTGAGTGAAGGTTTCTACTGCCTGATCGCGCGTTTCCGTCGCGATATCAGCACTGGTGTAGTCGATGTCCGACAGGAAGAAGTTTTCCAGCTCACGATATGACGTAATAGACGTCACAGAAATCGGGCCAGTGTTCCAGTCAACTTGAACTGAACCACCATAATTGTCGACGGTGTTCTCGGGTACAAAATTCAGAAACGCTTCGTAGCCAAAGCGGTCGGTGCTGAGTTGACCACCAACGGTACCGCAATGCCCGCAGCAGTTGGCCCGGCCACCAGAGTGGTGACCTGGCAGCAAACCTCGTCGATCTTCGAATAGTCGCCGATTGCCCGGATTTTGAGGTCAGGGGTTGGCTCAATCAGCAACTGAGCGCGTGCTGACCAACGATTGCGATCGTTCTGCTCTTCATCAAGGTTGACGATAGTCGCATAACCATCGCGGCGCTGATAGCTGCCATCGAGTGAGAACGCGATGCTGTCGCTGATCGGGCCAGTTACATCGCCCTTCAGCACGACGGTGTTGAAATTGCCGTAAACAGCTTCGACGCTGCCGCCGAATTCAAACTGTGGTTCGCGTGTGATAACCGAGATCACACCGGCAGACGCGTTCTTACCGAACAGTGTAGATTGCGGTCCGTTCAGAACCTCGATCCGCTGAACGTTGGGTAGATCGGACAGTGCGGCAGCTGAGCGTGAGCGGAACACGCCGTCAATGAAAACGCCAACTGACGGCTCAATACCGAAGTTGTTATCGCCATTGCCGAAACCGCGAATGATAAATGTTGAGGCTGATGACGTTTGCAGCTGGCTGACGCGCAGCGATGGCGTAACTGTTTGCAGATCGAGAACGTCGCGAATTTGCGCTTGTTCCAGTGTCTCGCCAGTAGTCACGGAAACAGAGATTGGCGTTTCTTGAAGCGTTTGCTCACGCTTCGTCGCTGTGACGATGATCGTGTTGCCTGTATCAAAATCGTCTTCGCTGAACTCAGTATCTGCGTCTGCATCCTGAGCATAAGCGACGCTTGGCACCGCAAGCGATGCTGCGCTCGCCAATAGGGAAGCGCGCACGATTGATGAACGACCGTTAGCGGTAAATCGCATGGAAAATCCTCTCTCCAGTTTTCGTTTCCGTTGGAGTTCTGCTGACCCCAATTGGTTAAAGACCTACTTTGGAGAACGAGATCTGCTCAAGGTTTGGCGAATCCCCGCCTCTGCGCGAGTCGCCGATTGTGCTTTTCTGGTAACACCTTCCCCTAGGGAACGCTTGCCTTGCTTCGCATCTCCGCCACAACCTTGGTGTGGCTCACTTAACTTGCCGCAGCGCAGCAAAACGGTTAGAGGCGCGCTCGATACAGGAACGCGACGTTCCTTCTACACTTCGAAAGCACTATTACACTATGTCTCACGCGCTCCGTAATGTCGCGATCATCGCTCACGTTGACCACGGCAAAACCACTTTGGTCGACCAGCTTTTTCGCCAATCCGGCACTTTCCGCGACAATCAGCGCGTCGAGGAACGCGCGATGGACAGCGGCGATCTGGAAAAAGAACGCGGCATCACAATTCTTGCCAAATGCACCAGCGTTGAGTGGGAGCATACCAAAGAAGATGGCACGAGCGAGACGACGCGCATCAACATCGTCGACACCCCAGGCCACGCAGACTTTGGCGCAGAGGTCGAGCGTATTTTGAGTATGGTAGATGGTGTGATCCTGTTGGTGGATGCTGCCGAAGGCCCAATGCCACAAACCAAGTTTGTGACCGGCAAGGCGCTGGCGCTGGGCCTCAAACCCATTGTGGTCGTTAACAAGATCGACCGTAGCGATGCGCGCCCCGACGAAGTGCTGGACGAGTGTTTTGAATTGTTCCTCAGTCTGGATGCCAATGACGAGCAGCTCGACTTCCCATCGCTGTGGGCCAGTGGCCGCGATGGGTATGCGAGCGAAGATGCGACTGCGCGCGAGGGGAACCTGGAGCCGCTATTTGACCTGATCGTCAATCACGTCCCCGCCCCTGGCCTCGACGCCGATGGGCCGTTCAGCTTCCTTGCGACGCTGCTTGATCGCGATAACTTTATGGGCCGCGTGCTGACTGGCCGCGTGCAGTCGGGCACAATCAATGTAAATGATCCGATCCGCGCTATCGATGCAGACGGCAATGTGATCGAAACGGGTCGCGCCACAAAGCTCCTCAGCTTTGATGGCCTAGACCGTGTGCCGGTTGAGAGCGCGCAGGCTGGCGATATCATCGCGCTTGCAGGCCTTGAGAAAGCAACGGTGGCGAACACCATCGCTGACCCCGCTGTTGCAGAAGCAATCCCCGCGCAGCCTATCGATCCACCGACACTGGCGATGCGCTTTTCAGTCAATGACAGCCCACTTGCGGGCCGCGAGGGTGACAAGGTCACCAGCCGCATGATCCGCGATCGTCTGCTGCGTGAAGCGGAAACGAACGTGGCTATCCGCATCACAGAGAGCGACGACAAGGACAGTTTTGAAGTCGCGGGCCGTGGTGAATTGCAGCTTGGCGTTCTTATCGAGACGATGCGCCGCGAAGGCTTTGAGCTGGGTATCAGCCGCCCACGCGTGCTGTTCCGCGAGGAAAATGGCGAACGTATGGAGCCATATGAAACCGTAGTGATTGACGTTGATGACGATCACTCTGGTACCGTCGTTGAGAAGATGCAGATTCGTAAAGCCGAACTGGTCGATATGCGTCCATCAGGCAGCGGCAAGACCCGCATAACCTTTTCCGCGCCATCACGTGGCTTAATAGGATACCATGGCGAATTCCTGTCCGACACGCGCGGCACCGGCATCATGAACCGTCTGTTCGAAAAGTACGGACCTTACAAAGGCGCCGTTGGTGGCCGCCAGAACGGTGTCTTGCTGTCCAACGCCGACGGCGAAGCAACTGGCTATGCCCTGTTCGCACTCGAAGAACGCGGCGAGCTGTTCGTTGGCGCTGGCGCGAAGGTTTATGAAGGGATCATCATTGGCGAGAATGCGAAGCCCGAAGATCTTGAGGTCAACCCGCTCAAATCCAAGCAGCTGACCAACTTTCGGTCGACCGGCAAGGACGATTCAATCCGCCTGACCCCACCACGTGTGATGACGCTGGAGCAAGCGATCGCTTACATCGACGATGATGAAATGGTCGAGGTAACACCGCAAAGCATCCGCCTGCGCAAAACACTCCTTTGCCCGCACGAGCGCAAGAAAGCGAAGCGCCGGGCAGACGCCGCGGCCTAAGTGCAGCCTAAATCAACAGCGGCTCAGCCGAAGAAGTTCGGCTGACCGTTGCTGGCGTTCACCCCTCCGTCGACTGGCAGATTGACTCCGTTCACGAACCCAGCATCATCGCTGGCGAGGAACAGGGTCGGTCCGGCAATCTCATCTGGCTCTGCAGCACGGCCAAGCGGCATGCGGTTAGCAAGCATCTTCATCGCGCCAGGGTTTTCAGTAACGCCGGTGGTCATGTCCGACCGGGTCATTGATGGGCAGATGCAGTTGACGCGTACGCCCTGCCCACCCAATTCCAGCGCCATCGCGCGCGTCAGGTTACAAACGCCACCCTTGCTGGCGTTGTAGACACCCAAACCCCAATCACCGCCAAGCCCGGAAACGCTTGAAATGTTGACTATGTTTCCGCGACTTTTAAGCAGATGCGGGATCGCTTCCCGGCTCATGTAGAGCAGACCCTTCAGATTGATGTCGATGATCGTGTCAATCAAGTCATCGTCCGCGTCCGCAATGCGTCCGCTGCGCCCTACCCCGGCATTGTTAACCAGCACATCGATCCCGCCAAATGCGTCGACCGTCTTGTCCATAATCTCTGTGGCGAAGGCTGACGATGAGACATCGCCCGGAACCACCAGCGCGCGTGTATTGCCAAGAGCATCGGCCACTTTCTGGCAATCCTCAGCTTTGCGAGAATTGAGCACGACATTCGCACCTTCATCATGAAAGCGCCTGGCGATGGCCTCTCCAATACCCATCGACGAGCCGGTCACAATCACGGTCTTGTCTTCGAAGCGGTTTGAAGTGGCCATTCTTATTTCTCCTGAATTGTTTGTTTTTCTGTGATGTACACAGTCGAAACGCCCTTGTCTGAAATTTGTGCCCCAACCCTGTTGCGCCCCAGACTCTGGTGGCAAAATCACGATAGTGGTCAAAGACGCCCCGCCCTGTTAGCTGCGCTGCGATGCAGACAGGCACTCTCGTAACGCTCGCCCTATATTTCATCCTGATGATCGCCATCGGGCTGTTCGCCTGGCGAAAGTCCACCGACACTAGCGAGGGCTACCTCCTTGCTGGGCGCAACCTGCCACCATCGGTCGCTGCGCTCAGCGCGGGCGCATCGGATATGTCAGGTTGGTTGCTTTTGGGTCTTCCCGGCGCACTCTATGCCAGCGGATTGGTCGAGGCGTGGATCGGCATCGGTCTATTTGCTGGCGCAGTGATCAACTGGATTGTGGTGGCCCCGCGTTTGCGCGAGCAGACCGAGGCGCGCGGCAACGCCCTGACCATTCCAGAATTTCTCGCTAACCGCTTTCCAGACAAGGCTGTCGCGCTACGGGTGATATCGGCGATTGTTATCGTCGCGTTCTTCACCGTCTACACGTACCGCCGGTCTGGTCGGTGGCGGAAAGTTGTTTGAGACAGCGTTTGCCGGTCTGCTACCCAATGCCGGAATGTCCGACTACATGCTGGGAATCTGGATCACAGCGGTGGTGGTGTTGGCATATACCATGATCGGCGGATTTCTGGCCGTAAGCCTCACAGACTTCGTCCAAGGCTGCATCATGGTGGTGGCGTTGGTGCTAATGCCGTTTGTTGTCATTTGGGGTGGCAAGGATGTTGGCGGCTTGGGCGAATTCGCCGCAGTATCCGGCATGCTGAACGAAATTGATCCCGGACTACTCGATCTGTTCGGCGGGCTGACGCTGCTCGGCTTCATCAGCGCGGTGACTTGGGGCCTTGGCTATTTCGGTCAGCCACATATCATCGTGCGTTTCATGGCGATCCGCAGCGTGGAGGAGGTCAAAACCGCCCGAAAAATCGGGTTAACATGGATGGGCATTGCCCTGGTCGGTGCAATTGGCGTTGGCATTTGCGGTCGCGCCTTTGCAGAAGCGAACGCTATCACCGTCGACGATCCCGAGACGATCTTCATCGTGTTATCCGAGCTGCTGTTCCACCCGCTCATAACAGGCTTTCTGTTTGCCGCATTGCTCGCAGCAATCATGAGCACGATCAGTTCGCAATTATTGGTCAGCTCAAGCTCACTCACGGAGGATTTTTACCGACTGTTCTTGCGTAAGGAATGCTCTGAACGCGAAGCAGTGAATGTCGGACGCGCCTGCGTCGCGCTGGTGGCATTGGCTGCGATAGCCATAGCCGCCGACCCTGAAAGCGAAGTACTGGGCCTGGTTGCCAATGCCTGGGCCGGGTTCGGAGCCGCTTTCGGGCCGCTGATTATCCTATCGCTGACATGGGGCAAGATGACGGGGGCTGCCGCAGTAGCCGGTCTGGTCACCGGAGCCGGGGTCGTCGCGCTGTGGATCGCGGCAGGCCTCAACGCCGACTTTGTGGGCGGCCAAGGCCTTTACGAAATTGTACCGGGCTTTATCGCAGCATGGATCGCAATTGTCGTTGTGAGCCGAATGACTTACGCTGAACCCGCTGAAACCGTCGCAGGAGAATAATATGCGTTTGATTGCTGCTGCAGCCATGCTGCTTGCCGGAGTATCGACCCCCGCTATAGCTCAGAACGCTGATGAGCCGCAGATGCGTCCAGTCGAGGAACAGATTGGCGCTGGCGGTCGTCCGGTTGGGGCGAAGTGGTCGCGCAGCCCGGTCATGGCCCGCAACGGTATGGCCGCCACCGCGCATCCGATCGCTACTCAGATCGCCTTGAACATCCTGCAAGGCGGCGGAAATGCAGTTGACGCGGCAATAGCGGCAAATGCAGCACTCGGCCTGATGGAGCCGACCGGTAACGGGATTGGCGGTGACCTTTATGCGATCATTTATGATCCGAAGACTGACAAGCTGTACGGAATTAATGGCTCTGGTCGCAGCCCGAAAGGGCAAACGCTTGAGCAACTTTTGGAGAAGCTTGACGGCGCAGACGCCCTCCCTCCCGTAGGTCCTTTGCCAGTCACCATTCCCGGCACCGTTGATGCCTGGTTTGAAATGCATGATCGGTTTGGCAGCGTGCCGATGGAAACGATCCTGACACCGACCATCCGTTATGCCGAGGAAGGCCACCCTATTGCTCCGATCATCGGGATGTATCTCGATCGTTCGCTACGCGCCTACGAAAGGCGGCAGGAAACCTACGATTTTGATTTCTCCAACGCACGCGCCACCTGGTTTGCAAATGGTGCGCCCAAAGCAGGCGAGATGTTCAAGAACCCTGACCTGGCCGAGACGCTGACCAAGATTGCCCGCGACGGCTCTGAAACCTTCTATGAAGGTGAACTGGCGCAGGTGATGGTCGATTACCTCCAGCGGCAGGGCAGCGCGTTTACGCTGGAGGATTTCGCCAGCCATACCAGCGATTGGGTTGAACCCGCCTGCGTTGAATACAAGGATGGCTATGAGCTGTGCGAGTTGCCGCCAAATGGCCAAGGCTTCGCCGCGCTGCAAATGGTCAACATCCTCAAAAACGTCGACTTGTCGCAGTGGGAGCGTGGCAGCCCCGAAGTCATTCACTACATCACCGAGGCAAAGCGGCTCGCCTATGCCGATGTCGCGCGGTTTTACGCAGACATTGAATTCGCGCCCTTCCCCATGGATTTGTTGAGCGAGGAGTACGGCAAGGAGCGGTTCGCGCTGATTGATCCGAGTAAGGCAACAGCCGAGTTCGCGCCCGGTGAACCTGCGCCAGAACCAAAGTTGGAGGGTCCGGGCGACACCACTTATCTGACTGTGGCCGACAAGGACGGAATGATGGTCAGCCTGATCCAGTCAAACTATCGCGGCATGGGCGGTGGTCTAACGCCGGATGGTCTGGGCTTTATGTTTCAGGATCGCGGCGAGCTGTTCAGTCTCGATCCCGCGCACCCCAATGCGTATGAACCGGGCAAGCGACCATTTCACACCATCATCCCCGCCTTCGTTAAAAAGGATGGCAAGCCGTTCATGACGCTTGGCCTGATGGGCGGCGGTATGCAGCCACAAGGGCATGTGCAGGTCCTGATTAACATCGTCGATTATGGGATGAATGTGCAGGAGGCGGGCGATGCAGCGCGTATCAATCATGATGGCGGACGTCAGCCGACCGAGGCACTTGCAGGACCGTCAAAAGATCCACTTGGCACACTCAACGTCGAACCGGGTATTCCCGCTGCGACCATCGAGGCGCTTGGGGCCATGGGCCACTCGGTGCGCGTGGTGTCGAACGGAATCATGTTCGGTGGCTATCAGGCCATCGCCCGCGACCCGGAAACCGGCGTGCTGACCGGCGCAACCGAAATGCGTAAGGACGGCCAGGCGCAGGGATATTGATCCTCAGATTCTTTGCTGCAAGCCAGCGGTCGATCAGGCAATCACGCGGTCTTTCACGAGATCGCGGGTTTCCTTGTTCCATAAGAACCGGAGCATGAGAGCATTCAGCTCTCGCCGTTCCTGCGGCACCAGGTCGCCGTCGACAAGTTGCCGCCCGAGTAGCGACGCGGCGGTCTCAACCGGCCCCTTGGGATCAACTACCTTTCCGCGATTGCCAATTCTTTTCGCGAGTTCCAGATCATCTGCAGCAATCGCTGCGACCATCAAATAGACATGCAAGAGCGGATCGGGATTGGGGTTCTGTGCGAAAATTTCCTGAATTCGCTCGACCGAGCGCAATTCCGCGATGTCACTGACTTTGCAGGCAGACGCCTCAGCCTCCATCGCTGAGACCAGCACGGGGTACGAGCTGCCTCGTCCCATGGCTCGGCGTATGAACGCTTGCGCTGCCCCGCAATCGCCCTGAGACAGTTCGACTTTGGCTGCGACAAATGCGGCAAATGCATTGAAACGATCCTGATCCAACGCCGCCTGAAGGTCATTCCACTCAGCACCGCTACGCGAAACTTCGCCACTCGACGCGATACGGCGCTGATATCCCTCAAAGCTGCGCCTTGCGAGCCAGAACGGTGAGAAATCGCTTTCGGGATACTTTGCAAGACACGCATTGACCAGAGGACCCGTTGCCTCGCCATTGGAGCGTTGATTTTCGATCGTCAGGAAGCACGCAAATGGCGACGCTTGTGGGTCGGATACCTTTGCGAGTTCCTCCGATGCAATAATGCCAGTGGGCGCGGTAAGATAAACAAGGCTACCCTCTAGCCTTGTCAAGAACGGGTCCAGATTATCGAAATCCAGCGGCTTGGTAGATGTGAAAAGTGCCCGGCTCTCCTTATCTACAAGAGACACCAGTACTGATGCCTCGCCATCCTCAATCGTCCGAAAACTCATTTGCAGAAGATAGTCAGGTTCATCCTCGGAAATCTCTTTGACATCCAGCCGAGAGACGAACGAGTTCAGCAATTGACGCCGAGCAACCTGCTGGGCGCTGGCTACTGCCGCCTCCACCCGTGCGGTGTCACTGCGCAAGCCATCATCGCGCACCACGATCTTCACCAATGGCCGGTCAATGGCAGGTTGAGAAACGATCGATTGCGACATCGTGCGCTCGGAAAATAACCAGCCACCGGCCAAAAGCAGAGCCAGCGCCGCGAGCATCATCACAGCCAGTTTAGCCACACCGCCACGTCTCATTCCATGCGAGCCATCCACGGGTTCAAGCATCTGCGGTTGAGGTTCAGCGGCAGCCTCCACAACCGCCGGGATTTCAATCATCGCCGGTCCATCGGCCTCAGTTTCTCCGCCCAGCTCCTC
The DNA here is from genome assembly GCF_055693485.1 of Qipengyuania sp. JB2-7. Lineage (NCBI taxonomy): Bacteria > Pseudomonadati > Pseudomonadota > Alphaproteobacteria > Sphingomonadales > Erythrobacteraceae > Qipengyuania > Qipengyuania sp. JB2-7. Next base: position 2,058,632 of record NZ_CM146335.1, read on the forward strand.
AATCGGCTCAAGCGACAATTCATAGAGACCGGCATCCAGGGCAACACGCATCCCATAAGCGGGCAAATTGCGCTCATAATAATTTGTGAGGTTCTTCCTCAGTCGAGAAATCTGGACCCTGGGATAACTGTCGCTGGCGATGTCATAATTCGCGGAGCGACCAAGGGCATCTACCGCAATCTCGTATTGCGTGGGCGGCGGCCCGCTCGCAAGAGTGCTCTCAAGCAGGTAGCTGAGCAGCTTGGCTTGACTTGGTGAACGCGCGAAAATGACATCATCGAGGATGCGGCCAACCTCAATGCGCAGCTGTGCTTCAAAGTTAAAGGCAGCCAAATTCGTCATTTCACGCTTTTCCAAATCCTTTCAAAATACTAATACGCTGATAACCTTTCTTAACAAAATACTAATCTACGAACATTTGTCGTTTGTTTTCAGCGATAGTGTTTTGTGTAACGTTACAGGAACCGTGAAAACGTTGTTTTAGTTCCTCAACATTGTCAAAAAGTGTCTCGGCGGGACATTAGGAGCCAAGACATGCTTCAGGCAGTGAATACATATGATGCGTTTTGTAAGAACCTGAATATTGGTGTTGAAGAGATACCGCATTCAGAACGTCGTGGCGACAAACGAGCTACGCTATCGTATCGACCATGCTGCGTTTCTAGTGGCGACACCGTTTCGCTGGGCGTGATCCGCAACCAGTCTGTTTCCGGTGCAATGATCGAGTTTGTGGACGCTGAAGAGGATGCAAAGGCCTTTCAGCCAAATGATCGCGTGTCATATTTTTGGAACAGTGAGGTGCGCGTTAAGGCGATTGTGATCTGGTCCAAAGAAGGAAAGATTGGCCTCGCCAATGTCGAGCAGGTGGATCCGTTTGAACGTAAATATCCACAGCGTTCGGTGCGCGTACCATGTCGGCTTATGGCACAATGCTGGATCGGCGACATGTCCTATGCGGCCCCTATCGAGAACATATCGCTTGGCGGCATGCAAGTGCGCGGCTTGCCAGACCTTCCTGCCGGAACTCCCATGACTGTCCGGGTTGGAAAGCTTGAGATTTGCAACGCTATCGTGGTGTGGAGCGACAAACTGAGAACCGGTATCCGCTTCGATTGCCGCATAACAAAATCTGATATCGCAGGCTTGTTGCGCCAGAACGATACTTCGCAACCAAGGCACGATGGTGCAGTAGGCGTGGCTGGGTGGCCCAATGCCACGCCTACATCCATACGAAAACGACCCACCCTTCCTCTGAGCGCGGGACCGCTGTATAAGGCGAAACACGGGAGGATTGAGGTATGTCGAGCAAATCTGAGGCCAAGGTGACGGGACTTGGCGGCGTTTTTTACGTTGCCGCTGACCCCGAGGCGACCCGCGCATGGTATCGTGACACCCTGGGCATTGATGGCGAATACGGACCACAGCTCAACTGGTCGGAGGAGACCGGGGACAAGCCGTATTCCCTCATCAGTCACTTCAAAGACGATGAGTACATCAAACCGGGCAAAGGCGGGTTTATGATCAATTTGCGGGTTAATGATCTAGATACCTTTGTTGATCAGCTCAAAGCGAAAGGCGTCGATGTTCTCGACAGCGTTGACGAGGGCTATGGGAAGTTTGCTTGGTTGCTCGATCCCAACGGCGTCAAAATTGAGCTGTGGCAACAGATGGAAGCCCCAGAGTAGGCCGCATGTTTGCGCTATCGGTTCGGGGCAGATTCATCCTGATGAGCGGATAGCAGTCGGTATGCGAAACGTGCTTACATTGATGTGTAGCGTGATCGGGTTGAGCGCCTGCGGTTCTACAGTTCCGCGATCAGATCCCGCCGAGAGACCTCAACCAGCTGCCACAGCTGCACCTTCGCTGTCTCCACAAGCCCGACAGTGCCTGACAAGATTGGGCGATAGCGGGGCACGCTATGCACCGCTACCTGATCGATATTTCGGCAATGGCTGCGCGACTAGGAATACAGTCCGACTTAGCGCACTTCGCGGAGACAACAGCGATTTCGGGCTCTCGAACCTCGGCCCAGTTGCATGCCCATTGGCGCAAACCTTTACCGCTTGGACCCGCTATGGCGTCGATCGAGCCGCGCGACAGATGTTGGGTAGCGGCCTTGAACGGATCGAAACCATGGGCAGCTATGCATGCCGCAATGTCGCAGGCACTGCGCGCCGCTCAGCACATTCACGCGCAGAGGCCATCGATGTTGGCGCGTTTGTTCTGAAGGATGGGCGCCGTGTCAGCGTCAAAAACGACTGGAACTCATCTGATCCAAACGAACGTGAATTTCTAAGAGTCGTTCACCGGAGCGCATGCAAGCGTTTTGGGACAGTATTGGGGCCGGACTATAACCGCGCGCACGAGGATCACTTCCACCTTGAACATGGCGATGGGCGCTTCTGTCGCTAAGGATGTTCACGACCTCGGGAAATCTGATCTTAGCCGATCATGATATGCGCCGGATCGAATGTTTCCTCGACGACTTGTGTAGGTGTCGGGCTACCCTGCTCCTGCGGACTTATGTGTGCTGCACTCTCAGTTGGATTGATAACCGCTCTCGCCACATCGCGTGCCATAAACGTGCCCGAAGGTGAGGTAAGTTTTGCTTCAATCGAAAACCGTACAGCCTGTGCTGAGTGGCTTGCCCCTATCTTCGCCATCATATTGGCGCGGTGAATTTCCACCGTCCGCGGACTTATACCGAGCTCGCGTGCAATCATCTTGTTGCTCCGCCCCAGTGCCAGCCAATCGAGCACTTCGCGCTCACGGGTCGTCAGCCTCGAGATACGCTTGCGCGCCTCAATAACGCGCTTGCGAACCTCACCATAAGCAGAGACTTCTTTCTCCACCTTCTCCAATGACCTTAACAGATGCTTGGAATTGAGAGGGAGTGGCAGATAATCTAACACCCCATCGTGAATCGCTGCTACGATATTCGCAGCCTTTGGTGCTTGGCTCGTCGCGATCACCGGCAGCCATCGACCGTAACGTGCAAGGAGCTTTACAATGTGCCCTGCACGACCCGGTTCTTCATCCTCGCTGATAATCACGATACCGCGTTGAGGGGGCCGCGTCATAAACTCGCTGACATCACTATAAACTTCGCAATGCCGGCCAATTTCCAGGCCTAATCGCGCATGTTCGGCGCGCGCTCTCGTCGAACTTTCAATAACGTGCAGGGTATGAGCAGGGTTCATCGGGGGTTCCTCCTTACGATGAACCCCTTAGGAACTGTCCTGAATATTCGCGCTAGTAAGAATAGAGCGAATTTCGATATTGTAGCTAGAACATCAAAAAGGAAAAATTATTTATTTTCAGCCTCTTATTTTCCTCCACAATGAACATAATAATAATATGCGTATAGGTACGTAAAGGATCGAATTATGGTGCCAAATACTTATTCTTTATTATAGAAGCTGTAGTCTGGTAGAGAGTGAAAAGCTGACTTTAGTGCATCACCCCAAGTCGACGAGATCGCTTGAAAGTAAGGGTCATCAGCATTGATCCGGCGAACATGGCTCGCCTCGAATGTGTCGCGCTCAATCACCATCAAATCCAGCGGCATGCCTACCGACAGATTGGCCTTCAATGTTGAATCGAATGACACCATGATTAACTTCACGGCGTCTTCCATACTCATAGTATGATCATAGCCGCGCAGAATAATCGGACGACCATACTTGGTCTCACCAATCTGGAAGAACGGTGTGTCATGCCCCGCCTCGATAAAGTTGCCTTCGGGATAGACCATGAACAGCCGCGGCTGCATGCCTTCAATCTGGCCTGCCACGATGATGGAAGCGGTGAACCGCCCCTTTCCCCGATCGCCATTTGCCATCTGTCGCTCTGCTATGGTCGTGCGCAGTAGCTTTCCGATTTCGGTCGCGACTTGAAACATCGTTGGTGCAGTCAACAGTGAGTTGCTGCGATCATCCGGTGCTTTGACGCGCTCCTCCAGCAGGCTGACAACCGCTTGTGTCGTAGCCAGGTTACCCGCTGTCATGACGGAAATGACGCGTTCGCCCGGAACAGTCCAATGGAACATCTTTTTGAATACAGAGATGTTATCAACGCCCGAATTTGTTCGAGTATCGCTCATCAAAACCAGGCCCTTGTCGAGCAGCATGCCTACACAATATGTCATGGAGATCGCCCTTACTGTTGCAGCGCGCGCTGCTCAACCGAAACAGCGACATCAAGAACCGTATTCCCTGAACCAAAGGTCACGCCGCTGATCGGTGCAGCTTCTGCGTAATCAAGTCCAGTTGCGACACGAACATAGCGGGGATCGGGGCTGATACCATTCGATACGTCAAATCCAACCCAACCCAGACCGTCAGTATGAGCCTCTGCCCACGCATGCGTCGCGTCCTGGTCAATGCGGTCGTTCATCATCAGATACCCGCTGACATACCGGGCGGGAATGTCGAGCAAGCGCGCCACTCCGATAAAGATATGCGCATGGTCTTGGCAGACACCTGCGCCAGCTTCTAACGCTTCTTCGGTACGTAGTTGTGACATTGGTTGCGCCAACCTGATAGTCTACCTCAGTCGCGATCAGCCGAGAAAGTTCATGCAATTGCTCAAGCACTGGGCTGTCGCTGCCGCCGATTTCACGCGAAAGGGCGCGCGCTTTTGGACCAGGCTGCGTTAATTTGGTCTGCGCGCCAAAGCTCCACAACGGCATATGGCCTGAGTGACGCCCAATCACTCCGGCATGATCATGCGTGTCGACCTCACCCGAACAGGTAATAACTACCTCCTCTGCGCCCGGCTCCGCTGCAATCAATGTCACCGTATTATGATGCTGATCCTCAAAGGAAAGCTGTTCAATCGCATTCTCATATCGCATTTCCCACGAGAGAATCTGTTGGCCCTGAGTCTGCTTTGGCGTCAGCCGCAACCGTTGCAACGCATGCGGAACGGGACCGTCAAAGCGGTACCGTGATGTGTGGGAAACCGAGAGACGCATTAGTCCAGAAACCTGTAATCAACGGCAATGGCATCAGCAATTGCGGCGTTGGTGGCGATGAAGCTCACCAAGAATTGGTGCAAGCCGCCATCAAAAATGGAATCGATAGTAAGTTCCGCTCGTTCCTGGTCCGCTTGGCGCATCAGGGCATTACACTCCCCTTCCCGCCCATGAATGCGAGCGAGCGCGGCAAGATGTTCGCGCAATGCGCTATGGCTAAATGCCAGGCTGCGTGGAAATCTATCGTCCAAGATCAGAAACTCCGCGATCCCCCGCGCGTCAATTCGGCCCGCATTGATCCAGCGATAGGCGCGGTCTCCAGAGACCGAACGTAGAAACGTATCCCATTGACTACGATCGAGACTTGAACCGATGTAAGAGGGTGCCGGAAGCAGTAGATGGTATTTGATATCCAGAATACGTGCGATGCTATCGGCGCGCTCAATGAAGGTACCAGCGCGAGCGAAATGAAAGCCGGCATCGCGCAGCATTGAACCGGCAATCGCGCCATGTACCAACATGCCGGCACGGCGGATCATGGCAACGACTTCGCCGACTTTCTGCTCCGATACCTGGCGGCTCAGCAGATCTTTCATCTCGATCCAACTGTCGTTGACCGCTTCCCAAACTTCGCCAGTGATTGAGTTGCGAGACCCGCGCGCATTGGTGCGAACCTCGCGAAACATATTCAGCACGCTTTGAGGGTTGTCACGGCCACGCAGCATGAAGTTCCAGACCTGCAACCCCGTGTAATCTTCATTATAAAGCTCATATGCGCTCTTCTGACCCGCCGTTGCGACAACAGAACGCCATTCATCGCGCGCTGTGGTTGGATCGCGTGTCAGCGCCATGCGGAGGCCCGCATCAACCAAACGTGCAGTATGCTCTGCCCGCTCAAGATAACGGAACATCCAGAATAGCGAGTTGGCTGTCCGGCCTAGCATGGCCCTGGCCTGTCAGAAATCTGGAAAGCCGCGCTCATTCCTTGAGCACCCAAGTATCTTTGGTTCCGCCGCCTTGACTGGAATTGACCACCAGAGAACCCCTCTTCAACGCCACCCGCGTCAGCCCGCCCGGCGTAATGTCAATCTTGTCTGGTGACACGAGAACGAAGGGGCGTAAGTCCACATGGCGCGGAGCAAGGCCTTCCTTCGTGAAAATCGGGCATGTCGACAAAGAGAGCGTTGGCTGAGCGATATAATTTTGCGGCTTTGCTTCCAGCTTCTTGCGAAACTTGGCGATCTCTCTCTTGCTGGAGGTCGGACCGATCAGCATCCCATACCCGCCCGATCCGTGCACTTCTTTGACCACCAATTCTTCGAGGTTATCGAGTACGTAGGCCAAGCTGTCGTCATCCGCGCAGCGCCACGTTTGAACATTGGGCAAAAGCGGCTTTTCGCCAGTATAGAATTCGACGATCTCGGGCATGAAGGAGTAAATCGCCTTATCATCGGCAACGCCTGTGCCCGGTGCATTGGCGATAGTGATGCCTCCAGCGCGGTACACATCCATAATTCCGGGGACACCCAGCACGCTGTCCGGGTTAAATGTCATGGGATCAAGAAAGTCATCATCCACGCGCCGATACAGTACATCGATAGGTTGGTAACCGCGGGTACACCGCATCTGCACGCGGCCATCAATCACGCGCAAATCACCACCTTCGACAAGTTCCGCACCCATTTGATCAGCAAGAAACGCGTGTTCAAAATAGGCAGAATTATAAATGCCCGGGGTCAGAACCGCGACGACCGGCTTTCCGTCAGTTGCCGGGGTGCGCAGGCGGCGAGACTAGCCGCCAGCTTGCGCGGGTAGTTTGAGACGCTCTCGACCCCAACCTGCATAAACAGCTCGGGGAACATCGCCATCATCGTCTCGCGGTTTTCCAGCATGTAAGAAACACCGCTGGGCGTGCGTGCATTATCTTCAAGAACATAGAATTCGTCCGGACCGGTTCGCACCAGATCAATCCCGACAATATGGGTGTAGACGCCACCCGGCGGGGTGAAACCCACCATATTCCGTAGCCAAGCCTCGTTGTTTCGAAACAGACGTTCTGGAATCTTGCCTGCCCGGATAATCTCTTGCCGGTGATAGAGATCGTGCATGAAGGCATTTAGCGCTGACACGCGCTGCTCAATTCCGCGTGAAAGCCGCCGCCATTCACCCGCGTCAATGATGCGCGGAACCATATCGAAAGGGATTAAGCGTTCTTCGGCTTGCTTCTGCCCATACACATTGAATGTAATGCCTGTACGGCGAAAAGATCTCTCTGCATCGCGGTGCTTGCGCAATAGATACCGGGTATCTTGCTCATCAAACCAGCCGTTGAAATCGCTATACGCCGGGCGGACAGCATCATCGCCGTCAAACATCTCGTCAAAGTTATTGGCGTCGCCTGCCATGTGTCCCCAGTGTGAGAGCGCATCAGTTTGCGTGCGACCCTACACGAATGAATGAACTTAGCCCCTATCAAGTTCCCGTAATACCGCAGAGAGCGCCAGAGGCGACTCTACAAATCCCATATGTGTACAACGGACTGAGATCGCTCTGTCGCGTTCTCCCGGCTTACCACATGCGCTGCGGGGCACCACAACGCCATCCATCGGGCTCCATAACGCGACGGTTTCGACCGGCGGTTTGACAGAAACTTCCGCCTCCACTTCGGGTTCATCGACCCTGTGCCCCGCAATCGCCTGATAAGCGCGCCATCCATTGTTCGCTCGGGGGGAGCCAGAGAACGGCGAACCCATCGTGATGACTTTGCAGACCTTTTCAGGGTGCTTTTTGGCAAGCTCGCGAGCCATAACCCCGCCAAGGCTCCAGCCAACCAGCACGATCGGTTCCCCAGCATCGTCAGCAATGCCGCACAATCGCTTTTCGACCCTAGCAAAACGCTCTGCGGTTGCCCCCAGATTGAACCCGCGACCCCATTGCTTTGCGGTATGGCCAGCAGCTTCCAATTGCCGCGCCATGCTGCGCATCCGCGTGGGATGTGAGCCAAAGCCGGGCAACAGCATGACCGTCTTTGGATTTTTTGCGGCGACAATTGCTGGCGGATTAAGAACCCGTTTGATCGGATCAGCGATCCAAGTAAATTCATTGAGCAACAAAGACGTACGTGGCCCGCCCGCATCGTCAGGGCGCGGCTCACTGGCCAAGGCCCAGCGCCGTACAATATCAGGCCGCGACCAAGGTTTTATGTCTGCTTTGTTGCGTGCTCGACCGGCCATAACGCTGTGTATCAGCCGGTCGAACTTAACGCCACCTTATCAAATCGCTCAGGCGCAGTCGCCAATCCGCTCGCTGACGATCTTCATGGTCATTTTGGCAGGTCCCATCCCAGGCATGTCACCTTCCATCGTCATGGTCATGTCCATGCTCGTTGAGGTCCCGGAGCCATCCATGGTCATTTTCATTTCGTTGCCTGTTGGGTCTTTGCACGTCATCTCAGCGTCGATGTCACCGCCATTCACAACGAATTTGTTGGTTGTGCACTCGCCGGTCTGCGAGCCCCTGGCCATCTCTTCGAAGCCCTTGTCAGCCTCTTCCTGAGTCAGGCATGTTTCATTAGTTTGCTCACCCATGCTACCCCGCATCATCTCGACGACGTTGTCAGGTGCACCTGGGATTTCGGCATCCACGAGCGAGACGGTGGACTTATATTTGCCGGGCTCTGGCTTTACCGCATCTTTGGCGGCCTCCGCCATCTCTTCATTCGACACCACACCGTCACCATCGACATCGGCATCAGACTCACTTGAACAAGCGGCCAATGAAAGAGCAGCAGCAGATACAGCCAGAGTAACAAAACGCATAAATTCCCTCCTAGATATTACAGTATTCAGCATGGATTCGCCCAGAAAAACACTTGAGAATCCCACTTTCCCTTTCGCGCAGCCTAGGCAAGCCATCACCACTTCACAAGCACAGTTCTGCAGCGCATATACCCCGCATGTCAGAATTGGTAATCAGACGCGGACTGGACGAGCCAGAAACCGGCGAAGAGTTTGTCCCGCATAAGCCTGCACGACCCGAAAAAAGCGACGGTGGAAGGCCTTTCGAGATCGTTTCCGACTATTCGCCAGCGGGCGACCAGCCAACCGCGATTGCAGAATTGGTGGCAGCGGCAAAGGAAGGCGAGCAAACTCAGACGCTGCTGGGTGTCACCGGCTCGGGCAAAACTTTCACCATGGCCAAAGTCATCGAGAAACTTCAGCGGCCTGCCCTGATCCTTGCGCCGAACAAGATTCTCGCCGCGCAGCTCTATGGCGAGTTCAAGAGCTTCTTCCCCAACAACTCCGTTGAGTATTTCGTATCCTATTACGACTACTACCAGCCCGAAGCTTATGTCCCACGCTCCGATACCTATATCGAGAAGGAGTCGAGCGTAAACGAGGCGATTGACCGCATGCGCCACTCGGCCACGCGCGCCCTACTCGAACGAGATGATGTGATTATCGTTGCATCCGTTTCGTGCCTCTACGGCATCGGCTCCGTTGAAACGTATTCGGCGATGATCTTCGACATAAAGAAGGATGAAACGGTCGATCAGCGCGAGCTGATCCGCAAGCTTGTTGCGCTTCAATACAAACGCAACGATGCTGCGTTCGCGCGCGGTAATTTCCGCGTTCGCGGTGATAATCTTGAGATTTTTCCGTCGCACTATGAAGATATGGCTTGGCGCATCAGCTTCTTCGGCGATGAAATCGAGGAGATCAGCGAATTCGACCCGCTGACGGGCAAAAAAGGCGCATCGCTCGACAAGGTTCGTGTCTATGCAAACTCGCACTATGTGACACCCGGCCCAACGATGAAACAGGCGACCGAGGCAATCAAATTCGAGCTGGAGCATCGCCTCAAAGAGCTGGAGGAAGAGGGCAAATTGCTTGAGCATCAACGGCTAGAGCAACGCACCAATTTTGACCTCGAGATGATTGCCGCGACGGGCAGCTGCGCGGGCATAGAGAACTATTCCCGCTTTCTTACAGGTCGTTTGCCGGGCGAGCCTCCGCCGACACTGTTCGAATATCTTCCCGAAAACGCTTTGCTTTTCGTCGATGAAAGCCACCAGACCGTGCCGCAAATCGGCGCGATGGCACGCGGGGATCATCGCCGCAAGATTACGCTGGCCGAATATGGATTTCGCCTGCCGAGCTGTATCGACAACCGTCCACTACGCTTCAACGAATGGGACGCTATGCGCCCACAAACCGTCGCGGTATCTGCCACTCCAGGCGGATGGGAGCTTGAGCAAACTGGCGGTGTCTTTGCCGAGCAGGTTATTCGCCCTACTGGACTGATCGACCCGCCCGTGGAAATCCGCCCGGTCGAGGATCAGGTGCAGGATTGCATTCAGGAGTGTCTCGCGACCGCGAAGAAAGGCTATCGTACGCTAGTCACCACATTGACCAAACGCATGGCGGAGGACCTCACGGAGTTCATGCACGAAGCGGGTGTGAAGGTCCGCTATATGCACTCAGATGTGGAGACGCTTGAGCGGATTGAGTTGATCCGCGACTTGCGGCTTGGCGTGTACGACGTGCTGATCGGCATTAACCTGCTTCGCGAAGGTCTCGACATTCCTGAGTGCGGATTGGTTGCCATTTTGGACGCAGATAAGGAGGGCTTCCTCCGCAGTGAGACCTCGCTGATCCAGACGATCGGCCGCGCCGCCAGAAACGTTGATGGTAAGGTCATTCTCTACGCCGATCGAATTACGGGCAGCATGGAACGCGCGATGGCCGAGACCGAACGGCGCCGAGAGAAACAACGTGCCTATAACGAAGAACACGGCATCACACCTACGACGATCAAACGCGAGATCGCCGACATTGTTGCGCATACCGCGTCCCAGGATGGGGTGACCGTCGATACTGGCGATGACGAGGTCAATAACCTCGTGGGCCACAATCTGCGCGCCTATATCGAGGATCTAGAAAAGCGCATGCGGGAGGCCGCGGCAAACCTCGAATTTGAGGAAGCTGGGCGCCTGCGCGACGAAATCCGGCGGCTTGAAAATGACGAACTAGGTTTGCCCGAAGGTGAGCACAAAGCACCTAAAGTGGGGCGGTCGGATGCCGGTCGTCCCGGCACGCGCAAAACCCGTTATGGCAAGACACGCTACAAACGAATGGGCGGGAAGCCTTGAGGTACATGCTGACCTTGGCGATCCTCACTCTCGCCGCCTGTAAACCGCCTGCAACCGACGCCATGGCTGAGCGTGAGCGTGCCAGCGAGGGCTCTATGCCTTCGCCGCCAATGGATTCGCCTGACCCAACGGGTGCCTTTTGGGCAGAGAGCGACGATGGCAACCGTCTGCTTTATGGCATCTCTGGCGAGCGCGCGCTATTCTCGCTCGCTTGCGTCAACGGCAAGAACTCCAAATTCATAGAGTATACTCGTATCGCGCCTGCTGACGAGAATGCGAAGGCGGTACTATCGCTGATCGGCAACAGTCATGTGGAGCGGCTTCCCATCGACGCTTTTGAGCGTGCGGATGGTTGGGTCTGGCGCGGCATGGTGTTCGCTGACAGCACTGACCTAGAGCCTTTAACCGGCACAGGCGAAGTCGAGGCAACAGTACCTGGCGCGGGGTCTCTGATCCTGAATCCCAGCCGCGCGCCGGGAATATTCATCGCGCAATGTCGCGGATTTGCAGCATCGCAATTTGATAGTGAAGCAAGCTAAGCGGGCCCGTCTTTTCATTTAGCTGACTTGGCCATCCACTCCCTCTGCCCTTTCACCCGGATCGTATCCCAATAGGCTCCGGGTGCAGGGAGCGGGTGGCTCGGCTCTATTGACTGGGCAATTCAACCAAGAGGCCCGGCGTAAGAACCTGCGGCAATTGCTGCGGCTCGCTCGCGCCTGCGGGGTACCACAGATATAGCGGAACACCGGCGGTCCGTTGTGCGGTCAAGAACCGCGTAATGGCCTCATCGCGCCGCGTCCAATCGCCGCGCATTGTGACCACAGCGGCATCGTCAAACGCTTCGCGAACCTCTGCCTGCTCAATCGCCACACTTTCGTTGACTTTGCAGGTCACGCACCAATCAGCCGTCAACCAGATAAAGACCGGCGCCCCGGATGCACGAGCCTCTGCCAGACCTTCTTCACTAAAGGGCTGAGGGTCGTGAATGGAAGCAGTCACATGCGTACTTGCTTCGGAATAACTGGCGGGTAGCGCGAAACCAGCAAACACCGCAAAGGGCGCAGCGATTAGCGCGAAAGCTGGCCACGCAAGTTTCCCACGTCGCTGCAATTTGCCGACGACGAATAGCGCCACCACAACTCCAAACACCAAAATTAGCGTGGTCAGTGCAAAACCTTGCCCGCCGATCCGCGATACCAGCCAGATCAGCGCAAGCGCGGTCAGCCCCATGGGGATCGCCATGATCCGCCGAAACCGCTCCATCCACATGCCTGGTTTGGGCAGTTTTCTGCGCAATGCCGGCACGAAACCCAAAACGAGGAATGGGAGAGCCAGTCCCAAACCAAGCGCCGCAAACAGACCCAGCGCAATTGGCGCTGGCAGTAACAGCGCCGCGCCCATCGCTGCAGCCATGAAGGGGCCGGTACACGGGGTCGCTGCGAAGGCCGCGAGCAGACCGGTGCCGAAACTGCTTGCGCCGCCAGAGCCGCCGCGAGCAAGTGTGGGAAGCTCGAATACTCCGCCAAAGTTCGCGGTAATCATGACTGCCAAGACGAGCAGGACCACCACCACGCCCGGCTCCTGCAATTGGAAGGCCCACCCAACTTGCTGTCCAGCGGCACGCAAGGCCAGCATCGCCGCACCCAGAGCCACACATGCGAGCACCACACCGAGCGTATAAAGCACCGCGTCACGCCGTGCGTCTGTTTCACTACCGCCTGCCTTGGCAAGCGACAGCGCTTTCAGGCTCAAGATCGGGAATACGCACGGCATGATGTTAAGCAGCAGCCCGCCGGCCATAGCCCCAATCAGCGCCAACCACACCGATGGCAGCTCACGCATTGATCCAGTAAGCGGCTCGCCGTCTATTGGAACGCGACCCGGCGCAGCGTCGAAGCGGACCCCCTCGCCCTGATCGCCATCGAAACTGATGATTCCGCGCAGCTGTTCAGGTGCAATTGCACCTCCTAACGGTATCTCCGCAATCAGCGCATCGTCGGTGCGGTAAAAAGACTGCGTTGCAGTGTAAGAAACCAAATCAGTGTTCTCGACAAAGATATGCGGCTCGCCCAACTCAAGGTCAGCTGGCAGAGGTATCGCAAGTCTCAGCGCGTTATCCGTGATTGTAAACGTCCCCGCCTGATCCAGCAGCGGAGCGATGTCCGCTCGCCATCGGCCAATGCGAGGGTCACCGCCGACCTGGGCAGGGTCGACCGTCAGTAACGCGTCCTGCGGGACACAAATTACGTCTGTACAGGCCAAGTATTCGGCAAACACGGTAATAGGCGCGACATTCGCAACTGCCGCATCGTCCGGGACTTTAATCGGGATCAGAACCGTATAAGAGCCCTCGTAGATATGGTTCATCAAATCCGCGATCAGCAAACGCTTGGGCACGGGATATACCGCCTCACCAACCTCCCACCCATCCGGCAATGTCCAGGTTAGCGCCATGCCTAACCCAGCATCGCCGGGATTTGACCAATAGCCATGCCATTCAGACGCAATTGGCGTGAAATGGAAAGCTAACGTCCATTCTTCGCCCGGCACCGGCGGGCCATCAGCAACCAACTCCACACTGATATTGTCATCACCAAAGCGCGCTTCCTGCGCGGCAAGATGCGTTGGCAGCAATGCATAAAACAGCACGGTAAGTGCCGCAAAAACACCGCGCATCCGTGCTGAAATCCTTGCCACCATAGTGGGTTGCGATTTAGGACCGCGCTTCTCCAAGCGCAATGAGGCATCTGTGAGTGGCAATCTGTGAGTGATAGACGCGATCTCCTAATCCTGGGCGGCGGCTTGGTCGGCATGACCTTGGCTCTTGCCGCCGCACGCAAGGGCATTTCCAGCCACGTGGTCGACCGGGCTGATCCGGCTGACCTCACGGCAGAGGGGTTTGACGGCCGCGCGACGGCCATTTCCACCGCCAGCTGGAACCTGTTTCACAATATCGGCCTTACTGACACGCTTGAGCCACATGGCTGCGCGATTGCCAGCATTGCCGTGACTGACCAGATGAAGCCCGGCCAGATTGATTTCCAGCCTGAGCCGCATGAGGGCACTCTTGGTCGTATGTTCGCCAATCGAACGCTGCGGGTTACGTTGTTCGATGCGGCTCGCGAGGAAAAGCTGATTGATTGGCATTCGAGCGCGGAGATTGTTAGCCGTCACCGTGACGAGTTCGGCGTGTCTGCGAAGCTCGCTGATGGACGCGAATTGCGCGGCGACTTGATGATCGCAGCGGAAGGTCGACAATCACCGACGCGGGCTGAGGCCGGGATCACCATCGCCAATTGGCAATATGACCATCGCGCAATTATCGCTGGGCTAGAACACGAGAAACCGCATGACGACGTCGCGTGGGAGATTTTCTATCCCGATGGTCCGTTCGCGCTGCTGCCACTGCTCGACAAGGATGAAGGTACGCATCGTAGCGCGCTGGTCTGGACTGTCGAAGAAGCGGATGCTGCCGGTACGCTAAAACTGTCGGATCGCGCATTTCTGGCAGAGGTCGAGCGTCTGATGGATGGTATGTTCGGCGAAGTCACAGCGGTCGGCACGCGTAGTTCCTATCCCTTAGGCTTCCACCATACTGCCAAGATAACGGACCAGCGGCTTGCCCTTGTCGGCGATGCGGCGCACGGCATTCACCCGATAGCGGGACAAGGTCTCAATCTGGGGCTGCGCGATGTCGGGGCGTTGGTTGAGGTTCTGACCGATGGAATGCGGCTGGGTCTCGACCTTGGCGATACGCAATTGCTGACCCGCTATGAGCGATGGCGCGGCCTCGACAGCTTTATGGTTGCGCTGGCCACAGATGGCCTTACCCGCCTGTTCGGCGTGCCGGGACCCGCAGCATCTGCGGTCAGGCGTTTCGGGATGGGCGCGGTCCAGCGAACCCCAATGCTCAAGCGCTGGTTCATGGATGAGGCACGCGGCGTCACGGGCGACCTGCCAGAACTACTCCGCGCCTAGGGCACTGGTACCAGCTATTGCTCTAGCCGCCTCTGGGTCTTCAGCCGGGCTAGGCTGCTCGATCCGCGTGCCAGTACCATCGCGCAACATGCGTGGTTCAAGCACTGCGGATGTCTCAATCAAGTCCAGCGCACGCTGAGAGGCTGCGTAACGCTCTGCATCACCAAGCCACGTCGTTGCATTGTCTGCACCGGGAAGCTTTTTGACTTCTTCAATCGCGGCATCAACTCGACCACTTTGCAAAAACAGTCGCGCGCGCTCTAACCGGCGCTCTGGTTGAGGAGACGGCGTACTCTCGCGGCGCACCACAAACAGGTTCGCCAGTTCGCTGCGGAATGAGTCCCAAGAAAACTCCCGATCCGCCTCTGACAGGGTCGGGGCAAGGCCATTCAGGCGCGCAACCAGTTCGTCCATAGTCACAGGCTCGCGACTAAAGTCGATTATCGTACGGACGGCATTGGGCAACGCATCGCCAAAGCGCAGACGCAATTGATCAGCAAGAAAGCCCAGCTCTGCCCCACGATCAAGCGCACGCCTAGTGGCAAATGCAATCAACAGGCCTTCTGCACGTGCGGTGTTCCCCGCCGCCGCCTGTGCTTGTAAATCGAGCCGTGCCAGCCTTTGCTCCGCAGCAGCAAGCCGCGAATCCAGTCCACCCTGCTGCTCTTCCACGCGTTCGACAACCACTTGCGCGGCTTGCTCTGCTGCTTCCTGAGCGGCATCCTGCGTGGCTTCGGTGGCCTCTGCATCCGCTGCGGATACTTCACCCTCTAAAGATGGCAGGAGCGACGTGTCGTCAGCCTCGTCCACGACTGCGACCGCCGCTGTCTCCTGCGATCCGAGATATTGATACACCGCGAACCCGGCAACGACTCCGCCGAACAAAAACGATGTCGCGACCGCACCGATAACCGGTTTCATCGAAGAGGCTTTGCGGCTTTGAGGACTATAACTACTCATAAAATTCCGAATTGCATGGCTACTGAGCAGCCACCGCTTGCGTCCTTAGACGAATTTACATTTCCCCGTTAGCGCGGCTTGCGTGCTTTGCCCAGATCAACTCGACAAAAGTGAGGATACAAGCTCTAAAAGCGCGTCATCATTGGGCGCGCTTGCGACCTCAACAGCACGCCAGCCATTGCCCGCAGCAGCGGCTATGCGCGGACCCAATGCGATGAGGGTAATAATGGTCTTGTCCAATCCCAAACGGTCACATTCAGCGCGAAAGTGTGACGCAGCCTTCGCAGAATGGCAGGCGATGAAACACGGATGTCCGAGCCGCTTAGTCAGTTTTTGAGGCACCGGTAACGTCTTCACCCGGTACACTATCCGCTCCGTAATCGTGGCATGATCGGCCAAGCGTAGCGAAATCCGATCTTCCCCGGCGAGACGCAAAAGCCGCTTTGGAGCAGGGCCGAGATTGTCGAGCACCGACTGCAATCCACCCTTGCCGACCTGCGCAATTGAGAAACCCAAATCTTTCGCCGCAGCGGCAGTGGCGGCGCCGACGGCATAGATCGGAAGGCCGTGAAGAGCGGTCAGTTGGTCGCCCGCATGCCGCAATGCGTTGGCACTACCGATGAGCAAACCATCAAAGCCGGCAATTTCTTCAGGGCACTCCCACGCAACCGGCTCGACCAAAAAGAGCGGAAAAGAGTGCGCGGGAATGTCGCGTTGCTTTGCCGCGTCGAGCGATGCAGATGCCCCCGGTTCCGGACGGATCAGAATGAGTTCTTTCACTCAGGCGGCACCAAAGGTTGCTCTGACAATCGTCGGCGCATCGGACAATAACTGCTTTGCGAGTGCACGTGCACCATCCAAATCATGCCGCGCAAATGTGGCGACCTTTTCGATCCTAACGCTGCCGTCGGGGCTATAGATTGCGGCGCGCATCGTGATCTGCCCCTCTGCGAGAGTGCTCAAGACTGCTACTGGGCTGTGACAGGACCCGCCAAGACCCTCCAGCAAAGCGCGCTCTGCCATCACCTCGGCAAAGCTGGGTTCGTCATTGATCGCGCTAAAGATCGATTTAGCCTCAGTATCATCGCGGCGACATTCGATCCCGATCGCCGCCTGTGCTGGCGCAGGCAGCCACTCCTCGGGATCTAGCCGTGTGCCAACGCCGCTTTCGCCCAACCGTTCGAGCCCGGCAGCAGCCAAAAAAGTCGCCTGAACATCGCCAGCCGCCAGTTTCGCCATCCGTGTTGCGACATTGCCGCGAATGGAAACGACTTCGCAGTCAGAGCGCGCGTTGAGCAACTGCGCTGCGCGTCGCGGCGCGCTCGTACCGACAATCGATCCGGGTTCCAGTTCGCCAATCGACGCGGCCCCCAAAAGCCTGTCTGCCTTGTCCTGACGCGGCAATATGGCGGCTATCTCGAACTCTGGCGGACGCAACGTCTCGACATCTTTCATAGAGTGGACGGATGCATCGATCCGTCCCTCGCCCAGCCATTGATCAAGCTCTCGCGTCCACAGTGCCTTTCCACCAATGTCAGCAAGCGGGCGGTCCTGAATTTTGTCTCCGCTAGCAACGACCGGCACCAGTTCTACTGCGCCTTCACCCCAGCCATGCGCAGCACATAACCGATCGCGAGTCTCGATCGCCTGCGCCATTGCGAGGGGTGATTGCCGCGTTCCCAGTCTGATTTTCGGCGTGTTCGTCATAGGGCGACGCTTGCCCTAGCCGGTCAATTTGTTCAGGGGAAGCGCCATGAGCCTCGTCCTTGGCATAGAATCAAGCTGCGATGAAACGGCAGTCGCTTTGGTAACCTCCACAAGAGAGATTATCGCAGAGCGTATTGCGTCACAGGATGATGCCCATGCGCCGTATGGCGGGGTCGTGCCGGAAATCGCCGCGCGCGCGCATGCAGATCGACTAGCGCCGATGATCGAAGCGGTACTCAATGAGGCTGATGTATCGTTATCCGACTGCGATGCGATCGCCGCAACTGCCGGACCGGGTTTGATCGGTGGCGTCATGGTTGGGCTTGTCTCGGCAAAGGCATTAGCGATGGCGAGCGACAAGCCTTTACTGGCAATCAACCATTTGGAAGGGCATGCGCTAAGCCCCCGACTGGCCGATGCGGAGTTGTCGTTCCCTTACGATTTGCTGCTTGTCTCGGGTGGACATTGCCAGATCCTGCGCGTCGAAGGGGTTGGAAAGTATCGCCGCCTGGCGACCACGATTGATGACGCGTTGGGTGAGGCGTTCGATAAGACGGCGAAGATTCTTGGCCTTGGCTTTCCCGGTGGTCCGGCAGTTGAAAAGCTGGCATTGGAAGGCGATGCACAAGCGGTACCGTTGCCCCGTCCGCTGGTCGGTAGCGGTGAACCGCATTTCTCCTTTGCGGGTTTGAAAAGCGCTGTGTTGCGCGCGCACCAAAGCGGTGAATACAAACCCGAAGACATAGCCGCCAGTTTCCAGCAGGCTGCGCTTGATTGTGTGGTTGATCGCCTCCGCGTGGCATTTGACGCCGCTCCACCAACTGACGCGCTTGTAGTCGCGGGCGGGGTTGCTGCAAACACAGCAATCCGCGGGGCTTTAGAGAGCTTGTCGGGCGAGCTCGGAATGCGCTTCGTCGCCCCACCCTTGCGACTTTGCACTGACAATGCCGCAATGATCGCGTGGGCGGGCTGCGAACGGTTGGCATTGGGCGACAACCATTCAGATCCACTCGACTTTGTGGCGAAGCCGCGTTGGCCGCTTGACCCGACTGCAGAGCCAGCGCGCGGCGCAGGAGTGAAAGCATGAGCAATATCGGCGTTCTCGGTGCTGGCGCGTGGGGCACTGCCCTTGCGCAAATGCTTGCCAGCGATGGTCGTGATGTGTTGCTTTGGGCTCGCGAGGCGGAACTGGTTGCCGAAATCAACGCACAGCACCGCAACTCGCTGTTCCTGCAAAGTGCGCAATTGCACCCCACAATCGAGGCCACAAACGACTTGTCGATGATGGCCTCGCTCGACATTGTGCTGGTCGTGACACCGGCGCAACATATGGGCAGTGTTTTGGGATCAATGCCTAGCCATCCGCGCGATCTCGTCCTCTGCTCTAAAGGCATTGAGGCAGATACCGGGCGGCTGATGAATGATGTCGCGAAAGATGTCGCGCCTTACAGCGATGTCGCCGTTCTCTCAGGGCCAACTTTCGCACATGAAGTAGCTGCTGGCATGCCGACTGCTGTTACACTGGCTTGCGGAGGCAAAGAAGCCCAATGGCAAAGGTTGGCGCCTGAACTCGCCCGCCCCGCCTTCCGGCCCTACTACACGGCAGATGTTGCTGGCGCCGAAATTGGCGGTGCCGTGAAAAATGTGCTGGCGATCGCGTGCGGCGTTGTCGACGGCCTTGGCCTTGGTCAGAATGCCCGCGCGGCATTGATCGCGCGCGGATATGCCGAGATGCTGCGATTTGGCGAGGCGCTGGACGCGAAGGCTGAAACACTGGCTGGGCTATGCGGTCTGGGTGATCTTGTGCTGACATGCTCGTCCACGTCCAGCCGAAATTTCTCGCTCGGCAAAGCGCTGGGCGAAGGCGCATCGGCGAAGGAGTTGATGGCTGACCGCATGACTGTGGCAGAGGGCGCCCACACCGCACCTGCCTTGGCAAAGCTCGCACGCGACAAGCAGATCGCGATGCCTATCGTTGCTGCGGTCGAGCGGTTGCTTGATGGCGATCCAGCACGGGACGTTGTTTCCAGCCTGCTCAAACGCCCCCTCAAAGCAGAGACCGGGATCTGAGTTTTGGCGCACAGCCCTGACACCAATCCTGAACAGCCTGACGGCGATATCGCAGCGTTGGCGAAAGGCGGACGAACTAACTTTCTCGGCTTTCTGTTACGATTGCTCGCGCGCTTGCCATTCCTGTTCATCGCCAGCCGCCTTTATGGAGCCGAAGCACTAGGACGCTTCGCCTCCGCACTGGTCGTTGTCGAACTGGTCGCACTACTTTGCTCCATGGGCGAGAAGCGTGGGCTTGCGCAGAGGCTGACCGAAGGAGAAACCGAGCACACCAATCTGGTGTTTGATGGATTGCTCGTTGCGCTGATCTTTTCCAGCTTTGCCGCGCTGTTTTTCTGGTTTGTGCCCGCGCCGCTTTTCCCATCTGGCGAATACACTCAGCTGGATCGGTTGGTTGTTCTCGCCATACCCGGATATGCCCTGACCGAGATTGTGCTGGCAGCACAGGCCTATCGCTATGACATCGCCACCACTGTTCGTGCCCGTGCGGTCATCGAACCCTGGACGATCTCCATTATGGCGGGGGCGCTGTATTTCATTCCAGAGACGCAAGACTCCGGTCTGGCACTAGCCTATCTGATTTCGATCTATGCCGGATTGGCTGTTGGCGTGGCCGCTTTCTTGCGCAGCTATGGGCTGCCGAGAGGATGGCGTCCGCATCCCGTGACCATGAGCAAAATGACGATCAAGGCGCTGCCGCTGGCAACGGCGGACGCCATTGAATGGGGCACGCGCCGCGTCGACATTTTCGTGCTCGGCCTGTTTGCTAGCCCCGCCATTGTCGGCGTGTATTATTTTGCGCAGCAGGTCGCGAGTCTGCCGCAAAAACTCAAAACCAGCTTTGAACCGATCCTTGGCCCGGTCATCACCAAGAAGTTGAAAGAAAATGACTATGCCGCGATCGCCAAACAGGTGTGTCAGGTAGGCTTCTGGATCATCGCTGCGCAAACCGGCATCGCGCTGGCTCTTGGTGTTCCGGGCGAAGCGGTCATGGGCCTTGGTGGGCCTGACTATGTCAGCGGCACGGCAGCGCTGGCATTCCTGCTTGCTGCCGAAGCGATTGCAGCAACAGCGGTCGTGTCAGAGGCTGCACTGATCTACACTGCGCGTGTCAAGAACTTATGGATTTCCGTCGCCACAATTACCTTCCAAGGGCTATTGACCGTTGTGCTTATTATGGTGGTTCAGAACCTTGGATATGGGGAACCGTTCAAAGGCGCGATGGCTGCACTTGCGCTATTGGTCGCGCTTGCTTTCTCTAGCCTCATCAAAGCGAAACTGCTCGCCCGCATTCTCGGCCACCCGATCAACACATGGCGCTGGGCACTTATCTGGGCGACAGCAGCTGGCGTAGTGGTAGGTATTGGCGCAACCTACCTACCCGAATGGGCGGAACTGGTGTTCGGGGTACCCGCAATTCTGGCAGCATATGGCTGGGTGATCTGGACGCGCGGTTTCGGTCCAGAGGACCGTGTGCTGTTTAAGAAGAACAAAAGCACCTGACATGATCACTTAAGGCGCTGCGGACCGCCAACCTTTCATCGTCGATACAAAACGTTCAGTCGCAGTTCACGGTAAGATGAGATTTTTGCTTGCATCGCTTTTTGGGATGGAGGACTGAGTGATGCGGACTATCAAGACAGGTTTGATCGTGTGTGCTGCTGTAGCTGTATTGGCGGGCTGCTCTTCGAATGAGAATGCTGAGATTGGCACTGTCGCCAACGCACCACCACCTCCGCCACCACCACCACAGCCTTCTGCGCCAGTGGCAGATTCTGTATCACGAGAGATTATTGTTACCGGCGCAACACGCGGAGCGCCCTCAGCTCTGGCTCGCAACTCGGTAATTTCCGTCCAGTCAATGCAAGACAAGACAACAGTTGCCGGCCCAAATATCGACCGCGAATATCGCTATTTCCCGCCGATTTTTGTCCCGCAACCACCAAGCCGCGATCAATATGATGGGGAGGAGATTTCCCCTGTTAAGGTCGTTGGCACTGAGCCGGTGTCAACCTTCTCGGTCGATGTCGACACGGGTGCTTACGCCAATGCACGCCGCTTTCTGAAAGAGGGAGGCATGCCACCAAAAGCGTACCGTGCGGACCGAAGAGTTTATCAATTACTTTCGCTATGATTACGACCTGCCCGATACGCGTGAACGCCCCTTTGCGGTGCATACAGATGTGGCCGCGAGCCCTTGGAATGAAAACAGCCGATTGGTTCGCATTGGTCTTGCAGGGTATGATTTGCCGAAGGAAAATCGTCCAGCTGCCAATCTCGTCTTCCTGCTCGACGTATCTGGCTCCATGGGCAGCCCTGACAAATTGCCGCTGGTCAAAACGGCCATGCGTGGTCTCGCCAACAAATTGACCGACAAGGATCGCGTATCCATTGTTGTGTACGCAGGTGCGGCTGGACTGGTCCTAGAACCAACCAGCAACGCGGCGGAAATTCGCGCGGCGCTGGATGAATTGCGATCAGGCGGCTCGACTGCTGGCGGTGCGGGAATTGAACTTGCCTATCGTATCGCTGAAGCGAACCGGATCGAAGGTGGGGTAAACCGCGTCATTCTGGCCACCGATGGTGACTTCAATGTCGGCACTTCTGATCGTGAATCCCTGATTGAGCTTATCGAGAAGAAACGCGAAACCGGCACCACTCTGACGGTACTTGGTTTCGGTCGAGGCAATCTCAACGATGCGATGATGGAGCAAATCGCCGATCACGGGAATGGCAATTACGCATATATCGACAGCGCCTTAGAGGCTCGCAAAGTTCTAGGCGATGAGATGGGCGCAACACTCTTCACCATCGCCAAGGATGTGAAAATCCAGGTTGAATTCAATCCAGCTGTGGTGAGTCAATATCGACTGATCGGGTATGAGAACCGGGCCCTGCGCGAGGAAGACTTCGACAATGACGCAGTTGACGCAGGTGATATCGGTGCCGGACACCAGGTTACGGCTCTCTACGAGGTTGTACCCGCCGGCCAGAAAGGCTGGATTGGCAATCGCCGGTATGAAGACAAGTTCGATAAACGTGCTCAGCAGCTCGTGGCAGAAGCGGCCTATATCAAACTGCGTTACAAAATGCCCGGCGGCGACACGTCAAAGCTGATTGAATATAAGTTGCCTGCCAGCGCGTTACGAACCACGCGTAAGCCAACTGGCGACTTTGCCTTTGCCAGCGCAGTTGCCGCCTTTGGGCAGAAGCTGCGCGGCGACAATCTGATGGGCGAATTCACGTATGCTGACATCGCGGGCATGGCCGGTGACCCCCGTGATTTCTGGAGACAGGAGTTTATCCAGCTCGTGAAAACCGCCGAGAACCAAAGCTAAACACTTTCGTCCACGTCGGAGGGCGGTTAGAGGCATTTCATAATGCCCATCCGCCCCTCCCTCGCCATGTTTGCTGGCGGCGCGCTCGTCGCCGCATCGGGTTTCGTCGCGGGCGGCAAATATGGTGAGGCATTTCATACCACCGCCAAACAACGCGCTGCCGGAGCGATTGAAGCGAGTGGTGGTGAAGGCATCAGCGCCGATTTCACCAACAGGTTCGGATCCATAACACGGCACCCAGTCCTTAGCGGAGGGGATGGTCTTGATGAGCAGACCCGTGCCAATGTCGCTCAGGCGGTGGCGAATATCGAGGGCATTGGTGGCGTTTTCTGGGCCGATGGCACCATTATGGCGGAAAGCGCTGACCCGCGTTTCAACACCCTCGTTTGTCAAGATGATGTCGAGGCATTGCTGAGGACACGCACGATCCGTTTTGAGGGTGGCTCATCGGAGCTGGAATCTGGCAGCCAGATGCTGCTCGACGAGGTCGCAGCGGCGCTGCGTCCATGCTTGGGATCGACAATCGCGATCACCGGTCACACTGACAACTCCGGCCCAGAGCCCGGCAATCTAGCATTGAGCCGGGAGCGCGCGATCGCCGTTCGCGATGCGCTGACATCTCGCGGCATCCCGCGAGATGGCTTGCGGGCGCTCGGCGTAGGATCGAGCGCACCAGTGGAGGGGCTGGACCCTGCCGACCCCGCCAATCGCCGCATCGAGTTTTCAGTCATAGCAACGGAACCGCTCGTTCCGACGCCTGTTGATACTCCAGGACCCAGATGATGTTGAGGATCTACTAATGCCGGTATGGTTCGAACTGATGGCTGTTTTGCTTGCCGCCTACGGATTGGGATTGGGCATTGGATGGCTAGTTTGGGGGTCATCCGCCATCACGGCGAATAGCCCCGACAGAAACGGAGCGGACACGGACGTCAAAGGAGAAAACAAACGATGATGGAAATGATTGAGGCGAATTGGCCACTAGTCGTCGCCGCACTGCTAATCGGACTGCTGATTGCATGGTTTGTCTTCAATGTGTCGCGCACGACAAGCGTCACCAGCACGAAGGAAGATGTGCTTGACGAGGGTGCCGCGCCAGCTGCCCGCAATCAGGCCCTGATCGATAGCGCGCCATCGGCGACTACTGATCCTGTGGTCCCGGTCGCGCCGCCGATCGTTGCAGGCGCTGGCGAAGCCGCGGCACTTGCCGCAACTGCCGAAGCCAACAGCGCTGAGACCAGCCCGGCTCCGGCGCCTGCTCAACCGCCCGCTCCTGCTGGGGCTACAAACGGCAGCGATGATCTCACAAGGATCAAGGGCGTGGGTCCAAAACTTGCCGCAATGTTGCGCGACATGGGAGTCACTGGCTTTGCCCAGATTGCGGATTGGGATGCCGCAGAGATTGCCAAAGTGGACGCGCAGCTCGGTACCGGTTTCAAGGGCGGATCGAACGTGACAATTGGGTTGAGCAGGCCAAGTTCCTCGCGGCGGATGATCGCGCCGGGTATGAAGGCAAGTTCGGCAACCTCGACTAAAGCTGTAGATTTCCCTGCTCTCTCGGCAATCTCGTGGGGTTGCCTCGACTCGCGAAGAATGCCATCCGGCAAACAAGTAACATCGGAGACTATATGGCCAATATGGTGCCATTTTCCTGGGACGATCCGTTTAATCTGGATGCGCAGCTGACCGAGGAAGAGCGGATGATCCGCGACTCCGCGAACGCATTTGCGCAAAGCGAACTTCAACCGCGCGTAATTGACGCGTTCTCAAACGAAATAGATGCGCCGGAGCTGTTCCCATTGATGGGCCAGGCAGGTTTGCTGGGGGCGACCGTGCCTGAACAATATGGCGGCGCTGGCGCAAGCTATGTCGCTTATGGTCTGATTGCGCGCGAGATTGAGCGTGTCGACAGCGGATATCGCTCTATGGCGAGCGTGCAATCAAGCCTCGTGATGTATCCGATCCAGGCGTTTGGATCGGAGGAACAGCGCCAAAAGTATTTGCCCGGTCTCGCCTCTGGAGAGCTGATTGGCTGCTTCGGCTTGACCGAGCCCGATGCGGGGTCTGATCCTGGTGGTATGAAAACCGTCGCGCGGCAGAATGGCGATGGATACATTCTCAACGGTTCGAAGACGTGGATTTCGAACTCACCATTCGCGGATGTCTTTGTCGTATGGGCGAAGAGCGAAGCCCATGGCGGTGGTATTCGAGGCTTTGTGCTGGAGAAAGGCATGGAGGGTCTCTCTGCCCCGAAGATCGAAGGCAAGATTTCGCTACGCGCCAGCACGACCGGCATGATCGTCATGGACGATGTGAAGGTCGGTGCCGACGCTCTGTTACCGGACGTTCAAGGCCTGAAAGGTCCATTCAGCTGCCTCAATCGCGCGCGTTACGGCATCAGTTGGGGCAGCATGGGTGCGGCGGAATTCTGCATGCACGCCGCTCGGCAATATGGTCTCGACAGGCACCAGTTTGGCGTGCCTCTCGCCAGCAAGCAGCTCTATCAGCTCAAGCTCGCCGATATGATGAGTGAGATTGCGCTTGGCCTGCAAAGCTCGCTGCGCGTCGGCTAGATTGATGGACGAAGGCCAATATGCGCCTGAGATGATTTCCATCGTCAAGCGCAATAACGTCGGCAAAGCGCTCAATATCGCTCGCGCCGCCCGCGATATGCATGGCGGCAATGGCATTAGCGAAGAGTATCAAGTGATCCGACACATGGTGAACCTCGAAACGGTCAACACTTATGAAGGCACGCATGATGTCCATGCGCTGATCCTGGGCCGAGCAGTCACAGGGATCGCTGCATTTTAGTGTTAGGAGCCTCGCCACCCGCACCCTCCACCCTTCCACGCGGAGCCTACTGGGATACCATCCGGGTGGAAGGGTGGAGGGTGCGGGTGGCCACGGCACTTCCGAAAGTGAGCTCATGAAACTCTACGGCTATTATCGCAGCTCAACCTCTTATCGGTTGCGTATTGCGCTGGAGCTGAAGGGCCTTAACTATGAAAACGTCCCCGTAAATCTGCTGAAAGCAGAACAGAAGGGCGAGGCCTATTCCAATCGTAATCCCTTTGCGAGTGTTCCGATGCTGGAGGCGGACGGGGTGGATCGCGCACAAAGCATGGCGATGATTGAGTGGCTGGATGAAGCATACCCAGAGCAGCCATTGCTGCCAGCAGACTTAGAGCAACGCTATCTTGCACGCGAGCTTGGGATGGCGATTGCGACCGAACTGCATGCGCCGCTGAATCTTCCGGTGCTCAAATGGCTCAAGGACGAATACGGCAAATCGCAGGACGAGATTGACGTCTGGTATCGCCACTGGCTGGCGCGAACTCTGAAGCCGGTCGAAGCGCGACTGGCGCAATTGGGCAGCAGAGATTTCCTGTTTGACGCGCCCGGATACTTTGAAGTCATCCTGCTGCCCCAAGTCTATAATGCGCGGCGGTTTGCGTTTGATATCGATGCTCTGCCGCGTATCGCTCAGATCGAAGCCGCATGTCTCGCGCTGGATGCGTTCAAGCGCGCGCACCCTGACAATCAGCCTGATAACCCTGATAACACCTAGGCCGGAGAACACCCCATGAAACTCGCCACACTCAATGACGGAAGCCGTGACGGAAAACTGGTTGTCGTTTCAAGGGATCTGACCCGCTATTGCGCGGTAGACAATATCGCGCCGACCTTGCAAGCGGCTCTGGATGATTGGGCAAATATCGCTCCGAAGCTTGAGGCGCTTTATACCGATGTCGAGCATCAGGCGGTGCCCTGCGAACGTTTTCACGAGCGTGAAGCACACTCGCCCCTGCCCCGCGCGTACCAATGGGCCGATGGCAGTGCCTATATCAATCATGTAGAGTTGGTCCGTCAGGCGCGCGGCGCGGAAGTTCCTGACAGCTTCTATCACGACCCGCTAATGTATCAGGGCGGTTCCGACACATTTCTAGCGCCGCGCCAAGACATTCCATTGGGCGACCCGACTTGGGGCTGTGATATGGAGGGCGAAGTCGCTGTTATCACAGATGACGTAACCATGGGTGTGTCAGCCGAGGATGCGGCTGATCACATCAAGCTGGTAATGTTGGTAAACGATGTTTCCTTGCGCGGACTAATTCCAGGAGAGCTCGCCAAGGGTTTTGGATTTTTCCAATCGAAGCCATCAAGCGCATTTTCACCGGTTGCGGTAACACCCGACGAGCTGGGCGATAGCTGGAAAGACAACCTGATCCATCTACCGCTGATGGTCGATTACAATGGTGAGGCGTTTGGTCGTGCACAGGCAGCGGACGACGCCACATTCAACATGGCGCAACTTGTCGCGCATGCGGCTAAGACGCGCGCACTCGGAGCAGGCGCAATAATAGGGTCAGGAACAGTATCGAACAAGGGGGCCGATGACGGCCCGGGCAAGCCGGTGTCAGAGGGCGGCCTTGGCTATAGCTGCATCGCCGAAATCCGCATGATCGAGACGATTGCAAATGGCGAACCCAGCACGGGTTTCATGCAGGCCGGTGACACCGTTAAGATCGAAATGCGCGATGTTGACAATCACTCAATCTTCGGCGCCATCGAGCAAACGGTGGTCGCAGTCTAGTCAGCGCCCAACTTGCGACGTTTGTCGCGGCTTCCGTCTTTTCGTTCGTCCAGCAGATCCACCATACAGTGATTTACGTCGCGATGCTCAGCCTCGTCGGCGCGCACCACAATGATGACGTCGCGTAGTGTGGCGTCGTCTGGTAGCTGCCAATATTCCTTGGCGATCCTGGGAGCTGGCACATTGGGTGAACGACCGGCATCAACCTCTGCCAGATAGCCAGTGTAGCTGATGACCGCTTCTTCTTCGAAATAACCTACAACCCTGTGTGCAGTTCTCGGCGCGATCAGGTACAGTACGAAATAGAAATTGAAGAATATGCCTTGGACAGCGAGTATCAGAAACCGCTCGAAAAGGTTGGGTTCTGCAATCTCGATGAAAGTCATCAGATGCATTCGCTCATTTTCCGCTTCATCAAGCAGAGTGCGTATCCATCCCTCATCATCGCGCATACGGCGCAGCGCGCTAAGGTGCTGCAGCATACCGCCCACCATGCCCGGAACAGCCGCGACCGTTTCTAGAACAACGGCTCTGTGACCATAGCGTTTCGCGAAGAACGTGTCGGCGAAAAACCTGAGGAACTTCACAAACGCGAAAGCAACCTTGTCACTAGCCGTCTTCGGCTCGACATGAACTGACAAATCAGCGTTTTCGTTGACTTGGCGGATTAGCGGTTTGATGTCTAAATGATCCATCACTCACCTCAGAAAATTACGTTCATTCCACCGGCGCTTAGCCATCAGTTCACGTCAAAGCTCACTTATCAAATGTAGCAACAAACTATCGCAATTACCCGAGATAACGCAACATCGTCCGTTCACTTTTTTGCAAGCAATATTTTCTCACATTCCCCTCGCGATGAGCATCTTCATCACCTCGTTCGAGCCGCCAAAAATACGGGTGATGCGCGCGTCGCGATACATCTTTGCGATAGGGTATTCGTTGATATAGCCCGCGCCGCCATGCAGCTGCAGACATTTGTCAACGACTTCGCTTTGCAATTCAGTCACCCAGTACTTCGCCATGGCGGCTGTCGATACATCAAGTTCGCCCTTAAGCAGCTTGGCGATGCAGTCATTCACGAACACGCGCGCCGCCGTACCACGTGCCTTAAGGTCGGCGAGAACGAATTGCGTGTTCTGAAAATCCCAGATCGTCTGTCCGAACGCCTTACGCTCCTTGACGTACTCGACCGTCACTTCGAGCGCTTTCTCGATCGAAGTTGCAGCTCCCATCGCAATTACCAGACGTTCCTGTGCAAGCTCACCCATCAATTGGTAGAAGCCCTTGCCTTCAACTCCGCCCAGCACATTCTCTGCTGGGACGAACACATTGTCGAAAAACAGCTCTGAAGTGTCCGCTGCATCCATCCCGATCTTGTCGAGCTTCTTGCCTCGCTGGAAGCCTTCCGCGCCTTCGGTTTCAAGCAGCATCAGCGAGATGCCCTTGGCGCGCTCGTTCGGGTCTGTCTTCGCCACAACCACGATAAAGTCGGCGGTCTGACCGTTTGAGATATAGGTCTTGGCGCCATTGATGCGGTAGCCATTGCCGTCTTTCAGCGCGGTCGTGGTGATCGACTGAAGATCGCTGCCAACACCAGGTTCGGTCATGGCAATCGCGCTGACTAGCTCGCCTGTCACTAGCTTAGGCAGATATTTCTGTTTCTGATCTTCGGTGCCGTGACGCACCAGATATGGCAGAATAATCGTGTTATGCAGGCTCGCAGCAAAACCATCGACTTCGTGTTTGGATTGCTGGTCGATCACCACCATTTCGTGGCGAAAATCGCCGCCATGGCCGCCATACTCCTCAGGCACGGACGCACCAAGAAGCCCCGCTGCCCCTGCCTCGTTCCAAAACTCGCGCTCGACCTGGCCATCTTCGCGCCATTTCGCAACGCGCTTCTCCGGCGCGTGCTGTTGGTAAAATTTACCTACAGCATCGGCGAAGATCGAGATTTCCTCATCTTCCATGAATGCAGGTTGGGGAACTTCAATAACGGGCATTATTCTCTCTCCTAGGTGCCGGGCCGCCTGGTCTCTCAAACCAAAATTCCTATTTTCCCTTCCAATTTGGTGCGCGCTTTTCAGCAAAGGCAAGCGAGCCTTCGCGGGCGTCTTCTGAAACGAAAACCGGCCCCATCAGCTTGCCCTGTTCGGTCCAGCGCTCCGCATCGCCCCAAAGGCGCGACTCATTGATGATCTGCTTGGAAACCTTGACCGCAAGCGGTCCGTTGGCGGTAATTTTGTTCGCAAGCTCGATAGCCGCATCCAGCGCTGGGCCATCAGTGACGTGATTGAGCAGACCGAGTTCATACGCGCGTTCTGTGCCGATAAAATCGCCTGTCAGCGCCAGTTCCATGGCAATTTTTGATGGGATCAGGTTCGGCAGCTTCATCAATCCGCCCGCCGCGGCCACCAGTCCGCGCTTTGCCTCTGGAATGCCAAATTTGGCATCTTTGTTGGCGACAATCAGGTCGCACGAAATCATCAGCTCCATGCCGCCCGCCAGTGCGTAGCCCTCTACCGCCGCGATCAATGGTTTCTCGGGACCTTTCTCAGTCAGACCGCCAAAGCCGCGACCGGGCACGCTGGGTGTTTCGCCGCGCAAAAAGCCTTTCAGGTCCATGCCAGAGCAGAATGTGCCGCCCGCGCCAGTGATGATGCCAACGCGCAAGGAGTCCTCTGTGTCGAGCCGATCCAGCGCCGCCGCGATTGCTTCTGATGCGGCTTTCGTCATGGCATTTTTCGCCTCGGGACGATTGATTGTGATGATCAACACGCCATCGCGCTCTTCGGTCAGGACTTCTTCGCTCATCGTGTTCTCTCTCCAATTGCAATATGAAACTTGACTTGCAGGTAAGCTGGCCAAGGTTTACGCAAACGTCAACTAAGATTCGAAAGTAAATGGGAGAGAGTCATGGGCGAAGCATATATTATCGATGCGGTCCGCACGCCGCGCGGAATTGGCAAGCAAGGCAAAGGCGCCTTGGCCGCTGAACACCCTCAGCATCTCGCCGCAACCGTGCTCAAGGCGATTGCGGAGCGTAATTCGCTCGACACCAGCACCGTCGACGACGTGATCTGGTCCACCAGCACGCAAGACGGGATGCAGGCGGGCGATCTTGGCCGGATGGCCGCGCTTGACGCTGGGTATGACATCACTTCCAGCGGTACCACTCTTGACCGCTTCTGCGGCGGCGGCATTACCTCGGTGAGCCTTGCGGCTGCTCAGGTTATGAGCGGTATGGAAGATTGCGTCGTCGCTGGCGGCACAGAAATGATGAGCCTCACCGCGGCCATGTCAAAAGAGAAGATGCAGGCCGGCATGAAGCCGCCGATGATGGGCAGCTATAATGAGCGCTTGCAACGCGTTCATCCGCAATCGCATCAGGGCATTTGCGGCGATGCCATTGCAACGATGGAAGGGTTCACCCGCGAAGAATTGGACGAGGTTGGCTACCGCTCTCAGCAACGCGCCGCACAAGCCATCGGTGAGGGACGCTTTGACAAGTCGGTTGTTCCAGTGGTCGGCGATGACGGAGCAGTGATCCTCGATCGGGAGGAGTATCCCCGCCCGCAAACTACGCTTGAAGGGCTTGGAGAGCTAGAGCCTGCTTTTACCAAGATCGCTGACGTCCCGCTCGATGCCAATGGCACCACTTTTAGGGGCCTGATCAATCAGAAATATCCTGACCTCGACATTCAGCACTTCCACCATGCAGGGAACAGCTCCGGCGTGGTCGATGGTGCTGCCGCAGTGCTCGTTGCCAGCAAAGACTATGCGCAAAAGAACGGCCTGAAACCGCGCGCGCGGATCGTTGCCACCGCCAATATGGGCGATGATCCCACGCTGATGCTGAACGCCCCTGTGCCAGCAGCGAAGAAAGTGCTCGAAAAGGCCGGGTTGACGCTTGATGATATCGATCTGTTCGAAATCAACGAGGCGTTTGCCGTCGTCGCTGCAAAGTTCGTGCGCGATCTTGAGCTCGATTGGGACAAGGTGAATGTCAATGGCGGCTCCATCGCACTCGGCCACCCTATTGGCGCGACCGGCTCGATCCTGATTGGTACCATCGTCGATGAGCTGGAGCGGCGCGACTTAAAACGCGGTCTGGTTACCATGTGTGCGGCGGGCGGCATGGCCCCGGCCATCATCGTGGAGCGTGTCGAAGATTTTGTCGATTAGTATTTGGTGTATTTGATCTGACCACCCGCGCCCCCCACCCTTCCACCCGGAGCCTACCGGGATACCGTCAGGGTTGAAGGTACGTGTGGCATGGCTTTCATGAGAACATCAAATCGCTTGCTGCGCTGGGGATTGTCCCTAAAAACTGCGGCGATGCAGGTCGTAGGCAATTGAGCAAAACAAATGCATGGCGCTTTGCCGTGGATCGCGGCGGGACGTTCACCGATGTGGTGGCCGTGACACCTGAAGGTGTGCTGGTAACGGACAAGCTTCTTTCGGAAAATCCAGGCCGATATCAAGACGCTGCAAGCGAGGCGGTGCGCAGGCTCATGGCGCAGCATGGTGAGGCCCCGATCGCTGAAATGCGTGTCGGAACCACGGTCGCAACCAATGCGCTTTTGGAGCGTAAGGGAGAGCGTGTTGCACTCGCTATAACTGCGGGATTTGGTGACGCTCTGCGCATTGGGACGCAGGCCCGGCCAGAGATTTTTGCACGCCACATCATCCTGCCCGAACAGTTGCCAGAGACGGTCATTGAGATCGACGAGCGGGTAGATATCAACGGCAAGGTTCTGAAATCACTGGATGAAAGAGCCGTCACGCAGGCGTTTTCCAATGCCCGTGCAAAGGGCATTGAGGCAATCGCCATCATCCTGATGCATGGGTGGCAACATACTGCGCATGAGAGACGTCTGGCAAAGCTCGCTGAGCAAGCAGGGTTTACCCAGATCAGCGTCAGTCATGAAGTCGCCCCTCTGATCCGCCTCATCCCGCGAGGCGACACGAGCGTTGTGGATTCCTATCTCTCGCCGGTGCTGCGACGCTATGTCGATGGTTTGGAGGCTGAGCTACCACCGGTAGATCAACTGCGCTTCATGCAATCCAATGGCGGGCTCGCCGATGGGCATAATTTTCGAGGAAAAGATGCGATTTTGTCTGGCCCCGCTGGCGGTGTTGTTGGCATGGTCGCGGCGAGTAAACCGATTGGTTACAGCCACTTAATCGGATTTGATATGGGTGGCACCAGCACCGATGTCGCCCACTACGCTGGCGAATTTGAACTGACGGGCGACAGCAGTATCGCCGGTGTTCGCATTGCTGCCCCGATGATGCAGATACACACTGTTGCGGTACGGTGGCGGGTCGATTTGCAGTTTCGACGGCAGCCGGTTTCGCGTTGGACCGGAAAGCGCAGGAGCCAACCCTGGCCCCGCCTGTTATCGCAAGGGTGGTCCCCTGACCGTAACCGACTGTAATCTCGTGCTTGGGCGAATTGATCCGGCGTTCTTCCCACATGTCTTCGGCCCCGATGGCAACGCGCCATTATGTCGGGAAAGCGCGGTTCGCCGTGTTGTCGATGTTGTCCGCATGATTGAACATGTTAACCCCGTGAGCGACCCTCAAGCTTCTATAAGCGAGGTCGCGGAGGGCTTTCTCAACATCGCGGTCGACAACATGGCAAATGCAATCCGGAAAATCAGCGTGGCGCGCGGCCATGACGTGACCCGATATGCCCTTGCCTGTTTTGGCGGAGCTGGGGGCCAGCATGCTTGCCGCGTGGCCGATGCGCTGGGGATGGAGACGGTGCTGATACATCCGCTGGCCGGAATGCTGTCAGCCTATGGAATTGGGATCGCACCTGTCAAAACGATCCGCGAGAAAAGTCTGGTCCAGCCGCTGGGTCAGGATTTCTCCAGCGTGCTGGCGGACCTTGAAAATCAGGCACAGCAAGACCTGCTGGATCAGGAAATAGAACCGTCTGCGATCTCCCTATCGCCAAGAGCAAAGTTGCGTTTCGATGGCAGCGATAGCGTCATCACCCTGCCCTGCGACACGCCGGATGCGATGGCGCAAGATTTTCGTGAGCAGCATCGGCGGCAATTTGGATATTCGGATGACAGTGCCCCAATTATCGTTGAGACGCTGAGTGTTGAGGCAAGCGGCAGCAGCGGTTCTCTTAATGCAAAAACACTCAGCACCGACGGAGCATCACCAGAACCGAGCGGTCATTGGCCCGTAGTAATGCGTAGCGCACTTTTGCCGGACCAGTTCGTCAAAGGTCCGATGCTGATCATCGACACCGGCTCTACGACTGTGGTTGAGCCTGGGTGGCAGGCCAGTCTTGCTGCGGAAGGCAGTTTGATTCTCACACGGCACCAGGCCTTGGAACGCGCCGTCGCCGCGGGCACTGAGGTTGATCCCGTCCGCCTGGAAATTTTCAACAATCTGTTCATGGCAATTGCCGAGGAAATGGGCGTTGTACTGCAGTCCACCGCGACATCAGTGAATATCAAAGAGCGGCTCGACTTTTCCTGCGCGCTGTTCGACGGGGATGGCGCGCTGATTGCCAATGCGCCCCATATTCCAGTGCATTTGGGGTCTATGGGCGACAGCATTCGCCGGATTATTGAGGCGCGCGGGACTGACGCAAATGGCACACCGCGCGACGGTCGTGGCATCCTGCGCGGCGATGCCTATGTGCTGAACGATCCCTATCGCGGGGGCACACACCTGCCCGATGTGACCGTGATTGTGCCAGTATTCTATTCCGACGCATCCACTATGTCCGACGCCTCACCCGATGCATTCGTCGCGGCGCGCGGGCACCATTCCGACATCGGTGGTATCGCGCCCGGTTCGATGCCGCCCGACAGCCGCACGATTGAAGAAGAAGGCGTGCTGATCGATAACGCACTATTGGTCGATCAGGGCGAGTTTCAGGACAGCGCGATCCGCGATCTGCTCGCATCGGGCCCCTATCCCGGTCGCAATCCGGATCGCAACCTGTCTGACCTGCGCGCGCAATTGGCCGCATGCACGCGCGGCGCGGAATTGTTGACGGCTGCGACACGCGACAACGGCGCAGAGATCGTCAAAGCCTTTATGAATCACGTCCTTGCGAATGCAGAAGAGCAAGTGCGCCGCCTGCTTGATCGGCTGGATGATGGTGAATTCACATATGCAATGGACAGCGGGGCGCGGGTCTCGGTGGCCCTCACGATCGACCGGCAAAACCGATCCGCCACAATTGATTTCACCGGCACGAGCGACCAGCAGCCGGACAATTTCAACGCGCCGCGGTCAATCACCCGCGCCGCCACGCTGTATGTCCTGCGCACCTTGATCGACGACCTAATCCCGATGAATGACGGATGCCTGCGCCCGGTGGAGCTGATCGTTCCCCCCGGCTCCATGCTCGATCCGGAGCCGGGTGCCGCCGTGGTTGCTGGCAATGTAGAGACGAGCCAGGTCATCACCGATGCTCTGTTCGCAGCAACGGGCAGGCTTGCCCCTTCACAAGGGACGATGAACAACTTCACGTTCGGCAATGCGCATCATCAATATTACGAAACAATAGCAGGCGGTTCTGGCGCAGGGCCTGACCATGACGGGACCAGCGCAGTCCAGACTCATATGACCAATAGCCGCCTGACTGATCCGGAAATTCTTGAAACGCGTCTTCCCGTGCGGCTCGATCGGTTTGCAATCCGGCGCGGCTCGGGCGGCTCGGGCGCTCATCATGGCGGGGATGGTGTGGTCCGCGAAGTCACATTTCTCGAAAACATGCGAGCCAATATGCTTGCCAATAGGCGGGCCATTGCGCCAAGCGGCATAATGGGTGGCGGCGATGCGCAGCCGGGTAAAAACTGGGTCGAGCGCAGCGATGGAAGAACCGAGAATTTACCAGCAAGCGCCTCGGCAGATGTCGCCGTTGGGGACCGTTTGATAATCCACACGCCGGGTGGCGGCGGTTTCGGGGCGCCTGAACAGAGGCGGTCATAGGGGGAAGATAGATGAGTTACTGGCCATTGATTGGCATAGGTGTGGTGGTCGTAGGTTTTGCCCTGCGATTTAACCCCTTGATGGTTGTCGTTGTCGCGGCGATCACAACTGGGCTGTTGGGTGGTCTCGACTTTGTTGCGGTGATTGAGGCGCTTGGCAAAGCGTTCAATGACAACCGCTATATCAGCGTAACGTGGATCATCCTGCCCGTCATCGGCCTGCTCGAACGGCATGGGTTGCAACAACGCGCCAAGGCCTTGATCGAGGGTGTGCGCGGCGCAACGATGGGCCGCCTGCTGGTGCTGTATCTGGGTTTCCGCCAGGTGACTGCGGCGCTGGGCATGAAGGATATTGGCGGGCACCCACAGACCGTCCGCCCGCTGGTCGCTCCGATGGCAGAGGCGGCTGCGGAAAGCACACATGGCAAGCTCCCCGAAGAAGAGACCGAGAAGGTCAAGGCCATGTCCGCAGCGACGGATAATGTCGGTTTGTTCTTCGGCGAAGATATCTTTTTCGCCATTGCCTCTATCCTGTTGATCCAGGGTGTTTTCGAAAGCTCAGGCTATCCCTTAACGCCGCTGGAACTTTCGCTCTGGGCGATCCCAACCGCAATCTGCGCCTTCTTCATTCACGGTGGTCGTTTGATGGCATTTGAACGGCGATTGGGACGTTTAAAAACGAGCGGAGCATCTGAGGCAGGAGAGCGCGCATGATCACGCTTGAATGGCTTTATTTCCTCGCCGGGATCGTCTTCGCAATCTGGGCCGTGATGAGCGCGCGGGATGCGACTAACGGCAAACGCTGGGGCAACGCTGCGTTCTGGGGTTTGCTCGCGGTCAGCTTCTTCTTCGGCGGTCAGCTCAGCGATCTGTTAAATGGCGTGCTTGTGCTGGCACTGGTCGCGATTGCCGGGTTTGGCGGGATCGGGCGGAGCGATCCGCCCACCACCACGCTGGCTGAGCGACTGGAATTGTCAGAGCGGCTGGGCAACAAGCTGTTCCTGCCCGCACTGATTATCCCGATCACTGCCGTGGTCGGCACGCTGCTCTACAACTTCACACCCTTGAATGAGACAGGACTGTTCGAGGCGCGGCGCGAGACGCTGATCCTGTTTGGTGTCGGCGTTTTGCTCGCCCTCGCCTTCATCATGGCATGGTTAAAACCTCCGTTGCTCGCCCCGGTTGAGGAAGGACGCCGGTTGATGGATTCCATCGGTTGGGCTGCTGTTCTGCCGCAAATGCTCGCTGCGTTGGGTGGTGTCTTCGCGCTGGCCGGGGTCGGCGATATCATTGGCTCGCTAGCCGGTGAAGTCATACCCGATGGCAGCATCTTCCTGGCCGTGCTGATTTTCTGCCTCGGCATGGCGTTCTTCACAATCATCATGGGCAACGCCTTTGCTGCCTTTCCAGTTATGGCGGCAGCGATCGGCATTCCGGTTTTGGTTGAGCAATTTGACGGCAATCCGGCGGTAATTGGCGCGGTCGGTATGCTCGCCGGTTTCTGCGGCACGCTCTGCACACCGATGGCCGCGAATTTCAACATTGTTCCCGCCGCATTGCTTGAGCTGAAGGATCAGTATGGCGTCATCCGGCAACAGATCGGCACGGCCATCCCGCTATGGGTGTGTAACGTTCTGATCATCTATATCGCGGGGTTCTATCTATGGAGCTGACATCCGAAATCGCGGCGCATTTTGCGCGCACTGCATTGGGCCATGTGGAGCGGGAGTATCCGCATAAGCTTGATCATGTGATGGCCGGCGATCAGGACGTGTTGCCCCCGCGCGTGCTTCACCCAGTGTTTTTCGGCAGTTTCGACTGGCATAGCTGCGTGCATGGCTGGTGGACGCTGCTGACAATCCGGCGGTTGTATCCCGACATGCCGGAAGCGCAGGACATCACCGCCTTGGCGCAGCAGACGTTTACGCCGCACAAACTGGCGACCGAACTCGCCTATCTCGAACGGCCCGATAGTGGCGGGTTTGAGCGCCCATATGGCTGGGGATGGCTGCTTTATCTGCATTTGGAGGCGACACGGCATCCGGGCCAGAATTGGGGTGAAGGGCTGGAGCCGCTTGCGCGCGCTTTTGCCGCGCGGTTCAAGCATTATCTGCCGCTGCTGACCTATCCGATCCGCACCGGCACACATTACAACACGTCCTTCGCGCTAACCCTTGCGCTGGAATGGGCGGAGGCATTTGATGAAGAACTGGCCGCGCTGATCCGAGTACGCGCGATGGATTGGTTTGGCACGGATCAAAACTGTCAGGCGTGGGAGCCATGCGGCGATGAATTTCTGTCATCAGCGCTCTCAGAAGCTTTGCTGATGCGCGCCTGTTTACCCAATGAAGCGTTTCAGCCTTGGTTCGCGAACTTTCTGCCCGGCGCGGGCAGCGGCGAACCGGCCGCGCTGTTCAAGCCAGCAATCGTCAGCGACCGCAGCGACGGTAAAATCGCTCATCTGGACGGGCTGAACCTGTCACGCGCCTGGGCTTGGCGAAGACTTGGTCGGATCGATGCGGTACGCCAATCACCTCGATGCCTCACTGCCGCATATTGCAGGTGACTATGCCGGCGCGCACTGGCTGGCGAGCTTTGCGCTTCTGGCATTTCTGGCGGGCTAGTCTTCCTTGGTGGATTGACCCAAGACCGTTCCATTATGTTCACCCAGATGCGGTGCGCAGGAGCGCTGTGCCTGATATTTAGCGCCAAAGCGAACCGGTTGACGCATCTGGCGCAGCGCCCCTTCGGTGGGGTGTTCGACCTTCTCGAAAAAGCCAGTTGCAGCCAGGTGAGGATCGTCAAGGATATCATCGATGTCGCGCACCGCCTGCGCCGGGATTTGCGCATCGTGACATTTGCCTAACAGCTCTTGAGTGGCATAATTGCGCGTGCGCTCGGCCATCCTTCGATACAATTGTGCGGTATTTGACCACAGACCAACAGAGCCTGTGAACTTCTCATCGGAAAGATAATCCTCGTCATCCAATATCGCAAAGATGCGGTGCCACGCATCATCGGTGTATGCGACAATACTGATATAGCCATCTTTAGTAGGGAAAGGCTGTCGATCAGGCTCAAGCTGTCGCCGATATCCTGCCTTGCCAACGGGTGGATCAAACACAAGCCCGCCAAGATGCTCAGTCATCATGAAATGCGTGAATGCCTCAAACATCGGCACCTCAACGAACTGTCCATCGCCAGTCCGCAAGCGATGGGTAATCGCCGCCAATGCCGCATAGGCAGCGTGCAATCCGGCGACCTTGTCTGCAATCAGCGAAGGCAGATAACGCGCTCGTTCATTACGGTCGACCCGGGGTAACAAGCTGGCCGTACCCGATGCCGCCTGAATCACATCATCATATGCTTGCAGATCTGCATAGGGACCATCCTGACCAAACCCAACGCAATGAACATAGACGATCTCAGGGGCGATCTTCTGCACTGTGTCGTAATCGAGGCCCAAACGCCTTAACGCTTTGCCGCGGACATTGACGACAAACATGTCCGCCTGTGTCAGCAATTCTCGCATGGCAGCAAGATCATCTGCATTCTTCAGGTCAAGCTGGACTGATTTCTTGCGGGAGTTGAAATTGATGAAACCAGGTGAAAGGCTCGGCGTTTTGGCCGCCTTCGCTGACCAGCGAAAAGCATCCCCCAACCCCTTAGGTTCGATTTTGACCACTTCCGCACCCAAATCCGCAAGAATTTGCGTACAGTATGGGCCAAAAACAACGCTGGTCAGGTCTACAACCTTGACACCTTCCAGCATTGCCCGACCATCGCCGCTTTCAATCATTCCCCACGCTCCCAGATCGCCTTTCACGCTCTCCAGGGTACGCCTAGCATGAGGAATTGGTGCTGTTCCAGCGTTGGTTTACGCGTGTACGACCTTAACCATGCGCGCCAAAGATATTGGCAATCGCGGTCGAGACCCGCAGCGATAATTGATACGCGGAATCAATCGGTTCGATGTAATTCTCGTGGATCGAGCGATACCCTTGCGCACCCTGATCAGGGTAATCGCTTGGTTCCGCAACATGAAAATCACCAATAGATGGATAGCTTGTCGGGAAGGCTCGGCGCAGCTGAGCAAGCGCATCATCAATCCGCAATGTAAAAACCATCTCCAGCACGTCTTGGCGGCTAATGTCATTTGCTCGGCTGAACGGCGGAACAGACACAACCTTGATAAACATGTGCTGCAACAGGGCGAGACGCAGAGCCTGCAAGACCCCGATCGCGCGGCGCGTATGCTCGCGGTCATCCAGTGGTGCCTCATCGGGCAGATGCGCGAGCAAGCGGTGAAGTTTCATCGCATCAACGCGCAGACGCGATGCGAGACGCCTGAACACACCAGCACGATCATCCTTGGTCAAATACTCTGCCAGCGCGAGGCATGGGTCCTCAAGATGCTCTTCGGTCCCGCGATAGGGTCGGCTGGCCCAATAGGCCGAGTTAAATAGCTCACCATACGCAGCCACGGTCTTAATGCTGGCAAGCGCATTGGAGGCGCGCACAAGGCGGAAAATCTGTCGGCCACGCGGGCTCTCGGCGAGCAGTTCGGGCAGCTCTTCACTCGCCCCCTCTGCCGCTGTGCCAATGCCAGCGATGATGTTCACCGGATAGCCAAGCTGCTGCAACACCGCATTGTGCGGGATCGCGCGAATTTGCCTTAACGACATATCGCGATCTGCCGACAGATCAGACTGACGCCGCGAAACCCGACTGCCCGTTTGATTGAGCATACCAAGCCCAAATGCGGTTACCGCGCGGGAGTATGTCTTTGACCGCAAATGCCGCAACTGGTCACGGCGAATATCGCGATAGAAATCTAGCGTCAGATCAGTGCGGCGATAGAATTCATCAGTCGGCGCGTCCGGGTTTGTGCGATCCGGCCCCGCCTCTATCAGGCGCGTCAAAGTCGCCTGAGCAAGCGCATCGGTGCCAAAGAACAGGTAACCATCCCCGCCTTGAAACGTCATTTCCGGTTCGAGCCGGATGCCCGCGCGCACAAACCGCCGCCGCGCCCATGGCGACAACGCCCAATCCACACGGTCAGTAATGCTACTGGGGTGAGCGCCCCGCCCCATGCTTTCGCCATGTGTGTTGAAGATCAGCGCTGCAACGTCAGTGATGTCATTGGCGACCATCGCTTCGGCCAAACGCCCCTGCAAGCGCTCAATCGCCAGCGATGCCGGAACCTGTCCGACGAACCGCCCCGCGTCAGAGAAGCCGGTCTGGATGCACACCCGCCCTCGACGCCGTGCGTAGTCGCGATATATCTCTTCAGACAACAGCGCATCGAGGAACCGCCCGCCGTGCTCCAATGCCGCCTGCGTCTCGAACAGGGGCGAAACATCAACCAAGTCCTCAACACCAAACAGCTTAGCAAAATACAGCGCTGCGAGCACCGTTGATGGCTGCTCGCATTCCGCGATCAGCATGCG
The DNA here is from genome assembly GCF_055693485.1 of Qipengyuania sp. JB2-7. Classification (NCBI taxonomy): domain Bacteria; kingdom Pseudomonadati; phylum Pseudomonadota; class Alphaproteobacteria; order Sphingomonadales; family Erythrobacteraceae; genus Qipengyuania; species Qipengyuania sp. JB2-7. The sequence continues at coordinate 2,099,828 of NZ_CM146335.1, forward strand.
GATCGGACTGTCCGCATCGATATGCTCAACGATCTGCGCCATGGCCAAAAACTGGCGGATTGCTGTGCTGCTTTCGATAGCGAGCGCAGCAAAATTGGATCGCAGCGGTTTCGCCTCGGCAATGGCTTCGCGCAGTTGACCAATCGCAGCCTGGCTGGCGATATCGAGCCGACGTTCCGCGCCCAGGCGCTGACGGATTGCGTTGTGCAACTGGCTGGAGTTGACCCGGAAATGCACCCAGCCCATGCCCAGCCCGTCGGCACGCATGGCTCCGCTTGCCACAAGAAGTTCCGTCGCAGTTTCGTCGTCTGCATCCGCAGCCAGCGCTTCCAGCTCTGCGATCATCGGCTTAAGGCTAGTCAGCTTATGCGGATGATCCGCTGTTAGAGTATCCGCAGCATCAGACAGTGCATCTGGCTCGCTCAAATCCGCTGCGAAGATGGCGCTCATGCGCTCGGCCTGCTCCGCTGCCGCGGTAAGCTGCGTAGCATGATCGGGCGATGTCTTTTCGAGCATTGCCGCATAGCTTGCCAGACGCTGCGCTTTCTCGCTCAGACGGAACTGGATAGACGTCGACCATGAGATATCGGTGCGACCATCCATGTCATAGCCGACCCACGTCGCAAAGCGCGCAGGCAATGGGCGGAAATCGCGCCATTCGCCGGGCCATTTCTTGCGCGCCTCCGCAAACAGCGTGCCGTTCATCCGATCTCGCGCTACTTGTCCGCGCGCAATCGCTGACATCGCCTGCGTGTGTTCGCCTTGAAGGGTTACTGGCGCGCGCTCTAAAGCTGGGGCGTCAAAGTCACTTGCCTCAGTTTTTCCTTGCTCCACCGCATGCGCAACGGCGCGTGACTGCTGGTCAGTCAGCAGGAATGTCGGGTGCGCGGTAAAGACGATATGCGCGCTGGGCGTGGACCAGCGGTTTGCGAATTCCTCGAACGTGTCTTCCTCGACCAGACCACCAATCGCCGCATCGTTTTTGTCCGCCTGAACGGGCGTGAGAAGACGCGAGAGACGCGCTGACCGCGCCGCCAAGCCATCGCTTTCCAGTTCAGCCACCAGGCTTTCCAGATCAGCCAGCGACATTGACCCATTTTCCAGTTCGCGAGAAACCTCAAGGCCCAACTGAAACACCGGATTGAACAGCGGTGTCTCCGAGGTGCGTTGGTGTAGCTCGCGCAGGCGATCGATCAGGCTAGCGACTGTGTTCATTGTCCGTCTCATTTGTTGTGACCCTGCGGGACAAGGTCGAAGTCGTTTTGCGTTAACCGCGCGCTTTCGCAGCTATAGCTACGGCTTCCTCAGCAAGGCGGGTTATCGCGTCATAATCACCCTGTGCAATCGCATCTTTTGGGGTGAGCCAGCTGCCACCGCATGCGATCACGCTGTCCACGGACAAGAATTCGCCCAAATTCGCGGTACCGATACGCCGCCCGTTGGCATAAACTGCATCTCTCGGAACACAGAACCAAGCGCCTTGAGCATCGGGACGCCGCCAGCAAGGCTGGCCGGGAAGAACTTTACCGTGCGCAGGCCCAAGGCATAAGCACGCTGAACCTCACCCGCCGTCATTGTGCCGGGGTAAATTGGCAGACCTTCGCCCACGCAATATTCGGCGATCTCATCCACCAATCCGGGGCAGACGATAAACTGGGCGCCAGCCTTGTGAACCGCCTTTGCCTGATCGAGCGTAAGAACCGTGCCTGCACCGACCAGAGCGCCTTCAGTTTCGGCGAGGATTGCCTCCATCCCGGCCTGGGCATTGTCGCTGCGCAGAACCACCTCAATGACGCTCAAGCCGCCTTTGACCAGCGCATTGGCTGTCTTGACCGCCACGCCCGGATCATCGGTGCCCACAAGCGGCACGACCGGCGCATTCTTTAATCGCTTGGTCAGCTCATTACTCATGAGCCGCACATCCCATCCACTGTAATCATACTCAGCTCCCCAAAGCCGCGCTGCAATGCAGCAACCATTGGGCCGCAATGGCATGATTGGCCGTCAGCACAAACCTGTTTTGGCTACTGGCGCCCGAAATCGAACTATTGGTACCGCGCCGCGCGCCTCACCAGAGGATGACGTACAGACCAACGAGGATCGCGATCACGAGCGCCGACAGCGTATTGAACAGCGCACTGGTGGCGAAACCAATATCGCCGAGCTTCACCGCCTGCTCTTCGTCTGGCGGGCTGGTGAGGCGCGACACAATCGCGGCAACGACCAGTGACAGTACAAACACAATCCAGATACGGATGATGAACGGAACGTCCGGTGCGATAAATTTGAGCGCGACATTCACAACCACAGAACCGATCAGCGCGGTGAAAGCACCTGCGGTATTTGACCGCTTGTCAAAAAAGCCGAGCAGGAACACGACCACGACGCCCGGCGCGATAAAGCCGGTATATTCTTGCACAGTCTGGAACCCGCTTTCAAACCCGCCGATAAATGGCCGCGCCAGCACCAACGCAACGCCCATCGCGACGAACGCCGTGATCCGGCCCACAGTCACATAGTGCTGCTCAGGACGGTCGGGCTTCATGCTGCGATACAGATCCATCGTGAAGATGGTCGAGATCGAGTTCATCATTGATGCAAGAGAGCTGACTACTGCAGCGATCAAGGCCGCGAACACTAGGCCGCGCAGACCTGCGGGCGCCATGCCCATCAGCTCGCCATAGGTGCGGTCAGACCGCTCTGCCAATGCGCCGCCATCGACCAGCCCCTGCTGGGCCAGCATCACCGCCGCAATGCCCGGGATCACAACGATGAAGGGAACGAGCAGCTTCAGGAACGCCGCGAAGGCCAGTCCCTTCTGCGCTTCGCCCAAGCTCTCTGCACCCAGCGCACGCTGAATAATGTACTGGTTGAACCCCCAATAGCTGAAGTGGAGCACCCACAGCCCGCCAAGCAAGGTCCAGATACCCGGCAGATCTCCGTAGCTCGGGTGGCTGTCATCAAGGATCATCTCGAAATGGCCGGGCATCTCCTGCACCAACAATGATAGCCCACCCAGCGCGCCATCCGCAGGGAGCGCGTCCAGCGCGATCCAGGTGATGGCGAGGCCACCCAGAATCAGTATAACCACCTGAATGATGTCGGTGAGCGCGACTGCCTTCAGACCACCATAGAGAGAATAAAGCGCCGCAAATCCTGCGAGTGCGGCCATGGATCCCATCACACCCCAACCTGTGAGCGAGTCCACCGCAAGCCCGCCAAGCCACAGGACCGTGGTCAGGTTCACCGCTGTATACAACGCCACCCAGAACACGCTCATCAGCGTCTTCACACCCTCGCCATAACGCTGGGCGAGGAATTGCGGCATGGTGTAAATCTTGCGCTTCAGAAAGATCGGCAGGAAGTATTTCGCGACGATAATCAGGACCAGCGCGGCCTGCCATTCATAGGCCGCAATCGCCATGCCCACGACAAACCCCTGACCTGACTGGCCAATAATCTGTTCGGCGGAAATGTTTGACGCGATCAGCGATGCACCAATCGCCCACCAGGAAGCGCGCGCCCGGCGAGGAAGTAATCCTCTGTATTCTTGGAATGACCTGCCGGTTCGCGAGAGACCGCAAGAGCTATGCCCAGCAGCGCCAGCGCATAACCAATGATGATGACAATATCGATCGTCTCAAGCGTCATTTACGTACCCTCCCGAACGGGTTCAGTCTTAAGTCGCTTAGTCAGCTGGAACAATGGGGCCGCGTCAGCAATCCGCATCTTGCACCGCTGGAAAAGAGACACCCGGATGGCGCAATGGCCATCCGGGTGGGGAGAAGTGGGAGAGAGACACCCTCCCACGTAAGGATTTGCATCAGTAAGAAGCGCGAACGATGAAGCTGACGCGCCGGTCATTGCGGAAGAAGTTCCGCGGTGCGCGAAGTCCATCCTCATTGATTGTCTGCTCTGTGACCGTGATGTCATCGAGCAGGTTCACGCCCTGAACACCAATCTTCCAATTATCATTGATGTCGAGGAAGAACGACGCATCAAGCTGCCCCGTGCCGCGCTGATAAATCGAGGCAAACGGGAAGATCACATCACGCGGTGTCAGCTGGAAATCGCTGCGCCAGTTATAGGCGACACGAGCCTCAATAATGCCTTTCTCATAAAGGCCGGCGATGTTGAAATTGTGCTTGGAAATCCGCGGGAACACATCCGCATCGATATCAAATCGGGCAGTTGGCGGGTCATCGCTTGGAATACTGGGATCAAGCTGGTTAGCTACGCCCTCGGAGTCGATGTAGGTATATGTCGCCTGCAAACCCAAGCCACTCAAAGCACCCGGCAGGAAGTCGTAAAATTGCTGATAGGCAACCTCGAATCCTTTGACGCTTGCTGACTCGTCGGAATTTACTTCAGCGTTACGCAACAACGGGTTGAGCAGTGGGTTTGCCAAAAAGTCAGCAGGAACCTCCTCGGTTGGGATGGCGACCTGAACCGGAGCGAACGCGATAAAGTCATCGATCTCCTTGTAGAAAGCAGCGACGGTGATTGAACCGACCTCATCAAAGTACCATTCCCAAGAGACGTCAAAGTTGAGCGATGTTTGTGGGCCCAACTCTCCATTGCCCGTAGCGCTCCCAACAAAGCCGGCAAATGGCCGGAATGTGTTCGGGTTTCCATCAGCATCTAGAGTTCCGTCAGGTATTGGATCCCCGGTAATGGATTCGAGAACTACTCGCTCATTCAATTGATTAACGCCCGGGCGGGTCATCGTACGCGACGCGGCAGCACGTAGAACATGGCCACCCGGAAACTCAAGCTTGATATTCGCACTTGGTAGAAATTCGTCATACGAACGTTCAAGATTTCGCTGAACACCAAATCCTTCGTCGATCACACTTTCTAGGGCCGCGAGGTCAAGGTCACAGTAGGCCGGTCTCTGAAAACCACTACCTGGAGCTGGCACAAAACCAGCGTCACAGTAACTTAGCTGGAGTGGCGTGATATACCTGCTGAAATTTCGAGCGGTGAAAGATGTTTCGTTAGTGCGCTCCGTCCGCACATAGCGAAGGCCAACGTTACCAGTCAGGCGAACGCTATCTGAAAGATCGGAGTCGAAATCGAGGCGCAAATAGGCAGCAAGAGTGTCGCGCTCAATCTGGCCAATTTCGCTGGGCAGGAAGGGCGTTCCCTCTATTACGCCACCACGCTCAGTCAATGGTGTCCAGCCGCTGGCGCTCCCACCAATAACATTCACCACATTACTCAACGCGGCCTGCCATCCATCGAAGTCGTCGGCACCGGGGCCATTGAAGAACAGCAGCGGGCTTCCCAATCCGGTCCCCAACCCACGCTGGTAGTTGCCGAAGGCGTATGTGCCGAAGAGTGGCGCCACAGCAGCCTCGACCGCCGGGTCCGGGTTTCCGGTTAGCTGGACAAGCGGCATGTCCGGAACGCCATTCGGTGTTCGACCAGTCCAAACCTCCGAAATGTTACCCCAGTTAAAGTCTGATTCCCGGATAGTGCTTTCCTGCATCGAGTATCGCGCACCGGCGCGCACCGATTTGAGCCAGCCGCTATCAGAAAAGTCGTATTCCAAATCACCGCGGAAGGAGAGCGCATCCGCCTCATTCTGCGTGGTGTGATCCATCGCCGAACGCCAGAATTGGTTTGTCGCTTCAAATCCAACGAACGGCACGGAGCCAACGGAGGAGTCGATAGTCACTGGCGAGAAGAAGCTCGAATGCACGGTCAAATCGAAAACATTCGAGGTTGAATCGATGTATTGTGCATCAAAATTGAGACGCAGGCGATCAGTCGGTGAAAACTTCAGATTGAAGCCGAAGTCATTCGTGACATCGTCTTCCATACGCTCGCGGTACAGGGCAATTTGCTGCCCACCGGTCGATGGCAAGAATGCAGTAGAGCCGCTTGGACCGCGCCACTGGCTGTTATCAGTGATCGTACCGCCTGTGAATACACCATCATCATCGAACTCAAAACCGGTACGGTCCAAGCCTCCGCGCCCACCAGCAGCGTCCGCGCCAGTTTCAATGACATGTTCACCCCAAAGAAGTTGGGAGTCAGAGCGGAGAAACTGCGCAGTTGCCAACCAACGCCCATCGTTGCTCTCATATTGCGCAGCTGCCGCAACGGAAAACCGCTCACGATCAAATTCTTGGGTGCGGATGCTGCCACCCGACGGTATGTAAACGTCCTGACCATTGAGCTGAATGGAGTTGCCACCCCCATCCAGTGGAATGATGAAATCGGCTAGCCCCGTACCATCGCCGCGCGTTTTCAGACGGTTGTAAGACACGTTCGCAAGCAAGCCGAACCGGCCCGCGTCCGTGTCCCAATTGTTGGAATAGAGGAACGATGCGCCCGGAGTCACCTCGTCAGCGAAATCAGTGAGCTGTGCCTCAACGCTAGCAGCAATAACCTGACCGGTTTGGTCAAATGGCAAGCGGGTGCGCAGGTCAATCGTACCAGCGGCACCACCCTCGATTAGGTCAGCAGTAGAGTTCTTGAAGACAACGACGCTGCCGAGAAGTTCTGGCGAAACGTCTTCAAAGCCAAGCACGCCACCTGAGTTTGCGGCAAAAACATCACGGCCGTTCAATTCCGACCGCACAAAAGGCAGACCGCGAATAACAACGCCCGAACCTTCGACCGCAAAGTGGTCTGGGTCATTCGGACCCGCAAAACGAAGGACTGACACGCCCGGCACGCGCTGCAGCGCCTCAGACACCGAACGATCAGGCAAAGCCCCGATGTCCGACGCGGTAATAACATCGACAACCGTGTCCGCTTCCCGCTTCACATCTTGCGCGGTCGCAAGCGATTGACGGATCCCGCTAACAATGATCACATTTTCATCGTCCGGTTCCTCAGCACCAGCATCAGCATCCTGCGCAAATGCAGGAGCAGTGGCTAACAGCCCGAGTGTAGACGCGCTGACGAGCAGCGACTTGGCGATCTCGACGTGACGAAAATTCAGATCGCATGGCGATACTTCCCTCCCAGTTTGCGACTCTTCGTGGAGACGCATAATGTTTCCCAGAATTGGTTTGGCCAAATTTGGCAACGTTGTCAACATTGTCAGTCAACAGCCTTCCAGTTGATGCACAATTGTCACATTTGCCGGTTCAGGCAGGCGGTATCATGGCGCAGTTCTGCGCAATGAACTCCTCGTGTGTGGGCATATCATCAGCTGCATATTCAATGGTTTGTCCAACGCGCTGAACCAGCGAATCGACTTTTTCCATTGGCACCTTGGCAAGTAGTGGATTTGTCGATTTAGGTTCGACCCCCTGGCCATACATCACCGCAAGCCAGCTGGCAGTCCCAAAGATATCGCCAGTCTCCTCGAAAAGACGGCCAGACGCCTCAAATTGCGCAAGTCTGCGTTGCAAATCGTCGGATTGCGTGATCGTCTGGCAATGTCGCCAGAACGGCGTGTCATCCCGCTTCGTCGCGGTGTAGTGGAGCACGAGGAAGTCCCGCACTTTCTCATATTCGCGTAGCGTCCGCGCGTTGAACGCATCGATATCGCTCGGGTTCAGGCGTTTATCGGGAAAGTGCGTAAGCAGCCGCGCAAGGCTGGTCTGGACCAAGTGAATACTTGTCGATTCGAGCGGCTCCATGAACCCCGCCGCAAGCCCCAGGGCAAGCACATTACCACTCCAGAATTTCTTGCGATGGCCGGTCACAAACCGCAGCAGCTTCGGGTCTGCCAGCGGCTCCCCATCCAGGTTACTCAACAATGCATCCCGCGCAGCATCCTCGTCCAGAAATTCGCTGCAAAACACATAACCGTTTCCGGTGCGATGTTGCAGAGGAATGCGCCACTGCCACCCTGCATCACGGGCCGTTGCACGAGTGTAGGGGATTGGGAATTTGTCTCTCGTTGTCGGAACCGCCCAGGCGCGATCGCATGGTAGCCAGCTGCGCCAATCATCATAGCCCGTCTCGAGTGCTTGCTCGATCAGCAGACCGCGAAAGCCGGAACAGTCGACAAAGAAGTCGCCCGATAGCTCGCGCCCGTCTTCCAACCTGACCGCAGTGACATTCCCGCTTTCGGTATCCTGGACAACATCGGCGATCTTGCCTTCGACGCGTTTGACACTTTTACCCTCAGCATATTTACGGAGGAATTTGGCATAAAGCGCAGCATCGAACTGAAAGGCGTAATTGATCCCGGCAAGCGCGGATTTTGGCTGATTATGCAAGGGGCGCATGAACTTCTCTCGCCGACATGCCTGAACCATCAGCGAATAGGCGAACAGATCGTCCTTCTTGCCTGCAAGCGCGCGGTGGAACCAATATTGATAAAATGGGATCGCATCAAAGTCATGACCGAAATCGCCAAACGGGTGGATATAGCTGTGTCCTAGCTCCAGCCAGTCGACAAATTCGATGCCCAGCTTGAATGTCGCATTGGTCGCCCGAACGAACTCGTTCTCATCAATGCCGAGCATCTTGTTGAACGCGATAATCGGCGGGATCGTCGCTTCGCCCACTCCCACGGTGCCAATTTCTTCGGATTCGATCAGCGTAACTTTGGTTTGGGAACCCTCAAGCACAAAGCCGAGCGTTGCCGCTGCCATCCAACCGGCTGTGCCGCCGCCGACGATCACGATCTCTTCAAGCAGATGCTCATTCATGCGGTCTGTTTTTCCCAGCTAACGGGTTTCGCTTTGCCATAGCGGTCAATAAATGCCTGATGCGTTGGCATCGCATCGGCTGCCTTCGCCAAAACCTTGCGCATATTGGCGAGGCTCTGGATCAGGTCCTTTTCGGTCAACGCATCGGTACGCCGGGTTGTGGCCCGTTGGCCCCCAGCCCTGCCCCTCTGCCACGGCGAGCCAGCTAGTAAGATCGAACAGCTCAGCATCATATTTAAAGAACCGCCCGCTGCCGCGCAGCAAATCCATCTTGCGTTGCAGGCTATCGGGGATCGGCATTTCCCGCACATAGTCCCAGAACGGTTGGCCCTCACGCTTGGTCGCCTTGTAATGGAGGATCAGGAAATCGCGAATATGTGTAAAATCATCCTGCATCAGCCGGTTGTATTCGTCGCGCTCAACCGGACTTTCCCGTTCTTGTGGGAACAGCGAAATTAGCTTCGAAATGCCCGACTGAATTAGGTGAATGCTGGTCGACTCCAATGGCTCTAAAAAGCCCGATGACAGACCAATCGCAACGCAGTTTCCTTGCCAAAACTTGCGCCGATGTCCGGTCTGAAAGCGGAGATGGTTCGGCGATGTCAGCGCCTCCCCCTCGAGACTAGACAAGAGCTGCTCTTCCGCCTGATCAGCGCTCATATACGCATCGCAATAGACGTGCCCATTGCCAGTGCGATGCTGCAACGGAATGCGCCACTGCCACCCTGCCTCGCGCGCGGAGGAGCGGGTGTATGGCTCAGGCTCACCCTTTCTGCGGCATGCCACTGCAACAGCGCGATTGACCGGCAGCCAGTGGCTCCAATCCTCAAAACCTGCCGCGTAAACACCCTCAATCAATAGCCCGCGAAAGCCAGTGCAATCCACAAACAGATCGCCTTCGACAGTGCGCTCACCATCGAGCGAAAGCGCTGTGATCAGCCCACTCTCACCATCCTGCTGAACATTTTCAATCCGCCCTTCTACGCGCGTGACACCCCGGCTCTCAGCCAGTCTACGCAAGAATGCGGCGTAGAGGCTTGCATCGAAATGAAACGCATAGGCCAGCTTGTTGATGACGGGCCCATGATCCGGCTCTGGCCGCAGGAACTTGCCGCGATAGGCGCACAATGCGTTGAGCGAATAGTCGTCGAGCGATTTGCGATCGCCGATGGTCGCCGCACGCGCCCAATATTGGTGGAAATCGAGCCCCTCCAGATCGAACCCATAGGTGCCGAAAGGATGAAAATAGCGCTCGCCTTCCGCGCCCCATCCGACGAACTCGATACCAAGCTTATAGGTCGCTTGCGTTTCGCGAACAAAGTCATCTTCTTTGATGCCAAGGTGATCGTTGAACTTGCCGATGGGCGGAATTGTCGCCTCACCCACACCGACGGTGCCAATGGCCTCGGATTCGACCAGCGTGACACTAATCCCCGCACGACCACAGAATTTGGATAAGGCCGCTGCGGTCATCCATCCCGCCGTTCCGCCACCCGCGATAACAACGCGCTTGATTGGCTGGTCGCTCATGCTGCAACCCCTTGCCTGGCAAGACCTTGTATCTGAGCGTGCAACTGCTTCATCCATGCTAGCAATTGGTCCTGTGGCATACGCTCAGCCAGCCGTTCGTGACGCATCGGGCGTATTCCGCGCGACCAAAGCGCGGCGAGCCATTCATAAAGTGTGAAAACTTCATAGTCCTCGGTCGGAATTCGACCGCACGCCTCGAACACCTCGATCTTACGACGCAAGGCGGGTCGGTCGGTCTCGCGGGGGTCATCGGCTAGCAACAACTCGCGAAAATCACTAAAGCGCTCCGCCTCCGCAGCGCAAAGCCGGTTGAATTCGCGGCGTTCGGCATCGGCATTGTCTGGCGGAGCAAGCATCGCGACAAGCCGTTTCGCCACGTTGTAGAGTGCCTGCCATTCTTCGCCGGAAACCGCCGTGTGGCATCCAATGCTTACTTGGTCATTCTGCCAAATAGTCGCGCCCGGATCTTTAGCCGCACAGTTGATGGTCAGGTCAACTTCACCCATCTCCACAGGCTGTAAGATGGCAGCGCGGAGCGTTTTTGCATGCGCCAGCAACACCTCGGCATAGTCCTTGCGTGCGCACCATAGCCCTTGCGGCACATCAACGTTCGACGCAGGTGCAGAACTCGCGCGGTGGAGCGTGATCGCAGGGTTGAATTCCTCAAGCGGCGGCTGCTTCTGCAGTGCATTTGCACGCAACCAGTGCTGGTGAAACTCCGACCCGGCTGCTGCTGCCCCGAATGGCGCAAAGGGAATGCACATTTCTTTCCCGCCCACCTCATAAGCAGAAGCCGAACGAGCCGTGCTGGAAGAGCCCGTAAAACCAGGATCAAGCCGCATTTCCGCATGAAATCGCTGATGATCTGGGCGGAGCAAGATTTGTTCATCGGCTGCGGTACCAGACGGCGCAATCACGCAATTCTCTCCGCCGCAAAAGCGCGCAAGATATGCGCCCAGCATGGCCGCCTGCATTGGCTCGCCGACAATCGCGATGCGCATCGTCACGCCGCGCTCTCCATCATCCCATTGCTGGCGAGATAGTCCGCATGGTCCGCCATCGTCGCGGTGGCGCGCTGCATATGCTGCCGCAACCCGCCAAGGTGCTGCCGCATGTCCCGCTCATTCACACGGTCGGCGCGCCAATCGTACGCGCCGGGAACACGCCTCTGCCCGACCAATACCGCAATCCAGCTTGGCACCAGGAATAGCCCGTGATCGTACTTGGCAACGTGGCCGTGTGCCGCGAACAGCTCCATCTTCTCCTTAAGCGAGTCCGGCACATCCATTGTGCGCATGTGGTTCCAGAAATCGGAATCGTCGCGTTCGGTCGCGTGATAATGGAGGATCAGGAAATCACGGATCCGCTCAAACTCCAGATCCATTCGGCGGTTATACTCCGCGCGTTCAACGCCGCTTTGCGTTTCGGCAGGAAAGAGCTCGAGCAGCTTGGTGATACCTTCCTGAATCAGATAGATGCTCGTGGACTCCAGCGGCTCCAAAAACCCACCTGACAGGCCGATAGCCACGCAATTCTTGTTCCACAGCTTGCGTCGCTTTCCCGTGACAAAGCGCAGCATGCGTGGCTCAGCCAAAGCAGGTCCTTCGAGATTGTCGATCAGACTCTCGCACGCCTCATCATCGCCTATGAAACCGCTGGAATAGACATGCCCATTGCCCGTGCGATGCTGCAACGGAATGCGCCAGCGCCAGCCTGCCTTGTCCGCCGTCGCCCGCGTATACGGCAGCAACGGTCCAGCACTTTCACAGGGTGCAGCGACAGCGCGATCGCAGGGTAGCCATTCGCGCCAATCGTCATATCCAGTTTCCAGCGTTTTCTCGGTCAAAAGCCCAAAGAAACCCGTGCAATCGACAAACAGATCGCCAGCGATTTCCCGACCATCATCCAACTTTAGCGATGCGATATTACCTGTTTCAGCGTCCTGCCCAACCTCAACCACCTTGCCCTCTAACCGCTCAACACCGCGCGCCTCGGCATGGCGGCGCATGAAGGGGCCGTATTTGAGCGCGTCGAATTGATACGCATAGCGATAGGTCGAAAGGACTGATCGCGGATCGTCCGACGGTGGCTGAAATTTGCCCGCGCGGCAGGCGAGAACCGGTAGCGAATAATCCTCCAGCGCCCCGGCATCTCCACTCTCAGACAGCTTGCGCCAATAATGGTGGAATGCCACCCCTTCATTGGCGAGGCCGAACTCGCCGAACGGATGAATGTAGCTATCGCCCTTGCGCGCCCAATCAACGAATTCAATCCCGAGTTTAAAGGTGGCCGATGTGGCCGCCATAAACTCAGCCTCGTCAACGCCAATCGTTTCGTTGAACAAACGGATATGGGGCAGCGTTGCTTCGCCCACGCCGACCACGCCAATCGCCTCAGATTCGATAAGGGTAATCTTTAGCCCTGTTGACCCCAACATGCTGATCAGGCCAGCCGCCGTCATCCAGCCCGCCGTGCCGCCGCCAACAACAACCACATGATTCACAGATGTATGACCCGCCTGCTCAGGCACCCACTCTCTCCCTAAGCCTGCAGACTTTCCTCAGACTGACACGTTGTCAACTCAATCCGCAGTCTTACACGCTCTTTTTATTTTGGCAGCGCGCTTGACGGCTGCATCGCTAAGTAATACCCAATTGACAACGTAAGACAAGAAATGTCTTCGGTGGAGGGGAAATTGGCGAACTCAGGACCGGTCAGGTTCGGAATGATAGGCGGCGGGCCAGGCGCGTTCATAGGCGCTGTCCACCGTATTGCCGCGCGCCTTGATGGAGAAATGGAACTGGTTTGCGGCGCCTTCAGCCGCGATCTTGAAAAGTCTCGGGAAACTGGGGCGACGTTAGGGCTTGGCGCTGATCTTTGCCACGCAGACGTGTCGGAAATGCTCACCGATGAGCAAGGCTTTGATGCCGATGATTCGATGGAGTGCGTCTCCATCGTCACCCCCAATGACAGCCATGTACCAATTGCGACCGCCGCGCTTTCTGCCGGGCGTCATGTCATTTGCGACAAGCCAGCAGGCGTCAGCCTGGCCGAGGTAGAGCAATTGGCGCAGGTGCTCGAAAACAGCAAAGCACTCTATGCGCTGACGCACACCTATCTTGGGTATCCGATGGTGTGGCAGGCCCGGCACATAGCGGCGCAAAAGAGTTTTGGCCCCATCCGCCGGGTCATAGTTAAATATACACAAGGCTGGTTGGCCGCGCAGCTGGAAAAGGAAGGCAGCCGACAGGCGAGCTGGCGCACCGATCCGGCCATTTCAGGCCCAGCGGGTGCTTTTGGTGACATTGGGAGCCATGCCCACAGCCTGGTCGAGTTTATCGCAAATTCTCGCATGACGCGGCTCTCGGCGCAGCTACGCAGTTCATTCGATGACCGCGTGCTGGACGATGATGGCGAGGCGAGTTTTGAGCTGGAGAACGGTGCAACGGGCGTACTCATCGCCAGTCAGATATGCTCCGGCGACGAGAATGGCCTGACCATCAAAGTGCATGGCGACAACGCCGGCCTTGAATGGCATCAGATGGAGCCAAACACGCTGATTGAGCGTCGCCAAGGCGGAACCAGCACAACGTATCGCGCTGGCGTGGACATGCCGCTTTGTGATGAAGCTCTTGCACGCTGTCGCCTGCCCTCCGGCCATCCAGAGGGATACCTTGAGGCTTTTGCCAACATCTATCGCGACTTTGCACGCGCCATCCGCATTGGATCAAGCCCTGCCTCAATGGGCGTTCCGGGGATCGCGGAGGCTTTGCGCGGCATGGCTTTCCTGGAGGCATCAGTCGCGAGCAGCGCCAATGGCGGTGCATGGACAGACGTCACGGCTCCCTCAGTCGGACCCGATCTCAAAGGCCTGTTATCATGAAGGAAATCCGCGGACCTGCCATTTTTCTTGCGCAGTTTATGCGCGACGAGGCACCGTATAACAGTCTCGATTCCATCGCTGAATGGGTTGCGGGGCTCGGCTATAAAGGCATTCAGATTCCTTCAAATGATGCACGCTGCATTGATCTCGACCTCGCTGCTGAGAGCCAGGATTACTGCGATGATCTGGCTGGCCGAATGGCGGAACTTGGCCTGACGATCACAGAGCTGGCCACCCATTTGCAGGGCCAGCTTGTCGCCGTGCATCCCGCCTATGATGATCTGTTCGATGCGTTTGCCCCGCCAGAGGTGCATGGCAAGCCAGCCGAACGTCAAGCATGGGCCGTCGATCAAATGCGTAAGGTCGCGGTCGCCTCGCGCCGGTTGGGCTTGAAGAGTACGCCAAGCTTCCCCGGCGCACTCATGTGGCACCTTGTCTATCCATGGCCGCAGCGGCCCGCCGGTCTGGTTGATGCCGGATTTGAAGAACTGGCCAAGCGCTGGCGTCCGATCCTCGATTTCTATGATGAGAATGGCGTAGACGTAGCCTATGAAATCCATCCGGGCGAAGACTTACACGATGGCGCAAGCTTTGAAGTTTTCCTTGAAAAGGTCGATGGTCACCCGCGCTGTAACATTCTGTTCGACCCCAGCCACTTCGTGTTGCAACAGCTCGATTATCTCGCCTTTATCGACCGCTATCACGATCGGATCAAAGCCTTCCATGTGAAGGATGCCGAGTTCCGTCCTGATGGTCGCACCGGCGTTTATGGGGGGTATCAGGATTGGGGCGACCGTGCTGGGCGCTTCCGGTCGCTGGGCGATGGTCAGGTCGATTTCCGACAGATTTTCAGCAAGCTGACGCATTACGGCTTTGACGGATGGGCCGTTCTCGAATGGGAATGCTGCTTCAAACATCCCGAGCAAGGCGCCGCCGAGGGCGCGCCGTTTATCGCTGATCACCTGATCCGCCCGACAGACGTCGCGTTCGATGATTTTGCCGGAGGCGGCGTGGACTCAGAGAAAATTCAAAGAGCCCTTGGGATCGCACCCAGCACGGGCGGCACATCATGATCGGGACGAGAGGGGACACCATGGAAGCGCAAACCTATCAGCGAAGCCGATTGTTTTGGCTTAGCTGCATTTCGCTGATCGTAACGGCCATGACCTTCGCGATCCGCGCGGGCATTCTGACTCAGCTTTCCGATGAATTCGCTTTGAGCGACACACAGCTTGGCTGGGTCAACAGCATGGCCTTTTTGGGCTTTCCGCTGGCGATGGTTGTGTTTGGCTTTCTCTACAACAAGCTCGGCCCTCGACTGATCATGATCTTGGCGTTTGTCGGCCATCTGCTCGGCCTTGTCCTGACCATTTTTGCCGATGGATTTCTGGGCCTGCTGATCTCAACCTTCTTTATCGGTTTCGCCAACGGCTCGGTGGAGGCTGCGTGCAACCCGCTCGTTGCGGATCTTTATAAAGAGGAAAAGACGAAGTGGCTGAACCGCTTCCATGTCTGGTTCCCCGGCGGGATCGTGATCGGTGCAGTTGTTTCCTACGTCATGACCAATGCTGGCATTGGCTGGCAGCCGCAAATAGCGGTGATGCTGATCCCGACGGCAATTTACGGCTTCATGATTTTCACTACTCACTTCCCGGATGTTCCTGAAAGCGAGCGGATCGTTGATCTTGATGCCAAGGGCATAGTGCTGATGAGTGCGATCTTCGGCCTGTTGGTCCTGATCGGGACGCCTAACAATCTGATCGCTGGCCTGCCTGGCACGTTTATCCTCCCGCTGCTTCTGGTATTGGGGCTGACTTTCATGCTGATGCTGTTCCGCGCCGGGCGCACGCGCGACGCGGCGCTGTTGGTTGTACTGATGGCGATTATGAGCATCACAGCAACATCAGAACTCGGCACTCAGCAATGGGTTGATCGCATCCTTGGCGCGCAGCTCGGCAACCTACCAGGTCAGGCGATGATCGTGTTGGGTATGGTGACGGGCATTATGGCGGTCGGTCGCTATTTCGCCGGTCCGCTTATTCACGCACTGAACCCGCTCGGCGTGCTGTTGATGAGCGCCGTGCTCACGACGATCGGCCTTTTCATGATGGCATCTGCCAGCGGGGCGATGGTCTATGTATCGGCGATTATCTTCGCATTGGGCGTGTGCTATTTCTGGCCGACGATGATTGGCGTCACGGCGCAGTACGTGCCGCGCTCGGGCGCTCTTGGCATGAGCCTGGTCGGGGCCGCTGGAATGTTCGCGCTTACGATCTGGAACCCGATTATCGGAGGATGGATCGACAGTGCCAGAGCCAGCGCAGAGGCAAGCGGGCTCGAAGGGACAGCCGTTGAAGTTGCGGCAGGCCAGGGAGCGCTGTCGGAACTGGTCTACTTCCCGGCGGTGCTGATCGCCGTCTTCGCCATCCTTTATTTTGCTCGAAAACACCTCGAAAATTCTGCGGAGCAAGCACTTTCATGACAACAAACACACCCTCATTAGACCGGCGATCTGCGCTGCGCGGCATGGTGAGTGTTGCCGGTGCTGCGGTGGTCCTGCCGACATTCGGCGCGCTCGCCGGATGCAGTTCGACACCGGCCTCGCTGACCGAGCTCCAGCCCCTGATCCGCGCGCTGAGTGCCCGCGTAATTCCAGAAACGGATACGCCGGGCGCAATCGCCGCTGGCGTGCCGGAATACATCGCAGCCGTTTTTGATGCCCACTTCACAGACGATCAGAAAGCAGACTTCGTGAGCGGTCTTGAGGCCATCAACGCTTTGCACGAAGCTGGCTTTGCGCAGGCAGGCGAAGCGCAACAAGACGCCGCGCTGATGCAACTTTCCGATGCCTCTGACGGCACAGCGGGCAAAGCCACCTGGCAGCAATTGCGCGATATGGCGGTGTTCGGTTTCTACACCTCAGAGGCCGCATCTGAGCAGATGCCCTACGAAGAAATCCCTGGCCGATATGACGGCTGTGTCCCGCTCGCCGAAATTGGCGGCGCATGGCTTGATCGCGGAGTTTGAAAACAATGATGGCTCGCAAGGAATATTACTATGTCTAAAGACACAGCATTCGATGTCATCGTGGTCGGATCCGGCATGTCCGGCGGCATGGCGGCGAAAGAGTTTTGCGAGCGCGGCATGAAGACGGTCGTGGTCGAACGCGGCAAGAAAACCGAGCGCGGCGTGGACTATGTGGGCGAGAATCAGGAACCGTGGGATATGCAGTTCCGCGACCGGGTAGATCCGCAATTGGTCGGCACGGATTATCCAACCCAAAGCCAGTGCTATGCCTTCCGCGAGAGCACGCGCAACTTCTTCATCAACGATCGGGAGAACCCTTACTCGCACGAGGAAGGTGCCCCGTTCAATTGGATCCGCGGTGATCAGGTTGGCGGCAAATCGTTGATGTGGGCGCGCCAAAGCTATCGTTGGAGCGATACCGATTTTGGCGCGAATAAAGCCGATGGATATGGCTCTGACTGGCCTATTCGATACGCCGATGTCGCGCCATGGTATGATCATGTTGAGCGGTTTGTTGGGATCAGCGGATCTTACGAAAATTTGCCGCAGCTACCGGACAGTGTATTTCAACCGCCGATGGATTTCACCTGTGTCGAGAAGGCAGCAAAGACCGCGATTGAATCGGAGTTTCCCGACCGCAAGCTGATCATCGGGCGTGCTGCGCATATTACAGAACCTACTGAGGAACAGCTCGCACTTGGCCGAGGCAGCTGCCAGTTCCGCAACCAATGCGAACGCGGGTGTTCCTATGGCGCCTATTATTCCAGCGTTGCGGGCAGCCTGCCCGCCGCAGAAAATACTGGCAATCTGACGATCCTTACCGACAGCATCGTCGAGCAGATCAACTACGACCCGGAAACCAGACAAGCCACCGGGGTACGGATTGTCAACCGCAAGACCGGTGACCGCGAAGACATCACGGCGAAAGTTGTATTCTTATGCGCATCAACGTTGGGCACGCTGCAAGTGATGCTCAACTCGCGATCAGACACGTTCCAAAATGGGTTTGCCAATTCCAGCGGAACGCTCGGCAAATACATCATGGATCATCACCACCGGATCGGCGCGAGCGGGCAGATGCCGGGTTTCGAAGATCAGTATTATGCGGGCCGTCGTCCAAACGGCACATATGTACCGCGCTGGACCAATCTCGATAACCGCACCGATCGGGAGTTTTTGCGAGGCTATGCCTATCAGGGCAGCAGCGGTACGGTCAGGTTGGACAAGAGCGCTGGGCGGCAAAGGCTTTGGCTCAGATCTCAAAGAAGAACTTAAGCAACCCGGTGGTTGGTATCTGACATTGCATGCTTTTGGCGAGCAGTTGCCGGTGGCCGAAAACCAGATCACCTTGCACGACAACAAAACCGATGCATTTGGCATTCCACAAATCCACGCGAGTGTTCGGGTCGGTGAAAACGAGCGAAAAATGCGGGTCGCGATGAAACGCGATGCGATCGCGATGCTGGAGGCTGCTGGAGCGACCAATATTGAACCCTTTGAGAATGAACCGATTCCGGGACACTGTATCCATGAGATGGGCGGAGCGCGGATGGGCCGTGATCCGAAAACGTCAGTGCTCAATGGCTTCAATCAATGCCATGACGTTTCCAATGTCTTCGCAACGGACGGTTCATCATTCGCCTCGATTGCCTGCCAGAATCCGTCTTTGACCTTTATGGCATTGACCGCACGCGCGGTCGATTATGCCGCGCAGAAAATGAAAGAAGGAACACTATGATCCGTTTGCCAGAACCCGATCGTCGTAGCTTTCTAGCAGGTGCAACAGCGTGTGCCGGCATGTTCGGCTTAGCCGGTTGCACATCCGCTGACGAAGGGGGCGCGGACACCGCTGCTACCGCCAGACCGTATGAGGGCAAACTCGGCCTGCAGTTATACACGGTGCGCGATCTGTTCGAGGCTGACTATCTCACGACGCTGACCGCCTTGGCCGACATCGGGTACAAGGATTGCGAAACGGCCGGTTTCTTCGATCACAACCCGGCTGATGTGAAAGCGGCGATGAATGATCTCGGGCTGGAGAGCAATTCTGGCCACGTCCGTATCGAGCAATTCCAAGACAGCTTCGCAGAAGCCTTGGAAGTCGCTGAGACTATGGGTCAGACGCTCATGATTCTGCCCTGGATCGAAGAGAGTTTGCGCACGCCGGACAGCTATCGCGAGATCGCCGACTTACTCAACCAGCGTGGCGAGGAGGCCAAGGCAGCAGGCAAACAGGTCGCCTATCACAATCATGAGTTCGAGTTCTTCGAGGTCGATGGAGAGCGTGGCTACGATATCCTGCTCGAACGGGCGGATCCCGAACTCGTGAAGATGGAACTGGATTTCTTCTGGGTCGCCGAAGCCGGAGAGGACGCGATAGAGGTCCTCAATCGTGCACCAGGTCGTTTTGTCGCGTCTCATGTGAAAGACCGCGCAACTGATGGATCAATGGTCGCCGTTGGTGATGGGGTGATCGACTTCGCCGCAATACTGCCAAAGGCTGCGGAAATGGGCATGCAGCATTTCTATGTCGAACATGACAATCCGGAAGATGCTTTGGTGTCGCTAGGACGCAGCTACAGCCACTTGATGAGCTGATCTGAAATCAGGCCGGCGGCGCAGTTGTGTCGCGCAAGATGAATTCGTAATCGAGCACGATGCGGCTCGGCTCTGATGTTCTTTTGCCGGTCAGGCTGGCGATCAACTCTTTCGCGGCCATTGATCCCAGGTCACCCAGAGGCTGATGGACAGTCGTTAAAAGTGGCCGCATGCGCGTTGCCACATCCGCATCGTCAAACCCGACAACTGACATCGCGCCTGGTACCGCGACGCCATGCGATGCGCAGGCCGAAACCATCCCAGCAGCCATATCATCGTTTGAGCAGAAAACCGCCGTTGGAGGGTTCTCGAGCGCCAGAAAATGTTCCCCCGCAGCGAAACCCGATTCGAAATCGAATTTGCCCGGTCTGACAAGCTCGTCATCAATCGCGAGACCAGCTGCGTCCAGCGCCACACAAAAGCCTGAGTAACGCACGTGAGTTGATCGTTGATCTTCAAGCCCGCGCACAAAGCCAATCCGTTTGTGGCCCAGATCAATCAAATGGCTGGTCAGTTCGATTGCGGCCTTATAGTCATCAATCTCAACCAGAATTCCCTGGTTTGGCAAATCAACCGGGCCAACACGCACCACAGGCAAATCCATTTCCTGAAGTACAAACCCGATTTTCTCATCATTCGCATATGGGGCGACAAGGATAACACCGTCAGGTCTGTGACGATTTATCATCGCCTCAACCGCTGCCCTGATTTCCGAGATTGATCCTGAGCCCAGCCCTTCGCTGAAGCTGACAGACAAGCGGTAGCCCAGCTCTTGACAGGCAATCACCGCACCAAACTGAATTGCGCTGATATACGAACTGTTGCCGGAGTGGCAGATAAGCATAATGTCATAGGATTTGCTGCCGCGCAGCGAACGGGCCGACTGGCTCGGCACATAGTCCAGCTTGCTGACCGCGTCACGCACCTTGCGGCGCAGTTTTTCCTGAACATGCGGTTCGTCATTCAACACGCGCGAAACGGTTTTGATGGAGACGCCGGCCAGTTCGGCAACATCTTTCATCTTGGCCGATCGACCTGATTTCGGCTGTGCCAAACTACCCCTCCCTAACCAGACAGCTCATTCACGATACGCGCATGAAAATCTCGGCTTAGCGGCATCCGATACAACAAGACAGCCGCAAAAAGCAAAAAGCCGGCAGGCATAATCGCGATGAAATTTTCAAGCATTCCAACCGTTTCCACCGATTGCCGATCACGGTCAGCATCATAACCAATGCCGGACAGTACATATCCGACCAACAGACCTGTCAACGCACCTGACGCTTTTTGGAAAAACAAGCTGGCGCCAAAAACTGGGCCTTCATCGCGCCGGCCATATTTATACTGCCCGTACTCCACCGTATCCGGGATCAAAGCCCAGATAATAACGGCAAATGCAGAGCCCGCGAAACCGAACAGCACGATCTGGACAGGGATACCGGCCATGACAAAGGCACCGGTGCTGGCGAGCCATAGCCCGACTACCACCATCCACACGGTTGCTGCATACCATACCCGCTTCTTACCGAAAGTACGCACGCTCCATGTCCAGACTGGTGTTCCTGCCAGCGAAGCAAGGGCATAGCCGGTCAGCACCATTTCCTTAGGCGCGAACACATCAGCATTGGCCTCCAGATAAAACGCCAACGGTATGAGCAAACTAGCCCCAGCCGCCGCATTGACGAACAGGACCAGTAACAGCATCCGCAACGCACCGTTTTTCACAAACGCTTCGGCAAATGCCCGAAGGCTCACCTTGGGTTGCGATTGCTCACCGCCCAGGGGCGCCCGTTCTCGTGTCGAAGCGAAGCACAATACCAAGGCAACTGTTGCGATGCATGAGCCAATGGCAGCTGCATAAAAATAGCCATCCGCCTCTGCATTGGCGCCCTCGCCCAGATAGCGGGTCAATGGAAAGAAGAAACTGAAGACGCACAATTGGCCGCAGAACGCGAAGAACATCCGAACGCCGGAAAGTTCGGCCCTCTCATCACTGTCGAAAGTCAGGCGAGACGATAAAGCGGAATAGGGAACAGCCACAATTGTATAGCATGTTCGAAAGACAATTGCCGCTGCCAGCAACGCGAAAAACTGCGTTGATCCCTCAAAGGGAGGTACCCAAAAAAGTAGGCAGAATGCCAATCCTAAGCTGAAGCTACCGATCAGCAGAAATGGGCGGTACGATCCCCAGCGGCTCCTGTTTGCCGCAGAAATTGACGCAACTAGCGGGTCAGAAATCGCGTCCCATAACAGGCCAAGCGCCCAGATCCAGCCCGCGAGCTTTGGGTCGAGCCCGACCACTTCTGTGTACCAGAACACCAGAATGAGCGAAAGGCTATGCCAATATATGTTGAGGCCAAAATCACCGACCCCATAGCCGCCGAGTGTGCGCCACTTTGCTTCATTCTGCTCTTGGGCGAGCTGATTATCCAGAGAATTGCCCCATTCCAGTGACTGCTGTTCGAACAGCCAATAGCCTATCTTTGGCAGTGATGAACAGGGTACGTCCATCTTCGCCAAAGGCGCAGTTTGCAGTGGCACGACCGGTTGCGATACGACCAAGGCAGCTACCGCTGTGATCGATCACCAAAACGCCTCCAGGCCCGGCGAGAAATACATGACCATCTGTTGTGACCGCCATGCCGTCTGGCAGGCCTTCATGACCATCCATGAACGGGCGGGCATCAAACCACAGCTCACCATTCGCGGATTCCTGTGTCTCGCTGCCATCCAAAGTCATCCGGCGGATTAGCGGAGCCTGTGGATCGGATTGGCTGATGAACAAAGTCTTCTCGTCCGGAGACAGTGCCACACCATTGGGAAACGTCATATCAGAAATGATCCGCGTGATGATGCCAGATCGATCAATGCGATACACACCATTGACCTGCATTTCCTTCATGGGAGACGCATCCAAGCCCTCCAGCCCATAAGGGGGATCAGTAAAGTAGAGCGTGCTATCACGCGCCTCGACTATGTCGTTTGGGCTGTTGAACCGCTTGCCCTTGAAACGATCAGCAACGGTGATCCTTTTACCGTTCTCCAGATCCATCCGTTCGACTGCGCGCTGGCCATGATTGCAGATCAACAGATCGCCATTGCGCGCTTGCAACAATCCGTTCGCGCCCGGCTCTCGCATGCCCTGTGCGTTTTCCGGCGCGACACCTGAGGGATCAAGAAATGTTTCGACAGCCTGCCCCTCTCGCCAGCGAAAGGCGCGATTTTGCGGGACGTCGGTAAAATAAAGCTGCTGACGTTTACGGTCCCAGGCCGGCCCCTCCGCCCACCAATACCCCTCTCCCAGCAAGCGCGGTTGAGAGCCACGGTCTATCATCCGGTCAAAAGCGGGATCAAAAGTCTCGAAACTTACAAGCGATGGAGTGTCGCTTACTTGCGTATATCGAGCACCAACACAACCCGAAGCAAAGGCAAAGACGCTGCCTGACAAAACTGTTCTACGTGTCAAATTCATTGCCATGACACTCCCCTCTAACTACAGATAAACATAGGTTGACAACCTTGTCAAAAATCGCTGCTGTAGAGGCGGAAAGTAGGCGGTAACAGATGATTCTGTTACCGGTCTGGCTGAAATGAAGAGAGAGGGGATTGATCGATATGAGCAGGGTTTTGGGGCGTTCAGTGAGCAGTCTCGCAATGGCCGTGGCCGTTATCGGTTGTTCTCCCGATACACAGGTGCAGAGCGCTTCGGCAGCGCCCGTCTCAGCATCTACCGCACCCCGGATCAATCCTGAAATATGGCCTCAACTACAGCCTGCGCCGCTCAATCCCGCCATTGAGGCGCGCATTGATGCGATCATGGCCCAGATGAGCGTTGAGCAGAAAGTCGGCCAGACCATTCAGGCGGACTCCGCGTCCATTACGCCAGCAGAGGTGAAGCAATATCGTCTCGGCTCAATTCTGAGCGGCGGAAACTCAGCCCCGGGGCCCCTGCCCTATGCAGACACTGCCACTTGGCTGGCGGCGGCAGATGAATACTGGAACGCCTCTGTCGATAGCGAGGGCGTAGACATCGCCATCCCGATCATTTGGGGCATCGATGCCGTGCATGGGCACACTAACCTGCTTGGCGCGACAGTATTCCCGCACAATGTTGGCCTGGGTGCAATGCGCGATCCCGATCTGATTGAACGGATCATGAGCGCCACTGCCAAAGAGCTCATTGTATCAGGCCATGACTGGACTTTTGCGCCGACCCTGGCGGTTCCACGCGACGACCGATGGGGCCGCGGATACGAAGGGTTTTCAGAGACACCAGAAGTTGTGATCGCGTATTCAGACCGGATTGTTGAGGGCCTCCAAGGGGAATTCGGCACAGACGACTTCATGGCATCCGGCAAGGTTCTGTCCGCGGCCAAGCACTTCATCGCCGATGGCGGAACCGACGGTGGCCGCGACCAAGGCGACGCGAGCATCAGTGAAGAAGAACTGCGCGACATCCATGCGATGGGCTACCTTCCCGCGCTGGACGCCCAGGTGCAGACTGTAATGGTATCCTTCTCCAGTTGGCAGGGCATCAAGATGACTGGCAACAAACAGCTGATCACTGATGTGCTGAAAGATCGGATGGGCTTCACCGGCTTTGTCGTCAGCGACTGGAACGCGCATGGCCAAATCCCCGGTTGCAGTAACACCGATTGCCCAGAAGCATTCAATGCCGGCATCGACATGTTCATGGCGCCCGATAGCTGGCGCGGCCTGTATGAGAGCACGCTTGCCGCCGTTAAATCAGGCGAAATCTCGCAAGAGCGTCTGGACGATGCAGTGCGCCGGATTCTGCGCGTGAAGCTTAATTACGGTATTTTTGACAAAGGCGCGCCGAGCACTCGTGCCGGTGCAGGCAACACCGCGCTGCTGTCGAGCGATGCACACCGTAGCTTGGCCCGTGAAGCCGTGCGTAAGTCACTTGTCCTGCTGAAAAATGAAGGCGGCGTCTTGCCACTCGAAGGCGGCCAGCGCGTTCTTGTTGTTGGGGATGGTGCAAACAATATCGCCAAGGCATCGGGTGGCTGGACCTTGTCATGGCAGGGCGGCGCGCACACGAATGAAGAGTTTCCTGGCGGCACCTCCATTCTTGATGGAATTCGCGAGGTTGTTGAAGGAAGCGGCGGGACCGTTATCTTTGACGAGGCGGGCAGTGGCGATCATCAGGCTGATGTCGTCATCGCGGTCTATGGCGAGGATGCCTATGCCGAATTCCAGGGTGATCGGCCCCATCTGGACTTTCAGGATGGCGAATTCGATACCGGATTGCTGCAATCCTATCGCGCGAAAGGCATGCCTGTCGTATCCGTGTTCCTTTCCGGTCGGCCAATGTGGGTCAATCCAGAGATAAACGCATCCGACGCCTTCGTTGCCGCATGGTTGCCCGGAAGCGAAGGCGCGGGCGTTTCAGATATTCTGTTCAAGACCGAAGCGCAGTATGATTTCTCGGGCAAACTCAGTTTCTCTTGGCCAAAAACCGCAGACCAAGCGACGATCAATTACGGTGATGCCAATTACGACCCGCTCTTTTCCTATGGTTATGGCCTAAGCTACGCGGATACTGGCGCTCTGCCTGCGCTGAGCGAAGTGTCAGGCGTCGATGCTAACGGCGGATCAGGCGAAGTCTTTTTCAGCGCAGGCCAAGTCGCCACACCTTGGTCGCTTTACGGCGAAGTAAACGGTGCCCAGACACGCATGAACGACACAAACTGGGATGGAGGTGCACTGAAAATCAGCGGCACTGACCGGCTCGCGCAAGAGGATTCTGCTGCGCATCGATTGGGAATCACGCGGATCGTTAGTGCGGTTCGCAACGCACGATCCGGTGGACTTGTCCCGGCAAGCCAACGGCGCGATGGAATTGGGTTTCTTCGTCAAGAACTTCGGCGATGAACCGGCTCAGATCGCATTCGCTATGGGTTGCGGGGGGCAGAGAATTGCTCGCCCATTGGCATTGAGGTCACGTCACCCGAATGGCAGGAAGTACGCATCAGCCTGTCATGCTTCACCGATCAGGGCGTGGACCTCAGTCAACTCAGCGCGGGCCTGACCATTCTCAGCGATGGTGACGCGTCGATTGGTCTGTCTGACATTCGACTACAGTCAGACACGGACGCGACAAAAACCTGCGGGATGTAACTGATGGAGGAGCGGCAGCCACTCGCGGTTGTGCTCATGGGGGCGAGCGGTTGCGGAAAATCCACACTGGCGATGTCGCTGGCCCGGAAGACCGGCGGCGCGATGATCGAGGGCGACGACTATCACTCGCTGGAAGCGCGCACCAAAATGGCGGGCGGTACGCCGCTTACTGATGCTGATCGCGTGGGATGGATCGGTCGGCTTACTGGTGCGATCCAGAGATCGGGCAACACGCTGGTGTGGCTCGCCTGCTCGGCGCTGACACCGTATGTTCAGGGGCGCCTGCGCGAAGAAAGTGGTCGCGCCGTAAAGTTCATTCTGCTTGATGTGCCGGCATCGGTACTTCGAGCCCGAATTGACAATCGAACAGATCACTTCATGCCCAGCTCCCTCATCGACAGCCAGCTAGCTGCCCTGAGCGAACCAGAAGATGCGATCCGCATTGATGCCGACCGATCTTTGAGTGCGGTGCGTGCGGACGTCCTGTCGGCGCTAGGCTTCGCCTCAAACGAATAGGCTCACCAAAACAACGACCACAAACCCGGTCAGACCCACTAACGTCGATGCAATCGTCCAGCTACGCAACGTCTCGCCCGCTGACAATTCGAAATAGCGTGACACAAGCCAGAACCCAGAATCGTTGACGTGGCTCGCCATGCTCGCACCAGAAGCGATTGCAATTGTCAGCAGAGCGAGATCTATCGCCCCCAATCCCGCAGCAGCGGCGACGGGCGCGATCAAGCCAGCAGCGGTCAGCATCGCCACCGTGGCTGAGCCTTGAGCAACGCGCACCATCAGGGCGAGCAGGAAACCGGCAAATAGCGGCGCAATGCCCATGCTGAGCATGTTTTCAGCCATCATCGCCCCCGCCCCGGTATCCACCAGCACTTGCTTGAATGCCCCGCCTGCGCCGGTAACCAGCAGGATCACAGCGGTCGGCTCAAACGCTCGTCCTAATGTGTCTTTCACGCGCGCTTTCCCGGCATCGTCGCGCGCGCCGAGAATGAAAGACGCGCAGATACAGGCGATTATGAGAGCCACGAAGGGGTGCCCGACTAAGCTGAGAATTTGAGACGCAGCCCCCTCCCACGCCAGCATCTTCGCAAGTGCGGCCATGACAATCAGGACGATCGGTATGATAATGGCCAACGCGGCCTTCGCAGCCAGCCCTTCGTCAAGCATGACCTGCGCTGGCGCCTCTCTTTCGGCGAAGAACGCCGAACCGTCCGGAATGAATCCCCGCGCTTCTGCAACGCGGACATATAGCGGCCCGGCCACAATCATCGCCGGGATCCCAGCCATTAATCCGCATAGGATCACAAGGCCAATATCGGCGCTCAAAATGTCGGCCACCGCGACTGGGCCGGGTGTTGGCGGGATAAATGCATGTGCCACCGCCAAACCCGCCAAAAGGGGCAAGCCAAAGTAAAGCGGATGCTTCTTAGCCTTCTGAGCTAGCGAGAGAACCAGCGGAAACAACAACACCAACCCGACATCGAAAAACACCGGGATTGCGATGATCAAGCCAACCACACCCATCGCCCATGTTGCCGGCCCTGCATCACGCCGTCCGATAATCGCGCTTGCCAGGGCCCGTGCACCGCCTGATGCTTCGAGATAGGCACCCAGAATGGCGCCCAACCCAACGATCACCGCAATAAAGCCGAGTGTGCCGCCAAAGCCGTTTGCAATCGATTCGAGCACCGCCTCGGGCGCAAGGCCCGCTGCGAGGCCCGTTGCCAATGCTGCACCGAGCAGCGCGGCAAAGGCGTTCACCTGTCGCTTGATGATGAAGAACAGCAAGCCAGCAACACCGGCGAGCGTTGCCAATAAAGGGCGCGATGCGCCCATCCATTCGATAAGGTCTGCCATCACTTCTCCACCTCAGCCCGCTCAAGCAAGACAACCCAATCCTTAGATTCCGGCTGCGCTGTAAGCTGAGGCGGTAGTCGATCAGCGGACACGGAGAGCTGCCCCGTTCCCTCCTGAAATTTGCCGCTGAGTGGATCGAACCAACGAGCGTCGTATACTCCCGGCGCAATATCGCCAGGCGCAAGCTTGGGCGTCTCACCACTAACATAGGCCGCGTAAATCAGCCCCTGTTTGCCGAGGCAATATGCCTTGCTCTGGCACGGTTCCATTTCCACAAACGGTAGCTCGTCGCGAAAAAGACTCAGCGCAATGCGCGTCTGCCGCCACAGCTCAGCGCGACTTCGCCAGTCCTCGGTGGTGAGATCGTTGCCCTTCTGATGCGCGCCGAAATACCATTCAACGCCAGAGCCCCCGGCAAGCAATGCCCCCCACAAGGCGTGACGACGCAGGCTGTCGTGTGTCGCATCATCCTCGTCTGCACGCGCGCCCACTTGCCACATGCCAATCTCATCCATTCCGATAACCCAACGCCGCCCCGCATCGCGCGACAGGCCATGCCATTTGCGAATCTCAGCATTCACAGTGGTGCGATCGGCGACCTGAAAAGAGAGACCGTCAAGGCCCGGATACCCAAGCAGCGGCGTAAGGATCGCATCCTTGTCAGCCGCCTCCGAATGGGTGTGAAGCAGAACGGGATGGCGATAGGGATCGTGCCGCGCAAAGAAATCGATCATCGCCTTGCGCTGCGCGTCATTCTGTCCTTCCGGACGCCAGTGAACGGGGCCATTCTCCTCGCCGAGATTCCAGAACAGCAGCGGGTGATGGCCAAAACGCGCGATCAGTTCGTGGAAATAGAGTTGGCGCACACGCTCGGTGTCTCCACTGTCCAAAAGCAATTCATTTTCAGTTTCTTGCAAGACAATGTGGAGGGCGATTCCATGTTTCTGCATTTGTGAGAAGACGATGTCCCATTGCGCCAGCTTACTGACGTCAAACCGGGTTGGGTCCTCTGGATCGCGCCATGGCCAGACATCCCGGCCATCTCCATCAACGTTGAACGTCAGAAAATAGGCGGCATTCATGCCCTCAGCCGCAAGATAATTGACGGCCCCAATCAACCCCTTACCTTTGCCGCCCTGCCAGGTCGGGTCGCCAGGCCGCCAATCGCGGACATGCGGGGCGAAAGTATGCAATTCCCCGTCGACTGCCGCCTCTCCTTCACGATTGGCGGCGGCCACGCGGTAAGTCCCATCGAAATCGACGTAGCCAAGAAGGTTCTCCGGGCTGTTTGCCCCGCCCTTGAGCCAAGGTGTACCGTCGGAATGCACCAGCTGATGGCTCGAACGGCGGACAATCCCATGCCTATACGCACCGCCTGCCAAATCGGCAGGAGTATCAACTCGAAATGCTCCCTCATCACTCGATATGGGAACCCCTACGCCCACGAGAGCATCATCGCTAAGCGCTACGCCCACACCGCGACGCAATTCCGCTTGGTATGACCAATCACCTGCGAGGTTCGGTGTGAAGCGGACGCGCCAAATAGAGCCACTCTCTGCGCCCGTCTCTGCCGCATTGCCATCGGCGGCGTAAAAGCCCCGAACGCGAATTATCTCGCCGTCAGGGCCATGAAAATTCACGAAAAGTCTGAAGTCTGTGAATGGGTTGGCCGCGTCAGTTTCGCTCGTTTGCGGGCCTGTGAAGTCGAGTTCGAGCGCCTGCCACTGATCCACCTGCATGGCGCGCTGCGTCGCTGGAGATAAAACCTCAGCCCCCGCTCGTGTGGACTGAGGAGAGTGACAGCCCCCAAGGATGCCAGCAGCAACAATACAGTGCATATCGAACTGCGGCCCCGGGTCACTCTATCAACCATCCGAACTCCCCATACTGATCACCGTCAGCCTCATCCCCGAGCTTTGATAACGTTGTCATAGAGGAATGCAAGCTCCGAGAGAGTGACGTCACTCAGGCAGAACGCCGCGATTCTCATCACCGCGAATTGAACGGAGATTTGCAAATATTTCTTACACCTCAGATGATTTCGAGGTCAAATTACAAATTCAGATAACTTATAGATTATCGTTTTATCTTTATGATCTGTATGCTTTTTAATGTCGAAAAAGTGAGAATTTAAACTCACGTTAAGTGATATTGGAAACCCATTCTTTGCTTAGTCCGAGAGGGAACTCGCAACACCTTACCGTCCATAGAGACCGTGGGATTGACCACCTTATTGGATTGAATCATGCGTAAGCAAAACATTGGACACACCGCGCGACTAAGCGCCTCTGCCTTGATCGTAGGAGCCATGCTGGCGACTTCGAGCATTGTGGCAGCGCAGGACAACGGTGGCGGGGATAACGGCCAGAACTCGGAGCAGAGCGCAGAAGCCGACGCTGCTGCTGAAGAGATCGCGCCGCTATATGGCAACATCAATCCTTTCTACGGGAATATCAGCCCGTTCTGGGGGAACATCAGTCCTTTCTATGGGAACATCACGCCGTTCTGGGGCAATATCAGCCCCTTTTACGGTAATATCAGCCCGTTCTGGGGCAATATCGATCCTTTCACTGAGTCGAATAACAGCGCCGCACCACAATGGGGCAATATCCAGCCGTTTTGGGAAAGCGCCGGCGCACAGTGGGAGTCCACCAATTACGCATGGAGCAAAGGTTGGTACAATAGCGCCTCTAACAGACTAAAGGCGCTCGCGTCCCAATCAAAAGTGACTTGGGCCGCCGCCGTCACTGAGGCAACGGGTCAGTCATTTGAAGCAGGCTTCCTGAATCCGCTCTATGCCAAATATGGCATTGATCCGAACGACCCCTCGAGCCTGGCCAAGCTGGACGCGCCCAAGCGCGCGCAATTCTTCTTGGATTGGTATGATGGTCTGATGGATTTCTCTGGCCTCGACCGGGTCGATCACTGGATGCAGACTGCCAACTGGACACCTGCCGTGACTCAGCAACAGGGTTCTGGCGAGCACACCGTGGTCGGCATCCTCGATGGCGCCGTTACCGGTGACATCGATCTGGAAGATAACATCATCTCAGCCACAGGCTTCAAGCATGGTGTTGAAGGTCACGGCATTGGCGTTGCCAGCCTGATCGTTGCTGCGCATGATGGCGCAGGCGTTATGGGTATCGCACCAAACGCCAAGGTGGCACTGCACAACCCGTTCAACCAAAACAACAGCGCAGGTTGGAACGACATTCGCAACGGCATCCAGCAGCTGAAACTGCGCAATGCCACCGTCGTCAACGCGTCGCTTGGCGTACCGGGCAAGACACTTTCGTCGGCCTGGAACGAGGTGTTCGGCCATGTTTCTGTGAAGCCGCACAATCACGACACGCTGTATGTTCTGGCGGTCGGTAATGACGGTTTGACCCAGACCAGCGACGTTGAGTGGGGTAACTCGCTCGACACCAGTTTCCTGGTCGTCGGCTCAGTTGACCCATCAGGCAACATCTCAACCTTTTCCAACCGTCCCGGTGACGCATGCTTGCTGAACAAGGGTGTTTGCGACGGTTCAGGCGGCATGCTGAAGGATCGCTTCCTTGTGGCACCTGGCGAGCTGTTGCTCGTGTCAGATGGCCAGGGCGGCACTGTGCGCCGCACCGGAACATCTTTTGCGGCACCGCTGGTATCAGGCGCAGTTGCGCTGCTTCATGATCGTTGGCCTTGGCTGGCGCAGAACCCAAAGGCGAGCGCGCACATCATCCTGAACTCTGCTCGCGATCTGGGCGAAGAAGGCGTCGATAGCGTTTATGGCCATGGCCTGCTCGATGTGACTGCATCGCAATCGCCGCTGGACTACAACAACCTGCGCTTCTTCGAAGAGCAGAACGGTCGCTATATCGAGCACAGCCGCGCTGCGCTTCAGGCCGCCGGCGTACAATCAACATGGGAAGCCGACGGCGTTCACTTCGTTCTGTACGAATATGTCGCAGGCACCGCACGCGACTTTGCCGTGCCGCTGTCTACTCAGCTTAGCGGCTCGATGGTTACCTATTACGGTGCCCCTCAGCAGTATCAGAATTTCCTGACACAGGGTCTGACCGACTTCGTGAGCGGCAACGGCTTTACTGACGTTGCTCAGTTCACCACGCCAGACCGCGGCGGTTGGCAGATGTCAGTCGCGGCGGCCAGCCCGGTCGCTTACCTGTCAGACCGCAGTTCCAGCCCCATTCCACACTCGGCCATCCGTGCAATGGCACCAGGCGACAAGGTCGGCTTCACCGCTGGTCATGGTTATGGTGCGATGGCTCTGGGTACCGAGGCTGGCTTCGGCCTGAGCAGTGACTATGCCAGCGATGGCGGCGTCAACCCGCTGCTGGGTCTTGCATCAGGCGGTAGCTTCTTTGCTGCTGACATGGCTGTCGCGAAGGACACGAAAGTGACCTTTGGCTTCACCAGCCGCGAAGAATCTGCCCTCGACAGTCTGTCACTGCGCGATGTGCAGCAAGCAGCTCTGCTGGGGCGTGAAGACTACACAGCGAACGCAATGAACGTCCGTGTGACACACAAGGCGAGCAAGAATGTCAGCCTGTCTGTAAATTACACCAATCTGCGTGAGGACAATGCGTTGCTGGCCGTGCAGGCGGAAAACAACCTGCTGCGTGATGGTTCTCAAAGTGAGACTCTGACGCTTTCAGGTACTGCTGAATTGCCAGGCAAAATAACATTGTCCGCCTCAGCAACGGGTGGTCGCAGTGAGACCGTAGACAATACGCAGCAACTGACCACGGCCAATGGCGGCGTGTTGACTTCGGCATTCGCTCTGTCAGCCACCAAAAACGGCGTGCTCGGCAAGAATGACCGCCTGCGCCTGTCGGTGTCGCAACCGATGCACATTGAGCGCGGTGAGCTAAACTTCGCATCTGTCGAAGTCACTGACCGCACCTCCGGTGAATTCGACCGCGTTGACCGCCAGTTCGACATTGGCACGTCAAAGCGCCTTGTCAGCGGCGAGATGATCTATGCGACTCCTCTGTCGGGCACGAATGGTGAATTCAGCTTCTTTGGCCGCGCCACCATGGGTGACGAAACCGATGATCGCACGGGCGTCACCGCAGGAGCGCGCTTCCAACTCAAGTTCTAAAAGGGCCGTTTACCAATCCCTCAGAATTTGTCGCTAGGGCAAGTCATTGGATTTTTTGGGGGTAGGAATGTCCGTTCCACTGAGAGGCATAGGATTGGTTATAGCGCTCGGGCTCGCAAGCCCGGCGCTCGCCAGCCACCCCGCGCACAGCGACGACGCCCAAGATGGCTTCAGTCCGGCAGCTACTGAAACGCCGCGAAACTTTGCCGCTGCTGTTGATGCTGCCAAGGCGGCAATGGTTTCCCAACCCGCCGACGCTTTGATCGAAGCCCGCAATGCGCGCACACTCGCAGTTCATTTCGAAGGTAACGAGCGCGAGCTTAAGATTGCGACTGCAAGCTGGCTCGAAGGCGAAGCTTTGGTTCGATTGAACCGGCCACAAGAAGCAGAGCCCATCCTTGCGCAAACACTCGCAACGATTGAACAGATTGATCCTGAGAGCAAACTCCATGCTGACTTGCTCAAGTCCAATGCCGGAATTGCAGGCCTGTCAGGCGATGTCGCAGGCGCTATGCAGTCTTTGCAAGAAGCCCACGCGATTTATCTCAAGTTAGATGATGGCCGCTCGCGCGCGATCGTTCTTCAGAATATCGGCTCAATTTATGCGAGCGCAAATGATCATGAGCAGGCCCTACGCTACTACGGTCTGGCACAAGAGGCCTATTCGCAAGATCCGATGCTGACACTTACTGCCAGCAACAATCGCGGAAATTCCCATAAAGAGCTCAAGAACTACGCGGCTGCAGAGGATGCCTATCAGGCTGCGCTAAAGTCTGCGTCTGAAATTGGCAGCCCGCTGCTCGAAGCGCGCATCCTGACTAACGTCGCGTCTGCGCAATACATGCAGGGGCAATTCGACCGGGCCGACGAAACCTTACGATCAGGGTTCGAGCGCGCACAGGGTGAAGCCGAAGATTGGCGCCCCTTCCTGTGGGGTGTGAGTGCGCAGGTCGCCCAAGCCCGCGGTCAGACGGAGCGCGCACGCGAGCTTTTTGCGAAAACCTTCGCTGGGCAGGACCTCAGCAGCACGACCGTGTTGTTCCGCGATTTTCATGCGACTGCGCATTCGCTCTATTCCGATATAGGTGAATATGAGACCGCCTTGGAGCATCTCGCAGCACAGAAGCGTTTGGATGACGAGGCACGCGAAGCCGCAGCCTCCACCAACTTTGCTTTGATGAATGCCAAGTTTGATGCCGCGAACCAGGAACTGCGGATCGCCCAGTCCGAGCAGGAACTGAGCTCGCTCAAGCAATTCATAACCGCCGCCGCCATTGCCGCTGCTATCGTCATTCTCGCCATTCTTTTCGCGCTGTTTTCAAACAAGCAGGCCAAGCGACGCGTTGACGAAGCCAATGAGCGGCTCACATACGCATCGCGCCATGACGCGCTGACCGGTCTGGTCAATCGCGCCTATTCCCGCGAATTGCTGGACATCGCTATCCAAGGGCGTCCGCAAGCTGACTCCGACTATGGCTTGCTGCTGGTCGACCTTGATCGCTTCAAGCAAGTGAACGACACGCATGGTCACGCAGGTGGTGACCAATTGCTGGAACAGGTAGGGGAACGGCTGACCAAGATAGCCGGTGATCGCGGTGTCGCGGCACGTTTGGGCGGCGATGAGTTTGCGGTCATCGTGCAATCCGGCGCATCAACCGAAATGCTCTGCGAGTTGGGAGAGGCAATCGTCGAAGGCCTGGACGAGGCTTTCGAAGTCCTCGGCTCTTCCGTTATGATCGGTGGCTCTGTGGGCTTTGCCATTGGTCCGGCCAATGGGGATAGC
The DNA here is from genome assembly GCF_055693485.1 of Qipengyuania sp. JB2-7. NCBI lineage: Bacteria > Pseudomonadati > Pseudomonadota > Alphaproteobacteria > Sphingomonadales > Erythrobacteraceae > Qipengyuania > Qipengyuania sp. JB2-7. The sequence continues at coordinate 2,134,384 of NZ_CM146335.1, forward strand.
GTCGACAAGCTTGTCCGCAATGCCGACCTCGCGCTGTACCAGGCGAAGAGTCAGGGGCGCGGCTGTGCCATTGAATTTGAAGACTGGATGGCACGACTCGCTGGCGAAGCTGGCCTGCTGGAACAGGATTTGCGCAAGGCAATTTGCGACGGCGAACTCTCACTCGCCTTTCAGCCCATTTTCAACGCCGCAACTGGCGATGTTCGTGGCCGAGAGGCGCTGTTGCGGTGGCACCACCCTACCCGCGGCACTGTCGCTCCATCGACCTTCGTGGCCGTTGCCGAGCATGCTGGCCTGATCGAACCGATTGGCAGTTGGGTGCTGCGCGAGGCATGCCGCACTGCGCGCGATTGGCCAGCGGAGCAGAAGGTCGCGATCAACGTATCCGTCGCACAGCTTAAAACCGGCAATTTCGTCGACACGGTCGTCAACGCTCTGGCGTGGAGCGGGCTTGATCCGCAGCGGCTCGAGCTTGAGATTACCGAGAGCATTTTCCTCAGCGAAGACATTGACCCGAAAGCCATTCTCGCGGGTCTGCGCAGCCTCGGCGTCACGCTGTCGCTCGACGATTTCGGCACGGGCTATTCCTCACTCAGCTATCTTCAGCGCGAGGTGTTCTCGACGCTCAAGATCGACCAGTCCTTTGTCGCGCGCGCCGTCGCGGATGACGGGGACAGCGTGGCCATCGTTCAGGCGATGCTGGATCTGGCCAAGAACTTCCGCATGGAAACCGTCGCGGAAGGCGTTGAGACCGAGGCGCATGCTGAGCTGATGCGCGAGCTTGGCTGCACGTATCTTCAGGGCTTCCACTTCGGCCAACCCGAAGAGATCGCACTGAAAGGCGATGGCGAGCTGGTGACCATGAGCGAGACAACACCCCTGCGCCGCGACGCTGCGTAGTTTGTTTGCGCACGGCGTCCGCTGTGCGATATCCTCGGCCCTAACGGGCCTGCGGACGCCCTTTGGGCTTGCGGTCACCTAGTCGGTGACCGTGCTCCGCCAACAAGCCTCATGTCTCTGGCTTGAACAAGTCCGGCGAGCTACAAGCGAGCCGCAGGCGCGACTGCCCGTCCGCAACGGCGTGGACTTGTCCGTAAGCCGCGAGGATATCGCAGCACGGAGGTGCTGCGGACAACAGGAACCCAGCACGATGTAGGGCTCCCCCTCGTCGCATCCCTACTGGATGGAACACATGGAACACGGTCCTGAGGCCAAAACTTCTGGCTTTGAAAGTTGGGGTTGATGGCGGTCTCCTGTGACGGCGAAAAAGGACCAGCCGCTTACCACCAAGCCGATATGTAGGAAAATGCAACGCCGCCGCGTTGTGTCACATGGTGACGTAGGCCCGGTTGGACGAAGCGGGCGAGGCGGCTCATCGCGCTTGGCTATATCGCAGCGCGACGAACGTCAATCAAGTGCACTATCACCATAATCGTAATCACGTAATCTGGAATTAAGCAATGTCCCCTGAGTTACCGACCAATCAGACTGTTGGCTCTAGTCTCGCCATAAGTTTCGACAAATCCTCGTTAGTTGGATCATTTGCTAAGAGACGATCCTTAGATATCACAGAATAGAGTGGACGCAGATCGTACCCGTGATCCAATAGCAAGTTCAATTTTGCAAACTTCTTCGCATTCAAAAGCCCAATGACGACGCCTGGACTAGAAGATGCCTCCTCTAAATCAAGGGTCGCACCTCGTTTCGCCAACAAATCAAACATGGCCCAATCCCCTGATTCGAGATAGTAATACCAAGAAGCGAGCATGGGCACCAAACTTTCTCCTTGATGGACATCTTCGGGATTTGCGCCTGCTTTCAATATAGTGATGACTAGCCGTGTATCACCAGTCAAGACCGCAATGGCCAAAACTGAAAACCCGTTCACAACTGCATTGGGATCTGCTCCTTCAGCCAAAAGTTTATTGATCAGGTCTTTGTCTTCACATGCTACAGCGTATGCTAGTCTGTGATCTAGAGCATCGTGATCTGCAATAAGTGGCGGCTGCGAACTTCCACCGAAAACACGAATTGGCTCGCGTTTTTGGCACGCAACTTTGAAATTTGAGTTCATCTGCATGTCGTCGGTCTCCGCTCGGCTGCTCAGTCGCTGATCTTGGTTACCACACGCTGCTGCAAAGAAGAGAGGTAAAAGGCTCATCTTTGCAAGCTCTTCAATCATCTTCACAACCTTTCAGATCGCTTTACTTACCTTGAGCGATTTGCATACCTACTGGCAAAGATAATGTCGAGCAGATGTGAACCAACGGTGCCCTGATGTCCCGCTTGGAAATCAATCTGACTTGCACCCACATCATAGCCGTAAGGTGCGAGTTCCCGTACATTTCCCGGGTAGGCACCGCAAGTTCCGGGGACGGTATACTTAATTGCAATGCAGTTAATCCTCCCTTGCCTTCGGCCCTCGCTTCATCGGACGCAGACGTCTCCCAATAGCGTCCTCTTGCTCAGCAAGCCATTCCTCCACCGCGAGCGGCCTGCCCGTGCGCAATCCCAGCGCTTTTCATCACAGAAGGACACGGGCAGGCTCCCATGCCGCACTAAATCATTCGGCGAGCTATGCCCGGCAGGACGCGTCAATTAAGTATACCGTCCCCGGAACTCTGGAACTCTGAAAAAGAACCAGCCGCTTACCACCACGCCGCAATGTAGGAAAATGCAACGCCGCCGCGTTGTGTCACGTGATGAGGGGTGCCGGGTAGGACGAAGCGGGCAAGACGGGCCATTGGGTTTGGTTATGTCGTTTGCGAGAACACGTCAATTACGTATACCGTCCCCGGAACTTGCGGAACTTGCGAAAACGCGTCAAAATTTATATCGTCCCCAGACCTCCAGCGAACTCTTACTGTTTTATCGCAAAGCGCGTGCCGGAGGACGCCGATTTAGCTTTCTCAATCATCTGTCCGCTCAACTCCCAATAAACCTCGACATCCCATATCTCCAGGTTTTGAATCTCGTCTTGACCACCGAGAAAGAGCGGGATCTTGTAACCAATGCACTTATCATAGTCTGGGGCCGGTCCACCAGCACAAAGCCAGCTCGAGTAGAACTCAATAGCCAAAGCTGCTTCACTAAACGAGATCAGCTCTTCGGTATGGAACGTGGCCAGATTGCAGGGGATCTCCAAAGCTTCGCCCGTCCCTGGTTCAAACATCAATACGGCTGGAGAACCACTTTCACTTCGATGCTTGTCGGTTGCAAACATGCGGCCCAGCCAATCAAAAGCGAATGGAATTGCGCGATCGCTATAGGAAGGAAAAGCATGATGAATTCGACTATTCCAGTGATCAACGTCGGTCCTGCCTATTGTTCTGTAAGCTGCATTGCCAAAAGACATACCTCCATAGACAGATAGGAACTCGTCTACCTTGGGCACAATTGCCGCACCAAACGGACTGCTCACCAACTCTGCAGTTCCATCGTCCGCAGGAAACTTGGCCAAAAATTCGTCAAACATCCTAATCTCCGATACTTATGGTGCCGATCCTCGTACCGTAAGGAAGATCTTTGGTTTGATGATATATCTGGGATCCCAGACTTCGATTCACACTCAAATCCAATTGCCACAAATTGTCAATTGTATCTAACCCACCAAGTTGCAAATCCTGCAGGGAATTCCGGGGACGGTATACTTAATTGCGATTGCAGTTAAGCCTCCTTCGGTTTTGGCCCGCGCTTCATCGGACGCAGGCGCCGGCCAATAGCATCCTCCTGCTCGGCAATCCACTCCGCCGCCGCGAGAGGCCTGCCCGTGCTCAGCCGCGCTTCAATAGCCTCAGCCACCTCCTCACCCGCTGCATCTACACCGCCCGCCTCCAAACCATAGCGCAACATCGCCCGCCAGCTTGGGACGGCTCCGCGCAGTGCCTCCATATCGGTCAGCGGATCGAGCCGTGTCCGCCTCCCTTGCGCATGGCTTTTCGCGCTAGACCATGGCCAGTCCTCGGCGCGGTCCACCATTCTCGCCGCAACGGGATTATTCTCGACATAGCGCACCGCGACCATCATATGCGCGTCATCCATCGGGTAGCTGGCGAAGCGCCCCTGGAACAAATGCCCCCGCCAGCCCTCACGAAAGTTGATCATCCGTGTGTAACGCCGATGCGCCTCGCCCAGCGTCGCGCGCAGACCATCTTCATGCGTGGGGACCAGGATCAGGTGGACGTGGTTGTCCATCAGGCACCAGGCGAGGCAACGGGTATTACTCGCTTTTGCAGCGTCAGCGACCAAAGCGAGATAGTCGATCCGATCATCGTCGGAGAAAAACACCGGCAGGCGCCGGTTGCCGCGCTGCGTCACATGATGGTGAACGTTGGGAATGACGATACGAGCAAGGCGGGCCATTGCCTATGGATAAGCCGCTCACAAAGGCGCGTCAATTATGTATACCGTCCCCGGAACTGCCCCCGGAACTGCCCGGAACTGCCCGTCCCCGGAACTGCCACGCGAGATGATCAGATTACCGGTCGCAGCATTGACCGAAATACCTTCGCTACCTCGTCCGGTCGCCGCGCTGCCTAACGTTCCCGCTGAGCCCAGAGTTGTTGCTGAACTCCTCGCAAAACCTGATCCCAGGCCAGTAAAAATCGCTGTCATTTTGGTCCCTGCCGGATTGTCAAAGGCGCGACTGAAATGCGCACTCATTATTCAATCCGCTGATCTCGGAGTAAGTTTAGGAAAAAAATTTAAGTGATCGGAACGTCAGTTTAGATTTCGAATTGAATACCTATCTCAGCGAGATTTACTGAGTCGCAGGCATGACATGAGACACCTATTCAGTGAGTCGTTTTTAACGAATGTCGCACAGCTACAAATTTTATGTCGCGCGATTACAGTGCGATTCCTGCGTAATGCACCATATACACCTTATCCACAGGGTCATGCACATGGCAAACTCGATTACGACGGGTGAGTTGTGCAGCGCATCAATCGCAACTTTTTCTCTCGGCAATTTGTACGGGGACGACAAAAATCTCAGAATGTCAGGGATACCTGACATCACCCCAAATACTCACAAATGAAACGGGTCGGTGAATTTTTTTGAATAGGTCAGTTGACCAAAATCCTGTGATCAGTTCTTTTAATGACATCTTAATTACGATGTGAATTGAGGGACGGGGTATGGGGTTGCTAGAGACCGCTGCCGCCACTTTATTGAGTGGCGAGCGGCGAACAGAGATTGCTGCGCGTAATGTAACTAACGCGAATACTCCGGGATATAAGCGTGAAATCGCGTATTCTGAAGTAACAGAAGCCGCTTCTACACAAGCTCTGAGTAAAGCTGGCCTCGTAGAACAAGCCCCAACCACTGCGTCGGTTATACAATCGAGCCAAGGGACTTTATTAGAGACGGGGAACCCTCTCGATCTTGCGATCAACGGCAGCGGATACCTGTTGGTACGCGATGGGGAGCAGTTTGCGCTATCGCGTGGGGGTAACTTCGCTATCGGATCGGCAGGCGCTTTAATCGACCCGCTCGGGCGAATTGTTCAGGGCGCAGATGGCGGTGATATTGACCTTTCCAATACAGCCTCGCTCGAAATTCTGGCTGACGGAACGATTCTCGATGGCGAGGTTCCCATCGGTGCCGTCGGCCTGTTTGAGCCAGGCGAACTCACGCCTTCTCAGACGCTGACCGAAGCGCAAATTCCCATTCTTGAAATTTCGGGGACGAGCGAACTCAAACAGGGAATGATCGAGCGATCCAACGTGACCCTGTCCGACGAGATGGTCGAGCTCATGCGCAATCAACGGCAGGTTGAGAGCGGCGCGCAACTGGTCCGCGCATACGATCAATTGATAAGCCAGGCGATTTCCACATTCAGCAGGAGCGGGTCATGAACGGGGCATTCGAAGTCGGGGCAGTTTCATTGAAGGCGCAGCAGCGCGCGCTGGAAACGATCGCCAACAACATCGCTAACATTAACACACCGGCATTTAAGCGCGCCGAAGTGCAGTTTGCCGAGATCGTTACAAATAGCCTGGATCCCACGACAGAGACCGAGCGGCTCGCTCGTGAGAACACAGCGCTGAGCGGCGGCGTCCGCATGGCGACACGATCGATGATCTCGGAGATTGGCGAGCTGCGCACAACCGGATCGGCGATGGACATAGCGATTGATGGTCAAGGTTTCATCGAACTGATGGGACCGAATGGCGAGACGCTGCTGTGGCGTGGAGGTCGCCTGGATGTTGACCGCGACGGTTACTTGTCAGCGGCTGGCGGCACGGCGCTGCGTGCGCTGATTGCGGTTCCCGACGACGTTACGGAACTGACGATTGACCGGGATGGTGTAGTCCGCGGCGCTGGCAATGATGGCGAAGCGCTCGAGCTTGGCCAGATCATGCTGGTCCAACCGGAAAGCGAAGCTGACTTGGAACCGCTTGGAGGAGGCCTTTTCCGCCTTTCCGAAGGCACCAGGGCACTCGATGCAATGCCGGGCGAGGACGGCGTCGGGATCATCCAGCAAGGCATGATTGAGGGGTCTAATGTTGAGATGACAGCGGCCATGGTCGAAATGCTTGTGCTGCAGCGAGCTTACGCAGCCAGCGCGCAGGTGGTGCAGGCAGCAGACCAGATCTCCTCCATCACGAATAATCTGAAACGGTAGCGCTGCAGACATGACTATTGCCCTCGCCCTCTTGGCCGCGAGCACCGGATCGGCTGCTCCACCGCCGCAGATATTGCTCTCTGATCGCACGATCATGGCGAGCGATCTGGCGATCATAAGCCGCGGAAAAGAAGCGATTATTGGGTCACTACCGCGCGATACGAACAGCGTTGAGATAACGCCGGAAAAGGCCATGGAGCTGCTTTCAAAACGGCTCCCAGCGAGCAAATTCACACTGCGTTACCGCAGCGTGATACAACTTAATGCTCCGGCAAGATCGCTCAATCGTGGCGCATGTTTTGCAGCCGCTTCAGACATTGCGCGTGGTCAGATCATCGCGCGCGATCACGTTGAGGAAACACGTTGCAGCGACGATCACAAAAGCACCGCACTCACTTATGATCGGGAGCGTAAAGCGCCCGTCGCCAGATACTCCATTGACGCTGGCGAATATCTGGGATCGGTCAAGCCAGCTGCCGAAACCCGTATCGGCAAAGGCGAACGACTGACTTTTCGCACCGGTGCAGGTCCGGTGCTGATCGAGCGGCAGGTCGAAGCGCTGCAATCGGGCCGAGCTGGCGGGCGAATTTTTGCGCGAACCGACGACGGCGAAGTTATCTCGGCGCCGCTGCTCCACAGCCAAGATACCGACAATAAGGGGCCCGGCGAATGAAGCTGAAACGTGCCATTTTGTCGCTGCCGCTTCTCGCGGTGGCATTTTCCGGATCCGCCACCGCAGACCAGCTTTACAACGGTGATCGCTGGGCCGGTGTCGCAAGCGACAACAAGGCCGGGCAGATCGGCGATATTGTCACCATCATTATTTTTGAAAGCGCCAGCGCAACCAATCGCGTCGGCACGCGGTCGGGCAAGGATACTTCATTAGGCGGCGGTTTCTCCGGAGCCGGTGTCGATGAAACCATCAGTCTTGGCCTCGACAGCACATATCGCGGCATCGGGGAAACAGAGCGGTCTGACCGCTTTGTCGCCAGCATGGCCGCACAAGTCGTTGAGGTGATGCCCAACGGTGATCTGGTCGTGGTCGGCAGGCAGAACATGCTCGTGAATGGCGAGAAACGCGACATTGAGGTTCGCGGGCAAGTGCGCGCGGTGGACATCACCCCAAATAACACGGTCGCCTCCAGCCGCCTCGCCAATGCGCAGATCAATTATGACGGCAAGGGCTATGTCACGCGCAGCGCGAAGCCGGGTCTGATCAATCGTATTTTCAGCTTCTTGGGGATCGGGTGATGCGGATACTCTCGGCAATTCTGCTTGCCCTCGCGACGCTGGTGCCCGGCACCGCCGCGCTCGCTCAAGAGGTGCCACTTAAAGGGCTTGGTCGCTTCGACGGTTGGCGCGAAAACTCGCTGATCGGATACGGTCTGGTCACAGGTCTCGCCGGTACAGGCGACACACGGCGCAGCGAAGTCACGCGCCAGGCGCTTCGCAATGTCCTGTCGCGCCTAGGCACAACGGTCAGCGAAGATCAGATTAACAGCCGTAATGTCGCGGTCGTGATCGTTACCGCCACCCTCCCCCTTCGGCCAATCCGGGTGATCGGATTGATGCGGTGGTTTCTTCGGTCGGTGATGCGCGGTCGCTTGCTGGCGGCACGTTGTTGATGACCCCGCTGCTTGGACCAAATCAGCAGCCCTATGCGCTCGCGCAAGGCTCCCTGACAGTAGGTGGCTATGCGTTTGAGGCAGAGCTTGAACGTCAACAGCGCAACTTCCCAACCACCGCTGTTCTGCCCGATGGCGCGACAGTTGAATTCCCGGTCGATGCGCAAATCCTGAAAGACAATGGCGAGCTGTCCTTTTTGCTGAGCGAGGCGAGTTTCACCACGGCGGAGCGGATTTCCAACGCCATCAACGCATCGCAGGGGCGCGGTGTCGCTTACGTCAAAAACGCCGATGAAGTGATAATCCGCTATCCCGGTTCGCCCGCGCTTTTGTCAGCTTTCGTTTCGCGGCTCGAAAACCTGCGGGTCAATCCAGACATCAATCCGCGCATCGTCATTAACGAGCGGACCGGCACTATCGTCGCAGGGTCCGACGTGCGCATTTCCAGCGTGGTAGTGAGCCAGGGCGACATCAAAGTCACCGTGCAAAGCGACAGCTATGCAAGCCAGCCAAGCTTTATTTCCGGCTTCGCCAATGACGTATCAAGCCTGGTTGTCACTAACGTCGATCTCGATGTGCAGGAGGGGCAGAACGACACTGTCGCGACCTTCCCCAACACGACCGTTGGCTCACTGGTCGAAGGCCTCGCCCGATCACGCGTCGGCACTCGGCGGATCATTTCCATTCTTCAAGCGGTGAAAGCGGCGGGCGCCCTGCACGCTGAAATCATCGTTCAGTAACCCGGTATCGGAGGGGGTACATATGTCAGAAGTTTCGCAGATACTGACAATCAAGGCGATGGATGCGCTTGCATTGCGGCAGACCGCAATTGCCGAGAATATCGCCAACTCCGGCTCAGAGGCCTATGCGCTGAAATCGGTCGATTTTGAGGCGGAGCTGGGCAAAGCCGCCGAGGCCGGTCCAGAAGCGATCCGCGAATTTGTCGCCAAGATCGAACAATCCGGCCCGCAAATCTCTGGCGATGACATCCGCCTGGACCTGGAGATGCAGAGCGCGTCCTCTACCGCGATGAAATACGCTGCGCTGAGCGATCTGTTGGGTCGTCAAATGCAGATTGCCCGCACCGCCGTTCGTGGGGGGCAGTAATCATGGAAGCCATGGAAATTAGCCGCAGCGGCCTCGACGTTGAGTGGCAACGCCTGCAAATCATTGCGACCAACATCGCCAATATGAACACTACCCGCACCGCCAATGGCGGGGCCTATGTGGCGCAGCGATTGGTCAGCGGTCCGGTGCAGGACTTTCAGCAGATGGTCCAGAACCCGGATGGCTCGGGAAATGCGAACCAGCCCGACAAAGGCGTGATGGTTTATCAGATCGCCACCGCCAATGCGGGCACCAAGCAGGTCTATGACCCCAATCATCCGCATGCTGATGAGACCGGCTTGGTAACGGTTCCCGCGATCAGCCAGGCCGAGGAAATGTCCCTGATGATCAAGACGCAGCGATCATACGAAGCGAACCTCGTGGCCATGTCTGCCGCCCGTCAAATGTACTCCGCCGCTCTGCAAGTAGGACGCCAGTCATGAACGAGATTTCCGCAATCACCGCTGTGAGCGAAACCAGCGCAGCGGCTGCTGCGCCGACGCCATTCGATCCGGTCATGCAACTGCGCGAGGCGGCGCCCAATGCGCTCTCTACCGTGCCGCAGCCAGTCGAGGCGGACTTTTCCAACATGATCGCGGACAGTCTGGCCAAGATGGATTCCAAAGTCGCGCACGCTGACAAGATGGTCACGCAATTTGTCGTCGATGACAGCACGCCAATCCACCATGTGACGATTGCGCTGGAAGAAGCGCGTTTGTCCGTCGAGCTCGCCATGCAAGTGCGTCAGCGCTTCGTGGAAGGGTATCGCCAGCTCATGAATATGCAGCTGTGACGGGAAAGCACTGAGCCATGCCAACCGATACCCGACAACTGCGCCCGATATTGCTGATTTTCGCAGCCGTGGTCGCGATCCTCGCAATATTGTGGTTCGCATTTCTGCGCACCGAATATGTGCCAGCCTATCAGAACATCCGTGAAGCCGACGCCTCTGCCATCGTGACAGAGCTGGAGGATGCGGGGATTCCCTATCGGCTGGCCAATGAAGGGCATGATATTCTGGTGCCTGACGAACAGGCTGCACAAGCGCGCGTGGTTGTAGCTGGATCCAATGTTTCGATGGGCGGCACGGTTGGTTTCGAGCTGTTCAATGACAGCGATATGGGCCTCACTGAATTTGCTCAGAAGATCAATTTCCAGCGCGCCATGCAGGGGGAATTGTCGCGCACCATCATGATGATGGGCGGTATTGAGTTTGCCCGGGTCCACCTCGCCATTCCCGAACGCAGTGTGTTTCGTGCCGCGCAGGGCACGCCGACTGCGGCTGTCACCATCGAGATGGTCCCGGGCTTCCAGCTTTCCCCGCAAAGGGTTGGCGGGATCCGCCAGCTGGTGGCGTCCTCTGTACCGGGCCTCGCCACTTTTGACGTCGCAATTCTGGATGAGAATGGCGATCTGGTGAGTGCAGCCGCTCCCGTGTCTACCGAGGGCAATACGGCTCTGACTAGCGAGCGTGGAGCACTCGAAAATCTTTACACAATCAAGGCCCGCAAGGCGATTGAGGACGTGCTGCCAGGCATGCAGTTTGACCTGACTGTCGCAGCGCGTCCACGTGCCCCGGCACCCTCCCCTCAACCAGCCGACGAAGACGGCGAAGAAAACGCGGCTACAGCGCCGGTCCGCGCTGCGCCCGACCGCGAAACCACTGCTTTGCGAGTGCAGGTCCGCACGCCCCAATCACTGGGTGAAGAGGAGCAGGACGTCATCAAATCCGCGTTGGTTGATGCGTTGGAATTGGCTGAGCGTCGCGGTGACGTTCTGACATATACGACCGGCGCACTGACCGGCTCTTTACCGATCGGAGCACCAGTTCTTTCCGAAGCATCAAGCGCGATACCCGCGAGCAGCGAAGACGCTAGTGGCAGCTGGGCAATATCCGATGACTTCCTTGGCATGCTTCTGTCGCGCTGGACTATCATCATGCTGATTCTGCTGGGACTGGCCGCATTCGTAATCTGGCCCCGCCGCCGCCTCGCACAAGAGGAAGCAAGTGGCTTTGCTGAATTGCTGAAGAATGCCTCCGCTGAACGTCCCGGAGCGTCGCATGGCTGACCGCAATGACGCCCTCCCTGAATTGCTGGAGCGGTTCAGCAGCCTCGGCAAAGCCGACCGTAAGGCGGTTCTTGAAAGCTTTTCCGCAGAAGAGCGCGCAGCGTTTGAGAAAGCGGTTGCGGAGGAGGACGCCGAGCAGGCCGCAGAGGCAGAACGTCAACGGCGCGCGGATCGCCAGTTTCTTGGCTATTCTCCGTGGCTGGCCGACTTAGTTGAAGCGTCCGTTACAGGCGCAAATTCAACGCTCACACCCAAGACAGCGGATGTCCTGGCAAATGAACACCAAGCGATGATCAGCGCCCAGGGTGTAGAGCCTCGCAGCGGATGGCGCGGCGTGTTGAACCGTCTCTCTGAAATGCTCGGTCACTCGGGGGATGGCGCACGATGAACGTGTTGAAGCCCTCCTCTCACCAAACCCGCGCAGTACGGGCATTCCATTTCGCAGTGCCAAGTACCGAGAGCGTACCGGATGGTTCGGCACGTGATCGAACTCAGGAACCTCTCCAGCAGCATTCATCTGGCGACGGTCAATCTGCACCCACACGTGCAAGCGCAAGAGAAGATCGCTTGGCTCTATCCCGGCGTATATCGGAGCTGGAAGAGGCGCTGTCCAAGGCGACCTCCGCCGCGCAATCGGACGCCGATGATGCTCACAAGAAGGGTGTTGAGGAAGGGCGTAAACTTGGCCGCGAAGAGGCAGCCAAGAGCGATCGGGAACGCCTGGAACTTCTCGAAAAATCCATGAAGCAAGCCAGCGCCGACACACTCGCCGCATTAGATGCAAAGCTGGATTTTGCAGCGGATCTGGCGCGTGCGGCAATAGCGCGCATCCTCGGTGAAAGCAGCCAGTATGCCGGGATGGTCAATGAAACCATGATGCACTGGCAGGCCAATCTCGCAGGGTCCGACATCCTGAAGGTTCGCGTCAGTGAACAGGATTATGCAGATGGAATCCTGCTGCACGAGATGCGCCAGCATCTTGGCTCCGTCGAGGTGCAAACCGACGCTACATTAAAATCCGGCGCGTGCATCTTCGACCTGCAACTGGGTGCACTTGATGCCTCGATTCCGCTTCAAGCTAAACGAGCCGATGCGTTGCTGCGCGAACTGACAGCTGCGGAAGAACCGGCATGAGCAAACCGGCGCACCTGCTCGATATGCTTAAGGCGAGCGACTTTGCCGAGTTCTCCGGCAAGGTGTTAACGCTTGGGCAAAGCGGCATCACGGCTAGTGGGCCTTTATGTGCGGTCGGCGACATGTGCCTGATCGGAGACGACGACGATGCGCCTTTGGCCGAGGTTGTCGCGGTTGAGCAACGCCGCATCAGCCTCTTACCACTAGGGCCAATTGACGCGGTGTTGCCGGGTGCAAAAGTCCGTCGGTCGGAGGCGCATTCCGTGTTTCGCAGCGGTGATGCCTTCGCGGGCCGAGCCGTGAATGGATTTGGCGCCCCGATTGACGGCGAAGGGCCAGTTTTGGCGCGGCCTCATGTGGCTCAAGGCGACACAGCCGCGCTCGCGAAAACGATTGTCCCGGAACGCGTTGTTACAGGTCTGCGCGCGATTGACGGCTTGCTACCCATCGCGAAAGGGCAGCGCATTGGAATCTTTGCCGCGAGCGGTGTCGGCAAAACAACGCTCATTGAGCAGCTCTCAACCAGGATCGAATGCGATCATATCGTTGCCTGCCTGATCGGCGAGCGCGGGCGAGAAGTCGAACGCCTTTGGGCAATGCACCGCAAGAACGATCAGCGCGAAAAAACCACATTGGTTGCTGCCACGTCCGACGAAAGCGCCAGTGCGCGGGTTCGCGCCATGCATCAAGCGCTGGCGCTGTGCGAAGCATGGCGCGCGCGAGGCAAGCATGTAGTCCTTTTCGTAGACTCGATCACGCGGCTCGCGATGGCTCTGCGTGAGATTGGTCTCGCTGCGGGCGAACCGCCGTCCGTCCGCTCCTATACGCCCAATGTGTTCGCCGCCCTGCCCAGCTTCATTGAGCGTTGCGGCGCAATCAAAGAAAGCGGCTCCATCACCGGCATCTTTACCGTGCTGAGTGAAACGGATGACGTCGATGACCCAATAGTCGAAACGATGAAATCGATCCTGGACGGGCACATCATCCTGTCACGAAAATTGGCGGAAAAGGGACACTATCCCGCCATCGATATCGCGGCATCAGTCAGCCGAGTTTCGGATCAGGTTCTGGATGAGCGCACACAAGCAGCCGCGAACACCTTGAAGCGCAACTTTGCCGAGTACGAAGATGCGCGCGCGATGATCGAAAGCGGCATTTATCAATCGGGCTCGAACGCAGCGATTGATCGTGCGATCACTTTGCAACCAAAGATCACTGATTTTGTTCGCCAGAAAAGCCCGGACCGCAATGGGCTGAAAGATACCGATGCGAAACTGATGCAATGCGTTGCGCAAGGGGGCGCAGCATGACCACCTCGGCACATATCGCGGAGCTAGCCGCACTGCAGGCACTCAAAGAACAGCGGTGCCAAAGTGCCGTCAATGCGGCAAAAAATGACTGCACAAAGAAAGCGGAGACTGCGGCGGAGTTTGGAAGCAAAAAGGACGCTGCTGAAGCGCATCTTTCGCATATCTTTAGTTCACCGACTTTCTGCCCTGATCGCATGCTTCTCGCGACCGGATCACTCGCCAATGCAGAGTATAATCTGGACGTAAGCGAGCAGGCTCTGGCCGACGCTAAGGTCGAGGAAAAGGCCGCACGTAAAGGCTGGGCTGAGGCGCAATATCGTTCCGACCATCTTGCACACCAAGGCAAAGCTTTGCGGCGCTCTGAGGCGCAACGCCGTGATGATCGCGCTCAGTCGCAAGGCAACTCTTTACGCGCAGCGCTCAAGCGAGGAAATCAGCCATGAACGTGGGTCCGTCTCATCTGTCTGTCTTGCCGTCAGCAAATGGCAAAGGCACGCAATCGTCAGATCGCGATGGCGCCAATGCTAAGCAGTTGGATGGCGCATTTGGCCGCATCTACGGCAGCATCAATACGGGAAATCAGGGCCTCTCGGGGCGTGAACTCGAAGCTCATGCGCAAGAACATATTTCGCCGCATCTGAGACTGCTGCAAGCAGGCGCGACGTTGGCGTCGGCCGACCAGTATTACAGCCTCGACGTCGTTATCGGAGAAGATGCCGTCTCGTTTGATGCGCAGCCCATTGTTGGACCTTCAGCGACCGATCCGCTGACCAATCTGGCTGTCGAGGAAAGCGCAACTGAGGCCGTTCTTGCTACGTCAGTCACCACAAAAGGTCAGGTCTCCGAAGCGACAGCGGCTTTCGATCAACTGGACCCAGAGCCAGAGTATCGCCGCCAAGGTGAAGGCCTGAGAGATACCAACCCGCGCACCGCCAAATTGCTAGGCAACGCCGCGCCGATTGCCGTCGCGCGGGCACAATCTTCCGGGATTTCAGGCACGCAGAAACCGGCTCCCGCATCTGTCGGCCAGACGAGTCAGCCACAGCCACACACCAAAGCCCACATTGCCCCCGAACAGCCCGCCACAAAAGCCAGCGCCACCCAGCTTTCGCCGCAGCTCCAGGCCCGTGCTCAACTGTTCGCGCAATTGATCGCATCGGCATCTGAATACCGCGTAGCGACCCGAGGCCTCCAGCTCACTCAATCCGAACAGGAACGGCTGGCCAAAGACATTCGGACCGCGCTGCGCAGCTATGGTTTGGCAGACCTGCCGGTTGTCATGACTTCGCAGGCTGGGGCTGGCTAGCATGCAAGAAGTCCCAGCAATTCCACCCAGCGGCCCGTCCCAGCCCGTCAATCAGCCGAACACGCAAGGCGGCACCGATGCGACCGATCAGTTCGGGCTTGGTTTTGAAAGCCTGCTGCAAATCGTGCTCACGCAGCTGACATATCAAGACCCGTTGGAGCCGATGGACAATTTCGAGTTCGTCTCTCAGCTCGCGCAGTTTTCGCAGATCCAACAAACGCAGGAAATGAGCGATAATCTGGAAGTGCTCGTCGCAGCACAATCCACTGGGCAAGCCGCCAATCTTCTGGGACGTACCGTCGATGTCGCGGCGGGATCAGGCCAGCTTACCGGCCGCGTCACGGCCGTCGCTTTCCAGAACGGCTCACCAGCACTCACCATCGAAACAGCCGACGGCGCAACCATTAGCGGCCTGCCACTCGGCAATGTCAGTCAAATCAGGGAGACCCAGTGATGTTTGGTTCCATTTACATCGGGATGTCCGGCCTCAACGCCTATTCGCGCGGGCTTGAGACCGTCAGTAACAATGTCAGCAACCTCAATACGCAGGGCTTCAAGGCGAAGGACGTTACCTTCAGCAATGTCTATGGCACTGGCAGCGAGGGCGGGCTTGAGTTCGGCAATGGCCAGACTGGCAGCGGGCACGGCGTTTCAGTCGACGAAATTGCAACCAATTTCGATCAGGGCGAATTGCGGCAGACCGGGCGCGACCTTGACCTTGCGATCGATGGCAATGGTTTCTTCGTGCTGCTTGATGGCAATGAACAGCTCTATGCCCGCACGGGCAGCTTTGCGGTCGACGATGATGGCTACATCGTCCTGCAAGGCAGCGACAATCGCCTCGCCGTGCTGGACGAGAAAGGGCGCCCGGTCGCGCTCAATATCGACAGCTTCCGCACGGATGCACCCGAGGCGACTCAACGCATCGCTTTTGCCGATAACCTGTCCTCTACCGCCACAGAATACAGCATCCCTGATCTGACGGTGTTTGGGCCGAATGGAGAGGAACAGGTCTGGTCAATCGCGTTTGCACGGCCCGAGACCGAGAACGACCGATGGTCAGTCACAGTTACCAATGCCGACGGTGATGAGGTCGGCATTCAGACATTGGAGTTTGAAAACGGCCAGATTAAGCCTGGCGGCGGCGAGCTGGAGTTCGAAGACGAAGACAACGGAATTACCATCACGCTTGACTTCACTGAGAGCGTGACATCCTTCTCCTCAGGCTCAGTATCCACATTGCGTGCCAATGATATTGATGGCCATGCGACCGGCGCGCTTGCGACACTGACCGTCAACAACGAAGGCCAGCTCGAAATAACCTACAGCAATGAGGAAACCCGCGAGCTGGGCGCGGTCGCCATCGCTGATTTTCGTGACCCGCAAGCGTTGGAAGAACGCGGCAATGCGCTGTTTGCGTATTCGGGATTTGGTCAGAGACAATTTCTGGCGGCTAGCGATAGCCGAGTTGGCTCAATCCTCTCCCAACGCCTCGAGGCATCCAATGTCGATCTGGGCAACCAGTTTAGCGATTTGATCCTGATTCAGCGTGGGTTCCAGGCGAGCAGCCAGATCATCTCTGTCACTAATGATATGATTCAGCAGCTCTTCGGCATCAGGGGTCAGGGCTAGTGTCTGGCGCAACTCAATGCACACCCTGGCTCCCCGCGAGTTGCCTGACCTCGCGCCGGGCAGCCGAACCTTTTGAAAGGATCGTCGCCGC
This sequence comes from Qipengyuania sp. JB2-7, assembly GCF_055693485.1. NCBI lineage: Bacteria > Pseudomonadati > Pseudomonadota > Alphaproteobacteria > Sphingomonadales > Erythrobacteraceae > Qipengyuania > Qipengyuania sp. JB2-7. Next base: position 2,151,288 of record NZ_CM146335.1, read on the forward strand.
CTGGTCGGAGGAATGGTTCGGCAAGAACGGCTGGCAAGTGCTGGGTACCTGGGACGCGGTTGGACGTCCAAACGCGAAAGAGTGGGCGGTTCTGCGTGACGCGGCACGTTTACAGATTAAGGGCAAACCACAGGCGTTACAGTCTCTCGCGCTGGCCCTGCTCAACGCAAAAAAACAGCCGAAATATACAGAGCAAGACTTGCGACTGATGCGGCGGGTCGCGGCAAAAGCACTCGACGATTTGCAGATGCGGATTGAGGGAAGCCTTGGCACCGAGATAACGACGCCATTGGCATACTCGATCACAAATGGTGCGAGCTATTCCTTGCTGATTGGCGTTGTCGGCGGCGCACAATTGGCGGTGGAGTGCGGTGCTGCGGACCTGGTCCAGATTGTCCGCCAGTCTTTTTCCAGCAGATCGGATTTGGCCGAACTCGCATCTCGGCGCGATGGTTATGATGACGAGTGCGTCCCAGTCGCGGCATCGCTCGGTCAATCTTCGCTGACCGTGCAAGAAATCGAACAGCTCGAGATCGGCGACATAATCGTGCTCGATAACGCCGCCGGAGACCCAGCTTTGCTGACCATTGATGAACAGCCCACCACCCTACCCTTTCGCCTTGGCGAAGACAGCGGAAAAGTAACTCTGGAATTACAGGAGGTTTCATGACCGAAGCGACAAAAACCAAGAAAACGAAAGTGGGTGCGACGCGCGCTAAACTGGTCGATCACGTCGAGGTGAATTGCGAAGCCATTTTGGGCGGCGGAAACATCTCAATCGGTCGCCTGAACGACATGACGAAGGGCGATGTAATCACTCTGGATCGCAGCCCGGCGGACCCGGTTGATATTCGCGTGAATGGCAAAACCATCGCGCGCGGCGAGATTGTAACGGTGGATGACAAGTTTGCTATCCGCCTGACCGAGATCGGCTGACCGAACCTCAGCGGAACCGTCGATGTCAGCTCTGTTTCACCTCACTGCCGCCGCGCGCGAAACCACGCACTTCGCGACGGGTAGCGACCCGGATATTCCGTGGCTGCGGATTATCCTGGCCTTCCTGTTTTGCATCGCGCTCGCAGTGGCAGCGATCGGGTTTATCCGCGTGCGCAATGGCATGCCGCTGATGCCGGATCGGATTGGAAGCTCGATTGCAGGGACCAATGAGAGCGCAAGTTCGCAGTCTGAACGACTCCACATCACACAGCGCCTTACCATCGCGCCAAACAGCCAGGTTATCGTGCTGAAACGGGGTGAGCAGAACTACCTGCTGCATGTCGGCGCTAACGGAGCGACCGAGATCGACCGCTTTGTTGATGAGACGGATGGAGACAGCGCATGACACTCCGTCTCGTCATTCTGATCATCGGGCTGGTTTGCGGGGCGCTGCTGGCTTCGCCTGCCTTCGCCGCTGCCGCCATTGCAGAGACCGCGCTGAACGCGGCAACCCCGGACGTTGCGACCGGAAACAATGTCGAAACCGAGGTGACGCGCACTGCGCTGATCCTGACGCTTCTCGCCATCGTCCCTGCATTCATCGTCACCACCACCAGCTTCCTACGCATCGTCATCGTACTGGCGATGGTCCGCCATGCTTTTGGCATGCCGCAGACACCGCCGAACATCGTCCTGACCAGCCTGGCGTTGTTCATGACCGCATTCCTGATGGGCCCAACACTCAATCAGGTGAATGACAATGGCCTCACTCCATTCATGGAGGGGACCGCCGACATGCAGCAGGCCATGGATGGCGCGGGCGGTCCGATAAAGACGTTTATGCTGCGACACACGCGCGAGCGGGATATTGAGCTGGTCTACTCGATCGCCGATACACAATTGCCCGAAACGGCCGAGGAAGTTGAGCTGCTCAAACTTATCCCGGCCTTCATCATGAACGAATTACGCGTGGCCTTCACGATTGGCTTTGTCATCCTGCTGCCGTTTTTGTTGATTGATCTCGTGGTCGCCTCAATCCTGTTATCGCTCGGTATGATGATGGTGCCACCGCAAACCATATCGCTACCCATAAAGGTATTGATGTTCATCCTGATCGATGGCTGGAGCCTGGTGATGGAGGGCCTGTTAGGCAGCTTCGGGTAATGGCCGAGAGAGGCTCTTCGCAAGGTCTGCAATTGCTTGTGCGTGATGAGCGCGCTGAGGCCGCAGACTGGCGCCGCCACATCGAAAAGCCGTCTCCCAAAACGCGCGGGATCCTGTTTGACCGGTATCAGGATTTCGCACGCAAACTTGCGACTGGTGAGTGGCGCAAGATCGGTGATTTGGGCATCGACAGGATGGATTGCGAGCAGGTCGCGTTCGAGGCGCTGCTGCAATCAATAGATCGTTATGATCCGCACAAAGGCGTGCCCTTTACTGCTTTCGCACGGCTGCGCATCCGCGGCGCAATCCACAACACCTTGTCCAAGACGACCGAAGCCACCGCGCTTTACAGTGCCAAAAAGCGCATTGAACGCAACCGCATGCGGTCTCTTAAACAAAGCGCGTCGTCTGACACAGCAGATACTCTGGAGGTCTTACGGGAGCTGGCCATCGGTATTGCCATGGGCTTCATGCTGGAGGACGCAGGCGATGCGGGTCTCGACGCCATGCCCAGCGACGATCCATCGGCATATGATGCAGCATCGTGGCAGCAGCTCGTCAGCGAACTCGACAACCGCCTGTCACGGTTACCGGAACGCGAGCGCCTGATCCTCGAATATCATTATAAGCGCGGCGTGCAGTTCACAGAGATTGCCAAGCTGTTCGACGTCAGCAAAGGTCGCATCTCACAGCTCCATAGCCAAGCATTGAAACGTTTGCGCGTTTCACTGTCCAAATTTCGTTGATCCAATGGGAAACACACAAAATGACTGATCAACTCGCCAGCGACGACGCCATCAACGCTCTCGTCGCGAAGCTCCAAAGCGAAGACCAGGATGATCTGAAACCAATCGATACGCTCTTGTCAGAGCATCCAGACGATCCGCGACTGCACTTCATGCGTGGTTCGGTTCTTGCCGGAAAGTCGCAGCCGATTGAGGCGCATGAGGCGATGAAACGTGCGGTCGAGATCGCACCTGGCTTTGCCATTGCGCGCTATCAGTTGGGCTTCTTTGAACTTACCAGCGGCGAGCCTGAGCGCGCGCTCTCGACCTGGGGGCCGTTACTTGCAGAAAGCGAAGACAATTATCTGCGCGTTTTTGTGGAGGGGATGACTCACCTCATTCGTGACGAGTTTCCTGAGACGGTCGCCAAATTCGAAACTGGTATCAAGCTCAATCAGGAAAACCAGCCGCTCAACAGCGACATTCGTCTGCTGATCAGCGAGATCGATAAACTTGCCGCGAAACGGGCGGAAACACCAGATGGCGACGATGATGAGAACTTGTCGGCCACATCGCTCATCCTCGGGCAATTTGGCAGCAATCGGACCATCAATTAAGTGCCTATAACGATGCGACTGGACTGTAGCTCATGACCCGGATCACAAACTCCGAACAGGTCATGGCGCTGGTGCGCAATCAGCTCCAGCGTATGTCCAAGCGTGAGCGAGCGGACAAAACGCAGAAAGCCCAGAAGACCGAAAGCCGCGGGCTAACTCAGCAAGAACGAGTGGTCGCGCTGGGGGCCGTCCGCGATTTGTCTGACGAGGACTTCACACAGGGCTTTGTCCGTGCGCTCTTGAGCGAAGAGTTTGGCGATACTGTCAGCCACTCGCCGCAATTTCAAAAGATCGTTGAGCGCACGACAGATGCTATGCGCGCTGACCCGGAAATCGCCGCGCTGCTGAAAACAATGCGCAGCGAGCTATCCAGCTAGCTGACAAAAGATCGCGGGAGACGGTTACGCCCCCCGCGATTGATTAGCATAAAGACACAGACGCTTAGAAACGCCAGCTTACATTGACGCGGCCTTGATTGTTGGTCAGCGGGCCGCGACCGAGATCAGACGTCCCACTCACGCCGATGCTCAGACGCTGGCTCAGCGAAAGGTCAACGCCAGCATTGATGGACACCCATTCAGGATCAAGCGCGTTAACGATGCTGAACGGCACATCTGGTGCGCCGAAGAAGCTCGCCGTGATAACATCTTCGCTGTCCGCCAGCTCGCGGGCATAAGCCACAGACCCGAATGCACTCAGGCGACCGGTTTGACCGACAGCGCGATCAAGTGATGCCATCATGCCGACTTTTGCACCAAGCGATGTGAATGACCGATCCTGAACGTTGAGACCAAATGATCGTGCGCCTAGCTCGGTATACCCACTCAGATCATTGCGCAGGTAATCCAGGCTTGCGACCGGGCCAGCTTCCAAGCCTGAAAGAATGTCGATCGCGAACCCGGTGCGAACCCCGCCAAAGGTCTGGCTGCCATTGGCAAGGCCTCGTGCAGTGTCATATGCCAGGCTGAAATCGCCCTGACTTGCACGGTCAAGCGTGAAGTCCTGACGAGCGAAGCCGACATATGCGTCGACAAAGCCCTGCCCCATTTGCCCGTACCGCGTAGAAAGAGCCTGAGACACTGGTGTCACCATTGCCAGACCGGGCACCGTTGTTTGCGGCTGAGTTGCGGATGCTCGTCACCGCAAATCCGACACTGATGCCGGGTGAGACGCGCATATCGGCGCCAAGTGTCAATTCACCCGCTTGCGTAAATGCCGCTTCCTCTAAAGCGCTTGTGCCGGTGCTGCGCTCCTCTGCGCTGACCAGGAATTGACCACTGACCGTGCTGAAAAAGCCCAATTGACCGACCGGCGCCGAGCCAGTCTGTGCGATGCCAACACCTGTTCCACCCAGCGACGAGAAGCCAGCAACGCCTTTGCTATCGCCGCGCAGAGACAGCATGCGCTGACTGATCTGCCCGGTGAAGCGTTGCGAGAAGTTGGTCGCCAGAGTTGACTGATTGAAAGCGCTCGTTGGCATTAACGAACTCAGCGTTGGCACCAGACTGCTCGCTCTCGCACCATCCACAACGTCAAACAGGCCCGCGAACTGATCGAAACGCCCTTCAAAACGCAGCGTATCAAGTGCCGCCCCGAGTGAGCGGAAATTTGGTGTTCTGGAGAACAGGTCACCAAGCCGCAGGGCGTTGATGCCAACCAGCACGTCGCCATCCTCCACGCGCGATTCCGCGAAAAGCAACGGTGAGAAGCTGATCAATTGCGTGTTGTCAAATTCACCAAGGATTGAGCTTGCACTGAGCACGGTGAACTCATCACCAAAGCGGGTTCGGCCCGATTTTGAAACGATGAGATTCCCCGCAAGGCTCGCATCCCCTGTCACCTGCAACAGGTCGGAACTGTTGCCCCGTCGCCGATTAAAACGCAGGTTGGCTAGCAGCGTGCCTTCGCTGGTCTGGATATAATCGCCATCAATCGTGAGCGTGCCTATCCCGAACAGCCCGCCTGGCGCGATGCCAGCGCCAAGGTTGAACACAGCTTCGCTCGCAATCGTGCCCTCGCCAGTCGTCAGACCACCGAACAATGCGGTCAGGCCAGCGTTCAACTGACCGTCAATGCGCGCAATTCCGTTGAACTGTTCGTAGCCAATGATCGCGGTCAGGGTGCGATCTTCGGGCAGGCGGAAGCTGGCGAACCGGTGGTCGAGTGCAAGTTTGTCGATTTCTACGTCGATATCCACCAGCGTGCTGCCGAAACGGTTAAGCAGAACATCGAAATACTGCGCGGGCGCTTCAAATGAAACGCCGGGGGTACCGTCGGTGTTATTGGGCACAAACCCTCTTGAACCTGGCCCCAACAACGCAGAGGATTCCGGCAATTCACTGCCGAAGTTCGGCGTGCCCTCTGGCGGCAACGCTGATGATTCTACATCAGCATAGCCGGAGATATCCTCACCCAGAATAGTGCCAAGCTTCGGACCAGTTTCATATACACCGCTTTCCGAACCACCGGGCACTCCGTTCACCAGGTTGCCGCTGCCATCATCGATCAGGAAACCTGGATCGAGATCCTGTGTCCAGTGACGCGGATCAGACCAGCGACCGAAACCACGCCGCGCCGAGACATATTTGTACGGCGTGTTCTCTGTGATGAATTCAAAGAACGGGAAGAGCGGATTGTAAAAGCTGATGTCGCTATAGGTGTTGCCGATCCCGAAGAAATCGAACCCACCGCTCAGGACAGCCGTGATGACCGGAGGCCCGCCGAGTTGGTCGGCGATGAGTGGCGAGCCGCTATCGCCGCCAGCGGTGCCCACTTCATTGGGCAATGCATCGCCATCAAACCAGTCAATCGCCTGTACGGCGGCGAGGGACTCACAGCTGATATTTGATCCTGTGAACTCGCATGCCGCCTGCTCCTCTGGCGTGCGGAAAGGATTATCAAAATCAGTCCAGTGGAAGACCTGCGTTACCTCTCCCGCCTCTGCGGTCGGCGCGAAGTCGGGGAAAATCGTGTCGATCAGATCCGCAGGTGAGCCCTGCGCGCCCAGCATGTTTTCGCCGACCCGGCGCAGGAATCCAATCCCGATATCGCCAGTCTCGGCAGTGCCAAAGCCGCCATAGCCCACTTGTACCACGTGAGTCAGTTCTGTGAGTGGTGACAGAAGGATCGGCATTGCCGGCACGTCTGTGATTGGATCGTCGAGCGCGACAAAAGCGATATCTGCCCATGGGAACGGCAGCGCGCCGTTATCAAGGTTGGACGATGGGTGGATCACCACATCGGTGCTGGTCGCAACACCCCCGTCGGCATATCCAGAGCCGAAGTCCAGATACTCGAACAAGCGAATACTGGTATCCACGCCGGTCGCCACGAGCACTGACGCGTCGGCCACATCTGCCAAGCCATAGCTTTCCGAGGATGAGCTGTTGAGGCAGTGCGCAGCGGTCAGGATAGTTCGCGGATTAATGACCGTGCCGGTACAGTTAAAGAATACCCCGCCATCGACGTTGTCCTGAATGAAAAGCTGTACGACCGAAGGTTGCGTATCACCAATGTCGACCGAACCCTCAAGCCCGACATCATCGCGCGATATAATCTCGCGCGTGGGCGGAACAGGATTGGCTTCATATGATCGACGAACACTGAAATCGGGCAACTGTGGGATATCGGGCGTAGAAATAGATGACGGCAGTGCCTGTATTTTGAAACCTTCAAAGCTACTTCGCGCATCCAGAGAAACTTGATCATTTTCCTCTGACGCATTGGCTGCGTTAACTGGCATCGCGATCAGTCCTGCTGAAAGAGCAATGGTGCCTACAGTAACAAAATACCTTACATTTTTCATGATCATCCCCGATTTCGACTCAAAGATGAATGAAGGATACACGAAATATTGATAGAGTCTCGAAGAACTTCGTTAACCTTTTCATAGGCGATTCAAATAAATCTCTTTTTGAAACGATTAACGTGGAACTGAGATTGCTTACCCGGAGCCTTTTGTCACCACATCCATTTTCGGAGCTCATGTGCTTTCTCAATCGTTCAACTGAGAATCTGATTGGCCGTGATGAGGGGGCGCTGTGCGGCGACACTCGGAACCAAAGTATTCCGAGCGCAGGCATCCAACACCTTAATTTTGCCCTGAGCTTGAGCAGTCAAGACAGAGCACACAAAGTGCTCGCAACATCCACTACGCCGGCAAGATCAGAATACTATTCGTAGGCAATGAGCTCTGTTGTGCTCACTCTCGCGATCCACGTACATCAACACCACTCATCTTGTCGATAAGCAGATACTCACTATCCTGCGAACCAAATGGAAAACAGAAGTACATCGTCATAGCGAGTCGAATCACCCAAGGATAATGTTTTAAACAATTGAATTATATGGCTAATTTAGAAATATATTTACCGACCTGCGTAAAGGCAGGAGGAGTCTTAATTACCTTGGTCAATGCAGATGAAATCGCAGGAGCATGAGTCTTTCTAGACATAATCAGAAATTAGAAAGAAAAAGATCTACGACGGTTGGATCAACGCCGTGGCAGGACAAGTCAATTGTCTGAGCAACACCGGACGAAGGAATTTGATCATGACCGATCGAAGGCGTACTCTTCAAACTTCTACATGCTACGAATGCCTGTCAAACGACCATGTCTGGCTCACACAATATGTCATTGGGTGGCTGATACTGGGCTTCTTCGCGATCGTTGCGTTCGTAGTGATATCTGGACCGCTAGCCGTCTGGGCACAGGCATTATGCTTTCTAGCGCTTTTCGCACAGACGTTCCGACCGGTCATAGCCGCTCGGACATACCGCCGGACAAGGCGCACGCAAAAGCGCAAGTGAGGTGCACGATTTTTGCGTCGACTCCAAGTTTGGCGGCGTATTTCGGAGAGGCATGTGGTGCATGACCTCATGTTGCATCAATGCACCTGCGCATCGCCCGCACCACGCGGTACACGGATGGAATCGACCAGTGTGCGGATTTCGGGCGGGGTCTTTGCGGTCATACTCGCCACGACAATCGCCACGCCGAAATTGATCAGCATTCCGATCACGCCAATCCCCTCGGGCGAGATGCCAAACAGCCAGTTGTCAGCGACGTTCGCCGCCGGGTTCACCAGCTTGAAATAGGCGATGTAGCCGAAAGTGAAGACCAGACCGGAGACCATCCCCGCGATGGCGCCTTCCTTGTTCATCGCCTTGAAGAAAATCCCCATGAAGATCGCCGGAAACAGGCTCGATGCAGCAAGGCCAAAGGCAAAGGCGACAACCTGCGCGACCCAGCCGGGCGGATAGATCCCGAGATAGCCCGCAACCACAATCGCCGCCGTTGCGGCAACACGCGCGGCCAGCAATTCACTCTTGGCGGAAATGTTCGGGACGAAGGTTGATTTCAGCAGATCGTGACTGACTGAGCTTGAGATTACCAGCAGCAAACCCGCAGCCGTCGATAGCGCCGCCGCCAATCCTCCTGCTGCCATCAACGCGATGACCCAGCCGGGTAGCGCAGCAATCTCTGGGTTGGCGAGAACCATGATGTCACGGTCGACGTAAACTTCGTTGATGTTGTCAGCATTGGGCGCATTGGAAACCAACCGCTCGCCCGATGCACCTGTTTCACCGGTGAATTCGGGCTTTCCAGCAAACGGATCGCCGGCGCGGTATTGCATCACGCCGTCGCCGTTCTTGTCCTGCCACGCGATCAGGTCGTTGCTCTCCCAATTGGTGAACCAACCCTCCGCCTGACTGTATTCAGTATCATCGACCTTATCGACGAAGTTCAACATAGCGAATGCGCCGACTGCCGGAGCCGTGGTATAGAGCAAGGCAATAAACACCAGAGCCCAGCCAGCCGATTTGCGCGCATCGGACGCTTTGGGGACCGTGAAGAAGCGCACAATTACATGCGGCAGGCCCGCCGTACCAACCATCAGCGCCATGGTGATGCAGAACACGTCGATCATACTTTTGGAGCCTTCGGTATAGGCTCCGAACCCCAGATCAACGAGCACGAGATCAAGCTTTTGCAAGACGTACAACCCAGACCCGTCATTTACCTCCGATCCCAGTCCGATCTGCGGGATCGGAGTGCCAGTGAGCATGAAACTGATGAAGAAGGCAGGGACCATGTAAGCGAAGATCAGCACGCAATATTGCGCAACCTGCGTGTAAGTGATGCCCTTCATCCCGCCGAGCACAGCGTAGATAAACACGATCCCCATGCCGATGATCACACCCCAATAGATTGACACGTCGAGGAAGCGTGAGAACACGATCCCGACCCCGCGCATCTGCCCGGCAATATATGTGAAGCTGATGAAGATCAGGCAGATCACTGCGACCACGCGCGCGGCCTTAGAATAATAACGCGTGCCGATGAAATCAGGGACTGTGAACTGCCCAAACTTGCGCAGGTACGGTGCGAGCAACAGGGCCAGCAGCACATAACCACCAGTCCAGCCCATCAGATACACCGATGCGTCATAGCCAAGGAATGCGATCAGCCCTGCCATTGAGATAAAGCTCGCCGCGCTCATCCAGTCGGCGGCGGTGGCCATGCCGTTGACGACCGGGTTTACCCCTCCCCCGCGACATAGAATTCCTTGGTCGAACCCGCGCGGCTCCACAGTGCGATGCCGATATAAAGCGCAAAGCTCGCGCCGACGAAGAGGTAGATCAGGGTCTGCGTTTCCATGTGTCAGCCCCGGCTCAATCGTCGAGATCGTATTTGCGCTCAATCTGACGCATTCGCACGACGTAGACGAAGATCAGCGCGATGAAGATGTAGATCGAGCCTTGCTGCGCAAACCAGAAGCCGAGCGGATACCCGCCAATGCTGAACTGATCGAGGAAATCGCGAAACAGAATGCCCGCGCCGAAAGAGCAAGCAAACCAGATCACCATCAGTGTGACAAGCAGGCGGATATTCTCACGCCAATAAACTCCTTCGGCAACGCTGGTTTCCGTTTCTGGCGTTTCGCTATCGACGGCCATGACTTGCCCCTTCTTTTCGCGTCTAGTTTCGGATCTTTAGACCTACCAACTAGACAATGTTGATCAATTAGAACGGCCAGAATGGTGCTTCCACCGGCACTGGCTTCGCACGGAATCAAATTCGCTTCCCTCGCCGCAAATCTAAAACGCATTTGGCAGGTTTAGAGAAAGCGCTGGCACAAAGGTGATTATCGCCAGCGCCACCAGCAATGTGAGGTAGAAAGGCCAGATCGTGCGGACCATGGCAGAAATCGCGATCTTGCCGACAGCTGAACCGACAAATAGCACCGAGCCAACCGGTGGTGTGACCAGACCGATGCCGAGATTGAGCATCAGAATGATTCCGAAATGCACCGGATCAACGCCGGTCGCCATCGCTACCGGCAAGAAGATTGGGGTCGTGATCACAATCAGCGGCGCCATATCCATGAATGTGCCAAGCAGCAGCAGCATGATGTTGATAATGATCAGAGTCAGGATTGGATTGTCAGTCATCAGGCCGATCAAGCTCGCCAGCGCGGCAGGCACTTCGAGCAGTGCGAGTGCAAAACCAAACGCTGTCGCCGCGGCAATAACGAAAAGCACCATAGAGGCAGTCCGGACCGATTTTTGTGCGGCCTCGAGAAAACCTTTCCAGCCCAGGCTGCGATAGACAAAAGTGCCAACGAGCGCCGTGTAAATCACCGCGATAGCCGAACTCTCGGTCGGGGTGAAAAAGCCGCTCAGAATACCGCCCATGATAATCACGCCGGTCATTAGACCGGGGATCGCGTAGATAAACGCGAAGAAGAATGCACGCCATCCTGGGAAGTGCCCTTTTGGCAGCCCGCGCCTGCGCGCCACCAACCAAGCGGTCACCATAAGCATCGCGCCAGTGAGAACCCCCGGGACGATACCAGCCAGAAACAGGTCGCCAATCGACACCCCAATTCCGGATGCCGCCGAATAGATAATCATGTTGTGGGATGGTGGGATGAGCAGGCCGACCACCGCTGCCGTGACGGTCACATTGACTGCATAGTCTTTAGGATAGCCCTTCTCTTCCATCAGCGGCACCATGGTAGAGCCTATCGCAGAGGCGCTGGCGATGGCCGAACCCGAAACGGCTCCAAACATCATTGACGCGCCCACATCAACGAGGCCCAACCCGCCGCGAACCCGGCCCAGAGCAGCATCAGCTACCCGAACAAGCCGATCAGCAATTCCTGAGCGGTACATGAGGTCACCAGCAAAAATGAAAAACGGGATCGCCATCAAGGTGAATACACTGATCCCAGCTGCCATCCGTTGCACGGCGACAACCAGCGGTATGTCGATCACCATGAAAGTTGCGAGCGCGGCCCCAAACAGAGCAAACGCGACTGGAACTCCCAGTATCAGTAAGAGTAACAATACGCCGAAGAGAACGAGGATTTCCATCAGACTTCCTCGCTTTCTGGCGCGCCATCACGTGGTGCCGCTTTGCTTTCGTTGAGCAGATGTCCTGTCGCGAAAACCGCGATCAGCAAGCCGCACAAAGGGATCGGAATATATGCGAAACCACGGCTTATGCCGAGGCCAGGCACAATATGATCGCGCACCAGCCAGGCTAGCTGCGCGCCATAGAAAAGTAAGATCACCCCGGCGACCGCCACCAGTAGGTGGATTAACCGACGCAAAGAGCGCGTACTGCGATCCGACAGCTGGCTTTCCAGCAGCGCAATGCGAATGTGAAACCCTTCATATACACCTGCTGCTGCGGCAAAGAACACGTACCAGATCATCAGGATCAAGGCCGCCTGTTCTGACCAGGATGGGCTTGCATTAAGCACAAACCGGCCAAAAACCTGCCATCCGATGATCGCCGTCGTCAGCACAAGCCCGGCAGCCCCAATCTTAACCAGAAAGTTGGAAACCTTGAGCATCATTCCGTCCCCTTGCGCAGCGACAGAATACGATCGACCAGCTCTTGCTGACGCGGCGTCTCGACGAATTCACCCCACATGCCCATCATTTTTTCGGTAAAGGGAGCCGGATCGACCTCGTTCACTTCAACGCCTGAAGCGAGCACGATCTCCATGCTTTTCGCGACCTGCGCGTCCCATAACCGGCGCATATATGGGACGGATTCCTTGGCCGCCTGCCGAACCAACGCTTGATCTTCGGCGCTCAGTTTGTCCCAGCTAATCTTGGACATCACGAAGACTTCGGGCGCTAGCAGATGCCTCGTGAGGCTGTAATAGCGCGCGACTTCGAAATGCTTGCCACTCTCAAACGACGGCCAATTGTTCTCCGCCCCATCGATTACGCCCTGCGCCAGCGATTGATAGACCTCGTCCAGCGGCATTGGCGTGGCATCCGCGCTGAGCGATTTGATCATTGCAACATAGAGATCTGAGCCCGGCACGCGCAGCTTCAGACCAGCCATATCTTCAGGTGTCTGGATCGGCCCGCGTGTGTTGTAGAATGACCGCGCACCAGAATCGTAGAAACACAGCCCGATCAGCCCGTGTGGCTCAAGCGATGCGAGAATTTCCTCACCTATATCACCATCCAGGCTGGTGCGCATATGCTCGGTGGATTCGAACAGGAATGGCAGCGCGGCAACCCGTGTGAGCGGCTCTATCGAATTGAGTGGTGCCAGGTTGACCCGATTGAAATCAAGTCCGCCAAAACTTGTGATCTCCAGTGTATCACGCTCATTGCCAAGCTGGCCGCCAGCATACATTTTCAAGCCGAGCCGGCCATCGGTCCGCTCACTCAATGTCTCGCCAAAGCGAATGACCGCCTGCACTGTTGGATAGCTGAGCACGTGCGTGTCCGTCGCGGTGAACAGACTGGAGAAACGGGCATTGCATGCGGCAAGCATGGCCAGCGAACTGCCTATCATCACCCGGCGAGAGATATTTATCATACGAAAAGAGCCAAGATCATTCCCATCATTCGCCATCAGCATTTAGCCGCTGTTGTGAGCATAAGCGAGGAGGTCCCTACGCTGCGTCGACATGCCTGCTTGCCTCACCTGCATCTCATCTTACCGGTCTTTGGCTTTCACATCCTGACTGACAAGGGTGGCTGTGCCTTCTCAAAAGAAGCACATCCTTCAAGAGGTTTCAGAAATGGTGGTCGAACGCCCGGAGCTTCCAAAGTCTTTCCGCATCGGATTGTCTTGAAAGCCCCGAGCCTACCCGTTCGCTTAGAACCGCCCGCGAAGCCCGAAGGTGAAGCGGCGCCCTGTCTGCCCAATTGCGTATTGTTGACGAAGAGCCGATGTGAACACTTCTTTTTCATCCGTCACGTTCACCGCACTCAGGTTGACGCTGACCGCCCTTGTGATGTCGTAAGACATCGACAGATCGAGCTGCTTGATCGGCTCACGGAAACTATTGCCTCGCGTTGGATCATCGGCATTGCCCAAATCTTCACCAATCAGCGAAACCCGCCCCTCACCTGTTCGCTCGAGAAAGCGCGTGCGATAGGTGTAAGCCGCGCGGGCACTAAACGGTCCCTTCTCATAATATGCGGTCGCATTATATGTGTGGCGCGAAATGTCTTCCAGAGGCGACCCGTTGGGATCTTCGCTGTCGGCCAGAGTGTAATTCAGCACAATGCCGAAACCATCAAGTGCACTGGTGATCACCCCGAGCGGCGTTTGAAGACCCAACTCAATGCCCTTGATTTTACCTGACTCGCCATTGGCCACGCTGTTGGACTGTAAACCGAGTTCACCCAGAGGTGTAAACGGAACGACCGCATCACCATCATCAAGCACTTTGATCGGATCAAGTGTGCCATCAAGACGACAAGCGACCGTGGAGAGAATACCGCGATTGTTATCCAGCACACCGATGATGTTTGGCTCATTCAAGCACAAAATAGTGTTCTGGAAAAAGGCATCCACATCTTTGTAGAACAGAGCGACGTTCAGGAGCGCATCTTCGGCAAAATACCACTCCGCAGACACGTCATATTGCGTTGCCCGGAACGGCTCCAACTCGGTGTTGCCGATATCACAGCGAGAAAAGTTCGCAGAGCACGTAAGACCCGGTGACAGATCAGAGAAGTCAGGCCGGCGCAAAACCTTGCCGTAACTGAAGCGTACCAGCACATCTTCCGATGGTGCGAACTTCAAGTTCACGCTTGGAAGAACGTCGGTATATTCCGAATCCCCCGAACGCGGAATGATATCACCGTTCTCGTCAGTGCCGAAACCGTCGACATCGACTTTCGTTCTAACAACACGCGCCCCGGCAACACCTTGCATGGGAATACCGAAGATGTCAGCCTCAAGATTTGCCTGGATGTAACCAGCCAGGGTTTCTTCCTGCGCATCGGTGACCGAACTCTGAACGATATCCGGAAATTGGGGGATAGAAATAGGCGTCCCGTTGCGGCGCGTTAACCCCTGCCCCTCGGCAAAGTCATTGAATCGCGCCCGCGTTGCATCGATCCCGCCAGCACTGAACAGATCGGTATCAAATCCCAGCCAGTTATTGGTAATATAGTTAGCGTTTGAACCTGGGAAAATCGTATATGGCACCTCGGTAAAACCAAAGCCGAGCGCTGCCAATGCGTTGAAATCGAAAAAGATCGGATCGCCGTTTGCATCGAGCAAATCGCGATGCAAATTGGCAATATTTGTGTTGAAGTCACGGAATGAGTTCGAACGATCCGTGTATCGACCGCCAATATCAACCGAAGTGATAAACCGAGGCCAGTGATCGCTCACATTCTCATACGTCACATCCACGCGAGCAGCGAATTCATCATTGTTCGTATTGGTCACACGGTCGCGGAAGTTGCGCAGCACGTACAATGTGGGATCAAGGAAGTTGACGAAGCTGTCGTCGAGACTCAGCGTCGCTGATCCGGTGTCTGATGTGAACTCGCCCGGAATCGGAACAAAGTCGGGCAGCTGCCCGATACCGTTGAAATTGAACATAGTGTTAAAGCGAATTTCTTCGGGCGCGCCAGCGCGACCGCCGCCTTGCAGATCGTTTGGATTTACAAAAGCTGCCTGAACGCTTTGGTTCGGACGCGTGCTGTTGGAATCTGCATAAGCGACCTCAGCGGCGACTGACCACATCGGGCTAATGTCAAACTCGCCGCCAAACGCACCGGACCAGGTTTCTGTCTTACGCGGTGAAACCGACGAGAATGAACGGAACGTCACATTACGATTAACAAAGGGGCTGGCAAAATTGGCAGGGTCGCTCAGAACCTCGAACGGTACCGATTTACATCGATCCCGCTATCCGACGTGAAGAAACCAAAGCTGGTCTCTTCCTGCGAGAAATCGGTGTAGGCCACATCAAAATAAAGGTTGCCGACGTCCGATACCGGAGCCCATTGCAGCGAAAGATTCGCGCCGAAACGTTCACGATCCAGATTTCTTGAGCGGATGGACGCATCCTCAGCCCAGACCACATTTTCGCCATCGACCTCCCTAACCCGCAGTCGTTCGCGGGTTGAGTCCGCCCGTAAGGTGCGATCTTCCCAGGAGAGATTGAGCAGAACCCCGAACTGACCGGCATCGGTATCCCAATTCTTACCAACCTGTCCGCTTGCGCGGTAACCCAGGTCATCGGCCAGGTCATTATACTCACCCTCCACACGGGCGCTTAGCGCAGGCTTGGTAAGCGCTAGAGGACGCTTGGTCCGCAGGTTAACGGTGCCACCAAGCGCGCCTTCGATCATTTTTGGAAGCGGTGATTTGATAACATCAATCGCCTCGACAAGATCAGAAGGAAAGTCTTCGAAATTCACGCCCTGACGTACCGGTGTCGCCAAGAGTGGTCCGTACCGTTGACTTCAACCCGGTTCTGAGAAAGGCCGCGAATGGAAACGCCGCTGCCAACGCCAAATTCCGAATCAATCGCAACGCCGGTCAGCCGCCGAAGAGCTTCGGCAATGTTTTCATCCGGAAGTTTGCCGATGTCTTCAGCTACGATCGAATCAATGATTCGTGGATCATCGCGCTTACGGTTCAGTGCCTCGGACAACGACTGACGAATACCTGTCACGACGATCGTATTCGGATCACTCGCTGGAGCACCCTCGTCAACTTCTACATTGCCTTCTTGAGCCGCATCCTGCGCATGCGCTACACTCGATATACCCAATGTTGCAGTAGAAACGGACGCCAATAATAACGCCGTGCGCACACTCCATGTGTTCATGACACTCTCCCCATGTGAATTTTCGACCGCGGTTACGGTTCAATTACTAGAAACAGCAAAATGGCACCGGTGTCAATAGCGGTTTACACCGGTGTCATTGCGATGTTACCCAGGGGCAGTTGGTGCAAAGTGCAAGCTGCTCAGGCTAGCGCAATGGGCGCCGAGGGAGAGGAAAGAGCATGAATATTACGCGAAGCCTTTGTTTCCATTCCGCCTTTACAGCACTGCTTGTATCGAGTGTGAGCTTTCAAGCTAGCGCGCAAGAAGACGGCGCTCGCCCACTTCTTGCGCCCTATATCGCTGATCATAGCGTTCTTCAGCGCGGCGCGGAGGTCGCGATTGCTGGCTTTGGTCAGCCGGGTGAAATGATAACCCTCAAAGTAGATGGTCTGGAGGGCGATGCACCATTTCGAGCCGAAGCAACGGTCGATCAGAATGGTCGATGGAAAACGGTGTTGCCGCCTCAGAAGGCGGCGACCAATATCTCGCTTGCCGTTCGTTCCGAGTCCGACCGCGAGGTAACAGCGAGTGATATTCTGTTTGGCGATTTGTGGCTTTGCTCGGGACAGTCCAACATGGATCTCCCGATTGAGAGGGCCGCGAACAGCAGAAACGTGCTCCGTTCAATCGGCGACGACCCCGTGCGTATCATGCAGATTGCCCAGGCAAGTTCCGCCAATCCGGGGACAACATTCGCTAGCTCCATACCCTGGGGACAGGCGACGGCAGAAAATCTTCCGGGCTTCTCGTCTGCCTGTTGGCACATGGGCCTCGAACTGACCCGTAGAACCGGGGCGCCCATAGGCTTAATACAGGCGTCTCGCGGCGGGTCTTCGCTGGAGGATTGGTCGTCCATCGAAACGATGGCCGCCATGGGAAATCATGATGCTGACATCGCGCTTCTTCAGCAATACGCCACCTCGCCCAAATCAGCCACAAGCAACATTGATGCGGCGACCGAGGAGTGGGCAAAGAGTGTCGATCCCGGCGAACATGGCGGTTGGGCCACGGTACCGAATACGATGATGCGCAATGGTTATCGATGCAGCTGCCCGGATATTGGGAGCGCAAGGGAATTAAGGAACTTGCCTCTTTCAGCGGCACACTATGGTATCGTCGAATCTTTGAGATCGACACAGAACGCGAGTTAGGCGGCGATGCCATTCTGTATCTTGGGCGCGTCGATGAACGCGACACTGTTTGGATAAACGGAACAAAGGTCGGCACCACGTCGATCAGTGCCCAGAATCGCGCATATGCGATCCCGGCGGGCATCTTGAAACAAGGCAGTAACCGGATCGCCATAAGGGTTGTTGACCACAAGGGGTCGGGCGGATTGGCTGGACCGGCAGATGCATTGAGGTTGGAGTATGGCGATCGCACCATGTCGCTGGCGGGTTCTTGGAAGTACCGGGTCGGCGCGGCATCAAGAGACTGGTCTTCGAAGCCGCCTTTCGTCCCTTGGGCCACGCCGCGCGGCATGTCCGTCCTTTACAATGCGATGATCGCACCACTTGAGGGAATGCAGCTTAAAGGCGTTGCTTGGTATCAGGGCGAATCGAATGCCTCGGAATACTCGGCCTATGCGGACCTGTTCCCAATCTGGAGAGATGACTGGCGCGATCACTTTGGCATGCCAGACCTGCCCTTCGTGGTCGTTCAATTGCCTGGCTTCGGAGCATTGAAAGACGAACCAAGCGACCATCGCTGGGCGCGTATGCGGGAGGTTCAGCGGCTTGCGGTTGCGGACGATACCCGGTCCGGGCTCGCGGTGTCGATAGACCTCGGAACGGTTGATGACATTCACCCCACACACAAGCTCGAACTGGGGAACCGTATGGCTCGGGAGGCCATTCGGGTGGCTTATGGAGGAGAAATCAGCGCGCCGGTTGAACCTTTGGCAGCGCGGCCAGACGGGACAGATATTGTCGTCACATTCAAAACCGATGCTGCCCTGCCCTTGCGGGTAATGGGTGGCAATCGTCCGATTGGATTTGAATTGTGTACCAAGGACGAATGCCGATTTACCGATAGCACAATTGAAGGTGGGACAATTCGTATCTCTGGCGAAGGGATTGCGGCCTCCGCCATAACCGAAGTCCGTTATGCGTGGCAGGCATCGCCAATCGTCAATCTCTATGACGCAGTCGGCATTCCGGTCGTGCCATTCCGAATGGCGATTGAGCGGTGATGGATGTTTGGTCAGCCTCTGTTAAAGGCGCGGCGCTGCCACGGACGAGCGCTTGACGATTTCCGAAAGGAAGCGTGACGGCTGATCATTAGCGCGCTCCGGATGGATCAATTTGAGTGCGGTACGCTCTGGCCATGGCAATGATAGGCCAGCGGACTGTCGTTAGCGGCGGCCAGATATGCGCGGCGATCGACGTATCGTCAAAACCGATAAGCGAGAGATCGTCGGGAACGACCAGCCCCTTTGGCAGGCCGCATGCAGGGCGCCGGCGGCCATCTCGTCATTGCTCGAAAAGATCGCGGTCGGACGGTTTGCCAAATCCAGGAGTTTTTCGGCAGCCGATAGCCCGCTCGAAAAGGTGTAGTCCCCCTGCGAAATCAATTCTTCCGGGCAATCCATGTCGCTTTTGATCATCGCCCGCAGAAAACCTTCACGTCGTTCGCGGGCCGATCTAAAACCACGAGGCCCCGCAATAAGGCCGATGCGTTTATGTCCCATTGAAATCAGGTAACTGACGGCCTGTTCAACGACTTCCCCATCGTTAGATTCTACCAAATGGGCACTCTCATCCAAAGGAGCGGAACCCATACGCACATATTCACACCCGAAATCGCGACATAGTTCAGCCAGAGAATCGTCTTCTGAAATCGGTGGAAGTATCAAAACCCCATGCGGGCGCTGTCGCTCGAGAAAGCTTCGAACATCGCACAGAATATCAGGAGATTGCCGATCCACTGGCCGCACGACTAGCGAAAACTCGGTATCCCGGATCGCATCGAGCACGCCTTCCTGAAAATTGAGTAGCATCTGCGCATTCGGATTGTCGTGAAGGATCCCTATCAGAAAATTTCTGCGCAATGCCAAGGCGCGGGCCTGAGGGTTGGGTACGTAGCCCAGTTCACGGATGATCGTTTCGACTTTTTCACGCGTGTTGGACTTCAGCAATGGAGATCGGTTGATGACCCTGCTGACAGTTTTCTTCGACACGCCAGCCGCGCGCGCAACATCATTAATCGTAGGCTTTCTATCCGACGTTCCCATCAGGCGACGGTCTGTTTTGTTTGAGACATAGTGTCGGCTACCCCTAACCCATCAAGCTGGGCCGAGTAGCGTTTACATGCGAGCTCGTCAAAGCGAGCTACCACAACAACCGACTTGCGCAGCCAAGCATATTGGCTATGACACCGGTATCTTTTTACTCGCTGAAAGCGGAAAGGCAGAAAAAATATGGACAGACAGTCCATCCGGAATGTCGCGCAAGCCTTTGTAAATGCGCGCGTAACCATGTCGGCTATAAACGAATTTCCAGGGCCTCAACCACAGAGCCTGGATGAAGCCTACGCAATACAGAATGCTGCCCTCGAGCTTGCGGACAGGGGGATCATCGGCTGGAAGGTCGGGCGGATCAATTCACCTGACGACATTCGGCTGGGGGCCAATAGATTGGTAGGCCCGGTTTTCGAAGGTACGGCTCGATATTGCCACGGCGATCCGATTGAGATGCGCGCTTTTGCAGCTGGCTTCATAGCAGTCGAAGCCGAATTCATGCTCAAGATCGCGGATCGGATACCGCCTACCCTGGATGATAACGCCTCCGTCCATGATTTTATCGATGAGATAAGGATCGGTATCGAAGTCGCTTCATCCCCCTTCAAGGGCATCAATGACGGCGGACCGTGCGTGACAATTTCCGACCACGGAAACAACGCCGGGATAGCGTTGGGTCGCGTCGTTGAACCGGAGCTATGGGGATCGCTCGATGATATCTCTGTAACTACACTTATCGACGGGAAAGCGGTCGGTACTGCGACAACCCGCACCATGTTGGATGGCCCCTTTGGTGCGGCGAAGTTTCTGATCAATAATCTGCGCAGTCGCGACCTCGCCCCTAGGGCCGGACAATGGATTTCATCGGGCGCGATAACCGGTGTCCATCAAATTCGCGTCGGTTCGACGGCATGCTGCAAATTCGACGGCATTGGATCAATCAGCGTATCAATAACCGGTGGAGTTATCGATGTATCAGCCGATTACGTCGAACAGGATGCAGAACCAAACTCTTTGCAGTAACGGACTCCGCCGGAGCGATGCCAATCCTGCGGGGTGCCGGCTATTTCTCAGTCAAGGCAGCACGATAGGCTGATCCTGCACCCTTGTTTTGGCAAAGATCAGTTCTGATCGGTCTATCCTTGCTTGTATCTTATCGAGGTTATTCAACTCCAGGTCTCGTTCAAAGAACGGCCAGGTTGAGGGATCCTCGTGATACTGGATGAGAAACGAGCGAGCCAGGTCTAACCCGCGCCCATCTGGCAAAGCTGTGTTCCAGAGATCCTTGTCAACGCATTCGCCGATGGTCGCAAGCCTCGCAAAGCCGTTCACGACGTAATGGGAATAGTGCCAGCTACGCGTCCTGCTCAACTCCTCGGGAAAACGCCCCTGTTCGTCCATCTGGACGGCAACGCGGTTTGTCATGAAGCTATCGATAACGTTCTGCGTGACCAGATCGAGATCGGCATAGAGCGCGAGGTGCGCGAGATAGAAATCAAAGAAGACGCCGTGATTATTCTTCTTTCGCATTTCAGCAACACCGTTTTCACTCGTCGCCAGCCAAGTCACGAATTCGGTGTACCAGCTTTGAAGGGCAGCGTGATCGTCGATCGATAAAACAGGAGAGGTCCCGAGCAACCCGATCGCCTCAATCGCCGTAGACAGATCGGATACTTCGATAATGCCCTCGGCGCGCCCCTCGACCTTGCCAGGTATTCCTTGGGCAAAGTTCATGTTGGGGTTCATCCGGGTGGCCGGATCAATAAACCATGTTCGGATCAGCAAGGCTGCATGCTGCGCAAAGCGTTCATCACCGCTGACGTAATACCCGACAGTCAATAATCTGAGATCCTGCCCCAGGTTCCTCAGCCGGTTTTTGTCAAACCTCTCACCATTGCGGTCAGGGTTCTCCTGACCATCGCGACGGATATAGGGCAGACCATCAGCCTTATCGGGGTCAGGCCACCAATAGGGGCCAACCGATGCGTAATCGTTTGGACTCGCGCCTGGCGGCTGCCAGGGCTTTTCAGTGACGCTGTAAGGCCCACGTCCCAGCGCAGTCTCCGCACGTCGTATCGCGGTTGCTCTTAGACGGTCATTTTGAGCGATCACCTCCAGCCATTGTGGACGCCAAAGGAAGGTGCGCCGCCCGCCGAAGTCAGCCGCGTAGCCCCCGCTCCGCGGCAAACAGGGTCACCTTCAGACGGGGAAAAAGATTTTACCTCGGTGGCAGCCGTACTAGCGTTGGCAGGCTCGATGGCAACGCCTGTCAAAAGCACTGAAACTGCCGTTGCCATTGTTCTAACGCCTAACATCGCTGCCTCCTTCCAAGCATGCGAGCAGTTCAGCGGGACTGGCGCGATTAAAGTCGCCTCGCGTATAATGTTTGAGCGCAGCCAAAGCCATTCCCTGCTCAAGTGCGACATCAAGTTCGTCCGGCTTATGGATCCAATGATGCAGCACCCCCGCCGCAAAGGCATCCCCTGTGCCGATGCGATCGACGATGTTACTCAGTTCTCGTTCGGCGCTTTCATGCGCCTGCTTCAATGCATCGATACGACCGACAATTCGATGCGAGTTACCCCGCTCAACATGCCGCGCGGTGGAGGCAATCGCGGTAAGATTTGGAAAAGCTTCGAACGCGGCGAGTGCGGCCTCCCGCCTTCGTTCGCTTCCATCGCCAGAAAAGTCTCGCTCCAACAGCAACGCGATATCTTTGTGATTGCCGAAAAACAGATCAGCCATCCGTACCATCTCAGCGATGGCAGACCGCGGATCGCGATCCTGCCGCTTCCATAAGGCAGGCCGGAAATTGCCATCGAATGATACGGTGATGCGTCTTGCCTTAGCATCGGCTGCCAATCTCAGAGCGGCGTCGCAGGCTATTTCGCTAACCGCCAGAGAAATACCCGAAACGTGCAGATGTGAGCAGTTTTGGAGCGCTTTGTTGGTATCGTAATCGCCAAACAGGGCAAACGCACTGCCTTCCCTATCATAAAGCGCAGCTCCGCCGCGAACGGCATCGGTACCGGGGTCAGGAAATAGGCCCCCATCCGGCCCGGAGCAATCGCAATGGCGGAAACATCGACATCCTCGCGGCGAAGTGCCTTCGACGCGAGTTCGCCCAGATCATTATCCGGCAAGGCGGAAATCATATGCGCGCGACACCCGAGATTTGAGAGCGCCACTGCAACGTTTGCTTCTGCCCCGCCGATATCGATATCCAAACTGGCCGCATCGCGAAGTGCTTGTCCGCGTGATGGCGTCATTCGAACCAAAAGCTCGCCGAAGCATGCGATTTGCGGTCCCATTATCTGGCTAGCCAACCCCCATCTACCGCCAGAATATGACCCTGCACATATCGCGCGGCATCAGAGGCAAGAAACACCGCAGCCCCACCCAGATCGGCAGGCGCGCCCCATCGGCCCGCAGGAATGCGTTCCAATATCTGCCGATTGCGCGCTTCATCAGCCTGCAGGGCGGCAGTATTGTTCGTTGCGATATAACCGGGCGCGATCGCGTTGACGGTGATGTTCTTTGCCGCCCATTCATTGGCGAGCAGTTTGGTCAGGCCTCCCACACCGCTCTTGGACGCAGTGTAGCTGGCGACGCGAATTCCGCCCTGAAATGTCAGCATCGAAGCGATGTTTATGACCGAGCCGCCGCCATTTGCGGCCATATGCTTGCCCGCCGCCTGGCTGAGGAAGAACAAGACTTTCAGATTGGTATCGACAACAGCATCCCAATCCTCTTCCGAGAATTCCAGAGCGTCATTGCGACGAATGATACCGGCATTGTTGACCAGAATGTCGAGCCGGTCGAACCCGGCGACAGTCTCATCAACAATTCGCTGACAAGGCTCTATCGTCGACAAATCAGCTTCGATCGTTATCGCGCGCCGGTACTACCGCTTCGATCAGAGAAACCGTTTCACCGGCATCGCTGCGTGTGACCAGCGCGATGTCCGCACCCGCCTGAGCAAGAGCAACTGCAATACCCTGCCCTATGCCGGTATTGGCACCAGTGACCACGGCCACTTTGCCAGAAAGATCAAACATATTGCTGTTCATCAAATGCTCCGAATTTCATTGCCAAGACCAGCGCACCTAGAGCCCGCGAAGATAGGCGCTAATGTCCTCATCTTGTGAGTTCGGATAGAAGAATTCCGCAAATTTCTCGCCAGCAATCGCCGCCCTGAGCAAATCCTGATCAACGTCTTTGAGGACCGACAGCATGTCTTTGCTAGCCGCCGCCTTGAGATCAGCCAGTTTTCCTCGGTTGACCTTCATAATTTCCGCCCGTTCTTTTGGATAACCAAGGCCAGGCTCGCTTTCGAACAGCTTCCGATAGCAATCTTGAAGGTTCAGCTCCGCCGCCCAGCCAAAGCCCTTGGCATAAGGCATCGACATCGCGTTGCCGGCGTTGATCTGGCTAAATAAGAAGGCGTCCGTAGGGTCAATCACGAGGCCGCAGAAAACCCCCGGCATGGAATTGCACGCGAGCATTGATCCCATACCTGTGCCGCAACCTGTAACGACGAAATCGGCAGCTTTTGAATTCAACAAAATTCCGCTCAGCAACCCGTTCATGACATAAGTGAGCGAAGCCTCGTCTTCGGCGGTATACATGCCGTAATTATAAACCTGGTGCCCCAGCGGTTCAGCAACCGAAGTCAGCGCATCATTGATAATACCGTTTTTTGCGGCTTGGCTGTTTTCTGTGATCAAAGCTATTTTCATGTCGTCTGGTTCTCCTGCTCGCCAGTAAAGTGCCGTTTGCGTCGACACTTCGCAATTCTAATGATGTTCTCTATTACCGTGTCATTTGCCGTCGCAATTCCTGTTGTCAGACCATAGCCAGATCGCGCTTCCCATCTCGCCTCAACAAGCAACGCAACAGGCCGCCTCAAACGTCGAGCATTAGCCAGCGGTTGACTTGATACGACCCGTTAGGTAACCGGTGTCACAAATCAAGGCAAGGCGAAATTTCCACGAACTCGAGCAATCAACAGATGAAGCGAATTTTGAGCCAAGCCATCACGACTTACTTCGTCAAAGACGCGCACAAGACGGGTCATTGGATGGGATAAACTGACCAGTTCGGGTATGACTCGGGCGCGAGAAGTCAGGATAGAGAGGGATGATATCCAAGTGCGACCATATTCAGACCGGATAGGAAAACGTCGCGTGCTAACATTGCTCAAGCGGGCTTGCACTGCGGTGCTGACCAGTGCTTTGGGAGTTGGTACTCTTGGCTCCCCCGCACTTGCCAAAGACGCACCCGGCGACATTGGCGAAGATCTCTCAAAGCACATCGCCAAAATGCCGGATTTTTCATATGCAGGCTATGGCTTTGGCACTGACGAAATCCCTCACTATGACACAGTGATAGACGTCGCGGATTTTGGCGCTGTGCCGGATGACGGCAAAGATGACAGTGTGGCGCTGAAAGCCGCCCTCGCTGCTGCGGGTGATGTTGATGGACCAGTGCGAGTTCAGATGCACGCCGGGCGCTATCTCCTGACCGAAATCCTCTGGATCAATCGCGGCGAAATGGTCCTTTCCGGTATGGGGAGCGGTCCGGGTGGAACACAATTGTATATGCCCCGCCCTCTCAACCAGATGGACGATAATGGCGTTCTGGATGAGCTGCGTGAGTATTTGAAGGAAAATGACAAATACGAACGGCAGCCCGATGCCAATTTGAATGTCCTATTTTCCGAATATAGCTGGAGCGGCGGCTTCATCTGGGTGCGCCCGCCTGACGGTACAGAGCGGTCTCTTACCTCAAGAGTTATGATCGCGAGATCACCGAAGTCACCTCAATCCGCAGCGGCAAACAATTTGAGCGCGAATTGGTGGTGGACAACGCAGCCAGTCTGAAAGTGGGCGATGTTTTCCAGATTCACTGGCACAATCGGGCTGGACCTGACGGGCCGCTAATCAAATCGATTTATGGCGAGACCGACCTCAAAATTGGTTCACGTCATTGGGAATCCCCGGATCAACCGCTTGTGCGTCAGGCCACGCGCATCGAGAAGATCAACGGCAACCGCATCGTAATTGCAGACCCGCTGCTGCACGCCATTGATGACCAGTTACCCGCATATTTTGCGCAGTGGGACCATCTGAGCGATGTCGGCCTGCAAGATTTTGCGATGGTGTTCCCGGAAAACCCGTTTTTCGGTCACCACAATGAAGCCGGCTATAACGGCATATATTTCACCGGCGTGCATAATGGCTGGATGCGCAATCTTCACATCACCAATGCAGATGCCGGGATAATGACGGACGATACAGCCAGCATCTCGATTCTGAACGTGGTCACAGATGGAACGCACCGCGCCCACTACAGTGTTCATATCGGCAAGGTCCATAATGCGCTGGTCGATGGGCTCCAGGTCATCAATCCAACCGAGCATACCTTCAGTTTCAACACCCGTTCAACGCGATCAGTTTACAAGAACTCGATTGGCTGGAACAAACCAACGCTCGATCAACATGCTGGGGCCAATCACCAGAACCTTTACGACAATGTGACCGTCAGAATCCGTACCGGATCAAACAACCAAGGATGGCAAACCGCTGTATGATCTGTTTCTGGCCGGTGGTGCCGGATACTGGCAGCCGGGTCACGGACGTTTCAACACGGTGTGGAATCTCAAGGTACTTGTCGAAGGCGGCGTGGCTCCCGGTGAGGCTGTAACGATCTATGGCGGATCGGAAGGTCCCGATGCCCGCATTATCGGTATGCATGGCAATCGCCCGCTAGAGCTTGAGTACATCCCCACACCCTATGTTGCGTTGATGAACGACGAGATCATCACTGCGCCATCCTTATACGATTACCAACTCGCACAACGTCTGACGCGATAGGTTCTGTTTTCAGGTAGCGCGCAGGCGCGTGTTCTGACGGCGACAAGAAACACATCAAACTGATCAATACGGAGGGGCCATATGGATAGAAGAAAGATGCTGGCTGGAAGCGCAGCGACGGCTGTTGGCCTCGGAATGCTCCCCAAAGGTTTGAAAGCCATGGCGCAAGACCAGTCGGCCAAAGGTCGCAATGTCCTGTTCCTGTCTATCGATGATCTGCGCCCCATGCTTGGACTTTACGGCGCGCCGCTCGTGCAAACGCCAAATATCGATGCGTTCGGGGCGACTGGCCTGGTATTCGATCAGGCCTTTGTCCATCAGGCGATCTGTGCGCCCTCGCGCGCCAACTTGATGACAGGCCTGCGCCCCGACACGACGGGGATTTATGGGCTGCAAACGCCCGTATCGAAAATTCTTCCTACCGGCCACACGATGAACCGGTCTTTCAAGGCAGCTGGATATGAGAGTATTTCAATCGGGAAGATTTACCATCATGTCGGGGATGTCAGCGATGGATGGACGCAGGATCCGTTCGACTCTTATGGTGACGATACCTCCAAGCGCATGAGACAAAGCGTCACTCCTGAAGCGTATCTCGAAGGCTTCAAATGGGGTGAAGAAGGCAATCTGGATCGCTATGGCAAATGGCGCGCACCGCCGTTCGAAGCGCCTGACATCGGCGACTATGCCTACGCCGACGGCAAGAACACGCTGTTCGCCATTCAAGAGCTTCACCGGCTCGCGCATACAGGCAACAAATTCCTGATGATGATGGGCTTCCGCAGGCCTCATCTCGGATTCAACGCGCCCAAGAAATATTGGGACCTGTACGATCCTGCCGACATTGACATCCCGAAACTGGTGACCCGTCCGGATGGGGCACCGGTTTTCGCACTCGCTAAATCGGGCGAGACACGCAACTACGCAAACGTTCCACAAGACAAGTCCAAGCCCTTCCCCGAAGAGCTGACCCGGCGGATGATCCACGGTTATATGGCATGCGTCAGCTATATCGATTTTCTTGTCGGCAACATCCTCGACACGCTGAGTGAGTTGAAACTCGCTGAGGATACGATTGTCGTTTTCTGGGGCGATCACGGATATAAACTGGGCGAGTACGGCCAGTATAACAAGCATTCCAATTACGAGATTGATGTCCGTATTCCGCTCATCGTGCGCGTGCCTGGAATGCAGTCGGCAGGCGACCGGTCGCTGGCCATTGTTGAGACGGTCGACATCTATCCGACCTTACTCGAATTGACCGATCAGGCAGTCCCCAATTCGCTAGAGGGAACGAGCTTCGTTCCTTTGCTTTCGTCACCGGACCGGGATTGGAAGACCGCAGCGTTTCATCAGTATCCGCGCAAATACCGGGATCCCAATCGCGGCGAAGGGGAAGACGGACGATACGATCTGATGGGCTACGGCGTTCGCACTGACGATTATCACTATGTCGCCTGGGTTCACGTTGGCGAGAACGACATCATTGCCACCGAGCTCTACGACCGCAAATCCGATCCCAACGAAACAGTCAACGTCGCAGACCGCGCTGAATATGCTGAGCATGTCGGACGCCTCGAACAGATACGACTGGCTGGCTGGAAGGCTTACAAGCCTTAGGGAAAGCAGCGCTGGAGGCTTGCTTATCTACCCCAGCTTTGCACTCAATTCGAGCTCTACCAGAGTTTGTGTAGCGTCGAGCAGCTCTTCGGTAACGCCGCGAGCAGTCGCTTTCTCATGTAATACCTGTGCTCGCCCAGCATCTTGTGAACGCAGCGCACAGGCGAACTCGATCAGCCACTCCGCTCGCATTTCGAAGCTACCTTTCGACAAGGCAATATCGATCTCAGCGCCAGTTAGCCCGCGTTGGCGCGCTTCATCCTTCAGAGAGCCAAGCGTTTTGATACAATCGCAATCGGAATTCAAAGCAAGCCGCAGCTCAGCAAACAGCCTGGCTCCGAGGATGGTCTCGATCTCGTCATGATTCATGATCTTGGCTTGTCTCTTGAAAACTATGGTGCCCTCCGATCCAAAACTCCAGGCTCAGACATGCTGCCCGACCCGATCACCTTGCAATGGATCGGGCAGCGTATCCAGTCAGAAGTTATAGCTGACCCCGATCAGCGTTTGGTGCCGGTCGAATCCGCCGCCATTGTTGCCGAGATCAGAATAGCGATATTCCAGGCGGGCACTGATGGTGTCGGTGATCGCGCGCTCTACGCCACCGCCGATCGTCCAGCCATCCAAATTCTCTGAGTTACGCACGACACCGTTAGCCGTAGCGGTGGCGATACTCACTCTTGCATTCGTATAACCGCCTCGTACAAAAAGAAGGGTCTTTTCGGTCGCGAGGTAACCAGCGCGTGCAGCCAAATCGAAACTGTAGCGTGGGTTAATGGACGTCGTGGCACCGCTATTGGCGACAACAAAATCATCATCCGCCGAAGCATATACGCTTGCCTCAGCTCCGATTAGGAACTTGTCAGCAATGCGGTGATTGTAGCCTGCATGGGCTTCGATCGCAAAAGAATCCTGGCTGGCATTTGGATCGATGATAATGTTTTCAAGGCTGCGGTCCACTTCATCTCTGTTCCAGCCGATGCTCGCACCGACATAGGGACCATCGAAGGTTTCCGCCTGTGTGGGTACCGCCGTGACACCGAATGCGGCGAGCGCCAGAACCTGAATAGTGCTCTTCATTAGAATTCTCCTGATTAAATTTCCCGTTTGGGATAACTCAGGAGTTAAATGCAGACCGACCCGGCGATAATCCTTCCCTTGGGAAAGGCTTCATTTCGCGCAGTGGAACGATCTTGGGTGGCGGTGGCATCCAGACTGACCCGTCGGCATGAGCGCGAAGCGCGATGTCTGAGAATGGGGGTGAAAGCGGATATTCTGCCATACGTTACGGAGCGATCTGCAACTCTCCGGTATTCGTTAGATTAGCCTACGAAAGTCAGTCCAACTTCTCAGCTAGTTCGTGACGAATTACTCGAGTCCATAAAGCGTAGCCCCGGTCATTCATGTGAAGCCCGTCCCAGATAAAGTACTGCCTGTCGGGCTCGCCCGCTTCGTCTAACATATGGCTGGCAATATCGATAAAATGTAAATTTGGGTCTGACCTAGATTGCTCGAAGATTATGGCATTTGCCTCCGTCATCTTGTCCCATTGACCTGATCGAAGCTTGGTTGGCTTGATGGATATGTAGAAGATTGGAATGTCTCCTAACTTCTGACGAATTAGTGCGACTAACTCCGCCCAGTCGCTCGACACTTGCTGGGGCGAGCGCGGTGCAACCAGATTTCCAATGTCGTTGCTCCCGCCGTAATAGACTATCGCCGATGGATCATATTTCAGGATGATCCGATCTGCATAGTGCAAACTGTGATGGATCATCGAACCGCCAAAACCGCGGTTCAACACGGCAATTGGTGCCATGTCCTGTTCAAGTGAATCCCAAAGGCGGATGCTACTACTGCCGACAAAGAGTACCCCACCGGTCGAGGGTGGCGCCTCAGCATCGGATGCTTCAAATGCTGCAATCTCTTGCTCGAAGGACGCTGCATCCTTCATCACGTATGAGAGATAGTAGAGCGCGCCCCAATAGGCGGCGAAGAGCAAAGCGCCCAATGCAAGCAAGGCGATTGCCGCTCGTTTGATCCACACTCTCGCAAACAGGCTTATGGTTTTGCCACTCCTTACCAGTGCAGCAGCTATGCCGCCCGTCATTTAACAAGAAGAGATCGTTCGCTCAATGTCCACACAGGGTCGTAAGCTGCCGCGCGGAGTCATGTTAGATGCTATCGCCAATCTCGTGGGATCAGCTTCTACAGGACCCTGATCCTAATTGAAGAGCTTGTTCGCGCGCAGTGAAGAGACGGCGTGATCGACAAAAGCCCGCACCTTCGCTGACGCGTTCCTGCCCTCCGAATGCACGACATGCACGGGCAAGAGATCCGCTTCATGGTCGGCCAATACGATCTTCAGCTTGCCCTCCACCAGATCTTTGCCAACCTGATACGAAAGCACTCTGGTCAGCCCCCAACCCGAACGTGCCGCACCAATTGCAGCCTCGCTCAGGTTACAATGCAGGCGCGGACGCAATTGGACAGCGTCGTTTCCATCGTTCCCAAAACGCCACTCTATTGCACCACTCCCCCGGACAAGCCGATAATCCGGTGCTTGGTAAGGTCCTGGGGTGTCATCGGCACACCATGTTTTTCCAGATATGCGGGAGACGCGCATATGACACGCCTAACAGTCCCAACCTTGATTGCTGAATAGCTG
Organism: Qipengyuania sp. JB2-7; assembly: GCF_055693485.1. Classification (NCBI taxonomy): domain Bacteria; kingdom Pseudomonadati; phylum Pseudomonadota; class Alphaproteobacteria; order Sphingomonadales; family Erythrobacteraceae; genus Qipengyuania; species Qipengyuania sp. JB2-7. Next base: position 2,182,249 of record NZ_CM146335.1, read on the forward strand.
GCATCGGGCAAATGCCCAATACGGATAGCGGCATGGATATCCTCTTCAACCAGGCTCGTGATCCGATCGCTCAAAATCAAATTCGCAGTGACGGCATCATGCTGGTCGAGGAATTCAGTCAGCAAGTGCCGCACATAAAGCTGACCAAACAGGACCGGCGCCGATATCGTAAGATCGCCGGTTGGGGTACCGAATATGCCCGCCGCATTGGTTTCGGCAGCCTCAATCTCGCAAATTAGGCGCTTTGCCTCCTCAAAGTACCGCTCCCCCGCTTCGGTCAGTCTGACCGCGCGCGTAGTGCGGTTGAGAAGCCGCGCTCCAATTCGATCTTCAAGGTAACCCACTGCCCGCGTTGCTGCCGGGGGACTTATATGAAGTTGGCGGGACGCCTCTGCAAAAGAGCCGAGCTCCGCAACCTTGACCAGTACGTTCATTGCATGAAGGCGGTCCACCGCTATCTCCTTTGCTGCGACAATGCACAGGAGATCTCAGCAATACTATCAGGATTCTCTGGATTAGCGTTTATGCGCAATCGTTCTTCTAAATGCGCTAGGCGGGTGATCGCGGATTACAACGAGTGAGCCGCGTGACATTTTGTAAACGCTGAGGGGTGCATCCTTAGTTCAGTTTGGAGACTCGAGTTCCGCCTAGCTCTTCTGATGCGCGACTGTTCCCCGTCAGCACCTATGGCACAGATTAGCGGTTGAAGTTTAGGAGAGTTTTGGTTCTCGTCGTAGTGACGAAGGAACGAAGATGAGAACCAAAAAGTCGAAGTCGAAGCAACCTGCGGAGCAGGTTGTGAAGGACATCCGCCGTCGGACGCGGCGGCACTTCTCAGCCGAAGACAAGATCAGGATCGTATTGGAAGGTCTGCGCGGCGATGATAGCATTGCTGAGCTGTGCCGCCGTGAAGGGATCGCGCAAAGCCTGTATTACACCTGGTCGAAGGAATTCATGGAAGCGGGTAAACGCCGTCTTGCTGGCGATACAGCCCGTGCTGCGACCACGGATGAGGTGAAGGATCTGCGTAATGAGGCGCGTGATCTGAAGGAGTGTGTTGCTGATCTGACCCTGGAGAACCGGTTGCTCAAAAAAGCATGACCGGGCTTGGGGGAGACGACGCATGAGATACCCTGCATCTGAGAAGCTGGAGATCATCAAGCTGGTCGAGCAGTCACATCTGCCTGCCAAGCGCACGCTGGATCAGCTCGGCGTGGCGCGGCGGACCTTCTACCGCTGGTATGACCGCTACCTAGAAGGCGGGCCTGAGGCGCTCAAGGATCGTCCCTCAACGCCAAGCAGGGTATGGAACCGCATTGCGCCCGAAGTGCAGGACCAGATCGTTGATATGGCGCTGGAGCATAGCGAGCTCAGTCCGCGTGAACTTGCGGTGCGCTTCACTGATGAGAAGCGCTACTTCGTCTCTGAAGCGACCGTTTACCGACTTCTGAGGGCTCATGATCTGATCACCAGTCCTGCTTACACGGTGATCAAGGCGGCAGACCAGTTCCACACGCAAACCATGCGACCGAACGAGATGTGGCAGACGGACTTCACCTACTTCAAGATCATCGGGTGGGGCTGGATGTACCTCTCCACCGTGCTCGATGATTACTCGCGCTACATCATCAGCTGGAAGCTGTGCACCACCATGCGAGCCGAAGACGTCACTGAGACCCTCGATATGGCTCTTACTGCTTCAGACTGTAGCCATGCCAATGTGCTGCATAAGCCGCGCCTGCTATCGGACAACGGTCCCTGTTACATCGCTGGAGAGCTGGCTGATTACATCAGCGCCAAGAAGATGGATCACGTGCGAAGCGCGCCCTTCCATCCGCAGACCCAAGGCAAGATCGAGCGCTGGCATCAGACGCTCAAGAACCGTGTTCTGCTGGAGAACTACTTCCTGCCAGGCGATCTAGAAAACCAAATCAAAGCGTTCGTCGAGCATTACAACCATCAGCGCTATCACGAGAGCCTCGACAACGTCACACCTGCCGACGTCTACTTCGGTAGAGCCGCAGCCATCATCAAGCGAAGAGAAAGGATCAAACAAAAGACGCTAAAACATCGCCGCTTGCTTCACCGCAAGCTAGCCGCCTAAACTGAAACCAACAGACGAGGCCAGTCCTCCAAACGATCAACTCTCAGTCTGTGCCAAATGTCATGACGACGGACACTTCTGATGCGCGACTACTCAGTTGATCAAGAGAGTTGACCAGCGCATCGTCGCCTTGGCGGTGGCGTTCGCGCCTTGCGGACGTCATGAATTGGCCCAGCCGCGCCTGCCGCTCTCTGCCAAATACAACGGTCTGGCCGCCCAATGCAGCATCATGGGCTTCTATACTTGCTGTTTTTTCCGCCCTTGCCGTGATCACTGGTGGAAGCTGGATCACCGAAACCACCAAAAACCCCATAAAGGCAAACGTTATTGGCTCTTTAAAACCACGCACTGGAATTCTCCTGTCGGAAAAGAGTGTGCGCTTACTTAGTGAAGCAGGTTGAGCTTCAGAACCTTCGCTTTGTGCATGACACTATTTCACCTGAAGAATTGTCCGGGCATCTCGCAACCGATCACGGCTTAACAGTGGAGAAGCAGACTTACCCTGATTCTGCCCCGAACATCAGACACACTGTTTCGCCAGTTGAAACGATGTTTTGACCCAAATGAGCATTCTCTTCTGTAGCAGCGCCCTTAAGTCTGTTCCGGTCTTAAACTGTAGTGAGCGGATCCTGGAGCGAGCGATGATGATGCACAACCATCATATTACATGGTCGCTTCTCAGAGATGTTGTCACTTTGGAGAGCCAGGCATGATTATCCCATTGTATCCGCTCGAAAAGGCCGCGCTGGACCAGAGCCAGGGCTTTACACGGGAGTCCCTGCGCAAGCAGAGCTCGCAACGCCTCGGGATTGGCTTTTTCTTGCTAGCGACAATGATCGCGACTGTTGCAGTACTTCGCCTGAGTGGAACGGTGCCGGAGGAGCAAGGCCAGCGGCGCTTAGCCGAAGTGAGCGCATCTGATCGCAAAAGCAATTGCCGTTCATGCGTGCAAGAATCCCGCTTAAATCTCACCGATGAGTATATGCACGATGACACGTCCACCCCTTCCCCCGTTTTCTGAATCCACCGCGCGTGAAAAGGTGCGCCTCGCCGAAGATGGCTGGAATAGTCGCGCCCCGGCCAAAGTCGCACTCGCCTACACCACCGATACAAAGTGGCGGAATCGCGCGGAATTTCCTGAAGGCAGGGAACAGGTCGAAGCTTTCCTCTCGCAAAAATGGGAAAAGGAACTCGATTATCGGTTGATCAAGGAGTTATGGGCCTTCAGCGCAAATCGCATCGCTGTGCGCTATGCTTATGAATACCGTGACGAAGACGGCAACTGGTTCCGCGCCTACGGAAACGAGAATTGGGAGTTTGCCGAAGACGGACTGATGGCCTATCGATATGCTAGTATTAACGAGCACGCCATTGACGAGGCGGAGCGCAAATTCCGCTGGCCACTTGGCCGACGCCCTGACGATCATTTGGGCCTCTCGGAACTGGGCCTCTAAGCAGCCAAACCCTGCCGTACCGCGCGGCGTGCGCATGACAGATTGATACCGTCTGATCGGCTAAGCATTTGGCAAAGTCATACCAATCCCCGGCGCCACCTGCATTTACGCAGCGATGTCATGCAGTTTTGAGACCTTAAACCCTCAAGCGCTTTGATGCGACAGACATCCTACGCCGTTGGCACCATCTCGCCGTGCACCGGAGATAGAAATCGAACATTGCTTGGCAAATCTGAAATACGCTCAGACTTCGCGCTGCGATACCGCCATCTCAGCCAACTGAAACAGCTGCTTATCAGGAGGAAGTTATGGCGACCCAATTGTCCGCGAACGATCATCAATATCGCTCGATAGCCTGGGGCGAACTTATTGTGAAAAGCCCAAAGGCATATCACTCACCCAAACGGCATGATCGCCCTAACTGGCAGGCAATTCGATCAATCGATACGGTCACTGTGTGCGAGGATCCCAAGCATTGGAAAGCTCTCGCATTCCGCTCGATGCGCGGTGAAAAGCAAGCATACCGGCAATTGCTCGATGAGTTTTCGATCTGCCTTGAACTGTTCTTCGCCAGAATCCTGCCCGACGATCAGGCTTTTCTGGCTGTCGACGACACATTGAAATCGGTGGCGAAGAAGCTCCATACCTGCGATGCGAAGCGCCCAATACTGCCCTGGCTTCTGGCGATCGCCAAATATCGGGCGGCTCACCCCTCAAGCGAATCCGAATACCACTGATATGGCCGCGCAGGTTTATGAAAACGGTCATGATGACCCTGCGCAGTTAATCGCGACGCCGTGTAAACGCCCAAAAGGTAACTCGCATTAGCGCTCGCTTGCTTGCCTCTCACGCATTGAATTGATCAGCGCGCGGAAGTGTTTTGCCATTCGCAGATCGGGATCAATCGCTTCGATAATGTCGATACCTGCGGGAAACGCATTTCCACCATTTACAAACAATACCAGGCCTTCACGTGTCTCCGGAATGAAATACACTTGCGCGTGCTCGGCGAAATCGTTGCCACCATGGTTGATAATCGTTCGATCTGGCTCGCCAAACAGGCTCCAACCGATGCCAAACCCAATCGGATCGGGGCAATCTTCTGCGGCAGAAATGCATACATATCCCAATTCGGTGTCCGATTTTGAGTGCAACGCAGCCCGTTGTTCCTGCATTTTGTCGGACAAACCTTTGCCTTCGATCAGCGCTACTATCAGTTTTGCATACCCTGGAACGGTCGCGTACAGATTATCTGCCGCAGAATAGCTCCCGACAGGAATCAGGTTCTCATCTCCGCTGCGGGTAAAGGGCGGATAGACAGTACCATCTCCGCCGCGCGGCTCGCTAACGTGACCTTCAAGCCATTCCTCGCGACCTACTGCGATACCATCGATATCAAGCGGCTCCAGCACCACCTCTTTTACAATTTCGGGATAGGTTTTGCCAAAGCGAGCCTCGAGATACGCCATGACTATTTCTATCCCAGCGCCCGAATAGCTTACCTCGCCCTTCCCTGGATCGGCGACAAAAGCCAGACGGTCATCATCATACATCCATGGCCAGTTGAGCAAGGCAGCCTGATGCGAGAGCAAAATTCGCGGTGTCAGGCCGGCATAGCGTGGATCTTGCGATAGTTCGGGATGTTGGAAATATTCTTCGATCGGATCGTCGAGCGACATCTCTCCGCGATCAGCAAGACGAAGAACCGTTTCTGCGATCAGAGTTTTAGCGACCGAAGCAGTGTTGAACGCTGTGTTTTCAGAAACCGCAACGCCGGGCGATTGTTCGCCAAAATAGCCGGTCCATACAATTTTACCATTTTCGATTCGGGCAATGCCTAGCCCTCCAATATTTGGTTGCGTCAGCACAGCATTGGCAGCGTCCTGTACATGGCTGGGCATGTCGCTCGGTGCTTGGATTACGCCATCTTGCTCAGCGTCCGAAGCCGAGGCGGAGAGATGCAGGCCTGCAGCGGCAATCGTTAAGAGGATCGAGGAACATCGCATAATCATCACCTTATTGTATTAGCGATGCAATACACCAATACGGGCGGCAGGCAAGCATAAATGGCGCGGCTATTCGCCAGTCATTGAACCTCCAAAACCGAAATCTGACAAGGTCGTAACTCTGACAGAAATAGGCGGCAAAGAGCCTATCTATTGATAGGTGTTGACATGATGCTAACAGTAACATACCTATCAGTTGGTAGGCACATGAGCCCACATAGAGTTTAGGAAGGAAATCAAAATGAGATTCGATGGAAAGATAGCAGCGGTCACCGGTGGTGGATCGGGAATCGGTAAAGCAATGGCTCAGCAATTTGTCGCCGATGGTGGCAAGGTTGCGATCAATGGCCGCGATGAAGGTAAGCTTCTGGCTGCTGCCAAAGAGATTGATCCGACTGGTGAGCGCGTAACGGTGCTTGCTGGCGATATCGCTGACCCACAAACGGGTCGTCAGCTTGTCGATACTGCGGTGAGCGAGTTCGGTCGGCTTGATGTGCTGTTCAACAATGCCGGAGTTTTTCAGCCAAAGCCGTTTCTGGATCTGGACGAGGCCGAGTATGACTGGTTCCTCGATACGATCCTGAAGGGCAAATTCTTCACCGCCCAAGCTGCGGCCAAGGAAATGGCGAAGCACGGCGGCGGCGCAATCGTGCAGACCGGCTCCCTCTGGGCGATTCAGGCGATCGGCGCGACACCGTCGGCGGCATATTCCGCTGCCAATGCAGGCGTCCACGCAATGGTTCGTAACCTCGCAATCGAGCTTGCACCGAGCAACATACGGATCAACGCCGTCGCTCCTGCGGTCGTCGAAACACCGGTGTACAACACCTTCATGTCAGACGAAGAAGTGAGCGAAACTCTACCCGGCTTCAACGCCTTCCACCCGCTCGTACCGCAATGGTCAGCCGATGGATGTGGCAGAGGCGGCGCTGTTCCTAGCATCGGATGCCGCCAGCTGGATCACGGGCACCGTATTGTCGGTTGATGGCGGCGTGACCGCTGGACGCCAATAGCTTAGGCGTTCTGTAGTTGCGGAGAGTTTGAGGTATGTTCGCCTCGAATTCTCCGCTCTACCATCCAGGAAAGAAGCCCAGATCATGCGAACCGCGTTCATAACTTCGCTTGCGATTATCGCATTCGCTGCCAATTCCATACTGGCACGTTTGGCCCTTGGGACAGGGGAAGTGGGACCGGAATTGTTCTCTTTCGTCAGGATTGCCTCGGGAGCTGTAATCCTCATCCCTTTCCTCAAACACTGGCCGTCAAAATCCGATTTACCCGGTGCGATTGCGCTGACCGTTTATGCCTATGCATTCTCGGCTGCTTATGTGACGCTTCCAATCGCGAACGGTGCCTTGCTGCTGATGGCTGCTGCCCAGTTTGCAATCCTCGGGTTTGGAGCGCTGATCGGAACACGGATTGGGTTGCTCTCGATCGGCGGTGTTATCATCGCGTTTCTTGGCCTTCTGTATCTGTTTGCTCCGTCCTTTGGTCCAGCGACCGCATGGCCTGTGATATTGATGGTTATCGCAGGTTTGAGCTGGGGCGCTTACACTGTGAGCGGGCGAGCGGAAGGCTCACCAATTCAGCGCGTGGCCCGTCAGTTCGCGTTGGCGAGTGTTCTGACACTTCCGTTCGGCATACCTGAAGTGATTGCCGAGGCAGATCAGGGCCTGTCACGCGGTGTTCAATTTGCGATGGTGTCGGGCGCTGTATTCTCCGGCCTGGGCTACGCATTGTGGTTCAGGGCTGCCCAAAGCCTGCGACTAAGCGTGCTTGCATGCGTACAACTGGCAACACCAATAGCGGCCGCGCTGATTGCGGCGCTCTTTCTAGGCGAGGCCATTACGCAACGCCTCGCTATTTCTGGTATTGTTGTGATGATCGGTATTGGCTTGACGATCCATGCGAAAAACCCCGAAGCAAATTCGGGATTGAAATTCTTCAAAGACACTATACCTACCAATCGATAGATTCTTTAGGACGCTGATTTCACTATGGATAAACGAACAGAAATTCTTGATGCCGCTGAGCAGCGTGCGAGACGCGGTGGCTATTTTGGTTTCAGCTTTCGTGAGATTGCGGAAGATGTCGGGATCAAGAGCGCCAGTGTCCACTATCACTTCCCCACCAAGGAGGATTTGGCTCAGGCGCTGGGCGAACGCTATCTTGAACGCGCTAAGGAAGAGCTGGGGGATCCGCACGCCCTATCCGGCCCGGCAGCGCTTCAAAAAATCGCCAGCCTGTTCATTTCATCGAATGAGAGCGACAATCTGATGTGCCTGTGCGGGATTTTCGGGGCCGAGATTTCATCTCTGCCAGCCGCACTATCACCAAAGGTAGCCAAATATTTCGATCACCTGACGAACTGGCTTGCAGAAGCATTGGGCGGCGATGACGCCAAACCCCGAGCGCTGACAGTGGTCGCCGCGCTGGAGGGGGCGATTATCATCGCCCGATCGAGGAAGGACCCCGCAGTTTTGCGAACGGTGGCGGATTACGTGACGAAAGAGTTCGCAACCTGACGGCCCGCGCACCGGACAAGTCACCCGTTTGATCATGATTGGAATGTGAAAAGCCAAATCTGCGAAAGTATTTTCCGCCGAAGCTATCTATCGATAGGTATCAATAAGGAGTATGCACTATGGAACAGAATTTCGACCTTGAAGCTGATGTTGTGATTATCGGAGCGGGAAGCGCGGGTATGAGCGCCTATAAATCGGCCCGCCGATTTACCGACTCCATTCTGGTAATCGAGGATGGACCATATGGCACTACATGCGCGCGAGTCGGCTGCATGCCGTCAAAACTCCTGATCGCGGTCGCCGAAGCCGCCCACACCGCCGCGCATGCATCACAGTTTGGAGTGAACACGGGTTCCGTCAAGATCGACGGCGTCGCGGTCATGAACCGCGTGCGTTTTGAACGCGATCGTTTCGTCGGCTTTGTCGAAGAAGATGTTGTCTCTTGGCCCGAAGAACACCGCGTACACGGACGGGCACATTTCGTTTCTCCGCATGTCCTGCGTCTGGATGATGGCCGCAAGATCCACGCCGGCCGGATCATCATTGCAACCGGGTCGCGGCCAGTGTGGCCAAACGCCTGGAACGATCTGGGTGACCGGCTGATTATCAATGACGATGTCTTCAACTGGACCGATCTGCCCGAATCCGTTGCCGTTTTTGGCAACGGTGTAATCGGCATGGAACTGGCGCAGGCGCTTCACAGGCTTGGCGTGCGCGTAAGGCTGTTCGGCCTGGGAGGGCTGGTAGGCCCACTCACCGATCCGGAGATCGTCGAAAGCGCGCGAGCAAGCCTTTCCGCAGAATATCGCTTCAGCCCCGACACACATGTATCCAGTATTGAGCGCGAAGGCGATACTATCGTCGTAACAGAACATGACGGGACGCAGGAACGCTTCGACTACATGCTCGCTGCCACAGGCCGACGTCCGAACACCGACAATCTCGGTCTGCCAGCTGCTGGCTTGGAGTTGGACGAGCGCGGCATGCCGCTTGACTGGAATCCCAAAAGCGCCCGGATTGGCTATAGCCATATCTTTCTCGCCGGAGATGCAGCACCGGATGCTCCGATCCTGCACGAAGCGTCCGATGCCGGACGTATCGCAGGTGAGAATGCCGCGCGTTTCCCGTTCGTGGCGGAGCGCCATCGCCGCACACCGATGGGCGTCGTTTTCTCGGATCCGCAAATCGCGATGGTGGGTCTGTCTCATCGGGAATTGCTCGATAAGAACCAAGCATTCGTCACCGGCTCTGTTGACTTTACCGGCCAGGGGCGCGCGCGTGTCGCGCTCAAGAACGCTGGCAAGCTGAACATTTATGCTGATCCGACAGACGGTACGTTTCCTGGGTGCCGAAATGATCGGCCCCGCTGCCGAACATATCGCACACTTACTAGCCTGGGCGATCGAATCAGAGCGGACCATTCAGCAGATGCTCGACAGCCCATTCTACCACCCCGTTGTTGAGGAAGGGGTGCGCACCGCATTGCGCGCCGCAAGAGACGCGATGCCGCAGGAACTGCCTGCGCACGAACCCTGCCTCGATTGCCGGAGCGCTGCCTGACGCGAAGCTCCTAGTAAGCAAGGTCGTATACCCGAGAGGCCGCCATACCGAACATACCGGTATGGCGGCCTTATCGATTCAAATCGGTATTCAACGCCGCAGAGGTACGTTTGTTCGTTCGCTAATTCTCCATTCAGATTGCGAGCAGGCCTTCGTCAATCGGCAGTTCTGAATCACGCGCCCACTCGTTCCATGAACCGAAATAGGTGCTGACATTGTCGAACCCGGCCTGTTTAAGCGCGACGAAAGTGTTGGATGTGCGAGCCCCTTTGAAACAGTAAAGCCAGATCGGCTTGCTGAAATCGAGGCCGATATTGTGACATTCAGCGCGTACTTCAGCCGGGCTCTTGATCCGGAATGAGGAGCCGACCGGCTTCATCATCCGATACCATTCGAGCCACTTGGCACCCGGTAACCGCCCCTTGCGCGGCACGAAATCCTTCCCATAGGGAGAGGAACTTTCACCAATCCATTCATCGACGTCCCGTACATCCAGGAATGTCACGCGGTCCCTCCCGATCTCGCGCAGGACATCGGCTTTCCCGACCATCAGGCCAAGGCCTGTATCGTTCAGATGGAACACCGCCTCATCCACTTGCGGGACGATATCGGTCAGCGGGCGATTTTCCGCACGCCAGGCTTGCAATCCGCCATGCAGCACATAGGAATTGGGATTGCCGAGATAGGTCAACATGAAGTGGCCTCGGCATGACTGGCCAAAGCCCGTTCCCATTCCCTCTTCGTAGAACACAACGGTCTGTTCTGCATCGATCCCAGCCTGCCCGAAGACAGTCGCGAAATGCTCGCGCAATTCGGCGATCCCTTCGGGTGTCGAGGATGCGAGGTATGAGAAGATATCGGGAACGTTCACCGCCCCAGGAATATGAGACTCGCGATATTCGGAAGGGCTTCGCGTATCCACGATCACCGGACGGCTCGCTTCCCATTCTGCGAGTTCCGAAGTTTCCAGAAGAATTTTGGTCATGATGTTTCCTGATCCGGCAGAGGCCCCATCAATCTTGCCCGTCTGCCGCTAAATATCGTTAATCTGAATGCAGAGAAGGCCAGACGAGCATCGTGCTCGCCTGACCTTCTGCTACACGCGTTTGTGTAGATATTTTGATTACTGGATACCGCGCTTGGCCAGGAAGCTGCGGATCTTTGTGGAGATCAACTCCATATCCTCTTCAAGAGCGAAATGGCCGGTCTCGAGGATATTGTATTCGAGATCCCTGACATCGCGCTTGTAACCGTCGGCCCCGGGAACAGGGAAGAACGCGTCATTCTTTGCCCAAACGAGCAAGACCGGTGGCTGATGCTCGCGCAGATAGGCCTGCCATTCCGGATATTTCGCGACGTTATTGCGATAGTCATAGAACAGGCCGAGCTGCACCTCGTGCTGGCCTGGACGCGACAGGCTCTGATGATCGAGCAGCCAGTTGTCAGGCAGGACAGCGTCGGGATTGCGCGTGCCATGCGTGTACTGCCACTTCAGTCCACCCAGACTGAAAACAGAGGAAGCGATTGCCGTTTCCAGCTCTTGATTGCCCCGGCCTTGCTCCCACAATTGCATGATGGGCGCCCAGGCTTCCTTGTTCAGCCCTTCTTCGTATGCATTGCCGTTCTGGACGATCAACGATTGCACGCGCTCTGGATGCTCCGTCGCGATGCGGAAGCCGACGGGTGCCCCATAATCCTGAATGAACAGCGAATATTTTTTGATACCGCGTTGTTCTAGAAAAGTGTCGATCGTGTGAGCGATATTGTCGAACGAATATTCGTATGCGTCCTTGCTCGGAAAATCGCTGGCACCAAAGCCAGGATAGTCTGGCGCAATCAGATAATAGTCGTCGCTCAACTCGCGGATGAGGTTCCGGTACTGGTGTGAAGAGCTGGGAAATCCATGAAGCAGCACAAGCGCCGGTTTCGACGGGTCACCTGCTTCGCGGAAGAATATCTTTGTTCCTTCAACAGCCTCATAACCATACGACATTGCGGCTTCGGTCTGACCGACTTCAGCCTGAGCGGGGGCAGTTGCTCCCAGCGCGGCGGTGCTAACCAAGGCTAGCGACAGGAATAAATCACGCATTGCTACTTCCTTTCAAAAACTCGCCCGCTGCTCCGCTATTTCGGAAGGCACGGTGCGGAAATCCTCAATTTAAGTTCTCATCTAAGATGTCGATCTTCGACCACAGATCAGAATGTGTCTTTCAGATAATCGCTAGGTTCATCAGGAAATGAGCACGATCCAGGTGCGGCGCATATGTCGCGAGGATCATATCCAGTTGCTGACTATCTAGCGATCGGTAGTCAAATAGAGAGGTCTCCGTTGATGTCAATACCTATCACTAGATAGTTTCGCTTTTCCGCGCTTTCTTTTGATCTCACACCCGGGCCGAAGCATTCTCTCTCATCCTGCCCGGCCCGAGTGTGAGCCGTTGATTCAACCTTCTCAGCCCAATGCAGCCGCGATCCCGCGTCCATATTCAGGATCGGCGGCTTTACAATTATCGATATGACGCTGCTGTACGTCCTTGGATGTGCCGGACATCGCACGTGCTGTGTTTTCGAATAGTCGCTGCTGTTCGTCCGGACTCATCAGGCGGAACAGATTCCCCGGTTGGGTGAAATAGTCTCCATCCTCGCGATGGTCCCAATTATGCCCGGCACCCGAAAGCGCCAATGGCGGGTCGGCGTAGTCGGACTGCTCCTGCCATTCACCATAGCTGTTGGGTTCAAAACCAAGCGTTCCGCCATAATTGCCATCCACGCGCATGGCGCCATCCCGGTGATAGCTATGCACCGGACAACGCGGCGCGTTTACTGGAATTTGCGCGTGGTTCACACCGAGGCGATAACGCTGGGCATCCCCATAAGAGAACAGCCGGCCCTGCAGCATCTTGTCAGGAGAAAAGCTGATCCCCGGCACCACATTCGCCGGATTGAATGCGGATTGCTCCACTTCGGCAAAGAAGTTTTCAGGGTTACGATTGAGCTCAAACCGGCCAACGTCAATCAATGGGTAGTCGCCATGCGGCCACACCTTTGTCAGATCGAAGGGATTAAACGGACAATCCATCGCCTCCTGCTCGCTCATGATCTGAACCTTCATATCCCAGGATGGGAACGCTTTGCGTTCAATCCGGTCATATAAATCGCGTTGATGACTCTCGCGGTCCTGCCCAACCAATTGCTCGGCTTCGGCATCGCTCAGATTTTCGATGCCTTGGTTCGTCTTGAAGTGGAACTTCACCCAGAACCTTTCGTTCTGTGCATTGATGAAACTGAAAGTGTGGCTGCCAAACCCATCCATCGTGGCATAGCTTTTGGGAATGCCGCGATCGCTCATGGTGATGGTAACCTGATGCAGCGCCTCTGGTAGAGATGTCCAGAAATCCCAGTTGTTCTGGGAGGAACGCATGTTCGTACGCGGGTCACGCTTCACGGCATGGTTCAGGTCGGGGAATTTGAGCGGATCGCGCAGGAAGAAAACCGGAGTGTTGTTACCAACCAGATCCCAATTTCCTTCATCGGTGTAGAATTTCAACGCAAAGCCGCGAATGTCGCGTTCTGCGTCAGCAGCTCCGCGTTCACCGGCCACCGTTGTGAACCGGGCAAATACGTCAGTGGTCTTGCCCACTTCGGAGAATAAGTCTGCTCGCGTATATTTAGTGATGTCATGCGTGACAGTGAATGTACCGTAGGCACCGGAACCTTTTGCATGCATCCGGCGCTCAGGAATGACTTCGCGATCAAAATGGGCGAGCTTCTCGAGATACCACACGTCTTGCAGAAGAGCCGGGCCTCGAGGGCCAGCAGTCTGAATGTTTTGGTTGTCTGGCACTGGCGCTCCAGCGGCGGTCGTCAATTGCTTCTTGCTCATGAGATTTTCCGTTTGTTGCGGCTATCAAGGGCCGAGATCAATTGGGGCTTGTCCCGGTAGAACTCGATTTATTGCACCTCGGCGGCGCTGAATATCGGATGTTTGGCCTGTCAAATTCCGCTCAAAGTCAGCGTAATAAAATTTCGCCTAGCCTGACAAATTTCTCTATTTTGAACTGAAGTCTTTCCGAAAGAGCAAGAAATAGCCGCCATTTCGCGACTTCAGTTCGGGTTTTTCGAAAAATCTGAAATCACTTAATCATCTGATTAAAAACGATTAATATCAATCAACGACCTGTAGAAAGGTGAAGATCGCTAGAGATGCGTATTTCTCCAGATTTCTATGTTTGTGATTATGGGCCTGTTGGCAGAACCTTTGGGACATCAGCCACGATGCTGCGACAAAGGAGTGTATCACATGTTCATATCGCAATCCCCCATCAGCCCGGACACTGTAAATCCTTTTACAGCGAGCAATGACTTTCAGTCTCCTGCGCCAAAGTTTGGTTTCAGCGATGGCGACCGACCTGCCGCTCTTGTGCAAGCTGAACCAGATTTTCGCTTCACCAGCAGCACTGTCACCGTTCGTCTGTTCGATCAGGCAACCACCGTCAGCGATGGCTTTAACCTCGATACCAGCGACACGATCATCGTACCCTTTTCGAAACAGGTGTTGAGCTACTCCATTGGTGGCAATGCAGTGTCGATCGAACTGCTACCGGGCCAAGGCTTTCTCATTCCCAGCGCCGCACACGATTTTGCAATCAATGAGATTTCGAATGCTGAATTTATCATCTTCGAGATCGATCAATCAGTGAGAGCGACATTATTTGCTGCGGGCAATGGAGAGAACAATGCAGTGCTTAATCGCGCCTCTCTGATCCCTAACGCACAGCATCTTTTGAAACTCGCCAACACGGCTCGGCGATTGCTGCTTACCCCATTGGGAAAAAATCCGGCGACTTTGGAAGCGCTGGGTGTGATGGCCATGGCAGAGACCCTGTCGAGCCTAAAGAACCGCGCCAAGACATGCCTTAGCCTTTCGGCGAGCATGATTTCCAAATTGGACAGTTATATCAGCCAGAACATCGATCAATCACTCAAGCTCAAGGAGCTTGCCGAGATGTGCCACATGTCGACACCGCATTTTTCCCGGACGTTCAAGTCCGCGACAGGCAAATCACCCTATCAGTACATTCTTGATCGGCGCCTCGCATTTGCGCGCAAGCTGCTCAAGGAAACTGCCGACTCGATCGCGGACATTGCGTATGGTGCGGGGTTCTCGTCCCAATCTCATATGACTGAGCTGTTCCGCAAAAATGTTGGTATCACCCCAGCCAAGTATCGCGGGTTCCTGAAAGCGCAAGCCACCTAACCTCCCTCCCCCTCGGCGGCTGCAATATCATACGGTTGATACGCAGCTGCCGAAATGGACGGATTGTGTGTTACAATGCGGTCAACGTCTGAGCTGAGGAGCGCAATGTGAGCGATACAACCTTCCACCCCGGAGAGATCACCCTGCAATCCAGCGTTGGCATGCGCGATCAGGTTGCAAAAGCAGCCGCGATCATGGTCCGCGATCACATGCCAGATCAACATCGCGAATTCTTCCAAGGTCTCGAATATGCGTTCTTTGGCACTTTGACCGAAGCTGGCCTGCCGGCTGCCTCGATCCTGTCAGGCCCGCCTGGATTTATCCAGTCGCCCGATCCCAAAACGCTTTCGATTGCGCTTAGTGATTCACCTGCTGCATCGCCATTGTCGGATGTTCAGGTCGGATCGCATATCGGTGTTCTGGGGCTCGACCTTACCAATCGGCGCAGAAACCGGATGCACGGGACAATAGAAGCGATAGAACCTGATCACCTTAGCATCAGCGTCGGGCAATCTTACGGGAATTGTCCAAAATACATTCACACCCGCGAGATCACGCGGCGTTCAGGCCAAACTGCGGCGGCACTGCCTACTCAGAGCGCAGGACGCTTGTCAGGCGATGACCTTTCCTTCATCGCAAATGCCGATACTTTCTTCATCGCAAGCCACCATCTGGATGGCAGCGGATTGCCCTATGAAGGCGTCGATATATCCCATCGCGGCGGTGAACCGGGGTTCATGCATTTAGGTGATGACCATACGCTCACGATCCCCGATTATCAGGGTAACAATCTGTTCAATACGCTCGGCAATATTCTGGCATATCCCGACGTCGGCTTGTTGTTCATCGATTTCGAAAAAGGCGTCGCCCTTCATGTAAACGGCTCAGCCCAAATTTTGCATGACGCAAAAGAGGTTGCCCAATACTCCGGTGCCAAACGTTTGATAAAGGTGCGATTGGACGAAGCCACAGCCAGATGGACTGAGATCGGCTTGCGCTGGAAACACCTCGAAGCATCTCCTTTCAATCCAGAATTGTAGCAAGCTAAACCAGCTCATCGAAACGGTCGACCAAGTCACGGCCATCCCAGCGCGAAACTAGGGCTGCGCCGCTGCCGCCGAAATGGCCTATGCGCTATGGGCGATCATGGGCCGGATCGCAGACTGTCAATGGAATTTTCGGCACGCTGCTTATCGATCAGAGTTTCGATCAAAATGATCGCCGAAATTGCACTGATCCGATCGTGTTAGAGCAGCAGTTCTGACATCAAATCACGGATGGCCAGTTATGTTTGCGAAGCCTGATGCAGATGCATCTCCGCAAATCGAAAGGTCAAAGAAATGCAGAATCACCTAAGATATATCGCCGCTGCGGCGTTAGTGTCACTTACGCCCTCTTGTCAGGCGCAAGCAAACCCAGATGAAAACGCGGCTTACGCCGACCCTTCGACGCCGGGTCTGCCATTGACGCCGATGACCATCACCAAGGGCGACACCGCTCTGGTTGTGATTGACCCACAAATCGACTTCCTCAGCCCGGATGGCGTATCTTGGGGCGCGGTTGGCAAAAGCGTCACCGAGCATAATGTCGTCGAGCACCTTGAAGATCTGTTCTCAGCCGCGAACGAATCCGACATGCTCACTTTCGTATCGCCTCACTATTACTATGCGCACGATCACAAATGGGCTTTCGAAGGTCGGCTCGAAAAGCTGATGCATGACATTAAGATGTTTGATCGCGAAGGCGAGCTGAACGTTGATAATTTCGAAGGTTCTGGCGCGGACTGGATGCCGCAATACAAGCAGTACATCAATTCCGACGACACCATCGTTGCCTCGCCTCACAAGGTTTATGGGCCAGAGCAGAACGATCTGGTTCTACAAATGCGCAAACGCGGGATTAACAAGGTAATCCTGGCCGGCATGTCAGCGAACTTGTGTGTGCAAGCGCACATGCACGAACTGCTTGAGCAGGGTTTCGAAGTCATGGTTGTCCGCGACGCTACCGCAGGCGCGATCATTCCGGAAGGCGATGGATACCTCGCAGCGTTGATAAACTTCCGCTTTATGGCGTCTGAAACAGTCTACACCAGCGAAGCTGTTGAGCGGATACGCGCTGCGCAATAGACCCCGGGTCTCCACCCCGAAGGCTATAGGATGCCTCCCTACCTCGCATGCGGTAGGGAGGCATTTCTTTCGCGGGCTGAACAGATCGGCAAGACAAGGTCCGCTGTTTTGCGCTCCGACTGCCCCACTCCGGCTATCGCCGCGGTATTGACGGACGGCAATGCGTCAACAAAGGCAAAGGACCGACACGCATAAAAAAGCGCGACCGATCATCAGAACGGCCGCGCCCTTTTTTCTGAACCCCGACTTGGGGCTAAACGTAGTCAAGTATCAGACGCGTCCAGCCATCACTCCGCCGTCGACATTGTGGACGGCGCCAGTTGTCCAACTGGCTTTATCTGACAGCAGAAAAACTGCGTGATTGGCAATATCACCGACACGACCGACACGGCCAATGGGGTGAAATTCATCGAACCCGTCGGTCAGCGTATCTTCAATAGCGTTCTCATCGATAAATTCGCCGTAAATTGGCGTGACGACCACCGATGGAGCGATCGCATTGACCCGGATCCGCTGACCACCGAGCTCCATAGCCAAGTGCTGAGTCATGGAATGCAGGCCAGCTTTTGCCATGGAATATGCTGTTGACGGTGTCGCTTTAATCGCCTGATGTGCCCACATTGAACCGACATTGAGTATCGAGCCCCCACCGTTGGCGGCCATGTTCTTGGCAACTGCCTGAGTAAGGACGAAGAACGCTCGGTTCATATCCATATATTTGTCGTAATCGGCCACGTCATTTTCTAGGAATGCCTTTGGCGCGAAGACCCCAGCTGCGTTCACAAGCTGGTCGATGTGACGACTCTCGCCATCAATGCTGGCGCATGCTGCGGTCACTGCGTCGAAATCATAGAGGTTCAAAACCTCTGTTTCGACTGTTCCAGATCCGCCAGCAAGTGACGCTGCGGCCTGCTCCAGGCTCGACGCATCATGCGAGAAAATGCGTACTGTTCGCCCTTCGTCGACCAACATCTTTGCGGTGGCAAGACCCATTCCAGATGAGCCTCCGATGATATAACTTACACTGCTCATGATAATCTCCGTCATTTGATAGTCTGCCTGCCGATCAAATTCACTTCACACGTCCGGAAAACGCAGCTCGCAAAATCGACGATGACTTGGTGAGCTTCGGCCAGTTATGGCAAAACGTCTTCCTGGCAGAACTTCACTTGAAGAAGGCCGGGCATCACAATGATGCAAAGATGCTGGCAACTCAGCTATCCAGAATGCTCTCCTATCATGTTCGCGGCATCCATTCTGTGCGCGCATGCTTTTGCGGGCATTCAAAAAGCTATCGCCAAAAATTAAATCGCAGCAGATTTCCGACATAACCGATCCGATGATATTCTATCGCCTCAATTGTTGCGAAATGGGTGTTGTCACTCCCCCGTGACCTTACCGCAGGGCCATCCAGGCAAGACCCTCCCCCCAAACCTCGGCTTGGATGGCCCTGCACTTTTCTCAAAGATGCATCAGAGCGACATCGAACGGTATGCACCGTTTGATACGGCGCGTCGGATTGACCATCAGACAGACGATGTTAGGATTGCGTGCGGAGGTAGCAATGTCGAGGTTTCGGTTTGATAGATTCGAACTTGATATCCATCATTGCACCCTGACTGAGTCAGGCGTGAAAGTAGAAATCGAGCCTCAGGTCTTTTGCTTGCTCGAGCTACTCATCACACGGCACGATCATATCGTTTCGCGCGAGGAAATTATTGATGCGGTATGGGATGGTCGCATCGTTTCAAATGGGACGATAGACGGTCGAATTAAGTCAGTGCGCGCCGCAATTGGTGACAATGGGCGCGATCAGCGCCTGATCAAGACATATCCCAATCGCGGCTACAAGTTTATTGGCGACCTGGTAGAACTATGCGCAGAATTGGCGCAGGCGCAGGAAAATGGCTCGGCAGATGCTGAGCAGGCCGATGGCGAGGCTCAGTCAGCTACAGATGCGATATGGACGAGGTTGTTCAAACGGCCAGCGGGGCTGTTGGCCACCATCGTAGCTTTGGTAGCGTGTTTCGGGGTCGCCGTCGCCTACATCGTCGGTGCTTTGGGCGAGAGCCAATCTGGTGCCTTGGCCGCAGCATCAGGCAGTGAAGCACAGGTTCAACAGTCTGCCATACAACGAGCAAAGATAGCGGTATTGCCACTACCAGAAGGCAGATCTGATCTGGACCAGGCAGGTCTCGTCACAATTCTGAACGGGGAATTTCGTCAGGCAATAACCGCCATCAACGGCATTTCGGTTATTTCGATATCACCCGAGACAAAAGTGTCGCGCGACAGCAGCACCCCTGGGGAACTGGGTGCACGTCTTGGGCTGACCTATGTCGTTAGCACAAACCTGATCGAACAGGGAAACCAGACCCATCTCGATATCGAATTGATCGACGTTGAGGATAATACGGTACTTTCTTCGAACAGGTATTCGACCGCCATAGACGCGGACGAGGAGGCACGCTCAGCATGGCCGTACCGAAACTGCCATGAGCGCGTCGATCGGCATTGCCAATGCCTTGGGCCTCTCGATCAACGAGCGTTCTCCTTATCTTGTCCCTTACGCGTTTCAGCAAAAAGTCGCCCGCGCGAATACGCTGATCGCTCAGGACGAGTATGAAGGACTCAACGAGGCCATCGAGTTACTCGAACAAGCGATTGAAGAGGAACCGGAATACCTCCCGGCCTATCAGAGCCTCTACCATGCGTATTGGCGCAGATTGTCATTTGTCGGCAACGATTTCGAGAATGATGCGCGCGAGATGCTCAACCTGACCGCATCGATGGAATGGATTTCGCCAGATGCTCCTGAAACACTCATCGTGAAGGCATTGACCTCCATTATGAGCGTGAGAGGAACCAGCAAGTCGGCCTCTGGCGAGGGCGTCAGCTATGAGTGGGAAAGGCTGCTCAATCAGGCCATCCGAAAAGATCCGAACAACACGCTCGCACGCTCCATGCGAGCTTACTTCATGCAAAATGAAGGCAACCATTCCTTGTCCAAGATAATGGAAGCCAATGAGGATGCCCTTAGATTTAACCCAACAGACCCCACCGTATTGGCGAATTTTAGCAGAACCTTGTTATGCAATGGCGATGTTGATCGTGCTTCGCGACTGGCCAGAAGTAACATCGCGTGGAACCCGGGAAATCGAAAGGCGCTAGAAAGCATTGCAAAGTTGGCGAATGCGACGGGAGACTACGAGACTGCCCTTAGCGCCATGGATGAGATCATCGCCAAGGGCTGGATGCAACATGACCAGACCAAAACTCTTAGAGCTATTTACTTCGATCTTGGAGCGGCTGAGCGGACCCTGCCGCATTTGAGATTTGCTCCTGCCAGAGCGCAAGCATACGCGATGTCGGGCGCTACAGCCGAAGCGCTTGCAGAAGCGGCCAAAATTCCCGCATTCTATACGAGTCAAAACGCTATTCTGATTGCAAATCCTGATACCGTTCCAGCGGACTACCGGGTTAATCCTCATTACGTGGAAGTTACCGATACAGCCGATGGATTTTCAGCAAATGCCTGTTCATTGGACTACCTAGCAACCGATGCCTTCGCGCTTAGGAAGACCAACCCAGCGCGTTCCTTAGCGCTAGTTACGCTTCTGGAGCGTTACTATGATGGCAAGCCCGCATCATCATTGAGAACCAGTCAGGAATATTTAGGTTTGATCTCGCTGCGAGTCTTGCAGAGGCGCAAGGACGATGCCTTTAAGGTTTTGGACGTTGCGATGGGCAAAGGTTTCGTTTTGGCGGGTCGATTCAAGGAACCTGTGTTGAGAGAGCTTAGATCGCACCCCCAGTTCAAAGGGCGTTTCGCCGCCACGCAATCCAAAGCGAAACGCATTCTGCGCGAGTTCGATAGGCCAAATTCCAGCGCGCCTTAAACCGACTTTTGTTCGGTTCCCAAAAGCAATTGCCACCCAATCCCTTCGTCTGGATCGGATGGCAATTTCATGCCTGCCGCACATTTGCGTCAGTAGCCTCTCAAAATGCGAGAAATGCAGCCCGATAACAAACAGGGCAGGAGATCAGCAGGAACGCAATGCGTTACGCAGCGCGAACAACATCGACTTTAGTTCCGTCGAGAAGTGTATTGAAAACCGGCGAGTAGCGCGCCAGATCGCTGATCTCCGAATGATCCGGATGCGGTGAATCAATAGTCAGTTTGATCTGGATCGATTTGTAGCCTTTGCCAATGCTTTCATCGAGCCCGAGGAAACCATTGAGATCGATATCGCCCTTAATCTCCGATTTGAGCGAATTGATTTCGATGCCTTTCATCGAGGCATGTGCAATGATGCTTGTAGTGACGCAGCTGGCAAGCGCGCTGAGAAGTTGCTCGACCGGGTTGGGCGCCAAATCGGTGCCCGACAGCATCTCTGGCTCGTCGGAATGCATCTGGTAATCACCCTTGTGAGGGATTGCCTGTTTTGCTGCAAACATATCTCCAACCGTCGTGGTCGATCGCGTGCCACCGTTCCATTCATTGGTGATCTTGAAAGTCGAATTGCCAAGATCCCGATCTGCCTCGACATTCGAGATAGTATCGGCAACAAGCTGTACATCGATTCCGTTGACAGTTTTCTCTTTAACAGTGGCAGTGCTCATCTTGATTCTCCTTCGCGAGTTCTTGATTGAACTGTATTCGCCAGATTATTCCCGTGGGTTACATTGACGCAATTTTGCGCTGACAGGAATTGATGAGAATCTAGAGCAACCACGGCATCGGGTTTTCCCGATTCCGTGCTTTGTCACTATTCAATGAGGTCGCTCGCTGAAAGACGGATATGCTGAGGCAATGCGGAGTTGCGCGCGGCAAAAATGCCCGTCAGGCGAAACCGACGATCTCGCGCATCTTCTCGCGATCGATCTTGAGTGGATCTCCGCCAGCCCGCGTGAACCGGCGCCACGCAATTGCAATCTTGTTCTGCTTCGTTGTCGCCAAAGGATGTTTACGCGGATGATACTTGGCAGAAAATGTCGGAAGCGAGTAGCGCACCATCTTCGCAAACGTCGAAAGCAGGAACCACATCGACTTGGTAGCGCGCAACGGATTACGCATAAACCCTTCCGCTCGGCACATGACCACATAGGCCTTCAGGACTTCCGTGGCGATGTGCAGCAGCGCCTTGAGGATCATCCATTTGCGATACCATTCGTGCTCGCCAAACATGTGCTTATAAACTTCGAAAGCTACGGCGCCATGTTCGACTTCCTCGACCTGATGCCAGACCCACATCGCCTTCACAACGGGATCGGAAT
This sequence comes from Qipengyuania sp. JB2-7, assembly GCF_055693485.1. Classification (NCBI taxonomy): domain Bacteria; kingdom Pseudomonadati; phylum Pseudomonadota; class Alphaproteobacteria; order Sphingomonadales; family Erythrobacteraceae; genus Qipengyuania; species Qipengyuania sp. JB2-7. The sequence goes on from NZ_CM146335.1 coordinate 2,204,558, forward strand.
CGCTCATCCATTCCTCATAATTGGCCAGCACGATCATACCCGCCAGAAACGTGAAGGTTTCGTATCCGGCGGTAAAACCGACCAATTCCTTCAATGAATGGCTTTTTGCCATCGCCATGAATTCACGTTTATTGCGCTGCTCCATTTCACCGATTTTGGGATAGCGTTCTGCCATTAGCCGGTTGAACTCGATGAAGTTGCGCGCGTGGTGTGCTTCTTGTCCTGTAATCGCCTTCATATCCTCGACCAATTGCGGGTCGGAAACATGCTTGCGCGAGGTATTCATGGTCTTGACGAGATAGCGCTCGAAATAAGGCACATGAACACTGAAGGCGTTGAGGAAGATCGCAAATTCGGGGCAGGAACGACTCCAGAGAATTGAGTCGGTCGTCAGTTCGTCCGCGCCGAAATCGAGATTTCGGATCGGGATATCATTCATCGGATGTTCGAAATCCTGCTGATCCGGGGCTATAGTTGCCATCTTGCGCTCCTCTCGGGTGCGATTGCATTCAGTTCGCAGACGCACCTCTCTGATTCCGTCTGGTAGCCGAAAAAGCCATTTTCGTCACCAAACTAAAGTATGGGAACGGTGGCAGTCATGTCGCGATGAGGTGATTTTGCCGAGCCTTGACCACTGCCGCAGAACGGCTCCTGACACCCAGCTTGCTGTATATATTGCTAAGGTGCCATTTGATTGTCGGCAGGGACAATAACAGCGTATCGGCGAGTTCCGAATTGCTGATCCCTTCGGCCAACAAGCAGACAATCTCGATCTCGCGCGGCGTCAGCTCATCAATCACACCTTCATTTCCAGCAGCTGCTTGCGGAGCATTTCGCCAGCCCTCGTCCCCGCGAAGCAAGGCGGCGATTTTCAGTTCGAAGCCGATCTGATCTGAAAGGAATTCACTGTCACTCGCTCCTCGCTTGGTGATCACCTTTTGAAGCAATTCATCGATCTGCGGCGATACCTCAAAAAACGGGGCGACAATTCCCTCAGGCGCGGCGATCGCCGTCATGGACGAAAATGCCCGCATGGCTTCGCTCTGCCTGTCACAGTGCCACAAGGCGATGGATCGCAGCAACCCAACCTCGATCGCCATTCTGCCTGACTTGAGCCCTCCTGTGTTTGATGTCAGGCTCATAAGTGAACGAAGCGCATCGGAATAGTCGCCTTGGGCAACCAGCAGGCGACCTTCCGCGACCTTATGCTGGCGAGCGAGGTTTGGATCTGTGAATTCGATTCCGAAGATGTTCTCGCCGCCTGAAAATCCCCATCTTCTGGCCATCACTTGCGCTTCATCCAGTCGGGCCTCGTTGATCAGCAAGCGCATCTCTTCGGCTGCAAGCGCCACCGCCACGCGGGGAACTGATCGAGCCAGCGCCTCTTCCTGTCCATCCCTTAATGACTGAATTGCGTCGCTCATCTTGCCGACACCGACAAACGAACGAGCCTCAGTCGTTCGCAGAACCCGCACGGGTTCCATCGTCGCGATCGCCGGTAACTGGCCTGAACCACGCCTGAGGATTGCCATTGCTTTGCCGAAATCTCCGCGTTCATATTCGATCGCTGCATCAAGTACTGCAACCAATGACCCTGAAAAGGACTCTTCGCCGATATCGCCAGCGATGTCTTTTCTGGCTCTCTCACAATGGCTGGTCGCTTCGGCAACAAGGCCCCGTTCGAGACAAAGCATTCCGCTGATCCAGTCCGCCCAGACTTTCACATATTCGGATCGAGCACGAACACCGTGCACATTGGCCTTTGCCGCAGCCTCCAGCCCAACCACAAAATCCTGAGCGGGGATGGAGGCATAGGCAATGACATTATAGAGCGATCCGAGATGAATATCCGAGGCATCAGGCCAGCGTTCCAGTGCCGTAACAGCGAAGTCCTTTGCCGCACCAATATCGTCAGCACTCGCAAGCGAAATGGCGATGATGGTGTCGGCCAGACACACCATTTCGTTCGTTTGCTCCTGACCAAGCTGCCAGTCATTGCATTCATCCCGCAATCGGCCCTTCACCTCTTCGGCGATTTCACGACCATCGCTCGCCGACCGTGCAAAGGTGAGTGACCATGCGTAATTCAGCATGATCAAAGGATGATGCCAATGGAACCGGTCGGGCAATCGCCGGATCCAGTCCATCACCGTAAGGTGGTCACCCAATTGCTGTGCGACGTGGGTCGAATAGTGAGCGATGAGTCCTGCGGCGTCGACGAACTGCCCCGCCATCAACTGATACTCGATCGCCTCGGTCAACAATCCCTGCTGCTGGAACCATCGGCTTGCACGCCTGCAAATACGAGCGAAAGCATCGGGTTCCGACTTGCGCAGCTGAGCTGTGAGGAAGTCTGCAAACAGGTGGTGAAAGCGAAACCATTCACCGGTTTCGTCCAGTGCAATCAAGAACAGGTTTTCTCGATTGATACGCTCGATGATGGTCGCCACATCGCCGATACCGGTGACATAGGTGCACAGATCCGCATTCATGCGCTTGAGTGGCCCGGTTTTCAGCAGAAACTCCTGCAAGCCAGAATCAAGCGACTGAAAAACGCTCTCCATCAGATAGGTCGACAACTCCGAATGCGCCCCGGAAAAACCATCAACCAGATCGCTCGCCTGCTCAGGCTGCCTGCCGATTGCGATTGCCGCGAGCTGCAGGCCCGCGGCCCACCCTTCAGTGCTTTTCGACAGCTTGTCAGCAGCTTCTCTTGGCAGAACCAGACTGTGCGCGCTCGCGAGAAAGGCTGCGGACTCCTCCTGATCAAAATTAAGCGCCTGCTGGTCAATTCGCAGCAACCGCCCTTCAACGGCCAGCCGACTCAAGCACAAATCGGGATGCGAGCGGCTGGCAATCGCCAGACGAAAATGTGGAGGCAGCGCACCGATAAACCGCCGCATCCCCGCAATGATCGCCGGATTTGAGATATGCTGAAAGTCATCGAGAAAGACGAACGCATCGTGTGAAATGGTGCTGACGCTTTCGCAGAGCGCCTGAAACAACGCATCGGAGCGTGCGCCTTGCGGCCCGCCGAGAATACCCTGCATGGTCTTCGCAATGGCAGGTTCAATCCGCCCAAGTGCGGCAGCTAGATAAGAGACGAAAGTGACGGGATCGTCGTCGTCGGCCTCAATCGTCAACCAGCAGCACCTGACCTTTGCTTCTGTAGCTTTAAGGTACAATTGCCCCATTAGGAGCGACTTACCGGAACCGGCAGCGCCCACGATTTCGACCACTTGCGCCGGATCGACCTGCGCAAAAATCCGCTCGGTCAGCCGTTGCCGATCAACACTTCTGGCAGGCGGGAGCAACGGGCTGAGCTTTGTTTCAATCAACCTTTGCGTGGTTTGCCTGGCGCGCCCTTTCGGCATCGATTGTAGTGACCTCCTACCTGCAAAGTCGCCATCGGTTCGCGTGATCGACTATTCGTCTTCGCCTACCACCCCCCGCAGCATCACGACGACAATGATCATCAGGACGAACGCGACGATGAAAGCTGGACCGAACGCGATCACGCCGGCCCAGTTTCCCTCACCGACCGGATTGTCGCCCAGCGACAGCCCCCGATTGGGCGCGAGGATGCCGAAAATATAGAAGGCAGCATTGCCCCAAACGGTGGCTATCGTGCCATAGCAGATGAATTTGCGAGCTTTTTCAGATAGGTCGAGTTTAACCATCAATAGCGCAAACAGGATGGCCATCAGCCCGTTCATTATATTGCCGACATGAACTGCACGCCATTGTGCTGGCGTGCCCGGTATCTGGTAGTCAATCATTATCGGAACCGGCGACAAAGAGATCAGGCCCAGAACGCTGAATAACAGTCCAAAACCGCCGATAAGCCCGATCAAACAAATGACGAGACCATTCTTGATCATCAGAGCCTGAGTAACGCGTCAACATCTCAAATTCTCCCCACTGGATGGTGTATGTCAGATTTCGGCGACGCGCGCCTTTAGCCCATTCAATTCGGGTGCGAGCCTGATCTGGCAGGACAATCGCAAGTAACGGATGTCCGTCTCGGCAGCAAAGCTGAGCATATCCTGTTCAGCTTCTTCAATCGCGGGCAAACGGTCATACCATTCCCGATCGATCACCACCTGACAGGTACCGCATGACGCCTCTCCGCCGCAAAGTCCCTCAATACCTTCCACACCCGCATCTTTGGCAACGTCTTTCAGGGTTGCGCCTTCTTCACCGACAAGTTCGTGAACCCACCCACCCACAGCAATCAGTGTCATTGATACAGACGTGTTCATCGCATCCAGACCTTTCTGCCGTTCGGGATCAGAATCTTTTGCCCACCGTCAGCGCGAACACGAAAGGATTGATCTTCACATTGTTGATCGGAATATCCCCTATATTTGTAGTGCTCACCGTTACATCGGTATCGGCGTCGACATACCATGCGGAGGCATTGAGCAACCAGCCATCAGCCACCTCATAGTCGGCGCCGACCTGTAGCGCGATCCCGACAGAATCGTCCACATTAACAGTCGATGGGCCGTACCGCGCTGGCATTGAGCGCATCACTGGCTTCGCCGTCAAAGAATAGCGTGTAATTCAAGCCCACCCCGACATAGGGCTGAAATTTCGACTCCGGTTTCAGGGGGAAATACTGAACCGAAACGATTTCCGGCAGATACTTGCTTGACCCGATTTCGGGGCTCCCCGTCGCGAGCGGAACGCCACCTTCCAAGTCGGCATTGACCGTGAAAGGCAATGCAAGGATCGCCTCGATACCGATATGATCGGCAAGCATATAGGTGAAGGTCGCGCCGGGCTGAGTGTCGCTGGAGAGAGAACTGACACGCGAATTCGGTAGAGGTGGCACCGTTACCACGATCGGGTCGCTCGTTTCGCTGCTCGGCTGAACATGAGCAACGCCGACCCGAACTATCAAATCGCCAGCTTCGTGCGCCAAGGCTGACGATGGCACGGCAAAGCAAATGCCCGCGAGCGCCAGAATCGCATAATTCCGCATAATCTTCCCCTCTTAATCTCGGCACTTCCTGCTCTGGCGTGCCGCATTGTTTCTGCCTTATTGACTCTCCCCGACTATCACGCCCCATCCCAAAGTATGGGTATCGACCCCGTTCTTCCTCAGACGAATTCACCGGTTGGCGGTCGATGTTCCAAGACCCGCTGCAGGACAGGTCAGAAGAGTACGCGTTTACAGCACCTTACGACAGGCAAGCAATCTATCACTAGATAGAGGCTTGACTGGATGCGAAAGCACTCCTAAGTACCCTGGATAATACCAACCTAGTGATAGATAGTTAAACTCTCCATCGCTGGGTAAGAAGAGCTCAAAAGACGAGCAGATGCATCACGACGGTATCGTTGCGAGCCTCGTCTCATCCGCACCATGCCAGAATGGCAGACGAGCGTAGGCATAGAAAAGGATTTCACAGTGCTCATAGACCACGGACAATGCGCTGAAACTTTCGCCTTTCAAGAACGAGGCGATTGGATGCTAAGCGAGCGGCCCGAGACCAAGGCTGGTACCGCAGGTACGGCGACCGCAGCAAGAAGGGCGCACTTCCTACCTCTCCTTGTGCGTCCGTTAACGGTCCGCCGCGCGCTTAAGGTCAGCGCGATCGTCGGAACAATTGTTGTATCTATCAATCAGGGTGACACCATGCTTGCCGGTCAAACGCCGGTTTTATGGAAATTGATCCTCACTTATATAACTCCATACGCGGTCAGTTCCTACTCCACTGCGACTTCGTTGCGAGACCAAGCCACGCAAACGCCCCACCCATTCGATCAGGAGCCATTGCCATGAACGTTAACGCAGAATTTGACCGCCCAGCCACAGTACACGCAAAACAAGAGCCGTGGATTCCCTCCCCTATGCCAGGCGTGGATCGCCGCATGCTCGACCGCATGGGCGATGAAGTGGCGCGAGCCACGAGCATCGTCCGCTACGCGCCCGGCAGCGCGTTTTCCCCTCATACTCATACTGGCGGTGAAGAATATTTCGTTCTCGACGGTGTGTTTCAGGATGAGCATGGCGATTTTCCAGCAGGCACCTATGTCCGCAATCCACCAACATCACGCCACACGCCGCGCGCTGATGATGGCGCGACGATCTGGGTCAAGCTTTGGCAGTTTGACATGGAAGATCGGCACCAGATTTCGATTGACACCACGAAAGAAACGCCCGTCAAAGTCAGCCCCGGCGTGTCAGAGATCCCGCTATACGAAGACACCCGAGAGCGCGTCCGAATAGAGATCTGGGACAAGAATGCACCGGTCGAGATTGCTGACCATAAAGGCATAGAAATCCTGGTGTTATCAGGAGGCTTCTCATCCGAAAGTGAAGGCTTTGATGAGCATTCCTAGTTGCGACTGCCCCCGAACCATGAGTTCAAGGCAACAGCCGGGCCAGAGGGCGCACGCCTACTCATAAAGTCAGACCATTTGGCGGAGCCGCAGCGCGCGCCCGGAGACCGGTCATGAGCTCCAAACCCGTTGCAATCGTCGCCGGTGCCGGGCCTGGCCTCGGCCAGCACCTTGTCCGCCACTTCGCTGAGAACGGTTATAACGCGTTTGGCCTCAATCGCAGTACCAAGGCGGACTTCCACCAGACTTTGGCCGTTGATCTGATCGATGAAACCGAAGTAGCTTCAACGCTCAAAGAGATTGGCCGCGACGTCGGCCCACCAAGCCTGGTGGTACACAACCCAGCCGCGCTTGTGATTGCGCCGTTCAGTGAGACGAGCGCACAGACTTTTGAGACTACATGGCGCTCAACGGTGCTCTCTGCTGTGAATGTGGCTCGCGCGGTCTTGCCAGCGATGGCTGAGAACGGCGGCGGAACCTTTATCGCTTCGGGGGCAACCGCCTCCTTGCGCGGCGGCAAGAATTTCAGTGCATTTGCCTCCGCCAAATCGGCGCTGCGGGCGCTGATGCAATCGCTGGCGAAGGAATACGGACCGCACGGCATTCATGTGGCGCACGTCATCCTCGACGGCATTCTCGATACCGAAGCCAGCAGAAAACTGCACGATATGGATCCGGCAAGGATGATGCGGCTGGCAGATGTAGCAGCAGCCTATCTCGCCATTGCGCAACAGCCGCAGTCGACCTGGACTTTTGAAACGGACCTTCGCCCGATGGGAGAGAATTTCTGATGGATACCGATATTCTCATCATCGGCGGCGGTCTTTCCGGACTTGCTCTGGCCGACAGGCTGCAAAGCGCAGGCCGCGACTGGCAATTGGTAGAAGCCAACGAACGCCTTGGTGGCCGCATTTATTCGCCCGAAATCAAAGGGCAGAACTTTGACTTGGGGCCAGCATGGTTCTGGTCAGGGCAGCCGCGCATGGCCGAACTTGCACAACGGTTCGACCTGGAAGCTTTCGAGCAGTTCAGTAAAGGGCGGATGCTCGTTCAGGATTATAATGGCAACGTCCAGGCACATGGCGGCTTTTCTCCCATGCAAGGATCCCTGCGTCTGGCTGGCGGCATGGAGGCGCTCATACACGGTCTTGCCAAAGGGCTGCCGCAGGACCGCGTTCGCTGCGGGTACAAGGTTGGCAGCCTAAAACTTCAAGACCACGCAATAACCGCTGGCATAAGCACAGATACAGGCACAGAGACGATTACCGCAAAACACGTTGTCCTTGCCCTGCCGCCGCGCCTTGCGGCGAGCACGATATCCTTCAAACCCGCACTACCAGATGCGGCAATCAAGGCGATGGAAACCACCGCGACATGGATGGCAGGACAAGCCAAATTTCTGGCGATTTTCGACCAGCCCTATTGGCGTCAGAATGGTTTTTCCGGCGATGCGATGAGCCACCGTGGGCCGCTGGTGGAAATTCATGATGCCTCGCCCGCCGATGCGGGGCCCTATGCCCTGTTCGGTTTCGTCGGCGTCCCTACCCAAGCCCGTTTGGACAATCGCGAAAAACTCATCGCGCTCGCGCAGACGCAGTTGATTGACATGTTTGGTGAAGAACTGGGCCACCCGCTCGAGGTCCGCTTGCAAGACTGGGCACAGGTCGAAACCGTGGCGACCGGTCTGGATCAACAGGGCAGCGGCGGTCATCCGCGATATGGCTACCCCTCTGTTCTTAATGGGATCTGGAATGAACGCTTGATTTTGGGATCAACCGAGACGGCAAATGAATTCGGCGGCTATCTCGAAGGCGCTTTGGAGGCAGCCGAGATCGCAAGTGCCAAGCTCGTTGGTGCCCGAAGCGTCCATGATCGGTACCGTACAAACGCGCTCTTCCTAACTATTTTCATCAAAGAGATAGATCGCCAGTTTAGCAGTTGGGCGCTGTTGCCCAGAACCCGGGTGGCCAGAAAGACAGTGCCACAGTCAGTGAACGATTAACCCGACTGAAGCAGCCTAAACGAGTTGATCGCCTTTTCGGGAAAACTTCACCGAAATCTCATTTTCGTTCCAGCCTAGGAGCTTTTCGTCAAAGTCGAAGCGCAAACATCCGACCGAACGCGATGAACTTGTCGTGAGCGTAGCCCCTAGCGATGATCAAAAATTGGGTTTGCCTATCGTCAGAAGATAAGCACTCAATGCAAACTACGCTTGGTGCAATTGCTACCTAATACCGGGGTTCTGGTAGCGGAGGAGGGACTCGAACCCCCGACACATGGATTATGATTCCACTGCTCTAACCACCTGAGCTACTCCGCCATCGCCGATGCGAGACACCGCCGCGCCGCTCTGACAGAGCGCTGGGCAGGCGGCGCATTTAGGGCGCAGTTCGCAGGTGGTCAACCGTTGATGTGCTCATGTTCCTACCGCTGGTCTACACCGATCATGGCAGCTTCATTCATCCGCGCAACTTTTGCAGCAAGCCCGCTATCGAGTGCGCTAGAAATCGCGTTCCCACGTCGGGCACTTCCCGCGCTAAATGACCCAGCGCATCGCGGTCAAATTCCGCGACGCGACGAGCTCGCCTCGCCCTATCTGCGGAATGTGAAATCCCGGATGCTCTCCCACGGGCCGCCGAGGTAACGAAACAAGGACAGGCCAACAAATTTGAAGTCGCGCGGCTCCACGGTAAACTCCAAGACCTGTTGCAGAGCTTTTGCTTCTTTCGCGGTCACTTTGTTCTGAACCGTAATGTGAAGTCGCGGGCGATGCTGATCCTGCTGCGTTATCATACCGTGGAAACGGTCTGCGATCTGGTCGCGCAGCATCAGCATATCCTCACTGGTGATTTTCAGCGCGGTCGTTCCGCCACCCAGTGGCATGACGCCCTCAAGCCGCGCCGCTATCGGTGACAGCTCGCCAGCCACCTGTTTTAGATAATCGCGCAACTCGCTCTCGCATTGCGGTGGTAAGGCATGGAAGAGTGTCACATGCGCTTCGAGAAAGTTGCGCTCTGCCGGAAAGTGCTCGTCGCGCAGTCGCGTGGTCCACCGATGCAGGTCTTTGGGTAGCTGCGCCGTCAGGATGAGCGGTCGTGAGTCCAAAAATCCCGCTTACATCTCGCCGCGTTCACGGCGGATCGCGAACCATTTTTCGACGTTTGCATTATGCTCAGCATACGTCTCGGCAAAGGCGTGACCACCCGTGCCATCCGCCACCATAAAGCGGGCGCTGGTTTCTGCCGGGTCCAATACAGCGCGAATGCTCTCGCGGTACGGGATTGGTGATAGGGCCTTTCGGCAATCCGACCATCGAATAGGTGTTGTAATCGTTCACCGCGGCGATCTCTGACTGACGAATGCGTCGCCCCAGCGGCTTGCCCTTTGTGATCGGGTAAATGATCGTCGGATCAGCTTGCAGCAGCATCCCGTCCTTCAACCGATTGGAGTAAAGCCCGGCGACCATGCGCCGTTCGCGCGCAACGCCGGTTTCCTTCTCGACTATTGAGGCAAGCACCAGCGCCTCTTCCACTGTATCAACGGCAATATCAGGTTTACGCTGTGGCCATGCCTCGGCCAGGAAATTGCGCATTTCCGCCTGCATGCGGGCAAGCACCTTGGCGCGCTCCTCCCCGCGCTCAAAATCGTATGTCGCGGGCAGCACGCTGCCTTCCTCAGGCACGGGAATTTCGCCAGTGAGATGCTCTTGCGCCATCAGCCGTTCCCACACCAGTATGGATGGCATCCCTTCCGGAATGGTCACAAACCGGCGAATGGCCTGACCATCCTGCAATGTCTGCACTATCGTTGACGGGCTCGCCCCGCCGGGAAGGAGAAACTCGCCAGCTTGAATGTCGTCGCCACCGCCAAATATCTTCGCCCGCAACAGGAAGGCATCGGCGTCATCAATATGTCCCTGCTCCTCAAGATCACGCGCAATCGAAGTGAGTGTGGAGCCGCTTTTGACAATATACGGCGTGTCTTCCGACAGATTGCTGGGGTTGGTCCATGGCAGGATCAGCCAGCCAAACCCGGCCAGACCCGCGAGCACAACAAGACCTGCGAGGAGCAAGCCCTTGCGCATACCCTAGTTGACCTTCTGCATGATGAGACTGGCATTTGTGCCGCCAAAGCCGAAGCTGTTATTGAGCACAGCGTTAACCGCGCGCTTGCGCGCTTTCAATGGAACCAAATCGACGCCTTCCGTGCCGTCGTCAGGGTTGTGCAGGTTAAGCGTGGGCGGGACGACGCCGTCGCGCATCGCCAGCACGCAGAAGATTGCCTCAACTGCGCCCGCACCGCCAAGCAAGTGCCCAATCGCGGATTTGGTCGAGCTCATGGAAGCACCGCTAAGATCATCGCCCAGCACGCGTTTTACCGCCGCCAGCTCAATAGTGTCGGCCATTGTCGAGGTGCCATGTGCGTTGACATAATCAATGTCACCAGCGTTTAGTCCCGCCTTTTTCAGGGCCATTTCCATGGCCAGCTGCGCACCAAGTCCATCAGGGTGCGGTGCGGTGACATGATAGGCATCGCCTGACAGGCCATAGCCGGTCACTTCGCCATAAATCTTCGCGCCGCGAGCCTTTGCGTGCTCATATTCCTCAAGCACCATCACACCAGCGCCCTCACCCATCACAAAGCCATCACGGTCTTTGTCATAGGGTCGGCTTGCCTCTGTCGGGCGGTCATTCATGCTCATATTGAGCGCGCGGGCTTGTGCAAATCCGGCAATGCCCAGCGGATTGACGGTGCTTTCCGCCCCGCCCGCCAGCATAATGTCGGCATCATCATCGCGGATCATACGCGCGGCATCACCAATCGAATGCGCACCGGTTGAACACGCCGTCACAACCGCGTGGTTCGGCCCCATAAAGCCATATTTGATCTGCACCTGTCCGGTGACAAGATTGATCAAGCGCCCATGCACGAAATGCGGGCTGACCCGACCGGGGCCACGCTCATGCAGAACGATCGACTCTTTCTCAATGCCAGGAAGGCCTCCGATACCAGAACCAATTGAGCAGCCGATCCTGCGCTTCATCGCTTCGGGCAATTCACCATCAAGGCCAGCATCTTCAATCGCCTGCCCCGCTGCGTCGATCCCGTACACAATGAAGGGGTCAACTTGCCGCTGGACCTTGTGATCCACACGCTGGTCGGCATCAAACCCCCACGGGTGATCCTTGCCCTTCACCTCGCAAGCGATGGTGCATTTCTGACCTTCAGGGTCAAAACTGGTGATCTGACCTGCACCGCTTTCACCCGCGATCAGGTTTTTCCATGATGTTTCGACATCACCGCCCAATGGGGTGACAAGGCCTAGTCCGGTTATGACCACTCGGCGCATCAATCTCTCCGTAAAACAACAACAGGCCCGGCCCTGTACCGGGTCGGGCCTGTCAGTTCCCGCGCATTAAGCAGCGGGTGTAAGCTCAAAAGCGATCAGCCCTGATGCTCATCAATAAATTTGGTGGCATCGCCAACGGTCGAGATTTTCTCAGCCGCATCATCAGGAATTTCCACGCCGAACTCTTCTTCGAACGCCATCACCAGCTCAACGATATCAAGGCTGTCTGCGCCCAGATCGTCAATGAAGCTAGCTTCCTGTGTAACCTTGTCACCCTCGACACCGAGATGTTCGACAACAATTTTCTGCACGCGGTCGGCAGTATCGCTCATAATTTTCCCTCTTTGAAAATGGGGCTGTTAGAATTGCCTTTCGCCCTAATGAACGGCGGGCGCGCTGGCAAGTGTCCCAGATACAAACAAAGCTGCAAAACCGGAATACGTCGGGGAAATCGGTACTTTCGCGACCGATTTCAAGCCTGAAAGGTTCATTTGCCGTTATCCCGCGGGTTTATCGCTCTCAGTCTTGGGTGGCTCAACCGCGCGAATATGTACGTCGCGCAGCTGACGAGAGGATACCTTGCCCGGTGCGCCCATCATCAGATCCTGCGCGCGCTGGTTGAGCGGGAAGGCGATGACTTCGCGAATATTCGGCTCATCAGCAAGCAGCATTACGATACGGTCGATGCCCGGCGCGGAGCCGCCATGTGGCGGTGCGCCTAGCTTGAACGCCTCAATCATGCCGCCAAATTCGCGATCAACATCTTCCTGCGAGTACCCGGCCAATTCAAACGCCTTGTACATGATCTCTGGGCGGTGATTCCGGATTGCGCCGCTGCTTAGCTCATAGCCATTGCAGACAATGTCATACTGCCATGCAAGAATATCGAGCGGGTCTTTGCTTTCGAGCGCTTCCATCTCGCCCTGCGGCATGGAGAACGGGTTGTGGCTGAAATCGACCTTTTTGTGTTCCTCGTCATATTCGTACATCGGAAAATCGACGATCCAGCAGAATTTGAAGCAGCCGCTTTCGATGAGGTCCAATTCTTCGCCGACCCGCGTGCGTGCCGCTCCGGCGAGTTTCGCTGCGTCTTTCTCTTGCCCAGCCGCGAAGAACAGGCCATCATTCTCGCCAAGACCCAGCTCGTCATAGACTTTCTGCATGTTCTCCGGGCCGTGGTTCTTGGCAATCGGTCCGCCAAACTCGCCGCCCTTGCGAGTCACATAGCCAAGGCCGGCAAAGCCTTCTTTGCGCGCCCAGTCATTCATATCATCGAAGAATTTGCGACTCTTCTCATTGGTGTTTGGCGCAGGGATCACCCGGACGCGGCCACCACCACCAACGATTTTCTCAAACAGGCCAAAGCCGCTTGATTGGAAGTGATCAGTCACATCACTGATGATCAGCGGATTGCGCAAATCGGGCTTGTCCGTGCCAAATTTCAGCATGGCCTCAGCGTATGGGATACGCGGAAACTCGCCCGCCGGTGTCACCGTGCGACCATCGGCAAACTCTTCAAAAACGCCCGCGAGCACCGGCTCGATTGCCTGAAACACATCCTCTTGCGTGACAAAGCTCATTTCAAAGTCGAGCTGATAGAATTCGGGCGAACGGTCAGCGCGCAAGTCTTCGTCGCGGAAACATGGCGCAATCTGGAAGTACCGATCAAAGCCAGCCGTCATCAGCAGCTGTTTGAACATTTGCGGAGCCTGTGGCAGCGCGTAAAAACGACCGGGATGCAAGCGGCTCGGCACCAAATAATCGCGTGCACCCTCTGGACTGGAAGCACCGAGGATTGGCGTCTGAATTTCGTTAAAGCCCTGATCGGTCATGCGGTTCCGGATCGAACTGATGACCTGAGAGCGCAGCATGATGTTGCGATGCATGCTCTCGCGCCGCAAATCTACGAAGCGGTATTTGAGGCGGATATCCTCAGGATATTCCTGTTCGCCCGCGACTGGCATGGGCAGTTCTTCTGCCGCGCTTTGAACCGTTGCTGAGCGCGCAAACACCTCGATCGCGCCGGTCGGAAGATTGGCATTCACGGTATCCTCGCTGCGCGCCTTCACTTCGCCATCAATTGTAATGACGCTTTCGAGCTTCAGTCCCTCGAGAAGCTTCAGCGCTTCGCTATCTTCGTCAGCGACAATTTGTGTCATGCCATAATGATCGCGCAAATCGACGAACAGCACGCCGCCATGGTCGCGTTTTTTGTGAACCCAGCCCGAAAGGCGGACAGTTTCGCCGACATTTTCCTTGGTCAGCTGTGCGCAGTTGTGGGTACGATAGGCGTGCATCTAATATCTTTCCAATTTTGGAGCTATGGCGCTAAGGGCGCGCGTCACAGTTTTGTGCGCGAGTCCCTATATCAGGGCGCCTTCTCAATATAGGGCGCGCTAACAGGGTAAAGGGCTTGTTTTGTCAAGCCATCAAACATTTCCATTGGGCCTGCGGTTTCGACCAAGGGCCCGGGGGCGGCACTCCGCCCGAACACAAGAAAAGACATATGAAAATACATGATCTGATTACGACCACCGACGCGCTCAGCGACCTTTGCGAGCGTTTGGCGAAGAGCGAGTTCGTCACCGTCGACACTGAATTCATGCGCGAAAACACCTATTGGCCCGAACTCTGCCTGGTGCAGATCGCCAATGAGGAAGAGGCAGCGGCAATCGATCCCCTCGCCGATGGGATTGACATGACCCCGCTGCTGGATCTGCTGACTGACAATACCGACGTGCTGAAAATCTTTCATGCTGGCGGTCAGGACGTCGAAATTATCTATAATCTGACCGGCAAAACGCCGCAGCCAATCTTCGACACACAAATTGCAATGATGGCGATCAGCCAGTCTGAGCAGATTGGCTATGCCAATTTGGTGGAGAGCTGGCTGGGCATTGCCGTCGACAAGGGCGCGCGTTTCACCGATTGGAGCCGCCGACCGCTCACCGACCGTCAAATTGAGTATGCGATTGGCGATGTGACGCACTTGTCGAAGATTTTTCCGATGATCCTCGACAAGCTGGTCAAGACCGGTCGCGGTGCGTGGCTGAATGCGGAAATGGACAAGCTCGCTGACCCGGAAAATTACCGGCAAGACGCGGACACGTCCTGGAAACGCATCCGTTCACCCGTAGCCGTAACGCGGTTGTGCTGGGCCGCCTCAAAGCGCTCGCCGCTTGGCGCGAGGGCGAGGCGCAGCACAAGAACATCCCGCGCGGTCGCATCATGCGCGATGAAACGCTGGCCGACATTGCCAGCCATCCGCCCAAGAAACAGGCCGATCTTGGCAAAGTGCGTGGACTATCCAATGCATGGCGCGACAATGACATCGGCAAGCGCATGCTCAAGATCATCGAGAAGGCAGAGCCTCTTCCAAAAGACGAGATGCCGAAAAAGATGAAACGCGGCGCGCCGCTGGGCAAAGAAGGTGCGCTGGTCGCCGACTTGCTAAAATTGCTGCTGAAAATCCGTGCGCGTGAGATCGACATTGCGGCGCGGCTGTTAACGCGGACAGATGAGTTGGAATCGCTCGCAGCTGGCGTGCGCGATCTGCCGATCCTGCAAGGGTGGCGCAAAGATGTGTTTGGCCGCGATGCGCTTGATCTGGTGGAGGGCAAGCTCGCTTTCGCCGTAAAGAATGGCAAGCTGCATATGACCCATGTTGATGATATGACAAGCGATATGAGCGAGGCGAGAGACGAGCCAACCGAGCTTCAGGCCGCGGCGGAATGAGCACATACCTCCCCACGATCAAACAGCTGCAATATCTGGTTGCCTTGCATGAACATGCACATTTTGGCCGCGCAGCGGAGGCAAGCTTCGTTTCCCAATCGACCCTTTCATCGGGAATTCGCGAGTTGGAATCGCTGCTGGGTGTGACATTGGTAGAACGCAGCCGCCGGGTGGTACGTTTCACAAGTCTTGGCAATCAGGTGGTGGAGAAAGCGCATCGGATTTTGCGAGAATCCGAAGAGCTGGCCGATTTGGTAAAGGCCGCAGGTCAGCCATTGGTGGGTCAGCTCCGTATGAGCGTGATCCCGACTATTGCCCCGTTCTTGTTGCCTCGGATATTGCCGCGCTTGCGCAAGGAGCGCCCAGATCTGAAACTGTTCCTGCGCGAAGAAACGAGCCATGACGCAGTCGAATCGCTTCAGCACGGTACCGGGTTGATTGCGTGCTGCTGGCTCTTCCATTCCAAACTGGTGAAGTCGACAAAGCGCATATTGGCGAGGATCTCGCTGTATGTTGCCTTCCCAAAGGGCGATCCACGCGACCCTCCCGCCAAAGTAGACCCTTCGATGATTGATGAGGGGCGGCTATTGCTGCTGGAGGATGGGCATTGTCTGCGTGATCATGCACTCGCGGCGTGTAATCGCCCAGAACTGCGGGCCAGCGCAGCGATGATCGGCACCAGCCTGCATACGCTGGTGCAAATGGTCGATAACGGGCTGGGCCTCACCATGTTGCCCAAGATGGCGGTAGATGCAGGCGTTTTAGCGGGCACAGAAGTTGTCGCTCGCCCGCTCAAATCCACCACAGCAACGCGCGAGATCGCCCTGATATGGCGCAAGAATTCACCCCGCGCAGAGGATTTCAAATTGCTCGCGGAGGAATTGCGGGCGGGCTGAGATCAATCCATATGTTTGAGGCCGACCCGCAAATAGTCCCACCCTGTGATACAGGTCAGTGCTGCGGCGGCCCATAAAGCTGTGAGGCCCGTCACATGAGCCCAGCTCTCTGCGGTACGTTTTACATTGGTCGCCCAGTTCCTGACACGGCTGGCCATGTATTGCACCGCCACCGATCAGCGCACCGAGGGCCACCAGCTGAAACGTGGTTTTCCATTTGGCCAGTTTGCTGACCGGCACAGACACTTGAATACCGCCCAGGAATTCACGCAAACCTGATACCGCGATCTCGCGCATCAGAATAATCAATCCCGCGATGACGTGGAAATCACCGACATAGGGACCACGCAGATACCCTTGCGCGGTCAAAACCAGAATAACCGTTGCGACCATAATCTTGTCCGCAATCGGATCGAGAAACTGCCCAAGCTTGGAAACCGTTCCTTGTGCACGCGCCAGATAACCATCGAAAAAGTCTGTGATCCCAATCAGACAATACAGCACGAAACCAATGGCGTATCCCAACCGCCATTCTGGCCACCACAAAAAGAACGCGAGCAGTGGCAACGCGAGTATGCGTGAAAGCGTAAGGATGTTCGGCAACGTAAGCACGCCATCCCCTTAGCGGCCTAATCAGTCGCGCAAAAGACTTCGAATTCGCTTGCCCGCAATTGTGTGTTGTTTAGACAGGGGCAAGTTTTGATGGGCACATTCGCGTTTCTATGACCACTTCGACGCATCTTTTGCGCCGCAGACGCTTTCTGCCCCTGTTCGTTACTCAGCTGTTCAATGCGTTTAACGACAACCTCTACAAAATGACGATGGTGCTTTTTGTAGTATACTCAGTGTATGACGATGAGAGCTTAGAGGGCATATTTAGCGCCATAGCGACCGGCCTTTTCATGTTGCCTTTCTTCCTGTTATCAGCAGTTGCCGGGCAATTGGCAGATATGCGCGACAAGGCGAAGATCATTCGCACTGTCAAATTCTGCGAGATCATCCTGATGCTGATTGGCGCGACCGGGCTGTACCTCGCGTGGCAGGGAATCGCGGTTGATCAGTTCGCAATCCCGCTACTGCTGCTGGCGCTATTTCTCACCGGCATTCAGTCGACATTTCTTGGTCCGATCAAATATGCGATCCTACCGCAGCATCTCAAGAAGGAAGAGGTGCTTGCAGGGACCGGACTGGTCGAGGCAGGTACGTATATAGCGATCCTTACTGGTACAATTCTGGCGAGCTATATCAACGTGGAATGGGCTGCTGGTGGCATTATCATCACTGCCATTGTGGGATACTTGGTCAGCCGACAGATCCCCACGGCACCAGCGCTCGGCGAGATCGAGAAGGTCGATTGGAACATCTGGCGCGCATCGACGAGCCTCATTCGCGGTACGATGCATGACCGGCAAATCTACTACGCTATCATCGCGATCAGTTTTTTCTGGACCATCGGCGCAGTCCTGACGATTCAGTTTCCACCGCTCGCCAAGAACACCCTTATGGCTAGTAAGGAAGTCGCTGGTTTGTTTCTGGCAATATTTTCAATTGGGATCGCGATCGGATCGGTGTCGATCAATGCCCTGTTAAAGGGGACCGTATCCGCGCGCTACGCGCCCATATCGGTCATCATGATGGGCGTGTTCGTTGTTCTATTCTATCTCGTTTGCCGACTGTGGGCCGCCAATGCACCCACAGAGCTGATGAGCGTTACGGAATTTATCGGTTGGCCCATGGCAACCGCCCTGCTCGCGTGTCTCCTGGGGATTGCTATTGCTGGCGGCATGTTCGTTGTCCCGCTTTACGCGTTCCTGACCACGCGTTGTAAACCGGATGAAGCCGCGCGGACGATCGCGGCGAATAACATCGTCAATTCCGGCGCAATGGTCACCGGCGCTCTTATTGCAATGAGCCTGAGTTTTTTCGGAATTCCAATCGCGGAACAGCTATTGCTGAGCGCCGGAATGTGCATCATTTCAGCGTGGCTTGGCAGGCGTCTACTCACGGCAGAGCGAGAAGCCGCCCGCGCCAATGCCTAAATGATAAAAGCGAGCGTGGCCGCAACTGTCGCGAAATAAGTCGTCGCAACGCCGCGCACATCACTGGCGGTCAAACGCCAGAACGGCTCCTGCCGGACATCATCAACTGGCCGAAAAACATGCGGCGGAAGGCTCGCCCGAAATTTGTTGCGGGCAGTTTCATTGGTTAGAACAAGCGAACGTCTCATCAGGCAAGTGTTAACCAGCTGCTAACCATCGTGTAACGCATGAATCCAACATTGCACCGCTTTGGGACGAATTTACACTTTGTTAACCATACTTACTAACAGCGACGCCTGTGCCGTCCGCTCGCTCGAAGCCCCTTCTGCCGAGACGGGATTGCCTGCCACAGCCCGCGAAGCTAACGGCAAACGCATGACGTCATTGCGCACCGCCCCGCCTACCCCCGACGCCGCACGATTGCTGGTCGATTGCCTTGTCACGCAGGGGTGCGACCGGATTTTTACCGTTCCGGGTGAGAGCTTTCTTCCGGTGCTTGACGCCTTGCACGGCGAGAGCAGCGTCGATGTCGTAACCTGCCGCCAAGAGGGTGGTGCGGCATTCATGGCCTGCGCAGATGGAGCGATGACCGGTAAGCCCGGCATTTGCTTTGTCACGCGCGGCCCCGGAGCCACGAATGCCAGCATTGGTGTGCATGTCGCGATGCAGGATCTGCACTCAATGATCCTGTTCGTTGGCGATGTGGACAGCACCATGCGCGACCGCGAGGGATTTCAGGAACTCGATTTTGCCGCATTTTTTGGCCCGGCCTGCAAATGGGCTGCGCGGATCGACAATGCTGACCGCATCCCGGAATATATCGCGCGGGCCTATGCGACCGCAATCTCAGGCCGCCCGGGCCCGGTCGTCCTTGCTCTGCCCGAAGATATGCTCAGTAAGGCCACAACAGCGCAGCCACGAGCACAGATCGCTCGCCCGGCTCAGGCCCCCTGCCCCGATGCGATGCAGGCAATGATGGCTCTAATAGCTGACGCTGCGAGCCCCGTGGCCATCATCGGCGGCGCCGGGTGGAACAGCAAGGCGCGAGAGAACTTTCAGGCGTTCGCCGAACGTATCGGCATCCCGGTCGCCACGGCATTTCGACGGCAGGACGCGATTAGCCCCAACAGCCCCGTTTTCGCAGGGAATCTGGGCTATGGTCCCAACCCAAAACTGGTCGAGCGGGTCAAAAACGCAAACCTGATTCTGGCCGTGGGTGCCCGGCTCGGCGAGGCGACAACAGATGGTTATACCGTGCCGCAACTCAACGCTGAGCATCGCAAGCTCATCCATGTGCACCCAGATCCTAACGAACTGAACCGCGTATACCTCGCCGACTTGTCGGTTTGCGCAAGCATGGATGAGTTCGCGAAAAGCACCGCATTATTGGATGAGGGGGATGCAATTTCCTTCGATGCGGGGGCACAGGCACATGCCGAATGGCTCAATTGGGCCACCGCAAGGCCAACCGATCACACACTCGACATGGGCGCCTGCGTTACATTTATGCGCGAGCAATTGCCCACTGACACGATCATCTGCAACGGCGCAGGTAATTTCTCAGGCTGGTGGCATCGCTACTGGCGGCATGATGGTTTTCCCACGCAATTGGCACCAACCGCAGGGGCCATGGGATATGGGGTTCCGACCGCCGTTGCGTACCGCGCGACGCTACCCAAATCGCACGGTAGTCGCGGTGGCTGGCGACGGCGATTTCCTGATGAATGGACAAGAGCTTGCCACGGCGGTGCAGCATGACTGTGATCTGGTTGTAATCGTCGTCGATAACTCAGCCTATGGCACAATCCGCATGCATCAGGAGCGTGAGTTTCCAACCCGCATCTCTGCGACCGAGCTACGCAATCCCGACTTCGCCAAACTCGCAGAGAGTTTTGGTGGATGGTCTGCGCGTGCGGAGACGACTGAAGCCTTTCAGGCCGCGCTATTAGAAGCGAAGAGCAAAACCGGCCTTCGCCTCATCCATTGCATCATCGACATAGAACAATTGGCCGCGAGTGGTGCCAGCATCAGCGCCCTTCAGAAAGCCTAAGGTCAGGACTTAGCCATCTTCCGCCATCGCGTTGATGATTTCCCACTCTTCAGGAGTAATCTCAGCGACCGATAGCCTGGACAAGCGCACCAGCTCGCACTCAGCCAGCTTCGGCTCGGCTTTGATCTGCTTTAGCGTGACCGGGTTCTTCAACTTGCGAACCGGCTTGAACTTCACTGTGTCCCAAGTGCCAGTGGGATCAGTTGGGTCTTTAAGGTCGGCCACCGAAACTTCACAAATGCCGACAATCTCCAGTCCTTCACGCGAGTGATAAAAGAACGATTGATCACCAACCTTCATTGCTTTGAGATTGTTCTTCGCGCGGTGATTGCGGACGCCATCCCAAACCTCTTCCTTATCGCGGATCAAGTCATCCCAGCTATACTTGAAAGGTTCCGACTTCACTAACCAGTATCGTGCCATTTCTACTTTCTTTCCTGCCATCACCGGTGCAGTTTTCGCGCCTGCATCGACCATCTTCTGAACGCTTACAAAGCCGGTAAACCAGCGTTCCACAAGCTCTTTAGGTCGAGTTAACCGCATTTTTAGGGAATGCACGGCATATGTTTGCGCAAATACCATCCCGTTGGGATCGGTCAGGGGAAGCGGATTGTCAGGTCAGACAAAAACATTTCGCGAAGCGGTGGGAGAGAAATTCTCCGGCAACACCGTTATAGAGCGCGACTTTGTCATATCAGGCATCGCCATCAGTGCGATCATCCTGTTCATCGGAACGGGCGGTACAGTGCTGCCGCAAATCGTGCGTGCATGGCAAGGGCTGGCATCGCAACCTGATGTCGTGCTGACCAATGCATTGATGCTGAATGTGGCCGTTATCTTGCTCGGCTGGAACCGATATCGGTCCCTCAAGGTCGAGCTGGAGCAGCGCAGAATATCCGAGCGCGAGGCGCGCCGGCTCGCCGAAATCGACGCACTCACGGGGTGCTATAATCGTCGGAGTATTGGCCCTGTCATCGCTGACCTTATTGATGATGCAAAGAATGATGAGCGTGACGTCGCGGTTATGGTCGTTGACCTCGACAACTTCAAACAGGTTAATGATCTGAATGGCCACCATGTTGGCGACGCGGTGCTGAAAACGGTTGCGGAACGGCTAGCGGATAGCTTGCCAGGGGACGCACTGCTTGCACGTCTGGGCGGCGATGAATTTGCCTGCGCCCTGCGTTATGACCCGGAACACAGGGATCGCGTCGAACACCTTGCATCGCTTCTGATTGAACGGGTGTCAAAACCGCTCGTGTTGGAGGAAGTGACCGCCGAGATCACCATTTCGATAGGGATTGTAGGACACGCTGACCTGTGCGAACGTCAAAACCTGTTGGAAGACGCGCAGCAGCTGATCCACAAAGCCGACATCGCGATGTATCACTCCAAAAAGCAGGGTAAGAGCCGCTTCCACTGGTTTGAGACCGCGATGGAGTATGAATTGCGGTTCCGCAACGATCTGGAAAATGGTATCCGCAAGGGTATTCGTGAGAATGAATTCGTCCCCTATTACGAGCAGCAAATTGATCTGGAGACGGGGCAGTTAGTCGGTTTCGAAATGCTGGCACGCTGGCATTCGCCCGAACTGGGCGTAGTCGGGCCAGACGTATTCATCCCGATTGCTGAAGATATCGGGATCATCTCCGAACTTTCTGAAAGGTTGATTGCTCAAGCATTTGAAGATGCCCGAGATTGGCATCCGGATCTCAGCCTGTCGGTCAATATCTCGCCGGTTCAGATGCGCGATCCGTGGTTCTCTCAGAAGCTGGTGAAGATGCTTGTTACGCATAATTTCCCCGCCTCGCGCCTCGACATTGAGATTACCGAGAGCTGCCTGCATGATAATATTGGCATGGTCCGCAACATGATCACAAGCCTGCGCAATCAGGGTGTTCGCGTGAGTCTTGATGATTTCGGCACGGGTTATTCCAGTCTTGCGCAGCTGCGGACGCTACCGTTTGACCGCCTGAAAATTGATCGCAGTTTTATCAGCGAACTGAAGAAAGAGGGCGCTAGCGAGAAGATGGTCGATGCGATCATCGCGATGGGCGATGGCCTGAACATGCCCATCACCGCAGAGGGTATTGAGACGCCGGAAATCCTCGAAATCCTGAAGACTATGGGTCAGCTCAAAGGGCAAGGATATCACTACGGAAAACCCGAACCCGCTGCTGCTGTCACAAAACGGCTCGCAGAGGCTGGATTGCTCAATGAAGATAAAGATAGCGAGCCAGCGATGATTGATGAGCCGCGATATCTGCATCAAAAAGTGCCCAATCACTCAGCCAACTAATCAGCTTACACATTGCTTGGGCTAGACGCGCGGCATGGCTGCGAATAGAGCGCGCGCTGTAATGCGCGTTCCCTTCACAAAGATGCACGGCCTCGGCAATGATTTCATCATGCTTGATGGACGCGATGCTGCTTTGCCAGAAATGACAGAGAGCATTGCGCGTGCCCTCGCCAATCGGCGCACCGGCATAGGCTGCGATCAACTGATCATTTTGTTGGGTTCAGACCTTGCCGATTTTCGCATGCGCATTTTCAACCATGACGGCGGCGAGGTCGAGGCATGCGGCAATGCTTCGCGGGCTGTTGCGCTGTTGCACGGTAAGGACGCACAGGTTGAAACGGGCGGCGGCATCATCACCGTCAGCCCAAGCGCAAGCGGCGCAAGCGTGGATATGGGTGTTCCTCGCTTTGAGTGGGAGCAGATCCCGCTCGCCTATGCGATGGATACCCTCGAATTGCCGCTTGGCTGGGATGAGCTTGAGCAGCCAACTGCAGTCAATGTTGGCAATCCTCACGCAGTCTTCTTCGTACCGGATGTCCAGATGGTCGAGCTTGAGCGTTTGGGGCGGATTATCGAGAAAGATCCGGTCTTTCCCGAGCGGGTGAATGTGAACGTCGCCAGCGTCGTAAGCCAGGATTGGATCAATTTGCGCGTTTGGGAACGCGGCGTTGGACTTACTCAGGCATGCGGCACCGGCGCCTGTGCAACGGCGGTCGCCGCCATGCGTCGCGACCTGGTTGAGCGGACAGTGACGGTCGCGTTACCGGGCGGTGAGCTGACGATTGAATGGCGCGATGATGATCACATCGTCATGACCGGCCCGGCCACGACCAGCTTTACCGGCGAGTTTGACTGGGATGATTTCGCATGAGCGCGATCAATACCAAAGCGCCGGAAGTGATCTCGCTAGGTTGCCGCCTCAATATTTCCGAAAGCGAGCGAATTCGCGCAATGCTGGGCGATGAGAAAGACATCGTCGTAGTGAACAGCTGCGCGGTTACGAGTGAGGCGGTTAGGCAAACTCGGCAGGCCATTCGCAAAGCGCGCAAGGCCAATCCCGATGCGCGGTTGATGGTCACCGGCTGCGCGGCGGACATTGAACGCGATCAGCTGTCAGCCATGCCAGAAGTCGATGGCTTGATTGCCAACACACGCAAACTCGATCCACGCGCCTGGAACGTGCCGGTCGATGCGGCTCCTGTCCCAGCGCAGCACACACGCGCCTTTGTCGCGGTGCAGAATGGCTGCGACCATGCCTGCACATTCTGTGTTATTCCTCAGGGGCGCGGAAAAAGCGTGTCACTGACCATCTCAGAGGTGCTGCGCGAGGTTGAGAAGCATCTGGAGCATGGTGCGCCTGAAGTCGTCCTGACCGGTGTCGATGTAACAAGCTGGGGGCATGATTTGCCTGACACGCCGCCGCTTGGCGCGCTCGTGGAGGCGGTGTTACAGGAGTTTCCGCAGCTGCAACGCTTGCGCATGTCATCAGTCGACGGAATCGAAATCGATCCAGTGCTGTTCGACCTCTTCGCGAGCGAAAACCGCATGATGCCGCATGTGCATTTATCGCTTCAGCATGGGCACGATCTGATCCTCAAACGCATGAAGCGCCGACATCTGCGAGCCGACGCGGTCGATCTTGTCGCACGGTTGAAAGAACGCCGTCCGGATATTGCGATTGGTGCGGATCTGATCGCGGGCTTTCCCACTGAAACGACCGAGCATCACGCCGCCAACCTATCGATCATCCGCGAGCTCAGCATCGTCCACGGGCATATCTTCCCATATTCGCCGCGTCCCGGCACTCCGGCGGCACGCATGCCGCAGCTGGCGCGCCCGCTCATTAAGGAACGCGCGGCTGAGTTGCGCGACGCAGTAAAAACCGTCCGCGAAGCGTGGCTCACATCGCTACTCGGCAAACCACTCGGTGTGCTCGCTGAAAATGACGGTTGTGGCTATTCACCGGAATTTGCCCGCGTAGCATTGCCAGACACGGCAAAACGCGGAGAGATCGTGACTGTAACGCCCACGCACATAAACAAAGGCCTGTTGGTATGAGCGGACAAAGCTGGTCCGAAAGACTGTTTGGCGGCTTTCGCAAGACATCAGAACGGCTGACCGAGAACCTCACCAGCGTCGTTGGAACCGCGAAGCTCGATGATGCGACGCTCGACGATGTTGAGGATGCGCTGATCCTCTCCGACCTCGGCCCATCAGCTGCGGCGCGCATCCGCGAACGACTGACCGAGAAACGTTTTGGCTTGGAAATCAGCGAACAGGAATTGAAAGAGGCAGTCGCCGAAGAGATTGCAGCGATCCTGCGCCCGGTGGCCAAACCACTGGAAGTGACTGCCTTTCCCCGCCCGCAAGTCGTGCTGGTGATTGGCGTCAATGGCAGTGGCAAGACCACGACCATCGCAAAACTCGCTCATCTCTTCCAAGAGGATGACTATGGCGTGATGGTGGCCGCAGGCGATACGTTCCGCGCCGCCGCCATCGGTCAGCTTGCAACATGGGCGGACCGCATCGGCGTGCCGATTGTTCGTGGCCCCGAAGGCGGCGACCCGGCCAGCATCGTGTTCGATGCGGTAAAAGCCGCGACAGACAAGGGCACGGACGCGCTGATTGTCGACACCGCCGGACGGCTTCAGAACAAGCGCGAGCTGATGGATGAATTGGCGAAAATTCGCAAAGTGCTCGGCAAACTCAACCCAGAGGCGCCGCATGACGTAGTGTTGGTGCTGGATGCGACAAATGGCCAGAATGCGCTGAGCCAGATTGACGTGTTCAAAGAGGTCGCGGGTGTGACCGGCCTGATCATGACGAAGCTGGACGGGACCGCGCGCGGCGGTGTGCTGGTCGCCGCGGTACGAGCAATATGGCTTGCCCATTCACGCGATTGGTGTGGGCGAGAAAATAGACGATCTGCGGCCTTTCGACCCTGATCTGGTCGCACGTGTAATTGCAGGAGTTGCCTGATATGGCGGATGAAACACCTCAGGCAGCACCAGCGGAGAAGCCCAAATCAGGGTGGCTCAATATCCTGGTCGATTACGGCCCGCTGCTGGTCTTTCTGGGCGTCTACAAATGGTATTCACCAGACGAGCCGGGGCCGATTGGCGAGATCGCCGCCGTCATCAAAGGCACCATCGCTTTTATGATCGCAGCAGTCGCGGCTTTGGCATTTTCAAAGTGGAAGTTTGGCCGCGTGTCGCCAATGCTGATGCTGTCGACCGCGCTCATCGTGGGCTTTGGCGCGCTTACCATATTGCTGCGCGATGCGACCTTCATTCAAATCAAGCCGACCGTGATTTACGTATTCTTCGGCGTCGCTTTGCTGGTGGGATACTGGCGCGGCAAGTCGTTACTACAGATCCTGCTGGAGGCTGCGTTTGAGGGCGTTGACGAGCAAGGCTGGCTCAAGCTGTCGCGCAATTGGGGCGTGTTTTTCCTGTTTTTAGCGGGCATCAATGAGGGGCTGCGCTATTTCTACAACGAACCCAATGGCAATTTTGAAACATGGCTCTGGGCGAAATTCTGGGTGTTCATGCCGCTCAGCTTCCTGTTCACTTTCACGCAAATCCCGATGCTGTTAAAGCACGGCCTGTCGCTGGATGACACTGATGAAGTGGTGAAGGAAGAGCCGCCGACGGCCTAAATCGCGTCATCGAGGGAAGCACTCTGTTAACCCATCTTTCGTCAACCTGCTCTATCTGTACGAAACGGAGGACGGGAATATGAAACACGGTTTGCTTGCCATCACGGCACTCTCGTTGTCTGCGTGCGGTGCGCCCTCGATCGAAGATGCCAAAGCTGGCGCAGTCGCGAAATGCGAACGTCAGTTTGGTCGGATGGCTCCAGATCCAGCAAAGGGTACTGAGCTCTGCAATTGCATGGTTGATGATCTGGCCGAAGCGGGTCTGGAAATAACTGACATGCTCGGTGCCAATCGTTCGAAGGTGGAGCAGATCACCCGTTCATGTGCTTCCAAAGCCGGGATTGAACTTCCGACCCGGTGAGCTTACTCTCCAGCTTTAAATAGATCCCGATGCTGTTAAAGCACGGCCTGTCGTTGGATGACACCGACGAGGTGGTGAAGGAAGAGCCGCCGACGGCTTAGAGCGCCCACAAACTTAGGTCGATATGGAACGCGAGTCTGGAGCCTCATATGAAACGATTGTTAGCTTGTATATTGGTTGCGTGCCTTTCAACTGCGCCCCTCGCCGCCAAAGAAACACGGCTGGCAGTTCGGGCACTAACGCAGGATGCAAAGTTCATTGGAACCAGCATGTCGGGCATGGCAGTTTTAATCGAGGATGCTGACACCGGCGAAATTCTCGATCAAGGCGTCACCCGCGGTACGACCGGAAATACCGATCGAATTCTCCGCAACCCAAAATCGCGCTATGGAGCGCTGTCGGATGATGCGAGCGCGGTTTATGTCGCAAAGTTGGATATTGAGAAGCCGCGCCGCATCCGAGTCACGGTGCGGGGCCCCATAGGCCAACCACAAGCACAGGCGGAAGCCTCGTCAGTGCGCTGGGTCCTACCAGGTAAGCATGTCGAGGCAGGTGATGGATGGTTGCTGATGGTGCCCGGTTTCGCGGTCGATATCCTGTCACCGGGCGCGCATACCTATGTCGATGACAATCCTGAAAGCATGACAGTCACTGCCAATGTGATCATGATTTGCGGCTGTCCCACCACGCCCGGGGGCACGTGGGACTCGGACGCGATCGAGGTGTTGGCCGAGATACGGCATAACGGCACGAAGATTGAGACAATTGAGATGGCCTATGCAGGTCGAGCAAGCCGATATGCCGCGACGATCCCCTCGGGCGAAAAAGGTGTTTACGAAATCCTTGTCACCGCATTCGATCCACGTACTGGAAATGCCGGGATTGACCGGTCCAGCTTTATCATACGATAGGCTGCGCTGCTTCACACGAGCAGCGTGACAGCTGACCTAAATCTCAACCTGACTGCCCAATTCCACCACGCGGTTGGTGGGTAGTCGGAAAAACTCCATCGCTGTCGCCGCATTGCGCAGCATCCACGCGAATATCTTCTCGCGCCAGATCGGCATGCCGGGTTTCTCGCTCGGCAAGAGTGTCTGGCGACTGAGGAAGAAGCTGGTCTGCATCATATCAAATTCGCCGCCGCATCGATCCATCTTGGTCAGACCATCGGGCACATTGGTTTCTTCCATAAAGCCGTAATGCAGTATGCCGCGATAGAACCCATCGCCCAGGTCGTGATATTCGCAGCGCGCCTCGGGATCGACGTAAGGCACATCATCAATCGCTACGGTCAGGATCACCACACGTTCGTGCAGCACCTTATTGTGCTTGATATTGTGGAGCAGCGCGGAGGGTACGCCCGCCGTCTGGCTGGCCATAAAAATCGCGGTACCTGGTACGCGCGTCGCGGAGTTCTTCGCTGACTTAGCAAAAATCTCAATCGGCAGCGCAACCTCTGTCATGCGTTCGCGCATCAGTTTGCGGCCTCGCGCCCAAGTGGTCAGCAAGGTGAAGACCACAGCCCCGACCACCAGCGGGAACCAGCCGCCATCGGGAACCTTGGCAAGATTCGCTGCGAAGTATGCGCCATCGACGATCAGGAAAAGCGCAACCACCGGCGCGGCGTACCACCATTTCCATTTCCACACGCCGACAAACAACACGCCCATCAGCAGCGTATCAATGGTCACCGCACCCGTCACCGCGATGCCATACGCGCTCGCGAGGTTAGACGAATTCTGGAATGTCAGCACCAGAATGATCACCGCCACCATCAGAGCCCAGTTTACAATCGGGATGTAAATCTGGCCCGCCTCCGTCTCGCTGGTATGGCGGATCGACAGGCGCGGGATAAAGCCGAGCTGCATCGCCTGATGCGTGATGGAGAATGCGCCTGAGATGACCGCCTGACTGGCGATAAAGGTCGCCATGGTGGCAAGGATAACCAGCGGCAATCGCCACTCTTCGCTCGCCAGCAGGAAGAAAGGATTGCGCACGACTTCTGCCGCCTGTTCTGGCGGCAGGCCAGCAATCATCGCGCCCTGCCCAAAGTAGTTGAGCAGAAGGCATGGCATAACGAAGCCGAACCATGATAAACGCATTGGTCCGCGCCCGAAATGCCCCATGTCGGAATAGAGTGCCTCTGACCCCGTCACCGCCAGTACCACAGCGCCCAGTGCGAAGAAGGCCGTCGTGCCGTCCAGCACAAAGAACATCACCGCATAGTATGGATTAAACGCCCACAATATGTCGGGGTTCTGGATTATCTGGTTGAGTCCCAGCCCCGCGATCACCGTAAAATAGACGATCATCACCGGCGCAAACAGCGCGCCGACCTTCGCCGTACCCCGCTTCTGGAGCAGGAACAGGAAAACCAGCAGAACCAGCGCAATCGGGATCACATAAGGCTGCAACCCAGCGTCAACGACCGTCAACCCCTCGACCGCCGACAATACCGAAATCGCCGGGGTGATCATGCTGTCACCGTAGAATAGCGAGGTTGCGAACACGCCCAGCAACACCACCAACCAGCCATAGGCCGACTTGCCGATATGGCGCGAAAGCAGCGCAACCAAAGCGAGGCTGCCGCCTTGCCCCTTGTTGTCAGCGCGCATCAGGATCGTGACATACTGGATCGCCACAACCAGCAGCATTGACCAGAAAATCAGGCTAACAACGCCGAGTACGTGCATCCGGTCGATAGCGATGTTGGCCGCGCCAGCAAACGTCTCACGAAAAGCATAAAGCGGGCTGGTCCCGATATCGCCGAAGACAATGCCGATTGCGCCGACGGCGAGCGCGGTTTTACTCGCGCTTTTCCCATGCGCGCCATGCGCCCCTTCGGTAGAGGGGTGCTTTTGCGTGACTGAACCCTCGGTCATTTATTGGCACTCAATAGTGAGATTTGCCAGCATATGTGGACCTGTTCGTATCGGCCAGCGGCCTGCCCATTCGCCCCGTTATCGGGGAAGGTCGCGGCGCTTAGCAGCATCGATTGTGCACTGCAAATAACGAGTCGCACTCTGTTTAGCGCCATCCAAGTTTGACACGCCTATTGCGGACTAACTTCAGGCGTAGCTGGTGATGTTGGCGGAGCCATCTGCCCCCGGGCTAGCAACGCATCGAGCCGCGCCAGACGCACGGCAAGTGTTTCTTTCCAATCTGCATCTTCTGGTGCATTTTCAATCAGTTGCGCCCACGTGGCCCTTGCCTGGCCAGGTTGCCCAGATCGCAGGAAGCCTAAACCGACGAAATATCCTGGCGCGGGATTGCCGGGCAGAACCTCTTCTGCGCGGGCATAGGCGAAGAGCGATGCAGCAGACAACTTGCCGTCAGAATGTTCAAGCAGCGCATTTCCCAGCGCAACCCAGGCCTCACCATCGGCGGGATTCTCCTCAACCGCGTTCTGGAGAAACTTGGCCGCATCCTCATACTGCCCACGCCGCGCATACGCATCTGCTGTTACAACGAAGCGCGATGGCGGTCGGCCAGCATCGAAGAATTCGCGGCGCGCATCGACCACAAAATCACCGCTCTCCGATTGCTTTTCAATTGCGGCCTTTGGCGAGGCAGATTGTCCGGGCGATCCGTGCAGAGCATAGCCAGTGAGGCCGAACAGCAAGGCTGCGCCAAACAATGTCCAGCTACTGCGCGGTAGCTTCAGGACAAATACGGCCAGGAGGAAGGTGAGCGCAGCGAGTACGACAATCGGAAACCAGATCATACGCGTTTCCTGAAACGTCCAGCCAGAACGGCGCCAACCACGAGAAGCAACAGCACCGGGATGACAAAGAGCGGCCACGTGCTCGCGCTGATCTTTGGCTCGTAACTGACATAGTCGCCATAGCGTTCGACCAACCAAGCACGCACCGCATCAGGATGCTCGCCCGAGGCAATGCGAATGCGCACCTGATGGCGCATATCGCCCGCCATCGGTGCATCGCTATCAGCAATCGACTGACTTTGGCATTTCAGGCAACGCAACGTCTCCATGAGCTTCTGCGCTGCCGCTTCCTGCACCGGGTCCTCCAATTGCTGATAGGCAAACGGCGCAGGTGGTAAGCTTTGCTGCGCCGCTGCTGGAACTGTCAACAAGGCGAGAAATAGGCAAAGCAAGCGCGTCATTGAGCCGCCTCCTGCAGTTTCGCCATCAGCATCGGCACGTCATCCTCGCGAATATCGCCGATATGCTGGTGCGTGATGCGCCCCCGGCCATCAATTACGAAGGTTTCTGGAACCCCGGAAGATCCAATCTCCAGCTGTACGCTAGACAGATCATCTGCACCTATGCGTGTGTAAGGGTTACCATGCTGCGCGAGGAAACGCGCGACATCGTCTGGCCGATCGCGGATTGCAATGCCGACGATCTCAACACCAGAGCGCTGCAATGTCTCCAGATGCGGTGCCTCAGCAATGCAGGGCAGGCACCAGCTGGCCCAGATATTCAGCAGACGCGGTGTGCCATCCTGAAAGTCACTGCTCGCCGCACCGGGAAGATCGGGGTGAGCCGCTCGCAAGTCGAAATAGGGCAAAGGTTTGCCGACCATCTGGCTTTCGACAAACTGATCCTTTGGCTGTGTCAGTTGATAGGCAGCCAGGCCGACGAAGCCAGAAAATAGCATCAGCGGCACCCAGAGACGCCAGCTGTTCATGCCGCCACCTCACCGCGACGTTCGGCTGTTCGGCGGGCTGCAAAGCGACGCTTCAAATCCTGCTGAACCCGTACCGATGATCGCGAGCACGCCGCCGAGCGCGACGAGAATTCCGCCATACCAGATGAAGGTCACAAACGGTTTCCACCAAAGCCGCAATTGCCAGCGCCCATCCCCCGACGCATCGCCAACAACCGCATAAAGCTGTCCGTTCCAGCGGGTTGCCAGCACGCTTTCGGTAGTCTGTTGCGGCGGAGCCCAAAAGGTTCGGTTTTGCGGGCGCAGATAGATCGGATCGCCGCCATCGATGCGGGCCGTTAGTCGCGCCTCTATCGCTGTCCAGTTGGGGCCAGCTACCGGCCCGACATTGTCCAGCGTCACATCAAATGGTCCGACAGCGGTTACGCCGCCAACCTTGACCGCCGCGAGTTTTTCTTCGGTAAATGCGCTTTCACTGGCCATGCCAAACAGCGCGACGGCAATGCCAAAATGGGCGACGACCATACCCCAGACCGCAATCGGCACACGGGATAGCTTGCGCCCGCGCAATGGCAGGAAGCTCGCGACCGCAAGACCAGCGGCCAATGACAGGCCTAGCAATGGCAGGGTGCTGACCTCGCCCAGCAAAGCGGTTAGGATAAGTGCCACCAGAATAATCGCCGCGATGATCGCCATCTCTTTGGAAATGCGCCCAAAGCCATCCTGCCGCCAGCGCAGCAGAGGACCGACCGCCATCACCAGCAACATCGGGATCACGAAGATCGCGCCTACCGGATTGAAATATGGTGGCCCGACTGAGACCCGTACGTCAAACGCCTCTGTCACCAGCGGGTAGAGCGTGCCCAAAAGCACAATAGCCAAGGTTGCGCTGAGCATGACATTATTGAACACAAGCGCGCCCTCGCGGCTCGCAATCGAAAACCGCTCCCCTTCCGTGACGCTGCCCGCGCGCAAAGCGAACAGCAACAGCGAACCACCAATATAGAGCGCCAATAGGATCAGGATAAAGCTACCCCGCTCCGGATCGACGGCAAAGGCATGGACACTGGTCAGAATACCTGATCGAACCAGGAACGTGCCAAGCATGCTCATCGAAAAGGCGACCACGCCCAGCATGATCGTCCACGCACGCAAGGCATCACGGGCGGCCAACACACTGACCGAATGCAGCAGGGCAGTCGCCGCGAGCCACGGCATTAGCGAGGCATTCTCTACCGGATCCCAGAACCACCAGCCGCCCCAGCCCAGCTCGTAATAGGCCCAATATGAGCCAGCCGTTATGCCCAGCGTCAGAAACACCCATGCGCCGAGCACCCATGGCCGCATGACACGCGCGAACTCTGGAGTGACTTGTCGAGTAATCAGCGCGCCGCAGGCAAAGCTAAATGCGACTGACAGCCCGACGTAACCAAAATAAAGCGTCGGCGGATGGAAGGCGAGGCCGATATCCTGCAGCAGCGGGTTGAGTCCCATCCCCTCAACCGCCGGTGTTGGCAAACGCTCAAACGGGTTCGAGCTGAGCAGCAGAAACGCGTAAAATCCAAGTGCAACAAAGCCTTGCGTGGCGAGCGTTGCCTGCATTGTTCGCTCCGGCAGTCGGCGTTCAATCGCCGCGATCAGACCGCCAGCAAGTGCCATCACGGTCACCCACAACAGCATCGAGCCCTCGTGATTTCCCCAAGCGCCAGAGAGCTTGAAAATCATCGGCTTCATCGAATGGGAGTTGGTCGCAACAAGCTTCACTGACAGGTCAGTTATCGCAAAGAGCCACAACAGCGCGATGAACGAAAAACCTGCGAGCAGCCCCTGCGCTACCGCCGCCGGGCGCACGCAGTGTGCAATCTCAGCAACGCTATCGTCATTGGCATCGCTATTGGCCCGCAGCGCCAAACCGGCTGCGACCAATTGGAGCGCCGCCAGCGCGACCGCAATCCACAATGCGGCAAGGCCGAGCTCTGCAATCATCGCCTGAGGCTTCTCACGTCCGCTGCTCTAGTCCAAACCAATTGTGGTTTCTTCGGCCATTTGCGCAGCCTGATGCTCTGCCAGCCCTTCTAATTCCTTAGGCACGTAATTCTCGTCGTGCTTCGCAAGTAAATTGTCAGCGATAAATGTGCCGTCTGCGCGCAGGCTCCCCTCGGCCACTACGCCTGACCCCTCAACAAACAAGTCAGGGACAATTCCGCTGAAGCGCACGGGAATGCTGGCATCGTCTTGCCCGGTCACAATGAACGCCACGGTGATCCCATCGGTCAGCGTCTCAAGTGATCCCTCCTGAACCATGCCGCCGAGACGCACAGCCTGCCCAACTTCTGGCGGATTCTCCCGCATTTGCTCTGGCAGGTAGAAATAGTTGGCCTGGCTTTGCAGACCGTAAACCGCCAAAAACCCTGCACCGACAATGGCGAACAGAGCCAGGACCCCAAGGACCAGTCTTTGATGTTTCGGCTTCAGCGTGCTCACTTGCGCTCTGCCCTCTCTTTGGCCCTCTCTTTGGCTTCATCACGGCGCTTCTCTGCGCGTGTCATAGCACTCCACGCCCAAATGAGCATTGCAAAGGTCGCAATCACGCCGACGGCATACGCAGCGACAACAAAGTCCCATTGGTCAAGCCCCTCTCTCACGCAGCGGCGTCCATCGCGCGGCGGCGCAGGCGAGCCTCAGCCTGCGTCTCGGCCAGAAGTGCGCGCATTCGCATCAGCACAACTGCGCCGAATATGAGGGAGAAGCCAATCACTGCGACGAGTAGCGGGACTAGGAATGTTGCATCAATCGCGCTTTTGCCAATCGTAATACTGGGTGGCTGATGCAGCGAGTTCCACCACACAACTGAGCGATTGATAATCGGAATGTTAATCGCACCCAGCAGGCCAAAGATCGCTGGAATGCGCGGGCTAACCCCCTCCCGCTCCGCTGCCTGAGCCAAAGCGATATAGGCAAAATACAGAAACAGCAGCACCAGCATACTGGTCAGCCGGCCATCCCAGACCCACCATGTACCCCATGTTGGCCGCCCCCAAATCGCCCCGGTCAGAAGGCAAATCGCAGTAAAAACCGCACCAGGCACCGCCGCCGCCCGCGCGGCCAGGGCCGCCAATGGATGCCGCCATACCAGAAATACGAGGCTCGAAATCGCAATCGCGGTCCAACCGCCCATACCCAACCACGCGGCTGGCACATGGATATAGAGTATCCGGACAGTCTCGCCCATCAACCGATCCGGCGGCACAACCAGCAAACCCCATAGGACAGCACCAATAGTCAGCACCAAGCCGCCAATAAGCAAAGTTGGTGTCAGCCATTTGGCGAGCGTCAAAAAGCGTTTGGGATTAGCGTAGCCGTGCATGGATAAGGTCCGTGGCGGTCGTTTTACAGCGCCACACTAACCCCGCAAGAGGCGATTCAGCGGCCAATCAGCTTTTGCGCCATACGATCAGCAACCTGATCGGGTGAGACGCCAGTCTGGTCACTCTTCTGCCAAATTTGTTCGAGACGTTCCGGGATCTGCGCGATCCGCTTGCGCACCTCATTGATGTCACACGGATTGCCCTGTGTGCGGCAAAGATATTCCAGCGTGACGCTGATGATACCGCCTGCATTGATGACATAGTCCGGCGCGTAGAGAATACCGCGCGCCGCCAGCTTTTCGCCATGCCCGGCCCGTGCGAGCTGGTTATTCGCACCGCCCGCAACGATCGCACAATCAAGCCTTGCAATGCCCTCGTCATCGAGGATCGCGCCCAGCGCATTGGGGCTTACCACATCACACGATACGCCCAGGATCGCCTCAGCTGAGACCGCTTCTCCGCCGATTTCTTCCGCCAATTGCTCCGCGCGGGCTGCGTCGATATCGGCGAGCGTCAAGCGAGCACCCTCTTTGGCGGCGAGACGCGCTACACCAGAGCCAACGCTGCCTACGCCTTGCAGTGCGATGTGGACACCGTCCAAACTATCGCGCTTAAGCTTGTGGCGGACAGCGGCCTTGATGCCGTGATAAATACCCATCGATGTGAACGGGCCGGGATCGCCGCCTGCCGCGTCATCGCCTGACACCGGCAAGCCAGAGACATATTGCGTGCGCTGTGACACGCGCACCATGTCTGCCTCGCTAATGCCAACATCCTCAGCAGTCACGTACTTGCCGCCCAGGCCATCTACTGCATCAGCAAACGCGTCGAGCAGTTCCGGCGTCTTGGCCTTATTCTCGCCTGCCAGAATCACTGCTTTACCGCCGCCCATGGGCAGGCCGGCCATCGCGTTCTTGTAGCTCATCCCGCGAGATAGGCGCAGCGCATCGCGGATGGCGTCTTTCGGCTCGGCATAGTGCCAAAACCGGGTACCCCCTGCACCGGGGCCAAGATGGCTGGAATGAACCGCAATAATCGCTGTTAAACCGCTGGCGCGATCACGCACCAGCTGCACCAATTCGTGGTCATCAAAATCGGGTTCTGTCCAAACTGCTGACATGGCCTGCGCAATGCCCCCAAATACGATAAAGCGCTGCGCAATTGGCAGCTGAAAAATCTGGGAAATGGGGCGATCGAGGGGTCTCGAACCCCCGACCTCCGGTACCACAAACCGGCGCTCTAACCAACTGAGCTACGATCGCCACATGCCCTGTGCACAAGACCCGAGGGCCAAGGCGTGAGGGGCGCTGATACCCGCACCTATCGCGACGTCAAGCCGCTAAGAACGAGGCGCGAAGCCTGTTGCACAGACGAGCCTGTATGGGAAGGGAAAAAGACCGCCATGTGTGACCGGACGTAATATTCTTTCGCGGCTTGTGGGAAACGCCCGTTCAACTATGGTCGGCGCATGACTCAAAATCCCGGCGAATCTCATGCTGCGCATTTGCTGGCCCGCGATGGGATGCAGCGAATACCGACAGACAAGCTTGAGCTGTTTCAGCTGCGCGGTTTTGTGGATCGAGAATTGCAGCAGGAGCTTGTGGCACTGATCGAGGCGCAGCGGCGGCCATCGACAATAGCCGACCCGAATGGCGATACCTATTTCCGCACCAGCGAGACGTGCGATCTAGCGCCAGATCTGGTGCCGGTGAAACAGTTGGAGGCGATGCTAACCTCGCTTTCCGGGATTGATCCGGCGCATGGCGAACCCTTGCAGGGTCAACGCTATGATGTTGGTCAAGAGTTCAAAGCCCATACAGACTACTTTGCGCCTGATGGAGCCGACTTTCAGAGATATTGCACCGTTTCGGGTCAGCGTACCTGGACGTTTATGATCTATCTGAACGAGCCAGAGGTTGGCGGCGCAACACGGTTCAAGACCATCAAGAAGAGCTTCCAACCAGAAGCGGGGAAGCTTGTCTGCTGGAACAATCGGCGGCCAGACGGCTCGGTCAATCCGAACACGCTGCACCATGGCATGAAGGTACGTAAGGGGCTGAAATACGTCATCACCAAATGGTATCGCGAGAGGCCTTGGGGGTGAGATTCTGATAGCTAATAAAAAAGGCGACCCAAAGGCCGCCTTCTTCATGCAGCATGTCGCCGCGTGGATATTCGATCCGCTTATTTCTTAAGGCTAAGCCCGCCAAAGCGCTTGTTAAAGGCAGCAACACGGCCACCTTCCTGAAGCTGCTGCTTGCCACCCGTCCAGGCAGGGTGGCTGGTCGGGTCAATATCGAGCGCGAGCGTATCGCCCTCGCTACCCCAGGTTGAGCGGGTTTGAAATTCAGTACCATCAGTCATCTTGACCGTGATGGTGTGATAATCGGGATGACCTTCGGCCTTCATAGTTCGTGTCCTTTATAGCATGCGCCCGGTTCCGACCGGACAAGCTGTGTTTGGAAGATGCGCGCGGATAGTCGGGTTTGCGCTTCGATGCAAGGTTCGATGTGACGACAGGTTTTTTATTTTGGCCTCAAGCGCCGGCGCTCACGTCCGTTCGCTTGGCTACCGGCCTAACGGTAGACGCGCAGTCGCGCTTGCGGCTCACTAGACGCTCGCCGGATCAGCGCTGAATCGGTGCGTAGCACCGCAAGGCCGACCGGCCGCCCGCAGCGATGCGATCTCTAATCGCGTGAGCGAGGATATCGCACGGCGGAGGCCGTGCGGAAAACTAAGACGGCGGATCCGCAATCATCGCCGTGAACTCAACATCGGTCGTGGTTTTACCCTCGACACTCGCGGTACCCTTGAACTTGCACACGCGGCTACGCTTTTGTGTGAATTCGACCTGCAAGTCGAGCAAACACCCCAGAGTCACAGGGCTACGAAACTTCGCATTCTCAATCGCCATGAAATAGACGAGCTTGCCCGTTCCGGCGAGCTCCATCGACTCAATACCAAGAATGGCCGCCGCCTGCGCCAGCGCCTCTATCTGCAGGACGCCGGGCATGATCGGCGCGCCGGGGAAATGCCCTTGGAAGAAATCTTCGTTGAACGAAACAGCCTTCACCGCGTGAATACGTTCACCCAGTTCGACCGACTTGACCCGGTCAACCAGCAGCATGGGGTAGCGATGCGGCAGAGCCTTGAGCACCTGCGCAATGTCCATAGCGGTGTCAGTCATCGCTTACCCCCAAAACTGCGCAGCGGATTAACGGCCTGAAGGCTGCTGCGCTGCCGGTGCTGCCTGTTGCTGCTGCGCCGCTTGCTGAGCGGCGGCCTGTTGTGCCGCAGCCAGCAGAATCTGCTGCACTGTCTGATGCGTCGCGAGCAGATCGCGGCGCGGCTGCCAACCTGCTGGCGGCGTAGTTTGCACCGATGGCAAGCGCGTGTTGAGCGCGGTTACGATGTCGCCTGTTACGTTCACACCCTCAGGTGCATATTGCAGCGCATCGGGCGTCAACATGATCTGAATGCTCTTGTCCGAAATCACCTGATTACGGGCATTGTTATAATCATTGATCAGCTGCTCAATCACATATGTCTGCGCGAGCACGACCGGCTGGCTGAGCTGCTGCAATTGCTGCTCTTTCTGCTGAATTTGCTGAACCGCAGTTGGGTTCGCCTGAATCTCTGCGTCAGTCAACTGACCGTTACTGTCAGTGTCGAGCGAGCGCTGCTGCGTCTGAATTTCCTGACGAAGCGTGTTCATCTGGCCGATCTGTGTCTGATATTGCTGGCCGATCTGCTGGTAAGCGTTGATGCGGGCCTGGCTACGCACAATCACAGCTTCCGGGCTGCTTGTGGCGATGCCGTTGACCTGTGCAGTCGCAGGCGTCGCAGCGATGGCCGCGCTTGCCGCGCCCAGAATGGCGAGCGATTGAAGAAGAGTTTTCATTAGAATTGTGTTCCTACGTTGAACGAGAAGAGTTTGGTGTCATCGCCTTCGACCGATTTGATGGCCTTGGCGAGATCGATCCGGAATGGACCAAAGGGTGAATTCCAGTTGACGCCGATGCCCACTGATATGCGCGGGCTTGGCGTGTCGCCCAGGAAGACTTCCTGGAATGGCGGAATGTTACGGTTAAAGGGCTGAAGTGGGTTGCCATCCGCATCCGTAGTCGCAGTGGTCGGAAAGCCGTTGCCGTCAACAAACAAGGGATTGCCGCTGGTATCCGTGATCTGGAAGTTGAGCCCGCCCGGGAATGGGCTAACCGTAACCGCGGGATCCGTCACATTAAACAGCGCACCTACGTCGAGGAATACTGATGGACGAAGACCAAGTTCACGCGCTCCAGTGCCCAGCGGAATCTCAATTTCGGCACGTCCGAGATAATAGGCGGTGCCGCCGATTGCGTCATCCTGAATGCTGTCGCGGTCAGTGATGATGAGCGGATTGCCGTCAGCGTCTGAAATAATTGGCTGACGCAGAACGCGCGGGCCTACACCGCGAATGTCAAACCCGCGAATTTGCGGCTCACCCAGGAAGAAACGATCCGTGAGACGAACATCATCCGTGCCTGCGCCGCGATTCTCAAAACTACGGATCGCTCCGCCCTCAGCCGTCAGCGATAGGATAAAGCCGCTGCCGAGCGAATAGTACTGGCCCGCGCGCCCGCGAACGCGCAGATATTTAACCGAGCCACCCAGCCCCGCAAACTCTGCGGTAACGGCCAGATTCCGACCACGCGACGGGCGGAGGCGACTATTCGTCGTATCAAGAGAGTAGGTTAGACCCAGGATCGAGCTGGTCCGCTTACCCAACGCATCACACAGGAACCGTCCGGCGAGCAGCGGTTCACACGTCCTGATGCCATCACCGTCAAAGTCGGCGAAGAACTGGTTCTCATCCAAGCCAACATCGTCAAAGTTCAGCGTGTAGCTGCCCACGAGTGAAGAGAACTCGGTCAGCGGAACACCAAGACGCGCAGAAAAGCCAGTTGTGGCTTGCTCAAACGTCGTGTTTCGATCGTTATTGAGGAAGTTGAAGCTGTTGAAATCGCGGCGGTAGATATCGATCCCGGCCGAGATATTCCGATCAAACACGTAGGGTTCTGTGAAGCTGAGATTGGCCGAACGTGAGAAACGCGAAACGTTACCGCTAAGGCCAATCGTCTGCCCGCGACCACGGAAGTTACGCTGACGGATCGAGCCAGAGAAAATAAAGCTTTCAATCGATGAGAAACCGGCTGACAGCTGCAGCTCACCGGTCGCCTGCTCTTCCAGATTGGCTTCAAGCACGATCCGGTCAGGCGCGCTGCCATCAACCTGATTGACCTCGAAATTCTCTTGGAAATAGCCCAGCGAGTTGATCCGCGCTGTCGAGCGTTTCACCGCCAGCGAGTTAAACGCATCGCCTTCTGCGGTACGGAATTCGCGGCGAACAACCTTGTCCTGCGTCAGCGTGTTGCCGTTCACGTCAATCCGCTCAACATAAACGCGCGGCGCCTCTTGCAGAACGAAGTTTACGTTCATGGTCAGCGTGTCTTTGTCGCGGTTAAAGCGCGGCGAGACATCCGCGAACGCATAGCCGAACGTGCCGGCAAGGTCGGTCAATTGCTCAACCGTGTCCTCGACCAACTTGGCATCATACCAGTCGCCGCCATCCATTGGCAGCTGCGCCTTGAGCGTGTCGCTGTCGAAATCGCGGATATTGCTGTCGACGCCTAGCTCACCAAATTTGTAACGCTCACCCTCCTCAACAACATACGTGATGATGAAATCGCGCTTGTCCGGGGTCAGCTCAGCAACGGCTGATACGACGCGGAAGTCAGCATACCCTTCAGTCAGATAGAACTGACGCAGCTTTTGCTGGTCAAACGCCAAACGGTCAGGGTCATAACTGGTATTGCTGGAAAAGAAGCTGGTCAGGCGCGCCTGCTTGGTGACCATTTCACCGCGTAGCTCGCCGTCAGAGAACGCTTCATTACCGATGATGTTGATCTGGCGGACTTTGGATTTCGGTCCTTCGGAAATCTCGAACACGATATCCACGCGGTTCTGCGCGAGCTGAACCATTTTCGGTTCAACCGTCGCAGCGAAGCGGCCCTGCCGCTTATAGAGTTCGATAATGCGCGCCACGTCAGCGCGGACCTTTGATCGGGTAAAAATCTGACGCGGGGCCAGCTTGATCTCTGGAACGATCTTGTCGTTCTTGATCCGATCATTGCCTTCCAGAATAATCCTGTTGATCACCGGGTTCTCAGTCAGCGTAATGACAACATTGCCCGCATCATTACGTACCGAGAACGTCGCGAAGAGCTCAGTCGCCGAAAGGTCTTTGAGAACCTGGTCACCAACCTCAGCGCTCCATTCGTCGCCTGGGCGCAGGCGGATATAAGACAGGATCGTCTGCGCCTCGAGACGCTCCGCACCCTGCACCGATATCGTGCGCACAACATCGCGTTGCGACGTCACTTGCGCTGGAGCCTCTGCGGCAGCGGGGGGAGCAGCGGCTGGAACAGCCACCTCCTGCGCTCCGGCCACACTCGGGATGCCGGCGAGCATGCTGCCAGTTAGCAGGACCACTCCAAAACGGCCCGCAGGTGTGAGACTTGCTGAGGCACTTTTCACAAAATTGCTATTCGACAAGGAAATACCCGTCCTATCCGTTGAACCAAGCCAGCTTCTGAAAGCCGCCAAATTTTGCCTGAGCCATCTCCATGGCGCATACCCTTGCGCCCTTGCCTTATGGGAAATCTGCAATCAAGCGTAGCGGCCTCGAAACCCGCTCCCTCCTAATCCTTTTACCCGATTAATTCCCGAAAACCGGGAGGCTGATCAGGTCATTGATCGTGACGAACACCATAAGCGCAAGCACGAGTGCCATACCGCCGCGGAACGCCATTTCCTGACTGCGGGCACTCACTGGCTTTCGGCGGACTGCTTCAGCCGCGTAAAATGCCAGATGCCCGCCGTCTAACGCCGGAATTGGCAGGAGGTTGATGAATGCCAAGTTAAGCGAGATGAGCGCCGCAAATTCGATGAATGCGAGTAAGCCAAGGCTGAGCCACTCGCCGGAATATTTGGCGATTTTCACCGGGCCGCCCAGCTCTTTCACAGAGCGTTCGCCAGTGATAATCTGCCCCAAACCGGTCAGCATCATGTCCATCATTTCGATGGTCCGCTCGACTGCCAGGCCTATGCTGGCCAGCGGGCCCTGCCGCACAAAATCATATTCGGCTGCTGCAGGGCTTATACCGATCAAACCGATACGCGAAACATTGCCGAACTCGTCCTCAATCTCGGTACTCTTAGTGGTAATGGGGACAACCTGCTGCTCACCGTCGCGTTCGATTGTGAAGAGCAACTCCTTGGACGGGTAAATGACAACCTCGGCACGCAGGTCCGCAAAATCTGTCAGCTCTTGGTCGCCGACAGCCACGATCTTGTCGCCAATCTGCAGCCCCGCCTCCTGCGCTGCGCTCTCTTCCGCGAACTCGCCAATGACCAATTGTTGATCAGCATCGACGGCCGTTGGCTTCCCCAGAATCATGAAAAACGCCGCAAAGATACCCAGCGTGATCAGCAGGTTTGCCGCCGGACCTGCGAATACAATCAGTGCGCGTTTCCACAAAGCCGCGTGTTGGAAGCTACCGTTTCCTGTACCGTCATCGACGGTGCTCGGAGCATCTGGATCCGGCATACTGGCAGGGTTCATATCACCCTTGAACTGGACATAGCCGCCCAGCGGAATTGCCGAGAGTTTCCAGCGTGTTCCGCGGCTGTCGGTCCAACCGATCAGCTCTTTACCAAAACCGACAGAGAATGCCTCTGCGCCAACACCAAACCAGCGCCCCACCAGATAATGACCAAGCTCGTGCAGCGTTACCAATGGCCCCAGCAACAGCGGAAAACCAATGACGTAATATACCCAAAGGGGCAGAGAAGCTTCCAAATCAGTTACTCTTTAACAGTTCAGATCAACAGTTCGCGCGCAATCGCTCGCGCCTGCGCGTCTACCGCAAGGACATCATCAAGGCTAGATGGCGCGACCACCGTGCCTGCCTTGGCAAGCACGTCGGCAACCAATGTCGGAATGCGGCTGAACAGTATCTGACTGGCGAGGAATGCCTCAACCGCGATTTCGTTGGCTGCATTAAGCGTTGCAGGGTTCGCCCCGCCCGCTTGCGCCGCCTCGCGCGCCAAGCGGGTTGCAGGAAAGCGTACCTCGTCAGGCGCAAAGAATGTCAACTCGCCCATGGCGATCAGATCGAGCGGTTCACAAGGTGTATCCATCCGTTTGGGCCAGGCAAGGCACGATGCAATCGGCACGCGCATGTCAGAGGGCCCTAGCTGCGCGAGCGTTGATCCATCGCGATACTCAACCATCGAATGAATGACGCTTTGTGGGTGAACGATGATCCGGATTTTATCGAGGCCAACCGGAAAAAGGTGATGCGCCTCAATCAGTTCCAGGCCCTTGTTAAACATCGTCGCACTGTCGACACTGATCTTAGCGCCCATGGACCAATTGGGATGCGCAACCGCCTGCTCCGGGGTTGCCGCGTCAAGCTGTTCCTGCGTCCAGCTGCGAAGCGGGCCACCGCTCGCCGTCAGCGTAATCCATGAGACATCATCTACGCTATTATCTGCAAGGCACTGAAAAATCGCATTATGTTCGCTGTCGACTGGCAGCAAAGTTGCACCATATTTGGCGACAGCGGCGGTCATTACCTCGCCCGCAGACACCAGTGCCTCTTTGTTGGCGAGCGCTATTGTGCCGCCCTGCTCTATCGCCGCCATGACGGGGCCAAGGCCTGCGCAGCCGACAATTGCGGCAACGGTGATGTCGACCGAGTCGAGCGGCTGCTTCGCACAAGGCCTTGCGGTCGCCAGCTGCTTCAATGCCGCTTCCTGAAAGCGCTTCACGCAGCTCTGGCAGGCAGCTTTCATCCCCAACAACTGCCAACTTGGCTTTCGCCCTCTTCGCCATCTCCGCAAGTTGCGGCGCACTACAATTGGCGGTGAGCGCCTCCACCTGCCATGCGTCGGGATTGCGCGCGATCAAGTCCAGGGTCTGTTCCCCGACGGAACCGGTTGCACCAAGGATCGTAATCGAGCGCTTCATGCAATAGTCGTCCATGATAGCGGGATGAATATTGCCATTCCCCAGACCACTGCGAGCAAACCATCAACACGATCAAGCACTCCTCCATGGCCCGGAATGATATTACTAGAATCCTTCATACCGGCCTTGCGCTTCATCCAACTTTCCAAGAAGTCGCCTGATTGAGCGAGAACTGCTGCGCATGCGCCTGCAAAAGCCAACACAGATCCAGAAGGGGCCATCCCCCAATCTGGCTTTCCGGTCAAAAGGCCAATCAAATTCTCACCGCATATGGCGAAGCCTAGACCAAACGCTGCTGCGAACGCTATTCCGCCGATCAGGCCAGCCCATGTCTTGGATGGGCTGATCGACGGCGCTATCTTCGGCCCGCCAATAGCCCTGCCTACGAAGTAAGCACCCACGTCTGTTGCAATCACATATCCCAAAAGCAGGACTATGATTGAGACGCCAAGGAGGGTTTCGCGCAAAGCACCCAGCAAAAAACATGCAATGCCGATATAGATTACGCCTACTGCAATACCTGCGATCCGCTTTGGCGTCACATCGGTCATAATGAGGGCGAGCCGC
Organism: Qipengyuania sp. JB2-7; assembly: GCF_055693485.1. Taxonomy (NCBI): domain Bacteria; kingdom Pseudomonadati; phylum Pseudomonadota; class Alphaproteobacteria; order Sphingomonadales; family Erythrobacteraceae; genus Qipengyuania; species Qipengyuania sp. JB2-7. Next base: position 2,248,936 of record NZ_CM146335.1, read on the forward strand.
GACCATTCTATCAAACCAACGGCGCCAAGTATGGCGATAAAAGTATACCACCAGCCGCCACCTAGCCAGAGCGCAGTCCCAGCCACCGCAAGCATAACAAGGGCCGATGCTACGCGAACGGCTAGATCGCTTTTCTTGGCGGGAGCCGATCCCCCCTCAGCGTCCGCCATAGCGACGCTCCCGATTGGTGAAATCGTCTAGCGCGCTTTGCAAGTGGTCCGGGGTGAAGTCTGGCCATAGGACGTCGGTAAATACCATTTCGGCATAGGCTGCCTGCCACAACAGAAAATTGGACAGGCGCACCTCGCCACTGGTCCGGATCAACAGATCAAGCGGCGGCAAGTCGGATGTGTAAAGATGTTTTTCCAGCGAAGTTTCAGACAGTTCGCCTTCCTCTGCCGCCAGTGTCGCGGCGCGAACGATTTCTTGTTGCGCACCGTAATTGAGCGCGACCGCCAAAGTGCGTGACCCACCCGATGTTTTCTCCAGCGCATCGTCAATCATCTCGACAATATCAGGCGCGAACGCTTTGTAATCGCCGATGATTTTCAGTTTCACATCATTGGCGATGAATTCTGGCAAGTCAGATTTGATGAACTTGCGCATCAGGCCCATCAGGTGATCGACCTCATCCTCTGGCCGCTTCCAGTTCTCACTAGAAAAGGCATAAAGCGTCAGGCAATCAATCCCCATCGGCTCCACCGAACGCACCAGCTTGCGCACCGCCTCGACCCCGCGTTGATGCCCGAGTGCGCGCGGCAGCCCGCGTTTTTTTGCCCAGCGCCCATTGCCATCCATAATGATGGCGACGTGGCGCGCATGGTTGGCCTGTTCAGACATTGAAAAACACCGCTCGTGCTGAGCTTGTCGAAGTGCGAGTGGCGAAGAACCTCGTCCCCCCTCGGAGTCAAAGACGGCGCGCAGCGCCACCGGCTCAGGATGAACGGGAGAAGGAAAAACGACAGCTACGCTCACTGCGTCAGGATCTCTTTTTCCTTTTGCGCGGCGGCATCATCGGCCTCACCAACGAAACGATCGGTCAGCTTTTGCACCTCATCTTCCAGGCGCTTGCGATCGTCTTCAGAAATCTCTTTCTTCTTCTCGTCTTCTTTCAGCGCTTCCATACCGTCGCGGCGCACGTTGCGGATCGCGATCTTCGCGTTCTCAGCATAGGAGCCGGCGAGTTTGGCCAGTTCTTTGCGACGTTCCTCGGTCAGGTCCGGCATCGGCAGGCGCACATTCTGGCCGTCAGTCATGGGGTTAAGGCCAAGATTTGCCTTCGTAATACCCTTCTCCACTGCGCTGACGTTTGATTTGTCCCACACCTGCACGCTCAACATGCGCGGCTCTGGCGCACTTACGGTTGCAACCTGATTGAGCGGCATCAGCGAGCCGTAAACCTCGACCTGTACCGGATCGAGCAGGCTGGTGTTTGCTCGGCCCGTCCGCAGGCCGGAAAGATCGCTCTTCAGGCTGTCGACTGCGCCGACCATGCGGCGCTCAATATCGCTCTTATCATATTTGGCCATGGCTCAACTCATCCCTCTCAATTGTCGTTCTGGACGATGGTCTGTACGCCTTCGCCGCTAAGCACACGCGCCACATTGCCTTTGTCGCGGATCGAGAAGACCACGATAGGAATGTCATTTTCGCGGCACAGAGCAACAGCGGTCGCATCCATCACCTTAAGATTGGCTGACAGCACCCGGTCATAACTGATCGCGTCAAAACGCGTCGCATCCGGATTGTGCTTGGGATCGCTGTCATAGACCCCGTCGACGCTCGTACCCTTAAGCAAGGCGTCGCAATTCATTTCGGTACCGCGCGCAATGCCGCGCCTGTGTCAGTCGTGAAAAAAGGATTGCCAGTGCCAGCAGCAAAAATCACGATCCGCCCTTTCTCAAGATGCCGTTCTGCGCGGCGGCGAATGTATGGCTCGCACACGCTGCTCATTGGGATTGCGGACTGCACACGGGTTTGGACACCCAGCTGCTCCAGCGCGTTCTGCATCGCCAGCGCGTTCATCACTGTCGCAAGCATACCCATATAGTCGCCTGTTGTCCGGTCGAGACCCTTGGCCGCGCCGGAAATCCCGCGGAAGATATTCCCACCACCGATCACCAGACACACCTCCAGCCCGCTATCCTTGGCCGCTTTCACCTCTTCGGCAAGACGCGCCACATAGGCTGGGTCGATCCCGAATTGCTGCTCTCCCATCAAGACCTCGCCCGAGAGTTTCAGGAGGATGCGTTTGTAATTCTGGATGGGCATGAATCGGTGAGCTCGCGGCTGACTAAATACTCCGCGACCCTTAGACAGGATTGTGGTCTCAAGCAAAGTCAAAGACTGTTGAAACCCGCTACCGGACCGAACCTTGGTGAAACAGGGCGGCAGGTGTCGCTCCTCCCGGTGAAGGGAGGCACTCCTATAGCAACTCAACATGGGGCGACCCGAATTGCTCGGAGCATTCGCGCAAGCGAAAGCGACAACGGTGCGGATGATCGCAGACCGCGAAGGCTGGTGGCTCAGCCTTATCCTCTTATGTTTTATGGTTTGGGCTGCCGCGCATGGTCATGCCCGGCAAAAAGCCACCGGCCCGATGGGGATCGGTGGCTGAATGTAGCATTTACCTCGTACCAAGCCACCCGCTCCCTCCGCCCTTCCACCCGGTTTTTCGCACCGGGTATGATCCGGGTGGAAGGGCGGAGGGAGCGGGTGGCTATGGTTAGCTAAGACAGAGCCTTAACCCGCAACAGCTGCTGCAACTTCTGCTGCGAAGTCTTCTTCCTTCTTCTCGATGCCTTCACCGAGCTGGAAGCGGACATAGTCAGTCAGCGTGATTGAGCCGCCGGCGTCCTTGCCGGTTTTGGCAACGACGTCTGCGACAGACGATTTGTTGTCCATCACGAACATCTGGCTCAGCAAAGCGTTCTCTTTCGCGAACTTCTTGATCGCGCCTTCGACCATTTTTTCCTGCACGTTCTCAGGCTTGCCGCTTTCCGCCGCTTTCTCCTGAGCAATCGCGCGCTCACGCTCAATCACAGCAGGATCGAGACCGTCAGCATCAAGCGCCTGCGGGAACATGGAGGCGATGTGCATCGCGAGCTGTTTGCCGAATGGCTCAAGCACGTCAGCGCCAAGGTCGCTTTCCAGAGCGACGAGAACGCCGATCTTGCCGAGGCCTTCTGCCGCCGCGTTGTGGACATAAGAAACGACAGCGCCAGAACCGACAGAAACGGTTTTCATCCGGCGGATTTGCTGGTTCTCACCAATCGTCGCGATGTTATCAGTCAGCTTGTCAGCAACGCTGCCGCCGTCGGGATACGCCGCAGCTTTGAGCGCTTCGACATCGTCACCGTCCAGTGTCGCGGCGACTTGGGTGGTCTTGCGCACAAAATCCTGGAACTGGTCGTTCTTCGCAACGAAATCGGTCTCTGAGTTCACCTCAACGGCAACACCCTTTGTGCCCTCAACGGCAACGCCCACGAGACCTTCCGCCGCAGTACGGCTGGATTTCTTCTGAGCGGTCGCGAGACCTTTGGCGCGCAAAGCGTCGACAGCGGCTTCGATATCGCCGCCTGCTTCGGTCAGCGCCTTTTTGGCGTCCATCATGCCTGCGCCGGTTTTTTCGCGCAGAGCTTTAATATCGGCGACTGTGAAATCGGCCATGATATGTGTCCTTTGTTAGATCAATTGGGTCTAAATCAATTGGCGGCACCGGTCGCCTGTACGGCGAAGCGGAGGAAGTGCCCGGCGCGCTAGAATGCGATCATGTCAGCCCCGTGACGACGAGAGCGCCACCGCACACGTCATTGGGGGCTGACCATAATCAATGCAGACGATTTAAGCGTCCGCAGCGGCCTCTTCAACCGGTGGCTGTTCCATCGTGCCAGCTTCCGAACCCGCCATTTCGGCTTTGCCGCTGCCCGCAGCCGCGCCGATTGCGTCGCAATAGAGGCGCACCGCGCGGCTCGCATCGTCATTGCCGGGAATCGGGAATGCGATACCGGTTGGATCAGTGTTGGTGTCCAAGATAGCAACCACTGGAATGCCCAGCACGTTGGCTTCTTTAATCGCCAGATCTTCTTTGTTCGCATCAATTACGAACATCACGTCTGGAACACCACCCATGTCACGGATACCGCCAAGTGAAAGCTCAAGCTTGTCACGCTCGCGTGTCAGCTGGAGAACCTCTTTCTTGGTAAAGCCAGAAGTTTCGCCGCCCAGCTGCTCTTCAAGAGTCTTGAGACGCTTGATCGACTGGCTGATCGTCTTCCAGTTGGTCAACATGCCGCCGAGCCAACGGTGGTTCACGAAATGCTGACCAGACGCGCGGGCTGATTCCGCGATCGCGTCTTGTGCCTGACGCTTCGTGCCAACGAACAAAACCTTGCCGCCAGACGCAACAGTCTGCGACACGAAATCGAGTGCACGCGCCATCAGTGGCACGGTCTGCGACAGATCAAGAATGTGAATGCCGTTGCGCGCGCCGAAGATGTACGGCTTCATACGCGGGTTCCAACGGTGGGTTTGGTGGCCGAAATGTGCGCCGGCCTCGATCAATTGCTGCATCGTGACGGTAGGAGCCGCCATAAGTAATTCCTTTCCGGTTGTGCCTCTGGAAAGCTGGAACCTGCGGTACGGAGAGCCCGTGTGCAGGCACCGGTATGAAGTGCCTTCCATGTGGATTTGCCCGTGAGACGCAGGACGCTGAAACGCCGATACCTCTCGTGGACCGCGCGCCATTAGCGAGCATAGCTGACAAAAGCCAGCAAGAAATTATGCGAAAAATGGAGAAATTACGTCCGATTCCGCTTGACAGGGCGGAACAAAACAAGAACACTGTAACCATTCCGGGAACAAACCCGAATGCTTAGGTGATTATACCTAAAGATCCACAGCCTGCCAACAGGCTTGTCGACAGCAAGAATTGGAAGATGAAATGATGTTCGCCCTGATGATCACAGCTCTGCTCACCCTGATCGCCGTGGCCAGTATTGCGGTTATTGCTGACAGCGGTCTGCGTTGGTTGTCTGCGCTTGGTCAGCTTCAACGGCAGTTGCGCAACTCTGTAGAATACACCAATATGCCACGCGCCCGTGCCTATGCGGCACCGTATCGCGCAGGAGGTCGCCCTGAGAGCGACGGAGCTAAGCGGCGCGTTGCCGCTTGATCTTCGCGTAGCGTAGCAACCCATATGGTATGAGCGCGAAGTAGCCGACGCTGATCACAACTAGCGTCCACCATGGCTCCATTAAGAGCCCGCCGCCAAAGACCACGCCGATAATTGCTATCAGCTCCAGCCTGATCCCGCGCCTTGGTCGTAAAGCCCCCCAGCTAAGCGTTGCGATATTCGAAATCATCAGCACCGCGATGAGACCAAGCCACAAGCCAACCAACAGCGGTTCCCGAAGAAGCTCTTCACCTGTCTCTATCCAGAGATAAATCGGCAGGAATGATAGGCCAGCTGCAACAGGCGCGGGAATACCTGTCAGAAAACCTGCGGATTTATGCGGCTGCTCATCAACATCAATCTGGGCATTGAAGCGCGCCAGTCGCAATGCACAACAAATGGCAAATGCCAGTGCTGCAAACCACCCAAAGCGCGGCGTATCCGCCAGCGCCCAAAGGTACACGATCACTGCCGGTGCCGTGCCGAAAGATAGCGAGTCCGCAAGACTATCAAGCTCAGCCCCAAACCGGGATTGTGCATTGAGCAAGCGCGCGATCCGGCCGTCAAACCCATCGAGAACGCCCGCAATCACCACAGCCAATACAGCCGCCCCCCAATCGCCGGAAATCGCAAATCGTATTCCCGTCAATCCAGCACACAATGCCGCTGCGGTGATGGCATTGGGAATGAAGGCGCGCAGTGTCAGCGCGCGCGGACGCTTAGCTGTTGAGGTATCAAATGCTTCATCCTCAGCAGCCTTCGGGCCCACTCTGGGGCGATCAATATCGTCGGGACCGCCGGGCGTATTAGCGCTCAATGGGTGCACTCGTTCACTGGACAACACCCTCTATCAGTTTCTGCGCCCCGATTTCGGCAAGGACAGTTTCACCAGCAACGATCCGTTGTCCCATCAACACCTTGGCGTCCGTTCCCGCAGGCAAATATACGTCGACCCGGCTGCCAAACCGGATGAGGCCAACCCGCTGCCCCGTCCCAACCGTGTCACCCGTCTTTACAAAGGGGATGATCCGGCGCGCAATAAGACCAGCGATCTGTGTAAAGCCGATCTTTGTTCCGTCTGCCCGCTCGATCAGAATATGCTGCCGCTCATTCTCTTCGCTCGCCTTATCCAGACCCGCATCCAGGAACTTGCCCGGAATATAGATCAGGCGGCGGATCACGCCGGCAATCGGCGCGCGGTTAATATGCACGTCGAACACACTCATGAAGATCGAAATGCGGGTGACCGGTCCATCTGGCAGACCAATCTCCGCGCTGCCGTCATCAATGCGCAGCTCTTCGGGCGGCTCAACCTGCGTTATCAGCGTGACCAACCCATCGGCGGGCGCGACAATTGCACGCTCATCATGGGGCACAACGCGCTCTGGATCTCGGAAAAACGCAAACACACCAACTGACAATGCCAGCAATGGATATCCGACCAGCTCCCATCCAAAAGCGATCAGAAAAACCAGCGCTATACCAACCGTTATGAGGCCGAACTTGCGCCCCTCGGGATGGATTGCGGGCCAAGACCAGGCGACATCGCCTGATCCCTTATTGTCTAAAAGTTCACCTGCCATGGCGCTCACTTAGGTATATGCCCGCCTCCCCGCAAGCATCACTCACTTTGTCCAGGGCGCCTTACGCACAAAAACAGTGCCTGCGGAATATCCTGCGCCGAAGCTGCAAATCAGGCCAGTATCCCCGCCCGTCAGATCTTTGCTGTGCAAGTGAAAGGCAATGATCGACCCTGCACTTGAGGTGTTGCCATAGGTGTCGAGCACCGTCGGGCTCTCATCCTCATTCGCCTCGTGCCCCAAAACCTTGTGCGCAATCAGACGGTTCATGCCCGCATTTGCCTGATGCAGCCACATACGGCGCAGGGTAGTGGGATCTACGGACAAACGCTCAGCCTCTTCCAGGATCATCTGTGCGACCATGGGTACGACTTCCTTGAAAACCTTGCGGCCTTCCTGAACAAACAGTTTGTCCGCTGTGCCCTCAGTCTCTGGAGAGGCGCGATTGAGGAAGCCAAAATTGTTGCGGATATTGTTGGAGAATACGGTTTTCAGCCGTGTGCCCAGAATTTCCCAGTGTTGCTCAGGTGCGATCGACGCATCTTCAACCAAAACCGCCGTTGCCACATCACCAAAGATAAAGTGGCTGTCGCGGTCACGCCAATTGAGGTGTCCGCTGGTAATCTCGGGGCTGACAACAAGCACGCTTTTCGCATTGCCTGCGCGAATATAGTCTGCCGCGGTCTGAATACCGAATGTCGCGGAGGAGCACGCGACATTCATATCAAAACCAAATCCATCAATCCCCAGCGCCTGCTGAATTTCGACCGCCATGGCGGGATAGGGCCGCTCCATATTGGACGCCGCGCAAAGCACAGCATCAACGTCGCTCGCATCACGTCCAGCGGCCTCTAACGCCTGCCGACATGCGGCCACACCGATCTCTGCCATCAGCGACAATTCATCATCGCCACGCTCTTCCCATTGCGGGGCCATAATCTCTGGGTCGAGCACCGGCGTCTTGGCCATCACGTGACGCGCCTTGATGCCGCTGGCCTTTTCAATGAATTCGACTGAGCTTGGCTGCAGTGGCTCGACTTCGCCCGACGCGATCGCATCGGCATTGCGCGAATTATGCAGCTCTACAAATCGGTTGAAGCTGTCGACCAGCTCTTCATTGGTGATACTCTCAGCCGGGGTGAACAATCCGGTCGAGGAAATGACGGGGGTGCCTGTGCGTTCCATAGTGATCAATTAGGCCTGCGAGATACCGTGGGCAAGCACCAGCATTGGAAAACCGGGCAAGAAAAAGGGCCACCAGTACGCAGCTGGCGGCCCCCTTCATCTAATCATACGAGGAGATTAGAACTTGGTACGTGCCGTCAGGCCGTAAGTGCGTGGCTCTTGCGCAAAGGCAGAGCGAGAACCGCCGCGAAGCACAGTATTAAACGTCACACCGCGCGTTACCTCATTGGTCAGGTTGGTAGCCCATGCTTCAATAGTCCACAGATCGTCCTGAGATCCGATGCCGGCACGGACGTTCACCTTTGTATTGCCGTCCTGAACATCGAATGGAACCAGCACCATCGATGCAAGGTCAGCCGGGTTGACCGCCTGCGTTGATGTACGACGATCGCTTTCAGTACGAACCTGAGCCGATAGGAACCCGGTCAGATAGTCGCCCAGATCCTTCTCGTAGTTCGCACCGGCAATGGCCACGATTTGCGGCGCATTGGTCAGCGAATTACCGCACAGCGCCAGCACGTTTGGCGATTGCAGATCACCCGCGCAATCGCCCGGGTAACGTGCATCGGTGTATGTGAAGCCCAGATTGAATGTCAGCTCATCGCTCGGACGAATGAGCGATTCAATCTCGACACCGGTACTCTTGGCGCTCGCCACGTTGAACGTGGTGAACTGTGCTCCAGTGAATTCGAGAACCTGAAAGTTGCTGAACTCCTCGTGGAACACGGCCAGGTTGAATGTCACTGCATCATCCAGGAACTGCGCTTTGAGGCCGAGTTCATAAGCATCAACTTCCTCTGACAGGAAGGTCGGATCAGCACCGCCTGAATTCGCCGTGATGTCGAGGTTGATACCACCGGACTTATAGCCGTGCGTGAAGCTGGCATAGGCAGTGATCGGCGCATCAAACTCATAGGCGAGCTTAGCAGTGTAGATCAGCTCATTATCCGAGAATGGCACCTCGAATGGACGCGGCAGCGGAAATGCAATTGCATCCGTTCCGATGGCCGGTGCGGTAAACGCAAAGCACCCGGTGCCGAGCACGTTTCCGACCAGACCCGGCCCAACGGTTGCGGCAATCGTCGCCGTCCCGCCAAGCAGAGTGAGGCAGGTTGGGTTGTTGCTCGCCGTCTGCGTGAAACCACCGGTCTTGCTCTCATCCGAGTACCGCAGACCAAGCGTGAAGCTCAAAGAATCCGTGATGTCGAAGGTATTGTGCGTAAAGATCGACCAGCTTTCGCTGCTCTGCGCATACACATTGGTCGCGGTCGTACCTGCCGGGCTGACCCCGTTGCCAGGTGTAGCAGGATCATTGATCAAGTCGGTCAACAATGTGAGTGGCGCGGGGCCAAGTAGCCCGCCAAACAAGCCGCCGATCAGCAGATCGTAATCGGCACCAAGCGCAAAATCGATCGATGCATCGATGTCCTCGTCAGAGTAGTAGCCACCGACGAGCCAGCTAAGGCGCCCGTCCAGGGCCTCACCTTGCAAACGCAGCTCAGCGGTCAAAGTCTGAATGTCCGTATCAAGACGATCAACATCGAACACATCGAGGCCTGAGAAGTCCGAATCGTAATTCTCAGACGAGCTGAAGTCGCGGTAGGAACCGATAAAAATCAGATCGGCATTGTCGCTGATCGGGAATTCAATCTCGCCAGTGACACCCCATTGCTCAACACTTGCGAGCGGAACGCGGTTTGCCGTGGCGATCCTGTTGGACAGCGCAGTCTCAGCTGTTTGCTGATCAAACTCATTTGTCGCCACTACCGGCGCAGCCATACCGCCGCGTGCTCCGCCGCCGAGTGCGGCCAAAGTACCTTCGAGACCGCTATCTGCAAGCAGTTCTACAGCCGCGCAGCATTGGTTTTCACTTTCCGTGTAGTCACCGATCAAGCGGACGCTCAGGCCGCCTTCACTCTCATAACCGAGCTGACCGCGGACGAGAAACTGATCGATGGAGTTGGATTCGCCAATCTTGGTGCCGCTTGCATCAACCACATCAACATAGCCATCGCGATTGCGATAAGCCCCGGTCAGACGCAGCGCCAACGTGTCTTCGACCAATGGTGCGTTGATCGCACCCTGAACATTGACGAGGTTGAAATTGCCATACGTGGCATTTGCAAATCCGCTGAATTCATTGAGGTCCGGCGAACGGGTTGTGATGTTCAACGCACCAGCCGACGTGTTACGGCCAAACAGCGTGCCTTGCGGGCCGCGCAGGACCTCAACACGCTCAATGTCGACAAACTCGCTAAGCGCGACACCAGGCCGCGACTGATATGCGCCATCAATAAAGATGCCGACAGCGCTCTCAAACCCAATGTTGTTGGAAGTCGTGCCAACACCGCGAATCCGCAGAACGACAGACCCCGATGCGATTTGCGCATTCGATGTCGAAAAGCTGGGCGAAACCTGTGTTATTTCAGCGACGTTATCAACGCCCTGCTTATCAAGCTGTTCAGGCGTAACAGCGGTAACCGCAATTGGGATGTCCTGTACATTTTCCGCGCGCCGCGTCGCTGTAACGATAATAACGCCATCATCGGCGTCGGGCGTGGCTTCGTCCTGTGGATTGCTATCTTGCGCAAAAGCGACGGTTGAATTTGCCAATGCGAATGCAAGGGTACTGGTACCCAAAAGCAGTTTCTTCATATGTCCTCTCTCTCCAAAAGAGTGGACCGCAAACTTTTTGTTTGTCGTGTCTCACTCTCTCCAGATCAAAATATGGCACGCAGTTCGCGAAAACCGCAATACTTACAGAGCCACAGTCCCCAGCGCGAAATATTATGTTGCCAAATTGGCACAGTTTGAAATCATGCAATCTTGCGGGCTGGACCTGAGTTTAACGTTCAGAAGCACGTGTTGGACAGGGCTGGATTGTCGCCCTTGGCGTCGCCTCCGCTGCGCTTCGAATCCGCCCAAGACTCTGCTCGCTTACGCGATCAGATACACCAGTTTGTCAGAGATTATTGCAAGTGGTGGACAGGATAGGATTCGAACCTATGTACGCTCACGCGGGCAGATTTACAGTCTGCTGCCTTTAACCACTCGGCCACCTGTCCACTTTGCCTTGCTGCATAGTGCATTGAGAATAGCCAATAAGGCCAGCTCTTTTGCCGAGACGCGCCCCTTTGGCGAAGCCACGCTTGCCTGTCAATGGCCGTGCTGGCAGGAGGGCCAGCGAGTGATGCGAGATAAGGGAATTCATGGCTAAATCAGAGCGCAAGAAACCGCTTCGCGGGCGCGCGGGGCGCATGAAGGGTGGCCGGGGCAGCGGACGTGCCGGCTCTGGAAATGTGCGGCTATGGGGCCGGCACGCGGTTGAGGCGGCGCTAAAAAACCCCACCCGCCAACATCGTAAGCTGTGGGCGACCCGCGATGGTATCGAAACGCTCGATGGTGAGTTGCCACCCGATTTCCCGGTCGAATATGCCGACGTGACCGATCTTGCCCGCCTCGTTGCCAAAGATGCCCCTCATCAGGGTCTGGTGCTCGAATGCGCTCAGTTGGAAGACGTTTTTCTGGGTGACATACTTGATAGCGATGCGAACCGACCAATTCTGGTGCTCGATCAAGTCACCGACCCGCACAATGTGGGCGCAATCCTGCGCTCTGCGGCGGCCTTCGATGCCGCAGCAATTGTAACACAAGACCGGCATTCCCCACCAGAAGGCGGCGTTTTGGGCAAGTCTGCATCCGGAGCACTCGAAGTTGTGCCATGGGTTCGGGTCGTCAATCTCGCGCGCGCCTTGGAAGAAATTGCCGAAGCCGGATATTGGCGGATCGGATTGGCCGGACACGCGGACGCCGATTTGGCCGACGCGCTACCAGCCGGGCCAGTGGCGCTGATTCTGGGGGCAGAAGGCCCCGGCATGCGCCACAACATTGAAACACATTGTGATGCTCTCGCCAAACTGCCGATAAGCGACGCAATCGAAAGTCTAAACGTATCCAATGCTGGGGCGATCGCTTTATACGCGGTTGCCACGCGCCAATCGTAAACAGGAAACATCATGTCAAACACCATGCCAAAGTGGCTGTTAACTTATCTCGCGCCGTTTCTTTTGACCGGATGCCTGTTGTCTCCGGGCAAGTTCACCAGCGAGCTACAGCTTCTCGACGACAATCAGTTTGCCTTTTCCTATGTTGGCGAAATCCAGATGCTGGCTCTTACAGACCTGGCCCAGGCAGAGGCGATGAAGGGCAGCAAGCCACCGGAACCCTCCTGCTATGATGAAAAGACTTACGAAGACCGTGAATGCACGGAAGAGGAAGTAGCTGAGCAGAAGAAGGAGTGGGAAGACATTCAGGCTGCCTCGGCTCAGCGAAAGCAGCGCGAAATCGAACAGATGAAAGCGGTGCTCGGGGGCATTGATCCGTCAGACCCAGAGGCGGTCGCGGACTTTGCGGAAAAACTGCAACGCCAGCGCCACTGGGACAAGGTGGAATATAAAGGCAACGGGCTGTTCGATGTCGAATTCAATGTATCGGGCACACTTACAACCGACTTTGTTTTTCCGGTTATTGAACGGCTTCATCTGCCCGGCCCCTTCGTCACGGCGATCTTGCGAGACGGCAATCAGGTAAGAGTTGAAGCGCCCGGTCTGGCGGGCGCTCAGGATGGTTCCGATCCGGCAACGGCCATGCTAACCGGAGGCATGGGAATGTCGGCACTGATGCTGGCCGGTGCGGCTGAAAAGGGCGAAGAGCTCGACCTTACCGCGCCAGAGGGCACATTCCGGATTGTCACCAATGGACGCATCCTGGCCAATAACACGGATGAGGGCCCCACGAAGGAGGGGCGCCGCGAAGTTCTCACTTGGGAAATTTCGCCTCGGAACAAGGTGGCACCCACTGCCCTGATCGGGTTTGAATAGAAACGCGTCGGCAGGCAGATGCGCTGACAAATGAAAAGCCGCGCCAAGCTCAGTGCTTAGCGCGGCTTTTTCATTGCACGCCCGTGTCAGGCGGCATGAAGAGGCCAATTAGTTTACGGCGTCTTTCAGACCTTTACCGGCCTTGAACTTCGGCTGGTTCGATGCCTTGATCGTCATCGGCTCGCCAGTACGCGGGTTACGGCCAGTGGATGCCTTGCGGCGTGCCACAGAGAAGGTTCCAAAACCAACTAATCGTACATCATCACCTTTCGACAAAGCTGTGGTGATCGAGTCGAATACACCCTCGACTGCGCTAGACGCATCACCTTTGGAAAGGCCGCTGGCGTCAGCGACGGCATTGATCAGTTCATTCTTATTCATATTTCGGGAACCCCCATCGGTCGGTTTTTTTATTAACCATCCCAAGCCTCCAAGGATGGCCTCCGTTAAAGCGCGCAGAATGGCGAAAAAGGGCCATGTCTGTCAAAGGCAAATCCGCGCAGAAACGCCCAATTTGGCGCAAAATCTGCTCCATCGCGGGAAATCATTGTAAATTATCAGCCAATTCATCGAGAACGTAGCGGAAACGGTGCCTTAGCGGGCAAACACACGAAAGCAAGCTAAGGTCGATTCGCTGCGGTGCAGCAACGCGCGATCAGAACCGCGCGCTACGATCAGTGTGCAGTCGTTGATGATGGTGTTGGCCCGCCGAGATTTCCCGGCTGGCTAGCCAGATCGTCGGCCTCGCTCCACTCAATCGGCTCAAGCTCCGCCGTGAGCGCCTGTTCGAGCACCGCATCAACATGAGCGACAGGAATGATCTCCAGCCCCTCTTTGACGTTGGCTGGAATCTCGGCGAGATCTTTCACATTCTCTTCCGGGATCAGAACCGTCTTGATGCCGCCGCGCAATGCCGCAAGCAGCTTCTCTTTCAAACCGCCAATCGCCAGCACCCGGTACGCGCAAGGTTACCTCGCCAGTCATCGCCACATCAGGTCGCACTGGCACTCCGCTCAGCGTCGACACGATCGATGTCACCATGCCGACACCCGCACTTGGGCCATCTTTCGGCACCGCGCCTTCGGGCAAGTGGATGTGAATATTCTTGCGCTGGAAGATGCTCGGTTTGATGCCATATTCGGGCGCGCGCGCTTTCACGAAACTAAAGGCTGCGGCGACAGACTCTGTCATCACTTCGCCAAGCTTACCCGTCGTTTTGATTTCACCCTTGCCCGGGGTGGTCACGCTTTCGATAGTGAGCAGCTCGCCGCCCACCTCGGTCCAGGCGAGGCCAGTCACGGCACCGATCTGTGCGTCATCTTCGCTCATACCGTGCTTAAATTTGCGCACACCAGCAAAGTCAGAGAGGTTGTCGGGCGTGATCGTCACGCTTTCAGTCTCGCCTTCCAGAATTTTGCGCAGGCTTTTCCGAGCCAGTCTCGCCAACTCACGCTCCAGAGTCCGCACACCGGCCTCCCGCGTGTAGTACCGGATCAGGTCACGCAGGCCCTCTTCGGTTAGCTCAAATTCTTCGGGCTTAAGCCCGTGATCCTTCACCTGCTTGGGCAGCAAGTGACGCGTCGCAATCTCGACCTTTTCATCCTCGGTATACCCCTCAAGCCGAATGATCTCCATCCGGTCCAGCAGTGGTTGAGGCAGGTTCAGACTGTTCGCGGTCGTCACGAACATGATGTCGGACAGATCCAGATCGAGTTCGAGATAGTGATCCTGAAACTTGCTGTTCTGTTCGGGATCCAAGACCTCAAGCAACGCAGATGCCGGATCGCCGCGGAAATCCTGACCGAGCTTGTCGATCTCATCGAGCAGGAAGAGCGGGTTGGACTTGCCAGCCTTTTTCAGATTGGTGACGATCTTGCCGGGAAGTGAGCCAATATACGTCCGCCTATGGCCGCGAATCTCCGCTTCGTCGCGCACGCCGCCAAGCGACTGCCGTACAAACTGCCGGCCGGTAGCCTTCGCAATCGATTTGCCGAGCGAGGTCTTACCCACACCCGGAGGGCCGACGAGGCACAGGATCGGGCCCTTCAGCTTGTTCGTGCGCGCCTGCACAGCGAGATATTCAATGATGCGATCCTTGACCTTCTCAAGGCCATAGTGATCCGCATCAAGGATCTCCTGAGCTTTGGTAATGTCTTTCTTGACCTTGCTCTTTTTGCCCCATGGCAGGCCGAGCAACACGTCCAGATAATTGCGAATGACGGTCGCCTCAGCGCTCATCGGCTGCATGGCCTTGAGCTTTTTCAGCTCGCTTTCTGCCTTCGCCTTCGCCTCTTTAGACAGCTTGGTCTTGCCGATCTTCTCGGTCAGCTCGGCAATCTCGTTAACGCCATCCTCATCGCCATCGCCCAGCTCGTTCTGGATCGCTTTGAGCTGCTCGTTGAGGTAATATTCGCGCTGCGTTTTTTCCATCTGGCGCTTCACGCGGTCGCGGATTTTCCGCTCTACCTGAAGGACAGAGAGCTCGCCCTCCATGAAAGACATGACCATTTCGAGGCGCTTCAGCGGATCAGCTTCGGCCAGCAATGTCTGCTTGTCAGAAACCTTAGCGCCAATCGCGGCGGCAATCGTATCAGCCAATTCGCCAGCATCATCGATTTCGCCAAGTTCCTCGGCAGCTTCATCGCCCAGCTTCTTGTTGAGTTTCGCATAGTCGCCGAACTGTTCGACAACCTGCCGCATCATGGCGGACACTTCGCTGCCCGATGCCGTCACCGGCTCAGAAAAAGTAACGTCTGCGATGACGTGATCAGCTTCGTCTCTCAAGCCGGTTAGCATCGCCCTCGCCGTGCCCTCGACCAGCACGCGCACGGTGCCATCCGGCAGTTTGAGCATTTGCAGTACCTGCGCAACGACGCCCATATCATAAAGGTCATCGCGCACCGGATCATCGCAGCCTGGATCAAGCTGCGACAGCAGGAAGATATCCTTATCGCCCTGCATTGATGCTTCCAGCGCGGCGACCGACTTGTCCCGCCCGACAAACAGCGGAACGACCATGCCGGGAAACACGACGATGTCGCGCAGAGGGAGAAGTGGGAAAGAGGTGCTCATACTATCAAAAATCCATATCTGCGCGCTTCTTTATGAGATTGCGACTTCATCGCGCGCCTGTGTTGTGCCAAGATATGGGAAGCCCATCGCCAAGCTGCAATGGGAGTCTCGAACCGGCTGTGGACTAGCCATGGATCGCATGATCCTCGGGGCGGTTTATCCCATGCCCGGCAGATTGAAGCCAGGTGGCAAGCCCATGCCGCTCTGCATTTCCTGCATTTGCTCGCTTGAAACCCGGTCCGCCTTGTCGCGCGTGTCGTTAAAGGCTGCAGTCACCAGATCCTCAACCATATGCTTTTCTTCCGGTTTCATCAGGCTCTCATCAATGGTCACGCCCAGAATGCGCCCTTTGGCAGTTGCCTTGACCTTGACAAGGCCGCCGCCAGCCTGACCCTCAACCTCGATAGAATCGAGCTTGGTCTGCATATCGTTCATCTGGTTCTGGATGGTCTCGGCGGCCTGCTGCGCCGCCTGCATCATTTCTTCCATGGATTTCATGTTTCTATCTCCAGTATTTTAGGCCGACCTACGCTTTGGAGGATGGAGGTCCGCAACTTCCTTCGCATCTAAGATCTCGGCATCGGGGAACGCTGTCAAAGCAGCTTTCACCATTGGGTGTTCGCGCATGGCCGCCTCTGCATCAGCGCGTGCAGCGTCATCGTGTTCCGCAAGAGATTGAATAGCGCCGCCTTCGCTTTCGGGCGCTTCTTCCAATACCCACCGCTCACCCGTCGCGGCCAACAAGGCATCACGCATCAACGCGGCGACATCGTCGCGATACTTAGCGGCGCGGGTATAGCGCAATTTGCCCGGTTCAATCGCAATCGGGCGGACCTGCAATTTCATGATGCTTGCGGCCAGATGATTTCCGCCCTGCTCAACGCGCTCCACCAATTCGGGCCAGCCGATAGCAGCAACAGACTGCACGGTCGGCGTGCCGCCGCCGCCCTCCGCAGCGCCCGCGGATGGAGCGGGCGCTTGTGATGTCAGTTGCTCAAGCTTCTTCACCAAACCGCCGGGGTCGGGCAGGTCATGCGCATGCATAACCCTCAGCAACGCCATCCGCGCGGATACCAGCGGATCGGGTGCCAGTCGCACTTCCTCATGCCCCTTCAGCAGCAATTGCCAGAGGCGATGGAGTTGCGGCGGCGACAAACGCTTGGCCCAATCGGTCAGCTGCTCGCGTTCCTCTGCGCTGGGCGCATCGGCCTCTTGCTGTCCAACCTGCGCGACTGTGATACGGTGCACCAGATCCATCAGCGCCCGCATCACCGCGAGCGGTTCGACACCCAGCGCATATTGATCATCTAGGCCCGCCAAGAGCGCCTTCGCATCACCCTCCAGCAAGTGCCCCAGCAAGGCCCGCTGTGCGCCTTTATCAGCCAGGCCGAGCATATCGCGGACGCGCGCGGCGGCGACTCTACCCTCTCCGTCCAGATCCGCGTGCGCAATCGCCTGATCCAGGATCGACAGACCATCACGGACCGAACCCTCAGCGGCGTTCGCGATGATATGCAGTGCCTCGTCCTCGGCCTCAACGCCCTCAAGCCCGCAAATCTTGCCAAAGTGATCGCGCAGCAATTCCGCCGGTATCCGCCGCAAGTCGAAACGCTGCGTCCGGCTGAGCACGGTCACGGGCAGCTTCTCAACCTCAGTTGTAGCGAACAGGAATTTCACATGCGCGGGCGGCTCTTCCAGCGTCTTGAGCAACGCGTTGAACGCATTGCGCGACAGCATGTGCACTTCGTCGATGATGTATATTTTATAGCGCGCGCTCACGTGCCGCATAACGCACCGCCTCAATAATCTCCCGCACATCATCAACGCCGGTATGGCTCGCGGCGTCCATCTCGATCACATCGATATGGCGACCCTCAGCGATCGCAGTACACGGTTCACATCGTCCGCACGGATCAATCGTCGGCCCGCCCTGTCCATCGGGACCGATGCAATTGAGTGCCTTTGCAATCAGGCGCGCGGTCGAGGTTTTACCGACCCCGCGAACGCCGGTCATCAAAAAGGCATGCGCCAGCCGGTCCCGCTCAATCGCATTGGCAAGCGTACGCACCATTGGCTCCTGCCCGATCAACTCGGCAAAAGTCTGCGGGCGATATTTGCGCGCAAGAACGCGGTAAGGCTGGCTCTCCGCGCTGCCCTGTGATGCCTGCTCGTTCACTACTGGCGTTTCTGGAGCTGGCGTTTCTGTTTCTGGAGTTGTTTCGGAACTGCCCTGGACTTGCTCTGGCTCAGCTTGGTCAAGCGCATCCGTATCTGGTTCTCTCTGCTCGCTCGGCGCTGGTGCAGGCTCAGGATCGCCAAACATGGAGTTCTGGCCAGCCGCCTCCAATTCAGCCGCCGTTGGCTGCTCTTCCGCGACATCGGCGTCACCACCCCCGTCTTCCCAAGGCAGTGCATCAGCGTTTTGCGAACCCGTGTTTTCCGGTGAATCACCCATGCAGCGATTGGTACGCGCTGGCGGCGCATTTGTCATGAGGTGAGCGAGAGAAATCGGGGCGACTAAAGAGTTAGCCGGTATTGCTCCGGGTGGCCGTCCTCAAATAGCGAAGCGAAAGGACACGAGAACGCGCGGAGGGAGCGGGTGGCTAGGTAATACAAAATAGGGATAAAAAGGAGCCGAGCGACCCGTCGCAATTCACCTGGGCTGCTTCCTTCCGGACCTGACCCGGTGAGCGAACGCAAACGTCCACCCGACTCCCGCGACGCCATATGGAGAGCAGAACAATGATTGGCAAGATGCGATCCCTACCCTACGCTCTCGAAATCGAAATATCTGAAAGGTGCGATTTTGAAACCACACACGCCGCTGGCCGTCCTCGCTGCTCTTTCACTGAGCGGCACTGCAATCGCACCGACTCGCGGCTCAAGACACACCTGATAGCGGACCGGACTTCGGCGCGAACACCAGCGAATGGCGCGGTGACGGTGAATGCGATGATGCACGTTTTGTTGGTGAGGGAATGTCGGCAAGCCTGATCACTGATAATATCGGACGCGATGCGACGGATTGTCGCGCGGCCTATGATCAGGGCAGCATCACCCTAAACCCATTTTTCGACGAACCTGCCGACCCAGCCTCGATAGATTACGGCGATAACACGTCGGAATTCGCACATGACGGATCTTGCGATGATATACGCTTTACCGGGTCATATGCGGTAGAGATGGTCTATCTGGTCGAGGATATCGGCCACGATGCGGCGGATTGTGAAGCGGCAGTTTCTTCTGGGAATGCCCGCTGGCAAGGCGCGGTCGCCAACCCCAATCCAGGGGTGACCGTCACAAACCCGCTCCCTGATAATGGGAACGGAACGATTTAAATCGTTTGGTTGCTTACGACGCGGGGTCAACCCGAATGCCATCCGGGTGACTGCCCTCATTCAGCGAAGCGTAGGACATAAGAACGCGTGTAGGGAGTGGGTGGCTAGGTCACCAAAAAACAAAAAAAGTTACCTGAAATTATCAGCGTAGGCCTGTAGTTTCAGCGATTTACGGGGTGTCGCATGAACTCGCGCCGAGATGCCGTGTTTTTCCGCGTAGGCCTTGGCGGCATCTTTGTTCTGAAATGTGAGCGAAACCTGCGCTTGCGTATCACCGCTGCCCGCCCAACCCATCAGCGGGTCCGGCTTGCGAGCCTCCGACTGCTCGAACTCAAGCACCCATTCATCGGTGCGGGCTTTGCCCGATTGCATGGCGCTTTGTGGTTTTTGAAAAATGCGTGCTGACATAACATTTGCGCCCTAATTCACTCATCTGATTTTGAAAAGGCGTTCTTCGTCCTCAGGCTCGGCTTTTCCGTCCATGGCTCGTCAGGCCAGCGATGTTTGGGATAGCGGCCCTTCATATCCTTGCGCACATCGGCCCAGCTGCCACGCCAAAATCCATGCAGGTCGCGGGTCGATTGGATGGGGCGGCCCGCTGGACTGGTGA
This sequence comes from Qipengyuania sp. JB2-7, assembly GCF_055693485.1. Classification (NCBI taxonomy): domain Bacteria; kingdom Pseudomonadati; phylum Pseudomonadota; class Alphaproteobacteria; order Sphingomonadales; family Erythrobacteraceae; genus Qipengyuania; species Qipengyuania sp. JB2-7. Next base: position 2,268,774 of record NZ_CM146335.1, read on the forward strand.
GTTTCAGGAGCAAGGGGGTTACGCCGATCATAGGCTGAATATCAAGGCCAAACAACGCCTGCACGCGCACCTCAACGCTGGGTGCGTCATCACCCACATAATCAATCGCATGTCGCGTATCAGCAGGTGATGTGAAATGACGGGGCGCGGCCTTTTCCAAACGCTGCTGCGAGTCCCAATCCAGCGTGGTCAGCGCCGCCTCTGCATAGCGGGCAGGAGGCAACCCCAAGTCGCGGCGCCCATGCAGAAGCGGCAATAACCATTGGCCCGCGCCTTCGCGCAAAGCATCCTCAGACAACGCCTCAATGCCCGCAAAACGGGCTCGGGCCAGAAACCCAGCTGGGAGTAGCGTCCCCAGCCTATCCTTCGCCTTATCGACAAGTATATCCACAACCCGGTCAGGATCAGGACTAGGGTCCGGTCCAGTTTTCAGCAGGATCGCGCCGAGCCGCCGTTCCTAGCGCGCCTCCACCCGGCTCTCGCTCTCATTCCAGCGCAGCACAGATTTTGCGTTGATGCGATTGCTGAGATGCGTTTCCACGTCTTCACTGGTTACCTCAGCAGCCGCGGTAATCCGCGCGCCCTTCGCCTGCCCCTGAGCATCAGCAATGATCAGCCATTCGGCACGAGAAAGCGACGACGTCGGATCAAGAAAGAATCCTCGCCCTCCAGCAGTTACCCAATTTTCTCCAGACGCATCGCGCCGCTTGGCGATCATATCGGGACGAGCGAAGGCAAGGAAAAGCGCAGGGTTCACAATCTCTTCATCAGCGCCCGAAACGAGCTTCTCCGCCTTGCTCGCCCAGCCTTTTGCCAGCTTGCGTGATGCGTTGGCCCGCTTGCCGTTGTCCGCATCCCAACTCGACAAACGCCGCAACAAATCTTCCCCGCGCCCACCAAGGCCGCGCTCCTGCATCAACAGCACCAGTTTCGCCGCCGCGTTCGCCTGCGAAAGTTTGGCGCCGAACAGGATCGCTGCGGCTGACACCGGATCCATTGGCAGTGACGCAATTTGCGCGCCCCACGGCGTGATTGCAGCGGCATCGTCAAGCGCGCCAGGCGCCTTCAAACGATCTTGTGCGCTTGCCAGCGCGCCAGGTGGCGGCGCATCGAGCCATTGCAGACTGGCCGGATCCGCTGCGCCCCATTGCGCCAGCCGCAACAGCATCGGCGCAAGATCGGCAGTTTCCATTTCCGGCGGAGCGAATTCGGGCATGCCACCATGGCCCGCCTCCTCCCAAATACGATAGGCTACGCCGGGGCCCTGACGCGCGGCTCGCCCTGCCCTTTGTGAAGCAGAGGCCTGACTCGCCCGATGCGTGACGAGCCGCGTGGTGCCAGCAAGCCCATCAAACTCTGCGCTGCGCGCAAGGCCGCTATCAACCACCACCGAAACCCCATCCAAGGTCAGCGAAGTTTCCGCAATCGAAGTGGCGAGTATGATGCGACGGCGCCCCTGAGCGTCCTTACGAATAGCAGTGCGTTGATCAGCAGGCTGAACCTGACCGTGCAGAGGCAGGATCGGGACATCTCTAAGGCGCTCTGCGAGCCGTTCTCTAGTCCTCTCAATCTCGCGCACACCGGGCAGGAAGGCGAGAAGATCACCAGTCTCTTCCCCGCGCCAAGCTGTTAATATCGCACGCTCCATCGCCTCTTCGACGCGCAGGTCGGGTGAACTGCCAAGCCATTCGATCCGAAGCGGGTAAGCGCGCCCCTCGCTCTCAATCACAGGTGTAGCGTCACCCATCAGCCCGGCGAAACGCGCGCCGTCAATCGTCGCCGACATTACCACCAAGCGCAGATCTTCTCGAACTATCGCTTGGCTTTCCAGCGTCAGCGCCAAACCCAAATCGGTATCGAGATGCCGTTCATGCGCCTCATCCAGCAGAACTGCAGAAACGCCATCAAGCTCCGGATCATCAACCAGCCGGTTGACGAAAATCGCCTCCGTCATGACCAGAATGCGGGTTCTGGCCGACTGCTTACTGTCCATCCGCGTGAGATAACCCACCGTCTCGCCCGGTGTCTCGCCGAGCATTTTGGCCATACGCTCCGCCGCTGCGCGCGCGGCCACCCGCCTTGGCGAAGTAAGAATGACCAGCCCGTCGCACCATGGTTCGTCAATCAGTGCGGGCGCAACAGCGGTGGTCTTACCAGCACCCGGTGGCGCAACGAGAACCACGCCGTTGCGATCATGCAACGCAGCGAGCACGTCTGGTAAAACGGTATGGATTGGCAGCGTTGTACTCAAGGCATGCCTCGCCAAATTTGGCGCAGTCTAAAACTCTCGCGCAACGGCAAACCGAGCCGCTTCGCCCATGGCAGAACGCGCAGTGCTGTCCGGAAAAATCGAGATCGCATCGATCGCGCGCTGCGCAAAATGTCGGGCACGGCTGCGCGTGTCGGCAACAGCATTGTATTTGTCGATCAGCGCAATCGCCTCCGCCAAATCATCATCGCTGGTACGATGGCCAGAGATCGCGGCTTCCCAGAACTTGCGTTCTTCATCGGTCCCGCGTGCATACGCGAGAATAACGGGCAGTGTCATCTTGCCCTCACGAAAATCATCGCCGCGTGTCTTGCCCATTGCCTCTGCATCAGAGGCATAATCCATCGCATCGTCAACCAGTTGGAACGCCACACCCAGATTGCGGCCATATTCGTCAAGGGCGCGCTCCTGACTGTCATCACACTCCGCAACAACCGCTGCAATCCGGCTGGCGGCTGCGAACAGGGCCGCTGTCTTCGCACGGATAATCTGCAGATACCGTTCTTCGCTCGTTTCGATTTTGCGCTGCGCGGTGAGCTGATCAACCTCGCCCTCTGCAATAATCGCACTCGCGCCGGAGAGGATTTTGAGAACTTTTAGGCTGCCATCCTCTGTCATCAGTTCGAAGCTGCGGCTGAACAGAAAGTCACCAACAAGAACCGTTGCCGGATTTCCGAAGATGATGTTGGCCGCCGCTTTCCCGCGCCGCAGATCGCTGCCATCGACCACATCATCATGCAGCAAGGTTGCCGTGTGAATGAATTCCACCGCTGCCGCTAGCTTGTGATGCCGCGTCCCCTGATAACCCACCAGCTCAGCCCCGGCGAGCGTCAACATCGGGCGCAAACGCTTTCCGCCGCCAGAAATCAAATGCCCTGCAAGCGCCGGGATCAGCGGGATTTCACTCTGCATCCGGTCAAGGATCACGGCGTTGACTGCATTCATGCCCTGAGCCGTCAAGGCCATCATCGGGTCCAGTGAGGGCGGCTCTGCGCCCCGCCGAGAGAGAGGAATTATTTCAGCGCTCATTGCAAAAGCAGCCAATGCGCTGCGACGGGCCGGTTGGCAAGCGATGAATTACTGCTAGCGTGATCGATTATGGCAATAGAAACAAACTCGACAGCGAATGGGGACATGACCGAAACCGGAGGCGCAGATCCCGTGCTCGCGGGATATCGCAAGAGCATTGATAATATCGATGCTGCGCTGATCCACATGCTGGCCGAACGGTTTCGCATCACGCAGGCTGTTGGCGAATATAAGGCAAAGGTGACGCTGCCGCCCGCCGATCCCAATCGCGAGAAAATCCAGATTGAGCGCCTGCGCAAACTCGCGATTGAAAGCGACCTCGACCCGGAATTCAGCGAGAAATTCATCCGTTTTGTGATCGAAGAGGTCATCCGACATCACGAAAAGGCACGCCTTGGATAATCGGCGATCGGTCGGCGCGCCTGGCGAATGGCCAAGTAATAATTGTTGCTAAATAGCCGCAATCGTGTCGTTTTTGCGGTGAATTATTGCGTGAATGCCTATTGAGGGGTTGAGCCGTGTGAACTGGCGCTCTATTGGCTATGGTGCGAGTTTTTAAAGGGGAAATTACCATGAAACTTGGCAAACTGGCTCTGGCTGCTTCGGCAATCAGTCTTGCTGTTGCACCAATCGCTGGTCAGGCAATCGCTTCTGAGCGTGTTGCTGCTCCGGTTGAAGGTGAAAGCGAAGCGGGTGGTTCATCCATCCTGATCGTGCTGGCAATCGCGGCTCTGGGCATCGGCATCTTCGCCGCTGACTCTGACCCGGTTAGCACCTGAGCAAACAGCTTAGCTAATCAAACATGAGACGGGGTCGGGTTTCCGGCCCCGTTTTTGTTTGTGGCATTACTTAGATCGGTCAGGTCGCGAGTTGATCGGAACGCGGCAGACGCAACACGACCATCAGGCCGCCCAAATCTTCGCTTTCGTCCAGCTCAACTGAGCCGCCATAAATCTCCACCACATCGCGCACGATTGCGAGCCCCAAACCAGTGCCCGGTTTGCCCGTGTCGAGGCGCGCACCGCGGTCAAAGATGTCCTCACGATTGGCCTCCGGAATGCCCAGTCCGTCGTCTTCAATCCAGATGGCGCATTGCTCTTCGTCGGGCTCCGCATCGATCGTGACGAACACGCTGCCACCGCCATATTTGGCCGCGTTCTCGATCAGATTGCCGAGGATTTCGTCGAGGTCTTGCCGCTCGATAGCGACATTGGAGTCCCGTCGACCGTCAATGTCAAACCGCGTGTCGGAATAGAGGCGCTCAACCGCGCGCCGCACAGCCTCTGCACTCTGGACCACGCTCGTCCGTGCATGGCCAATTGCGCGCCGACCCACGGCCCTTGCCCGCGCGAGGTGGTGGTCGACATGGCGCTGCATCGTGCGCGCTTCACGAATGGCGGTGTCCGCCAGATCGGGCGCTCGCGCCGTCGCCGCGTTGGTCAGCACTGTCAGCGGTGTTTTGAGTGCATGGGCGAGATTGCCTGCATGCATCCGCGCCTCTTCGGCTTGCTGTTCCGTGTGCGCAAGCAGGCCGTTGATCTCTTCGACCAGCGGCTCGACCTCCAACGGCAATGGCTCCGTAATTCGGTTGGCACCAGTTGATCGCAGCGATTGGATGGCCGCACGCACGCGCCGCAACGGCCCAAGGCCGAACCAGTTTTGCAACGCCACCAGCACCATCAAACCGATCCCCAAAGCGGCAAAGCTCCAGATCAGGATCGAACGAATGCGCGTGATTTGAAAGTCGAGCTCTTCCCGGCTTGCCGCGACTGTAAACCACCACTTGGTCTCGCTACCTGGCAAATAGACAGCGCGTTCGGCAACGCGCAGCGGCTCGTTGGCGAACTGACCGGAATCGCGGAAGTGTATGGCGTCATCCTGATAGCCGGTCTCAACCTCCAGTGTGCGATCCCACAGGCTTCGCGAGGGATAATCCTCAAATCCATCCCCGCTGATTTGCCAGTAAAGGCCGGAGTTTGGCTCGAGAAAACGCTGATCACCGAGAGGACGATTGAAGTACACCTCGCCGCCAAAGTCGATCTCGGCAGACGAAATCATCGCAGTGAGCATGTACTCAAGCTGCTCATCAGCGTTGCGTTCGACCAGATTGACGAGAGTGCGGTCCAGAGCAAAACCGCCAGCAAGGAACAGGATCAGGATCCAGCCAGCAGCAATCGCCATCATCCGACTGGCGATACTGCGCTTGGCAGGCGGCTTTGACACCGGACCCGCCGGGTCGCCGTCGGCAGCAGCGTCTACGGAGCTATGACCATCGCCAGAACGCGCCGTACTGGCGGCATTGTCGCCGCCAGCTAGAACCTCATCATGAGGCTCGCGGTGCGTCTTCGGGGTCGTCGAGGCTGTAACCGAGTCCACGGATTGTCGTTATCACTTCTGCGCCCAACTTTTTGCGGATACGCGTCACAAAGACTTCGATCGTATTGGAATCGCGATCAAAGTCCTGATCATAAATATGTTCGATCAACTCAGTGCGGCTGACCACCTTGCCCTTGTGATGCATCAGATAGCTGAGCAGCTTGTATTCCTGCGCAGTCAGCTTCACCGGTTCACCGCTCAGCGTGACGCGGCCAGAACGGGTGTCGAGCCGGACATTGCCAGCGGTCAGCTCACTTGAGGTGTTGCCTGATGCGCGGCGGATGAGCGCCCTCAAACGCGCAATAAGCTCTTCAGTCTGGAATGGTTTGGCTAAGGTAATCGTCCGCGCCCGCATCAAGCCCGGCAACCTTGTCAGACCAGCTATCGCGCGCTGTCAGAACCAGTACGGGGAAGTCGCGCCCTTCTTTGCGCCACATACCCAACACGGTCAGACCATCGATTTCCGGCAAGCCCAGATCAAGAATGACTGCGTCATAATCCTCGGTACTTCCGAGAAAATGGCCGTCTTCACCATCGGTCGACAGGTCCACAGCATAGCCATTTTGCTCTAGCGTAGACTTGAGCTGCTGGCCGAGTGTCGGTTCATCCTCGACGATCAGAATTCTCATTGCGGTATTCCCCTTAGTGGCTCATCCGCGCGGATTCTATCCGCAGGCCAAACCATATGTTGTTCATGTACATGAACAGGTCAACCTGAACGGAAAATTGTCAGCGGAAGAATTTTGGAAACTATCGGCTACGACGCAGAACCCGGCCGGTACGCGCGTCGACATCGACAAACATAACCTTACCATCGCGAATGAACTTGAGGCGATAGGCCTTGGCCGTGGAATCGTAGGCAGGGCCGAGATATTCTGCGTCACCCATGGTCGGCAAAACACGGCGTTCAATCGTTCGGAGAGAGAGCACATTGCCCGCCCGCATCTCTTTACGCGCATCGCTCTGATCATCACGAGACTGCGCGTGCACGGCGGGCGTCACCAGCATCGGTGACACTAACGCGGCGCAGATCGCGCTGATCAGTAAGGGGCGCTTTGTGCTCATAATGTTGCTGTACTGGCTCAAAAGCGTTGAACAAGGTCTGAATGTCTACGTTGTCATCGCTTCAGATGTGTAAACGCACGTTAACCGCGTGAATGGCGAAGCCTAGGATGGATTTGTCATCTCATATTTGACCGAGATGGATACGCCCGTGCCCACTTCACCAGCCGCGATTGGGGTAGCAGCGGTTTCCATAACTGCATCGGCGCGCATCATCATCGCCTGAGGTCGTGGGCCGGCATTGTTCACGCTCTCTGTCACTTCCAAGACGCGAACATCGGAGTAACCCGATAGTCGCGCATAATCGCGCGCCATTTCCAGTCCGCGTGCAAATGCCTTGGCCCGCGCCTCGGCCTTGACCTCAGAATTGTCTTCCAAAGTGAAGTTGGGTCCAGAGATGCTGTTCGCGCCAACCGTCACCAGCGTATCGAGTGTATCGCCGACCCGGTCCAAATCGCGCAGCCGCACTGATACGGAATTGCTCACCTGATAGCCGGTCAGGATCTGCTGTTCACGCGGCTAGATCATACCGATATTGTGGGCTGACATTGAAATTGCGCGTCTGAATATCGCGTTCGGCAATGCCCATCTTGCGCAGCTCGGAAATCACCGCATCCATCTTTACCGCATTCTGCCGCATCGCGGCGCTGGCGGTTGGCGCACTGGTCACAACGCCTGCACTGATCTGCGCCAGGTCGGGTGCAGATTGGATGGTCTCACTGATCCTCAACTCAACGACTGGCCCGGTCGTTTTGATCTCAATCGTTGCGGCATGCGATGGTGCCACCACAGCGCTCATCATCAAAAACGGGACTGCGTAACGGATCATTGAAAACCTCCTGTTGCTCGCGAAACTCATCGGTTGTGTTGACTTACCAACGTCTGAACAACCTTGCGGGTCCGAGACACTCTCACTAAGCGGCGCAGCCTATGGCGCAACCTCCCATCCTCAGCCTCGAAGGCATCGGCTTGCAGCAAGGCGGACGCTGGCTGTTTGGCGGACCCGGTACTGAGGGGCTGAACCTGCACGTTGGGCCGCGCGACCGTCTGGCGCTGATTGGCCGTAATGGCGCGGGCAAGACAACGCTGATGCGGCTGATCCAGGATTTGATCGAGAGCGATCTGGGCACGCGCAAGGTCAAGCCGAACATGCGTATCGTGATGCTGGATCAGGAACCTGATTTTGGCGGCTATGCAACTTTGATGGATTGGGCTCTTGCAGGCGAAAACGCCCCGGCGGAGCATGAGATCGAGGCGATTGCCGGTCAACTCGGCATCGAAATGAGTACAGTAGTGGATGGCTCTAGTGGCGGCGAAAGACGCCGCGCGGCCATCTCTCGCGCACTGGCGCAAGATCCCGATCTGCTGCTGTTGGATGAGCCGACCAACCACCTGGACCTCAGCGCGATTGACTGGCTTGAAGATTGGCTGACCCGCTATAAGGGGGCGTTTCTCACGATCAGCCACGACCGAACGTTTCTTAAGCGTTTGACCAAAGCGACATTGTGGCTGGATCGCGGAACGCTGCGCCGCAAAGAGGTGGGCTTTGGCGGCTATGAAGCGTGGGAAGAGCAGGTCTATGCCGAGGAAGCGCGGGCCGCTGAAAAGCTCGACGCCAAGCTGAAATTGGAGGCGCATTGGCTGGAGCGCGGCGTGACTGCGCGGCGCAAACGCAACCAAGGCCGCCTCGAAAAACTCTACCAAATGCGCGCCCAACGCGCGGCGATGATCAGCGATAGCGGCACGGCAAAGCTGAAGCTGGCAACGGAAGAAGACTTCAAGAGCAAGTCAGTCATCGTCGCGGACAAGGTATCGAAATCCTACGATGGCCGCGCGATTATCAAGCCGTTCTCTCTGCGCATTCAGCGCGGCGACCGCATTGGTATTGTCGGGGCCAATGGGGCGGGCAAGACAACGCTGCTCAAAATGCTGACCGGAGAGTTGCAACCTGATAGCGGCACGGTGACGATTGCCAAAAACCTGACCGGTGTGATGATCGATCAACAGCGTGCCCTGTTGTCGGATGGCAAGACGGTGCGCGATATTCTGGCCGAAGGTGGCGACTGGCTGGATGTGCGGGGAAATCGCAAACATGTTCAGGCCTATCTCAAGGACTTTCTGTTCGATCCCAAGATCGTCGATACCAAGGTTGGCATATTGTCTGGCGGCGAGCGATCCCGCCTTTTGTTGGCGCGCGAATTTGCCAAGGCCAGCAATCTGCTGGTGCTGGATGAGCCGACCAATGATCTCGATCTGGAAACGCTCGATCTGTTGCAGGAAGTGATTGCCGATTACGATGGCACGGTAATGATTGTCAGTCACGATCGCGATTTTCTCGATCGCACCGTTTCGGTAACTTTGGGGCTGGATGGCAGTGGCCGGGTCGATGTGATTGCGGGCGGTTATGCCGATTGGGAGGCAAAACGGCGCAAGCCTGTCGCTCAAAAGGCCAGGAGCGGCAACAAAGCCGCCGAACCCGTCAATGATGGCAACAACATCGACAATGCGGTCACACCTCAATCAAGCAAGCTATCGTATAAGGATCAGCGCGATTACGAGCTGCTTCCGGCGCGGATAGAAGAGCTGGAGACGGCCATTACACGAGGAGAGGAAATCCTCTCCGATCCTGAATTATTCACTCAGGACCCGCAGAAATTCGCCAATATCTCCAAAGGTTTGGAGAATGCCCGCGCGGAGAAAGACACCGCCGAGGAACGCTGGCTGGAGCTAGCCGAAAGGATCGAGGGCTGACGACTGTATTGCATCAGGAAATTGCCGCCTGCACGCTTTGCGCAGAGCACCTGCCCCTTGGCCCACGCCCCGTGGTGCAATTCTCTGACACATCGCGAATTCTGATCATTGGTCAGGCGCCCGGTACGAAAGTGCATGCCAGCGGTATTCCGTGGGACGATGATAGCGGCGACCGGTTGCGCGATTGGCTGGGTCTCGAAAAATCCGATTTCTACGATGCGAAAAAGATCGCGATCATGCCGATGGGCTTTTGCTATCCGGGCAAGGTCAAGGGAGGCGACGCCCCACCGCGCAAGGAATGCGCCCCGCAATGGCACGACAAAATCCTGTCAGTTCTGCCTTCCGATCGACTGACTCTTGTCGTGGGCACCTATGCACAAAGCCACTATCTGCCCGAGGCCAGGAGGCTCTCCATGACGGCCCGGGTCCAGGCGTGGCGAGACTATTTTCCGGACGTGTTACCTCTGCCCCACCCCGCATGGCGAAGCGCGATCTGGATGAAGAAAAACCCGTGGTTCGAAGAGGACGTACTGCCTGCTTTGCGCCGTCGCGTTGCTGACATAATTCGTCAGTAATAGCTCTATCAGAACACTCAGGAGGCCCAGAATGACAGTCGAACAAGTTGCCCAGGATTTCTTCAATGCGGTTAAAGAGGACCGCGAGGCCGATTACCAGGCGATGTGGTCAGACAACATCGTTAGCATGGAGCCGGGCAACGGCCCGATGAACCGTGTGGAAGGGCGCGAGCAATTGCTCGAAAAGCACAAATGGTGGAATGAGAATGCTGAGATGCATGATTTCAGCATGTCCGGGCCTTTCGTGGTCGGCGAGCAGTTTGCGGTGAATTACTCGATGGATGTAACCATGATGGGCGAGCGCAGCCAATCATCTGAGACCGCAATCTACACCGTTCAGGATGGCAAGATTGCAGAAGAGCGGTTCTTTTACGAACAACAGGAAATGCCGGAGTGATGCTGAGCCGCATCACCTGATCCTGTAAAAGTCCGCCACCCGGTCCAGCGCCAGTTTCAGCACCAGCTTGCCGCTGCGCGCAGGCCATTGCAGTGCCTTTTCCGCTTCGGGCAGGCCTTCGCCTGAGCAAACCACGCGCCAGAGCACGTCTTTCAGACCCTTGCCCGCCTCAAGCATGGCTGCGTCGAAGCGCTGTTTGGCCGCCAATTGTCGTTCTGATGCGGTGAGGTCTGCTTCACCGGTTGAACGGATACGCACCGGCTCCCACCGCATCGTGATCGACGGTGCAAGCTGAGCGCGCTCAAAATCTGCACGAAGCCGCTCGCCAGCATCGAACAGTCGGTCATCGATATGGCCGCGCGCATGCAGCCAGGTGAGCGGCGCTTCTGTGAGATTCATGGTCACGGTGCGACGTTTCCCCTTCGCTCCACTGCCCCGACGTGGCCCCTCCTCGGTCAGTTCCCGCTCAATCAAAACCGGCTTTTGATCCCCTTGGGCCATGTCGTCTCCTTCACCTGTGGAAACCGCCCCTTGCAAAATAACGGTTCCTGTAGGAAAGAGAAAAACCAATTTGGTTATCACGTCTGATCTTCCAACTGACTATCAGGGGCCGAAATATGATCAATCGCATCAGAACCATTCGTAAGGATCGCGGCATGACATTGGCCGATCTGGCTGAGGCCTGCGATCCGCCAACCACGCCGCAGACCGTTGGCCGATTGGAAACGGGCACGCGCAATCTGTCGCTTAAATGGATGGAGAAGATCGCCCGCGCACTCGGCGTTGATCCAGAGATGCTGGTTCGTTCAGAGGAAAATCAAGCTGCGCAAGTGGTTGCCACGCTGGAGGCTGGGGGACCGGAAGCGCTGGAAAACCCGCGCGATGCCTTGCTGGCAACCGATATGGGCGGCGACGGCGCGTTGATGGTCCTCGAAGTCACGTACCCTCATGGCGAGTATCGCCCCGGCGATCAGTTATGGCTGCGCCAGATTGACCCAGAAGACGCGCAGAAAGCTATAAACCGCGACGTTCTGGTACCCAAGAGCGCCTACCGGTTTGCGTTCGGCTGATTGATTGATCGGCAAGCCAATCTGGTTGGCATTCTGCCCCCCGGTCATGGAGAAAAGCAGGAGGTCGTTACCGATCCGCCATGGATTGGCATGGCCGAAATGCTGGTTCGCCGCCTCTGAGCGGCTTGCGAAATGCCGCCTGACAAAACTCGCCGTGTCCTTAGCATTGCAACGCTTTGGCCCAATGCAGCACAGCCTCGTTTTGGCACCTTCGTCGCGCGATCGGTCGAGGCTTTGCAGCGCGAAACACACTGGGATGCGACAGTCATTAACCCCATCGGTCTGCCGCCACTCGCCCTTGGACGTTACGGCGCGATCAAGCGTGCGGCGGTGAGCGGCGAAGAGAGCGGAGTGATGGTGCACCGCCCGACCTTCCAACTGATCCCGGCGATTGGCGCACGATTCAACCCCGGGGCGATTGCACGGAAGGTGCTGCCGCTGGCGCGCAGAATGCACGCAGAGCAGCCATTCGATGTGGTTGATGCTCAGTTCTTCTGGCCGGATGGACCGGCGGCGGCGCATATTGCCAGGGCGCTGGGTCTACCCTTGTCCATAAAGTCGCGTGGAGCCGACATTCATTACTGGGGTCAGCAGGATTTCAGCCGCACAATGATGCTCGATGCTGCCAAGCAAGCCGCTGGCCTTTTGTCAGTCAGCGAGGCGCTAGCCGCCGATATGACAGAGCTCGGTATGCCTCGTGAGAAGATCACGATCCATTACACCGGATTGGATCGCGACCGGTTCCACCCGCGCGAGCAACCGGAACTGCGTGCCCAGCTAGCATCGCAATTGAACCTTCCACTGAATGGCGCTACCCCACTACTTGCCACCGTCGGCGCGCTCATCCCACGCAAGGGGCAGCGCTTTGTCATCGGAGCATTGGCGGGCATTCCAGACGCCTGTCTGCTACTGGTCGGACAGGGTCCTGATGAAACTGAGCTGCGCGCCTTTGCTGATGAACAGGGTGTGAGTGACAGGGTCCATTTCCTTGGCCTGCTGGATCACGATATTGTGCCGCTGATCCTGTCGGCAGCCGATGCGATGGTGCTGCCATCGGCTAGCGAAGGACACGCCAATGCGTGGATCGAAGCGCTTGCATGCGGAACGCCGATAGTGATCTGCGCTGCAGGCGGCGCGCGCGAACTGATGACGCGCCCGGAGGCTGGCGAAGTTGTAGCGCGAGACGCCAATGCAGTTAAGACCGGAATTGAGCGAGTACTTGCCGCTCAATATTCAGCGTCAGATGTCGCCGCGACTGTTGCCGATTTCAGCTGGGCGGAAAATGGACGACGATTGGCTGCTTATTACGACCGTGTGATCGCCGCTTAGCTCTCGCCCCTAACTCTCACCTCGGGCGATCCGTTCCTGCCTGTCCGCCACGGTTTCTTCCGGTACAAAGCTGGTGGAATTCACACCCAGCCAGATGAGCAAAGGCGCGGCCATATAGACCGAGCTGTATGTGCCAACCACCAAACCAAGGAAGATCGCCGCGACCAGTCCAAACAGGCTGGCTGGACCAATCAGCAAGAGCGGCAACAGCGCGACAGCCAGCGTCAGAGATGTCATCACCGTACGCGCCAAAGTCTCATTGACGGACAAGTCCAGCAGCTCGACCAGTGGCATCTTGCGATACTTCTTCAGGTTCTCACGAATACGGTCATAAACGACGATCGTATCGTTCAGCGAGTAGCCGATAATAGCCAGAATCGCCGCGATAATCTGAAGGCTGAATTCCAGTTGGAACAGCGCAAACATGCCCAGCGTCAGCGACACGTCATGGAACAGAGCGAACAGAGCGCCCGCACCAAACTGCCACTCAAAGCGGATCCAGATATAGAGCGCCACGGCAAGCATGGCCGCGACCAGGGCCAGGATCGCATCCTGGCGAAACTCGCCGGAAACCTTGCCCGAAACCGAGTCCACACCATCAATCCGCACACCCGGATGGCCATCGCGCAAGGCAGTGGTGATCGATTGCGTCATCCGGTCCGCAAATTCCTTGTCGCCCTCCGCCTCTGGCGGCAGCTTGACCCGGATTGAGACCTCGTTCGGCGCACCGAAACGTTGGATGATGGGATCACCGATATTGGGCAAAGACCCCACGGTTTGACGGAGCTCTGGAATGGGCGCTTCTTCTTCACCAACAAATGTGGCGCGAATTTCCTGACCACCGGCAAAGTCGACGCCGTAATTGAGCCCTTGCGTGAACACGAGTGCCCAGCTGGCAATAATCAACCCGATGCTGACCACGAAGAACGGCACGCGCAGTTTCAGGAATTTGATGTTTGTATCTTCAGGGACGAGCTTGAGCAGTTTCATGGTTTCTCTCCCCTCACAGATTTATGTCGCTAGGGCGTGTTTTGCGCAGCCAACCGGCCACCCACATGCGCGTCAGCACAACGGCGGTGAACACGCTGGTGAACAGCCCGATAATCAGAACGACCGCAAAGCCGCGGATCGGGCCTGAGCCGAACAGGAACAGCAACACGCCAGCGATGAAGTTGGTTATGTTGGCATCGTAAATCGCACGCGTCGCCTCTTTATACCCATTCTCAAATGCTGCGATGACCCGTCGACCGCGCTTGCGCTCTTCACGAATACGTTCGTTGATCAGGACGTTGGCATCGACGGCTGCACCGATGGTCAAAACAAAGCCGGCAATACCCGGCAGCGTCAGCGTGGTGTTGAGGACAGCCATAATGCCAAGGATCATCATGACGTTGATCACGAGTGCGATCGTCGCGTAAATCCCAAACCGGCCATAGCAAGCCACCATCAGCGCGATCACCGCGACCGAACCAATCATCATCGCGAGCATACCCTTGCGGATCGAGTCCGCACCAAGGTCTGGGCCAACGGTACGCTCTTCAATCACCGCGAGATCAACCGGCAGTGCACCGGAGCGCAGTGAGATTGCGAGCTGGTTTGCAGTCTCAACCGAAAAACTACCTGATATCTGTGCAGTACCGCCAAGGATTGGCTCGTTGATGTTCGGCGCCGACAGGATTTGCCCGTCGAGGATGATCGCGAATGGCTTATTCACGTTCTCCGTGGTCAGTTTCGCGAAACGCGCCCCGCCCTGCTGATCGAATGTGATGTTTACCACGGCCTCGTTAGTTTGCGGATCAACACCTTGCTGAGCATTGATCAGATTGTCACCGCGAATACCGCCGAGCCGCTCCACCGCCAGCGAGGTACCAGCCTGCGGAGAGTCTTCAACAAACGGGAAAATCTGGCTCCCCGGAGGCGCGATGCCCTGCGCCACATCAGTGGGCAGCGCGGTTTGATCGACCAATTTGAACTCAAGCTTTGCGGTCTGACCCAGCAACGCCTTCAGCGCGTCGGGATCTTCCAGACCTGGCACCTGTACCACGATGCGCGTATCGCCCTGACGAATGATCGTCGGCTCGCGTGTACCAAGCGCATCAATACGTTTGCGCACCACTTCGGTCGCGCTATCCATCGCATCCGTCACCGCTTGATCAAGACCGGCACTAGTTGGTTCAAGCACGAAGCGGTTTTCGTCGAGAACCGACAAATCCCACTCGCGAACCAGACCCGTGCCATTCATCAGCGGCAGGATCAGCTCACGCGCACGATCAACCTGACTTGGATCGTCGAGAATGAAACTGAGTTGTCCCTCGCGGGTCGAGACATCGCCAATGCGGATGCGCGGCTCGGCCTGACGGAGAATAGCACGAACGCCTTCCTCCATATTTTCAAGCCGCTGTGCCGCAACCTGCGCGCGATCCGCCTCCAGCAGAATATGACTACCACCAGCAAGGTCGAGACCGAGATTGACCGTGGGATCAGGCAGCGCATCAGGCCATCTGGCATCGGTCATCGACACAAGCGATGGCAAAGCCGCAAGTACGGCAGCGGCAGTAATCAGCCACAGCCAAACTTTCTTCCAAGTCGGGAAATCAAGCATCGTCTCGCGAACCTCTGCGCGTCAATCAGTCGTTCGCTGCGGGCTTGGCGCCCGGCTGAATTACGTCGCCGATCGTGTGCTTCACCGCGCGAACGCGAACACCCTTGGCCAAATCGATCTCGACATAAGTATCGTCGACCTTAACAACTTTGCCCACGAGGCCGCCGGCTGTGACTACTTCATCACCACGCTTCAAGCCTTCGACTTTTTGGCGGTGCTCCTTCTGCTGCTTCCACTGCGGACGCAGGATCAGGAACCAGAAAATCAGGACCATCCCCAAAATCGGGAGCCAGGTTACCCAAGCGGGTGGCGGGGCAGCTGCTGTACCGGCGGCGAGAATTTCTAGCATGGACGAACCTTGTCGGACTTAATTGTGTATTTCGATTGGCTGCAATTGGGTGTGGGCGTAGCGATTGCAAGCCACCTCATACGCTTTTGCAACATTGGTGTGGCCCGCTAGCAGCATTGCCCACTCAGAGCAACGCACACAAAACTAAGGTGATACGCCGCGACCATTGAGCTTCACGCTTGCCATGGCACACACCCCCGCTTATAGCGCCGCCTCCACTGGATCCGGGACGTAGCGCAGTCTGGTAGCGCATCACACTGGGGGTGTGGGGGTCGTAGGTTCGAATCCTATCGTCCCGACCAGTGGGAAATCCTCGACCAAACAACCCCATAGCCGTCCGGTAAAGGACCTGGCTTTCCTACACGAACCTATTTGGTTAGCCCGCTCGTTCTTTTTGATTTAGGAGAACGTTCCATGGCATTGATTGAATCGCTTATTGGCCCAGTTGCATCGATCATCGACAAGATCATTCCCGACAAAGAAGCTCGCGCGAAGGCGAAGCTTGAATTGATCAAGCTGGAAGGGACGCAGGACCTCAAGGCCATCGAGGCGCGCCTCTCTGCAATCGTGGCTGAGGCCAATTCAACAGATCCATGGACCAGCCGCGCCCGCCCCAGCTTTCTCTATGTTATTTACACGCTAATTCTGTGGGCCTTGCCCATGGGCATCCTTGCGGCGTTTCGCCCTGATGTTGCCCGCGATATCGGCGAGGGAATGAATGCGTATCTCGGCGGACTGCCGGAGGAACTCTATGCGCTGTTTGGCACTGGCTATCTTGGCTACACCGCCGCGCGCCAGTGGGGAAAGATCAAAGGCGTTGATAAATAGCATCCCTGCGAACAGACAAAAGTTGAACGGCCAGACGCGCTAAGATCAGGCCACTGCCGACAAACCGACCTAACGGCTTGTAAGCGCCAAGGCGCGTCACCATATTAGGTAGATCGAGTGTCCATCTAATGCGCCATCTTGACTGAGAGACAATTGTGCTCCCGCATTGGGAGAGCACAATTTGGGCATCGAAATAGCTCTCTGTGGCAGAGTCATTGGGCCATTTTACACGCTGCGATCCGCATTAGCGCAGCATTTTGGCCGAGGTCGGCGGACCTACATCGCGCATACTATTCCCAAAAGCGGTTCAAAACAGCGTAGCAGACGGCGCCTGCGTGGCGACTACCTGTGCCCTTAATCTGAGGCCGCAACATACAGCTGAATATCGCCCAACAACCGAGGAAACCCACATGCCCCCCATTATCGAGCAGCGCGAAACGCCCAGTCGCGGTCAAGGCATCTTTGCCCTCAAAACATTCCGGCGAGGGGAAACTCTTTGTGTCGGGCGCCTTGACCACAGCTCAATCGAGAATCATTCCCATGCATCCCAGCTCAGTGCCACCAGATTTGGGTTTCACGCAGGGCTAAGTTCCAAATTCAACCATTCCTGCGACCCGAACTGCGGTATCGTGCTGAATGATACAGGAGCGCATGATATCGTTGCGATGCGCGGTATTGCCACAAGTGACGAAGCGACATTTGACTATGCCATGCGTAACTACTCGATAGAGCATTTTTCAGGACCGTGTCGGTGCGGGAGTGCGAATTGTCGTTCAGCAATTACCGGATGGAAAGATCTGCCACAGTCGCGCAAGGATGCGTATGTCGGCTTTATCGCTCCTTACTTGCTTGAAATGGACAGTCGACGCAAATCAACTGAACGCAAGAAGCTGAAGGTACAGCGTTGGGGTGCAAAACGAGAATTACCAAGAGCAGTTCAGCTCAAACTGTAAGTTTCCCGTTCACGCCCACTTACAACGGCCCGCTTTTCCCTTCTGGCACAACGCGCTAGAGGATCGTTATGGCACAACAGATCTTCGTCCTCAACGGCCCCAACCTGAATCTGCTCGGCACCCGGGAGCCGGAGATTTATGGCTCTGATACGCTGGAGGATATTGCAGACCTGCTTGCCCAGCGGGGGCATGAGCTGGGTCTGCACGTAGATATGCGTCAATCCAATCACGAGGGGCAATTGGTCGATTGGCTGCATGAGGCGCATAAGAAAGGCATCAAAGCAGTGTTGCTCAATGCCGCAGCCTACACGCACACTTCCATCGCACTGCTCGACGCGATCAAGGCGATCGATGTGCCTGTAATCGAGGTGCATTTGTCCGATCCGAGCGCTCGTGAGGAGTTCCGTCACACCTCTTATGTGGGAATGGCGGCCGCCGATGTCGTTCAAGGTTTGGGACCACAAGGCTATGTGGTCGCGCTCGAAAAAGCCGCCAAGCTCTAGCGGAAACCTGTTCCAGCACCTCTTGTCATTGCGCCGCGCTCAGCCCATAGGCGTGGCATAGCAATTACAAGGGTATTCATGGCCGACAGGAAAAGTACCGCTGGCAAGAAAGCTGGCATGAATGTCGACACCGCGCTGGTTCGCGAGCTTGCAGAAATGCTCGGCGAAACGGGGCTTACAGAAATCGAAGTCGAGGATGGTGACCGTAAAGTGCGGGTCTCGCGTGGCGGCGGCGTTGCGGCTTCGGCGCCTGCGCCGATCGCAGCCGCTCCTGCACCAATAGCAGATGCACCAACCGCCGCTCCCGTCGAAGCAGCGGCGACGCCCGCTGCTGATCATGCTGACGCTCTCAAATCCCCGATGGTGGGCACGGCCTACCTTGCACCTGAACCGGGTGCCGCAGACTTCATCAGCGTTGGCGACAGCGTGAAAGAGGGGGACACACTCCTCATCGTTGAAGCCATGAAAGTGATGAACCCGATCACCGCTGACAAGGCCGGCACCATCAAAGCCATTCTGATTGAAAACGCGCAGCCGATTGAGTTTGATCAGCCGCTCGTCGTGATCGGCTAAGGCTGTCCGATGACGATTAAGCGTATCCTGATCGCCAATCGTGGCGAAATCGCATTGCGTATTCACCGCGCTGCGCATGAGATGGGAATTGAAACGGTTGCGGTACACTCCACCGCAGATGCCGATGCCATGCATGTACGGCTGGCCGATCACGCGGTGTGTATCGGCCCGCCATCGGCGACCGACAGCTACCTCAATCATGCTGCGATCATCTCAGCTGCGGAGGTGGCGGGATGCGATGCCATTCACCCTGGTTATGGCTTCTTGTCGGAGAACGCGCAATTCGCCGAGATCGTCGAAGCGCATGAGATCAAATGGATCGGCCCCAAACCAGAACACATTGTCACCATGGGCGATAAGGTTCAGGCGAAGAAGACCGCTGGTGATTTGGGCTTGCCGCTGGTCCCCGGCAGTGACGGCGCTGTTTCTGATCCCGAAGAAGGGCGCAAGATCGCCGCAGAAATCGGCTATCCCGTTATCATCAAGGCGGCGTCTGGCGGCGGCGGACGCGGCATGAAAGTCTGCGAAAGCGAAGACCAGCTCGAAACGCTCATGAAGCAGGCCGGCAGCGAAGCAAAAGCTGCTTTCGGCGATGCCACCGTCTATATCGAGAAGTATCTTGGCAATCCCCGTCACATCGAATTTCAGGTGTTTGGCGACGGCAATGGCCATGCGATCCATCTGGGTGAGCGTGATTGCTCATTGCAGCGCCGCCACCAGAAGGTTCTGGAGGAAGCCCCCTCACCAGTTTTGTCTCATGAAGAACGTATGCGAATGGGCGAAGTCTGCTCAAAAGCTATGCGGGATATGGGCTATCGCGGCGCAGGTACGATCGAGTTTCTGTGGGAAGATGGCGAGTTCTATTTTATCGAAATGAACACCCGTTTGCAGGTCGAACACCCGGTGACCGAAGCGATCACCGGCGTTGATCTGGTGCGCGAGCAAATCCGCATCGCAGCTGGCAAGAAATTATCCGTCAAGCAGGACGAAATCGAGTTCAATGGCCATGCCATCGAATGTCGGATCAATGCCGAAGATCCCTGGACCTTCGCGCCTTCCCCTGGCGAAGTGACCTATTATCATGCGGCGGGCGGCATGCATGTGCGCGTCGATAGCGGTCTTTATGCCGGCTATCGCATACCGCCCTATTACGACAGCATGATTGCCAAGCTGATCGTCTATGGGCGATCACGCGACGGCTGCATGATGCGCCTTAAGCGGGCGCTGGAAGAAATGGTTGTCGAAGGGGTGAAGACAAACATTCCATTGCATCAGGAACTGATCCTGCAAAAGGATGTTCAGACCGGCGATTATTCAATCAAGTGGCTGGAAGAATATCTGGACAGCCGCGAGGGGTAAAGCCTCAAAAATCCACCGTCAGGGTGACCAGCGCAGCATTGGCTGTATGCCCGCCGACGGCCTTCTCCTTAGCATCCAGCGATATCGCACTGCTCTCTGATAGCTTGAGCTTAGCTCTGGGAATGGCGTTTCCGAACGCATCAACTGATGGCTCGGTGTCCACTCTCTGATCCCTGCTCTTTGTTCTGCAAACGACAATCGTCGGGTTGATCGGGTCCGGCTGAGTGCCTTGGCATTGGTCGTTAAGCGTCATCAGATCAATCACAAGCGAGCCGTCTTCACGCTCTTCCATCGGAAGGTGTTGTTCCACATCTGCCTGCACGACCGACACTGCCGGAGGCTGTTCTGGCGGGATGTCTATCATTCTCACCTCCCGTGACTTGCTAGCGCATAATGGTACGGGATGAGGGAGTTGCGAACAAGCGAGCGTGCACTCAGCTTACACAAAGCATCGATCGTAAACTATACTGCATGTATCGATCATATCGCTCAAGACTGCCACGTATGAGCCTGTTTCCAAACAAGCGGCGGCAGATACGGAAGTGCCGATTAACACCGCGCTCGAGACCATTGAAATCGACATGAGATGTGCACGAATATAGGTCATCACAAAGGCACGCCCGTACCGGTGCTTCGCAGTACGGATCGTCAAGGAAGTCTTGACGCTCGCGACATTAGGCGCGGGTGTTAGCTTGCTCGTCAGGAACTCTTGGAAGCTCTGCAAATCGCGGCTGACGATTTTGAGGATGAAGTCAATCTCGCCATTTAGCATGTGCACTTCGCGTACCTCAGGCAGATCACGCATATGCTCCTCAAACTCGCGCAGATCGTCTTCCGCCTGGCTCTTGAGGCTGACCATCGCAAAGACCGTGATCGCATAGCCGAGCTTGGACGCGTCAAGGTCCGCATGATAACCACGGATCACACCATCCTCTTCCAGCGCCCTCACCCGCCGTAAACAGGGCGGCGCAGTCAGGCCAACGCGCTGAGCAAGCTCGACATTGGTGACGCGCCCCTCTTCCTGCAATTCAGCTAGCAATCGGCGATCAATCTCATCGAAATTTGCCATATGGCACGCTCCACCTGCGGCTATCAGTCTACGTATGAGGTCATTTGACGAAACTAATGCCCCGCAAATACGCACTCAAACCTAATATTATTGTTGTTGCCAGCAATTGTCTCGCTTTGCAACGTAAGCCACAGATTCCGTTCAGCGTTCTTTAGGACATTGTAAAGGATAGGCAGTAAGAGAAGTTAAGACGCGCGGCCAGCCCCCGATCGCGCTTTAAAGTGCCCGGAGAGATGATGCATTTTGACGACCGCCTCGCCACCGTATTGCGCCACCGCGCAACCGGCGAGTTCGCGGTACGCACGCAGTATCGCCAGCTGCTTGACCTGCTCGGCGAGCCTCCACGAGGGCGCGATGAGAGCCTTGAGGCGGCCGCGTTTCTGAGGCTAGACGCCTTGGCAAACACGGTACCTTTGGAACACCGCACGCGCATAGTGGCTGAAGGTGGCACGCGCATTCGCAACCCGGCATTGGTTCAATATCTCGGTGAGGCGGAGCCGGACGTGGCCGCTGCCGCCCTCGCGAGAGCGAGCCTAAGCGGCGAGGATTGGTCGCGCATCATCCCAGCCCTGCCGATCCGCGCAAGAGGCTTCTTGCGACACCGTCAAAGCTTGCCCCGCGAAGCCACAGAGATACTTGATCGGCTGGGCGTTCAGGACCGCGTGTTGCCCAGTATTACAGCCGAGCAAGAAGTGCCCTCAGATCAGCCAGGCGAAACCCGAGAACCTGACGAACAAGCAGCCGTTTCATCTGACACTGTGACGGATAGCCCGGGCAACACCGTGCCAAGCTCAAGGGCCAAAGAAAGAACTGAAGAGAAACCCGGAATCCGCGAACTGGTGCAGCGCATTGAGGCCTTCAGCCGCGCCCGTGAGGTGCGCGACACGACCAACGATAATCCGGTCGAAGATGCCCCACTCCTGCCATTGGGAGAGAATGGTGGGAAATCGGGCCGTAAAACCATCATCGCTTTCAGTTTCCGTACCGATAGCAAGGGCCGCATCGATTGGGCTGATCCTGAAGTTGCGCCGATGGTTGTTGGCACCGTCTTAGGCCAGGATTTGCGCGCCGTTCCCGGCCTCGCACGCGCCATTCGCGATCGCCAGCCTGTCGGCAATGCCCTTGCAGAGCTCGATGGGGCAAGTGCTATTGCAGGCGCATGGGCCGTGGACGCCATGCCTCGCTTTCTGCCGGGAGACGGACGCTTCGCGGGCTTCATCGGGCGCTTTCGGCGGGTCACGGAGGACTCTGCGCAAGCCCGTGCCAAGGCAGAAGAGGATCGCGTTCGCCAATTGCTGCACGAACTGCGCACTCCGGTGAATGCTATTCAGGGGTTTGCCGAGGTCATTCAGCAGCAATTATTTGGCAACACTCCGCATGAGTATCGCGCGCTGGCCGCATCAATTGCAGGTGACAGTGCACGGATGCTGGCGGGTTTCGACGAACTAGACCGGCTGGTCCGGTTGGAGAGCAATTCGCAAGCGCCCGAAACCGGCCAATGCGATTTCTTCGAAATTGCCACGCGTCAGGTCAATCAACTGCAAACAGTGCTATCGCCGCGCGTCGCCCGTTTTGAGGCAGTTAGGCCGGCTGGTGCTGCTATTATACAGGTTTCGCAATCTGACGGCGAGATGCTGGCCTGGCGCATCTTGGGAGCGATTGCCTCAGGCATGAGTGCGGGAGAGGAAATCCCGTTGCTGCTGGACAATCAGGAAGGGCAGCTCGCAATGCGGGTCGCGCTTCCCGCCAATCTGAGCAAGGTCGACAACATCTTCTCGACCGAAAACCGCCTCAGCAACAACACGGTGAGTGCAGGCATATTTGGTACCGGGTTTGCGCTGCGGCTTGCTCGCGCAGAAGCCCGCGCAATGGGCGGCGATCTGGCGCGTGTGGATGAAAATCTGGCGCTTAACTTACCACTCTTGACCACCGCACAGAGCGAACCTAGCCCGGAACCGACGCCTGACCGCGCAACCGGCTGACGTTAGCTGGCGCGGCTACGGTCGTGTGGCAAAGTGGGGAAACAGTATTCGCGAGCCATCCATTCTGGATCTGCCGCCAGCGGGCAATATTGCGCGGTTTCAGCGAGGGGTTGGCCAGCGCGCGCTGCTGACTGTCGATACGGAGGAAGAGTTCGACTGGAGCGGCTCTTTCACGCGCGACGAATATAGCCTTAATCATGTATCCTATCTCGCCCGGTTCCAAGAATTTTGCGAAGGGATTGGGGTAAGCCCCGTCTATCTGGTCGACTGGCCCATCGCGAACTCACAGCAGGCGATCGAGATCATTGGCGAGGCAATCCGTAAAGGCACGGCAGAGATTGGTGTGCAACTGCATCCATGGGTCAACCCTCCGCATGAAGAAGACATCAGCGATTTCACGAGCTATGCTGGAAATTTGCCACCTCAGCTGGAGCGTGAGAAGTTTGCGCGGTTGTACGAAGCGATCTGCACCAATTTTGACACGCGCCCGCTCATCTATCGCGCGGGCCGATACGGGCTTGGGCATGCAACGAGAGCCATTCTGAAAGATCATGGGATAGCGATTGATACCTCGGTGCGCGCCGGCTTTGACTACCGCGATGGCCACGGTCCAGACTACACGCGGCACCCGCAAGCGCCGTATTGGATCGATCCAGATCATTCGCTGCTCGAATTGCCGCTGACCACGGTATTTTGGGGAATGTTGCGACGCCAGGGGCGGTTGCTGCAGCCAATGATCGACAAATTGCCACATATCGGCGGCATCGCAGCGCGGCTGGGATTGCTCGAACGGATTTCCCTAACGCCAGAGGGCGTCACGGTTGAGGAAGCGCTGCGGGCCATTGATATTGCGCTGGACGACGGCTTACCCATGCTTGTCCTCAGCTTTCACAGCCCGTCTTTGCGACCCGGGAACACCCCATATATCCGCACAGATTCGGATCTCGACAAGTTCTATGATTGGTGGCGATCGGTCTATGCGTATCTCGATCAACGAGGGGTCAAACCAACGACAGTCGCGGAAATTCTGGATTCTGTTCAAGATTAGCGAATATTCCACTCAGTAACGCTTGCCTCTTCAGCAAACCCACGCTACGCGCCTGCCCTCGCCATTGGCGTGTCCACTGTCGAATCGTTCGATTATTCGGTAGAGGGCCTGTAGCTCAGTTGGTTAGAGCTGGCCGCTCATAACGGCTAGGTCGCGGGTTCGAGTCCTGCCGGGCCCACCGAATGGGTGGACTGGCAGATACGGACACAAACTGAGTGGCGAAAAATCGGTCGGGGAGTGGCGCAGCCTGGTAGCGCACCTGTTTTGGGTACAGGGGGTCGCTGGTTCGAATCCAGTCTCCCCGACCAGATTTTCTTCGCAAGAGTGTGAGGAGCATTCTTGACCAATTCACCTCAGTCCAGAGCCATCGACACTCGTGTTATCTGGGCGATTGCCTTGCCCGCAATGGTTACCAATGTTGCGACCGCCCTGATCGGGCTCGGCGATATGTGGATAGTCGGGCAACTCAACAATGCAGCGACGCAGGGTGCGGTTGATGTGGGCGCGCGCCTGTTTGCGGTGCTCTTCACCGTGATGAACTTCCTGAAAACGGGGACCACTGGCCTCGTCGCGCAATCCGGCAAACGCGATGGCGCAAGTGAGCAGCATCGCGTGCTGTTGCGCGGTCTGACTGTGGGTCTGGGCATCGCGGCACTGTTACTCCTGCTGAAACCGGTACTTTTACCGCTCTTGCTAACAATGCTGGGCGCGGAGGAGACTGTCTTCAGTCAGGCGATGATATACGCGGAAATCCGCTATTGGTCGGCGCCCGCTGTGATGGCCAATCTGGCGCTCATTGGCTTTCTGGTGGGCCGACGGCAGATGCGCACTGTCCTGGTGATCGAGGTCGTCTACAATTTGCTAAATGTCGGGCTGGGCCTGTGGTTCGTTCTCGATCTCGATATGGGAATTGCCGGGATCGGCTGGTCGAGCCTGATTGCTGAAATCGCTAAGTTAGCCCTGATCGTGGTGGTGTTGGCAAAGGCTGGCGATTTGAGGGCACTCGTCACAAGCGCTGGCAAGTCAAACGTACTGCAATGGTCCGCCCTTGCACCATTTCTGTCGGTCAATCGCGATCTTTTCCTGCGGACGCTGGTATTGATGATAGTTCTTGCCACACTGACACGGCTATCCGCCGAGCGTGGCGAAATAGTGCTGGCGGCCAATGGCATCATCTATCAGCTGTTTGTGCTCACTGCCCTGCTGCTCGACGGGTTTGAGAATGCCGCGCAGGTTCTCAATGGTGAACGGTATGGCGCGCGCGACCGGGAAGGTTTCAAACGATACGTAAATGCAATCCTGCTGCGCGGAATGGCCATCGCGGCTATCGTCTCAGTCGCGTTTATCGTGGCCGCCGGTCCAATCCTCGATAGCTTTGCCGCCACGCCAGCGGTGGCCGAGATTGCGCGTGATAACGCGATCTGGCTCGCAATCATCCCGATCGCCGGGCTGGCAGGCTTCGTTTATGATGGCGTATTCGTCGGCGCGAGTTGGACGCGCAAACTGCTGATCTCCATGGGCGGAGCAACAGCCGTGTTTGCACTATCGCTGTGGCTCACATGGCCGCTAGGCAATGCAGGCCTATGGGGCAGCTTCGTTCTGTTCTTGGTCGCAAGAGCAGCGATCCAAGCGTTTATGATGCCAGGCCTGGTGAGGCGCAGCTTCTGACTTCAGAAATCTAGCGCGCTTGCTGTTTTGCCCACGCAAAAAAGTCTTTCTGGTTCTTTTTCAGCTTCTCAGTCGCCACGCGATATCCCTCCGGATCCTTGCTTATAGCGGAAAGCATCCAGTCCGCCTGATGCCGTGACAGCTCGTTCTGGATCTCGCGATGTCGAGCATTAAACGCAGAAAGGCGCTCGCGATCAGAAGACAAACTCGTGTCTTCCCGCGCCTGTGAACCAAGCCGGAGGAGTCCCATTGAGAAGCTGCTGCGAAGCCTTGTGAGTTCGCGAGCATCAATCTCATCACCCTGCAAAACGGCTCGCGAGAGCTTTGCCTGAACCTGTTCAAGCTCTTGAATTGCTGAAAGTAGGTTACCCGCCATCCTGAACCACCCTTGCTTCAGTCTGTTCGACCAAAAATTGTCCGGACAATTTCTTAAGCAGGTGAGCCTCTAATTTAAAGTAAATTTGGCGCAATAGAGCTGACTAAAAGAGCGCGGCAATCCAACCTCTATTCACCGGATTGAATGCTCGCCGGTTCATTCGCGAGTAAACCCACAACCTGCGTCCACACCGCAACATTTTGGCGCAGCTGAGCCTGGTCGATCTTATCGAGCGTATCGTCTGGCGTATGATGCAGGTCAAAATAGCGCGTACCATCCTGCTGCAAATCAATGATCGCCCCGCCCTGATCGCGAGAGATATTGAGGTCCGCGCCCCCACTTGCGACTATTGACGAGTTTGCAACGCCAAACCGCGCGACGGAATTCGCCAGTTTCATGTGTAAAGCTTCATTGGTGTCGCGAAAATTGCTCTCGAAACGCCAGATGCGGTCCGCACCGAAATCGCTTTCTATGCCGACACCAATGGGCTCATCAATATGCGCTTCAGAATATGCGCGGCTACCCCATAGGCCAGTTTCTTCTGCCCCTGCCATAAGCACCCTGATGGTGCGTAGCGGCTGGCCAGAGCGTGCCACATGGAGCGCCGCAGCAGCAACAATGCCGCACCCTGCCCCATCATCAAAAGCACCCGGCGCATTCCACCAGCTGTCGATATGACATGCGATCAAAATCGGAGGCAAGGATGAGTCACGCCCCACAATCTCGCCCACAACATTGCCGCTCATCGTCGTGCCCAGACGTTCTGGCGTTAGCGTCAATTTCAACATGATCGGACGTTTGCCGGCGCGATCAAACATCCTTTCAAGATTTTCGGCATCCGGCAACGGCAAAGCACCGGCAGGGATCGGGCTGACGCCCTCGGGAAATCCAGCTCCGCCCGTGTGGGGGTTGCGATGATAATCAGTACCGACAGATTTGATCACGGTGGCCACTGCGCCCTTCTGTGCAGCGATCCCCGATGCCACCCAACGCGTCGGCCCGGCAAAACCGTATTGCGAGCCGTCCTGCGTCGGCGTCATCGAATGCGAGATATAGGCGATTTTGCCATCAAGGCTCATAGCAGGGGCTGCGGCGAGCGCCGCGACGTTCTCAAATTCGACTACTTCGGCAGTAATCCCCTCAACGCCAGTCGACGCTGAATTGCCGAGCGGCTGGACCACCAGCGGTTGTGGGAATGGGCTCAGGACTTCTGCTTTGTGGAGATCACCGGGCACCCAGGTTTCCATCTCGAACGGCTCGTTCGCGACATTTTGAAAGCCGCGTGCCGTAAGCCATGCGATCGCCCAATCACGCGCCCTTGCCTCAGCCTCTGTGCCGGCCTGACGTGGCCCGACCTCTGTCGTGATCCCCTCAACAAAGTCCCAGGCTATGGTGTCCTTCTCAAGAGCTTCATCTGCGACTGTCGCGAGACGATCAGGGGCTTGTGCCAGTGAAGGAACTGAGAGTGAAAGCGCGGCCAGCGCGAAGAGAGGTTTTTGCATTCCTCCCTGCTAATGACCCCGCCAGGTTAAGTCTAGTATGCCTTCGTTTCTGCCAGAATCGCCTTGTTTGACCGGGCACCTGGAACCAAAGCACCTCGGCACTCTATCTTTCACGCTACACCAAAATCATGATGCCATCATCTGCGTCAACGCAGTTCAATTTGACGCGCAGAGGTGTTGATTATTTGGCTGTCACAACGGGTCGCAGTGGGATCACTTTATCAGCGTCCTCATCTTCAATGACACCATCAACAGAGACCCGGTTTCTGCCTGCATCCTTGGCGCGATACAGCGCGCTATCCGCCCGCTCAAACAATTGTGCGTAGCTTTCGCCAGAGCGGCATTCAGCAACACCAAAGCTCGCTGTAACCGGGACGGCATCTTCGCCAGAACGACCCTGAATGTTCTGAGTTGCTGCCCGAATGCGCTCAGCCAGACGTGCACCGCCATCCACGGGGCAGTTCCAAACGAGAAGGCAAAATTCCTCCCCGCCAACTCGCCCGACAATGTCAGACTGACGGACCTTGCCCTCCAGCAATTCGCCGAAGCTCTTAATCACGCGATCGCCTGAGGCATGCCCCCAAGTGTCATTGATCTTCTTGAAGTGATCGAGGTCACAAACAATCATTGTCACCGCGACGGATCCCGCATCAGCTTTGGCCAGCATTTCCTTGGCATGGCTTTCAAAAACACCGCGCGTATGCAGACCTGACAAGGCGTCGATCCCGGCCTTGTCACGCTCGCTCTCGATACTTTCAGAGATAACCGTGGCAGCCAGACAAAGAGCCATCGCAGTCAGCAAAGTTGCAAGCGCAAGCACATGAATCGCCGTCAGCAGCGCTGCCCCCTGTTCGCCTGCGCCAAAAATCAGCACAGAGAATTCGGTTATCAGCGGACGCACAAAGCCGAATGCGGCCAACAAAGAAGTGACCCAAATCAGCGCCCGGTCCGCCCAATGGGTGACACGCCAGTTCCACAGATTGTGAGCGATGAAGGCGAGCAGAAGCGCCGAATTCACATTCTGCGCCATTTTCACCGCATTGACCTGCCCAATCGAACTCCCGAGCCAAAGGAACACTGATGTCAGTGCAACGGTGAGTACGTACAGGCCCAGCGGAATTGTGCGATCATGGCGTTTGGCCAGTCCCCATATCAATACGAGAAGCCCAGCCATTGAGATCAGGTGATAGCTAACGATGCCCAGCGGGGGGATCGTTTTGCTGATCCAGATATTGACCGCCACACCAAGCGCAATCGATCCATAACAGGCAGCATAGGCAAGCACATACAATCGCTCGCGGCGATTCCACCACAACGCCAGAAACAGCGTCGCGAAAATCATGGCCATCGCGGGCACCATGAAGGAGAGGATCTGTGTCTGCATAGTTCTACCCTCCTTCTATAGCCCCAATCATATCAACGAGCGGTAAATGCTATTGTGCTGCCGCCGGTAAGTATTTGTGCCTAATGCCCCTGGCGCCCAATGACCGTGTATCCGCATTGGTCACAAAAGGTATGAGAATATCCTAACGCCGACCCCTAAAAAGGGTTCTCGCAACAAAGTTTTGCACTTCGCGCTGCAGCCACGCCGATATTTAACGTGTCCGCAGATTGGCGGATTATCGATCCGCGGCGGCGTGCTTCAACCCAAACAACTCCGGCATGGTTTCGGGCATAGGGCCGTCACGACCGCTTTTCTCGGCATTTT
This sequence comes from Qipengyuania sp. JB2-7, assembly GCF_055693485.1. Classification (NCBI taxonomy): domain Bacteria; kingdom Pseudomonadati; phylum Pseudomonadota; class Alphaproteobacteria; order Sphingomonadales; family Erythrobacteraceae; genus Qipengyuania; species Qipengyuania sp. JB2-7. The sequence goes on from NZ_CM146335.1 coordinate 2,298,152, forward strand.
GAACCATGTTTCTTCCGCTTGATTTCGCTTGGTAAAGCGACGCATCCGCCCGTGCGAACAAGCGCTGATAGCTCTCTCCGGCACGCGCAGTGGCCACGCCAAAGCTCGCGGTCAGCCGGATATCCTCGCTCAGCGCGGGGTGCTCAAGACGCGTGAATGCCTGCCTTATCCGGTCCGCGAGACGTTCAGCAGCGTCGTTTTCACAATTCCATACCGCGATGCAGAACTCTTCGCCGCCGATCCGGCCAGCCGTGTCGCATCCCCGCACAGTCTGCTCAATCAATTCGCCAAATGCGGCAATCGCCTGATCGCCAGCCTGATGCCCCCAAATGTCGTTCACCTGCTTGAAGTTATCGATATCGGCCACCACAAGGCTGAGCGGTTGTCCTTCGTTCTGAGCGCGCTGTATCAGGCCCCGCATCGTATCTTCAAACGCGCCCCGGTTTCGTAAGCCTGTCAGGGAATCACGCTCTCCACTTTCACGAACCGCAGTCATCCATTCCATGATAGAGGACCCGATCAGCACGATCGCAGTGGTGACGCCCTTCACACTGAGGGCAAGGCCAATCAAGGAATAGTAGATCGAATCGCGATAGACCGCCGTTGGTATCGAGTGCTCGAACAGCAAAGTGAGTGTCGGTCTGACGAAGAAGTCGGCGGCCTGAAAAGCCATGATCGCGATAATCGCGACGTCAATCAGTTCTCTTTTTCGTGAGGCGAGAAGGGTCGTCAAACCCATCGCAAACATCACGCCATAGCCCATATTGATGATGATCAACCGGGATGAGACATCATCTGACAGATTAACCGCGACCGCCAAAGTCAGTGCGCTGATCAGGTAAACTGCGGCGTAACTCCACAGGCTGATCCTTTGACCAGCCCTGTCGCAAACAGACGCGACCATGATCGTCGAGCCGAGACTGTAGAACGCCTGCGTTGCATGAAAGACGTAAGTCGCCTCGGCAGGCGCGAAATGCGTGATCAGAAACCCAACCGCAGACAAAGCATAGGCAATAGCAAAGCCGAGCACGTGCCGTTGCAGGCGCCCAACGCGCCATAGCACCGCGAATGTCGCTGCAAAAAACAGCGCCATCAGAGGCGTCACCAACCCTAAGATTTGCGTTTGCATTGACCCGTTTAGCTCCCGTCCAACCGGGCTAAGCAGATAAGGTTAAGGTCACCTTTAGGAGAAGCGCGTGGTCGGCAAATTATTTGGCGATTGCACGCACCTTTCCATCACTGTTCTTTCACTGCAGAGTCACCTTGCCCCGGCGCGCTTGCACGCCTATCTGAGCGCGCAAAGACACCACACACATTCTCGATCTGAAGGAACTGCCCTAATGGCTGCGCAATACGCATATGTCATGAAGAACATGACCAAGACATTTCCCGGTGCGCCAAAACCGGTCCTCAGCAATATCAACCTGCAATTCTATCAGGGCGCGAAGATCGGTATCGTTGGCCCCAACGGCGCAGGCAAGTCGACGTTGATCAAGATCATGGCAGGCATCGATACCGACATCACTGGCGAGGCGTGGCCGGGCGAAAACATCACGGTCGGCTATCTGCCGCAAGAGCCGCAGCTTGATGAAAGCAAAACCGTGCTCGAAAACGTCAAGGATGGCGCCCGCGAAGTCGCCGACAAGGTCGACCGCTTTAACGAGATCACCGGACTGATGGGCGACCCCGATCGCGATGATTTCGACGATCTGATGACCGAGATGGGCACGTTGCAGGAAGAGATTGATGCGGTGGACGGCTGGACGCTCGACAACCAGCTGGAAATCGCGATGGAGGCGCTGCGCTGCCCTCCGTCAGACATGGGCGTGGAAAGCCTGTCCGGTGGTGAGAAACGCCGCGTCGCCCTCACCCGTCTGTTGATCCAGAAGCCATCGATCCTGCTGCTGGACGAGCCAACCAACCATCTTGATGCGGAAAGCGTCAACTGGCTGGAAAACCACCTGAAAGAGTATGCGGGGGCCGTGCTGATGATTACGCACGATCGCTATTTCCTCGACAACGTGGTGGAGTGGATTCTCGAGCTGGATCGCGGGTCATATTATCCATACGAGGGGAATTACTCGACCTATCTCGACAAGAAGGCCAAGCGGCTGGCGCAGGAAGACCGCGAGGAATCCGGTCGCCAGAAAGCGCTCAGCGAAGAGCTCGACTGGATCAGGCAGAACCCCAAGGGTCGCCAGACCAAGTCCAAGGCGCGCCTGCGCAAGTTTGAGCAGCTGCAGGACGCGCAGAATGACCGCAAGCCAGGCAAGGCGCAGATCGTTATTCAGGTGCCCGAACGGCTCGGCTCCAAGGTTATCGAGGCCAAGGGTCTGAGCAAGGCATTTGGCGACAAGCTGCTGTTCGAAAACCTCGATTTCACGCTGCCACCAGGCGGCATTGTCGGTATTATCGGCCCCAACGGCGCGGGCAAATCAACGCTGTTTAAAATGATCACCGGTCAGGAAGAACCCGATAGCGGCTCCATCAGCATCGGCGACACGGTGCATCTGGGCTATGTCGATCAAAGCCGTGATGACCTGACCGCGAGCAATAATGTGTGGGAGGAAATCTCCGACGGGCTCGATTACATGCAGGTCAATGGTCACGACATGTCGACCCGCGCCTATGTCGGCGCGTTCAATTTCAAAGGCAGCGACCAACAGAAAAATGTCGGCAAGCTGTCGGGCGGTGAGCGCAACCGCGTGCACATGGCCAAGATGCTGAAACAAGGCGGCAATGTACTGCTGCTGGATGAGCCGACCAACGACCTTGATGTGGAGACGCTGCGCGCGCTGGAAGACGCGATTGAGAACTTCGCTGGCTGCGCCGTGGTGATCTCGCACGACCGCTTTTTCCTGGATCGCCTCGCGACGCATATCTTGGCGTTTGAAGGCAACTCACATGTCGAATGGTTTGAAGGTAACTTCGAGGCTTACGAGGAAGATAAACGTCGCCGTCTGGGCGATGCCGCAGATCGGCCTACACGGTTGGCTTATAAGAAATTGACGCGGTGAGTGGTTCTCTATGAAGACTCTTGACCTAACCACTCTTGGAGCAATCTTGTCGTCCGTAGAGTCCGTGTCTTTCGATGAGTATCTCTATCTTCCTCAACACGGCATTTGGTCTACCAACTCACCTGCGATTGCGCTGAAGAGCGAAGAAGTGCCCCCCGAAGAGGAAGATCAACCAGATGCTGGTGTACCAAAATTCGCCAAAAAGAATGGCCTGCGCCAAACCCTTGAGGGAGCAGCTGTTCTAAGTATTATTGAGAACGCCATGATGCAGAAACCGATGGCGACAGTCGACGATCTTTTCGACGCATTTGAATACTACTGGCAGAACGACGCGTTTATCGTTCTTGAATAGCTTAGCCTTCCTTACTTTCGTCATTCCCGCGAAGGCGGGAATCCAGGATGGAACTGTGCGACATCGCTTTCTGGACTCCCGCATGCGCGGGAGTGACGGATAGATTGAGCTCGGTGTGCTGTAGATAAGAAACACCGTCATTCCCGCGTAGGCGGGAATCCAGTCTGAGCGAGCACGAGACCACCTTCTGGACTCCCGCCTGCGCGGGAGTGACGAAGGAAGAGCGGAAGGGACTATGAACCTTAAGAAAGCGGCTCAAACCCAAAGTCCTCCGCCAGATCGCGCCAATCAGGATTGGCCTCTTCGATCAGACGAATCTTCCAAGCGCGGTTCCATTTTTTCAGCCGCTTCTCACAAACGATGGCCGACTCCATTTCCTCGTGTGGCTCAAACCAGACGAGCCGTCTCACATCGTATCGCTTCGAAAAACCTTCGAATGTACCTTCGCGATGCTGATCTATCCGGGCAACCAAGTCGGACGTGACGCCGATGTAGAGCGTTCCATTGCGGGCCGATGCGAGAATATAGACGCAGGGCTGGCGTTCAAATGTCATAAGTATCGCTTACTGGATCCCCGCCTTCGCGGGAATGACGAAATCTGTTAGGTCAGCGCTCATGCCCTCCTCATCCTTTGACCGCACTGTTTCCGAATGGCTTGAGGCTGAGGGGATTGTCGAGATCTGCGTCTTTGGCCTCACCCGGTGACATTGCTGACACGGCCCACGTGCGCGAGTTGTTGATCGCCGCCGCTAAAGACGAACGCGCGGTTTCCTATTCCGAAATGCTGGGCATGCTCGGCCATCGCTTTACCCGGCCCAAGATGCGCGCGCTGTGCAAGACGCTGGACGCGATCGACGCAGACGGCGCGGCAGCGGGCGAACCTGAACTCGCAGTGCTGGTCGTGCGCGAAAGCGACCGACTACCCGGCCAAGGCTGGTGGGTCGGCGTTGCGGAGCGGCATGGCTACACAGGCAATTGGGAAGGTGCACAGGCCGCCAAACTCGTCCGCAAGGTCCAGCAGGCAGCCTTCGATTATTGGCGCGTCAAAGACAGCTAACCCAATTTTCCTACTGCCACCTGCGGCGCTAAGTCGCGCGACATGGAAAACCGCGCCGCATCCTCAAAACCCCATGAATCCAGGCCCGTTGCATGTACTGTTTTGAGCAGCGTGGGAGAAGGCCGGATTTCTTACTCTGGACCGTGTTCCATGTGTTCCATCGTGACGGGGTTACCGCGGCGCAATCCAACACCTGCGCGCTATGGCTTATGGCGAGACCCACCGTCCCGCCCAGCCGTCACCATCGCGGCTAAACTGAGCCCTGCGATGCCCGGTATGCGCGAGAGTGAACCAGTCCAGCTCCTCCAACTCGACCATCAGGATGGCAAAGTTCTCTCGCCCCGAAACGACCTGTTCCTCGGTTGGCTCAACCCCTTCAAACTCGGTTGGCAGGCCGCTGGTCGGCTCGTCAGAGGCGGCACCCGGTCCCTCCCCCATATAACAGCGCCGCGCGAAGTTGGTGCTCTCGGCCCAAGCCGCATCAGCCGCTGGCGTATCCGTCTCAATCCGGGCCGTGCCGCGTACGCGGATCTGAACCTTCTGCGGTTTGTCATAGAACAGCACGCCGACGGGCGCGCCATCCCCGATCACGCCGCATTTGGGCGCGCGCGCATCAGTGTGGAAACGCAGAGTCCAGTATTCAGGGTCAAACCGGCGCATTACCATCACCCGCGCATCCGCATCAGCCGTCGCGACAACCGGCGACTGCATGGGCGATTTGCGATCCTTGCACGCGCGCGAAAGGCGCCCCGATACATCGCGCAGGATACCTTCAAAACTCTCAGACATGCGGCCCTCAACGCGGCAAAGCGCCGGCAAAGTCAAGTGTCCTCCGCCTCCAGAATGGGCGTTCAGTAAATGCGTCGCGAACATGAACAGAAGCCGTAATGACTGGTTAAGGTTCGCGTCAGGCCATCTGCTATATACCACATTTCATCGATACAGAATGTGTCGGCGTCGCAGGTGGTGGAGCGGCTTTCAACAGTTAGGAGAGACGCTCCATGTCTTCTGCACAACACTCAATAGCAAACCTCTCGTTTGCAGATTTCCTGAAAGGAAGCGCGCTCAGCGCATTGGCTGTTGCCTTGGCTTTCGCTCTGCCTGCTTCTGAGGCGGAAGCTGCCGAGGCTGAACAGCGTTTCGAACAGCGCCAGGATCGCCAACAGGCGCGCCAGGAACGGCGTAGCGAGCGCCGTGACACGCGCCGCGGTAACCGCACTGAGCGGCGCGAGACGCGTCAGGGCAATCGTGGTGAGCGCCGACAGGTCCGCCAGGAACGCCGTGGCTCTATACGCGATGGTCAGCGGCAACGCGAACAGGTTCGGGCAGAGAATCGCCGCGAGCAAGCTCGCCGTGGCAATGGCGATCGCAGTGCACGCAGCGGTGCACGTTATATGCCGCAATATCAGGAACGTCGCGCTGATCGTCGCCAGGAAAGGCGCGATACGCGGCAGGATCGCAGAGCGGGCAATCGCGACGCACGTCAGAACCGGCGCGCAGAACGGCGTGATGTTCGCGGTACGCAGTGGCGGGAGAACCGCCGTAACTACCGGGATGGACGCCGCGACGGGTATCGTGATGGTCGCCGGGCTGATCGTCGTCGGGATTATCGTGACAACCGTCGGGCCTATCGTGATGGCAGGCGCGATGGATATCGTGACAGTAGTCGTCGCAAGGGTTACCGGGATGGCCGCAATTATCGCGATGGTCATCGTTATGGCAATCACCGCAAGTGGAACCGCCGGGCGTGGCGCAAGCACAACCGCTATAACTGGCATCGCCACCGGTTTAACAACCGCAGCATCTTCCGACTGGGACGGTATTATGCGCCCTATCGCGACTATCGCTATCGCCGGTTGAGCATCGGGTTCTACCTCGACAACCTGTTCTTCTCGTCGCGGTATTACATCAATGACCCATGGCGGTATCGTCTGCCAGAGGTCTATGGCCCCTATCGCTGGGTCCGCTATTATGACGATGTAGTTCTGGTGGATATCTATAGCGGCGAAGTGGTCGACGTCATTCACGACTTCTTCTGGTGATGTAGATCAACCCGAACAATCAGCCCCCGCCACCCGATCAAGGTTGGCGGGGGTTTCGTTTGCGATGAAGAGCGACCCGCAATCTTGCGAAGCTGATCCGCGCTGGTAACACTCGGCCCATGGCGAAGACGAAGACAATACCGGATCAAGATGCCCTAAAGCGGGTTGGCGCGTCGGTGCGCAAACGGCTTGAAAACGACAGCGCGATTTACAAGGTTCCGACAGAGAAGGCGGAGATTTTCGCTGTCGGCGACTTTCTCTCTGCCGATGAATGCCAGCGCCTGATCGCAATGATTGATATGGTCGCAACGCCTAGCACACTGCATGAGCAGGCTTATGAAGACGGGTTCCGGACATCCTATTCCGGCAATTTTGATCCCGCTGATCCATTTGTGTTGGCAATCTCCCGCCGGATTGATGACCTTTTGGGGCTGAACTCGATGACTGGCGAAACCATTCAGGGCCAGCGTTATCAGCCAGGGCAGCAATTCAAGGCCCACAATGACTGGTTCTATGTTGATCAACCCTATTGGCAACAGGAGCGAAAGCGTGGCGGCCAGCGGTGCTGGACCGCAATGGCTTTTCTCAACGAGGTTGAAGAGGGTGGGCACACACATTTTGCGAATGTTGGCGCGTCGATTGAGCCCAAACCCGGCGTATTGCTGGTCTGGAACAATGCCAAACCTGACGGCATACCAAATATCGACACGCTGCATGCCGGCATGCCAGTGGTGCGTGGCTCAAAGTATGTGATCACCAAATGGTACCGGACGCGGGCGTGGAAGTAGGAGTCTTTTTCCTAGCGCGCTAGCCCTCCACCCTTCCGCCCGGAGCCTACCGGGATATCATCCGGGCGGAAGGGTGGAGGGTGCGGGTGGCTAGGCCATTATCGAGAAAGTGCCTCAGCAATCAACTTGCGACTGTTCGCGATACCATAAAGCGCGATAAAGCTGCCCATGCGCGGTCCCTGATCTGACCCGAGCAATGTCTGATACAGCGCCTTGAACCAGTCGCGCAGATTCTCGAACCCGAACGTCTCGTCCTTTCCGATCTCGTAGACGATTGTCTGGATGTCTTCAGCTGGCGTAGCTGGATCCATGGCTGCGAGCGCTTCGTCGAGCTTGCGCAATGCCGCCGCCTCGCGATCATCGGGCGGGCGCTTGTTCAGCGTCGGCACGATGTAGTCGCGCGTATAGGCGACCGCTGATGCGATAAGCCGATCCAGCTCTGGCCCGCGCTTCACATCACCCAGATATGTATCAAGATATTCCGCCAGATTGGCTTCTGTCGCCTCCGCGCCCAGCACGCTCGCAAGGTTGAGTAGCAGGCCATATGTCACCGGTAGAGTATCACCTGCTCCCAGCGCTTCGCCTACGTTTTCCCCCTCTGGCCAACCGCCATTCGCACGGAGCAAATGCCACACGGGGTTGCCGAGTTGCTTATCCAGCGGCTGCCCCGCTATCCGCTCACGAAATTGCCAATAGTCATCAACCGCACGCGGTATCACGCCAACATGCAACTGTTTCGCGCTTTTCGGATTGGGGAAAATGTAAAAGCCCAGGCTCTCTTCACTGCCATAGGTCAGCCATTCCTCAATCGTCAGGCCATTACCCTTCGATTTGGAAATCTTCTCCCCATTGGCATCAAGGAACAGCTCGTAAATCAGCCCCTCCGGCTTGCGGCCACCAAGCACTTTGGCAATCTTGCCTGACTGTATGCCGGTATCGGTGAGATCTTTGCCATACATTTCATAGTCGACGCCCAGCGCGACCCAGCGCATTGCGAAATCAACTTTCCATTGCAGCTTGGCCATACCGCCCAGCGCGGATTGCTCGATCACGGTGCCGTCTTCGTCAGTGAAGCGGATCGTGCCTGCATCGGCATCGACCACCTCAACCGGCACTTGCAACACATGGCCGGTTGATGGGCTGATCGGCATGATCGGCGAGTACGTCGCCGCACGTTCCGCCCGCAAAGTCGGCAGCATGATGTCGAGAATCGCCTGATTGTTGCGCAACACATTCTTCAGCGCATCATCGAATGCGCCGGAGTTATAGCGATCACTCGCGGCAACAAATTCATATTGAAACCCGAATCTATCGAGAAACTCGCGCAGCATCGCATTGTTATGCGCAGCAAAACTCTCATACTTTTCAAACGGATCAGGAATACGCGAAAGCGGCTTATGCAGACTTTCCGTCAGCAGCGCCTGATTGGGCAGATTATCAGGAACTTTGCGCAGGCCATCCATATCATCGCTGAAAGCGACGAGCCGCGTCTTGCCGTCCTCTGGTCGTGCCCCAATCAACGCCTCAAACGCGCGGCGCACAAAGGTGGTGCGCAACACCTCTTGAAACGTGCCAATATGTGGCAAACCTGACGGACCGTATCCCGTTTCAAACAGGATCGGTGAGCCATCAGGCTTTGTGCCGCTGGGATACCGTTTGAGCAGTCGCTGTGCCTCCTGAAAAGGCCAGGCTTTGGAATCTTTCGCGGCGTCCATCAGATCTTGCATACTCATAGCGCTAGCCCTTCGCTCAAGGCGTATGGGGTTGCAAGCGCGAATTGTCGCTGTGCTTGGCGCTATGGTTTGTCCGGAGAGCTCTCTTCGATCGTCACCCGGCAATGATCTATCAGCAAATTTTGCCCGGTTCCCGCCACTGGTCGAGTATCTCTTGCAAACCAGATAGGTCAGGCTAAGCTGCCGCCATGCGTCCCCCGCGCCATCCCATTTTTCTGAGCATGCTCTTGTGCTCAATCCTGTTGCGCGTGGCTTTGGGTGCGCCCTGTTGCCTACCGGGTTCTACGCACATGTCTGCTGGTGATCAGGTGGGACACGCAGAACACCAAGAGCACGCGCTGCACAATATGGCACATCATGAGCCTGAAAAGATGGCGTCCAGCAACCCGCATGAGGGCCATGGCGAAGATAACACGGCAAATCCGTGCTGTTCTGCATGCGGGCCGACATTGCCATCCAGTGATGTGGTTTTCGCCGCGCGTGCCGCTCCGCAAGCGGACTACACAGCGCAGCGTCTGCGCGATCTGGCTGCACCGGCACCTCCACCTGCTTACGAAGCAACAGGGCCACCGCTCCACGTCTGATTCCAACACAATCAGTTCTACGGAGAATACAGATGAAATACGCTTCTAAAGCGGTACGTTCTGGCTGCTTGCGCGCTCGCGGGCGTGCAATCCCCTGCACTTGCGGATCCCAAAAACGGTGAAGGAGAACACAGCATCAACTCACTCGACCATGCGCCCATTGGGGTCATGGGCGATCACCGCCATGCGAAGGGCGAATGGATGATCAGTTATCGCTTCATGCATATGGACATGGGCGGTGTGCAGATCGGCACCGATGATGTTGCACCAGAAACCGTGGTAACAACTATTCCAAACCGGTTTTTCGGTGTGCCGATGCAGCCGCCGACCTTGCGCATCGTCCCCACCTCCATGCGGATGAACATGCATATGGCGGGTGTGATGTACGGCGTTTCTGATCGCGTGACCGTGATGGCGATGGCCAATTACGTGACCAAGGAAATGGATCACATCACTTTCCGAGGCGGCATGGGCACCGATCAGCTGGGCACTTTCCGCACCAGTCCCGCTGGCTTTGGCGACACCAAGTTGGCGGCGCTGATCGGACTGACGGATAGTGTGCATATCAATGCAGGTGTATCGATCCCGACCGGTTCAACCACCGAGACAGATGATATCCTGACACCGATGGGCGGGAATCCGACAGTTCGGTTGCCCTACCCCATGCAGTTGGGCAGCGGTACGTGGGATCTGGAACCGGGCATCACCTGGCGCGGCAATACCGACACTCTTGGCTGGGGTGCACAGGTGAAAGGGACTGTGCGACTTGGCGACAACGACCAGGGATATTCCTATGGCAATCGCGCCATGGCGACCGCGTGGCTCGGCTATGCCCTGACACCCGGCGTGTCCGTTTCAGGGCGTCTGCAGGCCGAGACGATCGGTACCGAATTGACGGGATTGACCCGATGATCGCAGGCCCTGTGCAAACTGCCAATCCAGACTTTCATGGCGGTGAGCATGTGACCGCCTTTGCTGGGGTAAACTTCGCCGCAACGGGCGGCCCACTGAAAGGCTGGCGGCTTGGCATTGAGGGCGGCATCCCGATGGTTCAGGATTTGAACGGGCCGCAAATGCCCAGTGATTGGTCATTGACCGTAGGCGTGCAAAAAGCGTTCTAAAAAGATCATGTAAGGAGGCGGGGCACAGCGCCGCTCCGCCTCTCAATCGCTAACAAGCATGTTTGCGGATCAAGCCCGGTATCAAGAACGCGTCTGCGAGTATCCAGAGCATCCAACCAGCGAGAACGCACAGCCCTACTGGAGGATAAATCCAAGTCACCAGCAGCCCGCCGAAAAACAGGCTCACCTGATAAATCGCGGACTCCTTTGCACCAATGTAGAACCTGTGCATAGATATCTGGCCAAGAATAAACCACCATAAGTACGCCATGGCCATGCTGCGCCGGGGCTGGCCGTTCTGATATTGAAATGTCTCGTGCAGATTTTGAACCGCTTGTCTTGATCGCTCATTTGCTTCGCGATCTGCATAGTCTTGGCCGTCAGTTGCGCTTTGACGCGCCCGCTCCTGTGCCAGAAACGCATCGCGTTTGCGCTGCATTTCGTCTGCTTCAGCGCTGCTGGCATGAACTTGCACATCGCCAAACCTACGTGTTTGTGGTCGGGCTGCCTCGCCCGATCCCAACCCCTTGCGTCCAAATGTCATTAATACCCCCTTTGCTCCTTCTTGCTCCTTCGCGAAAAAGTAAGCTGTATATCCTAAGAAGATGTTGAACATTGTTCGCGCACTCAGCTGCCTTGTTTACTTTTCGTTCCGCCTCCCGCATCGATACGGACGTGACCGAAACGGACATTGTCCCCCTGCCCTTGCCCGCTTTGCATGCCAGCCATGCTGGTACATGGCTGCGCGATACGCCGAGAGAGAGTGGCACACCGACGCGCGGCGTTTCCAAGGGCGAGGCGGTGATGGCAGCGGCGGATACACCGCTGTTGATCCTCAATGCGCCACTCGTCGCCAGTCGACTTGGCTACCCCGATCTGTCTGGGCTCGACCTGCTGGAACTCTTCGCCTTTATCCATCCGGCAAGGTTCTGCGTGCCTACGCCAAAGGGGCTGGCGGCGGCGCTCGATCTGGACGAGCCTGAAAGCGATGATGCCATACCTGCTATGCTGCAAATGGCGGGGGCGCGGCTTGTTGCAAAGTGTGAGAGCCAGGACTGGTCAGAGCGGGAGGGCGCTTGGAGCGCATTGCAATCCCTCACCAAGCTACGCTGGCCCTGGGCGCAGCTGCTGTCGGCCCATATCAAACGCCCGGAGCGTGCCGAGAAGTGGCTGTTCAGTCGCCTGCCCGAATGGGAGGAGACGCCCGAACGGCCACAACCTGCACAAGTGACCCTGCCAGAACCCGCGATCGAGACACATCTGGAACGGCTCACCGGCGAAGGTGCGGAGCGGCGCGATGGCCAACGCGATTATGCGAAGGCAGCAGGCAGCGTGTTCGCCCCCGATCGGGAGACAAGCGCCCACATGTCCTGCTCGCACAGGCCGGGACCGGGGTCGGCAAAACGCTCGGCTATCTGGCGCCGGCGTCGCTTTGGGCGGAACAATCGGGCGGCACGGTTTGGGTCAGCACCTATACCAAGAATCTTCAGCGCCAATTGCGGCAGGAAAGCTCGCGCGCATGGGCAGATCGGCGTGCAGACGGCACGCGCCCCGTTGTCGTACGCAAGGGTCGCGAAAACTATCTCTGCCTGCTCAATCTTGAAGACGCGTTGCAAGGCGGTTTCAATGGGCGGCCTGCAATACTGGCACAGCTGGTTGCGCGTTGGGCGGCATACTCGCGCGATGGCGATATGATTGGCGGCGATCTGCCTGGCTGGCTTGGCACCTTATTCCGCAAGCGCGGGATTGCGGCGCTCACCGATCAGCGCGGTGAGTGCGTCTATGCCGGGTGCCCGCATTACAAGAAGTGCTTTATCGAGCGTTCGGCCCGCGCCAGCGCGCAGGCTGATCTGGTGATTGCTAATCACGCGCTGGTGATGGTCAATGCTGCGAGAGGGCGCGACCATGCACAACGCCCCACCCGCATCATCTTTGATGAGGGGCATCACGTTTTTGATGCCGCGGATTCGACCTTTGCCGCTGCACTTACGGGCCAAGAAACGATTGAGCTGCGCCGCTGGATCATCGGGCCAGAACGCAACAGCAGAGGCCGCCGCAGGGGTCTCGCGGCACGGCTCGCAGACGTTGCCAGCTATGATTCAGACGGCGGCGACGCGGTTGAGGCAGCTGTGGAGGCAGCACATGCCCTGCCATCAGACGGATGGATCGGGCGGCTGGCGGAAGGTGAACCTTCGGGGCCGCTCGAGGCGCTGCTCGCACAGGTGCGCACCGCAACCTATGCCCGCGATGAGAGCGGCGCTCAAGACGCAGGCTATGGTATCGAGACGGAGGCGGCACAGCTTCCCGGTGAGCTGGTCGAAGCCGCCAGCGAAGCAGCGGACGCTCTCGCGGCAATCCGCCAACCTCTGATGAAGTTGGGCGCGCGGCTCGAGGGTGTGATCGAGGATGCGCCCGACTGGCTTGATGCGCAAGGCCGCGCCCGCATAGAGGGCGCGCGCCACTCGCTTGCATGGCGGATTGATTTGCTAGCCGCTTGGGAGGCCTTGCTCGCAAGGCTTGGTGGCCCCGCCGATCCCGAATTTGTGGACTGGCTCGCGGTCGACCGAAATGATGCGCGAGAGTTTGACATTGGCATTCATCGACACTGGCTCGACCCGATGAAGCCGTTTGCCCATGTCGTACTGGAGCCGGCGCACGGCGTGATGCTGACCAGTGCGACCCTGACGGACAAGGACGAAGGTGGCGCGGATTGGGACAGCGCCATCACCAAGAGCGGTGCGCCGCATATCGAGCTAATGCCAAAAACCGCTTTTGCGGAGAGTCCGTTTGATTATGCCAATCGGGCTGAGGTTCTGATTGTCACAGACATAAAGCGCGGTGATATTGCCGGTCTTGCAGGAGCCTATGCACGCCTGATTGAAGCGACTGATGGCGGCCTATTGGGCCTGTTCACCGCCATTCGTCGGATGCGCGCCGTCCATGGCAGGATAGCCGACCGGCTCGCCCGTGCAGGCCTGCCACTATACGCTCAGCATGTGGACCCGATCGACACGGGCACTCTGACTGATATCTTCCGCGATGACCCGCGCGCCAGCCTGCTCGGCACAGATGCCTTGCGTGATGGAGTCGATGTGCCGGGGCAATCGCTACGTTGCGTTGTGATGGAAAGCGTGCCTTGGCCACGCCCCAATATTCTGCACCGTGCGCGCCGGGCCGCCGCCGCTGACTTGCCGGGCGGGGCAAAGCTTTATGATGACCGAATGATCCGGGCGCGGCTGGCTCAGGCCTTTGGGCGTCTGATCCGCATGCGCGATGATGCTGGCCACTTCGTGGTCCTCTCTTCCGCCTTCCCAAGCAGGCTGCTCTCTGCCTTTCCTGACGGCACTCCAGTGCATCGCCTGACTCTTGACGAAGCGCTGTTGCGTGTCGGCCAAGGTGCTGGTGTTTCGCAGGACGTAATTGGCGATACGCAGACAGATGCAGCGCAAGCAACGCAATGATCGAATCAATCCTCACCATGATCAGACTGATCGCAGCGGGAGCAAACTCGCTGTTTCTTATACTGCTGCTGGCGGGCAACGTCCCTGGATCGCTCAAATTCCCCCTGGCTGGCTTGATGTCTTGATGTTGCAACACCGTCAGCAGAAAGGGGTGCTGGACAGATGACGTTCGGCACCCCATTTTGTTACCTGTGTGTTACGAAGGAATCTTATGAAGCGTCTGGGCCTCTTGCGTCATGCCAAATCCGATTGGGGTGAGAGCGACAAGCGCGATTTTGATCGCGGCCTGAATGATCGCGGTCGGCGTGGTTCGAAAGTCATCGGCGACCACATTCGCAAGCACGGGCAGAAGTGGGATCGGTTGATCGCAAGCCCAGCTGAGCGCGTGAAGCTGACGCTGGAGCAAGGTCTGCCAGAAATGGATGCCGCTTGGGATCGGCGGCTCTACCTCGCATCGGCAGATACTATCATGGATGTCTTGCGCGAATGCGATAACGATGCAGAATCAGTTCTGATCGCCGGGCACAATCCCGGCCTTGGCGATATGGTTTTGGAAATGGTGTCGCCGCTAAATGAGAACAAGGCTTTTGACGAAGCGAAGGTGAAATTTCCAACCGCTGCGTTCGCAGTTTTCGAGCTAGACATCGACGACTGGGCCGAACTCAAATCGAGCAATGGCACCTTAATGCACTTTATGCGCCCTCGCGATTTGGATCCTGAGCTGGGGCCTGAATACTGATTTAACTTTGTAAGATGCGCGGACCAGGGCCCTCTTCAGCGGCTTCGTCCATCGGGTTATAGAGTGCGCATTTCTTGAGGCTCAAACAGCCGCAACCGATGCAGCCATCAAGATTATCCCGCATGCGTTCAAGCTGCGCGATCTGAGCGTCCAGTTCCTTGCGGATCGTCCGACTGATCTTGGACCAATCGCGCGCCGTAGGCGTTCGCTCGTTCGGCAAGCTGGCAAGCGCCTCCTCAATCTCCCCCAATGACAGCCCCAGCTGCTGAGCTATCAAAATGAAGCTCAGCCTGCGAATATCCGATCGAGGAAAGCGTCGTTGATTGCCCGCCGTCCGCCAAGCCTCAACCAAGCCCTTTTCCTCGTAAAAACGGATTGCAGACACGGATAGCCCGGTCCTGCGCGCAAGTTCGCCAATCGGCAGAAGATCACCAGCTTTCATGATTCGGCTCTCTAACGAAGAAAGCCCTTGATCTCAAGTTAGCTTGAGGTTTCATAAGACTGTGCATCCGAGTCGCGCCAACTATTCTGGAGCGCCAAACATGGAGCACACACAATGCTAAAGGGCCAAATTGAACACGCTAATCTGTCAGTCACTAACCCAGAACGTAGTGCACAATTATTCAGGCACTTGCTTGGCTGGAAAGAGCGCTGGCGCGGTCCGAGCCAAAAATATGGCTGGAGCCTACATGTCGGTGCCCCCGGGAATGGTTCGACCTATCTAGCGCTGTACACAGGTGAGCATGTCAAAGGTGATTTTGCAAAAGGCCACCCACTCAACCACGTCGGGTTGCTTGTTGATGATCTCAGTGCCGCACAGGAGATCGTGAAACAACACGGCCTCAAACCGTTCGGCCATGATGATTACGAGCCGGGCGAGCGATTTTACTTCTTCGACTGGGACGGCATTGAGTTTGAAGTGGTTAGCTATGCGAATGGCACCGCCGGAGACGCGGCATGAATGAGCCGATGCTGCGTGAGCCCATATTTGGCGATCTGTTCCGACACTGGAGGCGCTCCAAAGTGAAGGAAGCTACGCATTCCCCACCACAAAACAGGCCGCCGCGACCAGTGCGCCGGTCAGCCGGTTAGATCGGAACCGCGCAAGTGGATTGCCCGGGTCGTCCGGGTCCAGCGTTGCAACTTGCCACGCCAGGTGCGCTGCCGCAGGGATCAGAGCGAGCAAGGCAACCCAATCGTCCCGATACAGCCATAACGCCACCGCCCACAGCGTAATCGCAGCGCCGTAACACAATGTCACGCCCGCGTTGACGTGCGAACCCATGCGCAACGCAGATGAGCGGATGCCAACCAGCGCATCATCCTCGCGATCCTGCAACGCATAAATCGTGTCATAACCGATCACCCAAAGCGCCGCACCTGCATACATCGCTGCCAGCGCATCCCAATTGTCCGCCCGCAGCTGCGTCCAACCGACCAGCAAACCCCACGTAAACACCATTCCCAGCCACGCCTGCGGCCACCAAGTAATCCGTTTCATGAAAGGGTATGCTGCCACGAGCGCAAGGCTTGCAAGCGCAACGATCTGCGCCATTGGCCGCAATTGCAGTAGGACGATCAAGCCGATGAGGCACAGCGCTATGAGCCAGACCCATGCGAGCTTTTTGGATACGCGGCCACTCGCGATGGGTCTAGAAGCCGTGCGGGCGACCTGCCGATCAAGGTCCGCATCGACGATATCATTATAGACACAGCCCGCGCCGCGCATCGCTATACTGCCGAGCAGCAGCCATGAGAGTAGCGCCCATTGCCACCCTGCCCCGGCCAGCCAGACACCCCAAACGCAGGGCCAGAATAGCAGCCACCAGCCAATCGGACGATCAAGTCGCGCCAATTGTGCCAAGTCGCGCGGCATTTGGGGTAGGCGCGCAACAATACCGCGATGCTGGCTATCGGGTACGATAGTTTCGGGTGCGGATGTCTCGCTCATTCCTCTGCCACCCGCCATCCATGCCAGCAAAGCGCGATCATGATCGTGTTGCCGACGAAATCCAGCAGGCCAACCTTGGTGAGCACCGGCACAACAAAATAGAAATAATAATTGAACACGAAAAACGGCAGCAAGACGATCCCGTATGCGAGAAAAGTCAGCCGCGTGAACCGCGCGGTAAATGCAACCAATGCAAAAAGGCACGCCTGCGCGCCGAAACAGGCCATGGCAAAAACACTCAGAAAATCCTCGCTCTGATAGGCAGGCCGGATCGCCAGATCGATCACCGATTGCGGGGCTAACAGCGCCCAACCGCCCAGAATGGCAAATACGGTGCCAATCAAATATTGCGTTACGCGTGCGCTCATACTTGCTCCCTAACGCTGCCAACGCCTAGGGGAAAGGGATGAGCTCTGGTCCTCGCCCGAAAACTCCGAACTGGCCCCCCAAAAGTGCGCCGCGCCTGTTTGTTGAGCACGCAATTGCAAACGGTGAGCAACTGCAAATCTCAGGAAATCAGGCGCACTACCTTAACAAAGTCATGCGGATCACACCCGGCGATGTTGTCATCATTTGCGACAATGTCACTGGCGAATGGGCGTGTACTGTCAGCGAGGTGAGCAAACGCGAAGTTCTGCTCGAAGCAACCGAGATGCTACGGTCGCGTGAGGAGGTGCCCGATTTATGGCTTTGCCCGGCCCTGCTAAAGAAAGACCGGTTTGATGTTGTGCTCGAAAAGGCGACCGAACTGGGGGTGCGATCAATACAGCCCATAGTCATGCGGCGCTGCGTTGCGGATAAACTCAATCTTGACCGCGCGCATACCCTCACGATTGAGGCCGCTGAGCAGTGCGCACGCACCGCCCTGCCCCAAGTCAATGAACCGCAAAAGCTCGAAACGTTGCTGCACAATTGGCCCGAAGACCGCGTCCTGTTTTTTGCTGACGAGGCACGCGATGCGGATCCTGCGGCGACGGCGTTCGCCTCGCGCACAGGCCCAGCTGCACTTTTGATCGGGCCGGAAGGCGGTTTCGACGATGCGGAACGTGACAAATTGCTCGCTCACCCCCAAGTGAAACCAATCACGCTGGGGCCAAGAATATTGAGAGGCGAGACCGCCGCGATTGCAGCGACGGCCCTGTGGATGGGCTCGAATGGGGACTGGGTGAATGCAGAATAAGTCTTCACAATGCGACTTAAGTTGCATAGAGAAACTGAAATGAGCACACGCGAAACGTCTGACAAAGCTGATCCGACCATTGAAAGCCGTGATCAGCTGGTCGCGCCGATGCAAGCCGGCGAAAAGCGCAGAGAAGACTGGCGCATCGGCACCGAGCATGAAAAGCTCGTCTACTGCACCAAGAGCTTCAAGGCGCCGTCTTATGACGAAAAATGCGGTATTTGCGACCTCCTGTTGGCGCTCACCGAGTTTGGGTGGGAGCCAGTCGAGGAAGACGGTCATGTCATCGCGATGCGTAGCGAGGATATGGGCACAGTTAGTCTTGAGCCCGCCGGTCAACTCGAATTGTCTGGCGCACCGCTCGAGAACCTGCATCAAACCTGCAATGAGACCGTACCGTCACCTTGAGCAGGTGAAGGCGATCGGAGAGCGTTGCGGTGTTGGCTTCCTTGGCCTCGGCATGTGGCCTGACAAAACACGCGAAGAACTGCCTGTGATGCCCAAAGGGCGTTACAAGATCATGATGCGACATATGCCCAAAGTCGGCAATCTCGGCCTCGACATGATGCTGCGAACCTGCACCATTCAGGTCAATCTCGACTATTCATCTGAGGCTGACATGGCGCAGAAATTTCGCGTCGGTTTAGCCTTGCAACCACTTGCCACTGCGCTTTTTGCGAACTCTCCCTTTACTGAGGGCAAACCCAACGGGTATCTCTCCTATCGCAGCCATATATGGTCTGACACGGACCCGCACCGCACCGGCATGCTGCCCTTCGTTTTTGAGGACGGCTTCGGGTATGAGCGCTGGATCGATTACATGCTGGATGTGCCGATGTATTTCGTGTTCCGCGATGGCAAGTATATCGACGCGGCGGGGCAGAGTTTCCGCGATTTCCTGAATGGTGAACTGCCCGCATTACCCGGCGAGAAACCGCGTGAGAGCGACTGGTGGGATCATTTAAGCACCGCATTCCCTGAGGTGCGGCTCAAGAGTTTCCTTGAAATGCGCGGTGCCGATGGCGGCCCGTGGAGCCGGATCTGCGCGCTGCCCGCGTTTTGGGTGGGTTTGATGTACGATCAGGGCGCGCTCGACGCCGCGTGGGATTTGGTCAAAGGTTGGAGCATGGAAGAGCGCGAGGCGCTTCGTAATGCCGTGCCTAAGTTGGCTCTTGACGCTCCTCTACCAGGTGGCGGCGTTCTGCGCGATGTTGCTGGAGAGGTGCTGAGCATTGCAAGGTCAGGGCTCGCAGCGCGTGGCCGCTTGGGGCAGGCTGGCGATAATGAAACGGGCTTTCTCGAAACGCTCGACGAAATCGTATCAAGCGGCAAGGTCCCTGCGCAGCGTCTACTCGATCTGTATTATGGAGAGTGGGCAGGCGATATCACGCGGGCCTACGAGCATAGCTTCTAGTGCTCAAAACCGCTGTTATTCCGCTGGCTGTCTAGCCTGAGTATGGCGCGGTTGCCGTTGTCCTCTAAGCAAGCGCTCCAGCTTGGCGAACCGCGATGTGAAAACTCCATGCTCGTTCATCCAAGCATGATAATCGCGATACTTTGCATCCTCAGCGAGCAAATGCGCTTCTTCGGTTTTGGCGCGCCACAGGTAGATTGCGTTGACGCAAATGAGGCAAAACACATTGCGGACCGCATCAGCAGCCGAATTCGACGTGACCAGGAATGGCATCACAGAAAACCACCAGAACAGGTTCTTAGAAAGATAGGCTGGGTGCCGCGTAAATCGATATGGGCCGTGAGTGATCACCCCTCGGTATGTCAGGTTCGAAAAGCGGATGCCAAACACAACGGTTGCTGAGGCATAGACTGCGGTGAGGAACACCAACCATGCCGCCCAGCCCCACAGCAACACATCATTGCCGCTCAGCCAATAGGCCCAATCCTTGGTGTTATTCTCGTAGTTGAGAACAAGCCCGTTGCCGATGATGCCCCAAACGAAGGGTGGGTAGCAAATGAGGGCCGCTAGCCATCCGCCCAAAAACGGATTGCCGCTGCGGATATGGGCATCAAGCGGTACGCGCAGTCAGAATATATCCAACCGTGCCGATCTGGACGTCGATGACGAACAGCAATTCGATCAGCAGTACACCCAAAGTGACAGGGTTGCTCAGGATCGTTTGCATGTCAGCGTTCACGACATAGGCAAAACCGCCGGGAATAATCGAAAGCATAAAGGCAGTGAAAAAGCCTTTGATGATCCAGGCACGCCAATGCTTTTTCACCTCGCTAGCATGCCAGCCATCGCGATTGATCAGCATCGCACCGAAGTGCCAACTGTGATCGCGCGGCTCGATCATCACGCGGTCGAGCCACAGGACATAGGGCACAGACAGCACGACAATAGGCCCAATCGCCCAACCGATCAGAGTCAGGGCGAACTCGTAGTTGCCGCTCCAATACCAGCGGCAAACCGCATAAAGCAGCCCGATGATCAGCCACGTCACCCACAGGCCAAGTATCTTTGTTGCCGAGGTTTCGTAGTCGGGTGCTCGTTGTCCGCGTAGCGACCAATTCAGTCCAGTTGAGGGACGCAAATGCACCTTGTCGACAAACACTGACCACAGCACCATCGGACCAGCCGATGCGGCCAAGGCCAGAACAGCTGCTCGCGCACCAGAAAGCGGCTCATGTGGCCCCTCCAGCCCTATTGCGGAGGCAATCTCCGGCCAGCTGCGACAAAACGCTATCCACGCAAATAGGCCAGCAAGTCCCACCAGTCCAACGAAAGGTGAAACGTCACTGCGCGGTACCGCTCATCCGGAATAGGCTGTGATTGCGCTACATCCATATGCGCGCCCCATACCCGGATATTGGTTAATTGTCCGGCAATTTTCGCGTTTTCGGCCTAGCGGAAGGCGGTGATGCGTCCGCTATCGTCCAGCACATACAACGTGTTGTTCGCCACAACGGGCGCGAGCGAGACTGGCTGCTTCAGATCGACAAAGCTACTCGCAGACCCTTCACCAGTGCTTACGCGCCACATGTCACCTTCGGAATTGGCAAGCCAAAGCGAGTTGCCAGCCAGCACCGGCCCAACCCAAAAAATCTCGCCTTTGCGGTCTTCCTCATCGCGGTACCGCGGCAATTGCGTGAGCCAGCGAACTTTGCCGGTTGATCGGGCAATTGCCAGCAAACGCGCGTCGTCAGTCAGCGTGAATATCCACTCACCAGCAATGGCCGGGGTAGAAATACCCGCAAGATTTAGCTCCCAAATGCGCTGACCAGTCACCAACTCATAGGCTGCCATCCGGCCACCTTGACCAAGCGCATATACCCGGCCAGCATCAACAATCGGATCAGCATCAATATCTGTCAGCGAACCCACAGAAGTCGATATGCTGGTGCGGGCCAAAGCATCGGCCCACAGCGTGCGGTACGTTCTCGTACCGGTATGCCGCGAGTTCGCCCGAACTGTATCCGGCGATTACAGTCCCTTGGCCGACCGCCGGTGCCGCAACACCAAACACACCAGCCTGTGTCGATGAACCAGATTCCTGCCACTGTTGCGCGCCATCGACCGCGTCGAGCGCAATGATCTGGTTATCCTGAGTCATCACGAAGACCGATCCAAACGCGATGGTCGGCGATCCACGCAATGGCCCAGCTGGGTTCACCTTCCAGATTTCTGCGCCAGTAGCCGCCTCCAGAGCGCGAACTTCGCCCGCGCCGTTAGTCGCGTAAACCCTAGCCGCCATCAAAGCTGGCCCCGCCACCAAAAGTCGACGGACGCATATCGCTTTCAACGTCAGCCCTTACTGACCAGACTTTTGAACCGCTCTGGGCGTCAAAGGCGTGGATTGTGCCCTCGCTGTCAACCACGAACAGCTTGCCATCGCCAATCACCGGCGATGCGCCCAAGCGAATACGGTTCGTTGACCCTGCGATGGTGGCCGACCAAGCTCGCGTTGGCGCATCGCCAATCGCCAAGTGGCCATAAGCTTTGCTTGCTGTGCCGCCCGCCTGCGCCCATTCTTCATTAGTCTGCGCCGGCGGCAAGACCACGCTGACACTGGCTAGTGATGGGTCAACTTGCGCACCGGTCTCAATACGCGAGAGGATGGGTTCACGGTTACCGATGGTCGGCGTTTCTTTCTCGCCATCTCCACCGCCAAACAATCCGCCTGCGCACGCGCCAAGGCTGGCAATCAATGCGCCGCCGAGGACTGCTTTCGCTAGCGAGGTCTTAAACTGGGTATGTTTAGAGCCGGTCATTAAGGTCATCTCTCAGGTTATTTTCTCTGCGCCGATATTGATCGGGGCGCTATTGGGCTGCAGCTTGCGCATCTGTCTCGACGCTATCAACATCGACGCCCTGCTCTTCCAGCAGTTCATCGACGCTCTCAATCGCATCAACGCCCAGCAGACTTGCCATCTGGCGAGCACGCGATTTGAGGCTTTCGGGAGTCTGATCGTCTTTTGCAATTTGTGCGAACAGCGCGCCAGCCTCATCATTATTGCCCTGGTCGAGATGCGCCATAGCCACAAGTTCACCGGCGCTGCCAAAGAACGGATTTCCCGGCGCGGCCAGCGGTTTGAGTTTGGCGATCACGTCTGCGGGGCTCATTGTGTCATAAGACGCAGCGACCTCGCGGATCCGCGCCAGATCGCGTAGTTCCGCTGGGGCGCTCTGATCCTCAGCAAGTGCCGCGAAAATCGTCGCTGCTTCTTCACTGCGGCCCTCTTGTGATGCTATCGCGCCACGCAGCATTTGCGCATTGGCAGAAGCGCCATCCTTGCCTTCGCCAGCAAGCGTTTCCAGCTGATCGAAGCCAGTCTGCAAATTACCCGCCTCAACCTGATCGATCGCGCCGACTAGAATTTCGCTGTCGGCCTCGCGCGCGGCATCCTGTTGGTTCTGCCAGAACAAAAACCCGCCAAAAGCAGCAAGCGCAAGCACGACGACGCCTACGGTCTGCTTGCCATAGTTTTTTGCAAAACTTTCCAGATCGCCCTGACGCACCGCATCATCTACTTCGCGCAGCAGCGCCTCTTCTTCGGCCGCCTTGCGGCGTGCAGCAGCCTCTTCTCGTTCAGACGCCGTTGTGGGTGGGGTGTTGCTGGCCACGTGCTGAAACAATCCTCTGGTAGCTCAAAACAATTCTCGAAGGCCTTTAGTCGGCACATTTGCCGAGGGCAATGGGCGGGAGCTTTTCAGATAAGGCCTGTCCCCGCCTCGGTGCTGTGATCGGTGAGTGAGCTGGGGTGAATAGAGCATGAAAGGGCAAGTGAGCGCGATTCTAGATCGTGGTGGAATCAATCGTCGACATATATAGCCGCTCGTAACTCGTGATCATCGCAGCCTCATCAAATTGCGCACGCGCTTTCTTCTGATTGGCTTTACCCAGAATCTCCCGCAATCGCTGATCGGAGGCGAGCGCGCCGAATGCAACGACCAGATCATCATTGGCGTAAAAAGGCCGAAGGAACTGTTGGTTCTGATCTGCAAGCATGACGCTGATATCACCGACATCGGGCGCGGCAACAGGCAGCCCCGCCGCCATCGCTTCAACGACTGAGATCGGGAATTGTTCGCTATCGCTAGACAACGCAAAAATATCGAACAGGCCGACCACTTTTGCGGGGTCACGAACAGCCCCCGGCAGATGCACCCGGTGATTGACCCCCAACCTGTCTGCTTCGGCGAGAATGCGCTCTCGCTCGGGCCCATCACCCAGAATTACCAATTTCCAATTGTCAGGCAATGAGGAGAAATCACGCACCAGGCTGTGGCAGGTTCTTGACTTTCCTGAGGCCCGCCAGCGTACCCACCCATTTTTCATCAGGCTGCTTTACCAGGCCGGGGATTTCGTCGTGCTTTGGCTGTTCGGCGAAGCTTTTGGTGACAATTCCGTTTGCAATGCGCTTCACACGGCCAACCGGTTGGCCCCATTCCGTCAATGCAATGCCCTCAAGTGTTTCCGATGGAACGACCAGCCGCGATGCTTTGCTCAGAGCGACCTTGCGGAACCAATTGCGTCGCCTTTTGCGCTTGACGACCTCTTGTTCGTCAAAGCCATCTTCATGATGAATTAACGGCGGCAATCTCATCCCTACGCCAAACAACGCATGGGCCATCACTGCATCCATTGCACCCCAATTGTATGTGCAAATGAGATCGTATCCATGCATCGCCCGCGCAATCTTTCGCAGGCGTCCGGGCAGTGGCTGGCCTTTGAGGGAGGGGAAATCCGGTTGCACGGTCACTTTCAGTCCGCGATTGAGACGTTCCGCTGCGCCCAATGCCTCTGGCTCAGCCGATACAATAGTGTGCTGCATCGCCGCCCCGAAGGCATTGATGAGCTGCACAGTGCGGAGCTCCTTTCCACCCGGCGCAAAGCTCGATTGAAGATGCAGAATGTGCGGCTTTTTCTGATTCATGCAATGTTTGACAGCATTGCGTCGATAGCAGCGCGGACTTCTAGTTCATCCAACGTCGGGGCATGACCGATTTGTTCGACCGTCACCGTTTTTGCATCGGGTATGCGGCGCCGCATCTCTTCGAAAGTATCTTGCGCGAACAGACCTGATAACTCGCCGCGCACCAGCACCAGTGGCTTTCCGGAAAGTGCCTCATAAGCGGGCCACAAATCGGGCGGAACAGCCGCAGCATCAGCGGCCATAATCGGCTCAGCGATCTTCATATCATAGTCGAAATTAATCCGACCATTGCTGCATAGCGACATGCTGCGCTTGGCCATGGTCAACCAGTCATCGAGCGTAAAACGCGGGAAGTTGGCTCCATGTAATTCCTGCAGGCTGCGCGCGGCATGCATCCATGTCGGGAAGCTGCGCGCCTGCCCGACATAGGATTTGATCGCATCGAGTCCTGCGGTTTCTATGACGGGGCCAATATCATTCAGCAACGCGCCCGCGATCCGCTGAGGAGCGAGGCTGGCCAACGCCATGGTCATCAGGCCGCCCATTGAGGTGCCGATTGATACGAAGCGATCAATGCCCTGATCATCCAATAGGGCGATCAGATCGCCGACATAAGTTGGCAATGCATACGTTTCGCTATTGCCCGCATATTCGCTCTTACCCCGCCCGCGCATGTCGGGTGTCAACACACGCCAGCCATGAGCGCTGAGATGATCTGCGAGATCGTCAAAATCGCGGCCATTGCGGGTGAGCCCATGCAGGCAGATAACCGGCGGTCTGGCGGGATTGGCATCGGTACCGCGTGCTGGATAATCGCGGAAATGTAAGCTCAACCCATCGGCGCTTTGCCAAGTCTTGCTGTTGAAGTGTTTTGTCATGAGAAAGAGTTGGAAATCCCGAGAAACCCGAAGAAACGCAGCACATTTTGTGGCTGCGCCTCTTGAACGCAAAAACCGTTGCGCACACTATTGCTTCATGCGCGACGAACCGCAACCCGCGACCTATCGCGCCGACACCCCGATTGCTGATTTGGCATCATGGCTGGGCGATCCTGTTGCACCTGCCGATTTTCCGGAAACCAAGCTGAGATTTCGTAACGATCGCTGGGCCGCGACGGTTGGCCTGAATGATCTAGGTGATTCGGACTGGACTCGGCATTTTGGGAGGTTTGAGGCGCTTGCCGACAATTTGGCGCAGCCACTGGCCCTGCGGTATCACGGGCATCAGTTTCGCAATTACAATCCTGAGATCGGCGACGGACGAGGTTTTCTGTTTGCCCAGCTGCGCGACAGCGACTGTCGGTTGCTCGACCTGGGCACCAAGGGATCTGGTCAGACACCTTGGAGCCGCCATGGCGATGGGCGACTGACGCTGAAGGGCGCCGTCCGCGAAGTGCTGGCGACGGAGTGGCTGGAAGCGCTTGGCGTCAGCACATCCAAGACGTTTTCGATCGTCGAAACGGGTGAGCAGTTGATGCGCGATGATGAGCCATCGCCGGCGCGCTCGGCAGTTTTGACCCGCCTTAGCCATGGGCACATCCGCATCGGCACATTCCAACGCCTGTTGGCTTTGGAAAAGCCTGACGAAATGGTGCAATTGGTCAACTATTGCCTGTCGCAGTTTCCCGGGCCAATGCCGCCCGAGGATACGACAGAGCGCGATAATCCCGCCGTCATTCTGATGCATCAGGTGGTTGAACGTCTGGCCGATCAAGCCGCGGCCATGATGGTCGCTGGCTTTGTTCATGGGGTTCTCAACACCGACAACATGAACATAACGGGCGAATGTTTTGATTACGGTCCGTGGCGGTTTCTGCCAACTTGGGCCCCAGGGTTCACTGCTGCCTATTTCGATCATGCGGGTCTCTATGCGTTTGGTCGCCAACCCGAGGCACTGCATTGGAATTGCGGCCAGTTTGCTGTGGCGCTCCGCCTAATTTGTGATGCGCCGCCATTGATTGCCGCGCTTGAACGGTTCGGGCCACTCTACATGGAGGCCGTCGGACGGCGTTGGTGCTGGCGTCTTGGGCTCAAACCACAAGGTCTGGAAAAAAACGCCCAGCTGGTCGGAACCTGCGAAGCGGCGATGCAGGACAGCAAAGTCTCCCCAGATCATTTTTTTCATACTCACCGTGAAGGTCGCGCAGCGTCAGGAGAACTAGCCCGAGCGCTGTCAGGCTATGAATTGGTGAAAATTGAGCATCCCTATTGGGAGGAGAGCACGAAGCCATTCGCCCTGCATATCGAGACTGTCGAAAATATCTGGGATGCCATTGATCGCGACGATGATTGGAGCACGCTTAATTCGACAATTGAAAACATGCGTGAAATTGGGCGAGCACATGGCGAGCCTCTCTTGCCGTTGGGCCACGAGCCAGATAGAGGATCGTTAACAGCGTAGCTATCTTTCGGAATATTCGTGTCAGACACTGAAATTGTATCGTTCGAGCCTGCAACCGGTACGGAGCTGTGGCGGGCACCAATTGATGACGTTGATGCGGCAGTGGCCAAAGCACGCGAGGCTTTTTCAAGCTGGGCGAATGAGCCACTAGCCCGCCGGATTGAGCTTATGCGTCGGTTTGCCAATGAAGTGCGTGCAGCAAACGACCAATTTGCGGAAATCATCGCCCGCGAAACTGGCAAGCCACTTTGGGAAGCGCGCACCGAAGTCGAAGCGGTCATGAATAAGGTCGAGATTTCCGTCACTGCCTATGCAGAACGGACCTCGCAAAAGAAGCTGGACAGCGCATTGCAGGGGACCGCAGCAGTCCGGCACAAACCGCATGGCGTGATGGCGGTCTTGGGGCCGTATAATTTCCCGGCGCACCTGCCCAATGGACATATCATTCCCGCGTTGATTGCTGGCAATACAATCGTATTCAAGGCCAGCGAAAAGGCGCCAGCAGTCGGCGAGTTTCTCGTGAAATGCTTCCACACCGCAGGTGTGCCAGAGGACGTAATTCAGCTGGTCGTTGGCGGACCCGATGAGGGTAAGGCGCTCGTCGAGCACGATGACATCGCCGGTGTGCTTTTCACCGGCTCGGCGCGCGCAGGCATTGCGATCAACCGCAAACTTGCGGCCAATCCGGGCAAAATTCTCGCTCTCGAAATGGGCGGTAACAATCCGCTCGTCGTGACTAGCACGCCCAAGATTGACGATGCGGCGGTCACCATCATCCAGTCAGCGTTCACGACTGCGGGACAGCGATGCACCGCTGCGCGGCGACTGGTCATTGTTGAGAGTATGTATGACGAGATCGTTGAGGCAATAACGCAATTGTCAAAGCGTCTGATCGTTGGAGAGCCGATGGCTGATCCGCAACCCTATATGGGCTGCGTAATTGATAATCCGACTGCGGATTTGCTGTGCGAAAGCTACGTCGCCCTAATGAGCCGTGGCGGTAAACCCATCACGCATATGCGGCGCCCGGATTCTGAAAAGCCGTTTCTGATGCCGTCAATCATCGACACAACGGAGATGGACGAACGCCCCGATATTGAGCTGTTCGGGCCGCTGCTGCAGATCATCAAAGTTCCTGATTTTGATGCTGCGATCGTAGAAGCGAACAATACGCGTTACGGCCTATCGGCATCTCTGATTGGTGGGAATCCCAAAGACTATCAGCGGTTCTGGAACGAAGTGCGCGCAGGCATCATTAACTGGAACCGGCTAGACCAATGGCGCGTCATCAGCCGCACCTTTCGGCGGATTGGGATTGTCGGGCAATCATCGCCCCGCAGCATTCTATGCAGCGGACTATTGCGCTTATCCGGTGGCGAGCACGGAGATGGAGCAGCCGCGCGCAACCCTGGGTATTGGGCTTCGCGACGACTGATCGCCTCTTTTCCAGGCTCTCAACAGCGCCGCGCGCGCATTTTTACTGAGCGCTGGTTACGAGATCGATTTCCGTCACGCCTGATGGCAGGCGGCGGCCATATACTACGTAAGCCGAAGAACCCTTCGTACCGCTGAGGATATTGTCACCTGCGGCGCGGACATGTTCAGCGGAATAGCCACTGCCGACCGCGCGTGTGTGATAAAATGCCAGCACATCGTTGAGTGGCACAGGCGAGCGGAAGGTTACCACACGCAAAGCGCATGCGCCTTCATCCGTGCCGGCTGCTTCTACAGTGCTCCCACGCGGATAAACCGGGAAAGTTTCGGGGAGTTTCGCGGCCCAGCTGGTCGTGTACTCCACTTTCTCGCCGCAACTCGCGCCGCCCGGTGCAATCGCAGCTTGCGCGGCCTGACGCATCCCTGCGGTCACATTGTCATTGCTCGCAAGCGCTCTCGGAGCAGGAGCGGGCTTGATCGCATCATTCCCGCCAACCAGTTCCGCGGCGCGAGCACGCGCTGCGGCAATTGCTTCTGGCGACCGGTTAATCGTCGGGAGTGAACCATCACCCGATCCAGACAACGCCGCATTCGCTTCATTACTGCCTGCAAGATCAGGGTCGGTCGCCAGGTTTTCGTTCAGGCCCTGCTGGCTTGCTGGATCCATTTCTGGATCAATATCGCCGTCGGGTGCTTCGCTGCTGCATGCCGCAAGCAGAGCAATCGGGGCTGATAAAGCTAGTACATTCAGGCGCATGGCTGACCTCATAATTCCTAATCCGAATTCTTTGTGCCAGCATTCTGCTTGATCTTCCAGCCGTAGTGAGCACTTGCATCAATCCGGGACAAGGCTCTGCCCAACAATGAAAGCGCCCTCCCCACACGAAACCGTGCGAGAAGGACGCCCCTTGCGGCCTAGTGGTACCGCTGATCAGCCGTGGGTGGGCACGACCGAACTTGTCGGATTTCGCTTAGCGACAGCGGCGGTTGCCGCGGTCAATTGAACGGCCGAGAATCGCGCCGCCAGCCGCGCCAAGAATTGCGCCAAGCGTGCGGTCTCTCGCAATTTCGCGGCCAATCAAGGCGCCAGCTGCACCGCCGATAAGGAGGCCGGTCGTGCCGTCTTTGCGTTTGCAGTAATAGCGACCGTCACGACCACGCCAGACGCGGGTGTTGCGGTATACTGGCTCATCATAGCCGTAATCGTCATCATCATAGTCGCGATAGTGGCGGTGATGACGCTTACGCTTATGCTCATAGGTCAGTTCGCCAAAGCTTGGCGTTTCAGCAAACTGGACAAACGAATTTGTGGTTGGTTGCATCGGTGCAATTTCGGCAGCGGACGCAGGCATCGCGACGGCGAAGCTTGCTGTCGCAACTGCAAGACCAGCTGATTTCATTAAATGTGTCATGGCGTTTCTCCTCCAGGCGGACGGGCATTGGGGCATCATCGGGAGACCGAAGGGCCGTTGGGGGTCTGAGGTATTTAGCTCCTCGAGCTCCCGATGTGTTAATGAATAAGCCTCTCAACCTGAACGGAATGCAACCGCGCTGTCAGATTGAAGATTTGCGATAAATTGAGCGAAATTGACCGATGAAATGAGCGCTTGCGCCAGGTATCTGGCAGGCCTAGCCCCCATTCATGACGCAATCAGGCAATTCCAGTGGTGGAAATCCAGCGATCTCTGCTTCGCCCCAAAGCGATCTCGCCTACAAGTTCGGGGTTACCACAAGCACTCGGTGCCTACGTCCTTTGGGGACTGCTGCCGCTTTACCTGATCCTGGTGGCCAGCGTCCCTCCGTTCGAATTCGTTGCCCTGCGGATTATATGGTCTGTGCCTGTGTGTCTCGTCATCATTGCGGCTCGCAATCAGTGGCCCGCCCTGAAGGTTGCGCTGAAGAACTTCGCGACCCTTCGTTGGCTTTTCCTCAGTGCGACGCTGATCGGTGCAAACTGGCTTATTTACATATGGGCGATTCAGAACGGATATATCTACGCTGGCAGTTTAGGCTATTACATCAACCCACTGTTGAACGTTGTTTTGGGCACCGTTTTGCTGGGTGAGCGCCTTTCGCGACTGCAATGGTTTGCGGTCGCGCTAGCGGCCACGGGGGTTGCACTCTTGTTGGCTGGCGCGCTCACGACCTTGTGGGTCAGCCTCAGCCTGGCGTTCACCTTCGCATTTTATGGGCTGGTGCGGAAACAGGTCGATGTGGGCGCGGTTCCCGGCCTGACGATAGAAACCATGATCCTGCTGCCATTCTCATTTGGCATCGCAGGCTATTTCGCGACGACCCAAGGGTCATCATTCACTGAAACGCCTTCGCTTAGCCTGATCATCATGGCGGGCGGGATCGTTACTGCCGCGCCGCTATTGCTGTTTGCTGTCGCGGCCAAACGCATGGACTACTCAAAACTAGGCTTCATTCAGTTCCTCGCGCCCAGCATCATCTTTATTCTGGGCCTGACTGTGTTTGAGCAGCCATTACAACCCGTGCAAGCCGCCTGTTTTGCCTGCATTTGGATCGCCGCTGCCGTTTTCGTTTACGACCTGATCAAACAGTCTCGACAAACTGCCAGTTGAGCGTTTGACCAGCGTGAAACGGTACGATCTCTGCCGCGCCGCCATCAACCTGATCCGGGACAGTCACGTGTGTTCGCTCAAGTGTGATGGTGGTTTCATTGAGCGGTAGTCCATAGAAACGTGGGCCATTTTCAGAAGCAAAGGCTTCGAAATGTTGGATCGCGCTCTCTTCCTCAAACACAGTCAGATAGCTTTCGAGCGCGAACGGCGCATTGAATATGCCCGCGCAGCCGCACGCGCTTTCCTTGTCATGCCGGTGATGCGGCGCGCTATCTGTGCCTAAGAAGAACTTGGGCGAACCTGATGTCGCGGCCTTGCGCAATGCCAGACGATGCTCCTCGCGCTTCGCCACGGGCAGACAATAATTATGCGGCTGAATGCCACCCACCAGCATCGCGTTGCGATTGATATGGAGATGCTGAGGCGTGATTGTCGCGGCTATGTTCGGGCCGGATCGCATTACGAAATCGACCGCTTGCGATGTCGTGATATGCTCGAAAATTACTTTCAGATTGGGCAGACGGGCAACCAGTGGCTCAAGGGTGCGGTCGATAAATTCCGCCTCGCGGTCAAACACATCGATATGACTTTCAGTCACTTCGCCATGGACACATAACGGCATACCAATTTCCGCCATGCGTTCGAGCACCCCGCCGATCTTGGCGACATCAGTCACACCGCTGTCGGAATTGGTCGTCGCGCCTGCTGGATAGAGTTTGGCAGCGGTGAATACGCCATCAGCAAAACCTTGTGCCAAATCATCTGCATCGGTGCTGTCAGTCAGATAGGCAACCATAAGAGGCGTAAAGTCCATGCCATGTGGCACCGCCGCAAGGATACGATCGCGGTAAGCCGCTGCCATCGCCGCTGTCGTTACCGGCGGGGTTAAATTGGGCATGACAATCGCGCGGGCAAATTGGCGCGCTGTATGCGGGACCACCGCCCGCATTGTCTCGCCATCGCGAAAATGGAGGTGCCAGTCATCGGCGCGACGGATGGTTAGCGAGTCAGGCAAAGTATCAGCTGAGGAATTCATGCCATTGCCTATGGCGCGCGCGGCCCTATCTGTCACGCATGACTGCAACACTGCTCACCAACCGCGCGATTGTTCGCGTGTCTCCGCACGATGATGGCGAGAATGTCGCCGACTTCCTGCAAGGTTTGGTCACCAATGATGTGACAGGCGATATGCCTGTATATGCTGCATTGCTATCTCCGCAGGGTAAAACACTGTTCGATTTTATCGTGTGGCGCGATGGCGAGGAATTGCTGCTGGATTGCGAAGCAAAGCTGGCAGAGGAGTTGATAAAGCGGCTCTCGCTCTATCGATTGCGCCGGAAGATTGCGATTGCCCGCGATGATGACTTGGCGGCGCACTGGGCCAAAGACGGCACCGAAGGACAGCCCGATCCACGCCTGCCGGCGCTCGGAAATCGCTGGATTGCAGCTGCTGGCGACGCAGAAGCAGCAGACGACGCATGGCTCAAACACCGCCTCTCGCTCGGCGTACCAGAAACCCGTGCCGAATTGGGTGACATCCTTTGGCTCGAAACCAATGCGGTCGAGCTCAATGGCGTGTCTTTCGACAAAGGCTGCTATATTGGTCAGGAAAACACCGCGCGGATGAACTGGCGGTCGAAGGTCAACCGCAGGCTGGTCGTACGCCCAATCGATGAAACGGATGAGAAACGCCAGAAAGCGGCATATCCTGACCTTGGGCTGGCCGTCGATCATTTACGCGTCGCCGATCTGGACCCCGCAACCCTACCCGATTGGCAAGCGAGCGCGATTACCGCTGAGGGCTGAGACGCGCCATTGAGGTTTCGAGCATAAGCTGAGCGCGGTTTCTCGCCGCATCGGCAGGAAGGCCGAGCGACTTGGCCAGCGCTTCGCCAATCAGCGCATCACCCATGGCTATCAGAACAAGGGCATGGGTTTCTTCGTGCACACGCATGATATCGTCGTGTGTCTCGGCCTCTTCGGGCGCGATTTCGTCAACCAGTTGATGAATGGTCTCAACAATCGGGGTCAATGCATCCTCATTGCCGGTCAGGATCATCCAACTGGCAAGCGCGCCTGCACCTTCCTTGTCGAAGGCATCGAAGGCCAGATCGACCACCTCACGCGGTGAGCCAAGACCGGCACGGCTTGCCCGCACAGCATCAGCTATCGTGGCGCAAACAGTTTTCGCCAAATGACCAGCAAGGGCTTTTTGCAAACCCGCCGCTGAGCCAAAGTGATGTAGCAGATTGGCATGTGTGCGCCCGACTCGGGATGCCACAGCCTTCAGAGTCAAAGATTGGGGGCCGGTTTCGATCAACAGACCTCGCGCCGCTTCCAATGCGGCAAGGCGAGACTCTTCGGGTGACAGTCGCTTTCGAGTGCTCATTGCCAATATTCCTAATGACTTACCGGACACGAAGCAACCAATCGCCGCTCTAAGTGACGCTGATTGATCGTGCGATCATATATTGACATTAGTGTCAGTAGTAGATTACTTATAACAATGTCAGTATTAATTCGGCTACCAATCCACCTGAGGAAACTTGCATGAACGCGCACACTTCCATCGAAACACCCGAAAGCCAGAAGGTGCCAACACCCCACGATCTTGAGATTGTCGTCCGTGATGAGCGCTTCAATCGCAATGACACACCGAAGCGGTGGTGGGCCGGCGATGCGTTTGGCACGGCTTGGCACAACGCACTGTCCGCAACTTTCCCGCGTGGCGAGGCATTCTTTATCGAGGCGGTGAAGGCCCATCGCGAAGGTGCTGACCCAAAACTGGCCGAGGAGATCCGCGCATTCGTCAAGCAAGAGATCAATCATACGCGAGAGCATATTGCCTTCAACAAACTCGCCGAGAATGCTGGATATGACATAAAGGCGATTGATAAGCGCGTTGAGGAGATGCTCGCGCTAACCAAGGGACGCCCGGTCATCATCAATCTTGCCGCGACGATGGCGCTAGAACACTACACCGCGATGATGGCGCATGAATTTCTCGCCAATCCTCGGCATTTCGAGAATGCCGATCCAGAGGTCCGCGATATGTGGCGCTGGCATGCTGTTGAAGAGGTCGAGCATAAAGGCGTTGCCTACGATACCTGGAATCACGCCACCCGTGACTGGACACCATGGCGCCGGTGGAAACTGCGCAGCCTGATGATGGTCATCATCACTGGCCGCTTTTTCAAAAACCGCTGGCAGGATACGATCAATCTACTCGCGCAGGATGGCATTACCGGCTGGAAGGCACATTGGGGCCTCTTCAAGTATCTCACAGTGTCGCCCGGCATAGTCCGCAGGATTTTCCCGGCATGGCTTTCATACTTCAAGCCCGGCTTCCATCCTTGGGATCATGACGACCGTGAGCTGATCGGCAAATATGAAGGTGAGTTCCCCGACGCCCTAATGCCTGCTGAGTAGGCCGACCCAACATTCAAGTTCACCGAGTAAGGGCTTCCTCCTCCTTACCCATACGGAAGGCCCCGTTTTTATCGGCGGGGCCTTTTGTTCGACGAACACATGGTGCTGGCCAGTCAGTGTTGGCCAGTCAGTGCTGGTCAGTCAGGCGGCCTGATACATCACTGGAACTTTATCGTCATTGCCGCCGCCGTGCCGTGCCGCGGCAAGAATGATCTCGAAACACGCCACCTGATCATGCCGCCCGCGTGCCAGGCTATATGTCGGGCGAACATCACCGGTAGCCTTGAAACCTGCTTTTTCAAGAACCCGACCCGATGCAGGATTGTCGACAAAATGGGATGCAACGACGCGGCTGTAGCCGATCGCCCGCGCTACTTTGAGAACGGCGCGTGCAGCCTCTGACGCATAGCCATTGCCCCAATGTGAGCGCGCGATCCAATAGCCCATCTCGACCTCACCATTTGTGAGATCGAGCCCGATACAACCGATCAGCGCCGCGTCTGCAGCCCGCGTAACAAGGAAACGCGGAAACATCGGATTAACTGGCAGAGCAACGAACCTGCGCGCATCATCTGCGCCGTAAGGCCAGGGTGCGCTGGCCAGATTGCGCACCACACCTTCATCCGCGATTGCGGATAGAACCTGCTCCCAGTCTTCGGGCCAAGGTGGTCTCAACAGCAATCTTTCGCTGCGATGGAACATGAGCTTTCTCTCCTCATCGCCCCGCTTCGGCCTTTATCGGCCCTGCGTGACGGTTGCATTGCGACGAAAAATTATTTCGTCAGTATGTGAAGGAGAAACAAAAAAAGGGATCAGGGCTCCCTAGTATATCAGGAAAGCCCCATCTCCCTCTTTGGTTGTCAGCGATTTGCCGACTGGGACCATCCTGTTTGGACGATCCCTTTATCAAATCGTCCGGTTATTCGGCTGCTTGGGCCATCATGTCGATTGAGACATATTTGCGGCCAAGTTTGCCTTTGTGGAATCGCACAATGCCGTCATTGAGAGCGAACAGCGTGTGATCCTTGCCCATACCCACATTGGTGCCCGGGTAGAATTTCGTACCGCGCTGGCGCACGATAATATTGCCGGCGACCACTGACTGGCTGCCGAACTTTTTCACGCCAAGGCGACGGCCTGCTGAATCGCGACCGTTACGCGACGAACCGCCTGCTTTCTTATGTGCCATCGTCCGTGATCCTTACTTCTTGTCAGTCTTCTTGGCCGCTGCCTTTTTGGCAGGAGCTTTTTTCGCTGCGGGCTTTTTCGCAGCTGCTTCTTTCTTTGGTGCGGCCTTTTTGGCCGGAGCTTTCTTAGCCGCCGGCTTTTTCTCAGCTGCTTCCTTCTTAGGAGCGGCCTTTTTAGCTGCAGGCTTTTTCTCTTCAGTCTTCGGTGCCGCTTCCTTCTTTGGGGCAGCTTTCTTGGCTGGAGCCTTCTTGCCTTCACCAACATCCGTGATGCGCAGCAATGTCATCTGCTGACGGTGACCAGCCTTGCGGCGATAGTTATGGCGACGACGCTTCTTGAAGACGATCGTCTTTTCGCTCTTGGCCTGCGCGATAATTTCAGCGGAAACGCTCACTTTCGCAGCGTCAGCGATTTTGTCGCCTTCGCCAGCCAACAGAACGTCGCCCAGAACGACAGTGTCACCCGCTTCACCAGCGAGTTTTTCAACTGCAATCTTGTCTCCGGCGGCGACCCGATACTGTTTACCGCCTGTGCGCACTATTGCGAACATGGTGCTTGTCTCTCAATCAAATTGCTATGCCCGCCGCGTTTGCAACAGGCGCGTGCCGAATCCCGCCGATACGCGGTCTTCCGGAAAGATGGGTGCCGTTAAGGGAAAGGGTGCCTCAAGTCAACGGCGCTACGGGGCTTTTTTGCATCCGTGCCTTTTCAATTGTCTGGGCTATCATGCCAGCGTGCCCATGGTATGTAGCGCAGCGATGTTGAATAAACGATCACTTATCTGCTCAGTGCTTCCCATCTCGCTTCTCGCAGGGTGCGTGAGCGCTGACACATCCTACCCATCACTGGCAATCCGTGATTTTGAGCGCGCCGAGGGGCAGTTTGAGCCCGCCGAGAAACAACAACTCGATGTGCCCGAGATCATTACGAACTTCGATGGCGATCTGGAAACTCACCTCGCTGGCTTGCTGTCGCAAGCGCAAGCCGCTCATGAACGTTTCGAGAAGAACAGACAGAGCGCGCAATCGACCGTTCTTGCTGCGCGAGGCGCTAGCGTGGAAAGCAATGCATGGGCGGCTGCGCAGGTAGCGGTCGCAGACCTCGATTCGCACCGCAGCCAAACTGCGATTGTCCTGGCTGAGCTTGATACGTTATTCACCGCAGCCTCCATCCAATATGAAGATAATGCGCAGATCTCTGACACCCGCAGTCAGGTCGCTGCGCTGATTTTACAGGAAGATGCAGTGCTTAACGGACTTCGTAGGGCGCTGCGTTGATGTCCCTCGCATGTGAAACCTGCCCAATCAGAGAGAGAGCTGCGTGTGCAGTTCTGTCCGACAGCGACCGAGAAGATTTGGCTCGATCAGGACGAACCCGCAAACTCAGGCGCGGCGAAACCCTATTCTCTGCAGGCGACGACACCTCGATGTGCGCAACGCTCCAAACGGGTGCTCTCAAGATTTCACAAACCGACGCCAGTGGTGAAGAGCACATTCTGGCGCTGGTTCACCCATCCGGTTTTGTCGGAGAGATGTTTCGCCCCTTTGCACAATCAGACGTCATCGCACTGACTGACAGCGAGCTATGTCTATTCGCGGGTTCGACCATCGAACAGACGATTGACCGCCATCCCGAATTGGCCAAGGCCTTACTGCGCCGAAGCCAGGAAGATCTGCATGCTGCACGCGATCTCTTGGCGCTTACGGGCAATCATTCGGTACCGCTCACAAATTGGGTGGTTTGATCCTCGCTTTCGCGCGCGCGGCAAGCGATTCGCCATGCCATCCAGCCAGCTATTTTGAGTTGCCACTAAGTCGTGGGGAAATCGGCAACATGCTGGGTCTCGCGATTGAGACCATTAGCAGGCAGCTTTCCCGGTTCGAGAAGAAGGGAGCCATTCGCCGAACCGGCTCGCGCGGGATCGAATTGCTCGACCCCGCGCTGCTCTCCACCACGACTTAGCGACTAAGTGCTAAACTCAGACTGATCACCTTCGCGATCAGGAAACGATGGCTGCGATAGTGATGGTGGCTAGCCCCCAACACACGATTAGCACTGGCAGAATGAGCATCTGGACGGCAGCGTCTTTGCCCGAAAGCAATCCAGTATTGGTCATGATGCCGCCGTTCATGAGTTTGCTCAGAGTTTTTTGCTTTTTCTGCCCCGTCTTTGGCTCAAGACGCGCCCATAGCGCCGGCACCCCAAAACCCGCAACGATAAAAACTGCGAAAATGACCATAGGCAAAATCATGCCAGAGCTTGGAAAGCCAATCGCCATAATGGCGATGAAGCCAAGATAGAGCGCGACGGTTGCACCATACAGCGCCTTTGGCATTTCAAAGCTGCGATCAACCTCAACGGACTTGCGTTTGCTGCTCTCCGGGGCCTCGGCACGAACAACGGCTTGTTCAGCGATTTGCTCACGAGTGAGAAGTTTTGACATGATGTATGCTCCCTTGCGTTACGAGAGCTTTGTCGCGCGCTTTTGCTTAGCGCGCTTTGACTTGAGTCAAATTTCGCCGATTTTTGCGCGATTATTTCCAGCGAGCGAGGTCGGTATGGTCCCGCGCGCGCGGCTCAATCCAATGCCATCCACTACCAGAAACGTCAGTGCGCTTCTCACGCTTCCAAAACCAGGCCGCACTTTTGAGATGGTCCATCATGAAATCGACCGCCTCAATCGCCTCGCGACGATGGCGGGCGGCGGCGGCCACACAGACGATAGGTTCACCGGGCTGTAACATTCCAATGCGGTGGATGATGATCAGGCCCATCAACGCAAATCGATCGGACGCCTGATCCGCCAGAGCCTCCATGCCGGGAAGAGTTAGTGGCTCATAGTGCGTAAGTTCCAACGCCTCGACGCCAGAAGCACGAACCTGGCCAATGAAACTGGCAATCCCGCCTGCATCGGGCAATGCCTCGGCGAGCGCGTCGCATTCCATCATTGGCTTGAGCGGTTCGTTATCCAGCCGCACGACACGCATGGCCTTCAGCCGCCACTCACGGGAGGAAGCAAGGCGACCTCGTCGCCGTCCTTCGCGGCAAGAGCGCGTTTGTCGCTCAGCACTTTGCCCGCACAGGCCACGTTTACGCGGTCATCGCTAAGCTGATCAGCGACCGCTGGGCCAATTGCGTTTATCAATCCTGCCCAGTCTAGCGGCCCGTCGACCTCACGCTCCGCCTCGCCAGCGATATCCTGAAGCGGTCCCAAAAAGAGTATGCGCACGCTCATCATCCACCCGTCACGGACATATGGCGCAGCTGCGAAGGCGCTTCACCGGCTTCGGAAATTGCAAAATGATGCTTTTCAGGTTTGATGGCCAGGGCGCGGTCAAGCGCGTTATTCAAACTGGCGTCGGTGTCATCTTCGCGTAGAGCAGCGCGCAAATCCACACGTTCGCCGCCACCCAAACACGGATAAAGCTGACCAGTGGTTGTAACGCGCAATCGGTTGCAGCCATCGCAGAAATTTCCGGTCAACGGAGTGATAAGCCCCAAGCGCCCGCCGGTTTCGGTAATATCGAAATAGCGAGCTGGTCCGCCAGTACGATGATGAGAGGGTGTCAACGTCCAGCGCTCATCAAGCTGATCTTTTACAGCAGTCAGCGGCAGATAGTGATCGATCCGATCGCCATCCACTTCCCCCAGAGGCATGACTTCGATCAGAGTGACCTCATGACCTTCTCCATGCGCCCAGGCGATTAGATCGGGCAGTTCAACCTCGTTGAGGCCCCTGAGTGCAACGGTATTGAGTTTGATCGACAGACCCGCTTCTTCAGCGGCGGCGATCCCCTCCAAGACTTGCGGCAGGGCGTCGCGTCGCGTGAGTTTAGCGAACTTTGTTCGATCAAGTGTGTCGAGCGAGATATTAACTCGGCGAATTCCGGCGCTGGCCAACGCGTCTGCGTATGATGCGAGTTGTGTCGCATTGGTGGTGAGGGTGAGCTCCTCCAACCCGTCACCGATCTTGCGTCCAAGGGACTGTACGAGATCAATCATGTCGCGCCTGACCAATGGCTCCCCGCCGGTCAGCCTGATCTTGGTCACCCCGCGCGCGATGAAAGCAAGCGAGAGCCGATGCAATTCTTCAAGGCTCAGCACCTCGCGCTTTGGCAGAAACCTCATCCGCTCTGGCATGCAATAGGAACAGCGCAAATCGCAGCGATCAGTCACCGACAATCGCAGATACGTAATCCGTCGCTGAAACTGGTCAATAAGCGGGGCCGACGTCATAGGGAGATGCTTACCTTATTCGGCGGCTTCAAGATACTGCCCAGTGATACCGGGCGCGCCTTTGAGATAATCCAGGATCGGTTTAGCGTCATTGTAGTTGGTAGCAGCCACAACATTAACCCGTGTCGGCGCATATTGCCGCGCCAGATCACGCGCCATCGTTCGACGCCAGTCGCGATGATCATAGGGCGCAGATGGCAACAGGATCATTAGCCCATCGCAAGCTTCGTTGGCGATTTTTTCCGTAACGTGAGATAGATAGCGCCGTGTAAATGTTGCGGCTGCGTCCAACGCGGCGGCAGGCAATTCGTCAACAATGTGCACTATCTGCGATGTCACTCGCGCCGTTCCCGATGCAGGGTGATGCCGATCTTCTCATTGGCCTCAGCAATCGCAAGCTTGACGATCTTCACTGTAATCGCCTCAATTCGCGCGTCTTGTACAAACAGCGTCTCACACACGTGATCAGCCACCGCCTCTATCAGTTTAAAGTGAACCCCTTCTGGCAGCGCCTCAGACGCCGCGAACTTCAGATCCATGTAGTTCTTGCTCGCATCCAGCGCGGTATCCGCATCGTAGCGGTCAAGCGGCTTCAATCGCACTTTGATGGTAAAGCGTAACGGTTGGGGCTTGCCGGTTTCTTCGGAATAAATGCCGGTGAGCACATCATGCTCAAAATCGGCCACTTCAAGGATCAGCGAATCGTTCATTGCGCGCCTATACCGGATTTGACCACCTTGCGAAGATCGCGGTGGGCAGCATGCGCGCGCCCTCCCCCACTTCGCTTACCGCTAAGTCGCCATGCTCGATCGTGCCAGGGAGGTCGGCAAAGACCTCATTTAGCAGACCGCCAAGCGCCAAGCTGCTCATTCGCACTGCGTAGACGGTCAAAAACAGAAAGCGGCTGTGGGCGTCAAGCAGCCTGCGGCAATCGCGAACGAGGTCTGGCAGGCCCTCTTCCAACCGCCAGGTTTCGTTTTTGGGGCCTCGCCCAAATTTTGGCGGGTCGAGAATAATCCCATCATAACGGCGCCCGCGCCGCACCTCACGCGCTGTAAACTTTGCAGCGTCATCGACCAGCCAGCGAATGGGCTTGTCTTCCATGTCCGAAAGTGCGGAATTTTCCCGCGCCTGCGCGACCGATTTCTTGCTCGCATCGACATGCGTAACACGGTACCGTGCCTGGATAGAGCGAGCGACCCGACGCCAGTGTATCCAAACAGATTCAAAGCTTCGGCATCGCTGCGACCATCCAGTTGCGCCCTCATCCAGGCCCACACCGGTGCCATATCGGGAAAGAAAGCAAGGTGGCGAAAAGGCGTAGGCTGAGCCGTGAACGTCACCTCGTTCCAGGACACGGGCCAGCCCTGTTCAGGCAAACTATCAATTCCATGCCAACGCCCTCCGCCATCTTCATCGGCACCGGGCAGGAATTCACCATTCGCCTTCCAATCATCGCTGCGCGGTGCCCACATTGCCTGAGGTTCTGGACGGACAAAACGATAGTCGCCAAAACTCTCATACTTGCGGCCATGGCCGCTATCGAGCAGGCGATAGCCATCCCAGCCCTCGCCCACCATCAGTACAGGATCGTGACGCAGGTCAGCCATCAGGCAGAAGCGCTCGCATGATTCGTTATGTGATCGCGTACGGCATCATAGGTTCCTGGCAATTCCACATAGGATTCTTCGCGCGAAAACAGATCGCCGATCCGCGCGGGTAGCACCGGACGCACACCGGTCGCCCGTTCCACCGCATCACGGAACTTCGCCGGGTGCGCCGTTGCCAGCGTGACCATTGGGGTACCCTCAGGCAGAACGGTCTCCCGCGCCGCGTAGAGCCCAATCGCCGTATGCGGATCGATTACTTGCCCGGCTTGCTCATGTGCCCAGCGCAGCGCCTGGGCCATCGCGCTTTCGTCAGCTCTCGCACTGGTAAATAAGGTCGATGCTCCGTCGCGCTGCGCATTGGTCAGGTGCATCGCGCGCGCTTTTTCAAAGCTACGCATCTGCTCGGCCATCGCGCTGCCATCGCGGCCGCCAACATCAAACAGCAGCCTTTCGAAATTCGAACTGACCTGAATATCCATGCTCGGTGCCGCAGTGGGTGTGACTGACCCGGTAGAATAATCGCCATTGGTCAGTGCGCGGTGTAGAATGTCATTCACATTAGTTGCCACCACCAGCTGTTCAATCGGCAGCCCCATGCGCGCAGCCACATGTCCCGCAAACACATCACCGAAATTGCCAGTCGGCACGCTGAACGCGACTTTCCGCTCTGGTGCGCCAAGCTGTAACGCAGCAGCGAAATAGTACACAACCTGCGCCAGCAACCGCGCCCAATTGATCGAGTTCACCGCGCCAATGCGATACGTCGCAGTCACATCACTATCGTTGAAAATGCGCTTTACCATCGCCTGCGCATCGTCAAAACTGCCATCAATGGCGATATTGTGCACGTTCGGCGCAAGCACAGTAGTCATCTGGCATCGCTGGACATCGCTGATCCGTCCCCTGGGATGGAGCATGAAAATCTCGACCCGATCACGGCCCGCAACCGCATCGATCGCCGCGCTGCCGGTGTCACCGCTCGTCGCGCCAACGATGGTCAGATGGCTGCCGTCGCGTTCCAGAAATTCCTCAAACAACAGCCCCAACAATTGCAACGCCACATCCTTGAATGCTAGCGTCGGGCCGTGAAAGAGCTCTAGCAGCCATTGCCGCTCATCCAACTGCACCAACGGTGTGACCGCCGCATGGGCGAAACGGCCATAGGCTTTCTCGCATAGCTCCAGCAGACGGTCAGGAGACAAGCTGTCGCCTACAAATGGCTGCATCACCCGCGCAGCGAGTTGAGGATAGGGAAGACCGCGCATCGCCGCGATCTCGTCAGTCGTAAATTGCGGCCATTCACGCGGAACATAAAGCCCGCCGTCATTGGCAAGGCCAGCCAGCGTGACCCCAGCGAAATCCAGCGCCGGCGCGCTTCCTCTGGTTGAGATATATTCCATAGTGTTTGCGCGGTTAGCTGCGCGGAAGCAGGTGGGCAAGCAATCGCGAGTTTATCCGAGAGAAGTCTAGCAAGCGACGCCACCCGCACCCTCCGCCCTTCCACCCGGAGTTTGCCCCGGTAGGCTCCGGGCAGAAGGGCGGAGGGAGTGGGTGGCCAAGGCACATACTAAGACAAATCCTTGCTCCGTTTCCTCAGAGCAACAACGTAGATCACCAACGCCGTGAGCGCGAAAAAAAACCATTGTCCGGCATAGGCAAGGTGATTGTTCGGCAAGTCTTTGGGGTCGGGCTTCGCTAGTGGCTCGAGGCCTGCAACCGGCTCTGACAGCTGCAAACGAACGCCCAATTCGCCGCCCGGTGCGATAAGACCTGCCGCCTCTCCGCCATTCCAATCCGGCGCTTTGGGGTCCCGCGAAAAACCAACCTTGAATTCATTGATGCCTCGCGGTGTGTCGCACGTAATCACATGCACGAGGCCGCTTTGCCCCTGAGCATTATTGCCAGCAATCGAAGTAGCGCCGCGTACTTCGGAGCATTCCAAGGATGAGCGTCGGAAAAATACGGCATCATCCGGCTCTTCGCCTGACGCGACCCGCGATGTATCAGGAAAAACGACCACATCGGGATTAGCTAGCGCCGCCTCATACTTGGCGATGAGTGCCTCTTTTTCGTCCGCACGGCCTAGCTGCCATACGC
This sequence comes from Qipengyuania sp. JB2-7, assembly GCF_055693485.1. NCBI lineage: Bacteria > Pseudomonadati > Pseudomonadota > Alphaproteobacteria > Sphingomonadales > Erythrobacteraceae > Qipengyuania > Qipengyuania sp. JB2-7. The sequence continues at coordinate 2,341,552 of NZ_CM146335.1, forward strand.
CCAGCGCGATCATTGTCGCGATTGCCGCCGCAACCAGGATCGTCGGAATGATTGGAATGTCGCGCATATTCATAAGTCCGACTTATCCCGCTCCGCTTCAAAACGCGCATAGAGCAATACGGTCTTCAGCAACCGAACACTGCCCAAAACCGCGCCGATGGTCAGGGGTATCCAGATGATCGCATGCAGCCACAGCGGAGGCCGCAAGGCCTCATCGACCCACCATGCCAATCCGATCAAGATCGCAGCAATGAGCAGAGTCAGAACCCCAGCCAAACGGGCGCCGCGTTCCAGCTTGCCAAACTCCAGCCCACAGATTGTGCAGCGATTAGCAACCTCCAAAGGCGCATCGAACAAAGTTCGCGATGCGCATTGAGGGCAACAACCGAAAAGGGCAGCCTCCACGATCGAGGGCTGCCCTTTCTGAGAGTGTGAACTGTCGTCAGTCACAGGTACATAATGGGTCAGATCGCTTCTGCGCCCCAACCGCCCCAGACATAAACGGCGATGAACAGGAATAGCCATACCACGTCGACGAAGTGCCAATACCACGCAGCAGCTTCAAAACCGAAATGCTGCTTCGGAGTAAAGTGGCCCGCATAGGCCCGCACCAGACAAACAGCGAGGAAGATCGTGCCCACCAAAACGTGGAAACCGTGGAAGCCAGTCGCCATATAGAAAGCTGAGCTGTAGGTGTTCTGACCGAATACGAACGGCGCGTGGCTATACTCATATGCCTGCACCATGCTAAACACGACGCCAAGCGCGATGGTCGCCCAAAGGCCTTTCTTGAGGCCCTCTCGATCACCATGGATTAGGGCATGGTGCGCCCAGGTTACGGTGGTGCCCGAGCACAGCAAGATCAGCGTGTTGAGCAGCGGAAGTGAGAAGGCATTCAGTACCTTCATACCTTCAGGCACCAGCGTACCCAAAGCCGTCTCGCCTTCGGAAATGAACCGGTTTGTGGTTAGCTGTTCGCCATCGATAAAGCTAACTTCGAGCGGTGCAGGAAACAGAGCGAAGTCGAACCAGCTCCAGAACCACCCGACGAAGAACATCACCTCCGAGGCGATGAACAGGATCATGCCATAACGCATGTGAAGCTGAACCACCGGCGTGTGATCGCCGCGCTCCGCCTCTTTCACAACATTGCTGAACCACGCAAAGAATGTCGCAATGAGACCAGCAATGCCCAGTCCCAGCACCAGATGCGCCGATGCCATTTCGTGCATGTACAGCACCATGCCGCTGGTAAAGGTCAGCGCCGAGATCGAGCCGATCAGCGGCCAGATATCGGGTTCAAGAATGTGATAGTCGTGATTGACGTTGCCAGCCATGGGTTACCCCGTCCTCTTAAAATTCTTCGCTACGTCTTTAGAGCGCAGCGCGTACATAATCTAGGCCTTATCAGCCCGGTTTAACTTTCTTCTGCGGAAGCCTAAGGCACTGCAGCAGCCTGATTCATTTCCGGTTGTTCAGGCGCCCGGTGGAAGGTGTAAGACAGAGTAATCTGTTCCACATCCTTCGCGTTATCATCCTCTAAAATCGCCGGATCGACGTAATACAGCACAGGCATGCGGATTTCTTCGCCGGGCTGCAGAGTTTGCTCTGTAAAGCAGAAGCACTGGATCTTGTTGAAATAGCGTCCAGTTTGTTCCGGTTCGACGTTGAATGTCGCGGTCCCGGTGATCGGGACATCGCTGTTATTCTTCGCGATGTAGAATGCCATATCGCGCTGACCGATGCGAACCGAGTCTGTTGATTGCTCAGGTCGGAAAGTCCACGGGACCTCGCGCGATGTGCTCGCATCAAAACGGATAGAAATCGGCGGCGCGCCCGCGAGCGCAGCCTGCTGTTCCGCCAGGGCAGCTTCGCCTTCGGTTGCCTGCTGCGTCGTCCCGCCAAAGCCGGTAACACGGCAAAACAGATCGTATAGCGGCACCGCCGCATAGCCCATGCCTAACATTGCGAGCGCGCCAATAATAGCGAAGGCGCCGGTGCGGGTATTGCGTTCATCCATAGAGGCGTCGGTGGTCGGAGCAGTCGCCATGCTATTGGGCTCCAATCCGCGCAATTGTGATGAGGTAGAACAAAATCACTGCACCAATCAGCAAGCCACCCATCACAAGGTTGCGGCTCTTTTGACGGCGTTTAAACTCGGCTTCTTCCTCTGGGGTCATCATGCAATACCATTCTGACGCATCACCGCGTCAACCACCAAAGCCGCGAACAATGCAAACAGGTACAGAATGCTGAATGCAAAGAGCCGCTTTTCCGGCTTCATCCTATCGTGCTCGACAGATTGCCGAAATGCGACCGGAACTGAAAGCGCAACGAATGCACTGCTCAGCGCAAGCGCTGCAAGCCCGTAGAACGCCCCAGCTCCGCCGATGAACCATGGTGCGACCGCGACAGGCAGCAAGAGCACCGAATAGATTAGTATCTGCGTGCGCGTAGACTTCTCACCGCGCGCGACTGGCATCATAGGGATACCGACTTTCTCGTAGTCGATCTTCACGAACAGCGCGAGCGCCCAGAAGTGCGGCGGCGTCCACATGAAGATGATCGCGAAGAGCAAGATCGGCATCGCTGTGACCTCGCCGGTCACAGCAACCCAACCGATCAACGGTGGAAATGCGCCCGCACCGCCACCAATAACAATGTTTTGCGGAGTGCGTGGTTTCAGCCAAATTGTGTAGATAACGGCGTAATAGACAATCGAAAAGGCGAGGATGCCCGCCGCGAGCCAGCCCACGGCTAGGCCCATGATCCCAACCGAAAATGCCGATAGAGCAATGCCAAAGTCGCGCGCATCGTCAGGGCGAAGTCTACCAGACGGCAATGGACGCGCCTGAGTACGCTTCATGCCCGCATCAATGTCTGCTTCCCACCACATATTCAAAGCGGTCGCGCCCCCGGCACCCAGTGCGATGCACAGGATCGCGCTGAAACCGAGGATTGGGTTGATGCTACCAGGGGCTGCGAGCAAACCGCATAGGCCCGTGAAAATCACCAGCGTCATGACACGCGGCTTCGTCAGCGCGAAGAAGTCGCGCCAATCAGCCGGAAGTGTCTGCGTCGTGGTGCCGGTCATTTCCATCTAGCTCTGGCCGATTGGCCAACTCTCTCAATATGCGGAAGGCGCACCTGAACGGCGCGCCCTCCCAATTTATTTCACTCCTGAAGCGCCCATCCCATAACGCCTCAATTGCTTAAACAGCTTACGCAGTCGCCGGTTCGCCATCACGCGGCATGTGATCGTGATAATCGTGATGATCTTCGATCACAGGCAGCGTTTCGAACTGGTGGAATGGCGGCGGGCTCGACAAAGTCCACTCGAGCGTGGTCGCGCCTTCACCCCAAGGGTTATCTCCAGCCTTGCGGCCTGCAACAAATGCGTAGGCAAGGTTCACGAAGAAGATCACCATTGAGAGCGCCATAATGGCATAACCAAAGGTGCTGACCTCGTTCCAGAAAGTGTACGCCTCTGCATAGTCAGGATAACGACGCGGCATACCTTGCATGCCCAAGAAATGCTGAGGGAAGAAGATGATGTTCACGCCGATGAAGAATACCCAGAAATGCAGGTGCGACAGCAGCTCGGAGTGCATCTTGCCGCTCATTTTCGGGAACCAGTAGTAGAAGCCCGCGAACAGCGAAAACACAGCACCCATCGACAGCACGTAGTGGAAGTGCGCGACCACATAGTATGTGTCATGCAGGTTATCGTCGATGCCGCCATTGGCGAGCACAACGCCAGTCACACCGCCAACGGTGAATAGGAAGATGAAACCGAGCGCCCAAACCATTGGCGATTTGAATTCAAGTGAACCGCCCCACATCGTGGCGACCCAGCTGAATATCTTCACGCCGGTTGGAACCGCGATGACCATAGTCGCAGCGGTGAAGTACATCTTCGTATTCACGTCGAGACCGACAGTGTACATGTGGTGCGCCCAGACGATGAAGCCAACCACGCCAATCGCAACCATCGCATAAGCCATGCCGAGATAGCCAAACACAGGTTTACGACTGAAGGTCGCGACAATCTGGCTGACCATTCCGAAGCCCGGCAGGATCATAATGTACACTTCTGGGTGACCGAAGAACCAGAACAAGTGCTGATAAAGAACAGGGTCACCGCCGCCAGCAGGATCAAAGAATGTCGTGCCGAAGTTGCGGTCCGTCAGCAGCATTGTGATAGCTGCAGCGAGCACTGGCAGCGCCAGCAGCAGCAGGAACGCTGTGACCAGAACCGACCATACGAAGAGCGGCATTTTGTGCAGCGTCATGCCCGGCGCACGCATGTTGAAAATGGTAGTGATAAAGTTCGTCGCACCAAGGATCGAGCCAGCGCCCGCAAGGTGGAGCGAGAAGATTGCGAAATCGACTGCCGGACCAACCGAACCGGTGGTTGAAAGCGGTGCATAAACCGTCCAGCCAACGCCCGCACCCGGTCCTGTACCACCCGGCACAAAGAGCGACAAGAGCAAGCTCACAAAGCCAGCAACGGTCAGCCAGAACGAAATGTTGTTCATGCGCGGGAACGCCATGTCCGGAGCGCCAATCATAAGCGGCACAAACCAGTTACCAAAGCCGCCAATCATCGCAGGCATGACCATAAAGAAAACCATGATCAGGCCGTGCGCGGTGATAAAGACGTTCCACATATGTAGCGAAGCATTGAGATCGCCTGCCTCGGCACCCATAAACTCAGCCCACCAGCCGAGATATTGAATGCCCGGAGCCGCAAGCTCCATCCGCATAATGCCAGAAATCGCACCGCCGATGATACCCGCACAAATCGCGAAAATCAGATATAGCGTACCGATATCTTTGTGGTTGGTTGACATAAACCAACGGGCGAAAAAGCCGGGCTTGTGATCCGCATCATGGGCGTGATCATCAGCGTGGGCCTGGAACTGTTCAGCGGTGGTAGCCATCGTGATCTGTCTCTCTCGTCGGCGTAAAATCAAGTAGTTTCTAGAGCGTCTTGCGCAGCTTCTGCGCCGTCTTCGTTTGCTTCCGGCGAGGCCTCAAGCTCGACACCATCCATAGTGTCATCCGCATCAGCGCCATCTGCAGCACCATCTGCACCGGGCATTGAGCCACCATTTTCGCGGACCCATACCGCAAACTCCTCCATCGGCAGCGCCTCGACAGTGATCGGCATGTAGGCGTGACGTGCGCCGCACAGCTCTGAGCACTGACCATAATATACACCAGGTTCCTCGATAACGAGAAGACGTTCGTTCAAGCGGCCCGGAACAGCATCAATCTTAAACCACAGGCTTGGCACGGCAAAAGCATGGATCACATCAGCAGCAGTTGTCTGGATACGCAGCGGGACACCGGCAGGCACCACCATGCGATTATCCACGGCCATCTGGTAAGGCTCACCACGCGCATTTGCGGTCTCCTCATCCATCATGTTTGAGACCACCTCAAATTCGCCGTGATCGGGATAAGTATAGGTCCAATACCACTGATAGCCGGTCGCCTTGATCGTCACCGCATCTTCTGGCGGTGTCTCATACTGGCGGGCAAGCAGAGAAATTGAAGGCACCGCGATAACCACCAGAATGATAACCGGAACAGCGGTCCACACAACCTCGATAAAGGTATTGTGCGTTGTCTTCGATGGTGTCGGATTTGCCGCCTTGCGATAGCGAACAACCACCCACAGCAGCAGACCCAGAACAAACAGGCTGATGACTGTGATAATCGGAAGCAGAACGACATCGTGCATCCACAGCGCGTACCGACCATCGGCGGTATACTGATCCTGGAAAGTCAGGCTCTTCAGCGCATCGTCTTCATATGCGGTCGGCATGCCCTTACCCTCGGTCGGGGCCATCGGCACATACGCACCCTCGCTCGCGACTTCTGCCTCTACTGCACCTGCATCGGCGGGACCTTCATCACCAACTGTGACCGCATCGACAGGGGCTGCCTCCTGAGCATATGCTGCATTGTTCAAGGATGCCAATGCCAGTGCGGCGCTCATCACAGCGATTGCGGCCAAAAGGCGATATTGGATAGCTGAGATCGTTTTAGAGATGCTCATATGTAGTCTGCTGTCACTCTCTTACTCGGGCAGGATAGCCCAGAATTTGGCGTGCTCACGAATTGTATAAAGACATGCAACCCACGCCATCTTTCCGGTGCCCTATAACAGTGTTGCCAGATGCCTCAAGTCAATGGCGGAGAAAAATACGCAACCTTGCTTGTTCAAGATTCATGCATCTTGCCGCAACTGGTGCACAATCCGCTTGCACTATCTCGCGCAACTCGCTTTGGAAGACCGTATGACAGACGAAGATATTCTCTCGGAATTTCGTGCCAGCGAAGCGTTGCTGGAGGGGCACTTCAAACTCTCCTCTGGGAGGCATAGTGGGCATTACTTGCAATGTGCACGGGTACTGATGAACCCTGATCGGGCTGGGCGACTCGCCCGCGCTCTGGCACAGAAAATCCCGCGCGAGATCCGCAGCGAGATCGACACCGTAGTGAGCCCTGCCATGGGAGGCATCATTATCGGCCACGAAATGGGTCGTGCGCTCGAGAAAGACGCTTTGTTTCTCGAACGCCCCGATGGGGAATTTCATTTGCGTCGCGGTTTTCGTCTTGAGCCAGGTGCAAAGGTTCTGATGGTTGAAGATGTCGTGACCACTGGGCTTTCGAGTCGCGAAGCCATAGCCGCCGTTGCAGCAGAGGGCGGAGAAGTCATCGCGGAAGTATCTCTAGTTGATCGATCTGCTGGCGAAGCGGATTTGGGCGTGCCCTTCTTCCCTCTGATTGAACTCACCTTCCCCAGCTTTGCCGATGACGAGATACCAGAAGAACTGGCCGCGATCCCGGTAACCAAGCCAGGTAGCCGAAGTTAGAATGGCCGCCCCCCTGCGTCTTGGCGTAAACATTGATCACGTCGCAACCATCCGCAATGCGCGCGGTGGCGATCACCCTGATCCCGTACGCGCTGCGGAGATCGTAGCGGCAGTTGGTGGTGATGGCATCACCGCGCATTTGCGCGAAGACCGTCGCCACATCCGCGATGCTGACTTGCAGCGCATTCAGGATGCGACGGATCTGCCGCTCAACCTCGAAATGGCTGCTACGCAAGAGATGCTGGACATCGCACTGCGCCACAATCCACATGCGGCCTGTATCGTGCCTGAGAAGCGTGAAGAGCGAACCACTGAAGGCGGACTTGATGCCGCTGGCCTACACAACACGCTGGTACCGATCATTAGCGCGCTGAAGGATGCGGGCATTCGCGTGTCGCTATTCATCGAAGCAGAAGAACGACAGCTCGACGCGGCGCTGCGTCTTGGCGCCCCAGTCGTTGAGTTTCATACGGGCGAATACGCCCATGCTTTTCTCGACGGAGACAGCGAACGCATTACGAGCGAGTTGAAACGGATCAGCGATATGTCTGCGTTAGCGGCGAAGAACGGCATTGAGCCGCATGCTGGCCATGGCCTCACATATGAGAACGTGCAGCCGATCGCCGCCATCCCGCAGATCGCCGAACTCAACATCGGCCACTATCTGGTCGGCGAAGCGGTGTTCGTCGGGCTTGAAGCTGCTGTGCGAAAAATGCGCAACTTGATGGACGATGCGCGTTGACGGAAAGGCTTGACCCAAGGCAGGCAAGCTGGGCGATCATGGCCATCATACCATTCCTCTTAAGTATCGGATTGCTCGGTTTCGCTCTCAACAACCGCATTTTTCTGGAGTTTGCGATTGGATGGCCAGCGCTGCAGGTTTTTGGTTATGTCGGCGCGCTCACGCTCGCTAAGGGTAATCTGACCCACTATCTCTTCAAGTCACAAGTACTGCTCAACTACATGGTGTTTGCGCTGCTCGTCATGATCCTGGCAAAGGTGTTTTGAGAATTCTTTTGATAGCGACCAAGCCACCCGCGCCCTCCGTCCTTCCACCCGGATTATGTCCCGTTAGGCTCCGGGTGGAAGGACGGAGGGCGCGGGTGGCTTGGCACGAAACCGGAAAACTCCCATGATCATCGGACTTGGCTCTGACCTTTGTAATATTGAGCGCATACAAAACTCTCTCGATCGGTTTGGCGAGCGGTTTGAAAACCGTGTGTTTACCGAGGTAGAGCGCGCCAAAGCTCGCAAGCGCCCCTTCACCATCGCGGGCACATACGCGAAACGCTTTGCCGCCAAAGAGGCCTTTTCCAAAGCAGTCGGCACCGGTTTTCGCCGCGGGGTGTTCATGAAAGACATCGGTGTCGTAAATGCGCCATCGGGCGCGCCGACCCTCTCATTATCGGGCGGTGCAGCAAAGCGGCTTGAAGAAATGATCCCACCGGGCCATGAGGCCTCCATTCATCTGACTCTCACTGACGATCATCCATGGGCTCAGGCCTTTGTGATTATTGAGGCAATCCCCAAAGACAATTCATGACCACAGATAACCATCCTGCTGCTGACCTGAAAAACAAGCGCGAACCTGCTGAAGAACCTATTAACTGGTTCGCCGAAATTCGCGGCCTTGCGCTGATGCTTTTGGCTGTGGTTGCGTTTCACAGTTTTGTGGCGAAACCATTCTACATCCCATCCGAGTCTATGATGCCGACACTACTCAAGGGCGATCGGCTGGTTGTCAGCAAGTATCCCTATGGCTGGAATTGGTCGTCGATCAGCTTTCACCTTGCGCCGCGCGCTGATTGGCGCGTTTGGGCTGACGCGCCGGAATATGGTGATATCGTCATTCCTGTGCACCCGGAACGCGATGAGGACTATATTAAACGTGTGGTCGCCCTGCCCGGTGACACAATTGCAGTGCGCAACGGCCAGATCATTCTGAATGGCGAGCCGGTGCCACAATCTGTCGAACCCGCGATCGAAGTGCCGGTTGACATCAACTCACCATGCAGTTCGTTTGACTACCCTAGCATGAAAAGCAAAAACGATGCGGGCGAGCCTATCTGCGAAATGCCCGTATATCGCGAAACACTGCCTAACGGCGCAAGCTATCTGATCATTGACCATACCGACCAGGGATTGGACAATTTCGATCCGGTCACAGTGCCGGAAGATCATGTATTTGTGATGGGCGACAACCGTGACCATTCCGCAGATAGCCGCGCGAGCCTAGTCGCCAAGGGACTGGGCGGCGCAATTCCGCTTGAAAATATTGGTGGGCGCGCTGAATTCATTACCTTCTCACTCGATGGGACAACCAATTGGAACCCAATCAGTTGGTTCACATCACTGCGCAGCGGACGCGCCTTGGTCAACCTTACGACCGGCGAAAACCGAAAACGTCAGCGAATAAACAACCGCAATGGCGCGCAAGTTTCTTTATCTTATTGCGGTTATCATCGTGGCGCTGATTGCCGGCGCCATTGCCCTCGCCATTTGGTCACGCGAGGCGACTGCAATTGCATTCGTGCCGCGCGGCGAGTTTGTTGAACAAGAAGCGCTACAGGCGAACGCCTATCAAGACCCGAACATGTGGTATTCACGCCCTGGCATCGGGACAAGCGACCCCTCACGATATCAACCGGCCATCGCGCAAGCAGGCGAAGATATCGCAGAGCGAGAGCCATCGCCAGATACGCCAGCGGCAGAGCGGAGTCTCGCCGACAACACCGATCCCTTCGACACTGTCGGATCAAGCCGCGCAGAGATTCTCGACCCGACTGAGATTCCGGATTTCGCCGTCTTCTTTGTGCATCCGACAAGCTACATCCCGCTTGCGGTGACCGAAGATGCACGGTGGAATGCTGCGCTTGGCAACGATGAGGCAGAGGCACGCGCAAAGCTGTTCCTGCGCGGAATGGCCAGCGCGTTCAATCGTGCCGACGAAATCTGGGCACCGAAATATCGGCAAGCAGTGGCCGGTGCTTTTCTGACCGATAAGCCAGAGGCGCAACAGGCTATTGATGCAGCCTATGCCGATGTGCGGGAAGCTTTTCGCTATTTTGTCGAGAGTATCGACGATGACAAAGCAATCGTGCTTGCCGGACACAGTCAGGGTTCGCTGCACATCCTGCGCCTGCTCCGCGAAGAAGTTGCGGGGACCGAACTGGAAACCCGCGTCGCAGCCGCTTACCCGATTGGGTGGCCGATTTCGGTAGAGGATGACTTACCTGCCCTGCCACTGCCTGCATGTGCATCAGCAAATCAGCCCGCCTGCCTGACGACCTGGTCGAGCTTTGCGGACAATCCGGACACCTCGATGATCATGGACCGCTATCGTTCCACGGAAAGCCTGAGTGGCGGCCCGCGCGGCGATGGCCCCATCCTGTGCGTCAATCCGTTGACCGGGGTAGTGGGTGACGAGGCCCCAATGGATGCCAATTTGGGCACTCTGGTCCCCAATAACGATATGTCAGCGGCAGAATTGGTTGCAGGTGCTGTTCCGGCCCGCTGTGACGATGCAGGCTTGCTGATTATCGGCGATCCACCTCAATTGGGGCAGGGTGTGCTGCCAGGCAACAATTACCACGTGTATGATATCCCGTTGTTTTGGGCGAACTTGCAGGAGGACGTGGTGCGCCGCGTATCAGCATGGGTGGAAGCGCGCTGATTACAGAAAAGGCGCCGGAGTTTTCTGCGGCGCTTGCTGATGGCGGCGTTCTGCTGGCATTGGATTTAGGCACAAAGACTATCGGGATCGCAACATGCGATGCAGGTTGGCGCTTTGCCACCGCTGGATCGACGCTACCGCGCGGCAAATTTTCAAAGGACGCAGGCAAGTTGAGGGATTTGGCGACCGCGCGAAACGTAACGGGCGTTGTCCTCGGATTGCCGCGCAACATGGATGGCAGCGAAGGGCCGCGCGTGCAATCGACCCGCGCATATGCACGGAACCTAGCCGAAGCCCTTGGCCTACCAATTCTATTATGGGACGAACGTTGGTCAACCGCGAGCGCGGATGCAGCGATGATCGGACAGGATATGAGCCGCGCCAAGCGCGCGGAGAAAATCGACAGCCATGCCGCGGCAATCATCCTGCAAGGTGCAATTGACCGGTTAGCCGGAGGAACTCTCTGACGCCGTTACTCGGCAGGCTCCAGCATACGGCGGCGGACTAACGCCTCTTGGGAAACCATGCGCGAGCTGCTGGTTTCGGCCTCTCGCCATAAATCATCCGCTTGCTCTTCATCCTGCGTCAGAAGAGACCGCGCCTCATAACTGGCCAGTCGCATACGGTCACTCGGGTGGGTCCGGCCAAAATGATCCGCCAGATCAATCGCATTGCCGCTACCCAATCCGACCGCACAGCGCAAAAACGCTTCGGTCGAAGTCGGGTTCAAGATGCCGGTGATCTCGCCGGTTTCCAGCTCGAAACCATATTGGTCGAACCACCCCTGACCCGGGTCAATCTGCATGATATTGAGAGAAACGGACATGCTTTCAGGCGCAATCTGCGAATGGATGTCACGATGGGCACGGTATAGCATTAACTTGCCTTCGTGCAGAGTGCTGCGTTCGACAAACTTGAGACCCGGTTTCTCACCTACAAACCCTGCGGTCTGATCGTATTCATATTCATAGTAGTCACTGGCATAGCCAGGACCGAAATAACCCGCCGTCAGAAAGCTGAAATTGTGGTCATGCGGCACGCCGTAGACAAAAGTTTTGGCACCGCTGGTTTGGAAACAGGCGTCGCGCGCCGATGGCCAGATATTGGCTCGTAAAAAACAGCCGCCACGCAGTCTTGAGAGAACTATAGCCTGTGGACCATAGCCCGTCTGCTCCCCTATTGAGCCATCGCCGTCACGCAATTGCTCAACCAGCAAATCACCCAGAAAGTTGCGGTTATTGGCCAGACGCCTTAGCGCTAATGCTCCGTGTGCGAGGCTCTCTTCATCAGTAACATCGACACCTGCATCGCCAAGCATGTCGAGGCAGTCGGGTACAGAAATTTGCCGAGTGTCTTCGCATTCAAGTAATAACGGCATGCTTTGCCTTCCGTCTATTTTTGCAAGAGTTCAGCCAGTTGGGGATGCGTTTCGATGAGACGTGCACGCAAGGTTCCAGCAAACTCGCTGAGCGCGTCACTCGGGTTGGATGCAATTTTACATAGCGCCGCGAAGCCGCCAGCTGTGTCTAACGCGAGAAACTCTCGCACCGCTTGCCAGCGCAAATGCTCACTTCCCGAAAATGCAATGCGTTCAAACACGTCACCGGCGTCGGTGCGGCCCATCTTGCCCAGCAATGCCATCGCCAGTTCCTGATGACTTTCCTTGCGCAATCCGCTCGCCCGGTGGACCAGTTTCCCGTCAGAAATGCGATACTCCCTCGCGGGATCAGGTTTCACCGGCGTTCGTCCAAGTCGCAGCATCACAAGTCGCCCGTGAACACTGCTCACAATCTTGGTTTTTCGCTCGCCGACAAGTCGCAGTGTGCCGCCTTCTCTGAACGTAACGGGCTGGCGATCCAGCACAGCCTCGCCATCGTCTTCTCTAATTATCTCGAAAATCGCGCCCCGTGCCGATCCTGCCAGATAGCATTCGTACCGTTCACCGCCGGAAAAGCACACCGACTGCGGGGTCTTACGCCGTTCGATTGGTAGCTCTTCATATGTGACGAGCGAGAGAATTGCGCGGCCCGACTGCCCCAATTGCATCACACTAACCCCGTCGGAGTACTGATGCCGAAACGGCACATGCCCAAGTGGCTCTTTAAACAGCGCATCACTGATCGCATCTGTCATGGCGTTAACGATGGCTCTCGCGCGTTCAGGCTCATGCATCAGAGTGTCGAGCATCGGGCAATTGGCTAAGGGAGTGCTTCTTCCAAAGGCTTCCAGCTCTTCAAACATAAGCGAGACATCCTGACGCTTCCGCCAAGCGTGAAGGGCGTTCTCAAGCTCTCGCTGCGCACGCTGCTGCGGGACAGAGCTATCCCGCAGCAGACGCAGTTTTGGGTCAATCCGCATGACGTCGCAGTCAGCAGATTAAAGTACGGCGTCAGGTGGCAACGTTTCGTAGACATACGTCATGATAATCACCACGCGGTCATCGACAGTGGCTGTTGCCAGATCCGACAGACTCCCAAAAATGCCCGAGGCAGCTTCCAAGCTAGGCAGGCTTTCCAAGTCAATTTTTGGCAGATTCATCGTCTTTCTCCGTTTGGGGTCACGAGCACGACGTTGCGTTGCGCCCGGTATTTCGAAAAGTGACGACACCGCCGGAGAGTTTGAAATTAAAACATTGTAATTGGGAAAAGTCAGCTGCAGAGCCGCACTGAGATGAGCAAGCTCCAGCACTTTGATCCAGCACTCGCTGCGCCTTTTCTTACAACCCGAGCTCACAATGGTTGGCTTGGCCTAAAGTACTGTGATCACGGCGAAGATTGGGTGAAGCTTGAGCTTCCCTGGCGCCAAGATCTGGTTGGGCAAGACGGCGATGATGTCATCGCATCTGGCCCTGTCATCAGCCTGATGGACATGGCCAGCGGGCTCGCAATCTGGAACACCAAGAAAGAATTTACTGCAATCGCGACATTGGATTTGCGGGTTGATTATGTCCGCCCTGCCCGTGCTCAGTCCAGCATCTTTGGGTGGTCACAATGTTATCGGCAAACGCGATCGGCAGCCTTTGTGCGCGGCTATGCCCACGATGGTGATCCCGATGACCCGGTCGCGAGAATTCAAGCGGTCTTCATGTCGATCAAGACCGACAAGCGGTTGGTGCCAGATGGCTGAGCTGTCCGAAAGCGCACTCCTCACTCCTTACGCACGCTCTTTGGGCGTGGAATTTGATCGTTGGGAGGCAGAAACCCCGATCCTACGTGCAGAATACGCCGAGCGTCTCTCGGGACGGCCCGGAGCCTTACACGGAGGCGCGATCAGCGGATTGCTGGAAACCGCTGGCTATGCCGTATTACGCAGTGCCCTTTCGGCTGAAGGGCCGCATCAGCTCAAGCCGATAAACATCACGGTACAGTTTTTGCGAACGGGAAATCTGGAAACGACATACTCGTGCGGACGCATTGTGAAACTGGGCCGACGCACTGCCAATATCAGTGTCGAAGCGTGGCAGGATAAGCGCGATAAACCTATCGCGTCAGCGATCATGAATGTCATGATCGTGCGCGGCTGAGGACGATCTATCTGGGGTCACGCAAACTTATCGATTGCGTTCTTCAAGCCTGCGTCGTCGCGCTTCGATCTCCTGCTCAACCCGGTCAAATCGATCTTGCGCGTCATCGCGCATTTGCTCGATTTGTTCGCCAACGACATTGAGGCCATCTTCATTCAAGGTGATATCAACCGGAACACCTTCAATCTCGGTTGAAAGCACCAATTCACCATCGCGGATGCGCAAATTTGCATCATCGCCAAGAGGTATATCTTCCAGTTCTGGCACATCGAGCGGTTCAATCGGGCCACCTGGGTCTGCATTGTCCGTCGCCGCAGGGCGCGGTGTTGGCGTACTGGTTACCGCCTGACGCATGAAGTTGCGCCATATCCGTGCCGGCATTCCGCCACCGCTAATCCCATCGAGCGGGGAATTGTCATCATTGCCAATCCACACACCCACCACCAGACGCTCATCACCTTGGCCAGCATAGCCCACGAACAGCGCGTCGCGATTGTTCTGGCTCGTACCAGTTTTGCCGAAATTCGGTCCCGCCAGGGTAGCGGCCTTGCCCGTCCCATTGTTCACCGCATTACGCAGCATATCCTCAATTTCATCGTGCTGTCCGTCGGAAAGGCTGGATGGGCCATCCCACAAATCATCCCACCAGCTGCGCTCTTCCCGCACAAATGCGGTGGGTTCGACCGGGAACTCATTGGCCGCAATCCCTGCATAGGCCGAGGTCAGCTTGATTAAAGTCATGCTGGTCGAACCGAGCGCTATGCTGGGGTCACCTTGAGGCAGGTTTGCGCCGATCCCGTAATCGCGTGCAGTCGCGATCACTTTCTCTGAACCCAGCGCGTTGAACAGGCGGAGGGTCGCGACATTGCTCGATTGGGCTAGCGCGTTTCGCAGGGTGATTTCATCAGAATACCGCCCATTCGCGTTCTTCGGCCTATAGCTGCCCTCAGTGATTTCGGTATTGGCCACGGTGCTTTCCGGCGCCCACCCATCGCGCAGCGCCGCCAAATACACGAATGTCTTAATAGTGGATCCGGGCTGTCGTTTGGCCTGGCTGACACGGTTAAACGGACTTTGTGCATAGTCTTTGCCGCCGACCATGGCGACCACTTCGCCGTTGGGTCGCATCGCAACCAAAGCCACTTGCGCCTCTCCCAAATTTGCGCGCGCGACAACGCGACGCGCCAATTGCTGTAGCCGGGAGTCGAGAGTGGTCGTCAGGGTCTGACGCGCATAGCCAGTTTCGGTGCGTTCCCGCGCCTGCGGCAGCGCCCAATCCGCAAAATAGGTGCCGGTTGGCAAATCGCTCTTCAGCCGAACATCCAGCGCTGGTGGGCGAATGCGTTCAGCCTCTGCCGCGCTTATATAGCCCGCAGCGACCATCGCATTGACGACCATTTTCATCCGTCGTTCCGCACGCGGGTAATGCTTCACCGGATTATAGCGCGAAGGCGCCTGCACCAATCCAGCTAGCATCGCGGCTTGCGAACGGGTGAGGTTTTCCGGTTTGCGATAGAAGAAGTGCAGACTGGCCGCACGCAGGCCATACACATTGTCGCCGAAATAGGCGTTCGATAGATATCGCGCGAGGATCTCGTCCTTGGTCAGCCAGCTTTCGAGCCAGAATGCGATCAGCATCTCCCGCGCCTTGCGGCTCAGCGTTTGGTCAGGCGTCAGAAATGTGAACTTGGCCAATTGCTGTGTAATAGTGGAACCGCCCTGCATCGGCCCACCAGATACTCTGGCCCAGACTGCACGACCAAGGCCGCGTGGATCAACACCCCAGTGCGAATAGAAACGGCGATCCTCAATCGACAGGAACGCCTCCACAACATGCGGAGGTAACTCATCAATTACCACGGGTTGGTCGGTAATCGCACCGTTACGTGCAATCGGGGTGCCGTCGGCGGCCAGCAGGGTTATCTGCGGCGGTGCGATCGGCTCCAACGACTTGTTTAACGGCGCAGTGAAAGCGAGCCAGCCGACCGTCAGGATAAACAGGAAAATGAGCCCAGCCACAATCCGCAGCGCCCACCAGCGCTTGCGGCGCTCGCGCCAATGCGATGGCTGCCACCAGCGGGTCCGACGCCTTTCATCCTCCGCCTTGAAGTGCGCATCCAGCCGGTCAAGCCGTGCATCCCAATCATCATAGGATAGTCGTGAAGATCGCGATGAAGATGAGGCGAAGCCATCGTCCGGACCGTCATCATGCAGAGAATAATACCCTCCGTACCGGATGATGTTCAGGCGTGCCCTGGCCCCGTTTGAAAAAGCGATTGATGAACGACATGGAATAACTGTATTAGCGGAACAACACAGTTATTGGCAAGACTTGGGTGAACTATGGCTGTACCGCCAATGGTCTAGCCTTTGCTGACAACACTTTCAGGCAGGTCTTCGCCAAAGACGCGCTGATAATATTCAGCCACCAGCATCCGCTCTTCCTCGTCGCATTTGTTCAGGAAAGAGAGGCGGAAGGACATGCCAATGTCTTTGAAAATTGCGTAATTCTGCGCCCAGGTAATCACGGTGCGCGGACTCATGACGGTTGAGATATCGCCATTGATGAAGCCTTGCCGCGACAAATCGGCCACCTTGATCATGTTTGCAAGCACTGCCGGATCGGTATCGGGATTCTTTGCCGCAACAATATCCTGCTCAACATCCGCGGGCAGATAATTGAGGCCAACGACGATATTCCAACGGTCCATCTGCCCCTGGTTGATTGCCTGCGTGCCGTGGTACAATCCGCTGGTATCGCCCAGCCCGACAGTATTGGCGGTCGCGAAAAGTCGGAAATTGGCGTCGGGGCGGATCACTCGGTTCTGGTCAAGCAGGGTCAACTTGCCCTGCTGTTCTAGCACACGCTGGATCACGAACATCACGTCTGGGCGGCCAGCGTCGTACTCGTCAAAAACTAGCGCGACAGGGTGTTGCAGAGCCCACGGCAGCAGGCCCTCGCGAAACTCGGTCACTTGCAGGCCGTCACGCAGAACGATTGCATCGCGTCCAACCAGATCAATACGGCTGATATGCGCATCGAGATTGATTCGAATACATGGCCAGTTCAGCCGTGCGGCGACCTGTTCGATATGAGTCGATTTGCCGGTACCATGATAGCCCTGAACCATCACTCGCCGATCATGCGCAAAGCCCGCCAGAATCGCCAGAGTCGTGTCAGGATCGAACACGTAGGATTCGTCCAGATCGGGCGTACGCTCATCGGGTTTGGAAAAGGCGGGCACTTTCCAGTCAATATCGATGCCAAAAACTTCGCGCACATCAACTTCCGTGTCGGGTGTGGCGAGAACGGTTTTATCGCGGGAATCGAGCGGCGTGTCAGTCATGTCATTCATTACACTCGCGAGTTAGGGATTTATCCTTCACCAGCCAACCCCTATATTGGGGATTATGCCACCTCGCCCTTCAGAGTTTTTTCGCGAACGTTTGGTCTCCGGCGTCCGATCCGTCTTTAACGACGTCGATAGCGGGCAAAAACCGGTGCCGCCGTCCGACGATGCGCTGTTTGAAAAGGACAGCCCGATCCGTATGGTCCATGCCGATGTGGTTAGCATGATGGTCGGCGGGATCCGCAGCCTGCTGATCCAGATGCTGCACCCAAGTGCGCTGCAGGGTGTGCTCGATCACTCCAATTTTCGGCAGGATATGCATGGCCGGCTGCGCAGAACGGCGCGTTTCATTGCAGTCACCACGTTCGGCCATCGTAATGAAGCACAAGCAGCGATTGAGCGCGTTAACCTGATACATATGCAGGTGAAGGGAACACTGCCTGATGGAACGCCATATTCCGCACGCGACCCGCGCACCCTTGCGTGGGTGCACGTTGTGGAGGCGACCAGTTTTCTTGAGGCCTACCTGCGCCATGTCCGCCCAGATATGCCGGGTCACGAACAAGATGAGTATTACCATCAGTTTGCAATGATCGCGCGCAGGCTGGGCGCTGATCCTGTGCCAATTACGCGGCGCGAGGCCGAGGCGCTATTTCGCGATTTCCGCGATGAGTTGAACGCCAGTCCTGAAGCCCGCGAGGTTGCCAATTTGGTTTTGAACCAGCGCCCCAAGGGCGCCCCGCCAATGGTTCAGGCATTGCTGGGTACTGAGGCTGTTTCACTGCTTCCTGCGTTTGCTCGCACGATGCTCGCGCTTGAGGATCCCGGCCTTGCCGCCCTTCCGGCGCGCGCAGCGACATGGGGAATGGGCAAGACCTTACGCTGGGCCTTTCGGCAAAATTGACGCTCAATTGTCGCGAATTCGTGCTAGTTTCTACGCCGGAAGGGAGATTAGCTATGTATGTCCAAGGATTTCTGATCGCGGTCCCTGCGCATAAAAAAGCAGCGTACCGAGAATTGGCGGAAAAGTCTGCTGGCAAGTTCGCCGAATATGGCGTGACCGAAATTGTCGAGACTTGGGAGGACGATGTTACTGACGGGAAAGTCACGGATTTCCGCCGCGCAGTAAAGGCGGAGCCTGGCGAGAAGATCGTGTTTTCATGGATGATCTGGCCCGACAAGGAAACCTGCGAGGCGGCTCACAAAAAGATGGAACAGGATGAGTTTTGGACACAGGACATGGGCGAAATGCCGTTTGATGGGATGCGCATGATCTATGGTGGTTTTGAGCCAATGTTCACGCTCGACCGCGATTGAACGGGGCGCCCAATATGGCAGACTTCACGTTTTTCGCGCATCCACAAAGCCGTGCATGGGTCGCTTGGTGGGCATTGAATGAGGTCAGTGCTGACTTCGATCTGCAATTGATTGAATGGACTGACAAACCACAGGCGCTGCTCGACGCAAACCCAATGGGCAAAGTTCCCACCCTGATCCATCACCTTGGCGGCGATGATCATGTGATTACCGAAACGGCGGCGATTTGCCACTATCTGGCAGAGGTTCATTCAAACTCTGACCTGCTACCAAATGATGTCGAACGCGCATCGTACTTCCGGTTGATGTTCTACGTCGCCGGGCCAGTGGAGCAGGCACTGGTCGCGGACGCTATGGGTTGGAAAGCGGACGACCCACAAAAGCAGGCAATGCTGGGTTTTGGCAATTACTCCAAGGCCATGGACACGCTGGAGAATCTGCTTTCGGGCCGTGACTTTGCATGCGGTGATCGATTTACCATGGCCGACGTTTATGTAGGCGCGCAGGTCGATTGGGGCCTGCGATTTGGCACCTTACCGGATCGCCCGGTTTTTAAGGCCTATGCTGATCGCGTCAGGGCACGCGACGCCTATAAGCAGACGGAAGCGGAATGCGCGGAGCATATACCTGCACAAGCTGGCTAAGCGAAAGCACGGCTCTTCCTCAGCAACTGATACGCCTCGACTACCTTGCTGAGCCGTCCTTCAAATTGGCGGTCGCCGCCATTGCGGTCTGGGTGATAGCGCCGAACGAGTTCTGAATAGCGGCTTCGCAAGCGCTGCCTGTCGGTATCGAGGCCAAGGCCCATAGTCTCAAGCGCACCCGCTTCTTCTTTCGAAAAGCGCCCATCCATGGCCATGGCTGCCTCACGTTGCGTGCGGCTTTTTATGCCATTCGCCCGTGCCGAAATCGCATCCAGTGGATCGTCAAAATCCGCCCAGCGAGGCATGCCGTCCACTCCAGCTGTCGGCCTGAAGGATGGGCTTTCGGTACGCCATCCGGATGTCGGACCTTGCGCATCCAATATCTCTTCTGCGCTCATGCCTTCGAACCAGTCATAGCCAGCATTAAATTCGCGAATGTGCTCAAGACAAAACCAACGCCATTGACCCGGACCATTGAACGAATGCCCAGCAACACCGGGTGCACGAAATTCTCCAGGTTTCTGGCAAACTGGATGATCGCAAACCGCGTCCACCCCTTCGTGCCTTCCATGGAATCTGCTTTGCGACATTGGCTATAGGATGGGGATAATAATGCGCTAAGTGAAGCCCCCAATAAGCCATTAAAACAGGAGAAATCACCATGGGCGGATCAGTAGCGACCGAAATGCACGACTTGCTCACCGCGGCATTCGCGCCAACAAAACTCGACATCGTTAATGACAGCGCCAGCCACCACGGGCACGCAGGTGACGATGGCAGCGGCGAATCTCACTTCACTATCGTCATTGAGGCGGCCTCTTTCACGGGTGTCTCAAGATTGGAACGTCAGCGAATGATCAATCGTGCCCTGGGTGACATTCCCGGCGAACGCGTGCATGCAGTCGCGGTTAAGGCAAGTTCGCCAGACGATTGAGGGCAAAGAGGGATCAATATGGGGTCGCAGCTTTATCATGCTGACCCGCGCGCTATGCGGGGCATGCACTGATGCTTTCGCGCACCTACTGCCCCTCGCCGCGCCTGCGCCCTTACATTCGGCGATTCTATGTATTCGAAGCTGAATTGCCCGATGAGATCGTCATTGAGGACTTTCTTCTCGCAGAAACCGCCTTTGTACGCTGCCTAATCAAGGGGAATTGGTCCGGCGAAGTTGCACCGGGCCGATGGTCGGACCACAGCCGCGTGCTGTTCTTCGGGTCTAACGAGTTGCCATTTCGCGTGCGCGTTCAGGGCAGCTTTGCCGTAGCTGGCTTCGCAGTTCGGCCTAGTGCATGGCATTGTCTGTCAAAACTCCCCCATTCCGACTTCGTCGACAAACTCATTTCTTTGGAGGATTACGCGGGCGTCCGCGCCACCGAAATGTATGATGCAGTTGCTGCTGCTCCTGATGATGAGGGCAAAGTCGCAGCGATGGAGCACTTCATTCTTGATAGGATTGAAACCATCGCAAACCCAGAACCTGATGCTCAGATGGCGGTTTTCGAGAGGATCGCCCGCCTCCACAGCACAATGCGGATTGAAACCGCCGCCGACCATCTGGGCTTGTCCACCCGGCAAATGGGGCGGCGTTGTAAATCCTCATTCGGTTTGACGCCGAAATCCGTGCTCAGACGTAGCCGTTTCCTCGACATCGCCACGGCCATGCGGGGGTTTTCAACGCCGTCAGAGGGCGATCTGGCCGAGCTACGTTACTATGACCAGTCGCACCTCAACCGCGAGTTCAAACGTTTCACGAAAATGACCCCGCGCATGTTCAAAGAGACGATGACTCCGCTACAAACGGCAGGTCTCAAACTGCGCCAGGAAAGTCTTTATGAGGATTAGGAGAACATAGTCTTGGCCTTCTCTGACAAAACCATCTGGATTACCGGCGCAAGCAGTGGGATTGGTGCAAGCCTTGCCACCGCGTGGGCCGAGCGGGGTGCCAGCATTGTGCTGTCCGGTCGGAATGCGGAACGCTTGAAGGAGGTCGCTGAAAAATGCGCCTCACAAACTCTTATTCTGCCATTCGATGTCCGCGACGAGGCAGCACTAACAAATGCGGCCTCAACGGCGATAGATTGGAATGGCGGCGTGGATATAGCTGTGGCGAACGCAGGTGTTTCGCAGCGCAGCCGCGCACTCAAAACAGACATGCAAGTCTATCGCGATATCATCGAAATCGATCTGACGGCACAAATCGCGTTCAGCCAAAGCCTTGTCGGTCATATGGCCGAACGCGGTAGCGGCGGCTTGGTGTTCATTTCATCCATTGCGGGCAAGGTCGGTGTTCCAATGCGCACCGCGTATAGCGCTGCCAAGTTCGGCCTGGCTGGCTACGCCGACGCGCTGCGGGGCGAATTGTCGATTAACGGGATCGACGTGCACGTTGTCTATCCCGGTTCCATCGCTACGGATGTCAGTCGAAACGCGCTAACTGCTGACGGCAGCGCACGCGGGCGAAGTGACAAGGTCATTGATGCCGGAATTCCACCTGATAAGGCTGCCAATATAATGGTTGAAGGCATCGCTAAGGGAGAGCGTGAGATCATCGTGGCGCGCGATATGGAAGAACAAATGGGCGAGATGCGCCGCACGCCGGACACGCTGTTCGATCAAGTCGCGGCTATGGTCGCAAGCGGTTATATGGACCGGATGGAAGAGGATAGATGATTGCGCTTGAGCAAAACCGGGTCGAACTTGCCAATGGCATTCACCTGGACGTGGTCGATGTCGGCCCGAAAAATGCGCCAGCGCTCATTTTCCTGCATGGCTTCCCCGAAAATCACCGAACCTGGCGGCATCAGATTGGCCATTTCAGCGACCGTTTTCGCTGCATCGCGCCGGATCAGCGCGGCTATCGCGGATCATCCAAGCCGCAAGAGGTCGATGCGTATACGCCCGATAAGCTCGCGGGTGACATATTCCTGCTGGCCGATGCTTTGGGCGTCGAGACCTTTACTATCGTTGGCCACGACTGGGGCGGCGCGATTGCATGGGGTGTTGCTTTGGCGGGGCAGGCAAACGGACGGGTGGAACGCGCGATCATCGCCAACGCCCCGCACCCGATCATTTTCCAAAGGATGCTCTGGATAGATCAGGAACAACGCGAGGGTAGCCAGTATATCCGCGCTTTCCGTGATCCGGCGAATGATGAACTGGTTCGCGAGAGAGGTCTGACCGGGCTGATGCTGAAGGCTGTCAAATGGGACAAGCCATCGGCTATGCCTCAGGAGGAGCGCGATATCTTGCTCAATGACTGGCAGGACCGAGATGCCGCGTTTGGCATGCTCAATTATTATCGCGCAACACCTCTAACTGTGCCGACAATGGACGAGCCGTTCGAAGTGCCAACGGACTTCAAATTCGCGTCAGTCCCAAACCTTGCCATTCCCACGCTTGTCATCTGGGCGATGGATGACCTTGCCCTGCCTTCGCGCAATCTGGAGGGACTTGAGGACATGGCCGATGACTTAACCATCGCAAGGGTGCCTGATTGCGGCCATTTCGTACCGTGGGAAACACCCAAACAGGTGATTGTAGCTATGGAGGAATTTCTGGCTCGCGAGAGTTAACTGACGAGCCATTCGACCCAGGCGCCGTGCGGATGAGCAGTCGCCAGCAGATGCGGTTCGCCGTTTCCAGGCCAAAAACGCGCTATCAACTCATGTTGAAAGGTCTCGCGGTTAGTCTCCAGCATGAGCCACGCCAGCGGTTTGTCCTTGCTTGCCTGCTCCGCCGTACGAGCCATTTCAGCCTGAACCATCGCTTGCTGCTCGGGCGGCACGTATTGCCAGACAATCGAGTGAAACAACACGCGGGTCACGCCAGACTGCTGTGGCTGTGCCAAAGCTTCCGTCACAAAACTCGCAGCATCGGACTGCACAACATCTGGAGCACGTTCGCCAGCCAACGTTACCGCCGCATCGATCCGCCCCATCCTTTGCGAGGCTTCGGGCCAGACATAGCTCTTTAGCCTCAGAACCGCTTCGGGATTAGTGAGATCGACCGGATCGACATCACACCCACGGATCGAAACAATCTCTGGGCTATTTGCGGGTGGGCAAGACCCTTTCCATTCTGGTACAATCTGCATCGGGCTATCGGGAGGCCCCACTTCCACCCCGCCGACGTTATAGCGATATCGCTCCATCATCGTGTTTATGCCTGCACTCGCGCCCAGCTCCAGCATATCGAAACGTGGCGCAACGTGATCGCACAGCCACATCAACCCTGCCATAAGGCTGGCAGATCGCCCTGCTTCATTGGTTTGTGGGGGACCATCGAGCCACGGCAAGAGCCGCGTGTCATATGTCTCGACCAGTTCGCAAACCAACGCATCAACGCTCGCCTGATCGGTCATCCGTCCGGCATAAACATCGGCTAGGCGGGTGTCAGCACCAGTCAGCACCAAATTGTGCAACCCACCCGCAATACGCAGCGGCATTGCATCTTTCACCACCAAGCCATGCCAACCAGCGATCCGGCGGCCTGTAGCGGTTTCCCCTTCCAGCAACGCTAGACATGCACGAATGACTTTCGCGGTTCCGTGTGCCCCGCCCTTTTCCGCATGGCTTGCCTGCCATTCAATCCCCTGGGGCACAGAAGCCATGTCCATCAATGCACTATCTGCCATCCAAAGCTCCTTTCACATTGCCCTTTAGCAGAGCTGTGCCTATTTGCCCGTTGCATGTCGAAACAGCTTACCTTTGCCGTGCCCAAGGGGCGAATTCTGGACGAGGCGTTGCCAGTCATGGCGCGCGCCGGCGTAGTTCCGGAAGATGCCTTTCACGATAAGGCTAATCGCTCTCTGACCTTTCGTACCACGCGCGACGATATGTGCCTGATCCGGGTGCGCGCATTTGATGTGGCTACGTTTGTCGCCCATGGCGCAGCGCAAGTGGGCATTGTCGGTTCTGATGTGATTGAAGAATTCGATTACACCGACCTGTACGCGCCGGTCGATCTGGACATTGGCCACTGTCACTTGTCCGTGGCTGAGCCGTACCGATCAGGCTGGCTCCGTACGCGGTGCAAGCCATTTGAGCATTGCGACAAAGTATCCAAACATCACGCGGCGCCATTTCGAAAGGCAAGGCATCCAAGCTGAGTGTGTGAAACTGAATGGTGCAATGGAAATTGCACCGGAGCTGGGTTTGGCAGGTCGGATCGTCGATCTGGTTTCGACCGGGCGTACGCTCAAGCAAAACGGCTTGGTCGAGACTGACAAGATCATGGACATTTCTGCTCGGTTGATCGTTAATCGTGCCGCGCTGAAAACCGACGCGCGCGTCGCGGAACTGGTGGAAGCATTCCGTGCCGACGCGAGCGAGCGGAAGGCAGCGTAATGCAGTTTCTTAATGTCAGTGATGCCGGTTTCGAGAAAGCCTTTACGCAGATTGTTCGGGACAGGCGAGAAAGCGACACGAGCGTCAGCCGCGACGTAGCGGACATCTTGCACGAGGTACGTCAACGCGGCGATGATGCGGTGGTGGAATACACAACCCGCTTCGACCAGCATCATTTGACCCACGACGTTGACTGGCGCGTTTCAGCGGAGCGATGCGAGGCCGCATACCGAGATCTGGATGTCGAATTGCGTGATGCCCTGCAATTGGCTGCAGACCGCATTCGCGCTTATCACGAAGGGCAAGTGCCCGAAGATCGCGACTACACTGATGCGATCGGCATGCGGCTGGGTGCGCGCTGGACGCCAGTAGAAGCGGTACGGGCTATATGTACCGGGTGGGCGAGCTGCGTACCCTTCTTCATTGTTGATGAACGCGATCCCTGCAAGGGTTGCTGGCGTTGAACGCTTGGTTGTCACCACCCCGACACCCAAGGGTGAAATGAATCCGTTGGTGCTGGCTGCCGCGTATATCGCCGGTGTCGACGAGATTTGGCGGGTGGGCGGCGCACACGCCGTTGGCGCACTTGCTTATGGAACTGATCGGATCAAGTGCGTTGATGTGATTACAGGTCCCGGGAATGCCTATGTCGCCGAGGCCAAGCGGCAGCTGTATGGCGTAGTCGGCATTGATATGGTCGCCGGGCCGAGCGAGATTCTGGTGATCGCAGATAAAGATAATGATCCTGACTGGATCGCAGCTGATCTGCTGAGCCAAGCCGAACACGACCCATCGAGCCAGTCGATCTTGATTACAGATGACGAGACTTTTGCGCGCTTGGTTGAGGACGCCGTCGACGTGCAATTGGGGACTTTGGAGACCGGAAAGCGTGCCCGCGAAAGTTGGGATGAGCATGGGTTGATCGTCGTTGTCGATAGCCTTGCAGACGCCGTACCCTTGTCCGATCGTCTGGCCGCCGAACACACGGAACTCGCGGTGGCTGATCCAGAAGTACTGTTCAAAACCATGCGCCATTCTGGCAGCGTTTTCTTCGGTCGGACCACCCCAGAGGCTGTCGGAGACTACATCGCTGGCCCAAATCACGTGCTGCCAACCGGACGCCGCGCACGTTTCTCCAGCGGGCTGTCAGTGCTCGATTTTATGAAACGCACGAGCTTTATCGATGCAAGCGAAGAAGCGCTGAAAGCAATAGGGCCAGCCGCCATAAAACTGGCGGAGGCTGAGGGGCTGCCCGCTCATGCAAGATCTATTGAATTGAGATTGAAATGAATACTGCTCCGCGTTCCCAGGCTCGTTCGGCTGCACGATTGGCCGCAGTTCAGGCGCTTTATCAGCAGCAGATGGAGAGCACTGCGCTCACCAAATTGCTTGATGAGTTCCATCAGCATCGGCTGGGCCGCGAGATTGAAGACGATCACTATGCCGATGCAGAGGTCGATTTCTTCGATGATGTGGTGAGTGGTGTCGATGCGCGGCGTGAAGAGATCGACGTGCTGTTAATGGCGCGTCTTGCCGAGGGCTGGACGCTCGCGCGTCTGGACAAGACCATGCTGCAGATTTTGCGCGCTGGCACCTATGAGCTGCTAGCCCGCGCTGACGTGCCCAAAGCTGCGGCCATCAGTGAATATGTTGATGTCGCGAAAGCATTCTTTGACGACCGCGAGGCGAAATTTGTGAATGGCATTCTTGATGCAGTGGCGAAGGAAGTCAGGGATTAAACGGACGGTCCGTTCATGCTGAGCTTTTCGAAGCATCGCACGTCTCTTTGTGACATACCAAAAGTGAAGAACGGCCCTTCGACAGGCTCAGGGCGAACGGCTATTGGGTCCGTCAGATGACCGAGACTGACTTCATAACCGCGTTACGCAAGCTCCCGCTGCATCTTGGCGCTCGCGGGCTTGGTGATGATTGCGCAGCTCTAGAGTTTGGCAACGAAACGCTCATCCTGACGCATGACGCGATGGCCGAGGGTACACATTTCCGCAGCGATGCGGATATGGCGGACGTTGCGTGGAAACTGGTTGCGACCAATCTGTCCGACTTGGCAGCAAAGGGCGCGGAACCGATTGGAGTCATGCTGTCTCACACACTCTCGAAAGGCGATGAAAGGTTCCTGGAAGGCCTTTCTGCTGTCCTCAACAAATATGGCGTTCCTCTTTTGGGTGGAGACACGATTTCCACCGATGGTCCACTCACGCTTGGCCTCACGGCAATCTACTGCGCAACACACACGCCGGTGCCATCGCGCGTCGGCGCGGAGGTCGGCAACGACATTTACGTAACTGGGCCGCTCGGCCAGGCGTTGCTGGGCTTTGAGGAAGACAGCGCACACCTTGACGCCTACAACCGCCCCACACCCTTGCTGAAGGAAGGCCAGGCGCTCGCGCCTTACGTCACTGCCATGATGGACATTTCAGACGGCCTCTTGCTCGATTGCTGGCGCATGGCGGTCTCCAGTCTTGATGTTGCATTCGAACTAAAACGTGAACTCATCCCGGTTGCAGACGAAAACAGATCTCGATGAATGCATCCGATGGGGTGATGATTATCAGTTGCTATTCACCGCAAACCCGGGGGTCCAACTGCCCGTGACTGCAACTCGGATCGGATCGGTAACTGCGGCAGATTCTGCCCCATTATTGCTCGATGGTGAGATCTTCGCGACATCAGACGGATTGGGCTATCAACATGTCTAGCCGCTCTGCGCACTCTCTCGACTGCGGACACGACTGACATTCCCCTTGCCAGCACGTTAATGGACGATATACCTTCGCAATCAAGCGCATCCGCAAAAGCGAGAGCGCTTTTTATGTATTAGAGGGGAGTTTTTTGTGAACTTAGTTCTCATTTCAATCGCACTGGGCGTGCTGGCCATCATTTATGGCTTTGTGACCAGTCGACAGGTTCTCGGCGCAGATGCCGGAAACGCGAAAATGCAAGAGATTGCTGGCGCCATTCAAGAAGGTGCGCAAGCTTATCTCAATCGTCAATACACCACCATTGGCATCGTTGGCGTAGTTGTCGCGATCCTTGTCGGGGTTTTCCTTGGTGCAGTTCCGGCAATCGGCTTCGTCATTGGCGCGGTGCTGTCCGGTGTTGCAGGCTATATCGGGATGAACATCTCTGTGCGCTCTAACGTGCGCACAGCCCAAGCAGCGAGCACAGGTTTGCAGCAGGGATTGACCATCGCATTCCGCGCTGGCGCGATCACTGGCATGCTGGTGGCTGGCCTTGCATTGCTTGCGATTGCGGTTTTCTTCTATGTCCTCGTCGGCCCGATGGCCCTCGCGCCGGATAGCCGCACCGTTATAGACGGGCTGGTCGGCCTCGCCTTTGGCGCATCGCTAATCTCGATCTTTGCGCGTCTTGGCGGCGGCATCTTTACAAAAGCTGCAGACGTCGGCGCTGACCTTGTGGGCAAGGTTGAGGCAGGCATTCCAGAAGACGATCCGCGCAACCCAGCGACTATCGCCGACAACGTGGGTGACAACGTCGGTGACTGTGCTGGCATGGCCGCAGACTTGTTCGAAACCTATGTGGTAACTGTGGGTGCAACAATGGTCCTCATGGCCTTGCTGCTCACCAGCATCGGCGATCTGCTGCTTCCGCTGATGGCTTTGCCGCTTTTGATCGGCGGCGCATGTATCGTAACGTCGATTATCGGCACCTACTTTGTCCGTCTCGGCAATGGGACGAATGTCATGGGTGCGATGTATAAGGGTTTCATCGTCACCGCCGTACTTGCGGTGCCGCTGATCTGGTTTGCAACCTCTTACGCACTGGGTACCGTTGGTACGGACATGAACACAGTGCTCAATCCGGGGCTGGGCAAGGTAGAATTTACCGGCCGTGACCTGTTCTATTGCTCGCTGATTGGCCTCGTACTGACCGGCGTTATCATCTGGATCACAGAATATTATACCGGCACAAACTTCCGCCCGGTAAAATCAATCGCCAAGGCTTCGGAAACGGGCCACGGCACCAACGTGATCCAGGGTCTGGCGATCAGCCTTGAATCGACGGCACTGCCAACCATTGTCATCATCGCTGCCATCATCGGCGCGTACCAGCTTGCTGGTCTGCTCGGCCTTGCCTTCGGTGCGACAGCGATGCTGGCGCTTGCCGGAATGGTTGTGGCGCTCGACGCTTATGGCCCGGTCACCGACAATGCCGGTGGTATTGCCGAAATGGCCGGTCTGGACGAAAGCGTTCGGGAAAAGACCGACTTGCTCGATGCCGTCGGTAACACCACAAAAGCTGTGACCAAGGGGTATGCGATCGGTTCAGCTGGTCTGGCGGCGCTCGTGCTGTTCGCGGCGTACACCGCTGACTTGCGGGCGTACTTCCCAACTGCGGAGGTCGATTTCAGCCTTGAAAATCCGTACGTGATCGTCGGGCTGCTTCTCGGGGCTTTGCTGCCATATCTCTTCGGAGCGATGGGCATGACCGCAGTTGGTCGTGCCGCTGGCGACGTGGTTGTCGATGTGCGTGATCAGTTCGCCAAAGACAAAGGCATTATGGATGGCACCAGCCGTCCTGATTATGCCCGGACGGTTGATCTCGTGACGAAAGCTGCGATCAAGGAAATGATCGTGCCTTCGCTGCTTCCCGTTCTGGCACCGATCGCGACTTACTTCGTAATCTACCTGATTGCCGGTCAAAACGAAGCCTTTGCAGCACTGGGCGCATTGTTGCTCGGTGTGATCGTTGGCGGTCTGTTCGTCGCGCTTTCCATGACCGCCGGTGGCGGCGCATGGGACAATGCGAAGAAGTATATCGAGGATGGCAATCACGGCGGCAAAGGCTCAGAGGCTCACAAGGCTGCTGTCACCGGCGATACCGTCGGCGATCCCTACAAGGATACCGCTGGCCCCGCCGTCAACCCGATGATCAAGATCACAAACATTGTGGCTCTGCTGCTGCTTGCCGCGCTTGCGGGTACGCACTAAGCGCGACCCGTCGTTGATCGGAATTGCCCCGCTGGACTTCGGTTCGGCGGGGTTTTTCTTTGCCCTTAAGATATTGCTGCTAAACACCCTGCCGTGGGCGATATGGGGCGCAAATCACACATGCACGGCAATGCCGGGGATCACGAGGCGGAGCTGCGCCTTGTTGTGTTGGCCGCGCGTGATCTCGACATGGCAGCCATCGCGCCAAACTGGCAAGCACTCGCTATGGAAGCGAGCGAGCCGAACCCCTTTTTGGAGAAGTGGTTTCTCGTTCCATCACTTAAGCACTTTGATCCAGAGGGTAACGCGCAGCTCGTTCTGACTTACTACGGCCATCGCCTTGTCGGATTGATGCCGATCATATCCTCCAAAGATTATTACAGTCTACCGCTTCGACACTTCGCGAACTGGCAGCACGACAATATGTTTTGTGGGACTCCCTGGTTGCCGCTGGTTTCGAACAGGCGTTTTGGACAGCGCTGGTCAAATGGGCCGACGCGCAAGCTGATAGAGAGCTATTCCTTCATCTGCGCGATGTACCTGCGCGGCGGGCCGCTCCTTACCGCATTACTCGAGACCGCCTCGCCCCGTATTGTCGCGCAATCTCAGCGGGCGATGCTCCGATCAGGTCGCAATCCGCAAGAACATCTTGAACGGGCCTTCTCTAAAAAGCGTAGAAAAGAGCTGGGCCGAAAACGCAGACGCTTAGAAGAAAGCGGCGATTTCGCTTTTCAGCGGTATAGTGATGATACGAACTTATCAGATTGGATCGACGCCTTCCTCGACCTTGAGAAGCAAAGTTGGAAGGGGGATGAGAATTCAGCTTTAGCCAGCACAGTCCAGACAGCCAGTTTCTTTCACGACGTGGTGAAAGGCGCAGCCGAAGCGGGCAAGCTGGAGAGACTGGCCTTTCAATTGGATCGCAGGCCTGCAGCAATGCTTGCTCAGTTTCATACTGCGCCCGGTGCCTTCAGCTTCAAAACCTGCTTTGATGAAAGTCTGCACTCTCTTTCCCCCGGCATGCTCTTGCAGGTCGAAAACCTTGAGCTGCTTAACAACCCTGAAATCGAATGGTGCGATAGCTGTGCGGCGCCGGATCACCCAATGATTGACCGGATATGGTTTGATCGTCGGGAAATCGTAAGTGTGTCAATTCCGGTCGGGCGCGGAGTTCGCAGATTGGCGGCGCGCGCGCTGACTGCTATTGAAGCACGCAGAATGAAGGCAAGACCATGACGGCGCATGATCACACGCTAACTCCAGACAGCTCTGAGAAGGTGTTTTCTTCAGAGGCGCGGGCAAAGTTTGCTGAGAGCTATCCTGAAACGCCGCATGTCCTGCCACATGGTCTTGCCAGTCATGATCTACTGACCCTGCCAGCCTTGGCGAGTTTGGCCAGTGCGCTGCCCGAGGGCAGCATCGAATATAATCGCGGTGACTTGCCAATCGGTGTTGACGGCAAACCTGATAGCAGCGGAATGTCGATTGAGGAAACGATCCTGCACATCGCCAGCGCCAATAGCTGGGCAGTGCTGAAAAATATTGAGCAAGTACCTGCTTACGAAGCTCTGCTCGCTGGACTGCTGAACGAAGTTCGCAGCGAGATCGAAGCAAAGACGGGCGCGATGCTGCGACCGCAAGGCTTTGTTTTCATTTCAAGTCCGAATGCCGTCACGCCCTATCATTTCGATCCGGAGCATAATATTCTGCTGCAACTCGTTGGCGGTAAGGTGATGACGCAGTTTCCCGCTGGCGATCCACGCTATGCGCCTGACAGCGTGCATGAGGCCTACCACACCGGCGGCGCACGGGAACTCACTTGGAATGATGATCTGGCAGCTGGCGGAAGTGAGTTTGCTCTCGGCCCGGGAGAGGCTGTTTTCGTGCCCGTCATGGCGCCCCATTTTGTGCGCAATGGACCGGAAAGCTCGATTTCGCTCTCGATTACCTGGCGCAGCGATTGGAGCTTTGCTGAGGCGGATGCCCGCGCTCTCAACAAAAGGCTGCGCGAGTTTGGCATGAAGCCCGCTGCGCCCGGCCGCTGGCCGTCGAGCAACATGGGCAAGGCCTATGCGATGCGCGTATTGCGGCGTCTGGGGCTATCCGGCTGATCCGCGTTGACGGCACGTCGTCCGCGTCGCAATGCAAGCGCCATGAACGAAACACCCGATCCCGAAAAGCTGGTCGCTGGACTTGTGCAATTGCTGACCGTGCGCCGCGATGGCGAAGACGAGTTTACTGGCGCACAACAGCCCGGCGGAATGGGCCGCGTCTTTGGCGGGCAGGTGATTGCACAGGCTTTGCAATGCGCCCAGGCAACCGCGCCGGATGAGTTCGCCGCGCATAGTCTCCATGCATACTTTTTGCGCGGCGGCGAAGAAGGTGTTGATCTGAAATATGAAACTGCGCGCGATTTTACCGGACGCAGCTTTGCAAATCGCCGCGTCGTGGTGAGCCAAAAAGACAAGCCGATTCTCAATCTGACTGCCAGTTTTCAACGTCAAGAGGACGGTTTGGAACACGTAGATGCCGTAATGCCCGACGTGCCGCCGCCCGAAAGACTAAAGCCTGATATGGACATCCGCCGTGAATATGCAGACAAAGCGGGTATCACCGATACCGCCCGCGAGATTATGCTGCGCCCGCGCCCGATTGATATGCGTACGAGCGACAAGCTGCATTGGATGAATGATCAGCCGCGGGAACCGAACGCGCATAGCTGGTTTCGAGCGGTAGCACCTTTGCCAGATGATCCGGCCATGCATCGCGCTGTGATCGCCTATGCCAGCGACTTCACACTCCTTGGCACAAGCGCCCTGCCCCATGGCCTGTCATGGATGCGCGGCGAACTGGTCGGCGCTAGCCTGGATCACGCGATCTGGTTTCACCGTGAAGCACGCGCGGATGAGTGGTTGCTCTATGCCACAGACAGCCCCTGGTCCGGATCTGGCCGGGGCTTTAACCGCGGGCGCATATTCAATCGTGCGGGTGAACTTGTCGCGAGCATCGCGCAAGAGGGTATGATCCGACGACGGGATCGGGGCTGAAGGCTTCATTTGCAAAGTCGGTCAATGCGCTAGAAATACCGGCAGCTTGGGATCGGACAGCGCCTTGCGAGTCACTCCGCCCAGGATCATCTCCGACAAACGTGAATGCCCGTAGGCACCCATGACGACCAGACCACATTTGCGCTTCTCAGCTGCTGAGAAAATGAGATCAGCGACCGCTCCGCCTCCCTTCGGCAGCTCGACTAGCTCCGCCTTGATGCCATAGCGGCTAAGGTACTCGGCTCCATCAGTTGGAGGGAAATCGGAGCGATCCTCCTTTTTCGCTTCATCGACATAAGCCAGGGTCACCTCTTTGGCAGTGAGCATAAGTGGCACCGCTTGCCGCAGCGCCAGACATGCTTCTTGCGACCCGTTCCAAGCCACCATGACGGGTGCGCTTGTGTCGAGCGAGCTCGTCGTGTCAGGCACCACCACCACCGGGACGTTAGCGCGGATCAGCAAGTCCCCAATCATGCGAGACGGCCGTCCCTCGGCCTCGCCAATACCGTGTGCCCCCACTACAATCACGTCATGCAGGGCGGATTGTTCGAGGAGGTGAAATTCAGCCATTCCATAGTGAAATTGCCATTCCCAAGACACATCCTCATTAGCTAGATCAGCTTTGATTTTCTCCTGCAGTTTTTCAGCTGCCTTCTTAATTTTCGGCATCGCAGCGGCCATCACTGAGCCATAGAAATCGCCGGGAGCGTAGACTTCGTAACTGACCGCCTGCAGGCACGTGATGTGGCCATCGTGAGCGCGGGCAAGGTCCAAGGCGATCTGAATTCTCGCCTCAAGGCCAGGATCGTTGTTGATATGCAAAAGAATCGATTTCATTGCTGCTCTCCTTCGCCCCATCTATCGCTTATCGCCGAGAGAGCTGCATTGATCAGGATCAATTCCCGGCCTTGCGAATGCAGCGCGGCGCGCTAGGCTCGGCGCAGGAGAGATCGTCAATGCAAATCACCCGCGAAAAGCCGCTGATCCACACGCTGGAACCCAGTAATCACCCCTATCTCTCCGGCCCATGGACCCCTTGCCATGAGGAAGTGACGGTCGACGAGCTGGAAATGATTGAGGGCGAGATCCCTGCCGATATTGACGGGATCTATCTGCGCAACACCGAAAACCCCGTGCATCAACCGCTCGGTCGTCATCATCCATTTGATGGCGATGCGATGATTCATCAGGTCAATATCTCGGGCGGCAAAGCGAGCTATCGCAATCGGTATGTCCGCACGCAGTGTTTCGATGCAGAGCAGATCGCTGGAGGCTCGCTTTGGGGCGGACTGATGGATCCGCCCGGCACCAGCAAGCGGCCCGGCTATGGCGCGCATGGCGGCCTGAAAGACACGGGCAGCACGGATATTATCGTACATGCAGGCACGGCCTATGCGACATTCTATCAATGCGGCGAGGCGTGGATGATTGATCCCCTCACGCTGGAGAACCTCGGCAAAGCATCATGGGCGCCTATAGATGGCGTTTCCGCTCATCCCAAAGTGGATGAAGAAACCGGCGAGATGATGTTCTTCAATTACGGCGTCCATGCACCTTACATGCATTACGGCGTGATTGATCGCAGCGGTAAGCGCGCCCACTACGTGCCAATCCCGCTGCCCGGCCCTCGTCTGCCGCATGACATGGCGATCACCAAGAACTGGTCGATCCTGAATGATATGCCGCTGTATTGGGACGAGCAATTGCTGAAACGCGACGTTCACGCCGCCCGTTTACATGACGGCGTGCCGACGCGTTTTGCCCTGATCCCACGCTATGGCCAGCCAGAGGACATACGCTGGTTTAAAGCCGAACCGACATACGTCTTGCACTGGACCAACGCCTATGAGGATGGCGAAGAAGTCGTGCTGGAAGGGTATTTTCAGGACAAGCCCATGCCTGATCCGATTGAGGAAATGGGTGAGTATAGCCACATGATGGCTTATGTGGATGAGCACTCATTCCTGCCACGCCTGCATCGCTGGCGGTTTAATATGGCGACTGGTGAAACCCGCGAAGAGCGGCTGTCGGACAAGGTCGTTGAATTTGGGATGATCAACCCGGATTATCTGATGCGGAAGAGCCGCTATCTGTGGTCGACCACGACCAAGCCAGGTTGGTTCCTGTTCAATGGCTATGTGAAGCACGACACCGAAACCGGCAACGAACAGGTATTCGAGCTACCCGATGGCATCTATGCCAGTGAGAGCCCAATGGTTCCTCGAAAGGGCGCCACCTCAGAGGACGATGGTTATTTGGTCACGTTCTTGATTGACGAAAACACAGGCGGATCAGAGTTGGCCATTCTGGATGCCAGCGACGTGACGAAAGGCCTGATTTGCCGCGCTCGGCTGCCACACAAAATCAGCAGCGGGGTTCATTCAACTTGGGTCGAACACTCGCAGCTGAGGTCTGACGCTGCGTTTCGCTGCGGTGCACTGAACGCCTGACCAAGCCTATACGTTTTGCAGATGCATCTGGATGGAGGAATCCGGTACGCGCATAGCTGACATCAAGGAGAGCAAGGCGTGGCGAGTATCGAAGGCGGCAGCAACACAGGGATCACCGGCGCCGGAGGCAACTCGAGCGGCGTGTCTGGCGGCATAACCGCAAATGAAATGGCCAACAATCTGGTTGAAGCCTCTACGGGTCCCGCAGGGCTGGAGGTTGATCGACTCGCGGCCAGCGTCGACTTGGCCATGCAAGGTATCTCATCAGGCACGTACGATGGTATCGGGCTGACAAGTGGATTCAGCGCGAGCGATCTAGAAACGGCTGTTATGGATCAACTTTCCCCGCGCCAGGCCGGACAATTCCAGGCCGCGATAGAGCCATTCCGAGCATCACCCTTTGTAACGGTACCGCGCAAGACATCGCACTGAATGCGCCGTTCAATTTGGCCTATACTGATCGCTATAATGCAATTGGAACCAACGCGAACGGACAGCCGATCAATGCCAATGGCGAGGTAATTGCTGATCTTCCTGCGCAAACCTTTGCAGGGCCGGCTAATACGCCAGAACTTCGCTGGGCGGAGTATCAGCGACAGCAACGCGAGATTGCGTTTATGAACATTGACCGCATTCGCACCGGGACATTGTCCGGTGTTGCGACGGCCCTGGCGGTTGGCGCAGGCGCCGATCAGCAGACGATTGACCGCATATGGTCAGTCTCAAAAATGGCCGACGGTTTTGCTGCTGGGTTCTCGCCACGTGCACCGCGTGCTAACTACAACCCGTCAATGAACCCGCCAACTATAGGGCCTGCGGCGACCAATATTCGCGGCTACTGATGGACCGGGGCCAGCGGTAGCTTAGCCGAGCCGTCGATCTCGGTCATTGACTTAAAAATTCGGTGTGAGTTGCAACCTTTACATCACTCGGGCGTTGCGATTAGTGAACTTTGAAAATTTCACTAAAAGAGAGACGTGACCATGCCATTTGCACTGATTGACCTCCCCTATCCTGACACTGCGCTGGAGCCCGCGATTTCCGCGAACACACTGTCATTCCACCATGGCAAGCACCACAACGCCTATGTCACCAAAATGAACGATGCGATTGATGGCACAGATCACGCAGACAAGTCGCTTGAAGCCATTGTTGCAGCTGCGCGCGGCAGCAATCAGGGCCTGTTTAATAATGCGGCACAGACATGGAACCACGCGTTTTATTGGCATTCTATGGCAGCAGAAGAGACAAATCCTTCTGACGAGCTAAAAGCAATGATCGAAGAGGCTTTCGGGTCGGTTGAGGAACTGAAGTCACAGCTCAAGGCACGCGGCGCAGGCCACTTTGCAAGCGGTTGGGTCTGGCTCGCTGAAAAAGACGGTAAGCTGAGCATTGAGGAAACGCATGATGGTGACACTTTGGCGGACAGCGATTTCAATCCGCTTCTGACAATCGACGTCTGGGAGCACGCGTATTATCTCGACCACCAAAATGCGCGCCCATCCTATCTCGACGCAGTAGTCAACGGAAAGCTCAACTGGTCATTCGCCAGCGAGAACCTCGCACGCGGTGAGACATGGGTTTATCCGGCCTGATCTATTGATTTTCTAATCAAGGCGAAGCCCCGGTTCGCATTGCGCGTGCCGGGGCTTTTCATGTCCGCACCGTCACCCTGATATGGTGAAGTATGTGGGGAGCCTGGCCCTACGGGAAGTCCCAGAATGAACGTCCAGAGGTAGAAGAACACCGACCAGAACACGATGAAGACCATCGAATAAGGCAGCATCATCGCAATCATGGTCCCAACGCCCAGATTGCGGTTATAGCGCGTCGCCCATGCGAGGATCAGCCCAAAATAGCTCATCATTGGTGTGATGATGTTGGTTGTGCTGTCACCGATCCGATAGGCCGCCTGAATGACTTCAGGCGAGTAGCCGATCAGCATCAGCATCGGTACAAAGATCGGCGCGGTTACGGCCCATTGTGCGGACGCTGAACCGAGCGAGAGATTGATCAGCGCGCAGAGCATGATGAACATGAAAAAGACAACGGGACCGGTCATGCCGGTTTCGACAAGGAAGTTAGCCCCCGTCACCGCCGTTATCGCACCTAGGTTGGTCCAGCCGAAAAACGCCACAAATTGCGCAGCGAAGAATACCAGCACGATATAGAGGCCGAGCGATCCAAGTGCTGCCGCCATGGCGTTAATCACATCACGGTCCGTTTTCATCGTGCCGACCGCGCGGCCATAGGCATATCCCACAGCCACGAAAAATATCAGAATCCACACCACAAACCCATCAAAGAATGGGCTGTCGATCCGGTCGCCTGTCTCTGGGTTACGGAACACCCCCCAGTCGGGAATCAGCGTAAGAGCCATGAGAGCCAGAACGCCGAGCAACGCCAACCCCGCCCAACGCAGTCCTTTGCGCTCTTCATCCGTTACGGCGTCCATCATGCGGTCATCCAAAATGGTCGGATCGGCACCGGAGGCATCATATGTGCCCAGCTTTGGCTCGACGATGTAGATCGTCACCAGCGAGCCAAGCAACGTGATCAGGAAGGTCGATGCGACCATGAAGTACCAATTGGCGGTTGCCACCACTGTATAATCCGGTGCGATCAGCTGCGCGGCCTCTTGAGTGATGCCCGCCAACAGAGGGTCAATCGTTCCAATCAGTAGGTTCGCGCTGTATCCGCCAGAAACGCCCGCAAAGGCGGCGGCCATCCCTGCCAGAGGGTGACGCCCCAACGCATAGAATATCGCTCCCGCTAGCGGGATTAGGACGACGTAACCAACTTCCGATGCAGTATTGGAAATGATCCCGGCAAAAACGATGGCGACTGTCACGAGATGCTTTGGTGCGCCCAGCACCATCGCGCGAACGGCGGCCGACAGCAAACCCGATTTCTCCGCCACGCCGACGCCAAGCATTGCGACCAATACGACACCCAACGGCGCAAAGCCGGTGAAGTTGTCCACCAGCCCGGTAAAGATGCGCCTGATACCGTCGCCATCCAGCAGGCTGACCGCGCGGATCATTCCTTCCTCAGCCACACCTCTCGAACCGGCAGGGCGCGGGTCCTCGACCGCGACGCCGAGCCAACCAAGCAGGCCGGACAGCAGCACAATACCAAGGGCGAGCAACGCAAAAAGCGTAACCGGGTGTGGCAGCAGGTTCCCCAGCCATTCGACCCCATCAAGAAAGCGCGTGAGGGCGTTGCGTTTTGGTTGGTCTGGGATGGTCGCCGCCCGCTGGCTATCGGCCATAAATTCGTCTCCGTCTGATTTCGGAATTGGTTTTATTGCAAGGATTATGAACCAGAGCCGGTTCTGTCACCCACTAGCGTGGTAGAAATCATAAATCTGCTGAGCGACTTTGTCGCTTACGCCCGGCGCCCGCTGCAGATCCTCCAGCGACGCTGCGCGAACTTTGCTCGCCGTTCCAAAATGGAGCAGAAGCGCACGCTTGCGGGCCGGACCAATGCCGGGAATTTCATCCAAGGGAGAGGCCGTGATAGCCTTTGACCGCTTCGCCCTGTGCGCGCCAATGACATAGCGGTGGACCTCATCGCGTAGTCTTTGCAGGTGGAACAGCAAAGGTGAGTTCACAGGCAACATCTTCTCGCGGCCATCGGGGAAATGAAAGACCTCGCGCCCTTCCCGCCCGTGATGCGGCCCCTTCGCAATCGCAATCAGCGGCACGTCCTCAATGCCCAGTTCCTCCAGCGTGTTGCGCACGGTACTCATTTGGCCCTTGCCACCGTCGATGAGCACAAGATCAGGCCACGCGCCCGACTTCTCACGATCCGGATCGTCCTTCATCGCACGGGTAAAACGCCGCTCCATCACCTCACGCATCATCCCGAAATCGTCATTGGTCTGCGCAGACTTGATGTTGAATTTGCGATATTGGGATTTTTCGAAACCTTCCGGCGATGCGACAATCATCGCGCCCACAGCCTTCGCACCCTGAATATGGCTGTTGTCATACACCTCGATCCGCTGTGGCGGTTCATCCAATTCCAGGAACTCAGCCAGTTCACGATTGAGTTTCGCCTTTGTGCCGCTCTCAGCCAGGCGGCGATCAAGGGCATCGACGGCATTGCGACGCGCCTGTTCCATCAGCTTGCGTCGGTCACCACGCTGAGGGATGGACAGCGAGACTTTCTTCTCCGCCACTTCTGACAGAGCCGCCTCAATCAGTTCGTCTTCAGGCAGTGGGCGATCCACCAGAATCATCGGTGGTGGCGGTACTTCTTCGTAAAATTGCAGGATCACGTTGGCGAGCACCTGACCTTCTTCTACATCCTTTGTCTGCGTTGGGAAGAACGCGCGGTGGCCCCAGTTCTGCCCACCGCGGATAAAGAACGCCTGAATACCCATTTGACCATTCTTGCTGGCAATGGCGAACACATCTGCATCGCCCACGCCGCTCGCATTGATCGCCTGACTGCCCTGAATAAAGGTCGCCGCACGCAGCCGGTCACGCAGGATCGCAGCTGTCTCAAAATCGAGATCCTCTGCCGCTTGCGCCATCTGCTTTTCTATCTTGGCCTGAACTGCGCCCGATTTGCCCGAGAGAAAATCCTTCGCTTCTTTGACCAGCTCGTCATACCCGTCAGCATCGATCCGCCCAACGCAGGGCGCAGAGCAGCGCTTGATCTGGTACAACAGACAAGGCCGGTCGCGATTGTTGAAGAAACTGTCGGTGCAGCTCCTTAACAGGAACAGCTTTTGAAGCGCATTGATCGTCGTATTGACGCTACCTGCGCTGGCGAACGGGCCATAGTAATTGCCCTTTGCTCGCCGCGCCCCGCGATGCTTCATGATGCGGGGGAATTCATGGTCCGCCCGCAACAGGATGAATGGGAAGCTTTTGTCATCGCGCAGCAGCACGTTGAAAGGGGGGCGGTAGCGCTTTATCAGCTGCGCCTCTAGCAACAGCGCCTCTGCCTCGGAGGAGGTGGTGACGATCTCCATCCGCCGGGTCTGGCTGACCATGCGCTTGAGCCGGTTGGAGAGCTGGGCAATTTGCGTGTAATTCGCGACCCGCGCCTTCAGGCTTCGCGCCTTGCCGACATAGAGAACATCGCCGCGCGTATCGAGCATTCGGTATACGCCGGGCTGTGGCTTGAGCGTTTTCACCGTCTCGCGGATTGCCGTCACCCCGGCCTCTAGATCAGGTTGCGCGCTCGCGACAGTATAGGCAGCACGTTCTTCATTGAAGCGTTCCTTGCCGCGCGGATCATGCGGAGTTCCAGCTTTCGTGCCTGCCATGACGATCAGATAGTGCCTGTTCGCGCTTTGATCAAAAAGAACCGCGAAACGTGCTGGGGACGGGCTGAAATCAGGTTAACGCGTTCGCCCAACATGGGCTGCGAGTGGTATGACTTAGGCCTCAAAAGACAAGATCGGGTTGCGTCCATAAACCATAAAGAGGACACGATCATGTCAAATCAAGAACATCATGGAATGAAACCCCTTGAAGGCATGCGGCCCTATTGCACCCGCAGCGCCTATGGAGAGGAAGGTGAGACGCAGCGAGATGATCGCTTTGGCCGCCTGTTTGATTATCTGAGCCCAGCCTATACCGACCCGCGCATCCTGCGAGAGATTGGCGCAGCCGAAGATGAGGGCGGCGACCCCGGCCCTATGAATGGCGGCAGCAAGAACGCCCCTACAGATACCGTCCCGGTTGGTATGGTGTTTTTCGGTCAATTCGTAGACCACGACGTCACGCTGGATGCTTCGACCACGTTCGACAGCGTGATCGACAATCCGGGAGAAATCGCCAACGTTCGCACACCGACCCTCGACCTGGATTGCATTTACGGACTTGGGCCAGAGGCGCAGCCATATCTGTTCAATCAGGACACTGATGTAGATGGCAATCCATTGCCGTTTAATGGAGTAAAGCTGCTCGTCGGCGCGGACAATCCCGGTCAGGCAGGTCTCAATAATGATGATGTGCTGCGCAGCCCAAATGGCCGCGCGATCATTGGAGATCCACGCAATGACGAGAACCGCATAATCAGCCAGATGCAGCTGGCCATCATTCGGTTCCATAATCATGTGGCACAAACGCTTCATGATGATAGCGTCGCAGACCCAGACCAAGAGGTGCTGGTCGGACATGACCTTTACGAAGCTGCCCGCGAGCAAACAACATGGCACTATCAATGGGGTGTTGTGAACGATTTCCTTACCGCGATGTGCGGCAAGCCAGTGGTCGAGAAAATCCTTGGTTGCGGGCGGAAACATTATTGTGGCGATGTGCCATTCATACCTGTGGAATTTTCGGTGGCGGCCTATCGTTTCGGTCACTCAATGATCCCCATGTCTGTTCAGGCGCAGACCGGAGGGGCTAAGCACCCATTATTTGGTGAAGTATTGGGTGGCGGATTTGATCCATTGACCGATGCCGATGCAGTGGTCGATTTTCACGAGCTGTTTTTCACTGACGAGACCAGGCAAGTGGAACGCGCGCAGAAACTGGACCTTAAGCTGGCCGGACTGCTGCTCGACTTGCCTTTTGTAAATGGTCCGCCAGAGGACAAATCGCTGGCAACGCGCAATTTGCGGCGCGGTAACGCGTTTCTTCTGCCAGGGGGAGAGAAAGTCGCCGCGTCAATCGGCTGTGACGATTTGCAGATCAAACGTGTGGTCGATGCGGTCTCTGCGCTGCATGATGACTTGCCACGCGAGGGTATTCCGCTGTGGCTGTACATACTTGGCGAGGCGCAAGTTGTCGACCGCGCTGAACCTGATGGCAGCACTAATGAGGGCGAAGCACTTGGTCCGGTCGGTGCGACGATTGTCGCAGAAACCATCATTGGCCTGCTTGAACTGGACGATCATTCCTATCTCGGTGCCAATCGCGATTGGATACCGCGTGAGGAATGGAACACTTTGGGCAAGCTGATCACGGTTGCGCAACCGTAAAGATCTCTTTCCAAAGCAACCGGTTAAACCGGTGATGTCTGTGTACTGCCCCGCACAGGCCTTGCCGGTTTTCCATTTGATCTGCGACAAATCGGTGCAGGCGCTTGCAGTTGATCGGGAATATAGGCACGCATCCGCAGCATGAGTGAACAATCATCAGCGGCATCGGCGACACCGCCACGCACCGTCGGCATTTTTGGCATGTCGTTGCTCCAGATAAATGGAATGATAGGCTCGGGAATTTTTGCGCTTCCGGCTGTTTTAGCTGCAGGCGTTGGCAGTTTTGCGCCCATCCTGATGCTCTTGGGCGGGGTACTGTTCCTGCCGCTGGCGCTTGTCTTCGCCTGGCTTGCCACACGTTTCGACAATAGTGGCGGACCGGTGTTGTATGGCC
This sequence comes from Qipengyuania sp. JB2-7, assembly GCF_055693485.1. NCBI lineage: Bacteria > Pseudomonadati > Pseudomonadota > Alphaproteobacteria > Sphingomonadales > Erythrobacteraceae > Qipengyuania > Qipengyuania sp. JB2-7. The sequence continues at coordinate 2,384,098 of NZ_CM146335.1, forward strand.
AGGCCGCATTCGGCAGTTTCGCAGGCTTTCAGGCTGGCTGGGGTCGCTATGCCTCGGGCGCGGTTGCGATGGCGGCCAACACCCATGTAATGGTCAGCTATTTCGCTGCGCTATTTCCCGTTTTGCAGGATCAGACGCTGGCCACAGCGGTCGCTGTCGCAGTTATCGCCCTGCTGACGGTCATAAATCTTTTCTCCATGCGCGGCTCAGTCAACTCGCTGGGCGGCCTGACCGCACTAAAGCTCATCCCGCTGGCAGTCCTCATTGGAGCCGCACTTTTCGGAAATTACGACACGCCACAAATTGTCCTGCCCGAATTCAGTCAGGTTGAGACGGTCGTTTTGCTGCTTTTTTACGCCTTTATCGGATTTGAAGGCGTTGCCGTAGTTGCTGGCGAATTGCACAATCCCAAGCGGGATTTGCCGCGTGTGCTTGTTGCGGTGCTTGCCGGGGTTACACTACTGTATGCAGTGATAATCTGGGCATATCTTGCAATTGGCGCGCAACCTACTGCTGATGAGAGTGCGCTAGCGGCATCCGCACAAGCCGCATTGAGCAATTGGGGTACGATCATGATCGTACTCGGTGCAGGTTTTTCAATCCTGGCCAACAGTTTCTCAGGGGTCGTGGTTGTGCCACGTATGGCTTATGGAATGGCACAGCAAGGCATGCTGCCTGCGTGGTTTGAACGGGTTCACCCGCGTTTCCTTACGCCCGCAAATGCAATCCTCTTTTACGGCGCGGCATCATGTCTATTTGCGATGTGGGGAGGTTTCCTCGTTCTTGCTGCCGCCAGCACTTTGTCGCGGCTGTTGGGCTATATCATTAGCGCGGCGGCGCTGCCTGTGCTTGAACGGCGCGAGGGCGAGCTAAACGTCTTCCACACATTCGTAGCGTTGCTTGCCCTCGCCTCCTCAATTTGGATTTCCAGCCATGCCAGTGCAGAGGCCTGGACCATGTTCGGCGTCCTCCTTGCGGTCGGCACCGCGCTTTACTTCATCGCAGGCCGCAAAAAGCCGCAGGAAAAACCAGCGAAATAGTCTATGTCCGACGTGTTTGACGTGATCATTCTCGGCGCTGGAGCCGCCGGGCTAATGTGTGCCGCACGCGCTGGGCAGCGGGGCAAACGCGTGCTTGTGCTCGAACGTGCGGAAAAGCCGGGCAAGAAGATCCTGATTTCTGGCGGTGGGCGCTGCAACTTCACCAATATCGGCGCAGGGCCCACCAATTTCCTGTCAGCCAACCCGCATTTCGCAAAGTCAGCCCTCGCCCGATATACGCCGCGCGATTTCCTTGAACTCGTAGAAAGCTATGACATCGCATGGCACGAGAAGACGCTCGGCCAGCTTTTCTGTGACGGCTCCGCCAAGCATATCGTCGCGATGCTGCTTAGCGAGTGCGAAAAGGGCGATGTCGAGGTCCGATGCGGTGAAGAAATCGCATTGGTGGAGGGCATGGGTGTCTCGGTCCCGTCGTCTGCAAAATCCGGCTTCCTCGTGACCACGCAGAACGGCACATATGCCGCTCACAACCTAGTCATCGCAACCGGCGGACCATCAATTCCCAAAATGGGTGCAACCAATTTTGCCTATGACCTCGCCCGTCAATTCGGCCTTAAAGTGGTTGAGCCACGCCCGGCCCTTGTTCCGCTCACTCTGGGCGGCGAGGAGGTATTGTTCCGAGAGATTTCAGGTGTTTCCTCACCTGTTGAAGCGACCGCAAACAGAGCAACGTTTCCGGAGGCCGCCTTGTTTACACATAGGGGGTTGTCAGGCCCGGCGATCTTGCAGGCGTCATCGTATTGGAAGCCCGGAGATCCGGTGGTGATCAACTTCGTGCCCGAGCTCTCGCCAGAATGGTTGGTCAATACGAAGAAGGATGCGCCCCGCGCAACCATGCAAAGCACTCTGCGCTGTCATCTGCCCGATCGTCTTGCCGATATTCTCGCTGCGAAACTCTGCTTGCCGGGAGAACTCGCCAACATCGCTGACAAAGCGCTGCGCGAAGCCGAAACACGCCTTTTCCATTGGGAGTTCCTTCCGAACGGCACGGAAGGTTTCGCAAAGGCCGAAGTAACGGCGGGCGGGATTTCCACCGATGAACTATCCTCCAAGACGATGGAAGCAAAGAATGTTCCGGGCCTCTACGCCGTTGGCGAGGCTGTGGACGTGACCGGCTGGCTAGGCGGCTACAACTTCCAATGGGCGTGGGCAAGCGGCGTTGCCGCAGGGGATGCGATCTGACGCTACGGCGCACTGGCAATTTTGACGCACCGCACAATCGTGCTAACCATCGAGGTTCAGACCGGTAAGAACTGGCTGACAGCAGGAGAAGAGGATGCATCAGCTCCAGGGGATGGATGCCAGTTTCGTTGCGCTGGAAACGCGCAATTCACCGATGCATATCGGGTCGATCCTGATCTATAACCCTGAAACTGCACTCATGGCGGCTTTGTCCGCTTCAAAGACATTCTGAACTTTTTCGATAGCCGTAAACAGCTTAGCAAAACCATTCGGCAGCGGCTGGTCCGTGTGCCCTTCGATCTCGATTATCCCTATTGGATTGAGGATCCTGAGTTCGATCTGGAATACCATGTCCGCCATATCGCGCTGCCCAAGCCGGGCGATTGGCGACAGCTATGCATTCAGGCCGCGCGCATCTTTTCCCGTCCGCTCGACCTGAAACGCCCTCCATGGGAATTCACGGTAGTTGAGGGCCTCGACAATATCGATGGCGTCGCCAAGGGCAGTTACGCGATGGTCACCAAGGTCCACCATGCGGCGATTGACGGTATGAGCGGTGTTGACCTGCTGGAGGCGATGCACACGCTGGTGCCCGACGCGCCTCCACCCGACAAACCCGATAGTTGGGAGCCGGGGAAAATTCCCAATCCGGTCGAACTGCTCGTACCGTTCCTATATTAGCGCAGTTACCAACCCGCTGAAACAAATGGAAGTTGCGGCGAAAGCTGCGCCCGGTCTTGCGAAAGCTCTCAAAGGGTTGGTGGCGAAAGAGTTCGATGTTTCGAGCGAAATGCTGCCGCCGCGGACGCGCTTCAACAAGCCGATTTCATCCGCCCGTGTGGTGGAAGGACGCAGCCTTCCATTGAAAGATATCAAGGCAATTCGCGCGCTCTCACCGGGCTGCAAAGTCAACGACGTGTTCCTGACGATCGTCGGCGGGGCAATGCGCAAATATCTGCTGTCAAAGGATGATTTGCCCAAAGCGACCCTGACCGCGATGGCACCGATCTCGGTGCGCTCGAAATCAGAGAAAGGGGATATGGGCAATCAGGTTGCGGCTATGATCGCTCCGTTGGGCACGCATATCGACAATCCGGCAGAACGGCTGGAATATGTGCACAGCCGCACGATGAATTCCAAAGCGATGACCGAGGCCGTTGGCGCGCGCAATATGACCGAAGCGAGCAAGGTCAGCCCTGCCCTCTACATGTCGCTGGGCGCGCAGCTTTACACACGTCTAGGCCTCGCGAACACCGTCCGTCCCCCATTCTCAACCATCGTTACAAATGTGCCTGGGCCGCCAGTACCGATCTATTCCAGCGGTGCCCGTCTTGAAAGCCAGATGGGTCTCGTCTGTCTGACCGATGGTATGGGGCTGGGCCATGTGGTGCAGTCTTACGTCGACGAAGCCACGATCAGCTTCACCGCATGCCGCAAATTGCTGCCCGACCCGGAATTTTACGTTCAGTGCATTGAGGAAAGTTTCGAGGAGCTGCGCGACGCCGCAGCGCGTCTGAAGAAAGCATCGGCACGAAAAAGCACAACCAAGAATGCGGTCGCAAAGAAGGCTCCGGTAAAAAAGGCCTCATCCAAGAAAGTTCCGGCGAAAAAGGTAACCGCGAAGAAGTCCTCAGCGAAGAAAACATCAGCCGCCAAACCCGCAAGCAAACGAACGGCAGCCAAGAAAGCGACCGCAAAACGCACCGCTGCAAAACGAAGAGCAACCGCAAAACCCGCTGCAAAGAAGCGGGCACCAAAGAAAAATGAGATAGCTAAGAAAGCTTAGTCAGTAAGGGTCCAAACAATGAAAGCAACCAAGGCAGCCGTACATGAAGTGCGCCCACCGCACCGACTTTTGATGCTGGCCGAACCGGGCCGCGCAATGGGAGAGCTTGCGAGCTTTTATGCATTGCGACCGTTCATGAGCCATCTGCCAAAAGGCGACGGACACGGTGTTTTAGTACTGCCAGGCTTTATGGCATCGGACGGATCGACGCGGCCTATGCGCAAGCTGCTGACCGACCTGGGCTATGACACGGTTGGGTGGAATCTCGGACGGAATGTGCGTGTGGATGACGCACGCGTCGAAGCCATGCGGCAATGCGTCACGGATTTGTTTGACGGGACTGGCGGAAAAATCTCGATTGTTGGCTGGAGTCTCGGCGGCGTGTTCGCGCGCGAGCTTGCCAAAATGATGCCCGACAAGGTTCGCCAAGTAATCTCTCTGGGAAGCCCAATCACTGACAATCGCGATCACACCAATGCAAGCCGCCTATTTGAGTATCTCAATGGCAAAGAGCCAGAGCCGATCAAGAATGGCCGGTTTCAGGATCTGGCGACCGCGCCGCCGGTGCCCAACACATCAATCCTGACCAAAACCGATGGCGTGGTGCATTGGCGCGGCTCCGTGCAGGCCCCAGATGACCAAAGCGAGAATATCGAGGTTCTTGCAAGCCATTGCGGCCTAGGCGTTAACCCCAGCGTGATGTACGCGATCGCCGACAGGCTGTCACAAGCGGAGGGCGAATGGAAGCCATTCAAAGCAGCCGGGCTCGCAAGCCTGATGTTCCCGCGATCACGGCTAACCCACTAACGGGCGAGCGCCGTTAGAACAGCTTTCGCAAATCTATCCCAAGATAACGCCCGGTCGGGTCCACCAATAGTGGTTGGAATCGCGTCGGAATTGCTCCGTCTTCATCGCGCACAATGCGGCGACCGTCGAAGACGTTATCTGCGCGCAGGCTAACGCGGAACCCCTGGAGAAAGCCGTCCTGTTTATCGAGAACCCGGCCAAGGTCAGCAAACACGCGCAGATTGAGAGTTGCAAGGTCATCGACGAGCAGGTCGGTGCTGCCAGGAAGATCGGAACCGTTAATGCGTGTCGAGCCGAGATAGCGACCGATAAAGCGCATCCCCATACCGCCTCGAAAAATCCCAGCGGACAGCGTCGTTGTGTGCTTGGGTAGGCCAAAAGTCGCGGTGGAATCGCCCTCCAGCTGGTCCACCAACGGCACGCCGGGTGCGATCAGAATTGTGTTGTCGAGCTCAATGGAGTGATTGATCGATAGGAAATATCGGCCACGGCCGTCGCCACGTCTCGCGCCAAACATCGCGGCAGGATTGCGGCCACGCCCGCCACGCGGCGGACCGGCTTGTGAAGTCGAGCTGCCTTCTTCGCTACATATGCGTTGCTTCATACGCGACAGCCGCTCTTGATCAATCTCCCCATTCTCGCCGCGCAGCCGCGCCTGCATCGGCTCCGGCAGTTGGTCGAGGTCTGGATGATCCTTGCACAGCGCGGTGCGGAGTGCAGCAAATCGCCGTCCACTCTGCACGCCTCCCTCTCCACAGAAACGCTCTTTCGCTTGTGCAAGTCGGTCTGGGTCAATTTGGCCATCGGGACCTTGCAAACGTTGGCGCATGCGTTCTGGCAATTCGCTGAGGTCAGGAACCGTGCCTTCAGGCGCGCTACACAGCCGCTCTCGCATCGCCGCCATTCGCGCCGGGTCAAATCCGCCTGACGGACCGCGTCGGCCCCGTGCGGGCCGTTCAACATCGTTGCTGCCCGCTTGCGATGCCCCTGAGGCTTGAGCTTCACCTTCACGCGGCCTCGCACTGCCCCATTGGCCGCGAGAGCTGAGCCCTATCGACAGACGGTTGGCGCGCGTCTCAGCAAACGTCACGGGGCGGCGATCAAGCGCAATCAGCTGTCCGTTTGGATCACGCGTTACACGATCCGGGAACGCTGCCTCAATTGCATCAGTCAATGCCGGGAAGCTGGCTGACACATTATCAGATCGATTGCGCACATAATCGAGATTCAGGCGCCAATTGCCACCGACCGGCAATTTCCAGTTTGCGGTGAGTTTCCAGTCGCGTTGTTTTTCCGCGACCAGACCAGGGTTTCCGCCGCTGGTGACGGACACAAGCGCCGTTTGACCGGTCGCAAAATCGAATACCGGCGTGTTGAAATTAACGATCTCTGGATTGCCGAGAAAGGCCAGCGAAGGCGCCGCTTCATTATCGACATACGTCACGCCGAGCTGCAGGTCATCAAACGGCCTCCAGGTAAGGCCGGCGCTCCAATCATACAGAGTGCCGAAGTCCGACAGATTGTTGAAGCCAAACTGAAAGTTGGCTGAGAAGTCACCAAGCGCGCCGAGGAATTCTTCAAATCGATTGGTCAAAGGCACAGCGACGTTTACGCCGCCCTCGATTGTGCCCCGTGTCAGCCGGGTATCGGCGGCGCTGCGCGTATCATCGCTTTCGATGCGGTTCCAGTCATAGCCAAGGTCAAAGGTGAGGCCTAGTTCTCCAGCCGGAAGCAGTATTGGTCGCCCGCGTAAGGTGGCTTTCTGGTTCACACTGAGAGTACGTGAGTTCGCAACATCAAAGTCGGCATCCGCAAAGTTTGGTATCACCCCATCAATCGCGAATGCACCAGCCCCAGCTTGCGTAACGAGCTCATTCGTATCGACCTGTCGGTCAATTTCCGTACGGTCATCGACGATGCTCGCATTGCCTGTCGCGGTCAGCTGAAAGTTGCCAAGCTGACGCGTATATCCCAGAGCAAACGCGCCTTCATTCGTACGGCTCCGGCGTTCCAGAGGGTTGTCGCCATTGAATGTGCGAACAAGGCTCTCGCCCAGCGGATCAGTGAGCAGAACGCTATCAAGACCAGCAAGGCTCAAGCTCTCATCGCGCTCGAAACTGCCGGTAAGGCTGAGCGATGAGCCACTTTCCACGAAAGCCTTCGCCCAGTTTGCAGATGCCTCAAAACCGCGCAGATCCGCCACTAGGCTCCTCGCCTCAGCCGGATCAGGATCTCCAGCAATATCTGATACGCTGCCTTCGGTCTGAACGATCTTGCGCTCCGCCTCTGTCAGCACCGATGTGTCATTGTGTTCAAAATTGAGATTTAGGCGTCCGCCACCGGCAATTTTAAGCAGGCCGAGCTCTTGCTCGGTGCGCGCATAGCCGCCTCGATCCGGCTGCTCATACTCAAGCTCAATCTCGCGACTGGAGAAGTCTTTTTGCAGAATGAAATTGATCACGCGGCGATCTGGCGGAAAACCAAATCGCTGCGCCACCTCCTCCGGCAACACCTCGACCTTGGCGAGCGCTTCTGGCGGATAGCGGAAAAACTCGCGAAAGCTGCTGACCCGAATACCATTGATGAGGAATACCGGTACGTCCACCACCGCCTCGACCGCGTGTCGAGCCTGTCGCTGGTTCAAGTTGCGCGACCAGCTCTTGAATCGATCCGACTCCAAAGCCTGCAATGTCTGCCGCATCCAACTCCACCAGAGGGGCCTGAGGAACATCTAACTGTTCGGGCAGTCGGTCTGCAATCACCACGATTTCGCCAGATGGCGGACTTGATGGTTCTGGCGAACGCTCCGGAGCCCCGTCTTGCGCTGAAACTGCGCTAGCGAGATCCCAGCGCGATCAATGGAAGAGCATGGCAAGACTGCATTAGGTTCAGACCTCATCTGGATATCTCCCACACAATGCGCTCTGGCTCAGAGAACCGCGCCACACAAGGTGCGGGAGTGTAACGGATTGTCGCAGGTAGAGTTCCAGCGGCGGTTGGTCGAAATGGGACGAAAACTGCCTAAGGCTTCCCTTTTGCCCCGGCGATGGCTACATGCCGCCCCTCAAGACAAACAATACAGTGGAAATACGGACTACATGGCAAAAGAAGAACTCCTCGAAATGCGCGGCAAGGTGGTGGAATTGCTGCCGAATGCGATGTTCCGGGTTGAGCTTGAGAATGGCCATGAAGTGCTCGGCCACACTGCTGGCAAGATGCGCAAGAACCGTATTCGGGTTTTGGTCGGTGACGAGGTTCTTTGCGAGCTGACGCCATATGACCTGACCAAAGCGCGCATTACCTATCGTTTTATGCCCGGTCGCAGTGGTGGCCCCGGTCAGGGCCCTGGCCCTCAGTAACGATCGCGGCACGCCTGAATGAGCGCGCCTCAGTTAGTTCTTGCATCGGCAAGCCCAAGGCGGCGCGAGTTGCTCGCGCGGTTGGGTATTGAGCCGAGCGCGATTTCCCCTTCCGACATTGATGAAACGCCGCTGAAGGCTGAATTGCCGCGCGACTACGCCAAACGCATGGCACGCGAGAAGGCTATCGCGGTGGCGGCTGATGGCTGGATCCTGGCGGGCGACACGGCAGTTGCTGCGGGTCGCCGTATCCTGCCGAAAGCTGAGGATGAGGCCACCGCGCGGCGATGTCTGGAATTGCTTTCAGGACGGCGACATCGTGTCTTGTCCAGCATAGCTTTACGTGCGCCTGATGGCTCGCTCCGCGAGAAACTGAATGAGAGCATCGTGCGCTTTAAGCGCTTGTCAGATGAAGAAATCGCTGCGTACCTCGCATCCGGCGAATGGGAGGGCAAAGCGGGTGGCTATGCCATTCAGGGGGCGGCAGAGGGTCTGATCGTATCCCTACAAGGCAGCCATTCAGGCGTCATGGGGCTACCACTTTACGAGACACGCGCCCTGCTCAAATCGGCAGGTTTCGACATTGCCTAGCGATCCTGCCAGTTCCGCAGCGGAATGGATTCATGAGGAAAGCTTTGGCGAGACGCGCGCGCTGCTCGTTAAGGGAGATCAGGTCTTAGCAGCAAGGCTCCACTGGTTCAGCACAATGTGCGCCGGGACAATCGCGGTGGCCAAAGTCACAAAGCGCGCGAAGGGGCAGCGCCGGGCTCTTTGCACCACGATCTTGCCACAGGCGGGACACGAGGTGGACGTTCCAGATCTGCCTACCGACGCAAGCGAAGGCAGCGAAGTGCGGCTCATAATCCACCGTGAACCTATGGCAGAACGCGGTCGGCTCAAACGCGCAAGAGGTAAGTACTTCGGAGATAGACCCGTAGGCGATGCCATTCCCTCGCAAGACGTGCTGGCGAAAGGGAAACACGTTCATCGGCTGCCCAACGGGTTGTGGGAAGATGTTTGGTCATTGGCAAGCGATGGCGAATTGGTATTTCCCGGCGGTAGCATCGTAATCACACCAACACCGGCAATGACATTGATCGACGTTGACGGAACCGGATCACCACGCTCCCTAGCGCTTGCGGCCATCCCGGCAATTGCCAAAGCCCTCCGCTGGCTGGATCTGGGAGGTTCCATCGGTATCGACTTCCCGACGATTGAGGCCAAGGCAGGCCGTAAAGACATTGATGCAGCTCTCGGGGAAGCACTGGCCGATTGGCCTCATGAACGTACCGCAATGAATGGCTTCGGCTTTGTTCAGTTGGTCGCGAGGCTCGCAGTCCCTTCCCTGCTCCATCGCTTGACTTTCTCGCGCGCTGCCGCGTGCGCGCGCTTCCTATTGCGTCGAGCTGAGCGTCTGGAAGGACCGGGGGCGTTGTTGCTGACATGCCATCCTGCAGTGAAAGCTTCCATCCAACAGTCATGGATCATCGAATTGGAAGAGAGTTCGGGGCGGCAAGTGCGGATCGAGACTGATCCACATCTTGCACTTGACGCTCCACATGCGCAGATACTGTCCGAATGAGCATCAACAAACCCTGCCCCATTTGCAAGAAGCCGCGTAGCCAGGAGCACGCCCCGTTTTGCTCGACACGCTGCAAGGATCGCGATCTCGCACAATGGTTTGGTGATGGCTATGCCGTTCCCGGTCGTCAGGCGAGCCCAGACGAGATTGCTGGCGAAATCGTCCGCGAGGACCGCGACTAATCCATCCAAGTCAGGAGAGGTGTTATTTCCCTCTTGCCAAGAGCGCGCCCGTTCGCCATAGGCCCGCACTCATTTGCTCGCCAATCGACCTGCCCGCCAGACCGATTGTCGCCGCAGCGAATGCCCGGGTAGCTCAGGGGTAGAGCAGCGGATTGAAAATCCGCGTGTCGGTGGTTCGATTCCGCCCCCGGGCACCATTTCTTTCTTGCCATACCGCTTCGCTGCATGAGGGCATATTTCAGCCCTACCGCTTCGCTGCATGAGGACATGTTTCAGCCCTACCGCTTCGCTATATGAGGGCACGTTACAGTCGTCCAACTGCAACTATTCTAATCCTCAGGTGGCAATCCAAGAGCCGCAAGCATATCAGGGATCCAACCTTCATCGCGCTTCACATGGAATGTGTTGGTATAGGCCCAAACACACTAGGGCAGATTCAGCCGCTCAGCATGACGACGCACGGCATACGTGTACCGCACGCGCTCGGTAAGATCAGCGGAATCGATCGCGCCAAACTCTCCCAAAAAGAGGGGGACGCCCGTGCGTTTCTTGAAGTCTTGTACCGCAACCGTCATCTTGTTGAGCCATTCCGCGTCGCCATCAATACCAAATTTGCGCGGTGTCGGAGGGGATGGATCAACCCAGCTTGCACCCTGATGAGTGAACGCAAACGGTTCATAGAAATGGAATGTGGCAATGACGTAGGGATCATCTGGTGGATCAAATGTCTCAAGCGATGAAATACCACTCCAGAAATCACCGCCGACGATCACCCGGCGCGTGGGATTGGTTTCGCGGATCGCCGCCAACACATCGATCAGGATCGGTTCCACAACATCATTGGTCAGTTTATTGTGCGGCTCATTGATAATCTCAAACAGCACGTAATCTGACCTGTCAGCATATCTTGCTGCAATCTGTCGCCAGATACCGATAAGCCGATCAGAATGCGCTGCGGGGTCGACAAACAACTCGTCATAGTGATGCATATCGACGATCACATTGAGTTTATATTTCTCCGCCCAATCGACCGTCTGATCAATTTTTTGCATGAATTTGCGATCGAGCGAATATGGTGGTTTGTCATCGGAATAGGCGGAGAAACGAACCGGCATTCGGACAGTGTCGAAGCCGAGCATGGAAATTTCTTTCAAGTCTTGTTCTGTGGGTAAGCGGCCACCCCACGCCTGCCCTTTCGGTTGCTCAAACATGTTACCCAGATTGGCGCATCGCTTGATCACAGGAAACTCAATTTCCTGACCTTTTTCTGCTCCTTCGGCGGTGTTTTCAGCCGTTTGCGCGCTCACTGTCGTGGCCGAGATACTCAAGGCTCCAGCCGCCAAAACATGCGCAATCGTTTTCATAGACACCCGCATTCCCAACTCCCTTCACGCTAGAAATATGACTACGTTGTCAAGATTTGTCTAGCCGTATGCCTCAAAGCAGGTTTAAACGGGATTTAATAGCGAGGAGTACGAGACTATCGCCGCTCAACTTTTGCAGGAATTTTCCCAAAGAATGCAAATTTCTGCAAGCAACAGGAAAGTTTGCTCAGCGGCAATCGACAGCGATCGTGAAGGCTCTTAAGACGTAACGGAATTCACCACTGTGCTGGCCTCTCACCGGCACAACACGGTATCGGGGATAGAACTTGACTACAACCTCTTCATCAGCCCTGCTGCTATTCGGAGCGACTGGTGACCTTGCCAAACGCATGCTGCTGCCGTCGCTATATGCATTGCATGAGGATGGGTTGATTGCAGAGGATCTACGCATTGTCGGCACCGCACGCAGCGAGCTGGATGATGACGGATTCCGCGCGCTCGCCAAGCAGGCTCTCGACACATTTCTTCCTGATGATCGCAAGGACGAGGCGAAAATTGCCAGCTTTCTGTCCCACCTTCAATATCAACCTCTCGATGCATCGACGATAGAAGGCTTTGACGCACTGGCAGCAAAGATAGGTGATATCTCTGGCGGGCTGTCCATATTTCTCTCCACGGCTCCCTTCTTGTTTGAGCCGACTATCCAAGGTCTCAAATCTGCAGGTCTGACCGGTGAGAATGTTCGCATCGGTTTGGAGAAACCGCTGGGCAATGATCTTGAGAGTTCTGCGGTCATCAATAACGCGGTCGCAAGCGCATTCAGTGAAGACCAGATTTTCCGTATCGACCATTATCTGGGCAAAGAGACGGTTCAGAACCTGATGGCTTTGCGCTTTGCCAATATGATGTTTGAGCCGTTGTGGAACGCGAACGGTATCGATCACGTGCAGATCACCATCAGCGAGACCGTTGGGCTCGAGGGACGACACGGCTTCTATGACAGCACCGGCGCACTACGCGATATGGTACAGAACCACATGCTGCAATTGCTGGCGCTGACGGCGATGGAACCGCCCGCTGACCTTGATGCCACTAGCGTGCGCGATGAGAAGGTGAAGGTACTTCGCTCGCTTCGCCCGGTATCCGCCGACGAGATGGTTCGGGGCCAGTATGAAGCTGGGGCCGTCGCTGGAACCGCCGTAGATGGCTATGAAAATGACCTTGGCGATGCATCCGACACGGAAACATTCGTTGCCGTCAAAGCCCACGTAGACAATTGGCGCTGGCAGGGTGTCCCCTTTTATCTGCGCACGGGCAAACGTTTGTCTGAACGACGCAGCGAGATCATCATTCAGTTCAAATGTGTGCCGCACAATATCTTCGCACGGCGTGGAGGTAAGCTAGAGGCGAACCGATTGATAATTCGCCTCCAGCCAGAAGAATATGTGCGCTTGCAGGTTATGGCAAAAGAACCAGGTATGGATCGCGATGGCGTGGTCTTGCGCGAAGTGCCGCTGGACCTCTCACTCACGCATGCTTTCGCAAAAGCACGCCGCCGGATCGCCTATGAGCGATTGTTGCTGGACCTGGTTGATGGCGACCCAACCCTGTTCGTTCGGCGCGATGAGGTAGAGGCACAGTGGCGTTGGATCGATGGTATTCGCCGAGTATGGGCGGACGAGAGCATGTCAGTTAAAGGTTATGGGGCAGGTAGCTGGGGGCCGTCTGCAAGTATCGCACTGACCGAACGCGACGGGGTCAGCTGGCATGAGTGAGTTGACTATCACCACCGGCCCCAAGTTTGACATTTCGGGCATTGCCGATTTCGTCGGGGATATCGTCAATCGGGGTGGCTTCAAATCGATCGCTGTTCCCGGCGGTAGCACCCCCTTCCCTATCTTTGATGAACTGGCAACGCGCAATCTCAATTGGTCAGGCACCACTATCTATCTGACCGACGACCGAATGGTTCCCGCTGACCATGATGCCTCAAACTACGGGCGATTGGTCGCATCATTGGGACCGTCGGGTGCAACGATTGTTCAGCTCGAAGAGGGGATGGAAGCTCCCGAATTCGATCTGGTGTGGCTGGGAATGGGCACCGATGGTCATATTGCCTCTCTATTTCCAAATACCGATCCGCAATTAGATGTGCCCGCGAATGTGGTACGGCTCACCCCCGAACCTTTGCCGCCAGAGGCGCCGTTTGACAGGCTCAGCTGGACTTTGCCCGCCCTGCTCAATACCAAACAGTCTATTCTGGTTATCAAAGGAAAGGGAAAGCACCAAATAGTCTATAACGCGCTTGCGGGTAATCATGGCTTACCTATTGCTCGGTTTTTGGCCGCGTCAAAAACCCCCGTCCGTATTTTTGGGAGCGAGGCATGACCCTCCATCCAGCATTAGCCAAAGTTACCGACCGGATCATCAAGCGATCCCGCGATAGTCGCCAGCGCTATATCAACTTGATTGATCGCGCTCGCGATGAAGGCGTGCACCGGCCAAACCTTAGCTGCGGCAATCTTGCGCATGGTTTTGCCGCGAGTGGTGAAGACAAGTCAGCGATACGTGGCGGCGATGCGATGAATATCGGCATTGTTACCGCGTACAATGATATGTTGAGCGCCCATCAGCCCTATGGTCGCTACCCTGAGCAGATAAAGATTTTCGCCCGCGAGGTCGGCTCCACGGCGCAAGTCGCGGGCGGTGTCCCGGCGATGTGCGACGGCGTGACGCAAGGGCAGCCTAGCATGGAGCTGTCCCTATTCAGTCGCGATGTGATTGCCATGGGCGCGGCTGTTGGCTTGTCACATGGGATGTTCGAAAGCGCGTTGCTGCTTGGGATCTGCGACAAAATTGTCCCAGGCCTCCTGATTGGCGCATTGCGGTTCGGTCATCTGCCAACCATTTTGGTTCCTGCCGGACCCATGCCGTCGGGACTCGCCAACAAAGAGAAAATCCGCATTCGCCAACTTTATGCAGAAGGTAAGGTCGGGCAGGAGGAGTTGCTTGAGGCAGAAAGCGCCAGCTATCACGGCGCGGGAACCTGCACCTTTTACGGCACGGCAAACTCAAACCAGATGATGATGGAGATGATGGGGCTGCACATGCCAGGCTCCAGCTTCGTCAATCCGGGGCAAAAACTACGACAAGAACTGACCCGGGCAGCAGTCCATCGGATCACGCAGATCGGCTGGAAAGGCGACAGCTACCGCCCGCTGGGCCGCTGCATAGACGAAAAAGCGCTAGTCAATGCAGTTGTCGGGCTTTTGGCAACAGGTGGTTCAACCAATCACTTCATTCACTTGCCGGCGATTGGACGCGCGGTACGGCATCCTGATCGATTGGGACGATATGGATGAGCTTTCATCGGTACGTACCGTTGATTTCAAGCGTATATCCCAACGGCGCAGGCGATGTGAACCATTTCCATGCGGCGGGGGGCATGCCTTATGTTATTCGCGAACTGGTTGAGGCGGGGCTTGCTCACAACGATATCATGACCGTTTATGGCGGGTCGTTGCTGGATGGCGCGCGAGAGCCTGCGCTGGACAATGACGGAGAGCTCTCATGGAGCGATGCCGCGACCGAAAGCCGCGATGACAGCATGCTAAAGCCCGTTGGCGCGCCGTTTCGCGCAGACGGCGGTTTGCGCTTACTTGCTGGCAATCTTGGCCGCTCGACAATGAAAGTGAGTGCTGTCGCCCCCGAACGCTGGACTGTAGAGGCGGAATGCCGGGTGTTCGATGATCAGAACCAGGTGATCGACGCGTTCAAATCTGGCGAGTTGGACAAAGACATTGTGGTCGTCGTACGGTTCCAAGGCCCCGCCGCCAACGGCATGCCGGAACTGCACAAGCTTACCTCGCCACTCGGCGTATTGCAGGATCGCGGCTATAAAGTGGCGTTTGTCACGGACGGGCGCATGTCAGGCGCGAGCGGCAAAATTCCCGCGGCAATCCATGTCTCACCCGAGGCTTATAAAGGTGGCACTCTCGCGAAATTGCGCGACGGCGACCGTGTGAAAGTATGCGCGCAGGATGGCATACTTGAGGCGCTCGTCGACGCTGACGAATGGGAAGCACGCGACAATGCCATCGCCCCACCTCCAGCGCTTGGCGTGGGACGCGAACTCTTCGCGATGATGCGGCACCACAGCGATCCCGCAGAGAAGGGCGGTAGCGCGATGCTCGCGGAAGCGGGTTTGTGAGCCTGCGTGAATGAGCGATACCCGTACGATCGTTGTTGCTGACATTGGGGGCACGCATGCGCGTTTCGCTCTTGCGGAGATCGGCGACGGCACGCTGCAATCAATGGATACGCCCGTTAAAATGGCTGCGGCGGATCATGGCAGCCTTCAGATCGCCTGGGAGGCCTTTGCAGAGCGTAGTGGCGGCTCTCTGCCCGATGCAGCCGCTATCGCACTCGCAGCGCCCATACGCGGCGATTTGATCAAGTTGACTAACAATCCCTGGATTGTTCGACCGCCGCTGATCAAAGAAAAACTGAACGTGTCAGACTTTGTTTTGATCAATGATTTCGAGGCTCAGGCCTTCGCGGTTGCAGGTGCAAACGCCGATCAATTCCACCATGTCACCGGCCCACAGGGCCCTCTTCCAGAGAACGGCGTGGTGACAGTTGTGGGTCCTGGCACGGGTCTGGGCGTCGCTGCAATTGTACGCAAGCAGGGCAAGATACACGTCCTCCCGACGGAAGGCGGGCACATCGATTTTGCCCCGCTCGACAGCATTGACGACCGCATCCTGGCACATCTTAGAGCCAAACATACGCGCGTTTCCGTTGAACGCGTTGTGGCGGGATCCGGACTTCGCGCGATCTGGGAAGTGCTCGCTGAAATGGAAAACCGCGATGCCCCGAGAGGTACTGACAAAGAGCTCTGGACCGTTGCATTGGCGGGCAAAGACAGCATCGCCTCTGCTGCGCTGGATCGCTTTTGCATGACCCTGGGATCGGTTGCTGGCGACATTGCTTTGACCCATGGCCCAGGCTCTGTGGTGCTTGCCGGTGGACTAGGGGCGCGGCTGAAGGATCATTTTGGTGCATCCGGATTTGCCGACCGGTTTGCGGCCAAAGGCCGTTACCGATCACTGATGGAAACAATCCCGGTGAAGCTGATTGGCTTGGAAGAGCCAGGCCTGCTTGGCGCTGGACTGGCGTTTGTGGAAAGCCAGAAAGTCTGAACACGACTTAGCCCTTTTTACATTATTGGGGCACGGGTTTCGGCGTCACAAGACACCCAAATTTGGCGAGAGACCTTTATGCACTTGCCGTGGCATTTGCGTACTTCAGAGCTCAAGAAGTTGTAAAATCCTCTTACATGGCTGCCAGATGAACGTGGAGATGGCGTCAATTTTGGGGACAAATAGCATTCGGGAATCGGCTCGATTTGCGGTTCAAAAGTCATGCATTTTCTTCATAAAGAACGGCTAGTCCTTAACGGATGGATAACCATAGTTCGGAAGATTCCGCACTCCTTGAAATCTGCTGATCAAAGCTTTGGACCGCAAATCTAGAATATTTCGAACTTTCTCATGCATGGCGAACACGATCGAACTTTGCCGCTTCATCATACTTAAATAACAACTTTGTATTGTTATTTTTCAATATATTATCTAGTTTAAATAATATATTTTCTAGGATGGGGAAAGCATTGAATTCGGGCGGATTGCAGTGCCTGACAATCTTAAGAATATCTTAATCGACGTCCGTGCAGTCACGCCGTTGGGCGCTTGAAGAGACTACGCCCGAACTCTCGTACAAATGCTGTCGCGCACCGATCTTAAAGTAATTTCGAGGTGGCTCATAGCACTTGGACCCGGGTCACCTTGAGACGTCAAACCAACATGGGTTCGACGTCAAATCTGCCGCTGCAGAAAGCGTTGTAAATTTACGACGTCCTTAAAGGGTCAATAACCATTTTCCGCCATAAGTTCGGTATGAAAACCGAGCACACCACTCACCGTTTGTTGACGACCACCGCCATTGCCGGTGTCGTTGTCGCATTTGCAACCGGCTCCGCAGTCTATGCTGCAGGGGTCCCAGCCGGCACGTTGATCGACAACGTTGCGAGCGCCAGCTTCGATGCTGGCTCGGGTCCAGAGACGGTCGACTCTAACACCGTGCAGCTTCGCGTTGATGAACTGCTCGACGTTACTCTGACCACGCTTGATCCGGGCCCTGTCGGATCAGGGCCAGGCTCTGCGGTACTCACTTTCGAGATCACGAACACTGGCAATGGTCCAGAAGAATTCACGCTCACTGCCAACCCAGCGGTTGCCGGAAATGACTTTGACGTGACGGTCGACAACATCGCGATCGATACCAATGGCAATGGGACATATGACCCGGGTGTCGACACGATCCTGACTGCGCCTGAAACAACACCTGAACTCGCCGCTGATGAGAACGCCACCATCTTCGTGTTGGTGACAGTACCTGGCGGTGTAAGTGATGGTGAGGCAAGCGATGTTGAACTGAGCGCATCAGCAACGACAGGTACCGGCACCCCCGGCACCATCTTCGCTGGCCAGGGCGTCGGCGGTAGCGATGCTGTCGTTGGTGTAACACGAGCCGATGCAACGGCCACCGGCTCAATCGAAGCTGGTCTCACCAACGTTGCTCTCGTCAAGTCCGCCACGGTCACTGACCAGTTCGGCGGCACTAGCCCAGTACCTGGCGCAACGATCACCTATTCTATCACTGCGAATGTCACTGGCAGCGGCGTTGCCAATTCACTGACCGTCACTGACGCTTTCCCGACCGATACAACTTACGCACCGGGCACAATCACTTTGGACGCTGGCACATTGACCGACGCCAGCGGCGACGATGCAGGCGAAGCATCAGGCACCGGCATCTCGGTCGATCTTGGCAATGTCACAGCCGGCACCAGCCACACCATCACATTCGACGTCGTGATCGATTGATCACGCGCACTTCAAAGCAGGACTTGAGACACATGAACATCTTTTCCAAAGTCGCACTTATCGGCTCCTTTATAATAGGCGCCGTCGCAGCACCACTTGCCGCGCAAGAGCAAGCGGTCGAGCTGAAAGGCGATGTTAAAGCGGTAAAGACGATCAGCAATGCCGATGGCAGCACCAGCACCGAACTGGTTGCACCAGAGGTAATCGTTCCTGGCGATCGACTGATGTTCATTACCAGCTATCGCAACACCAGCGCCGAGCCGGCAGAGAACTTTGTGGTGACAAACCCGCTGCCTGCTGCGGTACGTCTGGCGCCAGATGCCGATGGCGATCTGACCGTATCGGTCGATGGCGGCGCTAACTTTGCAAAACTCGCTGCGCTGACCGTCACCGGTGAAGACGGCGCGAGCCGCCCGGCAAATCATGCCGATGTCACACATATTCGTTGGACGCTTGCTTCTGTCGCCCCGGGCGCATCGGGCGAGCTCCAATATCCAGCCATCATTCGCTGACCGGGTCAGCGGGGATAACCGCCACGCTCTGCAGGCGGTGGGATCAGTGCAGAGCAACAAACAGAGGACCATAAAATGAAACGCACTAAACAACTGCTGGGGACGGTAAGCGCTGTGTCGCTTATTGCTTTCACCAGCGCTCCAGCCTTTGCGGCGGGGACAACTGCTGGTGTTGATATCACCAACAACGTCTCTGTCTCATACTCCGTAGGTGGTGTCGCACAGACACCGGAAACTGCTTCTGATACGTTCACAGTTGACCGAAACGTCAACCTGACCGTTGCCGAGGTAGGCGGCGCAGCGACAACGGTTGCTCCGGGTGAGACGCAGGCCGCGATCACTTTCCAAGTGACCAACAACTCAAACGACACGGTTGATTTCGACCTTTCCATTACACAGTCGGTACGCTGACGATTTCGACATTTCAAATGTCCAGTTCTTCTTGGATGACGGCAACGGCATTTTCGACGGCGCTGACACACTGATCACCTTCCTCGACGAGGTGATTGAAGACCAAACACTGACCGTTCACGTTGTTGGCGACACAGCCAGGTACCGTTTCTGACGGTGATACCGCTGACGTGACATTGGTCGCCGACGCGCACGCGGCATCAGGTACAGCTGGTTCGCTTGGCGCAGAACTAACCAACACCGCCGGTGCAAACACCACCGGGATCGATACGGTTCTGGCCGATGACGACAATGCTGATATTGCAGGCGATGACAGCAGTGACGGCGATGATGCAGATACTGACAGCTATGTCGTTTCTGCAGCTGCAGTCACAGTTGCCAAAACCAGCACTGTCATCAGCGACCCGATCAACAACACCACAAACCCGAAAGCGGTTCCGGGCGCGATCGTTGAATACTGCATCGTGGTATCAAACGCGAGCGGTGCAACCGCCACTGGAATTACCGTAAACGATGACTTCTCAAGTGAATCAGCCCGCTTGAACTTCGTCCCGGATGCATATGCTGGTTCGACCGACATTGTTGTCGACGGCGACGGCAGCTGCACCGGCGGTACACCCACTGAGAAGGGCTACACCGCAGCAACTACTGTTGTGAGCAACGCCTTGAGCAACGTAGCAGCTGGCCAAGCCCGCTCGCTCCGTTTCCGGGTAATCATCGAGTAATACCGAGCAACTGGGGGCATCAAAATTTGATTTTCCCGGTGCTCATCACACGATGAAGCGCATACGGTCCTTTACACAAAGATTGGCGGCAGTGCTGGGCGCAGCACTGCTGCCTTTCGGCGTTCCCGGATCGGATGCACATGCTCAGGAAATCTCAAACGTCGCCGATGCGACGTGGAGTTTCCAAGGCATTGATTATACTACGCAATCCAACGAGACCATAACGCCAGTCGAACCAGCTATCGCTCAGATCGAAACCTTTCGACCAAGCGATAGCGGTACGACTACTTACATTCCGCGAACCATTCTGTGCTGCGACTTCCAGCCAGATGTCACAATCACAGATGTCGCAGAACTCACCGCAAAACATCTCCGTGGATCGCACGGATGTGATTACCGTTGGTCAAGAATTGTTCTTCGAGGTCACAGCTGTCGCTGGAAACCTCGATTCTAATGCGATTGACAGCCTACAAGCGACCCTGACATCACCCGCAGGCGATAGAGAAGAGATTACAATCTTCGAAACAGGTGTCGACACAGGCATATTTGCAGGTCGGATTGGTACGCGTCGGGCACCACCAGCGCCTACTCAGCTTAATTGCACTCTCAGCCTGCAAGACGAACAACCACTAACCATATCGGTTACACCAGATGGCAGTGATGCTATCGTGGTAACTGCAGAGGTTGATGTCCTAGCCGACCCATTCGGTGTTGTTTTCGATAGCGAAACCGGCGAACCAGTAGATGGTGCAGTCGTAACTCTGATTGATGCTGCAACGGGGCAACCCGCCACGGTTTTCGCCGAAGACGGCGTTACGCCTTGGCCATCCACGGTCATCTCAGGCAACCCGATTACCGATGGGGCCGGAAATGTCATTCCCATGGGACCTGGGGAGTATTGGTTCCCGCTGACGTTCCTCGGAACCTATCGACTAGAGATTACCCCGCCGGATCCATTTACTGCGCCTTCCGTGGTGCAGCCCGATCAGATCGCGCAATTGACCCGGCCTGGTGGCGGGAATTTCGTGATCCTCGATGCATCATATGGCGGCACGTTTGAGCTCGACAGCCCGATCCCCGTGCAAATCGACATACCGCTTGATCAACCAAGCGGTCCAATTTCGGTGTCAAAGACGGCTTCGCGCGCTTTGGTACAGCCGGGCGACGCGATCTTCTATACCGTCACCGCTACAAACAATGATCCAAATAGGATCAAGCGTAATGTGATTTTGACCGATGAGGCCTCGCCTTGGCTGAGGCTCCGGCCCGATTCCGTCCGTTTGAATGGCGAAGAAGCACTAAGGCGCGGTGTCTTTCACGCCCGATGGTCGCGTATTGACCGTTCAAATCGGCGATGTCCCCGCGGGCAGCAGCAGCCGCGTCACATATGCGATGACAGTGCGCCCTGATGCGCCACCGGGCAATGCCGAAAACCTGGCGACGGTTACTGATCTGCTCGGACAGAGCGCCATTGCCAACGCATCTGTGCGAGATCAACCGCGATACTATCGCTGGCCGGATGACAATCATCGGTCGCGTGGTCGCTGGCACGTGCCACAAGGACGATCAGCGCGTTGGTATCCCCGGCGTGCGCGTGATGATGGAGGATGGCAGCTTCGCCATTACCGACGTCGATGGCCGTTATCACTTTGATGGCGTCGTACCAGGCACGCACGTCGTTCAGGCGAGCCGTATGACCCTGCCAGAGGGAGGTGAGTTCATCGACTGCCACCGCTCGACACGCAATGCAGGCAGCTCAAGCTCACAATTCGTGATCGGTCAGGGTGGTTCGCTCAAGGTCGCCGATTTCTATGCCAAGGTTCACCCCCAAGCATTCGAAATTCTGCAGCAGATTTACAAAGATGCTAAGCAGCCTGCACCAGTTGCTGACACGCTAGACACCGACGCAGACATGCGTGGCGGAGGCGGTGATCCTGAAACTCGTAGCGATGGGCCCCCTCAGGCAGCCACAGAGACTGGTGAAAGTAACGACACCGGCACTGACTGGATGGCACTTGGCGATGGCCCAGACGGTTGGCTATCCCCAACGGTCGATGAAAATCCGCGTGCGCCGGCAATCCGTGTCGCGATCCGTCACCGCCCACAATATACAGTCAACCTGACAGTTGACGGCCAGCCGGTAAACGCGCTGAATTATGAAGGCACGCGCAAATCGCCTGATGGCAAATTCGCGGTCAGCCAATGGCGCGGCGTGCCGCTTAACGGAGAAAGCACCGTCTTCGGAGGCGAAATCGTTGATAGCTACGGCCTGCTAGTCACCGAGCTGGAAGCCCGCGAAGTCTTCTTCACAAACACGCCAACCCGGGTGGAGCTGGTGCCCGAACAATCCAACCTGATCGCTGACGGCCGGACCAACCCGGTAATCGCAATCCGCGTGCTTGACCGCAACAACCGTCCACTGCGCGAAGGCATCTCTGGCCAGTTCACCCTGAGCGCCCCATATCAGAGTTCGGCGCAGCTAGAACAACAACAGCTCAACCAATTGACCGGCCTCGGCAACACGCAGGCACGCTATGTGGTTGAGGGCGAAGATGGCATCGCACTTATCGAACTCGCCCCGACCATGGTGAGCGGCTCGCTGCGCCTTGACTTCCGTTTTGACGATGGCGAGGTCAGCCGTGAGCAGCAGCTTGAGACATGGATCGAGCCCGGCGACATTGAATGGACCGTCATCGGCCTGGCAGAAGGCTCAATCGGTTCGCGCACAGTGGCCGACAATATGGAACGTGCTGGCAATTTCAGTAGTGACCTTGGTGATGAAGCTCGCGTCGCGCTATATGTAAAAGGCCGCGTTCTGGGCAAATATCTTGTCACACTGTCCTATGACAGTGCGAAGCAGCGCGACGATCAGCGTCTCTTGGGCGCACTGGATCCAGACGCATATTACACTGTCTTTGGTGATGGTTCGAGCCGCCGCTTTGACGCTGCATCTCGCGACAAGCTGTATGTCCGCATTGAAACCGCAACTTTTTACGCGCTGTATGGCGATTTCGAAACCGGCTTTGATCAGGCCCGCCTGACCCGCTACAATCGCACCGCCACTGGTGTGAAAGCCGAGGCACGTCTTGGACAGATCCAGGCACAGGGCTTCGCTGCTGAGATCGGCACACGCTTCCGCCGCGATGAAATTCAGGGTGAAGGCATTTCTGGCCCCTATCGCCTGAGCGCACGCGGCATCATTCCGAACAGCGAAAAGGTCTCAATCGAAATTCGTGACCGGTTCCGTTCAGAACTGATCGTCGAAACGCGTGCTCTGACCCGCTTTATCGATTATGACATCGATCTGCTGTCAGGCACGATCAGCTTTAAACAGCCTGTGTTGAGCCGTGACTTCAACCTCAACCCGCAATTCATCGTGATCGACTATGAAATCGACAGTTTGCAGGGCGGTGAGCTGAATGCTGGTGTTCGCGCCGCATGGACCAGCAAAAACGGCGCAATCCGCGTAGGCGCGAGCGCCGTAACAGACCGCGGCGACGATGCTCGAACAAATCTAGGTGGCGTGGACGTCAAAGCTAGAATTGGTCTTAATACTGAAGTGCGCGCCGAGCTCGCCCTGAGCGAACAAGATGGCGAAACATCAAGCGGATGGCTTGTCGAGGCTCAGCATCAGAGCGGCACCCTCGACCTGCTGGCATATGTCCACTCGCTCGACAGTGACTATGGCGTTGGTCAACAAAACGGCGCCGAGCGTGGTCGCCGTAAAGTTGGCGCCGATGCCCGTGTACGCGTGAGCGAGCAGCTATCTGTTCTTGGTAGCGTGTGGCAGGATGATGCGCTGACGGATAACAATCGTCGCCGCGCTGCCCAGCTTCAGATGAACTATACTGGCGAAGATACCGATTTCCGCTTTGGCCTAGCTCACTTCAATGATCGCCTTGACGATGGCACGACCAACAGTTCAACCGTTTTCGAGGGTGGCATTACGCACCGCCTGTTGGATAACAAGCTTGAGCTGAATGCATCGACGGCAGTTCCGCTGAAGAAAACTGAGAGCATCGATCTGCCGCTACGCCACCGTTTCGGTGCGCGCTATGCAATTACCGATGATGTCCGCTTGCTGGGTCTTTATGAGATCGCCAATGGCGAGAACATCGATGCCCGCACCGTCAGCGGTGGTATTGAACTGACGCCATGGAACGGTGGCCAGGTGATTTCTTCGCTTGGAAAACAGCGCGTGGATGAAAGCGGTGAGCGGACTTTCGCGTCTTTCGGCCTCGCACAGTCACTTCAAGTGGATTCTAGTCTGACCGTTGATGCCACTATTGACGGCACGCGGACACTTGGCGGCACGCCAGCAAGCTCTGACGTCATCAATCCACTTCAACCAGTTTCGAGTGGCGGTCAGCTAGGATTGAACGGCACACAGTTTGAAGACTTTACGGCCCTTACGCTGGGCGCGGCATGGCGCAAAGATCGCTGGAGCGCGACGGCTCGCGGTGAATACCGTGATGGTGAGTTTGCTGATCGCAAGGGTGTGATCGCAGGTGCTATCCGGCAACTTGGCGAAGGCAAGACGCTGGGTTCGGGTATCACTTGGACGCGCGCCGAGGCAGAGAACGGCCCGACTACCGAGATTTTTGATGCGGCGATGGCCCTCGCCTTCCGCCCCGATGAATCTGAATTCGCTTTCCTCAGCAAGCTGGAATATCGCAGTGATGCCGTAACCGGCGCAGTCGCTGGCGAGACCGGTGCTGCTGGCCGCACGGCCCTGCTTGTTAACGGCGATGCAAAGTCGCGCCGTCTGATCGGTAGCGTTTCAGCCAATTGGTCGCCGCGCGGCGAAGATGATGCTGGCAACATTACACGCCGCGATGAATACGGTCTTTTCCTTGCCGCGCGTCACAACTTCGACCGTTTCGAGGGCTTTGACCTCGGCACGACCAGCATTCTTGCAGGCGCAGACGCACGGATCGGCCTGACTGATCGCATTGAGATTGGCGGCACCGCAACCGTTCGCACAAATCTCGATGATAATGTGACCAGCTTCTCAGTTGGCCCGCAAGTCGGGTTTGTGCCCGCAGACGGTGTGCTTCTTACTGTCGGGTATAATGTTGCCGGCTTCCGTGATGAAGATTTCTCAGCCGCCCGGAACACGGACAAGGGCATTTACGCGTCAGTACGCCTGAAGTTCGACGCGGACAGTTTCTCTTTCTTGCGGAGAGATTGATGAGCGGTGCAATGTGCAATCGAGAACGGCATCGTAAACCGGCGCTTAACCATAGCGGTTTAGCACGCATGGCTGTGTCAAACGCTCAAGAAGCTACTGAATTGCCGCTGTTCTCTCGCCACAACACGCTATATCTTGTGCGCATAATGCTAGTGATGGTGTCGATTGCCTGGACATCGGTCGCATTTGGCCAAACCACCACAAGCTATATCAGCTCGGTCGATGCAGCAATTAACAGTTCGACTACATGCACTGCACCGTTGACTCGCACATTTAACGTAACAGACAACTTCACAGTCACCGACGTCGATATCGGCGTGTTCATCCGCCATACTTATCGTGGCGATCTCCGCATGCAGCTACGCTCACCAGCAGGAACGGCGGTGCTGATCGTCAACGGATCCGGAGCAGTCAGCGGCAACAACTTCAATGTGTTGTTGGATGACGCGAACACGCAAGTCGTAAACACGGATGGCAACACTGTGAACCATTCTGGCACACAGCCGCCGCCGTGGGACAACGACTTCAGCCCGAACAGTGCTTTGTCCGCTTTTAATGGCGAGAACAGCCTTGGGACTTGGAGTCTCGATATTTGCGACACCTTCCCCGATGAAGATGATGGCACTTTTGACTTCGCGCAACTATTTCTGACAGACACGCCGTCCAACTTTGCTGATCTCTCAGTTAGCAAAAGCGTCAACAATCTGACCCCCGCTAACGGAACGGCGATCACCTATACGGTTCAGGTTTCGAGCGCAGCCTCATCAACCCAGAACGCCACAGGCGTGGTAGTTCAAGACTTGCTGCCTCCCGGTGCAGACTATGATAGCCACACCAGCCCCGGAACATCTTACAATCCCGGCACTGGCGTATGGACGGTAGGCACACTTACTCCCGGTCAGACACGCACCTTGACCATTCAGGCAACTGTCAATGTGACAAACGGGACGACCGTTACAAACGTTGCGGAGATTACCAGCTCATCCATCATCGATCTCGATTCCACACCTGGAAATGGTGTGACCACGGAAGACGATTACGACACTGCCTCCTTCACCGTAACCGGAACAAGAACAGCAGGAACCCCGCCAACTTTATTCTGTCCAGCAGGCACAACCCTGTTCGATTGGGACGCGCGGCCCTGGCCCGCAGGATCATTGAACAACAGCTATGTGATGGCGGGTTTTGGAACGGTCAATATCGCCGTATCGACCGATGGAAGCTTCGAGAGCTTAGCAGCATTTGGCGGGCAGACCCCTGCTCTGGCGGGTGGTGGAACAGGTGGCAACACTGGTGGGCTTCCCGGAGGCGAGCTATCGCTTCATCAGTTCCTTGATTTCGACAATATCTTCCAGACCGCAACAACTGTGGTCACTCTACCAAATGGCGTCGCAGGGCTTCAATTCACCGTTTTTGACATCGATTTTGCCAACAATGATTTCGCAGACAAGATAACTGTAACCGGAACCTACAAAGGATCGACGGTTATTCCTACGCTTACCAACGGCGTGTCCAATTACGTCTCCGGTAATGTAGCGATCGGCGATGGGACAGCTGGCAATACGTCAGCGGATGGGAATGTCGTCGTCACTTTCACCAGCGCAGTCGACACAGTCACGATTATTTATGGCAATCACACGACGGCCCCTGCGGTGCCGGACGGGCAGGCATATACTTTCCATGATTTCACGTTCTGCGCTCCGTCAACGAGCCTATCTGTACTTAAAACCAGCGCCGTTTTCTCCGATCCGGTAAATAATGCGACCGATCCTAAAGCGATCCCCGGCGCACTGATGGAATACAACATTCTTGTATCGAATAGCGGCATTTCCGACGCTGATACCAACACTGTTATTGTAACCGATACGGTTCCCAACGAAACGAAGTTCTGTCTGGCCGATCTTGGCGGCGTCGGTGCAGGGCCGATCCGATTCATCGATGGCGGCACCGCTTCGGCGCTTACCTACACCTTCAACTCAATCGGCGATGGTGCCGACGATCTTGAGTTTTCGGACGACTTCGGCGCGACATACACATATTCGCCCACTGCGGATACTGACGGATGCGACACCAATATCACAAATTTCCGAGTGACACCCAATGGCGCGTTTTCTGGCGGCGGATCATTCACGCTGCAGGCGCGATTCATTATTGAGTAGCACCGCACGGCGCAGCTCAACCGCTAGCGCGGCCTTTCATTGCCACTCACGGTGATTGCTTGTATAGCAAGCTAACGCCCCGCATTGCAGTGCATCTGCAGCGCGGGGCGCCGACTTTCAGGGCAAGGGAATGAATGCGCATGTCGCGACGCCGCCAGATCTACGAAGGCAAGGCCAAAATTCTTTACGAAGGGCCAGAGCCAGGCACCATCATCCAATACTTTAAGGATGACGCGACTGCATTCAATGCAGAGAAAAAGGGCACGATCAACGGCAAGGGCGTGATCAATAACCGCATTAGCGAGTATGTGTTCACGCGCCTTTCTCACATCGGTGTACCCACTCACTTCATTCGTCGCCTGAACATGCGCGAACAGCTGGTGCGGCAGGTTGAAATCGTGCCGATTGAAGTGGTGGTGCGCAACATCGCTGCTGGTTCAATCTGCAAGCGCCTCGGCCTGGAAGAAGGAGAGCCGCTGCCGCACACGCTGATTGAGTACTATTATAAGGATGATGCGCTCGGCGATCCTCTGATCGCGGAGGAGCACATTGCCTGTTTTAACTGGGCGAGCAATGAAGAGATGCAGGACATGTCCTCTATGGCCATCCGCATCAATGACTTTCTGTCGGGCATGTTCAGTGCCATCGATATCCGCCTGGTGGATTTCAAGCTGGAGTTTGGCCGCCTTTACGATGGCGAGTTCAGCCGGATTATTCTGGCCGATGAGATCAGCCCTGATGGATGTCGATTGTGGGACATGAAGACCGCCGAGAAGTTAGACAAAGACCGTTTTCGGCGCGACCTGGGTGGCGAGGAAGAGGCGTATCGCGAAGTTGCGCGACGCCTCGGCCTACTTCAGAATGAAGACAATGGCCCTGGCGAAGTGCTCGACCTGACAGAGCATCGCGGTCGTCTCCGTGGGAATCCAACGAAAAAGTAGGCAATTTCCGCCGCCCCTCTGCCAGCGCGATTTTCCTCAAGAGAGCCAGAATTCATGCTATTGTCAGGCTGGTGTTTTTAGGCCAGCCAGATTGCCATGATTTCACGTCTGCTGTTTCCGCTCGCCCTGCTCTTTACTGTCCCGGCCTTCGCCCAAACAGAGAGCACGCAACAACCGCCTGAAAACGCATCGATAGAGACCAACTGGGATCCCGCGATTTGGGAGCTGCAAGATAGCGAGTTTTCGCCCGAGGATGGTTGGTACTTTGGTAAGCTGCCTAATGGAATGCGCTACATCATCCGACGAAACAACCGGCCCGAAGGAACCGCTTTGGTTCGCATGGAGATTGATACCGGATCTCTGAATGAACGCGATGATGAGCGCGGATATGCGCACTATGTCGAACACATGGCATTCAACGGATCGACCAACGTTCCGGAAGGTGAGATGATCAAGCTGCTCGAACGGCTTGGCCTTGCCTTCGGGGCAGATACAAACGCTTCAACAAATTTCGAACGTACGCAATACAAGCTCGACCTTCCCCGCGCGGACGAGGAGCTGCTTGACACAGCACTGATGCTGATGCGCGAAACTGCCAGCGAGCTGACGATTTCCGAAGAGGCCGTTGAACGCGAGAGAGGCGTCATTCTGTCTGAGCGCCGAGTGCGTAACAATTATTCGCTCAAAAACATCGTTGATGGGCTGGAATTCGCATATCCAGGGGCCCGAGTTGCGCAACGCTTGCCGATCGGGACGCTAGAGACGCTTGAGGCGGCTAACGCCGCAAAGCTGCGAGCATTTTGGGAACGGGAATATGTGCCACAAAATACCGTCGTCGTGGTCGTAGGCGACTATGACCCGCTTCTCGTTGAGGCAAAGATTCAAAATCGTTTCAGCGACTGGTCCGCGGCCCCTCGACCCGCCAATCCAGAACCGGGGCCAGTCGATCCAGACTTTTCGGGCGCGACCGACATTTATATCGATCCAGCCCTGCCTGAATCGGTCACATTGATGCGCCATGCACCCTATATTGATCGCTCAGACACGCTTGAAGAGCGCCGACTGGCGTTGCTGCGCCGCCTTGGTGCACGAATGATAGCTCGCCGCTTACAGAGGCTGCGCCGCAGCGAGGACCCGCCATTTCGCAGCGTCAGCCTATCGACAAGCAATTTCTTTGAGAGCGGCAGGACCACGCAGCTTGCAATCAGCGCAGAACAAGGCGGCTGGAAACGCGCCTTGACGGTTGGGATTGATGAATATCGTCGTGCGATGCTGCATGGCTTCACCCAGGCCGAGCTAGATGAGCAACTGACCAATTTGCGCACCGCACAGGAAAATGGCGTCGCGAATGCGGCGACTCGCCAGAACAGGCTATTTATCAATCAAGCGTTCGCGATTGCGCGTGGAAGAAATGTCCCGACAAGCCCAGCCGATGCGCTGGCACGGTTTGAGGATTTCGTGCCTCATATCACACCCGAGGCTGTGCTGGCCGCCATGCGGGCCGATGCTATAGCGCTCGACGATCCGCTTATCCGCTTCTCTGGTAAAGTAGCGCCAGAGGGAGGGGAAAACGCATTGCGGGCCGCAGTTGAGGAAGCCTTTGCCCGCGACGTCCTGCCTCCTGAAGATATAGGCACTGTCGAATTTGCCTATACCGATTTTGGCGAGCCAGGGGCGATTGAGAGCGACACGCTTACGAGCGAACTGGATATCCGTACAATCCGCTTTGCCAACGGTGTGATGCTCAACTTGAAACCGACTGATCTTTCCGATGATCGGATCGCAATCAGATTGTCGCTTGATGGCGGAAACATGCTCACCTCGAAAGAGAATCCGTTAGCGGTTGAGCTGGCCTCCCTTCTCCCGAGCGGTGGGCTTGGCAAGCACTCCAGCGATGAGTTGCAATCAATCCTTGCTGGAAGGTCGGTGGGCGCGCAGCTGAGAAGTGGCTCACGCGTATTCACCAGTTCGGCAACTACAACGCAGCGTGATTTCGAGCTGCAAATTCAGGTGCTGGCTGCCTTTCTAACCGATCCTGGCTATCGCGCTGAAGGATTGGGGCCATGGCGCAAAGGTCTGGACGATTTCTTCGCTCGGCTCGGGCGCGCCCCCGGCTCGGCGCTGGGTGAGGCATTTGGTCCAGTTCTGTCTGACGGTGATCCCCGCTTTTCTCGTCAACCGATTGAGGCTTATCGTGCGCTCGATTTCGACAAGCTCTCTGAGACGATTTCTGATCGCTTGCAAAACGGCGCGCTGGAAATCGCACTGGTCGGTGACTTTGACGAGGATGAAGCGATCCGGGTCATCGCAAATACGTTTGGCGCCCTTCCCGCTCGTGAGCGTGAGTTCCGCAATTATGACGATGAGCGCCGCCAACGTGCATTCACCGGTAATCGTGAGTCGCGCGTCATTGAACATCAGGGCGAACCCGATCAGGCGCAGCTTACCTTAGTTTGGCCAACCGCTGACAATTCCGACTGGGAACTGACAAGCCGCCTTTCTCTGCTTGCCCGTGTCATGCGGCTGGAGCTGACCGAGGCGCTCCGCGAGGAACTAGGGCAGACGTACTCGCCCAGTGCATCGTCGCGGCAATCAGAGACTTACCGAGGCTACGGCACATTCTCCATAGGTGCGGCGATTGATGTGAACGAAGTCGAGGCCGTACGCGAGGCGATGATGACAACCCTTCGCCGGGTCATCACCGATGGCCCAAGCCAGGATACGATCGATCGCGCACGCCGTCCGCTGCTCGAATCACTCGACAACCGCCTAAAATCAAATGGAGGCTGGATGAGGTTGGTGGATCGCGCACAAAGCCGCCCAGAGGATATAGCCCGCTTTCTAGGTGCGCGGGCACGTCAAGAAGCGATCACGCCTGATGAGCTTCGGGCGTTGGCGGCTCAATACCTGAAGCCATCAGACGCCGTGGAATTTGTGGTTATGCCAGACGATAGCGATAAAGACTGAGGAAGATGTACCAGTGTCGCTTGCGCGGCGGTACGTTGCCCGGCATATGCGCGCGGCATATACAGAAAGCTCACAGCGTAAGGCTGTGCCCTGATGAAGGCTAACCAATGAAAGTACGCATCCATGTCAGCCTGAAACCCGGCGTTTTGGACCCACAGGGCCGCGCTGTGCATCACGCGTTGGAGGGGCTGGGTTTTTCCGGTGTAGATGACGTTCGCATAGGTCGGCTGATCGAAATGGATGTCGCGGATGGTACGAGCGATGAAACGCTCGCCGATATGTGCGAAAAGTTGCTAGCGAACATGGTTATTGAGAATTATCGGATTGAGAAGGCCTGATGTCCATTCGCGCCGCCGTCGTTACTTTTCCCGGATCAAACTGCGACCGAGATATGGCGGTTGCGTTGGAACTGGTCACTGGAACTCCTGCAATCAGGGTGTGGCACGGCGACGCTGACCTGCCCGACGGCCTCGATTTTATCGCTCTGCCCGGTGGATTTTCATACGGTGACTATTTGCGGTCTGGGTCAATGGCCGCGAACAGCCCAATCATGCGCAGCGTCAAGGCGGCTGCGGAACGCGGCGTCCCGGTACTTGGCGTTTGCAACGGCTTTCAGGTTCTGACGGAAAGCGGTCTGCTTCCGGGTGCATTGATGCGCAATGCCAGTCAGAACTTCATCTGCCGCACGGTCGAGCTAAAGGTCGAAAATACTCAGACGATCTTCACAGGCGGCTATGACGCGGGTGAGACGATCAATATTCCGGTTGCGCATCATGATGGCAATTACTTCGCCGATGCAGACACGCTTGATCGCTTAGAGGGCGATGGCCGCGTGGCCTTTCGTTACACCGGACCATGCAACGGGTCTCAGCGTGACATTGCTGGCATTTTGAACGCCGCTGGCAATGTTCTGGGCATGATGCCTCACCCCGAGCGTGCAGTGGATGCTGCGCATGGCGGCACCGATGGCAAGGCTCTGTTTGAAAATGCGGTGCGAGCATTAGTCGACGCTTAGCGCCTAAGCGCCTCACCGTCGCAAGGTTCACCTAAAAAGTCAGGCGCTCTTGGCCATGGGCCTGGCATCGCGCCCAAACATCTTCTGCACGTCTTCCTGCGGCATCGGACGCCCGAAATAGAAACCCTGGATCTTGTCACAGCCAAGCTCGCGGATAAGCGCTGCCTCTTCGGCCGTCTCCACCCCTTCCGCAGTCGTCGACATATCCATGCTTTGTGCCATGGCAACAACCGCGCGAATAATAGCAAGGCTCTCCGAACTGTTCTGCGATGCGCCCTGCACAAATGTGCGGTCGATCTTGATGGTCGAGAAACGAAGTTGGCGGAGATAGCCAAGCGACGAATAACCTGTACCGAAGTCATCAAGCGCGACCGAGCAGCCGAGCTCCATCACTTGCTCCAGCGCGTTGGCCGCAACATTGGCATCGCGCAGGAAGATGCTTTCCGTAACCTCGATTTCCAGTCGGTCTGGGCTGAGCCCGCTATGCGATAGCGCTTGGACCACAGTGGTCACAAAGTCGGGTTCGATCAACTGTTCAGGCGATACGTTGACATTGACCTTCACGTGGCTCGGCCAGGTCGCTGCCTCTTCGCACGCCTTTTGCATCACCCACTGACCGATCGGCACGATCAGCCTCGTGTCCTCCGCTAACGGGATGAACTTGCCCGGCGAGATGAAGCCGTGTTCCTTGCTGACCCAGCGAACGAGTGCTTCGAAGCTGACAAGGTTTTCGCTCCGAGAGTCGACCACGGGTTGGAAATTCAACAGCAGCTCGTCATTCTTGAGCGCACTGCGCAGCGAGAATTCCAGCTTGCGGCGTTCCTCGGCTGATGCGTGAAGCTTAGGCTCGTATTCGCAATGCTCGCCGCCGCCCAGATCCTTGGAACGATAGAGTGACAAATCGGCATTGCGCATCAACTCTTCGACGCTGCTGCCGTCACGCGGACCGACCGCGGACCCGACACTTGCCCCAACATACAGGACGTGATTATCGACCTTGTATGGCTCAGACAATTCGCGGATTATCGATCGCGCGATCCGATCAACCGATGACCGGTCGGAAGCATCGCGGATAACCACGCCAAATTCATCACCGCCTAATCGACCGCACAGTTCAGTCTCTGACATCAAAGCGCTGAGGCGCGCAGAAACCTGCGCCAGCAGTTTATCTCCGACCTGATGCCCGAGCGAGTCATTCACAGCTTTGAAGCGGTCGAGGTCAATCATCAGGAATGCACAGCGAGACCGCCATTTCTCCGCTCCCCGCAAGGCTTCGTCGAGCGTCTCGGTCAGCGAGAGCCGGTTTGGCAACGAAGTAAGCGTATCGTAGCGTGCAAGATATGCGATCTTTTCAGAGGATTCGTGCTGCGCCGTAACGTCTGATCCGACGCCGCGAAAGCCTGTGTACTGATTATCTGCGTTCAACATCGGAGTGCCGGACAATTCCCACCAACGACGCTCGCCATTGATTTCAACCTGCACTGTGAGATTGGAGAAGTTCTCGCGGTTTCTGATCTTATTTGCCAGCTCGCGCAGGCTTGGCGGAAAGCTCTCTTTTTCCCAGCTCTTGCCGGAGATCAGCTGAAGGAAGCTCTCGCCCTCCACCTTGCTTGGACTCACTACCCAAGGCATAGGCGAGCCGCGGCGAAACTGCACGCAATCTGCGGTTCGTATCGAGCTCAAACAACCAGTCGGCACCGCTATCTTCATACTCACGCAGGAGTAGCGACACGACCTGACTCTTCTCGTTCATGCCCATTTGCGCCTTGCGCGCCGTCAGATCGGATCGTGCGCCCTCAAGAGAGCCAAGAGCGGCGCCCAGGCCAGTGATCAGCGCCAGCGCGGCAAATGCGTAATGACCACCGAGCAAGAGGCCGACAGCGATCCCAGCCCCCGAAATAGAACAGAACAATACCGCAGCAAGAGGCGCGTTATAGCGGGACACCGCCGAGAGCAGGATCAGCAGGAAACTGATCGACCAATATTTTGCGATAATCAGATGTTCGGCGCTCGGAATCATCAGGATCATTGGCACCGCCCACAACAGTCCGCGCATTGCCGCGCTGGCCGAGTGGTGACGAAACTCGACAACTGTAAGATTGCGCTGGTCGGTATTTCCCAGCTTAACATCAATGGAATAGCTGAACCATGACGAAGCAAGCACGGCGAGACCCCACAGGACCACGGCCCATAAAGGGGCTGTCGCGGCGAGAACTGGGGCAGCAAACGCAGCGCACCCGACGATAATGATGGCCCGGGTCCTGAGCACGCGCTCTGAGCTTGGCGTACTGCGCCCCTTGGGCACGCGACCATTCAGCGCCGCCAACGCGGTGTAACCCCAATATCTCACGAAGGGTCGGCTCTTCTACGGCCCGATTATCATTATTTTCGTTGTCGTCCACGGAGCCGCTACTACGCGGAAATAGTTATAGCGTGGTAAAGGAGAAGTCCCCGAAATCATTGGGAAATTTAGGTGAAATTAACCACACCAGCTAACCCAATTGTAGCATCCCGTTTTTGCCGTCATTCAACCGTGACGGACTTGGCCAAATTACGCGGTTGATCGACATCAGTGCCCTTCACGCACGCAACGTGGTATGCGAGCAGTTGAACAGGCACTGCATAAACCAGAGGTGCGATCAGAGGATGTACCTTGGGCATCTCGATTGTCGCCATGCAGCCTTCGCTTGCCTCTGCCAGCCCCTCTGCATCGGAAATGAGCACAATCTTGCCACCGCGTGCGCGCACTTCTTCCATATTCGAAACAGTCTTTTCAAACAGCGGCCCAGATGGCGCGATCACTATCACCGGCACTTCATCGTCTATCAGCGCAATCGGGCCATGCTTCATCTCACCCGACGCATATCCTTCGGCGTGGATATAGCTGATTTCCTTGAGTTTTAGCGCCCCTTCCATCGCCAGCGGGAAGTCTTGCCCACGCCCCAAATACAGGACATCGCGGGCAGGCGCGATCAGTGGAGCCATAGCGGCAATGTCATCATCATGATCCAACGCTGCGTTGAGGCTCGCTGGCGCTTCGAGAAGATGCTCAACAACCTCTTGCTCCTCCGCGCGCGACATCAGGCCTTTCATCACTGCCATATGCGCGGCAAGAGCAGCCAGAACCGCGAGCTGGCACGTAAATGCTTTGGTCGAGGCGACCCCAATTTCAGGGCCGGCATGCGTCGGCAAAAGCAAATCAGCTTCGCGAGCCATGGAACTGGTCGGAACATTCACGACTACGGCGATTGTCTGGCCGTTTTCCTTGCAATGACGCAGCGCGGCCAATGTGTCAGCAGTCTCACCACTCTGGCTGATAAACAGCGCCAGACCACCGTCTTCGAGCACTGGTTCACGATAGCGAAACTCACTGGCAACATCGATGTCGACGGGTACGCGTGCAAATTGCTCAAACCAGTATTTCGCGACAAGCCCAGCGTAATAGGATGTGCCACACGCGACAATTGTGACGCGGCGAATCTCGGAAATGTCGAAATCAAATTGCGGCAGGGCCACCGAATTATCCGATTGCCGCAGGTATGATGAGAGCGTTTGCGCGACCACTGTCGGCTGCTCAAAAATCTCCTTCTGCATGAAGTGGCGATAATTGCCCTTCTCCACTGCGGTACCGCGGATGCACCAGAGGTCGTAACATCGCGTTCGACCGCGTTGTTTTCTTCATCAAAGATGCGCGCATTTTCGCGCTCAATGATCACCCAGTCACCTTCTTCCAGGTAAGTAATCTGCTGTGTCAGTGGTGCCAAAGCCAACGCATCAGACCCCAAGAACATTTCGCCATCGCCATAACCAACGACGAGCGGCGAACCGCGGCGCGCACCGATCAAGAGATCAGGATACTCACGAAACGTGATCGCAAGCGCGAAGGCTCCTCGCAATCTTGGCAACACCGAACGAACGGCTTCTTCAGGCGAAGCTCCATTCTCAACTTCGCGAGAAATGAGGTGCGCAACGACCTCAGTGTCAGTCTCGCTTTCAAAATTGCGGTTCTCGCCTTCAAAATCCGCTCGAAGCTCTTTGAAATTCTCAATAATACCATTGTGCACGAGCGCGAGATGCTCAGTCGCGTGTGGGTGAGCGTTGGAGGTTGTTGGCGCGCCATGCGTCGCCCAGCGTGTATGGGCAATACCCACGGTCCCAGGCGCGGGATCGCCACCGAGAACGCCCACAAGATTAGCCAACTTACCCTCCGCCCGGCGGCGAACCAATTGGCCATCGGACACGGTGCAAACACCGGCGCTGTCATATCCGCGATATTCCATCCGCCGAAGACCATCGACCAAACGGTCGGCGACCGGATCATTGCTGACGATACCGATAATTCCGCACATACTATTCAAAACCTTCTTGGGTGGAACTCGGGCCGACGAAGCCCATTGATTGCCGCAATAACGCTAAATATCCGCCAATCAATCTCTGCGGTGCTAAGTGTCTCGTGAACGCACCATGAGTGGAGCCTTTGTGCTTCGCCACAAAAGTACACCTCCGCTTACAATAATCAGAGCGCCAATCATCGAGAGCAGATCGGGAATGTCCTGAAAAACCAACCATCCGAGAATGCCGGCGACTATCAATTGAATGTAGGTTGTCGGGGCGATGGTAGCAGCACCGGCGCGCATGATCCCAAGGTATGTGAGCCAGTGCGCCGTGGTGGCAGACACAGCAACCAGAGTGCATCGCGCCACCACATCCCAGCTTGGCCATGTCACGGCTAATGCCGCATTATCGCTCTTGTCGCCCAAGAACGCGGCGATGATGAGAAATGGACACGCGAATACGGCGATGAACATCTGCATGGATAGGGCGCTACCCTGACCCGCACTCGCCCGGTTGGCGATCATCATCAAAGCGAAGAAAAATGCGGAGGTAATTGGCAGGGCCGCCACCCAACCCAATTCCGCCAGATTGGGGCGTAAGACCAAGCCTACACCGACGAGTGCAATCGCAGAAACGCACCAGACAATTGGGCGGACGCGTTCGCCGAGCAGCGGCCAGCTAAGCAATGCGACAAAAATTGGCGATACAAAAGTAAGCGCCATCGCCTCTGCCAGCGGCATGACAAAAATGGCTGAGAAGAAACACAAGGTGGCAAATGCCAGACACATCCCACGCACGACCTGCAACCGCAGGTTTCTTGGTCTGAACGCCGTGATACCCTCTTTCCATAAGACTAGTATCGAAAGGCCAACCGCACCGATAGTAAACCGAAGCGCGGCGACAGCGAGAGGAGACCATGTGCCTGCAATAGTTTTGATGACGGCGTCGCCACAAGAAAGCAGAGCGAAACCCGCCAAAGCGAGCAAAACACCATTACGTTCAGTATTTTGCATTGTTTTGCTCGCCACCACACATCGCGTGTCTTCGCGCGTGCCAGCCCGCATAGATTTGGGCAAGAGCGCTTAGGAAAAAATCAAGGTTTCCGAATTATTCACCAAACTATGTCAGATGCACCTGAGATCGCACTCAGTTGTGTCGTGTTTAGATTTTTTGAGTTTGGTTTTGGGGGTTTAGTCCATGAGCGCATTTGGCCGGAAAAACGGATCGGGTGGTATGAAACCCGGCGCCCGTCCACAGTTTGGCGTGGCCAAACCTATGCGCAGCGGCGGCGGCTCATCTTCTGAAGATGATGCCGAAAAAGGCGGCGAACAGTTCCCGCCACTTCCCGACGAGAAGGCCGAAACTCCTGCACCAACCCCGGCAAGTAGCGGCAACCCCAACCAAGACGATGCGATGGCACGTCTGTCGGAGCGCATGAACGCGACGCATGCAAGCGAAGCCGAGATTGGCGGATTCGAAGCCAGCGTCCACAAGATCAAAGAACAGGTTCTTCCACGACTGCTCGAACGGGTCGATCCCGAAGCGGCTGCGACGCTTTCGAAAGAAGAGCTCTCGGAGGAATTCCGTCCAATCATCCTAGAGGTTCTGGCAGAACTGAAAGTCACTCTGAACCGCCGCGAGCAATTCGCGCTTGAAAAAGTTCTGGTTGACGAACTGCTTGGTTTTGGTCCGCTCGAAGAACTCCTGAGCGATCCGGACGTGTCCGATATCATGGTCAACGGTCCTGATCAGACCTATATTGAAAAAGGCGGTAAGCTGGTTATCGCGCCGATCCGTTTCCGCGATGAGACGCACCTGTTCCAGATCGCGCAGCGCATTGTGAACCAGGTTGGTCGCCGCGTTGACCAAACCACCCCGCTTGCTGACGCTCGCTTGAAAGACGGTTCGCGTGTGAACGTTATCGTTCCACCGCTATCTCTCAAAGGTACGGCGATCTCAATTCGTAAGTTCTCCGAGAAACCAATCACGCTCGACATGCTTCAGGGCTTTGGTTCCATGAGCGAGAAGATGTGTACCGCGCTGAAGATTGCGGGCGCCTGTCGAATGAATATTGTTATCTCGGGTGGTACCGGTTCTGGTAAGACGACCATGCTCAACGCTCTGTCGAAAATGATCGACCCGGGTGAGCGCGTGCTGACTATTGAGGATGCCGCC
This sequence comes from Qipengyuania sp. JB2-7, assembly GCF_055693485.1. Taxonomy (NCBI): domain Bacteria; kingdom Pseudomonadati; phylum Pseudomonadota; class Alphaproteobacteria; order Sphingomonadales; family Erythrobacteraceae; genus Qipengyuania; species Qipengyuania sp. JB2-7. The sequence continues at coordinate 2,422,760 of NZ_CM146335.1, forward strand.
GAGCTTCGTTTGCAGCAGCCACACTGGCTCCCGCTGGAAACCCGCCCGCCAAACCTCGAGGGGCAAGGCGCGATCACCATCGGTGACCTTGTTAAAAACGCCCTGCGTATGCGCCCAGACCGGATCATCCTGGGTGAGATTCGTGGCGCAGAATGTTTCGACCTTCTCGCCGCCATGAACACGGGCCACGACGGCTCGATGTGTACGCTTCACGCCAACAGCCCGCGTGAGTGCCTGGGCCGTATGGAAAACATGATTTTGATGGGCGACATCAAGATCCCGAAAGAGGCAATTTCACGCCAGATCGCTGAATCGGTCGACCTGATCGTTCAGGTGAAACGTCTGCGCGACGGTTCACGTCGTACCACTGACATTACCGAAGTGATCGGGATGGAAGGCGATGTGATCGTGACGCAGAACCTGTTCAAATTCGAGTATCTCGATGAGAGCGAGGACGGCAAGATCATCGGTGAATTCCGTGCATCTGGCCTGCGTCCTTACACGCTGGAAAAAGCTCGTCAGTTCGGGTTTGATCAGGCGTATCTGGAAGCGTGTTTGTAGGAAGTTTGTGTTCTGCATGGCATCCGCCATGCAGCCAGTCTAGCCACCCGCACCCTCCACCCTTCCACCCGGATAGTGTTCCGGTGGGTTCCGGGTGGAAGGGTGGAGGGTGCGGGTGGCTAGGTCTAAGCTAAAGACTACCAATCACAACCGGCAGGCTCATCGCCAGCATGCCGCCGCCGATAATCGCACAGCCGACGAAAACGCTAGTCCACGGCACCCATCCGACATTCTCAAGATGCTCGATGGACCGCCCTTTGCTGCGCCGACGCTCCATAATCAACGCAATCAACGCGATGACGAGAAAACCCGCGCCCCACAGCGCCAGCAACATCGCATCGCTCGCGAAAACAAGACTGTGAAACCAAGTCATGGCGTGCATATGGCACGCCGATCCGAATACACAATAGGACGGATGATGGAACTACTTGCTCGATAATGCGTCTTTACAATGAAGATGCGAAGAGCTCTTCGGGTTAAGGAGAAAAGAAATGCGAAAGATCGCCCTTACGTTAGGCCTTTTCACAATGGTACTCGGCACCGCAGCGTGCAACACGGTGCGCGGCGTCGGTGACGATCTGACATCTGCGGCTGATGCGGTAGATGAAGAGACCTGAACGAACGACAATCGCATCAAGAAAGGCTCGCCAAGCGCGGGCCTTTTTTGTGCTTGCGGAAGCCGGGAAATCTGCGAAAATTGCGTTCTGACCAAACCCGAGGAAAGCCCATGGTTCGCAAAATTCTGGCACCGATCTTGATGAGTGCACTGATCATTTCAACTACAGCGTGCAACACGGTGCGCGGTGTAGGCGACGATTTGAAGTCGGCTGCAGATGCCGTTGACGAGGCGACTTAGGAAATCCGCCGATAGATCAGGCTTAAATTATTTGCAGGCATAACGTGGCGGGCCGTTCGGGTCAGTCCGCTCCGCTCAGCAAGCGCGTCCAGATCAGCGACATTACGCAGGCCCCAATCCTGGTTCCGATCTCGAAGGCTCTTATCGAATGCTACGTTCGATGCCGCAGTCATCACATCATCTTCCAGATAGGGCCCATAAAGGATCAAGGGCGCGCCGTGCGCTAGCACCGATGCCGCACCACGGAACAAACCGGTTGTCGCCTCCCATGGGCTGATATGGACCATATTGATGCACAGGATTGCATCAGCTTCGTTGACCGACCAGATCGCTTTGCCAGCATCCAATTCCAGCGCGGTGCGCAGGTTTGTCAGCCCTGCTTCAGCTGCATAGGCATCAATCGAAGCCAATGCTGACCGATCAAGGTCAGTGGGCTGCCATTCGAGATGCGCGAAGCGCCGCGCAAAGAACACCACATGCTCACCCGTACCGCTGGCGACCTCTAAAACTGCACCAGTTTCGGGCAATTCCTGATCGAGCGCACTCGCAATCGCTTCTGAATTGCGCGCGGTTGCCGGGGCATGGCGTTTCATGCCGTCAACTCAGTGAACTTGCCGCTCTTGCCCCGCCCAGTATGGCTCACGCAGCTGCCGGCGTAGGATTTTGCCCGATGGGTTGCGCGGCATCACAGATATTACGTCAACGCTTTTCGGTGCTTTGAAAGCTGCAACCCGCTCTCGCGTATAGGCGATCACATCGGCCTCATCGACGCTTTCGCCAGGCTTGCACACGACGCAGGCTTTCACGGCCTCTCCCCATTTCTCATCAGGGACCCCGATAACGGCAACCTCCGCAATCGCCGGATGCCCAAAAATCGCATTCTCAACCTCTGCTGGATAGACATTTTCGCCACCGGATATGATCATGTCTTTGATCCGGTCCTGGATGTAGATGTAGCCATCATCATCCATCAGAGCCGCGTCGCCGGTGTGCATCCAGCCATCGCGCAAAGCACCTTTGGTCGCATCTGGCAGGTTCCAGTACCCGCTCATATTGGATGGAGATTTCACGGCGACCTCGCCAATCTCTCCTCGCGGTATTTCATTGCCATCAGGATCAACAATCTTGATCTCGACACCCGGCATTGCCTTGCCTGCGGACCGCATGCGCTGATTGCCTTCTAACGAGTGATCCTCTGGCGGCAACATACTGACCGAACCAGCAGTTTCGGTCATTCCAAACACTTGCAACATCCCTGCTTGCGGCATGGTTTTCACCGCCAGTTTCAGCAGTTCCAGTGGCATCGGCGCGGCGCCATACATCAGGTATTTTACATTAGAAAAGTCGGTGTCGGCAGCATTGGGATGCGTGATGACCATTTGCAGGGCCGCCGGCACAATAAACATATGCGTACCACCCTGTTCAATTCCCTTGAGGAATTCAGCCGGATCAAACTCTTCCTGAATGATTGCCTTGATCCCGCTGGTGATCGAACTGATGACGATACCCAAACCGCCAATATGCGCACATGGCATCGCAACAAGCATCGCATCCTCTGGCTCATGCTGCATCCAAGGGAGCCCCGCAGCCTTCGATGGCCCACGCAATGCGACTAGGCTCGCATTGCTTAATTCTGCCCCTTTCGGATTGCCTGTCGTACCGCTGGTATAAAGCTGAAGCGCTGTGTCGTCAGGCTGTGACGGCTCAAAGCTTGCCGGCGCCGCCTCGGCAAGGGCGGCGCGTATCGCAGTTTCGCTCATCACGACCGCATCATTGCCACCTTGGCAGACCACATTGCTGGCGGTTTCCTCAAACCCGTCGCCGGTGAGCACAAGTTTCGCGCCGGTATCACGCAGGATATAGTCCACCTCTGCCGGGGCCAAGCGCCAACCAATGGGGGCCATAACCGCACCCATGCGGGCAGCGGCAAGGAACATGACATAGAAGATATCACGGTTCTTGCCGAGCCAGGCAATGCGATCGCCCGAGCCGATCCCATAAGACTGATAAACACCAATGATGCGTTTTGTCAGATCATCCAGTTCGGCAAATGTGACCTGTCTGCCGTCTTGCTCGATGGCAACGCGGTCAGGCCGGTCCTTCGCCCAATAATCGATAAAGTCATCAAAGGTGAGGAAATCCTGCGTGGCATCCATGGTCTCTCCAATCGTGTCTTATTATTTTTGAACTTTGTGACACGAAATGGAGATTCGGCAAAACACCTATTTCTTGCGTGCCCACGCACCATAAAGGATGAACCACAGTGTCAAGCCAAGCGGTCCTGCGAGGAAGGTCGCAAGAAGCACTGGCGCTTGGATAAAGCGTGACACGCCTCGCTTGTCCGCTTCTTTGGCAATCCAGATGCCGACGAACAAATCGAAGGCAAGATAATGAATCCAGCCAATAGTCATCCCTCCGGTACGATGAAAGCATTGCCTGGACTTCCGCGATGCTACCAAAACCCACAGGCTCGCCATTGCCAGAACCACCGGCCAGCGTGCCGCTCATCAAACCAATAATGAGCACCGCATAGGCCAGGGATAACAATCCAACAGCACCGAACAGCAACCCATTCATAACTGCCCTGTGACGCGGCGATAGGATCAGCACCGTCCACGCAACCATCGCCAAAAGATTAGCGCTGCTGAAAATCGTATCCCAAGGCATGTGATTCGCCCCCCGGTCTAGTGGTCGGCAAGTTCTGGAAGGCTCGCCGCCATTTTCAAAATCGCCTCGTTCTCATGGGCGAAACGCCCCCGCGCCTTGCGCTGCGCAAAGGCCACAGCCGCACGTGCAACCGTTTCAGCCTTGACGCCGCGAAACTTGCGATATGGCCCCTGCAGTAAAGGGTTCAGCAACGGGCTGGCCATGATGCCCAGTTTCTCTCCTGGACGTAGATCATCTTTCCGTTTGCCCACCAGCAAACCAGGTCGCATGATGTCGAGCCGGTCAAACCGCAGACTGCGCAGCTCCTTGTCAGTCTCTCCTTTGACCCGGAGATAAAACGACTTTGCCTGAGGGTTTGCGCCAACTGAGCTGACGGCAACGAAACGCTTCACACCGTGATCCAGTGCGGTCCGCGCGACACGCAACACCAGATCGTGATCGACTGCTCGAAAAGCCTGTTCGTCGCGGCCTGACTTCTTCCAGGTCGATCCCAGTGCACAGATCATTGCGGTTGGCTTGAGCGCTTCAATCACCTCGCCCCATTTATCCGGCTCAGCGACAAACATCTCCATCCGCGCACCTTTGGGCAGCGGAACTTCACGTCGCGCTATAGCGGTCAGTTTAACGTCGGCACGACCAACACAGACTTCCATGACAGATCTGCCAATCAGACCAGTGGCCCCGACTAATGCCAGCCGAAGGGGATCAGACATTGCTCAATCCCTCGGGCGCTTTGCCATAGATTTTCGTGCATTGATCAATCGCAAACCGATCAGTCATGCCCGCCACAAAATCGGCAATATGGCGGCTCTTGTTCGGATCGCTATCGGGTAGCGTTTCACGCCATGCCGCCGGAAGAGTAGTGCCATCCTGCTGATACGCGACGAAAAGCTTGGCAATCACTTCCCTCGCGCGTTCAGCAGTCGTGATCTGCTCTGGGTGGTAATAGAGTTTATCATACATGAATTTTTTCAGCCGACGCTCTTGCTCTTGCATTGGCAGAGAGAAAGCCACCAGAGCCTTGCCCGCATCACGTACCTCCTCAATTGATCTGATGCCGCTGATCTGAGCGCGCGTATGCTCCAGCACATCATTGACCATCAGGCCGATCTGCCCGCGGACCAGCTCGCGCAATTGCCGATCGCGCGGTGCATTGGGGAACCGCCGCTCCACCCTGCGCCATTGATCCGCCATGAAATCAAGCACCAACAAGTCATCAAGCTGGAGGAACCCCGCCCGCAAGCCATCATCAATATCGTGATTGTCGTAAGCGATGTCATCGGCAATATTGGCAACCTGGGCTTCAAGCGAGGGCCATTGCCCCAGATCCAACGGAAACGCCGCGTCAATCTCTGTTATCGCCCAATTGGGACCTGATAACGGGCCGTTATGCTTGGCCATTCCCTCCAGCGTTTCCCATGTGAGATTGAGGCCATCATGGTCGGGATACGGGCTTTCAAGCCGCGTCAATGTACGCAGGCCCTGAGCATTGTGGCAATAACCACCCGCATGGATCATCGCCGCCGACAGCGCATTTTCGCCCGCATGACCGAAAGGTGGATGACCGATATCATGGGCAAGACACAAAGCTTCTGTCAGATCCTCATGAAGGTTCAGCGCACGGGCAATCACGCGGCCAATCTGCGCGACCTCAAGACTATGCGTCAGGCGCGTACGATAGTGATCACCATCAGGCGCGATAAACACCTGTGTTTTTGAGCGCAGGCGTCGAAATGCGATTGAATGGATTATCCGGTCACGATCGCGCTGAAACGCGTTGCGTGGGCCGCGCGCGCCATCATCATCCTGGGCAAACTCACGACCTTTCGAGCGTTCAGGATCAGCGGCGTAGGGTGCAAGCGACATAGTTAACCGGAGTTAGGTCAGCGACGCGCGGGGAACAACGTGAACAGACAGCGAACTTCGCAGTCCACTGTATATAGCCCCCTTGCCCGTGCAGTTTTTGCGCTCAATTTGTGGACAGTATCCATTCGGTACGCCGCCTGACAATGCAGCGCGCCTGAGTTGAAGATCGGCAATACGTTGGCATCATCGTCCACCACCAGCTCCAGCTCGGTGCAACCAAGCACAATTGCCTCAGCACCTGCCTGTTCTTGCTGAGTGATGATGGTCTTGAGTGTACGCTCTGCATCGCGGCGAACCTTACCGATCATCAGCTCGTCAAAGATGATCCGATCCAGTGTATCGACATCATTTGCCTCTGGCGCCAAAAGGTCGATGCCCGCAGCCACAAGTTTGCGACGATAGAAATTGCCTGACATGACGGTGCGCGTGCCAAGTAAGGAGGCCCGCTTCACCCCCGCTTCGGCCATCGTCTTCCCAACAATCTCAGCCACGTCGAGAACAGGAATCGAGACCCGCTCCACGATCCGGTCATAAATACGGTGCTTGGCATTGGAGCACAGAACCAAACCCTCCGCACCGGCCTGCTCAAGCCGCTGGGCAGAATCGCCAATCGTCGCCGCTGCACGATCCCATTCCGCCTCATCGACAATGTTGTAGAGCGGCGCGTAGTCGAGGTTTTCGATCAGCATCGGCGCGCTCGATTGCGCCCCCGCCTTTCTTTGAACGAGCTTGTTGATCCGCTCGTAATAGGTGCGGGTCGCAATCCAGCTCATGCCGCCAATTAGTCCAAGTTTTCGCAAAGAGCTGACCCTGTCTGGTAAGAGAATGTAGCCACAACGTGGAGGTTAGAAGCTGGCCTTGGCCTATCAGCACGAGTTACTCTGCGCCAGCGGGTTCACCATTATTTTCATTTAAAGCAACTGACGCCGAGCTATCGACACCAAGGCTGTCTATCCAAGCGCGAAAATCGGCGGCGCTTTGATCGGGCGCCTCCTCCATCGGGATGTGCCCGATCGCTGCATAGGATACGAGGGTCGCGTTAGGCAGTGCCTCCATATACCAATTGGCTGCCTCATACGGGATCAGGCTATCGAGTTCGCCCCACATCACCAATGTCGGCACCTGGACCTGCGCAACGGCATCCTTCGAGAACGGCTGGCGCGGGGTCGCAAAGCGCTTGAGCGATGCGGCGCGGTTGCCGGGATAGCGGGCCAATTCCCAATACCGATCCACCGCCTCATCAGTCACGATATCCTGATTGGCGACGCTTTGCTTGAGGCTACGTTCAACCATGGAGCGTGGTGTGATGGTCGCCAGCATCGAATTGATGCCGGGGATACGCGCGAGGGTGAAGAACAGATTGCCGCTTCCCTCTCGTTCAATATCCGCCCCACCCGCATCAACCAGGACAAGCCCTGCCAGTCTTTCGGGGTGCTCCATCGCGTAGGCCATGGCGATCCCACCGCCCATGGAGTTGCCAGCGAGGATGAAGTTTTCCAGCTCCAAAGCATCGGCAACCGCATCCACATCATCAACAAAGGCTGACACCGTATATGTATCGTCCATCGCTGGGCCGGTCAGGCCATGGCCAACCTGATCATAGCGGATAACGCGATATTCATCGCTAAGCCGGTCGACCCACGGCTGCCATGTATGAATATCAGCGTTCGATCCATGCAGCAGGATGATCGGTATGCCGTCGCGCGGTCCCTCGTCGCGCAGATGCACCGTCAGCCCATCTTCCAGTTCAATATACTGCGATGGTTCACCGCCATATTTGGCCTGCATCGCGGCAATATCAGTATCCGGCACACGCAGAGCGATGAGGGCGATCACCACAATCGCGAAGACAAGCGCTATCCCGCGCAGCACCCATTTCATATGCAACGCTCCTTAGCTGTCAAAACGGTAATCCTACTGGATGGAACACATGGAACACTGTCCAGGAACAAAAAACCTCTCGCCTTAGCAAGCGGCTGAAAGTGCCGGAATTGTGGGGTTTTGAGGGTGCCAGGTGCGGTCATAAGCGCCGGATATCATCAACCCGCATTTGTAGGAAAGTCACGTTGCCGGCATCCCCGCAATCCAGCGCGTCACGGCATCAAGCCCATCTTTGTCAATCGTGCTTTTGCCCAATTCCGGCATGGCAACACCGGGATCGGTCGACCCCATCCGATGAACCAGAATTGATTTATCCGGCTCTCCTGGCGCTATCGAAACCAGCAGCCCGCCTGCCCCACGACCCGCAGCGACGGGCGGCTTGCGGATGCCGATAGCATGTGGATCATCCTGCTCCCAACGCAGGTCGAGCCCGCTATTCGAGGCACTTCCCCCAGGTTGATGGCAATGCGCGCAATTCACATCAAGATATGCACGGGCAAGCTCTTCGCTATCATAAGCTGCACGTGTTGCCCAAAGCGGCAAGACGTCAGTTCCGTCGGGCACTTCCGACAGCACCTGACGCTCGGCCAGCTCGTTCATCCACTCAGCGCTGAGATTGCGCGCCTTCGGGCCAATGGGCGTCACCGCCCCATCTTTCACATGGCATTGCTTGCATTGGTTCTTGTTCGGGATGCGATAGCTGATTTCCTCACCATCCGGCGTAGTGATCGGCACACGTCCACCCGCCAATGCCAGCCGCGCATCGGTCTGTTCGTCATTCCAGCGATAGGGAAGTGCCACCCAGCCGCCTTCCCGGTTCAGCAACACGCGCGTTTCGATCAGCCGACGTTCTGTCCCCTCTCCAAAAGCAAAGGTTTTGATCAGCGCGCTGCCCGCTGGAAATTGCAGCAGCCCATCCGCATCGGCGACCACTTGCTGTCCGCTTGGAATATAAGCAAAGCGCAATTTATCCGCGCCATCGGAATAGAGCGGTGTGTTCAATTCGTACGGAACAGCGTCGACTGACTTCTGGTCACGCGGACTGTAGAAAAATCCGAATTCAGAAAGCTGCTTCGGGATACCTTCCATCACCGCCTGATCGTTCACCCGCACAGGCGTTCGCGCGGTTGAGTGAGATACTACGCCAGCAGCACAAGCCAGCGCAGCAATCCCAAGCAAGGCCGACTTGGCGTTCACTTAAGGCGCGACTCCATACCTGCGGGCAGGGTCACGGGCGGCAGCGGCACATACGCTTTACCGAGGTCATTCGTCGTAACCTGAGGCATGCTTTTATCAAGCGCAGCATCAAGCGAGGGCAGATTGAGCGACAACATCGCAACACGATCATTTAGCGTTAATTCTTGATGCAACCCGTCAGTCAAGATTGGGGGCAAATCTGCGCCTATCGCCGCTCTCAACAAATCACCACCCGGCAAGTCTGCCATATATCCCACACGCCCATAGACATTATCGGCAATAGTCGTGAAGATCGGGCGCGGCTCGTAGCGGTCATCATCAAAGGGCTGTCGATAAGCCGTCAGCAAGACATGCGCAGTGCCGTTATTTATCAGGGCATTTTCGCTGATAATCACTGATTTGTTCGCCATAATCATCACGCCTGTGCCCGCCGGCACGCTGGCGACAATATTGCCCTCTGGCGCAAAATTATCGGTGTTGTTGTCGATCACCGCATTGCGCGCGACCAGCACATCACCGCCGCCCACCTTGGGCAAACCGGGCAGGTCAAACACCAGAATACCGCCAGTATTTTTCGTGGCGAGGTTTTCTGTCACCTCGGCGCGATTGCTGTTCTCAATTTCGATCCCGGCGACATTTTCAACCACACGGTTGCGACGTACGATGATGTTCTCTGACTGGCCGACATAAATGCCCGCGTCCGATGCACCGCGCACGTAGCTGTCCTGCACCAGAATATCGCGCGCCTCGACCGGGTAAATGCCATAGGCGCCGTTGGACGCATCCGGGCCGTTGGTCCATTCGACGCGCAGCGCGTGATAGACAATCTGATCTGCGCCCTTGGACTTGATCCCATCGCCCTTGGCATTTTCCACCGCGAAATCGCGCAGTGTCACACCATCTGAGGTGACGAGCAAACCCTCGCCCGCGCCTTGCTGATTGGTGAAATCGAGCACGCTTGCATTCATACCCTCGCCGCGCACTGTCACGTCGTCGACGTCGAGGCTCAGCCCATCGGTTAACTCAAATCGCCCCGCTTTCAGGACAACTTCGTCACCCGGCTCCGCAAGAATCAGCGCCTCTTGCAAGCGTTCCTGCACGCCTTCACCCGGCTCGATGGTATGAACCTCTGCCCACACAGGTGATGCGCCAGCCAATAGCAGTGCAGATAGTGCCAGATTTTTCATAAGCCTCTCCCTCCACCGCATTGTGCCGCAAGAGGTGGCAATTGCAAGTGTGGTTATAGACCCTGCAGCATCAGATCGATGCCGCATCGGCCGGCGACAACGACCAGTGTTTCAACCGCGTCGCGATCATCGACCCGGCGCAGCCGCGCCATCGCCTCTCCGGTAGACAGCGGGATCGCGCTCTCACCGTCCTCTGGCGCAATACGTTTCAGCTTGCGCAGTTGATTGAGCGACAGGCGATCAACAAGGCGCGGTGCCATGCAATTCGCCATTGGCTCAGGAATGCGATTTTCGAGCAGCGTCGTGCGAATGGTGTCTTCGGTGACCGCTTCGATCAAGCCGTCATCGCGCAGCAAATACCAAGTGGCGCCTGCAAGGGCGACGAGCAAGAGCAGCAGGACGATTAGCTTGCGCATCGACGTTTCAGTTTAATCCAGCGCCTTCACGATTTCCTCGACCATCTTTTTGGCGTCAGAAAGCAGCATCATTGTCTGGTCCATGTAGAACACGTCATTGTCGACCCCGGCATAGCCGACCCCGCCCATGGAACGTTTGATGAAGAATACCTGCTTGGCCTTGTCCACATCGAACACCGGCATGCCGTAAATGGGCGACGACTTGTCGGTCTTCGCCGCCGGGTTCACAACGTCATTCGCGCCGATAATGAAGGCCACATCTGCCTGCGCAAATTCGCTATTGATGTCTTCCAGCTCGAAGACTTTATCATAGTCGACACTCGCCTCTGCGAGCAGCACATTCATGTGGCCGGGCATCCGACCTGCGACCGGGTGGATCGCGAACTTCACCTCAATGCCCTTTTCCTCGAGCAGGTCGCACATCTCGCGCAAGGCATGCTGAGCCTGTGCCACGGCCATGCCGTAGCCGGGGATGATGATGACCTTCTCTGCCTGTTGGAGCATGAATGCTGCATCATCCGCGCTACCTTGTTTGTAGGGACGTTGTTCGCGCGCTTCGCCATCGCCGCCGCCTGAGCTGTCCGCGCCAAAGCCGCCCGCGATCACGCTGATGAAGCTGCGGTTCATCGCCTTGCACATGATGTAGCTGAGGATCGCGCCGGATGAGCCGACCAAAGCACCGGTGATGATCATCGCAGTGTTACCGAGGGTAAAGCCCATGGCGGCTGCGGCCCAGCCGGAATAGCTGTTCAACATCGACACGACGACGGGCATATCCGCGCCGCCGATCGGGATGATCAACAGGAAGCCGATAATGAAGGCGAGCACTGTCACAGCGACGATCAGCGGCAGTGTTGCCTCTGGCCCGACCGCGACCGCAAACATGCCGGTCAGCACGATGATCGCCGCGAGTGTTCCAAGGTTGATGACGTGACGGAGCGGCAGAAGGATCGGTGATCCACCCATACGACCCGACAGTTTTAGGAATGCGATGACCGATCCGGAGAATGTGATCGCACCAATCGCGATCCCAAGTCCCATCTCGATCTTGCTGACGGGGCTGATCGCCTCGGGCAGGCTGCTCCCGGGTTCAGGTGTGACCAGCAGCCCAAATGCCCCTGGATCCAGATAGGCAGCCCAGCCGACCACAACCGCCGCAAGACCAACAAGCGAGTGAAAACCCGCCACCAATTCCGGCATCGCCGTCATCGCGATCTTGCGTGCGACGGTGATGCCGATAATCCCGCCAATGAACATCGCAATGCCGATTTCGGTAATGGTCGCAATCTTGTGCGTGACCAGCGTCGTGACCACCGCCAGCACCATGCCGATCATGCCATAACGGTTGCCCGCACGGCTCGTTGCTGGGCTGGAAAGGCCGCGCAATGCGAGGATGAAGAACACACCAGATGCAAGATAGGCGAGCATAGCCCATGCGGGTGTTCCCGTCTCGCCAGTTGCTGCGTGCGCTGGAGACGCGAAGAGCACCGTCATCGCGAGGAGCGAAGCGACGCGGCGATCCAGAAAACGCAGGACTGGATTGCTTCGTCCAAGATGCTCTTGGTCTCGCAATGACAGAGAAGAAACGGAGTTACCCATCGCTTACTTCTCCTTCTTCTTGTACATCGCCAGCATCCGTTCGGTCACGGCGAAGCCGCCAAAGATGTTGATGCTCGCCAGCACCACGCCAAACAGGCCGAGATACTTCGCGATCGGGCTGCCCGCCTCCGCCGCGGCGATCAATGCGCCGACAATGATCACTGACGAGATCGCATTGGTCACCGCCATCAACGGCGTGTGCAACGCAGGCGTAACGGACCAGACCACATAATAGCCGACGAAACACGCCAGCACGAAGATGGAAAGGATTGAGATAAAGTCCATTATTCGCCTCTTTCGGCCAGTGTGCTGAGGATCTCCTCGATCCGGTCCATAGTGCTGTTAGCGACCCGCGTCTCGATTTCACCCATCCGGCGCTGCTCTTCCTCCGTCAGATCATGACAGGAGATGTCGACCAAGCTCATCTGATAGGCAAAGTCAGCATGCGGGAGAGCAAAATCGACCCTGCGAGCATGCGATGTCTGGGCGTCGCGCAGCGCCTGAAAGCGTTGGGCCACAGGTTTGATCACGTCTGATTTTGGGCAGGGGTCGTACAGCATGCTCACCACGATGTAGATGTTGGACCGCAGCTCTGCCCCTTCGCGAGCATCTTCGAGTGTGTAAGAATGGCTCATTCCCTGAAGGGAGGCAGCAAACGCCAAGGTAGAAATGAGGCTAGTCAAAATACTCATTTGAGTTACGACTCAGCAGGTTCGAGAAACAAAACGCTTAAGCCGTTGAACACGACTGAAAGTTGTTCAGTCGGAGGTTTCAGATCTATCCGCCTATTCTTACTACCTTCTGATGTTCTCTGAACGTCGATGATTAAGCCAGGTACGCCACACTCGAAACTCGCCGAGTCGTTGGCAGCAATAATTTGGTCTCTCAAGTAACAATTTAAACTAAGTGGCTTACCCTCAATAAACAATTCCATCGATAACCTGCGATTTGGCCGCGAGGTCGCCCATATTCTCCCGCGTAGCTCACGGCCAGTAACGCCACTGGTGACATGCTCGACCTCTGACCGAACGAGTTCTCCAAACTCTTTAGCTTCGACGGACTGCACCAAACCCTTGCGGTACTTACCAGCTGCAAAACGGTCGAAATGACCATCCTTACCAACATCTATAAGGCAAATCCGCCTCTTTGCAGAGAGGTAGTTCTTGCCTGCTGATTTATCTAGCGAGCAATAAGTTCCACCTCTTCCTCGCGCTGCATAGAACAACGTGCCAACAGGCGCGACCTTGACCCCAGAGTTGCCAATAATGTCTGATCGAGCCCGCAAAAAACCGCTTGCTTGTATAAAGAAGTCCCATCTTACCTGATGTTCAAAAGCTCGCGTAACCTTTGACTGTTCAATCTTTTGCGTCGACACGATCCAATCTATCGGAAATATTTGACTTGCCTCGGCTCGTGCAGAAACAGCATAAATCGAGAGAACAGCCATCAAACAGATTTTCGGGTAACTAACTCTCACCCCAACAGCCTCTCATGCACGATCTTTCCGCCCTGTGTCAGGCGCACGGCGTCGCCGATTTCTTCATCAAGGACCGGCCTACCGGCCTCTTTGTCCCAGAAAGCCGAGAGGAAATTGAAGAGATTGCGAGAAAAGAGTGCGCTCGCATCAGCCGCGAGATGTCCGGCGGTGTTGGAGTAGCCGATCAAGGTAACGCCGTGCTTCACTACAGGCTGATCAGGTTTGGAACCCTCGACATTGCCGCCTTGCGACACGGCAAGGTCAAAGATCACGCTGCCCGGCCTCATGCTGCCAATTTGCGCATCAGAGATCAGACGCGGCGCATCGCGGCCCGGAATCAGCGCCGTCGTAATTACAATATCCTGCTTGGCAATGTGTTCGGAAACCAGCTCAGCCTGAGCCTTCTGGTATTCCTCGCTCATTTCGGTGGCATAGCCGCCAGAGCCTTCGCCCTCGATACCCTCGACGCTTTCAACAAAGATCGGTTTTGCGCCGAGCGACTGGATTTGTTCTTTGGTGGCTGACCGCACATCGGTAGCGGAAACTTGCGCACCCAAACGCCGGGCGGTGGCAATTGCCTGAAGGCCTGCAACGCCTACCCCCATTACGAAGACTTTTGCCGCCTGAACGGTGCCCGCAGCCGTCATCATCATGGGAAAGGCACGGCCATAAGTGTTGGCAGCGGTAATGACGGCCTTGTATCCGGCAAGATTGGATTGGCTGGAGAGCACATCCATGCTCTGCGCACGCGTAATGCGCGGCATGAATTCCATCGACAGCGCCTCCAGCCCCGCATCGGCGTAACCTTTCACCAGATCGCCATTGCGGAACGGGTCGAAAGTCGCGGCAACCCATGCGCCTGGCTTCGCACCAGAGAGCGCCTTCGCCTCCGGCGCCTGAATGCCCAAGACGATGTCTGCATCCTTCAGAGCGCTGGTCGCTGTGCCCACCTCAGCCCCGGCATCGGCAAAGGCACCATCGGATATCGCAGCGCCTTCGCCAGCGCCTGCCTCTACCGCCACATCGGCGCCCAATGCGATAAACTTTTTGACAGTTTCAGGTGTTGCCGCAACGCGGCACTCACCCTCGGCACGTTCCTTAAGGACGCAAATCCGCATCAGCGCGCGATCAAGCGATCAATATGACGACAATTGCTGTGATAAGGGCGATCAGCGGCACAGCCCATTTGAGATTGGCGATAAAGCCATCATAAGTCTTGGTGGCTGATTTCATGTCATTTTGCGAAGCCATAATTATCCTGCTCAGCTTAAAGTGAATTTACATCGCTCTATCGCGCCACGCGCTCTGGCTCAAGCCCATGTTCAGAATCGATTTGTTAATGTTTCAGTTACTTTAGCTTAATCAGCTCTTTACCCTTGTCCTGTAATGGCACGGTTTAGACGCCGAATGGATCGTGCGTTGGAGGAGATCGGGGCAAACTGCATGTCTGATTGCGATACACGCCTATTGCTATTGATTGATGATGAGCCGGCGCAAAGCCGTCTGATCACGGCGCTCGCCGCGCGCGAAGGCTTCCGCACCATCGTTGCGGGCGAAAGCGACGAAGCGATTGATATGCTGGAATCTGACGAAGGCACGCATGTTAGCGCCATCCTGATCGACCAGTGGGTTCCCGGCGAAAGCGCTTGTGACCTGATCCGCGAATTGAAGCAGCGACGCCCAGCCGCACCCGTTCTGATGCTGACCTCTAGCACATCGCCGCTATTGGCGGTCGAAGCGATGCGCGCTGGCGCGACCGATTATCTGATCAAGCCTGTCGCACCGGAGCGTTTGCTTCAGGCATTGCGCAGCGCGACCGCACGCGAAGCGCCAAAGAACGAGCTTCAGCCACTTGCAGAAAAAATGCACAAATCGCTCGATTTCGATGCGATGGTTGGCACCGCACCGCCATTCCGCACGGCGCTTGCGAAAGCGGCAACGGCAGCGCGCGGCCACTGCCACGCATTGGTCGAGGGTGAGACCGGCACCGGCAAAGAAATGCTGATGCGCGCAATGCATGCATCATCGCCTAGGGTGAAGGCACCTATGCGCTCGATCAGTATTGCCGGTGTACCTGCAACCTCAATCGAGACACTGTTGTTCGGCCACGAAAAGGGGGCCTTTCCCGGAGCTTTCGACAAGCAAATCGGCTCGCTACAGATCTGCGACGGTGGCACCTTGCTGCTTGACGAGATCGACCGGCTCGACCGAACATTGCAGGATCGACTGGCAGAAACATTAGATACTGGCATCGTTCGCCCAACCGGTGCGAGCCACGGTTTCAAGGTCGATGTACGCGTCATGGCGGCAAGCGACCAGGCGCTGGCCGAACTCGCAGAGAACGATCAATTCTCCAAGAAGCTCTATGATATTCTCTCCGCAACACTGATTGAGGTTCCGCCTCTGCGTGAGCGTAGCGGTGATATTCCTGCGTTGACGCGTCATTTCCTGACACGGATCGGTGAGCAGCCGGGCCTGCGTCACCACTCGATTGCCGATAGCGGCCTGACTTTGCTGGAGGCTTATGACTGGCCGGGCAATGTCCGCCAATTGCAGGCAGTTCTGTTCCGCGCAGCGGTTTACAGCGAGGAAAGCGAAGCGCTGACCGCAGAAAGCTTCCCGCAATTGTCAGAGCTTCTGGGTGACCGTGAAGATCGCGCAGAAAGCCGCGCACGCGGGCTTGGCGTCTTGCTTTACACTGATGATGGCAACCTGCGTCCGCTGGAAGAGATTGAGGCCGATGTGATCCGTTTGGCAATTGGTCACTATCGCGGTCGCATGACCGAGGTTGCGCGCCGCCTGGGTATTGGTCGCTCGACCCTTTACCGCAAATTGTCAGATCTGGGCATCGACAACGCCGCCTGATCCGCATAGTCGGCAGGCATGACATTTAATCAGGATTTTGAGGGGCGCACTGCGCTCGTTACCGGCGCTGCTTCCGGCATTGGAGCGGCATGCGCGAGGGCGCTTGCGGCGCGCGGCGCGACAAAGCTGTTTCTGGTCGACATTGATGGGGCTGGCATGGACGCGCTTGATCTCCCATGCGAGGTTGAGACAGTCGTTGGCAGTGTCGCTGACGAGGCGCTGTGGGCCGATCTTGAGCGGCGCTTGGCTGGACTCGATCACGCGGTCGTAAATGCTGGTATTGGCGGGCATGGCCAGATTGCTGCGCTTGAGTTTGCCGAATGGCGCCGCGTGCTCGACATCAATCTGGATGGCGTTTTCCTGACGCTGCGCTGCGTAATGCGCGCAATGAAAGACAATGGAGGTAGCGCGGTCATCACATCGTCATCGACCGGTGTGAAACCGATCGCTGGCATCGGGCCTTACGGCGTCGCAAAAGCCGCGGTATCGCATATGGCCCGCATCGCCGCCTTGGAGGGCGCACCCAACAACATCCGCGTCAACGCGATTGCGCCGGGCGGAGTGGACACGAATATCTGGGAAAGCTCGGATGACTTCAAACGCTCAGTCGAGGCGCAGGGGCGTGAGGCGACGATCAAAACGATGGCTGGCACAACACCCAGTGGACGTTTTGCGACCAGCGAAGAGATCGCGGATAACATCCTTTACATGCTGTCCGATGCAGGCAGGAACCTGACCGGGCATGTGCTGGTCTCAGATGGTGGCTTTACGCTCTAACCGACAGATCAGTCATCCCAGCTGATCGTTCGCGTCACCCGCGTTTCACCTTCGCTGCCGCGCAGGCTGAGCGTGACCGCCTCGCGCCGCCAGTCAATTTCGACCAGACCGAAATTCTCCTCTGAGATGAAATCAGTCACACGCTTTGGATCGGGCTCCCGCTCGGTGTTGCGCTCAGTTGTGCTGAAAGAATAGTTGAGCGAGGAACTGGTCAGTTCCCAAACACGCTCGCCCTTCATTTCAGGGCGTACATCGGTGTAAATGCCGCCTGCATGACGATCACCTGACAGCATGACCATGCCACTGTCTTCGCGGTTCGCCAGCATGGAATAGAGCTTCTCACGCTCAAGCGGCAACGCCTCCCAGCTCTCATAATTGTGAGCGTCCGTGATCACCTGAATTGATGAGACAACCACGCGCAGATCGGCTGGCTTGGCCAGTTCCTGCTGCAACCATTGCCATTGCGCATCGCCCAGCATGGTTTTGCTGGCATCACTGCTCGGCACATAGGGGCCAAGTGGCGGACGCTCAGGTGAATAAGGGATCGCTTCGAGCTCTGACCGGAAAAAACGGGTGTCCAGCATGATGATCTGAACCTGCTTACCCTCGGCCCCGAACATCCGGCTTTCATAAATGCCGGGGCGCGCCTTTACCTCTTCAGAAGAACCCCAGAACGTTTCGAAAATCGTCTCTGACCAGTCACGGAACGCAAAGTTTGCACCGCCATCGTTAATGCCAAAATCGTGATCATCCCAAGTGATCATCATCGGCACCTTACTGCGAAACTCGGTCAGTTCGGGCGTCTCCGCCTGCAACTGGTACGCCGCGCGCAAAGTGCTCAGCGAGGCATCACCTTTCCAAAATTGATCGCCATAATTGTTGTCGCCAATGAACAGGAACACGTCCGGATTGGTAGCGGCAATCTGAGCCCACATGTGTTGGCTGCGCGATTGGTGATTGCAGCTGCCAAATGCGATCCGAGTGAGCGTGGTCTCCGACGCTAGCGATTTGTTGGCAGGCGCGACTGGCAACTCAATTTGCTGCTGCAGAGCCGCATAATAGCCTTGCAGAAAGGCGTCAGGCCCTGCCGAAACTGATCCGGTCTCTGCGATTGCCGGGGCAGCGAAAATTAGCGGAACAGCAAATAGGGCACGGCGCATCGGGTGTCTCCAAAGGATGTGATCGGGCTGCCATGCCTTTGAGCGCGAATGATGACAAGCGTTTGACTGTATCACAGCACGTAAAAGGGCCGCTCAGCATTATCGCCAAGCGGCCCTGCGCGACGATCTCTCTCAAGGTCGCTGGGTTAGTCAGGTTTGGGGTTCAGAAGCGGTACCGCAAGCCAGCAAAGCCAGAGACTGTCTCAAGAGAGCCAGACACGTCCGCATTGAAATCGTCATTGCCCGCAGCGATGAACCGGCGGTCAAAATCGAGGCCGCTGACCCGCTGATATCGCACGCTTGCTTCCAGGTCGATATTGTCAGTCAGTCGGAAGCTGAGGCCTGCGTTCGATTGCGTCACAAAGCCCGTGTCGCTGCCGATCACACCGAAAGTGGGCGCTGTCGCAACCCCGTTATTCGGGAAATAGAGGATGTTGCTATCCACGTCGGCAATTCCGATTGCGCCGCCGGTAAATGGCACAACACGCTGTGTATCTGACCAGCGAATGTCCGAGCGATAGCCAATGGTGAAGGTATTTATATCTACGTCGCCGCTGAAAGTCTGATTGCCGCCATTGAATGTGCCGCCAGACACATCCGCGCTGGCATAGCTGTATTCCACCTCGATACTTGGCTCAAAGATACCCAGGAAACGAGTCCCAAGCTTATAACCTGCTGTTGCAGCGAAGGTCTCGCCTTCGTCAAATTCAGCGGAGACCGCAGCAGGTGCTCCCGCCATCCCTGGCGATGCGCCCTCGGGTGCCTGAACACCGTCAAATGTCTCATCGCTGGGTGAGGTGATGCCGCCCTTCAGGCCGATGTAGAAACCGCTTTCGGCGTCGGCCCGCGTATCCTGCGCTTGACCAGCGGTGGGGATACCGATTGCAACAGCAGCGGCGAAGAAAACAAATACAGCAGATGAAGTGGTGCGAGCCATTTGGCGTTCCTTTTGAAAAACTGTGGAACCGCACGTGCCTTGGGGGGGAGGGTCGTTAGGGGATCGGCACGTGCGGTCACATACCACTTCGCGCCGAACCAAGGATTGGTTACGCGGGATGCAAATTTATCAGGTCGGCCAAATTACTCAGTGTAATTGGAAAAGTCGGTGAGCGCCTGATCACGCAGGCCGCGCCAGACATTGCGAGCCTGTACCGTCTCTGGCACGTCGTGCACACGGATCAGTTGTGCCCCCGCACTCATCCCCAGCGTGGCAAGTGCAATGCTACCGCCCAAGCGGTCCTCAGCCGTCTCCTCACGAGACAGCGCGCCAATCATCCGCTTGCGGCTGACACCCAGCAGGATGGGGCACCCAAGCGCGTGAAACATTGGGAGCGCGTTCAGGAGCGCCAGATTGTCTGCGAGACCTTTGCCAAATCCGATGCCCGGATCGATCATGATGCGGTCGGCAGAGATACCCGCAGCGATCGCCGCATCACGCCGCTCTTTCAGAAAATCGAAAACGTCGAACACGATGTTTCGATAGCTGGCATCATCATGTGGATCGTCACCAGCCGACGGGGCGTGCATCAAAATCACCGGACAGCCTCGTTCCGCCACGACCTCCAAACTGCGCGGATCATGTCGCAGAGCCGACACGTCATTGACGATATGCGCACCTGCACCGAGCGCGGCCTCCATCGTGGCGACGTTGCGCGTATCAATGCTGACTGCTGCGCCCATGCTGACGCACGACTCGACCGCAGGCTGGATGCGCTTAATTTCATCCCCTTCCCAGACCTTGTCTGCGCCGGGCCGCGTACTCTCCCCGCCAATATCGACCAGAGCCGCACCAGCCTCCAGCATGGCAGAGGCGTGCGCCCTGCCCGCATCAATATCATCCAAAAACTTGCCGCCGTCAGAGAAGCTGTCTGGCGTGACATTGAGAATGCCCATGATCTGTGGTTGGTCGAAACGCAGCGTTCGCGTCCCAAGCTCTAGCGGCGCATGAACCTTTTGCAGGTTCGCCCACTGCACCCCCGCCTCTTCAACCAGGTCAGCTGGCAGCCCGCCAATCACATCCTCAATCGTATCGCTTGATGCGAGCCAACGTTCATCCACCGCACCCTCACTGGTGCGGATTACCGCAAACCGGCTGGCATAGACCATGCCACCAGCCAGGCGGGTTGCATTGCCAAGCTCGCTTTGCGGGCTCAGCGCGGTATTGATTGGGCGGATATAGATGCGCTCTGTCATGCCGCGATGGTAGGCGAAGTTGCAGACCGAGGACAGCGTGCGAATGACACCGGCCACAGAAAAAGGGGCCACGACACCGCGCGGCCCCTCCTTACTGATACTCTGTCGGACTATCCGCCGAGTTTGACACGAACACCAGCCGACAAAATCGACTGCTGCGATTCGACACCCAATGTGGCGGGCACGAGATTGAGCGGAATATCCGCGTCCTCAAAGCTATCGCGGTATGTGTATTGCGCGAAGACATCAAAGCTTTCCGACACAGCGACGCTGGCGCCAGCCATCAATTGATATGCGAATACGCCATCATCATCATCCGCGACATCGACGGCAGATGGCGAATATTCGACATCGACCCACTGATAGCCAACACCCGCACCGACATAGGGCTTGAACGCGCCACCGGTGTTGATGTCGTAAAACGCATTCCCGAACAGGCCGAAATTTTTCACCTTGCCTTGACCATCGGCAATTACGTCACCGACGGTCGGGTTAGCCGCATCTGCCGGTCCACGGGTGAGTACCGCCACGTCGAGCGCGTCAATGACGTCACCGCCAACCGTCAGGCCGGTATGCGTGCCAACGTCATATTGGTTATAGGCGCCTTCCAATTCCACGCGCAGGCCATTGCCCAGCTTGTAACCAGCCTGACCAGAGATCGCGAAGCCATTATCGAACTCGGTTTCCCAACCGACGGGTGTGTCGGCAGGGATCTCACCAAAGTCCGTCGTGGCAGGCACGGTTGCGTCGAAAGCGCCTGAGTTGCTGGAATCGCCCGGGAGGACCAGGCCACCGCTCAGGCCGATGTAAGGGCCGCTATCCTCATCCTGCGCAATTGCAGGGGTCGCGAACACGAGCAGCGCCATTGGCGCTATGAAATAATGGGGGGTTTTCATTGTTACCTCTACGTTAGTTTGCGCCCCCGCGATCGGAAATCACAGGGGTCACATTAACGTACGGTTGGCGTCTTGTTGTGGATCAACGGGCCGTCGCAAACACCCTTCAAAGCTGGGTAAACCGTGCCTCAGGCGGGCTAATCAGTCTTCATTCGCGAGCAAATAAAGTTGCCGCGCGGCGTCCAAAGGTTTCACATCACCATCAGATTCATAATGCCAGAACGTCCAGCCATTGCAGCTTGGCGCGCCTTGCAAATCCTTGCCCAGCCCGTGAATACTGCCGGTCTGCTTCTCATACGCCAGCGAGCCGTCAGCACGCACTTTCGCTTTCCAGCGGCGCTTTTTGTCAAAGACTTCTGTGCCGGGCGGGACCAGCCCCGCCTCAACCAAAGCGCCAAAGGCGACGCGCGGTGCAGACTTGGCGCTTTGCATTATGGTCAGCGCGCTTTCATCAAGCGGCAGCTCTTTCTCGATCCGTTTGAGCGCAGCCTTGCGGTACGTACCCTCACGCTCACAGCCGATCCATTCGCGGCCAAGGCGTTTCGCCACGGCTCCGGTCGTGCCGGTACCGAAGAACGGGTCGAGCACAACGTCACCCTTTTCGGTGGTCGCGAGCAAGACGCGATAGAGCAGGCTTTCCGGCTTTTGCGTGGGGTGAACTTTCTGACCACCTTCTTTCAGACGCTCGCCACCGCTACAAATCGGCAGTACCCAGTCGCTGCGCATTTGCAGCTCATCATTGAGCGTTTTCATCGCGCGATAATTGAACTGATATTTGGCCTTTTCGCCCTGAGAACACCACAGCAGCGTTTCGTGCGCATTGGTAAAGCGTGTGCCGCGGAAATTCGGCATCGGGTTCGATTTGCGCCAGACAATATCGTTGAGGATCCAGAAGCCGAGATCCTGCAGGATCGCGCCGACGCGGTAGATATTGTGGTAGCTGCCGATCACCCACAGCCCGCCATCAGGCTTCAGAATGCGCTTCGCTTCGATGAGCCAGGCACGCGTAAATTCGTCATAGCTGCGGAAACTGTCGAACCGGTCCCACTCATCAGTCACGGCATCCACATGGCTGCCATCGGGGCGATTGAGGTCTCCACCCAGTTGGAGATTGTAAGGAGGGTCTGCAAAAATCAGGTCAATGCTGGCATCGGGCAGGCGCTTCATCGCGGCAACGCAATCACCATCGAGGATTTGGCCGATGGGCAACGCGCCATCCTGCTCCAGCGGCAATTCTGGTGCCACTTCGACCGCCGTTTTCTGCGCAGCGGCGCGCGCCTTTGCGGTCTCGATGACCCCCATAATCACTTCCCCAAATCGTGTGCTTGGCCGCAAATCTGATGGAATGCGCCGCAGTTATCCACAGGGTGAGTCCAAGCGGACTGTCAGTCAAGAACAAAGCGATAGGTGGTTATGGTTAATGAGGAGTTAGGATTCCCGCACACCAGCGGAACCTAAAGAGAACGAAAAGAGTCCCACGCTAGATATTGAGTCCCCTAGCCTTTTCCAGACTCAACATGCTGGGGTGTGGCGTAAAGGACCTCGCAAGTCGCTGATTGTCCCGTAACACTTACTGCGTCAGCAGAAGGTACGCCGTGTTCGCCGCGAATGCAGCGAGCAGCAATCCGCCCATCGCTCGCCCGATAGTACCGCCACGAGCCAGCAAAACCCAAATGAGCAACGCGCTGGCAGTGACCACCGCAAATTCCACATCAATCAATTCAAACGGGATCGGGCGAGGAACGAGAGCCATCGTAACCCCGCCGATCAGCAGGATGTTATAGATGTTGGAGCCAACGACATTGCCGATGGCGAGGCCCGGTTTGCCGCGAAAGGCCGCAACCGCAGATGCCGCAAGCTCTGGCAACGATGTGCCGATGGCGACAATGGTCAGGCCAATAACGGTCTCGCTCATGCCAGCCAATTGCGCGATGGTGATCGCGCCATCCACCAGCGTACTGCCGCCGAAAACCAGTACCGCAACCCCACCAATCAGCAAGAGTGCAGCCAGCCAAAGAGCGTCCCGCGCTTCCTCATCCTCTTCATCCAACGGACGCGGATGATTGTACCGCCACACGATGTAGAGCAGCAGCAGGATCAGCAGCCCCGCACCTAGCCAATGCGAGCCGATGGCAAGGGCAGTCAGCGCCCAAAGCAATCCAGAGACACCCAGACCGACCGCCGCGTCGCGCTTCCCCATGCCTGACAAAGCGATCGGTGCAATCAAGGCCGTCGCGCCAAGGATCAGCAACGAGTTTGAAATGTTGGAGCCAACGATGTTGCCCCAGGCGATTTCGGGCGAGTCAATCAACGCCGCCTGAACGCTTGCCACCATTTCCGGCATGCTGGTCGCGAAGCCGACTATGACAAGACCGGTAAAAAGCGTTGAAACGCCGAGGCGATTGGCAACACCGACTGCCCCGCGCACGAGCAGTTCCCCGCCCAGAGCCAGCGCGACAAGACCAATAATGATGGAAACAATTGCAGCGGTCATGAGAAGCGCGCTTGGCAGAGCGCAGGCACAATGTCACTCGGGTTTTTAGGCCTAGAGCAAAGAGAGTTGCGCAACGGGCGCGAAGCTTTGCCGGTGGATGGGTGTTGGTCCATGTTCAGCTAAAGCCGCCAGATGCTCCTTGGTTCCGTAGCCCATATTGCGCTCCCACCCGTAATGCGGATGATCTTTCGCTGCCTCGCGCATCAGCCGGTCGCGATATTCCTTAGCGAGAATGGAAGCTGCCGAGATCGCAGGTTCAATCCCGTCACCACCCACAATCGCACGCGCTGGCCAACGCCAGTCATCACAGCGCCCAGCTGGCGTCATGTTACCGTCGATCAGCGCCTGCTCTATCCTGCCGCCGCAACAATCCGCCAATGATCGCTCAAGCAATGCGACCGCTCGCGTCATTGCCAGCATTGTCGCTGCAAAAATGTTGATCCTGTCAATCTCTTCGGGTTCGACCACTGCGATGCCAAAGGCGCAGTGATCGCGAATGACAGGCTCCAGAGCGGCGCGGCGTTTTGCAGAGAGTTTCTTCGAATCGTCGAGACCAGCCAGCCGTTCGTCGGCGAGAGGCTTGCGAAGAGCGGCAGCTGCCGCCACTACGGGACCAGCCAGAGGCCCGCGACCGGCCTCATCCACGCCAACGATAATCGGTGCATCCGACCCTTGGGCACCAAATCCGCTTTCGGGAGTTGAAAACTGTATGACCAAATCATCCATGATCGCTGTGATCCTATCGCCGCTCCTGCTCGCGGCAAGCTGTGACTCCGCTTCAAGTGGGGATACCGCCGCCAGCGCCTCCTCCACGTCAACCGGCGGCAGCGCCACAGTTCCTTTCGATGGCAATTTCGCAATTGCTGAGCAGGGCACGTTCAATGAACCATGGGCGAGCGCCTTTGTCCCCGGCACTCAGGTGCTGATGATTACCGAAAAAGGCGGTCAGATCCGCGGTCTGAATGCTGCCAATGGTGAGGCGATCACGGTAACCGGTGCACCTGCGGTCGATTATGGCGGTCAAGGCGGTTTGGGCGATATCGCATTTCTGGAAAGTGAGGCGTCTGACACAGTTGACGGCCGGACGATCTATCTGAGTTGGGCCGAGGCTGGATCAGGCGACACGCGCGGCGCAGTTGTTGGCAAAGGCACTTTGGCATGTAGTGCTGCAACGACCTGCGCCATCGAAGGTCTCGATATCGTCTGGCGTCAGGGTCCAAAGACAAGCAAGCGCGGCCACTATTCCCACCGCATCATCTTCAGCCCAGATGAACAATACATGTTCGTCGCAAGCGGTGATCGGCAAGAGATCGAGCCGGCCCAGGACACCAGCAATACGCTGGGCACGATGGTGCGCCTCAATCTCGACGGTTCTCCGGCAGATGGCAATCCGCTCGCTGGAACTGCTGGCGCATCTGACGAAATTTACAGCTGGGGCCACCGTAACATTTTGGGCGTCGCTTATGACGCGCAAGGGCGACTGTGGGATATTGAGCATGGCCCCGCTGGCGGCGATGAACTCAACCTTGTGACGATGGGAGCCAATTATGGTTGGCCAACCCGTTCAAACGGCGACCATTATAATGGCGATGACATTCCCGATCACACAGAGGATGATGGCTTCACCAAACCTGCCATTCACTGGACGCCAGTGATCGCACCGGGCGATATGATCGCGTATGAAGGTGATATGTTTGGCGGAATGCAAGGCGATTTCCTGGTCGCTGGCCTGCAATCGGGTGGGCTGGTGCGGATCGCGATCGATGGCGATAGTGCGGCTGAGGTGGCGCGATATGACATGGGCAATCGCATCCGTTCGCTGGTTGAGGCGCCTGACGGAGCTTTGTGGGTGCTGGAAGATGGCGACAATGCAAGGCTGCTGAAGCTGACGCCGGGTTGAACGGCATAGCTTCGGCGACCGAAAGCCAAACTGGTATCGACAGCAATCGCCGCGCGCCGTAACGGGCGCACCCTATGTCTGCGCTAGTCCCTCTATCTGCGGTTGAACCCGCCATGGTCGAAGACCTGCTCGATGCGGTTTTCGGCGATGGTCGCCATGCACGCACCGCGTATCGCATTCGCGACGGAATGGACTGGCTGCAACCCCTCAGCTTTGCCGCGCTGGATGATCACGAATATCTGGTTGGATCGATCCAGCTATGGCCGATTGCACTCACCAGTCCCGATGGTCGCCCGCACCCAATGCTGATGGTCGGGCCGGTCGCAGTCATGCCTGATCGCCAGGGCGAGGGGTTTGGCAAAGCATTGATGCATGCCAGCCTTAGCGCAATCGACCCACAGGCGGCACTGCCGCAAGTCCTGATTGGCGATGAACCCTATTACAAACAGTGGGGCTTTTCCGCCCAGGCTACGCAAGGTTGGCATTGTCCCGGTCCGTTCGAGAAAGAACGGCTGCTCGTCCGCTGTGAGAACCCGGCGATCCTCCCCATGAAAGGTATGTTGGGGCCTTGGATGGCAAGCGAACAAACTAGGTGAATACACCTTGATTCTGGCTCTTGGCGGGAACGTTGAACTCTGCCATCGATTTTGTGAATATGCCTTACACACCTCCCCCCGAATTGGCTGGCCTGTCGCTGTCGCAAGTCGCAGAGCAAGTCGAAGCGCGAAAGCTGCCCCCTATCGAAAACTGGTCTCCTGAGCAGGTGGGAGACAGCCATATGCGGATTTGCGCCAATGGCACATGGTATCATCAGGGCAGCGAGATAACGCGGCCAGCCATGGTGCGAGCCTTTGCCAGCCTGTTGACGCGTGATGAGAGCGGACAGCATTGGCTTTTCACCCCTTTCGAGAAGCTCGCGATCCTTGTCGATGATGCAGCATTCATAGCCGTTGATGTGCAGGAAACTGACGGTGGGTTGGCCTTTCGACTGAATACGGATGAACTGGTGATTGCGGGAGAGGACAACCCGCTGGTTGCGCGGGGAAACGCGAATGAACCCGCGTGGTATGTCGCAGTAAGGCGAGGCTGCGAGGCGCGCCTCAACCGCTCGACATATGAACAACTTGCGCAGATCGCCCTTGCGCGCGGCGATGATTGGTCCGTAGCAAGTCAGGGTATGGACTTCTCGCTACTTCCCGCATGAGCACGCTGTTCGCGCGCCTGTCACGTCTGCATCGGCAAGGTCATCAGCGCGCCATTGACGGCCTGCTATCCGACGCGCGATTCGCCGATGCGGCGCTTACAGCAGAGGCAGCCGTGCTGATCGCGGTGACCGATAAAGAAAAGCCTGGCGTCATCTTGACACGACGCCCCAATACCATGCGCGACCACCCCGGTCAGGTCGCATTTCCCGGTGGGAAGCTCGACACTGGCGAAGATGCGATTGCCGCTGCTTTACGAGAGGCCGAAGAAGAGTTGGCCCTTGATTCCGCGCAGGTCGAGATTATCGGCACCACTGACCAATATCAGACGGGCACAGGCTTTAACATCACGCCGGTTCTTGCCGTGATCCCGCCTGATTTGCCGCTCATCGCAGAGCCGCGCGAAGTTGAAAGCTGGTTTGAGGCACCACTTGACCTGTTGATGGATCCGGACAGTTGGACTGAACGCAGCGCATTTTGGAAAGGTCAAACACGCGGCTATCTCGACCTTGATTATGAGGGGTATCGCATTTGGGGCGTCACCGCTGCTATCCTTGCGAACTTGTCGCGACGACTGGGGTGGATGGAACACATGCATGACTAAGCAGCTACCCAAGGCAGAATGGACACAGCGTGATGGCCTGCGCCAGTTGATGCAGGCGCTTGGGGCTGACGCCATTCGTTGGGTGGGCGGATGCGTGCGCGACACGCTTCTGGGCATTCGCGCGCATGATATTGACTGCGCCACCACGCATCACCCCGGTGCAGTTATCGACCTGTGCCGTGACGCGGGAATTCGCACCGTTCCGACCGGCATCGACCATGGGACGGTCACCGCCGTGCTTCAGGATGGCCCGGTCGAGGTCACAACCTTGCGGCGAGACGTCGCCACGGATGGTCGGCGCGCAACCATCGCTTTCGCCGACAAATGGGAAGAGGATGCGGCGCGGCGCGATTTCACGATCAATGCCCTCTACGCGCACCCCGAAACGCTGGTAATCAGCGACTATTTCGGCGGGCTGGAAGACCTCGATAACCGCACGGTCCGCTTTATCGGCGATGCACGAGAACGGATTAAGGAAGACCATCTGCGGATCTTGCGCTTCTTCCGATTTCAAGCGCGCTTTGGCGACGAACTGGACCAAGAAGCGATTTCGGCATGCGAGGAATTGGCCGACACACTGAAGGGGCTTAGCCGGGAGCGGATTTCGAGCGAGTTGCTCGGCATTCTTGACCTGCCTGACCCGGTGGAAACCGTGCAATTGATGGACCGCCTGGGCGTATTGGCCGTGGTTCTACCCGAAGCGAGGCGCAGCGAAATCGCTTCTCTGACCGCGCTGGTCGCAACCGAGCAAACACAAGGTGTGGCGCCCGCCAGCATTCGCAGGCTTGCCGCTTTGATACCTGCGGTGAGCACGCTCGCCGAAACAATCGCAGCACGTTTGCGACTATCGAAAGCACAGCGGGCGCGGTTAATCAGCGCGGCAGAACGCAAGCCTACTGACGCGGACAATCCGCGCGCCCTCGCCTATTGGCATGGCATTCAGAACGCGCAGGATCGGTTGCTCCTGGTGGCTCAAGACCTTGGCTCACTCAGGGATTGGGAACCGCCAGAGTTTCCCCTCAAGGGCGGCGAGATCGTCAAACGCGGTGTCGCCGCTGGCCCACAAGTCGCGCGCATCCTGCAGAGCGTTGAGCGGCGTTGGGTCGAGGAAGGATTTCCCGATACCGCCCGCATCGACGCACTACTAACTGAGCAACTGCGAGAAGCGGACTAGCCTTCGGGCTTTTCAGCTTCTTTATGGACCGGGTTGCCAAATGTGTTGTCGCGCGGGAAGCCCTGCGGCGGCAAACGCCCTGCCCCGCCACGCGCGACCTTCCATTGCCACATATCCTGTTCGGTACGGGTGCGATCACCCTTGCCGCCCATCGCCCATGACAGGCCTTGCTCCAGCGTAAAGGTGGTCGCATCGGAGAGCCCACCATCGCGATAGCGTTGCAACGTGACACCCTGCCCGCGTGAGAGCGTTTTCAGCTCTTCCAGATTGAACACCACCAGCTTGCGATTGTCGCCGACCACCGCGACATGATCGTGCGCCTCAGCAATCGGGCGAACAACCACCAGTTTCCCACCCTTGCCTGTATTAACAACCTGCTTGCCCTTGCGGGTCTCCGACAAAAGCTCTTTCATCTCCGCCCGAAAGCCTTTGCCAGTATCCGACGCGAGCAGCAGCGTGCATTTGGGATCATTCACCAGCATGCTGACGATCTTGGCCTCGGCATCGATGTCGAGCGTGCTTTGCACCGGCTCGCCAAATCCGCGTGCACCGGGCAGTTTGTCTGCACCCAGCGTGAAGAACCGGCCATTGTCGGTCGCGAGCAACAGCTTGTCGGTGGTCTGCGCGTGGAGGACAAAGGCCTGACCATCGCCCTCTTTATACTTCCATTCCTGATCGAGCGGCATGTGACCCTTAGCGGCGCGGATCCAGCCACGCTTCGACAGGATCACCGTCACCGGCTCTTTCTCAATCATCGCATCCATGCTGAATTCGACTGCAGGCGCGGCCTCTTCAATCGTGGTGCGACGACGGCCAAGATCAGTGTCCTCGGCATAATCCTTGCGCAGCGCCTTCAGGTCTTTCTTCAAGCGCGTGCGCTGTCGCGCAGGCGATCCCAGCAGTTTTTCGAGCTCTTCCTGCTCTTGCAGCAACGCGGTCTTTTCATCGCGCAGCTGCATTTCTTCCAGCTTGCGCAGTGACCGCAGCCGCATGTTGAGGATCGCCTCTGCCTGACGATCAGACAGCTTGAACTCCTCCATCATCACGGCCTTGGGCTCATCCTCGGTGCGGATAATCTCGATCACGCGGTCGAGATTGAGGAAAGCGATGATGTAGCCTTCGACCAGCTCAAGCCGCCGCGCGATCTGGTCAAGCCGGTGCTGGCTGCGCCGTTGGAGAATGTCGATCTGGCTGCGAACCCAATTTTCCAGCAGCTCTTTGATGCCCATCACCATCGGCGTGCGAGTGGCATCCAGCACGTTGAGGTTCAGGCCAAACCGGGTTTCCAGATCAGTCAGCTTGTAGAGCGATTCTTTGAGCAGCTCCGGGTCGACATTGCGGCTGCGCGGGACAAACACGATACGGATGTCTTCATCGCTTTCATCGCGTACATCCTCGAGGATAGGCAGCTTTTTGTCTGCGATCAGCTGCGCAACCTGCTCGATCAGCTTGCCCTTCTGCACCTGATAGGGGATTTCGCTGACAACCAGCTGCCACTGTCCCCCGCCAAGCCGCTCAATCCCAGCATCACGATCCTCTAACGCCTCTGCCTCGTCCGACGAAAAACGCCCACGCACGCGAAAGCTACCGCGCCCCGTTTCGTAGGCGTGCGAAATCGTGTCGGCACTATCGACCACCATGCCGCCAGTCGCAAAATCCGGCCCTTTGAAGATTTCCATCAACCGCGCATGCTCGACATGCGGATTGTCGATCAGCTCCAGCGTTGCATCGATAACCTCGGCGACATTGTGCGACGGGATGTTCGTGGCCATGCCCACCGCAATCCCGCTCGCCCCATTGGCCAGCAGATTGGGGAACAGACCGGGCATCAGCTCCGGCTCTTCCTCCTCGCCATTATAGGTCGGGATGAAGTCGACTGTGCCTTCATCAAGGCCCGCCATCAGCTGCATCGCGGTCTTGGTCAGGCGCGCTTCGGTATAACGATAGGCGGCGGCGTTATCGCCGTCGATATTACCGAAATTCCCCTGCCCCTCGACCAGCGGATACCGCAGCGAGAAATCCTGAGCGAGGCGCACCATTGCATCGTAAGCGGCGGTGTCGCCATGCGGGTGATATTTACCGATAACCTCACCCACCACGCGGGCGGATTTTTTGAAGGTGTTTTCAGGCGCGAGCTTTAGCTGCCGCATCGTCCACAGCAGGCGGCGATGAACAGGCTTCAGGCCATCGCGCAGATCGGGCAGCGAACGCGCGGTAATCGTCGAAAGCGCATAGACGAGATAACGCTCCTCCAACGCGGAATCGAACGGTGCATCGACAATTGCATCGAAGGGATCGGGGCCAGAATCATCAAGCTCTTTGGTCGTCATGCAATCTGACCTATCACTGCCACGGCTTGTCTAACAGGATGGAACATATCGCTATCCCCACGCATTGAAAGGACATAAACAAATCAAGGAGTTAAACATGACCCAACGTATTATGATCCTCGCCACCGATGGTTTTGAACAGTCCGAGTTGATGGAGCCAAAAGCCAAACTGGAAGAGGCAGGTTTCGAAACAACCGTAGTCTCTCTGGAGCAAGGCGAAATCAAGGGCTGGGACGACGGCAACTGGGGCGAAAGCGTCAAGGTGGACACCACCGTCGACCAAATCAGCGATAGTGCAGATTATGACGCATTGTTGCTGCCCGGTGGACAAATTAACCCGGACATCCTGCGTATGAATGACCGCGCGGTCGCTATCGTCCGCGATTTCGACATTGCGGGGAAGCCGATCGCCGCCATTTGTCACGCACCGTGGTTACTCGCAGAGGCGGACATTGTACGCGGTAAGACACTGACGAGCTGGCCATCAATCCGCACCGACCTGAAGAATGCCGGCGCGAGCGTGGTCGATCAGCAAGTCGCCAAGGACGGCAACCTGATCACCAGCCGTAAGCCAGATGATATTCCGGCCTTTACGCAGGCACTCATGGATATGGTTCGCGAGCGCGTGACTGAAAACGCATAAGCGAAATCATATCAAGAAAAGGGCTCATCACGGGATCGTGGTGGGCCCTTTTTCGTGCGCCTCCTCCACTTTGAACGCGCGAAAAGACTTGCAAAAAGGCCCGATTTGCCGCAATTATGGCGAAAATAAGGCAAGTCTGCCAAATTTGGAGAGAGCAATGCGAAACTGGGCTATCGGAACCTGCGCTTTGGCACTGGCAGTTGCGGGATGCAGCGAGAGCCAAGATGCAGCGATGATGGAGAGCGTCGAAAGTGTGCAAAAGCTCGATATTGCTGAAGCGCCCAACGATACGGCCAGTGAAGCCGACCTAGGCGCGGAGAATGCCGCACCCGTAACTGAAGGCGCACCCCGCGCACCCCAAATCGCCTACATCTATGGCTATGGCTTTCGCATCACGCCGGACGAAATCGCACCACTGGCACAACGCCATGTCGAACTGTGCGAGAAGCTCCCGGCCAATGGCTGCCGCGTATTGTCACTTCAACAATCGGGTTCCGAAGGCAGCTATGCCTATGGAACGCTCGAATTGGCCGTGGCCGCCAACCAAGCGCGCAATTTTGGCAAGGATCTCGCCGCGTCCGCCGAAAGCCTTGGCGGAGAACAGGTAGACACGTCCATTTCAGGCGAAGATTTGTCCAAGCAGATTGTCGATACAGAGGCACGTTTGCGAGCCCGCACACTGCTGCGTGACCGCCTGATGGAGGTGCTCCGTTCGCGTCAGGGCACCGTCGCAGAGCTGGTCGAGGCAGAACGCGGCGTTGCGCAGGTCAATGAGGAAATCGACCAGGCGCGCAGCTGGCTGGCCGAAATGCGCGGACGCGTCAACTACAGCCGCGTCACCGTTTCTTATAATTCCAGCGCACGCAGCGGCGGCAGTTTCTACCGCCCGATTGTGGAAGCATTCCAATCAATCGGCTCAATCCTCGGCACGACAATCGCGTTTATGATTTACGCGCTGACCGTGCTGATCCCGGTGGGTCTCGCCCTATTTGGGATCGGATGGTTGTGGCGGAAGAGCGGGTTCAGCCTTTTCCGTCGCAAGGCAGCAGGCACGGATGGTGACGCGCCCGGCGAAAGCTGACACGGCTACGACTTCTCTGCCTGCCCTCGCAACGCGCTCACATCCGCCCTTAGCGCACGTAGTTCAGCAAGGATCTCCTCACGCTCGCCATGGGCCTCTTCATCGGTAGCCTCTGACATTGCGTTCACGATCACACCGATAAACAGGTTGAGCACGATAAAGCTGGTCATCAGGATAAACGGCACGAAGAACGCCCAGGCATAGGGGTATTCCTCCATCACCGGGCGCACGATCCCCATGCTCCAGCTTTCCAGCGTCATGATCTGGAACAGCGAATAGAGCGAGGCGCCAAGGTGACCGAACCATTGCGGAAAGCTCTCCCCGAATAGCTTGGTTGCCATCACTGCGCTGATGTAAAACAGCAGCAACAGCATCACGATCACCGTGCCGATGCTGGGGATTGCCTTGAACAGACCAACGATCACGCGCCGCATGCTGGGCACGACCGAGATCAGACGCAGCGCCCGCAAAATCCGCAACGCACGCAGAACCGAGAATTGCTGGCTCGCCGGGACCAACGCCACGCCGACAATCACCAGATCGAAGACGTTCCAGCCATTCTTGAAGAAAGACAGGCGATAGGCGAAGAATTTGATCGCCAATTCAACCACGAAAATCGACAATGCAATCGTGTCCAGCCATTCGACGACTGCCCCGATTTTTCCCATCATCCACGGGGACGTTTCGATCCCCAGACCAATCGCATTGATGACGATGACGGTAATGATGAAGCGTTCAAACGGCTTCGATTCCACCAGACGTATGGCGCGCTCGCGCAGGCTCATTCAAGGAAACTCCAAAACTGTGATTCAGCGGCGATCAATAGCGCCGCATATCGTGGCTTTCAGCGGGGATCGAAACGGTAAGTCCATCCATTTCATCAGTCAGCATGATCTGACAAGAAAGCCTGCTAGTGCGCTGCACTCCGGCGGCAAGGTCGAGCATGTCCTCCTCATCATCCTCCGCATCCGGCAGTTTGTCGAACCACTCCGCATCAACCACCACATGGCAGGTGGAACAGGCCATCTGCCCCTCGCATGTACCCTCTAGTGGCATGCCCGCACCCTGCGCGACGGCGAGCAACATGTCACCGGAATTGGCTTCAGCCTCGACTTCCTGATCCTGAGAAGTGATGAAGCGAACTTTCATATATCTTGTCCCTTCGCGGCCTCACCGATGGCCTGAGCGGCGTGTTCAATGTCTTCCATAGTGGTGTAGCGGCCAAAGCCCAGCCGGATTGATGATTTGGCTTGCGCGCCTGACAATCCGAGCGCGCGCAATACGTGGCTGGATCGTCCAGAGCCACTGGCGCAGGCAGAGCCGGCGCTGAACATAATATCGCGGCAATCCGACATTAGGCGAGCGACGTCCAAGCCGTCTTTGCGGATGTTGAGGTTTCCGTGCCAACGGGCGTCCTCGCTGCCGTTCAATGTCCAGCCGTCGAACAGCGCGCGCGCGCGATTCCAAAGCTGCTCGATATGCCCGGCATCCTCGGCCATGCGCTCTTGCGCGAGCTTCGCCGCTGCCCCCATGCCCGCAATCAAGGCTGGAGAGAGTGTGCCGGAGCGCAGGCCATGTTCCTGCCCTCCACCGGTTTGAACTTCGGCCATGTCAACGCCATCGCGCACCCACAGCGCGCCGATGCCCTTGGGCCCGTGAAATTTATGCGCGCTGATCGCGATCATGTCAGCGCCGGTGACCTGAATTTTTCCATAAGCCTGCACCGCATCGCATAAGAACAGAGCATTGTTTTCTCTGGCCTTACGATGCCAGTCAAGCGTTGGCTGCACCGTCCCGATCTCATTATTGACCTGCATCACGGCAATCATGCGGGTGCTCTTGGGCAGGTCCTGATCCGGGTCGCATAGACCGTTTTCATCGACCGCGAGAACATGACTGTCGCCTGCGCTCTGCGCGGTGTCGCCCACAGCGGAGTGCTCAATTGCAGAATAAGCCACTGCGCCCTCGCCCGATGTGCCACGGATGGCGAGGTTCAGCGCCTCGGTTGCGCCGCTGGTGAAGATCACGCGCCCCCCAGCCGGGAACAGCGCCGCAACCCGGTCGCGCGCAAGCTCAATCGCTGCGGCGGCCTGTCGCCCCATGCGATGCGGCGAATGCGGATTGCCAAAACCGACCCCATCAGTTCCGTCGAGCCACCGCAACATCGCCTCACGCGCTTCTGGCGCGAGCGGGGTTGTGGCTTGGTAATCGAGGTAGATCATTGTGTTCTCTTATACGTCATTGCGAGCCCACAAAAAAGCTGGGCGAAGCAATCCAGAGCGTGTTGCGCAACAATACTGGATTGCCGCGCGGCTGCGCCGCTCGCAATGACGAATTAACACAGGGATCGCCAAGTCTCGACGAGCTGCGCGAGATCGTCCGGGTTCGTATTCCACCCCAGACTGACCCTGATCGTCCGGCTAGCAGTCTCATCATCAACCCCAAACGCATCCAGCACGCGGCTTTTCTTGAGTGTACCAGATGAACAGGCGCTGCCCGCGGACACCGCAAAGCCCATCGCGTCGAGACGGATCAGCAATGCCTGAGCCGACATGGTTGGGTGCGCAAGTGCAAAAATGTAGTCGGTCTGGTCCCCGAAAGTCAGCACGTCGTCGGAGAGCGCAGATGCAAATTCAGAACGCTGATCGCTAGTCGTGGCCCACTCACCCGCCTCCAACGCAGCGGCAAATCCCAATGCGGTCGGCATGTTTTCAGTACCCTGGCGATAGCCGCGCTCGTGCCCTCCGGTCGGTTCCAACAGGTTGTAATCACGCACCAACAGCGCGCCGATACCAATCGGACCGCCAAGCTTATGCGCCGAAATCACCAGCATGTCGGCATTGGGCAAAGTCAGCTTGCCAGCCGACTGCGCGCAATCGGACAAGAGAACAGCACCAGTTGGCGCAATCGTCTCAGCCATCGCTGACACGGGATTTATCACGCCGGTTTCCGAATTGACGTGCTGCACAGCCAGTATGGTCGATGGATCGAAAACGCTTTCGTCCGAAGAAATCTCCGCATCAGGAGAAGCGCGAAACACCGCGTCGTGTTCAACCGCGCTGACAATCCGGCGCTTCGCCTTCGCACGGTTCAGCGCGATCCAAAGCGCCTCGCTCGCACCGCTGGTAAAAATTAGCTCGCCATCCCATTCGAGGCTCCGCTTGATCCGCTCCCGCGCATCCTCAAGCGCCGCCTTAGCCTTGCGTCCTTCAGCATGCGGGCTCGATGGATTGGCCCATAGCGCAACCCCCTCTTCCATGGCAGCGCGCGCCTCTGGCCGCAGCGGTGATGTGGCGGCATGATCCAGATAAATGCGGGATTTAGTCATAGAAGCCCTGCGCTTATTGCGAATGATTCTCAAAAAGTTGCGCAATCACGCAGAGCTCTCTATACGGTTGGGCGAGAGGTGTGTCACCCGGCGCACCGCAATCATCCAACATACAAGGTTGCTTAATGCCCTCAGTCATTTTTCCCGGCCCAGAAGGTCGTCTTGAAGGTCGCTTTTCTCCCCCACCACGCCCACGGGCACCGGTCGCAATGATTCTCCACCCGCACCCGCAGGGCGGCGGCACCATGAATGAGCAGATCACGCAGAGGCTCTACAAAACTTTCGTTGATCGCGGTTTCGCAACCCTTCGCTTTAACTTTCGCGGTGTGGGCCGCAGCCAGGGCAGCTTTGACAATGGCATCGGCGAGTTGTCCGATGCGGCATCCGCGCTTGATTGGGTGCAGTCGATCCATGAGGAAGCGCAGGTGACCTGGGTTGCAGGTGTCAGC
The DNA here is from genome assembly GCF_055693485.1 of Qipengyuania sp. JB2-7. NCBI lineage: Bacteria > Pseudomonadati > Pseudomonadota > Alphaproteobacteria > Sphingomonadales > Erythrobacteraceae > Qipengyuania > Qipengyuania sp. JB2-7. Next base: position 2,459,563 of record NZ_CM146335.1, read on the forward strand.
TTTGGCGCGCTGATCGGTATGCAATTGCTGATGCGCCGTCCGGAAATTCGCGGGTTCATTTCCGTTGGTGCTCCGGCGAATATGTATGATTTTTCCTTCCTTGCCCCCTGCCCCGCCTCAGGCATTTTTGTGCAGGGCGCAGCGGATACTGTTGTGCAACCAAGCGCGGTGCAAAAGCTGGTCGACAAATTGCGCACGCAAAAACACATCACGATCCACCATGATGAAATCCCGCGCGCCAATCATTTCTTCGAAAATGAGCAGGACGAAATGATGCGGTCGATCGACAATTATCTCGACTTCCGCCTCGACCCAGCCTGCCCAATCACCTGATTTATCAGGCAAAATCAGTCCCGGTTTGCAACTGACGCCTTCATCGAGCGTTCATCGCGTGATGTAACACTGTATCCCCATCGGGCCATAAGCCCTCTCATATTAGCGCGGCATGGCCCGACTGGAGAGGAGAAAAGCTATGGCATATTTAGAACAGGGTCGCAGAGCCTCACCGGGTAGTATGGCGGCAGTCGTCGCCATCCACGCTGGACTGGGGTTGGCGCTGGTTTGGGGTCTAGCGGTTACGGGGGTCATTGAGAAAGATGACCGGATTATCGCGATCAACATCGACAAGAAAGATCCCCCGCCGCCGACGCCCGTCGAACCGCAAACTCGGCCAAAGGCGGGTGATCCGACTATCACTCGGATCGAGCCAAATCGGGTTGTCGCGCCAGACACGTCGATCGATCTGTCCCTCAGTTCCAATACCACCGAAACGACAACAATCCTGTCAGGAGGTCTGGACCCAATCGATTTGGGAGGGCTCGACCCGGTGGTCCCCTCACCCATCCCGACATTTGATCCGGTCCGCGCAGCGCCACGTAACAACCCGGGAATGTGGGTGACAACTGCCGATTATCGCAGCAATTGGATCCGCCGCGAGATCGTGGGCACAGCCAGTTTCCGGCTCGACATTGCCGCAAATGGTCGTGTGGAAAGCTGCACAATCACCCGCTCAACGGGGCATTCGGCGCTTGATACCGCGACCTGCAAGCTGGTGACACAACGTGCGCGGTTTGAACCGGCACGCGGCGAACAGGGTGAAGCTGTTGCTGGCACCTATGCCAATTCGGTCAAGTGGCAATTGCCCGAATAAGGTGGACGCTTAGCTGGACGGCTCCGCGTCGGTCTGTTCGATGCTATCGACCTGATCGACCTGATCGACCGGAGCCTCCCCATCTGCATCCGGAATAGTCCAGATCGCCACATTGACTGCGGCAACGACCGCCAGAACAACCATCAAAATTGCCTGTCGCTTGTCGCCGGTCCTGCGCATCACGAATGCGGCACCGAATAGCAATGCAATGGCGGCAAGCACGAGGACGGAAAGAACAGTAGCAGTCATGTTCGCCCCATAGCGGGTATTGGTCGCATTCGTAAATTGACTTGGGGCATGCAGCGGCGCAAATGTCCTGCATGAATTCCAAAACGATGACCGCCACCCGCCGACAGATCATGGCGGGTCTCGCAACCACAACTGCACTTTCGCTCAGCGGCTGTGCCACCGTCTCACGATCTGGCCCGCGACCGGAAGGGGTCGCGCAGGCGATGAAGATCGGGGCAGATCGCTTGTTGGAAGGTGTGGGCTACAGCCTGCTGAAGCATGAGCCAGAGCGGGCAACCGGCCTGGGTGTGGATACCGGTCGTTATGCCGAATTGCGAGGCAGGCTGGAAGATCAATCGCAGGCCGGGCAGGATGCCTATGCCGCGCAACTGAAAGAAGACCTAGACCTGATCCGGGATTATCCGCGCGATATGCTCGATGCGGAAACGGTGACCAATCTGGACGTCGTGCAGAGCGGGTATGAAATTGCACTCGATGGCTTCGCTTTGCCCTATGGCGACACACCCGTCGGCGATTGGCGAACCGCGCCTTATGTCGTCATCCAGAATGTCGGTAGCTATCTCGACCTCCCCCGTTTCATGGATGCAACCCATCCAATCGATGATGGCGACGATGCTGACGCCTATATAGAGCGCATGGAGGCAATGCCCGCAGTCTTTGCCGGGGAACTCGACCGGATGCGTACAGCACGAGCGATGGGGGTCACGCCGCCTGACTTCCTGATCGACAAAGCCATTGCGCAGATGGAACGCACCATCACTAGCGCGGGCAAAGGCGAATTATATGCAGAGCCGCTGCGCAAGCGCCTGATCGAAAAAGGCATGCCAGAAAGCCACGCAGCGCGCGCCTTGGATATGGAAAGCGGTGTGATTGCCAAGGCTATGCAGGCTCAGCTTGAGGAGCTGCGTATCGAACGCGGTGTAGCCAGCAGCGATCCGGGCATGCGAGAGCAGTACGAATGGCGAAGAATGGTATGCCTGGGCTCTACGATCGAGCACGACGACGCGCCTGTCCGCTGATGATATTCATCAGCAAGGTCTCGCCGAGCTTGGAGCGCTGCATGCCCGGATGGATCCTATCCTGCGCGAGATTGGATACACCAAAGGCAGCGTTGGCGAGCGTATGCAGGGTCTGTCGCAAGACCCGCGCTATCAATTTGCCGAGGGTGATCCTGGCCGCAAGGAAATCTTCGAATTCATCGATGAGCGTATCGCGTGGATCAAGGCGCAAATGCCGCGCGCATTCAATACACTGGTTGATCCCAACATGGAGGTCCGCCGTCTGCCATTGGCAGAGGAGCCGGGCGCGCCGGGCGCTTATGGGGGTGCAGGCAGCAAAGATGGCTCTATCCCCGGACGCTTTTGGATCAATCTGCGCACGACCGATCTGCACCGCAAATATGATTTGGCAGACCTGACCTTCCACGAGGCCATTCCCGGCCATGTATGGGAAGGTGAATATTCCAATCGCCTGCCGCTGATCCGCTCAATCTTGGCGTTCAATCCGTTCAGCGAAGGCTGGGCCTTATACGCGGAGCAACTCGCGGATGAGCTTGGCGCCTATGATGATTTCAAGGTCGGGCGGCTTGGCTATTTGCAAAGCCTCGCCTTCCGCGCATGCCGAATGGTTGTCGATACCGGTCTGCATTCCAAAGGCTGGAGCCGCGAGCGCGCACGCAATTTCTTCGTGGAGCGCAATGGCAGCAAGTATGAAGAGGTCGCAAGCGAGGTCGATCGCTATTGCAGCTGGCCGGGTCAGGCCACGGGCTACAAGCTGGGGCACAGCGAAATCGTGAGGCAGCGCGAACGCGCAGCTAGCGAATTGGGCGATGCCTATGACTTCAAGGCGTTCAACGATGCGGTAATTCTGGGCGGCAATGCGCCGCTCGACGTGATGACACGCAATGTGTCGCGATATATTGAAGACGTGCGAAACCCTTAGCGCCCACAGGATACTTTCCGACGCTGCGCAGTTGATAGCATAGGTCACCAATCGGAGCGCGATCATGGAAAAACTCGGCGAAGACCTCGAAACCATGCGGCGCGTTCCGCTGGCCGATAACCACGTCGCGGCGATCCGGGAAATCGCTGAAGAATGCACTTACGAAACTGGCGATATGGTCGCCGAAGTGGGCGACCCCATGGACCGTTTCGTCTATGTCCTCGATGGCGAGATTGAGGTTATTGATCCCTATTCGCGCGAGCGGATGTTCGAACATGCTCTCGGCCCCACACAGTTCATGGGCGAGATCGGCTTTCTCAATGCCGGGACTTATTTCATCCCGATGCGCGCCGCCAAACCCACGCGCACGTTAGAGGCTCCGCGCGAAGAGATGCTGGCGCTCATGTCGCGCATTCCCGAGCTATCTGACCATGTTATCACCGTCTTTGCCGCGCGCAGACGGCGCCAGTTTGAACTCAATAACAGCTCCGTCAAAGTGATTGGTGCTGATCGCGATCCAGCCGTTCAGGCGGTCGAACGGTTCCTGAGCCGAAACCGCATACCATTCCAGAGTTTCGATATGGACAGTCAGGACAGCGAGACGCTTGAGGTTTGCGATCTGACCAATCACGAACCATCCGTGATCCTGGACAAGGATCAGGTTCTGGATAACCCCTCCCCGCGCAAGGTTGCCCAATACCTCAATCTCGATCTTGATGTAGGCGACACCGCCACGGTTGACGTCCTGATCGTCGGCGGCGGTCCGGCGGGTGTTGCCGCGGCGGTGTATTGCGGTGCCGAGGGGCTATCGGCACTCGTGGTCGAGGACACTGCGATAGGCGGTCAGGCCGGCACGAGCAGCCGGATCGAAAACTATATGGGTTTCCCAACCGGCATCAGCGGAGCGGATCTGGTCTATCGCGGCCAAATTCAGGCGCTGAAATTCGGTACGCGTTTCGCTATGCCGCGCCGCGCACAGAACGTTGAGCGGCGCGAAGACGGCACTTTCTGTATCACGTTGGATGACGGCGATGAGGTTTGCGCGCGGGCCATTCTGGTCGCAACCGGCGTGCAGTACCGTCGCCTGCCACTAGATCGCCTTGAAGAATTTGAGGGCGCTGGGGTATTCTATGCCGCCACTGACATGGAGGCGCGCTTTTGTCGCAACACCGAGGCGGTCGTGATCGGCGGGGGCAATTCGGCGGGGCAAGCGGCCATGTATCTCAGCCGTACTGCCAAGCATGTTCACATTGTTGTGCGCGGCGATAGTCTGGCGGCGTCCATGTCGAGCTACCTCACACAGCGGCTCGAGGCCGATCCGGCGGTGACTATTCATTACAATACCACGGTGACCGCCCTGCATGGCGAGGGTCATCTCGACGCCGTCACTATGACCACACCAGATGGCGAAGAGCAGGTGGGTACATCCGCTCTGTTCATCATGATTGGCGCCGCTCCCAATACCAGCTGGTTATCTGGCCTTGTCGAAACCGATGAGCGCGGTTTTGTCATTACCGGCCAGCCGATTGATCGTCCCACGCCCTTTGAAACCAGTGCTGATGGCATTTATGCGGTTGGTGATGTGCGCTCCGGCTCAGTCAAGCGCGTGGCCAGCGCGGTAGGTGAAGGTTCCGTGGTGGTCAGCCGAATCTGGCAACATGTCGAACAGTTTAAGAGTTCCTGAAAATACGCCCGAATTGTTGCTGATACGCCTTGCAATCGCGCATAAACTATTGATGATCGCGAGTGATCATCGGGGCGCATATGAAATTTCTGATAGCATTACTTTCGCTTATGCTGACGGCAACTTCGGCCAAAGCTGCATGGCATGAGGCGTCGAGCGACAACTTTGTAATCTATGCTGATAGCGACGAAGACGAGCTGCGGCTTTATGCTGAAAACCTGGAACGGTATCACAGCGCCTTGGAACAGTTCACCGGGCGAACACTCGCAAAGCCCGGCCCATCAAGCCGCATCACCATTTATGCGGCGGGTTCAGCCAGCAAGATAAGGCGGCTCGCCGGGGCCGGCGGGGTCGTTGGCTTCTACCTCCCTCGTTATGATGGCAGTGTCGCCTTTGTTCAGGATGTGAAGAACAAGGAAGGTGTGCCGGACATCTCAACCAAAGTGTTGCTGCATGAATATGCGCACCATTTCCTGAGCTCCACCAGCAGGTTCGCCATGCCGCTATGGATGAACGAAGGAGCGGCGGAGTACTTCTCAGCCAGCTATTTCCCCGGTGATGGCTCGATCCATTTAGGGATAGCCTCATCAGGCCGCGACTTCACGATCTTCTGGATCGAGAGCAAGATGACGTCTGTTCATGAGTTGCTCAATCTTGATTGGGAGCAACTTAGCCGCCGTGCCAATGACAAGAAAGAGTCGTTCTATGGTTGGAGCTGGCTCCTCTACCATTATCTTTCTGTGAACGAAGATCGCCGCGGCCAGCTGCGCGAGTATTGGCTTGAAGTGCTGCGCGGAACGCCATCAATCGACGCGGGCAAAAAGGCATTTGGCGACCTCGGCAATCTCGAACGCGAGCTAAAACGCCATGCTCGCAACCGTGAACGCACCAGTTTTCATGTTTTACCCGAAGACTTGAATATCAGCCCCGTTTCCATTCGGCCACTGGATGAGAGCGAAGTGGCGATGATGGATATTCGCATACAATTGGAAAGAGGCACGACCGCATTGGAAGCCGCAAAGCTCGTCAAAGTGACTCGCCCACTCGCAGAAGCCCATTCTGACAGCTCCGACGCGCAGACCACACTCGCGATGGCGGAGTATGCTGCCACTAATTATGAAGCAGCAATCGCTGCTGCCGATCGCGCTCTGGCCATTGATGCCAGCCAGACTGACGCATACGTGCATAAAGGCATGGCGGAATTTCGCTTGGCTCGGACGATCACCAAAGGCCCAGATAGGGATGCGGCCTACGAGCGCGCCATGGAACCCTTTAGCTTGCTCGCCGCGATTGAGAGCAGCCATCCGACGCCCATGGTGTACGCATATAGAAGTTATGCAGAGCGCGGCGCGGTGCCATCAAACGATGCGAAACGCGCCTTTATCACAGCAGCCGAACTGGCCCCGTTTGAACGGGAGCTTTGGCTGCTTGTTGGCATGATACATATGAATGAAGGGCGAATAGCCGATGCGCGAACCGCCCTCGCGCCACTGGCCAGTGCGCCTCATGGTTATGAAAAGGCAGGTCAAGTAAGGCAGCTGCTGGCGTATCTTGCAGATAAGGAAGAGGGAGAGGTAGTTCCTGTGCAACCGGCAATTTCCGCCTACTTCCTGGCTGACTAGACTTGCAAATCCATCCATTTTGATGATGATAATCCAGTAATAGTTGAGGGTTTATTGGGGCGCACATGAAGTTCTTAATTGCAGTATTGGCGTTCGTATTCGCGACGATGCCAGCGCAAGCGGCATGGTATGAGGCATCGAGCGATCACTTTGTTATTTATGCCGACGATAGCGAGAAGGACGTTCGCAGATTCGCTGAAAACCTTGAGCGTTTCCACGCTGCGATGGAGTATGTGACAGGGCGCGACCTTGAAAAGCCGAGCCCGTCAAATCGCGTCACGATTTTTGCAGTCGGCAATCAACGTCAGGTGCGTCGCCTCGCTGGAGGAGACAGTAAGTATGTCGCGGGATTCTATGTCCCAAGAGCCGGGGGCTCGCGTGCATTTGTTCAGGATATCCGGTTCAAACGTGGGTACCCGGATTTCTCAACCATCATTTTGCTGCATGAATACGCGCACCATTTTCTGATCTCGTCACAACGTTTCGCGATGCCGCGTTGGGTCAGCGAGGGGTCGGCGGAGTTCTTCGCCGCAGCGACTTTCGCCAACGATGGCAGCGTCATGATCGGTCGCCCAGCTCAGCATAGAGCCGGTGATTTCGCTCACGCTGATTCGGTGTCGGTGCGCGAGCTGCTCGATCACGAGTTATATCAGAAAAACAAGGGGAAGGGTTTCGACGCGTTCTATGCGCAAAGCTGGCTCTTATATCATCACTTGGTTTTCACGCCTGAGCGCTCCGGCCAGTTAAGCAAATACCTGGCAAAAGTTGCAGGCGGCACGTCGTCTATCAAGGCTGGAGAGGAAGCTTTTGGCGATATCTCCACACTGCAAAAGGATTTGCGATCTTATCTGCGTCAGCGCCGCATGCTTACCTTCAACCTTACCCCCGACAAAATCTCGATTGGCGCGGTCACCTTGCGCAAACTGCCCGAAGGCGAAGCCGAAATGATGGATGTGCGCATTGTGTCTCAGCGTGGCGTGACGAGAGAACAGGCGCTCGAACTGTTGCCGGAAGCGCGCGAGATTGCGCGGAAATATCCAAACGATGCCGGAGTTCTTACCGCTCTGGCAGAGGCAGAACACGATGCAGGCAATGATGCGGAGTCGATCGCGGCTGCGGATCGCGCGCTCGCTATCGACCCATCACGCAAAAACGCTTGGGTACAGAAAGGCTATTCGCTCTTCCGACTTGCTAGCGAGGCAGAACCGGAAGAGAGCGCAGCAGCATATAAGAAAGCCATGACACCTTTTTCGCGGCTTAATGCGCTCGAAAATGACCATCCGATGCCCTTGATCTATTATTATCGCAGCTACGCCGAACGCGGGCGGGAACCACCGGAGAGCGCGAGGCATGCACTTGAACGCGCATCTCAACTTGCACCGTTCGACAGAGGGTTGGCTTTCAACGTAGCTGTTATGCAGGCGATGGAGGGCAAGACATTCCTTGCTGCACAAACGCTTGCACCGCTAGCGGCGAACCCCCACGGCGGCAAACAGGCGGAGTATGCGCAGAACCTGATTGCAGCGCTCAAAAAAGCTCCCGAAGGTGAACCCTTCCGCATGTCTGCTGCAGTTGTGCCTATCGCACGTGTCGAGGTGCCAGATCCGGATTCCGAAGAATAGCGGGACGCTTAGCGCCCGCCCCTCTCCGCATCGCAGGCTTAGCGTGAGGCCAAGCCGCCGATAATCGAGCCAAGAATGCCACCCAGCGGGCTTCCGCCTGAGCCGCCCGCAGACGATCCGCTGCCTTTCGCGAGATAGCCAGCAACCGCCATGGCAAGCAGAGGCAGCATCTTCTTGAGCATGCCCTCATCAAGGCCAGTAATGCCGGCAGCTTCGCCCGCAACCGAACGGCTCACATCCTTGCTGCCAAAGATAGTACCGAGAATATCATTGCCTTGCTGGGTCGGGGTGGGCTTTGGCGCGAGTACGGATTCAAGCAGGCCGCCACCACCGCCGCCCAAAATTGCCCCGGCGAGACCGCCAAGGCCGCCAAGCGGATCACCGCCGCTGCCACCTGTTGCGCTGCGCCCCATGCCCGCCACGATTGCGGGCAAGAGAGCGCCAGCCGCCGTGCGCGCCATGCCCTTATCAACGCCCAGTTCCTGTGCGATGCTGCCAATTGCGCCGCTGTCATTCAACATCTGACCCAGATTCATAACGCTCTCCTCACCCTGCCCACGCAGATAAAATCTATATTTGAATTGATGTTACATACCTGTCACGCTGACCATGGTATACGCAAGTAAACTTATCCCAACGCGCGATTCTTTCGATCGTGTGATCTTTGTAGAGGAGCAGGACCATGGGTATTTTTTCAAGCATCAAGAACGCAATTTTCGGCAGCGACGAAGAGGACAAGAAGCCGGAAGCAGCAACACCTGCAACGCCCACGGCACCTGCAGCACCAACGCTCGTTTCCGAAGTTGACGTTGAGGCACGTCTTTCAGCGAAGCCCGGCGCGGACAATCTGAACTGGCGCACATCAATCGTCGATCTGTTCAAGCTGCTGGGCCTCGACCCGAGCTACGCCAACCGCAAGGAACTGGCGCAGGAATTGGGCCGCACCGATTACGAAGGCAGCGCCGACGATAATATCTGGCTGCACAAGGCGACAATGCAGGAAATCGCCAAAAACGGTGGCAAAGTCCCTGCCGATATGACCGATTGATCGGCCACCATCCAAACGCGAAAAGGGCGCAGCGTGATGAACGCCGCGCCCTTTTTCTTTGCCTGATTGACCGACTTACTTTTTACCGAACAAGCCCTTGGCAAAACCCGCAATCTCATCAAGCGGATTGCCGTCGCCATCCTGATCGATCATCGCAGCAAACTTGCTGAGCGATCCCTCGCCGCCAATGGCGTCCTTCACCTGATTGAGAATGTCAGCGTCAAGGCCGGTCTTTTCCTGAGCCACTTCAATCGTGTCGCGCTCGTCCTGATGCGCCTCGCCCAGTGCCGCGACTGCCTGAGCCGCCTGTTCAGGGTCAATACCGAGTTTTTCAGCCATATTGGTGACGGTTGGATTGCCGGACACCTGGCCCAAAATACTGTCAAAAATACTCATGCGACTTTCTCCCTTTCACGAAGAGCGCGCATAATGCCCCAACTCAAACAAAAAAGAACCCCGAAACCTTGCCAAAAAAATTGGCGGCTCCGGGGCTCTCATCCGTATCAGAGTAAAGCTTTGTAACGGCCTGGGTCGAACCTATGCGTTCTCACGGGTGCGCGGGGCAGCATCGCGAACGCCCTGTTCGACATGCGCCGCAAACGGCTCGAAATTATCGACGAAGAGCTGGACGAGCTTGCTCGCTGTTCGGTCATATTCCTCCCCATCGGCCCATGTTGTCCGTGGGTCGAGAATGGCGTCATCGACGCCCGGCACGCTGACAGGTACATCGAAGCCGAAATTCTCATCCTTGCGGAATTCGACATCGTTCAATGACCCATCAAGCGCTGCGTTCAGCAGAGCGCGCGTCGCCTTGATCGGCATACGATGGCCGACGCCATATTTGCCGCCAGTCCAACCGGTGTTCACCAGCCAGCATTGCGCGCCGCCCTCTGCAATACGCTTCTTCAGCAGATTGCCATATTCGCTCGGGTGACGCGGCATGAAGGGCGCACCAAAGCAGGTTGAGAACGTCGCCTGCGGTTCGGTCACGCCGATTTCCGTTCCTGCGACTTTGGCCGTGTAGCCCGACAGGAAGTGATACATCGCCTCGTCCGGTGTCAGCCGCGCGATAGGGGGCAGAACGCCAAAGGCATCCGCCGTCAGCATAATCACCGTGCTGGGCGGCGGCCCCATATTCTCAGCGCTGGTATTTGGAATCGAGCTGAGCGGATATGCACCGCGCGTATTTTCAGCCAGCGAGTTATCATCGAGGTCGATATTGCCGTCATCGTCCATGACAACATTTTCAAGCACCGTACCGGCCATGCGTGTGGTCGCATAAATTTCTGGCTCAGCCTCTTCAGACAGGCGGATCATCTTGGCATAGCAACCACCCTCAAAATTGAAGACAGCGGTATCTGACCAGCCATGTTCGTCATCGCCGATCAGCGTACGGCTGGCATCGGCAGAAAGCGTCGTCTTGCCAGTACCTGACAGACCAAAGAATACAGCACTTTTACCATCAGGGCCGATATTCGCCGAACAATGCATCGGCATCACGCCCTTGGTTGGCAGCAGGTAATTGAGCACGCCAAAAACGCTCTTTTTCATCTCTCCTGCATATTTGGTGCCGCCGATCAGGATCAGCTTTTCTGACAGGTTGACCGCGATCACAGTCTCGCTGCGCGTACCATGCCGCGCTGGATCAGCGCGGAAGGTGGGCAGATCGATGATCGTGTATTCGGGTACGAAATCGGCCAATTCTTCGGCTGTTGGCCGGACCAGCATCGTCCGGATAAACTGATTGTGCCAGGCAAGCTCGTTAATCACCCGCACATTCACGCGGTGTTCCGGCTGAGACCCGCCAAACAGATCAGCGACATACAGCGTCTCACGCTCAGTCACAGCGGCCATGAAGTCTTCACGAAGCGCCGCGAAATGCTCTGATGTCATCGAGGCATTGTTGTCCCACCAGACAGTGCTTTCTGTCTCGGCGTTCCGGACGATAAACTTGTCCTGCGCGCTGCGACCGGTGTGCTTGCCGGTCTCCACAACCAGCGGGCCGTGCCTGGCCAGACGCCCCTCGCCATTCGCGATGGCATGCTCGGTCAATTGTTCGGATTGTAGATTTGCGTGAATGGTGGCTTTTGTCGCAATTCCTTGGGCGTCCAAGGAATGGAAAAGGGGATTGGTCACAGTGCTCTCCAGACGAAATGCGTCACATAATAGGGTATGAGAAGCACGAGGGCTCTGTGCTCTCTACACATAACCCATCGCCGTCTTGACGGTCCGTCTAAACGGGTTCTCCCACCCCGTTACGGTCGCCCATAGGCAAGAATCGCGTTGCTTGCGAGTCGTGCAACTTGCATTGTTTTGTTTCGGGATTGCAGATAAGTGAACAGGGTATGGAACACCGCTCCGAAAATGATCGCTTAGAGCACGGAAACTCTTTGGAAAGTTCGCAGGAGTCGCCGCAGCCGGTGATCGCGCTGGTCGATGATGATCGTAACATTTTGACCACAGTTTCAATCGCTCTGCAGGCAGAGGGGTTTGCAACGCGTGTCTATTCCAATGGCGAAGCAGCGCTGAAGACACTGCTTGAAAACCCGCCTGATCTGGCGGTGTTCGACATCAAGATGCCCGGCATGGATGGCATGGAATTGTTGCGCAGAGTGCGATTGCAATCCGCTCTTCCGGTGATTTTTCTGACCAGCAAGGATGACGAGCAGGACGAAGAAGCCGGTCTGGAAATGGGTGCCGATGATTATATTGCAAAGCCATTTTCGCTTCGCCTGCTATTGGCCCGCATCCGCGCCATTTTGCGTCGCGGCGAGGCCCCACCTGCAGGTGGCAGCCTATCGCCGATGGCCACGCAAGCCAGCGACACAATCGAGAAGGGGCGCCTGAAAATGGATCCCGCCCGCCATATGGTAACCTGGGATGATAAGCCGGTCGTTCTTACCGTGACGGAATTCCTGATTCTGGAAGCTCTCGCCGTGCGCCCCGGCGTCATTAAGAGCCGCAACCAATTGATGGATGCCGCCTATCCCGACGATGTGTTCGTCGACGATCGCACAGTCGACAGCCATATCAAGCGCATGCGACGCAAATTCCGGGCGGTCGATTCAGAATTTGCTGCGATTGATACGCTGTACGGTGCTGGCTACAGCTTCACCGATGGCTAAAACGGATGAGGGCAAGACCAAGGATGTGATGCGCGGCGATAGCCCGCACGATCAGGTGAAGTGGTCGCGGCGACTATCGCTTACCAACCGCATTCTGTTTGTGAACATCCTGCCCCTCGTCCTGCTGGGTGGCGGGATTATCTATCTCGACAGCTATCGCAAGCAGTTGCTGGATGAGCGGTTCAAACTCGCCCTTGTAGAGGCTCAGATTACGGCAGAGGCACTGGCTGGCGCGACCAGTCAACGGCAAGAGGCGCTGCTGATCCAAATCGGCAAGGAACAGCGTTTGCGCATTCGTGTGTATGACGAGGTTGGGTCGTTGGAAGGGGACAGCTGGGCGCTCGCGCCACCAACGTTTTCGATTGCCGATGCACCTCCTGAGGAAGATAGCTTTGCGCTAACGCTCGATCGTTTGTTTGATCGGGTTGTCGGGGCACCACCCCTGCCTGACTATGTCGAACCATCGACGGATGAAGCCGATGCCTGGCCAGAACTGGAGCGCGCCAGTGAAGAAAGCCTGACGCAAATCGTTCTGCGTGATGCAAGCGATGGAACGCACGTAATCACCGCAGCAGCGCCGGTTGGCCTTGATGGCGAGACGTTGCTCATCACTCGCAACCCGGTCGACATCACCGAACGGGTTCGGGCCGCAAGAACGACGGTGGCATTAGTGGTGTTACTTGCCCTACTCGTTTCGACTTTGTTGTCGTTCTTTCTTGCCCAGACAATCGTCCGGCCGCTGCGCCAATTGGTGCAGGCGGCGGTGCGCGTGCGTCAGGGTCGCGACCGCCAAGTCGAAGTACCTCGTCTGCCCGAACGCAGCGATGAAATCGGCATGCTGGCACGCGCCACTTCGGACATGACACAAGCCTTGCGCACGCGGATTGATGCGGTGGAAAGCTTTGCCGCTGATGTTGCGCATGAGATCAAAAATCCGCTCGCATCGCTCAGAAGTGCAACAGAATCGCTGGGCAAGGTCGAAGACCCCGAACTGCGGTCACAATTGCTGGACATTGCCAGTCATGACGTCCGGCGAATTGATCGCCTGGTGACTGAAATTTCGGAAGCAAGCCGGATTGATGCCGAATTGTCACGGGCGACGTTCAGCGAAGTGAATCTCAATGATCTCATCACCAATATCATCGGATCGCGTGAGGATCGCTCGCAAAATGCCGGTCACGAAATCCGCTTCGCAAGCGCAGTCAAATATGCACAGGTTATGGGGGAGCCGTCGCGGCTAGAACGCGTCATCACAAACCTGCTCGACAATGCGGTCTCCTTCTCCCCGAAAAATGCGCCAGTAGAAATCGCGATTTCTGCCCGGGAAGACTGGCTGGACGTCACTGTCTGTGATTTTGGACCGGGTATTCCGCAGGATCGGCAGGAAGAGGTGTTCAAACGCTTCCACTCGCTCAGGCCTGACAGCGAGGATTTTGGTCAACACTCCGGACTTGGCCTTGCCATTGGTCGTTCAATAGCAGAGGCGCATGACGGGACACTCTTTGCCTCGGGGCGTCCCGATGGAAAGGACGGAGCGTGTCTGACCTTGTCTCTGCCAAAAATGAAGATCAGCAGATGACTGACGCGCTTCTGGCCAATGTGACGGCGGTTGCGGTTGGAGCGCGTGGCATATTGATCGAAGGTACGCCAGGGGCGGGCAAATCAAGTCTTGCGCTTGCTCTTATTGATCGCGGGGCAACGCTGATCGGTGATGATGGCTTGGTGCTGCAGAACAAAGGCGGCCAGCTATTGGCTGCCCCGCCCCCACGGATCACTGGCAAGCTGGAGATCCGCGGCGTCGGTGTGTTTGAGATGGAAACCCGAACCGCGCCGCTGTGTCTGGTTCTATCGCTGACAGCGCATGCCCCCCGATTGCCGGAGGCGCGAGAGCACGATTTCCATGGCATCGCTTTGCCCACCATCCCCTTCCAGCCGGGCGACGCCAATCAGGCGATCCGTGCTGAATGGGCGCTTTCCCGTTTCGGTCTAACCTGACACAGTCAGGACGAGATGCCCGAAAGTGATTCGAATACATCCTTGAACCCGCCGGCTGGTAACACCGTATTGCTGGTTACCGGCATGTCCGGCGCGGGCAAGAGCACGGCGCTGCAAGTGCTGGAAGATATGGGCTGGGAGACTATCGACAACTTCCCGGTGCGCCTGCTGAAACGCCTGTTCACTGGTGAAGAGGGGGCGATTGGCCCGTTGGCAATCGGTATCGATTCGCGAACACGCGGTTTCATACCGGCGAAGCTGATTAGCGCGTTGGAAAAACTCGCAGAGCAACAGAAACTGGGGTTTGATGTCCTGTTTCTCGATTGTGCGAGCAGCGAAATTGAACGCCGTTATAACGAGACACGGCGCCGACACCCTATGGCGATGAGCCGTCCAGTGCTGGAGGGGATCAAGGCTGAGCGAGAACTGCTGGAGCCTCTGCGCAGCTGGGCTGGCGTGGTGATCGACACCACTGACTATTCAACCAACCAGTTGCAGCAAACGGTGCGAGATCGGTTCGCGAGCGACACGCCGCAGGGCATGACAATCACCGTAACCAGTTTCGGGTTCGCACGCGGCACCCCGCCCATCGCCGATTTGGTTTTTGACATGCGTTTCCTCGATAACCCTCACTGGGTAGAGGGTCTGCGGGAAAAGACCGGTCTTGATCAGGCTGTGGGCGATCATATCGAGAAAGATCCCGCTTTTCGTATAGAATTCACAAGAATTCACGACCTCATCGTATCGCTTTTGCCGCGCTATATCGCGCAAGGTCGCGCCTATTTGACGATTGCATTTGGTTGCACCGGCGACCGACACCGCTCTGTTTATTCAGCAGAAACTATGGGTGGAGCGCTGACAGAGGCGGGCTATGACAACACCGTTTTGCACCGCAATCTGACCGCCAGAGCCACAGATGCCATAGAGGGACAGGCCCCCTCTGGTGGTTGACTCATGCTAGGGTCAGGAACCATTAGGCACAAAGTTCATGACTTGGGCAGCAAGCCACAGGACAAGAAGCGAGCGCGGAGAATAGTGGTGCTATTTAACAATCGAGCGACGAAGGCCTGTGGCTTTCCGACCAAGCCTTTCAGGTGGCTTCTTGCGGGCGAACTGCTGCGTCGGCGACCTAGCGAAGAGCGCTGCTATTCTCTTCGGTCGCCTCCTTGCATTTCATCCCGCAAACAAGCCATCATGAATTATGTGCCTAATGGCTCCTGACCCTTGGGTCAGGGTCAATGGCGCACACCCCATAAGACGGAAAATCGTCAAGTTGAAACGCGCTTAATGGATCGCATCGCATGATCGGAATCATCCTCGTCACTCATGGTGATCTTGCACGGCATTTTATCGATGCCATGGAACATGTCGTGGGGCAGCAGGACAAGATCGCGGCCATTTGCATCGGCCCGAGCGACGATATGGAGTTGCGTCGGAAAGAGATTTCCGAGGCGATAGACGAAGTCGACACAGGTTCAGGCGCGATTATCCTGACAGACTTGTTTGGCGGCACGCCTTCCAACCTTGCAATTTCATTGCTTGATGCAGGCCGGATTGAAGTCATCGCAGGGATCAACCTGCCCATGCTGATCCGGCTGGCCGGTGCTCGCAAGGCGATGAACGTCACGGAGGCGGCGCATGCGGCGCAAGAGGCTGGACGCAATTACATCACCGTCGCTTCCGAGTTCCTGGGCCAGAACGACGAAGCACCACGAAAGAAGGTATCTTGAGCGCGCTGCGCCGGACCATAACTATTGTGAATGAGCGCGGGTTGCACGCTCGCGCGAGCGCCAAATTCGTTGGCGCAGTGTCAGAGCTTTCCCATGACACTCAGGTGAAAGTGGCCAAGGGCGGCAACGAAGCCGCAGGTGGATCAATCCTAGGCCTGATGATGCTGGGCGCCGCACGCGGAGACGCAATAGAGCTGATCGTGAGCGGCAACGATGCCGAGACCGTAATGAACGATCTGGCCGCCATGGTCGAAGATGGATTTGGCGAACCCTGACCAATAATGTAGCGGGCGCTGACTATGACACAGCCCATCGTGCAAAGACGCGAAATTACTGGCTTTTCCAACCCGACCGTCAAGGCGCTGCGGCGTCTGCGGGATAAGAAACATCGCAAGCGTGAGGGCAAATTTCTCGCGGAGGGACTGCGACTGCTCACCGATGCGCGCGAATGCGTACCGGGTTCCTGAAACCCTGGTGTTGGCCAGTGGGCGAGACTCGCATCCATTGGTGGATGCGCTTGAAAAATCAGTTGCCCAGACCGGCGGCGAGATCATCGAGACGACGCCGGACATCCTGTCGAAAATCACGGGCAAGGATAATGCTCAGGCGGTGGCCGGTGTCTTTGCCGAATTTGATACGTCGCTGAATGCGATCAATCGCGATGCTGCACCGATCTGGATGGTTGCACAGGCGCTGCGCGACCCTGGCAATCTCGGCACGATGCTGCGCACCTGTGACGCGGTCGGTGCGGGTGGGCTGATCCTGATTGACGAATGTGCGGATCCATTCAGCGTGGAGGCGGTCCGGGCCAGTATGGGCGCCGTGTTCACGCAGCAAATCGCACAAGCGCGGTGGGAAGAGTTCGTGCCATGGCTGCGGAGCGAGCCAGGCCAATTGGTGGCGGCATCCCTGCGCGATGCGGTACCCCATCGTGATGCGGACTACGCCGCGCCATGTTTTATCTTGGTCGGAAACGAATCGCAGGGATTGCCTGAAGCCTATGAGCTTGAATGCGACCTGCGCGTCACAATGCCGATGAAAGGGCGCGCTGATAGCCTGAACGCTGCCGTTGCTGGCGCAGTTCTGGCTTATGAAGTGTTGGCGAAGCTAGGCTAAAGGGCCGTAAAAAAGCGCTGGCTTTTCTAAACCGCTAAATCGGCCTTTTCCGCCAGCTCAGCCTGCTGTTTCGCCGCGCGTTCTTGCTCAGCTTTCTCGCGGCCTGCCGATACCCGGCGCGCCTGTTCTGCCAAACCGCGCCATGTCTTTTCAGATCTCAATTCGCGATCGCGGACATTTGCCAGAGTCGCTCGATCAGCAGCTTTTGCTGCGGATTCTGCTTGGGTGATGTAAAATTCGTAACTCTTCTGATTGACCGCCATTTCATACCTCACCTTTGAAGATGGAAAATGGGTGCGACCCGAACAGGCCGCACCCCGACATGAAATTAGTCAGCCGCAGAAAGGTTTACGGCGCTCTGCTTGCCGTTGCGACCTTCCTCAAGTTCGTAATTGAGACGCTGGTCTTTATCGAGCGTCTGCATGCCTGCAGCTTGGACTGCAGAAATGTGAACGAAGCTATCGTTTGAACCATCATCAGGCTGGATAAAACCAAAGCCTTTATCGGCATTGAAAAACTTAACGGTGCCAGTTTTGGCCATTCAGAGTTCCTTTCGAGAACATCATAATTTCCGCACGCGCGACATGCGGTGCGGTTGTGCGTCAAATCGTCTGGTGAAAGGAAGTCGTCGTCTGGCATTGCGCCACCGGGTCCCCAAATAAAGAACCCAAGGCGGATTTCAAATTTCGAAGTCAGTCGCAAAGTCGACGTCAGCAATTGGATAATAGCAGGGATCGCCGCAAACTACCAGCAAAGAGTGTGCGACCAGCAAACAGCGGGCATGCTCAAGCTATTCGCTTGATGTATCGTCGCTGCGATTCTCCAGTGTATTACCGTCATTGACGGTGCCAACCTGTTCAATCATCGGGTCAACATCGTCACTATCGGCACTATCGGCACTATCGGCACTATCGGCACTATCGTCGGCAACATCATCAGCATTGTAGCGCGGCGTGCTTTCGACCAAAGGCACGTCATCGATTTCCTTACCGATTTCGAGCCCCTTTTCAGCCATGCGCCGACCAGATGTCAGGACGTTTCGCTCAAACGAACCGACGAACTTGTTGTAATTGTTGACGGCGCTTTCCAACCCGCCGCCGACGCGCTTCATATGCTCGGCTGCGACGCGCAGCCGGTCATACAACTCAGCGCCCATTTTGCCGATTTCCTGCGCTTCTGCCGCCATTTTGTCCTGCCGCCAGACCTGCGCCACGGTGCGCGCAATCGCCACCAGATTGGTCGGCGTGGCCAACAAAACTTTGTTTCCAAACGCAAAATCCCACAACTCGGGATCATGCTCCAATGCCGCGGCGACAAAGTGTTCACCCGGTACGAACATCACTACATAATCCGGCGCTTCGTCGAACTGGTTCTGGTATGCTTTGGTACCCAGCGTCTGCACATGTTGCCGCATCGACTTCGCATGCCCATCGAGATGCAGTTTTCGCTCAGCCTCATCATCGGCCTCAAAGGCGGCCTGATAGGCGTTGAGCGATACCTTGGCATCAATCACCAGTTTCTTCTGCCCCGGCACATTAACGATGGCATCCGGGCGCATGCGGCCTTCATCGGTGTCGAGCGATTGTTCGAGGTGGAAATCAGTGTGTTCCGCTAGCCCGCATTGTTCCAGCACATTTTGCAGTGCCCGCTCTCCCCAGCGCCCCCGCGCCTTGGGGGCATTGGTCAGAGAATTGCCGAGCCTCTGCGCCTCACGACGCACCTCTTCCTGCCCGGCTTTCATCGATTCGATCAGGCCTGTCAGTTGACCGAACGCATCAACCCGCTGCTTTTCCAGTGTTTCGACCTGTGCCTCATACTTCGCCAGCCGCTCCCCCACCGGATTGAGCAACGCCTTGATCTTCTGCTCACCGGCCTCTTCGGATTGCTTAAAGCGCTCATCTGCACGCGACAGAAAACGTTCCTGTGCCGCACCCAAAACCTTCGCACCGGTATTCTCAAATTCTTTGAGCAGCTTTTCCTGCGACGTAGCGAGCAACCGCTTTTGCTCTTCGAAACCTGCTTGAGCCGCTTTAAGCGCCGTCGCTTCCTCACGCGTCCGCTCAAGCTGTTTCTCTATTTCACCGGCACGCGCAGCACGTTCTTTAGCGGCGGCCAGTTCTATCTGAGCGTTGCCTAACTCTTTGATTGCCTTTTTGAATTCGTGCTCGCGATCATTGGCCGCGTTATCACGCTCAATGTAACGTTCTTTCCAATCTTCGACCGGTACCGAGAGCCAAAAAACCATCCAGCCACTGCGCCCAGAGCCAGGCCGATGACTAACGCGACGAGAGGTATGATCGATCCGTCCATTCGGCATATCTACGCAGAACGGACGGGGAACGCTAGAGGCGAATGGTCACTTATCGACCAGCATAAAGCCTACGCTGCCTGGCGCAGTTTCTTAAGTTTTTTCAACGCCATTTGCTTCTTCAACCGCGATAAATGATCGATGAACAGGATACCTTCTAGATGATCCATCTCGTGCTGGAGGCAGGTCGCCATTAGCCCATCGAGATCCTCCTCGTGGGTGTTCCCATTGAGATCCTGATACCGAACCCGGCATGTCGCCGGACGATCCACATCCGCAAAAATTTCCGGGACTGACAAGCAACCCTCTTGATACGTCGCCAGCTCCTCCGCCGGATCAAGGATTTCCGGATTGATGAAGGTGCGCGGCTCTTTCTTGGTCGCGGGATGCGTGTGCGCATGCCCGTCGTGATCGCATTCTACCGGCTCGGCATCGGGATCATCCGGTTGCAGGTCGATCACGAGAACACGCTTGGGAACACCCACCTGTATCGCGGCGAGACCGATGCCCGGCGCGTCATACATCGTCTCAAACATATCCTCGACGAGCGTACGCAGCTCGTCATTGAACTCTTCCGGTTTAACCGGTTCAGACACCACTTTGAGCCGGGGGTCCGGCACTTCCAGAATTTCGCGTATAGCCATTTGAGTGATTTAGGCGTCATCGCGCGAACCTTCAAGAACTCGTCATTGCGAGCGCCAGCGAAGCAATCCAGAATCTTTTCTTACTAACATCCGAAACGGAATAGTGGATTGCCACGTCGCCTCTGGTGAGGCTCCTCGCAATGACGGTGAATCTCTAATCCACAGGCCTTCTGGCTCTAAGGGCCTGCGCTAGTGTGCCCTCGTCGAGATAATCAAGCTCTCCGCCCACCGGCAATCCGTGGGCTAATTGAGTGATCCGCAAAGGATAATCCTCCAACCGCTCAGCCAGATAATGCGCGGTCGTCTGACCCTCCAGCGTCGCATTCATCGCCAGCACGACTTCATCTACATTTCCGCCAGCATTCGGATCGACCCGGTCCATCAGGCTCGCAATATTGAGATCCTCTGGCCGTATGCCATCAAGCGCAGACAGCTTGCCGCCCAGAACATGGTATGTACCGGTAAACAGCTTTGCCCGGTCGAGCGCCCAGAGGTCAGACACATCCTCCACCACACAAATCGACTTCGGATCACGGCGTGGGTCGGCACAAATACCGCACGGGTTACGCGTGTCGATATTGCCGCAGATACCGCATTCGACCAGCGTGTCGCGCACACCTTCCAGCGCATCCAGCAATTGCGGCAATGCCTGCTCGCGGCGCTTGACCAGCCACAGCACCGCCCGCCGCGCGCTACGGGGCCCGAGCCCGGGAAGCCGCGACAAAGCGCTCGCCAATGCTTCGATCTCTTGCGATGCCATGCCCACACAGATAGGGCGCTGTTTCGGTTCGAGAAAGGCCCGCAGACCAGTCATGCGCATAATCTTTATGGGAACGCCGGATTTCGCCGTGCCGACTTTGCGGGCGCTGCATGATGCAGGACATGAGATTTGCGCCGTCTACACCCAGCCACCCCGCCCTGCTGGTCGGGGGAAGAAATTGCGGCCATCGCCTGTGCAGGTAACGGCGGAAGAATTGGGTTTGGAAGTACGCAATCCCAATTCCCTCAAATCCGATGAGGAGAAGGTGCGGTTCGCCGCGCTGGAGGCAGATATTGCGGTCGTGGCGGCATATGGCTTGATCCTTTCGCAAACCATTCTGGATGCGCCTAAACATGGCTGCCTGAATGTCCACGCCTCGATCCTGCCGCGTTGGCGTGGCGCCGCACCGATCCACCGCGCCATCATGGCTGGCGATCCTGTCACCGGCATCACAATCATGCAGATGGAAGCGGGGCTCGATACCGGGCCGATGCTCGCGACGGTTCGCACACAGATTGAGCGCAAGACGACCGGCCAATTGACTGACGAATTGGCGCAGCTTGGTGCGAAGCTGATGGTCAGCACTTTGCGTGAACTTGATAAACACGTACCGGTTGCGCAAGACGACGCAGACGCCACTTACGCGCCCAAGATCGATAAAGCAGAGGCACGTATCGATTGGACAAGGTCAGCCGATGAGATCGAGCGTCTGGTGCGCGGCTTGGCCCCGTTTCCCGGTGCATGGTTTGCGTTGAGTGATGATCGGGTGAAACTGCTTGGCGCTGACGTGGTGGATGGTACCGGCGCGCCAGGGACCGTACTTGACGACACGCTAACCATCGCTTGCAGCGAAGGCGCATTGCGGCCAACACGCCTGCAACGCGCGGGCAAACCAGCGATGGATCTGGCAGACTTCCTGCGCGGCATGCCCGTTGAGAAAGGCACCAAACTCTTATGACCCGCTTTGCCCTCACGCTCGAATTTGACGGTACGCCTTTTCAAGGGCTTCAGCGGCAAAAGCATGGACCGAGCGTGCAAAAATCGGTCGAGGATGCAGCCAAAGAGGTCACCGGCGAAGAGATCACAATGCATAGTGCAGGGCGGACTGACACCGGCGTCCATGCCTTCGCCATGCGCAGCCATATCGACGTCGAAAAAGACATGACGCCGTTTCGGCTGATGGAGGCGCTGAATGCAAAGCTGCGCCCTGATCCGGTGGCTATCACCCATTGCGAAACGGTCGATGATGAATGGCATGCGCGCTTTTCCTGCATAGGGCGACGCTATCTTTATCGCATCTGTAACCGCCGAGCGCCGCTCACCATAGAGAAGAATCGCGCCTGGCAAGTCCCGCAAGAGCTGGATCACGAGGCGATGGGCCGCGCCGCACAGGCATTGGTCGGACGGCACGATTTCACCACCTTCCGCTCGGCACACTGTCAGGCAAAGGACCCGGTACGCACGCTCGATCATCTGGAGGTGGAGCGGCGCGGCGAATACATCATGATCCACGCCGCCGCGCGCAGCTTTCTCCACCATCAGGTTCGTTCCATGGTTGGCTGCCTGGCGCTGGTTGGCCAGGGTAGCTGGCCAGAGCAGCGCATGGCACAGGCACTCGCAGCGAAAGAGCGGCAAGAGCTGGGCCTCAATGCGCCCGCGCATGGCCTCTATTTCGTCGAAGCGATTTATCCGCCACCCGGCAGCACGCAAGATTCCCAAGAGACACCTCAGGAGAGACCCCAATGACAACTGGCAAACAGCTTTTCACAACACTTGACGCCAATGGCTCGCTGACGCTTGAAGTAAGGGAAGCAAGCTTTCCCGAACCGACCGGCAATCAGGTGTTGGTGCAGATGGAAGCAGCGCCGATAAATCCGTCAGACCTCGCGATCCTGACCAGTGCAGCCGACTTTGAAAATGCCGAATATTCTGCGGGTAAGGTGGTGGCGCAAATGCCTGAACCATTCCTTTCCGGGCAGAAGAATCGCCATGGCCAACGACTTCCCGCTGGTAATGAAGGCGCTGGCACGGTCATTGCGACAGGTGATGGCGATATGGCCAAGGCGCTGATGGGGCAGCGCGTAGCCTGCGTACCCGGCAACGCTTTCAGCCAATATGCAATCGCCGATGCGATGATGTGCCTGCCGCTGGGCGATAACTCATGCGAAGCGGGGGCGAGTTCTTTCGTCAATCCGATGACTGCTCTGGCCTTTGTCGAAACGGCCAAGATGGAGGGGCATGATGCAATCATCCACCTCGCCGCGGCATCCAATCTGGGGCAAATGCTCAATAAGATTTGCCAGGAAGATGGCATGAAGCTGGTCAACATCGTGCGCAAGCAGGAGCATGTCGACCTTTTGAAAGCAGCCGGCGCGGAACATGTAGTCAATTCATCTGATGATGATTTCATGAAGCAGTTGCGCAGCGCGATTGACGCGACTGACGCATATCTCGGCTTTGATCCTATCGGTGGTGGGCAGAATACCGACGCCGTTCTGAAAGCGATGGAACAGGTCGCAGCATCCAAGATGAGCGAATATTCCCGCTATGGATCTGATCAAGACAAGAAGATGTATATGTATGGGCGGCTTGATCTTGGGCCGACAATCCTGACCCCATCATACGGCCTGCAATGGACCGTCTCTGGCTTTCTGCTGACGCCGTTTCTTGCCAAGGCAGGTATGGAAACGGTCGTCCGGATGCGCACCCGCGTGCTGCAAAACCTGACCACCACGTTTGCCAGCAATTACAAGGCAAAGGTCAATCTGGAAGAGATGCTGACCAAGGATGCAATTCTTGACTATCGCCAAATGAAAACCGGCGAGAAGTATCTGGTTACGCCGCACGCTTAGTTTGTGGGTTCTAGCCACCCGCGCCCTCCGCCCTTCCACCCGGAGCCTACCGGGACACCATCCGGGTGGAAGGGCGGAGGGCGCGGGTGGCTAGGTCATCACAACGAACACTATCTACCATCAAACGCACGCTGGATCGCGGATGGATCAGTCACCCCGTCCGCGATCAGCATGGCGAGCAAAATCCTCGCCTTTTGCGGATTAAGCGCACGCGCCGCGACAAAGCCATTCGGATCATCTTCTGGCTCGCGGTCGACCAACCCCTCATCCAATCGACTGGAACGGACAATTGGCATTCCATCCTTCGCGAGCGCAACCAGCCCCTGACGAACCGGATTCGGCATATTACCTTCGCCAACGCCCGCAACGACCAGTCCACAGGCATTATCGCTCACAACTCTGCCGACGTGATCCGGCGTCATACCTGCATGGATGTAAAGAATGGGCACCTCGGGCAAATCGTACCGTAAACCCAAACTGGGCCGCCTCGCCTGGCCGCCACGGCGCACCGAACCAATCGAGGGCGCTTGGTGTGACGAGCCCTATCGAGCCACGCGGAAACCCACGAAACGCATCGGTGCCACGCGTGCGGACTTTGCGCACGTCGCGCGCGGCGAACACGCGATCACCCATCACCACGAGCACGCCGCGACCGCTCGCCTCTGCATCGCATGCGACACGCACGGCATTGGCGAAGTTGCGCAGACCGTCATAACCAACCGCATCTGCCGACCGCATCGCGCCGACCAGCACGATAGGCTTTGACGTGGGAAGAGTGAGATCCAGCAGAAATGCGGTTTCCTCGACCGTATCTGTGCCATGCGTAATAATGACGCCCGCAATACCCGGATCACCAATCGCGGCCAAAATTTCGTGATGGAGACGCGCCCAGATGTCCGGTCCGATATCTTCTGATCCGATATTGGCGATCTGCTTGCCGATGAGGTTGGCATCCAGCCCAAGGTCAGCAACCTGCTCTAAATACTCAGCAATCCCGATCTGACCGGGGCGATAGTCATGACGTGTGGCAGAGCCTGCCTTACCAGCAATGGTGCCGCCAGTGGCCAGCACAAGAATGGTCTGTTTGCTCATGACCGAGCGCCCTATCGTCAATTTCACAAGAACAGCAATTGATTTTCAGAAATTAGGCGCTAGATAGCGCGCTTCCAACACACGGAATGGGCGATTAGCTCAGTTGGTAGAGCATCTCGTTTACACCGAGAGGGTCGGCAGTTCGAGCCTGTCATCGCCCACCATTCCTCGCTTCGCTCGTATGGCAGGCATAACTGTTTGGAGGCGAGCTTACGCTCGCGGGGCCCACCATTCCTCGCTTCGCTCGTATGGCAGGCATAACTGTTTGGGGGCGAGCTTACGCTCGCGGGGCACCATTCCCAGTGTCGATTTTCTTATTCAGATTTGTCCGACGAAATGCGATTGTGGCACGGCCCCGGTTCGCCATCAATTGACCTCCGGGTCAATCGGCGAGCCATATCATCGTCAACCGTTTCAATCGCCTCGCAGCGATCCTCGGCCTCGATTATATCCGCGACATCTTCGATGGCGTCTTCTGCCTTGTCCAAAGCCTTTGCCGCCTCCAAGTCTCCGCGACTGCGCGCCTCGCTTTCCAGCATTTCCAAAATGCGTTGGGCCAAGCGCAGCTCTTCACCCAAGCGTTGATCAAGCACGTCATCGCTTTTCTCTGGACGCTTGAACGGAACAAGAGCCTGTTTAAGCGCGGCGATTTGATCTTCGGCGAGCTTATCGAGTTCGCGCTGGGTTAGCGGAGTTCCGCCATCCAATGCTTTGCCAAATTGATAAGTCATTGGTTTGACTTAGCAGTATAGAGTTAAGGTTCTCTAAGCCGGACCCTCAGACGGTATGCTAAGTGCCTCGTCGATCGCGCCGCGTGCCTCTGCACTTGACCAGTCGTAATCGCCAACGACGCGCCAAACCTCCTGCCCGTTCGCGTCATAAAGCACGGTAGTGGGCATCACGTCGCTCAGCGCCTCGCTCAGCCTGTTATCCGTATCGAGCCATGGTTCGAGATGTTCAAAATCGCGGGCGGAAAAGAACGGGGCAACCCGCTCCGCACCCTGTAAATCCTGACTGACGGTGAGCACTTTCAACTGATCGCTGTAATCCGCCGCAACTTCGTCAAGCAGCGGCATTTCCTTGATACATGGCGCACACCACGTGGCCCACAGGTTTACGAGCACCGTACTGCCCTTGCAAAGCGCCCGTGTTCAGCGCTTGTCCCTCAGTATCAACCAGATTGATCGCCGGCATAAGATCGCCTGCTTTGCTACGATCAATCGTACCAGTTGGCGCAGACGTGGAAGCGGTATCGGCAGCCGAAGCGTCGCTTTCTTGCGCGGGGTCAGCACCTCCCCTATCGCAAGCGGCCAAACCCAAGGTCAGGATACCAATCAACGTGAGCGATACTGAGAATCTCGAGGGTGGCACAGACGGTTCCAATCAGATGTGGGGCGGCAGGTTCGCAGAAGGGCCTAGCGCGATCATGCGCGAAATCAACGCCTCGATCCCGTTCGACAAGCAATTGTGGCGGCAGGATATCGCGGGCAGCCGCGCCCATGCAGCGATGTTGGCGGCGCAGGGCATTATCAGCGAAGATGACGTGGCAAAGATCGATGAAGGCCTGCAAACGATAGCATCGGAGTATGAGCGAGACGGTGTGCCCGAAGATTGGGATCTTGAAGACATTCACATGACCGTTGAGGCGCGGCTTTCCGAGCTCATCGGCCCGGTGGCTGGACGTCTGCATACCGCGCGCAGCCGCAATGACCAGGTCGCGACCGATTTCCGGCTCTGGGTGCGTGCGGCGATCGATCGCGCCGATGCGGGGCTTGCGGCATTGCAGCGCGCCTTGGTCACGCGCGGTGGTGAACACGCCGACAGCATCATGCCGGGTTTCACGCATTTGCAGACGGCTCAGCCCGTGACGCTGGGTCATCATCTGATGGCATATTACGAAATGACCGCGCGAGACCGCAGCCGGTTTGCCGATGCACGCGACCGGCTGAACCAATGCCCTCTAGGTAGCGCAGCCCTAGCAGGCACCGGCTTCCCGATTGATCGGCAGGCGACGTCTGATGCTTTGGGGTTCGACGAGCCGACCCGAAATAGCCTCGATGCTGTGTCAGACCGAGACTTCGCACTCGACTATCTGATGGCTGCGAGCCAGTGCGCACTGCATCTTTCGCGCCTTGCGGAAGAGATGATCCTGTGGGCGAGCCAGCCCTTCGGCTTTATCCGGCTGCCCGACACTCTTTCTACCGGCAGTTCAATCATGCCGCAGAAGAAGAACCCCGATGCCGCTGAGCTGGTACGTGGCCATACAGGGCGGATTATCGGCTGTGCGACATCGCTGATGATTACGATGAAGGGTCTGCCGCTCGCCTATTCCAAAGATATGCAGGATGATAAGCCGCCCGTATTCGAAGCCGCTGGACTGCTTGACCTGTGCCTGGCTGCGATGACCGGGATGGTGGCGGACAGTACCTTTGATACAGACCGCATGCGCGCCGCCGCCGAGGCAGGCTATGCCACGGCGACCGATCTGGCTGACTGGCTGGTGAGCAAAGCGGGCATACCATTCCGCGAAGCCCATCACATAACCGGTGCGGTGGTGAAACTCGCCGAAAAGCGCGACGTGGCGCTCAATGTGTTGCCATTGTCTGATCTCAAAGCGATCGATGGGCGAATTGATGACCGCGTTTTCGCAGCTCTATCGGTCGAAAGCTCGGTGGCTGCGCGCAGTTCCTATGGCGGCACGGCCCCTGATCAGGTAAGAGCGCGGGTCGAAGAAGCTCGCAAAGATTTGGGTCTCGCATGAACATCGCCTCCGCCGCTACGCTCACAACACTTGCCGCCATCGCAGTTTCGGGGTGCGGCCAACGTGCTGATCTCAAGCCCGTGGCGGAGACCGGTCTTCCACCCGCACCCTATGCCAGCGATACAAAACCCGATGCGCAGGAACTGCTTGAGCTCGATACACTTGCCGCGCCCGAGCGCAGTGTTGAGCTACGCCGCCGGTCTGAGGAACGCCAAGACGACCCCTTCGATCTGCCTCCTGAATAGAGATTTTCTGCCGGGTTAGTAACGATTGCTCGACACCTGGCGATGCCTGAGGCAGAGGCGCGAAACTTATGGACCATTTCACGATCAAAGATGGCGTGATGCACGCCGAGAACGTGCCTCTGCCGCAAATTGCAGACGAGGTTGGCACGCCTGTCTATGTCTATTCGCGTGCCACGCTGGAACGGCATGCGCGCGTTTTCACCGAAGGCTTGGCAGAGGTTCCGAAGAAACTGATCGCGTTCGCCGTTAAGGCCAATCCCAACCTGGCGGTTCTGAAAGTGTTGCAAGGTGCGGGCTTTGGCGCAGACGTTGTCTCTGGCGGCGAGTTGATGCGCGCACTTGCGGCTGGGATGGAGCCGGACAAGATCGTATTTTCCGGTGTCGGCAAAACTCGCGACGAGCTGTCGCTTGGCCTCGATAAGAAGATCGGCCAGTTCAACATCGAATCGCGCGAGGAAGGTCGCGAGCTGGCTGAGTTGGCCGCTGCGCGCGGTGAGGAAGCCCAGGCATGCCTTCGTATCAATCCTGACGTTGACGCGAAAACGCATGAGAAAATCTCGACCGGCAAGGCTGAAAACAAATTTGGCATTCCCCTGGTGCACGCACGCGAGGCATTTGCCGAACTCGCTGCGCTTGAGGGGCTGAACCTGCGCGGTGTTGCCGTACATATCGGCAGCCAATTGGGCGACCTTGAACCGCTGGAAACCGCGTTTGGAAAGCTTGCAGAGCTCGTGGCGGATCTGCGTGCAAGTGGTCACGCAATCACTCATGTCGATTTGGGTGGTGGGCTTGGCGTTCCTTACAAGGCGGGCGACAACCCGCCCTCCCCCGCCGATTATGGCGCAATGGTTGCCCGCGTGACCGCCGATTGGGATGTACACCTAACGTTTGAACCCGTACCGCGTTATTGCTGGTAATGCGGGCGTTCTGCTGACCCGCGTGATCCGCGTGAAACGCGGGGGCAACGGGCCACCCTTTGTCATAGTGGATGCGGCTATGAATGATCTCGCGCGCCCCGCGCTGTATGGCGCGTGGCACGATTTTGACGCGGTTACGCCAACTGGTGAGAGTATGACCGCCAATATCGTTGGCCCGATCTGCGAAACCGGCGACACCTTCGCGCGCGACCGGGCGTGCGACGCTGTCCAGACCGGCGACCTCGCGGTTTTCGAACCGCAGGCGCATACGGAGCGACCATGGCATCGAGCTATAACTCGCGCGGGTTTGTCGCCGAAGTACTGGTTGATGGCGACAAGTTTGCTGTTGTCGCAGACCGGATCGCGGCCGCCGCAATTATGGACGCAGAACGCGTTCCCGAGTGGCTCGAATGAAAAGCCTTCCGCTCTTTCACAAGCTAGCAGGCACTAAAGTGGTGGTTGTCGGTGAGGGTGAGGAGGCGGAAGCGAAGAGCAGGTTAATCCGGCGCGCGGGTGGGATGGTGTGCAGCGAGACCGAAGCGCACCAAGCCAAGATCGCATTTGTCGCGCTGGAAGATGAGGCTCAGGCAAAACGCGCGGCAGAGCGGCTGCGGCGACTGGGCTTATTGGTGAATGTGGTGGATCGCCCGGAGCTATGCGAATTCACCACCCCCAGCATTTGCGACCGTGACCCTGTGCTGATTGCCGTGGGCACTGGTGGTGCGTCGGCGGGATTGGCGAAGCATGTCCGCTTGAGAATTGAGAAGTTGTTGCCTGCCTCTTTGAGCAAGCTGGCCGCAAAGCTGAGCAGTAGCCGCAATGCCATGCGCGAGCGGTTTCCGGATGGTGGTGACCGGCGCCGGAATCTCGATATGGCATTGAGCGAAGGCGGTGCACTAGACCTCACTGATGCGCGTGCTCACGAGAAGGTCGATTTTTGGCTGGCCGAAGGCGGACAGTCCACTAGCGCCCGTTTTGAGACCATTGAACTTAGCAGCAACGATCCGGATGATCTTACCCTACGGCAAGCGCGCTGGCTGGGCCAAGCTGATGCCGTCCTGCATGATCCGGACGTTTCAGAAGCCATTCTGATCCGTGCTCGCGCCGATGCAGAACGGCATGTCATCAGGTCACAAGAGGACTTCGATGCCTCGCGCCAAAAGTCGGACGCCAAGCTGACAGTAATCATTCGGCGAAATTAATTCGCTCAGCCAGCAATACGCGGGACTAGATGGGCCCGATCTCATCAATGCCGAAGCTATCGAAATAGCGCGCCATCGCGTCTGCGGCGCTGTCGGTCAGGGCGATAAAGGCGCGCCGCCGATCCGTGTCATCCTGAACGCGCTCAAGTATTCCAGCATCGACCATTTGCGTAATCCACCGCAATGCGGTCGTGGGGGGTACATTGGCGGCGATACACAAAGACGTAACTGAAACGCGCCGATGCTCCGCGCGCGCAGCCGTCAGGTCAAGCAGGATATCCCAGGCTGGATCAGCAAACAAATCACCATCAAAAAACTCTGCGCGCCTCTGGCGTTCACGAATAATCGATTTCACCAATCGCGGATCGGGCAGCGGGGTACGCGGCTTGCGTGCCATATCCTCTTGCCGATCAAGATAACGGAACCCTTGCGTGGGCGAGGCCACTCTATGCGGCGTCGCCTCAATCAGATCGCTTCTCTCCGCCTTGGGAACACCATCTAGTTTTCGCGCCAGCCGCGAGACCTCATCAGTCAAACGAACGAGAGCCGCGCGTTCCCCCTCATCCATTTCGCGTACTTGGTTTCCAGGCAGCATAGCCAATGCACTGGCCAGAGCCACCAATCGCTCAGCCCGGGAAGCGGACACGAGTATCTGCCCGCGTGATTGGTCAATGCAGCCAAAGACATCGTCGAGCGCATCCTGCTGTGTCGAGACAATCAACGACGCCCCCGCCTTTGCAACATGTCCATCGATCCATGCAAGCGCCGCCAGATTAGCCGCAGAGGCACGCCCGCACTCGACCAGAACCACGTCACCTATCGTGGCTTTCGCCGCATCGAGAGCGCTAGAAAGAGCGCGAGTTCCAGCAACGCCAAAGCCAGCAAACTTAACATCTTCGGCCAAGACGCGCAGCGCGCTCAGATCTTCGCCGAAGAGGGTTACTCTCCCGCGCATCTCGGTTCCTACATTTGCATGCGCGTTGCTGTTGTCGTTTGAAAGATAGGCAAGTTGAGTCATAGTCGCACCCCTAAATAACAAGACAAGAGTAGAACAAATGTAGATCAGGTCAGGAATAAACGGTGTGAAGACTGTGCAATGTGCGTATTTTTCTCAGTTCCTCGCGGAACAAATCGTAGATATTAGGGCTGAATCTCTATCGGCGTGCCATCGGGCACTGTCTGCCACAACTCCGCCATCTCAGCATCGCTCAATGCGATGCAGCCATCAGTCCAATCGCCGCGCATTCTACGATTGCTGGGTAAGGCATTTGGCTGTCCATGAATGAATATATCGCCACCGGGCGAGCGGCCATGTTGTGCTGCATATGCGCGATCTTGCGCATTCGGGTAAGAGATATGCAGGCTCAGGTAAAATCGGCTGTTGGGATTACCGTAGTCAATAGTATAGCGGCCCTCTGGCGTGCGTTCATCACCTTGAAATCGCTTGTGACCCTGCGGCTGATCACCAAACTGCAGGCCGGTATATGTGCGCGTCAGACGTCCGCCGGAATATATCTTGAGTGTTCGATCTGATTTATCGACAAGCACAAAGTCAGCAATCGACAGGCCTGCATCGCCGGTTTGCGCAAAACTGTGCGGCCCAATGCCCAGCATCAGGACGGCAGCGAGCAAAATTGAAAAGGCTCTGTGCATCATGGTTAGATGCCAAGCGATGTGCAGCAAATCAATCGCGAGATAGAATCAGTCCAAAAACGGATCACGTACAAGGATGGTATCTTCACGTTCCGGGCTGGTGCTAACCAGCGCAACAGGCGTCTCGATCAGCTCCTGCACACGCTGAATGTACTTAATCGCCTGAGCTGGCAAATCGCCATAGCTGCGCGCGCCAGCGGTGGTTTCGCTCCACCCTTCCATCTCTTCATAGATCGGCTCGACAGCGTCCTGATCGCCTGCGTGACTGGGGAAATAATCAATCACATTATTATTAAGGCGATAGCCAGTGCAGATTTTGATGGTGTCAAAACCGTCAAGGACATCGAGTTTTGTGAGGGCGATCCCGGTCACGCCACTAATCGCGCAGCTTTGGCGGACCAGCACGGCATCAAACCAGCCGCAGCGTCGCTGGCGACCGGTCACAGTGCCGAACTCATGGCCGCGCTCACCCAGTTTCTGGCCAACATCGTCGTCGAGTTCGGTCGGGAACGGGCCACTGCCCACGCGGGTCGTATATGCCTTGACGATCCCGAGCACGAAACCGGTGCTGCTCGGCCCAAGGCCAGAGCCACTGGCCGCCGTACCGCTGACCGTGTTCGAGCTGGTGACAAAGGGATATGTCCCGTGATCGATATCCAGCAGCACGCCCTGCGCGCCTTCAAACAGGATTTTGGCGCCTGCTTTGCGGACTTTTTTGAGCCGCTTCCAAACCGGCTGAGCAAATTGCAGAACAAAATCTGCGATCTCGCGCAGTTCGCTCAACAGAGCCTCGCGATCCACGGGCGGTTGATCAAATCCGGCCCGCAACGCATCATGATGGGCACATAGTCGATCGAGCTGCGGCTCCAGATGGTCGAGATGCGCCAAGTCGCAGACCCGGATCGCGCGGCGGCCAACTTTATCCTCATAAGCGGGGCCAATGCCGCGGCCCGTGGTGCCTATCTTACCCGTGCCCGCAGCTGTCTCGCGCAGTCCATCCAAATCGCGATGAATAGGCAGAATGAGTGGGCAGTTGTCAGCGATCGCAAGATTATCATCGTTGATTGTGACCCCTTGCCCCTCAAGCTTTTCAATTTCAGCCTTCAACGCCCACGGGTCGAGCACGACACCATTCCCGATCATGGACAGAGTGCCTGAGACGATCCCGCTGGGCAGCAGACTGAGTTTGTAGGTCACGTCACCGACAACCAGCGTATGGCCGGCATTGTGGCCGCCTTGAAAGCGAACAACCGCGTCGGCACGGCTCGCGAGCCAATCAACAATCTTACCCTTGCCCTCATCGCCCCATTGGGCGCCGATCACGGTGACGTTGGCCATTCGCTGTCTTTCTCACTCTGATGGTTTAATTGAGCGTGTAAATCGGGAACACAAACCGGGCGGCGGTAGGCGGTGAAAAGCCGGAGAGCAAGCCGTCTGGCAAGAGTGACCACGCAAAAGATTTCACTGCCATGCAACGCTTGTGCGTTCTCCCACGACGCCATTTGTCGCAAATTCGCCACGGCGCCCGTCAGAATGTGCTGAAAACGACGCTCAAACGATTTTTCATCGGCTTGATTTCACAGGCTTTTACCTATCCTTAACAGGTCGTTAGCGATGCATGTAAAAAATTGGTGAACCATCGGGGGGTAGTGCACCAAATAAGAAAGTCGGGCCGCGAACTGGTTCGGGTGCCGCTTTGTTTTAAATTTTGGGGTCGGAGGACTGAGGGTGACAACGACAATAGTCGATGATGTGGTTCCGCGCGAGAGCACGGAAAAATCTCAGAACGAAGTCAAGGCTGTGCCGAACGACAGGGCGGCACCCGACGGCCCTACAACCAACTTCAAGCATATCGGCGTTTCGGCGCTAGCACTTGGCGTTGCGGCATGCGGCGGTGGAGGTGGCAGCGCCCCGGCAGCAGGTGGCGGTGGCGGTCCCGCAACAGGCGGTGGCGGCACTCCCGCTCCAACGGCAACAATTCCACAATCCGACGAAGAAGCCACTCGCTTCCTGTTGCAGACAAGTATCGCCGCATCACCCACCGAAATCGAGCGCTTACGCACCGACGGACTCGAGCCTTGGCTCGACAGTCAACTAAACGCGCCAATGGCTCAAAGCGGCATGGAATGGCTTGATGCGAGGGGCTTTAGCCGCGTTGACGATAACGATTGGTTTTTCCGCAGCGACCCAGGCGATTTCATGATCTGGAATCAGCTGATGAGCGGATCGGGTGAGGTGCGCAAGCGCGCCGCGCTCGCGCTCTCGGAATTCTTCGTTGTCTCGTTGAATGCGCTGAATCTGGCCTGGCGCAGTGAGGCGATAGCCCGGTATTGGGATATTCTAAACGAACGGGCCTTCGGCAACTTCCGTGATCTTTTGGAAGATATCACTTTGAACCCGGCTATGGGCGTGTGGCTCAACACACGTGGTAATCGTCGCGGAGACCCTCGCACAGGCCGCGCACCAGATGAAAACTACGCCCGTGAGGTGATGCAGCTTTTCACCATTGGTCTTTTTGAACTCAATGCCGATGGTACCGTTCAAACTGATGCCAGTGGAAATGGCATTGAGACCTACACCAATGAGGACGTGACGGAGCTGGCGAAGGTATTCACCGGCTATGATTTCGATCACAATGGTGTGGCGGAAATAAACCTGCCCGGTCGGACTTTCACAATCCCGGAAATCGAATACATCCGTCGGCCAATGACTGCAGATTCCTCGGTCTGGCGCTGGCCTCAGAATGAGCGATTTCATTCCCTGAAGCCAAGAGCTTTCTTGGGACGACGATACCCGAAGGCACCGAGGCAGAAGAATCTCTTCGCATTGCACTGGACGCTCTGTTCAACCACCCTAATGTCGGGCCGTTCTTTTCCAAACAAATGATCCAGCGGCTTGTTACGAGCAACCCGTCACCTGCTTATGTGCAACGGGTCGCATCGGTCTTTAACGACAATGGCTCGGGAACGCGGGGCGATCTGCGGGCTGTTTTCCGCGCAATCTGGCTCGACCAAGAGGCAATTTCGTCGGCCAATTTGACCAGCACCACTTACGGCAAGTTACGCGAGCCCATCCTGCGGTTGGCGCAGTGGGCGCGCACTTTTGGCGTCACGTCTGAAAGTGGGAACTGGGAGGTCCGCAACACTTCTGATGCCAGCAGCCGTTTAGGTCAAAGCCCGCTGCGATCACCATCAGTGTTTAACTTCTTTCGGCCTGGGTACGTCCCGTCGAATTCGAATGCCGGGAATAACGGGCTGGTCGCACCGGAGTTTCAGCTGCTCAACGAAAGTAGTGCCCCCGGATACATCAACTTTATGTCGCGGGTGATCGAGGATCGCCAGTTTGTGACCCGCGATCTTCAGACGGGATATACCGAGGAGTTGGCCCTCGTGACCGACTCCGCGGCCCTTGTCGCAAGGCTCAACCTGCTGCTCGCGGCGGGCCAGTTGAGCGACGAGAGTGTCGCAACGATCCGAGCCGCGCTCGATGATCGTGGGATCACCGACACAAGTAGCGATGATGACAAACTACGTCAGGTGCACACAGCCATCCTCCTGGTGATGGCTGCCCCTGAATATCTGGTTCAAAAGTAAGAGAGGCACGCGGACATGTTTATCGGAAAAAGCGAAGAAATTTCCCGCCGCGCCTTCATGCGCCGATCAAGCCAAATGGCTGCGGTTGGTGCTGCATCTAGCTATGCAGTGGGCCTTGCCAGCATCGGTGAACTCGCGGCCTTCAACGCGGGCAACGATTACAAAGCGCTGGTTTGCATCTTCCTTTATGGCGGCAACGACCACGCGAACCTGTTCGTGCCATTCGATGCATCGAACTATGCGGCATATAGTCAGATCCGCGGCGGTAATGGCGAAGCCGGGGGTGGTGTTGCGCTGCCCCGTGCTGATCTCGTCGACACAGTACTCAATCCGGCCAACAATCAGACGCTGACAAACGACATTCAATACGCGCTCGCGCCGACCATGCCGCGACTAAAGGCGCGGTTCGATCAGGGAGCGATGGCGCCGTTGCTGAACGTTGGACCGTTGCAAGCACCTACGTCTCGCGCGCAGTACGACCAGCAAAGCGTCCCGCTTCCGCCGAAGCTGTTCTCACACAATGATCAGCAGTCGACCTGGCAGTCATCCCACCCGGAAGGCGCGACGACTGGTTGGGGCGGCAAAATGGGCGATCTCGCTCAGACCGCCAATACCAATGCGCTGTTCACCAATGTTTCTGCTAGCGGAAACACTGTCTTCTTGGCAGGCCAGAACACGCTGACTTATCAAATTTCGACTAATGGAGCGGTCAGGATCAACGCTCTGAATCGTTTGTATAATTCGAATGCTGCAGGAGATGCTTTGCGCACACTGCTGACGAAAAATAGCAATCACTTGCTCGAGGCAGATCATACCAACGTGACCCGTCGGTCAATTGAGGCGGAGCAATTCGTCACCAATGGCCTCGACCAAGTGGCGCTCAGCACCAATTTCACGCCGCCCGAGGGCAATGGCCGACTGGCAAGCCAGTTGGAGGTTGTCGCTCGCCTGATCGCCGCTCGTCAGGCTCTGGGTGTGCGCCGACAGGTGTTCTTCGTCGGCACCGGCGGATACGATAACCATGATGGACTGATTGGTCAGCATGGGGGTCTGCTACGTGATCTCGACTTCGCGATGGACGCCTTCTATCAGGCCACAGTAGAGCTGGGCGTAGCCGACAAAGTCACTGCGTTCACCGCATCAGATTTCGGTCGTACTCTCGCCTCAAATGGTGATGGTTCTGATCACGGTTGGGGCGGCCACCATATGATCCTCGGCGGCGCTGTGAATGGCGGCCAGTTCTTCGGCCAAGCACCAGCCATTTCGCTGGACACTGACGATCAGGTTGGTCGTGGACGCTTGCTGCCGACAACGTCGGTCGATGAATATTCTGCTACGCTTGCGCAGTGGTTTGGTGTTGAGGCAAGCGAACTTCCAAACATTGCCCCCAATATCGTACCGGTTCAATGCGCCAGATCTGGGCTTCCTCAGAGCCTCCTAAACGGGAGTTACATCCTCGCCATTGAGCACATGCGTGCACCCGAGGCTGGCTGGATCATCGGCCTCGGACAGTGCAGCAATCGTGCGCTTGCCATCCGCTCTAATCCCTGCGGCAATGGCGCGGTTATGGCCCAGCGGCAGGAACACCGTGTCAACGCTCGGCGAAATCGCATCCGCAAGAGCTTCCAGCATCGGTTCCATGTAAAGTGACACGCCGGTGGCGGCTTCATCGGTACCACTGATGGAGTAAGTTCCGCCGCGCCCCAATGCACCGCGGGCACTTTCGGCATAGAGCGTAAATCCGAACCATGTCTGATACTCAAATCCGTGCCGTTCGCTAGGATCGAGCGTAACGCGCGCACGGGATCCTATCGCCTTCGCAATCTCTCTCAGCCCGGCAATACGGCTCGCAAGCGCACCCTTCGCATCAATCGCGGCCAAGCGTTCAATCGCATCATCAAATGGCCCGGCAGCATAAAGCAGCGGCAGATACGCCTCACCACCCTCGATAGCGGCCAGCCCGCCCGCATCCTTGGTATCGAGTTCGCGCCGCACTTCCGGTTTGGCAACGTCCGACAGAGGGAGCGCCTCTTGGGATAGAACATCCACCAAATCGGGCAGAGTGAAGTCCACCGAGACATTGGTCACCCCCGCTGCCTCAAGCGCCTCAATCGCTACTGTCACAACCTCGCATGCCGCCGCGACTGTATCGCTACCGATAAGCTCCGCGCCCAATTGCAATCGCTGGCGTGCAGGGTCCAATTGGTCAGACTGGATACGTGCAACTTCGCCAGCGTAGCACAACCGCAACGTACCGCGCTGTTTCACTGAGGCTGGTGGCCGCAATACGCCCGATCTGCACGGTCATATCGCTGCGCAGGGCCAGAGTCCGCAGGCTTGCCGGGTCAGTGAACCGAACCATTCGGCGGGTCATGACCCCGTCCATACGCCCGGCGAGCGATTTCTCGAACTCTATCAGCGGTGGGCGCACACGGTCATATCCGTGGTTATCCATCGCCTTTAGAATTGCGCGCATGGCGTCGGTCACAGCCGCCGCTTTTGTCGGCAGTGCGTCTTCAAGGCCCTCTGGTAGAAGATCATCAGGGGGCAGGAGATCGTCGGTGTTCGTCATACCGTGCGCGCCCCTGCCCTATGCCGCGTCAGAATGCCAGAGGCATTGCGATTTTCACGCCTTCCAACGCCTGAGCCTGAGCGACAACGTCGGCAGGGATTGCCGCGTCCACGCTGAGCAGCAGAACCGCCTCGCCGCCCGCTTGACGGCGTCCAAGGTGGAAGGTGCCAATGTTAATGCCAGCTTCGCCCAGAAGTGTGCCGATCCGACCAATAAAGCCAGGAGCATCTTCGTTGACGATATACAGCATGTTGCCGTGCAGATCGGCCTCAATGCCGACGCCAAATATCTCAATCAGGCGCGGTGCTTCACTGCCGAACAACGTCCCAGCGACCGAACGATCGCCGCTGTCCGTGCCGACAGTAACGCGAAGCAGCGTGTTGTACGCTCCCTCACGCTCATGTCGTACTTCACGCACATCAAGACCGCGCTCTTTCGCCAGATACGGCGCGTTGACCATGTTCACCGTGTCTGAATAGCGACGCATCAATCCCGCCAGTACCGCGCCTGTAATCGGCTTACCGTTGAGTTCAGCCGCCGCACCTTCACGCTCAATACTGATATTGGTGAGATTGCCATGCGCAAGCTGGCCGACAAGGCTACCCAGTTTTTCTGCCAGAGCCATATATGGCTTGAGCTTGGGCGCTTCCTCAGCGCTGAGAGACGGCATATTGAGCGCATTCGTCACTCCGCCGTTCACCAGATAATCACTCATCTGCTCAGCCACCTGCAGCGCAACATTGACCTGTGCTTCGGTGGTCGATGCACCAAGGTGAGGCGTACAGATGAAATTCGGCTTGCCAAAAAGCGGGCTTTCTTTCGCTGGTTCGGTTTCGAACACATCCAAAGCCGCGCCAGCTACATGTCCGCTATCAAGCATGTCAGCCAGCGCTGCCTCATCAATCAGGCCGCCGCGTGCGCAATTGACGATCCGGACGCCAGGCTTCGTCTTGCCCAGATTCTCGCGGCTCAAGATATTGCGCGTTTCATCGGTCAGCGGCGTGTGGAGGGTGATGAAATCCGCTCGCGCTAGCAGTGTATCGATATCCACTTTCTCAACGCCGATTTCTACCGCGCGCTCTTCTGTGAGGAACGGGTCAAAGGCGACGATCTTCATCTTGAGGCCCAGCGCGCGGCTCGCCACGATTGAACCGATGTTGCCCGCGCCGATCAGGCCAAGCGTCTTTCCGGTGACCTCGACACCCATGAAGTCTTTTTTGGGCCATTCGCCCTGCTGCGTACGCGTGTTGGCCGCCGGAATCTGCCGAGCCAGCGCCAAAGTCATCGCGATGGCGTGCTCTGCTGTCGTGATGGAATTTCCGAACGGGGTATTCATCACCACCACGCCTTTGCCGCTGGCGTAAGGGATATCGACATTGTCGACGCCGATCCCGGCCCGGCCAATCACTTTCAGATTGGTCGCCGCGTCAAGAACTTCAGGTGTCACTTTGGTAGAGCTGCGGATCGCAAGGCCATGATAATCACCAATACGGGCAATCAGTTCCTCTGGTGTTTCGCCCGTGATTACATCAACGTCGCAGCCTCGCTCCTCGAAAATACGCGCTGCGTTCGGGTCCATCTTGTCGGAGATGAGTACTTTAGGTTTGGTCATAGAAGATTCCTTTGGTCGCCCGCGCTGGATCTCGCGCTTGGCGCAAAAAATTAGAAGTCACGCTTTGAGCTGAGCCCACGCCCAGTCGAGCCATGGGCCGAGCGCCTCAATATCAGCAATATCGACGGTCGCGCCGCACCAGATACGTAGACCAGCCGGAGCATCGCGATAGCCCGCAATGTCATAGGCCGCATCCTGCTCTTCCAGCAGCTTGGCAAAACTTTTGATGAACGCGGCATCGGCACCTTCAACCGTCAGACATACGCTGGTGTTTGAGCGTGTGGCGGGGTCCGCGGCCAAATGGCCAAGCCAATCGCGCTCCTGCACTATTGCATCCAACGCCGCCGCATTCGCATTCGCGCGGGCCTTCATGCCATCAAGGCCGCCAACCGACTGCGCCCATTCAAGTGCGAAGATCGCATCCTCAACCGCCAGCATGGACGGGGTGTTGATCGTCGCGC
Organism: Qipengyuania sp. JB2-7; assembly: GCF_055693485.1. Taxonomy (NCBI): domain Bacteria; kingdom Pseudomonadati; phylum Pseudomonadota; class Alphaproteobacteria; order Sphingomonadales; family Erythrobacteraceae; genus Qipengyuania; species Qipengyuania sp. JB2-7. Next base: position 2,499,517 of record NZ_CM146335.1, read on the forward strand.
CTGTAAAGATCCCCTCAATCAGCTTTCCAGCTTTTGTCAGGCGGAAAATCTTAGGCAACGGCCATTCGGGCGTGTAGCTTTCCAGCCGATCAACCGCACGCGGTCCCAGGATCAGCACGCCATGCGCCCCCTCCCCGCCCAGCACTTTCTGCCAGCTGAAAGTCAGCACATCGACTTTATCCCAGGCAATATCCTGAGCAAACACGGCGCTGGTAGCGTCAGCAATCGCCAGACCTTCTCGATCTGCCGCAATCCAGTCGCCATTGGGAACACGCACACCAGAGGTAGTGCCATTCCAGGTAAACACCACGTCATGCGACCAATCAACCGCGTCAAGATCAGGTATCTGGCCATAATCCGCGCGCAGGACCGTGGGATCAATTTTCAACTGCTTGACCGCGTCGGTGACCCAGCCCTCGCCAAAACTTTCCCACGCGAGCGTAGTTACCGGTCGATCACCCAACAGCGACCACATCGCCATCTCAACCGCGCCCGTGTCGGAAGCTGGAACGATACCGATGTGATAGTCATCAGGCACTTGCAGCACTTTGCGCATCAAGTCGATGCAGTGCTTCAGGCGCGCCTTGCCGACCCCCGAACGGTGAGAGCGCCCGAGCGCTTGCGTATTGAATTTATCAGGGGACCAGCCCGGCGGTTTCGCGCAGGGACCGGAAGAAAAGTGCGGACGTGCCGGCTTACGCGCCGGTACGCTATTCAAGTCAGTCATGTATTCTCTCCTTGCAGAGAGCACGCGCGGCGTTGGGACCGCGTGGCCCGTCGGCTGCACTAATGATGCGGTGCAACAAGTCAAGTAAGGGCGTGCCCTTGTCGACAAAGTGACCTCTAAATCTGTTGATTGCCCCGAGCCTCTTGCTCGCCTAATGCGAAGGTAAGACAATGGATATTACCGACCTTCGCATCGCTCTGTTCAGCGGCAATTATAACTACACGAGAGACGGGGCGAACCAGGCGCTAAATCGTCTGGTGGGCTATCTGCTGTCGCAAGGCGCACAGGTCAGAGTTTATTCGCCTACGGTTGCGAAGCCTGACTTTCCTCCCACAGGCGACTTGATCGACGTGCCCAGCATCCCGGTACCGCTGAAGGGTCGCGGAGAATATCGCATCCCGATGGGTTTCAATGATGTTGTTCGCGCCGATTTGAAACAGTTCGCGCCCAACACAGTGCATGTGTCGTCGCCTGATCCCACGGGACATGCAGCACTCAAATGGGCAAAACAGCGAGACATTCCCGTATTGGCGTCAGTGCACACCCGATTTGAGACGTATCCGCGTTATTATGGTCTTGGCTTTATCGAACCCGCAATCGAGTGGATTTTGCGGCGCTTTTATAATCGCTGCGATGCCTTGGTCGCGCCATCGGCCAGCCAGATCGACGAGTTGATGGCGCAGGGAATGCATAACGATATCACCATCTGGTCACGCGGGGTCGATCGCGAGCTTTTCCACCCGTTAAAGCGTGATCCCGAATGGCGGCGATCACTTGGGATCAAGGATGATGAGGTCACAATCGCCTTTCTTGGTCGGTTGGTTATGGAAAAGGGCCTCGACATGTTTGCCGAAGCCATAGTGCAGCTCCGCAAGAAACAAATCCCGCACCGGGTACTTGTGATCGGCGATGGTCCCGCGCGTGGCTGGTTTGAAAAGACATTGCCAGGCGGCGTCTTTGCGGGCTTTCAGACGGGGTCTGACCTCGGACGGGCACTTGCCAGTTCAGATGTGTTCTTCAACCCCTCCATCACTGAGACATTTGGCAACGTCACGCTTGAGGCGATGGCGAGTGGGCTTCCAGTGGTAGCAGCGGGGGCAACTGGCAGCGCCAGCCTGGTGACTGACGGCAAGACCGGCACGCTGGTACCTGACGGTACCCCTGCGTGCTTCGCGAAAGCGCTTGCGTCGTATTGCACCGACGATGCACTGCGGCGCGCACATGGCGACGCTGGGTCCGCTCGCGCTGAAGAATATAGCTGGGATGCAATCAACAGCGCCGTGGCGGAGACATATTTACGGCTCCATCACCAGCGCGCCAACGGTTAGGATTACTTCAAAACGCCCTGTTTACGCATACGAAGGGCGTACCACAGCATAAACAGCGTGGTCACCCAGATCGCCACATTGAGCCCGATACTCTGCAAATCCTCAGGCACAGCCGTAAGGAAGTTCTGGTAAATCGTCGAGCCGACCATCCCGATCACGGAAATCACCAGTGATGTGACCGCCCAACGCGACCGCAGTAAGATCAGTATTGAGCCGAAAAATGCGCCCTACACACCCAGCGCCCAAACGGCATTTGCCCAAACCGGGAATGAATCGAAAAACGCAATCTGATCGCTTGTCATGCCGAGATCAGCGAGCTTGCCGAGCCGGGTCATCATATAGCTGAAAATACCGACTGAATTCCATAGTAGCGTCAGCACACCTACCACCCACAGGTGCCATGGTGTTTTAGCTGTTGAGCCTAAATTCATATGTGTCCTCCCCCGAGTTAACGAGGGAGGGTTAGCACTTTCAGGTCATTGCGCCAAACGCAACTCTGACATTGCCTCAGAGCCGTTCGATTTTCTTCGCAAGATCATCAATCAGATCGACGATCTCTTCCAGATCATCCCGCTTGAAATTGCCACCGCGATATTTGTGCTTCAACACACCAGCGAGGTTACCCATCGCGCGGAACAGTTCGGGTGCCCCCTTCTGTTCTTCATCGCCGCCCTGCATCGCCGTGAGCTTGGCAATGATGGCGGCGATTTCTTCCTCACGCTCGGCCAGCTCTTCCTTGCCTGACTTTGTGATTTCAAAGGCCTTGCGCGTGTCGTCGCCTTTTGCCTTCGTTTCTTTGATGGCGCCTTCATCTGCGAGCAGTGCAAGGGTCGGATAGACGGCGCCTGGACTTGGCTCGTAATTACCGCCGGTGGCATCGCCGATGGCCTTAATCAATTCATAGCCATGGCGGGGTTCGTCACCAATCAGCATCAAAAGCGTGAGGCGCAATTCGCCTGAGCCGAAAACACGCCCTCTGCGGCGGCGGCCACCGCCGCGACCAAATGGACCGCCCGGTCCAAAAGGCCCGTCCGAACCAAACGGACCCTCTGCGCCAAAGCCACGTGAATTGGAGGCCATCATGGCGATGAAGGGCCAAGCGGGGTTTCTGCGCATTTTTCGCCATTTGCGAGCTGAGTACATGGGGGTTGCTCCTAACGTTTCGATAGCTCTAAGATATATCTTAAGTAAGTCTTTGCAAGAGTGATATGGCATTATCCGCCGAACTGCTTACTTGATCAGACGAATGGCTGACTTGTTTGGAAATGATGCACCCTCGACCTCGCGACCCGAGCCGCTACGTGATGACGCGCCGCTGGCGGACCGCCTTCGTACCGGCAAAGCTTGGCGATGTTATTGGGCAGGATCATCTGACCGGCCCGGACGGTGCGATTGGCCGTATGGTGTCAGCGGGCAAGCTATCCAGCATGATCCTGTGGGGGCCGCCTGGGACAGGCAAGACAACTATTGCCCGCCTACTCGCAGACGCCGTTGGAATGCGCTTCGAAAGCGTCAGCGCAGTCTTCAGCGGGGTTGCCGACCTCAAGAAAGCCTTCGCCGCAGCCGACAAAGCCGCCGAAGCTGGGCAACGCACCCTGTTGTTCGTGGACGAGATCCACCGGTTTAATCGCGCGCAGCAGGATGGATTTCTCCCTTTTGTCGAACGCGGCACAGTCACTTTGGTGGGGGCGACCACGGAGAACCCCAGCTTTGCGCTGAACGCCGCGTTGCTCAGCCGCGCGCAGGTGCTGATACTGCAAAGGCTCGATCATGAGGCGCTCACCGAGCTGCTGGTTCGAGCAGAAGCTCTTGAAGGACCGCTCCCCCTTACCGACGATGCGCGCGAAGCACTTGTCGCAAGCGCGGATGGCGATGGCCGCTTCCTGCTCAATCAATCCGAGACGCTATACAACGCCAAGATTGAGGAACCCTTGGGACCCGCAGAGTTGGGTCAGTTCCTGCAGCGCAGGGTCGCGGTTTATGACAAGGATCGGGATGGTCATTACAACCTGATCTCGGCTCTGCACAAATCGCTGCGTGGTTCTGATCCCCAAGCTTCGCTTTATTATCTCGCACGGATGCTAACTGCGGGTGAAGAGCCGCTTTACGTGCTGCGCCGATTGGTCCGCTTTGCGAGCGAAGATATTGGCTTGGCCGATCCGCAGGCACTCACGCAATGTCTCGCCGCCAAGGGCGCTTACGAATTCCTAGGCTCGCCGGAGGGTGAACTCGCAATCGTTCAGGCCTGCCTCTATTGCGCAACTGCGCCCAAATCGAACGCTGCTTATGCCGCGCAGAAAGCCGCGTTCAAATCGGCGCGCGAAACAGGTAGCCTCGCGCCTCCTAGCAATATCCTCAATGCCCCAACCAAGCTGATGAAAGATATTGGTTATGGCGCAGGCTATTCGTACGATCATAACTCCGAGGAGGGCTTTTCCGGCGACAATTACTGGCCGGAAGAGATGGAACCGCAGACCTATTATGAGCCGGTTGAGCGTGGGTTTGAGCGTAAGGTGCGCGAGCGGATGGAGTATTGGGATCGCCTGCGACGAGAGCGCAATTGAAGCCTGTCCGCTTTTCAAATTTCCTCGCGATTGATTGGTCAGGCGCGAAAGGACCACGGCAAAGGGGCATTGCGCTCGCCTTGGCCAATGCGGATGGTGGACCGCCTGTCTTGGTCAAACCACCAAAGGGTGGCTGGGGACGTCAGGACGTCTTCGATCTGCTGCACAATGATCTGCCAGATGACACGCTTGTCGGGTTGGATCTGGGCATCGCTCTGCCCTTCGTCGATTGCGGTGCCTTCTTCCCAGGTTGGGGGAAAGCCCTACTGATGCCAAGTCCCTGTGGGCGCTCATTGACGAGATCTGCAAGAATGACCCCTATCTGGAAGCCCAGAGCTTCGTCGATCATCGTGATTTAAACACGTATTTTCGTCGTCACGGTGGACGAGAGGGAGTACAGTTTCGGTGTGATGGTGCGGCCCATGGACGCGGGAGACTGCGCGTCACTGAGCATGCGCAGGCTGCCCTCGGTCTCCGCCCCTATTCGAATTTCAATCTCGTCGGTGCCGCGCAGGTAGGTAAGAGTTCGCTCACCGGGATGCGAATGCTCCATCGCCTGAGCGGGAAGCTGCCAGTCTGGCCGATCGATCCGCTGCCTGATAAAGGTTGCGTGGCAGTGGAGATCTATACGTCACTCGCAGCGCTGGAGGCTGGGCGTACCCCCGGCAAGGCAAAAATCCGCAATCTTGAGGAACTTGATGTGGCGCTCGACGCCCTTGGCTTGCCGGCACTCGGCAAGACTGGGGCGATCGATGACCATTCATCTGACGCGCTGCTTTCCGCTGCATGGTTGCGCGCAGTCGCGCATGAAAAGCCCCGCTGGAATCCAGCGGGGCTTTCCGAAGACACAGCCAGAACCGAAGGCTGGACCTTCGGCGCCTGACTAAATGAGCTTACGCGATGTCGAAGTTGACCCGCATCCGGCGACGGCCGGTTTTTGAACGCATCAGACCGCCGAGCAGACCAAAGCCAAGGATCATTTGCAGCCATGTGCCTGGTTCTGGAACCGGAGCTGGCGCGAAGAAGTTGAAAATCTCGCCAGTGGTGATCCGAAGGTCAGGATTAGCGAGAACGTCAAAGTTAAGGTCGTAACCAATAGCATCGAACACCGCGAGGTCAGCCGCGGTGACTTCGCCATCAAAGCCAGGGCAAAGGAACGGGTTCAGAATACCGATGAAGTCTTCACAAGTGCCGTTATTCAACCAATGTGAAGCCTGCCAGCCACTGCCGTTGAAATCGCCGGATTCAAAGCGCGAATTGCCGAACAATTCAGTCGCACCGCCATCAATGGAAAAATAGGTATCCGCACCGGGAGCCCAGTTCAGCACGCCTTCTTCAGAATAACGGAAGTGGTCGATATTCTCTGAAACGACAAAGTTATTGAGATTGACATCATCAACTGGCCCACCGCAACCCGGGCCGTTGGGGCAACCCAAAAAGTCATAAGTGTCAACACCCGAGGTGAAACCAAGTGCATGACCGATTTCATGAATCGCCACACCGATAAAGTCGAAGCTGCCTGCATCAATCCCGTCTGACGGGTCAAAGTCCCAGGAAATTGCGTCACTGAATTGAATATCCGCGTCAGGTCCGTCATCAAGGATCGCACCCAGCGCCTTTGCATTGGCGCGGTTCAGTGCCGTCACCGAGTTGTTTACTGAGCCATCATCGTCAACGACGGTAACACTAGTATCAACGCCCAGCTGGTTCACTGGATCCAGATATCCTGCCGTAATCGCGGTTACGCCACCATTGGCATCCAATGGCTGAAGGTTTGCCACTGCAATGGCATCAAGGTTGGATGATGTATCAAAAGCAAGAGCGCCGTAGAAAGAGGCAGTATCGACCAGAAACGTGTTGCTCGCAGCACCGCCCAAGATACCAGGGCCCAGGTCACTAAAGCCGACATCGAGATTAATGGTAATGTTATCGGCGAGAACCGCGCCCCAGAATGCAGCGGCAATCTGGAAACCCTGTTGAGCAGGCGTGCCGGTAACACCGCCGATATCATTAAGAACGATTGTTGCAGAATTGGCCGGCACAGCCATTGCAGCCATCGCTGCAGCTGACGCCGTCAAGCTAAGCTTGCGAAATCTCGTCATATCTGAGTCCCTCACTAATCCGCCGGAGCCGCATCCCTCATGCGATCCTTTGGCAGTCCGGGTAGGACACTGGCTCTCGTTAACGTTTTGTCAAGCATTGTTGCCGGGTGTTAAATGATTATCGTTAACGTCGCTCGACTTTGTCTTGTTTCGGGACAGAAATTCGCGCCACTTTCACTAAAACGACAAAATGGGCGCCAGCCGATCGTAATTTCGCAGCACAACCATAGCTTCCTGATTCGCAGACTAGACAAGGGCTTCGTTTGCTGCCAATGGCGCGTCCGCATCAGCACAGATGCGGCTGGAGTGCCGGCTTAGCTCAGTTGGTAGAGCAGTTGATTTGTAATCATCAGGCCGCGCGTTCAGAATCGTGCAGCCGGCACCACTCCACCCAAGCATTACCAAGACCTATTGACCGATGCGGGCGCGGATCGCGTCTGATAATGCCTCGACCCTATCTGCATTGTAGCCGAGATCGCTCATGCCAACGCGGCTGACCGAGCGGATGTCGATCTGATTTTCGTCGACGCGTGCGACAACATCATCGCGAAAGCCAAAGGCAAACGTCTCTGCCACACCCTCAACCCGGCCACTTTCTGCATCACGACGCACATCTTGCAGACCAATCTCACCCATCGCCGCAACGATCGCATCCAATGCGTCTTCGCGCGATGTTGCGCCCAGTATAATGGGCTGCAGCTCGGTATATTCCTCAGCAATAATATCCGCGTGATTCTTGGCAGCAAGCTCCGCATCAACGCGTTCTGCCCACATTTCCATCTCACCGAGCGGCGTGCCATAATCCGACAGCGGGTTCGCCCCCCACTCCTGGCGTGCGGCAAGCGTTTCGGAGGAAAATGAAGGCGGATTGCGCAAATCCGTCGACACATCATGGATTGGCGGAACAGATGCACCTTGCGCGCGCACGATCATGAGGCCGCCGAACAAGATAGCTGGAATTGCCAAAGCTATGGCGGCTTTCCACCATGCGCCGCGTGGTTTCCGAAAGAACGCAAGGGCAAGCGCAATGATCGAAAAAAGTGCGACAATACCAAGCAGGATCGGACCAACGCCCACAACCATGGTCAGAAATCCAGTTTGCCAACCAATAATCCCCAGCTTTGGGGCGAAGACAGCAAAGGCGAACCACAATAAAGAAGCAAGCGCTGCCCACAGCGAATATTTCGGCAGATTTGCCAGAAAGTTAGACATCATCCTCTTCCCCTATATGGCGCGACACCTTGGTCAGGCAGCCACAAATCAGCAGGCGGCGGACCGCTTTGCCAGAATACATCAATCGGGATGCCACCGCGCGGATACCAATATCCACCGATCCGCAGCCAGCGTGGCTTCATTTCTTCGGTGAGACGCTTGCCGATCCCGACCGTAACATCTTCGTGAAACCCGGAATGATTGCGGAAACTGCCCAGAAACAGCTTTAGCGACTTGGATTCGACAATCGTCTCGCCGGGCGCATAATCCAGCACCAGATGCGCAAAATCAGGCTGGCCCGTAACCGGGCAGAGCGAAGTGAACTCAGGCGCAGCAAAACGCACCAAGAACAGCTCACCTGCTCGAGGGTTAGGCACGTAATCGAGTTCTGCATGGTCCGGATCAGTTGGCAGGGCGCTATCCTTACCCAGAAACTTGGGCAGTCCGTCAGCGCTTGATGGTGTGTCACTCATGCCGCGCATCTGCCCCGAAAGGCGTTTCGGCGCAAGCTGATGCTTGGGTTTGCCTGCTTCAGTACCTATTCAGCGCGAGGCGCAAATTGCGCTGCATCACCAAAAGCACCCATTGCAGATGTATTCTCGTAAACTCTTTTCTCTATCAGCTTGCTTATGCGTGACCCTGGTCTCCGCACCTCTGACTGCGCAATCGGTGCAGGAGTTCGAGCTACCTCCATCGCCGCAGGAAACTTCGACGCCCAATGTCCAAGGACCGGTGGATACCGACAGGCTCGTACCGATAGCACCGCGAGAGATTGTCTCTGGAAGCACGGCAGCAGACGAAGCGACAGAGGCCTCCACATCCGAAGCTCAATTGCCCTTTGAGCCAATACTCACCGCGCCCGATCCATCATCCGCCGATGGTGTCGATCGTGCAGAGCCGGCGGTGCCTGCTCAATCAGTGACCAATCGCCAGACCGTCCCTGAGCCGAGGCAAGAATCACAGCCGCAGGCAATTTCCAATGAGGAACGGCTGCCTGAATCGTCGGCGACAGCGCCGATAGCTGAACTGTCATTGCCTACTTCGCAGGGTGTTCCTTCACAGGTGCCACAAGCTGAGGGCGCGGCAGTGTTCGGCGTGCCGACACTATGGCTATGGCTCGGCGGTGTCCTGATGCTTCTGTTGCTTGCGCTGGGGATTTGGCTTCAACGCCGCAATGCGGCATCAGTCGACGCCCCTACGATCCAGCCCCCCATACCGACACAACGGGACGCATCGCAACCGCAGGCAAGGCCGTCCACTGCGTCACATCGCCCCAGCGCAACGCCCATTGGCCTGAAAGTCGAACCGATCAGCCTAGATCGCAGCTTTATGAACGTGACGCTGACATATCGGGTCACAATACTAAATCAGACCGATAATGCGCTGAAAGACGTGCAGCTCGAGGCCGAATTGGCCTCCGCAGGTAGCGCTTCGTCCATGGAGACACAAACGGCCTCACCCGAAGCAGCTTTGCCAGTCCAGCAATCCTATGCTCGCATGTCCGCGCGCCAATCCTCCCGTTTTGAAGGCCAAATCAGGTTGCCGGTGGCACAGGCGAATATCATCCGGCAGGGCAGCGCGGCACTTCTTGTCCCGCTCCTAAAACTGCGCGTGACCGCCCAGAACGAAAAACCGGTTGCGAAGACCTACGTGGTCGGACAGCCCAGCGAATTTGGCAGCGCGCGTGTGCAGCCCTTTGCCCTCGATGAAGGACCGCGTAGCTGGAAGCCGATTGCGCAACGAGAGTTGGACTAGGGTCAATCTGCTCGCTAGGGCTGTGAGCCGATGGATAGTTTGATTTCAACCCAGTCGCTTGCCGAAAGCCTCAGCGCGCAGGATTGCATTGTACTTGATGCAAGCAAGCATTTGCCAGGTGCCGGACGCAATGCCGCGCTGGAATTTGAGGACACGCACATTCCAGGCGCGCGCTTTCTCGATATGCCCAACCTGCATGATGCGAGCGCACCAGTCACCAATACGATGCCCAGCGCCGACCATGTGGCGGAGCATATGGCTTCGCTGGGCGTACGAACGTCCGATGCAATCATCCTGTATGATGACAGCGCCATCCGCAGTGCGGCCCGGGCATGGTTTATCTTGCGCGGCTATGGTTTTCGGAACGTCGCGATTTTGGATGGAGGTCTGGGTAAGTGGCGGGCCGAAGGCAGGCCACTCGAAAGCGGCAAGGTCGCGGTTGAGGCTACTTCAACGGCGCAATTAACCGACCAACCGGCTGCGCGCACTCAGACAGACATGCTGGCCAACATATCATCGGCTGTGGAACAGGTAGTCGACGCCCGCGACGCCGCGCGTTTTGGCGGGGTCGAAGCAGAAGGTGGCCATATCCCCGGTTCGCGAAACTTGTGGTTTGGAGCGCTCTTCAAGCAAGACGGGACTTACAAAAATAGTGCTGAGATCACGCAGATGTTTGCCGATTCCGGGATCAATACTAAACGGTACCGGTGATTACTACATGCAATAGCGGGATGACAGCGGCTGTTTTGCTCTTTGCACTGCATCTGTGCGGTCGCAATGATACGGCGCTGTATGATGGTAGCTGGCAGGAATGGGGCAATGATCCCGCAACGCCAAAGAATACCACTAGTAGCACTTGACCCATTCGCCCTGAGCTTGTCGAAGGGCTGCTCTTCTTCTTTGCCTATGCGCCGCAAACCAAATACGGTGCGTCGACAAGCTCAGTACGAACGGAAAACTCCTTGGCCGCGAAGAACAAAGGTAAGCTCAGCTCCAGCACCAAGCTAGTTGCGAGCGGACGCAGCGATAACCCGCATGTCGTCAATCCGCCAATCTATCGCGCGAGCACGCACTTGTACGAAGACTGCGCGGCTTTGCGCAATGGCGTCAAGAGCAACTCGGATGGTCAATTCTTCTACGGCAGGCGCGGTTCGCCAACGCAATGGGCGCTAGCAGATGCTCTGACAGATCAGGAGCCAGGCGCATTTGGCACCGTCTTGTACCCGAGCGGTGTCGCGGCAATTGCGGGCGCGATGTTGACTGTTCTGCGGCAGGGCGATGTCCTGCTAGTCACTGACAATGCCTATGATCCCACACGGACCATGGCCATGGGTCTGCTAAAGCGCTTTGGGGTGGAGCACCGGTTCTACGATCCGCTTGATCTGGATGATTTTGCCGATCTGTTTTGTGACAAGACCAAAGCGGTGATGATTGAGTGTCCGGGCAGCCTGACCATGGAAGTCTGCGATGTGGCAGCATTGGCGGCGATTGCGCGCAAAAAGGGTGCAGTCAGCCTGCTCGACAACACATGGGCAACGTCGCTTGGTTTTCAGGCTTTAGATCACGGTGTCGACATCACCATTCAGGCTTTGACCAAGCATGTCGTAGGTCATTCAGACGTAATGCTTGGTGCATGCACAGCCGGAGAGGCGTGGTATAAACGCCTTCGTGCGCGCAGCCAGCAATTGGGTCAGGTCGTATCGCCCGACGATGCATCGTTGGCTCTGCGCGGCCTTAGAACGATGGGCGTGAGGTTAGAACGGGAGACTGCAACTGCGCTCAGACTTGCCGCATGGCTCAATGCGCGTGACGAAATTGCTCACGTGCTGTGCCCGATCCTGCCCGGCGCCCAGGGTTACGACCTTTGGCGACGCGACTTCACTGGCGGCTGCGGCCTGTTCAGCTTCGTTATCAAGGGCCGTGACGATGCCGCGAGATGCCGCCTTGTGGACGCGCTTCAACTGTTCGGCATCGGCTATAGCTGGGGCGGGTTTGAAAGCCTTGCCTTACCCTTTGACGTACGCCCAGTACGCGACACAATGACTTGGCCAAGACCCGATTGGGACCAAAATGATCAATTCGGCGTTAGGTTATCTATCGGCTTGGAAGATGCCGACGATCTGATTGCAGATTTGGCCCAGGCTCTTGAACAAATGGACGCATCATGACTGCAGTGGCACCTACAGCGACCGAAACTGCTGACACGCAAACAGACGAGGTGTCGGCAAGCGTCGAACTTGTGCCTGGTCAGGCAGTGACCGTGGAAGCAGCCGAGACCGGCACCACCAGTCAACCAGAGCCAGAGCCGACTGAGGCTGTCGCCGCTGCGGACGAAGCGAAAGAGGCAGTTAGCGAACGCAGCGAGACGATTGGCGGAATGGTCGAGGGTCTCGACGCGATGGCCATCGAGATGGGGTCGATGCGGATTTCCCTTTGGGATGTTCTGTTTGCCTCCGCCACGCTTTTGCTTGTCATAGCCGGAGCGTGGCTTGTCTCGCGTCTATGCGCCTCGCTTCTTCGCCGCGTCACAAAGCTCGATGAAACTCAACATCTGCTGGCGGAAAAGATCAGCACCATTATCATTTGGGCAGCGGCGTTCTTTCTAGGCATAGATTTGCTTGGGATCGACCTGACCGCACTTGCCGTGTTCTCCGGCGCATTCGGCCTCGCCATCGGCTTCGGCCTGCAAAAGACATTCGGCAACCTGATTGCCGGGATCATCCTGTTGATGGATAAATCGATCAAGCCCGGGGACGTCATCGCCGTGGCCGATACAGCCGGCAACGAAACCTTTGGCCAGATCCGCAAAATTGGTATTCGAGCAGTATCGGTAACCACCCGTGACCAGCGCGAATACCTCATCCCGAATGAAAATCTGATGATCAATCAGGTTGAAAACTGGTCTTACTCTTCAAGAAATGTGCGTATGCAGGTTCCTGTCGGGGTTAGCTATGACGCTGATATGAAGCTCGCCGAAGAACTGATGATGGAGGCGGCACGTCAATCCGATCGCGTGCTCAAATCACCACCTCCGACAATCTGGATGGCAGAGTATGGCGATAGTTCGGTCAACTTCGTGATCCATTGCTGGATCAACGATCCAGAGGATGGCGTAGGCAATGTACGCAGTCAGGTCCTGAAGAATTTGTGGTGGCTGCTGAAAGAGAACAACATTGAAATTCCATTCCCGCAGCGTGACATCAACTTGCGCAACAACGGACAGTTTGAGCAGCTTATCGCGGCGCTTGCTGACAAGGATTTGCCGGCGAAAGACTAACTTCGCGATTGGCTACATCGGCTTTCAAAACAAATCCTGTCTGACCCGACACGCATTCTGATTGGCGGATTGCGGGGGCAAGGCGCATCTGCCCGACATGGCAAAGTATGGCACAGTATTTTTGGTCGGTGCAGGGCCAGGCGATCCGGAGTTGTTGACCGTGCGCGCTGCGCGATTGCTTCAAGAGGCCGCAATCATTGTTCACGATGGTCTGGTTGATCCGGCGATCCTTGCGTTGGCGCGCGAGGATGCGACGCTGATCTCAGTGGCAAAGCAACGTTCGAAACACACGCTCCCGCAAGATGACATCAACGCACTTTTGGTGCGAAAGGCGAAGAATGGTCACGATGTCGTTCGCCTAAAGGGCGGCGACCCCCTGATTTTCGGACGCGGCGGAGAAGAGGCTGAAGCTCTGCAAGCGGCGGGAATACCGGTCGAGATTATTCCAGGTATTAGCGCCGCAAACGGTGCCGCCGCAGCCTCTCAAATCGCTCTCACTCACCGCGATGCGTCCAGCGTGGTCAGCTTCGTTGCTGGCCAATGCAAGGGACTGAAGGATCAGAATTGGGCAGGCCTCGCGGGCAAAGGGCGCACTCTGGTCATCTATATGGGTGTCAAGACAGCGCCCCAAATCGCCGAAAAACTGATGGAAGATGGTTTGTCGCCAGACATGCCAATCGCGGTGATTGAAAACGCTGCGCGACCCGAAATGCGTGTATTGCGCGGCCTGCTAGCGGGGCTGCCTGAACTGGTGAAAGCTCACACAGTTGTCAGCCCGGCGCTCATCGTGATTGGGGAGGTAACCGCCCGAGACGCGACGGTGAATGATGCGCAAATTGCCGCTCTGGCTCAGGAGGTATCCTCATGAAATTGCTCACCGGCAATGACCTAAAATCTGGCGCGGTTGTCTGGTGGACCGGGCAAGACTGGTCCATTCACATCGAAGATGCCGCTGAAGTCGGCGATGATGCCGACGAAATCGCCCACCGCGAAGAAGCCGCACGGCGTGTAAACATACCCTACGCGATTGATGCAGAGATGCAGAACGGGACGCCCCGCCCTGCCCACATCAAGGAACGTATTCGCGCGCTCGGCCCGACCGTGCGGCCAGACTTAACTCTCAAACCAGCTGATCCCGAAATCGGCAATTGGGTGATCTAGCGATGTACCAATATGATTCTTACGATCAGGCGATGGTCGACACGCGCGTGGAGGAATTCCGCGATCAGGCCCGCCGCCGGCTGGAAGGGAAGCTGACGGAGGATCAATTCAAGCCGCTGCGGCTAATGAACGGCCTCTATCTGCAATTGCACGCCTATATGCTGCGCGTCGCGATCCCTTATGGCACGCTCAACTCGCGGCAAATGCACGTGCTCGCCGACATCGCCGACAAATATGATCGCGGATATGGGCACTTCACCACGCGGCAGAACCTTCAGTATAACTGGATCAAACTGGAAGACGCCGCCGACATTCTGGCAGATCTCGCCAAGGTTGAGATGCATGCGATCCAAACCAGCGGTAATTGCATCCGGAATATCAGTTCCGATCATTTCGCTGGCGCCGCCGCCGATGAACTGGTCGATCCGCGTCCCTATGCGGAGATTCTGCGGCAATGGTCGAGCTTCCACCCGGAATTCAGCTATCTGCCGCGCAAGTTCAAAATCGCAGTCATCGCTAGCGACACGGACCGCGCCGCAATGCGGCTGCACGATATCGGCATTCAGATCGTGAAAAACGATGCGGGCGAGCTGGGCGCAGCCTTTTACGCCGGCGGCGGCATGGGTCGGACCCCGATGATCGCCCACTGCATCCGCGATTTTGTGCCGCTGGATCACCTGATCACGTATTCAGAGGCCGCTTTGCGGGTTTACAACCGCTATGGCCGCCGCGACAACAAGTACAAGGCGCGGATCAAGATCCTGCTGCATGAACTGGGCGCGGAGGAATACGCGCGGCAGGTCGAAGAAGAATTCACGCACATGCTCAATCAGGGCATTGAACCGCCACTTGAAGAGCTGGAGCGGATCAAACCGTACTTCGCAGACCCTGCGTTCGAAACCGGGCTGAGCGACGAGATCGATCGCAGCGACCCTGACTTTGCCCTGTGGGTCGACCGCAACACCCATCCGCACAAGCAGACAGGTTATGTCTCGACGGTGATCAGCCTCAAACCGGTTGGTGGCATTCCCGGAGACGCGACCGCAGAACAAATGCATCTGATGGCTGATCTGGCCGAGAAATACAGCTTTGACGAACTGCGCGTGATGCACACGCAGAATGTGGTTCTACCGCACGTCAAGATCGCTGATCTGTACGCACTTTGGACTGCGCTAGAGGGTGCCGAATTAGGCGCACCCAACCTCGATACGATTGAGGACATTATCGCGTGTCCAGGCCTCGACTATTGCAGCCTCGCCAATGCCCGTTCGATCCCACTGGCTCAGCGAATTTCGGAGCGTTTCGCAAAGAGCGGCAAGACCGAAGAACTCGGGCAGCTTAAGCTCAAAATCTCTGGCTGCATCAACGCCTGCGGACATCACCACGCTGGCCATATCGGTGTATTGGGCGTCGATAAGAAAGGTGTCGAAAATTATCAGCTTTCGCTCGGCGGCAGCGAGGCAGAGGACACTGCGCTGGGCAAAATCACCGGGCGCGGTTTTGACGAGGATGGTGTAATCGACGCGATTGAAACCGTCACTGATCTCTATCTGGAGCATCGTAAGGACGGGGAACGTTTCCTCGATACCTATCGCAGGATCGGAATGGATCCGTTCAAGGAGGCGCTGTATGGCTAATCTAATTCGGTTCCGCGAGGATGAAGCCGTGGATCATGCGGCAGTTACGGTCGACGCATTCCTTGATCAAACCAACGCCAACGCGGTTCGGATCGAACCCGGCGATGACGCGCGCGCGTTGCTCGATCACCTTGACCGTTTGGCGTTGATTGAGGTGAACTTCCCTGCTTTTGGCGATGGCCGTGGCTATTCCTCAGCCCGCATTCTGCGCGAGGCAGGCTTTCCAGGCGAAATCCGTGCAGTCGGCGACGTCCTCGTCGATCAGCTTGCCTATATGCGGCGTTGCGGATTTGATGCGTTCGAACCCGATCAGGAACTCAACGCCGCTGATGTAGAGGCCGCCTTTGCACGCTGGCCCGACGTCTATCAGGCGACCGTGGATGGGCGTCGCCCCATTTGGGCAAAGCGGCATAGGATTGCTGGCGAAGGAACATCAGCATGACGGCAATGCGCGCGATTGACCGGATCGATTCTGGACCAAGCTTCGCTGCTGACGATGCAGTTGCGCTCAATGCACAGTTCGCGAATGCGAGCACGCAAGAACTGCTCAATGCTGTGCTTACACAGGGCGTCGCTGGCAACGTCGCCATGGTTTCGAGCTTCGGCGCGGAAAGCGGCATCCTGTTGCATCTGGTCGCGCAAATTGATCCCGGTGTGCCGGTCTTGTTTCTGGAAACGGGCAAGCATTTTCCGGAAACGCTGGCCTATCGTGATGAGCTGGTCGAACGATTAGGCTTGGCAAACCTCGTCAATCTCTACCCTGATCTGGGCGAGCTAGAGGCGAAGGACGAGACGGGCCTGCGCTGGTCGTATGATCCCGATGGCTGCTGCGAAATCCGCAAGGTAAAGCCGTTGGCAAAGGCGCTCGCCGGTTTCGATTCCAGCCTGACAGGCCGCAAGTCCTTTCAAAATGCCACGCGCGCCGATCTGCCCCGTTTTGAACTGGATGTGTCGGATGCGCAGGGTCGCTTGAAAGTGAACCCGTTGATCGATTGGGATGCGAGCAAGATCGAGGGATACTTTGAAGAGTATGATCTGCCCCGCCATCCGCTGGTAGAGCAAGGCTATCCCTCAATCGGGTGCTCACCCTGCACCAGCAAAGTGAAGCCTGGTGAAGACCCACGCTCCGTACCGCTGGAAGGGCTGGGACAAAACCGAATGCGGTATTCACACCCCGCTCACCGATGATGGCGAATTGCCCCCGGGCTACGAGCCTTTCCTTTAGCTGGCTGCACCACCCGCGCCCTCCACCCCACCACCCGGAACATACTCCGGTAGAACCTGGGTGGCTCGGTGCTTCAAAACAAACTTACAACCAACCTTGATCGCGGTACCATTTGGCGGTCTGTGCGAGGCCATCGCGCCCCGAGATATCCGCCTGCCAGACAGTCGCTGGCAAGCGCCTGTCAGATCGAGACACCCAATTTGGGTGGCACATATAGCCGACTCTGTCTGGCGTCAGTTTGGCGCCATCACCTCGCAAAAGACGGTCAAATCCAGCGGACATATGGAGGGCAAATGCTGGCAGATTGGGCGCAAAAACACGACGCCCCATGGCTGTACCGATGGCCTGCGCAAGCTCTTTATGGCTCCAACCACCCACGCGGCCATCATCAGGCTCGATCAGAGTTTTTCTGCTCGGTCCTACGACTTCGTTACTTGAAGACACGGCCAAGAAGAGAAGCAACTTCGCCAGATCATCGACATGAATGATCGATGTCGCGCCACTCGGCGGCAACGGCACGAAACCCCACTTCGCTGAGCGAAACAGTTCAAACATATCACGGTCGCGCGGGCCATAAACAGCAGGTGGCCGCACAATCGTCCAACCAAGGCCGCTATCCTCTACCAGCGCCTCTGCTGCCGCCTTTGATGCGCCATATGCCGACAAGCCCGGTTCACGCGCCGCCAAGGACGAGACGAACACGAGTCGTTTCACGTTCGCCGCTTTACATGCCGCGATCACATTCGCTGTCCCGGCGATGTTGGCCGTCTCAAATTCATTGATGTCAGGCGTGTTCGTGAGGCCAGCAATATGCACCATCACATCGCAACCAGTCGTCAGTTCGTTGAGCGCATCTGTATCGTTCAAATCGCCGATGACCCATTCGACGCCTTGGCGAGGTTCCTGCTCGCGACGGGTCAATGCACAGACCTGAAAATCGCTGTGCCTGTCCTCACGTAGCGAAGCGGTAGGACAAACACAGTCAAGGAACGCCTGACCGACAAAGCCAGTCGCGCCAGTCACCGCGATTTTCACGACAGCACCATATGGTCGCGGTGCACCACCGCAGCGCGCGGTGCGTGACCGAGGATCTTCGCTTGATGATCCTCACGCATCCCAGCGATCCGGCGGCAACTTACCGCGTCATACTCTGATAAACCTTGTCCCAGCCGCTCGCCGTCAGGTCCGCAGATGGTCACCAGATCGCCGCGTTCAAACGCGCCCTCTACCGCTGTCACACCGACCGCAAGCACGCTAGCGCCCTGCTCCATCAACGCCCTTGCGCACCCTTCATCCACACTAAGCGAGCCGGCAGGTGCCAATCGCCCGCTCAGCCAGCCTTTGCGCGCCCCATCATTTCGTTGAGGCACAAACACAGTGCCGTGATTTCCTGCAATCGCCCTGGAGATTGGCGCATTATGTTTGCCATTGATGATCGCCAGCAAAATGCCCGCGCGTTCAGCAATCTCCGCAGCCTGCAGCTTAGATGTCATACCGCCGGAACCAAGCCCAGACGAGGACGTGTCCGTTGCCATCGCCAATATCTCCGGCGTGATGCCCTCCACCCGCTCAATCAGCTTGGCCCCACCATGCCCCGGATCGCGATCATACAACCCGTCAACATCAGAAAGCAGCAAGACTACGTCCGCGTCCGCAGCCTGCGCGACGCGCGCCGCCAGCCGATCATTGTCACCAAAACGGATCTCTTCTGTGGCCACGCTGTCATTTTCATTGATGATCGGAACAATACCCGCCTCAAGCAACCGGTCGAGCGTGGCGGACCCGTTGAGATAACGCCGCCGATCCTCAAGGTCATCAAGGGTCAACAGCATTTGCGCCGCATTGAGACCCTCCTCGCCAAGCGCACGCGACCATACATTCGCGAGTGCGATCTGCCCGACTGCCGCCGCCGCCTGAGCATCAGCGAGACTTCCTCGTCCGCCCTTCTCCAGTTCGAGCTGCGCCGCACCTAATGCAATCGCACCAGAGCACACTACGATAATTTCGCAGCCGTGCTCTCTCAATGTAGTGATATCTTGCGCCAAGGCCGCAAGCCAATCCTGACGCGGATATCCATTTTCAACCAGCAGCGCGCTGCCGATCTTTACGACAACGCGCTTTGCCTGAGGGATATCCTTGAGGGCCGCTATTGTCATTAGACTAGATTGGTGACCACTCGCTGCTTGCCTCATCGGCATCATCGACTTCTGCGGCCTTGGTCTCGGTTGATGTCTGATCAGGCAGATAGCTCAACACTGCATCCAGAAGCGGTTCAATCCCGGCACCAGTTGTGCCAGATACCGCAAATACCTCGTCCGCGCCTGCGTCCAACAGCTCCGCAGCAAATCCAGCAGCGAGTTCCTCATCCGCGAGGTCCAGCTTGTTCAGCGCAATCAGTTGCGGTTTGTCACCCAATCCCGCCCCATATGCCTCAAGCTCTGCATTTATCGTACGAAAAGCTTCCGCAGGATCATCACCCGCAATATCGACCAGATGAATGAGTACGCGGCACCGCTCGATATGACCCAAAAAACGGTCGCCAATACCGGCACCGTCCGCCGCGCCTTCAATCAGGCCGGGAATATCTGCCAGCACGAATTCGCGTCCCTTATGATGAACCACGCCCAGTTTCGGCACCAGCGTGGTAAAGGCATAATGGCCAACCTTAGCCTTGGCATTGGAAACCGCATTGATGAAAGTCGATTTGCCGGCATTTGGCAGGCCGAGCAGGCCGACATCTGCGAGCAGTTTGAGCCGTAGCCACACCCACATTTCCTCGCCCGGCTCGCCAGGTTGGTGTTGTCTGGGTGCGCGGTTGGTTGAGCTTTTATAGCTTGCATTGCCGCGCCCGCCTGCACCGCCCCTAAGGAACACTTCGCGCTGACCCACTTCGGTGAAGTCGGCCAAGACCTCTTCCTTATCCTCTGACAGAACCTGAGTTCCGACAGGCACCTTGACAATCATATCGTCGGCGCCTGCGCCCGTGCGATCGCGGCCCATACCATGGGAGCCACGGCTGGCCTTGAAATGCTGAGCATAGCGGAAATCGATCAGCGTATTGAGGCCCTGAACAGCCTCAAAAATAATGTCACCGCCTTTGCCGCCATTCCCGCCATCAGGGCCACCATATTCGACATACTTCTCGCGGCGAAAACTCACCGCGCCAGGGCCTCCAGCGCCCGATTTCAGATATATCTTTGCCTGATCAAGGAAGTGCATGAGCGCGACCTAGTCTCTAACGCAGCACAAAGGGAGGCTTTTTTGCTACGCTAGGTAAAAGACTGAGCAATTAGCCCGTCCGGCTAGTCTGCGATTGGCTATTCGCTAGCCGCCCTCATCGGTGCCCTGCACCGTGGGGCTTGGCTGAAAGATCGGCCCCTCTGTCGGCAGCGGCGTTGGCGTTGCACCCGGCACCGACTGAGCGGTCATGGGTTTCGGACCGTACTCCGCGTCCCAAGCTGCCAGATCAACACGATATTGCTCGTAAGAACGGTAGAAGTTCTCGAAGACCGCTTCAATCCGACCGAGTGCGCCTAACGAAAATACATCAAGCCCGCCAACAGGCGCGGTTGCGGCCTCACCACTTACTATCACGGCGGCATCGCAGAAATCATCAAGCGCAGGTGGCAGCGCAAAGTAGTTATAGACTTGGGTCATGTAGGAATCTTGCACATTGCGATAGCTGCGCCCGTGCTTATCCCGAAATTCACGGCCAACCGCGCGATTTGTGGTGCGTAGCTGGCGTGAATGCGCGTTCAGAAAGCTCTTATAATTGGGCAGGATCGATGCATGTCTAGTGTCCAAGCAGTTCAACGCCGCAACATTGAGCGCTGAGCGCAGGTTCCAGATCGTCTGCGCCTCCGAGATTCCCGCATTCACCGTCTGCCGCGTCCCGTCGACACCAATGGTCGGTATTACCATGTTGGCTGTCGCACCACCGGGTGGCAATGGCCGCGCTGGGATGACTTGTACCGGCGGCGGTGGTGGAGGTGGCGGCGGAGGAGGAGGCGGCGTTGCACATGCAGCCAGCGTTGCCAGCCCGCCTGCTACCGCTACAATACGGATTTTCTGAGCGATGCTCGCCCGTTGCTGATCCCGATCAATTTGCTTCCCGCTCATCGCAATGCGCACCCTTCTACCCGCGAATATCCCTGATACATTACGGGTAAAGTATTGACCCGCAATGAAGCGATGAGACTAGCGCGGGGATTGCGCAAAGAAAATGCCCGGAGCGCTCAAAACGCCCCGGGCACGATAAAGCGATTCTCAGCTGCGACCATCCGTCGCAACTAAGTAAGTTCCGTCACTCGCGCGAACCCATAAAGCGAAGCAGGAAGAGGAACATGTTGATGAAATCGAGATACAGGCTCAGGGCGCCGAGAATAACGGCCTTGCCTGCGAACTCTGTACCGCGAAGATAATCGTATTCGCGCTTCAGACGCTGCGTATCGTAAGCCGTCAGACCGGCAAAGATAAGCACACCGAGGAAGCTGATCGCCAGACCAAGTGTGCTCGACCCGATGAAAATGTTGATGACAGATGCGATGATCAGACCGATCACGCCCATGACCAGAAAAGTGCCGAAGCCCGACAAATCTTTCTTAGTGGTGTAGCCAAAAAGGCTGAGTCCAGCGAACGCGCCAGCCGTTGCGAAGAACGTCGCGGCAATCGATTCACCAGTGTAGACCACGAAGATCGATGAAAGCGAAAGCCCCATGGCGATCGCGAAGGCCCAAAACATCACTTGCAATGTGCCCTGGCTGAACTTGTTCGCGCCAAAGCTCATCGCAAAAACAAAGCCGAGCGGTGCCAACGCCACCAGCCAGAACAATGGACCTTGCATCAGCGAGTATACCAGCCCACTTTGTGCAGTGAGTAGTGCGACAATCCCTGTCAGTAATACGCCTGAGCACATATAATTATAAATCTTCAGCATGTGAGCCCTGAGGCCCGCATCAAAAGTTTCCTGACGAGCGACGGCATCCCCGGCACGCGGCACTGAGCCGAAGCCCGTCTGCCTATTATTCGTGTCGTTCCAATCAGCCATAGTAGTCATAACTCCTCTGCGCAGGGCACAAGCGCCCTGATACATTGTCAATATCGGTGTTTTTCGGGCAATTTTCAAGTAAAACCGGACAGCCAGTCCACGGCGACCGATTAACCCTTGTCGCGCGCCTGTTCAGCCAATTCTGTACCGCGATCGCGCGCCGCCCTTAACGTTTTGCGCAGTAATTCGTTAAGAATATTGTCCGCATCAAGCACGTCAAGACCCTGCTGAGTCATGCCACCAGGACTGGCGACACGGGCCGCAAGAGTGCGCGGGGAATCGGCAGATGCGGCGGCGAGAGCACCCGCCCCCTCAACCATTTGCACCGCCAGTCGCTGCGCCTGCTCAGCATCAAGGCCCAGGTCGCTAGCGCCAGATGCCAGCGCGTCGATGAAGCGATACACAAAACCAGGGCCAGATCCGGCAAGCGCGGTCACGAGGTCAAACTGCACCTCTTCTTCGAGCCACTCAGCACTGCCAAGCCGATCCGCGAGATCAGCCATCAATTCCCGTTGCTCATCGCTCAGGCCCTCCGCGATCAGCGCATTGGGCGATTTGCCCAACGCGACAGCAAGATTGGGCATGAAGCGCACCACCCCGCCTGCATGAGGATATGCCGCTCGCAAAGTGGCAAGTTCGACCCCCGCGAGCACTGACACAACGGTCGTATCAGGCCCTACGCAGCTCTGCATATCCGGCGCAATCCCGCCGAGCATATGGGGCTTGAAGCCCAGCACCACGACTTCGAATGGTGCCAATGGTATGATATCCGTGAAGACTGCGCCTGATGGAACAGCTTTTGGCCGCGGATTATAAATGGTGAATCGATCCGGCTCGATACCAGACGCGATCCATCCCTCGACCATGGCGGCGGCCATATTGCCAAAGCCGAAAACAAGAATGCGTTTGTCCATGGATTGCTTGTGCGCCAGTCAGCCGGCGGTATCAAGCAATCTGATCAAGCTTCGCCGGCGGCGTCGACCATCGCAGCTTCAAGCGCCGCAGCGGGTTCCTTGTCACCCCACAACACAAACTGAAACGCGGGATAGAACCGATCGCATTCTTCAACGGCGATCTCGATCAAAGCCTGTGCTTGAGTAAGGCTCAGACGACCATCATCGCCGAGCATATTGCCATTGCGATAAAGCAGCACGCCGCCATTTGACCAGATGTCAAAATGCCCCATCCAGACCTGCTCATTGATCAGCGCAACTAACTCATGAGCCGCAGAGCGTTTGTCCTCCGCGATGCGGATATCGGGGAGACACAACACCTGAAGAACGTTGTCTTCCGGGCGCCAAATACCTTTCACATGATACTTCGCCCAGCTCCCCTGTATCTCGCCAGAGATCTCATCATCCGCGCACGATGCCGGCCAACCCCGCGCCTCAAACAAGGCCGCAAGCATATCAATAGGGGCAGCCTCGTCAGCTGAAAACTGTTGACTGACGCTAGGCATCGTCGCGCCGCGTGGAATGGGGGAGGGTCCAAATCATTGAGACCGGGATGCACTCCGCCGCAGGCATTTGGCAATTACAGACCGTCGCACGATTGGGGAGAAACTGACTTGCCTGTTCAAACCCTGTGAACAAGCATTTCAAGTGGGGACAAATCCGACCCTGATCAGCTTAGTGGATCGATCGCTTGTCCCTCAGGGCTATTGAAGGCGAATGTATCGAGACCTAAACCACTTAATTCATTGATTATTTTTCGTGCATCTGCTGCTGTCTCAAATGGGCCAGCCAGCAAACGGTTTGCCTGCCCCCATGGCGTCACGAAAGGCCCCTTGTCGGAAAGGGCCCCGCCTGCCTGACGCGCAATCCGTCGCCAATCGAAGCGTAAAGCAGACCGATCTCGCCCAGTTGCAACTTGCACCCAATACCTCGCCGGATGTGCTGGCGGGCCCGGTTCTGCCTGTTCTTCTTGCTCTACCTCCCGAGGGGGGACGATGGAGGCAATATCAACCGCACCCTCTCGCCTCTCAGCACTGTTCGCTGATGCACTGGCAAAGTCAGAGAACGCGTTCACAACGCTCGGCCTGACCTGCTGTGGTTGCGCGCCGGCCACCGCGCTTTCACCGGTCGCAGCCTGTTCAGCTCTTTCCAAAGCTGAAACTGGCCTAGGGGCAATAGTCCGTTCAGCACCCCCTTTCTCAGCGGCATTGGCAGTACGGTCGGAACGTCTGCTTCGCGGATCATTGCTTGCTGGCGTCGCCAATTCGCTCGTGTCAGTGCCCATCGCCGCACCGCTTGGCGTCAGGGAAGCGCTGGCCTGTGCCGCAATCTCCGCCCCCCGCGCCGCATAGTTGGCGATGGCGGGTTCGTCACGCCCGATACTGGCCGCGCGAGGGAAAACGCCCAAATTCGCAGCAGCCGCCTGTTGCGCCTTAGTCAGTCGCGGCATGTATCGTAGATAAGGCGCCATACGCAGCGCCAAATCAGTGGGCATCAGCGCCTCCGCAATTTTCACCGCTTCCTCTGGCTCCCCCAAAATGGCGAGGCCGAATGCTCGGGTCCGAAACCCAGCCTTTTCGGAGCGTTCAAGCTGCGAATACAGAACACGCTCAAAGGCATTGCGATTACCAGAAATCGCGTGACTCAATGCAAGTCGGCGGCTCAGTTCTGCGTCATCGCCCCGCGCTAAAGCGCTTTCATACAGGGTCTGCGCTTTGGCATTGTCACCAACCAGATCGAAGGCAAGTCCGCGATCCGCCTCCATAAGTTGGGAATTCACACCAGCATTTTCCGCCTGCTCAAATAGATTCAAAGCCTCGACAGGACGACCGGTGGCCAGCTGTGCCTGAGCAAGACCCAACAGCATTTGGGCGTTGCCAGGCTCAACTTCGCGCGCGCGCAGGAAAAAGCCCACTGCTGCGTCATTGTCATTGAGATCGAGCGAGGCATTGCCAGCCGCCAGAAGCGCTTCAAGATCGCGGGGCCGACGAGCCAGCCGCTGCAAAGCGCGGTTAAGCGCACCCGACGCCGCCGGCGGAATTGGTTGCACAATTTCACGCGAAACCGCCTGCGCCGTTGCTGGCGCATCCGGGATCAATACGGCGGCCAAGCATGCCAGGCCGAAACAAATCGATGGGGTTCTCAAATTGAGATCAAACACAACAAATCTAAGCTGCCAACAAACGCGATAACACGAGAGCTATACGCGATCACAGACCGCGAGTCAGCAGGTCAAGACAACAAATTTACCTCGGCAACTTACGTCCTGCTGGTTGTTCTCTTATTGGTTGTTCTGGCGACCAAGGAAACGAGGGATGCTGAGACCGGACCCGCCAGAATCGCCATCATCGTCCTCATCTTTGTCCTTATCGTCATTCTCGTCATCTGAGCCAGAGCCACGAGAGAGTCGCGCCATCCGTTCAAACAATGTGCTGCCTTGCACACCGCCGGCGGCAGCCCCGCCTGCGGCTGCTGCACCGCCGCCGGTTGCAGGTGCACTCTCGCCAGTACCAGTACCGCCGGGCGCCGGTGCCGGGACAGCAGGACCAGCATCACCGCCGAGAGAATCATCCACAACAAGATTACGACGTCGCCCACCTTCAGGTGCATCGTCGCTCGCGGGCGCAGCCATATCGTCCACGCCAAGCTGAAGTTCGTCCTGACCTGCGCCGCCTTCCTCGCTCAAGTCATCACTGATGGGGTTGGACAGATCAAGTGGCTCCGCGCCATCAGTCGCGGCGCTATCCTCAGAGCTCCATCCGCCATCACCGTCGTTGACCTGAGCAGCCTGGCTATCATCTGCGGGTTCATCAAGACCATCGCCATCAACCGATTCAAAGCGCTCTGTATGTTCGTTGCGAAGCCCCTCTAACGGGTCGACGATGCCATCGACATCGTCATATTCGTCATCATCATCGCCCTCTGCATCGACATCTGACATTGCGCTCAGGCCCAATGATGCAGCAACGCCGCTTTCGGCGACTTCATCTTCGACCTCAGGATCTGGCGCCTCTTCCGAAAGCTCTATAGGGGACACGTCCCCCATCAGGCCGAAAGGTGCTTCCTCGGTTTCCGACACTTCCTCTTCAGGTTCTGCGGACAAGCCTTCATCAAGTTCGAACGGCTCGTCTTCCATCTCCGCTTCCCGAGGAAGATCCATCGCTGGTCGACGGAGTGGCTTTGCATCGGCGAGCGAGAATGGACGCGTCTGTGCTTGCGCAGGCATAGCACCTTCATCGATGCCAGTCGCGACCACGGAAACTCGGATACGTCCTTCAAGGTCAGGGTTGAATGCCGAACCCCAAATGATGTTCGCATCTTCATCCACCAGCTCGCGGATATGGTTGGCGGCCTCATCAACCTCAAGCAGCTTCATATCCTCTCCGCCGAGGATTGAGATAATAACGCCCTTCGCGCCAGCCATACTAACACCGTCAAGCAAAGGATTGGCAATTGCCCGCTCAGCTGCTTCGAGAGCGCGATTGTCGCCCTCACCTTCACCGGTCCCCATCATGGCCTTACCCATCTCACTCATCACGGAGCGGACGTCGGCGAAGTCCAAATTGATTAGGCCAGGCATGACCATGAGATCAGTGATCGACCGCACACCTTGCTGAAGCACCTCATCGGCGAGCTCGAACGCCTCCTTGAAAGTCGTTTCAGCCTTCGCCACCAAAAACAGGTTCTGGTTCGGAATGACAATCAGTGTGTCGACATGTTTCTGCAGCTCTTCAATGCCAGCTTCCGCCGCACGCATCCGCCGCGTACCTTCGAACAGAAACGGCTTCGTCACCACCCCAACGGTCAGAACACCTTTTTTGCGCGCAGCCTCAGCAATAACAGGCGCAGCGCCAGTGCCCGTACCGCCGCCCATACCGGCGGCGATGAAGCACATATTTACACCATCAAGAGCATGGTCGATCTCATCAACGGTCTCTTCTGCGGTCGCCTTACCAACCTCTGGCCGCGCACCCGCGCCAAGGCCACCTGTAATATCCGGCCCCAATTGAATGCGCTTTTCCGCCGATGCGTTACTCAATGCCTGCGCGTCGGTGTTGGCAACGATAAAATCTACGCCCTCAATGTCAGCCGCCATCATATTGGCGATGGCGTTCCCGCCAGCTCCTCCGACACCGATGACAGTGATCTTGGGGCGGAGCTCGTCCGTTGAAGCGGGGCCGATATTAATGCTCATGATGCTTCCCTCCGGGGAAAAGGATAATATTTGTGTGCTTTAACCCAAAGCCTTAGCACAGTTTGACACAAAGCGAATCGTTGAAGCAGGGTGCGGAGTGTCTTTTCCACAAAGGCTTAGCGAACCCATCACCATGCTAGAAATACTCTTTAGCTGCTTGAAAAACACGATTTACCAGGCCTAAACCTGAGTAACGCCGGGTTGGTTGATAGCTGGGACCAACCGATCGAATGTCGATTGGATCATCGGCTGCATACAAACACAGGCCTGCCAGAGTTGCAAAACCGGGCGTCGAATGGGCGCTGGGCAGCCCTGGCAGGTTCGGCGGTTTGCCGACCCGAACTGGCATGGCCAAAGCACGCTGCATAAATTCGTACCGCACCATGCAGCTCAGCGCCTCCGCCGCACAGAACCATTTGACCGCCATTTGCACCAGCAAAACCCATCTCCTTCAGGGCCCTGCCAATTTCATCGGTCATGTGAGCAAGCTGCTGTGTAACAACGGCGACCAGCTCTGCGCGCGGTATGCGGTTATGTTCATCCGCACCGCGCGCCAATGGACCATCATGCGGTTCGTCTGGGCCGTTAACGGGAATCATTTCGCGGTGATCGGTCGGCGTTGCAATTGCCGATCCCGACACGCATTTTAGCCTCTCCGCCTGATCACGCCGAATGCCGAAACTCGACGCAAGGGCATCCGTGATATCGTTAGATCCGACCGCGATTGAGCGCAGCCCCAGCAGCATGCCGCCTGCGTGGACCGAGACATTTGTCACTTGCGCACCGATCTCAATCAACGCCACACCCAAATCGCGCTGCTCACGCGTCAGACACGCATATGCACTGGCAAGGGGAGAAGCGACGACCGCTTCGACATCAAGATGCGCCGATTGGACCGCCTCAATCAGGTTCTTGACCGGCGCGCTCTCGGCCAGCGTTACGTGAATATCAACACCCAGCGTTTCGGCATGAAGTCCTTTTGGATTGGCAATGCCATGTGCGCCATCGAGCGTATAATGCGCTGGCTGAGCATGCAGAACTGTGCGGCCATCTGGCTGAATATGATCTCGCGCCGCAAACAACAGATGCTCGATATCATCCTCTTCGATACGGCGTCCGCCGATTGCGGTTTCGACACTGGCCGTGCGGCTAGACAGGCCCGCGCCAGCACAGCCAATCCACACACTCGAAATGCTGGTGTTGGCGTTGGACTCTGCCTTTTCGACAGCTTGCCGAATGGCATAGCTGGCGGCGGACATTTCAGTGATATAGCCGCGCTTCACCCCTTCCGCTTTGCGGTGCGTGGACCCGAGCACCTGCATCTGTCCGTTTTCGTCCTCGCCCATAATCATGGCCGAGACGCGGAAAGAGCCGACATTGACTGCACCGAATGCGCGGATGATCCGTGGCCCCGCCATCAGTTGTTCGCTCCCTGTCGATTTGCATTGCTGCGGCCAAGATCGCTTAACTGGCATGGCCCGCCTTTGCATCGAAAGTATGCCTGTTCAGGAACGCGCAGATCAATGGCTAACGCTTTTCCTCCAAGCAAGCGATAGTGCCCGTCCATTCTGGCGAATGCGACGAGTGCACCAGCCGACGTTTTTTCACCTTGTGGAAGCGCCAGCATTTGCCCGGTCTTGAAAGTGAGGTTCCAGCGACGATTACCCACCCATTCGGCCTGCGCCACTTGCGGTTTCAACGCAGGCGCGGCGTCGAGCAAATGGTCAAGCGCCTCAACCTGGCTTTTGGCGCCCGGCCCAGCGATCAACAGTTTACCTTCGGCATTTACCTCTGAAATCGGTTCGAGCTCATATCCTTGCGGATCAATCAGCATCAACCTGTTGGGCTTGCGCAAAACCGCGTGCTCTTCACGCTCAATAATATCAATTATGAGCGTATCGGGCAGCTGCCGCGAGACGCGCGCATCCTTGACCCAGCTGAGTTCCAGCATGCGTTCGCGCAGCGCCTCCAGATCAACCAGCGCCATCGGGCGATCGCGTTCCGAAAGCGCGCGCTCGTAAACCTTCAGCTCGTTCATGCGCTCTACGCCATTGACCTTCACGCGGCGAACTTCAAACCCGGCATCTGCGGCAGCATAGGCCATGCGCGTCTGCGCCATGGCGGGCAAGCCGGCGAGGCTTGCAACAAACCATGCAGCAGCAAGCACGCTTGCAATAATCACAAACAGGAAAAATTTGTGCAGTTGTTCGTCAGTGAATGGCAGCATCGCCAAGACGTGATCGATGAAGCCAACGGACTTTTTCTTTGCATTGCGCGCCTTCTGACTGCGGCCCCGCGCCGCAGCCGAGCGGCGCACGCCCTTTGCTGCGCGTTTGACCTTAGCCATGAGTATCCGCCCCCTTTTTGGCGTCATTCAATGCTGCGATGATGATTGCTTCAACCAGCTCGCCATATTCCATGCCAGCATAACGCGCTTGTTCCGGTACGAGGCTGAACGGCGTCATACCCGGCTGTGTATTGGTTTCGAGCACAAATAAACCCGCCTCGTCCTGCTCTTCATCCCAACGAAAATCGGTGCGACTGGTCCCCCGGCAACCAAGAACCTGATGCGCCTTCAAGGCGATATCGAGGCACATCCGTTCGATGTGTTCAGGGATAATAGCAGGACAAATATGCTCAGTTTTGCCGTCGGTATATTTGTTTTCGTAATCGTAGAAACCTGATTTTACGATCAGCTCTGTGACTGCAAGAGCGCGTGGACCGTCTGGCCCGTCAATCACTGCAGTGGTCAACTCACGCCCCTTGATAAAAGGTTCGGCGAGAAGTTCGGGAAACTTCTGCCATGGTCCCGCCACATCACGGGCAATCGGATTGCCGTAATTGCTTTCATGAGTGACAATTGCGACGCCGACTGACGAACCTTCATTGACCGGTTTTAAGACATAGGGGCGCGGCAATGGATCGGCATCATACAGATCTTCGCTATGAACGATGCGTCCACCGGGCATAGGGACACCATGCGGAATGAGCGCCTGTTTGGTCAGTTGTTTATCGATCGCAATAACCGAGGTTGCGAGACCTGAATGCGTATAGGGCGCACCCATGAGATCGAGCATGCCCTGCACAGTGCCATCTTCGCCGGGAACGCCGTGCAATGCGTTGAACACCACATCAGGTTTTGCCTCGGCAATGCGTGCGGCCACATCCCGGCCCATATCGATCCGGGTAACTTGGTGCCCGCGCTCCTCCAAAGCATCAGCGACGCCATTGCCGGACATCAGCGAGACTTCCCGTTCATTCGCCCAGCCGCCCATCAGGACCGCGACGTGTGTTTTGGGCAAACCGCTCATGGTCGCCCCACCCGCTGGATTTCCCATTCCAGCTCGACGCCAGAACTCTCGTAAACACGCCGGCGCACTTCTTCGCCCAGTGCCTCGATATCTGCGCTGGTTGCATCGCCGGTATTGATCAGAAAATTGGTGTGCTTCTCGCTCACCTGCGCGCCGCCGATAGCGAGGCCACGGCAACCCGCCGCATCGACCAATTGCCAAGCCTTGTGGCCTTCAGGATTCTTGAAGGTTGAACCGCCAGTTTTGGTCCGCAGTGGCTGAGAGTCTTCACGCGCCTGCGCAATCTGGTCCATCTCAGCACCGATATCCACCGGGTCACCTGACGTGCCCTGAAAGCGCGCCGAGACGACAACGGCACCGTCAGGCAAAGCGGAATGGCGATAGGTGTACCGCAGATCAGCCGCAGGAAGTGTCGCCAGTTCACCATCAGGCAAGATCACATCGCAATCGATCAGAATGTCAGCAACTTCGCGGCCATAGGCCCCGCCATTCATGCGCACAAAACCACCAACGGTACCGGGGATACCACGGAGAAATTCCAGCCCCGCAATGCCAGCGTCTCGCGCAGTGCTAGAAACCAGAATACCGCTTGCCCCGCCGCCGCAAGTGAGAATGTTCTCTCCGGTGATTTCCACCTTGGCAAACGGCTTGCCCAGCCGGATCACGATGCCCGGCACGCCGCCGTCGCGAACGATCATGTTGGACCCCAGACCCAGCGCCATAACGGGGACCTTGCCCTCCAGCCCATCGAGAAACTGAACCAAGTCGTCCCGATCTGCAGGCTCAAACAGCCAATCCGCCGCGCCACCGGTCTTGAACCAGACCAACTTAGCCAGCGGCGCTTTCTGCGTCATTTTGCCGCGAATATTTTCAATCGGGATGAACCCATCAAGGCCGCCCTCAACTTCGCAGTCAGGTGCCATGCCTGTATCGTATTGTGGCCAGTCGGATTGGGCGGGCGCGTGGCGGGTCATGCCGCACCGCCTTCCGCGCGGATCGCGTCTGCCAAATCCGCTGCCCATTTGGTAATGTCGCCCGCGCCTAGGCAGACGACATAGTCGCCCGGTTGCAGGTCCTGAGAAAGGTCAGCAGCCAGCGCATCTATATCAGCGACCTGCGACGCATCACGATGACCGCGCGATTTGAGGCCAGCGACCAAAGCTGCAGAATCCACGCCCTCAATCGGGTCTTCACCTGCTTCGTACACGGGTGTCACCAAGACGCGATCAGCATCGTTAAAGCAATTCTGAAAGTCTTCCATCAGATCACTGAGGCGCGTATACCGATGCGGTTGCATTACCGCGATCACGCGTCCATCGCCCACTCCAGCCGTCACTGTCTCGCGCGCCGCGCCCAGAACTGCGCTGATTTCCACCGGGTGATGGGCATAGTCATCGATTATTGTCGCTGTGCCACCAGCGCGCGCAACGTGGCCCACTTTGGTAAAGCGTCGGCGAACTCCGCTAAAGCTGCCAAAGCCGCTTTGGATAACCTCATCAGAACAGCCCATTTCAATCGCCACAGCTATGGCCGCCAGCGCGTTCTGAACATTGTGTCGTCCGGGCATGGGCAGATCGACATTCTCGATCCGGCGATCCTCTGCATCCCGCTGCCTCACGATCACATCAAAGCGATTGCCCGCATCATGCGGACGAATGTTCACTCCGCAAATGTCCGCCTGTAGCGAGAAGCCATAAGTCAGCACGCGCCGGTCACGAACCTTGCCGATGACAGCTTGCACTTCGGGGTGATCAATGCACAAAATCGCTGCACCATAGAACGGTACGTTGTGAATGAACTCAACAAAGGCGCGTTTGACGCCGTCAAAGTCGCCATAATGATCGAGATGCTCGGGATCGATATTGGTGACCACGGCAATCGTGCCATCAAGCCTCAGGAAGCTGCCATCGCTCTCATCAGCCTCGACCACCATCCAATCGCTGTCACCCAGCCGCGCATTGGAACCGTATTGCTCAATGATACCGCCATTGATGACGGTCGGATCGATACCGCCCACATCAAGCAGCGCCGCGACCATACTGGTAGTCGTCGTTTTCCCATGCGTCCCCGCGACCGCGATGGTCGATTTGAGCCGCATCAGCTCGGCCAGCATCTCAGCGCGACGAACGACGGGAATGCGGCTTTCCAGCGCGGCTGCAACTTCGGGGTTGGTTCTGCGTACAGCAGTTGAGGTCACCACCACGGAAACGCCATCTACATTCTCGGTACCGCATGCCCGATCGCCACATCAATACCGCGCGCGCGCAATCGCTCCACGCTTGCGCTCGCCGACAGATCGCTGCCCTGCACACTATAGCCGAGATTGTGCATGACCTCGGCAATGCCGGACATGCCGATCCCGCCAATACCAACAAAGTGGATCGTCCCGATATCGGTTGCGACACCCTTCATGACATCTGATCCCGCGCGGCTGGCTCGCGCGTAGCGCCTTGCCCTTTGGCCACGCTTTGCACGCTCAACTTGGCATCGCCTGACCCCACACGGATCACATCCATCATATCCGCGCCACCGAAACTCTCCACCAGATCAGCCAGATCTTTCACAGCGTCAGGACGTCCGCAATTCCACGCCGCATGAGCCGCACGGGCCAGCCCATCGGGTTTGTCTGCCAGCGCCTTAATCTGCAGCGAGATCTCCTTGGCGAGCTTCTGGAAATCAGCCGATTGCTTCATCCGCTGGCTGTTGGCTTCTTCGCCCTTGTCCGACAAATCGGCGACAGTGCTGGGAGGCTGGCGGATCATGCGCGCACCGCCAGCCGCCGCCATCTCGCGCGTATTCGCGGCCTGATGGTCATCGGTGGCAATCGGCAGAGGGATCAGGATTGCGGGACGGCCAACTGCGGTCAGCTCCGCAATGGTCGAAGCGCCAGCGCGACCAATAAACAGATGTGCGTCGGCCAAGCGGTGATGCATATCCTGGAAGTAAGTCCCAAGCTCTGCGGGAATATCGTGATTGCGATAGCGCTCGCGGACCTTCTCTAAGTCCGCTTCCCTGCATTGCTGCGTGACCTGCAAACGCTGACGCAAAGCAGGTGGCAACATCGACAAAGCGTCCGGCACAACCTCTGACAGTATGGTCGCCCCCTGACTACCGCCGGTTACCAGAACGCGGAACAATCCATCTTCACCAAGCGGAGGGAAATCCTCGTCGCGCAAGGCCAGCACTTCTGCACGCACAGGGTTGCCGACCAGTTCGACCTTGCCTGCGTATTTGGGCTTGAGCCGTTCAATATCCGGATATGCTGTGGCAATTGCCTGAACCCGCCGCGCGAGCAAGCGGTTAACTCGGCCAAGGACCGCATTCTGTTCATGCACAACGCTGGGGATTTTTGCCGAGGTTGAGGCCGCGAGTGCCGGAAACGCCGGATACCCTCCAAAACCGACCACGGCGCTTGGCTGAAAGCTATCGAACAGGCGCAGCGCCATTTGTCGCCCCTGCCAAATGGCGCGCACTCCGCCGATCCATTTCAGGGGATTTTTCCGCCAAGGCGCCCGGCGGGCAGCACATGCGTCGTCAGGAAATCTGGGCGACCTGGAATAGCCTCGCCGCGCTCATCCGTGATCAACGCGATATGATGTCCACGCCGCTCCAACTCGCTCGCCAAAGCAAAGGCGGGCAACAAGTGCCCACCCGTCCCGCCCGCCGCGAGCACATAATGGCGGCTTGACCCGGTCATGTGCGCTTGTGCCTCGGCGCAGCAACAACTCCACCGAACTTGTCGGTTTCCGACATAGGCCAAGCGATCAAATCCCTCAGCCCGCGCGTATCACGTTTAAGATATGGATTGCGCTTTGTGATCGCCAGCAGCAGGCCCAGCGTCAAGCAAATTGCGATAGTTGATGAGCCACCATAGCTGACCAGTGGCAAGGTCATGCCCTTCGATGGGAACAGTTGCAAATTGACCAAAATGTTGATGAAGGCCTGACCGCCAAACAGCGCAGCGAGGCCAGAGCCAGCCAGCACTGCAAACAGATTTTCCTCGTCAATCAACCGCATCAAAACCCTACCCACAATCGCAAGATACGCGATCACGACCAGTCCGCATATAATCAGGCCAAATTCCTCCCCAATCACGGAGAAGATGTAATCCGTATGAGCCTCTGGCAGGTTCATCTTTCGAATGCCAAGGCCATAGCCGCTGCCTGTCCATCCACCGGCAAGCAATGTGCGTTCGGCCAGATCAACCTGATCAAACGCCGTGCCGCCGCCCAGAAACGCATCGATCCGGTGGCGCGCATTATCATACAGGAAATAGGTTGCCGTCAGTCCGGCCATGCCTGCACCGACCAGTATTGAGAGACGCTGAACCGGCACGCCCGACAGCAGGATCAACACAAACCAGACGCCGCCGAACAGGATCGTGCCGCCAAGGTTAGGCTGCATCATCAGCAGGATCGCGACAATGCCCAGACTAATCGCGGTGAGCGACACCACAGGCAGATTGGGATCACGCAATCGCCAGGACAGTATCCATGCAACAAAGATTGCAAAGCCCGGCTTCAGAAATTCAGACGGCTGAAACCGCATTCCGATTTCGAGCCAGCGCCGCGCGCCATTTACCTCAGTGCCAATGATCGGGACCAGAAACATCGCACCTGTCATACCGACCGTGAGGATGAGACCAAGCCTACGCGCATTCTCACGGTTGAGCATGGAAACGGCGAGCATCACGGCAATACCCAACGCTTGCCACACCATATGACGATAGAAGAAATAGAGATCAGGGAGCGTTTCGGTACTCGTTGACAGGCGCCGCGCGCTTGCGGCGGAACCGGTGGCAACGGCAATCGCCCCAAAGGCCATCATGCTTAGGATCAGCCCAATCAGCACGCGGTCCACCTCGCGCCACCAGATTTTGATCTGTGACCAGCGATTGAGACCTGGATGCTGATTGTCGCCCCGTTTCGCAGAGCGCGGCACGTATGGCCGCGGCATGGGAGTGCGCACAGCTGGGCTGCGATTGCCGCGGAAAAGATGCCCGCTCATGCTGCGCGTCCTTCCTTGAGACGGTTTACAGCGTCGCGGAATGCGTCGCCGCGCTCCTCGAAGTCGCGAAACTGGTCAAAGCTGGCGCAAGCAGGCGAGAGAAGGACTGTGTCGCCTTGTGTTGCCGCGTTGGATGCACTTTTGACCGCGCGATCAAGCGTGCCGCACTGCTCGACAGGGACACGCCCCTCTAGCAGCGCTGCAAAGTCCGGTCCGGATTTACCGATGGTGTAGGCTGCTTTGACGTGGCTTAACTCAGCTTCGCATTCGCCCAAAAATGATTCATGGGGCCCCGGTTCTTTCGCCAGCCCGCCAAGTATCCAGTGGACATTGTCAAAAGCGGCAAGAGCCGGCGCAGACGCGGCGGTGTTCGTGCCTTTGCTGTCGTTGACATAGGCGACACCGTCAATCTCGCCGATCCGCTCCATCCGGTGCGGGAGGCCGGGGAATGTTTGGAGACCTTCGCGGATCTGATCAGCAGAAAGATCGAGCGCGAGCGATGCAGACATGGCAGACTCAACGTTCTGTAGATTGTGTAGACCTTGAAGACTTGTCCAACGATGCTGCTCAGTCATCCCAATCGAATTGGGTAAATCTTGACTTTGGAAAAAGATATCGTCCGATACTTCGAGATAGCCGCCACCCGCTCGCCTTCCAATCTTCTGATCAAAAAACCAATTCTGGGCACGTGCTACAGCGGTATGCTGTGCCGACTGCATCTCAAACAACCGCGCTTTCGCCGCTGCGTACTTCTCAAAATCGCCATCATAGCGATCCAGATGATCCGGTGTAATATTCAGCAAAACCGCGACGTCGCAATCGAGGCTAAAGGTCAGGTCAATCTGATAACTCGACAGTTCCAGGACATAGACCCCGCCTTCCGGCAAAGGATCCTGCCCCAATATCGGCAGGCCAATATTGCCGCCCATCGTCGTCGGCACGCCAGCGGTTTTCAGAATGTGATGCGTCAGCGCAGTCGTAGTTGATTTGCCATTGGTGCCGGTGATACCAACCACCTTGTGTGGCGGTAGTTCGCTGCGTGCCTGGGCGAACAGCTCAATATCGCCAATCACAGGCACACCGAAGCCGTCCGCATGCGGCTTTATCGGATGCGTATTGAGCGGCACGCCGGGTGACACCAAGACGCCAGCATAGCCGGTCAGGTCTACCTCCAACGGGTCGGCGATCACGGCGCGGCCCGCAAATGGCTCGCGCAGCTCCGGCTTGTCATCCCACACCAGCAATTCGGCGCCGCTCGCGAGCAGCGCCTCTGCCGTCGCCTTGCCCGAACGCGCAAGGCCAAGAATGGCGTATTTCTTTCCAGACCAGGAGCGGGACGTAATCATCTGAGTTTCAGTGTCGCCAGCCCCAATAGCGCGAGGACAATCGCGATGATCCAGAAGCGGATCACGACCTTGCTCTCGCTCCAGCCCAATTGTTCAAAATGGTGATGGATCGGCGCCATGCGGAAAATCCGCTTGCCCGTTCGCTTGAACCAGAACACCTGAATGATGACACTCGCGGTTTCGACCACAAACAGCCCGCCAACGATCAGCAGCACAATCTCGTGATGGCTCGCCACGGCAATTGCGCCGAGCGCGCCGCCTAACGCAAGACTACCCGTGTCGCCCATAAACACCGCCGCTGGTGGCGCGTTAAACCATAGGAAAGCAAGTCCGCCCCCCATGATCGCCGCGCAGAAGATGGCTAGTTCACCCGCCCCTTCGACGTGCGGGATGCCGAGATATTCGGAATAGTCGACGCGGCCCACGAGGTAGCAGATCAGCGCAAACGTCCCCGCAGCAATGATCACTGGCATGATGGCCAGCCCATCGAGGCCGTCGGTGAGGTTCACGGCATTGCCAAATCCGACGATGATCGTGGCTGCGAACAGATAATAGAACGGCCCCAGAGGGATCGACACATCGCTGACGAAGGGCACGTAGAGATTGGTGCTGACTTGGCCGACAATGATCCATGCGGCGATCCCTGCAACGATGAATTCGGCGAACAAACGCACTTTGCCCGAAACGCCTGCATGGCTGGCCTTGGACACCTTGTCATAATCGTCGAGGAAACCGATCAGACCAAAGCCCGCCGTCACCGCGAGACACGCCCATACAAAGGGATTGCGCAAATCCATCCAAAGCAACAGCGACAGCGACAAGCTGACCAAAATCAGCAACCCGCCCATGGTCGGTGTTCCACGCTTGGCAAGGTGGCTTTCGGGCCCATCCTCGCGGATTGGCTGCCCCTTGCCCTGCCGCACACGCAGCATATCAATCATGCGCGGCCCGATCACAAGGCCTATGAACAGCGCAGTAAGCAGGGTCGCACCAGCCCGCGCTGTCTGATAGCGGACCAGATTAAATAGACCTTCGAATTGTAGCCATTCGGCCAAGAGGTAAAGCATCTCGTGTCCGTTTAACCTTCCTGGCGCGTTAGATGATCGACCAGCTTGCCTAGCCCCATAAAATTTGATCCCTTCAATAAGATCACATCGCCCGCCACCAGACCGAACTCTTCGAGCAAAACAATAGCCTGTTCAGCGTTATCGCAATGCGCATAGCTAGGTGGAATGCCAAGCGATGGTACCATCCCTTTCCCCAGCTCGCGGGCTAGTGCATCCATGCCCTCGCCCACCAATATGGCATGTTCGACATTCGCGTCTTTCAAGGGTTCAGTAAGCTGGACGTGAAACGCTTTCGCCATGTCTCCAAGCTCACCCATTGTCCCGAGCACAGCGATACGGCGGCTGGCGGGCGTCGATCCAAGCTGTGCCAAGGTCGCGCGCATGCTTGCAGGGTTCGCGTTATAGCTCTCATCAATGAGCAATGCCTTGCCGCCCGGCGCCGCAATCTGATGACGCGCACCTCGGCCTTTCAGCCCACCCATTTCAGCAAGCGCCAATCCAGCAGAGCCGAGATCACCACCAGCAGCACCTACCGCCGCGATGACGCACAGAGCATTCATAACCCAATGCTCGCCTGGCTCAGCAACCGTGAAGCACATGCGCCCTTTCGCGTCACCTGATCCGTATTCACAGGTGACCAGCGCCCCCCATGTTCGCGTGGGATAGCATCCAGCAAACGCACATCAGCATACCTGGCAGCGCCGAACGAGACAATCTTCGCCCCTGCCTGCTCAGCATGTTTGCGTAGCCTATCATAATGAGGGCTATCGGCTGGAATGACGGCGGTGCCGCCCTCTTGCAACCCAACAAATATCTCCGCCTTGGCATCGGCAATGGCTTCTTCCGAGCCAAGATTTTCGATGTGCGCAGGCGCGATTGTCGTGATCACGGCGACATTTGGGCGAACCTGGCGCGTAAGTACGTCGATCTCTCCGGCATGGTTCATACCCATCTCGAAGACGCCGAATTCACTTCGCGCCGGACACCGCGCCAGACTCAGCGGAACGCCAACGTGATTGTTGTAACTCCGCACAGAGCGATGCGCCTTGCCTCTGCTCGATCGCTCCAAGGCCGCAAAGATCGCCTCTTTTACCCCAGTCTTGCCAACTGAACCAGTTACTCCGATAATTTGCGCGTCAGTGCGAGCGCGCGCCGCAGCCGCTAGCGCTTCGAGCGCTGCAGCCGTATCGTCGACAAGCACATGCGGATAGGGAACGGGCCGATCGACGAGCGCAGCACTTGCGCCTTTTGCGAACGCCGCATCAATGAAGCGATGACCATCCATCGCTTCGCCCTTCAGCGCGACAAACAAATCGCCGAAGCGCACATCGCGCGAGTCCATCTCGACGCCAGAAAGCAGAAAATCGCCGCTGGCCTTGCCGCCGGTAGCGCCAGCGATTTCGGATGCACTCCATAGCGCCAGCGGAGTATGATCGCTGAGCTGAACTGGCCAGCTTCTCAGTGCGGGATGGCGGAGAGCGGCGAGCGTCATTCGCCAACGCATTCTGCGGCGCATTCACGCGCCACTTCTACATCATCAAATGGAAGAATTCGCATGTCATCCCCAGCACCAATGATTTGCCCTTGCTCATGTCCTTTGCCCGCAATCAACACGATGTCGCCCGCTTTCGACAGCTTGATCGCATCAAGGATCGCAGCACGGCGATCACCGACTTCACGCGCATCATCCCCCGCACCGGTCAGGATATGCCTGCGGATCGCCTCTGGATCTTCGCTCCGCGGATTGTCGTCCGTCACGATGACAATGTTCGAACCTTGCGCTGCTGCGTGGCCCATTTCCGCGCGTTTGCCATGATCGCGATCACCCCCGGCGCCAAGCACCGTTATCAAACGGCCTTCCGCATCTTCTGAGACGTGCGGGCGCAAAGCGGCGATGACTGCGGCAAGCGCGTCTGGCGTATGCGCATAGTCGACATAAACAGGCGCGCCGCTGGGTGCGATCACCGCCCGCTCTAACCGCCCGCGCACCGGCTGAAGCCGAGCGACCGCGTCCCACACACGGTCACGCTCAGTTCCAGTCGCTAAGGCGAGTCCTGCGGCGGTCAGTGCATTGGCGACTTGATACGCCCCGATCAGCGGCAGCTCTATGGCGCGCTCCTGCCCATCATGAACAATCTGGATCTTTTGCCCCAATTGGGTCGGCGTATGGGCGGCGAGACGAATGCCTTCGCCCCGCTCGCCCACGGTGAACACGCGCAATGGTCGTTTTTCCGCGTGTTCGATGGCTCGGCGCGACCACTCGCTCTCGGTCGCGCCAGTCCAGATAACAGCTGTAGCATTCTCGCTCGCCACTTCGTCAAGCAGCCGCATCTTGGCGAGGAAATATTCCTCCATATTCGCATGATAATCTAAGTGATCGCGGCTCAAATTGGTGAAGGCCACAGCCTCAACCGCGACACCCTCATTGCGATGTTGCGCCAATCCATGGCTCGACGCCTCGTACGCAATATGTGTAACACCCTCACGCGCTAAACCGCTGACATTGCTTAGGAAGGTAACAATGTCCGGTGTGGTCAGCCCGGTGGAAACACTCTCATCCGGCGTCGTCACACCTAGAGTCCCAATACTGGCTGCGCGCTCGCCCGCCATCCGCCAGATTTGGCGCGTCATCTCCGCTGTGGATGTTTTTCCGTTGGTACCGGTTACGGCCACGATATGCGGCGGGACCGGCGTGAAGAACGCGGCAGCCAGCTTAGCAAAAGCTCTGCGCGGTTCAGCATGTGCAATGTGAATAGCACCTTCAACTGTTGCCTCTGGCCGCGCAACTATGGCCACTGCGCCAGCAGCAATGGCGGCAGAAATGAAATCTTCGCCGTTAACCTGCGTGCCTTGGAAAGCGCCGAAGACGGTGCCCGGCGCAACCTTGCGACTGTCAATGGCGAAGCCAGTCACATCTGCCACAGCAGCTGCTTTTACCACAGGCATCAGTGCTGCCTCCAGAAGGGATGCCAGCTTCACCGATTGGCCTCAGGAATAAGTGGTTTCAGATCCGAGATGTCGACATCACGATTCTCATCCGGGCGCACGCCCAGCATAGGGCCGATACGCGGAACCAGACGACCAACAATAGGTGCTGCATTCCACGACGCTGTCCGCTGAAAGCTGCTGGCCACTGTGCCGCGCGGCTCATCCAGCATCGCAACCACTACAAATCGTGGGCGATCCATCGGAAATGCAGCGGCGAAGGTCGAAACCAACGATGTGCGGCGATAGCCACCGCGCCCCGGTTTCTCGGCAGAACCAGTCTTGCCACCGACCCGGTATCCGGGCGCATCAGCATTCCTGCCTGTACCATAAATGGCGATCGCGCGCAGCAATTGGCGCATCCGGCTAGAGGTTGATTCCTTGAACACGCGCCGCCCCTTCGGCGCTGCTCCGGGATCCAGCCGGTGCATCGTCGCCGGACGCCAAATACCGCCATTCACCATGGCGGCATAGGCGCTGGCCAAATGAAGCGGTGTAACCGCAATCCCGTGACCATAGCTGACTGTCATATTCCTTAAGCGCGGCCATTTGCCACTTGGCCAGATTGGATGACCGCGCGCAGGAAGTTCAATATGAGGACGCTCGTTCATGCCCAGATCGATCATCGTCTCGCGCATTCGTTCGGGCCCAAGCTCGTCAGCGATACGTGCGGTGACCGTGTTGGATGAGTGAATAAGGGTGCTCGGCACGTTGAGGTAATTGCCGATAAAGTGACTGTCCTTGATGGAAAACCTGCCCACCTTGACGGGTTTCGCATCGTATAACTTACCGAAATCACGAACGACACCGGCATCAATGGCGGCAGCGACTGACAATGGCTTGAACGTCGAACCGAGTTCATACACCTGGTTTGTGACGCGATTGAACATCAGTTCCTGACCGCGCCCATCAATCTTGTTCGGATCAAATTCTGGCAGCGATGCAAGCGCCATGACCTCGCCAGTATCGACATCGAGCACAAGGCCAGCCGCGCCCTTCGCATTCACAAGCTTCATGCCGCGGCGCAGCTCATCCTCCAGCGCGCCCTGCACCCGCATATCAATGCTGAGTGCGGTAGGTTCGCCGCGCAAGGAAGGATCAGTCAGACGGTCATTAAGCACCGCCTCCATGCCGACACGTCCAGAGCCATCCGCAGCAACAAAGCCAAGCACATGCGCGGCCATCGATCCTTGCGGATAGTGCCGGTCAATCTCCTGCGGCATCTCAAGCGCCAGCTCGCCAATGTCCTGAATCTGATTGGCTTCTTCGGGCAAAACGCGGCGGCGAAGATAGCTACCCTTTCCGCTCTCCAAACGCTTCAGCGTCTTTGCGTAGTCCAGCTCGGGGAAAATAGCCTGCAACTCGCGAGCAACCGTTTCCGGCTTTTTCACCAGCGGGGTACCGCTATCGCCCATCGCCTTGGGATTGAACCAAAGGGCATAAGCAGGGAATGCCCGCGCAAGCGGAACGCCGTTACGATCGGTAATTTCTCCTCGATCCGGCAGCAGTGCATCTTCCAAAGAAGTTGCTGCAATGGCGCGATCAGATAGACCCAGAAAGGCAATCTGGATCATCGCCACAATGGTGATGACAGCGAAACCCAGCACAACCCAAAGCACGCGGATCTTTGCGAGCAACAATGTACGTTCGCGGATCGTAGCGAGTTGCACCCGTACCGGTCGGGCGCGCATTGCCTATCGCGCCGAAACCGGCCGCCGCATTCATTGGCGCGCCTCGGTTTGTCGTGTTGTCGGCGTCGTGGGTCGCGTCAATCGACGCGCCAGTTCTGATCCAGCGCCTTCAAGTTCTCCGGCAAATCCGGCAAGCTCAACAGACTGATCAGCCACAGCTGCTTGGGTGGTCACTTCCCGCGCATTGGCGGTCCGCGCGATTACATCGCCCCAACGATCCAGCAGGCCGGGTTCTTCAATCGGCGCAGCTGCCATGGCCACGCGAATGGGTTCTGGCGACCCGGGCGCACGCGGTGTGCCGAGCCTTGCCAATTCCTGGCGACCTTCAAGATATTGGTTCGCGCGCGGTGCCTGATACCCGAATTCAACCGCATTCCATGCGGCCAGCTGACGTTGGCTGGCGCGCGTCTGGAATTCGGTTTCCAGCATCAGCTTTTCCCGTTGCAGGGAAATGATCTGCCGCTCGGCCAAACGCACTTCGCTTCTCACAGCGTTCACATGAAATGTCAGCGCAAGGAAAACGGCCAAGCAGACACCCAGCACGGCGGCCCAGCCAATCTGTCGCAGGCGGCTACCATTGGGAATGGGGGTGTTATTTGCCATTATGCTGCCTCCCTCGCTGGTGCTGCGCTGCGTGTGGCGTGCCGCAGGATTGATGAACGTGCGCGCGGATTGCGCGCCAGCTCCGTCTCGCCCGGACGGATGGCTTTGCTGACTCGCGTAAAAATGGGGGCCGAAACGTCGGCCAGCGGCAGGTGCCGCGAACCAGAGGCGGTCGCAGATGCGTCGCGCAAAAACCGTTTCACAATACGGTCTTCAAGACTGTGAAAGCTCACCACCGCTAAGCGGCCAGTTTCCTTGAGCAAAATCTCCGCAGCGCGCAGCCCTTCGGTCAGCTCGTCCAGTTCGCCGTTCACATGAATGCGGATCGCCTGAAAACTGCGCGTCGCAGGATCTTTTGGCGCACCAGCGCGATACCCCAGGGCCTTGCGCACCACGCGAGCCAGCTCGCCAGTAGTCGTTAACGGACGCGCGGCAACAATCGCCCGCGCAACACGGCGTGACTGACGCTCTTCACCATAGTGATAGAGCACATCGGCAATCTGCGCTTCGCCTGCGGCATTCAGAAAATCGGCAGCACTTTCGCCTTCTTGACTCATTCGCATATCGAGCGGCCCGTCGGACGAAAAAGCAAAGCCACGCTCTGCCTGATCAAGCTGCATGGAGGAAACGCCGATATCCATGACTACGCCGTCCACCTGAGCAACGCCGACATCGCGCATGGCGTCAACCATTTCGGAGAAACGGCGCGCATGAAGAGTCAGGCGAGCAGGATTCTCCCGCGCCTCCGGC
Organism: Qipengyuania sp. JB2-7; assembly: GCF_055693485.1. NCBI lineage: Bacteria > Pseudomonadati > Pseudomonadota > Alphaproteobacteria > Sphingomonadales > Erythrobacteraceae > Qipengyuania > Qipengyuania sp. JB2-7. Next base: position 2,543,460 of record NZ_CM146335.1, read on the forward strand.
CATTTACGGCCCATCGCAATGGCATCCGGGTCACGGTCAAAAGCGTGCACGCTTGCGCCACGCTCCAACAGCGCGCGCGTATACCCGCCCGCACCAAAGGTTGCGTCGATGATGACGTCGCCAGGCTGCGGGTCAAGCGCCGCAATCACTTCGTCGAGCAGAACCGGAACGTGCGGGGCATCGCCAGAGTATGAAACAGGGGAAGTGGAAGCGGAGGTCATTTTTTGCCCCCATCTTCAAGTTCTGCAACGAAATCAGCGCACGCCTCTTTCGCATCATCCCAATCAGAGCCCATCTTCGCCAGTTGATCCGGATCCCATATCGTGAAGAATGCTCCGCCGCCCTGAAAATAGAGCCGATCTTCAATATGTCCGCGGCGCTTCAGGTGCGGCGGCATCACAAATCGGCCACTGCCATCGAAGGGACGTTCAACAAAACCGAAGAGCTGCGACGCGCGTGTATCGCGGTCAAATTCCCGATCAGCGCGATAGGCCAGCTCTTCCTCGCGGTCGAGCTGCTCAGCCAGAGATTTCTTTCGCGAAAGGCCGAAACCCACAAGGCACGGCATGTTCGGGTGACTGCTGAGACAGACTATGCGGTCGCTAGAGCTTTCCTTCAGCGGATTGCGGAATACCGGCGGCAGGACATACCGACCCTTATCGCTCGCAAGCGACAAAGCCTGTCCACTATATCCGCCAAACTCCACCATAACTCCCCAACACGACCGCGCCCAAAACCCCTGCGCCAACCCCTTACATCAGACACAACACCTCTGGCCCGCCCACGCATGCGCAGACGGCTCGCATTGCCAAGGGCAATACGCAGCACAGAATCCTCTGTCTGATGGAGCACTGAAATAACGCGCCGATCAGAAGGATGGAAGGAAAATCTAGGGAATTTTGGGGATTTGTTTGTATCTTATTGTTATATATGTATTTTATTTCATGTAAAAACGTTTACCAAACCTCGATTTGGTCGAGTTTCCGAGAGATGGAGTGTCAAAAAACCAGAAATCCCCAAATTTCGCACCATGAGAGTCGCGCTCGCACCAAAAATCCCCAATCTTTGAAACGCATGACCGTCCGACGGCAATGACTAGCGCGAAAAGGCGTTTTCCAAGAGCGATCGGAGCGCCTGAGAACCAGCAACCTCATCATGCGCTGTGAAGTCGAGAATATCGGCATCTGCGATTAACATCGCTCGCCCCTCTCCAACAATGCAACGTGCGACCAACCCATTGCCAGAAATATCGCATTGCGTTTCGAAGCCGTTCCCGCTGATCTGGAAAGCCCCTGCGAGATTGACCGGTATGACATCTTCAAACGCAGGTTCAAGTCTAGCCGCAGGCTCCTGAGCAGGATCGAATGTCAGCTCCAATCCCCAACGCGCAAAGATCGGTGACAGGAGAGCCACAGCCTGCGGTCCGCGGGCATCACCAAGTGCGAAGCGGGATTCCTGTGTGATGAGAGGATCAGCAAAGATCGTAACGCGCCCTCCCGCCCGAACCCATTGATCCAGAGCCAGATTTTCTTCCGGAGACAGGCCTCGCGGTTGCGCCAGCAATAGCAGATCAAGGTCGGACAAAGCATCCGGCGTCAACGCGTCCAATGGGACCAGATCAAAGCTATCATCGATAGCCGCACGCACCCAATGTGGTTCGCTCTCACCTGAAATGAGATCACCAAAAGTCTCTGTTTCCTGCCAGTAGATTGGCAGGCTTGTCATCAGTCCAAGCTCGACGCGCTCAGAAGGCGTCTCGACACGGTTCTGTTTATCGTCGTCACACGCGCTAAGCACCAGCGAAGCGCAAACCAAAGGCCAGAACATCTGTGTTTTCTGCATTCGCGGATTACTGCTCTTTGGTAGTCGGCCCTTCAGGCTCGGCCAAATCGCGGCCCTCAAGAACATCCTCACCGAGACCCTGTTCCGGTAGGATCGGCGCGTCAGGCTGCGCTGTCGGCGTTGGCGTTGCAGGCAAATCTGGTACGACCCCAGCCTCGACCAAAGGATCGGACCGCGTAGGCTCCTCGACTGGCTCGGTCGTCGCCATTGCTTCAGGCACCGCGTCTTCATCGGCAAGCTTGGCCCGCCCTTCGATCAGGCTCGCAAGACCAACGAGCAAGGCAATGGCCACAACGCCGCCAATGCCCATTTGCAGACGCTGCATGGCCTGCTCGCGCGTGCCGCCAAGCGGCGCGACGTCTTCTTGCGGCGGATCGATTACGAACCGTTCGTCTTCGGATAGGGCCATGGCTACAAAGTAAGCATCACCGAGATTGGGTCAATGCTACTCTAACCACTCAAACACCGGCAGCTCTTTGCTTGCAAGCCACTCCGCATTGTAAAGCGTTGAAAGATAACGGAAGCCCGTATCACAAAGAATTGTCGCCACGCGCGGGTTCTCGCGTCCATCGGCGACGAGCTTTCTGCCTAGTTCCACGGCCCCAGCGACATTGATGCCGCTGGAAAGGCCAAGACAAAGCCCCTCTTCACGAAGGAGCCGTGCAACCCATTGCAAGCCAACTTCGTCAGAAATACGAAACTGTGTATCAATCGGCGCACCTTCCAGATTAGCGGTGATCCGACCCTGCCCGATACCTTCGGCAACCGAGGACCCTTCTGACTTCAGTTCGCCCTCGGCAAAATAGCTATAGAGCGCCGCGCCATGTGGGTCGGTAAGTGCGATCTGCACATTTTCGTCGCACTCTTTCAAGCCCAAACCAACACCTGCAATCGTACCGCCAGTCCCCGCTGCGCAGGTAAAGCCATCAATGCGGTACGTCCAGTTGCTCCCACAATTCCACCGCCGTGCCTTCGATATGCGCTTTACGATTGGCAGTGTTGTCAAACTGATTTGCCCACACTGCCCCCTCAGTTTCCTCGGCCAGACGGCGTGAGGTGTGCACAAAGTGATTGGGGTCAGCAAATTTGGTGGGCGGAACGAGAACAAGTTGCGCACCCAGTGCCCGCAATGTGTCCATCTTTTCCTTGGACTGATTGTCCGGCATCACAATAATCGTGCGATAGCCCAAAGCGTTCGCCACCAACGCGATCCCGATACCAGTGTTGCCAGCCGTGCCCTCAACAATGGTTCCGCCAGGCTTTAGCTCGCCGCGCGCCTCAGCATCGCGAATGATGCCCAGCGCCGCACGATCTTTTACGCTCGATCCCGGATTGGCAAATTCACATTTGCCATAGATGTCGCAGCCAGCCTCTTCACTGGGGCCAGCCAGGCGCACAAGCGGAGTGTTGCCGATCAGATCAAGCGTCTGACCGAAGGGGGAGGTGATGTTCATGATGCCGAGTTAGGCGGCGCTGCGCTCATGCGCAAACAACATCAATCTTCCGGTGCGATAGTTACCTTCAGGCCATCCAGTTCAGCCGTTAGCGGCACCTGGCAGGAAAGGCGCGAGGTCTCACTGCGATGATCGCTGCTTTCGAGCAAATCGTCCTCGTCCTCAGTCATTTCTGGCAGTTTGGCCGCAAATTCCGGGTCGACATGGATATGGCACGTAGCGCAAGAGCAGCACCCGCCGCACAGGGCGAGCAGTTCGTCAAATCCATTGTCGCGAATAGCCTCCATCACGGTCAGGCCATCGTCGGCTTGAACTTCGGATGTTTCGCCTTCGCGCGTCGTGACGATCAGTTTGGGCATTGCGAATGTGCTCCTGTTTGTGCTTTGCGGGCGGCTGCTAAGGCGATTAGGCCTGTTTGGCAAGCGAGGTGGAGATGGGTTTGACGGTTGATCATATCAAGACTGGCGTCGATGCAGTTGGCGCAATGGAACCAAAGATTGCCAGCGCTGCCGCCATTGCTGGCTATCCGGAACCGCGCATCCGCCCAACCGGCTATAAGACTTTGCTGCGCACAATTGTGGGGCAGCAGGTCTCCGTCGCGGCGGCGGCATCGGTTTGGAACAAGCTGGAGGCGGAGTTGGGTGAAGAGTTCACACCGCAATGTGTTTTGGACCGGGATTTCGACACGCTGCGCGCTTGCGGTTTGTCACGCCAGAAACAAGGCTATGCGCGTTCATTGTGCGAGCTGGTGGCAACCGGTGCAGTCAATTTCGACAATCTGCCCGAGGATGATGAAGAAGCGATTGAGCAGCTCACCCAGATCAAGGGCATAGGGCGCTGGTCTGCTGAGATTTACCTGCTGTTTGCAGAAGGGCGCGGCGATATATGGCCGGTACGGCGACCTGGCCGTGCAGGCCGGTTTGGCAAAATTGCTGGAGCTCGACGAGCGTCCAAGCGAGAAAGAAACGCGCGTCCTTGCGGAACCGTGGAGCCCGCATCGAGGGGCCATGGCGATCTTCACATGGCACGTCTACAACAACCCGGCACTATAACAGTTTGGGCGCATGAGGGAGAGATTTGTGAGCGAGAAGAAGGCCATCTTCATCACCGGCGGCGGCTCGGGAATCGAGCCGCGCAATCGCTCAGCACTTCGGCGCAAAGGGTTGGTTTGTGGGCCTGGGCGATATTGATGAAGAGGGCATGCGCGAAACGCAAGCGCTTCTGCCTGATGGGTTTCACTACAGCCACGCATTCGATGTTCGCGAACGCGCCGCTTGGGATGAAGCACTGTCAGGTTTCTCCAAAGCCGCTGGTGGCCGGGTCGATGTGCTTGCCAACAATGCTGGCATTCCGCTGGGGGGTTCGCTGATCGATAATACGCCTGAAGAAATTGAGCGCTGCCTTGATATCAATTTGAAGGGCGTCTTGTTCGGAGCGCAGGCGGCTTATGAGCATCTTGCGAAAACCGCACCTGGATCGTGCCTGTTGAACACTGCAAGCGCGGCAGGGATCTACGGCACAGCTGGCGCTTCGGTCTATTCCGCCACCAAATTCGGTGTGCGTGCGATCACCGAAAGCCTTGATGCTGAATGGGCACCAGAGGGAATCAATGTGCGTTCGCTTTGCCCCGCTTTCATCGACACGCCGCTGCTCGATCACACGCCCAACACGCAAGCGAATGATCTAATCCGCGCCCGCGTGAAAGAAGCCGGTTTGGAAATCAGTCCAGTGGGTGACGTTGCTGACGCCGCGTGGGATGCCGTGCATGGTGATCGGCTTCACACGCTTGTCGGCAAGACGGCGAAAAGGATCGCCTTTGCCAGCCGATGGATGCCTGGCCGGGTCCGCAAGCAAGGGCGTGAGAGCTTTAGGCCGCTGGGTAGATAAAACACTATGTGACTACCTGGCCACCCGCACCCTCCGCCCTTCCACCCGGAGCCTGCCCGAGTAAACTCTGGGTGGAAGGCCGGAGGGTGCGGGTGGTACAGGGAAGCTAGTTACGCCACCAACGCATCGATACGCTTGGCGAGTTTGGCATCCTTCAGCGACAACGCCCCGCCTTCGTCCGGTGCGGCGTCATGCGTAGTCAGCGTGATTTCAACACGATTATAAACGTTGAACCACTCCGGGTGGTGATCGCTTTTCTCCGCCAGAATCGCCACACGCGTCATAAAAGCGAAGGCTTCGCTAAAGTCGGCAAACTCGAACTTGCGCTCCATCGCCGCGCCATCGCGGGCCAGGCTCCATTTGGGCAGGCTCGCAATCCAGCTCTCGCGCTCAGCTTCTGTCAGTTTCTCAACCACCATCGAGATCGCTCCTAGCTTGTCGTGTGAAGTCGTTTTGCCTATCGCCTTGCGCCATGCAAGGGCGGCTCATCGCAAATAATCTGGGGTGTCAGAGAGGCGGTCGTCTGCTGTTTGCTGGCGTGTCGTTGGCGCTGGACGCTGGCGATGCGCTACACGTGACCGGCGCAAACGGGATCGGTAAATCGAGCCTGCTGCGCCAGTTAGCCGGTTTGTTACCGCCATTTGCCGGAGAGATTGAACGCGACGGTTCGCTGGCTTTGCTCGATGAACGATTGGCCTTGGACGCCCATGCGACTCTGGCGGATGCCTTGCGCTTTTGGGAGCGGGTCGATGGTTGCACCGATCCAAAGCCTGCGCTGGAGGCAATGGCGATCACTGACCTGCTCGACATTCCGGTTCGGTATCTGTCGACGGGCCAGCGCAAGCGCGCTGCAATGGCGAGACTGATCAATTCGAGCAGCGACATCTGGTTGCTTGATGAGCCGTTGAACGGGCTTGATACCGCCGCGCAAAGAGCGGTTGAAGAGCAAATCAGCGCACACTGCAACAACGGTGGGATTTGCGTTGTTGCCTCACATCAGTCGATCGACTTACCAGCTGAAGAGACACTCGCACTGGAAGAGTTCGTGCCGGAGTTTGCGGAATGATGAGCGCACTGCTCCGCCGCGATTTGGCGACCTTGCTGCCAGGTGGACGCGCGGGTGGCAGCCTCCTGCCACTGCTGTTTTTTCTCAGCGTGGCGATGCTTTATCCGTTTGCGGTGGGGCCGGAGCCGCAATTGCTCGCGCGCACGGGCGGGGGGATTGTGTGGGTCGCGGCATTGTTGGCCGCGATCTTGCCGCTGGAAAAGCTGGTGACCACTGATCTGGAAAACGGTGTTTTTGATCAGCTGCACTTACGCGGATGTTCGGAGGAACTCGCGATGATAAGCCGGTTGATCGCGCATTGGCTGGCCTTTGCGCCACTGCTGATTTTGGCGGCATTTCCGGCCGCTGTGCTGCTTAATCTCGATGGGCCGACGCTGCATGTCCTGTTGCTGGGGCTGCTTGCGGGAACGCCAGGCTTGGCTGCGATTGGACTGGCTATCGGAGCGCTAACTGCGGCGCTACGCGGCGGCGCGGCTCTGGCCGGGCTGATGGTGATCCCGCTAGCGGTGCCGATCCTGATTTTCGGAGCAGGTGCTCTGTCCGATCCTGATGGGTCTGGGCTGTTGCTGACCGCGGCAATCAGTCTGGGGCTGGTAGCGGTGACACCGTTTGTGGCCGGAGCGGCGATACGAGCAGCGCGAGAGGGGTAGGATATCTTTCTTTTTCCGCACGGCCTCCGCCGTGCGATATCCTCGCAGCTTGCGGACAAGTCCGCGCTGCTGCGGGCGGCCTTTGGCCTTGCGATCACCTAGTCGGTGATCGTGCTCCGCGACCAAGCGGAGATTCTTCATCAACCCAGCGCAGCATGCGTCGCAAGGGCGACTGCCCGTCTAGCCGGTTAGGCCGGAAACCAAGCGAGCCGGACGGCTCGCGCCCAGCGTTTGAGGGTCAACACAAATAAGGCGGCTGATGCAGGCCCTTTTCGCTCAGCGTAAAGATCTCATTGCCGGTTTCGGTAATGCCAATCGAGTGCTCAAATTGCGCGGACAGTGACTTGTCTCGGGTCACTGCGGTCCAGCCATCGCGCAGCAGCTTCGCATGCGGACGCCCCAGATTGATCATTGGTTCAATAGTAAAAAACATGCCGGGTTTCAGGATCGGCCCGGTGCCCGCCTTCGCCGCATGGATCACCTCTGGCGCATCGTGGAACAATCGCCCCAACCCATGCCCGCAAAATTCGCGGACGACGCCGTAACGGAACTGCCGAGCATGCGCCTCAATCGCGGCACCAATATCGCCCAGATTGGCTCCGGGTTGTGCCGTCTCAATTCCGAGCATCAGGCATTCATACGTCACATCAACCAGCCGCTTGGCCTTAAGCGAGGGCTCGCCAGCGAAATACATCCGGCTCGTATCGCCATGCCACCCATCCAGCAGTGGGGTGACGTCGATATTGACAATGTCGCCTTCCTTAAGCGTCTTCTCACTGGGAATACCGTGACAAATCACATGGTTGATCGAGATGCAGCAGCTATGCGTATAGCCGCGATAGCCGAGCGTTGCGGGCACAGACCCGCCATCGAGCATCAGCTCGCGAACCTTGTCGTCAATCGCCGCAGTCGTAACGCCAGGCTGCACCATGGGCGCAATTTCATCGAGAATACTCGCGGCAAGCTTGCCCGCACGGCGCATTCCCTCAAACCCATCCTCGCCATGCAGCTTGATGGTGCCATCGCGATATACGGCATCGCGGCTGTCGATCACTTGATATTCAGTCATGCGTGCAATGTAGCGTCACACCGGCGAAAATGCGAGAGCACTTAATTGGTCGCGGTGATCGAGAAACTCTCGGCATATTCGGGCTTCACAGCATCGATAACGGTACGATGTGACAGGCAGCGTGAATTCGTAAGCCCCCTCTGCATAAGGACCAGCCACATAAGGCGCGGCGAGCAAACCAATCCGATCAAAGGTCGCGCCATTGCCCGATCCGAGCAGGATCGTGAGCTCCTCCATGGGCGGACAAGCTTCAAACAATTCCTCCGACGACGCATCGACCGGCTGACCGCGTCGTTCTTCGCGCTCGGCGTTCAGCATCGTGCAGAATGTCCCGCCAAGCGCGTTTTCAAGCGCAGACGCAGAGCGAAACAGGGCCGTCGGCTCCAGCGCTTTGCCCTTGGCTTTGTCCCACACCAGGCTATCAAAATCGTAATTTGGATGCGCGCCGCCGGTGTACGTGCTGATCTCAGCCGACAGACTTAGCCAGCCCGGCAAGTCAGCGACCACCTGCCACTCAGCACCGTAGCTGTGCGGACGAAACGTGTAGTCATTTTCTTCGGCAGTCTTGCGGTCTTCCGCAGCAAAACGCTCAACCTCAGACTGCGCCTGTGTGACGCGAGCATCGAGTAATTCCGCCAGTGCAGCGATCTGGCCAGCCTCTGCTGGATAGGCATATTCAAACTCAATCGCATCATTACTGATCGCGACGGATCTTGCACCGCCGCTACGCGCCTCTGCGATTGCGCTCGCGGTCGCGCCATCCGCCTGCGAAGGAGCCTCCACCCCAATCTCATCATCGAAATCCTCAGCAGGAGTGCAGGCAGCACTCGACAGAGCCACAGAAATGAGGAACAGATTGATACGCATGGCAGGCCTCCTGCCCATAAAAACTAGGACACTTGTAAACTATGGCCAAGGCAGAACCGCTAATCCAGCCCGACCGGGGACAAGACGCGATAGATATCCACCTTATTGACCGAGGCGGCTTCGACGAATGGGCAAAAAAGCTGTCTGCCGGGCAACGTGCGAGCTTGGATGCGCAGGGTTTCGAAGGGGCTGCCAACTCGCATGCGATCGTGCCTGACGGTGATGGCTGGTTCGCTGTGGGCGGAGTGGCTGATCCAGCCGATCTGACCAGCTGGTGCCTTGCAAAGCTGGCCGATGTTTTGCCTGCTGGTTTATATCGACTCGCCGCCAGCGATGCGGGTCGCGCGCTGCATGGCTGGCAGACCGCGCAGTACGCCTTCACCCGTTATTCGAAGCCTGACAAGCCGAAGGGTGAGCGAATTCTGCTGACCAAGGAACCGGGTAAGGTCGACGCTGCCATCGCGGAAGCGAAAGCGGTGAACATGGTCCGCGATCTGGTAAACACGCCAGCGGAGGACATGGGACCAGCTGCTCTGGAAGCCATCGCAGAAGATCTGGCAAAAACGCACAAAGCCGAATTGAAAGTCATTCGCGGCGATAACCTTGAACAGGATTATCCGATGGTACACGCCGTCGGTAGAGCCGCTGCGCGCAGTCATGCGCCACGCCTAATCCACCTCACTTGGGGTAAGGAAAGCGATCCCGTGTTGGGCGTTGTGGGCAAAGGCGTCTGCTTCGATTCTGGCGGGTTGGATGTGAAATCAGCAGTTGGCATGAAGCTGATGAAAAAGGATATGGGCGGTGCAGCGCATGCGCTGGCTCTGGCTGACCTTATCATGGGAGCGAGATTGCCCGTCAGACTGCATCTGCTGGTTCCAGCGGTTGAGAACGCGATTGCAGGCAATGCTTTTCGCCCGGGTGATGTGCTGAGCACGCGCAAAGGGCTGACTGTTGAAATCGGCAATACTGACGCTGAGGGACGGCTGATCCTGGGTGATGCCCTGACGCGCGTAAGCGAGGACGAGCCTGATCTGATCATAGATTTTGCCACGCTGACAGGGGCCGCACGCGTGGCGCTCGGGCCGGATTACCCTGCGCTGATGACGCGGCGTGACTCGACTGCGGATGCGCTGATCGAAGCGGGCAAGACTTGCGATGATGAGCCTTGGAGACTGCCGCTGCCAGATGCCTATCGCGAATGGCTTAACTCCGACATCGCCGACCTCAATAACATTTCAGGCAATGCCTATGCCGGTGCCAGCGTCGCCGGACTGTTCCTCGACCGGTTTGTTGGCGATGGCATAGATTGGGCGCACTTCGACACATTCGCGTGGCGCCCCTTTGCCAAACCAGGTCGCCCGAAAGGTGGCGAAGCATATGGGTTGCGCGCCAGCTGGCACATGCTCAAGGCGCGCTATTCCGGCACAGGGTAATCCGGTCAACTTGCCGCACAGGCATGCCAACGCTACACGCGGGCTAATTGCTTATCTGGGGCAAAATTGAGGAACAACAGACGCTAGTGAGCGACGCAGCACGCTATACATTACCATCCGGCATTGTCGGCTTGACCGGCGCGGTTAAAAAACCTGCGCCGGGCACGCTGCCGCTGCGTGGTGATCTGGCGCATATTGCGCTGGCGGAGCAGTTTCTCGCTGCGCATTATGTGATCCCTATGGCCCGTACGGTTGGGGCTGCGCCTGCGATTATGCTGATGATGCCTCGCGACGATGCGGACCTACTGATGCATTTGGATCCCGGCACCGAGATTGAGGCGCTGGATTATGCGGGGCCTTGGTGCTGGGCCTGTCTGGGGCCGGATGGGCCAAGCGGATATGTGCCTGTTGCCGCACTCACTCCAGAGGGCCACGGATGAGCGCCCGCATATTTATCGATGGGGCAGCCGGTACGACTGGGCTGGAGATTCTTGATCGGCTAGAGGGGCGCGAAGAGTTCGAGCTGATCCGACTGGATGACGCTCAGCGGAAAGATGCTGGCGCGCGGCGGGATGCGCTGAATGCCGCAGATGTCGCGATACTATGCCTGCCCGATGATGCAGCGCGCGAAGCGGTCGCGATGATCGATCCCGAAGGCAAAACCCGTGTGATCGACGCCTCTAGCGCGCACCGCGTCGCCGATGGTTGGACCTATGGATTTCCAGAGATCATTGGCCACGATCGGGTCGCCGAAGCGCGCTTTGTCAGCAATCCGGGGTGCTATCCAACGGGGTTTTTAGCACTGATTGCGCCGCTTGTTCGTGCGAAGCTGTTGCCCGCCGACTGGCCCTACACCGTCAATGCGGTCAGCGGATATTCGGGGGGCGGTAAGGCTCTCATTGAGCGGTTTGCCCGCGAACCCGACATTGCGTTTCGTGCTTACGGCCTGACGCTTGAGCATAAGCATAAACCAGAGATGAAAGCACATGCGGGCCTTGCACATGGCGTAATCTTTGCCCCTTCAGTCGTTCCGGCATATCGCGGGATGCTGGTCGAGGTGCCGCTGCATTTAGGTGCGATGGCAGGTGACCCGAGTGCCGATACGCTCAGGTCGGCATTGAAGAACCACTACGCTGGATCTGATGTCGTGCAGGTCAGTGATGGTGAGGCACCGACAGAGCTTTTGCTGACCGACACGATGCCAGCCAATGACGGCATGCAGCTGAGTGCTTTTGGCAATGAGGGGGTTGGAACGCTCGCCTTATCGCGCGGCTCGATAATCTTGGAAAAGGCGCGAGCGGCGCGGCAATCCAGAACCTCAATATCATGTGCGGTATACCGGAAACCACGGGCTTGCGCCTGTAAGGCTTGTTAACGAATCTGCCTAAAATTTAGGCAGTCAGCGATTGCCAATTGGGCAACACCTGCCAATCCAACCAAATCCAGCTTCACCCGGCGCAAGATTTGTGCGCAATTGCACCCTTTGACGAATCTCTTTCATTGGCTACCCATCATATACGTAGTTGGCACGATTCTTGGATCGCGCGGGGTATAATTCGCGAGCGGTGACGACCATTCGCCAGGGGAGACCAAAAAGCCCGTGAAAAAAATCGAAGCAATAATCAAACCGTTCAAGCTCGATGAAGTCAAAGAGACTCTGCATGAAATTGGCGTGTCCGGGATCACTGTCACCGAGGCGAAAGGTTTCGGCAGACAGAAAGGACATACAGAGCTCTATCGCGGCGCGGAATATGTTGTCGACTTTCTGCCCAAGATCAAACTCGAAGTGATCGTGAGTGACGAGATCGCCGAGCGAACCGTTGAGGCTATCGCATCTGCTGCAGAAACAGGGCGGATCGGCGACGGCAAGATTTTCGTCTCTTCCATTGAAATGGCGTTGCGTATCCGCACCGGAGAGAAAAACGACGACGCTATTTAGGTTCCATCTGACTTACCCAAAACCGTTCGTGGTGAGCCTGTCTAACCATGAACACAATGTAATCCGTCCTTCGACAAGCTCAGGACGAACGGAAAATCAAGGAGAATACCAATCATGGCGAGTGCAAGCGATGTCCTTAAACAGATCAAGGACCACGATATTGAATGGGTGGACCTGCGCTTCACCGACCCTAAGGGCAAATGGCAACACCTGACCATGAGCGCGTCCGTAATGGACGAAGACGCACTTGAAGATGGTCTGATGTTCGACGGCTCTTCGATTGAGGGCTGGAAGGCCATCAACGAATCCGACATGATCCTGAAGCCTGATTTTGACAGTGTATACGTCGATCCGTTCTCAGCAACGCCGATGATTTCGATCTTCTGCGACATTGTCGAGCCATCAGACGGCAATCTGTATGCGCGTGACCCGCGCTCTACCGCGAAACGCGCCGAGGCCTACCTCAAATCAACTGGCATTGGTGACACCGTCTATGTCGGGCCAGAGCCTGAATTCTTCATGTTTGACGATGTGCGTTTTGAGGATGGCTATGCCGGTTCAGGCTACGCGATTGATGACATCGAGCTGCCGACCAATACCGGTAAAGAATATGAGATGGGCAATGCGGGCCACCGCCCACGTGCCAAGGGCGGTTATTTCCCCGTCGCGCCGGTCGATAGTGCGGTAGACATTCGTGCAGAGATGGTTTCCACGATGATGGAAATGGGTCTCAACATGGATAAGCACCACCACGAAGTGGCGGCGGCTCAGCACGAACTCGGTATTACCTTCTCTTCACTAACGACTGCGGCTGACCAGGTTCAGGTCTATAAATATGTCGTGCAGCAAGTTGCGCATGCATACGGCAAGACTGCGACCTTTATGCCAAAGCCAATCAAGGAAGATAACGGTTCAGGCATGCACAGCCACATGTCGATCTGGAAGGATGGCAAACCGACATTCGCCGGCAATGAGTATGCTGGCCTGTCTGAGAACTGCCTCTATTACATTGGCGGCGTCATCAAACACGCGAAGGCGGTAAACGCGTTCACCAATGCAACGACGAACAGCTACAAACGCCTCGTCCCAGGCTTTGAGGCGCCAGTGCTGCTGGCATATTCTGCGCGTAACCGTTCCGCGTCTTGCCGCATTCCGTATGGTGCGGGTGAGAAATCCAAGCGTGTCGAATTCCGTTTCCCCGATGCCCTTGCAAACCCATATCTCGCCTTCTCAGCTCTGCTGATGGCGGGCCTTGATGGGATCGAAAACAAGATTCACCCGGGCGAGGCAATGGACAAGAACCTGTATGATCTGCCGCCAGCAGAGCTTGCCGATGTTCCGACGGTTTGCGGCAGCTTGCGTGAGGCTCTCGAAGCTCTCGAAGCCGATCACGAGTTCCTGCTGAAAGGCGACGTGTTCTCGAAAGATCAGATCGAGGCTTACATGGAGCTCAAGTGGGAGGAGGTTATCCGCCTCGAAACTACGCCAGCGCCGGTCGAGTTCGATATGTATTACAGCGCGTAAGCAACTGAAAGTTAATTGATAGCGGTCAATAGGCCGTAATCACCGAGTGGGGCGATTGGGAAACCGATCGCCCCTTTTTGTTTGTCTCAAAGGAAACGATAATCTTTAGTCTGTAAAACGTCCTAAATGTTCGACCTGACTGTCATCGCGGAGCGTTTGTTCGCCAGTGGGCCGGCGATCATCTTCTCATCCATCGGCATGGTCCTGACGGTGATGGCGCTTTGCCTGGCCTATCGCGCTGTGCGTTTGCTGTACGGTGCCCGCGCTGGCGGCACGATCGTCGCATGGCATAAGCGGACCATGGATAGCGTTACGTCCTATGCCCCGATCTTTAAGTATCGTGCCGGCATGGATGGCGAGTTCGAAATACAAAGTTCGACCATCTGGCGGGATCAGCCCGGCGATATCGGTGTGCCGGTATCAGTGCTTTATGACGCAAAGAATCCCGAGCGCGCCGACATCGAGACTGACCACCATCCTTGGAGACCAGTGATTGCCATGCTCGCGCTGGCAACAGGGGCTCTTGCGGTGGCATGGCAAGCTGGGGCGTAACGCACTTCGCCCAACCGAACACAAAAAAGGCGAGCCGCAGCCCGCCCTTCTCTTGCTGGGTTAGCTCGACGTTAGCCGCCTGTCGCTTCGTCCACAGCCTTGCTGACCAGAATGTTCACCGCAACGCGGCGGTTCTGAGCCTTGCCCGCTGCGGTGTCATTGCTCGCAGCTGGATCAGCCTCTGCCATGCCTGTTGGTGTCAGCATGCGATATGGCTTCCAACCGCACTGCTGCTGCAGATAGTTCACAACACGGCTTGCACGCTTTTCACTGAGCGTCTGGTTGATCTCATAGCTGCCCGTCGAATCGGTGTAGCCGACGACGAGCAACAGCGCATTGTCCATTGCTTCTGCCTGAGAGGCCGCACCGCACAGTTCGTTACGAGCCTGAGCGGAGAGGTTGTACCGACCGGTGTCGAAATACACGTTGGTCGTTCCCTTGAGGTTATACTGGTCAATGTCACCAAAACGGCCACGCAGCGCTTCGGTTGCGGCAGCATTCGACGCGATCGCTGCACCCTGCTCACCAAAACGCTGATCAGTACCGTTGCGGATCATCGCAGCGGTTTTGAGGTCCTTGTTTTTCAGCTGGATGCGCGTTGCGACAAGGCCGCCATTCCAGCGTACAGTCTTGGCGCTGACGGGCAGACCATTCAGCAGCGAGTCCGCACCCAATCGATCGCGGTTAAGGCCCAGGAAACCACCACTGGCTTTGATCTCTGTGCCCTCGCTAATGCGCAGCATCGTGCCTTCGCCGCCAAGAGTGGTCACCTGAAGCTCATCACCGTTACGAGCTGAGATGAAGCCATCAACTTCTGGCCCTTCTGGCAGACCTTCAAGGTCAGCAGGCGCAGAACCGTAAACTGTGGTCAGCACTTCACCCTCTGCAGGCTCAAGTTCTTGTGCAACCACGCCAACTGGCGCGGCAATGGACGCTACAGCTAGCAGTGCAAGCGTCCGTGATGTGTTGGTACTAAATCGCATTATAGTCTCCTTCAATCGTAGACAATCGGTCCTTCGCGCTCACAATCCTAATATCGGCAGTTTGCAGTCCCGCCGCCCCTGTATTGTGGCCCTATGTGAAAGTTCTTCCGTCTGCCTTAACCCCCGAATTCCTGTTCCAATGCGCTGCAAAAAGACACAGCGCGCGTTGCGACGAGTTGAGTGTTAATCTTCACCTGTCTCATTTATGAACGTATTCAGCAGACTGCCAGTATGTGTGGCTGATTAGGGCGCAAGTTGCGACGAACCGTTGAAAGGCAGCTCGCCACAACGCAATTTTATTATGCCCGAATCTGTTGGGATTGCACCTCAAGATAGGCGATGCGCCTAACATATTTCCTACCCGTTCAGTTTATGTTCTCAACCCCGGCTCGATATTCGATTCGGAGATATCCATGGCACGAGCATCCCTCTTCCAACTTATCCGCGAGCTTCTTAAGCGCGGCCTTACTCAGGATGAGACCAACGCGATTGACGCTGAGCTGGATGCGCTGGGAGTTGCGCGCGCACTCCCAAGCACCAATCTGCCGATTGAGATCGGACGGGCAGGCATCAAGCTGATCCAGGATTTTGAAGGGCTGGCCAGACAACGGCCTGATGACATGATCGAAGCGTATCCCGACCCTGGCACGGGCGGCGATCCATGGACGATTGGCTGGGGTGCGACGGGGCGCGACACCTTCAACGGTGGGGCGATTGGTCCTGGCACGGTCTGGACTCGCAAGCAGGCCGATGAACGCCTGAAAGAAGATTTAAAGCGCTATGCCCGCGATGTCGCGCAAGCACTTGGCGATCACTCGCGCAGTCAGGCTCAGTTCGATGCGATGGTGAGCTTCCACTACAATACTGGCGCGATTGCGCGTGCGACTCTGACCAAGAAACACAAAGCCGGTGACTATGTCGGCGCAGCGGCGGAGTTCGCACGTTGGAACCGGGCTGGTGGACGCGTATTACGCGGCCTTACGCGGCGCCGTGCAGCAGAGGCGGCGCTGTATCGTAGTTGAACGTTATTTGTTTAGCCCCTCAAACGCCCGGCGCAGCGCCTCCGCGCTGCTTGGCTTTCCTCCATCGCTTCGCTCCTACGGGCGGCCAGTCGGCCTTGCGGTCGCTATGCGACCGTGACAGCTCGATACCACGAGGCAGCAAAGCCATGCCCGCTAATAATTCCGACTAGCCTCGACAACCACACTGTTGCGACCAATTGTCGATACCGCGCCCAGCAATGACAGCCAGCTTGTAATCCGGAATTCAGCCTCTGTCGCGCTGTAACCGCGCCCGTCAGTAATGATCTCGACGTAGAAACGTCGCCCGATATTCTTGCCCAACGCGACGCCCGTTCCGCGATCCAGCGCCGGGTCAGCCCCGACAATCCGCAAACGGTCAAGCCCGATCGCACTGCGCAGCTGGTTGATCGGATCAAGCCCGCCACCACCGCGCAAGCTCGCAAGCGCCGCACCCAGTTGAAGGGCATCGGTGGCAGAAAGATTGGTGATTGAGCCGCCAAACAACAGCTGCGCCAAAATCTCTTCCTCTGGCAACGCAGGCTCTGATGTAAAGGCGATCTCAGGCTCAAGCGCATTGCCCGTCACTCGCACAATAACATCAATGCCGTTTTGATCCGTTTCCGCGCGGATATCGAGACGGGGATCAATCGGTACGCGATCATCGAATTTGATGATTCCGCGAGTGAGTTCGAAACGCGTACCGGCGAAGGAATAGGTGCCTCTCACCACATTCGCCTCTCCACCGATGCGGGGATCATCAGTCGTTCCGCGCAGTATGATGTCAGCGCCCCATTCGCTATCAAGCCCCAGCCCATCGACATCAATGCGGCTTCCGCCCTTTGCATCGATCAGATAGCGCCACGGGCGGCTGCCAGCGGCGCGCGGCGCGCGATCATCAGGCGCATTGATCTCTCGCGTCGCGACGCGAGGCAGGCTCACATCCTCCGCCGCAGTACCAAGCGACCAGCTCGCACGGTCAATCCGCACACGACCGGCAATCGTGCCGCCAAGGCCATTCGATACGATGCGCA
Organism: Qipengyuania sp. JB2-7; assembly: GCF_055693485.1. Classification (NCBI taxonomy): domain Bacteria; kingdom Pseudomonadati; phylum Pseudomonadota; class Alphaproteobacteria; order Sphingomonadales; family Erythrobacteraceae; genus Qipengyuania; species Qipengyuania sp. JB2-7. The sequence continues at coordinate 2,560,779 of NZ_CM146335.1, forward strand.
GTGGCCCGGTAATCGTGGCGGACAAGCCATTGCCATCGAGCAGTTGAGCATTGTTAGCCGCCGCACGCAGATCCAGCGTTGGCCCTCGGATTTCCAGAAAGCGCCCGCGCACGGTCTCACCCAACCCGGCCAGATCGACAATCCCGCTGCCGCTTACCGTGCCGCCATTCGGCGTGGTTCCGGCAAAGCGCGTAAGGCGCAGGCGCGATCCCGCAAATTGCCCGCGTGCGCTGACCGATCGTATGTCTGTGCCTGATAAAGAGCTCCGCACGCGCAAATTATCGCTGCTCAGATTGCCGCGGACGCTGGGATCCGCCAGCGAACCACCGGCATCGGCAGAGACCGACACCGGTCCGGTCAGATCAAACGCGTCAATCGCAGCAAGCCGCCAGAGGCTTTCCGCCGCACCTTCATAGCGCAGGCGACCCGCCAGCCTGCCTGCTCGCAACCGATCCCACAAGGCGCCATCTGCAGGCAAACCAGAGATGCGTGCTTGCAGCCGGCCCTGCTGAATGTCCTGATTCTGAAACCGCGCCCTCAACGCCAACCGCTCGGCAGACAAGTCGCCAACCAGCGCGACATCAACTGGCCGCGACGTCAGGACGAGGCCAGAGCGGGTGAGATTATCGATCTTAATCTTTGCGCTGCCCGCAGGCGCGATGCCCGCACCCGTGTTGTAAGCGACCTCACCCGATATGGTACCGCCCAGACCGAGATCAGCCGATACAAGATCAATGAGCGCCAACGGCATATCTGCGAGTTTCAGCTCGATCTCTGTAGTCTCGCCGCCAAACTGCCCACTCGCGATCATTCCGCCGCGCCCAAAATTGATTTGCGAGCGTTGCAGTTCCCACCCGCCATTGTCGAGCCGCGTTAAGACCGCACGGCGCGGCATGCTGATATCGCGCCCGGCAAACTCACCACGCGCGGCCAGCGAAATCGCATCGGGATTGATGTTCGACGTCAGGTCCAGCCGGAAACTGCCCCCACGCCGCCCGGCGAGCGACGCATCGACAGTACCGGTGCCGTTCTTCAGCGCGCCCTCTGCGGCAAAACGCCCGATAAATAGCGTCCCGAACGATAATCCCTGCCCATTCGCCTCGCCGGTGAAGTCTGTTTCGCCATCGGTAATGACACCCTGTAGATCAATGTCGGCTCGGGCGATCCGCAAAGGCGTATCTCCGCCAAAGCTGGCATTGCGTGCTTGCAATGACGCCTCGACACCCTGTCCGCCCGCAACCGGATCAAGCGCAATAACACCGTTAGTACCGCCGCCATTCAATGTGAGCTCGCCGGAAATACCGTTATCAACCAATGCGAGGCTGCCCTGAACCAGGGTGTCCGTCACAGTCAGCCGTTCGACATCGATCAGCGTATCGCCCTGAGCCGGCACCACCAGGCCAAGAACACCGTCAAACGGGCCAAGCAGTGATTGCCCCTCGGTTTCGATACGGAAACCATCGTCGCTTGGCGCGAGCGCCAGGCGGACATCACGCAGACCAGCCGCTGGCAATGGGTCGGCCAAGACAAGCGTTGCTGTCGGGCCATCGGTGCCAACCTCCGCCTGCAGTGAGAACGGGCCATAATCGTTGTGGCGGCCCTGTCCGGCCACAACGGTCCGCCCATCGACATATCGCCCGGTGAGATTTGCGGACAGTTTCGATGCGCCGATACGCAGATTGTTGAATGATATCGGCGCGGCTGGCCCAAGCGCAATCGGGCCACGCACCAAAATTACTTCACCCGCGAGATTAGCGATTGTCGCGTTGGTGACCGGGGCCAGACGAGCATCAATATCACTGCGCAGTGACCAGCTTTCACCGATAGCCAGATCGATCCGCGCGGAGCCATTGGCAACGCCAACATTGTCCAGCGCAAGCTGCTGTGCGCGCACATCACCGGACACACCATAAAGCCCGCGCGTCAAATCTCCGCGCACCGCCAGGTCGGCGCTGGTCGCCGGGAATGCTATCCGTAAGGCGTCGGAGCGCACATCGTTGCCATCCAGAATGATCGTGCCGGTCGCGCTACCATCGGTCAGCCGAGGGTCGACGATTTCGCTGCCAGTGATGACGCCAGCAATCGCGACATCAATGGGGAAATTCCAAATTCCATCAGACAGGGTCGCCGTGGCCGTCTGCTGCACATCAGCAATCTCGGTCGTCCCAAAAATCAGTCTCTCGACGGTCAATCTATGGTCGACCACAAGCTCTGACATTGCGCCATCAAGCGTTGCATTAAATTGCCCGCCACGAAGCTGAAATGCGCCGCCAAATGCGTCGGGATCACGCGAGATTGCATTGAGAGTGAGGTCGTCGAACCGATTGTCCGCCAGATCGATTACACCGTCAGCCTGCGCAAAAATACCCCGCGTCACCAGCGCATAACGACCATCAATCGCGCGCTCCTCAATCCGCGCCTCAGCATCAAACGAAACGGTTTCACCGAGTACTGACTGGATGATACCGGCAGTCACCGAAGCCGGATTGACCTGCCCCCGAATTCCAAACAGCCCACCGCGATTGGTCAACTTGAACGCGGCAAAACGCTCGTCATCCCGGCGAATGAGGAGACCGCCGTCCCACTCAGACCAAGTGCCATCACCGACAATGCGCGCACGATAGCCAGCCTCGCCGCCTAGCATCAGCGCAACAGCACCACCCGGCGCCGTCTGATAGTCCATTGCTAAATCAAAAATATCGCCGTCTGGCTCTGCGTCGAGTTTAAGTGCGAAGCTGTCCTCTTCGCTCACAGACCCGCTTCCGTCGAACATCAAGCGACGGTCTTCGATCAATAGGCTGGCAGATAAGTCGACTCGCTCTTCGCGCGTTCCGGTGACAGCCTCGCTCAAGCTCAATTGCTCAATTTCAAGCTGATCAATCGCAATATCGAAACCGGGAAGGATCGGACCATCTTCCTCGCTAGGGAGAAATTCAGGTAGGCGTTCCAGCCGCGCGCGCTGCGCGATAAAGGTATCAACATCAAGCCGATAAGACAGCCAAGCGCCCGGATTCCAGTCGACCTCTGCGCGCGGGATCGTCATAAAGGAGCCCTGCGGATCGGACAGGATCACATCATTGAGGACCGCCGCACCATAAAGATTGCCCTCGATCCGCCCGATCTTGATATTGAGACCATTGGGCAGCGTTTGCGCAGCGATCCGGTCTGCCAGAAAGCGCTCACCCAGGGACGTGTTGAGCAAGGCCGCAGCTGCGACGATCAGCAGCAGGAATGCAGCAAGCCCTCCAAGAACCCATCTCGTCCATCGACGCTTGGGCTTTGATGAGGTCTCGCTCTCAAGAGAGACATCTTGCGCGCTATCTGCCATCAGAAGGCCTGACCCAGCGACAGATAGACCGCGACCGGGCTGTCATTCGGCCCCGGATTGAGCGGTACGCCGACGTCCAGACGAAGCGGACCGAAGCCGGTGGCGTAGCGCAAACCGATACCCGCCCCGACCTTGATCTCATTGAAGTCAGGCGTAGTGGAAGAGCTCACTGATCCTGCATCAATGAACGGCACAACAGACACCGCCCCGTCCAGAAAGTTTGTCCTAATGCGCGCTTCGACAGCAGTTTCGACCAGGCTGCGACCGCCGCTCGGCTCGTCCGCCTCATCACGCGGACCGATCTCGCGGAAGCCATAGCCGCGTACTGAACCACCACCGCCCGCATAGAGCCTGCGTGAAGGTGCGATTGAGTCCAGATCAGCGCCCTGGATTGAACCGAAGGCAAACCTCCCTGCCAGAACAATGCGGTCGCTCAACTGGCGATAGCCGCTGCCATCCACGCGTCCACGCAGATAAAAACTCTGGGTTCCATCATTCCGTGACACTTCGGGCGAGAGCCGCCCGCCGAGGCGAAAACCCTCGGTCGGGTCGAGCAGATCGTCCGTCGTATCAATCTGCGCATATCCAGGAACTGCCGCAATAAAGAATGTCTCGCGCGGAACAGTGTTGTTCTCAACATCTGGCGGACGCTCTCCGGTGGCGATCAGTTCAAGCCCGATCGACCAGCTCAGCGGCTTTTGAAATAGCAGCGTCGATTGCCGCTCATATGTCGTCACGAAAGCGACGGTGCGCGCATCAAAGGCCGGGCTGTCGATTGTGCTGGCAAACAAATCCACGTTGAGGATCTTGTCGCGTCCACCAAAATTGTTGCGGCGGAAACTCACGCCAGCGAGTTGTTCCTGCGTACCGGCGATCCCGCGGAACTTCAGCGCACCTTCGGGCGGGAAGAAATTGCGATGCTCCCAGCTCGCTTGGACCCGCACGCCTTCTTCAGTGCCGTAACCAATAGCTCCCGCAATTGTCCGCAGCTTGGCGCGCTCAATCCCCACATCCAGATCAACTACGCCGGGTTCGTCGCCTCGTGGGGGCTCGACTTCGCGCGGTGTGATTGTGACCGATGAGACCAAGCCAGTTGCCGTCACCGCGCGGCGAAGGTCGGTTTGCAGGCTCCGCTTGTACCCTTCGCCCGGATCGAACCGGGCAATGCTGCCAATGTGTCTGCCTGAGAGAAATTCTGGATCGCTGCTGGTGACGGAACCAAAGACATATTTCCCATTGGGTCGCACCGGCATGGTAAGGTCGCCCTTCAGCCGATCGTGATCGATCAACAGCTCAGGCGCATCAATCTCGGCGAAGGGATAGCCTGTTTCGCCAAGGGCAATGTCGAGGTCAGCCTGCTCAGCGACGAGCGTGTCATTCTGGAGAAAGTCACCAGACTTGATTTCAAACGCAGCCCGCAGGGTATCGGCGTCTTGAGCCTGATCCAATGCACCAAGATTAATCGCGCCATAACGGTAGCGAACCCCCGGAATTACGTTAAAGCGGACCTGTGGCTGGTTGTCAGCGCCACCCTCAGGCGCATCATCGCCGCGCCCCGCGATTGAGCGGACGATCTGACCGTCATAGTAGCCGTATACGCGCAAAAGCTCAGTCAGAAGTTCTTCATCAGCTTTGGCCCGTGCGGCCAATTGCGCGAAGTTTTCTTCACCATTATCGAGTTGCTCGATGGTCGAGAGTGCAGCGAACCGCTCCACAAAATCACCGCGCTCCGAGAATGGCGGATCAGCCTGCGGGAAAGCGAGAATGAGCTCATTAGAGATCGTTTCGGTTTCTGCCTCAGCAAACTCAAGCGTCGGGCCAGCAACATCAATGTCGGCGAACTCAATCGTCTCGTCTGGCTCCAGCGGCTCGAGCGGCGACAATTCGAGATCTTCCGGAATGGCGAGATCAATTTCACCAATGGTCGGGTCAAAAATTGGATCATCTGACGGCGGCATGTTGAGAGCGGGCTCAGTCTCAGGCGCGCCCTGCGTCGCCCAGCTTTCAGGATTTTCGACGGCGGCATCGGGAATGAGGTCATCCAGCCGCAGCGGTACCGGCGTAGGCTCTGGCGGTGTCTCCGATATCGCGTCTTCGGGAAGCTTAACCTGTTCCGGCTGGTCTTGGGTTTGCTCTTGCCCCTGCGCGAGGGTCGGCGTCCACGCAGCGCTCAGCATCAATGATGCAGCGACAGATCGCACCAAGTGCTTACATCCAGGAGAAGAGCTACTCGGCTCCGGCAATCTGATAGTCGGCTGGACTACCGTCTTTGCTTGGACTCTCGAGAGAGTTGCTGCGGTCACGCGGCGCAGTTGCACGGGCGATAAGCGCAGATTGCTCATCATCAGGCATAACTTCCCATCCGCTGCGCGTGAGCCGTTCGAGCGGTCGGAACCGAACCTTGTACTGCATCCGATCCGACCCATCGACCCAATATCCGAGATAGACATAGGGCAGGCCAAGATCAGCCGCGCGGCGGATGTGATCCAGGATAATGAAATTTCCAAGTCCCGCCCGGTCCTCATGATCAGGGTCGTAAAAGCTATAGATCATTGACAGCCCATCACCCTGAAAATCAGTGAGACAAGCGCCAATAAGGCGGCCAGGCTGCGACCCAATGCCCGGTTCCCTATACTCTATGACATAACTTGAGACCGGAGAATGTTCCACCATGTCAGCAAAATCAGTCTCTTCCATGGCGTTCATCCCGCCACCGGGGTGCCTCACCGCGAGATAACGCTGGAGCAGCTCGAACTGTTCTGCCGTCGCCCATGGGCGGCATTCAGTAGCGATGAGATCGCGATTGCGCTTCTCAATCCGTTTCTGGCTGGAAGATGCCTTGAATTCTTTCGCGACAACGCGAACGGACACGCAGGCCTGGCAATCGAGGCAGCTTGGCCGGTAAGCCACCGTCTGGCTTCGCCGGAATCCGATACGCCCCAACGCCTCGTTCAGGTCATCAGCGTTGTCGCCGCGCAGCTCAGTAAAAACCTTCCGCTCGCTTTTGCCTGGCAGATAGGGACAAGGCGCGGGGGCTGTGACGAAAAAGCGCGGAAAACGAATTGGGGCCGTCACGGCTGGGGTCTCACCTTTTGAATGCTTGCGGACAAACCATGAATCGCCCGCTCGTTATGGCGAATATATGCCGATCCAAAGCAAAAGGTAAAAGGTTCTTAACTATGAATGATCAGCTTTTGTCGACAAGATGCAGGCAAACCGCTGATCTGTAACGCATTTGATGGTTAACGTTACGCAATTTTACTGCTGGCTAAGCCAGCTCGACCAGTTCAGCCTTGTAACCCTTGGCCAGCAGCGATGCGAGAAGTGCGTCCAGCTGTGATTTATCACGCGCTTCACACTCAATATCGGTGATCAGTCCCTTGGCCGGTAGCGATGTGAAAATGCGCTGATGGTAGATCTCGATAATGTTGACGTTATGCGCATCGAACTCACCCATGACTTTGTACAGTGCACCCGGGCGATCCTGTAGCCTGACCCGGACACGTGCCAATCGGCCACCGCGCGCCAAATCGCGCAACAGAACGTTCGCCAGCAACCGCGTATCGATATTGCCGCCGCACAACACCAGCCCGATGGTTTTACCCTTGAACCGGTCAGGATTGGCAAGAATAGCGGCAAGGCCCGCCGCGCCAGCGCCCTCAACCACCGTTTTCTCGATCTGAAGTAACAAAGAGACCGCATGTTCGAGCTCAGTCTCTTCGGCGAGCAGTATCTCATCGACCCGTTCATTGATGATCTGGCTGGTGAAAGCGCCCGGCTGCTTGACCGCAATGCCTTCTGCAAGCGTATCGCCACCGCAAGGCAAACCCTCATCATTCAGCGAGTTGTACATGGATGGAAATAGCGAAGCCTGCACCCCGACCACGTCAATGCCCGGTGCTAGCGCTTTCGCGACTGTCGACATGCCGGATATGAGGCCGCCACCGCCAATCGGCACGACAATGCAATCCATTTCCGGGCCATCTTCAAACATCTCAAGCGCGACCGTGCCCGCACCAGCGGCCACATGCGGATGGTCGAATGGAGGTACAAACGTCAGGCCTCGGTCGACCTCCATTTCACGAGCATGAGCGTTGGCCTCGTCAAAGGTCTCGCCAAACAAGACAACATCGCCGCCTACGCTTTCGGTCTGCATCACTTTTACCGTCGGTGTAGTACGCGGCATCACGATTGTGACCGGCACGCCCAGACGCGTTCCATGATAGCTCAGGCCCTGGCTGTGATTGCCCGCAGATGCCGCAATGACCCCGCGAGCCCGCTGCTCCTCTGGCATCAGCAGCAATGCATTAAGCGCGCCGCGCTCTTTATAAGCCGCAGTAAATTGCAGGTTCTCAAACTTCAGCCAGATTTCCGCGCCGGTAATGGAAGATAGAGTTTGTGAATGCATCATCGGCGTACGCACAACCTGGCCAGCGATACGCGCCGCTGCTGAGCGCACATCGTCTAGGGTAAGCTGGTCTAGCGCCGCTTCATTCGTGCTCACGGCGCGCTGTACTGATGATCCCGTATCCATAGATGCGCGTTACGGGCTGCGCTTAGTCAGCGCAATCACGGAAAGGCTTTGCGCGCACAAAGCTTTGCACTACCCAGCCCCAATATGACTAAGACATTCTCTATCGCATTTCTGGGCTTAGGTGTGATGGGCGGCCCTATGGCCAGACATTTGTTGGCTGCGGGCCATCATGTGACGGCCTATAACCGTACAACCAGCAAGGCCGAGGCGTGGTTGGAGCGGGTGGATAGTAACCGCGCACGGATCGCAATATCGCCTGCAGAGGCTGCCAAAGATCAGAACGTGGTGATCAGCTGCGTTGGCAATGATGATGATTTGGCTGATGTGTTGCTGGGCGATGCGGGTGCGCTTGACGCCATGACGGCAGGTAGCCTGTTAATCGATCATACCACAGTGTCGGCGGATATGGCACGACGAGTCGATGAGGCCGCGGCCCTACGTGATATTGATGCGCTCGACGCTCCAGTGTCCGGCGGGCAAGCTGGCGCAGAGAATGGAGCGCTGGCGATCATGTGCGGCGGTAGCGCAGAAGCCATGGCACGCGCTGAACCCATCATGCAGGCCTATGGCAAAACCATCGTGCATGTCGGACAGGCTGGCGCAGGCCAGACGGCGAAGATGGCAAACCAGATGTGCATTGCCGGGGTTCTAGGCGGACTGTCAGAAGCAATTCGCCTCACGCAAGCAGCGGGTCTTAATACCAATCGCACTCTGGAGGCGATTTCGGGCGGCGCGGCGCAAAGCTGGCAAATGGAAAACCGCTGGCCCACCATGGTTGAGGGCGAGTTTGATTTTGGTTTCGCGATTGACTGGATGCGCAAGGATCTGGGCTACGCGCTCAATGAAGCGCAAAGGCTTGGCCTGTCTGCCCCGATCACTGAAATGGTGGATCAATTTTATGCCGAGCTGCAGGCGACAGGCGCAGGCCGCCAAGATACAAGCGCGCTGATTAAGCGCCTTCCGAAAGGACACAATACATGATGTTTCGTTCAACGTCTCCTCTTACAACGCTTGCCGCGCTGGCTTTGCCAGCACTTGCTATTTCGACCCCGGCGCTCGCCGATCAGCTGATCGAGAATGTTGAAGGTGTGCGGATTGATGAGGACGGCAAGATCGATCGCTTTAACGCGCTGGTGATCGGAGACGGCGGTAAAGTGGTGGCCGTACTCGACCGTGAAGACGAAAGACCGGGTGATATCGACTATCAAGTGGATGGCGAAGGCCGTGTGATGATACCCGGCCTGATTGACGCGCATCTGCATGTGATGGGCGTTGGCTTTGGCGCGCTCACTCTTGATCTGTCGGACACTACTTCGCTTGAGGAAGCTTTGGCGAGGATCGCCGATTTTGCGCGCGACAATCCTGCGCGCCCGTGGATTTTGGGCGGCGGCTGGAATCAGGAAAAGTGGGGCCTTGGGCGGTTCCCCACAGCGGCTGAATTGGACACGGTACCGTTTCCGACCGGCCTGTCTATCTAACGCGTGTTGATGGCCATGCAGGCTGGGCCAACACGCTAGCCATGCAAACTGCTGGTGTTACTGCCGCCTCACGCAGCCCGGATGGCGGGCGTATTGAACGTCAAGCGGGTTCGCGTGAGCCGTCAGGCGTTTTCGTTGACGCAGCTGAAAATCTGGTTCGCAAGGCAATTCCCGCTCCCCGTCCGGCAGAACGCGATCTCGCGCTGGCAGAGGCGCAGAAGCTGCTGCATTCGCAAGGTATTACGACCGCTGCGGACATGGGCACGACCATAGAGGATTGGCAGACATATCGCAGGGCGGGTGATCGCGGCACGCTCACGCTCAGAATCATGGCCTATGCTGGTGGCGCGGACGCGATGGAACTGATCGCGGGCAGTCGCCCGACCCCGTGGCTTTATGGCGACAGGTTACGGCTGGGCGGTGTAAAGCTGTATCTTGATGGTGCCTTGGGGTCACGCGGTGCCTGGCTCAAACGCCCTTATGCGGACGATCCTGACAATATTGGTCTGCCGCTGATGAACCCGGCGCAGTTGCGCAACACACTGGTGCGGGCATCGGTTGGCGAATTCCAGCCGGCGGTCCATGCCATTGGCACCGCTGCAAATGCCGAAGTGCTTAACGCCATTTCCGAGATCGCGGAGAGCTTTCCCGGCGACCGCCGGTGGCGGATTGAGCATGCCCAAATCGTCGATCCTGCCGATATTGCACTGTTTGGAAAACATGGGATCATCGCCTCGATGCAACCTGTGCATCAGACCTCTGACCGTAAGATGGCAGAGGCACGACTGGGCATGGACAGGCTGGGCGGTGCCTATGCGTGGCGCAGCATCAGGAACGCTGGATCGCAGCTTGCTTTCGGGTCAGATGCACCTGTCGAATCCGCCGATCCCTTTGCGGGTCTGGCCGTCGCCTTCACGCGCAGCGATGCCACTGGCGAGCCCTTTGGCGGATGGCTCCCGCAAGAGCGGATCACGCGCGAGGAGGCTTTGAAAGCCTTTACCGCTGATGCGGCTTATGCAGGATTTGCTGATGGCAAATTTGGTAGACTTGTTGTTGGCGAGCGCGCCGATTTCCTGATTGTTGATCGCGATCCCATGCTGGCCACACCGAAAGAACTGCGCGAGACCGCTGTCTTGGAAACATGGGTCGGCGGCGTTCGTGTTTTCACCAAGGAATAGCGGTCAGCGTGCAAAGCGCGGCCAAGCGTGTTGTAATTACGTCACAATCTATCGCCAAACTCGTGAAATTCGGAACATTAATGGGACGGCAACGATTGTATGGTTAAGGCCCCTTACGAATAGTGAGATGCCTATAACGGATGAGGGTTTGATAATGCGCAAAATCGCACTTTATGCAGGGATGGCAACGTTGATTGCTACTCCGCTCGCAGCACAACAAGCGAGTGCTGAACTCGCGCGTACTTCCGCGCCTGTCGAAGGCGCAAGCGAGATTGGCGGTAATCAAAACACCATCTTCTTTATTTTGGGCGTTGCTGCGGTCGCCGCGGCTATCGCATTCCTGTCGGAAGATGATGATGACGCGCCCGTAAGCGCCTAACCAGTTCAAAGACATCCGTATTACACCACGAGCTGACCCAATTGGGTTGAAATTTTTGTTGCTTTGTCTCGCAGCTTTTCCTATCCGGGGGAGGAACGAGACGAATACAGTTCTCGAAGGAGATAAATGATGAAGTTCCGTATTCTTGCTGCTGCTGCCGCTGCTACAACAATGGCTGTTGCACCTGCTGTTGCTGCCGACCGTGCTGCCGCACCTGCTGAAGGTGAGTCAGAAGTTGGCGGCGTTTCAATCATTATTGCTATCCTGGCTGCTGCTGCAGTCATCGGCGGCATCGTGATTGCTGCTGACGGTGGCGACGACAACCCGATCAGCGCGTAAGTCGCTTCGGAAAATCGAAATTGAAAGCGGGGCCTTCGGGCCCCGTTTTTTATGTGCGGGTTGTTTTTGACAGGGTCGAGATAATCGGCAAGCTCACTGCGCTAGCACGCAGCCCGGGATACCCTATCCCAGTTCGGGAAGGTCATCGTCAGTTGCGCCGTCACCCTCCTCAGCCTCGCTTTCGTCCTCACCTTTCTCAATGCTGCCAGCCTCGCTGAAACGCATCAGCAAGAGCGAACCCTCAAAGAGCAGGACCAACGGTATGGCGAGCAGCAATTGCGAACCAGGATCCGGCGGCGTGATAATCGCTGCGACCGCGACCACCAGGACAATCACATAACGGCGCGCTCCTGCGAGCTGGGCGCGCGTGACTATACCTGCCTTGTGCAGCAAAAGCAGCAAAACCGGCAGTAGGAAGCTGATCCCGAACGCCAGAATAAATTGCATCACCAGGCCGAGATATTCATTCGCCGCGGGCAAGGCCTCGATCTTCAAGCCGCCACTTTCCCCTTCGAAGCTGAGAAACCAGGCAAACGCCGTCGGCATAACTACGTAATAGGCCAGCGCCGCCCCAAGGCCGAACAAAACCGGCGTCGCGAACAGAAATGGCAGGAATGCCTTCTTTTCGCGCGCATAGAGCCCCGGCGCAACAAAAGCCCATAACTGGTTCGCGATGACCGGGAAGCTAACGCAAAAGCCCGCGAACAGTGCGACCTTCAGCTCGACGAAGAATACCTCATACAACTTGGTGAAGATCAGCTGGCTATTGCCATCAGACGCCTCTTTCAGGGGCTGGATCAAAAAGCCGAGGATTTGGTCGGCGAAAAACAAGCATATTATGAAGGCGAGCAGGAGTGCGAAAACACTGCGCACCAACCGCGCCCGCAATTCGACCAGATGTTCAATCAGCGGTGCCTGGGTATCATCAATGTCGCGGATTATATTCACGGATTTACGCGCCCTTCGAACCGCTATCTAGCGGCAATTCAGGCTCCGAAGTTGGGCTAGCTCCACCATCCTTGCCACCGTGCTTGCCACCATGTTCAGGCGCTTTCTTCGGCGCGGCACGGGCAATCGCCGCCTCCGCCGCCGCATCGGGCGTTTCTGGTGGAGGGGGCGGAATGTCCCCTGCCCCTGCGGGCTTTAGCGGCGGCATTTCTGTCGCCTGCATTTCTTCTTCTGGGAGGAGGTTTTGCGGCTCAGCCAGCTTGTCAGGTCGATCGGCAGGTGCGGTTTTTGCCTCTCCCTTAACTGAATCCGCCTTGCCCGATTTCGCCATAATGTCGGCGTTGCGTTGCTTCCATTCCTTCTCGGCTTCTTCCAGCTCCGCCTCACGGATCATCGCATCAATTCCAGTGCGAAACTGTGCGGATATACGGCGCGCTTTGCCCATCCATTGCCCAGCGGTCCGCAGAGCGCGCGGCATTTCCTTGGGGCCGATGACCAAAATGGCCACCACCACCACCAGCAACAACTCTGCCGCGCCGATATCAAACATGCGCGCGGGCGCCTTTCTGCTTATTTGGAGTTTTCAGAGGGTTCCGCCGACTTCGTTTCGGCAGGAGCAGGATCTTTCGCCGGAGCCTCTATCTGCCCCGCAGGCTTAGCGTTATCACCGCTAACCTCATCCTCATTCATGCCCTGCTTGAAGCTTTTGATTCCCTTGCCGAAATCGCCCATCATCTCAGAAATACGGCCACGTCCGAACAAAACCAGAATGACAATCGCGATAATTATGAGCTGCCATGGACCGAGCGACATGAGAGATACCTTTCCGTTCTTTCTTCCGCCAATATAGGCGTAAGGCTGGCAATGCGCCAGTCACGAGAGTGAATTGCCGGCGTCTTAGCCGATTTCGCTTTCGTCTTGGTGAAGATTAGGGTGAAGATCGCTTCGCTCCGGGCTCGACCCGTCCGAAGTCTGTTGACCTTCGTCATCGCCATCGCCTGTATCGTCAATCAAAGCATCATACGCGTCATCAACCGGATCAAGCAGCCCGGTCGCGCGCAATTCGGCGATGCCCGGTAGATCCTTACGCGAAGAAAGCCCGAAATGATCGAGGAATTCAGGCGTTGTTGCGTAAATCGTCGGGCGGCCCGGGACTTCGCGACGGCCAGCAATCTTCACCCAGCCCGCCTCCATCAACACGTCCAGCGTACCGCCAGAGGTCTGTACACCGCGAATGGATTCGATCTCCGCGCGGCTGACCGGTTCGTGATAAGCGATTATCGCAAGCACCTCGGTCGCGGCACGGCTCAGCCGCCGGACCTGCTCCCGCTCTCGGCGCAGCAAATGGGCCAAATCAGGCGCAGTTTCGAAATGCCAACGCTTGCCGCGTTCCACCAGATGAATTCCGCGTTCGGCATAGTTGTCGACAAGCTGCATCAGCGCGGCGCGCACATCGCCAAGCGGTGCATCGCCAAGAAACCCCGCCAGCCCTTCCGCGGTCATGGGTTCTTCAGCCGCGAACAACGTCGCCTCCACCGCGCGGACAAGATCGTCAGGCTTCTCGCTCATCCGCGCATCCTCCGCACTTTGAGCGGCCCGAACGTATCTTCCTGATCGATCTCAGCCTTGCCCAAACGGGCGAGTTCCAGCGTCGCTACAAAGCTCGACGCCATGGCGGAGCGGCGCAGTTGCGCATCGGCATGCGGGGGTAGGAAATCCTCCAGCAGCATCCAATCCAGCGTCACGCCAAGCATCGAAGACACCCGGTCCAATGCACTATCGAGCGTCATGACAGGGCGTTCACGGACCATGTGCACCGCCGGAGCCGTGCGTGCCTTCACCCGCCCATAGGCCTCGATCAGCATGAACTGATCGCAGGACCAGCGCGTTTTCCGGTCGATCCGCAGACCTTCTGGCGTTCCGCGAGCAAAGATGTCGCGCCCAATCCGGTCGCGGCCCATCAATCGCGCCGCCGCTTCGCGCATTGCGCCAAGTCGCTGCAGCCGCAATTGCAGTTTGAGTGCAAGCTCCTCTGCAGATGGCTCGTCCTGCTCTTCCTTCGGCAGAAGCATTGAGGATTTAAGGTATGCCAGCCACGCCGCCATCACGAGATAGTCAGCGGCAAGCTCCAGCCGTAACGCCTCGGCTTGCTCGATATAAGTCAGATATTGGTCAACAAGGGCGAGTATCGAGATTGAGCGCAAGTCGACCTTTTGCCGCCGCGCAAGATCGAGCAGCAAATCAAGCGGCCCCTCCCAACCGTCCAGCTCAAGATAGAGCGCATCTTTATTCTCAGGGTTTTCGCCAGCTATACCCATCCAATCATCCGATTGGTCGGATGCCATCGCCCCACCTTGAAGCAGGAAACTGTCTTCAATCGTCTCAGGCGTCATGCAGCCTCCTGCGCGATGTTGAGCAGTGCATCGCGCTTGGCAATCAGTTCAGCCACATCAACCTGATCCGGCAGATCACCCATCTTGGCCTCAACCGCCGCCAAACGCGCCCTAGAGGTGTCACTGATGCGGCCAACTGATTCAACGATGCCAATCATATCGTCCATCTTGGCCCAACAGTTGAGCACAAGATCGCACCCCGCCTCAATCGCTTGGACAGAGCGTTCGGGGATCGTCCCATCCAGCGCCTCCATATCGATATCATCGGTCAGCAGCAGGCCATCAAAACCGATTTCACCGCGGATTACATTATCGATGATCTTTGGCGACAGTGTAGCAGGATTGTCCGCATCCCATTCGGTGAAGAGCAGATGACCCGTCATCCCGATAAGCGCTTGATTTAGAGACCTAAACGGCGCAATATCTGCTTCGAGTTCGGTCGCGTACCGCGGTCACTGTCGGCATCGATTTGTGTGTGTCAGTGGTTGTGCGGCCATGTCCCGGCATATGCTTCACGCAGCCCGTGACCCCGCCAGCATCCAGGCCGTCTAGAATGGCTCGCCCCAATGCCGCCACCTGCATCGGATCGTCACCGAGTGCACGGTCGCCGATCACATCATGCGCACCCTCTTGCCGCACATCCAATGGTGGATGGCAATCGATCGTGATGCCCAATTCCGCCAATTCCAGAGCCATCGCATGGGCATTGGTTCGCGCCGCCTCAATCGCACTGGCTGGCGCTATTTGATACAATTTATCAAAGACTTCGCCAGCGGGGAAAGGCGACCAGATCGGCGGGCGCAATCGCGCGACACGGCCACCCTCCTGATCGATACAGATGAACAGGCGATCTTTCCCGTGCAAATCACGCAGCGAGTTCGTCAGCGCCCGAATTTGCGCCTTGCTCTCGCAATTGCGCCCAAACAGGATGTAACCCGCAGGTTCACACGCCTTGAAGAAAGCGGCTTCCTCGGCTGACAGCGTCGTGCCGGATATCCCGAAGATTGCGGGTGTCATAGATGTAGACGTCGCAATATACTCGCCGATGCGCAAGCGAGCCGTCCCCTGCAAATGTGGAAATTAACGCACGCCAGACTCGCTTCGCCGCACGCGACCGCTTTGCCTGTGCCTCGCGCCGCTATTTCACCAAACAGGGTAAGCCATCCGCCTTGAGCGCGGCACATAGACGATTTGCAGTCGCATTGTCGCCGCCAACCGCCTGAAGTCGGTA
This sequence comes from Qipengyuania sp. JB2-7, assembly GCF_055693485.1. Lineage (NCBI taxonomy): Bacteria > Pseudomonadati > Pseudomonadota > Alphaproteobacteria > Sphingomonadales > Erythrobacteraceae > Qipengyuania > Qipengyuania sp. JB2-7. Next base: position 2,576,587 of record NZ_CM146335.1, read on the forward strand.
CACCGTGCCGATGTCAGCCTGGCCGCGAATAACGCGATAACGCACACCCGAAAGCGCCTCCGTTTGACGAGTCAATGTGCGCCAACCAGCCTCCGCTGCCTCGCGTGTCGGAAAGGCCCCGACCTGAACAGCTGTGCCGGTCGGCAGTGCTGCGTCCGCGTTGCCACTTGATTGCGGCGTCGGAGTCGGAGCTGGCGCGCTGGGTGGTTCTGTCGTCGCGTCGCCAGAATCAGCGGCAATCGCCGCTGTCGCTGCTTCGGTTGATTCAGCCAAGCGGCCCTCGCGCGTCTGCCCTTCACCAACGGCAAAGCTGGTGTCGCCAGTACCCGCAAAAGTCTTGCCACCCTCGTCCTCTGGACGTGTTTTATACGGCTCTTCCGGAGCGGCGATCAGCGAACCATCAGGTTCCGGACCGGACTGGGTAGCGCGGTTGCTCACCCACCAGATCGCGCCGACCAAAACAACCAGCGCAGCGAGCATCAGCAGACCAATGCCCACCAGACGCGATGCGTCAAAGCCTGCGGGCTCTTCCTCCTCATCCGACTCCAGCCACGGCAGGCTCTCTTCGCTCTCGTCGAACGCCAACTCGTCATTGGCCTCGGCCTCATACGCATCGGATTCATAATCCTCGTCGCGCTCATCGCCCCAATTGCTCATGATGTAAGCCTTCCCCTTACATTTCTTCGACGGCTTCAACGCCCAAGACGCTCAAACCGTTTCGAATGACTTGTCCGATTTGCGCCGCAAGAAACAGCCGCGCGCCTGAAACTGTCCCATTTTCGGACCGAATGATCCGCTTGCTCGGATCGTCATTGCCGGCATTCCAATAGGCATGGAACGCCGCCGCCAGATCGTTGAGATAGAACGCAATTCTGTGTGGTTCGCGCGCCTTCGCCGCCGCCTCGACAATACGCGGAAACTGTGCTGCCTCGCACACCAGTGCCAAGTCGTCGGCCCCAAGTTGACCGAGATCCTCCGCAGACGGCGCCAAGCCTTCCGCTGCTGCCTTGCGCATGGTCGATCTGATCCGGGCATGGGCGTATTGCACATAGAACACCGGATTATCCTTCGACGCCTCCACCACTTTGGCGAAATCGAATTCCATTTGCGCTTCGGGTTTGCGGGTCAGCATGGTGAAGCGAACCACGTCCTTGCCCACTTCCTCGACCATATCAGCAATAGTGATGAAGTTGCCCGAACGTTTGGACATCTTGACCGGCTCGCCAGCCCGCATCAGCTGGACCATCTGCACCAGCTTCACATCAAACGGTACTTCACGACCTGCCCCCTGGGTCAGCGCCGCAACCGCTGCCTTGATCCGCTTTACCGTGCCGGCGTGATCCGCACCCCAGATATCGATCAGCGCGTCTGCTTTGTCTGCCTTTTGGAAATGATACGCCAGATCCGCACCGAAATACGTCCACTTTCCATCGGATTTTTTGATCGGGCGATCCTGATCATCCCCAAACTGTGTCGACCGGAACAGCGGCAGCTCAACCGGCTCCCAATCCTCTGGCGGAGCTTTGCCCTTCGGTGCCTCCAGCACGCCATCATAGACGAGGCCTTTTTCGCGCAGCCACGCCTCAGCCTCAGCTGGCTTGCCCTTGGCTTGCAGCTCTGCCTCAGACGAAAACAGATCGTGATGAATGCCGAGCAGAGCGAGGTCCGACCGAATCAGATCCATCATGCCATCGACGGCATGCTTACGGAATTCGACGAGCCACTCGCTCTCTTCCGAGCTCACATACTGATCGCCGTACTTGGCTGCCAAGGCCGCGCCAATCGGTTTCAGATAATCGCCGGGATACAGCCCCTCAGGGATTGCCCCGATATTCTCGCCCAGCGCCTCGCGATACCGCAAATGCGCCGACCGGGCGAGTGTATCGACCTGGCTACCGGCATCATTGACATAGTATTCACGAATGACCGTGTGGCCGGCAAATTCGAGCAGGCTCGACAACGCATCGCCAACCACTGCCCCACGGCAATGGCCCATATGCATCGGACCAGTCGGGTTGGCCGACACGTATTCGACATTCACCCGCGTGCCGGTGCCCATGGACGATCGGCCATATTCGGCGCTGAACCGCGCGATAGCGCTCAGCTCCGCCCGCCAAACATCGTCGTTCAGCCGCAGATTGATAAAGCCGGGTCCTGCGATATCCACCGCAGCCACATCGGGATCAAGCTCAAGCCTGGCGGCAATCGTTTCAGCCAGCCCGCGCGGATTGGTTTTGGCTTGCTTGGCCAGCACCATCGCTGCGTTGACCGCCAAGTCACCGTGGGAGGGATCACGAGGTGGCTCGATCGCAACATTCGTGCGAACGACGCCTTCAGGCAAAGTGCCGTCAGCCTCTAAAGCATCCAGAATCGTGTTGAGTTTCGCCGCAAATCCGGCGTGAAGAGTATGCATATCCACCGCAGCATTTCATTGTGTGTCGCCCGACATTGCGGGCGGGCGCGCCAATTACAAGTCCAATTGCAAACTCAATCAGTGGCGCGGAATATCAGACGGGATCAGCGGGTCGCGTTGTACGCTAGCTGCTGCTCAGTCAATTGGAAGCCAATCAGCAGCTCGAACGTCGCACGCTGAACAGCGGCACGAACGGCTGGATCGGCCAGCGGGTCAAGCGCCGCATCGGGATCACCCGGCTTGCGTCGTTTCGTGATCTGTCGTCGGATGTCCTCTGGTAAAGTCGCTTCTGAACGATTCACAAAAGCACCGGCCGTCGCGCTTGCTTGCGCACGTTCCTGACCATCAGCAAAATCGAGAGTGACGGTGCCAACCCGCTTCGTCACGACCGCGCTGCCGCCGCGCAGGACCGTCGAAAAATAAGGCAGCGCAACTTGCCGCGCACCTCGTGTATCGCTGCGCCGCGCGACCACGTCAAAGCTCGCCTCTGAATAAACCCGCTCACCCTCTTCGTTGCAGGTGGACCGGACATTGGTCATCGCCGCAGTCACGTCAATGTCACTCGCCAGACGAGAATCGACAGCTCGAAACACGGTGACATCGCCGGTGTAATCCGGAACACCAACCGCCGGGCAGACGGTGCGAACCGCAGTCACGCCAACGCCCTGGTTCAGAACCAGCTCACCTTCGCTCGCGCATCCAGCCAGCGTTACGCCCAGCAATACCGCAAGAGCTTTTTTGGTAGAACGAAGAGATTGGATAGGCATTCGCTACTGAGTTCCTGAAAATTGCATCACACATCTGCGCTTCACTTGCGCTCTAGCTAGGTCCGAAACAAAGCGCTAGGCCGCAAACTCATAAACCGGACGGATGTGGCGATGAAATGGCAAAGAGATGGCGCGAAGCAGGCTGAAGAGCATAGTGGGCCTGTGAACGAAGACTGTTTTTGCGCCAGATCACAGCCATTTCATCGTCCGCAGGATATGGTCTATTTTGCGACACAATGCGTCGAAAAACTTGCACAATGTTCGACATTGCGCTGCGTTTACCTCCTATTGTCCCGCCAAATCCATCCATACCAAATCTCTTCCTGTTTACGAGTTTACGGCCTAGAGGTTGAGACATGAATGCCCCATTGCAATCCACGCCTGCGCCATCTGGTGGCGAACTGCCCGCTCTGAAATTGATGATCGCTGCACCCCGCGGTTTTTGTGCGGGTGTCGACCGCGCAATCGAAATCGTTGAGCGCGCGATCGAACGCTATGGTGCGCCGGTCTATGTGCGCCATGAAATTGTGCATAATCGCTATGTCGTTGACAGCTTGAAAGCCCAAGGCGCGGTTTTTGTCGAAGAGCTGGATGAAGTTCCTGACGAAGCCCCGGTCGTGTTCAGCGCACATGGTGTGCCCAAATCCGTCCCGGCAGAGGCGGATCGCCGCAACATGCTGTATGTTGATGCGACCTGCCCGCTGGTCAGCAAGGTACACCGCCAGGCCGAGCGGCAGATCGAAAAGGGGCAGCATATCCTGTTCATCGGCCATGAAGGCCACCCCGAAGTTATCGGTACAATGGGGCAGGTTCCCGAAGGCAAAATCACTCTGGTTGAGACGGTGGAGGACGTTGCGAAACTCGAATTTTCGCAGAAAGATGACCTTTCTTACCTTACCCAGACGACCCTCTCGGTTGATGACACTGCGGAGGTAATCGCAGCGCTGGAAAAACGTTTCCCGCAGATCGTCGGACCAAAGGCAGAGGACATCTGCTATGCGACCTCCAACCGGCAGGCGGCGGTCAAGATCATCGCGCCGCAATGCGATCTGGTGCTGGTAATTGGCGCGCCGAACTCGTCGAATTCCTTGCGTCTGGTTGAGGTTTCGGAGCGTCTTGGGACTAAAGCCCTACTGATCCAGCGGGCGACTGACATTGAGCCGGAATGGCTTGAGGGTGTCACCACTCTGGGCCTCACCGCTGGTGCCTCGGCACCGGAAAAGCTTGTGCGCGAAGTCGTTTCCCTGATGCGTCAATGGCGCGATGTTAAGGAAGAGACCGTAGCAGCAGCTGAGGAAAAGATGGTCTTCAAACTGCCACGCGTTCTGACTGAGTAGTTTTCTACAGGGCCGGCCCATTGGCAGTTTACACGCATCTATCCGCTGAAAAGCTTGCAGAGTTAATCGGCCAGTATGATGTCGGCACGCTGATTTCGGCCAAGGGCATTGCCGAGGGCGTATCCAATTCGAACTGGTTGATTGAGACCACGGGCAAGGATGGCTCAGGGGCTCGTTTCATCCTCACCATGTATGAGCGGCGGATCGACATCACTGAATTGCCGTTTTTTCTCGGCCTGCTCGACCACCTCGCAGCGAAAGGCTGCCCTGTGCCCGCGACAATTCATGATCGTGCCGGGGCCGCGCATCGCGAGATTGATGGCAAAGCGGTTGCGCTGATCGAATATTTGCCGGGCGTGTCAGTAGATCATCCGACGGCGGAGCAGGCCCGGTCAGTCGGTCGTGCCCTCGCCGCCAACCATCATGCGGTGGCCGATTTTCCGCAAACCCGCGCAAACGCACTCGGCCTTGATGGCTGGAGCGACACAATCAACGCGCTCGGCAGGAACGCGCTTACATCCATCAATCCCGAGCTAGCCCAGATCACATTCGACGAACTGGACCAATTGGCACGCGAATGGCCCGCCGCATTGCCAAGCGGCGTGGTCCATTGCGATCTCTTTCCGGACAATGTCCTCATGCTTGGCGACGGCGTAACCGGCCTGATCGATTTCTATTTCGCAGCAACGGATTTCTTCGCCTATGATTTGGCCGTAACGCACGCCGCGTGGTCATTTACCCCGGGCGGCCATTTGTTCCGGGATGACGTTGGTCAGGCTCTGCTATCAGGGTATCAAGACGTCAGAAGCCTTAGCGAGGCGGAGAGAAAAGCCATGCCATGGCTGGTACGCGGAGCATGCATGCGCTTCATCGCGAGCCGTGCGGAAGACTGGATCGAAACGCCCGCAGATGCGCATGTGACCCGCAAAGACCCGATGGATTTCGTCCGGCGGCTAAAATTCTATAGACAAGCGGGCAAAGACCTCTTCGCGAGCAGCTAAGATGGCGCTAGGTACCAAACCAATGAAACGCGTTGAATTGTACACTGATGGTGCCTGCAAAGGAAATCCGGGGCCAGGCGGATGGGGCGCACTCTTGCGACTCGGTACCGTCACGAAAAAGAATTGTCTGGCGGAGAGCCTGATACAACTAACAATCGCATGGAAATGACAGCCGCGATCAAGGGTCTTGGCGCACTGATCGAACCGTGCGAAGTCGACCTCTACACGGACAGCAAGTATGTCATCGATGGAATCACCAAATGGGTTGATGGCTGGAAACGGCGCGGATGGGTGAACGCCAGTAAGAAACCTGTTCGCAACGCTGATCTATGGCACGAGCTGATCGAGGTAACTGCGCGTCACGAGGTCAACTGGAACTGGGTAAAGGGCCATTCGGGCCACCCCGAAAATGAGCGTGTGGACCGTTTGGCAAGCGATGCTGCTGAACAAGCGGGCATCGTCGAAGAGGTGAGCGACGAGGATTAGGGTAAATGCCCTAAGCGCCGCTCACCCTCATCAGCAAATCAGCTGTTATCTTCAACCGGCGCGTCTGGGCCGTTTTTCTTGATCGAATCGATGGCGTTCTGAGCGCTCGATTTGTTGGAATACCCCTGCGTTGAGAACATCACTTCAGAATTGTAGCTGAACCGAACGCGATATTCCTCGGCCTTGTCTTTGTAGATTTCAAATTTGTGAGCCATTGTAAGGCCTCCCCGCAAAAACTTGGTTAGAGCGCGAACATCAAGCGACCGACACCCGCACTGGTGCACCCTAACAAACGAATTCGCTTTTTCTACACAAACCTTTGCGGAGAATAGAGTTTCGCGTCGATTGCAGCAGTCATCGCGTCGCGTTCCAGCCCGAGAAATAGCTGCGATGCCAAACGAGCAGCGGTACGGCGCAGTTTGAATCCCGAAGCCGCCCTGCGCCGCAAACCACGCAAATCCGGGGCATTGCGGATCCATACCATAAACAGGAAGCCGATCCGGCGCGAAACTGCGCAAGCCTGCCCAACGCCGTTCAACCGCTTCGATCCGCCAATTGCAAACACTGGTAAACCGATCAATTGCATGGGCGATATCCAGTTCCTCCGGGGCTGCATCGCACGGCGCACTAGGCGTCTCATCATGGGGGCTAAGCCAAAGGCGCCCGGATTCAGATTTGAAATAAAATCCGCCATTGATGTCGAGCACGAGCGGGAGGTCGCCGGGGGGGCAGGATCTGTCCGCAATTGCACGACAGTCCGGCGAAGCGGCTGAACACCAACGGGGTTGGCGCCAGCTATTTGCGCGATCCCATCGGCCCAAGCACCGGCTGCATTGACGAGGAATTTGGCCTGAAACCGTTCACCAGCTTCCGTTTCAAGATGCCATGTCTCGTCACTGCGCACCGCCGCGCTCAGCCTTGCGCGTGTTCTCAAATCGACTTGGCGCCGCTGCGCAAGCTTGAGATAATGCGCATGGAGGCCCGCCACATCAATATCTGCACAGGCAGGTTCCCAGATTGCGCTCGTCCAATCCTCAGAAATCTGAAGGACGCGTTGCTGTATTCCCGACTGATCTATCCGCTCAAATGTCGCACCGGATCCTGTAAAACGCCGTTCAAATTTATCGAGCGCGCCCGCATCTTCATCGCGCCCTATATATAGGGCACCGCGCTGCGACAGAAATCCGTGCTCTTGCAGGTATTGGCCCGACGCCAATGTCAGCGGAACGATTTCTGGCCCGCCATAGCATTCTTCCCAAAAGGCGGCAGAGCGACCAGTGGCATGATACCCGGGCCGATCCTCGCCTTCCAGCACCAGAACGCTGGCATACTCGGCCAATTCCGCCGCTAGGCTGGCCCCGGCCATTCCCGCGCCAATTACTGCAAAATCATAGATCGGCATATGCGCTATTGAACCGGAGCCACCCGGTCGAGAAACTCGAAAATAGCGGACATGGCGCGCCCGCGAACCGCATCAGTCTCTCGCAGCAACTCGTGATGGGTGTCCGTACCAAAGGTGACCAACTCCCCTTTTGGAAGTCGACTGGCCGACCGCTCTGCCGCATCATGCGAGACCAGCTTATCGTGTTTAGTTGACAGGATCAGCACGGGTGTCTGAACCTTCTCCATTGCCCCGGGCGCTTCCAAGACCCGCGTCGACGCATACGCTCGCTCAACCCACCCCCAGCTACCCGGCCCCATGACCAGCTCCGGTCGCTCAGCGCGCCACCATAACTCATCCTGATAGCGGTCATCATCATGCGTCAGCAGCTCTTGACGATCTGCGGGAACTTCACCTGGTTTCTCGCTCCATTTCCATGCGGGTCGCATAGGGTCGCCAATCTTGGTCATGAGCTTCGCAGCGCCGTGAAGAAGCCCCAGCGGGAGCGGCGGCCCCGACATACCCAGCATCGGCGCGGACAAGAACATGGCGTCGGGATCAACCCGTTCTTCCACCAATGCACGGGTGACCAGATGACCGCCCATCGAATGACCAGCAAGAATATGCGGTCCGGGAGTGGACGCTTTCCATTCTTTCCAAAGTTGCTCCAGATCATCGAGCCAGATGGAAAAATCGGCGATGTGCCCAGTTACCGCGTCATTGCCCAGACGCCCTGATCCCGCTTGCCCTCGCCAATCTGACGCGGTCACAGCCCAGCCTGCGCGATGAAGCTCTTCCAGCGTTTCGAGGTATTTTTCGTAATTATCCCCGCGCCCGGGAAAAAACAGAATTGAGCCGCGGGGTGACTTCGCTCCAGGCCAATCGATCCGGCGCAGCTCATGCCCGTCCACCGCCCTCCATATCGACTCAGACGCATGAGGAGGGATCGTCCGGCGGTCAATTACTTGATGTGATTGCATCGTGTTTGCGTCAGCCTGATCCATGCGTCCCCGGAAACTTGGTTACTGTTTAGTAAGTCATACTCTGTAGCGATGTTCGACAAGGGCAATCGATCATTGGCCCCTTGAGGACAAACATGCTGCAAGAGAACATTTCCTACGTATTGCTTGGCGGGTTGGCAATTCTGCTGATCGTCGCAGCTTTCACCGATCTGCGCGAACGGCGCATCGCCAACTGGCTCAACATTACTATTGCAGTGGCGGCACCAGCATTCTGGTGGTCTAGCGGACTTTCTCTCTGGCCAGGGGTCGCGATACAAATCGGGATTGGGTTAGCTTTCTTCGGCGTTACATGCGCTCTGTTTGCAATGAAGCAAATGGGCGGTGGCGATGTGAAACTGATGTCGGCCCTAGCGCTTTGGATTAGTCCAGAGAACATTCTCGCCTTTATCGCGATATTCGCATTGTCAGGTTGGCTGCTGACAATCGTCGGCGGCACTTTAGAAGTTGTACGAAAGGGGACCATCACCCATTCGCGTGCGCATCTGACAATTCTGATAAGTGCAGCTTTGTTCGCATTGTATTCTACGAACGTTTACCTTGGTGGGCCGCGCGCGAGCATTCCGCAACTGTTCCCTGATGCCATGCATCAAGCCGTAGCGGTGTATCTGATCGGTATGATACTACTCGCCTGCGCCACTCTGGGACCTGTTCGCATCATCAAAAAGTACAATCGCAAGCTACAGACACCATACGGTGTTGCAATTTCATTCGCGGCGATCTGGTTGATCGTTTCCGAAGGTCCAAGCTGGGCCGCTCACACAATTCCAGTCGGATAACAACCTGATCTTAACCAATCTGGTCGTAATCCGATGAACCATAGATTCCCGCAACCTGATCCAGCGGGTCCAACGAGGGGGCTTGTATAGCCATGGATAAGAAAAAGCTGATTCTTTTGGTGGGCGCATTAGTGATCGCCATTGGCACCGCACTTGTCGCGCGCAGCATGTTCGCAGGAGCTGCCGCTCCAGAGGCAGAGGCGGCTGTCGCACCGGTTCCAGAAGGCCCGAAGGTTCTTGTTGCGCAGCGTGCGCTGCCGACCGGCACGATCATCACTGCTGATGCGCTGGGCTATCAGGAATGGCCAGAAGAGATGGTGCAGAACGTCTACTTCATTGAAGGCGAAGCCGACATCAATTCTCTCATGGGCACTGTTGTACGTCACCCAATCACTGCGGGCGAGCCCGTCACACAAGGATCATTGGTAAGCCCCGGGGATCGCGGCTTCCTCGCGGCTGCGCTTACTCCGGGTATGCGCGCCGTCACTGTACCGGTCGACGCACGATCAGGTGTTGCAGGCTTTATCTTCCCAGGCGACCGTGTGGACATGGTGCTAACTCAGGGCGTCGATGGCGCTCAGGGCACAGTGCAAACGTCTGAAACGATCATGCGGAACCTGCGCGTGCTGGCAACTGACCAGCAAACGACGCAACAGACCAATGAAGCCGGCAAGACTGTGGTCAAGAAGTTCAAGACCGTAACGCTGGAAGTAACCCCACGTATCGCTGAGCAGGTTGCAGTTGCCCAAACGCTTGGCGCGATCAGCCTGACTTTGCGCTCGCTCGCAGATAACCAGTCCGAGCTGGAAAACGCTCTCGCTCGCGGTTCGGTCGTTATTCCAGACGATGCAACTCCCGAAGAGGAAGAGCGTCTGCTTCGCCAAGCGGTTGCTCAACCAAGGACCGGGAACAGCACGTTCCAGACTGGTGGCAACGTATCACGCTTTGAGCCAAGCTCAACCGAGAAAGCACCGGGACCAAAAGGCCCAAAGATCAACGTCAACCGTGCTGGTCGCGTCGAACCAGTCCAGCTCAATGACAATGGTACAGGGCTCGTCAGCGCTGGCGAAAACCTGACGGGAACGACTGCACAGGGTGTTCGCGCCGCCGGTGAAACTGCACCGATCGGCCTGAGCACTCTTCGCTAATTCAAACTTTAATCTTCCGATCAGCCATTAGGGGGCAAGATCAATGAAACGTCGTCTACTCACCAAAACGCTGCTTGCCAGCCTGGCCTTGGCGCCGTTGGCAACTGCGCCGACGACCGTCGCTAACGCGCAAACTGTCGTTAAACCATCTGGCGAGATCGTCTTGTCAATTGGCCGCGGCGAACTGGTCAAGGTGCCAGGCGCGATGGCAGACATCTTCATCGCCAACGATGCGATCGCAGATGTCCAGATCAAGTCGCAGAACCAGCTTTACGTGCTGGGTAAATCGGGCGGTGAAACCACGCTTTATGCCAGTAATGCGCGTGGCGACATCATCTGGTCGACCACGATCCGCGTAGGCAGCAACATTGGCAGCATTGATCAAATGCTCGCTCTGGCGATGCCCGATGCAAAGATCGGCGTTGCTACGATGGGCACAAACACGATCCTGCTAACGGGTACAGTTGCTACTCCGGAGGACGCTTCGGAAGCTGAAAATCTGGTGCAAGCGTTTGTCGGCAACGGCCAGAACGTGATCAGCCGTCTCAAAATGGCGACGCCTTTGCAGGTAAACCTGCGCGTCCGTTTTGCCGAGGTGAGCCGTAACTTTGTTCGTGCGATGGGCGCTAACCTCCAGACCGCTGACACCACCGGTGGCTTCCGATTTGGCATCTCGCAGGGCCGAGGACCGATCAACCAGTTCGTCCCCTCAGCCAACAATCCGCTGATTGATCCAGCGACGGGCGGTATCTTGGTGAATCCCGCAACCGGACTGCCAGTACGCGGTATCCCTTTGATTGATGCGACAACTGGTCTGCCTCTCGTTGATCCAACAACCGGTCTGCCGGTTACTTCACGTTCACCTAACTCACCGGTAGCAGTTGGGTCTAACCTGGAGGGTGACGGATTCAACTTAATCGATGCCCTCAACACAGGCTCCACTATCGCCGGTTTTGGGCGGTTCCTTGGCCTCGACATCGGTAGCGCGCTTGACGTCGCTGAGCGTCAGGGTCTGGTTACGACGCTTTCGCAGCCAAACCTGACCGCCCTGTCTGGCGAAACCGCAGAGTTTCTGGCTGGTGGTGAGTTCCCAATTCCGCTGGCCCAGGGCCTCGGTCAAACCTCCATCGAGTATCGCAACTTCGGTGTGAGCTTGTCTTACACCCCGACGGTGCTTGCGAACGGACGCATTTCGCTGCGAGTGCGCCCGGAAGTGTCTGAACTGTCGTCGCAAGGTGCCATTACCCTGAATGGTTTCCAGGTTCCTGCGCTGACAACACGCCGCGCCGAGACGACCATTGAGCTCGGTTCGGGCCAAAGCTTTATGATTGCTGGTTTGATGAGCAACAATGCGCAAAGTACATTGGACAAGACGCCTGGAGCCGGCGATCTGCCTATTCTTGGCAGTCTGTTCCGCTCTACGGACTTCCGTCGGGGTGAAACCGAACTGGTGATCGTGGTCACACCATATCTGGTCAAGCCAGTGAACGATCGTGACATCGTCCTACCTACAGACGGTTTCCACACGCCGAACGATGCACAGCGTCTGCTGCTGAACAAAGAGAACTCGAAGGGCCCAAGTCAGCGTCCATTGCCAAGCGCACAAGAAACCGCCCCGAGCTAGGACCATCGGTCTCACAAAACGCACCTGCTTCTGCACCGCGCCGCAAAGAGCGCAGTGCCGAGGCTGCCGCTCCTGGCTTCAGCTTTAATTGATAAGGACGAGTACCATGCGAAACGATATGAAACGCAATCTGGCAAGCACGCTTGCCATCTCGCTCGGCCTTAGCCTTGCTGCCTGCGGCGGCGGTGACGGTTCGTCTCTGAACCAGACGGTCTACAGCGTGCACCAGCCGGTGGTTGAACGCAGCACAATGACGCTCGACGTCATGACCAATGCCGCCGGCTTGCCAGTGAATGAGCAACAACGTCTCAACGGTTGGTTCGAGACTATGGAGCTTGGGTATGGAGACCGGGTGTCAATCGACGATCCCGCTAACAATCCGGCGACTCGCGACGCAATTGCAGCCCTGGCCGAGCGCCACGGAGTGTTGCTTGCTGAGGGATCGCCAGTGACCGCAGAGTTTATCAATCCGGGACAGGCGCGTGTCTTGATCATCCGATCAACCGCCTCAGTACCGGGTTGCCCCGACTGGTCTCACGACACCGATCGCAACTACGCCAACAAAACGCACTCCAACTATGGCTGTGCAACAAATGCTAACTTGGCTGCGATGATCGCCAATCCCGAAGATCTGCTTGAAGGGCAGGAAGGCACTGGCGTGACAGTCGTGTCGACGTCTAACAAGGCAATCCAGTCTTATCGAGAGCAAACACCAACAGGCCAGGGTGGTCTGCAGGGTGGCGGCACCACAGGAGGAAACTAAGTCATGAACGCTCCATGGAAAGCCGGCATGCCCGGAAATCGTGATCCCTTCGCAGCCTTTATCTGCGACGAGAATGCCTTGGATGTTCTGCGTCCAGTAGTCATCGAGCTGGGTTGGGCGCCGGAGAAATGCAACAAGGGCGGCCTACGCAATGCGATCCAATCGCTCTCTGTCAGCGCTAGCCCGAACATCCTGCTGGTTGACTTGTCAGAAAGCGGCGACCCGCTGAATGACATCAACGCTTTGGCTGAGGTTTGTGAACCCGGCACAGTTGTTGTTGCGATCGGTCAGGTGAACGATGTTCGCCTCTATCGCGACCTGCTGGCCAGCGGCATTCACGACTATCTGCTGAAGCCATTGTCAGCGAGCGCTCTGCGCGATGCATTGAACCAGGCACAGACTGTGTTTGCTGCGCCAAAAGCAAGCGATGGTGACACTGTTCAGCGTCACATCTCGACGGCAGTTGTCGGCACACGTGGCGGTGTTGGTTCATCGACCCTCGCGACATCATTAAGCTGGCTCTATGCGACACAGCATAACATGCCAACTGCTCTGCTTGACCTCGACATTCACTTCGGAACAGGCGCTCTAGCGCTCGATCTGGAGCCGGGTCGTGGCCTGACAGATGCGATCGACAATCCCAGCCGTATTGACGGACTGTTTATTGAGCGGGCGATGATCCGCGCACATGACAATCTGGCAATCTTGTCAGCAGAGGCACCGATCAACTCACCTCTGATGACAGATGGTGCGGCCTTCCTCCAGCTGGAGGAAGAGTTCCGTCACGCGTTTGAGATGACGATGATCGATCTGCCGCGCAACATGCTGATCAACTTCCCACACCTGTTGGGTGATGTGAATGTTGTTGTGGTTGCAACGGAAATGACGCTGGCATCTGCTCGCGATTCAATCCGCATCTTGTCATGGCTCAAAAGCCACGCTGCGCATGCGGTTCCGATTGTTGTTGCTAATAAGGTGCAGTCCGGCACTGCCGAAATCAGCAAAGCCGATTTTGAGGCATCGATCGAACGGTCAATCGACTTCACGATTCCTTTCGACGCGAAAGCTGCGTCAAACGCTGCCAAGCTGGGACAACCATTTGTCGAGGCAAACCCACAAGCGAAGGCCACAAACCAAATCAAGGCTTTGGCTGAGCGGATCATGGGTGCGTCGGACGAGGATGGTGATGAAGGGAGCGAAGGTGGCAAGAAATCGCTGCTGGCCGCATTCGACATCAAGTCACTGCTCGCCAAAAAGAACAAGGCAGACGCTGAGCCGGCTGCTTCCGAGTAACGTTGTTCGCACTAGCGACGGCTTCGTTTGCGAAGCCGTCGCTAGCCGGACAACCTGAATGATTTAGGACGGAGATAAGGCATGGGTATCGCTCAGGTCGCGTTGATAGCAGCAGGCGTTTTGGCGCTGCTCGTGATCGGATATGTCGTGGTCACCGCACCATCGCCGGGCAAGGCTGGCAAGCGGCGTCTCGACTCTCTGCGCTATCGCCACTCCGAAAGCACAGATACGAAGGTCGAATCGCAGCTCAAAAAAGCGATCGCCGCTCGTAAGCCGAAATTGAATGCTGCAGCGGGATCAACATCGCGCATCGATGCCTTGGCCATCCGGCTTGATCGGACGGGCAAAGGCTGGACAGTTTCGCAGTATGCCTATGCCTCTGGAGGATTGGCCCTCGTCATAGCGGTGCTCATCTTTTTGCAGACCGGCGCACTAGCACTCGCACTTGGTGTGGGCGGTGTAATCGGTCTCGGCATTCCTCACTTGGTCGTCGGCTTTAACATTGGACGCCGAACCAACGGATTTAACGCGAAGTTTCCAGACGCTATCGAGCTTCTGGTGCGCGGTTTGCGGTCTGGTTTGCCTGTGACAGAAACGCTGGCGGTTGTTGCACAGGAAGTGCCTGGACCCGTTGGAGAAGAGTTCAAAGGGATTGTGGAGCGGATCAAAATTGGCCGCACCATGGAAGAATCTCTGCAGGAAACCGCTGACCGTCTTGGTATCCCAGAGTTTAACTTCTTCTGCATCACGCTCGCCATTCAGCGCGAAACAGGTGGTAACCTGGCGGAGACGCTATCGAACCTCGCGGACGTGCTGCGCAAACGTAGTCAGATGAAACTCAAGATTAAGGCGATGAGTTCGGAATCAAAGGCATCAGCCTATATCGTTGGTGCCCTCCCCTTCATCGTATTCGGTATGATCTGGTGGATTAACCCGGGCTATATTGGCGGGTTCTTCACTGACGACAGGTTGATTGTAACTGGCCTTGGCGGCCTTGTGTGGATGGGCATCGGGGTCTTTATCATGGCCAAGATGGTCAGTTTCGAGATTTGATCGAGGAAGGACCAGACCCATGCTAGATACACCACAGGGGCCTACCCTTCTCGGCTTTGATGTCATCCTAGTCGGCTCGCTGCTCGCCGGCATCGCCGCCATGGCAGTGATGTTCGCCATTTATACGGCGGTGACCATCAAAGATCCGATGGCGAAACGCGTCAAGGCGCTCAATGAGCGTCGCGATGAACTGAAAGCAGGTATTGTGACGGCGACGGCGAAGAAGCGCCAAAGCCTGGTTCGCAAAACCGAAACGTCCGACAAAGTTAAAGACTCGCTTGGCAGCATGAAACTGCTTCAGGATTCTCAAGTTGAGGATATGCAGCAGAAGCTCGCCTGGGCAGGTAATCGGAACAAAGAGCTTGCTCCGATCCTCATCGCCCTGCGCCTCGTATTGCCAGTCATTTTTGGCGGTCTCGCGGGTGTCTTGCTTTATGTAGTCGAGATTTATCCAGACTGGGAGTTCAAACGGGTCGCTGCATTGGCTGTCGTGACATTCCTGGCCTATAAAGGCCCGGAAATCTACCTATCAAACCAGGCAAGCAAGCGCACTGACGCGATCCGTAAAGGTCTGCCGGACGCGCTCGACCTGCTGGTGATTTGTGCCGAGGCAGGTTTGACCGTCGACGCCGCATTTAACCGGGTCGCAAAGGAATTGGGGCGCGCATATCCGGAACTGGGTGATGAGTTTGCTCTTACCGCGATTGAGCTGTCATTCCTGAACGAACGTAAAAAGGCCTTCGACAATCTGGCCTATCGCGTCAATCTGGAAGCGGTCAAAGGCGTGGTCACTACCATGGTTCAGACCGAGCGTTATGGTACGCCGCTGGCGAGCGCGCTACGCGTGCTCTCGGGCGAGTTCCGGAACGAGCGGATGATGCGCGCCGAAGAAAAAGCCGCGCGTTTGCCGGCGATTATGACTGTCCCACTGATTATGTTCATTCTGCCGGTGCTGTTCATCGTCATTCTCGGCCCAGCGGCGTGTTCGATCTCGGACGCATTCTCTGGCGACGGATTGGCATAGTAACTGTCACACGAACAAAAAAGGAGCCCGGTCGACCACATGGTCTTCCGGGCTTTTTATGATTATGTACCAGACGCTGAGTTAGTCTTGCAGCGCGTCGGCATCGAATTCGCCAGCGTTTTCCCGAACGCGCACCAACAGCTTGCGTAACTGCTCACGATCCTTGTCGCCAAGGCATGCAAACAACTCGGCCTCAATCGCCTCAGCCAAGGGCATGACCTGATCATGCATGTGACGCCCATCCTTGGTCAGTTCCAATATGTGGGAGCGCCCGTCACTCTTGTTCGGGCGTCGCACGGCAAGGCCGCGATCTTCCAACGCCTTGCAAGCGCGATTGACGGGAACTTTCTCCATGAGCGTCAGCGCGCTAATCTGGCGTTGCGTAACGCCATCATTGTCGCCAAGAACCGCCATGACACGCCATTCCATCGTCTTCAGCCCAAACCGTTGGCGATATTGCTGCGCGATGCGAACCGAAACGGCATTAGAAGTAACCGACAACTGGTACGGCAAGAAATTTGCCAGCTTGCTGATCGGTCCGGAGTTAGTTGGTTTGCGGCTTCCATGCATTCCAGAAGGCGTAAACGCACCGACTGGAAAATCAAGTTTCAACCGATACTAAATGCCATCGGTCGATCACTTGTAAACCGGTTCATCCCACCACGGATAGAAATCTGGCATGTCCTCAGAGACCTTGCCCGGATAGTTCGGTGCGCGCTTTTCCAGAAAGCTTGCAATGCCTTCTTTCGCGTCAGCGCCCCGGCTGAGACGATAGATTGAGCGGCTGTCGATGCGGTGCGCCATCATTGGATGGCTCTCACTGGGGATGCGCCACATCATCGCGCGCGTCATGGCAACCGATACCGCCGACGTATTATCCGCGATCTCGCTGGCAAGCGCTCTCGCCGCTCCCATCAACTCAGTTTGCGGATGCACCGATCGCACCAATCCTGCCGACAAAGCCTCCTCTGCGCCAAAGACGCGGCCCGTCATGCACCATTCCAAGGCGGTTTGCGTACCGACCAGCCGCGGCAGGAACCAGCTTGAGGCTGCCTCCGGCACGATCCCGCGCCGCGCGAACACGAACCCGAACCGCGCATTCTCGCTCGCAAGACGCATATCCATCGGCAATTGCATGGTCGCGCCCACGCCCACGGCTACGCCATTGCAGGCCGAGATTAGCGGCTTCTTGCTGTTGAACAGGCGCAGGGTCAGCCGCCCCCCACCGTCACGAACCACCTCGTCCGACAGATCGTCAACCTGATCAGGCGCAGAGAAGACGTGGCCGCCATCCTCTGGCGTCAGGTCAGCGCCTGCGCAAAACGCCTTCTCGCCCGCACCGGTGAAGATGACCGCACGCACATCATCATCGGCGTCGGTGATGTCGATTGCCTCGATCACCTCCGCCATCATGACACGCGTATAAGCATTCATCTTTTCCGGACGATTCAGCGTAATTGTCGCGATCTTGTCAGCGACATCGAATGTGATTTGCGTGAAGTCAGTCACGTTGGATTCTCTCCCGGTCTATCCGTCAGGATGGAACACATGGAACACGGTCCTGACGATGAAAAGAAAACGCCCCCGATGCGAACCTGAAGGCGCGCAATCGGAGGCGTTTCAAAAACATGCATAAAGCGAAAACTAAGCGCACAGCCTTGGGTAGGAAAGCGCCATCAACGCGGCGCCATCCGGATCGCACCATCAAGGCGGACATCTTCACCGTTGAAGTATCCGGTTTCGATCATGGTCATGGCGAGACGTGCATATTCTTCAGGATAGCCAAGTCGTTTCGGGAATGGCACCGATGCGGCGAGCGCTTCTTTCACCTGAGGCGGGGCTGCATTCATCAGCGGCGTGTTGAAAATACCCGGCAGGATCGTGTTCACCCGAATACCCTCGCGCATGAGATCGCGTGCGATGGGCAAAGTCATTCCGACCACACCGCCCTTGGACGCGGAATAGGCAGCCTGCCCCATCTGGCCGTCCTCAGCAGCAACCGAAGCTGTGTTAACGATCGCGCCGCGATTGCCCTCTTCCGTCAGAGGATCGAGTGTCATCATTCCAGCAGCCGATTTGGCAATGCAACGGAACGTGCCGATCAGGTTTACCTGAATAACGAAGTCAAACGCGCTGATCGGGAAGTGCTTGATTTCGCCAGTTTGCTTGTCGCGGCTGGCGGTCTTGATCGCATTGCCGATGCCTGCGCAGTTCACCAGAATGCGCTCTTGCCCGTGGGCCTCGCGCGCTTTGGCAAAACCTGCATCAACGTCTTCGTCGCTCGTTACATTGACCTTGCAAAACACACCGCCAATGTCGGTACGCAACGGCCTCGCCCTTTTCCTCATTCATGTCGAAAATCGCGACCTTCGCGCCTTTCGCGGCGATGGCGCGCGCGGTTGCCTCACCAAGGCCCGATGCACCGCCCGTAACAACGGCGGGGGTATTTGCTGATACTTCCATTTTGCTCTCCTAACTCTCAAAATCCGTTCACCCTGAGCTTGTCGAAGGGTGTGGTAGTGATCGTACGTACCTCGACAGGCTCAGCACGAACGGTGTTTCGCTAAGTGACTACAAGCTCTCAACGCCAATAAGCGTGAATACGCTTACAGCGATTCAACGATTGTGACATTGGCGACACCGCCACCCTCGCACATCGTTTGCAAGCCATATTTTTTGTCATGTCGCTTAAGCGCATGGACAAGTGTTGCCATAAGCTTGGTTCCGCTCGCACCCAGCGGGTGCCCCAACGCGATCGCGCCGCCATGTACGTTGAGCTTTTCCGGGTCCGCACCGGTGTGCTTGAGCCATGCCATCGGCACCGGAGCGAAAGCCTCGTTCACTTCGTAAAGATCGATATCGTCGATTGTCAGGCCCGCACGCTCCAACGCCTTGTCCGTTGCGAAAAGCGGCTCTTCCAACATGATGACGGGATCACCAGCGGTTACCGTAAGGTTGTGAATGCGCGCCATAGGCGTAAGGCCATGCTGCTTCAGCGCTTCCTCCGACACCACGAGAACAGCACTGGAACCGTCGCAAATCTGGCTGGCGGATGCGGTACGTCACCATGCCATTCGGGTCGATCAGCTTAACTCCAGCGATCCCTTCAAGTGTCGCATCGAAACGGATGCCCTCATCCACCGTGTGCATCTCAGTGCCTTCGGGCGTTTCAATCTCAATCGGAATCACTTCGTTTTCAAATGCGCTCGCCTCGGTCGCCGCGATGGCCCGTTTGTGGCTTTCAAATGCAAACGCGTCGAGCTGGTCCTTGGTAAATCCATGCTTCTTGGCGATCATTTCCGCGCCCATGAACTGGCTGAATTGAACGCCTGGGAATTTCTCCTGCACGCCGGGCGACATGTAGTGGCCTAGCCCCTCTTTCATGTGCAGCGTCATGTTCGAACCCATCGGAACACGGGTCATACTCTCAACGCCGCTGGCGATTACGACATCCTGCGTCCCGCTCATCACAGCCTGCGCAGCGAACTGGATCGCCTGCTGTGAGGAGCCGCACTGGCGATCAATTGAGACTGCTGGCGTGCTTTGCGGAAGCTTTGATGCAAGCACACCCATGCGCCCAACCTGACCACCTTGTTCACCAGCCTGACTGACGCAGCCAGTTACCACGTCGTCAATCGCATTGGGGTCGATGCCGCTGCGATCCACCACCGCGTCCAGAGACTTGGCGAGCAAATCAACCGGGTGAACACCAGCAAGGCGGCTCGCCCCGCCGACCGCCAGCGGTTCTAACAGCGTCGACAATGTAGGCGGTGGTCATATCTCTCTCCCGAATTACTTTCCGTTTGCGTAAGCGTTAGGCTGTCGCCGATGGCCGGTCAACAGATCATGCCTGCTCGCGTCTGGGGCGTGCCTTCACGCGCCGCTTGCCAATCAGAATGGCAGCATCGTAGAGAGCTTGCACACTTCGAGGTTCATTGCCGGATCGCATGAAAAAGCTGTTTGAAATCAACCCCAATTTGGATCGTGGAGCGCTAGCAAAACGTTTTGCTCAGACCACGCGAGTGCAAATCCGCGACGTTCTGACTGACGAGACAGCGCGCGAGCTGCAGACAATCCTGATGAAGGGAACCCGCTGGGCAATGGCGTTGCGCGGTGGCGACAGTGCGGAAACACCGCCGGTTTCCATTTCGAATACCGAAATCGCGACGCAGGCGGGCGCGCAACGGGTCAACCAGATGGCCAAGGAAGCGCATGAGGCATCGGCGCGCGGGGACTATGGATTTCGCTACGCACACTATTCTTTGGTCGAGGATGTTCAGGAGAAACGGAACCCGGACGGCCCGCATCACTTGCTGCTGGAGCATCTCAATGCGCCGGAGTTTCTTGACCTTGCACGCGAGGTGACGGGGATTCCCGATCTTATGCGCGCAGATGGGCAGGCAACGCTTTACGCTGCCCAGCATTATCTGGGGCGGCACTCTGACAGCCATGTCGCCGAAGGCTGGCGTGTGGCCTATGTGCTCAACCTCGCGCGGGAGGACTGGCATCCGGACTGGGGCGGCTATCTGACTTTCCTGAATGATGATGGCGACATCGTGGAGGGGTTCCGTCCGCGTTTCAATGCGCTGAACCTGTTCGCTGTCCCGCAAGCCCATGCGGTTAGCTACGTACCACCTTTCGCCCCGGCAGGCCGCTATGCCGTAACCGGTTGGCTCCGCGATTGATGACTGCGACGCCGTTTGACATTCATAACAAGGCGATAGCCGCCGAACAGGCTGGCAATCGCGCAGAGGCTCAGCGAATTATGGCGGAGGGTCTCGCCGTGTATCCGCAGGACGCTGCACTGGCGAGCAGCGCTGGGTCGTTGACGATACGTGCAGGCGATGCGGCAGCCGCGGCTAAACATTTCGAGCGAGCGCTAGAACTGGAGCCGGGCAACCTGGAATTCGCGATCAATCTGGCAATCGCGCTCGATAGCAGCGGGGCATCAGCCGAAGCTGCGACGCTCTTGCAACGATATGAAGAGGCGGGGAAGTCGCTCGCGCGTTACTGGTCTGTACGCGGCACTGCCCATCGCAATGCGCGCGATCTGACAGCGGTACCGCCAACGCATATGACCGCTGCCTCTCTCTGGAACCTCAACATGCAAAGGCGCTGCACGGTACCGGGCACGCATAGCTTTGGATCGGTGTGACGATGATGCGTTACCACGGTTCGACCGTGCGATAACAGTCAATCCGGGTGAGCCAGATCTATGGCTGGGCAAGGCACAAGCGCTTGATCTGGCAGGCGACCATTCTGGCGCACGCACGATCATGGAGCAGGTCGCCGCACAGGCGCCGGGTTGGACTGAGGGGCTGAGGTTCCTCGCGCAACTCAGGCTGGCGGCTGGTGAGAAGGATTTCACCGGGCATTACACAGATGCCGCGGCGAAACATCCGCAAGACCCAAACATTCCGGTCGAACAAGCCGCAACCTTGGCAGGGCTTGATTATGCCGCCGAGGCTGCGGATGTGGTGGCAGATGCACGCAAACGCTTTCCAACTGAGCCATTTTTCGAATTTCTCGAGGCGCTCCATGCCGGCGCTGCTGGCCAATGGGATCGAGCCGAGACAATCTTCCAGGGTTTGTCACTTGATACCGGCGAACGGGCCCTGCATGAGGCGCGGCACAGGATCAGAGCCGGGCAGACAGATCGCGCAGAAAGCTTGCTTGACCGGGCTTTGACGGATGACCCGTGGAGCGTCTCAGCCTGGGCTTTGCGCGGAATCGTGTGGAGGCTGACCGGCGACGCCCGGGCGGAATGGCTCCATGGTCAGGATGACCTGTTCTGCAAGCGCGCGCTTGTCTGTGATGGTACGTTAATCGAGCGGGCAACAGAGCATTTGCGCGGGCTGCATGAGGGATTGCCGACGCCACTTGGTCAATCGCTAAGAGGCGGCTCTCAAACTCGTGGACTGCTGTTCGATAGACCCGCGCCGGTCTTGCAAGAGTTGAAGGGCGCAATTCTGGAGACGTTGGAGACCTATCGCCGCGATTTGCCGGCTGCAGATCTGACCCATCCGCTACTGCGTCATCGAGACATACCGATTGGCCTGGCGGGATCGTGGTCAGTGCGCCTGAACGGCGGCGGCGATTATCACACGTCGCATATCCACCCGCAGGGTCTGGTGTCCTCCGCGCTGTATCTTGTGGTACCGGATGATGCCTCCGGCAGTCAGCGAAAGGGATGGCTGGAGATTGGACGCCCTCCACCAGACCTCAATCTCGACCTCCCCCCACTGGAGGTTTTTCGACCTGAGCCTGGCTATCTCGTATTGTTTCCCAGCACATTGTATCATGGCACAACACCATTTGGGGATGCGGAGCGTATGACGGTAGCTTTTGATGGGGTCCCCATGGCACAAGTGATCGCATGAGCAGTACCGCGAGCAATGAGGTTTGGGACGCATTCTGGGCGCAAAACGCACGGACACCCGGCGGCGTATCAGCAGATGGCGGTGGATGTTTGCCGCAACGTTGGGCCGCGATTGAGGATGCTCAACGCGAAGCTTGGGCCTCATTTGTGGAACCTTTGCCAATCGAGGCAAAGCTGCTCGATTTGGCGACGGGCGACGGGCGGGTGCTGCGATGGATAAAAGAACTACGCAGCGACTTGATGCTGACTGGCACGGACCTCGCCCCGCAATTGCCGCCCGCTCCAGCAGGTATCTCGATACATCCGGGCGTTGCGATGGAAGAATTACCCTTCGATGACGCCAGCTTTGATGCCGTCACCAGCCAGTTTGGGTTTGAATATGGAGAGATAGGAAAGGTCGTTGCGGAGATCGCCCGTGTCTTGGCGCCTCAGGGACAGGTTGGCCTCATGATGCATCGCGGCGATGGCCCTATTCTAGAGCACAACGCGAAACGGCGCGATGAAATCGATTGGGTTCTGGGCAGCGCCGAGGTGGTGCGCCGAACACGTGACAAGATGAAGAAGAATGCAGACCTCGCTAGCATCGTCAACATGGCCGCGAAAATCGCTGACGAAGGCGCAAAGCGTTTTGGTGAAAGCTCGCCAGCCTGGGAGATTGCCGAGGCGGTTCGTAGAACCCTGATCATGGGTGCCCGCAGTGGAGTTCAAAGTGTCTTGAACACGTTGAGCGCGATCGAAAACCAGGCGCAAAACGAAATCGGCAGGATCAACTCTCTGCAGAATGCCTGTAAAACTGCCGATGCTAGAGAAGCTATTCTTGCCACATTTGCGGCCAATGGCATTGTTGCGCAAGAAACCCGGACAGTATGTGAACCATCTGGCCGCGCGTTCGCGGATATTGTGACCTTCGCTCAAAGCTAGCGCCATATGCGGCTAGCTTGCTGGCGCTAGGCACCAATGAGCCCGATATCCTCGACGTGTAGGTTATCCATAACCATCGAAAATTCATATAACTTGGGGCAAGCAAGCCGAAGCCCAAATGTGTTATCGCACAGGCTCATAAGAACAGGCACATAAGAAAAGGGCGGCGAACCGAAGTCCACCGCCCCTTCTTTAAGTCTGTCTTCCGACAGGCCCGTTCTTAGAACTTGAACGAACCTGAGAGGAAGTAACGACGACCCAGCACGTCATATGTGCTTGGGTAAGTGTTCGCCTGCTCCTGGTTATCACCGAGCAGTAGGAACGTACCTTGTGACTGGTCAACCAGACCCGCCGCATCGAACTGAGGCGTGTCAGGCAGCGTGTCGAACACGTTGTTGACGCCCATGTTGATGGTGACGTTCTCGTTCACTTCGAAAGCGAATGAGAGGTCGAAGTTGTCATATGAGTCAAGCTCAAGGATACCGTTCAGTGGCTCAAGTGATGATGGATCATCATCCTCAAGACCGCTCAGGTGACGCCAGCGGATCGATGTAGTTACCGGACCATCTGTGAATGACAGACGGCTGGTCCATTTCCACTCAGGTGTTGGCTCGCCACATGTCCGGTACGAAGAAACCGGCACAAACGTTGACTGTGTCAAAACCCTGCACAGGCGTGAAGTTGTTCGTATCGGTGTAGGTACCGAGGAAGTTGAAGTTCACGCGCTGCTCACCAGTGTCAGTGAAGAGCGAGAATGGAATTGAAGTCGTGTAGTTGACTTCAAGGTCCACACCCTTGGTCTCAAGGCTAGCAATGTTGTCGAACGGAACCAGAGGTGCCGTTGCGGTTGTGATTGCACCGCTGCCATCACGTCCGATACCGCCCGCAAAAGGCGCACAGATCGGATCATTGATATCCTGAACCTGATTGAAACACAGGTCGAGCGTGTTGTTGAAACCGCCACCGAAGGTCGCAATTGCGTCTTCGATTTCGATATCAAAATAGTCGACTGTGAGCGTCAAGCCAGGAATGAAGCTCGGCTGCAGAACAACGCCAACGGTGAAGCTGGTTGAGGTTTCTTCCTGGAGGTTCGGGTTGCCACCAAATGTCGCAGGGATCTGAGCATTCGGCTGAATGTTACCGCCACCGACTTCGGTACGCTGGAACACCACTTGCGATACAGGTCGCAGTCAAACCGGCTGCATCAACACCATCAGTAGGTGCGTTGTTACATGGATCAATCGCACTTGGGAAACCAATCGACAGACCACGGGCCAACTCGTCCACGTTCGGCGCGCGAATTGCACGCTGGTACTGAGCACGCAGGATCACATCCGGAATTGGTGAGAAAGTAGCACCACCGGCATAAGTCCAGACGCCGCCAACGTTATCGAGCGAGTAATCAGAATAGCGCGCCGCGCCATTCAACTCGAGACGAGCCTGACCGAACTCGACAGGAATGTTAAGCTCCGCAAAGAGCTCCTTCACATCGTAGCTAGCTTCGGTTGACTGACCAGCGTTAAAGCCAATCACGTCGCCTGAAGATAGGGCGGTATCAGGAAGGAACTGCGACGCAGTCTGGCGGTACTCTGTACCAACCGCGAATGCGATTGGATCGGAATCACCAATGGCGAAGTCGCCAAAAGTACCCGACACCGTAGCGTTAGCCACTTCCAGAGTTGAGATATCACCGTTCTGTGCCTGGATCGAAATCGCAGCCACCTGAGCCGGTGTCAGCGTGTTCGGGCCGAAGATGTTGATCGGTGTTGCGCCTGGAGTGCCATCAAGGCCAGCCTGGAAAGCTGAGCGCGAGATGTTACCCTGCTGAACGTTGGCGTTCCGTGTACGCGCATAGAAATAGTGCGCATCGTAGGTCAGGTAGTCGCCAATTGGGCCAGTAACACCGCCGAGTACGCGGAAAGCGTTGCGCTCGTCGAGCGTGTTACGCGCACCGGTCTCGATGGTACGACGCTGAACGAAGAAGTTCACTACGCCCGGATCGTCAACCTGAGGTGTAAATTGAACACCGGGAGTGTCGGGATCCTGGTCAGCCATAGCAGCGTTGAACGCTGCGACGGAAGCCGTCTCTGCAGCGTCAATTGCCTGCAATTGAGCAAAATCTCCGCCGACAAGGAACGGTTGCGCAGTTGCAAGGTCAACATTGAAGTTGCCAGTCACCGGAGTGGCGGCCAGTTCCTGCGCTACGCGGTTATTCACATAGGCGATTTCGGTGTAGAAGCTGTGGCCGCCACCGATATCGTAGTCTGCATAGCCGCCAAGCAGATAACGCTCTTGCGGGATCTGAAGGTAGTTAACCGGTGCATAGTTGTACAAATCACCAGTACGGCGACGGAAATCGCCAGGTGTGTCGTCAAAAACAACACCAGTGCCAAAACCACTCGCACCTGCATCGCCGAATTCAGTACCAGCTGGCAGACCAACATCGCCATTGGCACCACCAAGATAGCGCAGAACGCCATTTGGCAGAGTTGACGAGCCTGACAGGCTGTTCGGGATGTTGAAGTTTTCACCACCAATGGCATTGCGTGAGAAGTCACGGTCGCCCTGGAAGATGTCTCCACGGTTGAAGTATTCAGCGAACACAGTTGCACTACCGCGACCGTCATCAAACGATGTGCCGATTGCGCCGTGGAGCTGATATGTCTCGCCATCACCACGTTCGGTGAGTGAGTACTGACCACCGAACTCAACGCCATCAACTTCGCGCAGGCGGAAGTTAACAACACCGGCAAGCGCGTCAGAACCATAAACAGCTGAAGCACCACCGGTCACAACATCGACAGAGTCGATCAAGAATGATGGGATGGTGTTGAGGTCAACCACTTGGGTGGTATCAAAGAACATCCAGCGACGGCCATTGACCAGCACGAGGCTACGAGTCACGCCGAGGCCACGCAGGTTCAGCGTGGCTGTACCGTTACCTGGGTTGTTTGAGAACGAGGTGTTGCCTGGGACAACCTGAGGCAGCGTGTTCACAACGTTTTCAACGTTGACCGTACCAGACAGCGAGAACTCTTCGTCGGAAACAACTGCGATCGGTGCAGCGGTATCGACAGTACGGCGCGCGATGCGCGAACCGGTAACAATAATCGGCGCGCCTTCTTCGACGCCCTCTTCTGCTTCCGGTAGATCTGCATCTTGTGCCACAGCTGGCGATGCGATCAAGGCACCCGCCATGAACGTGCCAGCAAGCAAAGATGCTTTGCTAAAGCGTGTAGACATTTCAATCCCCTAACGTTTCGGGAGCAGTTCGCACCCGATAAAGGTTGGCATCAGGCACTACACCTGAATGTTGCCGCCAATAGGACAGGCCAATCCACCGCTGCAATGCAACAATGTTAAGATTCCTCGGGATGATCAGCAGGTGTGGCAATCCTGTTACAGTTGTGACTTGTGGTTGCAATGATGCTCAAGATGCTCGAACCATCGCTTTCAACTCACTCAAATCTGGAGCTGTTAACCGTGCTGCGACATATTCTTATCGAAATTCAGCCAGAGAGTTTGAGAAAATTGCATATCTTTGCAGTGGGAATTGCGGCGGCAGCCATTTTCGCCCTCCCCTCACCCGCCTTCGCTCAATCAGAAAATCCCGATTTTCTAGCCAATTTGCGCGAATGCAGCGCCATTCAGAACGATGGGGATCGTCTTGCCTGTTACGATCAATCTGTCAGCGCTGTCGTCGCAGCCAGCGATGCTGGTGAGGTGCAGATCGTCGATAAGGAAGACGTCGAGGAGACGCGGCGCGGCCTTTTCGGCTTCACCCTGCCTAAAACGGGGTTGTTTGGTGGAAACGGAAAGGATGACGATCTCAACACGCTCGAATCCGAAGTGACCTCGGTGCGTCGGCTCCCGCGCGATACTTATGTTTTCAAGATCACAGAAGGCAGCGTCTGGCGCATCGCAAACGCGCCTATGCGTCTGCGCCCGCCCCGCACGGGCGATAAGGTGGTTTTTAAGAAAGCGGCGCTCGGCTCATACTTCATTCGCATTGCGGGACAGACCGGGGTCAAAGGTCGCCGGATTGAGTGACCGCTGTTGGGCGATCCCGCCCGGAATTACGAAGACACATATTCCAAAGACATATATTGAAGAGCCCCGCTTCTCAACACTGAGAAGCGGGGCTCGTTCTTGTCAGCTAGAGCCGTTTCTTACAGACCGCCTGGCCCGCAGTCATTCTCGAGGAAATCGAGCATCTTGGTATAAAGCGCCTGCTGGTGCTGATACGTCAGCGTGTTTCCAAAGTGATCGGCACCCTTCAGTGTCAGATATTGCGCATTCGTCTGACCGGCCTTCTCCATCGCTTTTTGATAGTCTTTGAGGTTGAAGTAACGGACACGGCGATCAACATCGCCATGTACCATCAGCAGCGGAATGTTGACCTTGCCGACCTCGTCGATTGGATTGATGCCAATCATGCCGCGGCGCTGCGCCCAATCATCGATCGCCTTAGGGGTATCCGGTCCGCTTCGCTGCTTATAGGTCTTTTCAGCATCCGCAACCGCAGCCACGGCGATGGTGCATTGATAAAGCTGATCTTCCCGTGAAGCAGCGACCAAGGCTGCGTACCCGCCATATGACCAACCAAAAAGGCCACACGGTCCGGATCTGCCAAGCCTTGCTCGATGAGGTACTTCACACCGTCATCTTTGTCGTCCTGCATCGCGAGACCATGCTCACCATAGCCAGCGTCAAAGTGCTTCTTGCCCCAACCGGTCGAGATGCGGTTTTGCGGATAGAGTACCATATAGCCGGCATTGGCAAGCATCTGGCCCATCTCAGCCCAACCTTGAACAGCATTAACATGCGGGCCGCCATTATGTTGAACGACAAGCGGGAAAGGCCCCTCGCCTTTGGGGATCGTGACATAGCCTGGGATAGTGAGGCCATCACGCGCCTTATAACGAATATACTTTACATCCGCGAGCTTCTCTGGGTCGATTAGAGGGTTTCTGCTTCCCAGTTTGGCCATCCCGCCATCTTTCACCAGCCAGTACGATCCAGGATCGCGTGGCCCCGTATTCTGCACGATCATGGTCTTCCCATCACGAGAACGGCTGGTGATGGAAACCTGATGCGCATAGGGGATGTTCTTGGACACCGCTTCGTGAAGCGCCTTCTCTTCCTCGTCGAAATAATGGCGCTCATATTTGGCGCCAGGATACACGGCGAAAGCCAGTTTGTCGTTCCCGGGAATGGTATTGAGGCCGATTCCCAGCACGTCAGACTCTTCGCTCTCGAACAGCTTGGTGCCCAGCTGGCCAGTCCTGAAATCAAATTCATATAGCGCGGCTTTGTCACCACCGTTTCGATCCAGGAAGTAACCGATGTTCGGGTCGTCATGCTTGTAGCCAACTACGCCCCAAGGTCCTCCGAGAAACTGATAGAGGTTCTCATGGTCGTCTTGGTCAAACGTTTCGGGATGCTTGATCCAGCCGCCACCATCTGCGGCTTGGAACCATGGCTGAATCTCGTTGGTATTCTGATCAAGAGAAACACGGAAACGGGGATTGCCCTTATTGTCGAACTGTGTCGTTGGAAACTTCTCACTGCCCTTAACGACGAGCGAGCGGGTGCCCCTTTGCAGGTCAAACTTGTAGTAGGAGCGTGGGCGAAACGCCGCAAAAGGGTCGACTCCCGTCGCATCAGCAACAGGGCGACCGCTGGCAATAAGAACTTTGTTCGGCTCGCTGGGTAGGGTTTCGATGATTTCAAAGTTGCCATCCACCTCGGCAAACTTGTTATCTTTCAGGCTGTAAGCAAAGCTTTTATACTCTCGTACGTCTTCTTCAGGTCCGGTCACACGGCTGCGGACAACCTTCCATGCCTGACCATAAATATAATTGTCGCTGACCCAGCGTGCATTAATAATTTCCATCGGATCAGCGTTAAGTCGGCGCAGCGGCTTACTCAGATCGTCGCTCTTGTAGATCTCCATGACATAGTCGCCTTCGCGGCTTTCTGTCTTATGCACCAGAATGTGCTTCCCATCAGGTGAAACCTGCACCGCATTGACGACAGTGCGAAGCGACCAAACCTCGACTGGAATGGTAGCGCTGTTTTGCGCGGAGCTGGTGGCTAGGACACCGGTTAAGGCTGCAAAGCCAGCCGCCGCAGCGAAGACTGATTTGGTCAAAATTTTCATTTTTGCGACTCACTAGAAAGATTTGAATTCTGCGATGATAAAAAAAGGGCGGCGCGATGCAAGTGCACCATGCCGCCCTCCTTCTAATTCATTGAATATGAATGGAATTAGAACTCTTTACGGATCGACATAAAGAACTCGGTTCCGTCATAATCGTATCCAGCACCGACAGCAGTGTTTGAAATGTCAGTAATGCCTGTTGCGAATGGGCTCACCTGAGGTGGTGCAGTGTCGAACAGGTTGTCGACACCAGCGATAATAGTCAGGCCATCCTTACGGTAACGCAGCGACACTGTGTGCAAAAACTGCTCATCAGCAAAGCCAACCGGGCGGCAGAAAACACCGTCCCCTGCGACAACACCATCTGGAACATCGTTCGCATCCCGTGAACCGCCACCGAGGCATGTGCTTCCGTTGGCACCAACGAAGGCTCCGTTCTCATCGAAACCGAATACGTCAGAGAACGGATCGATATTGTCCGGATCTTGATCAACAGGTCCGGTGTACCTGACCTGCCAAGTCAGGCGCCACTCATCGAGATCAGCTGTGAAAGTCGTACGGTACGGTCCAGCGTGGGAATGCGAACTCACCCGTATCTTCATCGAAATCCGGCGTGCCATC
This sequence comes from Qipengyuania sp. JB2-7, assembly GCF_055693485.1. Lineage (NCBI taxonomy): Bacteria > Pseudomonadati > Pseudomonadota > Alphaproteobacteria > Sphingomonadales > Erythrobacteraceae > Qipengyuania > Qipengyuania sp. JB2-7. The sequence goes on from NZ_CM146335.1 coordinate 2,606,759, forward strand.
ATCGCCAATAAACAGCGAGCTACGCTCAATCAGATGGTTCGCACGGAAATTGATCCCGAAATCGACCAGTTTGCCAAACATATCGACCTCTTTGCCAAATGTGGCATTTAGATCGATACCGCGGACGCTTTCTTCGTTCAGGTTAATGAACCCGGCAAACACATCAGACACAAGCCGAGTCGTCGTGGTTGATACACTGATCCGATCACAGAATGTGCTGCGGTTGGTATCTTCGCGCGCGTAGCAGTCGTTGAGGATAAACTGAGCAGATGGTGAAACGATCGAGTCTTTCACCTTAATGTCATAGTAGTTCAAGCCGAGGCTAATGTCGAAACCATCACCAAAGGTCTCTTCGAATGCGAAGCCAGCGGTGATTGAACGCGATGTTTCAGGATCAATGTCTAGGCTACCGCCACGAGCGACTTCAACACTGGTCAACTGCTGCGGCGGGAGCGAAACGCCCGTGGCTGGGTCTGGCTGCAGTCCAGCAGCGGTCGGGTCACGACCCTCGCGAATACAGTTATCAAGCGTCGATTGATTACGCGTTTCAAGCGCCGGATTGTATGTGTTCGTGTTTGTGTCGAACGCATCATCTGGAACTGCGCATGGATCAAACAAAGTGTTAAATCCAGTTTGTGAGCCAAGGAAGTTTTCACGCAGGTTTGGCGCACGGAACGAAGTACCATAGCTGAACTTGAGCAGCAGTGGATCAATCGGACGCCAGCCGGCCTTCACAGCATATGTGAAGTTAGTGCCGTAAAACTCCTCATCAGTGACACGGCCAGAAAGGTTCAGGCTGAGCTCGCGCACCCAAGGCTTGTCTGCCTGCAGCGGAATATCGATCTCCGCAAACGCTTCTTTAATGTCTTTGCTGCCGACTGCGCCGCTGTCAGCGAAGAAGCCGAAGAAGAGACCGTTCGAAGCAACGCTATTCGCGATAGAACGAATTTCGTCACGGCGGAATTCCGCACCGATCACGGCACCAACTGGGCCAGCTGGCAGATCGAACAGATTACCAGTCGCAAAAGCACTGAACACCGATTGCTCATAAATCGTATCGAAGCTGCGGTTGCCGAACACGTAATCACGTTCTGCAGTCGTAGCGAAGTCACCCAGTGCAACACCAAGAACGCTCGGCGCGAAGAGGTTCACTGGGACACATCCCTGCGTTAAATCAGCCAATGCTGCGTTCGGATTCGCAAGAGCAGACGCGTCACAAGGCGTGATCGAAGAAGGATCGCCCACAATTTGCGAGATAAGACCGGTGCCGACCGACTGACCTGAAATGTAGTCGTCAGCGATGCCGTCACCATTGTTATCAAAGATGCCGTCACCATCAAAGTCAGCTGTCGGGTCGATACCGAGCGCGAAAGCAAGCTTGTCTTCGCGAATACCACGAGTAAGCGACGTCCCCTCAGAACGCGAGAAGAGAGCGGATGCTTCAAAGCTCCAACTTGGCGCTATGAAGGGCAGATCGCCTTTGATGCCAATTACACCACGATATTGCTCTTGGACAACATCAAAGTTGTTCCGATCATCTTGAATGGCAAATACTGGTCGAACCGAGATAGGTCCGAGTCCGCTACGGCCTGAGCCGGGAAGCGCACCCTCTGTGTCGGCACGACAATCGATGCCGCTAACAGCAGTGTTACAGGGGTTGAACGGGTTGTCGTCCGGTACGAATGGAAACACCTGCGCGAAGAAAGTGTTATCAGCAGCAACTTCAGCGCGGCTGTAATTCGCTTCGAAGAAAGCCGTGATGTTAGCGTCCCCCGGGAACGCATACTCACCATAAGCCATGACGTTGAACAGTTCTTGCTCGCTCAAGAAGATTTGATCCTCTTGAACGCCGTTAGTGTTCTGATCATTCAAGAAGTCAACGTCGCGAACACCGTCGCCATCACCGTCGACTGGTGAGCCGTTGAAGAATGATTCGAGGAAGTTTGGAATACCCGAGTTACTCTCGCCTTCGCGGAAGTAGACGGAACCAACACTCGTGAATGGAATGATAATCCGACCATTGAAGCCTGATTGAATACACTCACTCGTCGATGTGGTGATCGTACCGCCGCTATCAGCCAGTGCGTTTGCTTGCTGGTTAATACCAAGCGTGCGGATCTCGCCCGTGTTAGTAATGTCGAGGTTGGTCGTACAACCGCGGAAGAAGTCGCGATCCCGCAGACGAATTTCATCGCGATAATCGTATTCCACACCAATGCCGAAAAAGGCGCGGTCCGTATTGAAGCCGTAGGCACCGCTAAGCGTATAGTCTTCACCGGAACCTTGTGGGTTTAGTTCACCGCGCGCGAACAGCTCCAGACCATCAAAGTCTTTCCGCAGGATAACGTTAGCCACACCGGCAACAGCATCAGAGCCGTAAATCGATGACGCGCCGTCCAGCAGGAGGTCTGTACGGTCAATCAGTGAGCCGGGCAACAGGTTCAGCGATGGCGCGGTCGGGGCACCCTCAACACCTGCCGGTGCAAGGCGGCGACCATTAACCAGCAGCAACGTTCTATCTGCACCCAGGCCACGAAGGTTCAGCGTTTGCGAACCAGGGCCGTTATCCAGAACAAAGCCCTGGAACGTTGCGTCAATCTGAGTACCAGATGCTGACTCCGAACGCTGAAGGATCTGCGAAGGATCAAACAAACCGGCTTCGTTCTCTTGCTCGGTCCTCAGAACCTGCAGCGGTGAGATGCTGTTGAATGTATCGCGAACAATACGCGAGCCGGTAACGACGATGCCACCTTCGGGCTCGGTCGATTGCGCACCGCTCTCTGTTACGTCTACCTGCTCTTCTTCCTCTTCCGCCTGAACCTCATCAGGCTGCCCCTCATCCTGCGCCAGCGCAGGCGCAGATACTGCAAGGGCAAATGCAGACACAGTGCAGGCGAGACCCGACACCGCGGTGTTGCTAAATTTTTTCATGTTTTCTCCAGTCGCGACAGTCCGACACTGGAGTTCTCCGCCAAAGTGCGGTGCGCGCCCCCACGACGCGCTGCCATCCGATGGCAAGATCGAACGACAATCAGAGACCCCCAGTCCCAACGATGTCGCTGTCATGCAACGCGTACTTGGCGCTTGTCAAAGCACTTTCATAAATTTGCCATTAATGTTGCCTAAATCCCACATTACCTGAATGTTACCGACATAAACTGTCGCGATCCGGCATGTTTAACGCATGAATATTTCCCGAATCACTTTGCGGTAATTTTCAATGCCCCATCGCCTTCATCAATTGTGACGGTAGACCCATCTGGAACATCGCCCTGGAGAATCAGATCGGCAAGCGGATCCTGCACATATCGCTGCACCGCGCGCTTTAGCGGACGAGCTCCGTAAACCGGGTCATAGCCCACGCGGTCGAGCCAGCGCAGCGCCGCGTCAGTAAGGTCGAGCGTGATCTTGCGATCAGTCAGCAGCTTCTGCACGCGCCTGACCTGGATCTCGACGATAGGCGCCATGTGCTCCAGCGCCAGCCGGTGGAACAGGATGATTTCGTCCAAACGGTTGAGGAATTCGGGCCGAAAGTGCCCGCGCACCACATCCATCACCTGCGGTTCAACATCGGCCACCTTCTGATCATCCTCCATATTGGCGAGGAACTGGCTGCCGAGGTTCGACGTGAGAATGATCAGGGTGTTGCTGAAGTCTACGACCCGGCCTTGCCCATCAGTAAGTCGGCCATCATCAAGCACTTGAAGAAGCACGTTGAATACGTCGCTATGCGCCTTCTCTACCTCATCAAACAGCACCACCTGATAGGGGCGCCGACGGACGGCCTCCGTCAGCACGCCGCCTTCTTCATAACCGACATAACCGGGAGGCGCGCCGATCAACCGCGCAACCGCGTGTTTCTCCATGAATTCGGACATGTCGATACGGACCATCGCCTGATCATCATCGAACAGAAACCCGGCGAGCGCTTTCGTCAGCTCTGTCTTGCCGACCCCGGTGGGGCCGAGGAACAGGAACGAGCCAAGGGGGCGCCCTGGGTCCTGCAACCCGGCGCGCGCACGACGCACCGCCTTTGACACACTCTCGATCGCCTGCACTTGCCCGATCACGCGTTTGCCAATGATCTCCTCCATCTGGAGGAGCTTTTCGCGTTCGCCCTCAAGCATTTTATCAATCGGAATGCCGGTCCAGCGGGAAACGACGCTGGCGATATCGTCTTCGGTCACTTCTTCGCGCAGCAACGCGTTTTCTGTGTGCCCGGCAGCTTCATCGAGCTTCTTTTCCAGCTGGGGAATCGTACCGTAAGAAAGCTCGCCAGCCTTCGCTAGGTCTCCTTGCCGCTCTGCCTGTTCCAGTTCGATCCGCGCAGCGTCCAATTCTTCCTTAATCCGGCTCTCGGCATGAATCTTGTCACGCTCATTTTGCCACCGCGTCGTGAGTTCACTGCTTTCCTGTTCAAGCTCGGACAATTCCTTGCGCAGGTTCGCCAGGCGATCCTTCGAGGCATCATCGCTTTCCTTGCCTAGCGCCTGCTCCTCAATCTTCAGCTGGATGATCCGCCGATCCAGCGCCTCAATCTCCTCTGGCTTGCTTTCGACCTCCATGCGGATGCGGCTCGCGGCCTCATCCATCAGGTCAATCGCTTTGTCGGGCAGGAAGCGGTTCTGAATGTAGCGATTGGACAGCTGCGCTGAGGCTACGATCGCGCCGTCTGTGATGCGCACGCCGTGGTGCAATTCGTATTTGTCTTTAATGCCGCGCAGGATCGAAATGGTGTCCTCCACGCTTGGCTCATCAATATAGACCGATTGGAACCGCCGCTGCAGCGCCGGATCCTTCTCGACATATTTCTGATATTCATCGAGCGTGGTCGCGCCGATGCAATGCAGCTCGCCGCGCGACAGCGCAGGCTTCAGAAGATTTGATGCATCCATGCTGCCTTCGCTTGCGCCAGCGCCGATCAGAGTGTGCATCTCATCAATAAACAGGATGATCTGCCCATCCGCGCCCTTCACTTCATCCAGAACCGATTTCAGGCGCTCTTCGAATTCGCCGCGATACTTCGCCCCGGCAATGAGCGCGCCCATATCAAGGCTCATCAGCGTGCGTCCTTTAAGGCTGTCCGGCACGTCACCGTTAGCGATCCTCAGCGCGAGCCCTTCGGCGATAGCCGTCTTACCCGTGCCGGGCTCACCGATGAGCGCAGGGTTATTCTTGGTCCGCCGTGCAAGAATTTGGACCGTACGACGAATTTCTTCATCGCGTCCTATCACGGGGTCGAGTTTGCCATCACGCGCCGCCTGCGTCAGATCGCGGGCGTATTTTTCCATCGCGTCATAGCTTTCTTCGGCGCTCGCGCTGTCGGCGTTACGACCGCCAGTTACGTCTTGGATCGCTACCTCGAGGCTTTTCACATCGACGCCCGCCGCAGCCAGCGCTTTACCTGCATCGGTATCGCCAGCGAGCGCCATCGCCTGCAACAACCGCTGGACGGGCACAAAGCTATCGCCCGCCTTTTCCGCGACTTGCTGCGCGCTGTCCAATATCCGCACGGCGTTATTGTCGAGGCCCGGCGTCTGCTGCGCACCGCCGCCGCTGACCGCTGGAACTTTGGCAAGCGCAGCGTCAATCTCGTCGACAGCAAGCTTGGCATTGCCACCGGCTTTCTGGATCAACCCGCTCGCCATGCCTTCATTGTCTTCAAGCAGCGCCTTCAACAGATGCGCAGGCCCAATCCGCTGATGGTTCATGCGGATCGCAATCGTCTGTGCGGCTTGGAGGAAGCCTTTCGCGCGGTCAGTGAACTTTTCGAGGTTCATCCAGGGATCCTTACGTCATCAAATTCGGCATTCGCCGAGGTGTGTTAGTCGCATATAGGACCCCATCTCGAACCGACAAGACTTTGCAATGACTGAGCGCCGTGCCATGACTGCGGTTAATAACAGGGAGAGAGCGTTGATGAAGTGGCTGGGCCGCATCGGGTTTGCTGTGTTGGGGCTTGCCCTGGTTGCGTTTGTCGCTCTCGCCAGTTGGGAGCCGTTCTACGCCAATAAATCCCGGGCGCAGGCGAATGCTCCAGCCTATTCCGCCGAAATAATCCGCGATGAATTCGGCGTACCGCATATTTATGGCAAGACTGATGCCGATGTCGCATACGGCGTGGCGATTGCGCATGCAGAGGATGATTTCTTCACCCTGCAAGATGTCGCGGCAATGGCGAAGGGACGTTACGGCGCGATTGCCGGACAAGACGGCGCGGTGGTCGATTATGTCTACCATCTACTTGACGCGCGCGGCACGGCGGAACGACACTATCCAGAACTGCCAGCGGATACCCGCGCCTTGTTTGAGGCTTACGCAACAGGCCTCAACGATTATGCGCGGCAGAACCCGGAACAGGTCAAACTCGCCAACCTGTTCCCGGTCAATGGGGTAGATATTGCAGCCGGATTTTCGCTGCGCCAGCCATTCTTTTTTGGTTTGAACAACGTCATTCAACCCTTGGTCGAGGGCACCGAACTGCGTCCGGAATTTGGCCCCGACATCCCGGGCTTCCCGCGCGGAGAAGCGGCAGAACAAGACGAGCAGACGCAGCCTGAGCAAGCATCCAGTACCGCATTCCCGTTACCTTGGGGCGAGGACGGCGCTCTGTCCGGTTCAAATGCTTTTGCTGTGACCCCGGCTAAGTCTGGCGGGCCAACGGTTCTTATATCTAATTCGCATCAGCCATGGCGCGGCGGAGTAGCGTGGTATGAACTCGTCGTCGAAAGCGAGGAAGGCTGGCACTATGCTGGTGCGAACTTCCCCGGCTCGCCCTTCCCCTTCCTGGGGCATAATCGCCATCTTGGCTGGACCAATACGGTCAACCGGCCAGACATGGTTGATGTCTATCGATTGGAGACCAACGAGACGCAGACCGAGTACAAGCTCGGCGACGAGTGGCTTCCACTGAAGCGCAAAACCGTCACGCTGCCGGTCAAGGTTGGCCCGGTCGTCCTTCCAATCCAGCGCACGGTGCATCGCAGCGTCCATGGCCCAGTGATTGTCAACGACGATGGCGCCTTCGCGATCCGCTATGGAGGGATCGACAACCTCGATCAGCTTGATGTCTATTATCGCCTCAACAAAGCAACCAATCTGGTTGAATGGGAAGAGCAACTTGCGCGGATGGCGGTGCCCAGCACCAATTTCATTTACGGCGATGAGGAAGGCAACATCGCCTATGTCTATAACGCGGCCCTGCCCAACCGGCAGGCTGGACCGAACTGGCGCGGCATTCTGGATGGTAGCGACCCAGACCTGATCTGGGATGGCCCCGTCGATTACGAGAAACTGCCGCGCTATGTGAATCCGGCAAGCGGCTGGCTGATGAATGCCAATAACCAGCCCTATCGCGCAGCTGGCCCCGGCAGTGATTTGTCGCCTGATGGCTTTGCGCCGGAACTGGGCGTGGAGCTGAAATCTACCAACCGTTCGCGCCGCGCCTGAAGCTGATGAGCGAGGCGGAGACACTTGATCGCGCCACGCTGGAACGGATCAAATATGACACCGCTTACGAACGTGAAGGCTATGTAGCTGATCTGTATGACGCGTTAGAGCAGGATCGCTGGCGGCGTGGCACCAAGGAGCACGACGCCGCGCAACTTTTGCTGTCATGGGATTTCACAGCCGATAATCAGGGGCGCGCCGATGCTATCGCTTTGCTGATGATCCGCGATTTTATGTCAGCGGAGTATCAGAACAAGGCACTTCCCGATGTCGGCGCGATGCTGATTGATGCCCATGATCATCTGATGACCTATTTCGGACGGCTCGACCCACCGATGAGCGAGCTGTTGCGATTGCGCCAAGGCGAGGTCGACCTTCCTCTCGATGGCGGGTCAGACACGCTGCGCGCCTCGACCTTGTGGCATGTGCATGAGGATGGACGATTGGCGGTGCGCCATGGTGACAGTTTCATCCAGTGGGTCGAGTGGGAAGCTGGTAAGCCCGTCAGGTCAGAATCCATCCAGCCCTATGGATCGGCCACTACGCGGGCCGATTCAAAGCATTACGCCGATCAGGCCACGCTGTTTGTCCAACACAAGTTGAAGCCCGTCCATTTCTGGCGCGAAGACGTGGAAGCTAATGCAAAGTCACGGAAATTCGTGACGCATCGCCCCTGATTGCCTATCTAGCGTTTAACACGAGTCCATATATCTACCGGAGAGACCATGAAGTTTCGTCTTATGACCGCCAGCATCACTGCGCTGGCCATTGCGACAGCGACACCTGCATTCGCTGATGACCACACCACCAGCACAAGCGAAAGCGGGGCCATTGCTCCGCTGACCTCCCTGATTGAAGAGGTCAGCATTCCGAACACGAAATTCGTGCTAGACAACGGACTGACAGTGATTGTGCACGAGGATCGCAAGGCACCGATTGTCGGCGTCGCGGTGTGGTACAATGTCGGGTCAAAAGACGAGCCAAAGGGCCAAACCGGCTTTGCGCACTTGTTTGAGCATCTGATGTTCAACGGATCGGAAAACGCGCCGGGTGACTACTTCCAGTATCTTCAGGAAATGGGCGCAACCGACTATAACGGCACGACCAGTTTCGACCGTACCAATTACTTCCAAACTGTTCCGCGCGGCGCATTGGAACAGGCACTGTGGCTCGAAAGCGACCGGATGGGCTATCTGCTTGGCGCGGTTACACGCGAAAAGCTCGATAATCAGCGCGGCGTTGTCCAGAACGAGAAACGTCAGGGCGACAACCAACCGGGCGGTCTGATCTTTTACGAAATTGTCAAAACGCTCTTTCCCAAACCGCACCCCTATGGCCACACGCCGATTGGCTCGATGGCTGATCTTGATGCCGCAACGATGGATGACGTGCGCGCCTGGTTCCGTGACAAATATGGGCCCAACAATGCCACGCTGGTGCTTGCTGGCGATATCTCGGCGGAAGAAGCCCGCCCACTGGTAGAGAAGTATTTCGGGGCCATCGAACGCGGCCCGGTCAACACGCCTGCATCCGCCGAAATCACCGAGCTGTCAGAAGACGTGCGCGCGGTGATGAAAGACCAGGTCGCAGCGACCAATCTGACCCGCTACTGGACCGCTCCCGGTATTCAGAGCCGCGACCTCGTGGCGCTGACTGTTGGTGCCGACATCCTCGGCGGGCTTTCGTCCAGCCGCCTCGACAACATTCTGGTCCGTGATGAGAAGATCGCTGTTGGCGTCAGTGCCGGCAACTTTCCATTTCAGCGCGTGGGCGTTCTGACAGTGGGCGCGACCGTTAAGCCTGGCGTTGATCCGGAAACGGTTGAGGCACGCATGGACGAGATCATCGCTGAGTTCATCGCAGAAGGTCCAACCGAGGATGAGGTACGTCGTGCGGCGACCCGCTCCGTCTCGCAAACGATCCGCGGCCTCGAACAAGTCGGCGGTTTTGGCGGCAAGGCGGTGACGCTCGCGCAGGGTCAGGTTCTTGTTGGCTCGCAAGACTTCTACGCTGATCAGCTTGAAATCCTTGCGACGCTGACACCTGCGGAAGTGCAGGCTGCGATGCAGAAATGGATGACGCGCCCCGCGCTTACCATTCAGTTGGAGCCGGGCGAACGCGAAGACGAGTATGAAGAAGCAGTCTCCGTTGGCGGCGGCGAACCTGCCGAGGCGGAGGCGACTGAGTTCGTCGTAACTAAAGAACGCCCCGCACCGGAAATCTCTGAACTGACCTCGCTCGATTTTCCCGATGTAACCGAAGTCACGCTCTCTAACGGTATCAAGGTCCATTACGCTCAGCGTGATGCGGTGCCTGTGACCCGTGTGACCCTGTCGTTTGACGCAGGCCCGGCTGCTGACCCAATCGACAAGCGCGGATTGGAAGGCTTGGCGCTCGGTCTCTTCGATGAAGGGACCGCCACGCGTTCATCAAAAGACATCGCCGAGGCGACTGAGCGTTTGGGCGCGGTGATCTCCACAGGTGGTGGTCAGGATCGGTCCAGCTTCACGCTCACTTCCTTGTCCGCAAACCTTGCACCATCGCTTGAGTTGATGACGGACATTGTCCGCAACCCGGCATTTGATGAAGGTGAGCTGGAACGTGTCCGCACGCAGACGATTACCGGCATTGAACAGCAAATGCGCACCCCTCGGGGTATCGCTCGCATGACGCTGACGCCGATCCTTTACGGCGAAAGCAACCCCTATGGGGACACGGGCAGCGGCACTGTCGAATCCGTCAGTTCCATTACGCGGGATGATCTGATCGCGTTCAAGGATGCATGGATCCGACCGGACAATGGCACGCTGTTCGTGGTGTCAGACATGGCTCTGAGCGAGTTGACGCCGCAGTTAGAGGCAGCGTTCGGTGCTTGGGAAACTCCGACGGTCGCCAAAGGTACCAAAGACTTTTCCGCAACAGCGGACGCGCCGGACAGCCCGCGCATCATTCTGGTCAACCGGCCCAACTCACCGCAAAGCTATATCTATGGCGGCATGGTGACCGACGCCCGTGCACAGGACCCCGGTATTGTCGATCTGCTCAATGCGAACAATGCGCTTGGTGGCAGCTTTCTCGCCCGGCTCAATATGAACCTTCGCGAGACGAAGGGCTGGAGCTACGGCGTGCGTGGTGGGTTCCAGCAGCGCGAAAATGCCGTGGCCTATCTGGTCCGGGCCCCTGTGCAAGCGGATCGGACAGCCGACTCCCTGACCGAGCTAACGCGCGAGATTGGCACGTTCCTATCCACCAACGGAGTGACCGAAGAAGAGCTGACCCGGATCGTGAACAATGAAATTCGCGAGCTACCCGGACAGTTTGAAACATCGGGCGCAGTGCTCGGCGCGATGCAGAGCAATGCGCGTTATGGCCGCCCAATGAATTATCACGAGACACTGGCCGACAAGTACCGTGGGCAAACAACCGCCAGCCTGGACGCAGCAGCGCGTTCGGCAATCAAGCCCAATCAGTTTACTTGGGTGATTGTCGGCGACGCAGAGCAAGTTGGGCCGCAATTGGAAACCTTGGGCATCGCCTTCGAACAACGCGAGATCAACTGAATTATTGACACAGGTGTAAGTAGCGGCGATGCCGCGCTCAACGCATTTTACCTAGGACTATAACATAGGAGATTATCATGTCTGTAGCAGGTTCATACAACACAACCGTCAAAAGCCCGATGGGCGATCAGAGCGGCACATTCACGGTTGTCGATAATGGCGACGGCACATTCAGCGGTAATATGGCCGGCGGAATGGGCTCAATGGATGTCGAAAATGGCAAGGTCGATGGCAACACACTGACCTGGGACATGAATATGACCGTCCCGATGCCGATGAAGCTGGAATGCGAAGCAACTGTTGAAGGCGACACACTCGCTGGAAACGTAAATGCAGGCGCATTCGGCGCGATGCCACTGACAGGGACTCGCGCCTAACAAAGCTTCCGCCTTTGCATACAGAAAAGCCGCCAGAGTTCGCGCTCCGGCGGCTTTTTCATATCGACATGACGAGCCAAACTAGCGCAAAACGCGGCCTAAAATACCGCCCGCTTTCTCTAACGGATTATTGCGAAACGCGATCTCTTCACTGCCGATGTAGCTAAAGATGCCGTCGAGTGCCCTTTCTGTAACGTGCCCGCCCACGCGATCACTGGTCAGACCGGCCTGCGCAACGAATTCAGAACGTTCGCTCAGATCATCGATTTCGTTGTAAACGCCCAGTTCGCCAAGAGCTGTATCCACCAACGGGCGCAGTTTCCCTAACAGCGTGTCACCCGCGCTCTCCCGCAAATAGCGCGTGCCGCCATCGTTCTGGCGAATGATGCCTGGGGCATCTGATAGCGAAAGCTGGCCGATAGAATCGCGGAATATCGGTTTTGCTTCACCAGCCGCGACGCCAGCAGCATCGTTGATCTTACGCGTCACGCCGCTGAGAAGGCTAAGACCTCCGCCCTCACTGCCGCCACCCAGCAGGCCACCCAATGCTCCGCCTACACCGCCACCAAGCAGCTTGCCGGGTAAGTCGCCGATCAGAGGTAAATCGATGCGGATCGCCTCATCATCATAAAAGGCGTCAGGCTTAGCGAGCTTATCGAGCGCGCTGTCCGATGCGAGCGCCAGAAGATCGGTCAGTCCTTGCGCCTGCGCAGGGCGCGCAAACGCCAGAGAAGTCAAAGCAACGCCCGCACCTGCCAAAAACACGCGTCGTTCGATTGATTTACTAGTCCGCTGCATCACGAGTCTCCCATTCGGTCTTAGAGGGAGTATCTCACGCAGCATGTCGGATTGGCAAATCAACTCTTGTTAAGGTTTGCCCTCAGGCGAGTTTGTCCTTGAGTATCTGGTTCACGACCTGCGGGTTTGCCTTGCCCTGCATCGCCTTCATGGTTTGCCCCACGAAGAAGCCAAACAGCTTGTCTTTCCCGTCCTTGTATTGCTCGACCTTATCCTGGTTATTGGCAAGGATTTCGTCGATGGCTGCCTCAATCGCGCCAGTATCGCTGACCTGTTTCAGGCCCTCTGCCTCGGCGATCTCATCCGGCGCGCGGCCTGTCTTCAGAACGATTTCGAAGATCTCTTTCGCCTGACCGCCGCTAATCTCGCCCGCATCCTGCATTTTGAGGATTGCCGCCTGAGCGGCTGCGGTCGCGTTGGCAGGATTGGCCTCGTCACCCAGCGATTTGATTACGCCGGGAGCGACAGATAGCGCCCAGTTCGCGACTTGTGTGGCGACCTTGGCCTCTGGCTTGCCAAGCGCACTTGCAACTTCGCCCAACAGCGTTTCAAACCGACCAAACGTTTCCACCTCAGCGGTCAACACGCTGGCGTTGTAATCGCTTAGCCCGAGCTCCTCGATATACCGCTTGCGCTTTGCATCAGGCAATTCGGGCAGGGACGCGCGACATTCCTCAAGAAAATCATCTTCCAGTTCAACCGGCAACAAATCGGGGTCTGGGAAATATCGATAATCATGCGCGTCTTCCTTGCTGCGCATGGTGCGGGTTGTGCCGCTCGCGACATCGAACAGGCGCGTTTCCTGATCAACCTTCCCGCCATCCTCGATCAGATCGACCTGACGGTTCGCTTCATATTCGATGACCTGCATCACAAAGCGCACGGAGTTGACGTTCTTTGTCTCAGTCCGCGTCCCCAGCGGATCGCCGGGCTTGCGCACGCTGACATTGACGTCGGCCCGCATCGAACCCTCTTCCATGTTTCCGTCGCAAGATCCCACATAACGCAGGATAGCGCGCAGCTTGCGAACATAGGCGCCTGCCTCTGCGGGGCTGCGCATGTCAGCCTTGGAAACGATTTCCATCAGCGCAACGCCGCAACGGTTCAGGTCGACATAGGACATGGTCGGATGCTGATCATGCATCAGCTTGCCCGCATCCTGCTCCACGTGAATGCGCTCGATCCCGATCACCTTGTCTTCGGGAATACCGCCCTTCTCATCCTTTTCAAGCAGGATCTGACCTTCGCCCACTATGGGGTGGTAAAGCTGCGAAATCTGATAACCCTGCGGCAAATCGGCATAGAAGTAATTCTTGCGGTCGAACCGGCTGTATTTGTTGATCTGCGCCTCAATCGCCATGCCGGTGCGCACGGCCTGACGAATGCATTCTGCATTGGGCACGGGCAGCATGCCGGGCATCGCCGCGTCGATCAGGGAGACGTTGGCATTGGGCTCCGCACCGAACGTTGTCGACGCGCCGCTGAACAGCTTGGCGTTGGACGTGACCTGCGCGTGCACCTCTAGGCCAATTACGACCTCCCACTCACCCGTTGCGCCTTGAATGCGGTAATTACTCATCGTCTTGTGCCTGTTTTTCTACGGGGCGTTTTTTGGTGTCTAGTTTCTTCGTCGTGTCAAAGCGTGCTTCGCCATGCTCGATCGTTTGCGACAGGTAGAATGCGAACCCTGCCAGAGCGATCATCGCCACAGTGAAGATGATGACAAAGAGCATCCTACCACCACTTCTCCGGCGCATGATCGAACCCGGCGCGTTCCTGGATCGCGAGGCCAGCATTGAGCACGCCCTGCTCGTCAAATGGCTTGCCGATCAGTTGCAGGCCCAGCGGCAGGCCATCTTCTGTCAGCATCGCCGGCACGCTCATCGCGGGCAGACCCGCCAGTGAGGCAGGCACCGCAAACACATCGTTCAGATACATGGCCAGTGGATTGTCCGACTGCGCACCGGGCGCAAAAGCCGCCGTTGGTGTGGTCGGCGCAAGGATCGCGTCGCACTCCGCCCAAGCGCTTTCAAAGTCCTGTGCGACCAGCGTGCGGACCTTCTGCGCCTGATTGTAATAGGCGTCGTAGAAGCCCGCGCTCAGCACATACGTGCCGATCAGAATACGGCGCTTTACCTCATCGCCAAAGCCCTCTGCGCGGGTCGCGGCATACATATCCTGCAAGCCTGCACCTTCCGGTAGATCACGAAGGCCGTAGCGCACGCCATCATAGCGCGCGAGGTTGGAAGATGCCTCCGCCGGGGCGATAATGTAATAAGTCGGCAGCGCATATTTGGTGTGCGGCAGGCTGATATCGACGATCTCGGCACCCGCATCGCGCAGCCATTCCTTGCCGCGCTCCCAGCTGGCGAGGATTTCTGCATCCATACCATCCATCGTGTACTCTTTGGGGATGCCGATTTTCTTGCCAGTCAGGTCGCCTGAGAGCTGCTCTCCCCAAGCGGGCACATCCATTTTAAGGCTGGTGGAATCCTTTGGATCAAACCCGGCCATCGCCTCCAGCATGATCGCGCAGTCTTCTACGCTGCGCGCCATCGGCCCAGCCTGATCAAGGCTACTCGCAAAAGCGACCACGCCCCAGCGCGAGCAGCGCCCATAGGTCGGCTTGATGCCGCAAATGCCAGTGAAGGCCGCAGGCTGACGGATTGAGCCGCCCGTGTCCGTGCCGGTCGCAGCCGGTGCAATCCGCGCAGCGACCGCCGCCGAGGAACCGCCGGAAGAACCATGCAGGAACCGTATCGGTATTGCTGCCCGATTTGCGCCATGGTGATGTGACATTACCGAAATAGCTCGTCTCGTTGGACGAGCCCATCGCAAACTCGTCCATATTGAGCTTGCCCAGCATGCCCGCGCCCGCATCCCACAAATTTTGCGAGACCGTACTTTCATATTGCGGCTTGAAGCCTTCGAGGATGTGGCTGGCCGCTGCGCTCTGAACGCCGCGCGTACAGAAGAGATCCTTCATGCCAATCGGCACGCCAGCCATCGGTCCAAGATCCTTGCCATCAGCCCGCGCGCTATCCGCCGCGTCCGCCGCAGCCAGTGCGTGATCAGGTGTCGCGACAATATATGCGTTTAAAGCGCTCGCTGCCTCGACCGCCGCGTTGAAGCTTTCCGCCACTTCGCGCGCCGTGAAATCGCCGCCAGCAACACCGTCGCGAATGGCCTTCACGCCTAGCTGAGTGAAATCAGTCATTATACCACCATCATTCCCGCACAGGCGGGAAACCAGTTGCGTTTATTGTTTCTGGATCCCCCACGGGTGACCGCTACGCGACTCTCGGGAATGCTCGACTGAAATCCTGCGGTTTTCATTCGATCACCTTGGGCACGCCAAAGAAGCCATGTTCGGCAACAGGCGCATTGGCGAGCACATCATCGCGCCGGTCACCGCCGGTTTTGGGATCCGCATTCACTTCATCCGCGCGCAAGCGCAGCTCGTTCGAAATGACGGCGGTCATGGGCTGCACGTCGCTGGTGTCGACCTCGCCCAATTGCTCGACCCATTCGAGGATGTTGTTCAATTCCGGTACCATCCGCTCGAGCTCTTCATCGCCCATTTTCAGACGCGCGAGCGAGGCGATTTTCGCCACCGTTTCTTTATCAACTGACATACTAATTCCGTACCTTTGCAGAATGGCCCCTGCAAGAATGAGGTTACGTGATCGCGAAAATTACTGAGGCGGTCCTTGCGGCGCACCCTCGCCACCCTGCTGCAATTGCATCGCTTGCTGCAATGTTTGCAGGCGGCGTTGGAAATCATCCTCACTCATAAAGTCAACCAACTCAATCTCGAATACGAGGTCGGCATTTGGGGGGATGACGACCTGCCCGGTTTGCGGATCGGTCTGGCCGCTCTCGCCGTACCCCTTTTCTGCCGGGATATTCAGGATATACCTGCCGCCCTTTTTCATTTGCACGGCGCCCTCGCCAAAACCAGGGATCATGCGCGTCAGTGGCAGCGGTGTACCCTCTGGGAAGATACCTTCAACCGGCAAAGGCACAGGCTGCGATTCGTCAAAGACTTCGCCGGTTGATGCAAGACTGCCCTTGTAATTCACAAAGACCACATCGGCTGGGCCAGGGTTCGGTCCAGTCCCTTCTTGTACGACATCAACCGTCAGGCCCTTCGGCATACTGAGCCAAGCCAGCCCCGCGCCAATCACGACAGCGACAATGACGCCCAACCAAAGTTTGGTCAGCGAACCTTTGGCGATTGGTTGGAGAGGGACACGAGTGACTTCAGTCATAAATCAGTTCCTGCACTAACTTTCTGTATGTGGAGAGCGCCTTGCTGCAAGCCCACAAAAATACGTCCCTGAAATGCAAAGGGGCGCGGAAAATTCCACGCCCCCATGGCTTAGCTTTGAAGGCTTAGCAATAGCCCGTGAACCAATGCGATCACTTGATCCCGTCACGCTCCATGCGCTTACGCTCGAGCTTGCGAGCACGGCGAACAGCGGCAGCCTTTTCGCGAGCGCGCTTTTCGCTGGGCTTTTCGTAATGACGACGCAGTTTCATTTCGCGGTAGACGCCTTCGCGCTGCAGCTTCTTCTTAAGCGCGCGCAGAGCCTGATCTACATTATTATCGCGAACCATGATTTGCATACAGTATTACCTCATTCCAACGAGACCTATCCCGCATCAACACGGGTGCGTCTCATCATAAATTGCCAGTTTTCGTCAGAAAGAATCTCAGCCCATTGGCCGGTCGCCTAAACAACGAAGAGTGCGCCGAATCCCTCACGGGTCGGCTTTCGTGACGCGCCAATAGGTCAACGCGCGGAAAATTGCAACCATTCTTAGCCTGCTTCTGCTCCTTCCAACATGGCGAGCTTGTCGCTAAGATAAGACCATGTCTTCGCTCTCCCCGCTCGCCGCTACACTGCATGTCGCCATTGGCGGTGCCTTTGGCGCTGCATTGCGGTATCAACTCGGCCGCGCCATGACCTCTTACATGGGGTCGCAAACGGTTATGGCATTCCCGTTCCCCACATTGGCAGTAAACACGATCGGCAGCCTCTTGATCGGTTTGCTCGCAGGTTGGCTCGCGCGCCATGGCGGGGGCAGTGACCAATTGCGGCTTTTGCTGGGCGTTGGGTTGCTTGGCGGATTTACTACATTCAGCGCCTTTAGTCTGGAAGTGGTCATGATGATTGAGCGCGGGCAGTTCCTGTTCGCGGGCCTTTATGGGATACTTTCAGTGTGCCTGGGTATCACCGGATTCATGGTGGGCATTGGCATTATGCGAACGCTCTCATAAGGGCGGCTGACATGACACAAAAAAATTCCAACGATGATAATGTGCGTCAGTTTACCGTCGGCCCGGATGACAATGGCATCCGCGTGGACCGCTGGTTTAAGAGGAATCTGCCCCAGGTCGGCTTTGGCACAGTCAGTCGCTGGGCGCGGACGGGTCAGCTGCGGGTCGATGGCAAGCGTGCCAAACCAGAGGACCGCTTGGAAACGGGGCAGGTGCTGCGTGTGCCACCGGGCGGCAATGATGCGCAGCGTGGGCCAAAACCTCGTAAGCCCTTGACTGAAGAGGAAATCGCGCAAGCACATGCGATGGTCATCAAGCAGACTGAGTCGGCCATCGTACTTAATAAGCCACCCGGTCTAGCCACACAGGGAGGTACAAAAACCACTAAGCATGTCGATGGCCTGCTTGATGCTTTTGTTGATGGCGAAGAAGATCCGCGCCCTCGCCTCGTTCACCGGCTCGATAAAGACACCAGCGGCGTTCTGCTGATCGCGCGGACGCCGGGCAGTGCCGCGACATTTTCGCGCAAATTTTCCGGGCGCAGTGCCAAGAAGATTTACTGGGCGCTGGTCGTCGGTGTGCCCGATGTGCGCGAAGGGACCATTGACGCGCCGCTGGCGAAACAACCGGGCACTGGCGGCGAGAAAATGCATGTTGATCTGGAGAATGGTCAGCCTGCCAAAACCCGGTATCGCGTCGTCGAAACGGCGGGGCAAAAGGCGGCGTGGCTGGAACTGCAACCTCTAACCGGGCGCACTCACCAACTGCGCGTGCATTGTGAGGCGATGGGCCATCCGATTGTAGGTGACGGAAAGTATGGTGGGCAGGACGCGTTTCTGACCGGCAGCATCAGCCGCAAAATGCACCTGCATGCGCGCCGCCTGATTATCGATGGCGGAGATGGTAAAAAGATCGACGCAGTTGCGGAACTCCCCGAACATTTTGCAGGATCGATGGAGCAGCTCGGCTTTGACATGAGCCTTGGCGTTGCCGAGCCGATGCGCGATGATCCGCCCGAACGCAGCCGTGCAGAAAAGAAACAGGCTGCCCGCGCCCATGCCAAGCAATATCGCAAAAGCCGCAAAGGCGAACGGCGCAGCAGGACCAAAGGTCCACCGAAGAAATCAGGCGGCGGACCT
This sequence comes from Qipengyuania sp. JB2-7, assembly GCF_055693485.1. Lineage (NCBI taxonomy): Bacteria > Pseudomonadati > Pseudomonadota > Alphaproteobacteria > Sphingomonadales > Erythrobacteraceae > Qipengyuania > Qipengyuania sp. JB2-7. The sequence goes on from NZ_CM146335.1 coordinate 2,625,366, forward strand.
TCGAAAGGCAACGCACGAAGTGCTCCGCGATCATCGAAGGCGAAACGCAAGTGACCCGCCTCGCGGTATTTGATTGCGATGGCACGCTGGTCGATGGGCAGGCATCAATCTGCGAGGCGATGGAGGCGGGTTTTGGAGCAGCTGATCTGCCCATCCCCGACCGGAACCAAATCCGGCGGATCGTCGGCCTAAGCCTACCCATGGCTTTGTCCGAACTCGCGCCCGAAGCGAGCGAAGAGCAACGCGCTCTCGCAGTCGATGCCTATAAAGAGAACTTCTTCACTGCCCGCAATGAAGGCCGCGTCGAAGAACCGCTTTACGACGGTATGAAGCAGCTGTTGTACGCGTTGCGCGATGACGGCTGGCAGCTGGCCGTTGCGACGGGCAAAAGTGATCGGGGATTGACCGCAGTGCTCGCAGCGCACGGCATCACCGACCTGTTTGTCAGCCTGCAAACCGCCGACCGCCACCCGTCGAAACCTGATCCCACTATGCTGGCCGCGGCAATGTTTGAAGCAAGCGCGATGCCAAGCGACACGGTGATGATCGGCGACACCACTTTCGATATCCATATGGGGCGCGCGGCAAGCGTAAGATGCGTGGGCGTGGCATGGGGTTACCACGAGCCAGAAGAGCTGACCGAAGCCGGGGCGGAGGCCGTCGCTGATACGATGACAGAACTGGAGGTATTGCTGCGTGGCTGATCCAAACAGGCCACAATCAGGCGATCCGACCGCAGCGCGTCATGCCATTTTAACGCTGTTACGCTTTGTCAGCGTCGGGGCGGTGATGCTTGGCATCGCGATCACCTATGGCGCGATTGATGCTCCATTACCATTGGGGTTTGTGCTCGCATTTGGCGGGATGGGCATGTTCTTTTTCGGCGTGCGTCGGCTCGCACGACGTTGGAAAAGCGAAGATTCTGCACCTCTGCCGGACGACAGCGCAAACCCATGAAACGTTTCTATTCGAAAGTCAGCGTCAGCGAGGCTGCTGGTGGCTGGCAGGTGATGCTCGATGATCGTGCGCTTGAAACGCAGGGGGGCAAACCGCAGATCGTGCCAAGCGAAGCGCAGGCTCAGATGTTGGCGCACGAATGGGATGATCAGCCTGCAAAGATCGACCCGACGTTGTTCAAGGCGCGGGACCTCGCGGACTATGCCTTGGATGTGATCGCCACTGACCCAGCAAGCGTCGCGGACAAGTTGGTGGCATACGCCGATACCGACACGCTGTGTTATCGCGCAGACCCGGATGAACCGCTTTTTGCACGCCAGAACGAGGTTTGGGAGCCATTGCTGCGAGCCTTTGAAGCACGCGAGGAGGTGGTGATTCAGCGGATCAGCGGCGTGATCCATAGTCCGCAAAGCCAGGAAACGCTGGACAAATTGCGCGAGCGTTTGGCTGCGCTCAATCCATTCGCGCTGGCAGCGTTGGAGGTGATGACGTCACTCTCTGCATCGCTTTGCATCGGCTTGAATGCGCTGGAAGCGGATGCGGATGGTGAAAAGTTATGGGATGCCGCCAATCTTGAGGAAGATTGGCAGGCGGAACTGTGGGGCCGCGATGCTGAGGCAGAAGCCCGCCGCGCGAAGCGTAAGGGTGATTTTACGTTTGCCGCCGAATTCGCCAAGACGGTGAAAAACTGAAACCATCTGCTAAACAGCTTTTGAAAGCGGCGGATAGGATAAGAGCCGATCCGCAGAAGACACAAAAAAGGGGGCCCCAAGGCCCCCTTACGTGCTTTTGGTCAATTTAAGCCGCAATCAACGCAGCCAGTCCCAAAAATTCCACATAGCAACCTCCTGTTTTGGTTAACAGCAGGTATTACATGTCCTCAAGGAAATGTAAAGGATTTCTCCTAACTCATTTTTAACCATCCAAACTCATTGTTTTCAAAGGAATTTAGGTCGAAAAACGGTTTTCCGAACAGATATCCTTGGGCGAAATCGCAGCCCATCGACTCGAGAATCGTTAAGGTTTCCTGATCCTCAACCCCCTCACAAATGACCCGTACGCCAAGTTGACGGTACGAGATTGATAGTATTCTGGATAATCGCTCGCGACTTTTCACTGGTTGTGGCCGTCGCGGTGAATAGTCGATCAATTTTCAGTTCAGTAAATGGCAGGCGATAAAAGCTTTCAAGTCCGGCGCTTCCCGTGCCAAAATCATCAAGCGACAAGCCAACTCCGAGGTTGGACAAGGCTGACAACACCGCGAAAGCCGTCTTATGGTCATGCACCCTGGCAGTCTCAGTAATTTCAAGAACCAGGCGATCTGCGGCGAAGCCTGTGTCTTCCAAAACTTGTGCGACGAGTTCTGTCAGCCATGTATCGGCAAGCAGCGTGGCAGACACGTTAATCGATAGCCATGCGTCCGTTTGCATTGCAGTAGAAGCCTGAAACTTTGCGATGCATTCGCGCAGCATAAATTGCTGCAGCTTCTCCATCCGCCCTGCCTGCTCGCACTGCTCGACGAAATAGGACGGGCTGATGAAACCACGCTCGCTATCATTCCAGCGCACGAGGCCTTCGAAGCCCACAATGCTACCTTCGCGGATATCGACCTGCGGTTGGAAAACGGGGAAAATCTCGTCAGACTCGAGCGCCGCGTCAATCTTGGATTGGAGCGACACGCGCCATTCCTCATCCGTCGTATTTGGCTCATCACCAAAGATGATCGGCTGTGCTGATAGCGAAGTTTTGTCGGTAAGAGCCTCTGCAAGACTTATTCGACGGTGCGCCTCACCGATGAAATTGAAATCTGCCCCAAAGGTGATCGAGATATCAATCGGCTTGTCATTGAGGCGCAACGGATTCTTGAAGATCGCCAGCAACGCTACGAGATGCGAGCGCATGGTCTCTTGAGACTCAAACTCCTGCAACCACAACAGACGGTCACTGGAGTTCGAGTATACCGTCAGATCGCTATCGCCCACACGCAAACGCTTAACGATCCCATCAAAATATTCAGCTTTCGCAGACGACGGAAGTGTCGCCATAACTTCCGAGAAGTTATGAATTTTGGCAGCTATCAGGACCATTCGTGAGGTGTCCGGTGAACTAGCGATATCACGCTCTAACCGCTGAAGAGTGGGCAGGCCGGTCTCTTCTGACTCAAGCGTGATCTCGGAACGCCAACGATAGAACAGGCACCGCAAAGCATAGATTCCAAGGCACAGCAGCCCGGGAGCCACACTGGTTCGGTAAGGCAAAGTAACTGGCGCCAGTAGGACTGTTACGGTACCGCAACCGACACAACAGCGTACGATGCGCGACGCATCCGGCCTCCGATCAATATGCCAAGCAACAGAACAGAAACGCAAAAACCAAGAAATGGTAGGTAGTCAAAGCCAGGTCTACCGATCAGTTTGAAGCCGCCGTTCTTTTGAGTTTCTGCAGCGAACACCGCAACATAGCTCTTTGGCGCCGCGCGTGAACCAGGCAAATCGATCGACGCGCGCGATCCAGCTGCAGAGTAGCCGAAGACGAAGGTTCGCCCCTTTATCAGTGTCGCGAGTGGCGACGCATCAGAAATATGCTCAAGCTGGATCACTTCGATATCGCGAGCATTGAAGCGATAGTCGATTTCTATGTCCGATAACGCACGGCCAGTTGATTGCGCCAAGCTTCCTGCGAAGGTTGTGTAACCAACCCCACCCTCTTCTGCCATTGTAGGTACACGCCAAATCAGTCCACGGAACCCCGGTTCCTCGTGGGCGATAACCCGGTTAGCCTTTCCGATCAGGTGCAACTCAGGGAAGATAACCTTCTGAGTATTGCGATCATCAAACAACCGCCCGACGACAAACAGATTATCAACTTCTTCGATTGTCTCTCGAAACCTCTCAGACCCGTTTGCATCGGTGGCGTCGGACCCTGCCAAATCTAGGTAGATTGAAGTGGCTCCCAGCTCTTCCAAGCGCACGATTGAATAGCGAAGCTGTTCCAAATCTGACGGTTCGCTGAGCGCGGTGTCAGGCACCTCAACATAGACGATATCGCCTGATGTTTCTTGGTGTCCAAGTTTGGCTTGAATAGTCCAAAAAACTACGTCAATCGGGTATAGCAAATTCGGCAGCGAGATGAGCACTGTCACAACAGCCGCGATCGCCAGGTAGCGAACACGGCGCAGTACGTCTCTATCCCCAAACTTTAGCCGCATAAAACCCATTCAACGCTGCAGTGGTGTGTGATCCATCGCAGAACGCGGCTAAATAATGGTTAACAGAGCCCTTGCAGCCACCCTTAACCCGGGGTTGGAGCCGATTTCAGATTATGGTCAGATAACCGAGCAGAGATAGGCTTTGGCGCGCAAACCACCGAGAATTTCCCGCATGGTGCCGTCATCAAATCCTTCGCCATCAATGTTCAGTCGATAAATGCCCGACGCAAACGTCATGCTGCGCAGACTAGCAATGTCATGAACCGCAGCAGTGACGCAGCCTAGGCGACTGCCCAGCTCAAGGGCGCGGTTTACACCCTGGGTTACACATAAAGTGCCAGTAAAATTCTGCTGCGCAAGCGGGCGCGCGACCCAGTATCCCGCAGTCGCCGAGCCGACGAAGTCTTGCCGCACGAATTCCCCAGTGTCTGGATCGAGAAAGTGTCGCTCAACGCCGGCAACCGTCTGACCTTCGTCAATGTCGCTAAAGAACGGGAAAACGACGGCGGGAAGGCTGCTGATGCTCGGTGCGCCAGCGGGACGACTGGAAAGATTGAATCTCAGCAAGTCCTTTGCAGGATCGAGTCCCAATTTGGCGCAATAAGGCCCAGCGAGAGTCCGCTCGGCAGGCCTGGAATTGTCCCATAACTCGATTGCTGTTGCCGCCACGCGCCACGCGCCTCCTTGTAACGAAGGTCATATCAGTTGCGTGTTAAAACCGAGTAAGTTCTCGACTAACGACTTAACCAGTCGGCGATTTGTCCTGCCACGTCGTTCGCGCCCTCGTTCAAAGCGCGCCCGACGGGCGCCACTTCTGCGGCAACGGCCGGTACAATCGCCTCAAACCGCTGGGTTTCGACCGCGCCGCCAGCTGTACTCCGCGTCATATCAATGCGCACGACCACAGAGCTGCTGCGTGCGTCGTATCCGAATTCACGAACGGTACCGCGCAGGCGGGTGTTGGCTGCGACACCGGGATCATCGCCATCAATGACCACCCGACCAGAGCGGGTACGCACCGTTTCCGCAATCAAGCGACGCAACAAACGCGCAGGCTTTTCCACCCACACCGCATCTTTCAGATACGCAACTTCGCTATCGCTCACTTGTACGGGGACGCGGACAACGTTCAGCCGTTGCGGCGCTTCAAACGGGATCAGAGCAATCGCTTCACCTTTGGCTGCGCTCGCCCCTGCACCGGCAGGAACACTGTTCGCAGGCGTGAGCGTCAACAGACTGGGCGGCGGATCTTCACCAAAGCTGACACATCCAGCAAGGACAGCTAAAGGGGCAATCGCCAGCAGGCGCGAGCTGATATTCATGGGAGACCTCATGGCTCATATTCCGGCAGGGTGTTTCCGCCAATCAGTGCGCCAGCCCCTTCATTCTCGATCTTCTCCGTGACCGTACGAAGCGCTTTGCTGGTTGCACGCAAATCCTGCAGCGTTGCTTCGGCTGCTGGCAGCGTGCTTTCCGTCAACTGACGCGCAGCCGGCCTGGCATCCTGTAGTGTTTGATCCAGAGCCTGCGCGGCTCCGCTTGCCGAGTCCAGTGTTTCTCGCAATTGCTGCGCCAGCTGCGCACCTTCCTGATTGATCAGTGCGTCGGTTGATTGCGTTGCTTTTTCAAATGCGTCCAAAGCCTCACCCGCCTCTTTCAGGGTGGTTTGCAACTCGCCCATAATGGCTTCCATTTGCGGGGACGCCTGCGCCAAATCAGCAGAAATGCGGTTGGTGTTGGCCAAGATACCCGACAACTGCTCCTGGTTCTCGTCCGACAGGACCTGTGTGAGACGCTCAGTCAGCGTGGCAAGCCGCTCCAACAAAAGCGGCGCGTTCGCCAGGATTTCGCCAAAGCCTCCCTTTTCAGGAGGGATTACAGGCACGCCTTCGGTGCAAGCGGTCGTCTCACAGGTGATGGGTGGCTGCCCACTGCGCGCACCATCGAGCAGGATGGTCGATACACCCGTAAAAGAGCTTTGAATCGTCGCTGTGGTGCCCACCAGAATCGGTACATCGCCCTGAACCTTGATCCTCACACGCACGAACTCAGGATCTTTCTCCCACAGACGGATTTGATCAACCTGGCCCACGGGGACGCCTGCAAACGACACCTGTGACCCATTGGCCAACCCAGAAACCGATTGCTGGAAAAAGATGTCATATTCTTGCTGGTTGGAATTTCCCAGTCGCGCGATCCAGACAATGAATGCCGCGAGGGCAGCAAGCAGCAACAAAGTGACTGCCCCCACCCAGACGTGATTTGCCCGCGTTTCCATCAGCTACCCTCTATCCTCGTCTTGTTGCGCTTTGTCCAACGCTTTGAGCGTTTTGGCGATGTCCGGATCATCATCACGCTGGCGCAACTCGTCGAGTGCCTGCGCCGTCAATGCGGCACGGCCTCGTGGTCCGCAGAAATATTCCTGAATCCAGGGATGATCGCGCTGCATCAGATTAGGCACGGTATCGACCGCGATAACCTGCTTGTCTGCCAGCACCGCAACCCGGTCGCAAATCTCGTGCAAGGTATCGAGATCGTGCGTAATCAAAAACACAGTGAGCCCCAGCGTTTCTTTCAGCTCGCGCGTGAGGTCGTCGAAAGCAGCCGCACCAATCGGGTCAAGACCCGCCGTCGGTTCGTCAAGAAACAACAGCTCCGGATCGAGCGCCAGTGCACGCGCCAAGCCTGCACGCTTACGCATCCCGCCCGAAAGCTCCGATGGATATTTATTGACTGCCTCTTCTGGCAGGCCGGACAGACGCACTTTGTATCGCGCGATATCGTGGCGCAAGCCCGCAGAGAGTTCTGGATAGAACTTCTTGAGCGGGACCTCGACATTTTCGCCAACGGTGAGCGTAGAAAACAGCGCCCCGCCCTGAAACAGCACACCCCAGCGATCGCGCACGCCCAGCACTTCATCGGGTTCGGCATCAGTTATTGAGCGACCAAAAACGTCGATATTGCCCTCGGTTGGAATTTGCAGGCCAATGATGGAACGCATCAGCACTGATTTGCCAGTGCCCGATCCGCCGACCACGCCTAGGATTTCGCCGCGCCTGACCTTCAAATCGAGATCGTCATGGACAGTCTGTTCGCCAAAACGATTGACGAGCCCATCAACAACAATGGGGTATTCGCCACGAAAACGCTCGTGGCGGTACGGGCAAACCGTTGCCGGGTTTCTCTTCGCCTTGTGCCATCAGCCCCACCCAATCTCGGTGAAGAACACCGCGAAGAACGCATCAAGCACGATGACCGCAAAGATTGCAGTGACCACAGCCATCGTGGTCCGCAGGCCAACTTCTTCCGAGTTACCCTTCACCTGCATCCCATGGTAACAGCCCGCAAGCGCCACGATCAGGCCAAAGAATGGCGCCTTTATCAGGCCGACCCAAACGTCATAAATCGGCACAACATCCTGAACACGCTCTAGAAAATTCCAAAACGGAATACCCAGCGCGAGGTCAGAAACCACCGCACCGCCGACTATGGCGACCACCGCCGCGTAGAAGCCCAATAACGGCATCATCAAAACCGAGGCGAGGATGCGCGGGATCACAAGCCGTTCCATCGGTGAGATGCCAATCGTGCGCATGGCATCGATTTCCTCAGTCAGTCGCATGGTGCCAATTTGCGCCGCAAAGGCAGAGCCTGAGCGGCCTGCGACCATGATTGCCGTCATCAACACACCAAGTTCGCGCAGGGTGATCCGGCCCACCAGATTGACGGTCAGGGTTTCTGCACCGAATTGCGCGAGCTGCACCGCGCCCTGCTGCGCGATCACAATCCCGATGAGGAAACTCATCAGGCCGACAATCGGCAGTGCAGACACCCCGACCAGCTCCATCTGACGCACAAGAGCCTTGCCCGGAAAAGTACTGGGGTTGCGGATCAGCCGCCCTGCCGCGAACATGATCGCACCGAGGAAGCCTACCGTACCGCGTACGCCATCACCGGCATTGTAGACTTTTTCACCAATGCTGCCGGTAACCCGCTTGGTCAGATCATCGCGAGGCGCGGCAATCTCTGTATCAAAGCCGACGCCCCGCACGGCATGGATCAGCCGCTCGGCGCGCTCGCTCGCTCCTGTGATTTCCGCTTCATGACGTCCAGCAAGGCATACCGTCATCCAAGCGCCAGCAGTATCAATCTCGCTTACGTCGGACAGGTCCACCACGGTGATCTGTTCATCAATCTCGTAAAGCGGTTTCTCAGCGAAACCAATCGTCGAGACCAGATAGGGGCCGCTAAGTGAAAGGGTCGTGCCCCCTTCATCATTCTGCTCGGTCGCGAATTCGGCCACCCTGTCCATGGCTTAGACCTATGCTAGCAAAACTGCGCAGTCACAAGCGCGAAGTCGAGAAGTTGTGTTGCACTGCGAAAGTGGGGCTGGCATTGGGGCACAGAGTCTTTGTCGATTGTACCTAGCCTCCCGCACCCTCCACCCTTCCACCCGGATGGTATCCCGGTAGGCTCCGGGTGGAAGGGTGGAGGGTGCGGGAGGCTAGGTATGCGAGCGAATGCGAGCCAAAAACAGAATGTCCAATACACAACTACCCACAACCTTTGACCCGGCGCAGATTGAGGCGCGATGGTATTCCCATTGGGAGGATAACGGCCTGTTCCGGCCAGAACGCCCCGATGCAGAACCCTATACCATCGTCAATCCGCCGCCGAATGTGACCGGTAGCCTGCATATCGGCCACGCGCTCGACAACACACTGCAGGATATCGTCATCCGCTATGAGCGGCTGCGCGGCAAAGACGCGCTGTGGGTCGTCGGTACCGACCATGCCGGCATTGCGACACAAATGGTGGTCGAGCGTCAGATGGAGGAGCGTCAGGACAAGCGCACCAATTATTCGCGCGAGGAATTCGTCGATAAGGTCTGGGAATGGAAATACGAGAGCGGTGGGACCATCACCACTCAATTGCGTCGGCTGGGCTGTTCAATGGACTGGTCACGCGAACAGTTCACGATGGACGAGCATTTCACCAAGGCGGTGCTCAAGACCTTCGTTGATCTGTACAATGATGGCCTGATTTACCGCGACAAACGGCTGGTGAACTGGGACCCCAAGCTGAAGACCGCGATCAGCGATCTCGAGGTTGAGCAGCAGACTATTCCCGGCAGTTTCTGGCACTTCAAATACCCGCTCGCCGACGGGGTGACGCTGGATTCGGGTCAGGACTTCATCGAGGTCGCCACAACGCGGCCCGAGACAATGCTCGCCGATATGGCGGTCGCGGTGCATCCCAACGATGAGCGGTATGCGAGCGTAGTTGGCAAGCATGTTGTCCTGCCGATCACGGGGCGTCGCATTCCGATTGTGGCGGACGAACATGCCGATCCGGAGCTTGGCTCAGGCGCGGTGAAGATCACGCCGGGCCACGATTTCAACGATTTCGAAGTCGGCAAGCGCGCAGGGATCGCGGCGGGCGGTATGCTCAACATGCTCGATGGTGACGCCAATGTCTGTCAGGTCAACGACGACGCGAAAATCCCAGATGAGTTCATCGGCCTGCACCGCTTCAAGCGTGACGGCACGCCAGGCGCACGCGAGCTTGTGGTTCAGAGGCTAAAGGAACAGGGCCATCTGATCCCGCATATCGCCAAGACCAAGAAAGGCGAAGAGGTCGAGCACGACGCCGAGCCGCGCAAGATCGCGACCCCGTTTGGTGATCGCGGCGGAGTGGTGATTGAGCCGTGGCTGACCGACCAATGGTATGTCGATGCGGAAAAGCTCGCCGCGAAACCAATTGAGCAGGTGAAGTCAGGCGAGATCGAAATCATCCCACAAAGCTGGGAGAAGACCTTTTTCAACTGGATGGAGAATATCCAGCCGTGGTGTGTTTCGCGCCAGCTGTGGTGGGGTCACCGGATTCCGGCCTGGTTTGGACCGGATGGAGCAGTCTTTGTTGCTGAAAGCGAACCGCAAGCTATCGAACAGGCCTTTGAGCACTACAACCCAGCTAAGCCTGAGGACTTGCCTGAGCTGACTCGCGATCCCGACGTCCTCGACACATGGTTCTCATCCGCGCTGTGGCCTTTCGCGACGCTTGGCTGGCCGGAGGACAATCAGCCGTTGCTCGAAAAGCACTTCCCCAACAACCTGCTGATCAGCGGGTTCGACATCCTGTTTTTCTGGGATGCGCGGATGATGATGATGGGGCAGTACAATATGGGTGAGGCCCCATGGCCCAAGCTGTATCTTCACGGGCTAGTCCGCGCGGCAGATGGCGCAAAAATGTCCAAGTCCAAGGGCAATGTCGTCGACCCGCTCGGTCTGATTGACCAATATGGCGCGGATGCGCTGCGGTTCTTCATGGCGGCGATGGAAAGCCAGGGCCGCGACATCAAGATGGATGAGAAGCGGGTTGAGGGATACCGTAATTTCGCGACCAAGCTCTGGAACGCGACACGGTATTGCCAGTCCAATGGCATCGGCGCGAGCACCACGCTTGCCGCACCAGAGGCAAAACTTGCCGTCAACCAATGGATCATCGGTGAGGTGCAGAAGACGGTCGGTGAGCTTGATAAGGCCATGGCTGACCTGCGGTTCGATGCAGCGGCCAATACGATTTACCAGTTCACCTGGTCACGTTTTTGCGATTGGTACCTGGAGCTAATCAAGCCTCTCTTGATCAAGGATGATGAGCAGGCACCGGCCCCAGAAGCGGCGGTTCGCGAAACTCAAGCTGTTGCCGGATGGGCGCTCGACCAGATCCTCGTGATGCTGCACCCATTTATGCCGTTTATCACGGAGGAGCTATGGCATGCCCAAGGCGATCTCGCCGGGATTGATCGCAGCAATTACCCGCTAATCACCGCCAAATGGCCTGATCCCCGTGCAAGCGTTTCCAAAGATGCGACCGATGCGATTGATTGGACGATTCAGTTTACTAGCGCCGCGCGAACAGCTCGCAATGAGCTGGGTATTCCACCCGGCGTGGAACTTCGCGGGATGATCAAGGACCCATCCCCAATCGCCATGCAGGTATTAACGGGCAATGGGGCAGCCGCGATCTCACGACTGTCGAAGATCGGCCCATTTCTGATCACTGGCAAAGTCGGCGACAATATCGTCGAAGCACCGACCTTCAGGCCAGCGATGGAGATTGCGATCGGCGAGGATGTGATCCTCGTCGACCTTGAGGGGGCTATTGACTTGGAGGCTGAAAAAGCGCGCCTGACCAAAGCGCTCGAAGCATCCGAGAAAGAGGCGAAGTCGCTCGAAGGGCGGCTTTCCAATGCCAATTTCGTCGAACGCGCCAAACCTGAGGCAGTGGAGAAAGCCAAAGCCGATTTCGTGCATCATTCGGCAGAAGTTGAGCGTCTGAAGGCCGCTCTGAAACGGTTGGGATAACGCTATGAAACTCGATCACATGGTTATTCTGGTTCGTTCGCTTGAAATCAGCCTGCCATGGTATGCGACACTGCTAGAGCTGATCGGGTTCCACAAAACGCGCAGTCATGTGTGGTTGAGCGATGATGGCCTAGCCATCGATCTCATGCAAGCCGACGAAGGGACTGTGGACTATGCGCGCCGTGCACCCGGCCTTAATCATCTTGGCTTTACTGCACCCGATCATGCCGCGCTTGATGCAGTGCGCGAGGGAATGGCGAAGGCCGGCTTTGAAGTCCCGGACAAGCAGGAATTTGAAGGAATGACGGCCACTTTCTTCCGAGATCCGGAAGGCATGCGGGTTGAGGTTACGGTTTATGAGTGACGAATGAGCCTGATCCTCGCCACTGACGACACCGGAGCACCCGAGATTTTCGCCAGCCTGCAAGGCGAAGGACCAAGTGCCGGGATGCCGGTCGCGTTTGTGCGCTTGTCCCGCTGCAACCTCGCCTGCACATGGTGCGATACGGCCTATACATGGCGTTTTGGCCAGAACGGCGAAGATGATGAGCGCCCGCATCGCGATGGCGTGACTTATGATCGCAAGGCCAATCAGGTTGCGGTCTCGCCAGAGAAAGCCGCCGCCAAGATCGCGGCTTTAGGCCAGAAACGCCTCGTCATTACGGGCGGCGAGCCGCTGATGCAGTGCGGGCCATTGGCCGACATGCTGGCGATATTGCCGGATATCGAGGTGGAGATCGAAACGAACGGAACAACACGGGCGAGCGCTCATATCGATATTCGGGTTGACCAATATAATGTGAGTCCCAAACTCGCACATTCCGGCAATGATGCTGAATTGGCTCTAATTCCAGAAAGGCTCGATCACTACGCGGCTGATCCGCGCGCTTTCTTCAAGTTCGTGATCGCAAAACCGAGCGACGTCGATGAGGTCCTGACGCTACAGCAAAAATACCGCTTTAAACCCGATCACGTTTTCCTGATGCCGGAAGGGACGGACAGCGCGACCCTTCGTGAGCGATCAGAATGGCTCGCGCCGTTATGCCTCGAACATGGCTTCCGCATGTCCGACCGCCTGCATATTCATCTCTACGGAGATGAGCGGGGGACGTGATTTGTTTAGCCTCAAGCGCCGGCGTTCGCGTCCGCTCACTTAGGGTTGGCCTTTGGCCAGCTTCGCTTCCCGGCCTAACGGTACCGACGGGCAGTCGCCCTTGCGGCTCGCTGGACGCTCGCCGGATTAGTGCAAGCTCGGTGCGTAGCACCGCAAGCGCTACCGCGCGTCCGCAGCGATGCGACCTTCAGGTCGCGAGAGCGAGGATATCGCAGCACGGATGTGCTGCGGACAACAAAATCAAGGATAACGAATGTTATCCTTGAGCACGCCAGCGTTGGACAACGCGTTCCACTTGCTCTTCCTCGCCGCCGGTCTCGTTCCACAGCTCAACAAAGCTGGGGTCTTCCGATGCGGGTCGCTTGGCTTCTTCCAGATTATCAAAAGTAACACGGATAGGGATCGCCACGCCCTCACCGCAAATGATGCATTCGCGGTTACGCAAGGCAGGGATCGAATCGAGGAAGCCGCGCGCGCCCTCTGGCATCGCGCCACGCACAAAGGCCTGGTCACGATCGTTGTTCAAGCGCATGGAAATGATTGTGCCGCACTGTGAGAGAACACCCTCGGCCAAATCGGATGGGCGCTGCGTGATCAGGCCCAGTGAAATACCGTATTTACGCCCCTCTTTTGCGATCCGGCTAAGCACGTTGCCGACGCTAGAGCCGTCCGCATTTTTCTCACTCGGAACGTAACGGTGCGCCTCTTCACAAACCAACAGGATTGGCCGCGTTTTCTCTTCCCGACCCCAGATCGCAAAGTCGAACACCAAACGGCTGAGAACCGCCACAACGGTCGAGGTGATGTCTGACGGAACGCCCGAAACATCAATGATAGAGATCGGCTTGCCATTGCTAGGCATGCGGAAAATCTTGGCGATAAAGTCGGCCATCGTGTCGCCAACCAGCATTCCGGAAAACATGAACTGGAAGCGTGGATCGCTCTTTACCTCTTCGAGCTTGTTCTTGATCCGCATGTAGGGCGCAGAGTTGGTCGCCTTGTCGAGCTTACCCATCGCGTCTTGAATCGCGTTTGAGAGGTCTGACAGCAGATAGGGGATTGGTGAATCCACGGTAATCTTGCCCAGATTCTCAGCCAGGCGGCTCTTGCTGCGCGCCTGTAGCAGGCAACGCGCGAGAATATCGGAATCGACCTGCCGCTCATTGCCGCTGCTGGTCAGCAGGATTTCGCAATGTTCCTCAAAGTTCATCAGCCAATACGGCATTTGCAGGTTGGAAACGTCGAGGATCAAGCCTGTCTGGCGAAACGCAGCGGAATATTCGCCGTGCGGGTCAATCATGACGATATGACCGTCAGGCGCCGCCTCACAAATCCGGTGGAGGATCAGCGCGGCACTGGTCGATTTACCCGTACCCGTCGAACCAAGCAGCGCGAAGTGTTTGCCCAGCATCGCATCGACATAGAGACCGGCGCGAATGTCTTTGGTCGGGTAGACCTTACCAATAGTGACAGCTGAACGACCATCGCTCGCATAAACCTGCTTCAGGTCATTAGTGGTAGCTGGGTAAACAAGCGCTCCCGGCACAGGATAGCGGGTCACACCACGCTTAAAGCTGTGCAGCTTACCGGTCAGCTTCTCTTCCTGACCTTCGCCCAGAAAATCGATATTGGCGATGATGCCACCATCAGCCCGGCGATCCTGTTTCTGGTTGCGAACATTGGCGAGCAGCCAGCTATTGCCGACACGGATCTTGATCTGACTACCAACCTGACCGGCGAGAGCGATGGATGGATCGTCACTCTCCATGCATTCGTTCAGACGTTGCAGGTCAATCGCGATTTGCGAGCCGGAACCGGCGATCTCAAGCACAACTCCAATCGGATCAAGCGGTTCGGTCTTCGCCTCTGGCTTGGGTTCAGCCGGGGCCTCAGGGGCAGGCTCTGGAGGTTTCGCCAGCGTAGTGGGCGCCGGGCCACGAGGGGCCTGATCTGGGTTGGTAGTAGGTGATTGCTGCGCGCTCGGACGCGGTGGTGCCCCATTTGGTTGAATATCGCTGGGCGGAGCAGTCAATTCCGCTGGTGGAGGAGCCCGGCGAATGCGATCGCCCAATCGTGTTCCCGTCGTTTGCCCTGCCGCCTGGCCGCTCGGCGGAGTGGCCCCCACCTCACCAGCAGGATCAAATGTGCGGAAACTCTCGCGATTCATATCACTCATGGCTGTATATCCGTGCCCTCAATTAGAGGGTGGACATACGCAAAAAGCGGTTAAGATGGCGTCAACGATGCTGCGATTGATGAGGGATCGGTTGGCTTTTGTGACTACAGCAAGTCGTAGAAACGCCCAGCGGCCCACCCCATGGTGATCGAAAGGCCAACCGCCAGCAGCCCATATAACAACGACATATCTTGCGCAGAGCTCTCGACAAGCCGCTCAAACCCAACCTTCTTTACCTCGACCTCTGCCAAGGCAGAAGCGATCACCCGGCCATCGGTTACGGCGAACGTCTCCGCTGTATAGGTCCCGGTCACAACGTTGGACGGCAATGCGATCCGCGCCTGATAGAGAACCTGTTCACTTATCTGAACGCCGCCAATATCCTCTACATAGAGATCCTGACGCGTTTTGAGATCGACCAGCCCGGTCGCGAACCTCTCCTGTTCAGCCGGGTCTATCACGCCGCTTGGTGACAACTGTATATAACGCGTGCCGAATTCATAAATGGCGGCCGTTTTATCATCAACAATGTCATCGATGGGGCGCGACGATGCGACGGCAAAAAAGGAAGGCACTGACCGATAGTCCGTACTATCCGCATTGACCCAAATCCCGGCAAACCGTTCCTTCTCACGCAGACGGATCGGCGTGGAAGGCCCCTTGAGCACCACCACAATATCATATTGTGCCCCGGCGGCGAGACCACGCGGATCGAGGATCGCACCGAAAAGCAGTAACTCAGTGCCAATGAATCCCTGGCGAACCTGCACCTCTTTTTGCGAAACCTCTGGCACAAGGATCGGGTCGCGTTGTCCCATCACCATCAGCGCACACACTATGAGGAGAAATGCCCTCATAGTGGTGTCACCGTGTATATCTCGTCAGGCTGCACAAACAGGCCAAACAACATGCGCAGCGCAATCAGCAAAACGATGGTTGCGAGTATCACGCGCAGCATTTCAGGCTTCACCCTGCCCGCCAATTGCGTGCCCATCTGTGCGCCGGTCACTGACCCGATCAGCAGCAAGACAACCAGCACAATATCGACCGCTTTGGTGGTCAATGAGTGTGTCATCGTCGCGGCAATGGTGACGAAGAGGATATAGAACAGGCTCGTTCCCACCACGACATTACCGCTCATGCCCAGAATATACAGCATGGCCGGGACCAGCAGAAAGCCACCGCCCACCCCCATCAGCATCGTCAAAATGCCGACAATCACACCAAGGATAAGCGGCGCGAGCGGCGAGATATACAGACCCGAGCCATAAAATCGCCAACGCCCGGGCATAGCCGCCACCAGCGGGTGATGACGCCTGCGCTTCGGCTGAGATTGCGCCGTTGTGCCACGGATCGTCTGGATCGCCTCTCGCATCATCATCGCGCCGATGGAGCCGAGCAAGACAACGTAAAGCGAGTTGATCACAACATCGATCTGGCCAATCGCGCGAAAAAAGCGGAACAAAAGCGCGCCAAGGCCCGCGCCAATTATCCCTCCACCCACCATCACCGAGCCCATACGGAAATCAACGCCCGCACGCTTGCGGTGAGCAAGAACGCCCGAAACGCTCGCCCCGGTCACCTGTGTCGATGCGGATGCAGCCGCCACAGTGGGCGGCACACCGTAGAAAATGAGGAGCGGAGTGGTGAGAAACCCTCCGCCTACGCCGAAGAGACCAGAAAGAATGCCAGTTACACCTCCTAGCGCGACAATCCACAAGCCGTTTACGGCAAGGTTCGCGATGGGGAGGTAAACGTCCATGGTTTAGCCCTATCCCAGCAGCACGGGGGATAAAAGGCCAGTGAAGCTAGAAACTTGGCTAGAAGCCCGTCGAGAGGGTGAGTGCAGCGCCTGAGCCCGGCTCGGCGTCACCGGCGACCCTCACGCGATAATCAATCGAAAGCCGCGCGGGAACTTCGCCGAGACGAACCGTAACATTTGCTGTCGGACCAAGATCAAGCCGGGCCGCGCCCTCTTGCGCGCCGCCCCACACACCTGCACCGGCGCTGATCTTGCCCAGATCGAACTGTGCGACTTCGCCCTCTGCAATAAGATTGCCATCGGCGAACGCGGTGGCGAAGTCGCCGCCTACATAACCCGCCTGCGCGTAGCCACGCAGCTTGAGCCCCAGTGGCAAGCCAGATCGCTCGCCGCCTGTGGTCACAAACGCGGCTGGTCGAATTTCTTTGCGGCCTGACTGTTCGGACAGGCGCGCTTCGCCGTGTAGCGTCACCGGCACACCGGATAATGGACGTGCGCTAAGGCCCAAAGCCACATCGCGGTCATCAGGTCCGGCAAGCGCTTGTGTCACCCGCGCATAGACCTGCGGCTGGAACCGAGATTGTGGGCGCAAGCGATAGCGCAACACCGCACCGGCCTGACTCCGTACCGTAACTAGGTGCCGCAAAGTTACCCGTACCGACTATTTGGCTATCCTGACGGAAGAATAGCCAGCTATCCACGCTCAGTCGTGAACCACGGTCTTGAGCCGTCCTTGGCACTGCGCTGGCATGACCTGCGCTCGGGTCGGTTTGACGCGATGCCTTGGCCAAGTGCTGCTGAACAGGTTTCGGTAGGGGCACATGCGCCATTGCTGCCATCCAGAGCAGGCTATGCGATGCCGCCGTTTCTGCCTGCTCTTCCGGGCTTGTAACCGTTACGCCTGGCTGCTGTTCAGATGTGGGCGCATCCCATATCTCCCGCATAGGCAGATCAAAGACAGGTGCCTGGATTTCTTCATTGGTGGCTTTCGAGAAGGCTGCGCCAGTTCGCGCTTCGTCGAAACCGACGGAGAATGTAACATCCCGCTGCCGAGCCTCAGGCTCAACCATGCTCGCTTCTTCACCAAGTGATGCGCTGGCGAAAGCCGGAGTCTCCGTTGCAAAGGAATAATCCCAGAATGCCGAACGCACTATTACCCAGCCAGCGAGCACCGCACACAGGACTATCAGCGGTTGTCCCTGCTTTCGCGTAGCGCCACTCATGTCGTGGCCCCCATTGGTTTCAGGATTGACTGATCCGTAGTCGCCGGGTGCAATGCATGTTCAGTCTTATCCCAGAGAACGGGTGCCCCGCGCAATGACCGGACATAGGCAAACAAAGCGCGACGTCCGGCAAGTATTGCGATCCAGTTCGAGACAAACGTTCTGGGGATCGAACAGAGCCCCTCCACGATACCGAACTCACGGGTGGTAAAGACGAACCGCATCGCAAATCGCCATCCCAGCGCCGCCATATTCGCCACGAGCAACATGGTAACGGTTGGGGAATAGTCAGGCGGGCTGATCCAACCCAATTGCGAGGCAATGATCGATACACCGAACAGGGCAATAAGCAGATATGCGATGGAAAGCAGAATGGCAGCGAAAGGGCCGCGCCGATCACGCAATTGCATCCACATCTGCACTGGCCCGCCTTGCCAACCAATGCGGTCCCAGCCCTGCAACGCAATACCCTGAACCCAGCGGGTCTTTTGTCGGACAGCCTGATCAACCCTGGTCGGAAAGTAAGACCGCGTCGCTACCAGCGCTCCCTCAGCCGTCCGTACACGCAAGAACCGGTCTCTGCCGCCAAGCGCCTTGATCTGAAGGCCGAGTTCATAATCCTCAGTCAGCGAATCAACCTGAAATGGCCGAGCATCCGGCGCATGGTCAACGATGACCTCCAGCATATCGCGAGCAATGGCGCAGCCGACCCCCGCCCCCGGAATCCCCGCACCAAGCGCGTTGCGTACCACCATGGTCTTGCCATGCGCCTCGGCAAACTCATCTGAATAATGTCCGGCTATCCATCGTGATTGCCTGCGAGGCAGCGCTAAAACCGGGATTTGAACAAACTCAGCGGAATCGATGGCGCGGTCCATCGCGCTAAGCGCATGCCTGTCGACCATGTCCTCTGCATCGTGAAGGATCACCATACGCGCCTGCTGCCCAGAACGCATTTCATCAACGCGCAGCGCATCATACAATCGATTCAGACAATCAGCCTTTGATGTCGGGCCTTGCTGATCGTGAATGACAAGGCGAACTCGCGGATCACCGCCAACAGCCTCCATCGCCGCAGTAAGGGTCGCGGGATCATTGCGATAGCACCCAACGTAGATTCGTAATTGTTCATGCTTCCATGCCTTCAACGCATGAGCCAGAGTTTCCCCGATTACTTTCGACTCTTGCCACGTCGGAATGAACACCGCCGCCATACCTGTCAGTCGCGCCCCGCGACGATCGTGCTCTGGGATATGATGCGTGCGTACACGCCCGGTCAGGCGCAGAAAAATGTAGGTGATGTCGACGGCAAGCTCGTCGATTGCACCGATGAGGAAGAAGACCGCTGCGAACAACAGCAACTCGTTCTGTATAACAGAAAGCCAACTGCCCAAATCGGTCTGCAACAGTGTCATGACTGGGTTCCCCACTATTTCGAAGCGTAACTCAGTAAAACCGTACTTGCAACGGCGGGGAGTTTCCTAAAGAGAGCGTTGCCAAGATGAATCAGTCAAATTCCCCAATTCGGTCAGTTTTCGCGCCCGTTCGCGCTCTTTTTGTGGGCGACGCATCTGCAGGCATCCTGCTTATTCTGGTGGCAGCAGCCGCCATGATTGCGGCCAACTCGCCGCTTGCCGATGAATATCGTGACCTCTTCTATGGCAAGTTGCCATGGACACCGATCCCCAAACTCAAGGATCTTCATCTGTGGATCAACGATGGTTTGATGGCGGTCTTCTTTTTTGTTGTCGGCTTGGAAGTAAAGCGCGAGGTGGTCTGTGGTTCTTTGGCGAACCCTGCTGCACGCCGCCTGCCGATGGTGGCCGCTCTGGCCGGCATGTTGGCCCCGGCGGTACGTGTACTTGCTGGTATCGGGCGGTGGGCAATATACCAACGGGTGGGCGATCCCTGCGGCGACCGATATTGCGTTCGCGATGGGCGTGCTGGGCCTGCTGGGCAATCGCGTACCAGCCTCGTTGCGCCTGTTCCTGCTAACCGTCGCAATTGTCGATGATATCGGTGCTGTGCTGGTCATCGCCGTGTTCTACACCCCTGCCATCAAGATGGTGTGGCTTGTCGCATCTATCGTGGTTGTGGGGTTAATGTTCGGGCTGAACAGGATGAAGGTTGGCGTGTTCTGGCCCTACATCCTGCTCGCACTCGTGCTCTGGTACTGTGTTCTGCACAGCGGTGTGCACGCCACCATTGCTGGCGTCGTCGCTGCGCTGACCATCCCGCTACAACGCTCTGACGGCAATTCCATGCTTGAAAAGCTTGAGCATGGCCTCGCCCCGTGGAGCGCTTATCTGGTCGTGCCGATATTCGGGTTTGCCAATGCAGGCGTATCATTCGCTGGAATGGGCGTCGGCGCATTGCTGGAACCGCTGCCGCTGGCGATTGCCGCTGGTTTGGTGATTGGCAAGCAGTTGGGAATTTTCTCAATCGTGTATATCGTCGACAAGATCGGATTTGCGGCCCGGCCCGCGAATGCGAGCTGGGCAGAGGTTTGGGGCATCTCCATCCTGTGTGGGATCGGCTTTACGATGAGCCTGTTTATCGGCGGGTTGGCATTCCCCGGGGCGCCATTGCTGGTTGAGGAGGCCAAGATCGGCATCCTCACTGGCTCAGCCATATCGGCTGTGCTGGGCTTTATCGTACTGCGACTGACCACCACGCACACAGCGGCAGAATGTGACGATCAGGGCAATCAGCCGAGCCAAGCCTAAACCGCATCACCAGCTGCCAGTATTCTCCATGCTGGCCCATGGCTCTTTCGGTTCAAGGTGCCCATCCTGAAGCAATTCCACCGACACTCCATCAGGTGATTTGACGAAGGCCATATGTCCATCGCGCGGCGGGCGGTGGATCGTGTGCCCGGCATCTGCGAGCCGCTGACACGTCTCGTAGATATTCTCCACGCGGTAGGCGAGATGGCCGAAGTTACGTCCGCCATCATATTCTTCAGGTTTGCTGCCATCCTCCGGCGGCCAGTTGTAGGTCAGCTCTACTTCTGCGACGCCTTCTTGGCCGGGGGCAGCAAGGAAAATCAACGTAAAGCGCCCTTGCTCGACATCGAACCGACGCACCTCTTCAAGCCCGATCAGATCGAAGAAATCAACCGTCGCGTCCGGATCGGACACCCGGATCATACTGTGTAGATATTTGACCACCTGAAATTCCATTCATCTACGTTAAAGCACAGTTCATCGCTATTCTTGCATCAGCTCGCCTCATCATACTGATGCGAAGGGGATGCCACCATGTCACACACAAACGAACCACCGCAAAGCACAAACGATCCAATTGAAACGACTTCGGCCAAAACAAAGCGATGGCTTGGTAGTGCAGGAATTCTGGCAGTCGGAATGATGGTCGGCGGTTTTGTGCTGGGCGATGGTCTGGTGCGCATGAAGGGGGCAGAGCGGTCGGTAACAGTCCGCGGGCTGGCGGAACGTGAAGTGACGGCGGATTTGGCGACGTGGACGATCTCTTACTCCAATGTCGCGCTGACCCTGCCCGAAGCACAATCAGGTGCGGATCGTGACGATGCAGCGATTCGAGAGTTTTTGGGTGATCTTGGTTTCCCTGAAGAGGCGCTCAGTCCGGCGGGGATCAATGTATCGAGCTATACCGACCGCAATGGTGTGACCCGTTACACTGTGCGGCAACGGCTGATCCTGCGTACTAACGATATCGAACGAGCGCAGAACGCCGTCCGCAAACAATCCGATCTGGTCCGTAAGGGCGTTGTTCTGGAAGACGGATCGTCGATGCAGTTCACCTTCACAGGCTTGAATGCAATCAAACCCGAAATGGTGGCAGAGGCGACCCGCGATGCCCGCGCTGCCGCGGAGCAATTTGCGCAGGATAGCGGCGCGAATGTCGGAGCGATCAAGTCTGCAACGCAGGGATACTTCTCGATCAACGCGCGCGATGGTGAGGCGGGTGGCTGGGGCATTGGCGACACCCCGCACAAGAAAGTGCGCGTGGTGACGACTATCGGCTTTGGACTAGACTAGACCGCACAAAAAGGCTGCGTACCCTTGACGAGCACGCAGCCTGAGATGTTTGTATCATGCCCCGAAAGGCAATCCGCTTAGAACGAAGCGCTGACCGTTACGACCAGAGCATCATCGACAAAGTCGTAAGCTGGGGCGACAATGTCGCCTTCCGCGCCAACATAAGAGACGCCGAGTGTGAGAGGTCCATAGATCGGCATCTCTGCACCAACCGACCAGTCAAGCGCGCTTCCGCTATTGGTGAAGGTGAGGAAGCCGTCTGTGGCACCAAGGTGACCCGTCAGGCTGACCGGTGTTCCAGGAATGCCGACGCCGACATCGGTATAGAGATACAGGTTATCGGTTCCACCGAGCGAATCCTGCTCTGGCGCATACGCAACACCGGATGTGACGCTGGCAGGACCGAGGTCGAAGCTGAGCGAGCCATAAAACTCTATATAGTCCGTTTCACCAGCCGCAGCAGGTGCATCGGGATAAAGATAGCCAATGACCCCAACATCGACTGACAGGCCCTCGCCCACGTCGCCGCTCCAGCCGCCGTATACGTCAAGCTCTGTTGAGCCGAAACCGACGGTATCTTCGTCAAGCGAAGAGGCCCAAGTGCCGACGTAAAAGCCAGATTTATGTGAAACGTCGAAACCGCCCTGAATGGCGAGCTCGCCACCGGACAAGTCAACGCCGCGGAAGCGGTATTCGCTGGTGATGGCCACATTGGCCGAAACTGTGATGGGACCTGCCTCTTCTTCTTCCTGCGCATAAGCAGGGGCGGACAGAGACAGAGTAACAAATGCAATAGTTGCGGCGAGGCCGCGAGAGGACGTGAGCATGACACACTCCATTAAATGGTTGTCGCTTCGTCCCACCTGCGATTTCGCAGGGCCCTTATTTTATGCGGGTTCCTCATGCGAAAGCACATCTTCATTTCACCATCAGCGCCAAACTAGCAAGTCTATTTCCCACAAGCTTTATCTGTCACGACAAAAGAGTGACTATTGTGCAACTGCGAAGGAATGCCCACATCGCTGGCGTGTTGCGGCACCCTCTGCACTCGCCTATGCGCTCGACACCAACCAAATCATACAAACCTAATGCTTAACTCGATCAAAAAATTCATCGGTGCTGACCGGCCAAAAAAGTCACTTCCTCAGGTTCCTGAGGGAGAGCGTATCTATTGCATCGGCGATATTCATGGCCGCTTGGACCTGTTCGTCGCTTTGGCCGATGCGATTGAAGCTGATGATAAAAACCATGGCGCAGCGAAAACAACAATCATCTTGTTGGGCGATCTGGTCGATCGCGGGCCAGAGAGCGCCGGCGTCATTGCAAAAGCGCGCAGCTGGGGGCAGCGCAGAAACCTGCGCTATCTCGCGGGCAATCACGAGGAAATGTTTCTCGAAAGTTTCTCAGACCTCGAAATGCTGCGCCATTTCGTGAAACATGGCGGGCGCGAGACGATCCTGAGTTATGGCATCGCGAAAAAGGACTATCGCGAACTCTCCTTGGAGGATTTGCAGGTCGCGATCGCAAGACTTGTTCCGCAAGAGGATCGGGATTTCCTAGAGAGCTTTGAGGAAATGATCATCGCGGGCGACTATGTTTTCGTCCATGCCGGGATCGATCCCAAGCGCCCGCTGGACGAGCAAAAACGCAAGGATATGCTCTGGATTCGCGAACGCTTCTTGCGCAGTACAGAGCCGCTGAGCCACGTCATTGTGCATGGCCATACGATCTTCGACGATGTTGAGGATTGCGGCAATCGTATAGGAATCGACACAGGAGCGTTCCGAAGCGGGATGCTAACGGCGCTGGTACTTGAGGGTACGACGCGGCGCTATATTCAGGCCGTCGATAATGACGGATCGATCGAGATTCGAAATACGGAAGGTAAATCATGAAAATTGCAATGGTAGGATCAGGCTATGTCGGCCTGGTATCCGGAGCCTGTTTCGCCGATTTTGGCCATGATGTGGTGTGCATCGACAAGGATCAGTCAAAGATTGATCGTCTGCATGAAGGTATCATGCCGATTTACGAGCCTGGTCTCGCCGAATTGGTCGAGAACAATGTGAAATCTGGCCGCCTGCGTTTTACCACTAGCCTGCCGGAAGGCATTGCAGGCGCCGACGCCATCTTTATCGCCGTTGGAACACCTAGCCGTCGTGGCGATGGGCATGCGGACCTCTCCTTTGTCTACGCTGTCGCAAAAGAAGTTGGCGAAAGCCTTTCTAATGACGCAGTCGTTGTGACCAAATCCACCGTGCCAGTGGGGACTGGTGACGAAGTAGAACGCATCATCGCCGAAACCGGAACCAAATATAAGGTGTCCGTCGTTTCCAACCCGGAATTCCTGCGCGAGGGCGCTGCAATCGGCGACTTCAAGCGCCCTGATCGTATTGTGATTGGTGCCGAGGATGATTTCGACCGCGACGTCATGCGCGAAGTCTACCGCCCTCTGTTCCTTAACGAATCGCCAATTCTCTTCACAGAGCGGCGAACATCGGAATTGATCAAATATGCGGGCAACGCATTTCTCGCGACGAAAATCATGTTCATCAATGAAATCGCCGATCTTTGCGAAAAAGTCGGCGCGAATGTGCAGGATGTCAGCCGTGGCATCGGCCTGGACAATCGTATCGGCTCGAAGTTCCTCAATGCTGGCCCGGGCTATGGCGGCTCATGCTTCCCCAAGGACACGCTGGCATTGCTGAAAACCGCAGAGGATTATGACAGTCCAATCCGCATTGTCGATGCGGTCGTCAAAGCCAATGACACCCGCAAACGCGCGATGGGCCGCAAGGTCGTCGATGCCTTGGGCGGGCCAGAAGCTGCGCGCGGAAAACGCGTTGCGTTGCTCGGTCTTACGTTCAAACCCAACACGGACGACATGCGCGATTCACCTGCAATTGCCGTCGCACAAACACTCACCGATGCAGGGGTTGAGGTTACCGCCTACGACCCAGAAGGCATGGAGCTTGCCAAGCCGCTGATGCCCGACGTTGAGATGAAGGACAGCCCCTACGCAGCGATTGAGGATAGCGATGCAGTCGTGATCGTGACTGAGTGGGATGCGTTCCGCGCGCTTGACCTCAAAAAGGTCAAGGGGCTGGTTAAGGCGCCAGTGATGGTCGATCTGCGCAACATATATCGCCCCGAAGATATGCGGGAAGCCGGCTTCACCTATGTGAGCATCGTACCGCGCTTGATCTGTCAGGCGGGTCTCGTCAATCGCGACCCGCCGCAATTCTGCGATGCCCCAATGAGCCTGCGCGTTATCTTTCCTTAGCCACCTGCCCAAGCGCCAGAGCTGCGAATAATGTGGCAGCCGTTCCCGCTGCACCTGCGGCAAACGGGGCCGGGAATCCAACCGCCATGCCTGCGATGTTAGTGACAATTGCTGCCAGTCCGGTGAGCGCTGCGAGGCCGCCGAGTGCTTTTGCCAACCCTCCCTTGCGCCGTAAAATAGCCGCGCCCAGAGACAGACCAGCAAGGCCAATCAATGCTTTTGCCGCGAAATAGAAGAAGAATGCACCGCTGACGAAGGTGTAGAACAGCGCAGGATCGTCTCCGCCAACGCGCGCAGCGGGCTCAAACATGGCCAGACCAATACCGATCTGAACCGTGTTGAATATGCCCGATAGTCCCAGAGTGACTAGCGCCAGCTTATGCGCCGCACCCTTCGCCAGCGTCAAAAACGATCCGATCGAGATCGCCAGAAATGCGACCGCCTCGATTGTCCAAACGGTGGTTACTTCGCTGCCCCGCTCATCGAAATATCGGATGACATCGCTTCCCATAGTCGGTGCCCCAGCTTCAGCGGGCTGTGGACCGCCCAAAGAGACCATGTAAACGATTTGCAGCACTACGGTGGCAATCAGAGCCACTACTATTATTTGCTGACTTCGCATTGCGTGCATCACTTCCACCCCTTTATTCGAGCGAGCATCCCCGCTTCATTAAGAAGATGTGATGCGATCTGGAAGTTCGCCGCTCAAACACCAATCCACCAACGGTCAGTCTAGCCCGCCCAGTGGTCAGACAGCGCGCAGTTAACTATCCGTCTGGGCCGCGATCCAGCGATCAATCTTGGTCTCAAGCACCGGCAATGGCAGCCCCCCAGTGTTGAGAATTTGAGCGTGGAAATCCTTAATGTCGAAGTCGTCGCCCAGCTTATCCTCGGCCCGCGCGCGCAATTCCTGAATTTTCAGCGCACCAATCTTGTAGGCCAAAGCCTGACTGGGTATCGCAATATACCGATCAACCTCAGCCACAACTTCGGTGCGGGTCATGCCCGAATTGTCGAGCATGAAGTCAATGGCTCGCTCGCGACTCCAGCCCTTGGCATGAAGCCCGGTATCAACCACCAGCCGCATCGCGCGAAGCTGTTCGTCCTGTAGCGTGCCATAACGATTCCATGGGTCGTCATAGAAACCCATTTCATAGCCCAATGTCTCTGCATAAAGCGCCCAGCCTTCGACAAAGGCGGTCGTCCCGCCAAAGCGCATAAAGGCGGGCAGCGCCTCATTCTCCTGCGCCAGACTGATCTGGAAATGGTGGCCGGGGGCGCCTTCGTGAAGGTAGAGCGTCATATTTCCCGTCGTCAGTCGGCTCGGCAGATCATAGGCATTGAAATAGAACGTGCCGGGGCGCGACCCGTCCGGTGTGCCGACCTGATACGACCCGCCTGCGCTAAACTGCTCAATCGCCGGGTCATAGGGTTTGATGACCAGCTCTGACTTGGGCAGCAAAGAGAAATACTCGCCGATCTTTTTGTCGACCTCTTCGCCGATGTCATAATAGCTTTGCGTCAGCGCCTCACGGCTCTTCGGCTTGAACTGTTCGTCTGTACGGACATAGTCGAAAAATTCGTTGACCGTGCCGTCAAAACCGACTTCGGCCCGCAGCTTGTCGAGCTCGCTCTTAATGCGTGCCACCTCAGTCAGGCCAAGCTCGTGAATGTAGTCAGCCTCCAGCGGTAGCGTCGTCGATCTCTCGATGAGCTGACGATACAGCGCATCCCCGCCCTTCATCTGGCTTAGTCCAACTTCCTCGCGCGCAACCGGCAGGTATTCTTCTCTCAAGAAGGTGCGAAGCTGAGCGTGAACATCGTAGATTTCCTGGGTTTTGGCCTCGTAGGCGGCGGTCAGGCGGGCTTTATCTTCGTCCGAGAAATCCTCTGGAAAAGCCTTCGTCGGTCCCATGAACTGGGATTCATCAATGGGTTGATCCAGCTGGGTTGTGAGCTGCTCGATAACGTTGTTGATTGTCAATTTGGTCTCGACAACACCGCTTTCCATTCCCTCGCGAAACTTGCCAATCGCCCGCTCTGTCAGGGTGATGTAGTCATCGTGTCGTGACAGATTGTCTTCATAATTCTGGATCGTCTTGAATGGCGCTGCGCCCTGCCCGCTGGCGAAGGTTGGGTAGAATGTATGGAAACCGCTGAAGTGGTTAATCGTACCGTACTTCGGTGAGCGCGCGGATTTCATCAGTCGCGCCAAGCATCGACTGGTCCTGATTATATTTGAACACATCGTAAGCGAGCTGATCGGTTGAGTTCAGCTTATCACGATCAATTTGCGCCAACAGGGCGAGATTGAGCATCGTGTCCGTGCGCCCGGCGAGAAACTGAGCATCGGTAAGAAAATCACCAAGGCGGTCTGCACCTTTGTCGTCTCCGCGAAAGAGCCGTGAGATCGGGCTTAACTGCAATTGGCGCGCATCAGCATCTTCGAACAGCGCGAACAGCTTGTCATGCTCCGACTGTGCGGCCTCGGCAGGAGCGTCTTGCGCCTGATCCTGCGCGAATGCGGCAGTTGGCGCGCAAATAAATGCAGCAGACACGAGCAGAGCGGAATGGAGAATTTTCATGATTAGACCCTTTGGAACATGGCGCGCGGCATTAACCATGGTAAACGCCAGCGCAAGATCGCGTTCTGCGAGTGAGATTTCGCGCTCGACGAACTGACTTTCCCGGAAAGCTCCTTAAGCGCTGGTGGATCGGACCTTCACTCGATCACGCTTCCGCGTACCATCACGAAGTCGACATCTTCGAGCACCGTCACATCCCGAAGGGGATTGCCGTCCACCGCAATGATGTCTGCTGAATAGCCCGGCGCGATCCGGCCAATACTGTCTTGCATGCCAAGGATCTCTGCCGCGCCGGTCGTGGCGCTGGCCAATGCCGCGCGCGGCGTCATTCCTCCCTTCACCATCAGGGCAAACTCGCCCGCATTTTCGCCATGGGGAAATACCCCTGCATCGGTGCCAAAAGCGATTTTTACATCATATTGTAGAGCACGCTGAACGATGGTGCCCGCAAACTCGCTGACCGCACGGATCTTATCCTCGACAACGGGGGTGTAAAAGCCTTTGCCGAGGTTCTTCTTGATCCCCTCAAAAGCCATGAGCGTAGGTACAAGCGTTGTGCCGCTGGCATTCATAGCCCTGGCCGCCGCCTCATCAATATAAGTGCCATGCTCAATCGTATGCACACCTGCCCGCGCCGCCGCCTCAATACCGCGCGCGCCATGCGCATGCGCTGCGACCTTCAGGCCAAGTGATTCTGCCGTGGTAACAATGCTACGCATTTCTTCGTCGGTGAAGTGTGCCTCCAAACCACGCCCCTGTTGGCTGAGGACACCGCCGGTCGCGGTGATTTTGATAAGGTCGGCACCATATTTGGACGCATCGCGCACCTTCTCTGCGCATTCGGTTGCGCCGGTACATGTAAATCCAGAATCGAGCACATCATTCACATGCTTGTGAAAGCCATTTGTATCGCCATGCCCGCCAACAATGCTGATCGTTCGGGCGCTGGTGACCACACGCGGCCCCGCGACAATGCCTTCAGCAGTGGCACGACGCAGCATTTGTGTGACCTGATCCGTGCGTGAGCCCAAATCGCGCACTGTGGTGAAGCCCGCCAATGCCGTGATCCGCGCATTCTTCGCCGCGATTAGCGTGAAATATTCGGGCGGCGTCGTCGCCGCGCGCCAGAACTCGCCGCTGGGATCGCCTGAGAGATGCGTGTGGAGATCGATCAGGCCGGGCAGGACCGTTTTGTCGGAGAGGTCGATAAAGATCGTACCTTCGGCCCGCGGGTAAATTGCCGCCGGGTCTTTCTCATAGACCGAAACGATCTTGCCATCTTGTACGATAACATGAGCCGGCCCTGTGGGTTCTGCGCTAGCATCCAATATGACGCTGCCAGCTTCGATTACGATGGTCTCAGCAGCCACGGGCGCGCAGACCATAGCTGCGATGGCTGCCAACAAAGTCTTGAAACGCATCACTAACTCTCCCTTTGGGAGCTGTATTGGACTTTATGCGTTATTGAGACAAGTGCGATGCGGTGCCGCCATGCCCGCGCTGCATGAGTTGCCAAGGGCGCTACCTTTGTTATGAATGCACGCAATAAGTCGCCTATACAGGGAAACAATCGAATGACACGCGGACTGCTTACCGTCGCCACTCTTCTGGCTTCAGCTTCCATCAGCGCCACAGCGATGGCGCGTCCAATGACCCCGGAAGACGTGGCCAAACTGGAAAACGTTGGCACAATGGCGGTGTCTCCAGACGGTAGCCGGATCGCCTTCACCACCTCCAGCCTGCCCGATGTAACGGAGGGCGAAGACAATGGCGGATCAACCTCTGAGCTGAAAATCGCAACCGGCCCGAACACCTATCGCGCGTTCCTGCCAGAGGATGTCAGCCCGCGCGGCGTCGCATTCTCACCCGATGGCCGCATGGTCAGCTTCGCATGGGCCAAGGACAAAGAGAAACGTGCGATCTGGGGTGTTCCGGTAGATGGCGGGACATATCGCAAACTCGCGGGCGTCGAAGATGCCAACGTCAATTCCTATCGCTGGGCCCCTGACGGGCAAAGCATGTACATGCTGGTCGGCGCGGCTCGAAGATAAACAACGCAAAGAACAGAAAAAGGCCGGTTTCAACTCGGTAGTTTACGAGGAGGAGTTCAAGCCCAACCGGCTGTTTGTGGCAAGCGTTGGCGAAGAAATTGATGAGGAGCCGCGTGAGATATCGCTGCCGGGCTATGTGACGGCATTCGACATTGCCAGAAATGGCCGGATGGGCGTTGTCGAGACTGCCCCCACCCCGCTTGTCGATGACAGCTATACGAAAAAGCGGGTCAACATCATCGACCTCAACTCTGGCAACGTTACGGCTGTTGTCGAAACACCCGGCAAGATCGGCGACGTCGAAATTTCGCCCGATGGCGGTTATTTGTCGCTCATCGCAGGTGTGGATGAAAACGATCCGGCTGCCACAACACTTCATATTGTGGACACTGCAACCGGCGAATACCGCGCGCTCAATGCGGGCGCAGCAGAGGCAGCGGTCGATGCCGAATGGCTTTCCAGCGGAGAGTTGGCAGCTGTTATCCATGTCGGTGCGCAATCCCGCCTGCGGATCTACACCGATGCTGGCACCAGCACTGATGATATCGATCCAGGCGATCTGATCCTGACACGGGTAGAGGCCGCTGGCGACACGGTTGCTTTCGCCGCGAACAGTCCATCCCATCCAACCGAGATGTTCGTGTGGAATGACGGCGACTTTGACCGCTGGACCAGCCACAACCCCTGGCTGGCCGATATCGATTTCGGTGAGCAACGCGCCTATACCTACACTGCGCGTGATGGTCAGCGGGTCGAGGGTGTTTTAATCGAACCTGTTGGCGGGGTTCCGCGCGGCGGCGCGCCGACCATTATGGACGTGCATGGCGGCCCCGAAGCGCACGAAAGCAATGGCTGGGTCACCAATTACAGCGGCCCGGGTCAGGTTGCCGCCGGTAAAGGCTATGCCGTGTTCCTGCCCAATTATCGCGGATCCACCGCTTACGGCACCGCCTTTTCCAAGCAGCATCAGAACGATTACGCCGGTAAAGAATTCAACGATATCGTTGATGCAAAGCGTGCGCTGGTGGCTGACGGAATTACTGACGCGGATCGCACCGGAATCACCGGCGGTTCCTATGGGGGCTATGCGACCGGTTGGGGCGCCACAGCGCTATCCGCTGAATATGCCGCAGCCGTCATGTTTGTCGGTATCTCCAATCAGATCAGCAAGTTCGGTACGGGCGATATCCCTTACGAAATGTACAATGTGCACAGCCGTAAATGGCCGTGGGATGACTGGCAGAAGATGTTGGAAGTGTCGCCGGTGTACCACGTGGACAAGGCCAACACGCCGATCCTGATCATGCATGGCGAGGAAGACACTCGGGTCGATCCGGGCCAAAGTCTGGAGCTGTATCGTTCGCTCAAAATCCGTAAGCCTGACCTGCCCGTACGGATGGTATTCTATCCGGGTGAAGGTCATGGCAACCGCAAAGCTGGCAGCCGGTATGACTATAATTTGCGCATGATGGGGTGGTTCGACACTTACCTGATGACGGGTGATCGCGGTGCCGCAATGCCCGCCCCACGCCCACAACTGGCGGACGGCGCAAAAGGTGCCGAAATGCCAGAGGATGACGAGGACTGAGGGCTAGCCCAACTTTTTATTCAAGGGGTCGCCAGTCGGCGGCCCTTTTTCCTTCCTGATCAAGAATGCACGGCTGCATTGCAGCCGCAAGCGCGACAGCGCGCCCGCAGCGTCGCGGATTTATCCGCAAGCCGCGGGGATATCGCAGCACGGAGGTGCTGCGGAAAACTAAAAAGTATACCCAACACCAATGCCGCCGAAGAACTGGTCTGCGCTGCCACGGATCGCCGTATACGGCGTGTCTGCCGCATCACCGACCAGCCGGGAATAGCCTCCGATCGCGTAAACGTTCCAACCACCGTTCGTCAGGCTTCCGTCGAGATCGAACGTGCTGATGACCGTCGCACCCAGGCTATTGAGTCCGCCATCTGCGGTAAATTCCGGCAATCCGCTGTCCGCACTCTGCTGTGCGCTGACCGAGTAATAGTAGTCGGCAAAGCTATCGTCGATGAACTGGGCTGACGCCGCGATCTGAATGGCCGACCCAAGCCCCATTGGCGTAAAATAGCCAAGACTAGGCTCCATAACCATCCCGTCATGAGCGCCCAGGACATCCCATCGCACAGAGGTTGATACCGTGACCCGGTCAAAACGGTTCAGGACACCGGGAAACGTTACTCCGGCATTTGCCCCCACCTCAAGAGCGGTATCGAGTTCGCCTGCAGCACGCACGACCTCGTCTTCGATTTGAGATTCGCGATCATTGCGCAACCGGAACGAGGGACCGAAGGATATGCTGGGCTTGTCCGAACCTGCGCCGGGAGGGCCGTCTGCTGGTGGTTGTGACAGCAAATCAAGGTTCAGACCGGGGCCATTAGGGCTGATCCCCACTCCGCCCACGCGCCCGACAATCAGCGGCAGCGGGAAAAACACATAATCATCTGATCCAGAATAGCTCGGTACCAGCCCCGCACCGATACCCAGGGTGATCCACGTATCATCGAAGACGATGTCGTTCATCGGAATTCCAGCAGGAGGGCCTGCGACCGGTCTTTCCGCTGGTGGGACTTGTTGTTCATCGCTGCTGTCCTGCGCCGACAAAGGGTTGGCAAATGCGGCACCGGTGGCAGCAATGATTGAGGTTAATCTTGAGAATTGCATTTACTGACTTTCGTTTTCGTTTCTGTATCAACGGGGTGATTCAGTTCCAGTTCCTAAACAGGCGCCAAACCATTGCTCCGAGGCGGTTTGAACTATAGTGCCATTGCATGACTGGGCGCATGATTGATGTGGCAATAGTGGGCGGCGGCCTCGCCGGCGGTCTCATCGCACTCGCGCTGTTTCGCAAGCGCCCCGAATTGCGGCTCGCGCTGATCGAAAGCGGCAACGCGCTGGGCGGCAATCATCGCTGGAGCTGGTTTGAAAGCGACTTGTCCGAGGGAGGCCGCGATCTTTTGTCGGCGCTACGCCAGACAGAATGGAACGCGGGCTATGACGTCGTGTTTCCACGCTATCGCCGTACTCTGAAAGCCGGCTACCGCTCTATGAGCAGTGCCGATTTTCACGAGGGGATTTCGCGGCTTTTGCCCGATGAGCACTTACGACTGAAAAGGCGCGCAGAGCATATCGATGCGGAGGGCGTCACGCTCGACAATGGTGAGCGCATTCCCGCACGGGTGGTGATTGATTGCAGGCCCTTCGTACCGAGTGAGCATCTCGATGGCGGGTGGCAGGTCTTTATGGGGCGCCACATGCGCCTCCCCGAACCTCATGGACTGGAGCGCCCGGTCATCATGGATGCGGCGGTCGATCAGCACGCGCCATACGGAAATGGCGGCGCATACCGGTTTGTCTACACGCTGCCGCTGGGGGCACACGATGTTTTTGTGGAAGATACGTATTACGCCGACAGGCACGATCTTGATCGAGGCGCGGTGTCATCTCGCATCGACGGCTATAGCCGTCAGATGGGTTGGGAGGACGCCGATCTTGTCGGTTATGAGGTGGGCTTTCTACCTGTCATCACCGGCGGCAACTTCAAGGCGCATCAGGCGCAGGTGAGCATTCCCGGGGTCACGATCGCGGGCGCACGCGCCGGCTTCGTTCACCCACTCACCAGCTATACTTTGCCAATAGCGGTCGAGAACGCGATCGCCATTGCCGAGAATGGCGATCTCGCAGGGGACCAGCTCGCGGCCTTGTTCGAAGCGCGCGCAAGGACCCATTGGAAGAGTATGGGTTATTACCGTGCCTTGGGCAGGACACTGTTCGATGCAGCAAAGCCTGAGGAACGGTACCGCATCTTTCAGCGGTTCTATGGTCTGCGCGAACCGTTGGTCGAACGTTTTTACGCGGGACACTCAACTTTGTTCGACAAAATCCGCATCCTTGTTGGTCTACCGCCCGTAGCTTTCGGCAAGGCACTTGCCGCACTGCTTGGCAAAGGCGATCCACTCGTCCAAGGAAAACCAGATGAACGCTCCTGATATCGACATTACCGCATCCTCCGAAACGCCGATCGGCATCGCACCATCGGGCCGCACAGCATGTGTCATCGGCGCGGGCTTTGGCGGGCTGGCGCTGGCAATCCGCCTCCAATCAGCGGGTGTCGCGACAACGGTGGTTGAAGGGCGCGACAAGATTGGCGGACGCGGATATTATTGGGACAAGGAAGGCTTCACCTTCGATGCTGGCCCCACCGTTATCACCGCGCCGGAATCGCTGCGCGAATTGTGGGAACTGACCGGCAGCGACATGGCCGAAGATGTCGAACTGATGAAGGTCATGCCGTTCTATCGGCTCAACTGGCCCGACGGCACGAACTTCGACTATTCCAACGACGAAGAACAGCTCTTCGATGAAATCGCCAAGCTGAACCCTGCCGACGTTGCGGGCTATCAGCGCTTTCTCGAATACTCAGCGGGCGTTTATGAGGAAGGCTATGTGAAGCTGGGCCACGTCCCCTTCCTTGATTTCAAAAGCATGCTGAAAGCCGCCCCTGCGCTCGCCAAGAAACAGGCTTGGCGCAGCGTCTATTCCATGGTCAGCAAATATATCGAGGACGAAAGGCTGCGGCAGGCATTCAGTTTTCATACCCTGCTGGTCGGTGGCAGCCCGATGAAAACCAGCGCAATCTACGCGCTCATCCATAAGCTGGAAAAAGACGGCGGCGTGTGGTGGGCGAAGGGCGGTACCAACCGCCTGATTGCTGGCATGGCGCGGCATTTTGAGCGGCTTGGCGGCACTTTGCGCGTCGGCGATGCGGTGACGCAGGTCCACACGGTCGGCACGAAAGCGAGCGAGGTGGAAACCGCCTCTGGCTGGAAAGAGCGTTTTGACGCGGTCGCCAGCAATGCCGACATCATGCACAGTTACAAGGACTTGCTCAGCGGTTCGAAGCGCGGCGGTGACTATGCCAAGTCATTGTCGAAAAAGAGCTTCTCACCCAGCTTGTTCGTGGTTCATTTCGGCATCGAAGGCACATGGCCCGGCATTCCGCATCACATGATCCTGTTCGGCCCACGCTACAAAGGGCTGGTCGATGACATCTACAAAAACGGCGTGCTGCCGCAGGATTTCTCAATCTATCTGCATCACCCAACCGTGACAGACCCCAGTGTCGCCCCAGAAGGGATGAGCACATTCTATGCGCTGGTCCCGGTGGCGCATATGGGCAAGTTACCACTCGATTGGGACTCGGTAGGCCCAGAACTTGAAAAGCGTGTTCTGGACGAAGTAGGCCGCCGCCTGATCCCGGATATTCATGACCGTATCGTGACCAAGTTCAGCTATACGCCGAAGGACTTCACGCAGGATCTCAACGCTCACCTAGGCAGCGCGTTTAGCCTTGAGCCGGTGCTGTGGCAGAGTGCCTATCTGCGCGGCCACAATCGCGATGACGTTATCGAGAATTTCTACCTCGTCGGCGCGGGCACGCATCCGGGCGCAGGGATCCCCGGCGTGGTCGGCAGCGCGAAGGCAACCGCCGGTATTATGCTGGAAGATTTGGGTGTTGAAACGGCGCAGCAAGAGGCGGCTGAGTGAGCAAGACAACAATGAAACGCCTCGCTGTCTATTGCGGCTCAGCCACGCCCGACGATCCGCGCTATATCGAGCTGGCGCGAGAGATCGGCCAAACTCTGGCGCAGCGCGGGATTGGCGTCGTTTATGGCGGCGGGAGGCTTGGGCTGATGGGCGCAGTCGCGACCGGCGCTCTCGATGCAGGGGGTGAGGTCATCGGCATTATCCCGGAAGCGCTCGCCAATTCCGAAGTCGCCAATCACGATTGCACCGAGCTTTACACCGTTTCGGGCATGCATGAGCGCAAGCAGCGCTTCACCGATTTGTCGGATGGATTCATCACCATCCCCGGCGGGGTCGGAACGATGGATGAGTTGTGGGAAGCGGTCAGCTGGGCGCAACTTGGCTATCACTCGAAGCCCGTCGGTCTGCTCAACGCGTTCGGGTTCTTCAACCACCTGATCGCGTTCAACGCGCATATGGCCGATGTCGGCTTTGTCCGCCCCGCGCATCAGGGGATCATTCTTGTGGAAGACACCCTCCCCGCGCTGTTGGACCGGATGGCGGAGTATCAACCGCATACGCCCATTTTCCAGATGAAGGCGGATGATTTGTGAGGAGTGGAGCCGACCGCATCTGTACTCGTCATTCCCGCGAAGGCGAGAATGCAGAGCGAAGCCAACCCAAGTTCCTTTTTCTAAGCACGGTACCGTCTGTCGACTCCGCCCTTGCGGCTCGCTTATCGCTCGCCGGAGCAGTGATCGACAGATACGCATGACCAAGTAACCGACTAATGTCTTCCACTCCCATCACCCCCGCGAAATCATTCCGCACCACCCCACAATCGGCTGGTGGTGGGCGGCATCGCCATGCGCTGGTCGAAAAGGCGCATGCCAGCATCAAAAAAGGCTCAAAGAGCTTTTCCGCCGCGTCAACCCTGTTCGACCGCACCACGCGCGAGCGGGTTTGGTTGCTATATGCATGGTGCCGCCGCTGTGATGATATTGCCGATTGTCAGGATCATGGTGGCGACCTGAATGTTGCAGGCTGCGATTCTGACAATGCGCAGGACCGTATCAATGCCATTCGCGTGCTCACGCGTCGCGCGCTCGACGGCTTGCCCACCGCTGATGTCGCGTTTGATGCGTTCGGTCTGGTCGCCAAGGAATGCGGGCTGACCATGGAGATGGCGGAAGATGTCATTGCAGGCTTCGATTTGGACGCAAAAGACTGGCGCCCCCGCAACGAGGATGATCTGCTGCGTTATTGCTATCACGTCGCTGGGGCGGTCGGTGTCATGATGGCGGTGATGATGGGCGTTGATCGTGATGATCAGGATACGCTCGACCGTGCTTGCGACCTGGGTCTCGCATTTCAACTCGCCAATATCGCCCGTGACCTGACCGAGGATGATGCGGCTGGCCGATGCTATTTGCCGGTTGAGTGGCTCGTCGAAGAAGACATAGAGCCCGGCCAACATGCCAAGCCGCACCACCGGCAGGAACTGGCCGACATGGCGGAACGCCTGATCACACTGATGGATCATCACGCGGCTGCTGCACGGGTCGGCGCGGCGCGCCTGCCCTTCCGCAGCCGCTGGGCAATCCTGTCGGCGGCCCGCATTTACACCGCGATCGGCCACGAGGTGCGCGCGCGCGGCACTGCCGCATGGGACCACCGCATTTACACCAGCAAGGCCGCCAAGGTGGGCCATGTCGCAGCCGCGTTTTGGGAGGCGCTGGTGAACAAGCCAGAGACCCCGCCCGAGATGCCCCGTTGGACGCGCAAGCTGCTTCCCGAACGCGCCGCTTAGCCTTACTACGCATCGTATGACTGATTCTTATCTGCCCGCCCCACCCGCACGCCGCGTGCTGGGAAAATCGGGCATCGAAGTTAGCTCCATCGCATGGGGCATGTGGCGCACAACGGACGATGCCAATGGCGCATCAGGTCTTTCCAGGTTGGTGCATACCGCACTCGATGCGGGGATCGACCTGCTCGATACTGCCGACATTTATGGCTTCAACGGCACAGACGGATTTGGTGATGCGGAGGGGCTTTTTGGCGACGTGTTGCGCGCCGAGCCGGGCCTGCGCAATCGGATGGTCTTGGCCAGTAAGGGCGGGATCATGCCGCCGCTGCCTTACGACCAATCGCGCAGCTATATGGACAGCGCGCTAGAGGCATCGCTGACGAGGCTAGGGGTCGAGCGGATTGATCTTTACCAGATCCATCGGCCCGATATTCTTACGCATCCTCAGGAGCTTGCGGGTTTTCTCGAAGAGGCGGTCAAAAGCGGCAAGGTCGGCGCGATTGGCGTGTCGAACTTCACCACTTATCAGATCGAGACACTTACCAGCCTGCTCGATACACCGCTCGCAACGACACAGCCGGAAATCAGCCCACTACGCATCGCCCCGTTCGAGAATGGCGAGTTGGATCAGGCAATTCGTTTGAGCTTGTCACCGATGGCATGGTCGCCGCTGGGCGGTGGTCGGCTGATGCGGCCAGAGAGCGAACATGATCGCGCAGTTGCCCGTGTGCTGGGCGAGATAGCGGAAGCAAAAGGCATTGATCGCGCGATCGCGGCCTATAGCTGGCTGATGGCGCATCCCGCCAGCATCATCCCAATCATCGGTTCCCAAAATGCGGAACGAATAACCGAGGCGGCTGGCGCGCTGTCTGTGCGCTGGACCCGCGAGGAATGGTATAGGGTGTTTGCGGCGGCACGCGGGAGCCCTTTGCCGTAATACGGTATTCGCAAGAATGGGCTTCATAAATTGCTCTGTCATTGCGAGCGTAGCGAAGCAATCCAGCTTTTGCGGTTTCTTGATTGCCGCG
Source organism: Qipengyuania sp. JB2-7 (assembly GCF_055693485.1). Lineage (NCBI taxonomy): Bacteria > Pseudomonadati > Pseudomonadota > Alphaproteobacteria > Sphingomonadales > Erythrobacteraceae > Qipengyuania > Qipengyuania sp. JB2-7. The sequence continues at coordinate 2,663,500 of NZ_CM146335.1, forward strand.
TCGCCCCAAAACGAGCTTGGGGCTTCTCGCAATGATGTGGGTGTGGAGATGTAAATGACCTGGGCGAAAGAACTCAAAGAGCTGCGTGCACGCGAAGCGCTCGCCGAAAAGATGGGCGGCGCGGAAAAGGTCGCGCGTCAGCATTCTCGCGGCAAAATGGATGCGAGGGCGCGTCTCGCTGCTCTGACGGACGAAGGTTCGTTCCGCGAGATTGGCAAGATCGCTGGCAAGGGCGTGTACGACGAAAATGGCGATCTGCAGCATGTAACGCCCGCCCCGTTCCTGTTCGGCAAAGCGCTCGTCAACGGCTAGCCCGGTGGTCGCCACGGCTGACGATTTCACCATTCGCGGTGGTGCGGGCGATGCGGCGATTTATCGCAAGATGCTCCAAGCGGAAATGATGGCGCACCAGCTGAAATTGCCGATCATCCGCATGATTGATGGCACGGGTGGCGGCGGGTCTGTTAAAACGCTGGAACAGATCGGTGCGACCTATATTCCCGCTGTGCCGGGTTGGTCTGATGTGGTCACCAATCTCGACACTGTTCCTGTCGTCGCATTGGCGCTCGGCCCCACTGCGGGTCTTGGCGCGGCGCGCGTCGTGGCAAGTCACTATTCAATCATGGTGCGCGGCCTGTCACAGCTTTTCGCTGCCGGTCCTGCCGTCGTCGATGGTCTGGGCGACAGCTACAAAGGCCCGGCGAACCACACTGAGGCGAAAGAGAGCCTCGGCGGGGCGGACATTCACACACGCAATGGCGTGGTCGATGATGAGGTCGCCAGCGAGGCCGAGGCGTTCGCCCGCGCGCGGCACTTCCTGTCATTTATGCCCGAACATGTCGGACAGCTTGCGCGGCGCACTGAACCGACCGACCCGGTTGATCGGCGTGAGGACGCATTGCTCAGCCTAGTCCCGCGTGACGAGAAACAGGTGTATTCCATGCGCCGCTGCCTCGACATGGTGCTCGATAAAGGCACTGTGTTCGAGATTGGCCGCAACTGGGGCCGCGCGGCAATAACCGCCCTCGCCCGGCTTGATGGCTGGCCCGTGGCCGTGGTGGCGAGCGACCCCAGCTATCTGGGCGGATCGTGGGAAGCGAAAACCAGCGAAAAGGTCGAACGCTTCGTCAAGCTTGCCGATCAATTCCGCCTGCCCATCGTGCATCTGGTCGACAATCCCGGTTTCATGATCGGGCGCGAAGCCGAAATGGCAGGAACAATCCGCTATGGCGTGCAGGCGATGAATGCGATTTACAAGGCCAGCGTGCCACTCGCCAGCATCGTCCTGCGCCGCGCCTATGGCATTGCCGGAAGTGCGATGAGCAATGCCGACCGCTTCCAATACCGCTATTGTTGGCCATCGGGCGATTGGGGCAGCTTGCCCATCGCTGGCGGGCTAGAAGTCGCGTACAAATCTGAATTAGAAGCAGCAGATGACCCTGCGGCGGAGCTGGGGGCCATCAAGGAACGGCTCGGCAAAGTCACCTCACCCTTTCGCAGCGCCGAACGCTTCAATGTCGAGGACATTATCGATCCGCGCGACACTCGGCCCTTACTGTGTGAGTTTGCCGAGCTGGCGTGGCGCGTTCTCGGATCGAACACCTAGCCGCTCACACCTTTGTCACCCATTCACCCGGCGAAACAGTTTTCCCCGTTCGCTGAACAACACGATCGCTAGCGCGAGCAACGCGCAGGTCAGCATCCAGGTGGCCAGTGGCAATGCCGTGCCGTCATATTGACTGCCAATAAACGCACCAAGAATTGCTCCGGTGCTCATCCGCACCGCCGTTTGAACAGAGCTCGCCGCACCGGCGATATGAAAGAAGGGCTGCATCGCGATGCTGGAGAAATTTGCACCTACAAAGCCAAGACACGCCATCGACATGCTCATCAGGACGATAAACTGATAAAGCGGCTGCTCAGCCTGATTGGCGCTGAGATATTGCACGACCGCCACAAGGATAAACACCATCAAAGCGGTGTGGCTGACCCGCCGAGCACCAAAGCGTTCCACAATGCGCGAATTGGTAAAGTTGGCGAGCACCATGCCAACAACTGCCCCGCCAAAAATCAGCGCAAAGTAATTGCCCATACCGAATGTCTCGCTGATCAATTGCTGCGAAGAATTGAGGAAGCCAAACAGGCTGCCGAATACCAGCGCGCTGCCAACTACATAGCCAATCGCACCGCGATTTATGAGAGCCTTCGTCATGTTACGCATGATCGTGAGAGGGTCGATTTCCTGCCGGTTTTCCGCCTCCAGTGTCTCTGGCAGACGCAGCCACGCCCATGTGCCAACCACAATACCCATCACAGCCATCGCACCGAAAATTGCGCGCCAGCTCGCCAGATACATGATCCCCTGCCCCACGGCCGGTGCAAGCAGCGGTACAATCAGAAAAATCATCATGATCAGGCTCATCAGCCGCGCCATCCGGTCGCCGCCCACCTTGTCGCGCACAATGGTGGCAGGAACAACGCTCAGCCCCGCACAGCACAGCCCCTGTGCCAGACGCATGAGCAATAGCAGATCATAATTTGTGACAAGCGCACAGGCGAGCGAAAAGCCAACATAAGCGATCAAGCCCAGGGCCAGAATGGGTCTGCGTCCAAACCGATCCGCGAATGCGCCGGGAAAGAATGCGCCGATCCCGGATCCCAGAAAATAGGCTGCGATCACCAATTGCCGGTCATTGCCACCGGCGCTCATATCTTCAGCTATTTGGCCAAGCGCCGGCAGCATCGCATCAATGCCGAAAGCCTGCAGGCTCATCAAACCAGCCATCATGACGATCAGTTCGCGCTCGGATAGCGGCGCTCTGTGCGTAGATGCTGCTGTGGCCATGCACACCCATTGGGGGTTGCGGCCTCAAAAGGGAAGGGATGATTGTGCTTCATGGTTTATAATTGAGCGCACTCTTTATAGATTGGAGAAATGTCCGATACGACGCCCGAAACAGATCAGGATGATGACGAAGTCGCCAGTGGCGTAAGCGGCCTGCGCAAGATCATCCACGTCGATATGGATGCGTTTTTTGCCAGCGTAGAACAACGTGACAATCCAGAGTTGCGCGGAAAGCCGGTTGCCGTGGGCGGGTCATCTGGGCGCGGCGTAGTGGCAGCGGCTAGCTATGAAGCACGCAAATTCGGCGTGCGCAGCGCCATGCCGTCGGTCACCGCCAAGCGGTTATGCCCCGATCTCATTTTCGTCCGCCATCGGTTTGATGCGTACAAGGAAGCATCACGGACCATCCGCAAAATCTTTGAACATCATACGCCGTTGGTCGAACCTCTCAGCCTTGATGAGGCCTATTTGGATGTGACGGAGGATCGTCTGGGTATCGGCTCTGCCACGCGCATTGCCAAACTGATCCGGCAGGAGATCAAGGCCAAGACCAAACTGACCGCGAGTGCAGGCGTATCGTACAACAAATTCCTCGCCAAAATTGCCAGCGACCAGAACAAGCCAGACGGGTTATGCGTAATCAGGCCGGGCCAAGGCGCAGACTTTGTGGCCGATCTGCCCGTGCGCAGATTTCATGGCGTTGGGCCGAAGGGTGCGGAGAAGATGGCGAAGCTCGGCATAGCAACCGGGGCTGACTTGGCCGCAAAAGACCTGGAGTGGATACGCGCCCATTTCGGCAGTTCGTACCGATTATCTGTACCGCGCGGCACGGGGGATCGATTTGCGGCCTGTAAGGTCAAGCAGAGTGCGCAAGTCTGTCGGCGGAGAACGCACTTTTTCAGAGGACATCTCAAGCGGTCCTGCCCTGCGCGACACGCTTGAGACCATTATCGACACTGTGTGGACCTCAATCGAGCGGGTCGAAGCCAAAGGCCGCACGGTCACGTTGAAAATGAAGTACACGGATTTTCAATCGATGACGCGGGCAAAGTCTGTGCCGCATCTGATCACAACGAAGCGGGAATTTAGCGATCTCTCGCGATCCCTGCTTGAGGAGGCACTACCACTGCCCATGCCCATTCGCTTGATGGGGCTAACGCTGTCCAAGCTGGAAGGGGCGCAAAACGATGAAAACAACAAACGTCCTGACGCGCAACTATCACTGCTATGATCCGTTCTGCTTGAGCCAGAAATCGAGACGAGTACGGGTCTGACTGCTCAGGTCCTCAGGAAAATCTGAGGGCGCAAAAAAGCGCGCCTCCAGAATCTCGCGTTTGTCTGGCACGGGAAGGTCGCGAGTCAGGCCCGTAAAGACATAGGCGGTGTGTGGGCTCCCGGAAATCTGATCGGCGATCGTGCCGACAAGCTCCACCTGCTCAACCGCGCATTGCGTCTCTTCCATCAATTCGCGAGCCGCCGCGTCCTGCGGATCTTCACTGGGGGCCATTCCCCCGCCGGGCAGATACCAACCTGGCGGGCCATAGCTATGCCGCACGAGCATTACGTCGCCAGCAGGATTGCGCGCAACCATCGTGACGCCGCGCAACGGAACCTTGCGCCATTTCCTCCACCTGTGACGAAGCCGGTGAGCAATCCGCAAAGCGAACTGCGCCACCGGCTTCGGAATAATGTCAATCATGCGTGGTGACTACGGCAGCAACGCAATGTTGCCAAATCACTGGAGCATCGAGGTCAGAAACCAGACGCGTTCTTCAGCCATATCTGTCCAATCGTCCAGCAATCCATCAGTTGCATTGTCTCCAGCAGTTTCCGCGAGTGGCTTCATGCCTTTGAGACGCTTCACCAGTCTCGCATTGTCATCACGCAATTCAGTGATCATCCCCTCTGCATCCAGCGCTGCGTCGTCCTGGTCGGCAATTTGTGTGTGCGATGCCACCGAGCCAATCGATGTTAGGGTGTTCGCACCCAATTTCCGCACCCGCTCGCCGATGACATCAATCTGGTCACGTACCTCGATAGCCTGTTCGTCAAACAACAGGTGAAGATCGCGAAAACGCGGGCCTTTCACATGCCAGTGAAAGTTTTTCGTTTTGAAATACAGCGCCATATGATCGGCCAATAAGCCGTTCAATTCGGATACTAACGGCGCGGTCGAGTTGCTTCCTGTGTCAGACATGGTGAACCTCTTTCGGTAATCTGTATGTGTCCATCTAATGACTGAGAACACATTTGTTTCCGAGAGATCTACCATCAGAATAATCGACTCAGTCGATCACTAGATAATCTGACGAACGGATAATCCGATATAAATCGCGGTGAGCACCAGAAGAACAGCGAGCAAGACCCGGATGGTTTTTAGCGGGAGGCGCTCTTGCAGTTCCTCTCCAACCAGCCATCCCACAAACACCGCCGCGCCGCCGCCCATTGCACCCCCCACGCCGGCCAGAACCGGCGAGACCGTGGCCGCCGCGAGGGCAAACACCAGGAACCGCGGGGCATCGCTGATCTGACGAAACACAAGCACGAGAAATACCGCGCCCAGTGACCGCGTCGGCTCTGCCATGGACGATGTTCGCACAGGCCAGAACAATTCAACGCCGGCAACCAGCATGGCAATGGCGACCAGCATGGTTTCCGCCGAATCTGAAACCATTGCCTCTATCCGCCAACCGCCCCACGCCATGGCAGCTGCCGTCACTGTGCACGACAGGAACGCAACGACGAGCAGCGGCACAGATGGCCCAAGCGAGGCTCTCAGGCTTGCAACAAGACGCTGATCCCGCCCCCCAATTGAGGCGAGAAAACATGCGATCAGTGCCAGGAATAGTGATGCGCTCATGACTTACGTTCTGACTGAACTGCAAACTCTTTCAAGACCAGTCGCGAAAGTTTCATCAGTGTGTCTGGAACGTTTGACCGGAATGCTGAGTTGTTCGTGCATATCTGCCGCCACTCGGAATAGCGGCCAGTCAATATGGAGAATCAGCAATGACCGCAGCAACCATGACCTCGCTCAATGAAGCCGGCGACATCGTAGAGGCCGCAAAATCTCGCTACACAACAAAGGAATACGATGGCGCGCGCACAATTTCCGATGCCGATCTGAAAAAGCTCAAAGAGCTACTGCAGTTCAGCCCATCCAGCACAAACGCGCAGCCATGGCATTTTATTCTGGCAACAACTGACGCGGGCAAGAAACGGGTCGCCAAAGGTACGGAGGGACCATACGATTTCAACACGCCTAAAATCTTGAACGCAGGTGCGGCGATCGTCTTTGCCAGCAAGACTGAGCTGACCGATGAATTTCTGGATCGTATTCTGGAAGTCGAGAAAGAAGATGGCCGCTTTGCAGAAGACCCGGAAAAACTCGCCAAGCAAACGGATGACGTTCGTAAGATGTTTATCAATATGAACCGGGACGCCGGTAATCTGTCTGAATGGAATGCAAACCAGACATATCTCAACATCGGCCAATTCATGCTGGGTGCTGCCGCACTAGGGCTGGATACGACGCCAATGGAAGGCATTGATCGCGACGCTCTCGACAAAGAATTCGGCTTTACCGACAAGGGTCTGCGCAGCCTGTGTATCGTTTCCGTCGGCTATCGCGGCGAGAATGACTTTAACGCTGAACTGCCAAAATCGCGGCTTCCCCTGGATGAGATCATTACGGAAATCTGACCGAAATGAGGTGGAGCGGGTGAAGGGAATCGAACCCTCGTCTTAAGCTTGGGAAGCTTCTGCTCTACCATTGAGCTACACCCGCATTATCATCACCGCCGCGCATCTGCATCAGCCGCGATGGATCGTCAATCCTGCGCGCCCTCTGCCCAAGGGCCGAAAGCTATGGCTTGGCGGGTGACCGTGACGCGCCTAAAGTCGTATTATAAGATTCGCAAAGCGGAGAGGAATAATCATGCGTCAGGTCGATCACTTCATTGTTGGAGGTGCGGGTGGCTCCGGCGGTCGTACCCATCAGATATGGAACCCCTCTACCGGCGAAGTGCAAGCTGAGGTTGCCCTCGGCGATGCGGCCCTGCTGGACAAGGCGGTCGCAACCGCCAAGGAAGTCCAGCCCGCCTGGGCGGCCACCAATCCGCAAAAACGCGCGCGTGTGATGTTTCGCTATAAGGAACTGATCGAAGCCAATATGCAGGAGCTCGCCGAGCTGCTGTCGAGTGAGCATGGCAAGGTCGTTGATGATGCGAAGGGCGATGTGCAACGTGGCCTTGAAGTCATCGAGTATGCGTGTGGCATTCCTCAGGTCTTGAAGGGCGAATATACGCAAGGGGCCGGCCCCGGCATTGATGTCTATTCCATGCGGCAACCACTGGGCATTGGCGCGGGCATTACCCCGTTCAACTTTCCAGCGATGATCCCGATGTGGATGTTCGGCATGGCGATTGCGGTCGGTAACGCGTTCATCCTCAAGCCATCGGAACGCGACCCCAGCGTGCCGGTGCGTCTGGCAGAATTGTTTGTCGAGGCAGGCGCTCCGGAAGGCCTGCTGCAAGTCGTGCATGGCGACAAGGAAATGGTCGATGCGATCCTTGACCACGAAGATATCAGCGCAGTCAGCTTCGTAGGATCCTCGGACATCGCACATTACGTGTACAAACGCGGTGTTGCCGCTGGCAAACGCGTACAGGCAATGGGCGGCGCAAAAAACCACGGCATTGTGATGCCGGATGCAGACCTTGATCAAGTGGTCAACGACCTGAGCGGCGCGGCATTCGGTTCAGCAGGCGAGCGCTGCATGGCTCTGCCCGTCGTGGTGCCTGTTGGCGAAGATACGGCGGACAGGCTGAGAGAGAAGTTAATCCCGGCGATCAACGCACTGCGCGTCGGCGTATCGAATGACCCCGAGGCGCATTATGGCCCTGTGGTAACGCCTGAGCATAAGGCGCGGGTCGAGGAATGGATCACGACCGCCGAGGAAGAAGGCGGAGATATCGTCGTCGACGGACGCGGCTTCACACTTCAGGGGCATGAAAAAGGCTTCTTTATCGGCCCCACCCTGATCGACCGCGTGACTCCGCAGATGGAGAGCTACAGGCAAGAGATTTTCGGTCCTGTGCTCCAGATCGTCCGCGCCAATGACTTTGAAGAGGCAGTGAAGCTTCCCAGCGATCACCAGTATGGCAATGGCGTCGCAATTTTCACGCGCAATGGCCACGCCGCGCGCGAGTTTGCCAGCCGCGTCAATGTCGGCATGGTCGGGATCAACGTGCCGATTCCGGTCCCGGTCAGCTATCACAGCTTTGGTGGATGGAAACGCTCTGGCTTTGGCGACACAGATCAATACGGCATGGAGGGTCTCAAATTCTGGACCAAGGTCAAAAAAGTGACTCAGCGCTGGCCCGATGGCGGCGGCGACGGATCAAACGCGTTCATCATTCCGACGATGGGGTGATCACAATGCGACATACAATTCTTACCCTTGCATCTATTTCTCTCGCCAGCTGCGTGACAGGCACTGACGCCGCCGCTGATCTCTCCTACATTCCCGAGCGCGAGGTTTCCGAACAGGGAACATGTAATGCACGCATGCTTGAGCCATTTTTGAACGAGTATGCGACGCAAGACCTTGGTGCGGAGATGCTCCGGCAGAGCGGTGCGCGCACGCTGCAATGGATCCCGCCACGCACACAGGTCACCATGGATATTCGCAAGGATCGCCTGCGGGTCCACTATGACGACAAGAAATCGATCAATCGGATCGTCTGTCAGTGAGCGCCAATAAATGACCGAGGGACGGCAGCACGCTTTTACCGGCTCCCCCTATGAGGCGAAGTTTGGCTTTGCCCGCGCGGTGAGAGACGGCAACCGCATCATCGTCGCGGGCACCGGCCCAGTCGAGGATGATGGCTCAACCACACCGGGCGGCGCGACAGAACAGGCAGACCGGTGCTGCACCCTGATATTGCGCGCGATTGAGGAATTGGGTGGCAGCGCCAACGACGTTGTACGCACACGCATGCTGCTGACCGATCCTGCTGATCAAGATGCGGTTGGTGAGGTTCATGCGCGATACTTCGGCGATGCTCAGCCTGCCGCGACAATGGCCGGTGTTGCCTGGCTATGCCGCCCCGAATGGAAGGTGGAAATAGAAGCCGAGGCAGTGCTAGGGCACATCGCATGACGACTCAATTCGACCTCACAGAGGATCAGCTGGCTATTCAGGAAATGGCCCAGCGCTTCACCGCAGACAACATCACACCCCATGCAGGCGAATGGGATGAGAAGCACATTTTCCCCATCGACACGATCAAGCGAACCGCAGAGCTTGGCTTTGGCGCGATTTACGTGTCGGAAGAAAGCGGCGGCATCGGCCTTGGTCGGCTTGAGGCGGCGTTGATTATGGAGGCGATGGCCTATGGCTGCCCGTCCACCAGTGCGTTCATCTCGATCCACAATATGGCCGCGTGGATGATTGACCGGTTTGGCTCGCAGACCGTGAAAGACAAGTATCTCCCCGATCTTGTCGGCATGAACAAAATCGCCAGCTATTGCCTGACAGAGCCATCTTCCGGCTCTGACGCAGCTGCGCTCAAAACAACCGCGCGCAAGGATGGCGACCATTATGTGCTGAACGGGTCGAAGCAATTCATCTCCGGCGCGGGCTCGAACGAGATTTATGTCGCGATGGTCCGCACCGGTGAAGACGGCCCCAAAGGCATCACTTGCATGGTGATCGAAAAGGACATGCCCGGCGTATCGTTTGGCGCGAATGAGAAAAAGCTGGGTTGGCATTCGCAGCCCACCGCGCAGCTAATCCTGGAGGATGTCCGTGTACCGGTCGAGAATCTGGTCGGCGGCGAAGGCGAAGGGTTTCGCATCGCGATGATGGGCCTCGATGGTGGCCGCCTGAATATCGGCGCGTGCTCGCTCGGCGGCGCGCAGCGCTGTCTCGACGAAGCAATCACCTACACTAAAGAGCGCACCCAGTTTGGCCAGCCCGTTGCTGAGTTTCAGAACACGCAGTTCACGCTGGCCGATATGGCCACGGATCTGGAGGCCGCACGTGCCCTCCTCTACCTCGCAGCGGCAAAAGTCACTGCAAACGCACCCGACAAGACCCGCTTCTCCGCGATGGCGAAACGGCTTGCGACGGATAATGGCAGCGCGATTGTCGACCGCGCGCTGCAGCTCCATGGTGGCTATGGTTATTTGCAGGACTATCCGATTGAGCGGTTCTGGCGCGACCTTCGCGTACATTCGATCCTGGAAGGAACCAATCAGATCATGCGTATGGTGGTAGGCCGGGATTTGCTGAGACAGTGACAGACCACATCAAAACCCAGATAGACGGTACCGTGTAGGTCGCATCACACTCAACCGGCCCAAGGCGCTCCATGCGCTGACGCTGGATATGTGCCACGCGATGAGCGCGGCACTGTCTGAATGGGCGCAGGATGATGCAATTGAGGCAGTCATTCTTGATCATGCTGAGGGCACACGCGGCTTTTGCGCGGGAGGCGACATCAACCTGCTGCGGGAAAGTGCGTTGAATGACGGCGGTCTCTCGGGCCGCAAGTTCTTTCATGACGAGTATCAGCTGAACCATCAGATGTTCACTTATGCGAAGCCGATTGTGGCCTTCATGGATGGCATCACCATGGGTGGCGGCGTTGGAATTTCCCTCCCCTGTAAATTTCGCGTCGCGACGGAAAATACCCGCTTCGCGATGCCCGAAACGGGCATCGGCCTATTTCCCGATGTTGGCGGTGGCTGGTATCTCTCGCGCCTTGGCGGGCGCATTGGGCAATTCCTCGCGCTCACCGGTGCTCGTTTGGATGGTGCGGAAACGCTATGGACTGGTCTCGCCTCGCATTATGTGCCGAACGAAATGCTGGACGATATCAAGGCTCGTATCGTTGAGCGCCCTGCACGCATCTCGGGCATTCTGTCTGAGCCGGTGGGCACACCGCCAGAGGCAAGGATTGAGAAAAACGCGCTGAGGATCGCAAAACACTTCGCCAGCGATCACTATGAAGACATTCTCGCCAGCCTCGAAGCCGAGATCGAAAGTAATGAGAATGGCGGCGCTGAATGGGCGCAGAAAGAGCGTGACACGCTTGGCACCAAGTCCCCGCAAACGTGCAAGGTTGCGCTGCGACAGCTCGCTACCAGTCTCACCCTGCCCACATTTGCCGACAATATGGCAATGGAATATCGCATCGGTAGCCGCGTGCTGCTGCGCCCGGATTTTGCCGAGGGCGTTCGCGCAGTGATCGTCGACAAGACACATGATCCCAAATGGAACCCGGCAAACCCGGAAGAGGTGAGCGAGGAATTGCTCGACAGCATCTTTACCCCCCTGCCGCCCGAGGAGGAATGGCGGTCGCTAGAGAATTAGGCTTGGGGTTGCTTCCTTCGTCATTGCGAGCGTAGCGAAGCAGTCCAGAGAATCGGAGCACCACTGCCCTGGATTGCCGCGTCGCTCCAAAGCGAGCTTGCGGCTCCTCGCCATGACGAGAGAGAAAGACCGACTATGAGCTACGACACCATCACCGTCGAAACCAATGCGCAGGGCAATGACGGCGTCACGCTGATCACGCTCAACCGGCCCAAGGCGTTGAACGCGCTGAACAGTCAGGTGTTGGCCGACTTGATCGCGGCATTTGCCGACTATCAGGCTGACGATAGGCAGCTATGCGCGGTGCTAACCGGGTCAGGCGAGAAAGCCTTTGCAGCGGGTGCCGACATCAAGGAAATGAGCGAGAAAGCGGCTGCTGACTTCTACTTGCAAGATTTCTTTTCGCCATGGACCAGCGAGATCGTGAAGAAAACGCGCAAGCCGTGGATTGCGGCAGTTAATGGCTTTGCGCTGGGCGGCGGATGCGAGCTGGCCATGATGGCCGACTTCATCATCGCCAGCGACAATGCGAAATTCGGTCAGCCGGAAATCAAGCTGGGCGTCGCGCCCGGTATGGGCGGATCGCAGCGGCTGACCCGCGCGATTGGCAAGTCCAAGTCGATGGAAATGTGCCTGACCGGGCGGATGATGAGCGCCGACGAAGCCGAGCGTGCAAACTTGGTGGTGCGCGTAGTGCCTCAGGCCGATCTGATCGCCGATGTGTTGAAATCCGCGAGCACTATCGCCAGCATGCCGCCCATGGCCGCGATTGCGAATAAGGAAATGGTCAACGCCGCGTTTGAAAGCACGCTCGATCAGGGCCTGATTATGGAACGCCGCATATTCCAGATCCTCACCGCGAGCGAGGACAAGACCGAGGGCATGGCGGCCTTTGTCGAGAAGCGTGAGGGCCAGTGGAAGGGGAGATAGTTTGCTGTCGAGCCAGAGCCACCCGCTCCCTCTACGTGTTTTCTGCATCCTATCGCTTCGCTATTTGAGGACTTTTTTGCGTCCTATCGCTTCGCTATTTGAGGACTTTTTCGCGTCCTATCGCTTCGCTATTTGAGGACTTTTTCGCGTCCTATCGCTTCGCTATTTGAGGACTTTTTCGCGTCCTATCGCTTCGCTATTTGAGGACAATATCACTCGGATCGCCAAGCCAACCGACACAATGCCAAACCCCAACCGTTCGTCCTGAGCTTGTCGAAGGGCGAACGCAGTACTAGGCAAGTCGTACTTCGACAGGCTCAGCACGAACGGAGCACTCTAATATGAAAATCGCCTTTATCGGCCTTGGCAATATGGGCGGCGGGATGGCCGCAAACCTTGTGAAGGCTGGCCACGAGGTCCGTGCTTTTGATCTCAGCGAAGCAGCTCTGGCCGCTGCTAAGGATGCGGGCTGCGCGACATTCACCAGCGCCTCAGAGGCCTGCACCGGTGTAGACGCGGTCGTTTCCATGTTGCCCAATGGCGCGATTGTGAAAAGCGTCTACGAAAGTGACGTGATCGGCCATGCCCCGAAAGGCGCGGTCTTGCTCGATTGCTCCACCATCGATGTCGCGACGGCACGCGAAGTCATCGAAGCGGCAACAGTAGCCGGATACGATATGGTGGATGCGCCCGTTTCCGGCGGGATCGCTGCGGCCAATGGCGGCACACTAACCTTTATGGTCGGTGGCACGGCGGGCGCATTTGAACGCGCCGAACCGATCCTTGACGCAATGGGCAAGGCGGTGATCCACGCGGGCGATGCGGGCGCGGGGCAGACCGCCAAAATCTGCAACAACATGCTGCTCGCCATAACCATGATCGGCACCGCCGAGGCGATGAAGATGGCGGAAAAGCTGGGCCTTGATCCGCAGAAATTCTACGAGATCAGCTCGCAATCATCCGGCTATAACTGGTCCTTGAACGCCTACACACCGATGCCCGGCGTGGGTTTCGAGAGCCCGGCTGACAATGACTATGTAGGCGGCTTCGCCACGCCATTGATGGTGAAGGATTTGCGCCTCGCGATGGAAGCCGCCGAGACGGCGGACGCCGCAGTGCCACTGGGATCGCGCGCAGCCGGCTTGTACGAAGACTTCCTTGGCGCGGGAAACGAAGCACTCGACTTCTCAGCGATCATCAAAACCTATTCGTAACGTTCGTCACAGCGACCGGTTGATTTCCGCAATAATGCCGTCGAGCCATTCGCGAGGTTCGCGACGCTTCCCAACATCCGCCACAAATTCCTGACCTCGTGCCACAGACCTGATCTTTCCGCCGTGCAACCAGCGGTCCGCCCGGTCATGATAGCTTAGCCCACCACGTTTCAGCCAGGCCGGGCGATGCCAAAGGCTGGGCGGGCCACCCATCACGGTCAATCTCAGTACATCAGAGGCCAATGACGCCGTTTGCCCCTCGCCGCGATAGATCACATCGTTGAAGCTGTGCATCTTTAGTGCATGCGGGTGCCCCAACCGGACCAAATCGGGTGCCTCTGTTTCAACCACGGGGTCATCATGTTCAATCATGCGCATTATCTCGACTACTCTGAGATACCCGAAAATACGGTGATGCGGCTCGCCTGTCTGCTCCTCTCGGAACAGGCCGAAGAACACAAAAACATCATCAATTCCAACGCCTTGATTGGCAAGATGGGTCTGCGCGGCACCGCATTGTCCGAACAGGCACGTGCCGTCATCCACAAACATCGGGTCGTGGTGGCAAAGATCGCGACCGCCTATTTTTCCCCGGCTCGCAATCGCCGCTAACTCGCCCAAACCGAGATCGTCATACGTCGTTTGCGACGCTACCCCCGCTGGTATTGGCAGGCTGATCGGGCGCCCATCCACAATCGGCGAAGGCCCACCGCCCGCCGCGCTGTCAAACCCCTTACGTGAGAAGATTATTCGCATCTTCTCCCCGCTGGCGGACCACGTGTCGCATGACAAGACTTTGCGTTAACCAAAAAGGGGACTATCTGCACCTGTATGGACGGGAAAATCACAGCACTCATCATGGCCGGCAAGCGATCCGGCGTTCTGGACCCACTGGCGCAGCGCGCAGGCGTCAATCAGAAATGCGTTGTACCGGTTGGCGGCAGACCCATGATAGAGCACGTCGTCGAGGCAGTCTCGCAATGTGATCGTATCGGCGCCATACATGTCGTCGCACACGAACCAGAAGAAATTCGTGCTATCCCACTGATTGGAAAGCTGGAAAGCGAAGGCCGCCTGAAGTTCAAATCGGGCGCATTCAATATTGTCGACAGCGTTTTTGCAGGCGTCGACGGCGCTGATTTTCCGGTCATGATTACCACCGCGGACAACTGCCTGGTCACGCCTGAGGGGTATGCGGAATTTATCGATGGCGCGCTCGCCGAAAATGCCGATGCAGCTGCCGCGCTCGCCCGCAAGAACGACGTGATCGCCGCCGATCCGCAAGGGCAGGCAAAGTTCTATGAGTTTACCGACGGCGGCTATTCAAACTGCAACACCTATTGGATCGGCAATGCAGAAGCGCTTTCCGCTGCGGAAATCATGCGCGGCGGTGGTCAATTTGTGAAGTTCCCAAGCCGCATTGCCAAGGCATTTGGCGTTATGAACCTGATCCGCTTCTATCTGGGCTGGGGCACTAAAGAGAAACTTTTCGCGCAAGTCTCCAAGCGGTTTGGTTTTAAGCTTTGCCCGATTGTCATGTCGCGCGGCGAATTCGCAGTTGATGTCGACAATGAGCGGACGTTTGATGTCACCGAAAGGCTGCTGGCGAAGCGGGCCGCGAACGCTGGCTAAGGCACAGCATCAAGCGGCATGACGCGTCTTTTTCGCAATATTGGCTGGCTGCTGACCGGACGCGGCTTCAACGCCGTGCTCAGCCTGGTTTACCTCGCGCTCGCGACGCGAACGTTGGGCCTTGATGGGTTCGGCCATTTTGCCATCATTATCGCTCTCGGCCAGACAGTCACCGGCCTTGCCAACTTTCAGACGTGGCAATTTGTTGTGCGCTGGGGTGCGGGGAAAGACGGGCCAGGCGAGGCAACCGGATTTGCCATAGCGCTCGATCTGTTGTCCGTCGTCATGGGCAGCGTGCTGGCGGCTATCCTGGTCTCCACCGCACAATTATGGCTACCCCTGCCAGATGAGTTGCTGTGGCTGACATTTGGCTATTGCATCATCTCGCTTTTATCGATCCGCACCACCCCGACCGGCTTGCTGAGACTGCGTTTCAAATATGGCAAGGCGACCGCCGCCGAGGCAGTGCAGCCCACCATCCGGGCTGCGGGAGCTGTGCTCGCCTGGCTTTTTATGCCCACCGTTGCTGGCTTTATCCTTGCGTGGGCGGCGGTAGAGGTTGCGGTGGCAGCAACCTTGTGGATCGTGGCGGTGCGCGATGAACGCATCGATATGTCGCAGATCAGCTTGTGGCGCATCCCGCGTGATCACGCCGATGCGTGGCGCTTTGTCTGGTCGACCAATATGACCGGTAGCCTCAATATCGCTGGCAAGCAGGTCATGATCTTGTTGGTCGGCGCCATTGGCGGAGAGGCATTTGCAGGCGGTTTTCGCGTCGCGAGCCAATTGGGGCAGGCGCTGGTTCAGCTGGCACAGACAGTTTCCAAGGCGATTTATCCTGAGCTGGTTCACGCCCAGGACAATGCACATCAGATTGCCCGCCGCATGGCCAATATTGCTCTGATCGGCGGCGTGTTGGCTGTCATGTTCGCGATCTTCTTTGGTCGCTGGGGACTGGTGGCGATTGCAGGCCCTGAATTTCAGGTCGTCTATTGGGCGATGGTCATTCTTGCCATTGCAGGTGCGGTTGAACTGGTCGGGGCCAGCCTTGAATCGCTGCTGGTAAGTGCAGGCAAAGCGGGCACAGCATTCTTGGTGAGAGCCGTTCCGACACTGCTGGCACTGGGCCTGCTCGACGTCGCGATGGGGTGGAATGGATTGAAAGGCGCAGCGTTCGCAGTCCTCGGCGCAAGCGCGCTGTCCGTAGTCGGCTTCTGGGTTGCGATTATCTCGCTGCAACAGATCCGCATCACGGTCGGCACACCGGAGGACGAGCCCGATCCCAAAGCGAGCTAGCCGGCGCCAGGCAGTTCCGCTTCCGCAGAGAGTCTTTCAACCGCATCGGGATTGGCAGACTTTGCCTCGATACGCTGGCAGAATTTGGCGATTCCGCGGCATGACCCCTGACTCATCTGATCGCATGCAATAAACTACTCGACCACAAATATTAACCTTCGTAAATATTTCGTGCTATCAAATATATGATTCATCACGGAAATATTTTTGTACGAAATTGTACAATTCGTGATGGAGCATCGGTCATATCATGATGCCTCCTGAGTCGTTAGGCCAGTTATACATATAAACAGAAAATTTTAACTGCCCTGTCTCAGGCGGGTGTGGGAGAGTCCCGCCGTGCATCACACATTGTGAAGTAACGCGCATGATATAAGCCAACCTATATTGGAGTTTATCATGGCTACTACGAAAAATACTGACAGGCAGCCCTATATTATTACTTTCAAACCTAAGGATAAGCGTTCAACCAAGAAGGATAAGCAGGAGATTTTGTCCGCTGCATTGGATGATGAGATTACCTTCCTGACTGCCGAGGAGGTCTCTACCCGTGCGCGGCCGGTTTCATCAGGCCAAGACATGGCGATGTTGGGTTATGACGTAAACCGTTATTCCGCGCCGATCCTGATGGCCAATCTGACCAAGGCCGAAATGAAGAAGCTTGAGAAGGATGGCAATGTCCTGCGCGTCGAGGAAGATGGGCAGATGTTTGCGCTCGACGAACCGATTGCAGCCGCGCAGACCACCCCAACTGGCATCACTCAGGTCAAGGCACCAGCGGCGTGGCCAAGCAGCCAGGGTGAGGGGATCAAGGTGTTTATTCTCGACACTGGTATCGATTCTGATCACCCTGACCTCGTCGCCAATCTGAAAACTGGCAAGAGCTTTGTCCCCACGGAAAGTTCGACCGAGGATTTTAACGGCCACGGTACGCATTGCGCCGGAACCGTTGCCGCAGCGATGAACAATATCGGTGTGGTGGGCGTTGCGCCCTATGCTTATCTCTATCCCGTCAAGGTGCTGTCGAGCAGCGGTAGCGGGAACTGGAGCTGGCTAATCGCGGCACTCGATTGGATCATGTCCAAGAAAGGTGCACGCGTTGCGAGCATGAGTCTTGGCGGCGGCGGCGCCCCACAAGCACTCGGCGATATGTGCGAGGCCGCCTATGATGATGGCATCCTGCTGGTAGCGGCAGCCGGCAATTCTGGTCCCGGTAACAACACAGTCGGTTTCCCGGCGCAATATCCGCATGTGATGGCGGTTTCGGCAGTCGATTCAACCGATACGATTGCCAACTTCTCCAGCCGTGGGCCACAGATCGAGGTTTGCGCGCCGGGCGTATCCGTCCTCTCGACGACGCGAGGTGGCGGCTATGGCCGATTGAGCGGAACCTCCATGGCTTGTCCGCATGTGTCAGGTGTCGGCGCGCTCGCCTGGGGTTCGCATCGCGGTGCGAATAACAAACAGGTGCGCTGGATGCTCAACACCTTCGTTGATCGGGTGGGCGACCAAGATCCTGAAAAGTATGGCAAAGGCCGCGTGAATGCGAATACCGCCGCATTTTTCATCGGCACAGCGCCAGAATTCGTGATCTAATCACGCGCGTGTGATCGGGAGCTGGACATGAGCAAACAGGGCCTTGGAGTATCCATCCTTCCATTGACGGCGAAGCTACATGCGCCGGTTCCCGCATCACCAAAAACCCGCGACAAAGTCCCCAAGGGATATGGGCGGCGCGAACAGTGCCGCCCTTTTGTTGCTGCCAATGCTGTGGGTCTGATGATCCCGGCGCCGTTTAGTTGGGGGTATTGCCTGCCAACTGATGTGCCATCAGGCGCGCGGGCGTTTCGTTCGCCAGTGTCTGGAGGGTGCGCCAACAGAGTCTTCTATGTTCATGATGACCCCACGCACTTCTTCAAGTCGAACCGCTTTGCAATTGCCGAGCATGTCAAGGAGCGCGCAGGCGATGTTGTTGTGCCGGGGTTGAGCTTTTTTGAGCGGGAAGATCAGCAGGGCCAAGTCAAAGTTCACTTGCCCTATGTGTTCACAACAGAAAGCGGAATGGGCCTGCTCTTTGCGCCGCCCATCAATCGGTCGCGGCAAGACGGCCTGCACATGCTCTCAGGACTGGTCGAAACGGCGTGGTATGCCGATTGCGTGAATTTGGTTTTCAATCTGCCGACAAGCGAAAAACCGGTTCATGTGAAGGCTGGCGAACCGTTGGCACAGGCCATTCCAGTGCCGATGGCCGCGAGCGAAACCGATGCCAGATTGCTTGCTTCACACAGCCGGATGGTGCGCAATGGGTTGGATAAATTGGCCGAATGGAACCGACTGCATAACACGGACCGGTCGGCCTATAAGCGGCTTGCGAAAGCGAGTAGACTGACCTTGCCTAGTCTTCAGGGATGGGCTGAATGCGCATCTCACCATCAGGTTCGACCCGCTTCACCGTGTCACTTTCAGCAAGCGATTTGAGAGCCTTTGCATCAACATTGGCGACGATGATCGGCATACTGCCCATCGTATCAATGACATCCAATCCGTCCATCGCCTCCATGGCGGCCATATCGCCCATATCAGCCATCGTAATAATCACCCGCTCGCGATGATCGGCATTGTCGCTATGTGCGGCGAAGGCCTTGTGAAGATCGTTGGAAACTTTGTCTGACATAGTAACCCTTTCAGCTGATGGCTCAGCAGTCCCGCTCTTCGGACCTTCGCCGTCGGCTATGGCATGGGGATCAGTAGGGGCGCATGCGGCGCTCATAGCACCGATTGCCATGGGAACGACTAGGCTGAGCGAGAGCTTTTGCATGACCGAAAGCATACCATACCCCGCGCGAATAACCGAGGACGTTAATCTATCGTAGCCGCTCGTCAGAGGCGCTTGACGCTCACTTTACTCGACAGAAACGTTGCTGGTCCGAAGGTCGTGAGAAAGCTTACATCAGCAGCATCACGCCCAACGCCAATAACGGCACGTTTCTGAAGGTTTCGCCATCCCAGTCGCATCAATGAGTTGCCAAGAATGCCCGTTCGAATGGTTCGGGTCAGCTAGCAGAACTTCGGCAACGGCATGAAAATCCTGCGGTTTCACATCAGGGGCATAGCAAGCCACATAGCGCGCGGGGATCGCCGAAGCACGAGCCATAGCAATCACGACATGGGCGAAGTCCCGGCAAACGCCTTGCCGATCGACGAAGCTGTCCATGGCCGTGCTGCCGGGCCCGCTTGCGCCGGGGGCATACTCTAAATGAGCGCTTACCCAGTCGTGGTTGGCTCTCGCCCGCTCACCGCCGGATGTTCCGGCAAACTCTGAATCGACAAAATTTTGGAACCTACCAGCCTGGCAGAAACGCGATTCTAGTAAATACTCGACAGCATCGCCCGGAATTTCATGCGCTGGCAGCTGATCAAATCGCCCAACGTCTTCATCACGGCGATGTATTTCGGTTCTGGCGTGATAGCCCGCCTCAATACGTCCCGAACCGGTTATCCATGTGCGGTGACCGATTTCGCCATGCGCTGGCACGGTCTCCTCGTACTTGCGGCCTGATACCTGAACGTTGCCACTGGTTATGGTTTGCGATGACAGCGCTGCGGCCTCGAACTGCAGCAAAGCGTCACCCGGCTCATCAAGATGAAATGCGACTTCCGCCGTAATCTCAAGAATCATCGCCGGGTCAATTCTGGTCTATAACGCCATAAAGGTCATGCGCATCGGCATCCTCGACCGTGATGTTGACAATATCGCCGGTCGCCAGATCAGCGGGAACATCGCGGAGATAGACCGCGCCATCAATTTCTGGCGCATCAGCCTGAGATCGTCCCGTCGCTCCGACATCGCCATCTTCATCAGGCTCACCCACTTCATCGATAATCACTGGAAGGGTCCGGCCAATCTTGTTTTGCAGTTTTGCAGCCGAAATACGCTCAGTCAGTTCCATCAACCGAGCATAGCGTTCTTCTTTCACCGCTTCTGGTACAGGGTTGGGTAAATCATTCGCGCGCGCGCCTTCAACCGGCTCAAACCGGAAGCCGCCAACCCGGTCGAGCTGGGCTTCCTCCAGCCAATTGAGCAAATAGCGGAAGTCGTCCTCTGTCTCACCCGGGAAGCCGACGACGAAGCTGGATCGCACCGCGATATCCGGGCAGATATCGCGCCACTTCTTAAGTCGCTCGAGGACTTTCGCCTCATTCGCTGGACGCCGCATTGATTTGAGTACTGATGGTGCCGCGTGCTGGAATGGTATGTCCAGATATGGGGTCAGCAGCCCTTCCGCCATCAGGGGGATCACCGCATCAACATGTGGATAGGGATATACGTAATGAAGCCGTACCCATGGCGGTGCCCCCTGATCGGTGCGTAACTGCCCAAGTTCACGAGCAAGGTCAGTCATATGGGCGCGGACGGGATTGCCCTTCCATTCGCGTTCTTCATGCCGCGTGTCGACACCGTAAGCGGACGTATCCTGGCTAATCACCAGCAGCTCTTTCGTGCCCGCAGCGACCAGCTTTTCCGCTTCGCGCAGCACAGCATCAATCCGCCGACTGGCCAGTTTCCCGCGCAAGTCCGGGATGATGCAGAACGCGCAGGAATGATTGCAACCCTCTGAAATCTTGAGGTAACTGTAGTGGCGTGGAGTCAGCTTGATGTCAGGTTGTGGGATCAGATCAACAAATGGCCCCTGCGTTGGCGGCGCATGTTCATGCACGGCCTCAACCACCTGTTCATATTGGTGCGCGCCGGAGACAGCCAAAACCTGCGGGTGCGCGGCGCGGATCGCATCGGCTTCTTCGCCCATACACCCCGTTACAATCACCCGGCCATTTTCAGCGATCGCTTCACCAATGGCGGCAAGGCTCTCTTCCTTCGCACTGTCAAGAAAGCCGCATGTGTTCACCAGCACAACATCAGCCCCGGCATAATCCGGACTCATAGCGTAGCCATCGGCGCGCAAACGGGTCAGAATACGCTCAGAATCGACCAGCGCTTTCGGGCAGCCGAGGCTGACCATACCGACCTTCTTTTGGTCTGGGAGAATAGTTGCTTTGCTCATGATTTGCGGGCGCCTCTACACGTAGCCGCTCTAATAGGCTAGATATTCTCTGGGTCGGCCAAGCCACCCGCTCCCTCCACCCTACCACCGGGATTTGTGCCCGGTAGCATCCAAGTGGTAAGGGTGGAGGGAGCGGGTGGCTTGATTCAAAAGAAATCAGGGAGAGGCATAGTGTTCGACGTAAACTGGATAGGCATCATTGCGTACCGCTGTGATGGGATTTGTCGTTGGCGGCATTTGGTATGGGCCGATCATGGGCAAGAAATGGATGGGCGCTGTTGGCCTGACAGAGGATCAGATCAAAGAAGGCAATATGGGCTTAATCTACGGCGGTGCCTTCGCGTTTTCGCTGATCGCAAGCTGGACTTTGGCGCATACCTTCGCGAGCTATGATTACGAGCTATCTTTGATGGCTAAAGTGATGACTGCTCTGGGTGTGGCGGTGGGCTTTATCATCCCTGCATTGGGCACGAACTATTTGTTCAGCCAAAAAGGCAAAGCGCTGTTCTTCATCGATGCTGGTTATTGGATCCTGTTTTACATCGCCATGGGTACAGTCCACGCATTGTTACCTTAGCCGCCCATCTTCAACGTGCCTTGCGACTGCCACAGACAACGGGTAGCCTGATCTCGAACACGGTTGGAGGAACGTCATGCTCAAATATGCCGCTATTGTTGCTGTTGCGCTCACCGCCACTTCGCTCAGTGCGAAGCCGCCAAAGGTCTTTGCGAAAAACTCCGAACGTGCGGCCACCATGGACATCGAAGATCCCGAAACCCGAATATGCGTGCGGCGGCCAATGACCAACAGCCGAACGCGCTTTACCAAGCAATGCCTGACGCAGGACCAATGGAAGTCTGTACTTCTTGAAAAGGACGCTCAAGCACAGGACATGCGCGCCGCCGCAAGAGGGGTAGACGTTCAATAAGCCGGTATTTCGTGACAGATCCCCATCAGTGCGTGTCGCCGTTCGAATTGCCGTTTTCGGTTGGGACAATCTCGACCACCACATCGCCCGGTTGAAGATTCTGGCAGGCTTCCTCCCAGAAACCCAGAACCTTGCCATCGCGATAAACGCGCAAACCGCGCCCGCCTGATTTCAGGTCCGTAATCGCGCAGCCGCATTCCTCATCGGTGATGACACGCTCGACCAACTGAACACGGCCCGTGACAGAGGCGAGATCGGCGAGGTAATCCGCAATGTGTTCACCCTTTGCGCTACCCGCCAACAGCAAACCCGTGAAACGAACCGGATTGATGACATTGTCTGCGCCCGCTTGGCGGGCAAGGGATTCGTTGTCGTCTGCCCTTACGACCACACTAATCGGAATATCGGGAGCCATCGCACGCACCGTCAAAACGATCAGGATCGATGTGTCATCACGCCCCGCGGACACCAGAACGTTTTGCGCCTCGGAAATTCGCACGGCTGCCAGCGTATCATCGCGCGTGGCATCTGCTGCCATGACGTTGCAACCAAGCTTTTCCGCCTCAGCAAGGCGGTCTTCGCTGGGATCAATAACCACGATCGTGCTTGGATCAGTGCCGCGTTCAATCAGCTCGTCGACCGCTTCCGACCCTGAAATGCCGAAGCCCAAAACGACGATGTGATTGGACAATTGCTCTTGGATGCGGGCCATGCGCCACTTCTCCCAACTGCGCTTAATAATGAAATTGTATGCGGTGCCGACAAAGATAAAGAACACCGCAAACCGGATTGGAGTCACGATAACTGCCTCAATCAATCGCGCCCGGTCAGAAATCGGCGCAATATCGCCAAAACCTGTCGTGGTGACAGAGATCATGGTAAAATAGACAACGTCGAGAAAGCTGACCTCGCCATCGAGATTGTCGACCAAACCTTCACGGTCCCACCAATGGATCATGATCACGAGGAAGATCAATCCGAAGGCGAGACCAATGCGGATCGCAAGATCGCCCCAGACGGGAATTCTTACCGCACGGCGAATAGGCGTGAAGCGGGAACGCCGCGAACGGGCTGGCGGTTTGCGTGGCACGATACGATCGATCGGCTTCTCTTTCATCGCGCGTCTTGTGTCACTGCGCGAAGCGTTCCGCAAGCGTATCGAGCGAACTGTAATGCGTTAGATCAAGCTGTAAGGGCGTCACCGCGACATAGCCATCGGCAATCGCCTCCAGATCTGTCCCATGATCGAGAGTGTGTTCAATCGCATGCAGGCCGAACCAGAAATAGTCGTAGCCTCGCGGATCCTTGCCCTCGACAAGCGAACCACGCGAGTAATCATGAAACCCCTGCCGTACAACACGGATACCTTTGACCGCCTCGGCGGCGATAGGCGGAAAATTCACATTCACCAGCGTACGTTCAGGCAAAGGCACGTCGAGAAGTGGTGCAATGACTTTCGGTCCCCACACACGCGCTGCATCGAATGGTACTGTGTCCGCCATGCCTTCGCGCGAATAGACTTGGCTCAGCGCAATAGATCGGATACCCGCCAATGCGCCTTCAATCGCGGCGGACACGGTCCCCGAATAGGTGATGTCATCACCTAGATTGGCCCCGCGATTGACGCCGGAAAGCACCAGGTCAGGCTTGTCCGGCATAACTTTGCGAAGCGCCATCATGACAGAATCGGTGGGCGTCCCACTAACTGACAAGCGTCGCTCACTATGCTGGCGCAGGCGCACAGGTTCGTTAAGCGTCAGAGAATGCCCCGCGCCCGATTGCTCTTCTGACGGCGCGCACACCCAAATGTCATCCGAAAACTCGCGCGCGATCTCTTCGAGCACCTCTAACCCCGGCGCGTGAATGCCGTCATCATTGGTGACCAGAATACGCATCAAGCAGCAGGCTCAAGCTTGGTCACGCCACCCATATAGGGATGCAAAACCTCTGGGATCAGAACGCTGCCATCAGCCTGCTGATAATTTTCGATAATCGCCACCAGCGTGCGACCCACCGCGAGACCAGAGCCGTTGAGCATATGGAAATACTCGCTCTTCTTCTCGCCTTCTGGACGATAACGCGCATTCATTCTCCGCGGCTGATAGGTTCCGCCATTAGAACAAGAGCTGATCTCACGATAGGCGCATTGACCGGGAAGCCAGACTTCCAAATCATACGTCTTCATCATTGCCGAACCCATATCGCCCGAGCATAGAGCCATGACCCGATAGTGCAGCCCGAGACTCTGCAACAAACCCTCTGCAACGCCGGTAATCCGATCAAGCTCTTCCTCTGCCTTTTCGGGCAAAGCGGCCACGATCATTTCGACTTTTTCGAACTGATGCTGGCGGATGAAGCCGCGCGTGTCACGACCAGCCGCACCTGCTTCAGAACGGAAGCATGGCGTGAGCGCCGTCAAACGCATTGGGAAGTCGGTTTCGGCGAAGAGCTGTTCGCGAAACGAGTTTCCTAGCACCATTTCCGACGTTGATATCAGCAATCGGTCATCCGTGGTGCGGAACAGATCCTCCCCAAATTTCGGCAATTGACCGGTGCCGTACCCGGCTTCTTCATTGATCAACAGTGGCGGATTGCACTCTACAAAGCCATGCTCGCGCGTGTTGTTATCGAGCATGAACTGTCCGAGAGCACGATGCAGCCGTGCTATGTCCCCACGCAGAAATGTGAAACGCGCGCCGGAAATCTTCGCGCCGGTTTCAAAATCCATACCGAGCGCGGGCGCAATGTCGGCATGTTCTTGCGGTTCGAAATCGAACTGAGGTTTCTCGCCCCATTCGCGCAGATAGACATTGTCATTCTCATCTTCGCCATCAGGAACACTGGGATCAAGGACATTGGGGAGAACAAGCAACGCCATGCGAAGTTCTTCGCCAAGCGCCCGATCTTCCTCTTCAAGCGCTGGCATAGACTGCTTCAGCTCAGCAACTTCAGCCTTCAGCGCCTCGGCCTTTTCCGCATCACCCTGCCCCATCGCCTTACCAATGGCTTTGGAGGCTTCATTGCGGCGGCTTTGTGCCTCTTGCAGCTTGGTCGTCACCTCGCGCCGCTTGGCATCCAGCGCCAGAATATCTGCGGCAACCGGGCCAAGTCCGCGCCGCGCCAGCGCCGCGTCAAAGCCGTCCGGGTCGTCTCGAATTGTGCGAATATCGTGCATGCCAGCGCCTATGCCTTCGCCTGCCTCCAAATGCTAGTGAAGATCGCGCCTGTTGGCGAAGCAAATGGTCGCGCTTGATCGCGAGAGTTGTTTGTTTATTGCGGGATTGTTCAATCAATCTTTCCAATGAGTAAGACCCAGTTATAGTGCCGCATCCGCATGACCAGCCTCCACGCCGGACACCTTTTATTGGCGGCTTAGATCGCTTCATTCGTATAGGCAGGGCAGTTGGTGCGATCAGCCAGGCAAACTTGAAGAAAGATCATCTGCTGGCACGAGCCGTGGATGAAACAGGCCTCGACGATTTCGGCGACCGGTGGTTTGAACAACCTCTTGAAGTATTGCTAGAACTCTGTGCGCAGCGAAGCGCGCCTGAACGCAGCCGGTGATTGGTCGGCCATGGCGCAATTTCACCACGTGTTGCGCGACAGGTTGCGCGCGCAAATGTGGTTCTCGAAGCATCCTGAGATACTCGCCCGGCCCATCAAGCGTCCGGTTATCATCGTCGGCCCAATGCGTTCCGGTACAACGCGTCTTCACCGCCTGCTCGCAAGTGATCAGCGCTTTACGCATATGCGCAGCTTTGAAACGATCAGTCCCGTGCCGCGCCCTGATTTTGAGAGAGTGATGGCGGGCGAGAAAAAGGACTTCCGCCCGATCCTGGCCGCGCGCATCATGAAGGTTGCACGGCTTGCCAATCCGCGGACCCTGTCAATCCATCCCACCGGGCCTTATGAGCCAGAAGAAGAGCTGGGCCTGCTCGTCGCCAGCATGTGGGGCATGAAGCATGAAGCGCAGTGGCATGTGCCGAGCTATGCCGCATGGTGTGAGGGGCAGGACCCCACGCCAGCATATCGCTATATGGCCGATTTGCTGAGGCTCGTCGGCTGGTCACAACAGGTTTCGAGCCTCCGTCCGTGGATCCTGAAAACACCGCAGCACATGCTCGACCTGCCCGCGCTGCTCAGCGTGTTCCCCGACGCCCGAATCATCTTCAGCCATCGCGACCCTCAGCAAGTGGTTGGCAGTGCAGCCTCGCTCGCTTGGAATCAGACCATCATTTATTCCGATCACGCCGATCCGAATGAGGTTGGTCGCGAATGGCTGCGCAAAACGCGATTGCAAATTGATCGAATGATGGCCGCTCGCAAAGCTATTCCTGCTGAACGCATGATCGACGTTCGCTATGACGATATGGATCAGGATTGGCGCGGCACGATGAAGCGGGTCTATCGGTTCCTTGAATTGGATATGGAGCCCGCCGTGCCTGGTATGGAGGCGTTTCTTGAGCGATCCAAGCAGCTGAAGCGGCATCCGCACCGCTATACGCTTGAGCAATTCGGGCTTTCACCTGACGTTGTGAACGAAGAGCTCAGCCATTACGTCCGCGCGTTCGATATTCCTCAAGAACAGGCATTCGGTACGCGACCGAGCCAAACGGCGCGCTTGATCGCTGATATCTCCGGTAAATTCGGAACCTTTCGATTGAAAGACCGTTAGACTGTCAAAGGAGATTTACCATGTTGAACAAAGTCTTAGGGTCCGCCCTCGGTGCAAAAATCGCTCAGAAGACTGGCGCGATCGGCGGTCCAACTGGCGCGATGCTAGGCGCGGCAGCGCCATTCGTTCTTCGCAAGATGAGCATTCCCGCAATGATCGCTGTTGCTGCCGGAGGCTACGCACTCAAGAAGTATCGCGACAGTCGTGAGGCTGAGGCCGTGACCCCGCAGCCACCGGTCGTCAAACAGCCAGCGTAAAGACCGAGATTCTTAAAATAAGCGTCAGATATACCAAGTGAAAGGGCGTGATCCACGAAGGGTCGCGTCCTTTTTTCCTGCTCCAGTTTCCTAGAGCAGGCACCTCTTCGCGGTGCGCGGGATCAGCCGGTCGCGCCGCACCCACCCAGCTTTCGATGTCAGACTCATCAAAGACTTTCCAGGGAATGCCAGAACGCGTGAGGAACAGACGCTCCATCTCTCCGTGCGTAAATGGCCGCGAGCCAGGCCTTCAAAACACCGCCATCTGACCGCCGGTTTCGTTTGTTGCCCCTTCACGGTTCAACCCTTTGTTCATCCCCAATGTCCCCTTCCATTCGTGCCCCAACCACCATCTGATGGTTTGGCGCGGGGCTGAAACCATAAAAGTTCGGCTGGCTGGACCGTGAGGTAAGTTGTAGCACCTCCATGCGCTTAGAGAACGCCTGCCGAGGCGGGGGTTGGTGCCGTTAAAGCGGCAAGACCTAAACCACACCCGGCCAGCAATGCTGTCACACTCCTCATCGTCACACGCTCCTCCCGCATCGGATGATAAGATCAGTAAACCACGGCAAAGCAATCCGGTTTGTTCGAATGCGTCACGTGTCGATTGCGCAGCTCGGTGGCTACTCCTCGCTCCAGACCAGCTTTGGCTTACGCGCAGCCTGCGTTTCATCAAGGCGGCGACGCGGCGCGTAATATGGCGCTGCTTTCATGCTCTCATCACCAGCCTTGGCCCGCTCCGCCACACTGCGCAGCGCGGCAATAAACTGATCCAGCGACGCTTTGCTCTCAGTCTCCGTCGGCTCGACCAGCATGGCCCCATGCACAACCAGCGGGAAATACATGGTCATCGGGTGGTAACCCTCGTCAATCAGCGCCTTGGCCAGATCGAGAGTCGACAAGTCCTCGGCAAATCCGGCATCGCCGAACAGCGCCTCATGCATGCAGGGGCCGTACCGCACCAAAGGGTGCATGCAGCACATCCTCAAGGTTTCGTAGCAGGTAATTGGCATTCAGCACCGCGTCTTCCGCAACCTGTTTCAGGCCGTCTGCACCGTGGCTGAGCATATAGGTCAGCGCACGGGTAAACATGCCCATCTGGCCATGAAACGCCGTCATCCGGCCAAAGCTTTGCATCACGCCGTTGAAATGTTCTTCGGAAAACGCGTCCGCATCTTCTTCTTCGATCAGGTGGACAACACCGTCCTTGGTCCGGGCAGTGTAAGGAAGCGGCCCAAAGGGAGCCAAAGCCTCAGACAACACCACCGGGCCAGAGCCAGGGCCGCCACCGCCATGCGGGGTCGAGAATGTCTTGTGCAGATTGATGTGCATCGCGTCGACGCCGAGGTCGCCGGGGCGAACCTTGCCGACAATCGCGTTGAAGTTTGCACCGTCGCAATAGACAAAACCGCCCGCCGCATGCACTGCGTCAGAGATTGCTTTCAAATCAGGTTCAAACAAACCGCATGTGTTGGGGTTCGTGATCATGACCGCTGCGACGTCAGGGCCGAGACGCGCCTTCAATGCTTCGAGATCAACACGTCCCTCAGCCGTCGCAGGGATATCCTCTACCTCATAACCCGCGAAAGCAGCGGTCGCTGGGTTTGTGCCATGCGCGCTTTCCGGCACCAGCACGACCTTGCGAGCATCCCCCCGCGCCTCCAGCGCGGCTCGAATGCACAGAATACCGCACAACTCGCCATGCGCGCCCGCCTTGGGGCTCATGGCAACGCCGCTCATACCGGTTAGGTCGATTAGCCAGAACGCCAGCTCATTGATCACTTCCAGCGCACCGCGCACCGTATCAACCGGCTGCAACGGGTGCACATCGGCAAAACCGGGCATCCGCGCGACTTTCTCATTCAGGCGTGGATTGTGCTTCATGGTGCACGAGCCGAGCGGGAAGAAGCCCAGATCGATCCCGTAATTCTGACGGCTGAGGCGTGTGTAATGACGCACGGTTTCCGGTTCAGACAGTCCAGCCAATCCGATTGGACCATCGCGATCAAGACCGCCAAGCCGGTTGGTTGCATCCGCCGCCGGTTCGGGCAGATCAACACCAGTTGTGTCAGTGGTCCCAATCTCGAAGATCAGCGGTTCTTCCAGCATTAGCGCGCGATTACCTGTCACGGTCGCAGGGCCGGATTCGACAGCGAAATCGCCCGACACGGGGGTTCCCGGTTTCCACCCTGATGCGTTGGGAGCGTTCATTGCACATCTCCGCTCGTGCTTAGGTTGTCGAAGTACGAGCGCCCGCCAAACTGTCCTTCGACAGGCTCAGGACGAACGGTGAAACTCACGTTAGTCATGACAATTCCTCCTCAAGAGCGGTCGCGAGCGTCTCGATATCCTCTTCGCTGGTCGTCTCTGTCACGGCCACCAGCAGGCCATTGGCGAGAGCTTCGACGTTCGGGAACAACCGGCCCAGCGATACGCCAGCCAGCACTTTCTTCTCCGCCATATTGCGCACGGCCTTGCGCGCATCTGCATCGAGTAACAGCGTGAATTCGTTGAAAAAGCCGTTGTTGAGCACAGTCACACCCGGCACCTTCGCCAAGCGCTCGGCAGCAAGGCACGCCAAGCGGTGATTTTCCGCCGCGAGCTGACGCAGCCCCTTCTCGCCCAGCAACGTCATATGCACACTGAACGCCAGCGCGCAGAGGCCCGAATTGGTGCAGATGTTACTGGTCGCCTTTTCGCGCCGGATATGCTGCTCACGCGTCGACAGCGTCAGAACGAAGCCGCGCTTGCCCTCTGCATCGGTAGTTTCGCCGCACAGTCGGCCCGGCATTTGCCGTACATGCTTGGGATCGCGCACCGCGAACAGACCGAGATATGGCCCGCCAAATTGCAGGCCAACACCCAGCGCTTGCCCCTCGCCCACGACGATGTCCGCGCCCTGCTCGCCCGGCGATTTGATCGCGCCCAGAGCCACAGGCTCCGTATTTACGGCAATAACCAGCGCGCCCTTGGCATGCGCAGCCTCGGCTATTTCCGCGATGTTCGGCAGACGCCCGAGAATATCGGGATATTGCACAACGACGCAGGAAGTTTGCTCGTCAATCCGGCTGATCAGGCCCGCATTATCTGGCTCTGCCGTAAGGCTGGGTAAAGCATCGGCAATTTCGTCATCGGTGAACTTTGCCATCGTCCTGACGACTTCGGCATAATGCGGGTGCAGCGCGCCGGAGAGCACAACCTTAGGCTTCTTGCCGCGCGCAATGCGGCTGGCCATCGCCACCGCTTCCCAGCACGCGGTCGAGCCGTCATACATCGATGCGTTGGCAACCGCACAGCCATAGAGCCGCGCAACCTGCGTTTGAAATTCAAACAGCATTTGCAGCGTGCCTTGCGCAATTTCGGGCTGATAGGGCGTGTAGGCCGTCAGGAACTCGCCACGCTGAATGATGTGATCGACGCTTGCGGGCACATGGTGCTTATACGCCCCTGCCCCTAGGAAGAACGCAGCATCCGCCGCCGCCAGATTCTTTTTCGATAACGTGCGCATATGCTTTTCGACAGCCATCTCGCTGGCATGCATTGGCAGGCCGCGAATGGGGCCATCAAGCCGCGCCTCTTCGGGAACATCGACAAACAGATCATCAATGTTGCTCGCACCGATTTTGGCGAGCATTTCGCCGCGATCATTGTCGGTCAGGGGTAAGTAACGCATCAATTCACCTCTTCATGCCGGCACCTCACCAGCGCAACGGATCAAAGCCCGTCCACAAACGCCTTGTACGCCTTGGCATCCATCAGCCCTTCCAACTCGGACGCATCGCCAATGGTCATGCGGAAGAACCAGCCCTCTTCCTCGGGCGAGCTGTTCACCAGCGCCGGGTCGTCTTCCAATGCCGCATTCCCTTCAGTCACTTCGCCGGTGATCGGCGCGTAGACGTCACTCGCGGCCTTAACACTTTCGACCACAGCCGCATCGCCGCCTTTGTCGAGCATCGCGCCGCTTTCGGGCAGTTCAACAAACACGATATCGCCCAGCTGTTCCTGCGCGTAATCAGTGATGCCCACCGTCGCGCTATCGCCTTCGACATCAATCCATTCGTGTTCATCAGTAAAGTAACGCGCCATTCGTTCATTTCCCTCTGTAATAGCGATGCGGGACGAAGGGCATGGATGTGACCTTCGCGGGTAATCTCTTGTTGCGGACTTCGATTTCGAGCGCAGTGCCCTCTGCAGCATGCGTGGCATCGACATAAGCCATCGCGATCGGGTGGCCGAGTGTGGGCGAAAATCCGCCGCTGGTGACGGTGCCGATTTTCGTGTCGCCCGCGTAAACTTCTGCCCCTTCGCGTGCAGGCATCCGGCCTTCCAGCGTCAGGCCTACGCGACGCTGCGCCAAAGTGCCCGCCTCTACGTCCGCGAGCCGTGCGACAACTGCCTGATGCCCGAAATAGCCGCCTTCTGTCCGGCGTTTCTTGGACAAGGCAAAGCTCAAGTCCGCACTTACTGGGTCTGTGTTGATCGTCAGATCATGACCATAGAGCGGCAAGCCCGCTTCCAAACGCAAGCTGTCACGCGCACCTAGTCCAGCAGGGTTAACACGCTCATCGGCAACAAGTGCGTCGGCCAGCGCCTCAACCTTGCTGTTGTGAACAGCGATCTCAAAACCATCTTCGCCAGTATAGCCAGCGCGGCTGACCCAGATATGGCCGCCATCATATTCAAACAGAGCCGCCGTCATGAAGGTCAGGTCGCCCGCGCCCGGTATCAGCGCCTCCAGCACTTCGCCCGCTTTGGGGCCTTGCAGCGCCAGCAACGCAAAATCATCAAAATGAGTAAGTGTTATGTCATCGGGCAAATGCTCGCGTAGATGGGCAATATCATCCCACTTGCATGCACCATTGACGACCAGCGCGATATGCGGGCCGGTATTGGTCACCATCAGATCGTCAATGATCCCGCCCGCCTCGGTTAGCAGCATCGAATAACGCATCTTGCCGGGCTTTAGATTAGAGATCGCGCCGGGCAGCAGTTTCTCAAGTTCGTGCGCCGCGCCCTCGCCTTTCAGCGCGAGCTGGCCCATATGCGACACGTCAAACAGGCTGGCGGAATTACGCGTCCATTCATGCTCTGCAACGATGCCGCCATGCTCTCCGGCATATTGGATCGGCATTTCATAGCCAGCAAATGGCACCATCCGCGCGCCCTGTGCTCTATGCCAAGCATCAAGCGGCAATGTGCCAAGTTCTTCAGGTATTTCGTCGCTCAATCGGGTGCTCCCGCAAGGTGACGCGCAAGCCCGGCAAAGGCATGCGCAAACTCACCCCCTCTGTCGGGATACCTGAGAGCTTAGCCGGATTGCCTTTCGGCTATTCCGGCCTTCCCCTTCGGTGGCCCCAGCTATTCAGCCAAGGCGCTTTCCAGAGTGTCGATCATATCGCGGTCCCGTGTACCTGAGAGTTTCCGGGGTGGTTGCTCCTTCGGTGCCGTTACTGGGTTGGTCCCAGCTTCGAACTCTCCCGCTGATATGTCCGCAGAATCACTCCCGCGGCGACTGGTTTTTTTGCGCGTTTTGCGCTGCAGCGTCAATCCAGATTCGGCCTTAGCCAGCGCTCGGCAGTGGATAGATCAACTCCGCGCCGCTCTGCATAATCCTCCAACTGGTCACGGCCAATTCGCGCGACACCGAAATACTGCGCCTCTGGATGACCGAAATAGAACCCGCTGACTGCGGCAGTGGGCCACATCGCGAAACTTTCGGTCAGAGAAAGACCGACATTCTTTTCCGCTTCGAGCAGTTTGAATAGGATCGGCTTTAGCGAATGGTCGGGGCATGCAGGATAACCCGGCGCGGGCCGAATGCCGCGATATTCCTCTTTGATCAGCGCCTCATTGGTCAGCTGCTCGCCGGGCGCATAGCCCCACAAATCGGTGCGGACATGCTTGTGCAAACGCTCGGCAAAGGCCTCAGCAAAACGATCTGCCAACGCCTTTAGCAGGATGTCTGAGTAGTCGTCCTTATCTTCCTGGAAGCGAGCAATATGCGGTTCAATCCCGTGAATGCCAACGGCGAAACCACCTATCCAATCACCATCGGGATCAATAAAGTCAGCAAGGCACATATTCGCGCGGTCACGGCTTTTCTTCACCTGTTGGCGCAGAAACGGAAGCGTCACATGCTCTTCGCGGTTGACCCGATGAATGGTAACATCATCGCCATCGCGTGCGCAGGGCCAGAAACCTGCGACACCACGTGCAGTCAGCCATTTTTCGCTAATAATCTTTTCTAGCATTGCGTCGGCGTCTGCCTTGAGGCTGCGTGCGCTTTCGCCAACAACCTCATCATCGAGGATTTTCGGATAAGTCCCATGCAATTCCCATGCACGGAAGAACGGGGTCCAGTCGATGTAGTCGCGCAGATCCGCGAGATCCCAATCATCGAAGACATGCACGCCCGGCTGCGCAGGCGGAGCAGGCTTGTCACTCAGATACGCATCGTAATAGTTCGCGCGCGCTTCTTCGAGAGTGAGCAGCTTGCTCTGACCCTTGCCCGCGCGCGCATCGCGAACCTTGGTGTAGTCATCAGCAGTTTCGCCGACGAAATCGTCGCGCAGCGTGTCGGACAAGAGCTTTGAAGCAACCCCCACCGCGCGGCTCGCGTCAAGGACATGGATAACCGGCCCATCATAGGAAGGGTCGATCTTAAGTGCGGTGTGGACCTTGCTGGTCGTCGCGCCACCAATCAGCAGCGGCATGTTCATCTCAGCGCGCTGCATCTCTTCAGCTACCGTCACCATTTCATCGAGCGAGGGCGTAATCAGGCCCGACAGACCGATCATATCCGCATTGTTGTCATTGGCGGATTTGAGAATGTCCTGCCACGGCACCATGACCCCCATGTCCACCACTTCATAGCCATTGCACTGCAGCACCACGCCGACGATATTCTTGCCGATATCGTGCACGTCGCCTTTCACAGTGGCCATAATGATGGTGCCCTTGGCCTTGGCGTCATCACCGCCAAGCAGCGCCTTCTCCTCCTCGATAAAGGGAATGAGGTGGGCAACAGCCTTCTTCATCACGCGGGCAGATTTGACCACTTGTGGCAGGAACATCTTGCCGCTGCCAAACAGATCGCCAACGACATTCATGCCGTCCATCAGCGGCCCTTCGATCACTTCGATCGGGCGGCCACCGTTTTCGGCGGTTAGAGCGCGCATCTCTTCTGTGTCATCGACGACATGGGCATCAATGCCTTTAACCAGCGCATGCTCTAGCCGTTTCTCAACCGCCCAGCCGCGCCATTCCGCCGCCTGCTTTTCGTCTTCCTTGCTCTTGCCCTTGTAGCTTTCAGCAAGTTCGATCAGGCGCTCCGTCGCGGATTGCTCGCCTGCGACGGGCCGCATCAGGATCACATCTTCGCAGGCATCGCGCAGTGCCGGATCAATCGTGTCATAGACGTCAAGCTGGCCAGCATTGACGATGGCCATATCAAGGCCAGCAGGGATCGCGTGGTACAGAAAAACAGAGTGCATCGCACGGCGCACTGTCTCATTTCCGCGGAACGAAAAGGATAGGTTGGAGAGGCCGCCGCTGGTTTTCGCATGCGGACAAGCGGTCTTGATCGCGCGACACGCCTCAAGAAAATCGAGCCCGTAACGGTCATGCTCTTCGATGCCTGTCGCCACCGCGAAGATATTGGGATCGAAGATTATGCCTTCGGGCGGGAAGCCAATCCCTGTCAGCAGCTTATAGGCGCGGGTGCAAATTTCGACTTTGCGGTCTCGCGTATCAGCCTGGCCCGTCTCATCAAATGCCATGACGACCACTGCCGCGCCATAGGCCATGCATTTGCGCGCCTGTTCAAGGAACGGTTCCTCGCCTTCCTTCATCGAAATCGAATTTACGATTGGCTTGCCCGAAACGCATTTGAGACCCGCCTCAATCACGTCCCATTTGGAACTGTCGATCATCACAGGTACACGGGCGATGTCCGGCTCCGCCGCGATCAGCTTGAGAAAGGTCGTCATCGCCATTTCAGCGTCGAGCAAACCCTCATCCATATTGACGTCGATCACCTGCGCACCGTTTTCGACCTGCTGACGCGCGACCTCGACCGCAGCCGTATAATCATCCGCCATGATCAGCTTTTTGAACCGGGCAGAGCCCGTGACATTGGTGCGCTCGCCAATATTGACGAAGCGGGCGCCAGAAAGACTGGGGGAATTTTCGGTCATCTACGCTGCAATCGTGAACGGTTCGAGGCCCGCAAGCTGCATGGCTGTTTCGCGAGCAGGCGCCTTGCGCGGCGTAAGACCTTCAACCGCCTCTGCAATCGCTCGAATATGCTCAGGTGATGATCCACAACATCCGCCGAGGATATTCACCTGACCGTTGTCAGCCCATTGTTTGACCAGGGATGCTGTGGTTTCCGGTGCCTCGTCATACTCGCCCAGTTCATTGGGAAGACCAGCATTGGGATAGGCCAGGATCAGCGTATCCGCGAGATCTGAAAGCAGCTTTATGTGAGGGCGCAATTGCTCCGCACCGAAGCTGCAATTGAGGCCAATTGTCACTGGATTTGCATGGCGCACAGCATACCAGAATGCCTCGACAGTATGGCCTGACAGATTGCGGCCAGAAAGGTCAGTGAGCGTCATCGAAATCATGATCGGCACGTCGCGACCCAGCTCATCGCTCAGCTTCTTGACTGCGAAGACGCCAGCTTTCGCATTGAGCGTGTCAAAGACCGTCTCAATCAGGATGAAATCAGCGCCGCCTTCGACCAAAGCTGCGGCCTGTTCGTGATACACATCGACCAGAAAGTCGAAGTCGATCTCGCGATAGCCGGGGTCTTCGACATCTGGGCTAAGCGATAGGGTTTTATTGGTCGGGCCGATGGCGCCCGCGACAAAACGCGACTTGCCGTCTTTTGCCGCATATTCGTCTGCCATTTCGCGCGCGATCTTCGCGGATGCGATGTTAATGTCGCGCACTTTATCTTCAGCGGCATAATCCGCTTGGGAAATGCGGTTAGCGGAAAAGGTATTGGTCGACACCATGTCAGCGCCAGCGTCGAGATAAGCGCGGGTGATGTCACCGATTACATCGGGACGCGTAAGCGCCAGAATATCGTTATTGCCTTTCTGATCCGCTTTCAGGCCAAGCTCACCAGCATAGTCTTCCTCCGTCAGCTTACGGTCCTGAATTTGCGTGCCAAACGCGCCATCACAGATCAGGACACGCTCAGCTGCGGCGGAAAGCAATTGTTCACGCGCGCTCATGCCGCCTCTCCCTTAATAGCGGCCATGGCCGGACGCCGCCCGAGCATATGGCAAATCGCATAGCTTAGCTCGGCGCGATTGAGCGTGTAAAAGTGGAACTGTCGGACACCACCAGCGTAGAGACGACGGCACATTTCAGCAGAGATCGTTGCCGATACCAACTGGCGCGCCTGAGGGCGTTCATCCAGCCCATCGAAAAGCCCGGCCATCCAATCGGGTATTGCCGTCCCGCACAGGTTCGACATGCGCTGCACTGCGGCGAAACTCATCACGGGCATGATGCCGGGTGTAATCTCTGCATCAATGCCGCGCGCGACCGCTTCATCGCGGAAGCGAAAAAAACAATCAGGCTGGAAGAAAAATTGCGTGATCGCACGGGTTGCACCCGCATCAAACTTCGCGGCGAGATTCTCGAGATCAGCCTGACGATCGGGCGAATCGGGATGGACCTCTGGATAGGCCGCGACTGAAATCTCGAAATCGGCGACTTTTTTGAGCCCAGCGATCAATTCCACTGCGTTGGCATAACCACCGGGATGCGGTGTATAGCTGCCGTCGCCCTCCGGAGAGTCTCCGCGCAGGGCCACAATGTGGCGAACCCCTTGAGCCCAGTATTCACGCGCCACTGCATCGACCTCATCACGCGTTGCGTCAACACAGGTCAAATGCGCCGCTGCGGGCATGGATGTTTCTTTGACAATACGGTTCACCGCCGCATGCGTTCGCTCTCGGGTCGAGCCCCCCGCTCCATATGTGACAGATACAAAACGTGGCTCCAGCGGTTCCAGCGTTTTCACACTATCCCACAGCGTCTGGGCCATTTTCTCTGTCTTTGGCGGGAAGAACTCAAAGCTGACTTCGATATCGCCCGGAAGACCTGAGAAAAGCGGCGAGTCGAGCGCTGTTTGCGCCTCACGCATTTGATCGATCGTGGGTTTCGGGGTCGGGCTCATGCCGACATCTCCTTGGAGGTAGGGGGAAATGGCTGCGAGGTGGGCCGCCCGGGCAATCTCTCACCGACCCAGATCTTCACGACTAACTCGCCTTCATCAAAAGCAACCGGCTCAGCTGTCCTAAAACCTGCCTCACGCAGCATGTGATCGATCTGTTCATCTGCAAAACCGAGGCGCGCATGAGCAAATTTGTCGCGTAACTCTTCGCGATCATGTGCCGCAAAATCGACAATCACAATCCGACCCCCAGCCCGCAGGACCCGGCCCGTCTCTTGCAAAGCTATCGCTGGAACCTGCGCAAAATGAAGCACCTGATGCAGCATAACCGTGTCGAAGGAATCCGCTGCGAATGGCAAGTCGCTGAAGTCTCCTTGGACGAAGTCGAGCTTGTCAGTAGGGATATCTTGCAAGCGAGCACGCGCAATCCGCAGCATCTCCAGACTCTTGTCGAGCGCGACAATCTTGTCGGCAGCTTCAGCGAACAGCTCAACCATCCGGCCAGTGCCCGTGCCGATATCGAGAGTCTCGCCAACAGGGCCCGAACCGAGAATGTCGATCAGAGCGTTTTCGACTGTTTGATCCGGACTGTGCAGGCGGCGCAGTTCATCCCAATTCTCAGCATGCTGTGCAAAATAACCCTCAGCCGCCGCCTGACGAGATGAGCGAATGCGGGACAATTTATCTGCATCTTCCCGACATTGAGCCACGAATTCCGTGTCACCAATTTCGGCGATATTGACCAGTCGAAGCGCAGATTCAATTAATTTCGGGTTTTTCGTTGGGGCGCGCAGGAAAACCCAGCTTCCTTCTTTACGGCGCTCTGCCAAACCGGCATCGCATAAAATGCCGACATGGCGCGATACGCGCGGCTGACTTTGTCCCAGAACCTGCGCCAGCTCTCCGACGGCCAATTCCATGGCGCCCAATAGCTTCATAATCCGCAATCGGGTCGGATCGGAAAGCGCGCGAAAGATGGCCTCGGTCTTCATCGCGATAAGGATATAAAGATATTTTTATATCTGTAAATGGTGCCGCTTACGTGACTCGAACACGTGACCCCATCATTACGAATGATGTGCTCTACCAACTGAGCTAAAGCGGCACATTTTCAGCGCGCCATTCGCAAAATGCAGCAGCGCTGTGTGTGGAGGCCCGAGCCGGAATCGAACCGGCGTACAAGGATTTGCAGTCCTCTGCGTCACCACTCCGCCATCGGGCCGAATGCCCGAATGTGCATTTCCACATTCGAGAAGCGGCCCCCTAGCGAGTCTGGGGAGGCATGGCAATCGCATATCATCACTTGACGTAACGTCATGCTGGACGCTCCTCGTCAGCGCGCTATGCACCGTGGCATGTCAGCAGCAAAACTCATTGACCCTATTACTCAGGACGGCGGCCCTATTCACCTGCCGGACCATGCCGAATGGACGCAGGGCCGCACACTGTATGGCGGCGCGTCAGCTCTGATCGCATATACTGCGGCGATCCGGGCATTCCCTGATTTGCCGCCACTACGTTCTGCGCAAATCGCCTTCGTGGCGCCGACCGGGCCGGATATCGAGCTGCGCAGAGAGATCGTACGTCGAGGCCGCAATGTGGCGCAAGTCCGCAGCGAGATATGGTCAGACGGGCAATGTACAACAACCGCATTTTGGTTGTTCGGGACTGAGCGAGAGCCAAACGCTGTTCACCCGGCGGCAAAGCCAAGCGATTGGCCTGGATTGCCAACCGAGGCGGATCCTGTGATGGCGGGCAAAGGCCCCGCCTTCATCCAGAACAACTTTGAGCTGCGCCGGGCGCAGGATGCCCGCGGCAAGGGCGATCCGGTGGTTCAGCGCTGGGCGCGTCTTCGACCGCCAACCGGGCTAGATCCGATCAGTGAGCTTGTTTTGCTCGGCGATGTGATGCCACCGGGCGCGATGCGCGCGATGAAAAGGCAAGGGCCCATCAGTTCGATCAACTGGTCATTCAATATTCTGGATACGCAACCAACCACCGACGATGGCTGGTGGCTGTCACAAAATGCCAGCCAACATGCTGATGCTGGCTATTCGAGCGAACGTTTACGCCTTTGGAATACCGATGGTCAGTTGGTCGTAGATGGGCTGCAATGTGTCGCGGTGTTTGGGTAAGCTCATTCTGGTTTAGCATTACCTGAGCCACCCGCGCCCTCCACCCTTTCACCCGGATAGTATCCCGGTAGGTTCCGGGTGGAAGGGTGGAGGGCGCGGGTCAGCGGATTTCTACAAAATTTGGTCAAACATCGCTGAATTTCGGCGCACGCTTCTGCATCTCAGCCATCACCGCCTCAATCTGATTGGGTTTGCGCATAACGCTGGCCTGCTCAACGCTTTCTTCGACGAGGATTTCGTCAGTCTGTTGATCGTGCATTGCGCCTGACAACCGCTTTGCCGCGCGAATGGCTTCTGGGTTGCGCGCCGCAATCGTCTCCGCAATAGCGTTAGCGCGGGCCAGCGGATCCTCATCAAGATATGTCGCGAGGCCCAAACCTTGCGCTTCCTCTCCTGAAAACTCGCGGTTAGTATATACCAGTTCGCGCAGCACGTCGTCCCGCACGAGGCCCCGCCATAGTGCATACCCGCCCATATCCGGCACCAGGCCCCATTTCATTTCCATAATCGCCATCCGTGATTGCGGATGCGCAATACGGATGTCCGCGCCACTGGCGATCTGCATGCCGCCGCCAAAGCACACACCGTGAATGGCCGCGATCACCGGCACCGGGCATTTGCGCCATGTCATGGCGACTTCCTGAAACTTGTTGGTATTTCCAAAGGTACGGTCTGTCAGCGAACCATCACCCCCACCCTCGCCGCCGAAACTTGAAACATCAAGACCAGCACAGAAAGAGCGGCCCTCTCCGGACAGCACAACAGCGCGCAGACCAGCCATTGTGCGAAGTTCCTGCCCAGCTTCGATGATCGCCTCGAACATGTCCGGGTCAAGTGCATTCATTTTGTCGGCACGCGTCAGGCGAACTTGCGCGACGCCATTCTCGGCAAGGTCGATGGTTACACGATCAGGGTTTGGCATTGTCGGTATTTCCTGTGACTTCTCTATCGGCTTTATCGTTGCCGATTGCGCTGTGTGTGTCCAGCATCTCCTCGCGGGAAGACGAAAAATCAAAGGCCGGGTTTTCGCCGCGATGACCCAAACGATACCCGCCTTCTGGATCGGTCTCGATAAGCCAAGCGACTTTGGAAATTGCCAATTTGGCCCTTAGTCGGGATACGTGCACTTCTAACGAGTTCGTCTCTGGAACATGATCCATACGCCAGACTTGCATTATAAACTCTTCGCGCGAAACTCTTTGGAATGGCGTGGCGGCCAGCCGCCAGAGAAGCTCAAATTCGCGAGGATGCAGGCTCAGCCAACGGTGGTCGATTTTGCCATCGCGATGGAACAGATCAAGTGTCACTGGCCCGGCCTCCCGATAGCGCGGGAGCGCATCGATCGCGGCCATCATTCTCGATGCGCGCGCGCCTAGTTCGACGACAGCTGTGCGCGTTGGCACCGCATCACCGATGCCTGCTGCCATCATCTGCGCCCGCTGCTCCGCATCATCCACGCCGATCGCCAAATAGCGTTTCGGGTCAGTCAGATCACGCCAATCGCAAACTCGCGTGCCCATCCGATAGTCGATTAGAACTGCCGCATTTTCGAGGTCAGGATGATTCCCCACCTCCGCAGGATCTGTGACGCTGACCATCGACCACCCGAGCAGACTCAAATCCCATCGCCCGGGAGGCATGGGTTTTTGGGAAAGCCAGAAAAAGTAATGCATCAGTAATTCTTGAGCCTGAGGGACGCACCGTATTGGTGCAATACCAACCATAACTCACGAGTGACAGAAATTGCTCCGCAACAACCCAGCACCACTCACCCCCGAAACCCCCGAATTCCGCATAACATACCGAAAAATCGAAATGAAAATTATTTGCTCTCGAGGAAGCGTTTCACATTTCGCGCGGCCTGACGAAGGCGCTGTTCATTTTCAACCATCGCGATGCGGACAAAGCCTTCACCTTCTTCACCATATCCCACACCGGGTGCGACAGCGACATCGGCGTGCTCAAGCAACTGCTTGGAGAACTCCAGACTGCCCATT
The DNA here is from genome assembly GCF_055693485.1 of Qipengyuania sp. JB2-7. Taxonomy (NCBI): domain Bacteria; kingdom Pseudomonadati; phylum Pseudomonadota; class Alphaproteobacteria; order Sphingomonadales; family Erythrobacteraceae; genus Qipengyuania; species Qipengyuania sp. JB2-7. Next base: position 2,705,045 of record NZ_CM146335.1, read on the forward strand.
TCCTCAAAGCCAGGCGGAAGCGGTGCCCAGGCAAACATGGAAGCAGGTGGTGGTGGAATGTCCCAACCAGCCCGACCAAACGCCTCAACCATAACGTCGCGACGTTTCTGATACCGCATGCGGTTTTCCTCAACCACATCTTGCGGTCCGTTGAGCGCAGCACAGGCAGCGGCTTGTATCGGCGTAAACGCGCCGTAATCGAGGTAGGATTTCACACGCGTCAGCGCGGCGATCAGCTCTTTATTACCGACTGCAAAACCCATCCGCCACCCAGCCATTGAGTAGGTTTTTGACATCGACGTGAACTCGACCGCAACATCTTTTGCCCCCTTCGCCTGCATAATTGACGGTGTCGGTTTTCCGTCAAAATATAGCTCTGAATAGGCAAGGTCAGAGAGCAGCCAAACTTTGTTCTCCTTCGCCCAGTCAACGATTCGCTGATAGAATTCTACATCCACCACCTCTGCGGTTGGGTTCGATGGATAATTGAGGACCAGCATCGTCGGGCGAGGCACCGTAAACGACATCGCATTCTCAAGCGCTTGCCAATACCGCGCATCAGGCGTTGTCGGCACCGACCGGATCGTGGCACCTGCTATAATGAACCCGAATGTATGGATCGGATATGATGGGCTCGGTGCGAGGATCACGTCCCCCGGGGCGGTGACCGCCGTCGCCATACTGGCGAGCCCTTCTTTAGAGCCCATCGTCACGACCACTTCGCTGTCGGGATCAAGTTCCACTCCAAAGCGGTTTGCATAATAATTTGCTTGCGCGCGGCGCAAACCCGGAATCCCCATTGACTGAGAATAACCATGTGCATCAGGTTTCTGCGCGACCTCGCACAGCTTATCGATGACATGCTGCGGCGGTGGCTGATCTGGGTTGCCCATGCCCAGATCAATAATATCGCGGCCCGCCTGACGCGCCGCATGACGCATGGAGTTAACCTCCGCAATCACATATGGCGGCAAGCGTTTCATACGATAAAAGGTCTCGGACACTAGGTCGGCTCCGGAAACATGTTGTCTGCTGTCGCGTTGATGACGTATTCCCTTGTCATGCGCAATCGGCGCGCGAGAATCCCAGCGTGTTTTATTGTGGGCGAAGCCAAGCCAGGCTTTCTGGAAATGAGCGAAATTGATGAGCCAAGACGACAATCCTTCCGAATTCAGCAACAACCCATTTGCAAATCTGTTTGCTGGGCCTGAAGCGCTGGCAAAGACCATGATGGAGCCGCTCAGTCATTTCACCAATGTCGACGCTATCCCTGGAAGTGCGGAGGTCACGCCGGAAGACATGCAGCATTGGGCGCAGATCGCCGCACGCCTGCAATCGATGTGGATGGAGTTCCAAATCGAACAGCTGCGTGAATCAGGTCAGACGGTCGCAAAAGCAGGTGCCAACCCCAGCCCAGTTATGAATACAGAAAATTGGCAAGAGATGAGCGATGCGTGGTTCAAGCACATGCCGTTCGCCAATCCAGCCTGGCAGAAACAATTGTGGGACGACAGCTTAACGCTCTGGTCAAACGTGCTGGGGCAATTCGGATTGGGGCCGCAGGCCTCCGCGCCCTCTTCCGATGAAATGGAGTTACCGCATAAGGACCGCCGCTTTGCCGATCCGCAATGGCGCGCGCATCCGGTGGCTGCCTTGGTCCATCAGACCTATTTACTGCTGTCAGAGCGGCTGACCTCACTTGCCGACAACACGGCGGGCCTCTCGAAGGGACAGCGTGAGCAGCTGCGTTTCCTCACCAAAACCGTCGTCGAGGCGGCCAGTCCGTCAAATTTTGCCTTGGCCAACCCCGTCGTGTTGCAGCGCACCTTGGAAACGCGCGGCGAAAATCTAGTCAAAGGGATGGAGCATCTGCTTGCAGACCTCCGCCGCGGTCAGCTGACCCACACCGATCCCGATGCATTCACACTGGGGGAGAACATTGCGACGACCCCCGGCAAAGTCGTTTTGGAAACCGACCTTTTCCAGCTGCTCCAATATAGCCCAACCACGGACGAGGTGATGGAAACCCCGCTGGTGATCTTCCCGCCTTGGATCAATCGATTCTATATTCTCGACCTCAATCCTAAGAAGAGCTTTGTGCGCTGGGCAGTCGATCAAGGTCTGACAGTATTTATGGTCAGCTGGAAATCTGCACGATGCCAGCATGAAGGATGTGGTGTGGGATGATTATGTGCGCGGACAGATCGAGGCGATCGATCACATTCGTGACCGGCTCAAGGTACCTAGTGTAAACGCTATCGGATATTGCGTGGCGGGCACCACGCTTGCGGCAACCTTGGCCGTGCTGAAGCGTCGCGGCGAGGACGAGAAAGTTGAAAGCGCAACGTTCTTCACCGCGCAAATCGACTTCGAGAAGGCAGGTGAGCTGCTAAACTTTATCGATGATCAACAATTGGCAGCAATTAAAGCACTGTCAGCGGATGGTTATCTGGATGGCCGTTATATGGCGGCGGCATTTAATATGCTGCGCAGCAAAGACCTGATCTGGAATTACGTCGTCAACAATTACATGCTGGGCGAGGATTATCCGGCGTTCGATCTGCTGCATTGGAATGGCGACGTGACCAACCTACCCGCCACATGGCATCAGGATTATCTGCGCGATCTCTATCGCGACAACAAGCTGGTCCAGGCCGATGCGTTGAGCGTTGATAACACGCCAATCAATATCGGTCTGGTCGACACGCCAACATATGTTCAGGCCGGTCGCGAAGACCACATAGCGCCCGCCGCCAGCGTCTGGCGTATTCGCGAACATTTTAAGGGACCGCTGCGATTTGTGCTCGCGGGATCCGGTCACATCGCCGGCGTGGTTAACCCACCGGAGTCTGGCAAGTACCAATATTGGACCAATGACGCCGACGTCACTTCGCTTGCTAGCTTTGTCGAGGGAGCGACCGAGCATCCCGGCAGCTGGTGGCCTGACTGGATTGACTGGCTCAAGTCACAGGATGGGGCGACTGTCGCTGTAAAGGGCAAAAGGAGGCCCGGTGAGCGCGGTGACAAAGTGATCGAGGATGCGCCCGGTCGGTATGTAATGACGCGCTAAGGCGTTCAATAAACGTCATTTCCTCAATTATTGTGCACTGCACAAAAAATGCTTGACTTCGCAGCTGCAATGCCTATTTTGTGCATTGCAACATAAACGAGGTTTCCCATGGCTACCGCCACGAGCAAAATTGACGCGGCTGCGGAAAAGGCATTCGCCGAAGCAGCTGAGAAAAAGACGGCAGAAGCAACGAAAGCTGAAGTCAGCGAGAAAACTGTCGCTAAGGCAGTTGAGACTGACAAGCCAGCTCCAGTGAAAGCGGCGAAGGTCGCCAAAGCTGTTGCTGCTCCTGCGAAGAAGAAAAAGCCTGCTGCTAAAAAGGCGGTGAAGGCGAAGAAAGCTGCGCCTGCAAGGCGCGTAGTGAAGAAGACGCCAGCTAAGAAAGCTGCGACCCGCAAAGTTGCTGCCAAGAAAGCCCCGGCCAAGAAGATCGCTGCAAAGAAAGCTGCACCGAAGAAAGTCGCCAAGAAGGCCGCTTCGGACACCAACACCATTATCAAGCTGAAGGACACCATCATGGCCAAAGCAAACACAACCGACATGACCAAAACCGTCAAAGAAGCTGCTGCTGACATGCAGGAGCGCGTAAAAACTGCATATGACAAGGGCGCGGAAATCGCTTCTGACGTCACCGAGTTCAACAAGGGCAACATCGAAGCTCTGGTTGAATCAGGCAAGGTTCTCGCCGCTGGCGTTCAAGACATGGGCCGCGGTGCCATCGAAGACACCAAAGCAGCTGCTGAAACCGTCACGGAAGACGTGAAGAAACTAGCCGCTGTTAAGTCACCGACTGAGCTGTTCCAGCTGCAGGGTGAAATTGCACGTCGCAACTTCGACACAGCAGTTGCTCAGACTTCGAAGAACGCTGAAGCGATGATGAAGCTCGCAAACGAAGTTTTCGCGCCAATCTCAAGCCGTGCAAGCGTCGCTGCTGAGAAGTTCTCGAAAGCAGCCTAAGCCACAGGCTGACAGTTAGTATTCCGGGGCTCTCTCTCCTCTCTCCCAAAGCCCTGGAAGAAACAAGAACGGGTCGAATGGCATACGCTGTTCGGCCCGTTTTTCTATGGATCGAACAACTGGTCGCGTGCGATTAACCAATAAACTCGTCAGCAGACCAACCTTTGGGTTGCGAACCGCCAATCGCATACGATATTGTCCGACATGATGATCCAAACGGTCGCCCTTTTCGAACAAGCCACCCTACCCGTCTTCGCCGCAGAAGATGGTGATCAGGGCGATGACAGCGATAGCCAGACTGGCATCGCGACAAAAACGCTGACCAAGCCCAAAAAGCCCAGCCAGTACAAAGTTCTGCTGCTGAATGACGATTACACACCGATGGAATTCGTCGTGATGGTATTGAAGCGGTTCTTCCGTATGGATTTGGAGGAGGCGACACGGGTCATGCTGCATGTCCATCAAAAGGGTGTCGGCGTCTGCGGCATCTTCCCCTATGAAGTAGCCGAAACCAAGGTCAATCAAGTGATGGATTTCGCCAAGCAGAACCAGCATCCGCTGCAATGCACGCTAGAAAAAGCGTGAGCGGCTGACCATGCTGCCTCGCCCCAAACCAGATCCGGTTGGCGAAGGCAGGAAAGCGTGTGGGATTACCCGCGCCCCGCTATTGCTGAGCCAACCGACCGCCACATTGAAATTGTGCATCGCGGAGTGACGCTGGCCGACACATGCGGCGCATGGCGCACTTTAGAAACCAGCCATCCACCGACCTACTACATCCCACCCAACGATGTCGCTATGAAGCATTTCCATCCCAACCCCCGCCGCTCACTCTGTGAATGGAAGGGTCAGGCGAGCTATCACGACATTGTGATCGCAGATGAGAGGATTGAGGCTGTGGCGTGGTCTTATGCCAACCCAACCGCAAGCTTTCAGCCAGTAGCGGGCTATCTTGCATTTTACTGCGAGCCTTTTGACTACAGGTCACGATTGATGGCGAGCAAGTGACGCCGCAGCCCGGGCAGTTCTATGGCGGCTGGATCACCAGCCGCGAAGTTGGGCCATTTAAGGGTATCCCGGGCAGCCGTCTTTGGTGAGCTTTCGATCGAATTAAGGCGAAATACATGACGGGCGCGGAAATTGTCGTTAAGGGAGCGCAACCAATCAGAGGCCTGCCCGCGTGTTCAATTTCATACCGAGCATAGATCGCTACATCTTTCGGCTGGTTCTCTTGCCGATGCTAGGGATATTTGCGCTCGCGGCGTCGCTGTTGCTTCTCGACAAGATGCTGCGTCTGTTCGATTTTGTAGCGGTTGAAGGCGGGCCAATCGGCGTTGTGTTCAAAATGCTGGGCGCACTAATCCCCGAATATGCGAGTCTCGCAATACCTCTCGGGCTGCTGCTCGGCATTCTGCTGGCTTTCCGTAAGCTAGCCACAACCAGCGAGCTCGATGTCTTTCGCGCGGTGGGGCTTGGCTATGGGCGGATGCTGCGCGTACCATACATCATCACCGCAGTCCTGATGGCGGTGAACGTCGCGCTGGTTTTCTACATCCAGCCGGTCAGCCGGTATTACTACGAACAGCTGGAATATGAGCTGCGCTCTGGCGCGCTCGGCGCATCGATCAAGGTTGGTGAGTTTACCACGCTGGCGGACCGTATGGCGCTGCGTATCGAGGAAAGCGAGAATGATGGCCGCGATTTAAAAGGTATCTTTGCGCGCGTTTCAAATGAGAAAGGTCAGGTGCTGTCCATCTCCGCCCGGGAAGGATCCTTCCTCGCCACCAGCGATAGCCCGGATACAATCATCCTGCGCCTTAACGAAGGGACGATCGTACAGGATACGGGTAGCGATTCTCCGCGTGTTCTCACATTCACACGCCATGATTTGCCGATCGATTTGCCCGCGATCGAGGAATTTCGTGATCGAGGCGATGCGGAACGCGAATATATCTTACCCGAGCTACTCCGAGTTGGGTGGAGTGACAATGAAGATGAGGCCAAACGCGATGCTAGCCAGGCAAGCTTCAATTTCCGGATGGTTGAGGTGGTGATGATGGCACTGATGCCGCTGCTTGCGGTGGCGCTTGCTATACCGCCGAAACGATCCACCAGCGCCTTGGGCGTGTTCGTTTCCATTGTGATGGTGGTCTCCTATCACAAGATAAACCAATATGGCGAAGACGTCGCTGCCTTGGGGCGCGTCGACCCATTCTTCGCGTTGTGGGGGCCGTTCTTCCTTTTCGCTGCTCTCATCCTATGGATGTATTATCGCGTAGCCTTTGTTCCGGGCGGGCAAGCGATAGGGGCATTGGAAACATGGTTTGCCAAACTCGCCAAACGGATCACCAAGCTGTTCAAGGGACGTCGTAAATCTCGTGCTGATCTGTATGCGACACCGGCGGAATAGCGCGATCCCGGACCCATGCAGCTAGATTTTTCCCTTCCCGGACCCTGACGGTTTACCTCGCCAAAATGCTGGCGACCCGCATTCTGGCCGTGCTCGTCATGCTTGTGCTGGTATTGATGATGCTCGACCTGCTTTCGACGAGCGGTGAGATCCTGGCAGTCGAGGGCAACGGTCAGGCAGAGCTGTGGAGATACGCAAGCCTGCGCGTACCGCAGCTTATTGCTCGGTTTCTGCCCTATTCCGTTTTGCTGGCGACCTTGATCACCTTGGTAGCCCTTAACCAGAATAGCGAGGTTGTAGCGATGAAGGCGGCTGGCCTTTCCGCCCATCAGGTCCTTGCGCCGTTAGTGCTCACCGCAACGTTTGTTGCCGCCATCAGTTTTGCTTTTAACGAGCGAGTAGTGACCCGCGCGACGGCGACACTCAAAGCGTGGGAAGCGACAGAATACGGCCTAGTTCCGCCGGAATCGGATGTCCGCGCCAATATCTACGTGACCGATGGCACTAGCGTTCTGACCGCATCCAGCCTGTCGGGGGCCGGCAATGACCTGACGATGCGAAATGTCACATGGTATGAACGCAGCGAGAGCGGCATCATTGTCGAACAAATCCGCGCTCCATCGGCTCGCTTCGCCGACCCTGGCTGGGTGTTGACGGATGCACGACAGTTCGAGGTTCAAAGCGCAGGTGCCCGTCAGGTGGAGAGCGTGACCGTTGGATTGGATATCACCCCTGCCCAGGTCGATTTGAACAGTGTTGATCCTGACGCGCTCGACTTCTTCGCTTTGTCTCGATCAATTGACCGCTACGAAGATATTGGCCGCCGCACTGATGAACTACGCGCCAAGTGGTGGCACAAATTGTCGGGCCCACTGTCTGCGATCCTGATGCCTCTGCTCGGCTCCATTGCAGCCTTTGGCCTTGCACGGTCGGGTCAATTGTTCGTGCGAGCGATCATTGGCATGGCGCTGGGTTTTGCCTATTTTGTTGTCGACAATGCTGCCTTGGCAATGGGCAGTTTTGGCGGCTATCCTCCCTTCCTCGCGGCGTGGGCACCATTCCTGCTGTTTTTTCTGATCGGTGAGACTGTGCTGATCCGGACTGAGGAATGAACAATTGGAACATTCGCCTTGCGCGGCCCGAAGATGCAGAAAACCTGCCGGCGATTGAACTAGCCGCCAGCGAGTTGTTCAAGACTGATCCGCAACTTGCAGAGCTTGATATCTACCACGATGTTTGGGAACCCGGTGAACTGCGCAAACTGATCACGCGTGGGCATTGTCTGGTTGCTGATCGCGCTGGCGCACCAGTGGGGTTCTTGGCCAGCCAGCCTTTTGGGCGAGAACTGCATATCTGGGAAATGGATGTCATGCCCGATGCTCAGGGTCAGGGCATTGGCGCAGCGCTTCTCAGGGGATGTCTTATTGATGCTGGCAATGCGGGCTTCAGCGCGGTGACACTGACCACCTTTCGCGATGTAGCCTGGAATGCGCCGTTCTATGCCAAGCTTGGTTTTGAAGAAGTGACCGCGCTGGACGCCCATCCGCGTCTTGCGGGCGAACTTGCGATTGAGGCAGACCACGGACTACCTGCAGAGCGACGCTGTGCGATGATCCGTTTCCTCAACTAACCTAGTCAGACCTTTTACCGCCCATCGTGCTCTGCGCGATCCGGTACCGATCAACGGCATCATGCCTTTATGATTTGCACCCTGGTAGGTTGAGGCATGGCCCAACTCTGCATTCAGGCGCCGATGCGCTTCTGGCAGAGAATGATAGGGAATCGACGGCATCAGGTGATGCAGCGCGTGGTAGCGCAGCCCCACGGGCGCCCAAATCTCTGCCAACACACCTGGCGGCGGCACATTCACGCTGTCTAGGAATTGCGCAGTGACGGTCATCGCCTCACCCTCATTCTCCCACAAATGTGCGACAAGTGTGCGCAATTGATTGAGAACAGCGGTCAGCGACAAGATTGCCAACGCAATCAGCAGCGGTCGCCAGCCAATGAATTGCGTGCTCGCGATCAAGGCAATCGCCCATACAGATCCAAGCGTTTCCTGCCACAACACCCGTTTGCGCAAACGGTCTGTGGGCGCACCCCGGCGAAATTCGGGATTGATCGCAAGCGAGGAAAACCGTTCCCACACAAACTTGCGCAGCGGGGGGATAATCGCGCCTAAAGGCACCAGCACCGCAAAGCGGACAATCAGGGCAATTGGCAAGAGCATCGCCACCAGCACAAAGGCTGGCAGGCTCCATGGTTTCATCAACGCCAGAGGAAGGTATTCGGGGTCCGCGACCGTGCCATATTGCGTGCGCTTGTGATGCAGGGTGTGAACACCTTCATACATAAATGATGGCGTCAGCATCGGAACACCTACCAGCAAATTCCAGCCGAGCCGGAAGCCAGGGAGAGCGTCGCGATGTATGTGCGACAACTCGTGAATGAACATCAGCGCACGATAGAACGCCAGAGCCGAACCAATGCCCAGTAGAACAGCAATCGGCGCGCTGTTGATCAAGATTGCAGCAGTCATCAGGCCATAGCCTAGCCCAGCGGAAATCAGCATATCAGACCAGAAAACTAATCCTCGGGCCTCTGTTAAGTCCTTAGTCAAATCACGCGCCGCGCGCAGCATGGCCTTGTCATCCGCGATCTGCGAATGCCAACCACCGCTCCGTTCATTTACCGTAGCCGCCGCACTGTTTGCGTCGACGCTGATATCGTGTTGCACAGTCATTTGTCTCGTCTTTCGCGCAGCCCATACCGCAAAACCACCGCACATAACAAACAGGTCTTGTTGGCAAGAGTGATCGAGTGACTTGCTTGTTTGGGGGTGTTTGGCCCACATGCGGGCCAAGATTTGCATGTGTGGGGTATACCCGGTGAACCTGAATGAAATAGTAATTCGACCCGTCACCGACAAGAAGGGACGCTGCGCCTTTGTCGACTTGGGCAGGGAATTTGCAGCGCAAATTGAGCATTCAGTCCCTCAGCTAAGGTCAGAAATGCTGGAACTGATTGACCCGGCAAAGAACCCGTTTTTCGGCCATGCCCATGTTGAGTTGTTCATTGCTTATCAGGGTGGGGCACCCGTCGGCAGGATTTCCGCGCATGTCGATACGCTCGCCTTGGAGCTTCCGATCGAGCAGGGTTTTGGCCCGGGCACGGGCATGTTCGGATATTTCGACGCTACGGACGAAGAAGTCAGTAAGGCGTTGCTGCGCCATGCTGAGGAGGCCTTGCGAGCGCGCGGCATGAGCCGTGTCGTCGGCCCAATCTCGCTGTCAGTCTGGGAGGAGCCTGGGCTTCTGGTAAAGGGTCATGACCATGCACCAATGATCATGATGGGCCACCACCCCGCCCAATACCAAGCATGGATCGAAAATGCAGGATATACGCATTGCAAATCGTTGCTGACATTTGATCTTGATGTGTCTCATGATTTCCCTCTACTGATACAACGCATTGTGAAATCCGGGCATCGCAATGAACGGATCAGGGTCCGGGAGGTTCAGCTGGACAAATGGGACGAGGAAGCAGCCATCATTCTCGGCATCCTCAACGACGCATGGTCGGACAATTGGGGGTTCGTTCCATTTACCAAAGATGAGATTGCCTACGCCGGAAAAAAGCTCAAACAGATCATCAAACCTCAAATCAACATGATCGCGGAGTTGGATGGTGAGCCAGTGGCGTTCATGCTGACTTTTCCAGACATCAATCCCGTGTTGCAAAAGGTAAGAGGAAAACTGTTCCCATTTGGATGGTTTCACCTGCTTCGCTGGCTCAAAAAGCCGCGCAACGCCAATATGCGGGTGCCACTGATGGGCGTAAAAAGAGAGCTGCACAATTCTCGTCTCGCCAGCCAATTGGCATTCATGATGATTAGCCAGATCAGGGTGAATGCAGTTGAGAATTTCCAGACCAAACGCGCGGAAATTGGCTGGATACTCGATGATAATCAGGGGATGGTGGCCATCGCAGCGGCGATCAACAGCACTGTTAATCGTGAGTACGCTGTTTACGAAAAGAGCCTCTAGCCTGACCCAGAGTACGGGCACCCAAAAAATAAGGCCTTCGCCCTCTGGTATAAGGGCGAAGGCCTTGGGATCGTATCACCAGCCTATTGGACGGGAGGGGGTGTCTTGGCGGTGATGCTTTAAAAATGCGCCGGACGAAAAACGGTTCCTCAAAAATTATGCAAATTCTCAAGTTTTTTCCATGCTATGAAAATTGAATATGATTCAGTATGTTAGGGTGATTATTTTTTAGGCGCAGACGCGCCAAAAGGCTATTGAAAGAATACGCGGCATTCCCCATTAGGAACCGGTAAAGCGCATGAGCGAGTTTCAGTGCGCGCATGAAAAGAGAAACGAAGCAATGTCCCTAAGCGAAAGCCTTGCCAAGCAACTTCCCTATTTGCGCCGATATGCCCGCGCGCTCACCGGCTCCCAAAATGCAGGCGACAACAGTGTTCGCATGATGCTGGAAACAGCCTTGCAGGATGAGGATTTCAAGGCTGAGTTGGGCAAGGATCGTGTCGCTCTATACGCAGCCTTCACCAAAAGCTGGCGCAGTACCGCATCAGGATCGGAAATTGAGACAGCTGACAGTGGGATGACAGCCAGCGCAGCATCCGCGCGCATCGGCACAATCACACCGTCTAACCGACAGGCAATCTTGCTGACCACGCTGGAAGATTTCAGCAATGCAGACGCTGCCCAGATTATCGGTGTGAGCGAAGACGAAGTGGCTGACCTGGTGCGGGAAGCGATAGAGGAAATTGAGCGCGAAAACACGACGCGTGTTCTCATTATCGAAGATGAGCCGCTGATCTCGATGCAGTTGGAAGATCTGGTCAGTTCGCTGGGTCATGAAATTTGCGGAACCGCAGCTACACGGACGCAAGCTCGAGAAATCGTAGCCAAAGAAATCCCGGGATTGGTGCTCGCAGATATTCAGCTGGCTGACGGGTCATCCGGCCTCGACGCGGTTGATGATATTCTGGCGTTGGGCCAGATGCCGGTGATCTTCATCACCGCTTATCCGGAACGGTTGTTAACGGGTGATCGGCCAGAGCCGACCTATCTGATAACCAAGCCATTTAAAGAACGCGCAGTGCGCGCAGCGATCAGTCAGGCTTTGTTTTTTGATTCGGAAGAGTCAAAAAGATAGAGCAGTCGAGACAAGCGCTTACCTTAATTTGGGTCTCTCAGGTCGAAATCGTCCTGACCACGGACTGCAAACAAGAAAGTACACCGAACGCCTTCTGGTGAGAAATCCAGATCAACGGGATGGCGCAACTCATGCGCGGTGATTTTCGCGATAAGGGTAAGTCCAAAACCCATATTGGGGGATGGGCTTACCTTAGGCCCGCCGCTTTCAACCCAATGGAGTTTGGCCAGCCCGTCACCGACGCTGGACCAGGTCACGTCGACGGAACCGTCAGAGTTGCTGAGCGAGCCAAATTTTGATGCATTGGCGATCAATTCGTGAAGGGCCAATCCCAAAGACAGCGCGTCCTTCGGTGCCAAGTTGAGCTCAGGGCCATTTATGGAAATCTCATGCTGTGCATCATGGACATAAGGCGCAAGCTCAGCCTCCACGACTTTAGCGATTGGAACCAGTCCCCATTCCGATTCCGTCAAGAGATCGTGAGTTGCCGATAGTGCTCGAATACGGCCATCGATACCATCCGCAAAGCTATCAATATCTTCGGCCTGACGTCTGGTAAGGGCTATCATCGACAGAATATTTGCGAGGGTGTTTTTCACCCGGTGATTCAATTCGCGTGTCAAAGAATCGCGAATAGAGTTCTGCTCCGCGAGTTGTTCGAGAACCAGGATATCCTCGCGCGCCTGCCGCGCCAGCAGATGGAGAATATACGCCAACAAGGCGCCTGCGATAATGCCAGCGACAAGCGTGAACCAGGCAATTTCTGACAACAGTATTCGACGATCAGAATGTACGGCCAAGGTCATCGAGTGATCAGCTATGTTGATCTGCCGTTCAATGCCGACTTGGGTATCTAAAGCGTTCGCAGATGAGGCCATAACGGTACGGTCGGCGCTCGAACCGTCGTACAGACGAACACTCAAATGTTGGGCCGCCTCCGCCGCTGCGCCTTCAATCTGATCCAAAGAGACATCGAAGAATGTTTGCGCATCGAGAATGCTAAAGAGAAACCCAGAGGGTCTTTCAGATCGCGCAGAGCCAAGCATCACCGGGGTTATCACGATGAACTTGCCTGAGTCAGGACTATCAGCGTACCGCTAGGCTAAAATGGCCGCTAGCGACCGGACGATCTGTTAGCGCAGCCTTCTCAATAGCGTCGCGCAGTTCAGAGTGGTCCTTGAGGTCTTGCCCAAGCAGAACATGGCCTGCCGCAGAATCTGGATAAAGATACTCAATCGGTAAAGCGGGATTACCCGCCCCTTGCCCAATGCCTGACGTTTCGCCACCCGTCTCTGCACGTGCCCAACCAATTGCCGTAATGCCATGATTGGCCGGGTCGCTAATGATGGCTGCCGAAAATTTGCGAAACTCGTCTTCACCAAGAACGCCGTCTTCAGCCAGCAATACCGCCCCAGTCCTCAGCAGCGAGGCCGTGCCCCCGATCCCATGTGACAGGGCAGAGCTTTTTTGTCCGACGATTTCACTAAGCCATGCGGCTTCGCGATTTGCAGCGGCTTTCTCAATTGCGAGAACGCTGAGCAAAGAGAACGATACGATCAGAAAAAATGCGGCAAGCGGGAGCAACCGCGGATACATCACGAGCAGAGAACGCACACTACGCTTAGCTTGTCGTTCGCGCTTGTCGTTCACAATAAAACCCCCACCTTCCCTATGCTCATGCCAATTTCTCTTGGAAATTAAGCCGGTTAAAAGAAATTCGCGCCTGGATACTGCGACGCGCGATACTTGCCATTCAGATAGGGAACCAAATTGGGCTGTCTTCGTTCCAATTTTAGAAACAACAGCGCATGTAGTCGTAAGACATTGCAATTGCTTGCGATCACAAAATTTACATAGAAAAGCTTTATGATGTCGAACCGACAATCAAAGACAATGCCGCAAAAAGGCGGTAGCACGAAGTCCGAGGAGGGCGCCGAATGGGCTGATAGCCTGCGTCAGCTTTATGACTCGGTCGTGGATGAGGAGCTGCCCGATAGCTTCAAAGATCTGTTGGCCAAATTGGATAACGATTCCTGATGGCTTCGGCGGAGCGTACGAAAAACGAAAAAGCAGACTTCAGGCGCGAGTTGACTGAAGTCGTCCCGCATCTGCGTGCTTTTGCGCGTGGCCTTTGCGGACGCGCCGATATGGCCGATGACCTAGTCCAAGAAGCTTTGCTAAAAGCATGGGCTGCTCAGGAACGATTTGAGCCAGGCACCAGCATGCGTGCATGGACATTCGTGATCCTTCGCAACGTCTACCTGACAGATATGCGCCGCAATCGTTTTCGTGGCGAATATGATGAGGGCGTCGCCGAGCGCATACTGACTGCTCCTGCCGGACAGGAGGAGCCACTACACTTGTCAGACATGCACCGTGCTCTGTTAACCTTGCCGCCTGAGCGGCGCGAAGCTCTGTTGCTCGTTGGCGCTGGGGGCTTTTCCTATGAGGAGGCGGCGAACATTTGCGGCTGCGCGATTGGTACGATCAAGAGCCGTGTCGGGCGAGCTCGCGCGGCACTGAATGATATGCTGACAAGCGGCAACATTCCGCAAAGATCAAGCGATGACGAGATTGCACATAAAGCGATTCTGGAAGAACTCGATCAAGTGGCAGCGGGCGAAATCACGCAATAACACTGTTATTCCTACAGGGCTGATCACCATGATTGACAATGCCGCGGGCCTTGCTTGGATCGCCAACCAAGGACATGAGGGTCGGCCATGAACAGCGACAACGATCCCATCAAAAATGGCAATGGCGCGCCAACGAGCAAGCGCATGGCATTTGCTGCGCAAGAGCTACGCCTGATCTCGACGCTGGTCATGCTCATCAGCATTGGACTTTTCTTCGCGCTGCCATTCGTCTTGTCGATCGGGTCAGTGGTGTTTTTGCCGATCACGGCGGCACTGATCCTCACCATAGTACTTTCGCCACTGGCCGATTATCTCGCCAAGTTGGGATTGCCCAATGTGCTGGCATCGTTTGTTGCCTTGCTGCTGGCTTTGGCGATCATCATTGCCTCTTTTGCGCTGATTTTGCTGCCTGCAGTGGCGCTATGGGATACTCTGCCTGATTTGTATCGAGGCGTGCTCTCCCGCTTTTCTGAACTGCGCGACCAGTTGGCATGGGTTGCAAACCTCAACGCCGAGATAGCGGCATTACTGCAACGCGGCGGTTCACAGGAAGTGGTAGTCGCAACCCCAAGCCTGCTGGAGGAGCTTGCCCTGGCAACCCCCAGCGTTGTGATTGAGGTTATCCTGACAATTCTCATGGCGTTTTTCATGATCGAGGCACGTGTACGCCTGCGCCAGCGGCTGTTGACTGCACGCACGTCTTTCGGGGCGAGCATCAAGGCTGCAACGGTGCTGCGCGAGATACAAGATCGTGTCGCTTCCTACATTTTGACGGTTGGTCTCATCAATGTGGGTGTTGGTATCGTCGTCGCGCTGGGGGCATGGATATTGGGAGTTGATGCTCCGATCATGTGGGGCGGACTGGCCGCGCTGCTTAACTTCATTCCCTATATCGGGCCGACCTTGATGATCGCGCTGCTCGCAGTATTCGGGATCGGCACGACAGAAACAGTCTTGCTTGGCCTGATCCCTGCTGCGGCATATCTCGGCCTTCATACGATTGAGGCGAATATCATCACACCTGCAGTGCTCGGCGCGCGCTTCACGGTCAATCCGGTCATGATCTTGATCGCTCTGAGCTATTTCTCGTGGATCTGGGGCATTCCAGGAGCGCTCTTATCTGTCCCGATACTTCTTACGCTAACTGCTCTGTTCGACCATATCGGCACCCCCAACATAGTCGGCTTTGTCTTTGGAGAACCGTTGTTCGAAAACAATCGCCTTGTCTTGGGGCTTGATGAAGACGGGCGTAAACTGTCGTAAAAGGCTACCAAATCAGGGCCACATAGCCTATCCGCCGAACCATTAGCCAACAGGCCAGTTTGGGATGGAATTTCGATAGAAGATGGCACGCAAATTTTTCGGGACTGATGGAATTCGCGGGCGCACCAATAAGGGCGCAATGACCAGCGAAATGGCGATGCGCGTGGGGCAAGCCGCCGGTGCGCATTTTCGCCGCGGTGATCACCGGCATCGCGTGGTGATTGGCAAGGATACGCGCCTTTCAGGCTATATGATGGAAAGCTCGCTCGTCGCTGGCTTTACCAGCGTCGGAATTGACGTGATCATGACTGGTCCGCTGCCTACACCTGCAATCGCCATGTTGACGCGCGAGATGCGCGCTGACCTGGGCGTGATGATTTCCGCCAGCCACAACCCGTATGAAGATAATGGCATCAAGCTGTTTGGACCAGACGGCTTTAAGCTGTCCGATGAAGATGAGCTGGCCATTGAGGCGCTGCTCAGCGAAGAACCGCAATTGGTGGATGCCACTGAGGTTGGTCGCGCACGGCGGATTGAGGACGCACGTGGGCGTTACATTCATGCGGCGAAGCAATCCATCGCATCAGATGTGCGGCTTGATGGCCTGAAGGTGGTGGTCGACTGCGCGAACGGCGCAGCCTATCAGGTCGCGCCATCAGTGATCTGGGAGCTGGGAGCGGAGGTCATCCCACTGGGCGTCTCGCCTGACGGGACAAACATCAATGATGGGGTAGGCTCCACCGCCCTTGATGCGATCAAGGCAAAAGTCATCGAAAGCGGCGCGCATATCGGTATCGCGCTAGATGGCGATGCAGACCGACTTATTGTGGTCGATGAGCGCGGCCAGACTGTTGACGGCGATCAGATCATGGCGCTGATCGCAACGCGGATGGCTGAGAAAGGCCAGCTGACCGGCGGCGGGGTCGTTGCGACAGTTATGTCAAACCTTGGTCTGGAGCGGCATTTGCAAAGCCAAGGTCTGACGCAGGAACGGACAAAAGTCGGTGATCGCTATGTTCTTGAACGCATGAAAGAAGGCGGCTTCAACGTCGGCGGCGAGCAATCTGGACACATGATTCTGCTGGATCATGGCACCACAGGCGATGGCACGGTGGCGGCGCTGCGCGTGCTCTCCAGCCTCGTGCGGGCAGGAAAGCCTGCAAGCGAATTGCTCCACCAGTTTGATCCGGTCCCACAATTGCTCAAAAACGTTCGCTTCGAAGGTGGCAAACCGCTCGAAAATGAGACGGTTAAGCAAGCTATTGCTGAGGCCGAGGCAGAGCTCGCAGGAACAGGCCGCTTGGTCATTCGCCCGTCTGGGACGGAGCCCGTTATCCGTGTGATGGCGGAAGGCGACGATGCCGCTCAGGTCGAGCGGGTTGTCAACAGCATCTGCGATGCGGTCCGCGCGGCGGTTTAATGACCGCCAAAGTCCCATTACAGAATTCCAAGCGACAACCGCCCCGCATTCTCTCCATTGCCGGATCGGACAGTTCGGGCGGTGCGGGCATTCAGGCCGACCTGAAAACCGTCACCATGCTGGGCGGGTATGGCATGACCGCCATTACCACTGTGACAGCGCAAAACAGCGTTGGTGTTCAGTCGATTGCCCCCATGAGCGGCGACGTGGTGCTCCAGCAAATCCGAAGTTGTATCGAAGATATTGGTGTTGATGCGATCAAAATCGGCATGGTGCACGATGTTGCTATAGTTAGCGCCATCATTGACGGAATTGAGAGCATCAGTGCCCCTGTTCCGGTTGTCATTGATCCGGTTATGATAGCGACTTCGGGTGCCACCCTGATCGCGCCCGATGCGATCGCGGCGATGCGCGAAACACTGTTTCCATTGGCGACGCTTATCACACCCAATCTGCCGGAGCTGGAACATCTTACCGGGCGCACTTTGCCCACTGGTGATGAGATGGCGGAAGCCGCAGAGATATTGGCCGCAGAGACCGGCGCGGCAATCTTGGCAAAAGGGGGCACGCCGATGATGACCGCATCATCGATATACTGATGCCCGCCGAAATCCCGCAAGGAGCGCGCGCGGTATCTTTCAACCATGCGCGAATCAATACGAGACACACGCATGGCACGGGATGCACATTATCCGCGGCGATTGCGACGCTGCTGGGGCACGGCCAACCTTTGGAAAATGCCGTTCGCCTGGCGAGGCAGTTTGTATATCAGGCCATTGCGAATGCGCCCGGCTTTGGCGAGGGTAGCGGACCGCTAGGCCACCAGGCAGTGCGATCCTTGTTTTGAATTACCAAACCCTAGCGGCCTAAATCGTAAAACTCCGCAATGTGCGCCCAGGCCTCATCGGCGGTCTCGCACCAATGGAACAGGTCCAGATCCTTGTGGCTGATCGTTCCTTCATCCGCGATCGCTTCAAAATCAACCACGCGCGTCCAGAAATCCTTGCCGAACAGCAGGATCGGCAGCGGCTTCATTTTCCCGGTCTGGATCAGCGTTAGCAGTTCGAAGAATTCATCGAAGGTCCCAAAGCCACCGGGGAACACCGCCACGGCCCTTGCACGCAGGAGGAAGTGCATCTTGCGCAGCGCAAAATAATGGAAGTTGAGCGACAGGTACGGCGTCACATAGGCGTTGGGCGCCTGCTCATGCGGCAAAATGATGTTGAGGCCGATGCTCTCTGCCCCGGCATCGCTCGCGCCGCGATTGGCCGCCTCCATGATCGATGGCCCGCCGCCGCTGGTCACGACAAATTGACGCTTTCCATCCTCGATAATGGATTTCTCACTGACCATTTTGGCAAGCGTGTGCGCCTCTTGGTAATACTTCGCCTTGGCCGCAAGGTTGGCGGCGACGCGTTGCTCCTGTTCGGTCCCATCCTTTGCCGCATCAATCTTCGCCTGCGCCTCTTCCGGCGAAGGAATGCGCGCTGAGCCATACATCACCAGTGTCGAACCAACACCGGCCTCGTCCAGAAGCATTTCCGGCTTCAGCAGCTCCAGCTGAAAACGGACCGGGCGCAATTCATCGCGCAGCATGAAGTCAACATCACGAAAAGCGAGTTTGTATGCAGGATGCTCGGTTTGCGGCGTGCCATGCGGTCCGTCATCAGCAAAATCAGCCTCCTGCTTAGCGCGGTAGAATCGGCGATCTTTCAAGTCTTTTTCAGTCATTTCTTGGCCCTACTGTTCAGATTGAGCAGGGGCAAGGATTGACCATTTCCCGATGCAATTGTCTGTTTCTGGATGCCCCGTGAGGATTCGAACCTCAATTGACGGAGTCAGAGTCCGTAGTCTTACCATTAGACGACGGGGCATCATTGAAATCGCAGGCGAGTCGCACTCGGCGGCTGCGGTGAGGCGCGGCATCTAGGCACGCGACAATCCGAGGTCAAGGCTGGCGTGAATGCCTGCATCTTGCCCATTTCCCCGTGCAGCGCTATTCTAAGTCCAAGTTCTTGCAGGGCACACCCTTGCAAGTGAGTTTGGAAAGATCAGTAACTATGGCGGGATACGCTCCGCCGGGCAGGAAAAGGAAGGATCGCAACAAAAGGGGCACCAGGTCCGGCAAAGTAGCCGATTTTCGCTACAAGAGACCCCAGCGATCCGACGAAAAGAAAGTGCAGGCGAGGCCGTCCGAGACTATCGGTGCGGCAAATGACCGGGGCAGTCCGCATGAATGGAATGGCTCCCGGCAAGCATATGCTGCGTTGGATTTAGGCACCAATAACTGTCGCCTCTTGATCGCGCGCCCTTCGGGCGAGCATTTCACCGTCATCGATGCGTTCAGCCGAGTTGTGAAGCTTGGTGAGGGTCTCGCTGCAAATGGGCGACTGTCCGATGCGGCGATGGATCGTACGCTTTCCGCATTGAAGGTCTGCGCAGAAAAACTGCGCCGCCGCCGCGTTCATCTGGCACGCTCAGTCGCGACCGAGGCATGCAGACGCGCCTCCAATGGTGCAGACTTTATCGCCCGCGTCCGTGAAGAAACAGGGATTGCGCTCGACATAATTTCTGCTGAGGAAGAGGCGCGTCTTGCGGTTTTGGGGTGCCATATCCTGCTGGACGATGGTGCCGGCCCTGCAATCATTTTCGATATTGGTGGCGGGTCGACTGAGCTTGTGCTGATTGAACCTGGTGCTGCAGTGCCGCGTATTCTCGATTGGGTCAGCGTGCCCTGGGGGTCGTCTCGTTGACGGATAGCGTCCGCTCCCCTGACGGGACGCGCGACGGACGCGCCGCGCGTTATGCGGAAATGCGTGATCTGGTTCGTTCAAGCTTCGACCAATTCGCGGAACGGATCGCACCGATGGCCGAAACCGCAAAAGCGATGCGTTTGCTCGGCACAAGTGGCACCGTGACCACTCTGGCCAGTCTGCACCTTGAGCTTCCCCAATATGACCGCAAGGCAGTGGACGGCTTGATCGTCCCTTCTCAGGCGATGCGCGATATTTCCGAGCGACTTTCCACGATGAGCGGAATGGACCGCAAGACACTGCCCTGTATCGGCGATGATCGTGCCGATCTGGTGGTGGCAGGATGCGCGATCCTTGAATCGATCCTGGACATCTGGCCAGCCCGCAAACTTGGCGTCGCCGATCGCGGAATTCGCGAAGGCATCCTGCGAAGTCTGATCGCCGCAGATGCCATGGGTGAACAGCACCGGTATGATTTGCAACGTTTGCGCAGCGCGACGCCGAAGCGATGAGCCGATCTGGCAAAGATGCCGACCGACGGGTTCGCACAGCGAAAAAGCGTACAGCGTCTTCGACCCGCTGGCTGGAACGCCAGCTCAACGATCCCTACGTCAAGCAAGCAAAAGCAGAGGGGTATCGCAGCCGCGCTGCTTATAAGCTGATCGAACTGGATGAGAAATTTCGTTTCTTGAACGGCGTGAAACGTGTCGTCGATCTAGGCATCACCCCGGGGGGCTGGAGCCAGGTGGTTCGAAAGAAGGCACCAAAGGCAGGTATTGTGGGGATCGATCTGCTTCACACAGAACCCATCGAAGGTGTGACCATCTTTGAAATGGATTTCATGGACGATGATGCTCCGGCGAAGCTCAAGGCAGCGCTCGACGGCCCACCTGATTTGGTTATGTCAGATATGGCCGCGAATACGGTAGGTCATAAGCAGACGGATCACTTGCGCACGATGGGCCTCGTTGAGGCCGCAGCATGGTTCGCAATTGAAAATCTTGAGGATGGCGGCACATTTCTGGCCAAGGTCTTGGCTGGCGGGACCGACGCTGAACTGCTCAAAATGCTGAAATCGCATTTCAAAACCGTCAAGCATGCCAAGCCGCCAGCGAGCCGAAAAGGGTCGTCAGAATGGTATGTGATTGCCCAAGGTTATAAAGGAGCGGGATTTAAGGGAGGCGGCTAGCCCCCTCCTTTGCGAAACGCTACCTTAAGCTTCGCCTTCGTTGATTTGCGCCGCAGCGTCCTGTTCGGCCTCTGCTTCAGCCGCGACGTCTTCTTCCGCCTCAGTTTCCGCTGCTTCAATCTCCTCGTCGCCATCTGCGGTCGCAGCGACGAATTCAGGGATCTCAAGGTTAGAGCCATTGGCGTTCATATAAAGCATGACCGCTGCGCGATCCTCGACCTTGGACAGGCCAGCAAAGCTCATCTTGGTGCCATTGGCAAATGCACGCGGGCTCTTGAGCCATGCGCTCATTGTGTCCCAATCCCAAGCACCGCCTTTGCTAGCGAGAACGTCTGAATACGCATACCCTGGCGCACCACCACCAACGGGCTTGCCCATAATGCCATACAGGTTCGGACCGATGCCGTTGGCCCCGCCCTGATTTACAGTGTGGCAAGCGGTGCACTTCGCAAACACGCTTTCGCCCTTGGACACGTCTACGCCGTCCATGGTCATCGCTTCTGCGATGGTCATCTCAGCCGCGGCGCCGCCGCCATCCTCAGGCGCATCGATGAAATAGCCCGGCTCCTCTGGGCTCACCGGCTTGTCAGCCTGAAAATAGATGCCTGATACGATCGCGCTACCCAGCGCAATAATTCCGGCAAAAAGCACCCAACCCGATGCTGTGTTGAACTTGTCGTCCATGCGTGTTGTACCCACGTTCTATCGAAATGTTTGTCTAGCGCGCCGCATTAGTATTGAGCAGCGATCTTCGCAAGTGCGATCACGACATTGCTGCTTGCACAGTCCGCAAATAGGCTTGCGAGGAGCGTGAAGCCCCGATAGCGCCGATCACCTATGCGTAACTTTGCCAAACCCGCTCAAGACATTGTCGCCAAAATGCGCGATGCGGTCGCTCTCGATCCAGCACGTGTCATCGCGATTGGCGGTGCACCTGGGTCAAATTCACACCAGGCTGCGCTCCAATTTGCGCCTGATGCCCTCCCCCTGCCCTGCTATGGCTTTCAGGACGCATTGGATGCTGTGAAATCCGGCGAGGCAGGATGCGCGATGATCCCTATCGAAAATTCTCAGCATGGCCGGGTCGCGGATATCCATTTCCTGTTGCCGGAAAGCGGGCTTAGCATTGTCGCAGAGCACTTCATGCGGATCACGCACGCATTGATGGGGGTCGGCACTGGCCCCTATGATGTCGCATACAGTCACCCCCAGGCGCTCGGCCAATCTCGCATGTTCCTCAAGCAACAGAACATGGTTGGGCTCAGCCACGCGGACACGGCAGGTGCCGCTGCATTCGTCGCGGAAAAAGGCGATCCCAAAATCGCGGCAATTGCTCCGCCCATGGCCGCTGAACTCTATGGCCTGAATATCGCACAGTCAGAAGTCGAAGACGCACAGGACAACACCACCCGCTTTGTTGTGCTGGCTAAGGAGGAACGGGATCCCGCGACTATCGAAGGGACCGCGATGACGACTTTCATCTTTGAGGTGAAGAACATCCCGGCACGCACTTTACAAGGCGCTTGGCTGTTTCGCGACCAACGGCGTCAACATGACCAAGCTGGAGAGCTACCAGAAAGGTGCGAGTTTCGCCGCGACGATGTTTTACGCGGATATTGTCGGCGCGCCGGGTGACGAGCATGTGGATCGCGCGCTCGACGAGCTCGCATTCCAATGCAACACCGTGCGGATGCTGGGTTCGTACGCGCAGGTGCGCGAGCGCGGCTGATATAAGGTTGCGTTACTCGTCGCCACCAAAGATCGCGACTTCACTCAAGCCATCGCTATTGGCCCTGCCGCGATACATTCCGGCGGTATTGAAGCTGTAGAGTGCATGGCCATCCGGCGTGACGAGAATGATGCCACCGTCACCGCCAAGCTGTTTGACTTCGGCCATGACGGTATCTGCCATCAGCTGCGCTACTTGTTGCTCGGGCTCGCCATCAATGGGTCCGGCCTGCATCGCGGAAAAGTCCGTACCACGTACAAAGCGCAACAGCGTGCAGATTTCATGCGCTACGCCGACACGAATAAAGTACTCTCCCCATCCGGTCGCCGAAACTGCGCATGAACGATTGTCGGCGTAAGTGCCCGCGCCGATAACCGGGGCATCACCGATCCGGCCCCAGCGTTTGCCCGTCATGCCTCCGGTGGAAGTGCCTGCGGCAAGGTTACCGTCCTGATCGAGCGCCACCGCGCCGACCGTGCCAAACTTGTGATCTACATCCAGCGCGGAGAGCCGATCTGCCTTCAGTCTTTCGAGAGCGCGTTTGCGGCTTTCGGTTTCGAACCAGTCTTTACCAACCGTCTCAATATCCTGTGTCGCAGCAAACTCTTCTGCCCCATCCCCGCTTAAAAACACATGCACGCTTTCCGTTCGCACTTTGTCGGCGAGCAGGATCGGGTTCTTGATTGATGTGACCCCGGTAACGGCACCAGCGCTCCGATCGCGGCCATCCATGATAGAGGCGTCGAGTTCATTCGCGCCCTCCCAGGTATATACCGCGCCACGCCCGGCATTGAATTTCGGGTCATCTTCCAACAGCACAATGGTCGCCTTGATCGCATCCATCGCGCTGCCGCCGTCTGCCAGGATTGCGGATCCTGCATTCAGGGCTTTTTGCAACGCCGCTTCATATTCCGCCTCAAGCTCCGGCGTCATCCGCTCACGCGTGATCGTGCCTGCACCCCCATGGATCGCGATAGACCATTTCGGGTCAGACGCGTCCTCAGCGCGAACCTGTGACGACAACGTCAGTCCGCAGACAAAAAGAACCGCCAACAGCGCCTTCAGAATCGTAAATCTTGTTACATTGGCCGTCATTTACGGTTTGTTCCTTCGGTTATCTGTGCGTCCGTGCTAACCTCTCGGTGTATTTCACGCAAATGGTGGGGGAAACTATGCTTTCGCAATATGAATTTGACCAAGCGCTGGCGATGGAGCTGGCTACAAAAGCCGCTCAGGTCGTCGGTTTTCTAGTCGTCACATGGGTTCTGGCCAAGGCGGCCAAGTGGGCCTTCGCAAAATTGGTTGATCGAGTCGAATTGCTTCAACGCGGCACCAGCAGTGGATCATCGATAGGCGAATCCCTGGGTAAAATTGTGTCGCTGTTCATCTGGCTATTCGGCCTGATGGGGATTTTGAGCGTGCTGGAACTGGATGCGGTCGCAAGCCCGATCAACTCACTGCTTGAAAATGTCGTAGGGTTCATTCCTAATTTGGTCGGCGCAGGCCTGATTTTGTTCATTGGCCTGATGATTGCTGGCATCGTACGTGACATCGCGACCACTGCGATGCAAACCATCGATCTCGACAAGTGGGCCAATAAGGGCGGCGTTGATAACGTCACCGGCAACACCGCGATCAGCAAGACGATTGGTCTGATCATATACGTGCTTATCGCGATCCCGGTCGGCATTGCGGCCTTGGGCGCATTGGACGTGACGGCCATTTCAGCGCCAGCATCTGAAATGCTCAGCATGATCCTAACCTCTATTCCAAAGATCATCGTTGCGGCGCTGCTGCTCGGCATCGGCTATTTCATCAGCAAGTTCGTTGTGGGCGTGCTGCAGGAATTGCTGAGCGGCCTTGGTGTTGACCGCTCGCTAGAGGCGACGGGTCTGCTGCCAGAGGGAACCACAGCCAGCTCGATCATTGCACGCATTGTGCAGGTGGCGATCATCCTGTTCTTTGCCATTGCCGCGACAAATCAGCTGGGCTTCGCGCAGCTGACCGATATCCTCAACGAAATACTGCAACAGGGCGGCAGCGTCGTGTTCGGTGCAGTGATCATCGGGGCAGGCTTCCTGATCGCGAATGTTCTGGCAAAGCTGGTTGGCGGGGCAAGCGAAGGCTCGTCAGCAGCCACCATCGTACGCTGGGTAACGATCATCCTGTTCACCGTCATGGGCCTGCAGAAAACCGACATTGGCGGCATGCTGCCCGGCAATGCATTGCTGGTCATGATTGTCGGCGCTTCGGTTGCTGCTGCTCTGGCGTTCGGCCTTGGTGGCCGCGAGTGGGCCGCACGTAAACTCGACGAGTGGGACAAGAAGTAAGCGAATGCGCTGACCACACAAAAGGTTAGCCAAGATTTAGGGCGCGAGGGAACAACCTTCGCGCCCTTTTTTGTTAATCCCAAGTCGCGCGCACTTGCGCAACTGATTACATTTGTAACTTGATAACAGTTGTAAAATGTAAAATCCGAGCATTGCAAATCTCGGCAAGTCGGCTAAATGCTGCACTGCAACACAGGGCATCTGAGATCGCAAACGACCGGATAGCCCACAGGCAGAAATGGTAAGAACCGCGCTGCCAAATAAAACGCATACATAGTCAGAGAGGACTGACACTTACGAGTTTCAGCGTAAGCGCCATTGGCATTGCCGATGCGATTACGCTGGCGTTCAGGCGCGCCCTTGGGTGGCTTTCCAGGGCGTCGACTGAACACAACGAAGAAGCACCGACGCATGATTCGGCTTGTCCTAATAAGGGTAGCCAATCGAAAGAATTGGTGTCCTTCGGGTCAATCCCTGGGAGCGCGGCTTTAACCGGTCGCGCTCCCCTTTTTATGGGACCGCAAATCTCGACCGAGTCAGGTTAGCGCAAACCGCCGATAAAGCCATTTTGCAGCCACTGCCCCAACATGCCGCCAGCAACAGCAGCGGCGCTCTCTTCACCATGAACGGGTATCAGCGCCGCGCAAAGCTCTGCAAAGCTCTGCCCTTCCATCATCGAAATCAACGCGCGACCTTCCTCCTGAGAAACAGCGACAAACACAGGCTGCTCATCCTCACGCCAGATTACAAGACTTACAGGCTCGGCTATCGGATCGGGTCGTGCTTCACCACTTTCGCGAGAAAGTGCCTGCCAAACCGGGACCCAATCGTGAGCTACAGACAGGACCGCAAGGCCGGGCAGGAAAGTTAAGCGAAGGTCAGCCCAGTCCTGGTCCCCAAATTCGGATGTTTTGTTGGAAAAGCCTTCTACGGTAAGCGAATCCATATCGGCTGCGCGCGACGCAAACTGCATCGTCTCTTCAATCGCCGCCAGCTCTGCCAGTTCTGGTCGATCTGGATAGAGCGCACGCAAGCTGTCCGAAAAGTCTGCACCAACATTGTCAATCGACCAGCTTGAGGAAGGCTTTGCGATCACATGATTGATCGCCGCCTGCCGAAATGCTTGCTCTCCGGCGAGAGACCATGTCCGCTCGTAGCTTTCGACAATCGTATCGACCATTCGGGCGCGGTAACCGCGACGATAAATTGCCATACCGGCCTGATGCCGAGCGTTCCAGCCGTTGGGGAAATCACGCTCTTCCTCAAGAACGTGCGCCATGAACTCGCGCTGCATCGCGCCCAGATTTGAACTGGAATCACTCAATGCATCACCGTTTCACGCGCTTTGGCACCCAATGTGCGCGCTTTGCCAAGCTCTTCGAGTAATTCAGGCAACGGGGGAATGGAATCGTCTCGCTCAATCATCACCGCGACATCGCCCAATTCGCGATACGCCTGGGCAAACAAGTCCCATACATCGTCGCAAACAGGGCGATCATGCGTGTCGATGATAATCTCACCCGGCGTGTGCCCGGCCAGATGCATTTGCCGGACGCTGTCCTTAGGGATCCCGGCAAGATAATCCTGCGCCGACCAACCGTGGTTTTGCGCGCTGACATAGATGTTGTTTACATCAAGCAGGAGACCGCACCCCGTTCGCGTCGCCATCGCGGACAGAAACTCCCACTCCGCCATTTCATCATCGGGAAACGTCACATAGCTCGACGGATTTTCAAACAGCATAGGGCGGCCCAGCGCTTCCTGTGCATGGTCGATATTGTCACACACCACATTGAGCGCCTCTTGTGTAAGCGGCAGTGGCAATAGGTCATAACTGTTGTGAGCGCTGGTGCGGGTCCAGCACAAATGGTCGGATACCCAAAGCGGTTCCATTCGTTCGGCCAGCTTCGCAAGTTTCGCCAAATAGTTTTTATCGAGCCCTTCTGCAGAGCCAATCGACATGGATACTCCATGCAGGATGACAGGGTGCCTGCTGCGCACTTCTTCAAGAATACGCAGATGCTTACCCCCTTCCATCATGTAGTTTTCGCTGATGACCTCAACGAAATCGACCGGCACCTCTGTTTCGAGAAACTCTGCGTAGTGCGTCTTGCGCAGGCCTAGGCCAAAACCGGCAAAAGGGGCGATCGATGTCATTGGTAAAACCTCGCACGGATCAGTGAAATTGAGAAGGGGGAAGATCCGGTGCGGTATCGAGGGGGAGGATGGGGTCAGCCGCACCGGATCACTGGGCAATTCGCGACTTATTATAAGATGGTTACACCCGAACAATTTTTTCGAAAAAATTTCCATCAATGTAACCCTTTCCGTATGCCCTGCGAACTGCAGAGTGTTCCGGCGCAATGCTGGTTCCATGAGATTACGGTTCGGCCCCTAACTATGACCGAGCGCATATTGATGGAGATGAACAATGAAAAACAATTCAGTAGCTAACATCGCTGGCCTCGCACTAGCAGCAGGCATCGCAACTGGCCTCGCCGCGACACCTGTAGCCGCGCAAAAGGCTCCGGTTGAAAAATGCTATGGCGTTTCAAAGGCTGGCAAAAATGATTGCGCCGCAGGCCCAGGTACAAGCTGTGCCGGCACGTCAACCCGCGACTATCAGGGCAATGCCTGGACATACGTCAAGAAAGGCACTTGCGAGAACATTAAAACGCCAAAAGGCAACGGCTCGCTCAAGCCCGTACGGCGCTAAGCGACCTCTAACTGGCAGGAAATGAGGTGAACCATGCAAAGTTTAGTATCCTTGTATGATCGACTGATCGCACTCGCATCATCACGCATCGTGGAAGGGCTGGCTTTGCTGGTCACCCGCCTGGCGCTGGCTGGAATATTCTGGCGCGCATATAAAACGAAAGTTGTCGAAGGTACTTGGCTGGAAATCGATGAGATCCAGTACTTTATCTTCGAAAATGAGTTTGCAGGGCTGCCGCTCTCGCCAGACTTGGCTGTTCCATTGGCCACATATGCGGAGTTTTTCTTCCCCATTTTGGTGGCTTTCGGTTTAGCGACACGGTTCGGTGCAGTCGCATTGATGATCATGACCCTCGTCATTCAGCTCTTCGTGTTCCCGACCGGGGATCACTTCTGGGGCTGGGCAATCACTCCGATTGCGCTGGCGCTCATCCTCATCGTTAGAGGCGCTGGAGTGTTCTCACTCGACGCCCTTATCGCATCACGCCGCACAAAGTGATAGTGTGAGTGCGACCGGGAGGATGGTGCCATGATTGCTGATGAAACAACCCTGGCGCAATTGATGGCGCGTGGACAGGAAGGTGACAAGCAAGCTTACACCGTCCTGTTGTCTGAAGTGCAGCTATGGCTCGAACGCTATTTCCGTCGACGTGTGTCACCCGCTCAGTTGGATGATCTGGTTCAGGAAGTAATGATGGCGGTGCACAATAAGCGCGCAACCTGGGATCCAAACAGAGCTTTTCTGCCCTGGCTTGCAGCCATCGCTCGCTATCGCTGGATCGACCATCTACGCAAAGTCTATCGCAATGCTGAAGATGAATTGGGCGATTACGACGCAGCAGAAGACAGCGAAGAAGAAGCAGTAATGGCCCGAATGAGCCTCGAGCGTTTGTTCGTCCATCTGCCCGACAAACAGAGCGAAGCCATTGAGCTCGTAAAAATCGAAGGCCTCTCTATCAAAGAGGCCGCCGAAAAAACCGGCCAGAGCGAAAGCCTGGTCAAAGTGAATATTCATCGTGGACTTAAGAAGCTATCCGCGATTGTTGAGAAGGCTGAATAAAATGAACAGGGTCCCTAACCCGCTCATCGCAGAGCTTACAGAAGACCTACAGCCGGTCCGTCCATTGCGGATGATACACGGCATTATCTTTGTAGCCGTTGCTGCGCTTGTGACGATCACAGCGGTCGAACTGGTCGACGGCTTGTGGCGCGGCATGCTGGAAGGGCGCGCAACACCATTCTATTTTTTGACCAATGGTATGCTGGCTCTGCTTGGTGCTGCTGCCGCTCTGGCGGTGGTGCGTATGGCTTCCCCGCATGTCGGCAACACACATGATGGCGCCCGCTGGTCATTCGCCATGCTGGGTCTTCTGCCCGTAACTGCAATCATGGTGCTGGCGCTGCAGGGTTCCTTTGCAGAGATCTTGCATGATCGGTTTGGCATTGAGTGTTTTGCATCCGGCACTGCCTTTGGTCTGATTACCGCCGGTGTTTTGACCATGTGGCTGCGCCGAGGTGCTCCGGTGTCGATCAATTCCGCAGGTTGGTATACCGGTATTGCAGCCGGTGCGATTGGCAGCTTCGCTTTTGGTCTTGCCTGCCCGATTGATACCGTTGGTCACCTTGGCATCTGGCACATTGCACCAGTTGCGGTGAGCGCGGTGCTGGGTCGGCTAGTCGTCCCAACGCTGGTGCGCTGGTAAGCTAACGATCCAAATTTTGACCTTGTATTAGGGCGCGGCTTGCAATGCAGGTCGCGCCCTCCTCGTTTTGCCCCCTCTTTTATACGGGTTGGCCATTGTCATTGCCCCTTCATGCGTGCGCGCTTATATGCGCTCCATGTCTTCAGTCAGACCCTGGCGCGATATAGAACGCCGCGAATGCCGCCAAATCATGGTCGGCGATGTGCCCGTTGGTGGCGATGCTCCGATTACGGTGCAAACCATGACCAACACCCCCACCGAAGATGTCGGCGCAACCATCGATCAAATCCGCCGTTGCGAAGATGTTGGCTGCGACATCATCCGGGTGAGCTGCCCAACTGAAGAAGCTACCGAAAATTTCGATCAAATCACCCGCGCTGCCAACATCCCCATCGTTGCGGACATTCATTTCCATTACAAACGCGCACTTGAGGCAGCCGACAAGGGCGCCGCATGCTTGCGGATCAACCCCGGCAATATCGGCTCAGGCGACCGCGTGGCAGAGGTGGTCCGCGCTGCAAAGGCCAATGGCTGCGCAATCCGCATCGGGGTGAACGCTGGCAGTCTGGAAAAAGACCTGCTTGAGAAATACGGTGAGCCCTGCCCGGAGGCGCTGATCGAAAGCGCGCTCGATCATATCAAGCTGTTGCAGGACCACGACTTTCACGAATTCAAGGTGGCGGTTAAGGCGTCTGACGTATTTCTCGCGGTTGCGGCCTATCATGGGCTGGCCGAAACCGTGGATTGTCCCCTGCATCTTGGCATCACCGAAGCAGGCGGATTAATCGGCGGCACTGTCAAATCGTCCATCGGTATGGGTAGCCTGCTTTGGGCCGGGATCGGCGATACAATTCGCGTGTCCCTGTCGGCTGAGCCGGAGGAAGAGGTCAAAGTCGGCTATGAAATGCTGAAAGCCCTTGGCCTACGGACGCGCGGTGTACGCGTGGTTTCTTGCCCCAGCTGTTCGCGGCAGGGGTTCGATGTGATCCGCACGGTCGAAACCCTCGAAAAGCGGCTTGAGCATATCAAAACGCCGATGAGCCTTTCTGTGCTGGGCTGCGTCGTCAATGGCCCCGGTGAAGCGCGCGAAACCGATATCGGCCTGACTGGTGGCGGCAGCGGCAAGCACATGGTCTACCTTTCAGGTGTGAAGGATCACCACATTGAGAGCGACGACATGCTCGATCACATCGTGAAATTGGTCGAAGAAAAGGCCGCCGCGATTGAAGCAGGCGATGCAGTCGCATTTGATCCGCATGCGGCGGAGGCTGCGGAATAAAGCAGAGGGCGATGCATGACTGAATTGGAAACCGATTATCTGGTCGTGGGGGCAGGTGCCGTGGGGATGGCCTTTGTCGATACGTTGCTGGATGAAGACCCCAATTGCCATGTCACCATCGTCGACAAACATGCAAAACCCGGCGGGCACTGGAACGATGCTTATTCGTTTGTCACTCTGCATCAGCCAAGCGCCACTTACGGTGTGAACTCAATGGAACTGTGTTCTGATCGGGTCGACACGCATGGGCACAACAAGGGCATGTATCCGCTCGCCAAGCATGCCGAGATACTCGCGTATTACGAGCGGCTGATGAATGAGCATTTTCTGCATAGCGAGCCGGGTGACGTATCGACCGCTGACCGAATATGTTTCTGGCGAGAATGGATCGCACACGGCCCGCGCGATCATGACCAGTGAAGAAACCGCGGTTACCGTACGCCGCAAGCTGGTTGACGGAACCTATTTCCAGACCTCAGTTCCCTCAACGCACAAGCCCGGATTTGAAATTGCTGACGGTACGCCGTTTACAATCCCCGGCGACCTGCCAAAGCTCTGGAAAGACGCCGCAAACATCCCACAGAATTTCGTCATTCTTGGCGGCGGTAAGACAGCAATGGATACCGGTGTCTGGCTGCTAGAGGCGGGTATAGCGCCAGATCGGATCGGCTGGGTGCGCCCGCGTGACAGCTGGATGTTCAACCGCAAATACCTTCAGCCCGCCTACAGCCATCTGGAAGAGCTGCTGCAGTTCCAGATGGCGCAAATGCGCGCCGCAGCGACGTCGCAAACTGGTGACGAGATGTTCGCGAAGCTGGGCGAAGGCGGATATATGCTGCGGATCGATCCAGACACGACGCCCAGCATGTTTCACTTTGCTGTCATCTCAGAGGCGGAGATTGAGATGCTCGGCGCAATCAGGCAGGTCTATCGGCAAGGCCGCGTGACGCACATTGAGCCGGGCGCAATGCACTTTGCAGATGAGAAAGTGGACGTGGCAGCAGGCACACTGTTTATTGATTGCACCGCCAGCGCGGTGCCTTTCGAAGCGCGTCACAAGGAGCGCCCGTTTTTTGACGGCGACGTGATTACACTCCAGCTCGCCCAGTCGCCATTCGTGCCCTACAGCGCGGCGCTCGCGGCGTTTCTTGAGGTGAATTTCGAGACCGACGAAGAACGGAACGCGATGGTCCCACCGGCACCGCTGACGGACACAACCAGCACTTATCCCGCCGCATTTCTCGCCAATCTACGCAGCACGGGCATCTTATCAAAGGTGCCCGAAGTGGGTGCTTGGCACGCCAAGAGCCGCCTGCATCCAACCGGGCCAGCAATGGCGCGGCTCGCCGCCGAGGGCAGCCCAAAACTCGCCGCGATGGGACCGATGATGGCAACAATTCAGGAGTGTCTGCCTGGCATCACGGAATTG
This sequence comes from Qipengyuania sp. JB2-7, assembly GCF_055693485.1. Lineage (NCBI taxonomy): Bacteria > Pseudomonadati > Pseudomonadota > Alphaproteobacteria > Sphingomonadales > Erythrobacteraceae > Qipengyuania > Qipengyuania sp. JB2-7. Next base: position 2,737,109 of record NZ_CM146335.1, read on the forward strand.
GGCATGAAAGCATACGCTGAACATAATGGCGGCTGAGTCGGCGGAAACAAAGACCGCCGAAACTGAGCAGGTGAATAAGCGGCTGGTCCTTGGCCTGGCAGTCTGCGTCGGGCTGCTGATCGCGAGCCTGAGTGCGCTTGGTATTATGGCGTACAAAACTGGGGTGCTTACGTCCTTCGCTGGCGGACATAATTACCCTGAGGCTGAGCTCTACGATGCTTCTATCGATGCGACTGCCGAGGTTGACGCCGCACTGGCCCGCGCCAGCGAACGCGACGTCAATGTCATGCTCGTATTGGGAGCAAACTGGTGTCACGATAGCCGCGCATTCGCTGGATGGATGGAAACTGAGCGCTTTGCCGAAATGCTCGAGAAGCGGTTCGAGGTCGTTTACGTCAATGTCGGCATGCCGCAAAGCGATGATGGGCATAACCTCGACATCGCCAAGCGGTTCGGTTTTGAAAGCCTTGAAGGCACGCCAACGGTTCTAGTCATTGCGCCGGATGAGACGGTGCTCAATGCGGACACCGCCAAGACATGGCGCAACACCGCTAGCCGCGAAGAGGACGCCATTTATAATGAGCTGGTTGAACTAAGCGAAACGCAAGCGATCTAACCTTGCTTCACGTTGTGCATCACGCCGATTATATGGCGCCGCGCCCCGAGCGTGGGACGTTCAAGTTCGACAAATACTACCTCGTGATGGAGGCCCTGCGCGAAAGCGGCGTGCCCGTCACAGAGCATGCCCCAGATCCCATGCCGCGCGAATGGCTGGAGGCAATACATGACCCCGACTATGTCGATGCAGTTTTCCGTGGGGATGTCTCACGTGAGAAGGAACGCCGCATCGGCTTTCCGGTGACGCCGCAGATCGCCAGCCGCGTACGCCATACCAATGGCGGCACATGGCTCGCCGCGAGGCTGGCGATGGAACACGGCTATGCGGCCAATAGCGCGGCTCGGAAGCCACCACGCGCTCCATGATACCGGCGCGGGCTATTGCGTTTTCAACGATCTGGCGGTTGCGTCAAACCGCCTGATTGCAGAGGGTGATGCAAGACGCATCCTCATCATCGATCTTGATGTCCACCAAGGCGACGGGACCGCCAGCCTGACTGCACTGCGCGATGATATCGCAACCCTCTCTGTGCATGCGGAGAAGAATTTTCCGGTGCGCAAGGCACGCTCCAACATAGATTTGGGCCTGCCGGATGGCACCACTGATGATGGGTATATGGCTGTGCTGCAAAGCCACATACCCAAGACGATTGATGGCTTTGCCCCGGACTTAATCCTGTATCAGGCCGGTGTTGACCCGCACAGACAAGATAAGCTTGGAAGGCTTGCACTGACTGATGACGGCCTTGCTGCGAGAGACCGTTTCGTGGTCGAGCAAGCGCGTGAACGCTCCATCCCCATCGCGAGCGCGCTGGGCGGAGGTTATGGCGACGATCAGCGAGCAGTGGCAGAAAGACACGCCCGCTCAATGATCACTATGGCCGACACAAACACCCGCTTCTTACCGCCGAAAAACGCTTAGGCGTCACCAATAGATATCGACATAGTCGGTCAGATAATCGCACCATTCAAATTCGCGCAGTCGCCAATAGGGGCGGCTCTGAGTCACAGCGAAATGCCATGTCTTATCCGCTTCACAACTGCGCCCGATATCCGGGGTGTCGGTAATGGCGATCTTGCCCTCAAACGTGAAATAGTCACTGCTAATCTCACTGACATAGCCATCGACGAGCATCTTGCCCGGGCCATTAGACGCGCTCTGCACAGCAGTGAGACGAATGACACCATCATCCAGCCGGGCATTGACCGATCCGCGCCGGTCCCAGGTGATCCATTGCAGCGTAGCCCCTTTGGCGTTTAACAGGCGCTGGGCCGCTTCTTCGTCGAGAATGCGGGTTGGCCGCATCGGCTGCATGAGTGGTTCAGCGACAACGAATGTCCCGGTGGCACTTGCGCTGGTATTTCCTGTCGTTTCAACGGGCTCGGGCGACGTCGCATTGGGGCTCGCACACCCACTGGCGATCGCAAAAGTCGCGCCCAGACAGGATAATGCACCAATTCGAATAGCTTTATTCATGACTTGCACAATTACGCTGTGCTATTGAGCTATGCAATGAAACGTCGCGAAATCCTGAAGGGCGCTCTCGCCTCCGCCGCCATGGCAAGCGTGGCCACTCCGGTAAGAGTAGCTGCACAAGTCAATCCAACCGCCGCTCGCGATGCTCGACTAATCGCCACAGCCCGCGAACAACTCGCCCGCGTAGGCGATCAGATATGGCGCAAGGATATTGTCGGCATCGCCGATTTTGGAATTCATTCGTCTGAGCAGCGCTTTCATTTTGTCGATCTCGCGCAGGAACGCGTGAAGAGTTTTCATGTCAGCCATGGTGATGGCTCTGACCCCGCACATGACGGCTGGCTAAACCGATATTCCAATGTTGAGGGTAGCCACTGCACCAGTCGCGGCGCCTATATGACGCGCAGCTGGTATGTCGGGCGTTATGGTACGTCTATTCGACTGGACGGGCTTGACCCAACCAACTCGCTTGCGCTTCCGCGCGCAATCGTAATGCATCAGGCCGAATATGCGCGGCCCGAACATGTGTCGCGTTGGGGTCGGCTGGGCCGTTCAAACGGTTGCTTTGCCATGGGCCCTGATCAGTTTGACACTGCTCTGCTAGAACTCGGTGGTGGGCGCTTACTGTTTGCCGATAGCCTAGGCTTTGCTACCGACGGAACCGTTGTCACACCGCCAGTCGCGCAATGGGATGACGGCCCACGCGTTAGCGGCCTGCAACTGCTGCGTCCTGAGCGCGAGAATACCTTCCAGCGGACAAATCCAGGCGCATTCTAAGTTTTTAGCCCTTTACCCCGCCCGCGGATCATTCTCGATCACGATCACCTCTTCTTGGGTCTCACGTAAACGCTCTATCTGGCGTGGCTTTTCCAGCGCAGCGAGGACAGGCTCATCGCGGCCATAAATGTCCTTGAACGTCTTCAGTTCGCCATCAATATCCTGCGCCATCGTGAAATAGGTGATGTAGACCGGCCACTCATTCTTGATGTCATACAGCGTGTACTTGCCGCTCGCAGTGATCGTTTCGACCTCTTTCTGGATCTCCGGAATATCCGCCTTGGTCTGCATATTGCCCAGCATCGCCATCGTCATGGCCAGCGTGCGCGCGCCCTCAACACGAATACAGCCATGGCTGAGCGCGCGATTGGCGTTCTTAAACAGGTGTCGCGAGGGCGTGTCATGCAGGAAAATCGCGTGGGCGTTGGGCATATGCAGCTTCATCAGTCCCAGCGAATTGGTTGGCCCCGGCTGCTGCACGACGGTGATCCAGCCATTCGCACCCTTTGTCGCCTTATACCCATTGCGCTTCGCCCACGCCGGATTGTTGAGGACCTTATTTCCAAGCCCCTCGCCCTTCACGATTGATTGCGGCACCGTCCAGGTCGGGTTAAACACCACGCCCTCGACCATCTCAGCTAGCTGCGGCGTGGCCTGACGGCCAGGCTTGCCAACAACCGTTTTGTAGCTGCGGATAATCTTGTCATTGACGGTCAGGCGCAGCTGATATTCCGGTACATTGGTCAGGAGATATTTCTTACCCAGATCCTGAGCCAGCCAGCGCCAACGATCCATATTTGCCCTGATCAGTTTGCGCCGATCCGGATCATCGGTTTGCGCCAGCGCCTCTTTCAACTTTGCATAGTCAGGATGCACCGGATTGAGCGCGGTAAGGGTTGAGGTGATTGCGCCGCTGGCCAATGCATCTTCAAGAAGTTTGCCAGTCGGCATACGGTCAGCGTCAGGATCAACCACAAACCACTGCTTGCGAGATTCCATCGGAGTACGGCCATCGCGCAGATCCTCGACCAGCCACACGAAAGCGCGACTGGCCAGAGCGTTCAGGACTTCGCCTTCGCCTGCCGCAATCGCGGTGCGCAGGCTTTCAGGCCCATAATCTGCCGGGTCGAGCCCTTCCGAACCTATGCCATCGATAAATGCCGCGAGCTCTTCCGCCTGCGCCACTGACCACTCGCCGGTCAGCCCGTAAGTCTTTTGCACCACCTCGGCCTGCTCAGCAAAAACAGTGCCTTCAAATGCCTCTTGCACTGAGGTTGCTTGCTGTGTCGGCTGAGATGTTTCTGCCTGCGCTGTATCTTGTGCGGTTGGCAGCAGATCCTGTGGTTCAGCATTCTGCGCAGTGGCCGTTCCAGCCGCCAGCAGTCCCGCCGCAAGCCCAGCTAAAGAAACACGAATTTTCGTCATACAACCCACCGATACTCAATCATAATGCCTACTGCGCACCACGATTTCCAATACACTATCTGACCGCTATTTTCCAAGCTCGCGCCTTACCCTTTCCTGAATTCAGTGAGTTTGGCCTGAATTCGCTTGCGAGCGATCGGCACGAGCTTATGCAACAGCACAATGAACGGCCCGAAGCACACTGCGGATCACAATTGGAAGCCGTTTGTCGCAACGATCATCGGCATCGCATTCTTTTCAGCCATGGACGCCGTGATGAAAAGCGCATCATTGGCTGTCGGAGCATATAGCGCGTTCTTCCTGCGCTGCGTGATTGGCTTTGCGATCATCTCGCCGATCTGGTGGGCAAGAACACGCAAATGGCCGGGCCGTGACGCGCTTCGCGTCCATCTGATTCGCGGAACGGTGGTCGCATTTATGGGCTGGACGTTCTTTTTTGCACTCGTGCGGCTTCCACTGGCGGAGGCCATTGCCCTGTCTTTCATCGCTCCGCTGATTGCGCTTTATCTCGCCGCATTGCTGCTGGGTGAGACAATCCAGCGCAAGGCGATCATAGCGGCGCTACTGGGCCTGGCAGGCGTGGCCATAATTGTTAGCGGTACGCTTGGGGCAGGAAGAAATGAGTCACGACGCCATCATTGGCCTGATCGCTCTGTTGCTGTCCGCCGTCCTATACGCCTGGAACCTGATCCTGCAGCGCCAGCAAGCATTGCTTGCTTCGCCGAGCGAGGTCAGCACCTTCCAAAATGGAATTGTGTCGCTCATATTGCTGGGCTTTGCGCCATTCCTGCTCGTCTTGCCGCAGGGTACGGTCTGGCTTGAGCTAACCTCCGGCGCTTTATTCGCTGTTGCGGTCGCTCTTTTCTTATCCTGGGGTATGCCCGCGCAGAGGCGCAAGCGCTTGTTCCAATTGAATATACGGGGTTTTTGTGGGCGGCGTTGTTCGGTTGGCTCTTATTTAATGAAGAACTGAGCGCAACCACGCTCGCCGGCGCTGGGTTGATCGTTATCGGGTGCTGGATCGCCACCAGAAAACCACAAATGCAGAGCCCGCCATAATTATGGTTATGGTCGGGTCTCTGCTGATGCGTCCGAGGGCTCGTCTGCGGTCTGTGCCGCAGCTGGGCTGGAATTTGGGGTGAGGAACACCGCTGCCGCGAAACATGCCACCACTGCTGTGATCGCGGCAATGACACCGGCGCGAAGGCTAGCCAATCTGGCCTCGACCGATGTGTCCCCCATTACGCGGTGCCCCTCTGCGTGTAACTGCGTATGCAAAAGCCTCTAATCGACGGCTTCGGATTGACCTAGTAAACGGTTGTAACATCTGTAACCGCTTCTCGATTTTCGCCAGCCAGAACCATAAGCTAACTCTTGACCAATTCGCGCGAAACGCGCAGGTGGCGGGGCATAAATGGCCGCGCGAATGGTTGGACATGCTGCGGCTTTCAAATCAGAAAGGAAATCGCGCGCATGACTCAGGTCGGCAAGGACACGCTCGGAACACGTTCTACCCTAAATGTTGGCGGCAAAGAATACGCCTACTACTCCTTCGCCAAGGCGGAAGAGTCGATTGGTGATGTGTCGAAATTGCCATTCAGCCTGAAAGTCCTTTTGGAAAACATGCTCCGCTTTGAAGACGGCGGTTTCACCGTCGGTGAAGAGCATGTCCGAGCGGTTGCTGATTGGCAGAAGAACCCGGTTACTGGCAGCGAAATTCAATACCGCCCTGCCCGAGTCCTACTGCAAGACTTTACCGGCGTTCCTTGCGTCGTTGACCTTGCTGCAATGCGCGATGCGATCAGCAAGCTTGGCGGCGATACTGCCAAGATCAACCCGCAGGTTCCGGTCAATCTCGTGATCGACCACTCTGTAATGGTTGACGAATTCGGGCACCCCAAGGCGTTTGAGAAGAACGTGGAACTTGAATATGCCCGAAATGCGGAGCGCTATGACTTCCTCAAATGGGGCTCGAAGAGCTTTGAGAACTTCTCCGCTGTGCCTCCCGGCACAGGCATCTGCCACCAGGTAAACCTGGAACACATCGGCCAGGGCGTATGGTCAAGCCAGGATCAGGACGGCGTGACCGTTGCCTATCCCGACACCTGCGTCGGCACAGACAGCCACACAACGATGATCAACGGCCTTGGCGTACTCGGCTGGGGCGTTGGCGGGATCGAGGCAGAAGCCGCGATGCTTGGCCAGCCTATCTCGATGCTGATCCCGGAAGTGGTCGGATTTAAACTGACCGGCAAAATGGCCGAAGGTGTGACCGCAACGGACCTCGTGCTGACCTGTGTGCAGATGCTGCGCGAAGTTGGCGTCGTTGGTCGTTTCGTTGAGTTTTACGGTCCTGGCGTTGCCAATCTGACGCTCGCCGACCGTGCGACCATCGCGAATATGGCGCCGGAGTATGGAGCGACATGTGGTTTCTTCGGCATTGACGACAAGACGCTGGATTACATGCGCCTGACAGGTCGCAGTGAAGAGAACATCGCACTGGTTGAAGCCTATTCGAAAGAGCAGGGCATGTGGTTTGAGCCGGACAATGAGCCGATCTTCACCAAGACGCTCGACCTCGACATGAGCGTAGTCGTTCCCAGCCTCGCTGGGCCAAAACGCCCGCAGGATAAGGTCATACTTCCCGAGGTGGGTGAGCTGTTCAATGGCGACCTCAAGACGACTTACAAAAAAGATGCGCCGGTTCGCGTAGATGTGGCCGACACCGATCATGACATTGGCGACGGCGATGTCGTGATTGCGGCGATCACCAGCTGTACCAATACGTCCAACCCAGACGTCCTGATTGCGGCAGGCCTAGTGGCCAAAAAAGCCAATGAGCGCGGAATGCAACCCAAGCCATGGGTCAAGACCTCGCTTGCACCCGGAAGCCAGGTTGTGACCGATTATCTCGTGAAATCGGGCTTGCAGGACGATCTCGACGCAATCGGGTTCGATCTGGTCGGATATGGTTGCACCACGTGCATCGGCAACTCTGGCCCGCTCGCTCCACCGATCAGTGCAGCGATCAACAACAATGATATCGTTGCCGCTTCCGTCTTGTCGGGGAACCGCAATTTCGAAGGCCGCGTCAGTCAGGATGTGCGCGCGAACTTCCTCGCCTCGCCTCCGCTCGTTGTGGCATATGCGCTAAAAGGTACTGTCACTGAGGACATCACCACCACGCCATTGGGTCAGGATAAAGACGGCAATGACGTGATGCTCGCCGATCTGTGGCCAACCAATGCCGAGATTGCAGAGAACCGCGCGGCCAACATAGACCGCGAAATGTTCGAAACCCGCTATGCCGATGTCTACAAAGGTGATGAGCACTGGCAGGCGATCCAGGTTGAAGCATCCGATACCTATCAATGGCGTCCGGGCAGCACCTATGTTGCCAACCCTCCGTATTTCGAAGGCATGGAAATGACGCCAGCGCCAGTCACTGACGTGATTGATGCAAAGCCTCTGGCCGTGCTCGGTGACAGTGTTACGACTGACCACATCTCACCGTACCGGTGCGATCAAGGCAGACAGCCCCGGCGGCGAGTATCTGATGCAGAATCAGGTCGCAAAGGCTGACTTCAACTCATACGGCTCGCGTCGCGGAAATCATGAAGTGATGATGCGTGGCACCTTCGCCAATATCCGCATCAAGAACGAAATGGTACCCGGTGTTGAGGGTGGCTACACCACCTATAATGGCGAGCAGATGGCGATTTACGACGCCGCGATGAAGCACAAGGCCGACGGCACACCGCTGGTAGTAATCGGCGGCAAGGAATACGGCACGGGTTCATCGCGCGACTGGGCCGCGAAGGGCACCATCCTGCTGGGCGTGCGCGCAGTGATCGTTGAGAGCTTTGAGCGTATTCACCGTTCTAACCTCGTTGGCATGGGTGTTCTCCCGCTACAATTCCAGGAAGGTCAAGGCCGGGAGAGCCTCGCATTATCAGGCGATGACAGCTTCACCATTAAGGGTCTGGCTAACCTCGAACCGCAGCAGGAACTCGAGATCGAAGTCACCCGCGCCGACGGCAGCAAAACCAGCTTCACCGCGCTGTGCCGGATCGATACCGCCAACGAAATGGAATATTACCGCAATGGCGGCATCCTCCATTACGTGCTGCGGAAGTTGGCGGCATAAAGTGAAAACTGCTGTTCTCGCAATCGTGCTGCCAGCGGTTTAACACTGGCGGCTTGCGATGCTTCGGCAGCTGAAAAGTCGAAGGAATCCGAGCCCGTTTCTGTTCCTTAGATGTGAGATACGTTCAGCGCAGTGACATCCCGGTAGCCCCATTCTTCGTCACGCTGAACGGAGATGGGACATGTATCGATTGGTGTTGGGATTCGCGATTGTGGCGATGGCGACCACTGGCCATGCACAAGAGGCGGCACCGGCGGAGCCGCAAATTGATTATGATGGCTTTGCCGCGCTGACCGAAAGTGTGCGAGTAATCCGTGCAGAGCGGCTTCTCAACAAGGACACCTTCTTCACCAAAGCCGCAGCACCCGATGCGCTTATCCTCGACACGCGTTCGACCGCCGCCTTTCAGCTCGGCCATGTTGCCGGCGCAGTGAACCTGCCTTTCTCGGACTTTACCGATGAAAAGCTGCGCGACGTCATTGGTGATAACCCGAACCGCCCAATCTTCATCTACTGCAATAACAATTTCACCAACGACATCGCCCCTGTCGCGCTCAAAGCCGCACCGCTCGCGCTAAACATTCCGACTTTCATCAACCTGCACGGATATGGCTACACCAATGTGTGGGAACTGGATGGTGTCATGTCGGTGAAAGACATCGATTGGGTGGGAACGGCGCTGGAACAACAGCGGCTCTTAACGAACGCCAGCTAGAAAAAGGGCGGTCGTCCTGTCTGGAAAGCCGCCCGTTTAGTTTGAAGTTCCGCTTGATTCGCTACCGATCAGGCAGCTTTCTTGCGGCTGAAAATCTCGCGCAGTTTCTTGCGGCGCAAAAGGACTGCAGCAACCACACCGAACAGAACCGTCATTGGCGGTGCAGGAACTTCGGTTCCGCTGGTCGTGCCGCCAGTCGTTCCACCGCTGGATGACGATGTAGACGAACTTGATGATGAGCTAGAGGAAGAGCTGCTGCTAGAACCAGAGCTCGAAGAGCTGGTGCTCGATGTCATGTTACCAGAGCTTGAACTGCTGGTCGCGCCGCTCGAAGTCGCACCGCTTGACGTCGCGCCACTGCTGGTTGCGCCTCCAGACGTCGAGCTGCTTGATGAGCTAGATGATGATGACGACGAGGAAGAGCTGCCAGAGCTGGACGATCCGCCGGAGCCACCTGACGAACTTGATCCACCTGAGGAGCCGCCTGATGAACCACCGCTCGTGCTCGTCATGCCGCCAGTACTGGTCATCCCGCCGGTTGAACCACCGCTCGAGGCCCCACCGGAGCTAGACGAGCTGGAAGAACTTGATGACGACGTGCTGCTCGAGCTTGATGAACCACCAGATGAGCTGGAGCCACCTGAGCTGCCGGACGAGCCGGAACCACCGCTCGAAGAGCCGCCAGTCGAGCCACCACTGGTCATACCGCCCGTACTGGTCATGCCGCTTGTGCTGCCACCGTGGCTGGTCGAGCCGCCGGATGAGCCTGAGCTACCGCCCGAAGACGAGCTGCTCGAGCTTGACGAACCACCAGATGAACTGCTGCCACCTGAGCTGCCCGAAGAACCGGACCCGCCAGAAGAGCCACCGCTGCTCATGCCGCTGGAACCCATACCACTGGTTGATGCGCCACTGGATGTCATGCCGCCGCTTGAGCCGCCGGAGCTTGAGGAACTTGAAGAAGAGCTGGAGCTGGATGACGAACTGCTCGATGATGAGCTGCTGACATTGCCGCTAGAGCTGGAGGTTGTCGTAGAAGACACTTGGCCCGTGCTGCTCGAAACCGCACCCGTACTCGTGCTGGTTGAAACTTCACCGGTTGATGATGTCACACCGCCAGTGCTGGTCGATGTTGAGATTGCACCTGTGCTCGTGCTGGTTGAGACCTCGCCGGTTGACGAGGATATCTGTCCTGTGCTGCTCGAGACTTCACCCGTTGAAGACGAAATCTGGCCCGTGCTCGAGCTGGTGCTGCTTGAAACGCTGCCGTCATTGTTATTGACGATCTCAACGATGGTTTCACCACCGCCGCCGCCGCCTCCACCGCCGCCAAAGAAGCCGCCGAAAAAGCCGCCACCAAACGCCGCGAGTGGTGCTGCGAGACCGCCACCAAAGCCGCCGCCGATTGAGCGCGATGCGCCGCCGCCGGAGACCGGGCGACGCTCTGGAAGTGGCGGAACCGGTACAGGGGCCAGCGCCGTACGATAGACCGGCGGGCAAACATTGTCAGGATTGCGCGCAGCCTCTGGCGAAGTCGCCGGGATACACTCAAGTTTGCGAACGGTGCGAACTGCTGGTGTTGGGGTTGGCTTTGGCCGCTTAGGAATAGTGCGTTTCGCACGCTTGATCGGCTTGGGCTTGGCTTGCTTAACATAGCGAGGCCCCTTCACCGATTGTTGCGCAGACTTATAAGACGGCGCATCCGTGATCGGCTTTTCCGCCACATGGACCGCGCCGCCCGCGACAAGCGCGCCGCCTGCTGCGGTTGCGGATAGTTTGGCAAGAGCTGCTTTTACCGACATAGTTCAACTTCCTATTAGGTCAGGAAAGCGAGCCAACCTCTCTTCCCCACCAGACCCTTTTGCTCGATCCGCGAATCTCTATGCGTCCGAGCGTTAACCTTTATTACTCACTCGGCACACTGATTGTAAATTTTGCAGATGATGGCGAGCAGTTTGCGCCACTTGTCTCTGATTGGGACCGGCGCTTTCGGCTTTCTTACTCGGTACGTTAACTGTCTTTGTTAAATAGGTTTTTCTGGGTCTCCGCCGCCTGCGGAGGGGCATCGATATTAAGATGTTCCCAACCACGATCGTTCAAACACCGCCCCCGTGCGGTCCGCGCAATCAGCCCCAATTGAATGAGATAAGGCTCAATAACGTCCTCAACGGTATCGCGTGGTTCAGCGAGTCCCGCCGCCAAGGTCTCCACCCCAACTGGCCCACCTTTATAGATATCGGCGATCATCATCAGATAACGGCGATCCATCGCATCAAGGCCGAGCGCATCGATTTCCAGCCCTGGTCAGAGCGTTGTCGGCGAGCGCGCGAGTGACTGTGGCTTCGCCCGCGACATGGGCAAAGTCGCGCACCCGGCGCAGCAATCGGCCCGCGACACGCGGTGTACCGCGCGAACGGCGGGCAATCTCGCGCGCGCCGTCTTTATCGATATTGAGGCCCAGCAGCTTCGCAGCGCGTGAGACCACCAGATCCAGCTCATCATGGGTGTAGAAATTGAGGCGCACCGGAATACCAAAGCGGTCACGCAGCGGCGTGGTCAGCAGGCCTTGTCGCGTGGTCGCGCCCACCAACGTGAAAGGCGGCAAGTCGATCCGCACACTGCGCGCCGCTGGTCCCTCGCCAATAATCAAGTCGAGCGCGCGGTCCTCCATGGCGGGATAGAGCACTTCCTCGACCACGGGATTGAGGCGGTGAATCTCGTCAATGAACAGCACATCATGCGGCTCCAGGTTTGTGAGCAACGCCGCCAGATCGCCTGCCTTTGCGATGACCGGGCCTGAGGTTGCGCGAAAGCCAACGCCCAGCTCGCCAGCTATGATTTGTGCCAGCGTGGTCTTGCCCAGCCCCGGCGGGCCAAAGAACAGCGTGTGATCCATCGCCTCGCCGCGCGACTTGGCGGACTCAATAAAAACGCGCAGGTTCTCGCGCGCGGATTGCTGCCCGATAAACTCTTTGAGAGACTTAGGACGCAGCGCCGCGTCAGGATCGTCGGGTTGCCTGTCGGGGGAATGGATGGGTTGGTCTTCGGTCATTCTGAAGCCGGATAACCATAATTTGGAGGCGAGTGAGTGGGCTTATATGGCCGATCAGATGGCCTCTTATGATACTGCAATGCTTCCTGAAACTGCCATTCGGTGAGCGCAACAGCGTGCAGATCATTCCCTCCCATGAGGGCGTATATTTTAAAGCCGCACTCGCTCAGCTGTTTATTAACAACATCGAAAAGCACGGCGCTTGCAACTGCCCAGTGATCGAGTCCGGCATTTTGGCCATAGACCAATTGGGTCTCATCCAGAGTGTGAATGCTGTAGTCAGGTGTCCCTTCTTGGCTTTGAGTAAGCGCCTCCCATCGCACACATGGATCAGCGATAACCCTCGTAATCGAAGCATAGCCGTCAACCATTCCACCTTCGGCAAGGTTTTCAGCGTCGAGAGGAATCGCCGTCGCATAGTCGATTGGGTCTTCAGTAGGTGTTTCGTCGACTGAGCCTCTGGCATCACTACAGCCCATAGTAGAAGCCAACCCGGCGAAGATAACTGAAAATCTAGCCATCACCCAGCCGCCTTCTTTAGTGCCACTCGGATGAGATCGCCCTCTGCGGCGTCCTCGCCAAGCTCGCTCTGAGCGCGCGCGACCGCCTGCGCCGCGACCGCAGGTTTAAAGCCAAGGTTCTCCAGCGCGCTCACCGCATCCGCGCTTGCACCGCCAGCCTGTGAGATCGCCGTGGCGGGCACGCCTGCCATACCTCCGCCCGGTAACGCTCCGGCCTTGTCCTTCAGCTCGTTGACGATGCGCCCGGCCAGCTTTGGCCCCACGCCTTGCGCGCGGGCCACCATCGCTGCATCGCCGCCCGCGCAGGCATCACGAACCTCGCCGGTCGAAAGCGCCGACAAGATTGCCAGTGCCACTTTGCTGCCCACCCCCTGAACCTGTGTCAGCAAGCGGAACCAGTCGCGCTCTGCACTCTCCGCAAAGCCCAGTAAGCGCATGTCATTCTCGCTCACCTGGAGATCGGTATGCACCGTGCACCCCTCGCCCACTTCGCCCAGCGCCGCGAGCGTTTTCGTGGAGCAATGGACCAGATAGCCGACGCCCTGCACATCGACGATGGCCCAATCCTCGCCCACTTCGTCGAGCCTGCCGGATAGTTTTGCGATCATGGGTGCTGTGTGGAGGAAATTGGTGTGCGATGCCATAGGCGAGTCTTTGTTTTCCGCACGCCATCCCGCGCGCGATATCCTCGGGCCTTACCTGCGCAAGCGCAGAGGCCCTGCGGGCACACAGTCGTGCTTGCGAGACCTGCGGTCTCGATCCAGTTCGATCCGCCAACGGACGGATCGCAAGGGCGGCTGCCCGTCGGCTACGTTAGGCCGGGAAGCGAAGCTGGCCAAAGGCCAACCCTACGTGAGCGGACGCGAACGCCGGCGCTTGAGGTCAAAACAAACAAAACCCTCCTTCACCTCAATCACCCATATCTCGACACGCACCGATGTTGCGCTATGGAGACCGCTATGAGCTGGAATACATTCGGACGCGTGCTGCGCTTTACCACTTGGGGCGAAAGCCATGGACCTGCGCTTGGCGCGGTGCTGGATGGCTGCCCGCCCGGACTGGAACTGAGCGAGGACGTGATCCAGCCATTCTTGGACGCGCGCAAACCGGGTCAGAACAAATTTACGACGCAGCGCAAGGAGGCTGATCTGGTGAAGATCCTCTCTGGCGTATTCGAAGGCAGGACGACCGGCACACCGATCAGCCTGATGATCGAGAACACCGATCAGCGCAGCAAAGACTATTCCGAAATCGCCAAAACCTATCGCCCAGGCCATGCGGACTACACCTATGACGCAAAGTATGGCTTTCGCGATTATCGCGGCGGCGGCAGGTCAAGCGCTCGCGAAACGGCTGCGCGGGTCGCGGCGGGCGCTGTGGCGCGGCTCGCTATCCCTGAAGTCAAGCTGACGAGCTATGTGAGCGAGATTGGTGGCGACACAGTTGATCCGGCGAATTTCGATGCGAGCGAAATCAACAACAACCCGTTCTGGTGCCCCGATGCCGCAGCTGCAGAGCGCTGGGCCAAACTGGTTGATGACGCCCGCAAAGCAGGATCCTCGCTCGGCGCAGTCGTAGAATGTGTCGCGGAAAGCGTACCCGCCGGATGGGGCGCGCCGGTCTATGCAAAACTCGACAGCGATCTCGCCGCAGGAATGATGACCATCAATGCCGTCAAAGGCGTCGAAATTGGCGAAGGCTTTGGCGCAGCGCGGCTATCTGGCGAGCAAAATGCTGATGCTATGTCGCCGGGCGCGGACGGTTCAATAGACTTCGCCGCCAACCATGCGGGCGGGATCGCGGGTGGTATTTCCACCGGGCAGCAGGTGGTGGTGCGCGTCGCGTTCAAGCCGACCAGTTCAATCCTGACGCCAGTCGATTCGATCACCAATGAAGGCGAAGCGACCCAAGTGCGCACCAAAGGTCGCCATGATCCCTGCGTGGGCATTCGCGGCACGCCCGTTGTGGAGGCGATGATGGCGCTCGTGCTGGCCGATCATAAGATGCTGCACCGGGGGCAAGTTGGTTAGTTTTGCGCACACGCCTCCGCGTGTGCATCCTCGATGCGATCTTTCGCCACGCTACAGAGCATCTGAGGGCGCGCGGTCGCGCTTGCGGCTCGCTAGCCGCTCGCCGGACAATTCCAAGTTGAAATCATCCACGGGGATGCGGAGCACGGTCGGCGACGAGCCGACCGCAAAGGCCAACGGCAGTCCGCAGCGACGTGCACTTGTCCGCAAGTCGCGAGGAAATCGCAGCACGGATGTGCTGCGGAAAACCAAAAGCGCTCTTAATCTACTTACTCACTCAATCACAACCAATCAATCGATTGGACGAATTACCGTGAAACCGTCATGAAGGGTTGGCAAACGACTCAGCGGCGGCGATTTCGCCTATTTCATTTCAGCTAAGGAGAGACTCCCCATGGATGCAGTAACCGGAGATATGGCGAACGGATGCCCGTTCGATCATTCCAATGACACACGCTCGCTTTTGGGCCGTACCAACAAGGATTGGTGGCCAGAAACTGCGAATGTTGAAATTCTCACGGAGGGTGGTCGTTCGGCAAACCCGCTTGGTGAAGACTTCGACTACTGCGAAGCATTCAATGCGATCGATTATGATGCGCTAAAGGCTGATCTGACCGCGTTGATGACGGACAGCCAGGATTGGTGGCCCGCCGATTATGGTCACTATGGCCCATTCTTCATCCGTATGACTTGGCACGCCGCAGGCACCTATCGAACAGGCGACGGTCGTGGCGGTGGTGGCAGCGGCCAGCAACGCTTCGCACCGCTCAACAGCTGGCCCGATAACGGCAACCTCGACAAGGCGCGCCGTCTGCTGTGGCCGATCAAACAGAAATACGGCAAGAACATCAGCTGGGCTGACTTGCTTATCCTAGCCGGTAACGTCGCGATTGAGAGCATGGGCGGCCCGGTCTTCGGATTTGGCGGCGGACGCAAAGATGTGTTCGAGCCGGAAACGACCTACTGGGGTACGGAAGAGCTGTGGGTTGATACCGGCGCTGAGACCCGGATCATTCCAGACGAAGGTCGCGCTCTTGAGAACCCGCTTGCAGCGATCCAGATGGGTCTGATTTACGTCAACCCGGAAGGCCCGGGCGGCAATCCTGATCCGCTACAATCAGCACGTGATATGCGTGAAACTTTTGCGCGTATGGCGATGAATGACGAGGAAACCGTTGCTCTAACCGCTGGTGGCCATGCCTTTGGTAAGGCGCACGGGGCGAAACCTTCCGACACGTTTGGAGGCTCTCCAGAAGGTGAACATCTGGCACTTCAGGGTTTTGGTTGGCTGAACGATGCTGAGGAAATCGGCAAAGGTCATATTACTACGTCCGGCATTGAGGGGGCATGGTCCAACACACCTACTGAGTGGAACGGCAATTACTTCCGCCTCTTGCTCGATTACGAGTATGAGCTGGTCAAGAGCCCGTACCGGTGCGCAGCAATGGCAACCAATCGACCAGCGGGAAGAGGACATGGCGCCTGACGCGCGTGACCCTTCCAAGAAGGTTCCAACCATGATGACCACCGCCGATATGGCGCTGAAAGTGGATCCGGAATATCGCAAGATATCCGAACGGTTTCGTAGCGATCAAGCTGCCCTTGACGACGCATTTGCGCGTGCATGGTTCAAGCTGTGCCACCGTGATATGGGGCCAAAGGCGCGTTACCTCGGCCCAGAAGTGCCAGAAGAAGACATGATCTGGCAGGACATTGTTCCAGCTGGTTCAACGCCATCGGACAGCGCGATTACTGACTTCAAGTCTGCGGTTCTTTCGAGCGGCCTAACAGTCAGCGAGCTCGTCAAAGCCGCATGGGCTTCCGCGTCGACATATCGCAATTCTGACCACCGCGGCGGCGCCAACGGTGCCCGCGTGCGCCTCGCCCCGCAAAGTGGGTGGGCGGCGAATGACCCCGATGAGCTCGGCAAGGTGCTGAACAAGTTGGAAGAAATTCGCGGCGACATCTCCATGGCAGATGCGATTGTTCTGGCAGGTGCCGCAGCGGTTGAGAAAGCTGCTCAGGATGGCGGATTCAACGCCAGCGTCGATGTGACCACCGGGCGCGGCGACGCAGGCGAAGAGCACACCGATTCAGAGAGCTTTGAACCGCTTGAGCCATTTGCTGATGGTTTCCGCAATTATCTGCGCAATAAGGCGTCAGTGAAAACGGAAGACTTGCTCATCGACCGCGCACATTTGCTCGGCCTGTCCGTGCCTGAAATGACTGCGCTTGTCGGCGGCATGCGCGCATTGGGTGCGGTCAGCGGCAACACCGGCCACGGTGTCTTCACCGACCGCGCTGGGACGCTCAGCACAGACTTCTTCGTCAACCTCCTCGATATGGGCAACAAATGGACCCCAGTCGATGGCAGCGAAGACGAGGAATATGTCGCGACTGACCGCGCAACGGGCGAAGAAAAGTGGCACGGCACACGCACCGACCTGATCTTCGGCTCAAACTCACAATTGCGTGCGCAAGCAGAAGTGTTTGCAGAAAGCGGCAATGAACAGCTGTTTGTCGATACCTTTGTCACCGCATGGACCAAAGTTATGGACGCAGATCGGTTCGACCTCAGCCACGCGAAATACCACGCCTGATCTCGCTGTAGATCGGCAAATCAGACCCCCTGGGTCGCACCAAGGGCCCTCGGCAGAAATGCCGGGGGCTTTTTTGGGCGGCGGTAGCTCTATCCGCGCCTCAAGACGACATAGAGAGCGCCATCACCTCCATGGCTACGATGCGCCTTGCGGATGGCAGCGATAGAACTTCCGTGCTCGCTCGCCGCAAGCCAATCGAGCAACTTGGCGCGAATTGCTCCGCGTTTTTCGCCGCGATCAGCGGGATCGACCGGGCGTGATTTTCCCGCAATCACCAGCACAACACGTGCGCCCATCGCCCGAGCCTGCGCCATCCCGCGCATCAATCGCTTATGCGCTGCATCCAGCCCCGCCCCATGCATATCGAGCGTGAAATCCGGTTCCAAACGGCCTGACTTGATCTTGCGCTCCCAATGCGAATCAAGCCCCGCCGAACTGGCCAGACGCGGCTGTGTTGGCACCACTGGACGCGCAGTCGCCTGGATTGAACGCGGCGGCGTTTTGCGCGGGGGCGAAGCGGTCTCTGCTGGCTTGCCGCCCAAAAGGGGTGCTGGACTCATCGGCTTCTTGCGATCGAGCGGCGTCACGCTTTCGGTAACCTTGGACCACAAGATGGCCTCGGCCTCGCTCAATCCCCGCGGCGGCTTCATTGTGAATTTTTTAGGCGCTGTACCGTCCCGCGTGGCAACAGGATCAGCGCCCTTCCGCGCCCGCTCATCCCACCGGCAATTTCACGTGCATCGCCGCCGTTGCCCCAAAAAGTATCAAATCGATTGGGGCCTTTAATCGCGCCGCCGGTATCCTGAGCGACCCACAACCCATCTGCAACGTCGCGGTCGAGATCGAGCCATACCGGCGCACCATACGGAACAAAGCGCGGATCGACCGCGACAGAGCTTTCACGCCGAACAGGCACACCAAGTGACCCAAGCGGTCCGTCAGTGTTGAGCTCTCTGAAGAATATCCAGCTCTTGTTGAGCCGCATCAGATCCGCGCCGTCACGCGGGTTCTCGCGCAAATATTGGACAATCCCTTGCATTGAGCCAGAATATTGCCCCGGCCCGTCGCCGATCAGGCCGCGGTCACGCATAACGCGCCCAATACCAACATATTCGCGGCCATTCTGGCCAGCGTAGCCAATCCGCATCAGCTCCCCATTGGGAAGCCGCAAAAGACCTGATCCCTGAATTTGAAGAAAGAAAAACTCGATTGGATCAGCAGCCCAGGCAATTTCTAGATTTCTTCCCGAGAGCGCGCCGGCTTCGATCTCCGCACGCTCGTAATAGGGAGCGGCATAGTTACCATTCAGATCGGTCCGGCCAAGCGGCGCACGACCCGTGCGCTCGCCATCGCGCACATCGTTAGGCCAAACGCGCTTTAGATCTGGCGGCATACGATAAACGGGAACGTCGTAGCCGGGGCGTCGGGTTCGGCTGCCCAGGATTTCGGGCTCAAAATATCCGGTCGCGAAGGCCTCGCCCGAACCGACAATGGCGGTTTCAAAATACTCTGTGAAAAACTCCGCTGCATTCGCGCGGTTGCGTGGGGCGGCATCGCAAACCTGCTTCCAATCGGCTGGCCGGGTCAAACCTGACTGATCATCGCGGCTTAGCAGTCGCGGGCACGTTTCGATAAACGCACTGAGCGCTGCCTCCGCATCATCGCGCGAAAAGCCGAGCCTGGCCGGAAGTGGCCCCTCGCGAACGCCAGCCA
This sequence comes from Qipengyuania sp. JB2-7, assembly GCF_055693485.1. NCBI lineage: Bacteria > Pseudomonadati > Pseudomonadota > Alphaproteobacteria > Sphingomonadales > Erythrobacteraceae > Qipengyuania > Qipengyuania sp. JB2-7. The sequence continues at coordinate 2,756,184 of NZ_CM146335.1, forward strand.
TTGCTGCGCTGGTTGGTTCAGGCCTGGGTGAAGGCGCCGGGTCAGGCCTTGTCGGAGCGTCAGTTTGTGTGGGAATTGGCGGTAGAGGCGCCCGGCCTGGATCACGACCGCCCTCTGGTACCAAGCGGATACAGCCCGCCAGCAACAGCACTGAAAACAGCGCAGCCATACGTTTCGAACCGAACCGCATACAGCGCTGTCTCCCGGTCAAAATGGAGGCTGTTTAGCCTTCGTCCGTTTCATCAAGACGCCAATCAGGACCAGCGGCATCTACGTTGCGCATGAACGTCCAGATGTCACGGCTTTCAATCGCATCATCGAGCGACCCGGCGATCACATCGCCATCTTTATTGCGAGTAACAGCAGCAATATCAGACACGAACAGAACCGCGATGCGCGCGACCCTACCGTCCATTTCTGCAAACTTCACGGTCGCGTCTTCGATACGGATCAGCTTGTTATCGAGCGTCTCACCTGCCGCCTCGCGAGCGTCTATCGCAGCCTCAAAGCTGGCATAAACGTCATCATCGCACAGCTCGCGCAGAGTCTCTTTATCGCCCTCCCAGAAGGCCTCCAGGATCATGCCATAGGCGCCCTTGGCCCCTTCGATAAATGGCAAAAGATCAAAACGCCCATCAGCCGCAGCGATATTGCGCAAACCATCCTCAACACCTGCTGGCATGGAATTTTGCACCAGCGAGACCGCTGGCTTGCCCATTGGCGACGCAACACGCTCATCCTCGTCGGCAGCATCTTCTTTACGCTCAAAGCGGTGCGGGATGATCTCTTCCTCATGTTCAGCCCGACGTCCGAGCACAGAATAGAGACGAAGCCCCAAAAAGGCTGCAACCATGGCTAGAATGACGATTTCGAAAATCACTTCATGCACCTGCAAATTACGATTCGTACCGTATCTTCGATCTGTGGAGCACAATCGCCAGCCGATTTCCAACAATGTCCTGCCCTAGATAGAAACAAAATTCAAATGAACAACGCGCAACTGCTCCGGTATAGAGCGAAATTGAGGCCCGTTTCATCGCGGATCAGCAATGTTGCCGCTGCGCAAAGCACCTGCTAGGCGCGCTCCGCAACGCATGGGCGCAAACACGTTTCAGCTCACGCATAACAAAAGACAGCAAAGAAAGTATTTTATCATGGCCGAAGAAGACGGCGTTCTGACTGATCTCAATCCCGATCCAGCCGCTGGCGCGAACGGCGCCGACACGCAGCCAAGCGCAGGCATCATTGCGCAATATGTAAAAGATCTGTCAGTCGAAAATCCAAACGCGCCAGAGGCGTTTCAATGGACTGATCAGCCGCAAATCGATCTGCAGCTAAATATTGGCGCGAACAAGGTGAATGACGAGATCCACGAGGTCGAGTTGAAAGTCGTCGTCACTGCTTCAGGCGAGAAGGGCAAATTCTATCTCGTCGAGTTGTCCTATGGCGCCTTGGCAGGTTTGCGGAACATCCCTGAGCAGCAAGCGCACGCGTTTCTGTACGCCGAGGCCCCTCGCCTTCTCTTCCCATTTGCGCGCCGGGTGATCTCTGATGCGACGCGGGACGCAGGCTTCCCGCCATTCACGATGGACCCGGTCGATTTCGGTGCACTGTATCAGCAACGCATCGCGCAGGTTGCACAAGAGCAGCAGGGCGGCGCAGCAGCGCCCGCTGGCGGCGATGTCGGCAACGCCTAGAAGAGCGCAGTTTTCCACCTTGCGGTCACCCTGAGCTTGTCGAAGGGTCGCTTTTACTCTTAGCACCGTGATCGAAAAAGTGCGGTGCTTCGACAGGCTCAGCACGAACGGAGGAACTTCGTGGGCCTTTACCGATGAGCCTGCTTAAGAATGTTGGCACGATTGGCGGCCTGACAGCCGTCAGCCGTGTGTTTGGCTTTGTCCGCGATATATTGGTTGCGCGCGTGCTTGGCGCGACCGCGATGGGCGATGCTTGGCAGCTCGCCTTCATGCTACCCAACATCTTCCGCCGATTGTTTGCGGAGGGTGCGTTCGCCAGCGCCTTCGTGCCGCTCTTCAATCGCCGTATGAAAGAGGACGGCAATCACAGCGAGGCCCGCCAGTTCGCCGAAAATGTCATGGCCGTCTTGTTGCCGATCCTGATTGTTTTTGGCGGCCTGGCGATGATGGCAATGCCGTGGGTGGTGGACTATTTCGCCCCTGATGGATTGTCGCGAGATGCAGACAGCCTCGCCATCGCGGTACAGATGGGGCGCATCACATTCCCCTATTTGATGTTTATGAGCGTCGCGACATTATTTGCGGCAGTGCTCAACTCGCTATCGCGCTTCGCGGCGGCCGCAGCGGCGCCTATCCTGCTCAACATCTGCTTGATTGTCGCATTGGTTTATGGCGCATCGCTCGAACCAGGTATTCTCGCCCGGCGCGATGCGGCCTTTTGGATGGCAGTGGCGCTGTCGACTTCGGGATTCTTGCAGGTTGTCTGGCTAGGCTTTTGGATGCGCAAGGCCGGTTTCCGCTTGTCACTCGTCGCCCCGCGCATGACCAGCGGTGTGAAAGAACTGGGCGTGCTTGTTGTGCCTGCTATATTCGGCGCAGGAATTTATCAGATCAGCAGGTTCGTCGACTTGTTTTTCCTCTCCACTTTGGAGGTTGGCAGTTACGTGTATCTGGCTATGGCTGATCGATGGAATCAGCTACCGCTCGGAATCATCGGCATTGCGCTGGGTACTGCGATCCTGCCCGCTCTGTCCCGCCACTTGTCACGCGAAGAGCCAGAGGAAGCAGCACGCCTCCAATCCAACGCTATTGAACTAGCGATGCTGCTGACGCTCCCATGTGCGGTCGCTTTGTTCTTTACCGGGCGCGCATTCGTTCGCGTGTTTATGACCGGGCAGGCATTCACCCCGGAAGATGCTGCGATCACGGGGACCGTGGTCTCCGGACTTGTTATCGGCCTACCCGCTTATGTGCTGGTCAAAGTGCTGACGCCAAACTTCTTCGCCCGCAAGGACACACGCACGCCAGTGATTACTGCCGCATTGTCTTTGATTGTGACCATCGGTCTCAACATCCAGCTGGTCCCGGAATATGGCGTGCTTGGCCTTGCCATTGCAGGCGCGATGGGCGCGTGGTTCAACATCGTCCTGTTGACGGCAATTCTCTATCGCAAAAACTACTTTCGCATGCCGGGACGCATCGCGTTTCGTCTTGTGCGAATTGCCATCGCATCAGCGGTAATGGGCGCCGCGCTCTGGTGGCTAATGACCCAGATCGAAAGCTGGTTCGCTGGGAGTATTGTCGAGCAAGCGGGCGGCATCGTAGCTATTCTGGGCATCGGTATCGTAACCTATGGTCTTGCAGCGATTGTTCTCGGTGTGCTTGACAAAGCCACCCTAGCACGGCTGATGCGCCGCCAAGCCTAACTCCAAAACTCAGAGTACATACAATGCGTGTCGTTTCCGGAATTCAGCCTACGGGCAATCTGCATCTTGGCAATTATCTAGGCGCCATCCGCAATTGGGTAAAAATGCAGGACGAGATGGAAGCTAGCAACAGCGTTAAAGTAGCGGAAGGCGGGAGTAGCGCACAAAAGAACCAGTGCCTATTCTTCCTCGCTGATCTGCATGCAATCTCGATGCCGCATGATCCGGCGGAACTGTACGCGGGGACGCTCGAGATGACGGCGGCACTTGTCGCGTGCGGAATCGACCCCAGCAAATCCATCTTGTTCAACCACGCGCAGGTCCCCGCCCATGCTGAAATGCAGTGGCTGCTCGGCGGTACGGCGCGGATGGGTTGGTTGAATCGGATGACCCAATGGAAGGACAAAGCAGGCAAGAACCGTGAGGGCGCGAGCGTGGCTTTGTTCGGCTATCCGGTGCTGCAAACGGCGGACGTGCTGCTGTATCAGGCGACTCACGTGCCTGTCGGCGATGATCAGAAGCAGCATTTGGAGCTGGCTCGCGACATCGCGCAAAAGTTCAACAATGACTTTGCATCAGAGGAAGCACCTGTCTTCACTCTGCCCGAACCTATCGTGCCGCCCGAGGCGGCGCGGATCATGAGCTTGCGCGATGGTTCATCCAAAATGAGTAAGTCCGATGCGTCTGAAATGAGCAGGATTAACCTGTCCGATGATGCCGACACCATGATGCGCAAGATCAAGAAGGCAAAGACAGATCCGGAGGCACTGCCCAGCGACACGGAAGGTCTTGACGATCGCCCGGAAGCGCTGAATCTGGTCACAATCTATGCTGCGCTGAAAGAATGCAGCTTGGCGGACGTGCTGGCTGATTATGGCGGAGAGGGCTTTGGCAAGTTCAAGCCCGCTTTGGGCGAATTGATGGTCGAAACTCTGGCCCCAATCACGCAGCGCTTCACACAGCTGATGGAAGATCGCGAAGCGCTGGATGCCATTCTTGCCCAAGGCGCAGCAAAGGCGCGTGAGCTGGCGGCGCCAACGCTGGCCGACACATATCGCGCGCTCGGCCTGCTACGGAATTAAAGAAATTTAACATAAAATTGAGCAGGCAAGGCTCAATATTCAAACTCGGTTCATTGCCGAACACACATTTATGCAAGGCTGGCGTCATTGAGGAGGACGGTGATACCGCGCTTTTATGAGTCGGGTTTGCTACGAAAGGACTGATCATGACCACCCGTAAAAAGGCCGAGGCTAGCGCCGGGTCAAAGGGTTGGGGGCGCTCGCTAAAATTGGCCTCCGTTCCGCTGTTACTTGTCGGCCTCGCCGCCTGTGCCACACCTTTCAAAGCTGATGTTCAGCGGTTCCAATCGCAATTACCAGCGCCGACTGGAGAGACTTTTGCTGTTGTCGCGGATGATCCCAAATTGGCGGGTGGCCTTGAGTTTGGTCAATATGCCGATTTGGTCGAGGCGCAAATGGCGCGCTTGGGCTATTCAGAGGCAGCACCTGAAGAGGCGACTTTGCTCGTCCGATTTGATTATGGTGTCGACAAGGGCCGCGAGCGAGTACGGACCACTGGCGGTTATGGCTCTGGCTTTTATGATCCCTTCTTCAGCCCATGGCATGGTTTTCGCCGGGGCCGATTCTATCGCTCACGTCTAGGCCTGTACCGCTCGCGCTTTTATGGGCGTAGTTGGGGCTATGGATTTCACGACCCATTTTTTGGCGGGCCGGAAGTTCGCAGCTATACCGTATTCAATAGCGACATTGAGCTGAAAATTGATCGTACAGCAACCGGCGAACGCCTTTTCGAAGGCAAGGCAGAGGCGCTGTCGCGTTCAAACCGTTTGCAGCACCTGGTACCCAATCTGGTCGAGGCGATGTTCACCGATTTCCCTGGAAATTCAGGCGAGACACTGCGCATTTCCATCGCACCCGAAAAAACGAAAGTGCGGCGGATTGATTGATCACCGCGCTTAGAAAAATCACCGAGAAGGCGGGCCTGAGAGGGCTCGCCTTTTTCTTTGCCCGAAGCTCGTAAACTCAAACTAGGTTTGCGTGGCCGCCTGTTGAGCCAAAACCACCCGCACCGCGTGCAGTCTCATCAAGCTCGTCAACTTCCAGCCAATGGGCCTGAACGACCGGGGCCAATACCAATTGTGCGATCCGGTCGCCACGTTCAATCGCAAAGCTGGCCGTGCCGTGGTTGATCATGATGACCTTCAACTCGCCGCGATAATCGGAATCGATTGTGCCCGGTGTGTTGGGCACAGTCACAGCATGTTTAAGCGCCAAGCCGGAACGCGACCGCACCTGAATCTCATACCCATCCGGGATCGCCATCGCGAAACCTGTTGCCACAGCTTGGCGATCGCCCGGCAGTAGAGTGATCGCCTCCGCCGCGACAACATCCATCCCCGCTGCGCCGGCGGTCGCGTAAGCTGGCATATCCAGCCCTGCACCGTTGGGCAGTCGCTTAATCTGTACGCCAACTGCCTCAGTCATCACTCTCATCATCACCATCGCCCGCCAGTGCCGCGGCGGCACGCTTGACCAGCTCGCGCGCAACATCTTCCTTGGGCATTTCTTCCAGTTTCTCAACGCCTTCGCTGGTCACAACCTGAACCTGATTCATGTCGCCGCCCATCACGCCGCCATCGCCGGTGTCGGTGACATTATTGGCGATGATCCAGTCAGCGCCCTTGCGCTTGCGCTTATTCTTCGCGTTTTCGAGGACATTCTCGGTTTCTGCGGCAAAGCCAATGACCAGTTGCGGTCGTTTCTTGCCTGCCGAGACACTCGCAAGAATATCCGGGTTCTCTTCAAGGATAAGGGCAGGAGGCGCTGACCCGCGCTTCTTCATTTTCTCTGCTGAAACATCGCGCGTACGCCAATCGGCGACAGCCGCAACCATGAACGCTGCATCTGCTGGCAGCGAGTTCTTCACCGCATCGGCCATTTCGCGCGCGCTTTCGACATCAATCCGATCAACGCCCACTGGCGTTGGTAAATGCACTGGCCCAGCCACCAAAGTCACACGCGCGCCTGCCGCTGCGGCCATTGCGGCAATGGCAAAGCCTTGCTTACCGCTCGAACGATTGGCGATGTAGCGAACCGGATCGATTGGCTCCCAAGTTGGGCCAGCGGTGATGACAACGTGTTTGCCGTATAGCGGGCGATGTTTTGGATCGGGATCAAATTCCGGTTGTCCAGCCAGCGGGTCTTGCTCAGTTGGCCCTGCAACAGAGATACTCTGCCTATCACCAGCAATCGGCTGCGGCATAGCCGCAGCGCCCTTCTTCGCCACCTCGTGATTGATGGCCTCGGGATCAGTTGGCGGCGCGGAATTGGCACTGCCCTTCTTAGCGAGCAGCGGCCCATCAAGGCTAGGCTCCGGCAAAGTTCCGTCTTCACCAGCGCCTTCGTCATCACGCGGTAAGTCGACAAACTCTTCGGCGTCGGCGGGATCAAGCTCTGGCAGGCTCTCCAGCTCTTCCTCGATTTCTTCATGGGAGCGTTTTTTCGTAGAGCGTGAAATTATTGACGACAACAGACCACCCAGCCCGCTGCCACTGTCTTCCTCGACTTCCTCTTCACTCTCTTGCTCGAACGGCTCTGGCTCAGCTTCGGTGAGCTCTACCTTGGCCGATCCATTGATCACCTGCTGCGAAGGTGCGGGCAGTTCGGGTACATCGATATCCATATCGAGTGCTTCGGCAATTGCAGCCAAAATAGCGGGCGGTTCCGGCAGACGGCCCGGGCCAAACTCGCCGCACGCCATCGCCCCTTCATCCGGATCCATTACATGCACACCGGCCTGACGCAGCCATTCGGCATTACGCTGCGTCGCTTCATGCTCCCACATGCGCACGTTCATGGCTGGAACGGTCAAAACAGGCTTATCAGTTGCAAGCACGAGAGTTGTGGCCAAATCATCGGCGATGCCCGCAGCCATCTTGGCCATCAGATCAGCCGTTGCAGGACACACCACGACCAAATCCGCCTCGCGCGATAGCTGGATATGGCCCATCTCGACCTCGTCTTTGAGATCGAAGAGCGAGGTGTAAACTTTGTTTTCGCTGAGCGCGGCGAGCGCCATCGGGGTCACAAATTGCTGCCCACCCTCGGTCACTACGCAGGTGACATCGCCGCCAGCCTTGCGGATCAGACGCACCAATTCGCATGCCTTGTAAGCAGCGATGCCGCCGCCCACGACTAGCAGGATACGCGGACCGCTCATCCGCGCACCGGCATCGTCGGTATTGTCCGCTGCGTCTGTGATACGCACTGGCGAGTGCATTCCCATTGTTCCATCCAGCGCTTGCTAGCGCCCCCTACCCCGTAATTCCAGCGTCTTGATGCATGCGAGGGTGCGGCACACATCACGCGTCGCGCGAAAGCATGCGTTAAGCACAACATGGTCTACGGACAGATAAGCGCTATGGTTAATGCGAGGAGAAGCGGCGTTAACGCTTAGCCGAACCAGCCTTGCGCCATGGCCAGCCAACTCGCGCCAGCGCCAATCGCGGCTGCAATGAGATAGCCGAGCACCCCATTTCCGTTGGATTTCGCCTTTCGCTCCCACATCAGCTCAACCTCTGGAACCGGTGGCGGTTCTGGGGCTCCGCCTTTGGGCGGAAAGCGATCCTCGATCCGGCGCACCAGATCTGGGATGCGCAATAGCGTTTCGGCATCCTCGCGAACGCGGTCAGCGATGGCTGATTCCGGCCCCAGCTCATCTCGGATCCAACTGCGCACATAAGGCGCAGAGGTATCCCACATATTGATGTCAGGGTTGAGCTGCGTCGCAATCCCCTCAACCATCACCATCGTTTTTTGGAGCAGCAGCAAATGTGGCTGTGTTTGCATGTCGAAATCGCGCGTTATGGCAAACAAGCCATCAAGCATCTGGCCGACGCTCAACTCGCTGACAGGCTTGCCGCGCATAGGTTCACCTACTGCCCGCAGCGCCGTTGCAAACTCGCCCACATTGTGATGGCTCGGCACATATTGCGCTTCGAAATGGATCTCGGCGACCCGGCGATAATTGCCTGTCGTGAGGCCATACAGGATCTCCGCCAACCACTGGCGAGCGCGCAAATCAATGCGGCCCATAATCCCAAAGTCGATAGCAACGATTGTGCCGTCATCTTTCACGAACAGATTGCCCTGATGCATATCGGCGTGAAAGTATCCCGCGCTGATTGCCTGTTTCAGGAAGGTCAGTACCAGCCGCCCGGCCAGCTCTGGGAGGTTGTGACCCTCCGCTTCCAGCTTGGCATTTTCCGAGATTTTGATCCCGTCGATCCACTCAATGGTCATCACACGGCCATTGGTGCGGTCCCAATCAATCGCAGGAATCTCATAACCCTCGACGCTCGCCATATTTTCCGCGAGCTCCGATGCGGAGGCGGCTTCGCGTCGCAAGTCCAATTCGCGATTGGTCCAACGCTTGAAATTGGCAATGGTTAGTTGCGTACGCAGACGCCGCGCCTCTTCACCGCCCAGCGCCTCAAGATGTGCAGCGGCCCATTCATACGTCTGAATGTCTTTCTCAAACTGCTCACGAATGCCGGGACGAAGTACCTTTAACGCAACGTCACGGCCATCACTGGTCACGGCGCGATGAACTTGCGCAATTGAGGCGGCGCCAACCGGCTCTGGTTCAATATGCGAAAACAACGCCGACAGTGGCTGATCGAAAGTCGCCTGCACCGCCGCCTCAATTTCCGCAAACGGAACCGGCGGCAGGTTATCTTGTAATGTCAAAAGGTTGTTTGCCGCTTCTTCGCCGACCAAATCAGGCCGCGTTGCGAGCGATTGGCCCAGTTTGATCGCAGCTGGGCCAATCGCACGAAAAGCCCCCGCATAATCAGGCGTCTTGGGCTGAAACGTCCCGAAGCGTGCGACCCGAGCCAGTCGTTTCACCGGTCGCGGCGTGTTTGGGTCATTCTCGATCCCGCGCAAAGCGCCGTGTCGCGCCAGCGTCCGGCCCCACTTAAGGAGCCGCCAGATATGCGTTGCAGGCCTTGTCACGCGCTAGATTTTCCAGCCTGAATGGATCGCCACCGCACCGCCAAAGATCGGCTCAACCCGCGTGTTCACAAAGCCCGCATCCCGGATCATCTGCTCAAACATCGGCATTTTGGGAAAGCGGCGGATCGATTCAGCGAGATAGCGATAGCTGTCTTCATCTTGCGCAATCATCTTACCCATTTGCGGCATGACCTTGTGCGAATAGACATCGTATATTTGTTTGAAACCAGTCCATTCCGTGCTCGAAAATTCCATGCAGAAGAACCGACCGCCATAGTCCAAGACACGGTGCGCCTCTGCCAATGCCTTATCGATATGAGTCACGTTCCGAATACCGAAAACAATAGTGTAGGCGTCAAATGTTCGGGAGGGGTAGCTTAGCTGCTCGGCGTTCTGACAAGACCAAGATAGCCCCTCAATGCCGCGATCCATGGCCCGTTCAATGCCCACGTCCAGCATATCCTGGTTGATATCGGCAACCGTGACTTCGGCTTCACGAGCGGCCATGCGGAACGCGATATCGCCAGTACCGCCGGCCATATCCAGAATGGCCTCCCCCGGCTGTGGCTTCACCCGCTTGACGAAGCGATCTTTCCAAAGCCGATGCATGCCGCCCGACATCAGGTCATTCATGATGTCATATTTACCAGCAACGCTGGAAAACACCCCTCCAACCCGCCTGGTCTTCTCGTCCGGGGTGATGTCTTCGTAGCCAAAGGAAACTGTATCGCTCATGTGGCTCGCCTTAGTGGGAATTGTCAGCGGCGCAAAGGGTGTTAAAGCGCATCTGTGTTGCGCCCTTTTCGGCATCATCCGAAAGCTGTCGCCGTTACCCTTGCATTTGCGAGCCGAACAGAAATGCCAGAGCTTCCCGAAGTAGAAACTACCGTTCGCGGACTCGCTCGCTTTATGGATGGTGCAACGATCACGCGCGTGGCCGTGAACCGACCCGATTTGCGGCGTCCGTTTCCGCCCGATCTTGTTCAGGCGTTGACCGGATCACAAGTCTTGAGACTATCGCGCCGCGCCAAGTATGGCCTGATCCATACCAATCGCGATCAAGTGATGGTCTTTCATCTCGGTATGAGTGGCAGGTGGCGGATCGACCCAGCTGAGGCCGAAAAACACGACCATCTCATCATCGAAACAGCGAACAATCACTTCGCCCTGAATGATCCGCGCCGCTTTGGCTCTGTCGACTTGGTTTCAAAAGCCACCCTCGACCAATGGCCAGCCTTCGCGGCACTCGGCCCCGAACCACTTGGGTCTGCTCTGACAGCAAGTTGGCTACGAGAGGCGACCAAAGGCCGCGCTCAGGCGATCAAGCTCTTGCTTCTCGATCAAAGAGTCGTGGCCGGACTCGGCAACATTTATGTGTGCGAGGCGCTGTGGCGTGCGGGCATTCACCCACGCAAAGCTGGTGGCAAAGTCACTAGGCCGCAATTGCAGCGGCTTGTTCCCGCAATTCAAGAGGTCCTCACTCAGTCGATCGAGGATGGCGGCTCAACACTGCGTGATTTTGCGCAGCCTGATGGCGAACTTGGCTATTTCGCCACCCGTTTCGATGTCTATGGTCGCGAGGGGGAAGGGTGTCGGCGGGATGATGGTGGCACCATCCGTCGCTTCACCCAAGGAGGGCGCAGCACTTGGTTCTGCCCAAAGTGTCAAAAGTAAGAGACTTGGTTTTGGTGGGCCTTAGCCACCCGCGCCCTCGGTCTTTCCACCCGGATGGTATCCCGGTAGGCTCCGGGTGGAAGGGTGGAGGGCGCGGGCGGTTCGGCTAACGCATCAGAAACCAACCAAACCGAATCCTTGACCAAATGCATCAGCCCGCTTATGTGGCGCGCTTTCGAGCGGTCCGCCGCCGTTTTACGCAATTTTGATTCAGATCGATCGGTCATCACAAGATGACCCGAAGCAAGGACAGACATGGCCAATACGCCGCAAGCAAAAAAGCGAATTCGTCGCAACGCACGCCGGGCAGAAATCAACGGCGCCCGGATGAGCCGAATTCGCTCATTCGTCAAAGACGTTGAGACCGCCTGCACCAATGGTGACAAGAAAGCGGCTGCAGAGGCCCTTAAAGCCGCTCAGCCTGAATTGGCTCGCGGTGTGGCACGCGGTGTGATGCACAAGAACACAGCGTCGCGAAAGCTAAGCCGCCTGACGAAGCGAGTCGCTTCACTCTGATTCGCTGCTTTCCGGGTGCTTTTTAGGCACTTTGAGGCGCTGATTTGTAAGGGGCCGACACTGATGAGTGTTGGCCCTTTTGCATGCCCGACGTCAAACCACCTCGTTGGCGTCATTGTGCGCTGCATTAAACCCAGCATTTTCCACGATTCGCGCGTTAACTTTTGCGAAACTATCGCGTTTTCAAAGGCATGAACGCACCCCTGCGGGTTTGCGCTGAGTCAACTGAAATATTTCTATTTTATTTCATCGCACCCCCTTGCTCTCTTTCTCCAGCACGGCATAACTGCAGCACCTTCTGATGACGGACAGCATCGGAATTCACAGTTTTGGCGCTTGGGGGAACATGCTGGACAAAGACGTCTGGCGTGCTTGGGGAAGACTTGCTCTGAACGCTTGGGTTTGGGTTTGATGCGGCGTGCCTTGGCGCGCCGCGTGAGATGGATTGCGCAATAATGACAAGAATCGGCGGTAGCGGCATGAAGAAAAAAGGGCGGGAAGATTTGATGGAGGATGCCGAAGCGGTTAATCTCGCGGTCGATTGGGCGGACATTAGCCAGGGGCTGCGTAAGGACCTCGGCCATCAGCTTCACAGCCAGTGGATCAAGCCGATCCGAGTCGGGGCAATCGACAAGGAAACCGGCACACTAGAGCTTTATCTGCCAACCGAATTTTCGGCCAATTGGGTGAAAGATCGATTCGCTGATCGTCTGGCACTCGCTTGGAAAATCGCACGTAGCGAAGTACGCCATGTGAACATTTGTGTTCACCCAGGTCGTCGCCAAGTCGCTGACCTGTCTATGCATTCTGACAGTCGCTTGCCCGCCAATGACGGCGCGGACACATCAATGATGGCGATCTCTGCTGACACATTGGGGGATGCCGGATTTACCTCTAGCGTCGGGCTCGACCCGTCATTGACCTTTGCGGCATTCGTTACCGGTGAGGCAAACATTCTCGCCTGCAACGCGGCGCAACGGATGGGTGCACCTGAGGCACCGCAATTCTCTCCGCTCTATCTCAAGGCTGCGACAGGTCAGGGCAAGACGCACCTGCTACACGCCATCGGCCATGCCTATCTTCAGGCCCATCCACGTGCGCGGATTTTTTACTGTTCAGCTGAGCGGTTCATGGTCGAGTTCGTGCAGGCGCTGAAGCTCAACCAGATGATTGAGTTCAAGGCGCGGCTGCGCAGTTTCGATCTTCTGTTGGTTGACGACATTCAATTCATCATTGGCAAGGCCAGCGCTCAGGAAGAGCTGCTCTACACAATCGATGCACTTCTGGCAGAAGGCAAACGACTGGTCTTCGCCGCTGATCGCGCACCGCAAGCCTTGGACGGCGTTGAGCCACGTCTGCTGAGCCGACTGTCTATGGGCCTTGTCGCTGACATTCAGGCGGCCGATATTGAGCTGCGCCGCAAAATTCTGGAATCAAAACTCACCCGGTTCGCGCCGTTGGCCGTTCCCGATGATGTGATCGATTTCCTCGCCCGCACAATCACGCGCAATGTGCGTGAACTGGTCGGGGGCCTAAACAAGCTGATCGCCTATGCGCAGCTTACCGGCCAAGAGGTCTCTCTGCAGCTAGCGGAAGAACAGCTTACCGATATCCTCTCGGCCAATCGTCGCCGCATCACGATTGACGAGATTCAGCGTACGGTCTGCCAGTTCTATCGGATTGACCGTAGCGAGATGTCGTCCAAGCGCCGAGCGCGCGCTGTGGTGCGCCCGCGTCAGGTGGCAATGTATCTCTCAAAAGTGCTCACGCCGCGTTCTTATCCAGAGATTGGCCGCAAATTTGGCGGTCGCGATCATTCAACGGTTATCCACGCAGTTCGTCTGATTGAGGATTTGCGCACGCGCGATGCGGATATGGATGGCGATGTGCGCAGCCTGTTGCGGCAGCTTGAGAGTTAGGGGTTTTCTCTCGGCCTAGCCTAGCCGCCCGCGCCCTCCACCCTTCCACCCGGTGTTTACCGGAACACTATCCGGGTGAAAGGGTGGAGGGCGCGGGCGGCTAGGCTACTCAACACCAAATCAACGGCTTAGCCACCGACCCATCAACAGCCCTATCGACAGCCAATGCACATGATGCCAACAGGCTGTTCATGACGTTATCCCCTGCCAGATTGGAGCGCTTCGCAAGGCATATTGTGCTGCCCGAAATTGGCGGCGCAGGTCAGGCAAAGCTGGTCCAGTCGCATGTTGTGCTGATCGGTCTGGGGGGATTGGCTCGCCCGCACTGCAATATCTCGCGGCGAGCGGGATCGGACAGTTAACTCTCGTCGATGATGATGTCGTAGATGTCAGCAACCTTCAGCGACAGACCATTTTTACCAACCGCGACGTCGGCCATGGCAAGGCAACGAGCGCGCGCCGATGGCTTGCAAACTTTGACGACGCGATTGATGTGACGATCTCCGACGCGCGTATTGATAGTGCCAATGTTGCCGCGATCATTGAAGATGTTGACCTCGTCATTGACGGGACAGACAACTTTGCAACCCGGCTAGCGGTCTCTGATGCGTGTGTTACGTCAGGCGTGCCACTTGTCAGCGCAGCTGTCGGACGTTTTCAGGGTCAGGTCGGTGCCTTTGCCGGCCATTTGCCGGACCAGGCCTGCTACCGTTGTTTTGTTGGTGATGCGTTCGATGCCGAGGATTGCGACACTTGCGCTGAGGATGGGATGTTAGGCGCAATGGCGGGTTGGACCGCCAGCTTCGCCGCGATGCACGCAATCCGAGTGTTGTTGAACGGAGTTACCAGCTTAGGGGATCCACAATGGGGTATGGTGCATTTGCATGACGGGCTGAAGCCTGCCTTGCGATCATTCCGGATCGCGAAAGATGCAGCGTGTAAAGGATGCGGAACCACTGATGGCTGAGAATTCTGGAAAAAACGATCTCGCTGAAGAACGCACTGATCTTGCCGAGGATCGGACCGATTGGGCCGAAGACCGCACGATTATGGCCAATGAGCGTACCTTTGCCGGTTGGATGCGCACCGGGCTTGCCGCGGTTGGCATCGGTCTGGGTTTCAATGCTCTGTTCGGCAAACTGGAGCCCGTTTGGATTCCGAAGCTTATTGCCACTATTTTCATCGTGATCGGGATTTTCGTCTTTTGGGCAGCGCAAAGAAATGGGTGTCGGGTTCAGGAGCGATTACGCTCGCATGAGGCAGAACCAATTGAGGGCACTAACCTTAAATTGATCGCTGCGTTCATGGCCATTGCCAGCGCGTCACTGGCCATCGCGATCTGGTTGATGGAGTTTCCCGATTCATAGCTTTTAAAGCCAAGCCACCCGCGCCCTCCGCCCTTCCACCCGGATAGTGTCCCGGTAGGCTCCGGGTGGAAGGGCGGAGGGCGCGGGTGGCTTGGCTAACGCACTACAATCCCAAGACCTCATCCACCCACTGCGGCACGAGCGCACTCGCCTTACCTTGTCGCGATTCGTCGAACCATTGCGAACCTTCTGACCGCTCCAGATTGAGCTCCAGCGTGGCGACACCCATCTCGCTCGCTTCGCGCACAAAGCCGGCCGCCGGATAGACCGCGCCTGATGTGCCTATGCTGACGAACAGATCCGCATTGCGCAGCGCAGAATAGATCCGTTCCATCTGATACGGCATCTCGCCAAACCAAACGACATCAGGCCGCAAGGTGGGCGCCTGACATATCGGGCAAGGCGGGCGATCACTCATGGTCGCATGCCAAGGGTTGCGCATTTCGCAGGAGGTACACAGAGCGCTCTTCAGCTCGCCATGCATATGCAGCACGTTCTGCGTGCCGCTCATTTCTAAACAAGCCCGTTCATGCAGGTCATCAACATTCTGAGTGACGATCAGCAGTTCGCCTGAAAACTCCCGATCAAGGCGCGCCAAAGCACGATGCGCATCGTTGGGCTCAACCTTTGAAAGCGCCGCGCGCCG
Organism: Qipengyuania sp. JB2-7; assembly: GCF_055693485.1. NCBI lineage: Bacteria > Pseudomonadati > Pseudomonadota > Alphaproteobacteria > Sphingomonadales > Erythrobacteraceae > Qipengyuania > Qipengyuania sp. JB2-7. The sequence goes on from NZ_CM146335.1 coordinate 2,771,747, forward strand.
CATGTCGTAAAATCCGAGCACAAGATCGGGATTCTTCGCAAACCCCTCAGGCGTTGCGACATCCTCGACCCGATGCTGTTCCCAAAGGCCGCCGGCATCGCGAAACGTATCAATCCCGCTTTCCGCTGAAATTCCCGCGCCGGTAAGCACCACGATGTTGCGAATATCGGTCATGCGCGCCATGAAGCACTGAGACACTCCTGAATGCAATGGGGAAAGCAATGGCGCAAATCGGGATCATCGGCAGCCAGGGGCGCATGGGACAGGCGATTGCCAGCCTGCTCGATGGCGATCCGCATACGAGCGCGGGTGGCGCAGACCATGGCGATGATGTGACAGCGCTGGCAACCAACGCCGATACATTGGTTGATTTCTCGACACCTGATGCGCTGGCTGCGAACCTTGAAGCAGCAAGGGCAGGCGGCATCCCCATTCTGGTCGGCACCACAGGACTGGAAGACGCCCATCATCGCGCCATCGATTCGGCGGCGGAGCATGTGCCTGTTTTACAGACCGGTAACACGTCACTCGGCGTGCAGTTATTAGCCCACCTGGTCCATCGCGCTGCGGAAAAGCTCGGCCCCGATTGGGACATCGAAATCGTTGAGATGCATCACCGCCACAAAGTTGATGCGCCATCGGGTACAGCCAAAATACTCGGAATCGCGGCAGCGGAGGGGCGCGGCATTTCGCTGACCGACAATACCGAGAGCGGGCGTGACGGCATGACCGGCGCGCGCAAGGAAGGCGTAATTGGCTTTGCCGCTTTGCGCGGCGGCACTGTCGCGGGTGAGCATTCAGCGATCTTTGCGGGCGAGCACGAACGCATCACGTTGACACACAATGCCGAAAACCGCCTGATCTTCGCACGTGGTGCAATCAAGGCCGCAAGCTGGATGATCGGCAAGCCGCCAGGGCGCTACACAATGAACGATGTGCTTGACTTATAAGCACAGTTTATGAGTGAGATAGCACCAACCCTCCGCGCGCGTCTGTATCAAGAGATCGATCCGCGTGCGCGCAATATTGAGGGGCTGTCGAACTTCAATAAAGTGATCGTGTTGCTTGTGCTGGGTGCCACAGCGGTTGCGATTCTACGCACTGAACCCGCGCTTCAGCAAAAGTATGGGAGCGATTTTTTCTGGTTCGAAATGGTCGCCGGAACCGTCTTTGTTGTTGAGTTTCTGCTTCGTGTCTGGACCGCACCCGAAGAGGCAGGTGAAGGGACGGCTACACAGAAAAGGCTGAGATTCATCGCTTCGCCGCTCGCAATCCTCGACCTGTTTATCATTGCCTCGATATTCCTGCCGCTGATTTTCGAAAACTCTGCATTCCTGCGATTGCTCAGGGTGTTCCGGATCCTGGCACTTGCGCGGCTCACGCGCTTTTCTCGTGCGCTCAATATGATCATCCTCTCAGTCTATGAGCGGCGCTATGATCTGCTGATCACACTTGGCATTGCCTGCTTTTTGATCCTTGGCGGTGCGACGGCGCTGTATTGGCTGGAGGGGTCAGTTCAGCCAGAAGAATTCGGGTCGATCCCGCGTGCGCTCTGGTGGGCGGTCATCACGCTGACGACGGTTGGCTATGGTGATGTCTCGCCGCTAACGCCCGAAGGCAAGATTGTTGCCGGAGCAGTGGCATTGGCGGGGATTGCATTGGTCGCGCTGCCCACCGGTATTCTGGCGGCCGCATTTAGCGATGGCATGCAGCGCCAGCGTGAGGCATTGCGGGAGGCATGCGAAGATGAGGATCCTGAAACGCCATCATGACACATTTCCGATGACCCCCACCAGATGATTCCTAGACAATGACAAAAGATCAGATCTTTGAATTTTTTCGCCGACTGGCCGAGGATAATCCCGAGCCGGAAACCGAGCTGGAATATGGCAACGCCTATCAGCTGGTGGTGGCTGTTGCCTTGTCTGCTCAGGCAACCGATGTCGGGGTGAACAAGGCGACGCGCGCGCTTTTTACGAAGGTCAAAACGCCGCAGCAAATGCTCGACCTCGGGCTGGAGGGGCTGATCGGCCACATCAAAACCATCGGATTGTTCAACTCCAAGGCGAAGAATGTCATCGCATTGAGCCAGCTGCTGATTGATGAGTATGGCAGCGAGGTTCCTGACATACGCGAGGATCTGGTGCGGCTGCCCGGCGTGGGGCGAAAAACCGCCAATGTCGTGCTCAATTGCTGGTTCAAGCAGGAAACCTTTGCGGTCGACACGCATATTCTGCGCGTCGGCAACCGCACAGGCCTGGCCAAGGGAAAGACGCCTGAGCAGGTTGAGGCAAAGCTTGAAAAACGCGTGCCTCAGCCCTTTCGCCTGCACGCGCACCACTGGCTGATCCTGCATGGCCGCTATGTCTGCAAAGCGAGAACGCCGGAATGCTGGCGTTGCCAGCTGACCGATCTGTGCAGCTTCAGGAAGAAAGTGCTGGAGGCGCCCAAGGGCCGATAACATCCTGCCACGCTCTTGGCCCACAATGATACGCCGGGTCATTATATTGACCAAAAATCGCACTGAAATATACGGTGCAGCTGCTCGAGGAGGGGCGATACGCGCGAAATGACACAGGGCGAACTCATCAAGCCATTGCATGGTCTGCGCGGCATGGCCGCCATGACCGTAGTGGTCGGCCATTATGGCTTTCCCGGCTCCACCGGGCTGGGCGTCGTATTGTTCTTCGTGCTGAGCGGATTTTTGATGGGCAAACTGTATTTGCCCAAGCAGTTCGATGCGCGGTCTGTCTGGCTTTACATCAGCGCTCGGTTTGCGCGTGTATATCCCTTATTTGCATTTGTCGTAGTCGCGACAGCTCTGATCAATATTGCGATACCCGAAGCCAATATTTTCGAGCTGAAAACCTGGCAGGTGGATGATCACTTGCTGCTATACGGCTCGAACATGACGATCTGGACGATCTGCGTCGAGTTTCAGTTCTATTTCCTGTTTGTGCTTTTCTGGTGGCTCACCAGCAAAGTCGGACACAGCCGATGGCTGGCCGCAGGCACGTTTGCCGCTGGCCTGATATGGGCAACGCTGACCTTCGAAAACAACGATTTCATCAATATCTTTGGCTACATTCAGGTCTTCGCGCTGGGAATTTTCATCGCGCTGGTGACTGACGACGTCAGCACAATGAACAAGAAATGGGCGCATGTGGCGCTCTTGGCTGCCCTGGCGATGTATGGTGTGGTCTACATCGTTGCCGCGCAATACGGCATCTATCGCGAGATTTACATTAACCCATGGGCGCTGATCGCCTGCGCGGGTATCGTGCTTGCCTCCATGGCGGCGGGCGATTGCTGGGCCAACCGCATGCTCAGTGTGCCGGTGGCTGTTTGGCTCGGCGAAGTATCATTTGGTATGTATCTGTTGCATCGCCCGGTTCAGGTGCTGACCAACAAGATATACCTGACCGAGCTACCCACCATGTTCGAGCTACCCCTACGGTTCGCCATCCTGTTCGCGGTGTCGCATCTGGCGTTGATCCTGCTTGAGCGCCCATGTCGTTCAGCGCTTCGAAAATGGGGCGAGAAGCTGGTCGAGCCGACGCCCGCCAGCCAGCGGTAAGAGGGATCACGACTTCTTCCGCGTGGAAGAAATCAGCGGTTCAGGAGCGATCGTGATATTGTGGCTGGTCTGAAGGAGACCCACCATGCGTAACACCATTCTGCCAATCCTGCCTTGTCTGGCAATCGCCTGCGCCCCAACAGAGGAGCCGCGCGAGTTTGTGAGCAAGGCCCCTGCGGCGAGCGTGGTGGGGGAACCGGAAACCTGCATCTCGGCATCGCGCATCCGATCCTCGGTCGTTCACGACAAGCGCACGATCGACTTTACCGTGACCGGCGGAACAACTTACCGCAACACATTGCCGCGCAATTGCCCCTCACTCGATGTGCATGAAGCAATCACGTATGATGTGCGCGGCGACCAGCTTTGCTCGCCGCAGATTGTTTATGTGCTGGAGAATTTTGGCGGATCGATCAGGCGCGGCGCAGGCTGCGGCCTCGGCAAATTTGTGCCGATTGAGTATGTCGACCGCGATAAGGATATGATGGCGGAGTGACCTGATCTGATTGGGACACCGATCTGCACAGCTTTAGAAAAGTGCTGAAGGCGCCAAGGGGGCGATGGTCGATTAGAAATTATATGATCCTGAGTCGCTCGAACCATCGAAGAAAACCTCGCTAACGTTCACTGTGCGACCTTCGAGCTCGAAGGTAAGTTTTGATCCACGCCCGGACCAAGCGCCCGGCCCAGTTCCTGGTCCACCCTCGTTTATCATGCGAGTCCTAATTAGGTTGCCTTCAATCATACAGTCGTATTCGAATGAACGACCATCATCTCTCGTATAAGCAAGGCGAACAAGGTCGCTCTGAAAAGTTGCAGTCATGTCTTTTGGGTCTCGGCCAACCGAGTGACCATGTCCGGCACGGCAAATGCGCACACGGTCTTCATCTTGCAGGTCTGGGAGCTTAACCATGTCCGAGTCTGCTAATGACACTGAGTCTTCACTGGTGGGGTATTGATGACCTTCGCCCTCTGGTTGCCCGCAGGAGACCAGCACAGTTGCAGCAAGAATAATCGTCGCTTTTCGCATCGTTCATGCCCCTAAACATCATCCGCGCTGATCATTTCGGCCCGGTCGATTTCGCCGGTCATGCTTGCCACGGTCGTCGCGACCGCCGCATCACCTGAAACATTCGTTGTTGTACGCATCATATCCATGATCCGGTCAACGCCCGCGACAAACGCAATCGTTTCCAGCGGAACGCCAACCGCGCCAAACACCAGCGCCATCATGATGAGTCCCGCCCCCGGAATGCCCGCTGCGCCAATCGCACCCAGCGTCGCTAGAATCGAGATCAGGAAGTACTGCCCCCAAGTCAGGTCAACGCCGAAAATGCTCGCACCAAACAGCGTCGCAAGGCCGAGATACATCGCGGTGCCGTTCATATTGATCGTCGCGCCGAGGCTGACCACAAAACTCGCCACCGAATTGCTGACGCCCAGATTGCGCCGCACACAGCGCAAGGTGACCGGCAGGGTCGCATTGGAGCTGGCGGTGGAATAGCTGACCGCAATCGCATCCACGATACCGCGGAAATAATCGATCACCGGTAGCTTCGCGATCAGCTTTATCATCGCCGAATACATCACGCCGATAATTAGCAGGCAGCCCGCATAATTGAGGACGACCAGCCAGCTCAAAGCCTTTAATGCATCAACGCCCAGCGTGCCCGCCACCCATGCCATCAGCGCGAAGACGCCAAACGGGGTCAGCTCCATCACGATCATCGTGACCTTCTGCATGATGACCGCGCCGCTATCGAAAATCTTCTGAACCGGCTCGCCCTCTTCCTTGGCCATCAAGATGCCAATGCCGATCAGCATGGAGAAGACGATGAGCGGCAACACCGCCACGTCTGCCATCACCTGCACCGGGCTTTCCGGGACGATGGAGAGGATCATATCAACGGCGGTGGTTTCATTGGGTTCGGGCGTGGCGACTTCCGGCGTGCCGAGCTCTTCCTTGCTCGGGAACAGACCAAGATTGACCGCGCCAGTGCCCAGCGCGAGCCCGAGCCATACCGCGATTTGCCCGCTGACAAGGAACAGGATCATCGCCCGGCCGCCCACTGCACCGAGCTTGCGCAGATCGCCAATTGCCGCGACGCCGGACACAAGGCTGAAAAAGATCAGCGGTACAACCAGCATCTTGATCGACTTGATAAAGAAGTCGCCAATCCACTTGATGCTTTCCGCCTCTGGTCCCCAATAGAGGCCCAGCGCCACACCCAGGATCAATGCCCCGATCACCCGCTGCCAAAGCGGAATGGCAAACCATTTACTCAGCATCAAATCCCTCTCAAAGCTTCAGCGAAGCTTTCGCCACGCTGGAATAGATGCGCGCCAACCGATCGAGATCATCGATCGCCACCGCCTCATCGCGTTTATGCATGGTCGCATTGCAAAGGCCAAACTCAATCACCGGGCACACCGCACGCAGGAACCGTGCATCGGATGTGCCGCCGGTTGTTGACCGCTCTGGCTCAAGCCCAGTTTCTGCGGTGATCGCCGCCGCGATGATGTCGGAGAATTCGCCAGGAGGCGTGAGGAAAGGCTCACCCGAAATGATCGGCTTGGCTGTGCCCCCATGCCGTTCGGCAATCGCAATCACGCGATCGGACAGCGATTGCCCCGTATGCAGATCATTAAAGCGGATCGAAATGCGCGCCTCGGCCCGTGCGGGGATCACATTGTGCGCCGCGTTCACCGCTTCGATATGCGTGATCTCCAGATTGGAGGGCTGAAACCATTCGGTACCGGTGTCGAGTGTTAGCGCGTCCAGTTCAGCCAGAATTGCGGTGAGCTTCGGAAGTGGATTATCGGCCAGATGCGGGTAAGCGACATGCCCCTGCGTCCCCTCAACCTCCAGCCAGATATTGACCGAGCCGCGCCGCCCAATCTTCATCATATCGCCCAGTTGATTGACGCTGGTGGGTTCACCGACAAGGCACAAATCGGGCTGAATGTCCTGTTCGCGCATATAATCGATCAGCGCTCGCGTGCCGAACAGCGCTGGGCCCTCTTCATCGCCCGTGATGATAAAACTGATCGTGCCCGCATCAGCTGGCACATCGGCGACCGCTGCAACCATACTCGCAATAGAGCCCTTCATATCGACCGCGCCGCGACCATAGAGCAGCTCGCCGCGTTCTTCTGGCTCGAACGCATCGCTGGTCCAGCCTGCGCCGGGCGGGACAACATCAAGATGGCCCGCAAAGGCAAGGTGCTTTGATCCCTCTGGTCCGCGCCGAATAGCAAACAGGTTCTCAACCGGGGCCTCTGGCGTGCCTTCCGCGCCGTCGCCAGCCACAAAGCGATGCACGTCGAAGCCTAGCGGCGTCAGCATCGCTTCCATTGCGTCAAACACCGCGCCGGTCGCGGGCGTGACGCTGGGCGCAGCAATCAGCTGTTTAGCAAGCGAAAGAGTGTCAGTCATTTCCGCCTCACCCATTCTGAGGAGTGACCTCATATTGCTCTATCACCCATTCCTCTTCCTCAGAGGCTTTGACCCATTCCTGCATCCAGTCATGTTCCCAGATGGCCTGCATGTACGCGGCGGCGAAGCCCGGCACTGCAACCTGATAGCTGATCAGGCGGCTGACCACCGGGGCATAGAAAATGTCCGCCGCACCGAATGTGCCGAACAGAAATGGTCCGCCTGAACCAAAGCGAGAGCGTGCCTCTGCCCACAGGCCGAGCACACGCACAATGTCTTCCTGACACGCGGGCGACAGCTTTGCGCCTTCAAACTTGCGGCGGATATTCATAGGGCATTCGCTGCGCAGCGCCGCATAAGAGCTGTGCATTTCGGCCACCATGGACCGGGCCATGCCGCGCGCGGTTGCATCCTTGGGCCAATAGCGATCCCGCCCAACCCGGTCCGCAAAATATTCCATGATCGCGAGGCTATCCCAAACGACATTGTCGCCGTCCCACAGGATAGGAACCTTGCCGAAACTGGGCTGGAGGTTCTCGGTCTCGCGCCGCTCATCCCAATGCTCGCCAAACAGCGGGGTGATGATCTCTTCAAAGCCAACGCCCGACTGTTTTGCGGCAAGCCAGCCGCGCAAAGACCAGCTGGAATAGTTCTTGTTACCGATAATGAGCTTCATGTGAGCGATCCACCTTTCACCTGTCATTCGCGCAGTAGGTGTTCACAGTTACGCTGTCGAGGCTGAACAAGGTGCTTTTCAGGGTCATGGTGGTTTTCGGGTCTTGATAGCGCTGATATGTAAGAACCCATGACACTGCGCCCGTTCCACCTCGCTTTTCCTGTTCATGACCTTGACGAGGCACGCGCGTTTTACGGCGGCGTGATGGGCTGCGCAGAAGGGCGTAGTTCAGATCAATGGATCGATTTTGATTTTCGCGGGCATCAGATTGTGGCGCATCTCGCACCGGAGCGCTCGCAAGACACCGCCAGCAATCATGTTGACGGACATGGCGTACCTGTGCCGCATTTCGGCATCGTGCTGACTATGGAGGATTGGAAGGCGCTGGCGGATCGGCTCCGCGATGCGGGGACGGAGTTTGTGATGGAGCCAACAGTGCGCTTCAAAGGCAAACCGGGCGAGCAGGCCACGATGTTCTTCCGCGACCCCAGCGGCAACGCAATCGAGATGAAAGCCTTTGCCGATGATGGGATGATTTTTGCGAATTAGCGCGAAGAAATTTCGCCTAGACCCGGATTGCAGGCATTCTCAATGGCACATATAATTCGATGGTACGGTTGTAACCGTGGCCTACCGTAACCACTTAAGACTAAGCTACCAGTCGCAATCGACGGTCTCCGCTTCCACGATCGGGAGCCCTTTCCTTCAGTTCCGCCTCTTAGTCGCAGCCGGGTCACTTCTGGCGCGCTGCACACTCGTTCGAAGGAATGACACATGACACATTATGGCAAAATCAAGAGTTACGACAGCAGCATGGGCACTGGCTCGATCACCCCAGAGAAGGGCGGCGACGCAATCCGATTCAAGAAGGCGGACCTACAGCAGGAAGGTCAAGTGCCGAAAATCGATCAGCGTTTCAGTTATGAAACCAGCGAGGTCGACGGCGGCAAGAAGAGCGCCGTGAAGTTGCAGCACCAGCAGGGCGACGGCCAGAATCAGAAAGAACAAGCCAGCAATCAGCAAGGCTAACGCCCACAGCAAGGCCGGGGGTTTCAATGCTCCCGGCTCCCGCTCAATCCCTCTCGCAAGGATTTTCCTATGCCGATGAATCAGTTTCTTTTCGATCACCAGCTTGCGGCGATGAAGGTCGACCGCTCGGGTTCGACTGAAGAGCGCAAGGAGGCCGTCGATCTGCTGGGACGGCGCGCGAAGCGGATTGCAGAGTGGCGGCAGGCGAATGGCCTGTGCAGTCTGGGCTGGCCGCGTGACACGCGTCACCCCGATCATATCGGTGCATGACGTGAGAATTGTGCCAACAGCAGCAACTCCCGAGCAACCTGGAACCAGCGAATGGGAAAGTGAAAGCGGCTCTTTGAAACCGGATCCTCCAGCCTTGCTTCCGGAAGGGATCACCGCTGTAACCTCGGTCCACTATAAAGTCGGACCATATTCATACTCCGGGCTTGACGACGCCTTGGCAGAACTTGGCCGCCAGTCAGGTAAGTGAGAGTCGTACCAGAAGCGCCATTGGCGATGGACAGCGGCGTTCATTTTCGAACCGCGTCGCAAAAAATCACATGTATGTATATAGCTCAGAGTGTCCGCTTTCGATCCAAAGATTTCACCTGTGCCATTCACTCCAACCTTAGCGCATCCTTCATCACAGCTGCGCGGAGTTCGCCGATGCCCATGCCCTTTTCCGCGCTAGTCACGTGGATTTCAGGAAAGGCAGCGGGGTGCTTGCGGGCTTCTTCGGTGACCTTCGCGAGCGTCTTCTCCAGCTCGCTGGCCTTGATCTTGTCAGCTTTGGTCAGGACCACGCGGTAGCTCGCCGCAGCCTCATCAAGCATGGTCATCATCTCGCGGTCGACATCTTTCAGCCCATGGCGGCTATCGACCAGAACCAGCGTCCGCTCCAGCACTGCGCGCCCGCGAAGGTACGTCTTCACCAGGTTCTTCCAGCGCTCGACCACCTTCACTGGCGCCTTGGCGAAGCCATAACCGGGCATATCGACCAGCCGGAACTGGGTCGGGTCGCCAACCTCGAAGAAATTCAGCTCCTGCGTGCGGCCCGGCGTCACTGATGTGCGCGCAATTGCGCGGCGCTTGGTCAGCGCGTTCAATAGCGAGCTCTTGCCGACATTGGAGCGCCCACAAAAGGCGATCTCGGGATAGTCCGGCTCTGGCAGGAACTTCAGCTGCGGCGCGGAGAGCAGAAACTCCACGCGGTCGGAGAACAGCCGATTGGCGCGCGTACTCATCCGTCCGCTTTCGCAGCTTCTGCCGCTTTAACCTTCTCCGCCTTCTCTTTCTCCATCGCTGCCTTCAGCTGCGGATGTTTGGAGTAGAGATATTTCTGCTGCGCCAGTGTCAGGATGTTGCTGACGTTCCAGTAGACCAGCAGACCAGCGGCAAACGGTGCCATCACGAACATCAGTACCCATGGCATGATGTTGAAAATCTGTTGTTGCACGGGGTCCATTGCGCTGGGGTTCAGCTTGAAGGTCAGCCACATCGTCACACCCAGACCAACTGCCAGCACACCGATGCCAAGGAAGCTTGGCGGATCGAATGGCAGCAGGCCAAACAGATTGAGGATCTTTGCCGGATCTGGCGCGGACAAGTCACTGACCCACAAGAATGGGCGATGACGCATCTCAATCGCAAGGTAGAGCACCTTGTACAGCGCGAAGAAGATCGGGATCTGCACGATCAGCGGCAGACAACCCGCCAGCGGATTGACGCCCTCTTCCTTGAAGAGCTTCTGCATCTCCTGCTGGGCTTTCAGCTTGTCGTCTTTGTGCTTGTCTTGAATCTCTTTCATGCGCGGCTGAACCGCTTTCATGCCAGCCATGGAGGCAAATTGTTTTTGCGCAATGGGGAAGAGGAGCCCGCGAACAACAACCGTCAGCAGGATGATTGCAACCCCGAAATTGCCGACGAAATCATAAAACTGATTGAGCAGCCACAGCATCGGCTTTTCAAACCAGCGGAACCAACCCCAATCGATGGCCAGGCCGAATTTGGCGATCCCGCCGTCCTCATACGTATCGAGGAGCGCGCTTTCCTTCGCCCCAACGAACAACTGAGTCGTGCGCGTGACCGCCTGGCCTGATGGAATCGTGATCGGCTCGTAAATCACGTCGGAGCGGAACTGTTCATTGCCCAACGAACGGAAGTCTGTGCTCGCCGCTGCGCCCTTTTCAGGCACCAGAGCGGACAACCAATAGGTATCAGTGAAGCCAAGCCAAGCCGCGGCACCATCTGGCGTTACCGTGCCAGCTTCCTCCACATCGTCGTAATCGTAATCGTAATTCGCCGCATCGCCGAACACGCCCATCGGGCCGGAATGCGCGATCCACTGATCAACGGTCGCATTGCGCGAGGATCGGCTGATAGTCGCAAATGGTTGCGCCACCGCTGCGCCGTCGCCGGTGTTGGCAACGCGCTGCTCAGCGGTCAGCATGTATTGGTCATCGATCGACAGCGTCACACTGGTTGTGATGCCATCGGCACCTGCGCGAGTAAGTGTGACCGGGTTTTCCGGTGTCAACGTTTCGGCGTTTGCCTGCCAAGCGCCACCCTCTTGCCGCGTGCCATTCAGCAGAAATCCGAACTCGGCAAAGTGCTGCTCCGGCGTGCCTTGCGGCGCGAACAGACGCACCTGTCCGCTGTCATCATCAGTGGTCTCATTATAGTCGATAAGCTCGATATCATCGATTGCGCCAGTGGCCAGATTGATTGAGCCGGTCAGGCGCGGTGCCTCGATCCTCACACGCTCCGGGTTAGCCAGCGCGCTCGACAAGTCGACAGGCTCCTCGCCAGCGTTGGCTGCCCCAGCCAGCTCAGTCGCACCAGCAGCGGTCGCCGTCGTCGCGCCCTCAATGGCCGAATCTGTCGTTTGCTCCGCCGTCTGAGCACTCTGCGGTGGGGCCGGATAGAGATACCCCATCAAGGCATCCCACCCGATCAACAGGAGGAATGACAAAGCAACGGCAAGCAGAAGATTACGCTGATTTTGCAAGATAGATTTCCGTGATTTCGCTCGGATCCAAGTGGCGGATATAGGCAGGTGTATTAGGTAATCAAGACAGCTTGAGGCGATTACGGTACCGGATCGTGCCCATGCCCGCCCCAAGGGTGGCAGCGCAATATACGCTTCATCGCCAACCATCCACCCTTGATTGCACCATGTTTGTGGAGCGCCTCAATCGCATATTGGCTGCAGGATGGCGCGAACCGACATGTAGGCGGCAAAATACGGCTTGGGCCCCATTGCCATGCGCGGGCAATCCAGATCAGCGGGTACTTCATTTGATGGGCTTGTGCGCGGTGGGTTTACTGGGGCGTGATTGGCGGTTGCGTCGTCTTTTGTCGCCCTTCCCGTCAGCCGCACGGGCCAGAGCCTGGACCAAATCCTCTTGAAGCAGGGCAAAATCGCGCGTCAGCCCCGCATCACGCCCGATCAGCACATGATCGTGATCAGCCAATCCTTTCTTTGGAAGAGCATCACGCAACAGCTCACGGAAACGTCGCTTGATTCGGTTGCGAACCACGGCGTTACCAATCTTTTTGGTCACGGTTATGCCATAGCGTTTGCCAGAACCGCCGTTTGGCTGAGCCAGCAGGACAAAGCCCGGTCGCGCGACACGTAGCCCGCGATTCGCCGCGAGAAAATCAGCACGCTTGCGCATCACAGAGATCGGTTTGGTCATTGTCGCAACGGTAACGTGATATGCACGCGGAGTCTTTTTGTTTTCCGCAAACGCCTCCGCGCTTGCGATGTCCTCGCTCACACGATCAAAGATCGCGTCGCTGTGGGCGGCCAGTCGGCCTTGCGGTGCTTCGCACCGTTTCAACAAGTGCCAAACAAGAAACGGACTCCCATTGGGAGTCCGCAAGGGCAAGTGCCCGTCGCGCCCACTGGCGCGGAAGCCTAAGGCTGCGGACGCAGCCGCCGGCGCTTGAGGCTAAAAAACTACGCGCAGAGGTTCTTACGTACCGCGGTTGCGACGTGCACGTAGTACGTTACGGCCACCTGGCGTCGCTTTGCGAGCGAAGAAACCGTGACGGCGCTTACGCACCAGGTTGGAAGGCTGGAATGTCCGCTTCATCGGAATATCCTCAATAGTAAGTTCGCGAGCGCTTGTTCACCAAGACACTCTAACAAAAAAGGCCGCCTAATCAGGCGACCGCCAATTACGAAGCGCGCGCTTAAGCGAAGCCTCGCGATCAGTCAAGCAATTCACGCGCACTCACATCTGGCCGATCACGCCCGTAAAATCCGTTTCTGCATGAGCGAAATTTGGCAGAGCATCACCAAACCCATTCCATTGGCGCATTTCGCCAGCATTCATCCAGCGGGCACGATAATGCGGCACGGAATTGGTCATGGCGTAAAAATCGCGCGCTTGCGCCTCGTCCATGCCCATAGCGCGGTAATAGTCGAGATATTTGCGATTTTCCGGAGCAGTCATGGAGAAATCATCGGCTTCGCGCCCCTGATCATCCCGCCAGCTGTGCACCGCGAATTCCGCCCCGTCTTCAATCTGACGACGTGCCCCCGCGAGGAAAAGTTCAACTGCGCCCGAGCGCACCGAACCGATCGCCGGAACATATGTGTTGAGCCCCGCATCGCGAATCATGCGGCCAAGTTGCAGATTGGCGATGTCATCACGTGTGCCGGGACACTCAACCATATCAAGCTGCGTGATGCCGGGGAAATCGTGCTGAAGCTGCGCAAACCATTGGGGGCTATTCCGGTCCGTCTCTCCGATCAGCGCGATCCGCGTATCATCGATCACGCGGAACGGCCCGTAATCAGCGATACCATAGTTGTAATTGATCGCCCGGGTTTGAACGAGCCTTGCCGCTGGTCGCGGAGCAGGTGCAACCGTCGAATAGGTAACTGACGCATCATCAGCCTGCCACGTTGGAAGGTCGCTCGGCATCTCTAGAAAGAGAACCGGCCCGCCGCCAGAATAGTCAGGTGCGATGTGCATATCCTGCGCAGCAGCAGGCGCGGCGAAAACCGCACATCCAGCAATTAGCGCAAGAGAGCCATGACGAAACATGAGGCTTGGATTGCCAGCCTCGCCTTGCCAACCTCCAAAGACGCGTCCTTAAAAACGCGTAAATTTGGCGCGATCGCCCTTTGGATTTGTTTAATCTTGTATCGACACGGCCAAGTATTGCGGGCAAAGTTTGCAATATTCGTTCACACGCTATTGGGGGTATTGTGGTCGCACTGGTTCGCACCGTCGCTTATCTTGGGTTGGAGGCGCGCGCGGTCGAGGTGCAGTGCTCAATCGCCCCGGGCCTGCCCAAATTCAATATCGTCGGCCTGGCGGATAAGGCCGTGGGTGAAAGCAAGGAGCGCGTTCGCGCGGCCCTCGCCTCTATGGGGCTGGCCCTGCCGCCCAAGCGAGATCACGATAAACCTGTCACCTGCCGATTTGCCGAAAGAAGGATCGCATTACGATCTGCCTGTGGCGCTGGCTCTTTTGGCGGCGATGGGTGTGACCGATGCTGAGCAGCTTAACGATTGGATCGCGGTAGGCGAGCTCTCGCTCGACGCACGCATAGTCGGCTCACCGGGCGTGTTGCTTGCGGCCTTGCACGCAAGTGAGGCTGAGGCTGGGCTGATCTGTCCAGCTGAACAGGGAAGTGAGGCACAATGGGCAAGCGACGTCCCGATTTGTGCGGCACCCGATCTGGCCAGCCTGCTTAATCATCTTAAGGGGACGCAGCAATTGCCACCGCCGCCGAAAGGCAAAGTAGAGCAGGCTGCACCGGGGCCTGATCTAAAGCAGGTGCGCGGGCAAGAAACGGCTAAACGCGCGCTCGAGATAGCCGCAGCAGGCGGTCACAATATGCTGATGATTGGCCCTCCGGGTGCAGGCAAGTCTCTTCTCGCATCATGCCTGCCCGGTATTCTGCCTGAATTGACGCCGCCAGAGGCTCTTGAGGCCAGTATGGTGCAATCGGTTGCAGGCTTGCTCGAAGGGGGCGCGATCAGCCGCGCCCGCCCGTTTCGTGCGCCGCATCACTCCGCCTCAATGGCGGCGCTGACGGGCGGCGGATTAAGAGTGAAACCGGGCGAAGTCAGTCTGGCCCATTTGGGTGTGCTGTTTCTCGACGAGTTGCCAGAGTTCCAGCGGGCGGTTCTTGATTCGCTACGACAGCCGCTCGAAACGGGCACCGTCGATGTCGCTCGGGCAAATGCGCATGTGAGCTTTCCCGCCAATGTTCAACTGGTGGCAGCGATGAACCCGTGTCGCTGTGGTCACCTTGGCGACCCAGCCTTGGCGTGCAGCCGCGCCCCGCGCTGTGCAGCAGATTATCAGTCAAAGGTTTCGGGTCCGATGCTCGACCGGATTGATTTGCATGTTGAGGTTGATCCAGTAAGCGCCGCCGACCTTGCTCTGCCCCCAGCCGAGGAAGGAAGCCAAGAAGTCGCAGCCCGCGTACGGTGGGCCCGCGCGATTCAGTCAAGCCGCCAAGAGCACACCGGGGTGCGCACAAATGCAGACCTTGCGGGCGATGCGCTTGATGAGTTTGCCGCGCCTGATGAGGCTGGCCGTGCGTTATTAATGCAGGCAGCCGATACGATGCGCCTGAGTGCCCGCAGCTATACCAGGATGCTGAGAGTCGCCCGGACCATTGCGGATTTGGCGGAGGCGGAACAGGTTGGCAGGGTCCATATTGCCGAGGCGCTGAGTTATCGTAGGCAGCCGCCGCGCGCATAGTCAGGACGGGCGAGGGCAGCTCTTTGACGAGTGCCGCGTAACATCAATTTACGGATGTAAAATCGATGTTCCCGATATGGGACAGCGGCTCCAGCACGATGGAGCACGGCGTTAAAATATCCTATTCCGAAAATCACCGAAACAACCCTGAGTTGTTGTGCAGCGAGCTGGTCGTCTTGCTGATGCAAATTTGAGGCTCAGATCCACTTCAAGCTCTATTGGGGGCAACAATGAAAAAGACACTCGCTCTTACAGCGCTGGCAGGCGCTGCATCACTGGCAACCGCTGCGCCGGCGCAAGCCGAAATCCTGACATTCAACGCGTCAAATTACACCGGCGGTTCGCACGGACTTTGGACTAATCAGTTCAACGTTGGCTCTGACCGATACTATTCATTCCAGAACGACGTTCTGTTCGTGGTGGATACCGATACTGGAACCGGAACATTTACCGGTACCGCGATCAACGGTAGCGGCGCAGTTGCAACGCTCGATCTGTCTCTCAGCAATTTTCTTGAGACGACATTCGGCACGGCCTTCGCTTACAAGAAAGAAGGCGGCGCGGTTTATGATGCCGAGAATGACATCAATGATGTCGATTTCTTCTCTGGCATGTCTGGCACGATCACCATCGACGGTGACGTATTCAACATCAACGACCCTGCATTCGCTTCAAATACGCTGTTTCAATACGGCCTCGGCGCCAATGCGAAGAACGCGAATGAGTTTGGCGGTTCGTCATGGCTCAACGTCGAGGGGCAAAACGCTCACTGGGACATCAACTTCAATCTCACCGCTGTGCCAGAGCCCAGCACATGGTTGATGATGATCCTCGGCTTCGGTGCGGTTGCAGGCGCGATGCGGTCGAACAAGCGCCAGTCACGCATGCGGGTCGCTTACAACTGATCTGAAAAAATTGGCTAGTCCCGTTTCAATGGTCGGCGGGACTGGCCCATCTTTCCCGAAAGAGGGAAGCTAGACGCCCCGCTATCAAAAGCGGGGCGTTTTTGCGCGCTAGGTTAAACCTTCAAACAGGCGAGAGCCCTTAAGAGGTGTCCCGAAGTCAGCGGCGGCTGGAAAGGGAAACGACCTGTGCTTTGCCGTCTGCGTCGCCTGCAAGTTTGGCAATGCTGCCATCCTCGCGGATTCCCAGCTGGCTTTGATCGACCAGTCGTAGATCTTCATGCGTGAGCACGCGGCCATCATGTGCGCGAATAGAAATCGGCCCTAATGGCAGGCGATCTTGCTCATCGACCAGAACCGGGTTCTCAACGACCTCAGCGTCGTATTTCTCGCCCCATTGGCGCAGCGCCAGCATTGCTGGCAGCAGATCAAAACCTTTGGGCGTCAGACGATACTCAATCTTGCGCTTGTCCTCGGCCATCGGTTGCCGGGCGAGAATTTCGTGCTCGACCAATTTGGCGAGGCGGTTAGACAGGATGTTTCGCGCAATACCCAGCTCACTCAGAAACTCCTCAAAGTGATGCAGGCCATTGAAACTGGCGCGCAGGATCATGAAGCTCCAACGCTCGCCCATGACTTCCAACGCACTCGCAAGTCCGCAGTCGCTTAGCTCGCGCAGCGGCTCTCTAATATCGCCCATAACAGTCCTTTCCTGAAACCTTTGTAGCGCGAAAATCGCGATCTGCAAAAAAGTTTCAGTTTTTAGTTGCAACTGAAAACCTAATCACATAGGTAGCGATTCGCAACTGGTTGTTATTTGCAACTCAATTGCGACGAATGCAAGCCGATCTGAAATATCTGAAATACCTGCAACCCCATAGAAGGATAAACTAGATGACGATCTCTCTCCCCCGCATCACCCGCGTCTGGTCTCTAAGTGTCGCTGCACTTCTGACCGCGATGACCTTCACCACGGTACTCGCCCCGGCCCCAGCAGCCGCCAATGATCACAAGATCTTCTACAAGGCTGAACTCGCTCAGCCCGCTTCTGAAAAACGCGCAATTGCTGGCGGTGTTGCTTGGAGCTGCAAGGGCACAATGTGTGTCGCGGCGAAGGGCAACAGTCGCCCGATCCGTGTGTGCCGCGAGCTTCAGCGCGAGGTCGGCGAAATCGCTAGCTTCGCTGCCAAGGGCAAAATCCTCGCGGACGATAAGCTGGCCCGCTGCAACAGCTGAGCCACCAACACTCTTTCTGAAGCCCACCTCTCTCCATCAGGTGGCTCTCCTCAAAGCCTCCGGTTCCCCCACCGGAGGCTTTTTTCTTGAACGTAGTCGAAATGACTCAGCGCAGCAGATCGCGGCTTTGCAGGTCTTGGCGGAGCGTTTTTGCATCAGCAAAGTGGTGCCCATGCCAGCCACAATCGCGCGCCGCATCAATGTTGGCTACATTGTCATCAATGAACAGCATTGCTGATGGTTCATATCCAAAACGCTCGGCAGCCAGCGCGTAAATTTCCGGATCAGGCTTAACCAGGCATTCCTTACCGGATACGACGATATCCCGGAACAACTCAAAAATCGGCTGAGTCGGACAAAAAACATCCCAAAATTCCGCCCCGAAATTGGTGATCGCGAACAACGGCGTACCGCGTGCGTGCAGCTCGTGCACTATCTCTAGGCTCCCCGGAACAGGTCCAGGCACCGTCTCGTTGAACCGTGTCGCATACGCATCAATCACATCGGCATAGTCCGGGAATAGCGCTTTACGCTCAGGCACCATATCAATCAGTGGGCGTCCGGCATCGTGTTGAAAATGCCATTCCTCGGTGATCACGGTGTTGAGGACGAATTCCAGCTGATCCGCATCATCAATCAGCTTTTCAAATAATGCCCGCAATTGCCATTGGAACAATACCCGTCCTACATCGAATACCACTGCTTCGATTCTACTATCCATCATACCGATGCCACCAACTCACAAACAGAAAAGGCCCGCGCTTCCCATAAGAAGCCGGGCCGTTCTCACAAAAACCAGAAATCACGACCCGTAGCGAGTCGCCATAATCGCGCTAGCCCTGACGAGCCTTGAAACGACGATTGGTCTTGTTGATGACATATGTGCGCCCGCGGCGACGAATCACGCGGCAATCGCGGTGGCGATTTTTGAGCGATTTAAGGCTGTTGCGGATCTTCATGGTTATTCTCGCCCGATCAAAAGGGTTCTGTAAAAAAGTTTTCTGCAAATAAATACGCGCCGAGGAACGCCCCGACGCGTCGTTTTCTGGGGGCCAGATAGCCACGAACCCCCGATAGGTCAAGATTCGTTACGTATCTCTGAAAGGCGCCGCTCCCATTGCAGCGCATGAGTCACAATCTTGTCGAGATCAGCGTATTTCGGCTGCCACGGGAGTGTTTTGCGAATCTTTGATGGATCAGACACTAACGAACCGGAATCACCCGCACGCCGTGGCTCCATCCTGCGCTCAATGGTCGCATTCGTGACGCCGTCGACAGCATCGAGCACCTCAAGCACAGAAAAGCCGCGCCCATATCCGCAATTCATGACCATTGACCGATCAGGCTGCTGAAGCAGCGCCTCAAGCGCGAGCACATGCGCTGCAGCTAAATCGCTGACATGAATATAGTCGCGCACTCCGGTGCCATCCGGCGTGTCATAATCAGTACCGTAGACAGACACATGACTGCGCTTGCCGGTGGCCGCTTCGCAGGCGACCTTGATCAGATGCGTCGCGCCAGCGGTTGACTGGCCTGTGCGTCCTTCCGGGTCAGCCCCTGCCACATTGAAATACCGCAAGGCGCAATAATTCATCGGGTGAGCTGCCGCACTGTCTGCCAGCATCTGCTCTGTCATCAGTTTCGACCAACCGTAAGGATTGATCGGCACAGTTGGGGTCTCTTCGCGCACCGTTGCCTCATCCGGCATGCCATATGTCGCCGCGGTTGAGCTAAAAATGAAATGCGGCACACCAGCCTTCACGTACCGCCGCCATCAGCGCGCGGCTTTTGACCGTATTGTTTTCATAATATTCAAGCGGCTTCTCAACCGATTCTGGCACCACAATTGAGCCGGCGAAATGCATGATCGCGCCGATCTTGCGCTCAGCGAAAATACGCGACAGCAAATCTGCGTCGGCAATATCGCCCTCATATAACGGTACGTCATCGGGGACCGCGAAACGAAAGCCCGTGGTCAGATTATCGATGATGGATACGTCCCAGCCCGCATCTTTCAAAGCGAGCACTGCATGACTGCCGATATAACCGGCACCGCCAGTGACCAGAACCGGACATTGTGTGATTGCGTTCATATGGGCTGCGCTAGCACAGCCATGTTACGGGATTAAATGACTGAATTGGTAAATCTCATGTATATTGGCATCGTGGGACACAGTGTGCCCGCCAAGTAAACAAGGAACCGCACCATGATCCGCCCAGCTCTCGCCGCAAGCGTCGCATTAACTCTCTCGGCCTGCGCCACCGCCCCAGGCCCCGTCGAGGTCACGCGATTTGTTGCTCCGCAGCAATCGGGGCAACTCGGCAATGGAACTATATTCGTTTCGGCAAAGGCAACCTCGGACCGTTCACTCGAAGATGCGCCCTATCGTACGGCTGTGGCGCAAGAACTTTCAGCATTGGGCTATGCCGAAACCTCTAACAGTGAGGCTGCTCAGGTCGCAGAGGTCAGCGTGGAACGATATGTGCTCGACAATGGCCAGCGACGTCGCGGCCCGGTGAGCGTCGGCGTAGGCGGCTCAACCGGCAGCTATGGCTCTGGCGTGGGTCTTGGCGTTGGGATCAATCTGGGCGGCGGCAATAGTGGGCCGAAACTCGGCACAGAACTGTCCGTCACGATCCGCGACAAGACAAGCGGCGTAACTCTTTGGGAAGGACGTGCTGATTTTGCGGTCAGTGAGAAGTCTTCGCTTGCACAAGGCGCGGCCAATGCGCAAACGGTCGCCTCAGCATTGTTCCGGGAATTCCCCGGCAACGATGGGGAAACGGTTAGCGTAGAGGTAAGCGAGTGAGCGATATTCGGATTGATGCCAATTTTGACAGCGGCAACATAGAAGTTCTGTCGATCAATGGTACGACAGCAAAGCTTGCAATCCCTCTCGATGACAATGCCGAATTCAAACAGTGGTTTCATTTCAGAGTGTCTGGTGCCGCTGGGCGCGAACTGGAACTCACCATTATCGGCCTGAATGAAAGCGCCTATCCCGGCGGATGGCCAGGCTATGACGCATGCGTATCGGAAGATCGCGAATTTTGGGGTCGGGCCCAGTCAAGCTTCAACAAAGATACAGACGATGGCGCGCTGACCATTCGTTACACGCCGGCAAGCGATATTGTCTGGTTCGCGTATTTCGCGCCTTATTCAATGGAGCGGCATCACGACTTGGTGTCTGAAGCTGCGGCGTGTGAAGGTGTGTCGCACCGAACACTGGGCACAACGCTGGATGGCCAGCCAATCGACTATCTCTCTATCGGCAAAGGTGACAAGAGCGTGTGGCTATATGCCCGCCAGCACCCCGGCGAAACGCAGGCCGAATGGTGGATGGAAGGGGCATTGGAAGTGCTGACCGATCCAACGGACAGCGTCGGGCGGTTACTGCGCCAGCATTGCACATTCCATATCGTGCCCAATTGCAATCCTGATGGATCGCGCAGAGGAAATTTGCGCGTAAACGGCGTGGGCACCAACCTCAATCGTGAATGGGCCGATCCAAGCGCTGAAAAATCGCCAGAAGTCGTCGCAATCCGCAATGCCATGGACGAGACGGGCGTTGATTTCGCGATGGATGTCCACGGCGATGAAGCGATCCCTGTTGCCTTCCTCGCGGGGTTTGAAGGCATACCCAGCTGGACTGACGAGTTGGGCGAGAGCTTCTATCGCTATCAGCGTATTCTCGACCGCCGTACGCCTGATTTCCAGACCGAGCTTGGCTATCCTAAATCCGCGGTACGGAAAGGCCAACCTGACCATCAGCACCAATCAGGTCGCAGAGCGCTATGGCGCGACCGCGATGACATTGGAAATGCCGTACAAAGACAACCCCAAGAGCTCAGAACCAGAGCAAGGGTGGTCACCGGAACGATCTAAACAATTGGGCCGCGACTGTATGGGCGCGCTGCTGGAATGGTTGGAAGGTTGAGTTCGGCGCAGGTGGCCAGTTCTTTAGAACGACTACCTTACCCCAGGTTCGCAGGTCCAAACGCGGCGGGAAGCAACGCAGAGAGCTTCACAGTTTTAACCGTGTCAGACCCATCATCGGCAACCCCGACACAGTGAACATCCGGATCAGTACCGCCTAACTGCGCAAGCTCATTCAACACCTGACGACAGCGACCGCACGGGGTTATCGGCGCACCGCCGCCTTTGTCTTTGGGGCCGGTCACGGCCACTGCGGTCAGGCCACCCCGCCGACCATCTGCCATTGCTTTAGAGACAGCCACCGTCTCGGCGCACAAAGCCAGCCCGTAGCTTGCATTTTCAATGTTTGTGCCTGTCACCACAGTGCCGTCTTCAAACAACAATGCCGCTCCCACGGCGTAATCGGAATAGGGCGAGTAAGAATGCGTCGCGGCATCGCGTGCGGCGGTAATTAGGTCGGTTTGGTTCATCTACGCAGTTTCCGTTCGCCCTGAGCCTGTCGAAACCGCAGGTGGGCTGCAAGCCCTACGGTACCGTTCTTGCTCTTCGCAGCGCCACTACATCCAAATGCGATGCTTCGACAAGCTCAGTATGAACGGGTTTTGAGGTGGCGTCACGGGCGCACAACCACCCAGGATAGCGGATCGTCAGCGGCTTCTGTGCGAAGGCTGTCATTCGCAGTCCATAGCGTCCACGGGCGCCCGCCATAGGTCGGCTCAAGCCAGTTTTCACTGAGCCACAAATTGCGCTCAATCCGCGTGGCAATTCGAAAACGTTCCTCGAAATCGCGATCGATGGCCAAGATCACAGGCTTTCCTGAATGCGCCTCAATCTGATTGATCAACGTCATCATCTCGCTTTGAATGGCAGCACGCGTCACCCGGTCAGGGCAGTTCTCACCCGTCTCGCGCAATGCAATGGCCGGGGGCAGCAAATTGGCATCACGTGGCACAACCGTCACGAAATTCGCGGACTGCTGGTCTGCCAGTGTGCAGGGGTCGAAAACGTGCACAGCACCGATTGGTAGAGCGACATCGCGCGCTGCGGCGAAATTGTCCGCAAATCGACCATCCTGATCATTCGCACCCAAGCTCGCCTCGAGATATGCAAAGCCAGCACCCAGACCTTTCAACGTCTGGAAATTCACCGGACCATCTTCATCTGCAATCAGCGCGCCTTGATCGGGCCATTGCGCTTCATCGGGCTGCCAGCGTTGCCCTTCCCACCAGGCCCATCCAGCGGCCATCAAACCAATCAGCAGTAGAAATGCCAGCATGCGGGTGCCCCACCCCGCCCCGCGTTGCTTCCTTTTACGGCCGGTCTTTCTGCGCGCCACTCGTCTCTAGCCCTTGATATGTAGCACGCAGATCAGCGTGAAAAGTCGCCGCGCCGTGGCGAAGTCAGTTTCGATTTTCCCTTCGAGCCGTTCCAGGAGAAGTTCAGCGGCGTTGTTGTGAATTCCGCGCCGCGCCATATCGATCGTCTCGATTTCCGCAGGCGTAGCCTTGCGGATCGCCTGATAGTAGCTGTCACAAATAGCGAAATATTCTCGGATGGGTCGGCGAAAACGCGCCAATCCAAGAATCAGTTCCTCGGCAACCTCGCCGCTCGTGTCAGCAATCCTGAGCGCCAGCCGACCATCAATCACACCGAGTTTCAAATTGTAAGGCCCGGTGACACCGCGCTCGACCGATTTCAGAGGCTTGAACGTATTTTCCTCAATGAGATCGAAGATCGCGACCCGCCGCTCTTGCTCAATATCCGCATTGCGCCAAATGATCGTCTGCTCGTCGAGCTCGATCGCGGCAATACGGTATGCGTCGGCGGAGGGTGTGGCGGATTCGCTCATGCTGGCACCCGCTTTCGCAGACGCGGCATGGGCGCTGCAAGCCCAGCCTGCACTGGCTGTCATTTTTTTGTGAATTTTGCGTGGTTATGCCTGGCCACCAGCGCCCTTCAACTCTTTCCACGCTATCCACAAGCCTGCCAAAAAAGATTGATGATTTGACAGCTTGTCGAGGCACAGTGTGTAGCCCATTAGGGCCGGATGTCCGAAGACGATCTCATGATCCGCCCCGATGATTCGACTGCTAACGAAGCAAAGCAGCATGGCCTTAGTGCAGGCGATGCTGGTCGTACGTTGCCGTCTAACGTTGAGGCAGAGGCGGCCTTTCTTGGTGCGGTGCTGATCGACAATAAGGTGATCGAGGAATTGCAAATCCCGATCCGGCCTGAGCACTTTTTCGAGCCACTGCATCAACGCATTTACGAACGCGCAATCACGCTGATTGATCGCAACGCGCTGGCCACGCCAGTAACGCTTAAGCCTTACTTCGAAGGGGATGAAGCGCTCTCGCAATTGGGAGGAACCACCTATCTGGCGCGGCTCACCGCAGATGGGCAGGGATTGTTGAACCCGCGCGAATTGGCGAGCCAGATTTACGATCTGGCGCTGCTTCGTGAGCTGGTCAGCGTTGGCCGCAATCTGGTGGAGGGTGCGCTTGACACGTCCGAAACGCTGGAACCGATGGAACAGATCGCGGCTGCGGAAGCGGATTTGTTCAAAGTGGCTGAGGGTGCCACTGGCGATGCGTCAGAAACTGATTTCCGCACGGCGTCGCTTGCCGCGCTGAAAATGGCCGAAGCCGCCATGAACTCTGATGGTGGTCTCTCCGGAAAGACATCGGGTCTGGCCTCAATCGATGAAAAGACCGCCGGTTTGCATGAGTCAGACCTCATCATCCTTGCTGGCCGCCCTGGTATGGGCAAAACCTCGCTCGCCACGAATATCGCGTTCAATTGCGCAGAAGCCCATCTGGAACATCAACGCGAAGGCGGACCATTTAACTATGGCGGGGCGGTTGCATTCTTTAGCCTGGAGATGAGCGCGGACCAGCTTGCAACGCGTATTCTGGCAGAGCAGGCTGAAATCACGTCTGAAAATCTGCGATCAGGTAAGATCACGCGAGAAGAGTTCCAAAAGCTGTCTTTTGCGAGCCAGAAGCTCGCCGAACTGCCGCTGTTTATTGATGACACCCCAGCTCTAACAATCGCCGCGCTGCGCACGCGGGCAAGACGCTTGAAACGACGTCACGATATCGGCCTGATCGTGGTCGATTACCTGCAATTGCTCCAGGGATCGGGGCGGGCGCAGGATAACCGCGTTAATGAAATTTCTGAGATCAGCCGAGGTCTCAAGACGCTGGCAAAAGAACTGAACGTGCCTGTGATCGCCCTCTCTCAGCTCAGCCGTGCGGTTGAGCAGCGCGAAGACAAACGCCCGATGTTGTCCGACTTGCGGGAATCCGGCTCGATTGAGCAGGACGCTGATATGGTCTGGTTCATTTATCGCGCAGATTATTATCACGAAGCATC
Organism: Qipengyuania sp. JB2-7; assembly: GCF_055693485.1. Lineage (NCBI taxonomy): Bacteria > Pseudomonadati > Pseudomonadota > Alphaproteobacteria > Sphingomonadales > Erythrobacteraceae > Qipengyuania > Qipengyuania sp. JB2-7. The sequence goes on from NZ_CM146335.1 coordinate 2,796,634, forward strand.
GCGGCCTGATTTCCCAGGCGCGGAAAGCAGCGCGGACGTTCAGGAAAAATACCGTATCTGGGAAGAACGCTATCTGGAACTGCGCAACAAGGCGACGCTGATCGTTGCCAAACAACGTCACGGTTCCACCGGCAATGTGCCATTGCACTTCCAGGCCGAGATCACCAAGTTTACCAGCCCTAGCAAGCGCGACTATTCAGACTGGGGCGAAGGCTAAGCTCGCGGCAGCCGAGCTACATCCCAGCATTCAACCGCCGCGTGACTGTATAGTCCAGCGTAGTCACCAGGAACCATCCCGCCCACCATCGCAGCTTTGAGAAGAAGCCCCGCCGCTGGCAATGCACATCATAGGTAACATGCTCGGACGCATCGGCGAGACTATCGATAAAGTCGCGCACTTGCGCCGCCAAATCGGGATCTTCAAACCGAAACATCAATTCCAGATTCAATCGGATTGAGCGATGATCAAAATTCGCGCTGCCGAAATATACAGCATCGTCAATCACCAACAGCTTCATGTGCAGCTTGCAGGGCTGAAACTCATAGATCTGCGCGCCCTTTCGCAGCAACGAGCCGTAGGTCGCTCGCGCTGCGCCAACAGTCGCCAGATTGTCGGTTCTGCCTGCCATGACAAGCCGCGCATTGCCACGCTTCGCGATACGCCGGATAAGACGGCGGAAGCTGCGCGGCGGAGAAAAGTACGCCATTACAAGATCAAGCCGCGTGGCCGTACGTAGATCCGCCTTGACCTGTCGGGCCCAATTGCTGGGCGCTGCCGTCGGGCCGCCCACCAATAGCTCGACCGGCCCATCACCCGGATCCCATTCTCGCACCATTGATCGCACCGCGCGATATCGTTGGTCTGGGCTGTTGGCCCAATCAGCAATTTGTCCGTACCAGTCGATCAGACGATCAACGACTGGCCCCTTGATCAGAACGCCTAAATCACACCAGCCATTCTCCTCAGGCGGCTTAAAATAATGTTCCGAAATGTTGAAACCACCTACAATGGCTGTTTTCTCATCGGCAATCGTCATTTTTTGATGGTTGCGGATCATGTATCGGCGGCCCCAGCGGGGGTTGAAAATGGCAAAGCGACCTCCGACCGCCTGCAGGGGCTGGAAGAACGTTTCTCCCGCGTCGGTTCCAAAACGGTCAACGATTAGCTCAACCGACACACCGCGCTTAGCAGCCTCTACCAATGCGTCACGCACGGTTCGCCCGGCATCATCATCCTGAAACATATAATAAAACAGGTGCAGCGATCTTTGCGCACTCTCAATCAGTTCCAGCAAGGCATCGAAGCGGTGAACGCCATCAGGCATGAAGAGCAGCTCGTGACCATGGCTTTTCGCCTTGAAAGGCTCTGCATGCGCGAACGCACGGTCGGCAGGCTTTATGCCTGCTTCCACCGGGTCTTGCGACGGCTTTGTCACTCTGCTTCACTCACTGTATTCACCAATCACGATTCCTTGACTCGTTCCCTTAGCGCGCCTATTTGCCCATTTCCCCGAAATGCTCGGATTTATTGGAGTGCTTAATGGCGCGCGTTACAGTCGAAGATTGCGTAGATAAAGTTCCTAACCGTTTTGACCTGGTTTTGCTGGCCGCTCAGCGTGCTCGCGAAATTTCCGGCGGTGCAGAACTGACCCTTGAACGCGACCGTGACAAGAACCCGGTTGTCGCCCTGCGCGAAATCGCTGAGCAGACGATCCGGCCCAAGGATCTGCAAGAAGCAGCCGTTACCAATCTGCAGAAAATCCTTCCCGATGATGAGGAAGATGCAGATGAGGTAAGCTCTCTGAGCCAGTCCGCCGAAGCATTGCGGATCACAGCATCGGCACCGACCCGCTCGACATCAATCGGCGCTGACTTCGAAGGCTAGTCTAAGGCGACCTAGTCCGCCTCGGAGACTTCAGGCGCAGGTCGTTCGTTTTCGAACGGCAGCAACAGACTAAAACCTAACCCCGTTGGTCGGCTGTCCTGATAATCAGGCATCCCGATGGTGATGCCCTGCCTGCCGTCGCGCGAGGCATCGCTATACGTGCCGAAGATGCGATCCCAGATACTCAGCAAAGTTCCATAGTTACTATCGCTCTCTTGGCGATGAACCGAGTGATGAATCCGATGCATATCGGGCGTAACGAAGAGCTTGCGGACGATCCGATCAATGCGCGGCGGCAGGCCCAAATTCGCATGTGTGAAAATGGTCGCGGCGTTGAACACAATCTCAAACACAAAAACCGCCAGCGCCGCTGGCCCGATAACGATCACACATGCCATTTTGTAAAGCATCGACGCCATAATTTCGATTGGGTGGAAACGTGCCGCAGTCGTTATGTCAAAATCGGGATCGGCATGATGAACCTTGTGAAGTCGCCACAAAAACGGCACGCGATGTGTCACCCAATGCTGAAAATAGATGATCAGATCGAGCAATAGAAACGCGATCACGAATTCGACCCAGACCGGTAGGCTAACGAGGTTGAGCAAGCCCCATCCCCGCTGCTCCGCCACCATAGCAGCCCCGACCATAAGCAGCGGGATCAGCAGACGCACGAGCGCCGTATCGAGAGCGAACAGCGCCAGATTGGTCACCCAGCGCCGCGTCTTCGAATGTTTCGATCGACGGTGTGGCACGACCAGCTCCAGCAGTGCGAACAGCAGAAATACCGCCGCCATCGCGCCAATGCCTAATAGGCCATATTCCGCTGGATCAAATTGCATGCCCTCCACATTGGCATGACCGCTCAGTGATACAAGGCCAGGATTAACGCGCGCATTGCGCATAGCCGTATTACCGATATAACTCGCCACTATGAGGGATCATCAATGAGCGATATTGGCGAAGCAATCGGTACCGTGGCAGAGGGCGGCTTGCTGGCGAAGGCAGTCAGCAAACGAAACGCGGCCAAAGCCAAAAAGGACGCTATGCGCCAGAAAGGTCAACGCTCGCCGATCACGACAGATATTGTGAAGGGGCACTTCGCCGAACAAAGCTGCCTCAACTGCGGGACTGAGCTGATCGGTGCGCATTGCCATTCTTGCGGGCAAAAGGCGCATTTGCATCGCACGATCGGTGCGTTTGTGCATGACATCCTACACGGCGCGCTGCATTTTGATGGCAAGACATGGCGCACTTTGCCGAAACTTCTGTTCAAGCCCGGCAAGCTAACTCGGCGGTATATCGACGGTGAGAGAGCCCGGTTTGTATCGCCGATCGCATTGTTTCTGTTCAGTGTCTTTCTGATGTTTGCGGTCTTTCAGGCGATTGGTCTAACCCCGCCGACACAGATCAACAGCGAAGACACTATCAAGGCCGGCATCGCAGAGATACGTGCTGAAACGCAGGCGGATCTTGAAGAGGCACAGACAAATTTCGAGGCACTTGATACCGATGATCCGGAACGTGAGGTAGCCGAGCAGCGTATTGTCGATGCGCAGCAGGCGCTTGCAGGACTTACAATGGCAGAGAACAATATCTCGAGCGGCGGCGGTCTTTCCACACTCGGCATTTCGGGCACCGGCATCCCGTGGATTGACGACAACATTGTCAAGAAGTGGCGGGAAAACCCAGGTCTGATGCTCTACAAGCTTCAGAATAACAGTTATAAATTCAGCTGGATGCTCATCCCGCTGTCGATCCCTTTCGTTTGGTTACTCTTCTTTTGGAGACGGCGCTTCCGCGCCTATGACCATGCGATTTTTGTGACCTATTCATTGTCATTTATGTCACTGTTGTTCGTAGCATTATCTATCGCCCATGCGAGCGGAGCGGCGACACCCCTAATCGCGTTGGCGGCCATCTTCATCCCACCGATCCATATCTACAAGCAACTCAAACATACGTATGAGCTCAGCCGTGCTGGCGCATTGGTTCGCACGTTCCTGCTCACCAATATCGTCGTGTTCATCGTACTGTCGCTGTTCCTATGGCTGCTAATTGCGCTGGGCGCTTTCTAGCAAGAGCTCTCAAAAGCGCGCAGCGAAAAGGACGCCCAAATTGAGCGCCCTTTCCTTTGCCATTCTGGCACAAACGGTAAGCTGCTAAGCTCCCTGCGGGGCAGCTCCGCCTTCTCCGCCGAATTTCTTGCCGGCTTTTGGTATGGCTGAGCCATGGATGGGCTTGGCAATTTTGGGGCCACGCGGTTCATCGGGACGATCAATCTTGCCGTCGTTCATAAGCTGGTCGATTTCGTCGCCGGTCAGCGTTTCATACTCAAGCATAGCTTGTGCTAGCAGGTGAAGCTTGTCTTCCTGTTCGGTGAGCACATCACGCGCGCGCTTCAGGCCGCCTTCGACCAAATCTTTGATCTCGGCATCGACCAAACGGTTGGTCTCTGCACCTCGCATAATCCGCGCGCTCTGACCCATGCCGAGGTAGCCTTCCTGGCTTTCCTCATATTGGAGAGGACCGAGCTTGTCCGACATGCCCCATTTGGTGACCATGTTGCGCGCAAGGTCAGTGGCATACTGAATGTCGCCGGACGCACCACTCGAGACCTTGTCGTGACCGAAAATGATCTCTTCAGCCACACGACCGCCCATGGCAACCGCAAGGTTCGCGTGCATTTTGTCGCGGTGATAAGAGTAATTATCCCGCTCTGGCAGGCGCATCACCATACCTAAAGCGCGACCGCGCGGAATGATTGTCGCCTTGTGAATCGGATCAGACGCCGGTTCATTCAGACTGACGAGAGCATGGCCCGCCTCATGATAGGCAGTCATCTTCTTCTCATCCTCAGTCATGACCATGGAGCGGCGTTCCGCACCCATCATGACCTTGTCCTTAGCGTCCTCGAACTCCTGCATAGCGACCAAGCGCTTGTTACGGCGCGCGGCCAGCAGTGCAGCTTCGTTCACAAGGTTGGCGAGATCAGCACCAGAGAAGCCCGGTGTACCGCGCGCAATCGTACGGCTGTTCACATCGGGTGCCAGCGGTACTTTCTTCATATGAACTTCGAGGATTTTTTCGCGGTACGTCGATGTCCGGCACAGGCACCACAACCTGACGGTCGAAACGCCCGGGCCGCAGCAGCGCAGGGTCAAGAACATCGGGGCGGTTGGTTGCAGCGACGATGATGATGCCTTCATTGGCTTCAAACCCGTCCATCTCAACCAGCAGCTGGTTCAAAGTCTGCTCGCGTTCATCGTTGGAGTTGCCGAGACCGTGGCCACGAGAGCGGCCAACCGCATCAATCTCGTCAATGAAGACGATGCAGGGTGCGTTTTTCTTTGCCTGTTCGAACATGTCGCGCACGCGGCTCGCGCCGACGCCGACAAACATTTCAACAAAGTCAGAACCTGAGATGGTAAAGAACGGCACACCGGCTTCACCCGCAATTGCGCGCGCGAGCAGCGTCTTACCTGTACCCGGCGAACCAACGAGCAGTGCGCCCTTGGGTATCTGTCCGCCAAGTTTTGAGAAACGCTGCGGGTCTTTCAGAAACTCGACAACTTCTTCCAACTCTTCGCGCGCCTCATCGATACCAGCGACGTCGTCGAATGTGACTTTGCCGGAACGCTCGGTAAGCATCTTGGCTTTCGATTTGCCAAAGCCCATGGCACCGCCTGCGCCGCCACCCTTCTGAACCTGACGCAGCGCAAAAAACGCGATGCCCAAGATCAGAATGAACGGCAGGGACTGGATCAAAACATAGGTGAGGACGCCCATTTCCTCTTTCTCAGCACCCGAATATGGCACGCCATTTTCTTCCAACAGAGCTGGCAACGTGCTGTCACTGGCTACCGGCACAGTGGAGAATGTGTCGCCATTCGTCAGCGTGCCCGTAATCTGATCTTCCGCAATCTGGACGTCTTTCACAGTGCCTTCCGCAACTTTATCACGGAACTCTGAATAGCGCATCTGCTCACCAGCCGGCTGCTGCCCGCCACCGAAGGCAGACACAGTTACCAACAATGCGAGAAACACACCGCCCCAGATCAGGAGGCTCTTAATCCACGGATTCGGGCCTTGCTCCTGCGGATCGCCGGGCTGATTCTGGTCACTCATGAGCACTTAGTCCTTTCGTGAGGGCTAATGTAGGGTCGCCGGGGTGAATGGCAAGTTGACACCAGACCAATTAATTCGCCAATTTTATCGATGGCACAATTCGAGAAACTTGGCTGCCAAAGGTTAACATGGCTCGCCGCAGCCTCTCAGCACTTACTTATCAGGTCTGGCCCCGTAGGCTTGGAGGAAAACGTCAACGGCCCCCGTGATCCTCTGCTGATTTCGTTTTGGGTCGATCGGTTCGCCAAAGCGGCGCTCAAGATCACCCATACCCTTGCACATAGAGACGAACTGCTCGGCTGCCAGTTCATGATCTTCGATGACAAGCTCGCCAGCATCACACATCGCTTTTAACAATTGCGTGAAACCCGATTTCATCCGATGCGGACCCGCGGCGAGAAAAGCTGCTCCAATGACGGGGTCTCGCTCGGTCTCTGCGGCAATGCGACGTTCAAACTGAACCATCTCGTCCCGCGAAAGAAAGGCAAGAATGGCTTCTCCTAGCACCATCATGCGGTCGCGCACCGTGCCAGATGGCATATCCGGCACCTCCAAATAGCTGCGCATCTTCTCACATTCATGCTCAACAGCCGCCGTGAACAGCGCTTTTTTATCGCCAAAGCGATTGTAAATCGTGACTTTTGAAACGCCGGCATCCGCCGCAACCTGTTCAATTGACGTTGCCGCGAAGCCGCGATCGAAAAAGCTGCGCGCGGCGGCCATAACAATTGCGTCCCTTTTTTCGGGATCGACTGGCCGACCGCTGCGTTTTGATTCGAGACTTGACAAAGTGAACGCTTCCGTTCAGTTGAACGACACCGTTCAGTAATGCCCGAGTCGGCTAGCAAAGGCAAGTTAAGCAAAGCAAGCCGCCCCCACTCAGGAGCGACCGAAGTACCGTGATCTGGATTGCCATCAGGATGCTCACTGGCGACGCCCAAAAGTTCTATGGGCTTGTATTCGGTATAGCGTTTTCGACCCTGCTCATCACACAGCAACTGACGATTTTCATCAACCTGCTCGAGCGGGGAGCCAGTGGGGTATACAACGAATCCAACGCCGATGTCTGGGTCATGGATACAGTCAGCCGTACGACCGATGTGGCTTATGCCATGCCTTCGACAGCTCTTGATAAAGTTCGCGCTGTGCCGGGTGTGGAATGGGCCGTGCCGCACATCCGGGCGCAGGCATCCGTTCGAACGAAGGACGGTGACCTGGAAGGCGTGGCTATTATTGGCGTGGATGACGCCACGCTGATTGGGCTGCCTAAAAACATGCTGGAGGGCAGCCGTGACGTCCTGTCGCAACCGGACAGCGTGATCATCGATGATGTTGGCGCGACCCGCATGTTCCCGGATGCGAGCCCGATTGGCGAGCGGCTTGAACTCAATGACCAGCGCGCGGTTATTCGAGCCATGGCAGATGCCGTCCCAAGTTTCACCAGCACCGTGGTGCTTTACACCAAATACAGTCAGGCTTTGCGCTATGTGCCCGGCACCCGCAACCGATTGTCATTTGTCTTGGTTGGCGCGGCAGATGGCGTCACCGCTCAGGAGTTAACCGACCGCATCGAGGAAACGACCGGTTTGAGAGCCCGCACGCGTGAAGAATTTGCGCGCGATGGCGTTGATTTCATTATTGAGAACACCGGCATCCCGCTCAATTTTGGGATTACGGTTTTGCTTGGCTTTATTGTCGGCGTGGCCATCGTTGGCCTCACCTTCAGCCTGTTCATTCGCGATAACATCAAGCAATTTGGTGCGCTCAAGGCCATTGGCGTCAAAAACACCAAGATTCGTCGTATGGTCGCCGCACAAGCGGGACTGGTCGGCCTGATCGGCTATGGATTGGGCATTTTGGGCACTGTCCTGTTCATTCAGGGATTTTCTGGCGACCCAACCTTCAAGGGATTCTACATCCCTTGGCAAATCCCGCTAATCAGCATGGTTGCGGTGTTCGTCATTCTTGGACTGACCGGCTGGATTGCGCTGCGCAATGTGCTGAAGACAGAGCCGGCGGCGGTGTTTCGATGAGCGAAACGGCAATCTGTACACGCGGTGTCACCCGTGATTTTCAGGCGGGCCAGCAGACCATTCGAGTGCTGCATGGCATTGACCTGGATGTGAAGGCGGGCGAGCTAACATTTCTTGTCGGGGAGTCTGGATCTGGCAAAACCACCATGATCTCCATCATGTGCGGGATCCTGTGGCCGACCGATGGCGAAGTGAAAGTCTTTGGCACCGATATCTATGACCTATCGGATGATGAACTGGTCGATTTCCGCCTGCAGAATATCGGCTTCATCTTTCAGCAATACAATTTGATCCCTTCGATTGATGCCGCGAGTAATGCTGCTGTGCCGCTGGTCGCGCAGGGTATGGATAGGCTCGAGGCCCGCGAGCGGGCCAAAGCCATGCTGGACAAGCTCAATATCGGTGACCAGTCAGACAAGCTGCCCAATCAACTTTCCGGCGGGCAGCAGCAACGTGTCGCGATTGCGCGCGCTCTGGTGCATAAGCCGCGCTTGGTCGTATGCGACGAGCCAACCGCCGCGCTTGATGCGAAGTCTGGCCGCCGCGTCATGGATTTGCTGCGCGAAGTGGCCGTCGCCGAAGACCGCGCTTGCATCATTGTGACGCATGACAACCGTGTTTTCGACCTCGCTGACCGTATCCTCGTGCTTGAGGATGGGCACATTATTCATGACGGCACTGACATGCCGGAAGATCACTAGGACGTCCCATGGCTTTGCTCCCCGAAAATGTAAGCTTCTCCCGCAAGGTATTGCCGGCAATTGCCATACTCGCGCTGATCGCGGCGGCCATTTACATCGCGTTTGGCTTGCCCAATCGAGATTTGTCCGAACCCGAGCGCGAACCCCCTCGCGCGACTGGCGAGTTAGCCGATGGCGCCCGCGTGGCGGGTGCCGGTGTGGTTGAGCCATCGAGCGAGTTGATACAAATCGGAACCGCTCTATCGGGCCTTGTCACCGATCTGCGTGTCCAGCCCGGTGATTTTGTCGAGAAAGGTCAACCGCTCTTCACCGTCGACACTCGCGCCATTCAGGCATCGGCGCGCGAAGCGAACACCGCCATCGCCGAGGCACGCGCGGCCATAGCGGAAGCGCGTAGCGCGCGAGCCACCGCTGCCAGCCAATTGGCTCTCTATCGTAACGTCTCTGATCCTGCCGCTGTCAGCCGCGCTGAGGTGATCCGCGCGGAAGGCGAAGCGTCTGCCGCAAATGAGCGTTTAAGACTTGCTCAGGCGCGTTTGAGTGCCGCTCAGGCCCGCGCAGGTGCGGTGCAGACCGAATTGGGCCGCGCGGTGGTACGCGCTCCGATTGCCGGTGAAATCCTCGCAGTCAACATCCGCCCTGGCGAATTCCTGTCCACAATGGGTGGCGGCTCGATACCGTTTATCGAGATGGGTGAGACCCGCCCGCTTTATGTTCGGATCGATATTGACGAAGAGCAGGCACCCCGCCTTGCGATGGGCGCAGAGGCAACCGTTTCGCCGCGTGGCGCCGCAAGCGAGCAGGTTAAGGCCAAATTTGTGCGCGCCGAGCCGCGTGTCGTCCCCAAGCGGTCGCTAACCAACAGCGCGCAGGAACGGGTCGATGTGCGAGTCCTGCAAGTGCTGTATGAACTGCCAGCCCGTGACGATGGCCTGTTCCGGGTCGGTCAGCAGGTCGATGCGTTTATTCCAGCGCGCGACCGCGCAGCGCAAGAGAGCGATACAAGCGAGGGAGAGGCCGAGTGACCCGCGCTCGTTTCGCGCCGCTCCTTGCCGCGATTGCGTTGACGGCCTGTGCTGGAGGTCCGCCACCCGAAATCGCGACGCCCACACCACCACTGCCAGCAGAATTCCTGTTCGCGGCGAATGCAGATGAGACCGCCTCGCTGGAGGCGTTGCTACATTCCGGCGACCCGGCCTTTATCAGCCTGTCCGAGCAAGCGCTGGCGAACTCCCCAACATTGGGCGAGGCACTTGCGCGGGTCGAACAAGCCCGCGCCAGTGCAGCACGCGCTGGTGCAGAGCGTTTGCCGAATATTGGTGCAGACGCCTCGATTGCGCGAAGCCGTACGAATATTGGCACATTCCCCGAAAACGCACCATTCGATCTCGATCTGACACAGACAAACTACGCGGCGAATATCACGGCGCGGTGGGACCCTGACATCTTTGGCGCGTTACGTGCACAGGAACGCGCAGCATTGCTACGCACTGATGCTGCAGAAGCGGGCGCAGATGCCGTACGCTTGGCTCTGTTGGCGGAGATTGCCGTCACAGTGATCGATTGGCGCACATTGGCGAACCGCATAGATGAACTGCGCAGCGATCGCGACGCAGCGATAGAACTTGCGCGGCTCGCGAAGGTGCGAGAGGATGCGGGAATAGCGCCGGGTTTCGACCGTGTTCGCGCCGAAAGCGCCGCCGCTGCATCACGCAGCAGACTGGCTGCGCTAGCAAGCGAACGTAATCGGCTTGCGGGACGGCTAGTGACACTGACCGCGCAGCCAATGCCGGAGGTGTTGCAGGCTCTCACGCAACCTCCAGCCCCGCTGTCGCAAGCTGCTCCGCCAGCATCATTACCGTCAGATTTGTTGAACAATCGTCCTGATGTTCGCCGCGCTGCAGCCAATCTTGCCGCAGCCGACGCAGACCTCGCCGCGACCGCACGTCGCCGTTTCCCGCAATTCACTCTGTCAGGAGCTATCGGCCTCCTCGCTTTTGACCCATCTGACATTTTTGACGAGGATAGCATCGTCGGATCGCTAGCCGCAGCCGTCGCCGGGCCTTTGCTCGATTTTGGTCGATTGGAGGCTGAGATTGATAACGCTGCTGCAGGCAAAAAAATCGCCTTTCAAGCCTATCGCGGTGCGGTATTCACCGCATTGGGCGACGCGGAAACTGCTTACGGACTGGTTGCATCCAGCGATGCAGAGGCCGCAGCGGCTATTGTCGAACGCGACAGCGCTCAGCGCGCTGCAAGGCTTGCCAATGATCGCTATGAAGCAGGTCTCGCCGACTTCCTGACCGTGCTCGAGGCGCGTCGTTCAGCTGATGCGAGCGGAGAAAGAGCCGCAGCGGCTATTGGGCGCGCTCAGCGGGCACGTGTGTTGCTGTGGCAGGCGCTAGGTGGCGACCCAAGCGCATCGCGTGATCAGGAAACGAGTCGCTCAATCAGCCAGTAAGAACCGGTAATGCCGATGCCGTAAGCAGCAATCTTTGTTACAGGTTCCTCAGCCGACGAAGTGAGGCGCTGTATCGCAAATCGCAGCGCAATCACTGCAGCGATCACCATCAATTGGCCAGCCTCAACACCCAGATTAAAGCTGATCAGTGCCGCTGGAATCTCTCCCTCTGGCAAACCAATTTCTCGCAATGCCCCGGCAAAGCCGAAACCATGAAACAATCCAAACCCGAAAGCGACCAACCATGGCAGGCGCCGGGTAATCGTATCGACATCGCCGCGCGCCACCTCGACGGCAAGAAACACAATGCTAAGCGCGATCAGCGCCTCCACTGGTTTTTGCGGCAGACCAGCGAAGCCCAGCGTGACGTACCGCAAGCGTGATCGAATGCGCAACAGTGAACGCTGTTGCTGCCTTGATAACCGACCAGACACCAGACACCAGCAACACCAAAGCGGTGACGAATAGCAGATGGTCCCAGCCCTCAAGGATATGCTCGACGCCGAGCCCGAAATAGCTGCGCCAAACCTGCCAGCTATCGGGTTTTTCGGCGATAGTTGCGCTTGGTTCTACGCTGGTCAGACGAAAGGTTTGCACCGGCCTTTCCAATGGCTGCACGCGAAGAAGAGCATCGCCCGTGATGACAAGATCAGGCGCGCTGATCTGATCCCCGACAGGATCGCCATCACATCGCACCTCAACCTTGCCGATGAGTGCTGCCGTCGCTCTCCGCTCGCTTGGCCTCCCAACCATCGCGCAGCCGCCTGGTACTATCGGTAGGGCCAGCCGATCAGTGGGGCGCGTCAGCGGCTGCTTCCAAGCGAGAGACCATGTTTCTGCATCGACCTGCGTGAAAGAAAGAGAGGCTGGGCGCAGTTCGTCAGCGTTTGCAGGCGTGTTACATAGCAACGCCAACAGGGCGGTAACTATCAGGCGGATCACTTCTCCACCGACACGCTGTAGGCACCGCGCAAAAGTTGATACGCTGCTTCGCGTCGCGCGCCGATTGTGGCCGTTCGCCATTCATCCTCAACGCGCTGCCGAATATCGGAAAAAGGCGGTACCTCCCCCATCCCTTTTTTGCGCACTCGCACAATATGCCACCCGAAGCCGGAGGAGATTGGCCCCGTCCATTCCCCATCAGGTTCGATCGCGACAAGTTGTGCGATAAACTCCGCTCCAAAACGCGTCTCGATCTGCTGTGCTTCTTCGTCTGTCACTGTCGAAGGCAATGATATGTCCTCTCCCAGTTCCTGCCACTCATCGAAGCCATTCACACCCCGCAACGCATCGCGCGCAGTCAGTTCTTCTGCGAACCAGAGCTGGTCGAAATGATAGGTGGTTCCGACGGCAAATCGCTCTGGATTGTCAGCCAGCCATTGTTTCAGGGTCGCATCGCCCGGGCTTTCTGTTTCCGCTTCTGCCCCAGCTAACCCATCCATCTTGCGCGAAAGACGTCGCCTGACCACGGCATCGTCACGATCAAGGCCAAGCCGGATCGCCTCGCGATACAAGACCTCATCCCTTACCCAGCGGTCGATCAATCCATCGAGTTCAGCATCGGTCGGTGAGCGCTGGATTGTCCGTTCAAACTGTAGAGCGAGTGCGGCCTGCACTTCGCGTGTGACGGTGATCGACCGGCTTTCCGGATCAACCTCTCCGCCACGCCAGGCGAAAAAGGCAAACAATGCCGCGCCAGCTATCAGGAAATGGATGAGCGGGTCGCGCATCCATCGTCTTGCAACGCTCATGAGCCGATCACGAAGCCCCGGCGGCTAGGCGGGCAGGATTGAGCCAGATTGGTGAGCTGTAGGCACGCTCTTGCGATACCACGTCAGCATCGATTGGCAGCTCAATGCCGAAACGGACCTTGTCAAACAGTACCCAACGCGGCGTCGGTATCTCGATCACTCGCACATAGTAAAAGGCGCGTTGTCCTGCGACATAGCCTGGATCGGACCAAGTGACGCGCAATTCCGCTGCACCAATGTTATTGGTATAAGTGGCGGCGTCCCGATCCACGGTATCGCCTACAGGATCGACCCCGTCTCCTGTGCGACGCCGTGCTTCCATATCGCTCCACACGACATCATAAACGCGTTCCTGCGCTTCGCCGTTGGCATCAACCCAGCCCTTTACGACCTGAACCCGGTCGAGATTGGCCCCATCGGGATCCTTGAGAGCCGAAATCAGAAAGCTCGGCGCGCTGCCAGTGTCACTCAATTCGCCACCCATCGGGACACCGCGCGCATAGCCTTCGCGCACCCAATCCCCATCCCAATCGCTTTCGGTGAAATCAAACCCACCGAAAACGCGAACGGTCATGCGCGGTCCTGTGGTCGCATAGACTTCGCGCCGGGCGAATGCGTCAAAAATCTCTGCACGTGTATTCCCGCGAGCCCAGGCCGCGGCATATCCGCCGGCGAGATAGTGCCACCCAAACCGCCCCTCACGGGTTCCAAGATTCTGCGCCTCTCCAGCGCGACCTTCCCGCGGTTCGTTGCCGGTATGTTTGCCGAAGAAGTTATCTTCGTCAGCCGTGGCAAGCGACGTATGGCTATCGGTCGAACCGATCATACCAAAGGCATAAGGATTAACGCCGATCTGTTCTTCGATCGTCAAACCGCGCTTTAATGCCTCACGCACGTAATTGCCGCGATGCATCTCTGGCTCTGTTTTCGCCGTGAGCGGCAGATTGCCCAGCTCCCAGCCAGTATTGCCAAAGCCAGCAAACTCGTCATTGGGCGACATGAATGGGTGGGCTTCGCTGTCACCCTTGATTTGCGTGACCTCAACAACTGGCTCATATTTCGCACGCTTGCGCGCGTACTCCACGGTCATCGGCCCGCCGCCAGGCATCGTCAGTTCAAACATCAGTCCGTTGGAAAGGTTTGAATTGTGCGGGATGGCCAGCACCCTGCCGCCGGTGGCTTCTTCGTAAGCCGCCATATAGTCCCACAAGCCTTCTACTGCGGTGGTTAGGCCCGGATAAGGGACGACCTGACCGGTCCGCGCACTCCCGTCGCGGAACATAACCACGCGGTGCAGGTTATTGCCGTCCGGCATCAGCGTATATTCAAAACCCGCCAGCGCCGTGAATTCTCCCGGCACATTATAGCGATCTAGCGTTTTGAGATGCGCACCCCAGATTTCTTGAGTCGCTTCAGCCTGTTGTTCGGGGTCTGCCAATGCTTCAGGCAAATTTCCGTTTGCTGCTGCCGTGATCAGTTCAGCAATGGCCAGCTGCGACTGCTCCGGGCCTTCGTGCATCATGTCATACCAACGCAGCAAAGTGTCATCGCCCATGGCAACCACGCCCAAACGCGGGGCATCGTACAGCCGCCGAGTAGCTCCGAGCCCGTCAGAGTGATCAGCGATAACCAAGAAATCGAGCGGCCTTGCGAGCTGCGCGCTCATGCCCGTGGTTGCGGTGACTTCATCACCGCGTGCGAATTTCAGCGCCTCTTCTGGCCCAAGCCTGACGCCGAAGCCAAAGGCATCAACCGAGTTGTCTGTATGAAGGTGGGTGTCCCCCCAATACGGTCGATCGGGAAATTCAGCGAGCTCGATAGTGCCTTCGCCATCACCGCTTTGGCTCTCGTCAACAGTCTCGCCGCACGCCGCAAGCGCAATTGCCGCAGTACAACCAAGCATTCCAGCCCAGATCAAGCGCATGCTTACCTCCCCTTTTATCTCCGAGAGGGAGTTTGGGCTTAGCGGGGCAAGCGAGTCAAGCCGGGGCGGATTTCAGCAGGGCTGACCGCGTGCAGCGACATACGATTTCATCGCGTTGATTGATGGCCTCGTGCTTGAAAGTGACAATGCCCTGTCCCGGGCGCGACTTACTTTCGCGCAGGGCAATTACCTCGCTGCGCGCGCGGATCGTATCACCGATAAAAACCGGATTGGGCGTAACAACATCATTGAAGCCTAGGTTCGCGACCAGCGTGCCAAGCGTAGTGTCGCTCACTGACAGCCCCACGAGCAAAGAGAAGGTGAAAGTGGAGTTGACCAAGATCTGACCAAAACCGCTTTTCTTCGCCGCCTCGACATCGAGATGTAGCGGCTGAGGATTGTGAGTCATGGTGGAGAACAGCAGATTATCCGTCTCAGTAACCGTCCGGCGAATGTCGTGCTCGATAGTCTCGCCGACTTCCCATTGATCAAAGAACTTGCCGCTCATGAACTGTATCCCATCACGGCTTTGATCTCGAGAAACTCGTCGAAACCAAAGCGGCCCCATTCGCGGCCATTACCGCTTTTCTTGTATCCGCCGAATGCTGCGTGCATGTCATAGCCGCCGTTGATCGCGACGCGTCCCGCGCGAATGCGACGCGACAACTGGCGAGCGGTGTCGATATCCTCGCCCATGATGTGACTGGCTAGGCCGTATTCGGTGTCATTGGCAATACGGACGGCATCGCCATAATCCTCATAGCCAAGGATCGTAAGAACCGGTCCAAATATCTCTTCGCGCGCGATCGCCATGTCATTGGTGACGTCTGCGAAGACGGTCGGCGTAACGAAATGTCCGGTTTCCAGCCCCTCAGGCTTTCCCGGGCCGCCAGCGACCAAAGTCGCACCTTCATTGATCCCGGCTTCGATCAAGCGCTGAATCTTATCCCATTGGGCTTTAGATACGACAGGGCCGATGGTGGCATTGCCTTTCGGATCACCGGGAATGACTTTGTCCGCTGCTTCCTTCGCCGCCGCCTTAGCTTCCTCCATCCGTTCATAGGGGACCAGCATCCGGCTGGGTGCAGTGCACGTCTGGCCGGAATTGCTCATCATAGCGGTCGTGCCGCTCGCAACGCTATGCGCAAAGGCGCCGTCGTCCAAGATGATGTTGGGGCTTTTGCCGCCCAGCTCTTGCGCGACGCGCTTGACCGTCGGCGCTGCATTGGCCGCGATTGCGATGCCTGCGCGGGTTGAGCCGGTAAAGCTAACCATATCGATATCGGCATGCCCGCTGATCGCCTCGCCAACTCCTAGCCCATCACCGTTGATCAGGTTGAACACACCCGCTGGCACGCCTGCCGCATGCATGATCTCGGCAAAGATATAGGCATTGAACGGCGCAATTTCGGATGGCTTGAGGATCATAGTATTGCCCGTCGCGAGCGCTGGAAAGACTTTGCAAGCGATCTGATTAAGCGGCCAATTCCAGGGGGTGATCATGCCGACTACGCCAACGGGCTCGTAAAGATGCAGCGTTGGTCCATCCCAGCGCTCGAACTCAAAGCCTTCCAGAATTTCAATCGCAGTTTGCAAATGTCCGGCCATCAATGCCGTGTGCGGACCATTCGCCAGCGACATCGGCGCACCCATTTCATCACTGATCGCGGTCGCCATTTCTTCGCGGCGCTTGTCAAACTCGCTCGCGATCGCACGCATCAGTTCAAGGCGGGTTGCGCGAGAGGAGAACTGCCAATCTTCAAACGCACGCCGCGCCGCGGCAACCGCGCGGTCAACATCGGCAGCGCTGCCGAAACTGATGTGGCCGATGGTTGCTTCCGTCGCCGGGTTCTCGACCGCCTGCGGATTTGGCTGCGCCGGATCGACCCATTGGCCGTCGATGTAGAACTGCGTGAAGTCGCGCATTGGGTCTTTTCTCCTCTGCGCCCGGCTTAGCCTCCCCCGGCTCCCTCATCAATCCAGCGCGCCACCACTGATGCGCCTTCCTGATCGCTGTTGCGGATAGTGCTTTGGCTACGACTAAAACGCGGGGCAGGCGCGGTGTGCCACATGCCATCGCGCTCCTCATAAAGCCCTCGCGCCTTCATATGCGGATGCTCTCGCGCTTCCTCGAGCGGGATTACAGGTGCGAAACACGCGTCGCTGCCTTCGAGCAGTTCTGTCCATTGCACTTGTGTCTTGGTCTTGAACAGAGCGGCAAGTTTGAGCGTATAATCGTCCCAATTGGCGGGATTCATTTGCCCGTTGCGAAGCTCCGCTGGCGCATCAGCTTTTTCCAACAACTCAGCATAGAATTGCGGCTCGATCGCGCCGACGCTGATCTCTTTGCCATCAGCACATTCATAACACCGATAGAAATGCGCCGCACCGCCCAGCATTCCTTCGCCGCGACTAGTGGTCAGGTAAGGCATGTGCCGGACGCCGAAGAAAAAGCTCATCAGGCTGGTCACGCCATCGACGATCGCCGCGTCAACAACTTGCCCCTTTCCTGACCGCTCTCGCTCAAAAAGCGCCGCCAGAATGCCGAGCGCGCAATACATCGAACCGCCGCCGAAATCGCCGACAAGGTTTTGTGGGGGTACCGCCGTTTCGCCCTTGCGACCGACTGCGTCCAAAGCGCCTGTGATCGCTATGTAATTCAAATCATGACCCGCCGCATGGGCCAGAGGCCCATCCTGTCCCCAGCCGGTCATCCGCGCGACAATTAAACGCGGGTTGGCCGCGAGCAAATCGTCAGGGGCCAACCCCATCCGCTCTAGCACGCCCGGTCGAAACCCTTCCAGCAAGACATCCGCATGGCGCAGCGCATTGCGGCAAAACGCCAGCCCTTCCTCGCTCTTCACATCGACTTCTACGCGATGGCGCGCGCGCTCAACAACAGGGTTGGCTGGCTGCGTGCCGGCACGCTCGATACGGACAACCTCGGCCCCCATATCAGCGAGCAGCATGCCCACATGCGGGCCCGGCCCGATCCCAGCAAACTCTACCACCCTTACTCCAGTAAGCGGCCCGTTCTGCCCTGTTTCGTTCATTGCGCACTCTCTCCCATATGCCACAAGGTATTGGCGGACCGCATACGGATTTGGCAAGCCCATTCGCGAGCGAACCGAAAAGGCAAACTTCCCACCCTGCAAGCAAGCCGTGGTTGTATGCGAAGGCGCGAGAGCAGACATAGCGGCGCAATATGACGGCCCTCAATCATCTCCAGCGCCTCGAAGCAGAGGCGATCCACATTATGCGCGAAGTCGTGTCGGAGGCTGAAAAGCCGGTGATGCTCTATTCCGTTGGCAAGGATAGCGCGGTGATGCTGCATCTGGCGCGCAAAGCGTTTTATCCCTCGCCACCGCCATTCCCGTTGCTGCATGTCGACACGACCTGGAAGTTTCGGGAAATGTACAAGCTGCGCGGCAAGGCCGCTGAAGATGCTGGGATGGAGCTGCTGATCTGGCAAAACCCCGAAGCCAAAGAGCGCGGCATCAACCCATTCGATCACGGCCCGGTCCACACCGACATGTGGAAGACGCAGGGGCTAAAGCAGGCGCTCGATCACTATGGATTCGATGCGGCCTTTGGCGGCGCGCGCCGCGATGAAGAAAAGAGCCGCGCGAAAGAGCGTGTGTTCTCATTCCGAACGACCAGCCATGGCTGGGACCCGAAGAACCAGCGACCGGAACTCTGGAACCTCTACAACACACGCAAGAGCCGAGGCGAAAGCATCCGGGTATTTCCACTGTCCAATTGGACCGAACTCGACATTTGGCAATACATTCAGCTGGAAGAGATCGAGATCGTCCCGCTCTATTTTGCAGCGCCTCGCCCGACTTTCATGTGGAATGGCGGGCTATTTATGGCGGACGATGTGGAGCGACTTGAGACAGTGCTCGGCACAATGCCTGAGATTACCGAGCGATCAGTGCGTTTCCGAACGCTCGGCTGCTTCCCGCTTACTGGCGCGGTGGAATCGGGCGCAACCACCTTGTCCGAAGTGGTGCAGGAAACATTACTGACAACCACGAGCGAACGTCAGGGCCGCGTGATTGACAAAGACGCTGGCGGTGCCGGTATGGAAAAGAAAAAGCAGGAGGGGTATTTCTGATGACGGAGCCCCGTTACCAAACTGACGCGCTCATCGCTGAGGATATCGAGGCTTATCTCGAACAGCATCGCAACAAGGATCTGCTGCGCTTCATCACTTGCGGCAGCGTTGACGACGGCAAATCAACCCTGATTGGGCGCCTGCTTTACGATTCCAAAATGGTGTTTGAGGATCAACTCGACGCGCTGGAAAACGATAGCAAAAAACAAGGCACACAAGGCGAGAATATTGACTTTGCCCTGCTCGTGGACGGGCTCGCAGCGGAGCGTGAACAGGGCATCACCATTGATGTCGCTTATCGGTTTTTCAATACCACAACGCGCAAGTTCATTGTCGCCGATTGTCCAGGGCACGAACAGTACACCCGCAACATGGTCACTGGCGCATCGACCGCCGACCTTGCAGTAATTCTGATCGATGCACGCAAGGGCGTACTCGTACAGACCCGTCGACATTCTTATCTGTGCCATCTGCTAGGCATCAAGAACATCGTGCTGGCGGTCAACAAGATGGATCTGGTCAATTATGACCAGAAGACATTTGACGATATTCTTGCCGACTATCGCACCTTCGCCAGCGAGATTGGCATCGAGGATTTTACCGCGATCCCGTTGTCAGGGCTGGTCGGCGACAATATCACCGGCAAATCCGATGCCATGCCGTGGTACGATGGCCCTACCCTGATGGAGCATCTGGAAAGCGTTCCGGTGAACAGCGCCGTCGCGTCTGAGAAGCCGTTCCGGATGCCGGTGCAATGGGTCAATCGACCCAATCTCGATTATCGTGGATTTGCTGGCCAGATCGCGACGGGCGACATCACGGTTGGCGATGCAGTTCGTATTTTGCCGTCAGGCAAAACTACAACAGTCAAAGCGATCACGACGTTTGATGGCGACCTCTCTCACGCGAGCGCTGGCCAGTCGGTCACCCTTACACTCTCGGACGAGGTAGATTGTTCACGCGGCGATGTGATTGCGGAGGCTGACAATCCACCGCAGACCGCCGATCAGTTCGAGGCGACAATCGTCTGGCTTGATGAGGAAGAATTGCTGCCTGGGCGTGGATATTGGCTCAAACTGGCATCGCAATCGGTGACGGCGACAGTCCAAGAGCCCAAATGCGAAATCAACGTTAATACGATGGAACAGCTCGCAACGAAAACGCTTGCGCTGAATTCCATCGGCATTGCCAAGCTGGCGACTGACAAGCCCATCGTGTTCGAGCCCTACGCTGATAGTTCAGCGCTTGGCGGCTTTATCCTGATTGACAAGATTACGAATCGCACGGTCGGGGCAGGTATGCTGCACTTCAGCCTGCGCCGTTCGCAGAATGTGCACTGGCAGGCGGTTGACATCAGCCGCGAAGCCCATGCGCGCCTGAAAAACCAGACACCTCGTGTGCTGTGGTTCACCGGTCTTTCTGGCTCGGGCAAATCGACCATCGCCAATGAAGTTGAGAAACAGCTCAATCTGATGAACCGGCACACCTTCCTGCTCGACGGAGACAATGTACGGCACGGGTTGAACAAGGATCTGGGCTTTACCGAGGCTGACCGGATTGAGAATATCCGGCGCATTGGCGAAGTCGCAAAATTGATGGCGGATGCTGGCCTGATTGTACTGACTGCCTTTATCTCACCTTTCCGAGCGGAACGCGACATGGTCCGCAAAATGCTACCCGAAGGTGAGTTCACCGAGATTTTCGTCGATACTCCTCTAGAGGTTGCGGAAAAGCGCGATGTTAAGGGCCTTTATAAGAAAGCACGCAGCGGCGAGTTGAAGAACTTCACTGGGATCGACAGCCCTTATGAACCACCTCAGAACCCTAACATCACAGTCAACACCGTCGAGATGACGCCAGAAGAGGCGGCCAAGCACATCATAACCGAGATCATGCCCCTAAAATGAGTATGACTGACGGGGAACTGGCCGCGCATCTGGCGTGCGAAGCGGGTGAACTTTCGCTCAAGCTGCGCGAGCAGTCGACCCTTGAAGGTAAAGAGCTGGGCAAAGCGTGCGATAAGGCGGCCAATCAGTATCTGGTGAAGCGGCTACGCGAGGAGCGCGCGGAGGACGGTCTGCTCTCTGAAGAGAGCAAGGACACAGAAGAGCGCCTGTCTAAAGACCGTGTTTGGATCATAGACCCGGTCGATGGCACACGCGAATATGGCGAAGGGCGGCATGACTGGGCCGTGCATGTCGGCCTTTCGGTGGGCGGCAAACCTGTGCTCGGCGCAGTTGCCCTGCCCGGTCTCGGCGAAGTTTTGCGCAGTGATGAACCGCGCGCCATCCCCGACACGCTGCCATTGCTACGCATGGTCGTCAGCCGTTCGCGCCCGGCGAAAGAGGCCGTGGCCGTCGCGGAAAAACTGCATGCTGAGCTGGTCCCGATGGGAAGCGCAGGTGCCAAGGCAATGGCGGTCATCCGCGGCGAAGCGGATATTTACCTGCATTCCGGTGGTCAGTTTGAGTGGGACAATTGCGCACCTGCTGCGGTGGCGATTGGCCATGGCCTGCACGCCTCGCGCATTGATGGTTCGCCGCTCATTTACAACAACCGCGACCCCTACATGCCCGACCTGTTGATTTGCCGAAAAGAGCATGCGGTCCGCGTGCTGGACGAGATCGCCAAACTTGCGCCATAAGGCGTTGTGGTGGAGGCATCAAACCGGTGCCAGCAGGGAGAGATCATGAAGAAACGCCATATAGCGTTAGCCGCGTTAGCGGTCTTAGGCTTGGGTCTCGGTGCGACAGCCTATGTCGCGAGCCCGACCATTCATGCAGGCGCACCGGGCGAGGCGCCAGAGCTTGGTCGACCGGGTGTACATACCGTTGGCACACAAGAAGTGGCCTACACTCTGCCGGACCGGGTCACATTCCCGAAGCTGGGCCTTGCGACAGGACAAATCGAGCGCAAAGATCGGAGCCTGCAGGTGCGCTTCTGGTATCCTGCTGAAGCCAGGGCGACGGCTGATCCGGTCACCTATACGCATACCATGGCACCTCCTGATATGGAGCCTTTTACTTTGGAATTCGCAGGGCGCGCTTTTGCCGATGCGCCGCCCGCTGACGAGAGCACCTACCCGCTCGTGTTGATTTCGCACGGCTTCAACGGTTGGTCGACTCAGCTCAGCAATCTCGGCGAGCATCTCGCATCTCACGGCTATGTTGTCGCCTCAATCGATCACGCCGATATGAAGCTCGAAGGGGCAACAGACTTCCTCTATTCCTTTGCGAAAGTCCTGGTTGATCGGTCACTCGATCAGCGCCAAGTGCTCGCGCACATTCTGCAACAGAAGACCGAGAGACAAAATGGCATTGCATCGATTGTCGATAGCGAACAGATCGCGCTCATCGGCTATTCTATGGGCGGATATGGCGCGCTGGCCAATGCGGGTGGCACTTACGATTTCGAAAGCGATACTTTTGACGCAGTACCAGGCGATGCCCTTTCCGAACTCAAAGCAGAGCTAGCAGAAGCTGCACCCATTAATGCCGTCATTGCGATGGCTCCATGGGGAGGTCAGCCAGACAACCGTGTTTGGAGCGCCGCGACACTGAGCCAGGTTGAAATCCCAGCGCTGATCATCTCTGGCGGTATCGATGATGTTAGCAATCACGCCGAAGGCATCAGCTGGATTTTCGATCAATTGTCAGGATCAGATCGGCATATGCTGGTGTTTCGCGAGGCGCGCCATAACATCGCGGGCAATGCATTTGAATTGCCCGAAGGCGCACCCTTTCGCGCTATCGAATTTCTCAATGAGCCAGTGTGGCGGCAGGATCGTATCAATGGCATCAATCAGCATTTCGTGACCGCCTTTCTGGACTTGCACCTGAAAGGCGAGGAAACGAAACGCGCCTATCTCGACGTGCCTGTCCCAAATGCAAATGACAGCCAGTGGCAAGTCAGCTTCGGTGATCAGCTAAACGGCAAACTGGCTGGTGAGAGCGAGCCAGAGCACTGGCGCGGCTTTCAGCGGCGTTGGGCCGTAGGTTTGGATTTTGTGTCAAAGAATGCGGGCGAGTAGGGGTTTAGTGCTTCTGACAGCCCAGCCACAAAGACCAATAGAAAACGGCCGCCCAGTTTCCCAAGCGACCGCATTTCTCGTCATTTGGAGCGGTCAGAGCTTTTTGCGCATCCGGTCGGCGCGGCTCTTTGGGCTCGGATGGGTCTGAAGAAGTTTGATGCCGGGTCCACCGCCGCTCAACGCAGCCAGTTTTTCCATCGCAGTGATGCAGCCTTGCGCATCATATCCATTGGACTTCATAAAAGTCAGCGCATAATCGTCAGACTGACGCTCCGCCTTCTGAGAGTGCTGCGCGGTCACAACATCACCAAACAGCTTGCCCAGCTTTGAATCAGCAATCCGCGCGACTTTATCGCTCGCTGTTGACGCGACACTCACGGCAGCATCCTGTTGCAGTGCGCTGCGCATGCGTTTCTTGCTGTGCTCAAGCTTTACATGGCCAATTTCGTGACCAATGACGCAGCGGACTTCATCATCGTTGAATTCGTCCATCAGCCCGGCGAAAATGCGCACCGTGCCGTCACCCATGGCAAAGGCGTTCACGTCTTTGACCAGATATGCCTTGATATCGAGGGCAAGGCCATCATAGCTTTCGAGCCCGTCAGTAAGTGCGGCAAGCCTTTGACCATAAGGATCATCCATGGTGGCGATCGGGTTCTGGCTATCCATTTCTTCAGACATCTGGCTGAAGAAAACGATCATTTCCTCGTCAGAATAATCAGCAGCTTCCGCCACTTTCTTTGCAGAGTCGAGCGCCTTACCGATTTTGAACTGGGCCGCCGAAGGCACGGCCAATCCGACACCCGCGATCAAAGCAGCGGCGAACGCGGCCTTCCCACCAAACACACGTTTTTTCCAACTAAAAGCTGACACAGCTCAATCCCCTCAAAAATGTACAAGCATCTGCCCCCAAACTAGGCAGGAACGTTATCCTTTTTGACAGTGATTACTTGAGGATACGTAAATTCCAGCAAGCCCTCTTTACCATATTCAGCACCGAAGCCCGATTGCTTGTGACCGCCGAAAGGCGCAAACGGGGACAGGTGCAGATACTCGTTCACCCACACTGTGCCGGTTTCAAGTTGCTCCGCAATCTCGACGCCCTTGTCCGGGTTTGATGTCCAGACCGCACCGGCAAGCCCATACTCTGAATTGTTGGCACGCTCGATCACTTCGTCCTCAGTGGCGAACTTCATCAGTGGCATGACCGGGCCAAACTGTTCCTCGGCGACAATACGCGCATCTTCGGGTGGGTTATCGAGAATGGTGATCGGCACGTAATAGCCTGTGCCAGATGGATCACTGTCGCCACCTGTCAGGAACTGATAGCCGTTGTCTTTAGCATCTTGGATCAACTCAAGCACGCGTTCGTACTGCTTCTTATTCTGGATCGGACCAACACCTGTGCCCTGCTGCGAACCGTCCCCCACTTTAACGGATTTGGCATACGCAGCGATTGCTGCTGAAAGATCGTCATAGATGTCTTCGTGAATGTAGACGCGCTTTGCCGCGACGCAGATTTGCCCGGCATTGGAAAAGCTTGACCAGAACAGCTGTTCAGCCACTTTCTCAACATCGGCATCGGGCAAAACAATCGAGGCATCATTGCCGCCAAGCTCTAGGGTAATCCGTTTGAGATCAGCGCTGGCGCCTTCCATGATCTTTTTACCGGTCGCGGTTGAGCCGGTGAAAGTGATTTTGTCGATGTCCGGATGCTGAGTGATCAGCGGACCAAGGGAGTCTTCACCCGTGATGATATTCACCACGCCGGCGGGCACCACGTCTTTGATCAGTTCCGCGATACGAAGCGTCGCGAGCGGAGTAAATGGAGACGGCTTGAGCACGATTGTGCAGCCGGAAAGGATAGCTGGCGCAATCTTCTGCATCGCCATCATCACCGGGAAATTCCACGGCACAATACCGCCCACGACGCCGACAGGCACGCGTCGGGTGCGACTAAGCCGTGTATCGCTATCCTCATTGATTTCATCTTCGAGGTCGAGTGTCGCCTGAGCGCCGGCCATTCCTGCGGCACCGTAAATTTCGCCCTTGGCCTGATCATGCGGTTTGCCCTGTTCCGATGTCAGCAGCTGGTACAACTCATCAGCATTTTCCTTGATTACACCGGCGATTGCCTGAACCACCTTACGGCGATCCTCAATCGGGGTTTTTGACCACGCTTTGAATGCACGTCGAGCTGCAGTAACCGCTTTGTCGAGCTCCGCTTCGCCGCACGCAGGCACGAGCGCGATGACCTCTTCATTCGCTGGATTAAGCACTTCCATGGTGCTCGCAGTTTCCACCAGTTCGCCATCAATCAGGTTGGGGAATGTCTTGGTCATGTCTCTCTCCATACGTGCGCTCTCAAGGACGCGAATCTCAGTTGCAAATCCAAACGTACATGCAAGCTGGGCATCACGCCACTGTTTGCAACAGCGTTTTGCTGCGTGGCCCTATGAATTCCAACCGACCGCCCCTAGATAACGGCATATGAGCCCCGTACGCACAGATGCCAGAGAGTTTCGTGATGCGCTCGGTTCGTTTGCAACAGGTGTGACGATCGCCACAACGCTTGGCCCAAATGGTGAACCAATCGGCGTAACAGCGAGCAGCTTTAATTCGGTCAGTATTGATCCGCCGCTGGTGTTGTGGTCGCTCGCCAAAGATAGCCTATCGCGCCCCGCCTTTTGCAAGAGCGGCCATTTTGCGGTGCATGTTTTGTCGGCCGATCAAGAAGAGCTAGCCAATCGCTTTGCGCAAACTGGCGCGGACAAGTTTGCCGATCTTGAGTGGGCGAGGGGTAAGCTCCGCTCACCGGTCCTGGATCACTATGCTGCAAAGTTCGAATGCCGGACTCAACATCAGTATGACGGTGGCGATCACATAATCATGGTTGGTGAGGTAATTGATTTTGAGGCGCATGACGAGGCGCCATTGCTGTTCCATGGGGGACGTTATGGCGATCACCGGCCACGTACAGAACCGCAGACCGAGAGCGGTACCGTGAGGAAGAGACGGTATTATCTCTCGTCGCCAAATTGCATGCCCTTCTCGCTCGCCGCGCCGAAAGCGACGATGCACATATGGGCGACCTCAATATTGACGATATGCGTGACGCCGAACGAAGCCTTTTGCGCCTCATCGACCGCATAGAAGCCTCAGCCACATCTGACTAAGAGAGCGCCCTTCACCGCAAGCCAAGCCCCCGCGCGATAATCCCGCGCAAGATCTCACGTGTACCGCCGCGTAGACTGAATGAGGGCGACACCATGACGAGATGATTGAGAACGGCCAGTACATCTTGTGTCGCTTCGCTGCGCGGTGCGAACTCGATAAGCTCGCGCGCGACGGCGGGTATGTCCTGCTCTAAAACCGCGCCGAGGTCTTTGATGATGGATGCTTGCAATGCCGGGTTTTCGCCATTCTCCAGCATTGTGGCTACCCCGCGCGACAAACGCCTGAGGACGACAGTATGCGACACCATCCGACCTAATGCAGCCAGCGCATATGGGTTACTTGATCCAGCCAAAATACGCGTCAGCTGAACCACAAGTTCAAACGAAGAAAGAAAGCGCTCCGGACCGCTACGCTCAAATGCGAGTTCGCTCATCACCTGATTCCAGCCATTGCCTTCCTCGCCAATCAGTGCATCTGAAGAAACGAATGCGTCCTCGAACGTTACCTCGTTAAAATGTTCCTGCCCGGCCAGATCGCGGATGGGCCGGATCGTAATCCCGTCAGTGCTCCTCAGATCAATCAGCAACTGGCTCGTACCGGACTGACGATTTTCCACCCCTCCACTGGTCCGACAAAACAGGATCATATAATCCGCGCGGTGCGCGTTCGTTGTCCATAGCTTGGTGCCGTTAATGCGATAGCCGCCATCGACAGGTTCTGCGCGGGTGCGGGTCGCCGCAAGATCCGAACCGGAATCAGGTTCGCTCATACCGATGCAGAAAACACATTCTCCCGCCGCGATTTTTGGTAGTATCGCTTGACGCTGTGCCTCTGTCCCAAGGTTCAAGAGGAGCGGGCCACTTTGTCTTTCGGCGATCCAGTGCGCCGAAACCGGCGCGCCAGCAGCCAGCAATTCTTCGACCACTACGTAGCGTTCAAAGGCTGACCGTTCCTGCCCGCCGTATTGTTTTGGCCAGGTCATGCCGAGCCAACCTTGTTCCCCAAGCTTACGGCTGAAGTCTTGATCGAAGCCATCCCAACTGCGTGCCTTGCTCAAAGGCGTCTCACCAACCATTTCGCACGCCAGAAATGCTCTAACTTCCGCGCGCAACTCCTCTGCGGCAAGGCTCGCAACTGGCTGGGGGAACGGTATCTGGGTCATGCCAGTTCGGTAATCATCGGCCAAAGCTGCTCCGGTCCGGTTTTGGCAGCAGCCTCGCCCAGCTCACGATTCCAATAGGTCTCGCTGCCAAACTCATCACGCCACGACCAAAGCGCGCGCGTGTACTGATTGAGATCATGTTCTTGAGTGAAACCTATTGCGGCAAATATCTGATGAGCGATGCTCGCCCCCTCACCGGTCGCTTCGCTAGCGCGCGCTTTCGCTGCGCCAAGCGTTAATCGCGAGACACGAACGGCAAAGCTGCTTGCTGCAAGATCTGCGGCACCATTTGCCGCCACGCTTTCACCAGCCAATCGCGCAAGGTTTTGCTGCACCGCCTGAAATTTCGCGATGGGTCGCCCGAACTGCACCCGGTCGCCCGCATAAGTCACGGCCAAGTCCAACACGCGCTCCAATGCCCCTGCGATGGCCGCAGCGCGCATTGCCGCTCCCGCTTGCTCCACCATCGGGGCAGGCAAATCGGTCGCTTCACCGACGGAATCATCGGAGAGCTTCACATCAAAAGTCAGATCGTCGCGGGGATGGCCTGCTAGGTTTGTCCCATTTCGAATACCCACGTGCTGATGATCCAACCGTATGATGTGACCATCGACCCAAAAAGCCGTGCTGGCGAAGCGTCCCCATGGGACGGCGCGCAAAGTGCCCGCCGCGTGCCAGGCATCACCGCGCCTTTCCAAGATCACATTCACATTCCTGGGATCGACGATGGTAAGTGGGTCATCACTCGGCGCGAGACCAGCCTTTGCCAAAAGCCAATTGGCAACCATCGTCTCCGCAATTGGTAACGGCACACAATGCCTCGCCGCTATCCGGACAACCGCCAGCGCATCTTGTGCAGGAAGAGCGAATCCGCCTTCCTCCTCGGACAACAGCATAAAGGGCGCACCAAACTCAGCAATCGCACGCCAAGCCTGCACCAGCCATTCGCCCTGCTCCGCACGGCGGACTGCCGCGCTATCAATAGCCCCCGCAAAGACACGCTCAGCGGTGTCGAGCAAAGGCGTCACGTCATCGCTCATGAACTATCGGCCAAACGTCACTGACGGCCCTCAATCAGCCTATCGACCAAGCTCGGATCGGCAAGTGTCGAAGTGTCGCCCAGCGAGCCAAAGTCGTTTTCCGCAATCTTGCGCAGAATACGACGCATGATTTTGCCAGAGCGAGTTTTGGGCAACCCATCGGTGAACTGAATCTTGTCAGGTGTCGCGATTGGCCCGATTTCCTTGCGCACGTGCTGCTTCAGTTCGGCGAGCAGCTCACCCGATCCATCCTCGCCAGCATTTAAAGTCACGTAGCAGTAAATGCCCTGCCCTTTGATATCATGTGGATAGCCAACGACCGCAGCTTCTGCGACGAGGTCATGCAAGACCAAAGCGCTTTCGACCTCTGCCGTACCCATGCGGTGTCCAGAGACATTGATGACATCATCGACACGACCGGTGATCCAGTAATAGCCATCCTCGTCACGGCGACAGCCATCACCAGTGAAATACTTGCCCATATAAGTGCTGAAATAGGTTTGGATGAACCGATCATGGTCGCCATAAACACTGCGTGCCTGGCCTGGCCAGCTATGCGTCAGACATAGATTACCGTCCGTCGCGCCTTCCAGCACTGCGCCGTCATGATCAACAAGCTGCGGTGCTACCCCAAAAAACGGCAGGCCAGCACTGCCCGGCTTCATGTCGTGGGCGGATGGAAGTGTAGTGATCATACAGCCGCCCGTTTCTGTCTGCCACCACGTATCGATGATCGGGCAACGCCCTTCGCCAACAACGTCAAAGTACCAGCGCCATGCCTCTGGATTGATGGGCTCACCCACACTGCCAAGCAGGCGCAGGCTGGAGCGATCACGATTGGTCACAAAGTGATCGCCTTCACGCATCAGCGCCCGGATCGCAGTAGGCGCCGTATAAAGAATATTGACCGCATGCTTATCAACTACGTCCCAGAACCGCCCATGATCGGGATAGTTCGGCACGCCCTCAAACACGACCTGCGTCGCGCCGTTCATCAGCGGGCCGTACACGATATAGGAATGGCCCGTGACCCAACCGATATCGGCAGTACACCAGAACACTTCGCCCGGCTGATAATCGAAAATGTAATTGAAAGTGGTCGCCGTCCATACCCCATACCCGCCTGTGGTGTGCAGCACACCCTTGGGTTTGCCGGTGGACCCTGACGTGTAGAGGATAAACAGCGGGTCTTCCGCCTTCATCGGTTCGCAGGGGTAGGCTGCATCCGACGCGAGATCGTGATACCAATGATCCCGTCCGCCATGCATGGGGATGTCTGCGCCTGTATGCTTGACGACTAACACGCCTTCAACATCAACTCCGGGTAGCTCTAATGCCGCGTCTACATTGGCCTTGAGCGGGATCGGCTTTGCTCCGCGCAGCCCAGTATCGGCGGTGACGACAAATCGGCTTTGGCAGTCCGTGATCCGGCCAGCCAACGCATCAGGTGAGAACCCACCAAAAACGACAGAGTGAATTGCGCCGATCCTCGCGCATGCCAGCATCGCAAGCACGCCTTCGATTACCATTGGCATGTAAATCGTGACACGCTCGCCCTTGGTCACGCCGAGCGATTTCAGGGCGTTGGCCATCTGCACGACTTCAGCCTTAAGCTGCCCATAGGTGAGCGTGCGACCGGGGGTGCTCGGATCATCCGGCTCAAAAATCAAGGCTATGGCGTCACCGCGACCCGCGACCACATGGCGATCAACTGCATTGTGGCACAAGTTCAATTTGCCATCGGCAAACCACGTGATTTCAACTGGATCGTATGACCAATCGCCACCTCGAGTCGGAGGTGTAACCCAGTCTAAACGCTGGGATTGCTCCAGCCAGAAACCGTCGGGATCAGCGAGTGAACGGTCGTACATCTCGCGGTATTGTGTAGCGTCACAATGTGTGGCGCGATCTGTATTTGGCCTGCCGACAAAGTCGCTCATGGATAAATCTCTCACATTGATTTTTGCTCGAACCCTAAGGTGCACATGCCGGGAATCCAAGCAGTTCCCACACCAGGATCGCTATGTTTGATTGACAGCGCCTTCCAACCTCGCGCGCGCCTCTTGTTCACCGATGAGAGGCAGGAGTTCACCCATGTCTGGCCCGTGGCTCATGCCAGTAAGTGCCTGCCTCAGGGGCAGAAACAGAAGCTTGCCTTTCCGACCCGTGCTCTCTTTCAGAGCAGACGTCAGCGCGCTCCACGGATCATCTGACCAACTCAGTGTCTTTGCTGCCTCGGCCAGATAAGCGCGATCTTCGTCGGAGAACTCGGGTTGCTCAATTGGGCCAGTCACCAAACGCCACCACTCGTCTGCCTCCGGAACGGTCGCAACATTAGGCCTGACGGCATGCCAACCGGCTTCGTCCATACCTTCTGGCAAGCGCCCGGCAACATCAGCAAATGGAAGCTCGTGCACTATTGCCGTGTTAACCCGATCGAGCTCTGCGTCATCGAATTTCGCTGGCGCGCGTCCAAAAGTGGACAGATCAAATGTTTCAAGCAGCTTGGTTCGGTCCACAATAGGCTCGACTGGCAAAGAGGTGCCCAATCGCGACAACAGCGCAATCACAGCCTCTGGCTCAAGCCCACGTTCGCGAAACGCATCACACCCCAGCGACCCCAGCCTTTTGGACAGCTTGCCTTCCTTGCCAATTAGCAACGCCTCGTGGGCAAAGTTTGGTGCTTGAGCACCCATTGCCTCAAACATTTGGAGCTGTACCGCTGTGTTCGAAACGTGGTCTTCCCCGCGCAGCACATCGGTGATGCCCATGTCGATGTCGTCGACCGTGCTGGGCAACATATAAAGCCAGGAGCCATCTGCACGCCGGATAACCGGGTCAGAAAGCTGCGCTGGTTCAAATTTTTGGGTACCGCGAACCCCATCTTCCCATTGAATAGGTGCGCTATGATCAAGCTTGAAGCGCCAGTGCGGGGCAATCCCGTCTGCCTCTTTCGCCGCACGATCCGCATCGCTCAGATCCAGGGCCGCGCGGTCATAAATCGGTGGCAACCCCCGACCCAGTTGTATTTTGCGTTTCAGCTCCAGTTCTTGCGCCGTTTCATATGCGGGGTAGATGCGCCCGCTTTCCTTGAGCCGCGCAAACGCCGCCTCATAGCTCTCCAACCGATTTGATTGGCGTTCTTCGCGATCAGCGGACAGCCCCAGCCATGCCATATCCGCACGGATCGCCTCGACATATTCCTCTTTCGACCGCTCTGCATCGGTATCATCGATACGGAGCACAAATGTGCCACCAGAACGACGGGCAAGCATCCAGTTGTGAAGTGCGGTGCGGATATTGCCGACATGCAGACGGCCAGTGGGTGACGGGGCGAAGCGTGAAATCGTGGACATGCGCGTTGCTATAGGCATTCCAGCGAAGAGCGAAAGCGTTGAAAGATGTTTTGCAAATGTCGGTGTCACTAGAACGCAAAAGGGCCGCGAGACATGCTCACGGCCCCTTCCCCTGTTCTACCTGTCGCTGACGCGGACAGGTAACCTGATCAGACGTAGCGTACGCGTGTGTTCACACGAGCTTGCTTGCTGCGAAGCATGCCACCAAGCGCGAAGAAGCCGAGAAGCATCATTGCCCAAGTTGCGGGCTCTGGAACAGCCGACGCAGTGATTACGCGGATGTAGTCGCCCGGTGTACTCGCGCGCAGATCTACGAATACCTGATTGCCCGCAAAAGACGCAGAATCATTACCCTCAAGGCCGCGCAGACCAGGGTTTTGATATGTCACATTTGGATTGCCGAGCAGCGCATCGGTCGCCAGCATTTGGCCGGTGGCGGTCAGGATCGCCAGAACTTCGCCATCGAAAGTAACATTACCTTCCATGGTCGTGCTGTTTTGCGGATCAAAGTACACATAGTGACTGTTGATGAAAGTACCCGCCGTGATGCCGGCAAGGTCAGCGAGCAGTTGCACGTTCTGCGCTTCGTCAAAGGCAAACAGATTTGGCGATTGCTGCTGATTGTTACCAACGATAAAGCCAGGCATGGGGTTTTCTTGAACAAATACCCCACCTGAATTGCCGCCGGTCACTTCACCAGCAACAACCGCTGCGTTCGCAGAAGTCGCACTTATTGTCGCGGTTGCACCAAGCACCGCCAGTTTTGCAAGTTGTTTCATATCATCCTCCAAAATCGATCCACGCGTTCCCGATATGGAAACACGTTTTTCATGGTCGCTTTGCCCGAAGGAGGTTTCCACCTGAGGCGGAGAAGCCGTTTTTAAGAATCGGCTTTCGTATGGTTGATGGGGTATTAAGTACATTTGGGTAACTGCGCGTGTACAGAACCGACACCAAGGCCAGTTTTGTGATCGCACAACATGATTGTCCCGCATTGAGACAGCTTCAAAGCAAGACCCCGCCAGAGCGAACTGCTCCAGCGGGGTCTTTGTCATTTTCGTCCGCGCGAGCGCGGAAGCTTGTTATACGTAACGAACGCGTGTGTTCACACGAGCTGGCTTGCTGCGCAGAACGCCGCCAAGTGCAAAGAAGCCGAGAAGCATCATCGCCCAGGTTGCTGGCTCTGGAACAGCACCGCCAGGTACGGCAGCACCCAATGTAATGTTGTCAAAACCGATCTGGTTGGCGACGCCTCCGAAGTCGACCGACATAGCCGTACCAGCAAAGTTCACACCAAATGCATCCCACTGGCAGAATGGCGTTCCGTTCGGATCGCCCACACAATTGCCGCCGTTCGGGGTCAAGTTAAGCTGAGCAAGGATGTTGCCAGTGCCATTCAGCCCATCCCAAACGGTTACGATGCCGGCGTCGTTGGCATTCGAAGCGTAGAAAAATGAGAAGCCAGTATCAAAACCGGCTGCTACGTTCATAGTCGCTGCACCACCATCAAGGAAAAACACAATTGTGTCCGGGCTTGGTTCGTTCCCGAAATTCCCGCCACCGCCAGCGTCAGCGTCAATCAGGCCAAGCGAGGTGCTCGAAAAGCCGATGCCGTAGTTAGTGCCTGAGTTTCCTTCACTATCTGTGCCACCGTTATAGAAGTCATTGACGGACGCACCGTCACCCACACCCTCAAAGTCGAGAACGATTGTCGATGCCGAAGCCGATGAAGCCATTGTAAGGCCAGCAACAGCAAACGCTGTGGTGGCAAGTGTTTTGCTAAGTTTCATTGTATTCCCTCGATTACTGATGCGCGAACGCATGCCTCCATTGAGTGTGCTGGTTTACGTACCAGCACTCGAATCGACCCCTATTTAT
The DNA here is from genome assembly GCF_055693485.1 of Qipengyuania sp. JB2-7. Taxonomy (NCBI): domain Bacteria; kingdom Pseudomonadati; phylum Pseudomonadota; class Alphaproteobacteria; order Sphingomonadales; family Erythrobacteraceae; genus Qipengyuania; species Qipengyuania sp. JB2-7. The sequence continues at coordinate 2,830,277 of NZ_CM146335.1, forward strand.
GGTTGATGAGGCTTTAACCGAGTTCCTGGGTTTAGATTAGTACAAACGCGACACGCGAACATTCTGTGCCGTGCTGGCACACAAAACCCCGCCGAAGCATAAGCTCCGACGGGGTTTTTCTCACAATGCAATAATACACCGTGGTGTAGTTTACTCAGCCTATTCAGCGTCCGGAGCAGGCGTCTCCGTTTCAGGAGCAGCTTCCGGCTCAGCAGGTGGGGAGAACCAGCTGCCATGGCAGCAGCCATAGCATCGGCATTCATCACCTCAGCCTCAGGCTCCGGCTCGCTTTCACCCGACGCAGCAAGAGCTTCCTGCTGTTTCTTCCACTGAGCGCGCAAGGCAGCATCGCGGCTGGAGGCCGTTACACGCATACGGTTCATGCCAGCACCCGTACCAGCAGGGATCAGACGGCCCACGATCACGTTCTCCTTGAGACCGATCAGCGTGTCCTTCTTGCCCTCTACCGATGCTTGCGTGAGAACCCGGGTCGTTTCCTGGAACGACGCAGCTGAGATAAAGCTGCGCGTTTGCAGCGATGCCTTGGTAATGCCGAGCAGGATTGGCTGGCCTTCAGCCTTCTTCTTGTTCTTGCCAAGCTTGGCATTGGCTGCATCCATTTCGGCACGGTCCACCTGCTCACCAGGCAGAAGAACGGTGTCGCCGCCTTCTGTAATCTCGACCTTTTGCAGCATCTGACGAACAATCGTCTCGATGTGCTTGTCGTTGATCTTCACGCCCTGCAAACGGTAAACTTCCTGGATCTCATTAACGAGATATTCGGCGAGTGCCTCAACGCCCATGACCTCCAGGATGTCATGCGGGTTTGGCGAACCTGAGATGAGCGTATCGCCCTTCTTCACGTGGTCGCCTTCCTGCACGTCGATCACCTTGGTCTTGGGAATCAGATACTCGACCGCATCACCTTCCTCAGGAACAATCGCGATTTTGCGCTTTGCCTTGTACTCGCGGACAAACTCAATTTTGCCCGAGATTTTAGCGATGATTGCGTGGTCCTTTGGCAGGCGCGCTTCAAACAGCTCCGCAACCCGTGGCAGACCACCGGTAATGTCACGAGTTTTCGCCGCTTCACGCGATGCGCGCGCAAGAATATCACCCGCCTCGACTTCTTGACCATCATCAACTGACAGAGTTGTGCCCGGTGCCAGCATATAGCGCTGTGCCTCGATTTCACCCCCATCCGATTTGGCATCTTCAAGGGACTGCCCCTCACCCAGCAGAGTCATGCGCGGTCGCAAATCTTCTTTCTTTTTGCGACCGGTTGCCCGGTTCTCAGTCACAACACGCTGAGCAATGCCGGTGGCATCATCAACGCGCTCTTCCATAGTGGTGCCATCGACGAGATCTTGATAGCGGACAATGCCCGACTGCTCAGTAATGATGGGCAGAGTGAACGGATCCCATTCAGCGAGACGATCACCCTCTTTAACTTTGCCGCCATCCTTGTGCATCAGCACCGTACCGTAAGGCACTTTATGGATCTCACGCTCACGACCCTCAGCATCGATCACGGCGAGTTCGCCGTTACGCGCCATGGAGAGAATGCGGCCCTTTTTGTCCTTAATCGTCGGCATGTCGCGATAGACAACCTTACCGTCCGAAATCGCCTCTAGGTGGCTGGTTTCGTTCAGCTGCGCAGCACCACCAATGTGGAACGTACGCATGGTCAGCTGGGTACCAGGCTCACCGATCGACTGTGCAGCGATAACGCCCACAGCTTCGCCGATATTGACCGGCGTACCACGAGCAAGGTCACGGCCATAGCATGTCGCACAAACGCCCTGTTCTGCTTCACATACCAGTGGCGAACGGATCTTGGCAGACTGCACCTCAGCCGCCTCAATCTCTTTCACCATGGCTTCGTCAACAAGAGTGCCGGCCTTGACGATCACTTCGTCTGTGGCTGCGTTCATGATGTCTTCTGCGACGGTCCGGTCGAGAATACGTTCGCCAAGCGATGCGATGACCGAACCACCCTGAACGATGGCGCGCATTTCCAGCGCGTTGTCAGTCTTACAGTCTTCCTCAACAATCACACAGTCTTGCGATACGTCAACAAGACGGCGCGTTAGATACCCTGAGTTCGCTGTCTTGAGCGCGGTATCGGCAAGACCTTTACGCGCACCGTGGGTTGAGTTGAAGTATTCAAGGACGGTCAGACCTTCCTTAAAGTTCGAGATGATCGGCGTTTCGATGATCTCACCCGATGGCTTGGCCATAAGGCCGCGCATACCAGCAAGCTGCTTCATCTGCGCTGGCGAACCACGCGCACCAGAGTGGCTCATCATATAGATCGAGTTGATTTCCGCTTCGCGGCCATCCTTGTCGATCGGCTGTGCCTTAATCTCGTCCATCATGGCGTCCGCCACCTGGTCACCGCAACGGCTCCAGGCGTCGATCACCTTGTTGTACTTCTCTTGCTGCGTGATCAGACCATCTTGATATTGCTGCTCGTAGTCAGCAACCAGCGCCTTGGTCTCTTCGATCATGCCATCCTTGGAATCCGGGATGATCATGTCGTCCTTACCAAAGGAGATACCGGCTTTAAATGCGTGGCGGAAGCCCAGTACCATGATTGCGTCAGCAAACAGCACCGTGTCTTTCTGACCAGTGTGACGATAGACCTCGTCAATCACATCGCCAATATCCTTCTTGGTCAGAAGGCGGTTGATGATGTCGAAAGGAACCTTGTGGTTCTTGGGTAGACATTCGCCAATCAGCATGCGTCCGGGAGTGGTCACAAACCGCTTCATGGCGATCTTGCCATTCTCATCGGCCTGCGGAACGCGGGCGAGTATTCTGGTGTGCAACGTGACCGATTTGGTCTCCAGCGCCTGGTGTACTTCGGCCATATCTGCAAACAGCGGAAGTTTTTCGACCTTGTTACCGTCAGAATCTTCGGTGAACTCGGGCTTCTTCTCCTGTCGTTCCATCGAAAGGTAATAGAGACCCAAAACCATATCCTGCGAAGGCACGATGATCGGCTTACCATTGGCAGGCGAGAGAATGTTGTTCGTGCTCATCATCAGCACGCGCGCTTCCAACTGTGCCTCAAGGCTCAGCGGAACGTGCACTGCCATTTGGTCGCCGTCAAAGTCGGCGTTAAACGCCGCACAGACCAGCGGATGCAGTTGAATCGCTTTACCTTCGATCAGCACGGGCTCAAACGCCTGAATGCCAAGACGGTGAAGCGTTGGCGCACGGTTCAGCAGAACCGGATGCTCGCGGATCACTTCGTCCAAAATGTCCCAAACTTCCTTGCGCTCTTTCTCGACCCATTTCTTGGCCTGCTTGAGGGTCATCGACAGACCCTTCGCATCGAGGCGGGCGTAAATGAACGGCTTGAACAGCTCGAGCGCCATCTTCTTGGGCAAACCGCACTGGTGCAGTTTCAGCTCAGGACCGGTCACAATGACCGAACGACCGGAGTAATCAACGCGCTTGCCGAGAAGGTTCTGACGGAAACGGCCCTGCTTACCCTTGAGCATGTCGGACAGTGATTTGAGCGGACGCTTGTTAGCACCCGTAATCACACGGCCACGGCGGCCATTGTCGAACAGCGCGTCGACTGACTCTTGCAGCATGCGCTTCTCGTTACGCACGATGATGTCCGGCGCGCGCAGCTCAATCAAACGCTTCAGGCGGTTGTTACGGTTGATCACCCGGCGATACAAATCGTTGAGATCGGACGTCGCGAAGCGGCCACCATCCAGCGGGACCAGCGGGCGCAGCTCAGGTGGAATGACCGGCACAACTTCAAGGATCATCCACTCTGGACGGTTGCCGGATTCGATGAAGCTCTCAACCACTTTGAGGCGTTTGATAATCTTCTTAGGCTTGAGCGCTGACTTGGTCGTCGCCAGCTCTTCCAGCAGATCTTCACGTTCCTGCTCAAGGTCAAGATCCATCAGCATGATCTTGACCGCTTCAGCGCCAATGCCGGCGCTGAATGCGTCTTCGCCATACTCATCCTGCGCTTCGAGCAGTTCGTCTTCGGTCAGAAGCTGGAACTTCTCCATTGGCGTAAGGCCAGGCTCAGTGACGATGTAGCTTTCGAAATAAAGCACACGCTCAAGCTGTTTCAGCTGCATGTCGAGCAGCAGGCCGATGCGCGATGGGAGCGACTTCAGGAACCAGATATGCGCGACCGGCGCGGCCAGTTCGATGTGGCCCATCCGCTCGCGGCGAACCTTGGTTACTGTGACTTCTACGCCGCATTTCTCGCAAACGACGCCTTTATATTTCATGCGCTTATATTTGCCGCACAGGCATTCGTAATCTTTGACCGGGCCAAAGATACGCGCACAGAACAGGCCGTCACGCTCAGGCTTGAACGTACGATAATTGATCGTTTCCGGTTTCTTGATTTCGCCAAATGACCACGAACGGATGCGCTCTGGCGAGGCAATACCGATCTGGATTTCGTCAAACGTCTCTGGCTTGGCCAGCTGGTTGGTGAATTTTGTCAGTTCGTTCATGACTTAGTTCCCATTGTCCCGCTTGGGGCGGGTGAAATTCCTTGGACGGGTGAGGTAGGGTTCTGCCGCTGCCTTACCCCAACCCTTTATTCCGCCGCGATCTGCATACCGTCATCGTCTTCCTCGCCATCGGATAGCGAGGTGAGTTCGACATTCAGGCCCAGGCTGCGCATTTCCTTCACGAGCACGTTGAAGCTCTCTGGAATGCCTGCCTCGAAAGTGTCGTCGCCTTTGACGATCGCTTCGTAGACCTTGGTCCGGTCGATCACATCGTCCGACTTGACGGTGAGGATTTCCTGCAGCGTGTACGCCGCACCGTAGGCCTGAAGTGCCCAGACCTCCATCTCACCGAAGCGCTGACCACCGAACTGGGCCTTACCACCGAGCGGCTGCTGCGTGACGAGCGAGTATGGGCCAATCGAACGGGCGTGAATCTTGTCGTCGACCAAGTGGTGAAGTTTGAGCATGTAGATAATGCCCACTGTCACACGGCGATCGAAGGCTTCACCAGTACGGCCATCATAAAGGACCGACTGACCCGATGAATGCAGGCCGGCTTTCTCAAGCTCGACTGTCACATCGCCTTCACGCGCACCGTCAAAGACTGGCGTGCCCATCGGAACACCTGCACGCAGGTTTCCGGCAAGCTCGACGACTTCCTCGGTCGAGCGGTCGTTCAGCGCGCCGTGATACTGCTCGCCATAGACTTCCTTCAAGCGGTCAACGACGGCAGCTGGCGGTTTCGCCTTGGCGTAGTCTTCCGCAGCATCAGGGTTGGCCCGCTTCCACTCATCAAGAGCGTCGGAAATCTGGTGACCCAGATTACGCGCCGCCATGCCGAGGTGTGTTTCGAAGATCTGCCCCACGTTCATACGCGACGGTACACCGAGCGGGTTCAGCACGATATCTACTGGCGTACCATCCTCTAGGAATGGCATGTCTTCAATAGGCAAAATGCGGCTGATCACACCCTTGTTACCGTGGCGACCAGCCATCTTGTCACCCGGCTGCAGCTTGCGCTTCACAGCAACAAAGACCTTGACCATTTTGAGAACGCCCGGTGCGAGTTCATCGCCACGCTCCAGCTTCTCCTTGCGATCCTCGAACTTGTCGTCGATGCCTTTCACGGCCTCGTCATACTGGCTCTTCACCGCTTCGATCTGCGCCTGACGCTTGTCATCAGCAACCGCGAATTTGAACCATTCATGCTTCTCGATATCGTGAAGCACTTGCTCGCTGATCTCGATGCCTTTCTTTACGCCTTTCGGCGCTGCAGAGGCAGTTTGACCAAGCAGCATGTCGCGCAGACGGTTGTAAGTCGCACGGTTCAAGATTGCCCGTTCGTCCTGGCTGTCCTTGCGCAGACGCTCGATCTCTTCGTTCTGGATAGCCCGCGTACGGTCATCGATTTCAATACCGTGGCGGTTGAACACGCGAACCTCAACGACCGTGCCGGCAACTCCGGGCGGCAGGCGCAGTGAGGTGTCGCGCACATCGCTGGCCTTCTCGCCAAAGATCGCACGGAGCAGTTTCTCCTCCGGCGTCATCGGGCTTTCACCCTTAGGCGTGATTTTGCCGCACAGGATGTCACCCGGATGCACTTCTGCACCGATATAGACAATGCCCGCCTCGTCGAGGTTGCGCAGCGCTTCCTCGCCGACATTCGGGATGTCGCGAGTGATGTCTTCCGGCCCCAGCTTGGTATCGCGAGCCATGACTTCAAATTCCTCGATATGGATCGAGGTGAAGACGTCATCCTTCACGATGCGTTCGCTGATGAGGATGGAATCCTCATAATTGTAGCCATTCCAGGGCATGAAGGCGACAAGGCTATTCTTGCCCAGTGCCAGTTCGCCAAGATCGGTCGATGGACCGTCAGCGATGACATCGCCTGGCTCTACAACTTCACCCACCTTCACCAGCGGGCGCTGGTTGATACATGTGTTCTGGTTCGAACGCTGGAACTTTTGCAGCGAGTAAATGTCCACGCCCGACTGACCCGGCTCAACATCACCCTGCGCACGGATCACGATACGCGTTGCGTCGACCTGGTCGACAATACCGCCGCGTGTCGCAGTGATCGCAGCGCCCGAATCGCGCGCCACGGTCTCTTCCATACCCGTACCGACCCAAGGTGCTTCGGCCTTTACCAATGGCACCGCCTGACGTTGCATGTTTGAGCCCATAAGAGCGCGGTTGGCGTCATCGTTTTCCAGGAATGGGATCAGCGAAGCCGCAACCGAAACGAGCTGTTTCGGAGACACGTCCATCAACGTGATCTGATCACGCGGCGCCATGAAATAATCGCCGTTCTGACGCGCAGAAACGAACTCTTCGACAAAGTGGCCCTTGTCATCAAGCTCAGCCGAGGCTTGCGCCACGGTATGCTTCTGCTCTTCCATCGCCGACAGATACGTCACCTCACTGGTGACGGCACCGTCTTTGATCTGACGATAAGGCGTTTCGATAAAGCCGTATTTGTTGACCCGGCTGAACGATGCCAGCGAGTTGATCAGGCCGATGTTCGGGCCTTCCGGTGTTTCAATCGGGCAGATACGGCCATAGTGCGTCGGATGAACATCGCGGACTTCGAAGCCAGCACGCTCACGCGTCAGACCGCCAGGGCCAAGCGCCGAGACGCGGCGCTTATGCGTCACTTCAGAGAGCGGGTTGGTCTGGTCCATAAATTGCGACAGCTGCGAAGAACCGAAGAATTCACGAACCGCCGCCACTGCTGGTTTGGCGTTGATCAAGTCGTTCGGCATGACCGTCGATACATCGACGCTGCTCATCCGCTCCTTGACCGCGCGCTCCATGCGCAGCAGGCCAACGCGATACTGGTTTTCAAGCAACTCACCGACTGAACGCACGCGGCGGTTGCCGAGGTTGTCGATGTCATCGACATCGCCCTTGCCGTCTTTCAGATCGACCAGCTCCTTAACCACGGCAAGGATGTCTTCCTTACGCAGCGTGGTCACGGTATCTTCTGCATCGAGTTCAAGGCGCATGTTGAGCTTCACGCGGCCAACGGCGGAGAGGTCGTAGCGCTCACCATCGAAGAACAAACCTTCGAACAGCGCCTCTGCGGTTTCCTTGGTTGGCGGCTCACCCGGACGCATGACCTTATAGATCGCCTCCAGACCCTCATCACGGTTTTCGGCCTTATCGACTTTCAGCGTGTTGCGCATCCACGGGCCAGTGTTGATGTCGTCAATGTCGAGCAGTTCGATACGATCGACACCAGCAGCATCGAGCACTTCGAGGTTCTCCGCACCAACTTCATCACCAGCTTCGATGTAAATACGTCCAGTCTTCTCATCGATGAGATCGCGCGCAGCGAAACGACCAAAGGCCTCATCAGCTGGCAGCAACAGATCTTTGAGGCCATCTTTGGCAGCCTTACTGGCGGCACGTGGGCTGATCTTCTGGTTCGCCGGGAAGACTTCCTCGCCAGTCTTGGCATCAACCAAAGCAAAGGCTGGTTTCTGCCCGCGCCACGCCTCCGGATCGAACGGGATTTGCCAGCCATCACCCTTCTTGCCTGACACACGCTCCCACTCGACCGTGTTATAGAAATGCTGGAGAATTTCCTCGCTATCGAGACCCAGCGCATAGAGCAGTGCCGTAACCGGCAGCTTACGCTTGCGGTCAATACGGACATTGACGATGTCCTTGGCGTCAAATTCAAAGTCGAGCCAGCTACCGCGGTACGGAATGATGCGCGCAGCGAAAAGCAGCTTACCAGAGCTGTGCGTTTTGCCGCGATCGTGATCGAACAGCACGCCAGGCGAACGGTGCATCTGCGAAACGATCACGCGCTCTGTGCCGTTAATGATGAAAGTGCCGTTCTCTGTCATGAGCGGCATGTCGCCCATATAGACGTCCTGCTCCTTAATATCGAGAACAGAGCGCGTCTCGGTTTCCTGATCGACTTCAAACACGATCAGGCGCAACGTCACCTTCATCGGTGCAGCGTAAGTGATACCACGCTGCTTACACTCAGTTGTGTCGTGCTTGGGCGGCTCCAGCTCATAATGAACAAAGTCGAGCTCTGCAGTGCCAGCGAAATCGCGGATCGGGAAAACGCTGCGCAGCGTCTTTTCCAGACCAGATACGTAATCGATTTCCTTATTCGATCGCAGGAACTGCTCGTAACTCTCGCGCTGAACCTCGATCAGGTTTGGCATATCGACGACTTCGTGAATGTCGCCAAAAATCTTGCGGATGCGCCGCTTTGCGGTGCCTGATGAGGCGCTCTTAGGAGCTTTCGCCTTAGTAGCCATAGGTGTGAACCGTGCCTTCTTTATTTGGTTAGGCAGAGCGCCCAACACATCTAATATCTCATGCGCATGAGAAACCACATCGCAAAACGCAAAAACGCCGCAACACGGTTCGCGCCCAATCAGGCGGCCTGTTGCAGCTCATACAAAGCGTCGCGAATATGGTAATCGCACACTTCCAATCCTGGGACCGATCCTACGCGCATGAATCGGACTCGCTCGAAGTGTGCGGTTGCAGCGAGCATGTAGGAAGCACGCGCGCCGACGTCAACACCGAGTTGTAGGCAACACCGAGTTGTAGGCGCGTTCGGCAGCATGCGTATTCACCCCGCAAAACGATAAACTTGATATTGTTTTTCAATATTATTGATTGACAATAAATCGACTCGTATCCAGATAGGGGATTATTGAATATCAATAAGCACCATCAAGGAGATCGATATATGACAAACTTTGGCGCACACTCGCTCACTGCTTTCGCTGCAGTCCTACTGACCCTCTCGTCAATCGGCGCAATCGTCACCGTTCCGCAGACGCAAGCAAGTGCGAGCAGCCAAATTCACCCAGCCATGCCTGAGCTGGCCTGAGCCGCGAGACTTAAAAAGGACCAAGATCATGAAAACAATGTTCAACGATCCGCTGCTCAGCGTCAGCCGAGTGATCATCTACATCACCATGGCGATGATTGGCGTTGGCGGCCTTGCGGTGCTCGCCGGCCTTATATTGGTGCTGGTTAGTCCAGCGAACATTTTTGAGGAACTTAATAACAAGGTTCCGATCCAGCCCGGAATGACCGAAGCTTGGCTTTTCGCTGGCTCATTCGCACTGGTTCTAGTCCTCTTGGTGCTGCTTTTCTTCTTCTTTCGTCACATGCTGCGCATTGTGAATAGTGTAGGTGACGGCGATCCATTCGCACCGATCAACGCTGCCCGTTTGCAGGCGATGGCGTGGCTTATGCTTGGCGTCCAGGTCGTGGCAGTCCCAACAGCTGGACTGCTCGTGGCCCTGACCAACAGCCTCGGCGAAGATCCCGGCACAGTTGATGCAGGTTTTGATCCGTTCGGCATCGTGCTCGTGATAACATTGTTCATTCTCGCCCGCGTGTTCAAACAAGGCGCCGCGATGCGCGAAGATCTCGAAGGGACCGTCTGATGCCAGCCGAAGAAGGAACCCAGATTATGGTCAAGTTAGATGACCTACTGCACGATCGGCGTATGACGCTGACCGAACTGGCTGAGCGGGTTGGCCTGACCCTCGCGAACCTCTCAATCCTGAAGACAGGCAAAGCCAAGGCAATCCGGTTCTCTACGTTAGAGGCGATCTGCCGGGAGCTGGATTGCCAGCCGGGGGATTTGCTTACCTATGGCGAGCAGGCACCAACGTTATCTGAATAACTTGACTTTCGGGGCGCGTACTATAGTGGCGCGTCCCGATCACCCCAACCTTTGGAGTGATCATCCGTCCGAGACAGTTGGTGGGAGCATTCGCTCTCTTAATTTCCAGCCGAGATGGGAAAAGAGAATTTCCGCGGCACCCCTAGCGGTGTCTGCATCGCCTGGCTTAGCCAAGCACTCCTTCCCTTCGACAAACGGACTCGTCCTGTGCTGTTCGCAGCGCAGGCAAACTTGAGCCGATCGCGTGCGGGACACGTCTCACGCGCGATCATATTTGAAGGAGTAAGGCATGGATCGTTCGCAAAAAGCCGAATCAGTTGCTCAGCTCAACGCAGTCTTTAACGAGAGCGGCGTCGTGGTCGTCACGCGCAATCTCGGCCTGTCAGTGGCGCAGTCCACTGAATTGCGCACAAAGATGCGGGAAGTTGGTGCAACTTATAAGGTTGCAAAGAACCGTCTCGCCAAGCGTGCTCTCGAAAACACCGACTACACCGGAATTGAGGAATTCCTGACAGGGCCAACCGCCCTGGCATTTTCCGAAGATCCGGTTGCGGCTGCCAAAGCCGTGGTGGATTTCGCCAAAGCCAATGACAAACTTGAAATTGTCGGCGGCTCTATGGGCTCGCAAGTGCTCGACGAAGCTGGAGTCAAGGCGCTTGCCTCGATGCCAAGCCTCGATGAGCTGCGCGCGAAGCTCGTTGGTCTCGTCAACGCCCCGGCAACGAAAATTGCCCAGGTCGTCAACGCGCCAGCGAACAAGCTTGCTCGTGTCTTCGGTGCCCAAGGCGCCAAAGAGGCAGCGTAAGCGGTTTTTCCATTACGAAACATATGCATTGGGGTGACCAGACAATTTCACGGCACCCCTTATTTGGAGTGATACATCATGGCTGATATTGCCAAGCTTGTTGAAGAACTATCAAAACTGACCGTCCTGGAAGCTGCTGAGCTTGCTACGGCACTCGAAGAAGAGTGGGGCGTTTCTGCCGCTGCTGCTGTTGCAGTTGCTGGCCCTGCAGCTGGTGGCGGTGACGCCGGCGGCGCAGCTGAAGAAAAAGACGAGTTCGACGTTGTCCTTACCGGCGACGGCGGCAAGAAGATTCAGGTCATCAAAGAAGTCCGCGCCATCACTGGCCTGGGTCTCGGCGATGCCAAGGCTCTCGTCGAAGGCGCACCTAAGCCACTTAAGGAAGGCGTTGCCAAGGACGAAGCAGAAGAAATCAAGAGCAAGATCGAAGCTGCTGGCGGCACGGTCGAACTCAAGTGATGTGAGACTGGGTACGGGCTTAGCTCGTGCCCAAGTCGCAGCGTCATCCTGAACTTGATTCAGGATCTCGCTCGATCTGGTCAAACCGATCAGAAACATAAAGAGGGCGGTGCCAGCGATGGCGCCGCCTTTTTTGTATCGAATTGCCTAAACCTTAGCGCGACCACCTATGGCCTGCAGATATGTGATCTAACCCTTGCTACCGATCATTTTTCCCGCCGCAAATGCAAGGCCCAGCCCCGCCAACGCCGCAGCACCATAGCCGAGATATGTGGGCGTCTCGCTTTGGGTATCTTCATCTTGCTCTTCGGTAGCCATCGTAAGCTTTGGATCAGCCTCAACTGAAGCCTCCCCGCTAGTTGCCTCGCTTGCATCAGCGCCGCCGCGCGGCACAAACCCATTCTTGGTGAGCGTCATAAGCGACAGATCGATTCCGCTCGCCTTCGCCCCTTTGCGCGCCGCATCGGAAAGATCTTTTAGCAGATCAGGCTTGCCCTGATATTGCTCAAACGCAGAGGCAAGCATTGTGCCTTGAAGCAGCAAGGCCTCGGCATATTCCTGTCGCTGCTCATCATTGGTGGTCGCGAAGTCAGGCGTCGCCGCGATCGCATTGCGCACCTGCTCTTTCACCATCGCGATTGTGCCGCGATCTGGATCTTCGTTGCGCTGATTGGCGACCAACCACGAATTGATCCACCAGAAAGCATATGCATCGGCCACATCGTGCGAGTCCAATCCGAGCGGTCGAATTGCCTGCCCGACCTCGTTGATAAGATCGGGCTGCGCCGAAATGATCTTCTGCAGTTCAGCTTTGGCCTCAGGATTCGGCGAACGCTCGATGAAATTTTTGAGGTTCTCCCGCGTGCGCGGCGCAGAATAATCATAAGAAAAGTCAAAGTTACGGTACCGTCGGGCACGCTGCTTGCCCCGGGGGCACTAAGCGCCGAGACATCAAATACCTGTTGATTTACCGCCCGCGCGGCCTCTGTTTGGGTGACGTGATCAATCGACAGTGATCCAGTCAGCATCCCCATATCAAATGCGCCCTGTGCCTTTACGGGCGCGCTAGCGAGAATTGCGGCTGAGGTCATCGCAGTAAGAGCATAAGTCAAACGAGTGAATTTCATGGCTTTGCACTCCGTATTTATGGTCGCTGCTTTGACTGATCCGAACGAGTCGATCTCAAAAGCGACCACATAACACTAATTCAGCAGCCCAGAATCAAACAGGAGGCAGCGATAAACTGCCTCCTGTCCGAGTTGAGTTGCCAGTAATCTCTTACTGTTTGCGGGCCATCGCTGAGAGGCCTTCGCCAAGCGCCTTAATAGCGGTGTTGGTCGCATTCATCATGATGCTGAATTCTTGAGATGCAGCACCGAATTTCGCGGTCTTGTCGGGAGTTTTGTCCGTGATCTGGCCAGCCAGATCCTGTACTTGTTCCGCCTTGGCATTGAGTTTCTCACCCATCACTGATGCGAGAGCCATCAACCAGCCGCCTGCTTCACGGCCACCGCCAGCTTTGGCTCGCTTCATATCCTCACCTTCGGCCATTTGAGATACCATACGATTAAGCATGTCAGTCACACGATCATTCATCTGCGCGGTCTGACGAGGGCCAAAATCGAACTGATCGGCTAGGCCACGAACAGCCTCGTTCACATTCTGTCTCGCAAGCCCAGGCATGCCCATGTTCTGAGCGAATGCTGCCTGTGCCATGTCGATCATCGGCTGCGGCAAACCAAGACGCTGGCCCAATTGCTGAATGACGTTCATGCCGATTTGTGCACCGATTGTGCGCATTGCGAGCGAAGCCCAACCAGCTGGCCCCATCGCGATCTGGAACAGACTTACTGGGTTCATGACTGAGCGAATGATTCCACCTAGAGGCATTTTTCAAACTCCTTTTTCATCGGAAGACGTGTCGGAATTGCGTTCGTCTTGAAGATTGTTTTGACGCTCTGGGCTGAGTCGGAGTATCCACGAAATGCATAGAGTGCCTCTGCAAATCGCATAGGGCGCGAAAGGCCAAAGACTGCCAGCAGGAGCTGCGACAGCGTGACAACGTGTTGCAAAACCTTAAGAAAGCACACCCAGATTAAGTGAGCCTCAAACAAATGCTGACCCTTCGGAAAACCAAAACGACCTTGCCGATCTGCATCGCTGGATTTCTGGGGCTGGCGGGAGCGGCAATGACCGGCAATTTCGATGCGACGATGGCTCAGGAGGCTGAGAGCGCATCTGCGCAGGGGGGCCTGCTAGGTGATGATTTTGCGCGCGATACCGGCGCAATAATTGTCACCGCCAAGCGCGGCGGCGGCAATCTGTTTGAAGATGTGCCAATTCCAGAGAACTCCTGTCTGGACAACGCGCCAGAGCTTGGCGGTGATGAGCCAGGTTTTGCGATTGAAGCCTCGGGCCTTCGCAGGGCTCGCGATCTGGAACGTATCCGCAAACGCACGCGAGCTGGCACGATTTTTATAAAGGGCGGCAGTTTTGTTGGTCAGAATTTCCGCAAGGCGCGCCTCTATGATGTCTGCTTCTTCGGCACTGACCTCAGCCAAACCGACTGGACCGGCTTTTCCGGTCGCGGCATCGGGTTTGTCAATGTCGACCTCACCGGAGCAAAAATGGCGCGTACGAAGCTGCCTTTTGTATTGCTTCGCGACACCAAGCTTACCTTCGTCGATGCGCGTGAGGCAGACTGGAGCCAGGGGCAGTTGGATGGCGGTTGGACAGGATCGGTGCGCGACCTCAATTTGGCAGGGGCTGACCTGACGGGATTTCGGATTGTTTGCGGAACGAGCGAGGCAGACGGCTGCCCAACCGATCGTGAAGGCATGAATCTCAGCAACACCAACTTACGGCGAGCAAGCTTTCACAATTTCTTCTGGCCGGAAATGGATTTGTCCGGCGCGCGGATCGACCAAACCGAATTGGCGCTCGATCACCTACGATCATTGGGTGGCGCAATGCTGGCTGGTCCCATCGTGTTGCGCAGTCCGCGCCGTGCAATCATGCTCTTCCCAGGTGAGGCCAAGGCTTTGGCAGAAGCAGCTCAGCCGGCGGCAGAAGCAGCAGATGCGTGCGCTCAGCCAGTGGCGCCAGCCGTCGCTCTCATCTGCGACGTTCCTGGCAGCGCCACGCGAACTTTGCTCCGTTCAATCGCAACGCTCGAGAATGCGCAGGGCGGATCGCAAAGGTTTGAAAGTCGCAAAATCGCGTGGAGTGCAAGCCGCGATGCCTGCATGCGTTTTACCGACGAGGAGCAACAGATCGCTTGTGTCCTGACCGCATACACTTCGCGAGAGAGAGAGTTGCGCGAGGCGGGTGGAAGCCCGAACTGGATTGACGACTCTGGCTATCGCTTATTTCTGTCAAGCGAAGCAGCCTACCCAACAACCGAAGGTCAGCCAGGCCTGTATGGTCGGGTTCTTCCCATACTCTTGGATTCAGCGGTTGCAGCAGTGATCGTCAGAACCGATGGAAACGGTTTTGCCTCGGCGCGCGGCGTTGCAATCGGCGGATGCGCGTTTGAGGCAAATAGCCTCGCTTACAGCGCGGAGAAAGGCACGCTCCATCATGCCATCAAGCGACGCGGGCGGCGTAGTCGCGCTCCTATAATGCAAGAGGCGTTACTCGAATTTTCTGGTCCAAGCGTACAAGTCGTGAGTGAGGGCCTGACGAAAGATGAAGCCTGTGCGTCAGGGAATGCCTATCCGCGATTGGAGGAAATCGAGCTCGATGATGCACTGCTCGCAACGATCTGGGATCGTTTCTAAGTATGACAATCTCCGCGCCTATACGAAACGTATAGAGACATAACGGGACGCTACGGGCAAAGGCTATTCACTTGTAAATTTGTTTTGGACCGGCTGCTAATGGAGACGAACAGGACCAATCCAGCCATTAGCGACCCACGCATTAATGGCGCGGGCGTAGGCCCCTCCAATGGGGTGCGCCAGTCTGATCTCTCATCGGCCAGCGATGCACGGATTGCCGCAGCACAGTCCGCCAATTCCAATGCCGCAATCGCACCAGCGCCGCGGCCAAACTTTGCAGATCTTAATCCGGTTCAGGCGAACGCTCCACAAAACGGCGTTTCGCAGCTACACACTGTTAGCATTCCCCCGGAACCAACCACGCGTGAACTCGCGGCAATGGCAGCGGACGTCTATTCCCCCGGTGCCGCGCCGCCACCCGGGTGGAGCGTTGCTGCACCGGCTCAGCTGGCGGCGATCGGCCTCGCCGAAAATATGCTGATTTCACCGCAATCAGAATTTCGCGCCGAGGTCTACACCCGCCAGATAGCCGGACAGACCAGCTATGTGATCTCATTTCGTGGGACCCAAAGCGGCAGTGATTGGGGAGCTAACCTCCGTCAGGGTGTGGGCCTGCAAACGGATCACTACAATCGCGCCTTGGAAATAGGCCGCCGGGTCATCGTGCCTGAGGGCGCCCGCGTCACCATAACCGGGCATTCTCTGGGCGGGGGCCTTGCCTCAGCCTCCGCCTTGGCGGTCGAACTAGACGCAACAACTTTCAACGCTGCGGGCCTGTCTGACCGCACGCTAACAGAAGCGGAGAACATCGCGGGTGAGGACGGACAGATCGATGTGCCAGACATCAGCGCCTTTTATGTGCGCGGCGAGATTCTTTCGACGTTGCAAGATGGCGGCGACCGTATGGTCGGTGCGCTGATTGGCGGCCTTTTCGGCGCGGCTGTGGCAGATATGCCAGAGGCAGTCGGAACACGCGTTGAGATAGAGCCTATCAGGCCGGATGACATGCGCTGGTATCAGGATAATCCAGTTGCCAAGCATATGATGAATTATGTCATTTCGAGCCTACCTCAATAGCGCATCTGTATTGCGCGCTGGCGACGGCAATCGACTTGGCGCATACTCCCGGGCACTCTATATACTTTGATATTATGAACCGTCTTGCTGTTGCCGCGAAGAATTTGACGCTTGCAATGGCGCTTGTCACCGGGAGCTGCACAGCTTTGAGCGACGCCTCGCCATGTTATAAACGATCACAGCCAAGCCTGCCGCAAACGCAGAAGGTTCGCCCCTTTCTCAGTAATGGCGAAGATGGGCGGCGATTTTATGACGCCATTCAGGACGGTGTTGTCGATCAAGTTGGCGAGATGGCTCGCCGCAATCCCAAATTGCTGGCGACACACAGGGTTTTGCAACAGGGAGAGCGCGCTTCGGATGGCAATATCGGTGACGCTTTAACTTTCGCGATTGCCAACTGCGATGCGCGGATGCTCGGCGCATTGCTGGAACTTGGTGCAGACCCAGATGGTGTGTATCCGGGTCTACCTTTGACTTATGCGTTGCTCGCAGACGATCCCGTAATGGCGACGATGCTGCTTCAGGCAGGCGCGTCACCTGACGCCCATGATTCCAGCAGAAATACACCGCTGCGCGAAGTGTTGTATTTTGAGCGGAGCGATGCGGTGAGCCTGCTCGTCCGGGCAGGCGCAAACGTCAATCACACTGACACACTTGGTGGTACGCCTCTTGAGGCCGCGATCAGCTTTGGCGATTATCGATCCGCAGATGTCCTTATGATGGGTGGCGCAAACGCTTGGCAGGTTGCGAATAAGGGATCGCTGCCCGCGCGCATGTTGATGACGCCTGCTGAAGATAAGACGCAGGAATCGATCCGCGAAAAGCTGCTGACTATCGCCAAAGACAGCGGACCTGTTTGGCCGCCGCCATCGCCAGAGGATCTAGTGCGACGGTTTGGCGACGCTGCACAAACGAATGGGGCGTTTCAGGAAGGCGGAATTGTTTTCACACCCGAGGCTCTCAAATCGATCCGGCTTGTCGCGAGCAGTAGACGGTAAGCGCGATGGTGGGTTCTATTCGTCCCGGAGGCGTCGGTCCAATCAGCTCTGTCCGTCGCGGAGGCGGCAGCAAGTCGACCCGCACGGGAACCGCACTTCGCGGTCTTGCGGGCCGTATAGCCGAGCGGATGTCGCGCGAGTTCAATCTGCTTGATGAACGCGAATCCAATACCTCTGAGGATGATCACTTCCGCGAGGGCGACGACATTTATGAGATCCGTTCTGTCGCGCAACAACTGGCTAAGGAATTGCAGGCCAAGGCGATCGATGAAGGGCGTCTCGCAAGATCCCTTGATGAATTCGCTCAGGAGAGCGCATCGCTTTTGGCAGCTCGCCCGGAAGCTGCCTCGCTTGACGCGATTGCGCGGGTGATCGCTGAGAATGATACAACGAGCGACCCTGAAACGCTTGATCGAGCGGTAGGACAAATTGATCAGACGGCACGTGGCATCGCGACATCACGACCACGCTGATCTTTCAGAGTCTTTTCAAAGTGTAGCGACGCAACGGGCAAACGGCGCCGTGCAAAAGCGTTGAGCAATTCAATATGTGCGCGCCCTTTCTGTAGAGCTGTCAATTGCGGGTTAAGTCCAGCAATCCGTATCGCCATACTGCCATCTGCTTCGCGCTTGATCTGCGCCGTTTCCGCGAGCGCCCCTTCGGGGAATTGAACCAATGCCTCGCTCGCCTTTCCACACGGCCAGCTTTCAGCAATTTGGGCTGCCATCCTGCTTAACATTTGCGGATCAAGCAGCGCAGATGCCTCACCAGCACCTGTGGAGTTGGACGAAACGGGTGCGCTCGCTAGCTGTGTGACGTCACTGCGAGCAAACGAGCCACTATCCTGATGCTCCTGATGCCGGCCTTTTGATGACGGAGCAGCGGATTTTTCCTGCTTTGCGAGTGCCGGGTCTGACGCTTCTCCACCACGGGAGCCGCTACTATCCTCCCGCGTCAGCTTCTCATGGAACCGATCCCGCAAACTCCGGGCCTCAGCCTGTTTGCGAGGTGGCTCTTGCTGCGGCGTCTGTTGCGCTGACTTGGGTTGCGTCGGATCAGCGCGCGTCACTTGATTAGATGAATTGGACAGACCGTTCATGCGCGCTGCTCCGCGATTTCTTCTGCTTCACGTTCATCCCGCTGCGCCATGACCAGTCGTCTCGCATCAGCGATCCGATCATCAATAATACGCGAACGTTCGCGGGATTTTTCATGAGTGGTACGTGCCTCCTTCGCCTCGATACATGCATTGCTCAGCGATTCCTGTGCCGCGTCGCAAGATGTGCGGGCATCATTCTGCCGACCCGTGCTGGCCTCGCGCCATAACAGCGCCTGAGGACTTGCAGGGTCAGCAATCAAATAGTTCTCAGCCGTTTCAACTTCTTTGTTCCGCAGCATCAGAAAGTGGTGGGCATCAGCTTTAGCCCGCTCGCATTGCTTCTGCTTCTCGCTAGCGTCCAGCCGTGCACGCTCCTCTCGCTGTTCGCGCAAAGCGGCTATCCGACGCGCTTGCTCCAATCGCGTTTTCACAGGATCGTTTCCCCGATTGAACGCAGCCGCGCGAGCGTGGTTGCGAGATCGCTGGCCTCATCGGGCCGTTGACGCAGAAACGTCTCTATCGCATCTCGCTGCGCCAGAGCGGCGTCGGCCAGCGGATCCTGGCCTGCCTGATATTCGCCCATCTGCAGCAGCAGCTCAATCTCATCCAGCTTGGCAATCATCGCGCGAAGCGCCTCGGCGGACGCAACTTGGCCGCATCCCGCAAGCTTGCGGAACAAACGCGACTGGCTGCGGCTGATGTCGATTGCCGGGAAATGACCCCGCGCACCCAGACTGCGTGACAAGTGAATATGTCCATCGAGCAAAGAACGCACCTCTTCGGCAACCGGATCTTCGTCTTCACCCTCAGTCAGGACTGTATACAGCGCAGTGATCACACCGGCCGCATCGCTGCCCGCACGCTCGAACAAACGGGGCAGCTCGGCAAAAACCGACGGCGGCAGGCCGCGCCGAACCGCTGGCTCACCAGCGGCAAGGCCAATTTCCCGCAACGCGCGCGCATACCGCGTGACACTATCCATCAGCAGCAGCACATGCTTGCCCTGTGACCGAAACCCCTCGGCAATAGCAGTAGCAGCGCGGGCAGCGCGAACTCGCTCCATCGCCGGTTGGTCAGAAGTCGCGGCGACCACCACGGATCGCGCAAGGCCCTCCTCACCGAGTGCATCCTCGATAAACTCGCGAACTTCACGGCCCCGCTCACCGATCAAACCAATCACAATCACATCGGCTTGCGCACGCCGTGCCAACATCGCCAGCAAAGTGGATTTGCCTCCGCCCGCCGCAGCGAAAATCCCCATACGCTGCCCCGCGCCCAAAGTGAGCAAACCGTCGATAGCTCGCACACCGCTTTCCAACGGTGTAGTGATCGCCTGCCGTTCCATAGGCGATGGCGATGGCGCCACCAGAGGTCGATCAGGCATTGGCTGGATCGGACCTCTGTCATCAAGCGGGACGCCATCTGCACCAAGTACGCGACCAAGCAGACTATCATTGGCGGGCACACGATCCGTCATTTCGCGCAAGATGACTTCCGAGTTTGCAGCAATCCCCCTGATTTCTCCGAGTGGAGTAAGAAGCAGATTATCGCCCTCAAATCCGACCACTTCCGCCCCTAATGGAGCTTCTATATCAAGCGTCTCAATCTCTAACACATCGCCAATACGGCCCCGCACCCCGCGCACCCGCAATGTCGTCCCAACCGCTCCAACCAAGCGGCCGCGCTGCTCAAAAAGAGGCGCACGTAATCCATCGACCAGATGTGAGACATGACTTCCTTGTCCCGGTGCTTCAGTCATTCGCTGGCTCACTTGCCAAGCCCCACCGCGATCGCAGAGCTGAAAGCTGCGTCTCAAGGTCAGCGATTATACGACCATCAATAGTCACAAGCCTGCAGCCCATCGTCGCTAATTCCGTGTCGCCGGAAATCAGCACGTCTTCTGCATCCGCAAAAACCGGTGCGATAGTCTCAACCCATTCCGGGGCGACTACAACCTCCACTAAATCAGCTCCCACTTCCTGCAGCGCCTGACGCGCAATGCCGGTCACTATCTCGGCGGGTTCAACCCGCCCCAACATCTGTTCAACAGCCTGCATCGCTGCGGTGGCAACTTCACGCTCGCGGCGGGCGTTCTCTTTGGCGAAATCCTCAGTTAACTGAGCAATTGCGGCGGCGAGGGTGTCGCGCATTTCGGCGGCAGCCTGCTCCCGGCCTCGCTCATAACCAAGCCGCTCAGCTTCCTCAGCGGCAAGCGCTGCGTTTTCTTTGAGAGCCTTTGTTTCCGCAAGGAGCGCAGCACTGTCATTGAGCGCAATCACGTCATCCCGAGCAATCCGGGCTGAGGGCAGTCGCAACATTGCGTCGCCGCACAGTACATATGCGCTCATCCTGACGTCTCCATCTCCGCTTCGTATGTCCGCGTCGCTTGAGCAATCTCGCGCGCGACCTGTTTCAGGCGAGCAAGTTCTGGCTGACATTTTACTCTGGTCAGCAATGCCTCACCACGGTCCCGGACCTCGGCTGGCAACGGTAACGCGCACGCAATCGGATCATGTCCCAAGTCCGGCAGATTGGCCGTACAAATCAGGTCAAACCGTTCTTCATTTATCAAGCTAACAAGCGATGCCAATCGCTGCCCATTCAACTCGCGATCTATGGCCGGACGACAATGCAACAGGGCCACAATGTCGCTTAATTCGCCCCTATCCACGTCCTGAATGTCAGCCTCATCGGTTTGTCGTTTTAGCTCAGAAAAACTGGCCAGCTCCTCGCCAGAAATACGGCGGTCGAAACGCAGCGCCCGCTCCGTCACTATTGGAGTTGCCTCACTCCGGCTCACCATGCCTTAAGTCTCCACTCGGGCAACGTCGGTACCTGCACGGGCACGCCGCGTGGCAAAGAAACGCCAACCACCCAATACGAGCAGGGCCGCACCGAGCACGCCGATCAGGATCGTCAGAATACGTGTTACCTCTTCAAA
The DNA here is from genome assembly GCF_055693485.1 of Qipengyuania sp. JB2-7. Classification (NCBI taxonomy): domain Bacteria; kingdom Pseudomonadati; phylum Pseudomonadota; class Alphaproteobacteria; order Sphingomonadales; family Erythrobacteraceae; genus Qipengyuania; species Qipengyuania sp. JB2-7. The sequence continues at coordinate 2,851,608 of NZ_CM146335.1, forward strand.
GGAACGATCCGCTACGGGCGCTGGGAGTGGCTTCGCTTCTGTCATAGCGATGCTGACTTTATCGTATTCCAACCCTTCAATGCTGTTGGTCACGAGCGATTTGATCGCTGCGGTTTGCGAGCGAAGGTCAAACCCCTCGCGGTACTTCACAAATACCGAAGCAGAGGGCGGATTAGCGACACCTGTAAGGGCGTCTGCCTCTGGCATCGCTAGGTGCACGCGCGCCTCAACAACACCGTCAAATTCGCTGATCGTATGGGAGAGCTCCTGACTCAGACCATAGACAAGCCGAGCACGCTCAGCGAGGGAGGAGGAGGTGAACCCCTCTTTCTTAAACACACTGCCGAGTGACTCATACTCTTCGCGCGGTAGACCGTTTTGGCGAAGGACTTCTACAGATTGGGCAAAGTCTGCCTGGCCAACCCTAACGGTGTAGGAACCCTTTTCGCCAGGCGCCTTGTCACTCTCTATGCCTGCACGTTCCAGTACAGCGACCATTTCGTTGGCCTCGCGCTCGTTAATGTCACGGTAGAGCTCCTGCCCGCTACACGCCGCCACGGTACCCGCAAGCATAAGAGCCAGAAGTGCGGTCCTGAGCCGTTGCAAACCAAGCGTCATGTCAATTCCCCAAATTCGTTAAATTCGATGCCAAAACGTTACCCCTGCTGGCGGAACAATTGCTGCACGCCATCAGCACTTCGGTTGGCGATATTCGAGGTGAGCTGACACTGGAACATGAACTCCTGACATTTCATGGTCAGCTGCACGATCTCGCCCGGCGTCAATTCGCCATTGCTAGCGGAAGCAGACTGCGCGAAATCCGTGACGGAACGCGCCTGAACATCAATGCCATCCAGCGCTCGCAGCAGGTTCCCGACAGGCGCCGGAAGATCAGAGCGCGCTACGCTGCTGGTCGACGAGGCCTTGTCCATAGCAGCAATAAATCGGCTCGGCTTCAGTGCTGCCTGCAGCCGACGATCCAGAGCCGCTTGGGCCCAGCGAAATGACCCCCTCACGCGGCTGACCACCGGCAGCTGACGCGAGAGAGGAAGCAATCAGCTCGATAGTCATGATCAGTTCTTCCGCGCCATAGTTTCTAGCGACTTGGATATGCTGTCGAGCGAGGTGTGGCTGCTCTGCGCCATAAAGCTCATCCGCATGGATTCTGCGGTTAGCTTGGTGATTTCCGACGGGCGATCATTGCCATCCGGGCCGCTGATCTGTCCCGCCTGCTGCTCAATTCGCGAGGCTTGGTTATTCAATGCAGAGCCCCAAGCTCCAGCAAATGCCTCAAACCAACTCTTACTACGGCCCGATGGCATCATTGATGGGACATTGGCGAGATTGCCCAAAATCCGTCCGGTTGCGTCAGTCATGTCACGTCCTTTCTTCAGGTCAAATACGTATTGTGATTTCAAGTCTCACATGGTCAAAATGTCGCGCAGCCCCTCTCGTTCGACGGTCACGCGACCATTCGCAATTTCGATGATTGTGTGTCCGGTGGGCAGGCTCGCGCCCTCGAACCAGCGCGTGCCATCTTCAGTGACGATGTAGCCGGGATCGCCCGATACGAAGCTTGCCGCGCCGTATCCCGGCGCATTGAAAAAGTAAGCGAGATCGGCCTCACCGCGATCGGGCGCCGCGCGGAATGTGAACTCGCGAACACGCGGCAAATCGCGGCGCAGCAGATCAGTCAATTCCATCTGACGATCCTGCGGCAAAAAAGCCCCTTCAATGATCAACGCATCGGCCCCCTGCGGGACTGCGCGCGCGTCAACACTTTGGGCAATCAGCAAGTCCGTCGCGGCCTCCGCCGCGCCATCGAGGGTCTCAACGCCGACCACCACCGCAGGAAAATTGGCCGCGCTCCATTCACGCAGGCGCGCAAGTGCGCTGTCATCGCGAACAAGCCCAACAATCGCGACTTCGCCGGATGCAGCGCTTTGCTCAACGGCCAGGCCGGGATAGCCTAGCTCCACCAGTCCCGCTTCGACCTCGAAGTTGGTGGGTTTGGACGGGTACAGCGCCCCTGATCCAAATAGCGCACCGGCAGCAACCGTCAAAAGCAGTGCACCGGCAACAGCCAACACGCGCGGTCCCAAGGACAAGCCTGCAACCGACCGGCGCACAGGCTCTGTTCGGAGTTCCAAGCGTTCGACCAGATCAGCACGCTCGGCATCGGCAACCTCTGTCAGTTCTAGCGAAGCATGTTCAGTGGTCGCCAAGGCCGCATCTGACCAACGCTCTTCGTCGTTCCCACCAATGGCGAACATGATCTCGCCAATGCGCACCGGGAGATATGGTTCAATCTGTATAGTCTCACCAGCTGGCACTGCACGACCAAGTATCTCCGCCTCGCCGGACAAAACTTTCACCACGCCGCGGCGCCCACACGTGGTCAGTTCGAGCGCGCAGCCGCGCGTGGAGACGTCACGCAGAACAATGTCGTTCTCAAAGCTATGACCCACCAACAGTTTCCGCTTGTTTGGCAGGCGATGCTCCGCACCTTCGCTGCGCCCGGTTAACACACGCAGAGTCAGCGGCTCGACCGCAGCCGTCACATCGGGTCGGTCAAGGGCCGAGACCGCGTTCATGAGCGCGTCTTCCGCCGTACGGGTTCTTCGCCGCGAAGCTGCTCGATGGTAAGCGGCTCAACTTCATTGGGAGCGAATTGGGCACTGCCTAAGTTGCTGATGCGCGGGGTAAGCAAGAACAGGCGCTCTATGTGATCCTCGCCCTTTCTGCGCTTGCGGAAAAGCTGCCCGAGACCTGGTACATCGCCAAGTATTGGCGTTTTTTGTTTACGGTCGAACTCGGCTGTCTGCGTCATGCCAGCCAGCATCACGCTCTCACCCTGACGAACCACCATTTGGGTTTGAATCCGTGGGCCAGAAGCGGTGGGAATGCCATCAACAACCAAGCCATTAAGCTCAGTATTGCTGATTTCGAGCTGCATCCGGATACGCATATCGCCACCATCTTCGATGGCAGATGGCCGAACACGCATGGCGAGGCCGTAATTGACAGAGAATGCGTCGACCTCACGCTCACCCTGCAAGCGAACGACCTGCTGTGTAGTGATATCAAATGTCGCGACTTGGTTATTGACCGAGGACAGGACCGGGCGCGTTACGGTGCGCACCGCACCTCGTTGCTCCAGCGCTTTGATGCGCAGCAGGAACGCCTCGCCATCGCCGCTCAGATATCCGCCGGTAATGCCGCCGGGTCCAAGGTTCGGGCCGCCCCCAAACAAGAGACCAAGACCCTCAAGTCCGAACCCGAAATCGAGCCCAAGCTCTTTCAGGCGCGTGACATTGAGCTCAAGGATTGTCACCTGAGTCTCGATCATCAAAGGTTCGATATCGAGATTGGCAATCAGTTTTTCGTACACGCCCATTGTCTCAGGACGATCACGAATGATCACTGCATTGACCGTAGGGTCGGCGGAAATCCGCGGTCCGTCTCCGGCATAGCTACCACTGGGCGCGCTTTCGTCACGCTCACGCAGATCGCGGAAATCGCGAGGGTCATTAGGGCGTCGTTCGCGCAGACCATTCAGTCCGCTAATGGAATACTCATTCGTTGCCGATGAGCTAACCTGGCCGATCTGCATGCCATCGCCCATCTGCTCCGTCAGCAACGTTGCTACGCCGGGAATGATCGACAATCGGTCGGAACTGCGCACTTCGCGGTCGGCGGCATCACGATATTTGAGATAGAAAATGCGGACCTCGTAAGGGCTGCCGCGCCCTGCATTGCGAATTACTTCGGAGCGGATACTTGCGCGGGCCAATGGTGCTTTCAGCAGAGGCGATGCCATTTGTGTCGGTACCGAGTTGCCGGGATCACTGCCGGCGTGGGTTGAACTTTAGCCGATAGCTCAGCCCGCGAACTGAGCTGACCAGCCATGGACTCAATCCGATCGAGAAATGCCGGAACGCCCGTCGCCAATACTAATCCATTGCCAGACCGGGCGGTGTTCACCTGATCGGTCAACTGCATGCGATTGGCCTCAGCGATAAGCTGCTCGCCCCAATATGTCGGGATGGAGCGGCTCGCGATCTCATCATTGGCGTAGATCCGCACGACCGAACCATCATAATAGGCGACCAGACCATAAGCCCTCGAAATGGTGCCCCAAATCTCGCCCGGATCGCCCTGAAAAACGCCCTGCACGCGCCCTTTGACCCGCGTGCTGATCTTGGCGCGAAGGCCCGCCTCGCTGAACAAATCTGCGACGAAATCGCGCACATCCTGGCCACGCGCGCTCAACGAAACAGCTTCGCTCTTGAACGGCGGGTCCGCCGCCTGCACGACAGTCGGGGTCATCATCGCCAAAGCCAAAACGAAAACGGCGGTAGCGCGCGCCATCGCCTGAGTGGCGGGAAAAATCATTGAGCGGAGCATAAGGGGGATCACTCGGCTGCCTCCATATAGCTGTCTGCCGGTGCAGCATGCGCCACAAGGTCCGGTGCGACATCCAATTGCCGCACCACATCAAGCGGAACGGCGGGGTTTAATTCGTTGAAACTGAGTACAGGTACGTCAAACAGATCAGCGGCACAGACAAGCCGGAGCGGCCTGCGCAAGTCTTGCGCGGTCAGGATTGCGCGAGCCCCGCCAGTGTCGACTTCCTGCCCGATCAGTTGGACCAGTTCGCGCATCCGCATCGGGTCAATCGCAAGACGCGGATGCCCATCAATCGCGGTCAGCGTGCGGCGAATAGCCTCCTCCGCACGCGGGCCGATCATCATGACTTTCAACCGGCCATCCTCGCACAAAGGCGCGACAATATTCCGGCGCATTGCAACCCGGACCCGCGCGGCGATCAGATTGGCATCGCGTTCTTGCTGACCAGCCTCGCAAATCGCCTCCACGCAATCGCGCAAGTTGCGCAGCGACACCTGTTCATCGGCGAGAATTCGCATCACCTCAACAATCGTTTGAACCGGCACCGCGCGGACCGTTTCCTTGACGACTTCAGGATAGGTTTCGCCGAGGTGATCGAGCAGGTCCGTGACCTCTTGCAGACCCAGAAACAATGGTAAGTTACGCCGCAGCAATTCTCGAACGAACGGCGGAAGACGATCCTCCAAAAGATGCGGTTCCTCACGCGATGCACCAAGCGGCGCATCAAAAGCGGTTAATTCCCAGCTTCCAAGCGTCATATCACTTCGAAATTTCGCGATACGCAAATCAGGCAGAGCAATGCCTGACCGTTGCTGAATGTCATTTTTTGCCCGCTCAAGCGCTGTGCTCAAACGATCCATATCGCTGGCGGTTTGTTCACCTGCAGAGACACGAAGCACAAGCGGTTCAATCTTTGGCGCAGGTTGCGCTTTTAGAATGATTTCTTCTGGCGCTGGCTTGTCTCCGCCAGTATCTCGCGAAACCAGGGTCTTTAGCTTCGGCCCGACGTGCGAGTGACGCCACAGACCCGCCAAAAGGAGAGTTAGGCCCAACGCGCAAAATACCGCGAAGGGGAAGCCCGGGATCAAGCCAAGTGCAAAAGCAATCGTCCCGGCGGCGATCAGCGTTCCGGGCTTGCTGCCTGCCTCAGCGAAGATAGCAGGAGCGAGGTCGGGCTTGGTCTCGGGATCATTGCTGCGCGTAACCAGCAGGCCGGCCGCCAATGCACACAGAAATGCAGGAATCTGCGCCACCAACCCGTCGCCAATGGTGAGGATTGAGAAGGTCGCCGCCGCTTCGCTAAGTGAAAGATCGTGATAAATTGTCCCGATTGCGATCCCGCCAATCAGATTGATGATCACGATAACTACCGACGCCATTGCATCGCCTTTGACGAATTTCATCGCGCCATCGAGGCTACCGTAGAGGCGGCTCTCCTGCTCAAGCTGGTTGCGCTTTTCCTTCGCCTCGTCCTTGGTCAGCATGCCAGAGCGCAAATCGCTGTCGATGGACAGCTGCTTGCCCGGCATTGCGTCAAGACTGAATCGTGCGCAAACCTCGGCGACCCGTTCGGACCCCTTCGAAATTACGATAAACTGCACGACTGTGATGATGAGAAATACAACGAGACCGACGACAATGTTCCCGGCAGCCGCCGTCTCGCCAAACTCACGAATAATCTGCCCCCCATCCATTTCTGTGAGGATCATGCGCGTTGTCGCGATGCTGATCGCCAGCCTCGCTACGGTTGTGAACAGCAGAATCGATGGGAATGTCGAGAAATCAAGTGGGTGACGCACACCTATGACGGCAATAACAAGCAATGCGGCAATGGTCAGATTGATCGCAATGAACACATCCAGCAAAGCCGGTGGCATCGGCAGGATGAACATTGCAAAAATCGCCACCAAGCCAAGAAGGACGACCAATTGTGCCGTTGGAACAATGCGGATCGCCCGTTGTATCTTGGCAGCCAGGCCCATCAAAACCTCACCGCAATCCCGCTTTCCCCAGCCAGCCGCGTGTAGATTGCTTTGACCTTCACGACGTAGTTTCGGGTTTCGCGAAAGGGCGGCACGGTCATGCCGTATTTTTGAACCGCGCCCTCGCCTGCATTATAGGCGGCAAGAACCAGATCGATGTTCCCATCATAACGGCGCCACAGTTGACTGAGCAACTTTGCGCCTGCGTTGATGTTGGTTTCCGGGTCAAACAGCGCACGCGAATTACTGACGCCTAGCCGGCGGCCTGTTGCCGGCATAACCTGCATCAAACCGCGCGCACCCGCATGGCTCACTGCTTCATGCTTGTAGCGCGATTCCTGCGTGATCACCGCATGCAACAACAATGGATCAACGTTGTGCCGACGTGCAGCGATACTGATCGTCTCATCGAAGGATGTTGAATAGCATTGAGGGCGGAGCGCGAGAACAGCCTCAACCTCATCATTACTCACTGCAGGCGCTAAAGACGGCCCCTGCCTCGCGACAAATGCTGATTGAGGAGGCTTTATCGCAACGCTTGATCCATCCGGTGATGCCACTGCGACAGTCTTGCCCTTATTCTGCTCAACCGAAGGGGTACGTTCACTCGCTTTGCGAACGTCGGTTTTCGCGATGATCAGGCGAGCCTCAAGGTCTCGCTGCATGGATGGCTGCGGTTCGGAAGGTATTGAAACATCACGCACAACGCCCCTCACTGGATTGGCGCGGGCAGCAGGAGATTCGATCAAGGTACTTTCAGGACAATGTCCAATCAAACCTTCAAAGTGCCGCAATGAATCCAGGCTTGCGACACGAATAGGGGCATCGATCGGACACTCGCCAGGGTCCTCGATAGGCTCTGGCTCGCGTTCTTTTGCAAGTAGTGACGAAGAAATTAGTACGCTACTGACAACAATGAAAGTAACTATGCTTCTGATATTAGAGTGCTGTGAAAATGGACTCTGCAAACAGATACTAGACACGCGACCTCCCTTCCGAAAATACTTCCGGATTGACCCAAGAGCGCAAATAAAAATTTAACGAGAAATTCTGCCCAACTTCCCGACCAGATGCTTAACAAGATATTACATGCTTATTGGAAAGTTTGAAGACTCTACTTCCACAGGACCTTTTATTGGTTTTTATCAGTATGTTAATAATATGATACGGATAGGCGTTCCCAAAAGTCAGTCAGTCGGTTTACCGCAAATTCCGCTCAATTCGTCTGCAGCACCTCTGATGGTGAATACTTTAACGATTCCGAGTCGCGGTTGATTTGATTGAAAAATATTTTCCCGTTTCTTGACAATCCGCGCAACTGTGTGATTGTACGAAGAATTTTCGGCCTGCCCGCCGGAGTCGTATGCTGCCAATTCGCAGCAATTTCCGCAGCATGTGGGGTTCAGGTGGGCTGAAGTGTCAGACAAAGATAAGGGTGGCGATAAGACTGAGCTGCCTACTCCCAAAAAACTGAAAGACGCGCGCAAGAAAGGCGACATTGCCAAGGCGCAAGACATCACTTCGATGGTCGGAACCTTCGGCGCGATAATCCTGTTGTTCGTCGCTGGCGGATATGTGGCTGAACGCATCGCAAAATTTGGCGAAGACGTCGTTACCCTGTCTACTGCGGGCGACTTCACACTTACCCTCAGCCAGATTGGCGGTGAGGCAGTGGCATTACTGCTGACTTTAAGTGCCGTGGTTTTGATCCCACTCCTTTCGATCGGCCTTCTGTCCGAGGTGTTGCAAACCAAGGGGCTGTTCGCGCCGAAAAAGCTTGAGCCGAAGCTCGATAAGCTCAACCCTGTTGAAGGGTTGAAGCGCATTTTCGGCAAGCAGGGGCTGGTCGAACTTGCCAAGACACTTGCGAAGGCAATTGCCGTTATCGCGGTCGTATGGTTCGTGGCTCGCGGCCATATTGACCAGATAAGCGCCATGTTGCTGCCGGCAGCTACACCAATCTGGTTTGATGGCGCTGGCGCTCAGGCAGGTACAAAAGATGCGCAGCTAACCTTCTCATTAACGTTACAAGTGCTTGGATGGTGCGGGGCGGTTTTCGTTGGGATTGCTATGCTCGACGCCGTGTGGGCCAAGCATAAATTCACCAAAGAGATGATGATGAGCATGCGCGACATCAAACAAGAGGTGAAACAGGACGAGGGTGATCCGCACATGAAAGGTCACCGGCGTCAACTGGGTCAGGAATGGGCGCAGTCTGGCAATGTGGCCGCGGCGGGCGACGCGTCGGCCTTGCTCGTCAATCCGACACATTTGGCAATTGCGCTGGATTACGATCCCGACAGGGCCCCTATACCGGTCATCACCGGACGCGGAGAAGGCGATATTGCTTTGGCGATGCGGGATACCGCGACACAGGCAAAAGTGCCAATCATCCGGCATATTCCGACAGCCCGCGCATTATGGGCCCGTGGTGAGATCGGTGAAATGGTGCCCGAAGAAATGTTCGACGCCATCGCTGAGGTGATCCTGTGGGCCAACCGCGCACGCGACGGCAAGGCCCCGATGGAATGCGATCTCTTGAGAGAGGCAGGGCAGCGAGAACATCTGAACCCACAAAGTGATGACGACGTCGAGAGCCCGCCTGAGGCACCAACAGACAAGGAAGCTGCATGAGTATTGGAACCGTTCTTTCCTCCATTCTCGCGATCATTCTATCCTTACTGTTCGTAATCGCATTGGCCTGGGGCGGCCTGTGGCTGCTCCGCCGATTTCAAGACGGCAGCTTCGGCAAGTTGAGCGGTGCCGATACAGGGCGCAGCTTGCGGTTTGAGCGCGCCTTGCCAGTAGGTCAGCGCGAGCGATTGGTTCTGGTCGAAGTCGATGGTGAGCAAATGCTGCTTGGCGTTACAGCGCATTCGATCACGCAGTTGAAGACCTGGCCTGCGGAGGTGAGTGATACGAGGAGCGGAACAACCGACACAACCGAGAACATCGAAACGACTAAAGCGGAGCGATTCCGGCTCCGTATGGCAAGGGACGAAGGCTCGTGAGCCCGGCAGAAAATAGCGACGCGCCAATAGGGATTTCTGACGCCATCCCCAGCCTCGATGACGAGCAGACGTCATGGACCCACTCTGGCGCGCGCCTGCTTTCGCAGCATGATTTTGAGGTTAAGGTTACAACACACCACGATCCGGTCGCTGACTGGTATCTCGGCGAGATGCTGGCATTTAGACCTGCATCAGAGGCACGCGCTCCGCTAGGATCTAACGCGGAGCGGTTGATGCAGGTTCTCAGCGAACACGAGATCCTGCTCGCAAAGATCGAGACCGCAACAGGCCTTGCAGCAGAGTTCAGTGATCATGGTGCACCGGCCAACAATTGGGCCATTGTGCAAATGTTCAAAGGCGGTGAGGAAGTGGGCGAATTAGCTTTTCTTGCCCCGCCAGCAAAGACAAACAAAACGCCGCCGTCAATGCCGATGCCAATGGTTTTTGCTGCCGCAAGATTGCCCTTGCGTGACGCTGAGCAGCTGACTGGCGGGGACATGGTTATCCTTGAACCCGGTCCTTGGCTGTTGCTGGCTCCGGCAGACACCTTGTTGAGCCCTTCGCTCGCGCTTGACCCAGCCACAGGTCAGTTAGGCGCTATTCTCAAACCGCCCTTCGCAGAATTGGAAAACAAACCTATGGCTAACGTAGATGATATGGGCGAGCTCACCGTACCAGTCTCTTTGAATTTGCCCGATGTGCTTATTTCTCCAGTGGAATTGGCCGAACTCGCGAATGGCGGAACACTCGACATTGGCATGATCAGCGAGGGCCTTCACGTTGCCCTTAACGTCGGGGGGCGATCAGTTGGTAAAGGTGAACTGGTGCGCCTGGGTGATAGGTTCGCGGTTTTGCTCGACGCGCCAGCCGAAGCCGATCCAGCACGCTCCTGTGCAAACGCGACCGCAAATGAGATTGACGACGATCAAACCCAAGCGGGCGCAATGCCGATGGATGCTGATTAGTGGAACTGGGCACTTTCACCCCCGGCTCGGCGCTGATTACGGTCGTGCTGATTGCGCTGGCACCGTTCTTTGCGGTGATGGTGACAAGCTTTACCAAAATTGTCGTGGTTCTAGCGATCGTGCGGAGCGCATTGGGGCTCCAGCAGACCCCACCAAATGTAGTGCTTAACGGCCTTGCCTTGGTGCTGACGGTCTATGTGATGTACCCGACCTTGCAGGATATGTCGGCGGCGGCAGGGATCGGCGATGAAGCGGTGGCGACCATGCCCGGCGATGAGCCTGCCACACCGGCTCAGATTGAGGGCACGGATGAAATACTGTCAACCGCCGATCGCGTAAAAGAGCCGCTGCGCGAGTTCCTGACCAAGAATACTGAAGCGTCCGACAGAGCGTTTTTCCTGGCGACACAGCAACGTATCAGCGGGCCGGAACGCGCGGCTGCATTGTCAGATACGGACTTTGTTATAATCGTTCCGGCTTTCGCCGTGAGAGAACTCAAAATCGCGTTTCAGATCGGCTTTCTGATATTCTTGCCGTTTCTGATCATCGACCTTGTTATCTCCAACATATTGCTGGCGCTCAACATGATGATGTTAAGCCCGGTAACGATTTCTTTGCCTTTCAAAATATTGCTATTCGTGCTGATCGATGGGTGGGTCAAACTGACACATGGTCTGGTGTTGTCTTATGCAATGTAGCGCGCAGACGGTTTGCCCATGAGCATCACCGACATCACGCTGGAGGCATTATCGCTGGTGCTGCTGCTGTCTGCACCGCCAGTGATCGCGGCATCGGTTGTTGGGTTGCTAGTCGCAGTCGTTCAGGCAGCCACCCAGATACAGGAACAAACGCTACAGTTTACGCTGAAGTTTTTCGCAATTGTCCTGACGCTATTTATCACGGCATCGCTAATGGCGGGCAGCCTATATGCTTTTAGCGATCAGATTTTCAGCAATTTCCCGCGACTGGTCGGCTAACTCAGACATGTCTATCGGAAGCGCCTTAGGAGATTCGTTCATTCAATCTGCGCCGTGGACGGAACAAGCTCTGTTAATCGGGGCAGGCTCTGCGCGATTTGGTTTCGCCTTCCTGATGCTACCGCTGTTTTCACCTCAACTCGTTCCGGCGATGGTGCGTAACTCGCTCATCATAACGTTTGGGTTGGTAGCCTTGGCGTTGCCGATGCCGTTCGAACCCAATGTGCTGAGCGCTGGGCAATGGCTGGCGCTCATCGGGCGAGAGGCGTTGGCTGGAACCGTAATCGGGATTTTCTATGCGACGTTCCTGTGGGCCATGGCATCCGCGGGCGAGATCATTGATGCCAAAACCGGCGCGACCATCGCGCAGATCATCGATCCCATAAGCGGAGGAACACAATCCTTGTCTGCAACGCTGCTGGGGCGTTTTGCGCAAGTCACCTTTGTAACTGCAGGCGGACTGACAATCTTAATCGGGACTATCATGGTCAGCTACGCCGTCTGGCCTATGGGCCCCGCTGGTGTTTCTCTCGACCTTGATGCGGTACGATTGTTTGAAGGAGAATTTGGCCGCTTCTTCATGATCGCCTTTGTCCTGGCGACCCCAGTCCTGATGGTGCTTTACATCATTGATCTGGGCATGGGATTGCTCAACCGGTTTGCGCAAAACTTCAATGTTTTCATGCTGTCACTATCAATCAAATCCATGGCCGGATTGTTTGTGATTGCAATGATCCTTCCGCTTTTGGGCAAGATGGTGGTAAATGAACTGGGGAGTAGGGATGCAGTGAGCAAAGGCATGCTTGAACGAGCAGGACAACCGCTGTGACAGACAGAAGCCCGGCAATGCGCGGCGCGGAACCTGGCCAGCCTGTGCAACAAAGCAGTGTTCCAATGGATGCCGAACTAATGGCTCTGCTCGAACAGATGCGCGATGCTGCCAAACGCGATCCTGCGCGGCAGCGTGATGTAACAATTGGTGAGTTTCTGGTTGATGGCGCGCGCGTTCCGCTGTCGCTGGCTGATCCATTAAAGCATTTGACGCGAACAGAGGCGGTACGCGCTCCGCTTTGCCGGATGGGGTCGGTCGAATGCTGACATCGCCACGCTTCTTGCCATCAGCGAAGGGACTGCGCGAACCCATTTGAACAGCGCAGTGCGCAAGCTGGATGTTGACGGCATGCGCGAACTGGTCGCCTTGGCCGGTCTGTTATTCCACTCGCTCGACTAGTCGAGAGCAGGCCACGCGCTGTCCCATACTTCTATACGATCTGTAGATACCGCAGCGTGGCATGAAGCCATATTCTCCTGCCATCGAAAGCTCGAAACGGATTCGGAAGCACGGTTATGGCAGAAGTGAATCGTATTGAAGGTGCACAGTCCTTCAACTTCAGAGAAGGCGCCGGTTCGAACCCAGCCAGTACAGCCACTGCGCTGATCAACGCCAATCGCGATCCTGTGCTAAATGCCGAAGGTTTGCGGCAAGACTTGAACGCATTCCAGGCGGCTAATCCAGGCCAAGCTCAAGCGGTTGGTGACGCCGTACTTGCCCAGCTTTCACCACGCGAAGCAGGCGAGCTCATCCGCACTCAGGAAACAGTTCAGGCGCAAACGCCCGTACCTGCAAATGACACCGGGCCAGGCACCGGCGAGCTGGCTCTCGATCTAACGCAAATGGCACTAGACATCGTGGGTATTTTCGAACCGACGCCATTCGCCGATGGTAGTAATGCAGTAATTTCTGTCGTACCGCAGCATCGGTTCATTGTTTAGTGGTGAAGGATGGGAAGCGCTTGGCCATCTCGGCAATGGTGCGATTTCCGCTGTCAGTATCCTGCCTTACGCGGGCGACTCGGCTAAGCTGGCCAAGATCGGCAAATGGGCTGACACCGTTGCGAATGCCATCACCGCTGCAGCGCGCAGTGATACCGCCGCCGCTGTGCTTCGCGGCCCTCTCGGTGAAATCAGGGATGCCGTAAATCGCATTCCCCAAGGCGCGCTCGATAGCCTGCCCGCTGGCGCACGCGAATCTATCGAACGCATGAAAACACAGCTCGATGAGTTCTTCAGCGCGGGTGCACGATCAGCGGATGCACGACCGACCGTGCGGATCGAAGGTGGAAGCTCCGGCAACTGGCCGCGCGAATTGAATGCTCCGACGCTGAGATCCAATGTCGACTATCAGATCAATGGATACACCTATCGCACAAACGCGAGTGGCCAGGTCGACAACGTATCGGGCCGACTTGAGCTGAATACAGCAGATCGCAATGGCTATCAGCAGCGGGTTGCGGGGCGCGATGATCGGCTAGACGGCGATCAAGGTGGGCATCTCATCGCCAGCATATTCAACGGCCCGGGAGACCGGGTGAATTTGGTGCCGATGGATGGCAACCTCAACATGGGTCGTTGGCGCTCACTTGAAGACTCTCTGGCCACAGCCGTACGCGAAGGTCGCACCGTTGATGTGAACATCAATGTGCGCTATCCTGATGGCAGCGCTCGACCTGACGCGTTCCGCATTGAATACACGATTGATGGGAACACTCAGGTCCAGACATTCAGAAATCGGCCCGGAGGGAATTAGTGGACCAGACTGCCTTGTATCAGACGCTGGCCAAAGCGCTGATCGTGACATGTCCCGAAGGTTTTGAAGAAGCGCGTATTGACGCAGAGCTGGAGTCTGACTGGTCGCAGAAATCCTATTCGTGCAAGGTCAATGGCAAATGGTCTGACGGTCAGTCCGCACCAGCGGATGCGGATTTCGATGTTGACGATGCGCTACACGATTTGCGCAGCATGATGAAACAGGATGGGCGACCTGCATGGAACCGCTGTTCCTTTTCACTAAAACCTGATGGCACATTTAATCTCGATGTGTCCTATCCCCAGGATAGCACCGCAAGTTGACTGTGTCTGATGCGCCATAGAAGCCGCATCATTTCTCATATCAATCGCAAGTACAATTGAGGTAGCGGCGCAACGCGCCTATTCTGGCTGGCTGGCCTGAGAACACAGCTATGTCGAATGAACCTATCTCGCAGCCCCTGCCATCTGGCAGTGATGGCCGCGGCACTGCCGCCATGGATGTGGGCATCACTGATGTCGACGGCTGGCGCGATGAGCTAATCGCGACGTTCAAGTTAAGTTGGCCATTGGCGCTCGCCAATCTGTTGCAGATGCTGACCTACTCCATCGATGTGATCTTTATCGCGCGGTTGGGTGAAGAGCCGTTGGCCGCATCAGCGTTGGCGGTTTCGCTCTTCGGTCTGGTCCTGTGGGCGATGACTGGTCTGACGGGTGCTGTTGCGCCGCTGATTGCTGAAGCGATTGGTGCAAAGGCACGGACCCCGCGACCGGTGCGTCGGGCAACACGAATGGCGTTGTGGCTGGCCGTGATCGCAGGCACGGTTGGTATGGGTATTTGCCTGCTGCTAGGCCCAATAATGCGCGCAACCGGCCAAGCGCCAGCGATCATCAGCCTGGCGATGGAATATAATTCGGTCATCATCTTTTCGATGGTGCCAATGTTGCTGGCTGCTGTGCTGCGCAATTTCGTTTCAGCACTGGGCAGGCCAATTTTCGCGACCGTGATTACCGGACTAGGAATCGGTGTGAATGGGCTAGCCAACTACGCCTTCATCTTTGGCAATTTTGGTGCGCCAGAGCTCGGGTTGAAGGGCGCAGCAGTCGCGACAATTATCACCTCACTGGCCGTGCTCAGCGCATACATTGTTGCGATCCTGACTGACCCCGGACTTAACCGCTATCATATTTTCTATCGCTGGTGGCGCGCGGATTGGGCCCGCTTCTGGCAGATAGTGAAGATCGGCACGCCGATCTCTCTGACCATTACCGCAGAGGCAGGGATCTTTGGTGCAGCCGCCTTTATGATGGGTCGCTTCGGCGCTGCGGAGCTAGCCGGACATACGGTCGCGTTGCAGCTTGCTGCGATGGCATTCCAGGTGCCGTTCGGTGTCGGTCAGGCCGTCACCATCCGGGTCGGCTATTTCTACGGAGCTGGCGACAGACTGGGGATCAAACGCGCAGGCTGGGTCGCGATTGTGATTGGTACAGGGTTCATGGCTCTGACGGCGCTCACTATGATCTTCGCACCGCGCGCTCTGCTGTCGATTTATGTCGACGTGGACGCGGCGAAGAACGCCGCGCTTGTTGGCTTTGCGCTACAATATCTGCTGCTGGCCGCGATTTTTCAGCTCGCCGATGGCGTGCAAGCGGTGGCGGCGGGGGCCTTGCGCGGATTGCAGGACACTCGCATGCCTATGTGGATTGCCATCTTCAGCTATTGGGTGCCCGGTATTGGCCTTGCCATTGGTCTTGGATTCTTCACGCGCCTACAAGGAACGGGCGTGTGGATTGGTCTTGCGGCTGGTTTATTCGTGGCCGGGGTCTTGCTCACCTGGCGGTGGATTTTGCGCGACACGCTTGGCCTAACCAGCCGCGAACACATTCTGCCATCACCCGCGAGCCAAGCCACCTAAATTTTCCTGTTCTCACCTGTTGACTCTTATCTGGCTGCACCCCAAATGCGCCCCGCTGGCACTCTCAGGCAGAGAGTGCCAAATTGTGATTTTCAACCAAAGAGAAAGGTCATCACTATGGCATTTCGTCCGCTGCACGACCGTGTATTGGTCCGTCGCATCGAAGCCGATCAGAAAACCGCTGGCGGCATTATTATCCCAGACTCAGCCCAGGAAAAGCCAAGCGAAGGCGAAATCGTTTCCGTTGGTTCAGGCTCAAAAGCTGAAGACGGCACAGTGACTCCACTGGACGTCAAGGCCGGCGACAAGGTCCTGTTCGGCAAATGGTCTGGCACAGAGGTCAAGCTCGACGGCGAAGACCTGCTGATCATGAAGGAAAGCGACATCATGGGGATCATCAGCTGAACAGCTGCCTCAAGAATATCCTTTCAAATCTAGAGAATTTCAGGAGAAACAGACATGGCTGCTAAGGACGTAATGTTCGTACCGTGATGCCCGCGAAGGCATCCTCAAGGGCGTCGATACGCTCGCAAATGCCGTTAAAGTAACGCTCGGCCCGAAAGGTCGTAACGTTGTTATCGACAAAAGCTTTGGCGCACCACGCATTACCAAAGACGGCGTGACCGTCGCTAAGGAAATCGAGCTTAAGGACAAGTTCGAAAACATGGGCGCGCAGATGCTCCGCGAAGTTGCCTCAAAGGCCAACGACGCAGCTGGCGACGGCACGACCACTGCTACTGTGCTGGCTCAAGCCATCGTAACCGAAGGTATGAAGTCAGTTGCAGCGGGCATGAACCCGATGGATCTGAAGCGCGGCATTGATCTTGCCGTCGGCAAGATCGTCGAAAACCTCGGCACGCGTTCCAAGGATGTTTCTGGCAGCGAAGAAATCGCACAGGTCGGGATCATCTCTGCCAATGGCGACACTGAAGTTGGCCAGAAAATCGCAGAGGCGATGGAGAAGGTTGGCAAAGAGGGCGTCATTACCGTTGAGGAAGCCAAAGGCCTCGAATTTGAACTCGATGTTGTTGAAGGCATGCAGTTCGATCGCGGTTACCTTTCACCATACTTCATCACTAACCCTGACAAGATGACGGTTGAGCTCGAAAACCCATACATTCTCATCCACGAGAAGAAGCTCAGCAATCTGCAGGCTATGCTGCCGATTCTTGAAGCAGCAGTTCAGAGCGGTCGCCCGCTGCTGATCATTGCAGAGGACATCGAAGGTGAAGCTCTCGCAACACTCGTCGTCAACAAGCTGCGCGGCGGCCTGAAAGTTGCGGCAGTCAAAGCTCCTGGCTTCGGCGATCGTCGCAAGGCCATGTTGCAAGACATCTCGATCCTGACCAAGGGTGAGATGATCAGCGAAGACTTGGGCATCAAGCTTGAAAATGTATCACTCGGCATGCTGGGCGAAGCCAAGCGCGTCACCATCGACAAGGACAACACAACGATTGTTGATGGCGCTGGTAGCGAAGACGACATCAAGGCACGCGTTGCTGAAATCCGCACGCAGATCGACAACACATCAAGCGATTATGACCGTGAGAAGCTGCAAGAGCGTCTGGCAAAGCTCGCCGGCGGTGTTGCCGTTATCAAGGTTGGCGGCGCAACCGAAGTCGAAGTGAAAGAGCGCAAAGACCGCGTCGACGATGCGCTGCACGCAACCCGCGCAGCCGTTGAAGAGGGCATCGTCCCTGGCGGTGGTACTGCTCTGCTTTACGCCACCAAAACGCTGGACGGCCTTGAAGGCGCGAATGACGATCAGACACGCGGTGTCGACATCGTTCGCCGCGCTCTGCAGGCACCAGTTCGTCAGATCGCATCCAACGCTGGTCAGGACGGCGCAGTTGTCGCTGGCAAGCTGATGGACGGCAATGACGAAGGTCTCGGCTTCAACGCTGCGACTGACACATACGAAGACCTGGTGAAAGCCGGTGTGATCGACCCGACCAAGGTTGTGCGTACCGCCCTGCAAGACGCAGCTTCTGTGGCTGGCCTGCTGATCACCACGGAGGCGGCGATTGTCGACGCTCCGGAAGACAAGTCAGCTGCCCCTGCAATGCCTGATATGGGCGGCATGGGCGGAATGGGTGGCATGGGCGGCTTCTAAGCTGACCACTACCTACGCTTAAAAAAGCCCCGGTGGATCGCTCTCCACCGGGGCTTTTTCTATGAATACTTACGTGAGGATTTTACCCACCTTTGCGGCTTTCCTCAGCGCGAGAAATAACCTCATCAGGCCAGGTTACTTCGGTCTGAGTTTGCGGGTTGAACAGATCGCCTTCATATTGTGCAGCTTCCGCCGCAGCGATCTCTTCAGAAGTCAAAAACTCGCTCGGCTTCAGCGCGAACACGTCTAGTCCACGGGTGATCTCAGTCGCGTAAATCCGCCCATTGTACCAATAGGATGACCAGTATCCGCCAACGACCAGCTGTTCCTTGCTGATCGCGCCGCGATCAAAATAGGCGATCTCGACCGGGTTCGCACTGTCGGTGAAGTCCATCAGTGACAGACCACCCTGATACCAGCTCTGCGCGAAAATATCGCGGCCCGGGACCGGGACAATAGAGCCGTTATGCGCGACGCAATTTTCCTTGTCACTTTGCGGCGCAGGCATTTTATAGTGGCTACGGAATTCAAGCTTGCCATCGACGATGTCGTAAATTGCGTTTGCGCCCCACGTTATTGGATCGGATGCCTGACAGCGCGGACGACCACCGCCGCCCCACTCATCGGTGAAGATCACTTTCGTGCCGTCATTGTTAAAGGTGGCCGAGTGCCAATAGGCAAAGCCTTTATCGAATACCGCGTCGATCCGCACCGGGTTCATCGGGTCAGAGATGTCGAACAGAATGCCGTTGCCGGAGCAGGCACCTGCCGCGACATTCTTTGAAGGGAACACAGTTATGTCGTGGCATTCATCGGTTGGCCGAGTGTCTTGAGCGCCCTCTTCACTTTCACCGCCCTGCCACAAGCCAGCGATCTGTCCTGTTTCCGGGTCAGCGAAGACTCGCGGGCTCTTAACAATGCGCGCCTGCGAAGGATCTGCGAGCGGAATCTCGATGACGTCGATGCTGAATAGCGCCGTGCGGTTGTCACCTGGTTCCGCACCGATGCATCCAGCCAATTCCTCTTCGTCGCGGATGCGCGATGTGCCGGAGTTGTAGACAATGATGCGAGTATCATCGGCACTGACGATCGAATGCGTATGACTACCGCGACATGTCTGGACCAGCCCAACCTGACGGGGACGAGTGAGGTCTGAAATGTCGAATATGCGAAGGCCCCGGAAGCGCTCTTCGCTCACATCCTCGGCAACGCCCTGAAGGCCGCAATCGACCCGGCCACGCGTCTGCTCCACACTCATCACTAGAATGTCGCCGACGACCGAAACGTCACCCTGCCCACCAGGACAGACAATCGAGCTGACAAGTCCAGGTGCGCCATCTTCGCCAAGGCGATAGATGTTATAGCCATGGTAGTTTCCAGCCACCATTATGTCGTCGAAGAATGCCATATCGGTGTTAGCAAAATCGAGCAGCGGGGATCGCTCAGCAAACTCTGTCAGCGAATCGTCATCGCCTCTTTCTGGCGTAGCTTCCGCGGTCTCAGCATCAGTTTCGTCCTCGTCTTTGGACACTGGCGGCTTCAGATCAGCCGGGTTGGCCGGATCGAAAAAGCCCGCCGGCTTCGACAGGCTAACCACTTTGCGCAAGTTCCAGATCGCTTCGCCAGCGCTATCAAAACCCGCAGCGAGATTAGCCCGCGGGTCGGCAGAAAGCCCAGCCAGCAGGCCGTTCATCTGATTGATTTCTTTGGTCTGATCATTGTCGACGTCGTTCGCGAATTTGAACAAGACAGGATCGGCAGCACTGCCCGGTTGCGCAAGCAGATCGTCAACCATCTCAACCGCGCCCTCGTGATGAGCGATCATCAATTGTAAAAACAGCCGATCAAACTCGACGCCCGACAGAGTTGCAAGGCGGGCCATGTCTTCGGCGCTGGCCATACCAGACATGCTCTCATGCAGGCTCGCCCATTCACCACCGTGGTGACCGTGATGCCCCATGTGGCCAGAATGTTGATCGCCAACCATCGGGGCGTTCTCGCCGCGCTCTTTGAGCCAGTTCTGCATAAATTCAATTTCGTCGGCCTGGCCAGACTCGATCCGCCCGCCAATAGTGACGATTTCTTCGCGGTTGGTGCGGTCCCTGATGAGCTGCGCCATTTCAACCGCCTGCTGGTGATGCAGGATCATACCCTGCATGAAGACGACATCGGTACGGGGAATGGCTGGTGCTTGCAAGCTTTGTCGCCTCTTCCGCTGTCAACAAGCTGCCGTCAGCGCCGGGTGCGCCGGGCAATATGATCGGCGCATTTTGGGCAATCGCCGCCGAGGAGGTTGAAACCAAAAGAGCGGCGCCAAGCGCCGACATGCGTGAAAAGTTCATGGGTTTGCAGTCCTTAGTTCACTTGAGACGTAGCTCTGGCGGACGATTGAGACGAAATATCATACGCAGGTCAAGCGCGAATTCTGCCAATGGCAAAGCAGCACCGATTAGTCTTTAGCAAATTGCTCCCGGCGCGGCCCGAGGTAACCGAAGAGATAGGCCGCGACCTTGCGCATCTGAATCTCTTCTGCGCCCTCTGTGATGCGATAGCGGCGGTGGTGTCGATAAATATGCTCAAACGGTTTCTCGCGAGAGTAACCGATGCCTCCATGGACCTGCATCGCGCGGTCAGCCGTCTCACAACACAACCGGTTAGCCCAGTAATTGCACATGGAAACCTTGTCAGACAGTTGCTTTTCGATTTCTTTATGCGGAAGCCGGTCCATCTCCCATGCCGTCTTGTAAATCAGCAAACGCAGCATCTCGCATTGCGTGGCAAGTTCAACCAAGGGGAATTGAATCGCCTGGTTTTTGGCCAGCTCCTCACCGAACGGTTTGCGTTCCCGCGCATATCTAACGCTTTCTTCCACACAGAACTGCGCTGCGCCGAGCGAAGATGCCGCCTGACGGATACGGTTTTGATGCACAAAGCTCTGGGCCAATGCGAGCCCGCGACCTTCATCCCCCAGTATCGCATTTTCAGGCACCCAAACGCCGTTCAGAAAGAACCGCGCATGATCGCTGGGCATGTTGAACGTCCAGACATACTCGTCGATTTCGAGGCCAGCTGAAGGGTTTGGGACCAGGAAACACGTGATCCCGCGTGCATTGCCGTCTTCTCCACCGGTGCGAGCAAACACCGCCACATGCGTCGCGTGATGCATGCCGGTGATCCACATTTTCACACCATCAATGCGCCATCCAGCCACGCCTTCACGAGTTTCTGGAACGGCGCGTGTTTCCATATGGGTGGCATCAGAGCCGTGGTCGGGTTCGGTCAGTCCAAACGCAACACGACGTTCTCGATTGAACCCACCGAAAATGAATTCCTGCTTCTGTTCCTCGGTCCCAAACGTATCGAACATGGCGACGAAGGGGAAATTACCGACAATGCTATGTTCGTTCTGCAAGTCGTTATGGAGGCCCAGCCCACGCTGTGCAAAACGATCACGGATCACCGCCATCCAGAGGTTAGATCCGTCTTTGCCGCCATATTCGGCTGGTGCAGAGAAACGCCAATGACCGGCCTTGTCGGCGCGCAGAGTGGCCTCGCGCAGCAACGTCTCCCAGTCCGCATTGGGCAGTCCCTGACGGTCCCAATCAGTCCGCGCATCCTCGCGCCGGTGATCGAAGAAGCGGATGTTGTCATCCTGCACGACCAGCGGTTCAATTTCCGCTTCGATAAAACGCTCAAGCTCGGCGTAGTACTCTTTCAGCTTCTGTGGGATGGTGAAATCCATTCAGTGTTCTCCGAACCATTTGTTTTGCGCCACAGCGAGTGCAGGATAGCGGGGCCTGTCGACCTCAATCTTTTCAAGCGCACGTGAGCGCAATTCAGCAAGCAAACCGACGGTTTCGAACGTTACCTCGCCATTGATAATCCTGTCGGCAAGCTGAAGGTCACTGTCACGTGGCATCAGCATGTGATCGCGCGCAATTATGCTCAGAGCGTTTCGGGCAACGGCGAGTTGAAACCGGTCGTGCCCTTCCATTCGGTCTTTAATGGTGGTCAGCCATTCTGCCACCGCTGTTGCCATTTCACCCGCGCTTGCTTCCCCATGCGGGGGAAACGGTCGCGGCACGTCGATTGTTCTTTTTGCTCCTCCTTCGGCGCCTCTTCTTCTAGCAGCATCAGTAAATCCAGTTCCTGCTCGCTTGTTCGACGAGAGATCACCACGCGTTCCAGCATGCGGTCGCTGCCATCGCGCCATACCTTGGCCATACGAAGGCAGCCAAGCGCCCACCATACGGTGCGATACATGGTCCAGAAGCGAAACCGCGCAGGATCAACTTCGCGACCACCATTGGCGCGGTACGCGTCGAAATAGGTCTCTAGATCGCCCAACCCCAAGGCGGGCCGATCATATCGCGCAAACCGCCAAACGGCCATGCAGCCAAACGCCAGATCCTCATGCGGATCACCGAAATGGGCCAGCTCCCAATCCAAAACCCCCGTCAGCCGTCCGTCCTGCACCAGCAGGTTGCCCAGTCGAAAATCTCCATGATTGAGCACAAGTTTGACCGGGGCTGGGCAATTGTCCTCCAGCCACTTTATCCCGAGCGCAATGATCGGGCGATCGCCACCTGCCTCTTCGAACTGCTGGCGCAAATCGGCAATCCCTTCTCGATAGTCGATTTCAGGGACTGCCTCGGGCACGTCGCCGCGACTGAGTGAATGAACCTTAGCAAGGTTGGCGGCACATTCAGACAGCAAGCGGTCCGGCTGGTCCATCGCCAATATTGCTTTGGGATTCGGAGTTCCCGGAAGAGCCCGCATAACGAAGCCACTGCC
The DNA here is from genome assembly GCF_055693485.1 of Qipengyuania sp. JB2-7. Classification (NCBI taxonomy): domain Bacteria; kingdom Pseudomonadati; phylum Pseudomonadota; class Alphaproteobacteria; order Sphingomonadales; family Erythrobacteraceae; genus Qipengyuania; species Qipengyuania sp. JB2-7. The sequence continues at coordinate 2,874,362 of NZ_CM146335.1, forward strand.
AATCCCGTCACGAGAATCCAGTTCCAGGATCACTTCTGGTGCAGCCACCCCCTTCGCATACGCCGCACGGATAATTGCCGCCTCGACGGCATGCCCAAAAGGTCGGTCTTTCATAAAGTCGGCGCTGGGCGCGCGGCGCAGCACGTATTGATCGCGTTCGACCGAGAACAACCAGCTTTGCATAGTGGCGCCGCCTGTGAGGCGTGTCAGCGCCTTCGGCTCAGGTAACCCCACCCGGGCAAGCGCATTGCTCAGCCCTTGAGCGAGTTCTTCGCTGTTTGTGCTCTCTCCCATGGCCTTTTCTTGCAGTGATTGATCCAAGCCTCAAGTCCTGATCCGCTTTAATAATCATGCAGAGATGCCGACTCATCGAACAGATTCACGTAATGAATCATCGTCTTTCGGACACATTTCATCGCGAGGGCATTGTTTGGTTAACGGATCACTTGATTAAGGTTCTGCAAAGCATATTGGGAGTATGGTGCCAGAATGGTATTCAGGAAAATCACAGGCACATTGATTGCTGGTTTGCTCACTTGGGCGCTGCCAGCACAGGCACAAACTCAGCAGTTCGAGGCGCAATTTGACAGTGCACTTGGAACTGAAGTCCGTACCCCGCAAAGCTATAAGGCGGTCTATCAGACACCGTTGGAGCAACGCATTGCGAGCTTGGCTGAGGGGTCCAAGGGGCGGATCGGCGTTGCTGCCATTGATCTTTCGAACGGTCAGGAAGTGACCATTTTGGGTGACCAACGTTTCCCAATGGCAAGCACCAGCAAGATCGCCGTCGCAGCCACTTTTCTAGAGGGTGTAGAGCAGGGCCGTTGGAGCCTGACCAGCGAATTCCCGCTTTTGATTCCGCGTCGCAGCGCCAAGTTCTCATCGGTTGCTGCACCTGTGTACGAGGGCAATTACATGCCGGCGATTGATCTGATCGAGATCATGATCACTCGCTCCAGCAACCCCGCAACGGATGCTTTGCTCCGCGTTGTTGGCGGACCCGAGAAGGTTAACGACTGGATGCGCCGCAACGGTATGACGGAATTCAGCATTGATCGAGATATCGCGACGCTGGTACGCGACGACGGTGAGTTTGACCCTGCCAGCACCATTGATCCGCGCGATAGCGCGACACCCAACGAGATGATCGAGTTGCTCACTGGCCTCTATCAGGGACGCTATCTGAGCGACCAAAGCCGGCGCGTCATATTGTCTTCTATGAGCCGTACCCGGACAGGCAAACGCCGTATCCGATATTTCATTCCGGAAAGCGCAAACGTCCTCCACAAGACCGGATCATTGAACAATACCTCAAGCGACATTGGCATCATCGAAACCGCAGATGGCCGGGCGATTGCTATGGCGATCTACGTAACGGGTCAGGGTTCACGCCGTGCGCGGGAAGCAAAGATCGCAGCTATCGCGCGCGCTTTGTATGACGGATATTCAGCACAGCCGAGACAAAATTGGGCCAATGCTAATTATGGGGGCGGCTGAACCTGACTGACGTAACAGGCAGTCACTCACAGGTGACTTCGGCACCTTCATGGTGCGGAGAACAAAAGAAAGGGGCGGCACCAACCGGTACCGCCCCTTCTTTTTAGCTGGAAGCTAAGACGTAAGTCTTAGTTGCCTTCCATGGTAGCTTCAGCGTCAGCAGCAGCTTCTTCAGCAGCGCCTTCGACAGTTTCCATGGCATCGCCAGCAGCTTCTGCAGTCGCGTCAGCAGCGCCTTCAGCAGCTTCAGTGGTTGCTTCCATTGCATCACCAGCGGCGTCGCCAGCAGCTTCCATGTTTGCTTCGGCGTCAGCAGCCATCGCGTCTGCAGTGTCAGCAGCGCTATCAGCAGTTTCTGAGCAAGCAGCGAGTGAGAGAGCAGCAGCAGAAGCAGCGGCAACAAGTGCGATCTTACGCATAATAAATCCATCCTTGAATAACAGCGAGTGTTAAGCATTCCCCTCTGAGGGTTTGCCTCGAAGCCCCAAATGTGGCCTCGTGACGTCTAAATAATGGCCAGAATGTGTTCGCGCAAGCGTTTTGACTCAATTTGGCCGCAATTCGCCATAATTTTGCCTTATTTTACACACGACAAACCGCTCCCCATATCCGTAACACACTGCTAGGGCGTGCGTTTATGGGCACACGCAATCACCTCTATCTTGTCGACGGATCAGCATATATTTTTCGCGCATATCACCGTCTGCCGCCGCTAACTGATCCCGAGGGAACCCCGGTCGGCGCAGTCTATGGGTATACGACCATGCTGTGGAAGCTGGCCGATGATCTGGACGCAGCTGACGGCCCCACACATCTTGCCGTGATTCTGGACAAGGACAGCAAGAGCTTTCGCAACGAAATTTATCCCGAATATAAGGCCAACCGCCCACCTCCACCCGAAGACCTGGTCCCGCAATTCCCACTGATTCGTGATGCGACACGTGCGTTCAGCCTGCCCTGCATCGAAGAACAGGGGCTGGAAGCTGACGATCTGATCGCGTCTTATGCCCGCGCTGCACAGGACAAGGGATGGGACGTCACGATTGTTTCGTCTGACAAGGATCTGATGCAGCTTGTGGGCGAAAAGAATGGCCCGAATGGCAAGGGCCGGATCGACATGCTCGATACGATGAAGAATCAGCGCATTTACACAGAGGAAGTCGAAGACAAGTTTGGCGTGAAGCCTGAATTGGTGGGTGATGTGCTGGCTCTGATGGGCGACAGCGTAGACAATATTCCCGGTATATACGGCATCGGCCCCAAAACGGCGTCGAAACTGATCGCTGAGAATGGGTCACTGACCGCCGCGCTGGATTCAGCCGACGGCATGAAAAAATCCAAACTCAAAGAACGGCTGTTAGAGCACCGCGAGGATGCGGAACTCAGCCGCGTTTTAGTCACTTTGAAGGAAGACTGCGACCTTCCTGAAGCACTCGACGATTTCAAACTGGACGGCGTTCCGCCCGGACCGCTTGCTGCTTTCCTTGAGAAACACGGCTTTTCGAGCCTCCTCAGGCGGCTCGATGCCGGTACCGGCAGTCCCGACCGTCCCAATGATCTGAATCCTTCGAAAGTAGAGAAAGCCGGAGCAGATGGCGGCGCCGAGGGATCTCGTCAGCCAATTCCGGAAATGCCTACCCTTGATAGATCCGCCTATGAGTGTGTTCAGACAATGGACCGGCTGAAGGAGTGGATTACACGGGCGGAAGCGACCCGGCTGATTGCCGTCGATACCGAGACTAACAGCCTTGATGCAATCCAGGCTGAACTGGTTGGGGTGAGTCTGGCCCTAGGGCCAAATGACGCGTGCTACATTCCCCTTGGCCATCACAATATTGGCGGGGGCAGCGCCGATATGTTTGCGGAAAGGCCAGAACAGATTGATCGCGACGAGGCACTTGCTACGCTCAAACCAATGCTCGAAAATGACGCCATTCTAAAGGTGTTCCAGAACGGCAAGTACGACCTCAACGTTCTCGCCCGTCACGACATCGTAGTCAGCCCGATTGATGACACCATGATCTTAAGCTTCGCGCTTGATGCAGGTCGCGGCGAAAGTGGCATCGGCGGAGGGCATGGTATGGATGAGCTCGCACAGCGTCATCTCGACCACACATGCCTGAGTTTCAAAGACGTCTGTGGAACCGGGAAAAAGCAAATTCCGTTCGGTGAGGTGCCGCTCGATCAGGCAACCGAATATGCAGCTGAAGATGCTGACGTGACGTGGCGCCTCCACGCCCATCTCAAGCCACGGCTCGCAATCGAGGGCGGAACGCGTGTCTATGAGCGAGTAGACCGTCCGCTTGTACCGGTCGTTGCGCAGATGGAGCGGCATGGCATTAAAGTCGACCGCGCGCGGTTGGCCAAGTTATCCGAGGAATTTGCGAAGGAAACCGCCCGACTCGAAGGTGAAATTCACGACATTGCTGGCGAGACATTCACCGTTGGTAGCCCCAAACAGCTCGGTGATATCCTTTTCGACAAACTAGGGTTTAAGGGTGGTCGCAAGGGTAAGAGCGGCCAGTATTCAACTGATCAGAACGTTTTGGAGAGGTTGGCAGGTGACGGTGCCGATATCGCCAGCAAGGTGCTTGAATGGCGGCAGCTGGCAAAACTCAAATCGACCTATACTGACGCTTTGCAACAGGCCATCAATCCAGACACGGGCCGTGTGCACACCAGCTATAGCCTGGTCGGTGCACAAACAGGGCGGCTTTCCTCAACCGATCCCAACCTTCAGAACATCCCCATCCGAACAGCCATTGGTCGGCAAATCCGCGAAGCATTTGTCCCCGACGACGGTAATGTTTTACTCGCCGCCGACTATTCCCAGATAGAGCTCCGGCTGGCCGCACACATGGCCAATGTAGACACACTGAAAGATGCGTTTGCCAAGGGCGAGGACATTCATAACCGCACAGCCCAGGAGATGTTTGGCGAGGTGACACGCGATACTCGCGCACAAGCCAAGACCATCAACTTCGCGATCCTCTATGGCATTTCGCGCTGGGGGCTTGCAGGGCGTCTTGGTGTGGAAGCGGACGAAGCGCAGGCGATGATTGACACCTATTTCAAACGCTTCCCAGGCATTCAGCGCTACATCATGGAGACCCTCGAGCAAGTTCGCGAGCGCGGCTATTCAGAAACGCTATTTGGTCGAAAAACCTGGTTTCCCCGGATCAACTCGAAGAACCAGAATGAACGCCAAGGAAGCGAACGCGCGGCCATCAATGCGCCGATACAGGGGACGAGCGCCGATATCATCAAGCGTGCGATGGTGCGGATGATGCCCGCCCTGGCCAAGGCCGGGCTCGGTCACGTGCGTATGCTACTGCAAGTGCATGACGAGCTTGTTTTTGAGTTGCCGGAGGCCGATGTCGCGGCGGCGTCCAAGGTGATCGAGGAGACAATGGCAACGGCAGCACAGCCTGCGATTTCACTCGACGTGCCGCTTGGAGTTGATATTGGAACCGGCAAAAGTTGGGACGAGGCGCATTAACCATTCGACCTTAAGGAACAATCGTACGCAGCCTCGGTTAGTCCCCTGTTACAATTGAAAATGACCAAATCCCCATGATTGACCAATTCCTCCCCACCGACTTTGAAATAGACTGGATGGCGTGGGCCTATGCAGGGGTTGCGCTACTCATTGGCATTACGCTCGCTTATGCCGTTCACCGCGTCGTGTTCGGCATCGTTTCGAAGCTCACGCGCATCTCATCGACCGAAGTCGATGAGATGATCGTTGGGCGGATCAGGGTACCGATAAAGTGGTCGTTCATTGCGCTGGGCATCACAATAGTCGCTCAGATCAATACTGAACTGCAGACGATTTGGGAGCCAATGGCGAAGTTCCTGCGCCCTGCCCTGCTCGGCTGGATCGCTTATACTTTGGTCAAAGCTTTTACTGCGGCGCTCGAATTCAGGCTGGAAGCTTCGGACGACCCCGTCGCTATGCGCAGTCGCAGGACCCGTATCGCTGTGCTCTCTCGCACAGCAACGTTTGCCATCATCTTCATCACCGTCGGCCTGATGCTGCTGGGCATTCCGGCGGTGCGCGACATCGGCACGACGCTTCTCGCCTCGGCAGGCCTGGCCGCCTTGGCGGTTGGCGCGGCAGCACAGCCAGCGCTCAAATCGCTGATTGCGGGTTTGCAGGTCGCCCTCACCGAACCGATGCGACTCGGCGATCTGGTTAAAGTCGATGGCGAGGTCGGGCGGGTAGAAGAAATCCGTATGAGCTTTGTGACAGTGCGAACATGGGATGAACGCGTGCTGATCGTTCCAACAAGCCGTTTTCTCGATGAAAGCTTCGAAAACTGGTCGCGCAAGAGCGAAAAACTGACCGGACCCGTCTTTCTTCATCTCGATCCTGCGACAGATGTGGCGCCGATCCGGGCCGAGTTTGAGAAGTTCGTGGAAGGTCATGAACTGTTTGACGAGCCGCACTGCGGCTTTGCTCATGACCGAAGCGTATCCCGAAAGCGTCGAATTGCGCTTGTCAGTCAGCGCCCGAAGCATCGCGGAGTTGTGGCAACTACGGTGCGACCTTCGTGAGCACATGCTGAATTGGCTTCGTCAAGAAATGCCGGATTCCCTGATCCGCCACCGCTTGGAAGTACCCCATGGCCACCCTAAAGCGGGCGAGCCGTAGCTGATAGGGGCCTTAGCCAGCCACACCCTCACTCAATCGGTGTGACACCGCCATTCGTATGTTTCTTATCACGCGTTGGCTCCACCATCCCTTCATGGACAAAACCAATCGGCTGGACCTGCACAGCTCGCTTCTTCAGCTCCCCGCGCATCTTGCGATACTCAGCTTCCATTTTGGCGGTAACCGTCGCTCGCGAGATCCTTGAGCGCCTCATCAAAGTCTAGAGCCGATACGTCCTGCACTTCGCTGCCCACACGGTGAAGTGCGTTGAGACCGGCTCGACGCACCACGTCTTCGAGATCCGCACCGGTAAACCGCTCGGTCTTGCCAGCAATTACGCTCAGATCAACATCGTCTGCCAGAGGCATATTCTTGGCGTGGATCTTGAGGATATGTTCGCGGCCCTTTTTGTCAGGCGTGCCGACATAAACAAGCTCGTCAAACCTTCCTGGACGAAGAAGCGCCGGATCAACCAGCGTCGGCCGGTTCGTCGCGCCTATCACAACGACAGACTGCAGCTCTTCCAAGCCGTCCATTTCAGCCAGAATCGTGTTGACCACGCGCCCTGTCACTTGGGGCTCACCTTGCCCAGAGCCACGTGCAGGAACCAGGCTATCAATCTCGTCAATAAACACAACACACGGCGCTACCGCGCGGGCGCGGCGAAACATGCGGGCAATCTGTTGTTCACTCTCACCATACCATTTTGACAGCAGGTCAGAGCTTTTCATCGAAATGAAGTTTGCCTCTGCCTCTTTCGCGACAGCTTTGGCGAGCAGTGTTTTGCCGGTTCCCGGTGGGCCGTACAGCAGAAAGCCCTTAGCTGGGCGGATACCCAAGCGGTGAAACGCGTCGGGGTTCTTCAGGGGAAGCTCAATGCCCTCTTTCAGCTTTTCAATCGCGTCGCCAACACCGCCAATATCGCTCCATTGGACGTTGGGCATTTGCACCATGACTTCACGCATTGCCGAGGGCTGAATGCGCTTCAGCGCAGATAGGAAATCCTCACGGCTCACATATAGCTCATCGAGGATATCCTGCGGGATTTCCTGCTCGCTCAGATCAAGCTTCGGCATGATCCGGCGCACGGCATCAATTGCGGCTTCCCTCGCCAAGGCAGCAATATCTGCCCCCACAAATCCATGCGTCGTGCGCGCCAGTTCCTTCAGATCAACTTTATCCCCCAATGGCATGCCGCGTGTGTGAATCGACAGGATTTCGCGCCGACCACTCTCATCGGGCACGCCGATCACGATTTCTCGATCGAAGCGACCCGGACGGCGTAGAGCTTCGTCAATCGCATCTGGACGATTCGTAGCGGCGATGACCACAATGTTGGATCGTGCCTCCAGCCCGTCCATCAAGGTCAGAAGCTGCGCGACTAGCCGTTTCTCCGCCTCTCCGGGGACACGGTCACGTTTGGGCGCGATCGAATCGATTTCGTCGATAAAAATGATTGAGGGGGCATTCTTCGCAGCTTCCTCAAATACTTCACGTAGCCGCTTCTCGCTCTCTCCATAGCCCGAGCCCATGATTTCCGGACCGTTGATAATCGCGAAATTGGCATCACTCTCATTGGCGACCGCCTGTGCAAGCCTGGTCTTTCCTGTGCCGGGAGGACCATGAAGCAACACACCTTTTGGCGGATCGACGCCGAGCCGTGTGAAGAGCTCTGGATAGCGCAGCGGCAATTCCACCATTTCGCGTAACGCCTGAATGGTGTCAGCCATGCCGCCGACATCATCATAATTCACAACGGCCCGCCCGCTGCCTGCTGCTTCCTCAAACTCTGCGCGCAGCTCAACTTCGGTATTCTCGTCAATATGGACGATGCCCTTTGGGCTGGTGGAAACCACATTCAGGCGTATTTGTGTAAGTGCATAAGCAGGCGCGTTAAACATACGGCGGACTTCATCCGGCATGTTTTGGACCGGCTGTTGGCCAGTCGTTGCCACAAGGTCTCCAGCAACCAATGGCTTCGCAGCAAAGTTGCGTTTCAAAGCTTGTGTCGGGCCCTGCAGCCGCAATTCACGGCTGGCGGGCGCAAAGACGACGCGCGTGGCCGGGCGCGATGTGGCGGATGAGATCGCGATATGTTCACCCGAGCCCACCTCCGCATTGTGACGTTGCAGTCCATCGAGACGGACCACATCAAGGGCCTGGTCCTCATCATATGCAGGCATGGCGATCGCGGCAGTGGTTCGTTTGCCGGCGATCTGAACCACATCGCCTTCGGTTATGCCAAGAGACTGAAATGCGCTACGAGGGAGACGGGCAATTCCGTGGCCACTTTCTTCCTGCCGCGCTGCGGCGACCTGGAGCTTGACCTCGTTATCCGCTTTCGTCGCTTTTGCGTCAGGCATCTGTAGCGTCCTCTCTATTTTTCTGCGCTAAGACCCGGAAAACACAATGGTCCGCACCACTTGATGTCGAGAGGTAAGCATCTGCTACGGGTGATGCAATGCGCAGTTCGTAAATGATCGGGTCAGATTAGCTGACCAGCCAATCATCCGCGCAAGAAAAAAGCCCGACTAGCAAAGCTAGCCGGGCGGGAAAGTCTTGGGAGAGGATGCCTAAAAGGCACAAAGGGATATGCGGTTGCAGCATAATTTGTGCAAGTGCGAAAAGATTGAGCCAGGTTGCATATTTTGCAACTTTTCGTGTCATATTTTGGTAGCGATGCTAAAAGAGTGAACGCTGTTGTCGAGCGTTCCGTCGCAGACCTGGGGTGACTCCCTGCTTCGCCAGCGCTAAATCCATCATCCATGACAAAACTCTATTCAGATGCCGCCTCGGCCCTCGATGGGATTCTCAAGAATGACATGCTGATTGCCGCAGGTGGCTTTGGCCTATGCGGTATTCCGGAGAGGCTGCTCGATGCGATTCGCGATAGCGGCGTAACCGGCCTGACCTTTGCCAGCAATAATGCCGGCATCGACAATGAAGGCATTGGCAAGCTGCTGCGTACCAAGCAAGTGAAGAAGATGATCAGCTCTTATGTCGGAGAGAACAAGGAGTTTGAGCGCCAGTTCCTATCTGGCGAACTCGAAGTCGAATTTTGCCCCCAAGGCACGCTGGCTGAACGTATGCGCGCAGGCGGCGCTGGTATTCCAGGCTTTTACACCAAGACTGGCGTGGGCACTCAAGTTGCGAAGGGCAAAGAGCATAAGGGCTTCGGTGGCGAGACATACATCCTCGAAGAAGGCATCTTTGCTGATCTCTCCATCGTGAAAGCCTGGAAAGCCGATGAAACTGGCAATCTGATGTTCCGCAAGACAGCGCGCAATTTCAATCAGCCAGCGGCAACATGCGGCAAAATGTGCGTCGCGGAGGTCGAGGAAATTGTGCCCGTCGGTGCACTCGACCCGGACGCGATCCACTTGCCTGGGGTCTTTGTGAACCGCATTATTGTTGGCGCACCCTACGACAAGAAAATCGAATTCCGCACAGTTCGAGAACGCGCAGACGGGTGATAGGGATGCTGTCGCTGCGACTTCCTGTAATTGTAGCAGCCTGTGCAATGTTGCCAGGCTGTGTCGCTGCGGTGATCCCGCTCGCAGCCGGTGCAGCAATGGGTTCCGGAATCCGCAATAATAGCAGCGTGGACGAAGGTGATGCATCCGCCACGAGTGGGATTGTCGAGAATGCTGATACACGCGTCCAAGAACAGAAGGCGAGTGCGTTCGCAACAATTGCGCCGCCCGTCCCTGCTTCTGACACGCCAATGCTCGAAAATTCCGAGGCGACGCTATTGCCACTGACCGAGCTTCCCCCACCTTCCGGAACGCCAACTGCGACCCTAGGCGTCTTTGCTCGATTTCAGGATTATGCGTTGACTCAGGCCGCCATCAATACGGTACGAGACGAAGCGGCAATCCGCCATCCTGGCCGACCCATCATCTTTACGGCTTCAACGCACCCAATGCGGTGAACTGCCCCCAGCAGTTCTGATTGATGTTGACCCCGGCAAAGACACAGCAGACCCATTGTCCGATATCGCCTTGCCCAAAGAACTCGCGCCCGTCCTAGAAACGCTCCGCGCCAACGAGGTAAGGATCGCTTGGATATCGCGGATGGGTGATGGTTTTGCAGATGCATTTCGAATGCAGCTGGACAAGCGCGGATTTGATCCTGGCTACCAAGACATCACCCTAACACTGGCCGATCTTGATCAGCGTAAACAGACGCTGCGGGATGCCTTAGCAGAGCAATATTGCATCGTCGCCATGCTGGGCGACAAGCGCTACGACTTTGATGAGCTTTATCTCTATCTGAAGAATAACGATGCCGCCTTTGCGCTGGAGCGCATGATTGGGAACGGTTGGTTTCTATTGCCAGCCCCACAATCATTTTCCGACCCTGCCCCAGAGAAATCTCAACCGACTGAAACCGGAGACCAATAATGTCCGCCCAAACCTCTGCCGAAATCATCGGATGGGATCGCAATGAGATGGCCGCACGAGCTGCGCAAGAGTTGCAGGATGGCTATTATGTCAATCTGGGGATTGGCATCCCCACCTTGGTCGCCAATCACATTCCCGATGGCATGCATGTAACACTGCAAAGCGAGAATGGTATGCTGGGCATTGGCCCCTTTCCCTATGACGATGAAGTCGACCCAGACCTGATCAATGCAGGTAAGCAAACGATTAGTGAATTGCCCAACAGCGCGTATTTCGACAGCGCAACTAGCTTCGCTATGATCCGCGGAGGGCACATCGACTTAACAGTCTTGGGCGCTATGGAAGTCGCGGAAAATGGCGACATTGCCAACTGGATGATTCCCGGCAAAATGATCAAGGGGATGGGCGGCGCGATGGACCTCGTCGCGGGCGTCAAGAAAATCATCGTGGTGATGGATCATTCGAGCAAGGCCGGTGACCCCAAATTCATTCCGGAATGCACATTGCCGCTAACCGGACAGAATGTCGTCGACATGATCATTACAAACTTGGCAGTGTTTCATAGGCCCGATCACGGCAGCACATTCCGACTGATCGAGTTGGCACCGGGAGTGACCACTGACGAGGTCGCCGCCCAAACGACTGCGAAATACGAAGTTGCGTTATAGGATCTGGACTTATGTGGCTGGATGAGCCGCGCAATGCCAACGCACCCTTGGCGGGACTCAAAGTCGTTGAGCTTGCCAGGGTGCTGGCCGGTCCGTGGGCGGGACAATTGCTCGCAGACCTCGGTGCAGACGTCATCAAAGTTGAAAGCCCCGATGGCGACGGCACGCGTGAGTGGGGCCCGCCATGGATTGAGCGAGATGGCGCGCGCGAGGCCGCGTACTATCACGCCTGCAACCGAGGCAAACGATCGATAATCGCCGATTTCGACGATCCCGGTATGCTGGCCAAAGTGCAGCGGCTTTGCGCCACCGCTGATGTCGTGATTGAGAATTTCGTGCCGGGTAAACTGACCAAGTTTGGACTTGATTACGACACTGTGAGCGCAGACAATTCGGGTGTAGTTTTCTGCTCAATCACGGGCTTTGGTCAAACCGGTCCCCGCGCAAATGAACCGGGCTATGATTTCGTCATTCAGGCAATGAGCGGCTTTATGGCTCTCAATGGCGAGCCAAATGGAGACCCGATGAAATTCGGCGTGTCGATCTCTGACCTGTCTTGCGGCCTTTACGCCGCCAACGCGATCCAATCGGCATTATTGATGCGGCATCGGACTGGTGCCGGACAACATATCGATATGAGCCTGCTTGATTGCTCGGTTGCGTTGCTGGCCAATCAGGCGATGAGTTACTTCGCAACGGGGCAAAACCCGCCAAGGATGGGTAACGCGCACGCGCAGGTCAGCGCATACGGTGTGTTCCCGACGAAAGATGGGCCTGTAGTGCTTGCCCCCGCAAACGACACCCTGTTTCGTAAGCTCCTGCGCGTGGTGAGGCGTGATGATTTGCTGAACGACCCTCGCTTCGCAACTAATGAGGCGCGCATCGCCAATCGTAGCGAACTGGATCGATTGCTGGCCGGGGAGACCACGATGTGGGACCAAGCAGACTTGTTACGCCAGTGCGCGAATGCGGGGGTACCCGCTGGGCCGATCAACTCGGTTGAAGAAGCCTTCGCAGATGAACAGATACGAGCGCGCGGGGTGGAGATCGAACTTCGCGGAGTAAAGGGCGTCCGCAGCCCGCTCACTTTTTCCGATGCTGAGCTCGCGCTTGATACCCCTTCTCCAAGACATGGCGAACACAACGATTGAATGCCCGCGAGCGCAAGCAGCACTCACCGACTGCATTCGCCACACACCAACATGCAAGAGACGCAATTGTCCGAACGGCCATTTATGATATTTCTGTCTTTACAGAAATGAAAGGCGATTCGTGATGAGTGCATTTATGGACATTCCCGAGGTCCGCGCCTTTATCCTCCATTGGGGGGAGATGGGTACTGAGTGGGGTGTCAACCGCTCAGTCGCGCAGATCCACGCACTTCTCTATCTTTCAGAACGCCCGCTGCATGCAGAGGAAATCTGCCACAAGCTCGGCCTTGCGCGATCCAATGTCTCCAATGGCCTTAAAGAACTCCAAGGCTACGGGATTGTTAGACGCGTTCATGTTGAAAGTGATCGGCGCGATCATTTCACAGCTGATACCGATCTGTGGGATATGCTGATGAAGATCACAGCGGAGCGTAAGCGGCGCGAGATCGACCCGACCATTCAACTGATGGGGGAGTTGGTTGAGAGCCTCGAAGGGCGCGAGCACGTGCCCCGGCATGTGCGCGAAAGAATCGGCAATATGCATGACTTCGTAGGCAAGCTCGGCAATTGGTATGACGATGTTCGCCGCCTTCCCCGCTCAACTCTCAAGACGCTGCTCAAGCTGGGCGGGCGCGTTGCGCGGCTGCTTCCTGATGGCAAATCACCGTAGCACCCAGCGCTTTTCGGCCCGACAGTAATTCACCACATAATCGAAAAGGAGAATAACCGCCAAGCACACTCAGGACTACTAATTTCTCTTATTACAGAAATAGCAGGAGGACGTTATGTATCTCGCCAATTCCTATCTCGTATATCTGATCGTGAGCATCGGCCTGACCATTTGGGTGGCGCGCACTTTATCACGCAATGGAATCGTCTTTCTGATCGAATGTTTCGGCCATGATGAGATTCTGGCCCGGTCAACAAATCACCTGCTGGTTGTAGGGTTCTACCTCGTAAACCTCGGTTGGATTCTTCTGTCTCTAAGCTGGGGCCGTGCACCCGACGGGCTCGCGCAGTCCATCGAATTCGTTGCCAGCAAAGTTGGCTGGGTCGTACTAATCCTTGGCGGTATGCACTTCTTCAATATGAACGCGATCGCCAAGTTCGGTACCGCAAGGTTGGCGATTGGCTTCGTGAAGAGCGCGCCTTACATGTTCCGACAGACGAAGAACCTAAAGGTGAGCGTGTGGTTTTGCGCTGACCGCTTGTCCATCAACATAAAAGGGCGACCCAACTGGGCCGCCCTTTTTGGTTCATATGTATGGAGCGCGGTTAAGCAACTGCCGCCTTCAACGCATCCACCAGATCGGTGCGCTCCCAAGGGAAAAAATCGCCTTCGGTACCGTGCGGCCAAAATGGCCATAGGCTGCGCTCTTGCGATAAATCGGCTTGTTCAGGCCCAGGTGCGTGCGGATGCCCCGCGGGGTCAAATCGCCCAAGGCCTCAATTGACTTGATCGCGCTCTCAAGTCGATCATCCCTCACAGTTCCTGTTCCATGCGTATCGACATACAGTGACAAAGGCTTGGACACCCCAATCGCATAAGCCAATTGGATCGTACAACGTTTGGCCAGACCAGCCGCCACGATGTTCTTTGCCAGATAGCGCGTGATATAGGCCGCCGAGCGGTCGACCTTGGTCGGGTCTTTACCGCTAAATGCGCCCCCACCATGTGGGCTTGCACCGCCATATGTATCAACGATGATTTTGCGGCCAGTCAGACCGGCATCACCATCAGGGCCGCCGATAACAAAACTGCCCGTCGGGTTGATGTGCCACACGGTCTCATCTGAAATGAAACCTTCAGGCAGAATTTCTGTGACCACGCCTTTAACATAGGCATGCAATTCCGCCTCTTTCTCACCAGCGTCATAGCCCTCAGCATGCTGCGTCGAAACAACCACTGCGGTGCAGGCAACCGGCTTACCATTCTCATAGCGGAGCGTGATCTGGCTCTTGCTGTCCGGCTCTAGAAACGGAGCAGCGCCTGAGTGACGATCCGCTGCCATGCGTTCCAAGATCTTATGACTATAGTCGAGCGTAGCTGGCATAAGGTCAGGCGTATCATCGCACGCGAAGCCAAACATGATGCCTTGGTCACCGGCACCTTCGTCTTTATTACCGCTGGCATCGACGCCCTGAGCGATATGCGCGCTTTGGCCGTGTAGGTGGTTTTCGAAAGTCAGCGTTTCCCAATGAAAGCCGTCCTGCTCATAGCCGATTTCCCGCACCGTATTACGCGCCGTACGCTCGATTTCTTCGAGCGCGCCGTCAGCCCATTGGCCATTTTCATAAACGCCTTTGCAACGGATTTCCCCAGCCAGAACCACGCGCTGTGTCGCGGTCAGAGTTTCGCAAGCAACGCGTGCCTCCGGGTCTTTCGACAAAAACAGATCGACGATCGCATCGGAGATTTGATCGGAAACTTTATCGGGATGGCCTTCCGAAACACTTTCGGAAGTGAACAAATACTCAGCGCGCATAGGGACCTAAACTCATTGGAATTCACGATATAAAGAAATCTTTATGTCCTTTATCCTTAGCCGCGTCTGATCCACCTGACAACCGCCGATACGGCCAGGAACAGGAGACCCCAAAGCAGTGTCAGCCAGTGACCAAGACGCGCGAACAAGGTCGGCGGATTTGCGGGAGGAACCGGCATATCGATCCTGCCCTCTTGCCGCATTCCAATCGATGCGCGGACAATACCATCTGCGTCTATGACTGCGCTGGTTCCGGTGGTGGTTGATCGCAAAACAGGCAGGCCTTCCTCGATCGCACGCATCCGTGCCTGAGCCAGATGTTGCGGTGGACCCCAGCCGCCAAACCAGCCATCGTTCGAAGGATTGAAGATGTAATCGGGCCGCGATGCCGGATCGACAACTTCGCCCGAAAAGACGATCTCGTAGCAGATCTGCATACCGGCCTTCCCCCACTCGCCCAAATCGCGAGTTTGCGGACCAGGCCCAGGAATGAAATCGATTGTGCCCGCGACAAGGCGAGTAAGCCCCAACGGCTCCAGCAAAGGACGCATGGGCAAATATTCACCGTATGGCACCAGGTGCGCCTTGGCATACCGCTCTCCCAATGTGCCATCAGCCGCGATTGGAGTGATTGCGTTATAGGCTCCGATCGCGCCAGGCCGCCCGTCTTTGTCGCCGATTTCCAAATCGACTGCGCCGGTGAGCAATAGACTACCCTCACCAATCACCCGGTACGATGCGAAACCGGGCGAAATCCGGGTCAGCGCCGGCAGTCATGCGCACATAATATCGGATTGGATAGCCGGGCCGCAGGTAGTCAGGAACGCCCGACTCCGGCCACAATACCAGGCGCGGCTCAGAATCGTCCAAGCGGCGGGACAACTGTGCCAAGGTCGCGAATTGATCCTCAAAATTACTGGGATCGTCGAGCACCTCTTGTCGGATATCTGGCTGCACCAGCGTCATGGCGAGCCTACCTTCCGGGCGCTCACCCGCAGGCAAATTCATGCCCAGCGCAATAAGTGCAAGCGCAAGCGTAAAGGGGATGATGCGCCGTCTGTGATCAATGAACGCCAAGCCCCAGGCAACAAGAATGACGATACCTGACAACGCATAAGTGCCAGTGAAAGGCAATGCGAGTCGCGATGCCTGGCAGCTTGGCTGGGCCTAGAAATATGAGGCTCAATGGCCCCCAAGCATAGCCTGTAAAGATCCAGCTGCGCAGCCATTCTGTGAGAATCCACGCCGCAGCAAACCCGAAGGCAAAGCCAGCTTTGCCGAGCCCTCTGTCGCGCAGCCACACAGCCATCAGCGCGGCTAGCCCCGGATAAATAGCGAGATACAGTGCTAGCAATGGTACAGCAGCCCAACCTAGCGCAGCAGGCATATCAGACTGATATGTGAAGGCAGTAGCAATCCAGTTATTGGTCAGGGTGAAATGTGCCACTCCAAACGCCCATCCGCGCCAGAATGCTTCGCGCAAACCATGGGCGCGCCACACCAGCCAGATAAGCCCCGCCACTCCAACAAGAGCCACGGGCCACAAGGCCAGTGGTGGAAACCCAGTAGCGGATAACAGACCACACAAAAATATGGCCCATCTGGGATGGTCAGACAAAAAACGCCCAAACCGATCCATCACCTTGCTCATGTTCAGGATCGCGGGCAGTCAGCGAGGATCGCTCAGCTCGCGACGGTCAGCGTATCGTCATCATCGCTACGCTTGCGACGACGGCGTGGCTTCGGCTTCTCTTCTGCATCAGCGTCATCACCACCATCATCGCTTGGCGAAATCGATGGCGGAAGAGCCGCAACATCAATCTCCGCATCTTCTTCTTTTGACTTGCGAGGTTTGCGCCGTTTCGGCTTTTCCTCGCTCACCATGGGATTGTCGTCAGCGTCGTAACGTTCGCCCTCAGCGCCCTCAGCAACCTCTTGGCTTTCGCCGTCATTGCGATCATTCCCGCTGCGCTCATTCCGACGTGAATTCTGGTCGCGATCATCGCGACGGTACGCGGTTACGGCGATTGTTACGTCGACGCTCATCACCATCAGCGTCATCATCTTCACCGTCATCCTGATCGCCGCGTTCTGCCTGACGTTTTGCGCGGGCCTCTTCCTGACGCGCTTTATTGTCGGCAATCACCCGAAAATAGTGATCCGCAAATTGCAGGTAATATTCGGCCTGAACCCTATCGCCATTATGCTGCGCATCCTGAGCAAGCTTCTTATATTTATCGAGAAGCTGAGGCGCGTTGCCCCGTGCCCGGCTGTCAATGCGATTGGCTGCGTTGCCGCCACCACCCTGGTTTCGATTGCCGCGACCACGGCGGCGATTGTTATTGCGGTTGTTGTTCAAAGGAAATCGATCCTCATTCGTGGTGCGGAAACGGTCAATCCGTGTTTTGCCGCTAACCCCCTGTTGCGCTCTTCGCATGTGCGCGAGCCGCTGACCCTTCCTCATACATACCCTGCGAGGCCTCGTGCCGCGCAAACTGATGAGTTTTTGGAGCTTAGCCCGACACGGCAACAGTGTTGTCCACCGCTGAGCTGCTTACAGGCCTATCGAGTCGAAAAGACTTTGCCAAGCCCCTTTTGCACATCACCGGGTACAGATGATTACCCGGGAACGGCCCGCAAGGTCATGACGCAATTGCGTTGAGAAACCGTTTGCATGGGCGATTTCCTGCACTGCATCGCCTTGACACGACCCAATTTCGAAGATCGCCGTACCATCAGACGTCATTAAATCCTCGATTTGCGGAAGGAGTACGCGGTAATCATCAAGACCGTCAGCGCCCGCAAATAGCGCCGCAGAAGGCTCATGCTCGCGAACGTCATGCTCAAGCTCAGCATCATCTTCAACATAAGGCGGATTACACACGATCAGATCGAATTGACCGAGGCCATCCATCCACCCCGACTGTGTCCAATCACGCTCAACAACTTGCGCGCGATCTGCGAGAGCTAATGCTTCTGCGTTCTGGCGAGCGACTTCCGCCGCTGCGGTACGATTGCTCAATTCCGACCCCGGTAGCATCGCTTTCTGCCAGCAGAGTAAGCAGCAGCGCGCCAGTACCTGTGCCCAAATCAAGAATACGATCGGGTTCCGGACACTGCCCAAGCGCCGCTTCAATCAATGTTTCGCTATCGCTGCGCGGGATTAAAGTGTCCGACGTTACCAAGAAGTCGCGTCCGTAAAATTCTTGTGATCCGGTAATGAAAGCGACCGGTTCGTAGCGGAAGCGACGCTCAATAAGCGAAGTAAACGCCTCAGGCGCATCATCGCGCATATGCCGTACCAACATATCTGATCGCGAAACACGCAAAGCATGCGCCATCAGAAGCTCCGCATCCAGTCGCGCAGTATCACTTGTGGCGCTCAACCGCTCGGTCGATTGCCGGATCGCGTCAGCGACTGTCACTCTTCCAGTGCCGCCAAACGCTTCGCCTCATCCTCGGCGATTAACGCATCGACAATCTCGCCCAGCCCAGCGCCTGCAATCACTTCGGGCAGCTTATGCAATGTTAGGCCAATCCGGTGATCCGTCACACGGCCTTGCGGGAAGTTATAGGTGCGGATGCGCTCCGACCGATCGCCAGAACCGACCATCGCTTTGCGCGCCTCTGCCTCTGCGCCCTGCACTTGCTCACGCTGTTGCTCGAAAAGCCGAGCGCGCAGCACTTGCATCGCTTTCTCGCGGTTCTTGTGCTGACTCCGGCCATCCTGACAGGTCACCACCGTATCGGTGGGCAAGTGCGTAATCCGGATGGCGCTGTCTGTGGTGTTAACATGCTGACCACCTGCGCCGCTGGCGCGGTATGTGTCGATTTTCAGCTCGGTCGGGTCAATCCGCACGTCAACTTCATCCGGTTCTGGCAACACTGCGACCGTCGCGGTCGATGTATGGATGCGTCCGCCGCTTTCGGTCTCCGGCACGCGTTGTACCCGGTGCACACCGCTTTCAAATTTAAGCTTTGCAAACACGCCCGCGCCGCGCACATTGGCGACGATTTCCTTAAAGCCACCAACCTCGGACGCGTTCATGCTGACGGGCTCAACCTTCCAGCCCTGCTCGCCAGCGTAGCGCTCATACATGCGATAAAGATCGCCTGCGAACAGCGCTGCTTCATCGCCGCCGGTTCCTGCGCGAATTTCGAGCATCGCCGGGCGATTGTCGGCACTGTCGCGCGGCAGCATCGCGACGGCAAGCGCGCGCTCTTTATCAGGCAGGCTGCTGCGGATTGCGGCCAGCTCCTCCTCCGCCATCGCCTTCATTTCCGGGTCAGCAAGCATTTCTTCCAGATCAGCGATTTCGGACCGCGCGGCTTTCACTTCGGCGGCGATCTTGGCCACCGGCTCCAGCTCGGCGTAATCGCGCGAGGCTTGAACGAATTCATCGCCCTCAAGAGTGCCAGACGCCATACGCGCTTCAAGCTCGGCAAAGCGGTTTGCAATCTGATCAAGACGTTCGGGTGGGATTTGCATAACGGTTTTCTCTTTACGTCATTCCCGCGAAGGCGGGAATCCAGCTTACTTTGGACGGTGGCTCCGCCCTGGATCCCGGATCAAGTGTGCTTTGCACAGCTTCGCTTCCCGGGATGACGATGGGTGCTAACGTTTGTTCCAACCTTCGCTGCTCAGCTTCGAACCCATAGTTCCTCCGAGCGCGTCCATAACACTCGAATCAAAAACTTCCTGCTCCCGGGTTGTCAGCTCACTTCGATAGTAAGAAATGTGCAAGCGTCCCATAGGATTGTTAGCTTCGCGAATGAACAGGATGATATTTGGGTCATCCTTTTGAACTGTTTGGACATGTTTTCTAATGTTGCTTTTGAAGGCAAAAGTGGATGGAATGCCCGCGTTTCGAAGCAGTCGCACAGCTGAGTGAGCATCGGCAACAACCTTCTGGGTGTCTGGAACCACCGCGACCGCAGCATCAGCAGTATATCCACCCACCAACATCGCCAGCCGTTCGATCCCGGCAGCCCAGCCGACAGCCGGCGTCGCTGGTCCGCCGAGCGACTCCATCAGCCCATCGTAGCGCCCACCGCCGAGAATTGTGCTCTGGCTGCCTAGCTTGCTGGCCGCATCCGACCCCTCATCCGGGATAAATTCAAACGCGGTATGACGATAATAATCGAGCCCGCGAACGAGGCTCTCCGCACGCGTCCATTTCACGCCGGCCGCATCCAGCCCGCTAGTCACAGCTTCAAAAAACGCCTTCGCATCGTCGGACAAAAACTGATCAACCTTTGGTGCATCTGCGACAAATTTCTGATCACGCCGATCCTTGCTGTCCAAGATACGCAGCGGGTTCTTTTCCAGACGCTCCTGACTGTCTTCCGACAGCTCACCGCGCACTGCGCCAAAATAGTCAATCAGCGCCGCCCGCCATGCCTCGCGGCTATCGCCATCCCCTAAAGTATTGAGGTGCAGCGTTACACCTTCAATACCCAGCTCTTTAAGCAGTTGATCCGCCATCGCCAGCAGTTCCACATCTGCCTGTGGTTCGGCGGCACCGATAATCTCAGCGTCAATCTGATGAAACTGGCGATAGCGCCCCTTTTGCGGGCGCTCATAGCGAAACAGCGGTCCGTGTGTTGCCAACTTCACCGGCGCATATTGTTGCCACCCACGCTCCAGATAGGCCCGCGCGATCCCAGCGGTAAATTCTGGCCGCAGGGTCAGCGAATCGCCACCGCGATCCTCGAACGAGTACATTTCTTTCGACACAACATCAGTTGTCTCGCCAATTGCGCGGCTGAAGACCTCGGTTTTTTCAAACACCGGCATCTCAACGCGGCGAAACCGATAGAGCTTACGCACTCGCTCAAAGGTATCGACGACATGCGCGAAAGCTTCTGCCTCTGGCCCAAAGATGTCCTGTGTACCGCGAATAGACTGTGGTGTATTTTTAGCCATGTCGGCGCGATTAAGCGCAAGCTTCCCCTTTCGCAATGCCTCTGCAGCCGCTACAGGCCCGCGCGAAGCCCGCCTGCCGCTGGGCACATCTCAAGCGAACAGACGAAAGAAACATCCCCCATGCGTATCGACAAAATCCCTACTGGCAGCAATCCTCCGGATGAACTGAACGTCATTATTGAAGTTCCGACCGGCGGTGAACCTGTGAAGTATGAGTTCGACAAGGAATCAGGGGCGCTTTTTGTTGACCGTATCCTGCATACGCCAATGCGCTATCCGGCCAATTATGGGTTTGTTCCGCACACTTTAAGCCCGGATGGCGACCCGCTTGATGCGCTCGTCATTGCCCGCTCACCCTTCATGGCAGGCTGCGTCGTCAAAGCTCGCCCTATTGGTGTTCTAAATCTGGAAGACGAACATGGCGGCGACGAGAAGCTGATCTGTGTTCCGGTGGATACCACCTTCCCTTATTATTCAGATGTGGGCGAAACTAAGGATTTGCCGTCGATCATTTTTCAGCAGATCGAGCATTTCTTCACCCATTACAAAGACCTTGAGGCTGAAAAATGGGTTCGTATCGGCAAATGGGGCGACGCCGCCGAAGCACGCAAAATTGTGCTGGAGGCAATTGAGCGGGCAAGGGGTTGAGTTTTATCTAACGTCGCCCGAGCGGCACATTTACTCGACCGGTACGGCTTGAATCCAGCAGGTCATTCGCCTGCTCTACGTCATCGCCGCGCTCTTGTGCGACCATTTCGGCGATTTCACTTTCCGGTCGCACATCTTCATTGGCAGACACAGATGGGTCAATGGGGCGCTTTGTCGGCTTTGATTGGTTTTGTTTTTCCGTAGATCGTCCAATCGGTAGCGGATCGGTTCGAGAATCGAACCGTAACCGATAGATCGGCTCGGGAAGGCCAAAGCCCGCATCTTCCAAAGCGGTCTTCACAGCGGCAATTGCGAGGCTTCGCGACTTTGCGAAATCGGCCTCATCCTGATCGATCCAGCCCAAAAATTTGATCACGATATTGGAATCACCAACTGCTTCAGTTTGCGCGCGCGGCTCTGGTTGATCAAGAATGAAGCCAAGGCCCGCCATCGTCTCCACCCCGAGATTGCGCGCGGTGTTGGGGTCGTCATCCGCATCAATCCCGAGGTCAAACTTAAAGCGACGCTGGGGGTTGCGTGTGAAATTGGTAATTACCGCCTTAAATACCTGTCCATTGGGAATCCGCAGGTGATTGCCGTCAAGTGTCATCAAGACAGTGGCCCGGCTTGTCAGACGGATGACGCGCCCTTCCAGATCATCAATCAGCACATGATCATTGGCCCGAAATGGTTGCCGCAAGCTGAGCATGAGCGAAGCGACGTAATTCTCGATCGTATCGCGCATGGCGAAACCAAGCGCGATTCCTACAACGCCCGCCCCGCCCAATACCGCGCTCAACAGCGCCGCCGCGCCGAGCATGTCGAGTGCAATCACGATACCAAGAATGGAGAACACAAAGCGCAGGGCGCTGGCGATCAGTTCCGCGAGGAAAACGTTCGGCGCGACCCGTCGCCAGAGCGCAGAAAAGCTTGCGAGAAGATAACCAAAAGCGGCAATCAGCAAGCCGACAATTATGGCCAGTCCGACAAGGGGAAACATCGCGACAAAGCCGTCGAGCCGTTCCTGTAATGCAGAAAGGCCGCCTAAACTGCCCTCAACCGATAAGTCGCGTTCTATCGAATTCTGCACGGTGACCACGCCGGACACGCGTGATGCAATGTTCGCAGCTCGGTCAATATCGGCCTGTTCCGCAACCACCCCAGATAGCGCGACAACTCCTTCATTCACGTCGACCGACACGTTTGCGAAGGCAGGCAGTTCGGCGAAAATCTCGCTGATCCGCTGCTCAATGCGTAGGTCAGCGCCCTCA
The DNA here is from genome assembly GCF_055693485.1 of Qipengyuania sp. JB2-7. NCBI lineage: Bacteria > Pseudomonadati > Pseudomonadota > Alphaproteobacteria > Sphingomonadales > Erythrobacteraceae > Qipengyuania > Qipengyuania sp. JB2-7. The sequence continues at coordinate 2,897,066 of NZ_CM146335.1, forward strand.
TCCTGAGTATCCTCAATGAGCTGTGGAGAAGGATCGGACGTTTGTTCAGCGGATGCTTCTGGAGGCGCGGGCAAGATCGCCGCCGCTGGTGCCGCAATGAGAGCAGACAATAAAACAAACCAGAATTTCATTCGCCAGCCACTGTCATTCCATCAATACGTATAGTTGGGACGTTCACGGCGCGGATCAGTTCCAGATCATTGGCAGGCGTCAACGCGCGGAACATGTCCATCAGATTGCCAGCGATGGTTATCTCGGAAACGGGTGTGGTAATCTCGCCATTGTCGATACGGAACCCGAACGCTCCGCGGCTATAGTCGCCTGATACCATATTCACGCCCTGCCCGGACAAATCCGTCACGAACAGGCCGTCTTTGATATCCGCAATCAGATCCGTAATGCTGACCGAGCCGGCTTCAAGCGTCACATTGCTCGGTGAGATACCAGGTGCACCGCCGCCTCCGCTAGAGGCATGGCCAGTCATGGGCGCATTCAATTGACGCGCCGCTGCGGCATTTGTCATCCAGCCGAATATCCGGCCATTTTCCACCAGCGCGCGCTGTTGACAGGCGAGGCCCTCTGCATCGAACGGCCGCGATCGCTGAGCGCGCTTTCGCAAAGGTTCCTCCACAACGCGCACCGCGCTGTCGAAGAGCTGGTCCTGCTCTTTGCCCAGCAAAAACGTCGCTTTGCGCGCTGCGGCATTGCCAGACATTGCTCCGATCAGATGCCCTAACAAGCCACTACCGACGCGTGGATCGAAAACGACCGGCATCGCTTTGCTTGGCATTGATCCGGGATTTAGGCGCGCAACGGTGCGCCGACCTGCTTCGGCACCGATTGTCTCGGATGATGGCAAATCGGTGCGATGGCGCGCAGTGCGATATTCGTAGTCGGTTTCCATATTGCCGCCTTCACCGGCGACAACGCTGGCAGAAACACCGCACGATGTCGCCTCATAGGAGTGTGCGAAACCGTGCGAGGTGACTAGGGCAGCAACTGCCCGGCCAAAACTGGCCCCGCCACCATTAGAATTTGAAATGCCATCGACGGCGCGTGCGGCATCTTCGGCGGCTAGCGCGTCTTCTCGTAATTCTTGCGGATCGGGCTCGCCATTATCAATCAAATCAAGGTCGGGGATCTCTCCAAAAAAAGCCGATCTTCTGGAGCCAGGCCAGCATACTGGTCCTCCGGCGCCAACCGGGCCATCTCAACTGCACGCTCGGCCAGAGCATCCAGAGATGGTTTGGCGAAATCACTGGTTTGGATTGAGGCAGATCGCGAACCGACAAACACGCGCAAACCGATGGATTCGCCCTCTGAACGTTCAACGTCTTCCAATTCGCCAAGCCGAACGGATACGCTTTCTGACGAGTCTGCTTGGGCGATTGCATCGACCGCATCTGCACCTTTGCTCCGCGCCATGTTCACGAGGTCTTGGCAGCGTTCTAGCGCTGCTTCGGGGGAAATCATTGGGTGTTTTGCTCCGATTGGCGTTGTTCACCATCGGTTAGTGTCAGCCGCATGGGCTGGCAATGCCTAGCTATTGGAGGGCCGTCCCCAGGCGGGAGCCGGCCTCAAGCCAAAAGCGTAAAGAAGCCAGTCAGCACGAATGGAAGGCCGATTGCCAATATCCATAAGGCAATCTGATCTCGCCGAAAATCGCCAGCCAATGCGGGATCGACCGCATCCTCATCAGAGAGCTTTGTCCAACGCTTTTCAAACCAACGGCATGCCGGAATGATACCCGCGACCAGAATAACCAACGCAAGCAGAGCCAGTGACTTGAACCCAGTGGTTTTGATCGCACCAACAGTCGCGAAAATGTGGATGCCAGTGTACGCAATGAGCGCGAGAGCGACGTTGTCGCTCATCTTTTTGCGCCAGTTCAGCCCCTGCTTGTCCGAATAAGGGCTTTCGGCGAAATCGACCGCAGCCTGAGCCTGTGCTTTGTCATTGAGCGCCTTGTTCATGCGCTTTCTCCCAATACCCACTCCGATTCGGAGTATTTCAGACAAGCCATAGCTATGCAAGTTTAGCAGCTGGCGGCTTTAATGCCGTACCCCGGCGGGACATGGATAGGTATTGACCCTGACTTACCATGCAGGAATCCTGCCAAAAGGTGCCGATCCTCGACAAACGGGGCTTTTCAGCACCGTCATGCCTGCTATGTGACATTGGATATGGCGGATATTGACCAAGCCGAACTGGCAGAAGATGCCGTGCACGACGCCTCCCCACCGATCCCGCAAGGTGGCCTGGAGGTTATCTCGATCGCCAAAAGCTATGACAAGCGGGCCGTCTTGAGTGACATCTCTCTAACAGTCGGCAAAGGCGAAGTGCTTGGCTTGCTCGGGCCGAACGGTGCCGGGAAAACGACATGCTTCTATTCCATCATGGGCCTAGTCCGGCCAGATGCGGGACGCATTTTGATGGACGGCGAGGATGTGACCAAGCTGCCCATGTATCGTCGAGCCATCTTGGGCCTCGGATATCTGCCGCAGGAAACCAGCATTTTTCGCGGTATGACGGTTGAGCAGAACATCAACAGCGTGCTCGAAATGGTCGAACCCGATCCGGAAACCCGCGCGCAGGAACTAGAGCGACTGCTAGAAGAGTTTGGTCTGACCCGTCTTCGCGAAAGCCCCGCTATGGCACTGTCCGGCGGTGAACGCCGTCGGTGCGAGATCGCTCGTGCGCTGGCAGCAAAACCTTCCATCATGCTGCTGGACGAACCCTTTGCGGGCATCGATCCGCTTTCGATCAGCGATATTCGCGACCTCGTCGCTGACCTTAAGACCCGCGGGATTGGTGTGTTGATCACGGATCACAATGTCCGGGAAACGCTCGAGATCGTCGACCGGGCCTGCATCATCTATGGTGGTCAGGTATTGTTCGCAGGCACACCAGAGGCGCTGGTCGCTGACGAAAATGTGAAACGCCTTTATCTTGGCGAGGGGTTCACGTTGTGATTTTCCGGCAGAGCGGGACCTAACCAATGGCTCTCGGTCCGAGGTTAGACCTCAGGCAATCGCAATCGCTGGTTATGACACCGCAGCTTCAGCAGGCCATTCGCTTGCTTGCTGCGTCAAATCTGGAAATTGAAACGCACATTGCCGAGGCTTTGGACGCCAATCCGCTGCTCGAGATGGGCGAAGTCCGGCGAGAGAGTAGTGACTTAGGCAACGATGGCGCTGGCGATGGTGACACGCCCGCGCCGCCTGAGGAGCGAGAAGCAGACGCATTGATGAGCGAGGGCGCAGGAGCCGTCGACGGCCCGCTCGACATCAGCCAATCAGCTCTGGATCCGGAGCGAGCGCCCGGAGATGCAAGCTATGACAGCGCGGATTGGGGTCAAGCCGCGAGCGCAGGAGCAATAAGCACTGACGGTCTTCCCAACCTTGAGAATCGCAGCGATGATGGCCCGACGCTGTTTCAACATTTGTCGGATCAATTGGGCGCTGAATCCTATAGTCAGCAAGAAGCGATGATTGCCGCACGTATCGTCGGCGCGCTCGATGAAGCCGGCTATTACACAGGCGATTTGCGTAATCTTGCCGCTGAACTGGGTGTTTCAATGGATGAGGCCGAGGACGCGCTATTGCTTGTCCAATCGCTTGAGCCGACCGGGGTTGGTGCGCGAAGCCTGAGCGAATGTCTGGCGCTGCAAGCGAAAGAGGCCGACCGCTACGATCCCTGCATGAGACGCCTGATCGAAAATCTGGACCTGGTGGCAAAGGGCGAAGTCGCGCGGCTCAAACGCATGTGTCAGGTCGATGATGAAGATTTGGCCGACATGCTGAGCGAGCTGCGCGGCTATGATCCAAAGCCGGGCCTGGCCTTTGGCGGATCAACAGAAGCGGCAATTGTACCAGATGTACTGATAACACCTGGCAAGAAAGACGGTTGGGACATTGCCATCAATGAAGACAGCCTTCCGCGCTTGATCGTCAATCGCAGCTATTACCTCGAATTGCGCGATGGATGTCAGGATAAGGAAAGCCAGTCTTGGCTTAAAGAGCATCTGGCAGACGCAAACTGGCTGATCCGAGCGCTGGATCAGCGGCAAAAAACCATCCTTAAAGTCGCCGCACAAATCGTTGAACGTCAGGCTGGCTTCTTTGAAGAGGGCGTGACCGCGATGAAACCGATGATCTTGCGCGATGTCGCAGACGCGATCGAGATGCATGAAAGCACGATCAGCCGCGTTACAAATGGAAAGTATTTGTCCTGCCCGCGCGGAACATTCGAGTTGAAGTACTTTTTCTCCAGCGGGGTTGCCGCCGCGGATGGCGAAGGCGCCAGCTCAGAAGCCATTAAAGCGCGGATCAAGGCTTTGGTCGATGCCGAGGACGTTAAGAAAATACTGTCTGACCAGAAACTTGTCGATATTCTTAAAGAAGAAGGTTTTGATCTCGCGCGGCGTACCGTGGCCAAATATCGTGAAGCCATTGGGCTGGGTTCCAGCGCGCAAAGACGGCGGGAAAAGAAGCTGCGCGACTTGTGATTGCAACAAGTGAGTCATCTTCGTCACACAAACAAATCTTAACATTCTTTACCGGCTGTTAACCTTTTCCGTTCAGACCTGCTGTGGTTAATAGACGGCAACACCTCCTAACCGAGTGTTACCAAGGTTGTGATCGAAATTTTGAACCCGCCTTCGCGGGTTCAATGTTGGGCCCGATAGCGGGGAAGGGAAATACCCAATGCGAGTACTGCTGATTGAAGATGAGCCAACAACAGCAAAAGCAATTGAGCTGATGCTGACGACTGAAGGCTTCAATGTATATGCAACCGATCTTGGCGAGGAAGGCCTCGATCTAGGCAAGCTGTATGATTACGATATCATCCTGCTCGATCTGAACCTGCCCGATATGCATGGTTATGACGTGCTGAAAAAACTGCGCGTCGCGAAGGTGCAAACACCCGTTCTGATCCTTTCTGGCATCGCCGAAATGGACAGCAAGATTCGCAGCTTTGGCTTCGGCGCTGATGACTACGTAACCAAGCCGTTCCATCGCGAAGAGCTGGTCGCCCGTATTCACGCAGTGGTTCGTCGGTCAAAAGGCCATAGCCAGTCGGTTATCCGCACCGGCAAGCTAGCCGTGAACCTCGATGCGAAAACCGTCGAAGTCGATGGCGCCCGCGTCCATCTGACCGGCAAAGAATATGCCATGCTTGAGCTGCTGAGCTTGCGCAAAGGCACCACGCTCACCAAGGAAATGTTCCTCAATCACCTTTACGGCGGTATGGATGAGCCCGAACTCAAGATCATTGACGTTTTCATCTGCAAGCTGCGCAAGAAATTGAGCCATGCTTGCGGCGGCGAGAATTACATCGAAACCGTATGGGGCCGTGGCTATGTGCTGCGCGACCCGCATGAGGAAGTCGAAGCCGCTTAAATTATTCCTGCAGGTCAGTTCCCGACCTGCCTGTCTTCTACCCGGTTGAACAGCGAGAAACCGCTTCAGAGCATTTGCTTTGGAGCGGTTTTTCGTTAGCGGGTGTCGCATGTCAGCATTCAAAGAAGGCGATCCCACAACCCTTAATCGGCTCTATGGCCGATCCGTCGGCAAGCCTCTGCGCGCTTACCAGCAAAAACTGGTCGATGATCTCTTGCCCCAGATCGCCGTGCCAGACGACGGAGAAGTCACAGCTGCACGGTTGTTTGGGGATGAGCGGCCATTGCATTTCGAGATTGGTTTCGGCGCAGGCGAACACTTGGCCTATCGTGCGAATTTACTACCCGATCATGGATTTATCGGGGCGGAACCGTATCTAAACGGAGTGGCGCAGGCGCTCGCGCAGATCGACGAGGAACGGCTGACTAATATCCGCATTGTCCATGGTGATGCGCTGCAAGCCCTCGCCCGTGTGCCCGACGGTGCGCTGACCATGGCCTATCTGCTCCATCCAGACCCATGGCCGAAAAATAAGCATGCAAAACGTCGCATGATGAATGACGGGCCGGTTCAAATGATCGCGGACAAGCTTAGACCGGGGGGCGAGTTCCGTTTTGGCACCGATCATCCCATTTATCTGCGGCATGCGCTGATGGTGATGCGCCGCTTTACAGACGTATTTGAGTGGGTCGTGGAAGAACCGTCCAACTGGCAGAACCGCCCGTCAGGCTGGTGCGAAACGCGCTATGAACACAAGGCGCGAACGAAATTCAAACACGAAGTCTGGTATTTCCGGTTTCGGCGCTGTTGAGATTTGCAATTCCCGCCGCACCACCTCAATCTGATGCAGAAACAAAGACGCGGGGCATGTGATGATACCAAGACGACAATTTATGGGCGGGCTTGTGCTCGCCACTGGTGCGGTCGCAGCATGTAAGAAGATTGAAACGGATAGCTCGGCGGCGGCTATTGAAGGCGCAGTGACTTTATCCGCTAACGATCTAGAGGACGCACTGGTTGGCAGCTCTTATCTCGGCACTGGTGGTGGAGGCAGCCTGGAGGAAGCGCGCACGCTGATTGCTGCCGACCTTGATGCGGGGCATACTTTCCAAGTGATCAGTGTCGACCAATTGCCTGATGATGCGCGCGTTGCCTGCCCCTATGGCCTGGCGAGTTTGGCGGAGACAGATGATGCGATGCAAGCCCGCTTGGATGCCATCGAAAATAAAGTCGATGAGCCGGTTCAACTGGCCTTCGAAACGCTTGAAAAACATATCGGGCAGAAATTTGCGGGTGTAATTCTGGGCGAGATTGGACCACTGAGTCTGGCCGAAGGATTGTCTATCGCTGCGCGGCTTAAAGTCCCCGCATTAGACGCCGATACGGTCGGGCGCGCGGTCCCTGAAATTAACCAGCATTCCGTCAAAGTCGCTGGCATTCCACTCACGCCAATCGGGGCAGCTACGCCTTTTGGCGACGAGATGGTTGTTACCAACTTGGGCGATCCAACTAGGGCTGAGGACATTTTGCGTAGCGTGGCAGTCGCTAGCCGCGCATGCGGCGTCGCAGATTCTCCGATCACAGGCGCTCAAGCAAAACAGCCGGGCACGCTAGTTACAGGCAGCCTAACATTAGCGCGCAAAATCGGCGCAGCTGTTCGCGAGGCAAAGGCCAGCGGCAATGACCCGATTGAAGCGGCCCGTGCGGCGGGTGATGGCTATCTGCTGTTCACGGGCACCGTGGCCGACTTTGAGTGGCGCGATGAAGATGGGTTTTTACAAGGGGAACTTAAACTAACCGGGACCGGTGATTTCGCAGGTCAGAATTTCGCAACCGATGTGAAAAACGAACATCTTGTCGGTCGCCGCAACGGCGATGTGATCGCAACGTGTCCTGACCTGATCAGTGTAATTGATCTTGAGACTTATGACGGTGTCATCAATCCGGATTATCGTCGCGGGCAAGCGGTTGCCGTGCTGGGTTTCCGCAGCGATCCTATCTGGCGATCCAAAGCGGGCCTTGCCGTCTTCAGCCCTGAATATTTTGGGTATGACATCGCGTATACTCCGATCGAAACGCTGATAGAGACTGCAGCCTGATGTCGAAAGTTATGCTCTGGATTGGCAGCGCATTTATGGGGTTTGGGCTCCTCTTTGCGGGCATCGGCGGCTGGTCCTTTATCAGTGACCAACAAATGGCAGAGAATGCATCGCGAGCGTCGGGAACCGTCATTACACTCGATCAGCGGCGCGGCAGCGAGGGCGGGTCAACCTATGCACCAGTGGTCGAATGGACTGACCGTGATGGAATCCGCCACGAATTCACCAGCTCAACCAGCAGTAATCCAGCCGAGTTTGATCGCGGAGAGTCAGTCACTGTGCTCTATGACCCGGCGAAGCCAGGTCAGGCAAAGATAGACAGCTTTGGTCAGCGCTTCATGCTACCGCTGATCTTTGGCGGCATGGGTTCACTCTTTGCGACTATCGGCGGGCTGATGGTGTTCTTTTTCTTCGCCGCAAAAAGATTATCGAGCGACTGAAAAACAGCGGCATCCGTATCCAAGCGGGTGTCACCAGTTGCCAGCTCGACACGTCAGTTAAGATCAATGGTCGGAGCCCTTATCGCGTCTACGCGCAGGCAACTCACCCAGCGACTGGTAAGCTCGCCAGTTTCAAGAGCGGGCCAATCTGGCTCGATCTGAGCGAGGAGTTAAATGACGAAAAGGTGCCGGTCTTGGTCGATCCCGCAAAACCGAAAGATCACTATATAGACCTGTCGCAATGGGTGCATGAGAGTGAGCGGGCTTAGCCGACCACGCCAGCAGTCGCGAGCACAGCCAGTGTAAGAACATCAGGAGCAATGGCTGTCATCGGTGCAATCTGAACGGGTTTCTCCATTCCAAGCAGCATTGGCCCAATGGTCGTGTTCGCACCCAGTTCGCGCAGCAATTTTGCCGAGAGATTTGCCGATTGCAGCCCCGGCATGATCAGCACATTTGCTGGACCAGACAGACGACTGAACGGATATTGCTTCATCACTGTCGGGTTTAACGCAACATCAGGCGCCATCTCGCCCTCATATTCGAAACCAGGATCATCGGCATCTAGCAGGGCAACAGCATCGCGAATGTTCTCCAGCCAGCGCCCCGGAGGGTTGCCAAAGGTTGAGTAAGACAAGAATGCGACGCGCGGATCGTGCCCCATCCGCCGAGCGACTGCGGTACCGTTTCCTTGGCGATATGGGCCAAGTCTTCCGCACTCGGGCGTTCGTTGATCGTTGTATCGGCCAAGAAAGTGGTGTGGTTCTTGCCAATCATCATGTGAATACCGAACGGCACCGCGCCCGGTTTGGGATCAAGCACACGGTTCACCTCGCGCGCGCTTTGCGCGAAGGTCCGCGTCAGTCCCGTGATCATGCCATCGCCATGCCCTAGCGCGACCAGCAGTGATGCGAAGGTATTCCGGTCATTGTTGACCATGCGCCGTACATCGCGCTCCGTGTATCCCTTCCGCTGCAACCTTCGATACAGGAAATCGACCATCGCCGGCACATGTGGCGAGTCCGCAGAGTTCTGAATCTCAAAGCTTTGCGGGTCCGAAACAGAAAGCTGGTGCAGCTTGTCGAGCACTGCCTTTGTCCGACCGACCAGAATCGGCTGACCATATCCAAAGTCACGATACTGGATCGCCGCGCGCAGCACGACCTCTTCTTCTGCTTCGGCAAAGACCATCCGTTTCGGATTGGCTTTCGCCTCATTGTAAACACCGGTCAGGACAGACGTCGTTGGGTTGAGACGTGACTTGAGATCGTGGCGATATTTGTCGAAGTCGCGGATCTTGGCGAGCGCGACGCCAGAATCCATCGCTGCCTTGGCAACAGCCGAAGACACCACTTCAATCAGACGCGGATCGAACGGCGCCGGGATGATGTAGTCAGTCCCGAACTTCTGGTTCTTGCCATAGGCGCTGGCGACCTCTTCCGGCACTCGCTCTCGGGCAAGTTCAGCAATCGCCTGAGCCGCGGCGATCTTCATTTCCTCGTTAATCGTTGTCGCCTGCACATCGAGTGCACCACGGAATATGAAAGGAAAGCCGAGCACATTGTTGACCTGATTCGGGAAGTCAGAGCGGTACCGGTGGCGATAATTGCGTCCGGACGCACCTTCTTCGCCTCGTCTGGCATAATTTCGGGCACCGGATTGGCCATGGCGAAGATGATGGGCTTATCGGTCATCTTTCTGACCCATTCCGGTTGAAGTGCGCCCGCCGCCGAGAGGCCCAGGAAAATATCAGCGCCATTTAGTGCTTCTTCGAGGGTAGTCGCATCGGTATCGACTGCATGCGCGCTTTTCCATTGGTCCAGATCATCACGATCCCGCGTAATCGGGCCTGAGCGATCGCACATGATCACATTGTTATGCGCGACGCCCATTGCCTTGACCAGTTCTGTACAAGCGATCGCCGCTGCGCCGGCCCCGTTCACCACGACCTTCACATCCTTGATGTTGCGGTCCGTGAGGTAACATGCATTGAGCAAGCCTGCTGCTGTGATAATCGCGGTGCCATGCTGGTCATCATGCATGACCGGAATATTCATCCGCTCGCGCAAAGCCTGCTCGATGATGAAACATTCGGGGGCCTTGATGTCTTCCAGATTTATCCCGCCGAAGGTCGGCTCCATCAGAGCGACGGCCTCGATAAAGGCGTCGGGATCTTCGGTAGCAAGTTCAATGTCGATCGAGTCCACATCGGCAAAACGTTTAAAGAGGACCGCCTTGCCCTCCATCACCGGCTTGGATGCGAGCGCGCCAAGATTGCCCAGGCCAAGAATGGCCGTCCCGTTTGAGATTACCGCGACCAGATTAGAACGGGCAGTATACCGCGCCGCATTTGCCGGATTGTCAGCAATCGCCTCAACCGGCGCGGCGACCCCCGGTGAATAGGCGAGCGACAGATCCCGCTGTGTCGCCATAGGCTTGGACGCAACGATCTCGACCTTACCGGGGCGAATGGTCTCATGGTAAAACAGCGCCTCACGCTTGGTAAAACCGCCTTGCTTTTTTTCCGCCATGCAATGTCCCTGTTCTAATCGCCGAGCATCTGAATGCGTTCGGGCCATCGATAACGTCCCGTACTGACAAGTGATAGGGGAAAGGCGCACGCCGCACCTTGCCCGAATCGACCTCGCCTTGGCACCAGCGCATAGCGATGGCCAGCAAAACAACCCCGATGATGGCGCAATATCTGGCGCTCAAGCAGGAAGCTGGCGACGCTTTGCTGTTTTATCGCATGGGCGATTTCTTCGAGCTGTTCTTTGAAGATGCGAAAATAGCTGCTGGCATTCTGGACATTGCACTGACCAGCCGGGGTGAACATGATGGCCAGCCAGTGCCGATGTGCGGGGTGCCAGTACATTCCGCGGAAGGCTATCTGGCGAGGCTCATCAAAGGCGGGTGCCGCGTTGCGATTGCGGAGCAGACCGAAACACCTGACGAGGCGAAAGCCCGGGCCAAGAAGGAGGGCAAACCTGCCTCCAAAGTGCTGGTCGCGCGCGATATAGTCCGCTTTGTGACTGCGGGCACATTGACCGAGGAAGCCCTACTCGACCCACGCAGCGCAAACATGCTGGCGGCAATCGCGCCGGTCCGTAATGCCATCGGGATTGCATCATGCGACATATCGACAGGTCGAATGGAACTGGAAGAGTGTTTGCCGGGTGCATTAGAGGCAACGCTCGCGCGGCTCAATGCAAGCGAAGTGATAGTACCCGAGGCATGGCCCGATGATGTCGATCTGCCGCCCGACGACGCAATAGAAGCGGCCAAGACCACTTTTCGAAGCGAAGACGGGGAAGCACGTCTGAAGTCCATTCACCGGCTCGCCACGCTAGATGGATTGGGCGATTTTTCGCGAGCCATGTTGGCAGCGGCAGGCGGCCTCATTGCCTACCTTGAGCATACTGGGCGTGGCGAACTGCCGTTTCTGCTACCGCCAGCGGCGCGCGCTGCGGGTACGAGTTTGGCAATGGATGCAGCCACCCGGGCGAGTCTAGAGATACTTGAGGCGCAGTCAGGCGGACGGACGGGCAGCTTGTGGGACGTAGTCGATCGTTGTTCGAGCGGCGCGGGATCGCGCCAATTAGCAGAAGATTTGGCGGCTCCGCTGGCCGACATCAATGCGATCAAATCGCGTATCAACGCCGTGGGCTTTCTGCATAGTGACCCGATACTCAGGTCAGATTTACGCGCACTCCTGCGGAGCGTTCCTGATATCGGGCGGGCGCTCGGGCGGATCGTAGCGGGGCGATGCAGTCCGCGCGATTTAGGGCAAATTCGCGATGGTTTGCGCGAAGCCCAGCGCCTGAAAGAAGTCTTCTCCAACTTGCGGGATTTGCCAGAGTTGCTGAGCGAGATGCCCCGGAGACTGGGTGGGCACGGTGCGATTACTGATGATTTAGAACGCGCACTTGTGGCTTCCCCGCCGACTGAGCGAAGCCAGGGAGGTTACATTGCTGAGGGATACGACCATGCACTCGACGCGCTGCGCGAGACGAGCGGTAATGCGCGGCGTGCAATCGCCGCGCTAGAGGCGAAATATCGCGAGCAAACGGATACGCCCTCGCTCAAGATCAAGCACAACAAAGTACTCGGCTACTTCATCGAAGTCCCTGCCAAACATGGCGACAAGCTGATGCAAGCCGACAGCGGGTTCACGCATCGGCAAACCATGGCAGGCGCCGTCCGCTTTAACTCGCTTGGCCTGCATGAAGAAGCGACGCGCATCACCGAGGCTGGCGCTCACGCCGTCGCTGCGGAAGAAGCGCACTTTGAGGATTTGACGGAAAAAGTAATCAGCACGCGTCAGGCAATTGCGGAAACTGCCGCTGCTCTGGCCCGAATTGACGTGTGCGCCGCACTCGCTGAACGTGCTGCAGAAAGCGATTGGTGCCGACCGGAGGTCACCGACATGCCCGGCCTATCCATCACTGGCGGACGCCACCCGGTGGTAGAGGACGCACTTGCAAAGGCAGGCGAACGGTTCGTTGCCAATGATTGCACTCTCAAAGAAACTGATCGTCTGTGGCTTATCGGCGGGCCTAATATGGGCGGTAAGTCAACATTCCTACGGCAGAACGCGCTCATTCTTCTCCTCGCCCAAGCGGGGAGTTTCGTGCCCGCGCAAGACGCAACAATCGGAATCGCAGATCGCTTGTTCAGCCGTGTCGGCGCGTCTGATAATCTGGCGCGTGGTCGCTCAACCTTTATGGTCGAAATGGTCGAAACTGCCACGATTCTCAGTCAGGCGACACCACGCAGCTTTGTGATCCTCGACGAAGTTGGGCGCGGCACCAGCACCTATGACGGCATGGCGTTGGCCTGGGCGATTGTCGAGGCAGTGCACGAAAAACTTCAATGTCGATGCCTGTTTGCGACTCACTATCATGAGCTGTCCCGGCTCGCGGAGACGTGCGAAGCCTTGTCGTTGCATCATGTTCGTGCACGAGAATGGAAAGGCGATCTCGTCCTGCTGCACGAATTGGCGAAGGGAGCCGCTGATCGATCCTATGGTATCGACGTCGCGCGGCTGGCTGGCGTCCCGGCGCCCGTGCTGAAGCGGGCCAAAGCGGTGCTGAAAAAACTTGAGCAGGGCCGCGATGAAACGGGCGGACTGGCCGCTGGACTGGGTGATTTACCGTTATTTTCTGCGAGCGTCGCTGAGGACATAGACAACAGCCCGAATGAGCTACGGCAACAGCTAGAACAGTTAGACCTTGATGCGCTCAGCCCGCGCGAGGCACTGGAGATATTGTACAAACTTCAAAAAGAAGCGCGGGAAACGAATTTTTAACCTTGTCAGCGCTATTGTTAAGCAATGAGCGAACTGCCTGAACACGAGATGACAGAATATACAAGCAAGCCCTACAAGAAGCGGGGCATGTCTCTACCTGCCAAGCTGCTTGTTGCTGGTGGTTTTGTGCTTTTCGTGGGTTTCATGATTGGTGGCGAGAACCGACCAGGGCCCGTGATGTGGGCTCAGCAGGCAACAGAAGACAATTTTGGGAAAGACGGCGACCCCGTCAAAAACGCGCCGAACACCGCGCCTCCCACTGCCCCTTCAACCGTTGCAGCCACCGATAGCGAACTAGATTCCTGGTATGGCGATGTACAGATCGGCCAGTACAATCCGAACAAGCCGGAACAGCCAGAGCCTACAGAAAGTCAGGCTGGCGCGCCGGTGAATGCCCCATCGGGACCGCCCGAACCGGGTACCGCGGTACCTGAAGGCGCAATCATCGATCTCATAAATTAACGCCGGGCATGGTCGGCGCTAGCGCGTCGGAACCGGTGCCTCGCCGGAATAGTCGTAAAAGCCACGACCATTTTTGCGGCCAAGCCAACCAGCCTCAACATATTTCACCAGCAATGGTGCGGGTCGGTACTTCGTATCGCGCGTGGTTTTGTACAGCACCTTGATAATATCGAGACAGGTATCAAGACCTACAAAGTCGGCCAGCTCGAGCGGGCCCATTGGGTGATTCAGGCCAAGACGACACCCCTTGTCGATGTCTTCAATGCCCGCAGTAGATTGGCCAAGAACAAAAATTGCTTCATTGATCATCGGCAGCAAGATCCGGTTCACTACAAAGCCAGGCTCATCCTGCGACAGCACAACTTGCTTACCCAAACCTTCCGCAAACGCTGTCGTGCGATCCGTTGTTTCAGCACTGGTGGCAAGGCCGGGAATAACCTCGATAAGGCCCATAATTGGAACCGGGTTGAAAAAGTGCAATCCGATAAACCGTTCTGGGTCAGGAGAGTAATTCGCCATTCGTGTGATAGGGATTGAACTGGTGTTCGAGGCCATGATCGCAGTGCTCGCAAGCACTTTACCGGTCGCTTCAAAGATCGCTTTTTTGATCTCTTCCCGCTCAGTCGCAGCTTCGATAATCAGCTCTGCATCGGCCATAGGCGCATGCTCACCGATTGGGGTAATGCGCCCCAGTGCAGCTTCCGCATCGGCTACCTCCAGTTTGCCGCGACCGACAAGCTTACCCAGACCCTTCTCAATGTCGGCGACAGCTTTCTCAGCGGTGGCGAGATCTACATCCGACAGGAGCACTTTCATGCCGTGCTGCGCCACCGTTTGCGTTATTCCAGAGCCCATCTGCCCTGCCCCGATGACCGCAACCGTTCCCGCCATGAATAATCCCTTCGCACATGCAGCAAAGTGCGTCTGTTAGCGGCGGGAAGGCCCGCTGGCTAGAGCGACATTCTGTAGAGTGCTGGGATAAATAACCTGCGCCAAGCCTTAGCGACTGGCACCAGGGATCCATTTTATGTCGGTTTGGCCGCCATCGTTTGCCAACCGGGCAAGAACAAACAGATAGTCGGACAGGCGATTGATATAGGCGGTCGCTTGCGGGTTGACGGCTGCTTGGTCGGCAAGGGCCACCATACTGCGCTCGGCTCGCCGCGTTAAAGCCCGCGCCATGTGTAACCGTGCCGCACCTTCGCTGCCGCCTGGCAGCACAAAGCTTGTCAGCGGCTCCAGCTTTTCAGTCGCTGCATCAATTGCATTTTCGAGCCACTCAACCTGCGCCGGAACGATCCGCAGAACCATTTCAGATGGCGCGAAATCTTCACCATCGGCGGTACCGGTGTCGCGAGATCCGCCCCAAGATCGAACAAATCGTTCTGAATACGAAATAGCTGCTTGGCAGCAATATCGTTTTGCAAAGTTACGGCGGCGAACCCGATAGCGCTATTGACTTCGTCAACGACGCCTATGGCATCAATGCGAGCCGAGTTTTTGGGGGTGCGCGAGCCGTCGACCAAGCCTGTCGAGCCGTCATCGCCGGTGCGCGTGTAAATCTTGTTGAGTTTGACCATTTCGTACGGATTTGGCGACCGGATTAAGCGCTCATCACCGCAATTCCTGCGACAACCAAAATGGCAAGCGCCTGATATTTGATCCGGTTGAACATCATTTTGTTCTGCAGAATCTGCATTTCGCTGGATGTGTGCGCCTCGCCCGATTCCAGATCGATTTTGGTGCTCTTGAGAAACGCAACGATCCCCCGCACGAGGGAAAAAACCACCATGATGCAGAGAATGGCGAGGATGATGATGAGGAATGTTGTCATAATGACCTCTATCTAGGCATCCCCGAAGGAAATACCAACCGGCAAACGCTGCAAACGCAGTTGCTCTGCAATCAACTGCCCATCATCGCCGCTGTTTCGCAAATCGGACAAAGACGGCGATCCGCGCCTTTTTGCGAGCTTATGCCCGCTCTCATCGACCAGTAAGGGATGATGATGCCAATGCGGAACAGGCAAATCGAGCAAGCCCTGCAATACGCGATGTATGTGCGTTGCCTCAAATAGATCCGCGCCACGTGTCACCAGCGTCACGTTATCCGCTGCGTCATCGAGTGTCGCGGCCAGATGATAGCTAGCTGGCTCGTCTTTTCGCACTAAGACGACGTCGCCGAAGGCTCGCGGATCAGCGATAACTGACCCGGCATCTTCGTCTGTCCAGACGCATTCGCCAAATTCTTCGATCGCCTTTTCCATATCCAGCCGCAAGGCAGCAGGCTTGGACAGATCAACATGCTTTCCCTTACAAGTCCCGGGATAGACCAGACCTTCCGGTCCCATGCGCGGCTTCAAACGCTGAATCTCTGATCGGGTACACGTGCATGGATAGAGCAGACCCCGCTCGGTGAGCGTCTTCGCGGCAGCCGCGTAGCTCTCCAACCGCGTAGATTGCGCTGGCATTTCTCTCCACTCAAGACCTAACCACTCCAGATCACGACGGAATTCGTCCGCCAGTTCTGGACGAGAGCGTGCTCCGTCAATATCCTCGATCCTCAAGAGGAATTCGCCGCCAGACTTCCGCGCGCAATCATGCGCAAAAATGGCCGAATAGGCATGCCCAAGATGCAAGTGGCCATTGGGACTTGGGGCGAAGCGCGTTATGATCATATTGGACAATTGACATGGCACAGAAGCGGCCAATTGGAAAACCGCCGGGGAAAACGCCCCTGTCATGGCTTTGACTCTTTTCCCCGCCAAGGCATCAATCGTCATATCGGAAGGAGCGCGATAGGTGTTCAAAGCCGAACTGATTGAAAGAGCTGCTCAGTTTCGCAGCAGCCAGGATGATCCGACGCGCAGCTTGTCGTCGTGCCCCTCGCTCGTGCTCAATGCGGATTACACCCCGTTATCCTATTATCCATTGAGCCTTTGGCCGTGGCAAACGGCGATTAAGGCGATCTTCCTCGACCGGGTCGATGTGATCGAGACTTATGACCGAGAGGTGCATTCGCCCAATCTTGATATCAAGATTCCCAGCGTGATTGCGCTGAAGCAGTATGTAAAACCCAGCGAGTTCCCCGCCTTCACGAGGTTCAACCTCTTCCTGCGAGATCGCTTTCAATGCCAATATTGCGGCGCGAGCGGAAACCTGACCTTTGATCATGTGATACCGCGGCGATTGGGCGGAAAGACCACGTGGGAAAATATCTCCACCGCGTGCGCTCCATGCAATATGAAAAAAGGCGGACGCACACCCAAACAGGCGAATATGCGCCTATCAAATCAGCCTATCCGGCCTACGCACTGGCAGCTGCAGGAATATGGAAAGAAATTCCCGCCAAACTATCTCCATGAGACATGGCGAGATTGGCTTTATTGGGACATTGAGCTCGAAGAGTAGCAAGCGGCGCGATTAGCCTTCAATTACTCTCTGCGCGGGATGATGTTTGTCCAAATGCTTCTTGATGATCCGCAGATTGCGGGTGTTTGAGCGGAACAGAAAATCAAAAGCGTCACCCGCGACCGGGACCGCACCAATCACCGTGTCAAACGCGACGTTTCCAGCCATACGAGCGAGTTTCCACTTGGGAAGTTTCAGGTTGTTTGCCTCCCAAACGATATAAGCGCCCATGGCGGCGGTAATGACGTCACCAATGACCGGGACCAGACCGATTATGGAATCCAAACCGACGGGATAATTCACACCAGGAACACGAAAACTACGCTCCAGCACCATTTCCAACGCTTCTATACGGCGCCGGATTGAAACCGGATCATTGCCGGTTGGCAAATCGAAGCCCATTTGTTGGATACCGTCGTTTTCGTTCATATTTCCCGCCCTTTCCCTGTCTATATGGGGGCTCGGGAGAGCGGGAACAAGGGGTGTACGTTCCATGGGTTCTCAGCGAAAGCCTCAATATCGCCGCGTACCAGCGACCATCGAATGGGTGCACCAAACGGAATATGCGGGTTGAAAGTAGCAAGCGCCGTTTCCGCTTCGAATAGATAAGACGCCGCCTCGGCGCTATCTGTGGTGTCGACAGCCAACTGCACCAGGAAATCGACATCAGGAGAGCAGATCGCCGGACTGACTTCGCAGTTGAACTGATTGAGAAACCAGCGCGCGCCGCCAAAGCGGGCTACCCTATCTCGCAACGCCAGATCGGCATCTTCCCGGGATCTGGCTCGGACCAATGTCACACCAATAGACTCGTACTGGTTGCGTAGCCCGTCAAACAACAAGTCACCCCCTGGACCAGCAGGCAGATACACAGCGAGAACAGCATCCTCGCCGCTCTGTGCACGCCATTCAGCGATACGCCTACGTGCAATAGCTTGGCGCTGTTCCAGATCGAGATTCTGCCACCGCTCCATCAAGAGTTTGGTATCGCCCCCAATCCAGGAAAGACCAAACGCGTTGTTGTGGTCCAACCGCCAATATTAAAGGGCTGCATCAGCGCCTCTCGGTCCAACGTCATAGACAAAGCTTCGCGATGCTGAGCCTCTGCCAACACTCCGTCGTTGTTTAATATGTCGAGGCCGAAAATGCCGACTGTCGATTCCAGCCGCACGGTGCCGCGACTTAGCGCTCCCGTATCTGCATATGGCAAATCCTGCACTCTTCCCCCCAGGACAAGGTCATAATCGCCATTGCCAAAGCCAGTCGACGCGGTCTGCGCATCCACAGCGGTCACACGAACCTCAAGCAAATCCGCATCCCAATCGGGCTGTTGCGGCAAACCTCGTTCTTCAGGCCGGAGCGCAGAAAGGATTGCCACCTCTCCGTCGCGTGTCATTGCCATTGGTCCGACAGTGGCTGAACTGACCTGCAAGCCCAGCTCAGGCTGAGCAAGCAGCTGTAGAAAATCAGGCATTGGGCTCTTCAATCGGATTTCTACAACCCGGCCTGTCATGGCTCTGACATCGCGTACCTTAGCCAGATCATAGCCCATGGATGTCCCACTCAGCCTAGAAAAACTGCGCCTCAAGGAGTCGCGCACAGCCTGAGCTGTCAATCTGCTTCCATCAGGCAGATCAAATTCGCGGATGCGGAAAATATAGCTCGAGCCATCGTCCGTCACGATCCAGCGCTCAGCAATTGCTGGAACGATCTCTCCTCCCACGGCTCTGGTCACAAGACCTTGTGACGTCGCTGCGCGAACTTTCTGCGCGCCATATGAAAGTCGTAAGCCGCTCGCGAACAGCACCTCATCCTCGCCGATGATTGCTACATCAACCGCGCCATCATCGTCGCGCTGGATGCAGCCACTGACAGCAAGCAGGATCAAAAATGATAATATCGCGCGCATTACTGCACCGATCTAGCATCGCTTTTCCAATACGTCAGCAGCGAGTGTCAGCGGATTAAGAGCCGCCGACGCACGTTCGCTTAGATTGGACGGATGTTTTTGCGCCATTCCGCCTGCGATGAGTAGTCAATTGTCGAGCGAGCATAGCGTGGAACATTGCTTTCGCCACTAGAAGCAACTTGAGAACGTGCAAGTTTGGGGTCAATTTCTTTTTCGAAGGCGACACCAAATCGCCGACCCTGAACCCAAGCAACAGTGCCGTCGACCTTGCCGATATTGCGCAATTCAACAACCACGCGCATCCCGCGTTCCACTGGGACGTCAGCCTCAGACATAAGGCCACCCGCCGAGAGGTTCCGAACCTTGACTCGCGCAGGCTCTGTCTGGCCCGCAACCGTCAAATCAGCCAGAAGAAACAGGCTATCTCGGTCAATATTGCGGGTATTCACACCGGCCATATCTCGGCTTTCCTTCGTTTAAACAACATCTTCGCGGGATAAATCCAGCGACACTTCCGTTAGACGAAGGTGTTAGCGAAAAAGCCTAAACAAACGGTAAGCTTAATTACAAGAAGGCGTCAGGACTAGCCCATCAAATCAGTCGTCGCGCGAAATTTTCTCTTTGCGTTCGTGCGCGGATTGCGCCTCGACTGTCATCGTTGCAACCGGTCTCGCGATCAGCCGTTTCAAGCCGATTGGGTCGCCGGTCACTTCGCAATAGCCGTACTCGCCTTCTTCAATACGCCGCAGGGCAGAATCGATTTTTGAGATAAGTTTCCGCTGCCGATCTCGCGTACGCAGCTCGATACCCCAGTCAGTTTCACTGGAAGCACGATCATTAAGATCAGGCTCGCGAATAGGACCGTCCTGCAATGACTGCAACGTCGTTTCCGCTGCATCATGGATGGTTTTCTTCCACTCAAGCAAAAGCACACGGAAAAAGTCGAGCTGCTGCTCGCTCATATAAGGTTCGTCATCACTGGGCGTGTAGTTTTCGCCCAGTCTTGCTCTAACTTTTTCAAGCTTTGCGTCGTCAGCCTTCAGCGCGGTGGCGGCCATAGATTTTCTACCCAATTTGTCCAACCCACCTGGTTTTTCGCGTACCATCCGCGCACTGACACCCCTTTTGCGCGATCAACCAAGTTGCGGCGCGTATAGGCAGCCAAGTCTTAACAGACAAGGTACAAAGCATGATCGGATCATTCGCAGCCAATTTGGGCCAAACCGTGCATGTTGAAGGAGTGGGTCGTTTCCACAAATTTACAAACTTCGCGGTTCCGTTAACCTTTTATTGACCATGATGGCTGAGTGATAGTTCCACCAGTTCGCAACGGACTGGCGTTTTGGGGGCTTAATTAATGACATTCACAACCATAACGGGTGGCGCTGGCAAAATCGTTCAAGGGCCAGAAGCCGACAAGCTGATCGCTGACTGCTTACTCGCCTACTCACGCGGCAGCATTGATGCCCTGTATGATCTGGGCGTTGCCTTTTCGACCGGTAGCCACGGCACCAGCTGCGACATGATTGAAGCGCACAAATGGTTCAACATCGCCGCATCTAAAGGTCATGAAGAGGCGGCATGGTGCCGCGCTGACATTTCTGAGGAAATGACTGCACGCGAGATCGCAGAGGCCCAGCGTCAAGCACGCGAATGGTTGAGCGACAACGCACGCAAAGTCGCCTGAGTAAACGCTTTAGTAGATAGACTAGCTCTGTTTAAACGGAGTGCGTCTGTCGAGAAAATTTCGGTCTATCGCGACCCCCTCGCGTTCGCGTTCGAGGAAGTCGGCGACCGCCGCACGAAAGCCCGGGTCTGCGATCCAATGCGCTGATACGGTTTGCGTTGGGCGATAGCCGCGCGCAATTTTGTGCCCGCCCTGAGCCCCCGCTTCAACGCGGTTTAGGCCCATTGCAATGGCAGCGTCGATCGCCTGATAATAACATAGTTCAAAATGTAAAAACCGGATGTCGCGGCTACACCCCCAATAGCGGTACGTAAAGTGCATCCCGCCCGATAAAGTTAAGCGCGCCTGCAACCGGAACATCGTCCTGAACGCCAATATCAGCAAAAGCTGGTCCGACATCTTGTGCTGAAACGCGTCAAATGCGGCGCGGGTCAGATAAGGCGTGCCCCATTTGCGCGCGCCGGTATCTTGATAGAATATCCAAAACGCGTCCCAGTGTTCAGGTTTGATCCCATCCCCGCGAAAATGACGAATATCGACATCGCGCTGAGCCGCCTCGCGTTCTTTGCGCAAGTTCTTGCGTTTGCGAGAGGCCAGTGCATCGAGAAACTCGTTGAACGTCTCGTATCCGTCATTTTCCCAATGAAACTGAACATCGTGCCTTAGCATCCAGCCGGATTGCTCAAAAATGGTGACCTGGTCCAGCTCAACAAATGTTGCATGCGCTGATGAGAAAGCGTTCTGTTCGCACAGTTTTTCGGCGGCATTGATCAGTGGGCCTGCTAGAGCCGGGTCTGACAACAGCACACGCGGCCCAGTGGCAGGCGTAAAAGGCGCGGAGATTTGGAGCTTGGGATAATAACTCCCGCCTGCGCGCTCATACGCATCGGCCCAGCTTTGATCGAAGACATATTCGCCTTGGCTGTGACCCTTGAGATAGGATGGCATTGCAGCGAGCAATCGATCATCCGCGTCCGTGATAACCAGCGGCGCAGGTTGCCAGCCGGTGCCCTCGCCCACGCTGTCTGAATCTTCGAGTGCAGTCAGAAATGCATAGCTGACAAACGGGTTGTCAGTGGGATTGAGCGCATCCCATTGTTCCTGCGCGAACGCACCAACCGAACCGCCAAGTTTTGCGACAAGCTCGCTCATGCGAGGCCGTCACCCTCGCTAATCAAGGCGTCGGCATGCTCTAATGCGCGGGCTCTGAATTCCTGGTTGCGCACCGTCCAGGTCAGCAGCGCTTTGCCAGAACCGCGCCACTCAGTTGCAAGGTGATTGGGGAGATCGCGAATATCGCAGGCCAGAAAATCGGGCTGCGCATAATCGAGCACACCGTCCTCACGCCATTTGCTGAGCCAGCCATGATCGAGCGTATCGGTGCAGACAAGACCTCGCGTCGTATCGGGCGAATGCTGCGCGAACCATGCGCTGACACGCGGATCGAAACTCATCACGGCGGCGTTGCCATCATAGCCCACCAAGGCGTCAGATACCGCTGAGCAGCTCCGCTCCACCAGATAATCCGGCATTGACTTGATCTCGATCAGGATGGGCACACGACCTGTCACAAACTTAAGGAAACTGGCCAGTGTAGTTGGATGATCATTGGTCGCGGAAAGCTGCAGTTCTGAGAGCGCGTTAGCGTCCTGCGCGACGACTAGCCCTTCACCATCTGTCAACCGAGACAATTCCCAATCATGGAAGACTATCGGCTGATCATCGCGGCTGCGCTGAATATCCAGCTCTATGCCCATACCGCGCGCAATCGCCGCTTCTGCCGCGCTCAGTGAGTTCTCAATGCGCGTTACCCCGTCATGCAGTCCGCGATGTGCGAACTCATAAGCGGTCAGCCAATCGGGAATAGGGCGATCAATCACCCTTCAAGGCGATGATAGCGTCAACCTCCACCGCCGCGCCCAATGGCAAAGATGGCACACCCACTGCGCTGCGAGCATGTTTGCCAGCGTCGCCGAAGACATCATACATCAGGTCCGATGCACCATTTATGACCTTGGGCTGATCATGGAAATGCGGGCTCGACGCGACAAATCCGCCGAGCTTGATGATCTGCTCGACATTTTCGAGCAGACCTGCGGCATTCAGCTGTGACAGGATCATGAGCCCGCATGCCCGCGCGGCTTCGACTCCGCGCTGAACGCCCAGTTCCTCGCCCAGAATGCCGGTGACCAGAGCGCCTCCGATAAACGGCAGCTGTCCGGAAATATAGGCAACGCCGCCATGCACCACTAGCGGCTTATAACTTGCCACCGGAGCAGCCGCCTCTGGCAGAATGATGCTCAGCTCATCCAATCTTGATTCAACGCTCATACATGCTCCTTTTCAAGCTGCCATTTCGAGCTGGTTGAGCAACCACGGCAAGGCAGTGTCCCAGTCATCAATCCGCGCATCGGCATGCCCCGCTTTGTGCGCGCAGGCAATATGCGGAGCGATCATCGGTTCGCCGCACAGGTGCAGCGTGGTGATTACATCCAGCGTCTCGCGGGCGGAATGGTGATGCTGTGGTAAGTCATCGATGAAGATCGCACGCGAAGGCTGATACTCATCCAAAATTGCTTTCAGCGCGGGGCCTTTGGGTCCCTGATTAGTATAAACCTTTGCGTCCAATCCGTGACCGAGAAGCTGTTCTTTACGCTTTTCCTGTCGCTCATCCACCAGGTTTGTCAGGATCACGATATCGGCATGCTGAGCCAGTGCGTTGATACCCTCGATCGCGCCAGAAATAGGTTTTTGCCGATGCATTTCGGTGTCGAAAAATCCGCCCAACATCCGCCAGACATCCTTGGTCTCCAGCGCCTCTCCTGTATCTTTCCAGCGCAGAGCATTGGCAAAGTCGGCCCCGGCCATATTGAATTCGACACCCTGGCTTTCATCCAGCCAGTCACTGAATGGTGCGACCATATGCAACAACACTTCATCGCAATCCGAAATAATAAGTGGGCGTGTCATGGTTTAAGTGGTCAACTCTCTGTGCGCGGCGATGATTTCTTCTGGTTGCATACTCAGTGCATCGGCAGCTGCAACCAAGTCCGGCTCATGATTGGCCAGAAATCCTAAAATGCCGCTGAGCACTGCCGGTTCCTCCAAACCCGTTCGCAGTTGTTCCGCGGTCAATCCAGTAAGCGATAAAAGCCGGTCTGCACGCGTCTGATCCTGCAGGATCCAGCCAAGCGCCGCGAGCGCAATGGTCTGAGGGCTGAGCGCATCGGATTGGTCGCTTTGGTTGATTGTCGGGCTCCTAGCTTTGTGTAGGGGTTTGGCTTAGGGCCAAGCGAGTTGAACTTCAAAATCGAGTATGGTGCAAGCAGTGGCAAAGAGAATAATGGTTGTCGAGGACAACGATCTCAACCGAAAGCTTTTTTGCGATGTGCTCAAGGCCAATGGTTTCGAAGTGGTGCCGGTCGCTGACGGAGAGAACGTGCTGGCAACGGCCAAGAAGTTTGATCCACACTTGGTGATTATGGATATCCAGCTGCCGAACATTTCCGGAGTGGACCTGATCGCGCAAATCAAGGCTGATCCCGCGCTTGGTGCAGTGCCGATTCTGGCTGTCACCGCTTATGCCGGCAAGGGGGATGAAGAGCGTATTCGCGGCGCGGGCGCCGAGGATTATCTGGCCAAGCCCGTTTCAATCACACCGTTTATGGCCGCGGTGAATGCACTGTTATAATGCGCCATCGTGATTGTGAGCACCAGAGGCCGGGATAAACAACCCAGTGATGAAAACCTTAGAGGCGAAGGACAGAAAGGTGTATTTCTTGCCCTGCAGCACCTTGCCGTCTTTGCTGTTTTCCATGTCGGCGCTAGTGATCGCAATATTCCCAAAAGAACGGAATCCCGCGCCAGTGATGTACAGGCTGTGATCACCCCTAGCGCTTGACAAGCGGTCACGAAGCCCGTTTTGCGCGAAGTAGAGAATTTTGGCACGCTATGGTGCGGTACGAACAGAATAGGCCAATCAGGATAGGACACCCCATGGATCGCACAGAGGTCGACACACGTATCCGGTCATTGATCGAGCCGTTCAACAAGAAGGGCGTCGATATCACTGATGCCTCGACATTCGCGAATGATCTGGAATTCGACAGTCTGACCGTGATGGATTTCGTCGCTGAGATTGAGGATGAGTTCGACATCATCATCTCGATGAATCAGCAGGCCGAGATCGAGAATTTTGGTCAGCTGATTGATGCTGTTGCTAAGCTAAACTCAGATAGTTGAGGTAAGTCATGACCGACCAGAGCAATCATCCGCAAGCAGCGGATATGACCCCTGATCTGTTCTCAAAATTCGACGAGATCATCGCGATGCGCGAGGGTTTGCTCGCCAGCGGGGTAGAGGACCCTTTCAATCTCGTGATGGAAAAAGTCCTCTCGCCCACCCGCGCAATTTGCAATGGTCGCGACACGATTCTGCTCGGCACGTATAATTACATGGGTATGACCTTCGATCCGGATGTGATCGATGCGGGCAAGCAGGCGCTGGCGGATTTCGGCACCGGGACAACGGGCAGCCGCGTTCTCAATGGCACGTATCAGGGCCACAAGGAATGCGAAGACGCCCTGCGCGAATTCTACGACATGGATCACGCCATGGTCTTCTCAACCGGGTATCAGGCCAATCTAGGGATCATTTCCACCATTGCAGGCAAGGGCGACTATATCGTTCTCGACATCGATAGCCATGCCAGCATCTGGGATGGTTGCAAGCTGGGCGATGCCGAGATCGTTCCGTTCAAGCACAACGACATTGAGGCCATGGAAAAGCGGCTGCGTCGCATCCCAGAGGATGCCGGCAAGCTGGTAATTCTCGAAGGCGTCTATTCGATGCTGGGCGATGTCGCCCCGCTCAAAGAAATGGTCGCAGTCGCCAAAAAATACGGCGCGATGGTGCTGGTCGACGAAGCACATTCCATGGGATTTATCGGAGAGAATGGTCGCGGCGTTGTTGAAGATGCCGGCATCATGGATGATGTCGACTTCATCATCGGCACTTTTTCAAAAAGTGTAGGGACAGTTGGCGGCTTTTGCGTTTCCAACCACCCGAAATTTGAGATTATGCGGCTGGTATGCCGACCCTATGTCTTTACTGCCAGCCTGCCGCCCAGCGTCGTCGCGACTGCCGCGACCAGCATCCGCAAACTGATGCACGGCTCCAACAAACGGGCGCATTTGTGGGAGAATTCCAAGAACCTGCATCTTGGGTTGAAAGAGCTAGGCTTTTCACTCGGCACTGAGGAACCGCAGAGTGCGATCATCGCGGTGATCATGCCCGATCTTCAGCAAGGCGCGGCGATGTGGGAGGCTCTTGTTCGCGAAGGGCTTTATGTGAACCTTGCTCGCCCACCGGCAACACCGGCCAACATGACACTGCTGCGTTGCTCACTCTGTGCGGAACATTCCGAAGAAGAAGTGACAACAATTCTCGGCATGTTTGAACGCGCCGGTAAAGCGGTCGGGATAATCTAGGCGCTGTCGGCTGATCGGATGAGCCATCCCGCCAGCACCGTCGCAATCACAGCCCCGCCGATTTGCGCCGCGATAAATAGCGGCACATCGCCGGGTGCGATGCCAGCAAAGGTATCACTCAAGCTGCGAACAATCGTAATCGCCGGATTTGCAAAACTGGTTGACGATGTGAACCAGTATGCAGCGGTGATATACAGACCAACGCTGGCTGGCACCGCCTCCGGGCGATAGCGCACTGTGAGCAATATCGTCAGCACGAGCCCAAACGTCGCGATCCCTTCTCCGCTCCACTGACCGATACCAGCGCGCGCTTTGGTGGAGAATTGCAGGATCGGCAGATCGAACATCAGATGCGCGGCCAGCGCACCGAGAGCCCCCACCACAATCTGTACCACGACAAACAGAATGGCATCGCGAGTGCCAATTTCCTTGCGCAGCCAGAAAGCCAGCGTCACCGCAGGGTTGAAATGCGCGCCCGAAATCGGCCCAAGCATGGTGATCAGAACATACAGGATAGCCCCTGTCGCAATCGTATTGGCAAGCAGCGCAATCGCCACATTCCCGCCCGCCAGAGCCTCTGCCATAATGCCAGAGCCGATAACGCAAACGAATAGGAAGAAGCTCCCCAGTCCTTCTGCAACCAGGCGTCGTGACAAATTGGTCATGGCGCTACCCTTGCTGAACCGTGGTTGCAGCCTCACATTTATCTTTCACTTCTTCGTCACTGCCTGACAATTGCGTCAGAACGACAAAACCGCCTACGACCAGCAAGACAAAAACCGTCGTGACGGTGCCGAGATATTTGTCGATGATCCGCTTGATCGGCGCGCCAAAGACGCGGAACAGGATGCCGACCGTCATGAAAATCATTGCACGGGCCGCAAAGCTTGCGAGGACGAATGGAACAAGCGACATTTCGATGAAGCCCGCAGTAATCGTGAGCAGCTTGAACGGAACCGGCGTCGCACCAGCGATAAGGATCGCCTCCACGTCATATTCGCGTAGATAACATGCCGCGACGGGGAAGCTTTCTGTCAGGCCTAGCAGCCCGAGCAGTGGCCCCCCAATCGTATCGTATACGCCCCAGCCAATTGCATAGCCGAGCAATGCACCCGCGACCGAGCTAAGCGTTGCAACCAAGGCAAACCAGACTGCCCGCTTTGGCGCCGCCAAACACATTAAGCCCAGCAGCGGATGCGGCGGAATGGGAAAGAAGCTCGATTCGATGAAGCAGAAGAATGCCAGCCACCACACCGCCTGGGGATGCGCCGCCTTGTCCATGGTCCAGTTATACAATGCCCGCAACGGTCGCATCAGCATTTAAGAAAACCCTCACATTCGTCATTGCGAGCGACCGGTTGGTCGCGTGACAATCCAGAGGTTGAGCCGGATGGATCGCCGCGTCACTTCGTTCCTCGCGATGACGAGGTGCCGATGCTGCGCCCCTAATGCAGCCTGAAACTCAAATCAATTCTTCAATTTTAACCTATTTGGCACTTTTGTATTGACATCGTCACACTCCCTGGTTAGAGAAACAGAACATCGCGATAGTGTGATTCGCAACCCTGACCAATAAGCAATCGGCGACCTTCCATCGGAACGGTCGCTTTTTTCATGCCTTCGCCTGCTTCGACACCGGCAATCTCAATTCCAAGGACGGGACCCATGAGCACCAAAGCCACGCGTCTGGCCTGGGAAGACGCATTTATCGAGCAGCTCGCCGAGCTCAAGATTATCAGTCGTGCAGCAAAGGCTGCGGGCACATCGGCCAGCAATGTAAAGGCGCGCCGCAAGCGCTCACCTGAATTTGCGAAAAGATGGGATGAGGCGATCGGAGACGATAAACCAGTCCTCAAAAACTCTGCAAATCGGCCTTCGAAACGTCAATGGCAGCGCGACTTCCTAGCCAAGCTGGCTGAGACTTCAAATATCAAGGCCTCAGCCGCCGCAGCCACTATCTCCACCCGCGAAGTATATCAGGCACGCCGCGATGACGCAGCCTTCGCACTGGCGTGGCGCGGAGCACTGTTTGAGGGATATCGAAATCTTGAAATGGAGGTTCTCGGCTATTTGCGCGATCACAAACCAGGGTACAAAATGGATGTCGCAAACGCTCTGCGTCTGCTCGCCGCTCATAAAGAAGCCGCCGCGCAAGAAGAGGCATCGCGCGCCAATGTCAGCGCTGCCGAGGTGCGCGCCTCTATCGAACGCAAGGTCGAAACGCTGCGCAAACAGGTTCAGGACCGTCAATCTCAGGATGCCAAGAAGAGCGCGTCGGAGTGCTGAGATTTCTACTCAATGCGACCGCTGACGAACGCAGGAAATTCTCGGAGAGCCTTACTCCGCGCGAACGCAATAGCTGGCCTCATGACTGGGATTTATGGTGTCATCCGGGCCAACGCCCACCCGCGGGTGACTGGCGCATCTGGCTGATCATGGCGGGGCGCGGCTTCGGCAAGACGCGGGCGGGCGCCGAATGGGTACGACGAGTGGCAGAAAGCGATAGTCAGGCGCGGATCGCTCTGGTTGGGGCCAGCCTCAATGATGCAAGGTCAATCATGGTCGAGGGTGAAAGCGGTATTATGTCGTGCTGCGCACCCGATACAATGCCCAGCTTTGAACCGAGCCTGCGCCGACTTCGCTTCCCCAATGGGGCGGAGGCGATGCTCTATTCAGCGGGTGAGCCGGAGACTTTACGCGGCCCGCAACATAGCCACTCCTCTTTTCAGGCCAGTCTCAAAAAGAGTTCTTCGTCAACGAAGCCCTGGTGCGCATAGACGCTCTGTTACACCCCTCAATCGTCGACGAGCGGCCTGATCCTCCAGCCAACCCCACGGAAGGTGACTCGCATCTCATCGGCACTCCGGCGACCGGAGAATGGACGGGCAAAGAGGGAAATTTGGCAATTTGGCAGGGAAGCCAGTGGCTATATCTGGCACCTGTGGAGGGCCTGCTTCTGCATGACGCATCAAGGGGTCAGTTGCTTTTTTCTCAAGGAACGTGGAAACGTCCCCCGTCGGTCGCCCCGGCTACTGGAGGTGCAACGATCGACACTGAAGCACGGTCGAAAATCGAATCACTCATAAGCGCCTTAGAAAATTACGGAATTTTGTCCTCAAGCTAGCTTTCGCAGCAGTCATTCGCCTCACAATGAGCACGTATCAAAGCATTCCTCGCGGCTAGCCGTGCTTAGGGCCAGTTGAATCGCGACATTCTTGCAACAGTTCCCCATATTGTCGGCTTGCCAGCGCCGAGGGGAGAGTTTAGAGGGCGAACTACTCGGTGGAATTTATTCGCTAAAAGGGGAATTACATAATGCGGAAATTCGTCATAGGAATGGCGATGGCCTCTACGGCCCTTGCATCGCCAGCCCTCGCACGTGACGGTCAATGGTATGTCGGCGTAGAAGCCGGCCCGTCGATCGTTGAGGACGTAGAGTTTGACGTCAACACTGGCGCAGACGAAAACGGCTTTGAGCTGGATACTGGTTACGATGTCGGCGGTTTCGTCGGTTACGACTTCGGTGCCTTCCGTCTGGAAGCAGAAGCCAGCTATCGCGATTACTCAGCTGAAACATTTGCGTCGGGAACGACTGGTACGACCTTCAACAACACTGCCGTTCCAGGCGCTGCTGTATATCCTTCGAATGGTGGCCTTGATTCGCTCAGCTTCATGCTGAACGGCATGTTCGACTTCGGCGACGATGATGGTCTGCAAGGTTTCGCGGGTGCCGGTATTGGTGTCGCACGCACGAGCGTTGAGGCAGTCCTTGGCTCAAGCGGGCCAGCGACGATCGATGATTCAGACACAGGTCTTGCATGGCAACTGCTGGCAGGTATCCGCGCGCCACTTAATGACAAGTGGGACGTTGGCCTTAAATATCGCCTGTTCACGGCAGAAGACGTGACGGTGATTGATGTGACGGGTCGGTCATTGCGTGACAGCGTTCGTTCGCACTCACTGCTCGGAACGTTGACGTACAACTTCGGTGAAGAAGCGGCACCACCGCCACCTCCACCACCGCCGCCACCCCCTCCACCGCCACCTCCTCCTCCACCGCCACCACCACCGGCGCCGGTATGTGAGACTGGCCCGTACATCGTGTTCTTTAACTTCGATGCTTCGGACATTACGCCAGAGGCGGCGACGATCCTCGACAATGCTGTGTCGGCATATGCAAACTGTGGCACTGCTTCAGTCATGCTCGCCGGTCACACCGACCGTTCTGGTTCAGTCTCATACAATATGGGCCTGGCAGAACGTCGGAACAGCTCGGTTCGTGATTACCTCAGTGCACGCGGTGTTCCTGACGGTCGCATCACGAGCGAAGCGTTCGGTGAATCGCAGCCACGCGTACCAACCGCTGACGGTGTACGTGAACTGCAAAACCGTCGCGTTGAGATCACTTACGGTCCTGGTTCAGGCATGTAAGTCTCGCGACATTGCGAAATTGAACGAGGGGCTGGAGCAATCCGGCCCCTTTTTCTTTGCGGCGATGATGCGATTGGTATGACGCGAAAGCCGGGCTTAGTCGCAGGCCCGATGAAGGCTCGATTTTGTGAAGCCTTACGCACGCGGCAGCTCACCCCATCCCTGACGTACTATCCCGGCAAAGCCTGACGGCTTGACCGGACCAAAACCTCTGGGAGTGGAAACGATCGCGACGCGACCCCATGTTGCAATAACCGAATTTTGCAGGGGCTAGAATGCGTTTTTGGGTACGGCAGCCCATGGCGCCACCATTGAGAGGCGATCATTTGCCGACTCGTTGGTAACCAAGTCTGCCACTCTAACAAGCTGACATTGGTCGGGCTTAGAGCGACCCCTCGCCGGCCTTTCGAGCGCGATCCAGCAACGTTCCAATCGCATTCGGGACAAGTTTGATCGCCAGCAGTACCGCCACAAAGCCAATCGGCACAATGCCAATCGTCGACAGCACACCAATTCCCAAATCGTCCCCGTTGCGTGCGGAAACATAGCCGGCAAGATACGGCCCTAACCCAAGGCCGAGCAAAGTCGTCCCGATAAAAAATGTAGCCGTCGCTGTTGCTCGCATGCGCGGCAAGACGAGCGTCTGAGTGGTCGCCGCCGCAGCGCCCAGAGCTGTCGCAGCCAAAGTGCTGGCGAAGAAGTTTGAAATGTAGAAGATTGGCTGGCTTTCCGTCGTGAACATGATCCACATGGCCGGAAGCGGCATAAGCATCCCGAACAGGATGACCCAGACTCTACCGGACGCATAGCGTTGCTGCAGTTTATCTGCGATCGCGCCGCCTAAAATCACTCCCAGGAACCCGGCAGCGGCACCTGGACCGCCAATCCAAAAACCCAACTCGCTTTTCGGAATGGCGAATGTCCGCTCGCCATAAGGCGCCCCCCAATAAGAAACCGAGTAGGCCATGAAGGCGACTGTCGAGTACGCCAGAACGGTCGTTAGAAATGCCGGCGATCCCCAGATCAGTTTGAACGTTGGCGCGTCCCGCTCTCGCAATGCGGTCGCCCAACAATAGACGGAGTACACCCCGACACCAAGGAATAGCCATTGGTCAGAAATCGCGCTGATAAAGCGACCAGGGCCGCTCTGCAAAACTGCTGTCAGGCCGTAGCCAGCTGACAGCAATCCGGCGCCGATTGCGATATTCAAGGCCAGCGCGCCCATCCCTCGGCGTGCAGCTCCAATAAATGTGAACGGCGGGATGACAGTGAAGAGCTCTTGAAAAAAGCCAGCGAAAGGCTTCGGGTTTGGCTCACTGACGATCCCGTCCATGGCACCGCGAACAGGCTCGCGAAGGGTCATCACCCACAACGCCAAAATCAGCCCGGGCAAGCCAACCGCAACGAATGCTGCTTGCCACCCGACCAAGCCAAATGGACCTCCGCCTGGGAATGCCTCGTTCCAGTTCTCAACTATCAAGCCACCGATTAGAAGCGAGAGACCCCCGCCAATATATAGGCCCGAACTGTAGATACTGAGTGCTGTAGCGCGCAGGCGCGGCGGAAAGTAATCCGAGATTAGCGAGTATGCCGATGGGCTCGCGCTCGCTTCGCCCACGCCAACCCCG
Organism: Qipengyuania sp. JB2-7; assembly: GCF_055693485.1. Lineage (NCBI taxonomy): Bacteria > Pseudomonadati > Pseudomonadota > Alphaproteobacteria > Sphingomonadales > Erythrobacteraceae > Qipengyuania > Qipengyuania sp. JB2-7. Next base: position 2,929,331 of record NZ_CM146335.1, read on the forward strand.
ACGCGGGCGAGCGTCAGTTGCGTACCGTTCTTTGTGAAACCCGACACCGCAGTCATGAGCGACCACAGCGCGAGGCCGAAACTCATCAAGCGAACACGCTTCCAGCTATCTGCCAGTCGCCCTAACGGGATCCCAAACAAAGCGTAGAAGACGGCGAACGCGGTGCCATACAGAAAGCCGAGATATTCGTCGCTAAGCCCGAAATCGGCTTTGATGTCGTTAGCGAGGATCGACAGGATCTGCCGATCAATAAAGTTCAGCACATAGACCAAAACCAAAACACTCAGCGCATACCAGCTATAGGGGGGGACGCTATCTGGTGGAGAGCTTTGCTGTGAGGGGTTCTGGGCGGAAACTTCGGTCGCTTCGGTCAAACGGATACTCTCCCACTCAGCTGTTTTCAGCTTGCGTAGACAGTCGTATCCCCAAGTCCCGCTTCCGCAAAGCCTTTTCGCCGCAACCGACAGGAATCGCACATACCACATGCCAATCCATCAGGAGTGGGGTCATAGCATGACCAGCTCCACGCCGGATCGAGGCCTAGGCGGTGGCACTCTCGTGCAATGTCAGCCTTGGTCATATGCTGCAACGGCGCATGAATGGTGAAAGGCGTGCCTTCGACGCCCTGTTTCGTGCCAAGTCGCGCAGTTTCGGCAAAGCTGCTGATGAATTCAGGTCTGCAATCAGGATAGCCGGAGTAATCCAGCGCATTCACACCAATAAAAATGTCATGCGAGCCCGAGCTTTCGGCAAACGCCGTGGTGAGCGCGAGAAAGACAAGATTGCGCGCGGGCACATATGTGACTGGAATCTCATTTCCCACCCCATCTTTGGGCACATCGACATCGTCGGTTAGAGCTGAACCTCCAAACTTGCGAAGGTCGAGCGGCAAGATGATATGTCGCGCTACGCCTAGCTGGATCGCGATATTAACCGCAGATTCCAGCTCGCGCCGATGCCTTTGGCCATAATCTATGGAAAGAGCATGAACCGCGAAACCCTGCTCTTTCGCAAGGGCGGCGCTTACCATGGAGTCGAGCCCGCCTGATAGAAGCACAATCGCTGGGCGGCTGGAATGCGCCATTTGGGATTGATCAGATATGGTCATGGATCACCCGCTAAGCGCTGATGTAGCTGTTCGCAACCATGTCTGAGAACCGCGCCGAAAAGCGGCGTTCTTAGCAAGTGCCGACCCTGCGAGCCTCAGCTGAAAATTCGAACGGCGTACCGCCTTCGATACCCTGACTTTCGATCTGTACGAGGTTATTGGTTTCGCGCCGAATGTTCGTCCGGCCATAGCCATTTCCGCGGCAGGTATACTGCACCGTCACCTGCTGCGCGCCATCTTCGACAACATATCGATTGCAATTGCCACCTCGGTGACGGAGCTGGATCAGTTCCATCCCGGATTTGAGGCATATTTTGCGACTCTCACTGCCGTTGCGGAAACGAACTTCCCACTGACCGCGATCAAGCGCGGACAACATGGCTAGAGCGGCATCTTGTGCAAACGCGGGCGCCATGAGCGAAACACCGCCCGTAATAAGCGCGCCTGCTCCCAAACTTGCCAAAATCGCATTTTTCACAAGATCAACCTCACCGTGATCGTATACCTATATCTAGCCACATAGCTGATCAAACACTTACAGACTATGAACCGTTCTTTTCCATCGATGAACTGTTTTCATAGTGTGAAACTGTATTGTGTCGAACAAAAGGCACAATCGACCAAAATCGCCCCATCTTCATTTCGCATTGCCGCTTTTTCCTCTTCAGGAAAACGCCCAAGCACTTCCTCATAGTGCGCTCTGCTGCAGCGGCATTGTGCCTTAATTGGGATTACGGGCAATGTGCGGACTTCCTCTTCTTCATGGAACAGACGCCACACAATCCCTTCCAGGGAAAGCGCGGGATCCAGCAGCTCTTCATGGCGTACAGAACCAGCCATTACCGCCACGTGCTCCCATTCGGGATGCTCCATGCGAGCATGTAAACGTTCACGCCCTTCTTCCCCATCGGGCAAATGCTGAGCCAAGAGACCAGCGGCCTCGCATTGATCGCCGCTTGCGTTGATCGCGACGCGCAGCAGAGTAGGAACTTGTTCAGATTGCGCGAAATAGCTTTCGCATGCCTGGGCGAGGCTCTCACCCTCTAATGGCACGATCCCCTGATATCGGCCCTGATCGCTGGTCAGATCAAAAGTGAGCGCCAGATAGCCCTTGCCAAACAACGCGGCGAGTGTGGGATTAGCGCCCAGCCGAGCGAGGGCATCGTCGTCATAATCGACATAGCCACGTAATTTCCCATCCACATAATCGCAGACCAAGAGCTTTACCGTACCGGCCTCAGTCTGCGCCTGCATGGTCACTTGCGAACCAGCGTCTTTGATCAGCGACCCGATCAGCGCCGTAAGCACGAGGGCCTCTGCCAAGAGATGCGTAATCGGCGGCGGATATTTATGCGCCTGCAGAATAGTGTCGAGCGCCGTATCAAGCCGAACCAGCCGACCCCGCGCTTCACGTGGAGGGATTGTAAAGCCCAAAACTCCGCCAGAAAACGTCTCTTCTGATTGTGTCGTAATATCCATAACCCATCATATGGTGAGCATAATTGCGATCCACCAGAGGGCTAGCTGGTGAGTCGATCAAAACACCAAAGCAACACAGATTTTTGCGCATGAATGCGGTTTTCCGCTTCATCGAAGACAACGGATTGCGCGCCTTCAAACACCTCTTCGCTTACCTCATCACCCACGTGAGCAGGTAGGCAATGTAAGAAAAGCGCATCCGGTTTCGCCTGTCCCATAAGGGCGGCATTGACCTGAGTACGGTGCCATCGCTGCCAGCTTTGCCTCCGCATGTTTCTGCCCCATGGAAACCCAAGTATCCGTGACGATCACATCGGCGCCATTCGCGGCGGTCATAGGGTCCTGTGTAAGCGTAACGTGCGAACCAGCCGCACGGGCCAGATCGAGAAATTCGCTGTTTGGCTCATATCCCACCGGCGTGGCAATGCGGACATTGAACTTCATCAATGCCGCCGCCTCAAGGATGGAATGCAGAACATTATTGCCGTCGCCGAACCAAGCGACTTCTAAGCCCGGCAACGCTTTGCGATGTTCAATTACCGTCAACAGATCTGCGACGATCTGGCATGGATGTGACCGGTCTGTAAGCCCATTGATCACCGGCACACTGGCATAGCGGGCCAGCTCCTGCGCCTTTGCATGATCGTCCGTACGGATCATGATACAGTCGACCATCCGGCTGAGCACGCGCGCGGTATCGGCAATCGTTTCGCCGCGCCCCAGCTGGCTCGTGGCGGTGTCGAGGATAAGAGTGCTACCACCCAATTGCCGCATCGCGATGTCGAAGCTGACGCGCGTTCGCGTTGAGTTCTTCTCGAAAATCATGCCGAGGACACAACCAGCGAGCGGTGCATCTGCATCCGTCTTGCCTTTGGGCCAGCCTTTTCGGGCGGCCTTGCGATCCTGTGCATCATTGATCATAGCAGCAATTGCATTGCCGCCCGCATCGGACAAATCGAGAAAATGAGGCATCATTCCATCCTTTAAGGATTACCCGGCAGGCACCTCAAAACTGGCCGCGCCAGCTGAAAGCTTGTCAAAAAACTCATCGATTTCGGCATCGCCAATAACCAATGGCGGCAGCAGCCGGAGAGTTTGGTCACCAGCCGCCACCGTCAGCAAATTGTGATTGTCGCGCAGATGGACAAAGAACGGTACGGCTTTCCACTTTCATACGAATGCCCAGCATCAGGCCTTTACCGCGGACAAAGTCGAAAAGTTCGGGATAGTTCCCAATGAACTGTTCCAGCCGCGCGCGAATGCGATCGCTCTTCTCGGTAACCTCGGCAAGAAAAGCATCGTTCGCAACAGCGTCCATCACCGCATTGCCTGCAGCCATGGCCAGCGGATTTCCGCCATAGGTCGATCCGTGCGTGCCAAAACCCATGCCTCTTGCCGCTTTCTCGGTTGCCAAGCACGCACCCAGCGGGAAGCCGCCGCCAATACCCTTTGCGCTGGCCATGATGTCCGGCTCAACGCCATAATGCTCGTACGCATAGAGTTTGCCCGTGCGCGCAACGCCGCATTGCACCTCGTCAAACACCAACATCAGATCATGCTCGTCGCACAACGCACGCAGGCCTTGGATAAACTCATCAGAGGCGGGGCGAATTCCGCCCTCGCCCTGAATGGGTTCGACCAAAAAGCCTGCTGTCTTGTCGCTCATAAGTGCCTTCGCGCTCTCTAGGTCGTCAAATTCGGCATATTGGAAGCCAGGCAATAGCGGATGAAAACCGGTATGCATTTTCGACTGGTTCGAGGCGCTGATCGTGGCCATTGTCCGGCCATGAAATGCGTTGGTAAAGGTGATCAGCTCCGTACGATTGGCATCGCCATCGGCATGCTGATGATAAGCGCGCGCCGCCTTGATTGCTGCCTCTACCGCTTCCGCTCCTGAATTGGTGAAAAACACCGTGTCCGCGAAAGTATGGTCCACGAGCCGCTGTGCGAGCTCCTCCCCCTGAGGGCTGCCATATAGGTTGGAGACATGCATCAGCGTGTCTGCCTGCTTCTGGATCGCGCCGATCAGGCCCGCATGGCTATGGCCGAGCAGGTTAACAGCAATTCCACTGGCAAAATCGAGATAACGCGTGCCATCTTCGTCAATCAGGTGGCAATGATCCCCTTTGACCGGACGGACCCCGCAACGGGGATAAACGGGCATAAGCGGTGTAATGGTCATTATTCCTCCGAAACGATATCTGTTCGATCTATTTCTTATCGCCACCAAAGACAAATGGCGGCCCCTTGAGGGAACCGCCATTCGGTTTGTTCGGCTGGCTTATGCTCTCTTTCGCGCCCGGTCAAACAGGACCGAAAAAGAGAGCTCATTCCGGTGCTGGAACGAGATTAACCGCCGAATATTTGCCGCGTCGATCAACTTCAAGATCGAACTCAAAGCGCTCGCCTTCGTTAATGCCGGAAAGTCCGGAACGCTCAACTGCACTAATGTGAACAAATGCGTCTGGCTGACCATCTTCGCGGGTCAGGAAGCCGAAGCCCTTCGTCCCGTTAAAGAATTTAACAGTTCCGACGGCCTTCTCACCGGTAAGTTCACGCTTTGGCGCGCCCCCACCGGACTGAACGGCTATCACTTCGCCAACGACTTGCAGGTCTTGCGCGGACACCTTGCCGCCACGATCAACCAGATTGAACTCAAGCTCTTGTCCTTCAGCTAGCCCTTCCAGACCAGCGCGCTCAACCGCGCTTATATGGACAAAAATGTCTTCGCCGCCAGTTTCCTGCTGGATGAAGCCGAAACCTTTTTGGCCATTGAAGAATTTCACCGTGCCTTTGCCAGTGCCAACAACCTGTGCGGGCATGCGGTTGAAGCCACCGCCGCCTCCGCCGCCGCTGCCAGCACCGCCGCCTGGGCCACGACCGCCGCCACCGCCGCGGAAGCCACCACCACGATCATCGTTAAAACCACCGCGATCTCCACCGAAGCCGCCGCGCCGATCATCACCAAAACCACCAGCAGGAGGTGCAAATCCGTCTGGTGGGCCGCCAAATGGATCGTAGCTATCTTCACCAAATCCATCGCGCTTATCCCGGCCCTTACGACGGCCTCTATCGTAACCCATAACTAAAATCGTATCCCAATTCGCGCACCCCAATAGTCCACTAGATACGTGCCGGGACGGGGAGCGATCAGTAACCGGCGCGCGGCAAAAGGAGAATCGCTTAGGGTATCCTCCGTCCGCCAAGACAGCATCATACCGCAAATCACTGGATATGCGAATGATTTACTGTTCCGGGGCCTTTTATAATTCAATTGTGACACTTTGACGCGGATGTAGCATCGATTATGTCATGCTCCAGCACACGTCATCAGAACCAAAGGTTGTCGCATCATGAGCGATTTTCGCACGCTTTCGCAGTCCGTTTTTGCCAGCCCGCAAATCTCAGTCAGCGAGATCGCGGAAGCCAAGGCGCTGGGCGTAACAACAATCGTAAATAACCGCCCAGATGGCGAAGAACCCGGCCAGCCGGAAGGCGACGAGATCGCCGCTGCAGCTAAGGCCGAGGGCCTGACATACATCGCGATTCCGGTAACATCGGCTGGCTTTAGCGAGCCGCAGGTCGACGCAATGGTCAGCGCCTTGAAAGAAGCGGACGGCAAAGTTCTCGCTTTCTGCCGCTCCGGAACACGCTCCACATTACTGTGGTCACTGGCGCAAGCCAGTTCCGGGGACGACCCCAATGCAATCGCCCAGGCGGCAATGGTTGCTGGTTACGACGTATCTCCAATCCGCCCAGCCATGGATATGTTTGCGGCCCGCACCCGCAACCAAAGCTGAGATGGACCTACCACCCGCTCTTCTGCAATTTGCCGCCTCGCTAATCGCGATATTTGTATTGGCAGCGATCGTCTGGAAGCTGGGGTTAGGGTCGGCGCCAAAGCTGGTCAGTGAGGCTGACGTGCAGCGCGCAGCAGATGAGGTGGTCGCGGGGTTCGAGCCGACAGAAATTGCCATGGACCGCGACGGTGCGGGTGCTCTGGCGCAAGATGCATCTGGGCGCATCCTCATCCTGCGACGCCATGGGTCGCATTTCGCCGGGCGCGAGCTGGACGGTCGAGCCAGCAGCACCATCGTCGATGGCAGATTGACGGTCACGAGCGGACAGACGCAATTTGGTGCGGCCTCGCTGGACATCGCCAAGGCAGCGCGTTGGGCGGATGCGATTGAGCAACTGAGTCGGTGCGGCGATGCCTGACTTCTCACCCACTGATTATGCAGTGCCGCTGTTTGTCGCCGCCGTCATGGCCGAGATCATCTGGTCATGGCGCAAACGACCCGATGCCTATGAAGCGAAAGATACTCTCGTCAGTCTGGCATTCGGATTAGGCAGCACCGTTGCCGGCGTCGCCTTTGGCGGGTTTGCTGTGCTCGTCTTTTTCGAAACTTACGAATACCGGCTCTTCACCATCGGCTGGGAATGGTGGGCCTGGCCGCTGTGTTTCATTCTTGATGACCTGAAGTATTACTGGGTGCACCGGGCCGGACATCGCATTCGCTGGATGTGGGCGAGCCATGTGAACCACCACTCCAGCCAACACTACAACCTCTCAACAGCTCTGCGACAAAGCTGGACCGGGGCCTTTACATTCGGCCTGCTTTTCGCATTGCCGCTGGTTCTGCTCGGTTTTCATCCGATCATGATCGCCATTTGCGGTGGATTTAACCTCATCTACCAATTCTGGATTCACACCGAGGCGATCAACAAGATGCCGCGCTGGTTCGAGGCGGTGATGAACACGCCCAGCCATCACCGCGTCCACCATGCGACCAACCCCCGTTATCTTGATCGGAACTATGCGGGCGTTTTTATCACTTGGGACAAGTTGTTCGGCACGTTCGAGGCGGAGAACGACAGTGAGAAAATCCACTATGGCATTATCAAGCAACTGGGCAGCTTCAACCTGCTGTGGGCCGTCTTTCACGAATGGATCGGAATGCTCACCGACATTTGGCGCGCACCGTGGCGGTACAAACTGTCCTATCTGCTGCGCGAGCCGGGCTGGACTCACGATGGCAGCCGGGAGACAAGCGACACGATCCGGGTCCGCTGGCTTGCTCGGCAATCTCCGGATCCCGACGATAAGCTTGCGAGCAAACAAAAGGCTGCCTAACGTTTCCGTAAAGGAGAGGTCATGGCAGATTCGATGGACGAGTTCGACGTCATCGTTATTGGCGGGGGTAGCGCCGGAAGCGCTGTTAGCGGTACCGGTTGGCGCAAGCCGGGAAAAGCGTTTGTTTGCTTGAGGCTGGCGACCGGAATGACAATCTGCTGGTCAAAACGCCTGGCTTCATGCCGTTCCTGCTGAAGAACACCAATTATCGCTATGATACAGTCCCGCAAAAGGGGCTGAATGGCCGGATTGGGTATCAGCCGCGCGGCAAGGGCCTGGGCGGTTCAAGCGCGATCAATGCCATGGTCTATATTCGCGGCAATCGCTGGGACTATGACAATTGGGCCAAACTCGGCTGCGATGGCTGGGCCTATGATGATGTGCTCCCTTATTTCAAACGGGCAGAAAACAATGTGCGCGGGGGCGGCGAGTATCATGGCGACGATGGCCCCTTGCATGTTTCTGACCAGAAGTGGGCCAATGTGGGCAGTCATGCTTTTGTTGAGGCGGCAGCGCAGCTGCAATTGCCGCGCAACAATGACTTTAACGGGGATGAGCAGGCCGGATTCGGCCTCTATCAAGTGACGCAGAAGAAAGGTGAGCGGTGGTCAGCGTCGCGTGCCTATGTTGAGCCGCTACGCGGCAATAAGAACCTCGACACACGCATTGGTGTGACGGTTCAGCAGATCGAGATTGACCCTGATACAAAGCGAGCCACCGGGGTGACATACTCAGTGGGCGGCAAGCGCCGTACCGTCCGCGCGCGTGGCGGGGTGGTGTTGTCAGCGGGCGCTTTCAATTCTCCTCAGATCCTGATGCTGTCCGGCATTGGTTCAGCCAAGCATCTTGATGAACATGGCATCAGCGTGCAGCGCGATTGCGACGCAGTCGGTTCCGACCTTCAGGATCATATCGACTATGTGTCGAGCTGGGAAACCGATAGCAAAGAGTTCGTTGGCGACAGCCTTGCGGGTACAGCGCGCATGGCCAAGGCGATTATTGAGCACCGTCGCAAGCGCACCGGGATTATGACCACGCCTTATGCTGAGGCGGGCGGATTCTGGACAGTCATTGACGGCGCACCCGCGCCCGACATCCAGTGGCACTTTGTCCCCGCGATGCTGGAGGATCATGGACGCGAAAAAGTGAAAGGCCATGGCTTTTCATTGCATGCCTGCGTGCTGCGCCCTGAAAGTCGGGGAACCGTGCGGTTAGCTGATCGCGACGCCCGCAGCGCGCCGGTGATTGATCCGAAATTCCTTGATGATGATCGCGACATTGCTGTCTTACGCGAAGGCATCCGTCTGTCGCATCGTATCGCCGCGTCGCCAGCGCTAGCGATCTATGAACCTAAAGATCGTTACCCCATTGATCTCGACGATGACGCTCAGCTTGACGAGTTGATCCGCAACCGCGCGGACACAGTCTATCACCCGGTCGGCACCTGTCGAATGGGCGCGGATGATGACAGCGTCGTTGATCCCAAACTCAAGGTGCGCGGGATTGAGGGGCTATGGGTTGCCGATGCCTCCATCATGCCGCGACTCGTATCGGGCAACACCAACGCGCCGAGCATTATGATTGGCGAACGCTGCGCGGATTTTGTGAGCGATGCTCTGGCATAATGCTCTGACTTTTAGGGCGTCCTTGCAGACGCGGGGCATTATGATCGGCAAGCGCTGCGCGGATTTTGTGAGCGATGCTCTGGCATAATGCTCTGACTTTTAGGGCGTCCTTGCAGACGCGGGGCATTATGATCGGCGAGCGCTGCGCGGATTTTGTGAGTGATGCTCTGGCATAATGCTCTGACTTTTAGGGCGTCCTTGCAGACGCGGGGCATTATGATCGGCGAGCGACTAGTGAGCCGCAAGGGCGACCGCCCGTCCGTAGGAGCGAAGCGACGCAGGAAAGCCTAAGTGAGCCGACGCGAACGCCGGCGGTTGAGGCCAAATCAAAAAGGGGCAGGAGCAAACGCCCCGGCCCCTTTTCGCTCTGCTGACCTTTCCGATCAGAAGTCTTTGCGAACCGTCACACCGAATGTGCGCGGCGTATTTGTACGGAAGCCAAGACGCGCCCGACCGCCACGTTCGCGGTCAAAGCTCAACAACGCATTCTCATCAAACACATTGTTGAGATAGAACACGACCGTCACGCCTTGCTCAAAATCAACGCCGGCCGACAGGTTGACGATATTGTATGATGGCAGCTCCAAATCAACTGTGGTCGCGGCGTCGGCTGGTGCGCCGTTGAACGGCAGGCCATGCACAAATGTGCGCGGGTTATCTTCCTGGTCCGCTGGCTGCGTAAATCGGCTCCCCACATGAGAGAAGCTGGCCGAGATATAGGCATCAGCTTCGTCAGTTAGCGGCCATTCGTAACTACCTGTGGCAGAGAACTGAAATTCCGGCACAGATGGCAGACGGTTGCCCTCACGAATACCCGTCGCCGTGGTCAGCGCGCCGGGCAGGGTCGTATCGAACTCCGCCTCGATGAAGCTGCCAGAGAAGACAAGGTCGAGGCCTGGAGCAGGAGACACACCTATTTCTGCCTCAATCCCCAGAGTGTGCGCTTCCTCCACGTTAAAGACGATCCGCGAAGAACAGCTTCCGGCATCCAGAGTAACCTGAAGATCGTTGATGTCATTATAGAAGCCCGCGACGTTGGCGTAAAAGCCATTCCCTTGCGCCTTGGCACCAATCTCATAGTTCCACAGTGTCTCGTCATCATAGTCCTGGAAACCGCCAAACAGCGCCAAGTCCTCGGCGTTGCAGAGCGGCACGTTTAGCGGGTCATTGACCCCGCCGAGACGGAAGCCTTTTGACGCCTGCGCATTCAGCGTGACCGCATCCGACACATCATAGCTGAGCAGGATTCGCGGGCTGACCCCGTCAGAACTTGTCTCATCAACTTGCCCGGTATCACCATTGGCAAACAGACCGCCGGTGGTGATCGTACGTGTTTCTTCAAAGTCGTAATACCGCGCGCCCAGCGTCACGTCGAAACGGTCATTAAAGGCGTAGGTCGCCTCGCCAAAAACAGCGATCTGCTCGATATTGTAAGGCAGGTCAGAGTTGAATGGCGAGTCAGCCGGGAAGCCATTCGCAACCGCCGCAGAGGTTCCTGCACCCAGAACTGCATCGGTCGCGGCGTCATAACCCGGTGTGGGCAGGCGTTGGCGATAGAAACGGTCCGTATCCGAATAGAACCCGCCAATCACCCATTGGAACGGCCCGTCTGTATTCGAGGACAGCCGCAATTCCTGCGTCAGCGACTCAAGATCGGTCGTGTCCCGCAGATTGGAGGGCAGCGATACGTCTTGTGCCGCAAAACCCAGATCGACCGACACCGATCCAGTCAGTGCGCTGGCATCGCGGCTGACCAGAATATCGCGACTGGTGAATGAACTGACGGAGGTCACCGTCACCAGGCCAAGCTCCGCCTCCACGACGAGATCGGCGATCAGCGTCTCGTCTTCAAACGCCTCTTCCAATAACAGATACTGCTCACGCTCATCGAAGGTGAACGGATTGGTCTGAAACTCATTGGCAAACAGATTGAAGATTTCCTGACGGTTGAATCCATCGGCTTCGATCTTCTGATAAATCACCCTCGGCGTGATCGAGAACCCTTCGCCATTGTCGATCTTCACTGCCAGTCGGCCACCATAGCGTTCACCACCATTGACGTCTTCGCCGCCGCCGGGTCCGAACGCGTCAATGAAGCCAGCATATTTAGTGTAGTAGCCAACAACGCGCGCTGCGACTGTATCATCAAGCGGGACGTTGACCGCCCCTTTCAAGTGCCAGCCAGCGTCATCGCCATCGACCTGATTGACGTTGGCCTCAATTGTACCCTCAACCGCATCAGTCGTCGGCTGATTGGTGATATAGCGTAAGGTACCGCCGACAGAGCCGGAGCCAAACAGCGTCCCTTGAGGACCGCGTAATGTCTCCACGCGGTTCAAATCGAACAAGTCGAGATCGGGCGTAAACAGCGACAACGAGATCACGGACTCGTCGAGATAGACGCCGACCTGCTCCTTCACACCCGGTTGGTCACGAACCACCTGCCCGGCGGACACACCGCGGACAGATACCTGACTTTGGCCAGGCCCGAGGTTCTGGATCGAAAGACCAGCGACATTGCGCGACAAGTCCTCAAGAGTAACCGCACCGGAACGCTGAATATCTTCCTGTGTCTGCGCGTTAATTGAAAAGGGAACATCCTGGATTGTGGAATCGCGTTTCGTCGCGGTCACGACGATGACATTGCCGCTCGCATTCTCGGTCTCAGCGTCGGGGGCTTCCTGCGCGAAAACGGGTGTCGCGATAAGTGCAAGCGCACTACCGGCGAGAAAACGAGCACGAATGGGGGCTGATGGTCGCATAACTCTCTCCATAAAATCAGCACTTTAACTCAGCGCTGAAGTAGAAGTGTGAGTCTTTTTACAAATACTGACAATAGTATGTGCAGTATTGTGCAACACAATTCCGCCAAGCTGTGGCGGCACTACAACAACATGTTAACGCAATAAAAGCGGGCCAGAGCGCTATGCTCTGGCCCGATAGTCTTATGTTCGCAGGAGGAACATTGGTAGGCGGGGACGCCTAGGAGAGGAGAGAGAGAAGTACGGCCCCGCCAAACTTGAGATTAGTGGTTGATCGCATCGCGGACAGGAAAAACCAGTTCCAACTTTCCCGCGATGCTCCCTGATGATCAGTTGTAGGCGCGCTCCCCGTGTTCGGAGATGTCGAGCCCGTCGACTTCGGCTTCTTCATCAACCCTCAGGCCAATGATGGCTTTGACAATCATTGCCGCAACGAACGTGCCGATAGCTGCCCATGCGATAGTCACGAGAACGCCGAAGGTCTGAATCCAGAGCTGTGCGCCGACACCTGTCGAGCCATCACCCGGACCGCCAATGAAAGGCTGATAGACAATGGCCGTTCCAATCGCGCCAACGATGCCGCCAATGCCGTGGATGCCGAAGGCATCGAGGCTGTCATCATAGCCGAACTTGGCTTTAACTTTGGCGACAAAGAAGTAGCAGACGATTGACGAAGCAATGCCCAAAAGGATCGCGCCGAATGGCCCGCTATTGCCAGCCGCAGGTGTTACCGCGACGAGACCAGCAATAATGCCCGAGCAGAAGCCCAGCGCGCTGCCCTTGTGACCGGCCATCTTCTCAATAACCATCCAGGTCAGAGCACCTGCAGCAGTCGCTACGAACGTGTTAATCATAGCGAGACCTGCCGAGCCATCTGCCTCCAGAGCAGAGCCTGCGTTAAAGCCGAACCAGCCAACCCAGAGAAGGCCCGTGCCGATCATGGTCATGACCATGGAGTGGGGTGGCATTGGCTCATTCGGATAGCCGCGACGCTTGCCCAGCAGGTAAGCGAGGACTAGGCCCGAAACACCGGCATTGATGTGCACAACAGTGCCGCCAGCGAAATCAAGCGCGCCATCCTCAAACAGCAGACCGCCACCGGCCCAAACCATGTGAGCAATAGGGAAATAGACGATTGTCAGCCAAATTGGCACGAATGCCATCACAGCCGCAAATTTCATCCGTTCGGCGGTCGCACCCAAAATCAGCGCTGCGGTAATAGCCGCAAATGTCATCTGGAAACTGATGAAGACATATTTGCTAATCACTTCGTCAGTGAATGTCGCCGCCGTGCTGCTGGCATCGGTGCCCGCGAGGAAATAGCTTCCGCCGCTGATAAACAGGCCAAGGGTACCTTCATATGTTGTATCGCCGAAAGCGAGCGAGTAACCCCACATCACCCAGATTAGCATAGCGAGACACGCGGTCGCGCCGATCTGGGTCATGGTGGAAAGCATGTTCTTTGAACGAGTCAACCCGCCATAGAATAGTGCAAGGCCTGGCAAGATCATCAGCAGCACCAAGACGGTAGCGGTCATCATCCAGGCATTATTGCCCGGATTAGGAACGGCTGCTGCAGCTTCCTGAGCCACCGCCGCCGTGCTGGCGAACAAAGTAAATCCGAGAGCCGTGGCACCCGAAACGAGTTTCGATAGTTTCATGTGTTGTGCCCCCTTCATCACAGCGCAGTGTCGCCGGTTTCACCCGTGCGGATTCGCGTCGCGCTGGCGAGATCTAGAACGAAAATCTTGCCGTCACCGATGGCATCAGTGCTGGCGGTGGTCTGGATAGTTTCGACCACTTGCGGCGCAAGATCATCAGCAGCGGCAATCTCCAGCTTCACTTTTGGAAGCATATTGGTGGAGTATTCCGCACCGCGATAAATCTCTGCCTGGCCCTTTTGACGGTACCGAAACCTTTAACTTCTGAAACGGTCATGCCCGCGACGCCGATGGCGCCGAGCGCCTCGCGTACTTCGTCGAGCTTGAACGGCTTGATGACGGCGATGATGTATTTCACGCTGCTGAAGCCCCCTTAATTGGCACACCGGGCCCGTTCCCGGCTCCGCATATGCAGCAAGCCCCGTGCCAAACACGATATACGCGGAAATACGGGTAACAATCGGCCCTCAGCTAGGGCTTTGGAAAGAGTTTTGCTGATTATTTGAGCACTTGCCTATTATTTAGGCATTGAAAGAGCTGCCCAGATCGGCAGGTGGTCCGATGCCACGGTAGCGAGTGCGGTATGATGCACGGTTGTTCGCTCAACCTGCCAATCCGAGCTGGCGACTATCCGGTCAAGCTGAGCGATTGGCATGCGTGAAGGATATGACCGCCCCGGCGTGAGGATTTGCCAGTCAGGGCCAAATTCACGCATTGCGCCGGTAGCAACACCCCATTGATTGAAGTCACCCAATATTACGCTCGGCATAGTATCCCGTCCACCTGGCACTCGCTTCAGGACAGCTCGGATTTGATCCCGACGCCGGAGGCCGGACAAATCCAGATGCACGCCCAGTACACGGAAGACAGCATTCCCTTTTTGCAGCATCGCCGAGACAGCCCCACGGGGCTCTAGCGTTGGCAGATCAAGTGGCTCAGCCTCCAGCACGTCGATGCCACGTCGAATCAACAGCGCGTTGCCGTGCCAACCCAAGCTGCGCGCTCGCTTTGCAACTGGAGCCGCGTGCCACGGCGTGTCATCCAGCGCCGCTCGCGGGATCACGCTCGCCCGCGTACCAAAGCGTTGATCCGCCTCCTGCAGAGCGATTATGTCAGCATCAATTTCTCGCAGCACCGCCAGAATGCGGTCGGGATCACGCTTACGATCCAGCCCGATCGCCTTGTGAATATTGTAACTGACAAACTTCAGCCGCACCGGGTGTTATTCGCCTGCGAAAAACCGGTCCGGCGGCGTGACAGGCAGCCCATCAATACTTGTGTTGCGGCCTCTCTGTTTTGCAACCCATTCTTCGGGGTCGGATTGCGCATGCGCCTTTTTGAGCGTCCTTCGCTCATCCTCAAACGCCATAAACGGCACGCCCCAACCGCAGCTGGTCTGGACACTCTCGACCGCGATGTCGAAGATCTGTCGCGTACCGGGCAACAGATCGAAATGTGCTGAAAGGTCATCCCATTTGGCATCGCCCGGCAGCACCGGAACCCCACGCCCATAAATGCGCAGGGTCAGCGCAGGTCGGTCAAAATTACACACCATGATCGTGATACGTCCGCCTTTCTCATGGTCATCAGCCACAAGATGAGCGTGCGTTTCATTGCCTGATCCTGCGAGATCCAGATAAGCCACACGGTCGGGTGCGATCACGCGAAACGCGTCATAGCCTTTCGGGCTGAGATTGATGCGCGCATCTGGTGCGGACGTCGCGACGAAAAAGACCGGCTGCTTATCGAGCATCGCGATGTGTTTCTCATTCAAGGTGTCGAAAAACTCAGCCATAACGTTTGCTCCTTCTACGTATCGGTCGCGCTCAGAGAAAATCCCTCAGCGTTGCCATAAACCGGTCGAACTGGTCGTGATGCAGCCAGTGCCCGGCCTTTTCAAACTCGATCACCCTAGCATTGTTGAAATGTGCGATCCGGCCATCCTTCTCCGGGTTCGACGCCCAGCTGTCCGCGCCATAGAGCAACAAAGTCGGTGCCGTAATTGCGCCCCATGTTTGTTGCAGGAACTCATCAGCAATATCCTCGACACCCCAGACATTAAGGTGCGGGTCGAACTTCCATGTGTACGTACCATCCTCATTCCGGTTCACCCCGTGGATGGTCAGGTGCCGCGCCTGCTCCTCTGTCAGATAACTGTTTTCCTCAATCATCCGCGCAAAGGCGGCTTCAATAGTGTCATATTTTCGTGGCGTTCGCCCAGAAGCCTTGCGCTTCTTCTCAATCCATTCCGCCATGCGTTCCGGGTAAGACGTTTGGCGCTGCTTCGCCTGCCATTCCGGGCTTGGCCCGAGCCCCTCAATCGCCACGATCTTGCTGACCATGTCGGGGAACATTCCTGCATACCGCAGCGCGACGTTGCCGCCCATGGAATGGCTGACAATGGTAACCGGCCCTACGCCCAGCTGATGCACCATCTGCGCCAGATCATAGACCATATCGTTAGAGTTATAATTGCCGTCAGACACCCAATCGCTGTCGCCATGCCCGCGGTGATCCATCGCGACAACATGCCAGTCTTCGCGCAATTGCTGCGCCACCCAATCCCAGCTGCGCGCGTGATCGCGCCCGCCATGTACCAGAACCAGCGGGGATTTCCCACGATTGCCCCAATCGAGATAATTGAGCTTCAGCCGTTGGGAGATAAAGGTTTGCGAAGTTGGGCCAGCACCGTTCATGCAGCTGCTTTGCGACAGCCGGCCAGGCGATGCAACCTTACCTTTCCTTAGTCGCGGAGAAGGCAAGGCCAGGATGCTTCTCCTGCTGGTAATTCACGTCCCACGGGCTCTTGGCCATAAACACCAGATCGCCATCGCGGTCGCGGGCCAGGTTGGCTCGGTTGAACTCCTCAAACGGCTTCATCGCTTCGTCCGCCCCACTGACCCAGCGTGCCGTGGCAAACGGGGCCGCCTCCAGCTTCGCCTCTACCTTGTATTCCGCCGAAAGCCGCGAAATCAGCACTTCGAGCTGAAGCTGGCCAACTACGCCGACGATCCATTGCGCGCCAATCTCTGGATAGAATACCTGGATCACGCCCTCTTCCGACAAGTCGTCGAGCGCTTTGCGCAGCTGCTTCGTCTTGGTTGGATCGACCAGCACGACACGCCGCAGAATCTCTGGTGCAAAGTTAGGCAGGCCAGTGAAACGAATACTGTTTTTCTCGCTCAGCGTATCCCCGACCCGCAATGTGCCATGGTTGGGAATGCCGATGATGTCACCAGCCTCAGCGGTATCAGCAATCTCGCGATCCTGCGCAAAAAACAGAATGGGCGAGTGGATCGCGATAGGCTTGCCAAGGCCCGAGGGCGTCAACTTCATACCGCGTTTAAAGGTGCCTGAAACCTGCCGCATAAAGGCAATACGGTCGCGGTGATTGGGGTCCATATTGGCCTGAACCTTGAAAATGAAGCCGGTGACTTCATCATGTGTCGGCGCGATGTGCTCTTCGCCCGCTGGTTGCGGACGCGGCGGCGGCGCAAATTTTGCAATCGCCTCAATCAATTCGGTCACACCGAAATTCTTGAGCGCAGAACCGAAATAGACAGGTGTCAGATCACCATTGCGATAGGCATCGAGGTCGAACTCAGGATAGCCGATCTGGGCCAGCTCAATTTCCTCGGCGAACATCTCCGGGATTGCAGGGTCGCAATCGCGCGTGCCGGTGAACTCCTTGGACGGACCTTCTGGCCGCGCGACGCATCCGCTGGCAAAATCGAGTACGCCCTCAAACTGTCCACCCATCCCAACCGGGTAGGCTTGCGGGCTGACATCGAGGGCGAGCATATCGGCTATCTCGTCAAGCAGCTCGAATACTGGGCGACCCTCGCGGTCGACCTTGTTAACGAAGGTGATGATCGGCACGCTGCGCAACCGACACACCTCAAATAGTTTGCGCGTTTGCGGCTCAATACCTTTGGCCGCGTCAATCACCATAATCGCAGAATCGACCGCAGTGAGCGTGCGGTAAGTGTCTTCGGAAAAGTCCTCGTGCCCTGGAGTATCAAGCAGGTTGAACGTCACGCCTTCACGCTCAAACGTCATCACGCTAGACGTAACGGAGATTCCGCGTTGCTGCTCAATCTTCATCCAGTCGGATCGGGCGCGCCGCGCTTGTCCGCGCGCCTTGACCTCACCTGCCAAGTGGATTGCGCCGCCGGTCAGCAGCAGCTTTTCCGTCAGCGTGGTCTTACCTGCATCAGGGTGAGAAATAATTGCGAAAGTTCGGCGGTTGGACATGGATGATCGCACTGCGTCGGCTTAGCCGCGCAGTTCCGCCCCCTGCTTTGCCGCGCTAGCAACAATTGCATCGGAGATCGCCTTGATCTCCTCGTCGGTGAAGCTCTTCTCGCCCGGTTGCAGCGTGACCTCGACAGCGATGGATTTTTTGCCCTCTGCCACGCCTTGCCCCGCGAACACATCAAACACGCGCGCATCCACGATGTTCTTTTTGTCCGCACCCTTAATCGCGCGCAGAAGGTCGCCCGCCGCGAGTTCAGTCGGAACAAGGAAGGCGAAATCGCGGGTTATCGCTTGCAAAGCAGGCGGCGTATAACGCCCACGCGCAAAACTTGCCGCGCCCTTCTTAGCCGGGATCGCATCGAGATGAATCTCTGCAGCGACAACAGGGCCATCAACATCAAACGCCTTCAGAGTGGCGGGGTGCACCGCACCAAAGCGCGCCAGAACATTCTTTGGACCTAGCCTCAGTGTCGCGGACTGACCCGGATGAAATTGCGCCCCGGCATCTCCCATCACCATCAGCTTTTCAACCGGCGCGCCAGCCGCTTTTAGCAGCGTTTCGACCTGCGCCTTGGCATCAAAGGCATCGAAATGAGTCGCTTTGCCAGATGTCCAGCCACGCTGAGTACGTTCTCCAGCGAGGACAATTCCCAACGTAGGCTTCTCATCGCTCGCGCCGTCTTTTCCGCGGAAATAGCGACGGCCAATTTCGAAGACCCGGCTGTAGGACGCACCGCGATCCGCGTTGCGTTTGGCCGCAGACAACAGACCCGGAAGCATTGAAGGACGCATTGCCTTCATGTCCTCGCTGATGGGGTTGTCGAGCACCCATAGCTCAGCGCCATCGGAAAAATGCTCTGCCTGATCGGTCGGAAGGAACGACCATGTGATTGCCTCATCCAGCCCGCCAGCGGATGCCGCACGGCGCAGTTTGCGCTCCAGCACTTGCTCTGGCGAGGCGGTGGGTTTGGCAACGCCCTCTGCACGCGGCAGAGCGACGCTTTCAACCTTATCGAGGCCGTGAATGCGTACAACTTCCTCGACCAGATCAGCAGGACCTTCAATGTCGTGGCGCCGCAATGGGCAGGTTACGTTCCAGCTGGCATCAACCGCAAAATCGAGACCTTCCAGAATGCGCTTTTGCTCATCGGCGGGAATCTCGACACCGCCCAATCGCGCAGTGAGGCCTGTGTCGAAGACAATCACTTTCGGATCGCTTGGCGGAGAGCCTGCACGCACGACTTCGCTGGCCGTACCGCCACCAAGCTCGACGATCATTCCGGTCAGCAGGTCCAGTCCATCGTCAAGAAACGCCGGATCAACACCGCGTTCAAATCGCGTGCGGGCATCGGAAGCAAGGCCGAGCTTGCGCCCGGTCACCCCGATGCGGGGTGGGTCAAAATAGGCAATTTCGAGCAAAACGTCTGTGGTATCATCCGAACAGCCGGAGTGCTCGCCGCCCATAATTCCGGCAATGTCATGCACGCCCGCATCATCGGCGATCACGGTCATGCTGTCATCAAGCGTGTACATCTTCTCATTGAGCGCGACGACCTGCTCACCATTGGACGCGCGCCGCGCGACCACGGCACCGGTCAGCTTTGCAAGATCATAAGCGTGCGCGGGGCGGCCATAGGCCAGCATCACATAATTGGTGAGGTCGACGATCAGCGAGATTGGCTTTTGGCCTGCGCTTTTTAGACGCTGTTGCAGCCAGTCCGGCGATGGGCCGTTTTTGACGCCTTTAACGACGCGACCATAAAATGCCGGGCAACCTTCCGGGTCATCAGTGCGGATTTCAATTGGGCACGCGCCGCTCTCCTCGAAGCTTGGAATGGCTGCAGGCTTGAGTGTGCCCAAACCCGCTGCGGCCAAATCGCGTGCAATGCCATAAACGCCCATACAGTCCGAGTCGGTTGGGCGTGATCGCGACATCAATGATGGGCGATGAGCCATGATAATCGGCAAAGCTATGGCCGACGCTCGCATCATCAGGCAGCTCAATAATCCCGTCATGATCCTCGCCAAGATCAAGCTCGCTGACCGAACACATCATGCCGTTGGACTCGACGCCGCGAATGGCGCTCTTGCGCAATTGCATGCCGTTTGATGGGACGACCGCACCGGGCAGACCAAGAACACCTTTCATCCCGGCACGCGCGTTGGGCGCACCGCACACGACCTGCAAAGGCTCACCCTCGCCTGTATCGACCGTCAGCACTTGCAGCTTGTCTGCATCGGGGTGCTTCTTCGCGGTCAGAACCTCGGCCACAGTGAAGCCAGCGAGCGTTTCCGCCGGGTCCTCGACCCCTTCAACCTCGAGGCCGATCGCGTTCAGCGTATCTGTGATTTCAGAAAGGCTCGCATCCGTTTCGAGGTGGTCTTTCAGCCACGTTGTGGAGAACTTCATGAGCGCGCTCCCACACCAGCGGAAAGGGTCGGCTGATCGAACGGGCTAAACCCATAATGCGACAGCCAGCGCCGGTCTCCGTCGAAGAAAGCACGCAAGTCGTCCATCCCGTATTTCAGCATTGCGAGGCGATCGACGCCCAAACCCCAGGCAAAACCTTGCCATTCGCTTGGGTCCAGCCCCGCAAACTCCAGCACGCGGGCATTGACCATGCCGCTGCCGAGCAACTCCATCCAGTCATGGCCATCGTCGTCACCATGGCCGCCAACGACCCAGCGTCCACCTTCTTTGGAATAGCCGACATCGACCTCAACCGATGGCTCGGTGAACGGGAAGTAAGACGGGCGTAGGCGGAGCACGATGTCATCACGCTCAAAGAATGCCTTGAGGAAAGTCTCCAGCGTCCATTTCAAATGGCCGAGATGGATACCCTTATCAATCACCAGCCCCTCAACCTGATGGAACATCGGCGTGTGCGTTGCATCGCTATCGCTGCGATAGACACGGCCCGGTGCGATGATGCGGATCGGCGCGCCTTGCTTCGCCATGGACCGGATTTGCACCGGCGAGGTGTGAGTCCTGAGCAGCATCTTGTTGCCGTCAGCATCCTGATCGGGGAAATAGAATGTGTCGTGCATAGCGCGCGCGGGATGGCTTTCATCCATATTGAGCGCGGTGAAATTGTGCCAATCGTCCTCGATTTCCGGCCCAGTCGCGACCGCGAAACCCAGATCGGCAAAAATCTCGGCGAGCTCGTCCATAACCTGGCTCACCGGGTGCACACTGCCCGCCGCAGCGGCTGGCGCAGGCAGCGTCAGGTCCAGCGTTTCAGAGGCCAGGCGTGCTTCAAGCTCAGCAGCCTCGAGCACATCTTTCCGCGCCGTCAACGCATCAGCCACGCTGGCGCGCAGCCGCTGAATCTTCGGCCCTTCGGTTTGACGCTCTTCAGGTGTCATCTTGCCCAGCGTCTTGAGCAAAGCCGAAATCGAACCTTGCTTGCCCAAAAACTCAACCCGCAGGCTCTCAAGCGCCGCGGCGCCATCAGCCGCTTCGATCCGCGCAAGTGCGTCACCTTCAAGGGTCGTAAGGTCAGTCATGATCGGTGTCTTTTTTGATAAGTTTCTCTTTGAGCAATGCCCCTAGCGGCACAGGATCAGTTGCCCAAGCCCGCAAATGCACTTTTTCGCCCCGGGGGTGCTACGCCTCTGGAACGTGCAAGACCTGCACTGCTGCCTCCATCCGCCCCCGCATCGCCGCCATCAAAATGGGGTGATCAAGCTGAGCATATTGGCGCGGCGTCATGGTCATAAACCGCTTGAAATCACGAACGAAATGCGCCTGATCGTGATACTGGTTGTCCAGCGCGTCGATCCAGGTCATGGATGGGTCGAGCATATATTTTGCCAGGCTGCGCAGGAAACGTTGGCGGCGTAGCAGCAATTGCGGTGAAAACCCGAAGACCTCTTTGCTAAAGCGCTGCAAAGTCCTTTGCCCAATTCCGGCAGCCTTTGCGAGGTCTGCAGCCGACGCGATTTGCTCAGAAACCAGCGCCTGATGGATAGTCGTAATTCGCGCCTCATTGTGGACCGGGTGATGCAAAAGCCCACGGAATGTATAAATCAACGCCCTAACTTCGCTATCGCGGTCGCCGTCGGCCTCTTTGAGCAATTGCGGTAGCTTGCCGAGCATGTGAGGCAACGCCATCTCAGCGCCATTGTGTACACTGTCGACATAGTCACCCGCAGGCAGACCGACAAACTTGGTCCAACCTAAAGGCAGCAAGCCTATACCCCAGGATCGGCCATCAGCGACCTGAAATCGGGTCGAGAGACTGGTCGGGCCGGACACTGCAAAATTCGGAATGGGTGAAAGTTCTGCGGTACCAATTGCGGCGCACCATCCGTCGCCAAATGATCCGATCCGCAAATTGGCCCATTCCGGATGCAGCCAATCTTCAACCGGACCATCCGCGCCCGCATTGGCGTCTAAGGAATAAAAGGTGGTGATGTAGGGCGCAAGATCAGGTGGCGGCATAACGAAGCGCACCCGCACATTTGCCCCCATTGATCCTGTTGCCTGCATGATCCAACCTCGAATAGCGATAACGGTGCGCCGAGTTCTGGCGCGCGCATCAGATGTAAACTGCTCTAGCGCCGATCATTTTTCAGACACAAGCAAAGCGTAGACCACGTCTCTCAGCAAGACATCCGGCAAACGAACCGCTTCTCTGACAGCCCAAACAAAAAGGGCGACCCAATGGCCGCCCTTCTTTTCAAACTAGCAATGTGTTCCGCCAATTAGCTTGGCCTAGCTTAGCCTGGAAGGGCATCTTTTGCTTGTTTGATGATGGTCGCGAAAGCAGCACTCTCGTTCATCGCGAGATCCGCCATCACCTTACGATCCAGCTCAATACCGGCGAGCTTTACGCCGTGCATGAACTGCGAATAGGTGAGACCTTCTGCGCGGACGGCAGCGTTAATCCGCTGAATCCACAATGCGCGGAAGTTACGCTTCTTAACTTTGCGATCACGATACGCGTACTGGCCGGCCTTTTCGACAGCCTGACGCGCGATGCGAATCGTGTTCTTGCGACGACCGCGATAGCCCTTGGCTTGATCGAGTAGACGCTTGTGCTTCTGGCGTGTGGTGACGCCGCGTTTAATGCGAGGCATGTTTTTATCCTTCTAGAATTCTGTGCCAGCCCGCGCCCTCCACCCTTCCACCCGGATTGTCCCCCGGTAGGCTCCGGGTGGAAGGGTGGAGGGCGCGGGCGGCCCGGCAAATCATATCAACTGAGCCCGTAAGGTGCCCATTTTTTCACGGTCTTGCTGTCAGCTTCGGAAAGGACAGTCGTGCCGCGGTTCTGGCGGATATACTTCGCATTGTGGCTGATCAGACGGTGGCGCTTACCAGCAACACCGTGCTTAACCTTGCCAGTGGCGGTGATTTTGAAGCGTTTCTTCACACCGCTTTTGGTCTTCAACTTGGGCATTTTTATCTCCTTTGATCAGAGACACATTGGACCAGCCCTGGCAGCCCTTGTCGCCAGGCCGGACTCGCAAACTGTGTCGTGAAGGGCGCGCAATTACTCTCGTCGTGCAAAAATGCAAGCGTTTTCGCATGGTGGCCAAGGCTATTTCCTAGAGCACAAATGGTATCCGCAGGATCATCCGCATATCGGTCGCGTCGTCGGTCAATCCGGCCTCAATGCCGAAATTGACGCTGGTGCGCTTGTCGATCTTGTACGTGCCGCCAAGCAGCAGCCGCCCGACTTGCAGATCACGCGACTTTTGCGTCACCGACTCTGCGTCTTCAACCAGCGCCCGTGTGGTGGTTTCCGTACCGAAACCCCAGCTATGCGCATAACCAAAATTGAGAGACAGGCGCGGATTAAGCGCCAAACCTACACCTGCGCTGAACCCGATTGAATCGCCCGGATCGACCCGCTGGATCTCCACGGGAGGAATGGTGGCGCTGACGTCACTCGCGAAGTTCTTCGTATAGCTGATGCTACCGAAGACGACGCCTGGGTCGCTAGGTACAATGGCCGTTACGCTAGGCGTCAGGCTCCAGAAGCCCGAACCCGTAGCGGCTTCACTTGCCTCACCAAATTGGTTACGATTGACTTCAAAAGGACCCTTTCCGGTTGGAATGGTCGCCTGCAATCCGCCAATTACATAAGGGCCAAAGCCGCGGGGGGCGTGCAATTGCTTGCGCACCGACACTTCGAGATCGCCAATTCCATAGCCGTTGGCGCTGTTGTCGACTTCGCGTGTTTCTCCGTCTGCACCCGGTCCCGCGACGGGCGTGAGGATCGAGGTGTCACCACGCGCAATCATCGGCACATCAACGCCGATCTCAATGTCGTTCGTCAGGCCATATTGCAGGCCAACTTTCTGCGTGAACACATCCTGACGGCTCTCGTTGATATCGAACACGCCGATCAACACCGATTCAACCACTTCAACGCCGCGGAATAGTGCACGGTTACGGTCTGCGCGGGCATAGCTCCATTCAACCTCGCCCGACAGCTTACCCTTTTTGGTGATGGCGCTGCCCTGGCGACCTAGCGCAGCAACCTCTGGCTGGCGGTCCTGATCCTCTGGTGCGACACCAACGGCGCCCTGCGGCTCTGAGGAGTCCTGCTGCGCAGGTGATGTCACAGGCTGCGATGCACGTGCGACACGCTCAGGAGCTCCCTGAGGAGCAACGGGCGGCGGTGATGACGCCGTGACGTCATCGCCAATATCGCCCTCGTTAAGCTGCGCCGTTAACATTGGCTCTTCACCAAGCGCGGTTGCCAAACGCCCTTCCAGTGCCTCCAATTGTGCCTGCTGTGCCTGAAGCGCGCGAGATCTGCTGTGCTACCGAAGCCCGCTGTATCGCGACCTCGGCGCGCAATTGTTCAAGCTCGCTGTGATCGCCGGCCTCTTGCGCAGATGCCGCTGACGCAAAAAGAGGCGGCGCCACGAGAAACGCGGCGCCCATGAAAGCCCAAAATACCTGCAATGCTTTGCGCATTGTATGCCACCCGTCTGGTCTCCGGTTGTGGGTAGTCCTAAAGAAGGAAAAATCCCTTAAAAACCGAAGCTTGCTGTCTCCTTAGCAAGTGCGCCCAGAGTGGGGATAAGCGATCCAATTGACCCGACTTCCATGTTCGACAAGTCCAGATCAATCGTGGTCATTGTCGAAATGCTGCGGTCATTGGCGGTGTTGGTGATGACGCTGCCCGTTGCACGGCCAGCGAGGTGAGAAACTTGTGTTCCTGGAACCTCTATGGTTACACGGCTACCTGTATTGTCGCTTTCGGATTGTACCGAAACGCCCTGAGACACTTGCTCAATCGATACAACAGGTCCGCCTTCGACCAGCGTATAAGAAGATCGTAAAACGAGCTCCCCATCAATGCTGGTTTCCTGGATGATGGCCATGTCCAGCTCAATACCGCCGGGAAGAGTAAAGCCGCCGCGCTCTTGTGCCAATGCGGTTTCATCCATCGCCGCGACATCACCAAAAGGCGATTGCGCGGCAACAGGTGCAGCCACAAAAGCGAAAAACGCAACAAGAAGACGTACAATTTTCATCTTCAAAACTCTCCGTAGCCCGGCGCAGTAAGAGTCAGCACTTGCTGACTTACTGGCTGGAACATGCCATGGTCCGGTCCAAAAGCTGCGACGCGGCCCCATTGCGCGTCCGCATTAAAACCATAACCGTTAATATTTGCTCCGCCTGTCACGACAAAATAGACGCCGTTCCAGGTTTCCTCGAATTCATCGCGATCCATCCGGCGCAATCCCAGTGCGGGATCTCCGACCAGAACGAACCCGTCTTCAACGCCCTTCACCACGACGAAGTGGCGGTATCCGTCGGGCGCGATCAATGCGATTCCGGGCACTTCTGCCTCACGCACCTGATCGAGCGTGACCTGAAAGCCGTTCGCCTCAATCCCGCGCGCGCCCAGATATCGCTTCATGTCAAGTAGCGAGAAACCAAGCCGCTGGATCGCATCCTGGTCGCCGTCGCGCCACATACCTTCGAAAACCTGCGCCTCGCCGCGATCCTGACCGTAGTGATACGTCAGCAGGGTTGCGAGGGCTGCCGAGCCACAGCTGAAATCGAACTGCTGCCGAACAACTGTGTCGTACCGGGTCTCCACCAGGCTACGCGGGGCAGTATCAAGCGCAAAACCGCCCTCATGCCCTGCGAGCTGGAACCGGTTGTCATCAACCGGAACTGACGCGCATGCGGGCAGGAGCAGAGCCCCTGCCGCAGCGATTGCCAGTTTAGAGATACCCCGTGACGCCATTCTTACTCGCCGGGCAGCGCGATGTTCACCTGGATAGAGGCGTTGATCGCAACGTTGTTGCCCGTGTTTGCGTTGAGGATCGTCATGCCGTTCATATTGCGGAACGCATTGTCCCGCAGCACGATTGTACCGGTGTTCGAATTATCGCCCACGCTGTTGCTTTCAACCGAGTTGCTCTGATCAGCGTTGTTCAGCTGAGTAAGGTCTTCACGGCCAGCAATCTTGGCGAGTTTACCTTCGCTCACTGGCTTGGCTGTCGCAAAAACAGCCGACTTTTCAGCTGGTTTCGCCTCTCCAGCCAGTGCTGGCGTTGCAACAGCGGCGCAAGCGATAGCGAATGCCATAGATAGTTTGGTCATTGCTTGTCTCCCTAGAAACAAAAGCGGAAACATTGGCAGATCAGGTTGCCCGCACCCGCAAAACAGGGAACGAGTGCGGGCTATCTGAAAAAGCCGCTTAGTTGCCGCCGAAGCCGTCGCCAGACACAGCGATAGTCACGCTAGCGTTCTGCGAAGCGCCTACGCCTGTGTTCTGGTTGAGAGCATTGTTGCCCGCATAGTTGCGGAACGCGTTGCCCGAGTTGCTGAGGCGATTTACGACCCGCGCACCTTCAGCAAGACCGCTATAGTCTACGTCAACGCCGGTTACGACGTTGGACAAAGCCGATTCAGCGACAACCGCGGCGCCGTTGAAGTTGAACTGCTTGTTTGAGCCGACACCCTGGTTGATGTTGTCAGAGTTGTCGTCAAAGCTGTCTTCAAACATGTAATCACGGTTATCGTCGAAGCTATCCTCGATCACATAATCGCGATTGTCGTCAAAGCTATCTTCGATAACGACCGAATCGGCGCCTTCTACGGCAGCTGCATCGACATTCTGCGCATATGCAGTTGTGCCCGTTGCAAGAGCTGCGACCGCAGCAAGAGTTGCGTATTTCATATTCCCGTCTCCTTGGGTGTGCCCCGACCAATCATGGCCTTCGCATGCCGTGCTTTTACGCAGGGGAGTTCTTACGAATGGGAAACCAACGCAGTTAAGGAGAGGTTATTTTTGGTGTGTTTTTGGCGGTTTTCTGCCGATTTTACATCATTTCATGGATTCATAGCTTCGAGAATATCCTCGAGCCGCGCTGGCTCACCCATCGCCAGAACACTACCGTCACTATCGGCATCCAACGGATTGCCCTGCCAATCGCTCATCATGCCACCTGCGCCCTCGACCACAGGCACCAGCGCAGCATAGTCATACAGCTTAAGGCCACTTTCGATCACAAGGTCGATGTGGCCAGAGGCGAGCAACGCGTAGTTATAGCAATCACCACCATAGACGGGGAACGGGTTGTTTGGGTACGCCTTCGCGACCACACGCAGATACGCATCGGCCTCCTCTTCAGAGAAACAATGCGGGCTGGTGGTCGCCACTGATGCACCCTCAAGCGCTCTGCAGCGCCGTGTCGAGACGGGATCGCCGTTAAGGGTGGTTCCATGGCCGATAACGCCAACCCAACGCTCTTTGAGAATTGGCTGGTCGATCACACCCATGACGGGCCAGCCATCCTGCATCAGCGCGATAAGCGTGCCAAAGATCGGTCGGCCTGCGACAAAGCTTTGTGTGCCATCAATCGGATCGAGCACCCACTTGCGACCAGCGCCCTCATTATGGGTGCCGTATTCCTCACCAATAATGCCATCATCAGGCCTTTCCGCCTCAATAAGCGCGCGCATTGCAGCTTCCGCAGCGCGATCAGCCTCCGTCACAGCGGAATGATCTTCTTTGCTTTCCGCTTTCCAATCACCGCGAAATAATGGACGGATTGCGGCACCAGCGGCATCGGCCAATCGGTTCGCAAATTCCCGGTCGCGCGATGAAATCATAACAATATCCTATGGTTGCTGGGAGTATTCGCACGGCGACGTTTCGCCAGACAAGAAAGTTCCAGTTGTACAAAATCGTCACTACAGTTTACATAACGTTACACAAGGGACAGATTCGAGGGTCGTAGAGCATGTCAGCCGCCGGGGCAGATCCAGACATTGTGCGCAGAGGATTCGCGCCAATATCTGGCACGTCCACCGGTGGCGCGCCCCTATCTGAAAACCGGCCACCTGCTGAAGACCTTCGCCCGTGGGTGGCGCGGCTTGTCGCGGCCAAGGTTACCGTCCCACCAGGCACTGAGTTCGCTTGCGGTATGTTGAACGATCTGGTTTATACCCGCATCATCTTCAACGCGAAGTGGTCGGCGGAGACGATCGACGGGCACGGCGAATATGAAAACGAAGTGCTGCAATTCGGGCAGCATTCCAAGTTCATGCCGCTCACTTGTTCCGGCGATATCATGTCAGCGGGTTTCGGACTCAGAGCCGGAGCGTTTCACGCGCTATTCGGTCGTTCAGCTCATGATATCGTGGACCGGATTGAGCAGGTGGATCTGTTTGGATTGATGGATTCCGATTTGCGCGAGCAGTTTACCGGCGCCCATTCCCCCGAAGAGTGGAATCTGGCCATGGAAGAGGGCATCCGGCGTACCATCCGGCGCATCGATCCCGAGCCGCCAAACCCGATCTCGATAGATTTTGAACTGGCTGCTTTTGCCGATCCGACACTTGTTCTGTCAGAATTTGCCGAAGACCAAGGCATCAGCCTGCGCAAGCTGGAGCGGCTGGTGAAACGGGATTTCGGGATGCCGCCCAAAAAAGTCCTGCGCCGCGCACGTGCGCTCGATCTGGCGGCGCAGCTATGCGGTGTTGCGGATGATAAGGAAGAGGAGGAGATGATCCTCCGCTATTTCGATCAGTCGCATCTGATCCGCGAATTTGCCAAGTTCTTCAACTTCACACCGCGCGAATTCCGCTCAAAACCGCGCCCGCTCCTGACCATTACGCTCGAGCAACGGCAGGCGCGACGGCTCGAAGAGCTTGCGCGTATTCCGGAAGGTGCATCGAAGCCCTGGCGGACTGACTAGAATTGCTCTTGAGCAGGGTCAGTCAAACAGGCTGGATACCGAACTTTCATCAGCAATACGGCGCACAGCCTCACCGATCAGCGGGGCAATCGTCAGCGTGCGAATGCGCTGAGAGTCGTTGGCCGCATCGGTCGGATTGATCGTGTCGGTGATGACCAGTTCTTTAAGGTCCGAACCATCAATACGCGCCACAGCACCGCCGGACAGGACGCCGTGCGTTATGTAAGCCGCGACGCTTTTCGCTCCGTTTTCCAGCAAAGCCGATGCCGCGTTACATAAAGTGCCGCCTGAATCGATAATATCATCGATCAGAATGCAATGACGCCCCGAAACATCGCCAATGATGTTCATCACTTCGCTCTCGCCAGGGCGATCACGGCGTTTGTCGACAATGGCGAGCGGTGCGTTATCGAGCCGCTTTGCCAAAGCGCGAGCACGAACCACACCGCCAACATCTGGCGAGACCACCATCAGATCCTGATCGCCGTAGCGTGCCTGAATATCGGCAGCCATAACCGGCGCCGCATAAAGGTTATCGGTTGGGATATCGAAGAAACCCTGAATCTGGCCCGCGTGCAGATCCACAGACAGAACCCGGTCAGCCCCCGCCTGCGTAATGATATTTGCAACAAGCTTCGCCGAAATCGGCGTGCGTGGGCCGGGCTTTCGATCCTGCCGCGCATAACCGAAATAGGGCACAACCGCCGTAATCCGCTTTGCCGATGCACGCTTCAGCGCATCGATGCAGATCAGTAGCTCCATCAGGTTGTCATTAGCCGGGAAACTGGTCGACTGGACCAGAAACACGTCTTCACCGCGCACATTCTCATGAATTTCGACGAATATCTCTTCATCGGCAAACCGGCGCACGCTGGCATCGGTCAATTGCATTTCAAGATATGCCGCAATCGCACGGGCGAGCGGCAGGTTTGAATTGGCGGCCATGATCTTCATGCTGCGCGAATCCCCTCTGTGATATAGCCAGACCGGCTTAGGCGACCGTCATGGTATTGCAACAGAGAGCCCATGCGTTTTCACCGCGCATTTACGCTCAGGTCATCGCGAGATATTTGTTTGCTCGCTTGGCAACCGATTTGCGTGTGTCAGCCGCACATCTCTCCAAGTGAGGGATGAGCCAGATTCGCAAGGCTGGATCATCACTCGACCAATTGAACAACGCCTCCATTGTGAAGTTGAGCACAATCCAATCGGAGTGCTCAGCCATGTTACGCTGAAGAATCGCCAAAGCACGGGTGCGTTGATCCGCAGACATATCGTCTTCGAAGACCATGAATAGCTGCGCCAGAGTCCACTGCGCCGATGGTTGGTCGAGCGCACCGATCTCATCGATAAAGCGATCAAGATATGGCAGCAGCAAATCGTGGCGCTCTTTCTCAATGCGTTTCATCGCATTGGAGACGCGCAGACGCACAACCTCGTCCTTGCTTTGGTAACAGTCGAACAATTCGGCGAAGCGACTCTCGTCTGCCAAAACGCTATTTACGACTTCCACGGTGCGCCCCAATGAGTTCGGGTGCCCGCCGGTCAGCATCACCTCGAACTGTTCGGGCAACCTTGCCTCCGCTACTTTGGGCTGTGTTCGCCCTTGATCCAACGAACCGTGCCAGAGGAAGAGCGCATCACCACGCTGTCTGTCGTCATCCGACCGTCTCGGCGATATTTGACGCCATCGAGCAGTGACCCGCTGGTGACGCCCGTCGCGGCAAAGATGCAATCACCCTTTGCCAGATCGTCGCGTGTATAGATGCGATCCAGATCATCAATGCCCCATTTGCGGGCGCGGGCGCGCTCGTCATCATTACGGAACAGCAGTCTGCCGTTGAATTGCCCGCCAACACAGCGCAGTGCAGCCGCGGCAAGCACACCTTCCGGTGCGCCGCCCTGCCCCATATACATGTCGATCGTGGTGTCCTCATCCGTCACAGCGATGACGCCCGCGACGTCACCATCGCCGATCAGCACGACGCCGCAGCCGATACCGCGCAGTTCCGCGATTAAATCAGCATGGCGCGGGCGATCAAGCACGCATACGATGATGTCACTTGGCTGGACCCCCTTGGCCACAGCCACCGCCTCAACATTCTCGGTCGGGGATTTCGCAAGGTCAATGACGCCATCGGGATACCCAGGGCCAACCGCCAGCTTGTCCATGTAAACGTCCGGGGCGTTAAGCAGATTGCCTTCTTCAGCCGCCGCCAGAACTGCCAGCGCATTGGGGCCAGCCTTGGCGGTAATCGTCGTCCCTTCCAGCGGATCAAGCGCAATGTCGATCTTCGGCCCTTTGCCCGGCGCACCGCCAACTTTCTCGCCGATATAAAGCATGGGCGCTTCGTCGCGCTCGCCCTCTCCAATCACAACTGTTCCATCCATATACAGCTCGTCAAAGGCCTCCCGCATCGCCTCAACGGCGGCGGCATCGGCCGCCTTTTCATCTCCGCGACCAATGAGCTTCGACGCAGCAACAGCAGCCGCTTCGGTGACGCGCACCATTTCCAAAACCAGTACGCGATCAAGTGGGTTTTCAGCAGAATTCATGGTCGGTTCAGTCCCTCTTGCCTTTGACGGTCAAACGTTTCGAAACGGGCGTCACAGGCGGCGCTGCCAAGCAGCAAAATATCCGTGAGCCGATAAACACAGGAGGGGGCATTTGTCGAGTAGCGTGACACGCCTCTTACCAATCGGGACAGCTTCTTGGGCTTTTCTTACTCTAGCCCCTGCCGCACCGCTTTCCGCACAAGATCAAAGCCCGCCACAGTCAGAGAGCGAAACAATCGACATTCTGATCGAGCCGCTGCCGGACCAGCAATTGGTCGAGCAATGCGATGAGGATCAGGAAGCGGCAATCATCTCCGGCGAAATCGTCGTTTGTCGCCAAATTCGCGATCAGAGTGAGTTTCGCTATTCGCGAGATGTGGCCGGAGACGGCCCATCGCGACAAGAGCAGATCGACAATTTTGGACTCCCCAAAGGCCTCCCGGCAGATTTTGCAGGCCCGGGAATATTTAGAGGCAAGCCCACCGCTGGTGAAGGATGTTTGCCGGGATCATGCCCGCCACCTGCGGCCATAATCATTGATCTCGAGGCAATTCCAGAAGCCCCGCCCGGCTCGGATGCTGATCGAATCGGGCGAGGATTGCCGCCTTTGGGAAATGACGAAGGTACGGGGTCCCAGATTGACGAAAGTGAGCTCGCTTTACCTCCTTCGCCTGTGAGGGAGTCGGAGCCAAACTAATCCCGGAGTATCGGCAGGACTAATGGCTCAGCTGTGAGGCTCGGCGATCCATCCAGCAGTTCAAGCGCTTTGGTGACCTTACGTTCTTCGCCTTCATGCGTGACCATCGCGACGAGTACTTCGCTACCTGCGCTTTCGCGGCCCTGCTGGATCAAGCTCTCGATTGAAACGCCCGCATCGCGCATCGCAGCGGTAATCTCTGCCAAAACGCCGGGACGGTCAGTGACAGTAAAGCGGATGTAGTCACGCCCTACGCGACCGCCTGGATCGGCCGGGGCCATGGCCACCAGTTGATCCACGGGGAGCGAAAATGGTGGACCAGTATCGCCCCGCGCAATGTCGACAATGTCGGCGACAACCGCACTCGCAGTAGGGCCTTCGCCCGCACCCGCACCTTGGAATAGCAGGCGGCCTGAAAAATTGCCTTCCGCAACAACAGCATTGGTCGGCCCTGTCACATGGGCAAGCGGATGACGTGTTGGGACGAGGCAGGGTCGCACGCGTTGCAGCAGGCGACTATCGCCTGACGTGCCAGCATCGCAATCGGCCACACCCACCAAGCGGATCACAAAGCCGAGCGCCTTTGCTTGCGCAATATCAGCCGCGCGAACTTCGGTGATGCCAGTCGTTGCAACGGCCTCGAAATCGACTTTAGACCCGAAACCAATCGAGGCGAGGATCGCAAGCTTGTGCGCCGCATCAATCCCGCCAATATCAAACGTCGGATCTGCCTCGGCATACCCTTTGGCCTGCGCCTCGCTCAGCACATCGGCAAAGTCTGCGCCGCTTTTCTCCATCTCTGACAGGATGAAATTACAGGTTCCATTGAGAATGCCATAGATGCGCTCAATGCGGTTAGCGCTCGCCCCTTCGCGCAGGCCCTTCACCACCGGGATGCCGCCAGCAACCGCCGCCTCGAATTTGAGCGACGCCGCATTGGCAGACGCGAGTCCAGCCAACTCAAGGCCGTGATGCGCAACCATGGCTTTGTTAGCGGTTACAAACCCCTTGCCGGATGAGAGCGCACTGCGTGCAAGATCCAGCGCGGGCCCTTCAGACCCCCGACCAGCTCGACAACCACATCGACATCGTCGCGCGCGGCAAGATCGACCATATTATCGACCCAATCGATCCCGGACACATCAAAACCGCGATCTTTTTCGCGGCTACGCGCATTGACGGCGACGACCTCGACCTGACGGCCTGATCGCGCCTCCACCGTACTGCGGTTCTCCTCAAGCAGCCGCAAGACGCCCACGCCAACAGTGCCCAGCCCGGCGATTGCAATGCGTAACGGATCAGTCATTCGCCAAGACCTCTTCGCTAAAACCAAACGCTTCACGCAGCGAGTCCGGAATTCTCAGCGCCGCACCAGTGGCCAAATCGACATGTACCTGAACCAGCGTGATCCGCGCCCGTAGATCGCTGGCCGCATTGTCGCCGACCAGATCGACCGTCATCGTCATACTGCTATTGCCAATCTTGGTGACGGTCAGCTGGCCCTCAATCTCTTCCTCGGCCCTGATCGGCTTGAGGAAATCGACCTCGGCCCGACGCACGTGAAACTCCATATCCGCTGGCATGCCCGACGCGCGCCGATCGCGGAAATATTCGCTCACCAAAATGTCGGCATATTCAAGGTAGCGTGAATTAAAGACCACAGATTGCGGGTCAAGCTCAGCATAGCGCACACGGAAACGGTATTTGAACGGGTTCATAGGCTAGGCGCCTAGCCTACATCACGGCACGCATGGAACCAGTTTGTCTTGATATCGCCCTAGAGCAGATTTGCAGTTGATCAAACGTGGGTCAGCGATTGCGCTGACAGGCCCCCATGTCCTGCATCACGAAGGCATAGTCCGCCTCGGCAACTGAGCGGCTCTCTGCATCACGAGACAGATTCACCCCGGTCGGTAAAGTCGCTGGCAGGCTGCAGGCTAGGCGGAACCACTCGAGAGAATTTGGTTCGGGCGGTCGCGCCGACTGGTCTACGAGCTCGGTAAAAGAGACACCCCAGCGCGGAGCCATACCTGGGCGACGCGTGATGGTAAGCGATACTGGGCGGCCATCGGCAGTTTCGAGAAAAATCTGTGTTTCCGATTCACCCACCAGATTGCCCGGAACGGACAATGCATCGCGAATACCGACAATTTGCGGCGGCGCATCATTTGCAACGAGATCGGTCAAAATGGGCCTTAGCCTTGCCTCGAGCGCTGCCGTCCATGGCAATTGCGCCGATGGGTCCACCAATTGCAGCTGACGCGGTGAGCCTGGCACGGGCTTTGCAAACAGCATCACCTCTTGCTTCTTCAGCTTGGGAGCTTTGCCACGATCAGTCCGCGGAAGGTCAACCAGATAAGTGAGCGATTCGCCAACCGGCACGGAGCCGGAAAGCAAAGCCACCGTCTCCGCTTCTATATAAAGACGAACCATATCGGGCGCGACGTCAGGCGCACGCTCTGGCTTGAGCTCTGCCTGACGGCGAACCTGCGCGCGAATCACCAAAGGAGCGGCGTCAGAAAGCTCTGTAAGATCAGCGTAAGTTGGTTTCGCCCCGACGCTATTGCCGTTTATTTGTTGTGCAGAAAGTGGCGATGAGACCACCAGACAAAGTATGATCGAAAAGGCTTTTGCCCTTTGGTCCAGAGTTCTGTTGCAGGCGGCAGTCACCACATTATCACCTTTAATTGTTCGCAGTCTCAGGCTGAGACGAGTCACACTGAATTACGGCTTAACCCATAAAGCGTTTGCGGTGCTCCGTCATGATGGCTAAGACTTAACAGGTAATAGCCGCCAGGGATTGTGGCTTTGCAACGTCCGTGGGTGGACTTTTCCGGGGAACTTGGGGTGGCGAAAGCCAATCTCTCCGCAAAAGTGTGTCCATTGGTAAATGAGAAATGGGCGCCTGTGCAGAAACTTACGTCTGCACCGGTGCTTTGGGTTGCCGGGCACATCCCGGTGCGGATGATGGAGTGATGCTACCGAATGGCATATGCTGATCAAGAGATGAGTGGCAATCGCGTATTCGCGATTATTGTTGTTGCCCTCCTCCATGTTGGACTTGCGTATGCGCTCGTAACCGGCCTTGCTTACGAAGCGGCCACTAAGGTGATTGAGCGTGTGACTACAGTCGATGTAACTGAGGAACCACCACCGGAAGAACCGGAGGAGCCACCACCACCACCAGAAGAAATTCCGGAAGTTCCGCCTGTCGTGGCGCCGCCACCTGAGCTTCCGCTGACGAACACAGTTTCGCAATCGCAGACGGTTGACGATGCAGATCCAAATAGAGACGTTGATCCTTTGCCAACGACTCGTGCCTGCCCCGATGGGTCGGTGGTTTCTGCAGGGTCACCATGTCCAGAGGCGACGAAAGCCTGCCCAACTGGCGTTCGCGTTCCTGTGTCGCAGGCTTGCCCTGCGCCATCACAGGCTCGCAACGCGTCACCCAAGGGTCAAAATCGCTGGGCTCGCCGGATTCAGGAAAACTACCCGTCCCGTGCGCTTCGCGAGGAAGTTGAAGGGACTGTAGGTGTTTCGGTTACTGTTGGAGCAAATGGCCGAGTGTCGGGATGCAACGTAACACGCTCAAGCGGATCTAGCGTGCTTGATGATGCAGCATGCAAAGGCATGCGGCGTTACGCAAGATTTGATCCCGCATTGAACGACGCAGGAACGCCGACGACTGGTAGCTACAACACGTCAATCCAGTATCGTCTCAACTAAGCACAACAATTTTCCTGCCATGCGGGACAATCAAATTACCTAAAAGGACTATTCGCTATGAACATCCAAATTCTTGCAGCCGCTGGCGGCGAAGAGATCAAAAACTCATTCGGCTTCATGGAGGCGATGAACCAAGGTGGCTTTGTTGCCTGGTTTATCCTCGGTGTCATGGTCATCATGTCAGTGGGTTCATTCTACATTCTGTTCACCAAGCTGCTCGAGCAGCGCAAAGTGATGAACCAGTACAAAGATGTTCGTTCAAAGTTCTGGTCAGCAGGCAGCCTCAAAGAGGGTGCGACGAAGCTCGAGAAGAACAGCGCGTGGCGCCAGCTCGTGGATGATGCGCTGGTTGCCGACGAGCAGCACTCTAAAATGACCGACAAGCTTGAGGCGCATGACTGGATGCACGGTTCGCTCGCGCGTTCAGAAGATGCCATTAACTCAAAGCTGGCTGGCGGCCTGCCGTTTCTGGCAACCGTAGGCGCGACGGCTCCATTTGTTGGTCTGCTCGGTACGGTGATCGGTATTTACCGCGCGCTGATCAATATCGGCATCGCTGGTTCAGCATCGATCGACAAGGTTGCGGGCCCCGTTGGTGAGGCGCTGATTATGACCGCTATTGGTCTGCTGGTCGCTGTTCCTGCCGTGTTTGCCTATAACTGGCTGCAGAGCCGGAACAAGCGTATCGGAGAAATGCTGAGTGCGTTCTCAACCGACCTGCTTGCCTACATCAACTCGAATGGTTCGGTTAAGCCATCTGCACCTGCAGTAGCCAAGGCGCGCACCACTGCGGCTCCAAAGCCTGCAGCTGCCGCACCAAAGAAGTAATTGATCGGTGAATTCCGGGTGGCGGGCACTCTGCCACCCGGACGAGCCCATCAATCCATAAATTCGAGAGATAGGATTTAAACTATGGCGATTTCGACAGGAGGAGGCGCAGAGACGCCCATGTCGGACATCAACACCACGCCGCTTGTGGACGTGATGCTGGTGCTTCTGATCATCTTCCTTATCGCGGTCCCGGTCGCGATCCAGACGATTGAGAAGCTGCGCGTGCCGATCATGGAATCGGAAGAGTCCGATGATAAGGTTGAAAACCTGCTTCTGACTGTCACCACGACCGATGCGGCTGGACGCAGCGCTGGTGAACCCGGCTTCGAGGGCGCATCACGCGAGGGCGAATGCCGGGTGTATTTCAACAATATTACTCCGGTATCGTCAGAAGAGTTGCGCGAGCAGGCTTTCGAGCGGCTTGATCGGATCGTGCAGGCCGCTGGCGGGGCGGAAGTGATTATGGAAGACCCCGATGCCATCCCTCAGGTCCATATTCGCGGCGATGTGAATGCGCCTTGGTCCTGCGTTGCGGGAACGATTTTCAATATTCAGGCCGCTGGTTATCCAACCGTTGGCTTCATCTCGAACCCGGTTGACCCCAACGGTTAATCGGTCGGGATAGAAGGAATTTAGGAGTACAACACTATGGCAATGTCAGGCGGCAAGGATGATGGAGCGCCGATGATGGAAATGAACATGACGCCGCTGATCGACGTCTTGCTCGTTCTCCTCATCATGTTCATCATCACCATCCCCGTGGCCACACACTCGGTCGATATTGACCTTCCTTTGCCGAACCCCAATCCGCCGCCAGTGCTGATTGAGCCGGACAAGAACAAGCTCGTGATTAACGCGCAGGACCAGCTACTCTGGAATGGCGAGCAAATCACAGAGAACGACCTTAGTCACTTTGTTGGCGCAAACGATGGCAATCCAGCCAGAGCCGGAATTGCAGTTCGAACCGGAGGCGCTTGCAAGCTATGAGCAATCTGCACGAATTTTGAACATCATCAAATCGAGCGGTGTGACCAAATTCGGCTTTGTCGGTAATGATCGCTATCGCAGTTTTGGTAAGGCGGCTGGCGTTCAATAACGCTGAGAGCGGAAACAGAACCCAAAGAGGGGGCGGAGCGATCCGTCCCCTTTTTTGTTGGAAAAACAACAACCATTACATGATGTGACTGATCACAGCGGTTCATGCAGAGACCGCTCAAATTTGGTCGATATGCATATTGATGGTATAATATATTCTGACATAACAGGAGAGTGCCGTTGCCTTACGCCGCCGCCCTTTCATCCCGTGCCATCCCTCGCACCCGTTATCAGCGATCATCCGGCTTCAACTCTCCCAAGCGCACGAAATTTTCAAAGCCGATGGGGGAAATGAACACGACACCGCTCATTGATGTACTGCTGGTGCTCATCATCATGATCATCATCACAATTCCGATGGCGACGCATGTGGTCGAAATACCGCTGGCGACTGGAAAGGGAAAATTCGAAATTCAGCGCGAGAACACCGTCACCATCAGCGCGCAGGATCAGCTGTTCTGGAACGGGCAACCGCTCACACGGCAAGAGCTGGCCAACCAATTGGTAAGCGCAGCTAATCGGGTTGAGGAACCCGTGCTCCGGTTCGAGCCCGACGCGCTTGCAAGCTACGACCGGTCAGCCAAGACCATTGCTCTCATAAAGGATTCAGGCGTCACCAAATTCGCCTTTGTCGGTAATGACCGGTTTCGGAATTTCAGGCGTTGATTCAACGTCGATGACCCTGAGCGACACTCCTCGCATAATCGGGCATGGTGTGCATTTGCGTAATGCGTCGCTCTGACATCGCCGTGGGAACAGATGTAAGTATGGTTCGCGCGATGCCTTGAATAATGGCCGGGCCATGTGCACCCCGTCCCGCCAGAGAGGATTCCTGAACAAACATTCTCGCACGTTTGAGCCTCAGACCCTCATACGATTTTGCAACCTGTTCAGCCGGACATGCCGCTAGAATCGTCTGCAATGCCGCTGCGTCTTCCAGACCCTGGCACGCACCTTGGCCCAGATTCGGTTCCATCGCATGAGCGGCATCACCGACGCGAACAAGTCTCAAGCCCAAACCTTTGTCACAGAGCGATGAAGGCGGTACGGTGAAAATGCACAGCAAACGGAACAAGGGCGGCATCGCGGGTCGCAGCAATCGCTTGACCAACCGATGGTGGCCAACCCGAGGCAGCATCCCGGCACTCTGCGAGGCCGGGCATTGCCGCATCGATTGGCTGGGTGCGCATATAGAACCAGTATCGCCGAGCATTCGGAAGTCCGAAGATGCCAAACCGTTCGTGCCGCCCCCAATATTCGGCGGCCAACCCACAAAGATCAGGCCCATCGACCGTTTCTGACAATGCGAGCACGCCGCCATAACCTGCATAGCGCGGCTCAGCCGATTGGGTGCTCAAAGCCCGGATGCCACCAGCATCAATCACCATATCGCAAGAAAGCGCTTCTCCATTCGCCAGAGTGACGCTCCCCGCCTCAATCTGTGTTACCTCGCAATTCAAGCGAAGCCGTTCATGACCGAGGGCTTGTGCTAGAACCGATTGCAGGTCGGACCGCGTCACCATGTACGCGGGCCCTGGCACTTTACGATCGAGTATGGGCCGGCCATCCTGCCTCGCTACCAACATCGTATTGATCGGCTCAGCAACGTTGGCCACTGCTTTCAGGACTCGCAGATCGGCCATGGCCGCGCAGGCATTTGGCCACATACTCAAGGCGGCACCCATCGACCGAGATCTGGGCCGCACGCTCCAGCACAACAACGTCCCACCCGGCATTGCTGAATGCGATGCCCGAAGCCAGGCCTGCAATTCCACCGCCAACGATTATCGCTGTGGGCATACCTTCACTCCTCAATCGCTTTCCGGAAACTCTACCTCGTCCACTCGCATTGCCTGCCCCGCCAGACTCTCTGCCTCCAGCAGCAGCTCATCATCCGCCGCGCCTTGCGGCGTTGCCTCGCGCCCGATCATCACCATTACCGGCACCGCGAGTGGGCTGACTCGGTCCAGCTCGACATGCACCAGCTCGCGCTCTGACCGGTCGAGCAAATCCGCCAAACGCCCGACATCAGTCATACGTTCACGCGCATCAGCCCAGGCCGCCTCCAACAGCACATGATCAGGTTCATACTTACGCAGCACATCGTAAATCAGATCGGTCGAAAATGTGACCTGCTTGCCCGATTTGCGTTTGCCCGGATGCTGCCGCTCAACCAGTCCACCGATCACCGCGACCTCGCGAAAGGCCCGCCGCAGCAGGTGAGAGTTCTGGACCCATTCCACGAACTCATCCTTCAGAATGTCAGGCGACAGCAGCGGCGCGGGGTCTTTCACCGGTTTCAAGCCCCAGACGGCCAGCGAATAATCGTTCGCCACGAAACCCATGGGCTGTAGCCCGCGATCCTCCATCCGCCGCGTAATCAGCATGCCAAGCGACTGGTTCGCATTCCAGCCCTCAAAAGTATAATAGACGGTGTATTCACGCTTCGAGTGCGGGAAGCTCTCGACGAGCAGCTCGCCCGGACCCGGCATTCGACTACGCCAATCCTGCACCTCTAGCCATTCACGCACATCATCGGGGAAACGCCCCCACCCAGCGCGATCGACCAGCATCGCTCGTACGCGCTCAGCCAAGTGAGTGGTGAGCGGCATACGCGCCCCGCCATAGCTCGGAATCATCGCAGACTTCTTGGCCGCCCTGACCAACACTTCCATGTCCTGAACCTTGACCACCTCCAGGCTCATCCCGGCAAAGGCAAATGTATCCCCGGCAGACAAACCCGCAGCAAAGTTTTCCTCTACGCGGCCAAGCGAGCGACCACCCCGACCTCCGCCAGCATTGATACGCACCTCCAGCATCTCGGCATCGATTATGATCCCGGCATTCATCCGGTGGCGCTGCGCATGATCAGGATGAGTCAGGCGCCATTGAAAGCCGCCATCCGGCCCCCTCTCGCGCACGATCCGCTTGAACTTGTCGTAGGCCTTTAGTGCATATCCGCCATTCTCAACAAAGCTGAGCACGCGTGTCCAGACCTCGTCATCCACCCAGGCATACGCCAGGCTGGAGCGGATTTCGGCATGCAATGCGGCTTCGTCAAACGGGCCCGCGCACGCGCAGGCCATGATATGCTGCGCCAACACATCCAACCCGCCGGGGCGAAATTCCTCACCATCGCGCTGCCCCTCATCAACGGCCTCTTGAGCGGCAGTAGCCTCCAGAAACTCGAACCGATTGCCGGGGACCAGCAATGCACGGCTTGCCTGATCGAGCCGGTGATTGGCCCGTCCAATCCGCTGCAACAACCGTGAGGAACCCTTAGGTGCACCCATCTGTACGACCAGATCAATGTCGCCCCAATCGACGCCCAGATCGAGGCTGGCGGTCGCCACCAGAGCGCGCAGCTCGCCACGCGCCATCGCCCCCTCGACCTTGCGCCGCGCCTCTTTCGACAAAGAACCGTGGTGAATGCCGATCGGCAGATTATCCTCGTTCACATCCCACAGGTTCTGGAAGGTGTACTCGGCCAAAAAGCGCGTATTGGTGAAAATCAGCGCGGTCTTATTGGCCCGGATTTGTTCATAGAGTTTGGGGATGGACCACGTGGCGGCATGCCCGCCCCAAGGCACGCGTTCTTCGTCTGGCAGTAAGATTTCAACTTCGGCAGGCGCGCCCTGCTCACCCTGAACCAGCGCAACACTGTCCACATCGCCATGTGGAGCAAGCCAATCACGAAACGCATCAGGCCTAGCGACTGTGGCCGACAACGCCGCACGCTGCATATCAGGCGCAATCGCCTGTAGCCGCGACAGTGCCAGCGCCAGCAAATCGCCGCGCTTGCCCGTCGCAAAGGCATGCACCTCGTCAATCACGATCCGCCTCAAGTCTTTGAAGAGCATGAGACTGTCTGGATAAGACAGCAACAGCGAGAGCGATTCTGGCGTGGTCAGCAGGACATGCGGCGGTTTCGCTCGCTGGCGTTTCTTGCGATCCGAGGGCGTATCGCCGCTGCGCGTTTCGATGCGGATGGGCAGGCCCATCTCCTCCACCGGCGTCACCAGATTGCGCTGCACATCATGCGCGAGCGCTTTTAGCGGAGAGACATAGATGGTGTGCAGCCCATCTGGCGGCGGCGCGGCGTTCAATCGAGAGGGGGTGAACGCCGCCAATGTCGGCAGGAACCCGGCCAGCGTCTTACCCGCCCCCGTATCCGCCACCAGCATGGCATGCTGGCCCGCATCCGAAGCCGCAAGCATTTCGGACTGGTGACGCCGCACGCGCCATCCCCGACCGGCAAACCAGTTTTCGATTTCGAGAGGGACCTGTGCCGTGCTCACGAATGGTGTGTGCGCGAGACCCGCTTAGTCAGGCAAGCCCTATTCTGCGGATTCGGCACCCGAGAAGAAAGCGCCCTGATTGTCTTCCAGTTCCTCGCGAGTCATGCCGAGTAGTTCAGCCAGCTTGTTTTTTTCTGACTCGTCCAAATCAGCGTATTTGCGCGGCTCCGGCAGGGCAGCCATCTGCTCTTCCATTTTTTGCGTAAGATCCGGGATCATCTGCATCATGGCTGGCATCATTTCCTGCATCGCAGCCATCACCTGTGGATCAGTGAAAATCAGGAAGGATTCGCCCGCGTAATACGCGCCGGTATCTGTCTGGAAGAACGCATTGAGTTCAGCCAATTGCGCGTCAGTGAACTTGACCGCATAGGCCCGGGCAAGCCCCGCGCGCAGGGGTGGTTCAATTTCGTCGACGATCCCATCCATCAACTCAAGTGTGAGATTGGTCGTCAGGCTGGTGCGTTGTTCGAACACGGGGTCAACGATCTCCATCACCTCGCCAATGGTCGTGTCGCCCATCGCCTCTACCTCAGCAGAGGATATGCCCATCATCTGAGCGATCATTCCCATTGGCAGCGCGCTGGAAGAGCCGAATAGAGAATCCATCATCGGCTTCATCGTATCGTCCATCATCCGGCGATAGGTACCCTCAGGGAAAATCTTGTCGACCACCTTGATGGCCGCCGGGACTCGTGTCTCTTGCTCAGGGGTCAATGGGTCTGCCGCAAATGCGCCGGAAAGAGCCTCAACAAAGGCAGCATCGCGATCTGATACATGGTCATCTGCATACGCAATCGTCGGCGAAGAGAGAGCCAGAACGCTGGCACCAAGAGGGGCCGCAAGTTTTTTGAAAATCATCATCGTTTCCCTTTTATCTCAGTGTCTAACGCTCTCGCCGCGTTCAAGGCCGGATAGTTCAAGTTGTTCGTCAATTTGCGCGACCAGTCGTGCAAGCCCATCTTCGCTCTCGCTCTCTGCGCGGGCCACCAGCACATCCTGCGTATTCGAGGCACGCAGCAGCCACCAGCCATCATCGTTTGTGATGCGCACACCATCGGTAGTATCAGCAACCGCATCGCTAGCCGCGATCCGCGCGGCAATTTCTTCGATTGCCGTAAACTTGCGCGACTCATCAACCTGAAAGCGCATTTCCGGTGTGTTGATCATGGCAGGCATCGCGCTGCGCAATTCCGTGACCGATTTGCCCAGCCGCGCGCTGGCGGTGATAAGCCGAACCCCAGCATAGAGCGCATCGTCAAATCCGTAATATTCGTCCGCGAAAAAGACGTGACCGCTCATTTCGCCGGCTACCG
The DNA here is from genome assembly GCF_055693485.1 of Qipengyuania sp. JB2-7. Taxonomy (NCBI): domain Bacteria; kingdom Pseudomonadati; phylum Pseudomonadota; class Alphaproteobacteria; order Sphingomonadales; family Erythrobacteraceae; genus Qipengyuania; species Qipengyuania sp. JB2-7. Next base: position 2,973,054 of record NZ_CM146335.1, read on the forward strand.
GGCTGCCTGTTTCCTTCATTTTGGATTTAATCAGCGAGTGCCCTGTCTTCCACATCAACGGGGTGCCGCCATGCGCCGCCACATGGTCAAACAATGCACGGCTTGCCTTCACATCGGCAATGACGGTTGCGCCCTTATGGCGTTGCAAAACGTCCTCTGCATAGATCATCAGCAATTGGTCGCCCCAGATCACGCGACCCTGGCCATCGATTGCGCCGATCCGGTCGCCATCCCCATCGAAAGCCACTCCGAAATCGAGGTTCTTTTCCGCGACAAGCGCACGAAGATCCTCAAGATTGGCTTCGACAGTTGGATCGGGATGATGATTGGGAAATTGGCCATCAACCTCTGTAAACAGCAAGTGATGCTCACCCGGCAGCTGAGCGGCCAGTCGTTCGAGCGCGGGGCCAGCCGCGCCATTCCCGGCATCCCATCCAATCCGCAGCCCCTCGAGTCGCGAGCGGTCTGTCCCGTCAAGCGCCGTAAGCATGCGCGTGACATACTCGTCGAGGATATCCCTCTCTTCGACGCGCCCCGCCCCGTCGAGCCACTGCCCCCCAGCAGCGCGCTCGCCGAGGGCGAGGATGTCGGCACCGAAGAACGGACGCCCCTGAAACACCATCTTGAAGCCGTTATAATTGGGGGGGTTATGGCTGCCGGTTATCTGGATGCCGCCGTGTACATCTTCGGCTGAAGCCTCCGCATAATACAGCATTGGGGTCGCCCCCATTCCGATACGCACCGCATCGCACCCGCTAGCAGTCAGGCCCTCGACCAAGGCATGTTCCAGCATCGGAGAGCTGACCCGGCCATCATAACCCACCGCAACCCGGCTGCCCCCGGCATCGCGAAGCATGGAGCCAAAGGTCCGCCCAATCGCGCGGGCGTCTTCGGCCCCCAATGTCTCTCCAATAATGCCGCGAATATCGTATTCGCGCAGAATGGTCGGATCAAAGCTATGCGCCATAGATGTCAGTCTTTCTCGTTTTTCTTTGCCTCATCGATCAACAGATCGCGGGCGGTATTGATTTCAGCAAGGCGGGCATCGCTGCCACCCCGGTCAGGATGAATTTCGCTGGCAATCCGACGGTGTGCCTCGCGAATTCTATCTGTCCCCGCATTGGGCTCAACACCCAAAAGACGGCGCGCGCGTGACAATTGCTGATCACGCGGTGTGCTTGCTTTCAAGTACTCCCACGGCCAAACACCCAGGGCCCAGCGCCAGCCGACAATAATCAGAATTAGGATTGCGGCGATCTTGATCATGCTACTGGCTTTGCCTCGTCTGCGCCGATACCTGGCAGATTGAGGTTCTGCACAAGACCGCGCAATTCCTGCCGCGCCACCAGATGGCTGGTTCCCAATTCGCCCAAATGCCCCTTGTCGAGAAGCGTCAGCCCAGACGGGAAAAGTTCGCGGTAGATTACCCGCTCTGACAAGCCCTTCGCGACGCGAAAACCCACTCGTTTTGACATCTCTTTCAACGCCTTCTCGATCCGCGCCATATTGCGCGCCTCGGTATAGCCGATGCGATTGCGCACCACCAGCCAATCCATTTCGCGTCGCTGTCCTTCTATCGTGGCACGGCTGCGCTTCATACGCGCCTCCCATATCAGCTCAGCATAGAAAGACAGCTTCTTGACCTTGAAGCTCTCCCCCTCAACCTGACCGATCAGATCGAAATCGACAAAGCTGTCATTCATCGGTGTGACCAGCGTATCGGCATTTTCAACCGCAACGCGGGCCAGCGGATCATCGCGGCCCGGATTGTCGATGATGAGGAAGTCCGCCGTCTTTTCCAGTCGATCAATCGCCAGATGCAACGCCTGATCACTGCGACCTTTGAATACCTCAAAAGCAGGCGTTGGCAGGGTGATGCCGCGCTTTTCCTGAGTCAGCACGCGATTTTCAAGATAGCGATGGGTGGTCCTTTGGCGTGGATCAAGATCCAGCATTGCGACCTTAACCCCGTGATAGGCAAGCGCCACGGCCACATGCACGGCGGTGGTCGATTTGCCAGTTCCGCCTTTCTCATTGGCAAAAACAATGCGATGGGCAACGCTATTGCTCACGTAAACAATTCCCACATTTGGGCCGCATGGTGCGGCATCCGGTACCAAACTGGCATATCGAAAGGACGCTTTGGTGGAAACTGCAACTACGCTGGAAGTGTTGAGAAGTTCTGTTGCGAAACTGCGCGAGAGCAACGCAGAGAAGATCGCCTTAGTGCCCACTATGGGCGCGCTGCACGAGGGGCATCTGACGCTCGTCCGCCGTGCGCGGGAGCTTGCCGAGCACGTCGTCGTATCCATTTTCGTAAACCCGACGCAGTTTGGCGAGGGCGAAGATCTCGACGCCTATCCCCGCCAATTGGCAACGGACAGCGCCTTGCTGGAGAAGGAAGGTGTTGCGCTGATTTGGGCGCCATCGCCCAGCGCGGTTTACCCCGAAGGGTACGCCACGAATGTTTCGGTCGCCGGGGTAAGCAGCGGGCTGTGCGGTGATGATCGCCCCGGCCATTTTGACGGGGTGGCCACCGTCGTCTGCAAGCTGTTCAATCAGGTGCTGCCCGATATCGCCGTGTTTGGCGAAAAAGACTGGCAACAACTGGCCGTGATCCGCCGCATGGCACGTGATCTGGACCTTACCCAGCCTTACGCCAGCGACATTATCGGCGTGCCGACCGTTCGCGAGGACGATGGGTTGGCGATGAGCAGCCGCAATGCGTATTTGTCAGCTGAAGACAGAGCGTCAGCAAGTCATCTGCCCAAGGCGATGCAGGCCGCGATTGCCCAGCTGAAACAAGGCAAAAATGCAGCGCAGACGCTGGCAGGCCTTGAGCAAGCGTTGATTGAGGCTGGCTTTGACAGTGTCGATTATGCCGAATTGCGCAATGCCGACACGATTGCGTTACTGGATCATGTTACTGATAATACCAGACTTTTTGTCGCAGCACGAATTGGTGGCACACGCCTGATCGACAATGTTGCCTTGAAGTAGGCCCCGTAAAATCAGGTAAACAATCACGCTATACACCTTCTCGACATCGCGAAATTTGGTAACCGGAGGTGGGCCAAAGGCCTCCACACCGGAGCGCTTTGGGTCGTACCGAGCCGGGCGTTGCAGAGCTCCTTCTAACCTGCGGCGTCCGGCTTTTTCGTGTTTAGCAGGAAACGGAGTGCTGCAGCGGGTAAGGGGGAAGCGCAGTTGAACGAGCCCTGATGAATGGCAGGCTAGGACAATCGAGCCCCTACGCGCAGCTGATGTTACCGTAATCTGGACAATTGGAGCGCTGGAGCGGGTAAGGGGAATCGAACCCCTCTAGCTAGCTTGGAAGGCTAGAGCATTACCACTATGCTATACCCGCTGAAATCGCGTCTCAGCGAAGGCGCGCAATTGCCACCGAATGGCATGGCCGGTCAACACAAGATTTTGCGTTGGAGACCGTTATTCTGAAGATGGTCCTGATTGAGCCGCGTCCAGACCGTCTGGCGATGCCCCATCGCCTGCGACAGAGACCGTAATCTCAACCCTCCGGTTGGCCGCGCGACCGGCCTCATTCGGGCTGCCATCAGGCAACGCGTTGGGTTCAATCGGGTTTTGCTCGCCGAACGCGATCGAGGTTATGCGCTCTTGCGCAATACCATTTTCGATCAGCCATCCACGCACTGCATCGATACGCGCCTCAGATGCCCGCATATTGACAGCGTCACTGCCCTCCGTATCGCTGTGGGCGCGCAAGGTGATTGCGCCACCTTTCGCGACCTGCTCAGTTGCTATAAGCGTTTGCAGAGCCTCTATTGCCTCGCCAGATAACTCCGCGCCGCCTTCTTCAAATCCGATCCGCACCTCTATCGGCTCCAGCACCGTCGGCGAGGGTAGTGGTTCGATATCGTCGCGAAGGATCGACACGGGTTCCTTCGTTTCGACCGCCTTTGGCTCATTTGGGACAGTGTCAGGCTCCGCCTCGGTGCTTGGCTTACACCCTGAAACGCTTATGATTATCGCAAGTGCACCGAGCGCTGCGCCGGAAAATGTCCGCAATGTCTTAGTATCGTCCATCATGCGGTTTGCGGACCTCCCTGGCTTGAGGGTGTAGCATCTTTTTTGCTCGCGCGCTTGGCTGCCCGTTCCTCCGCGCTGCGCCGTTCGGGCGGTGAGAAACTGATAACCGTGTCGCCAGCACGTGGCTCTGGCCGTGCAGCATGTGTGAAGAACCGCATTCGCCCATCAGCACGGATGAGCATCAGCATATGCGCTGCGTCGGGCAGCACCTCCTGCGCGTCTTCAAAATCGAACTCATCGGACAGTTTTGTCTTGCGGAAAACCCAACCTTGTTCCTAGCGCTCGTTCACCTCCGTGACGCCATAGCCCGCCTCAAACAAGGCCCGGCCGCGCAAGCTGGGCGGCAGTGCATGCTTGTCGTCATCATCGCGTTCTTCGCCGAGTTGATACACTTGGTCTCTGCCCATTTCATGGGCGAATTCATTGCAGACGAGCGTATTATAGGCCTCGTTTTCAGAGGCGGCGATCAGAACCTGATAAGGGCCGAGATCCAGATTGTGTTCGGTTGCTTCGTTAAGGATCTCTCCATGGTAAAACGGGATACCTTTTTGGCGCGCAAGAGCCAGTCTCTGCCAACTGGAATCGACCACCAGAACCGGCGTTTTCAGCTCTCGCATCTGCTCGGCAAAGGCGATAGTCCAGGGGCGGCTACCGACGATCAGGATGCCTGGCCGCGTATCGCCCTTAATCTTAAGCCAGCGCGCCACGATATCGACTGTGAAACCATGCGCGACAATCGTTGCGACAACCACGGCAAAGCTGAGCCCGATCAGAAGATTGCCATCCGCATAGCCCAGTTCTGACAAACGCAGCGCAAACAGGCCCGAGATCGCGACAAGCACAATGCCGCGAGGCGCGATCCACGCGAGAAAAAGCCGCTCGTTCCAAGGGACCGAACTGCCAAGAAGGCTGATCAGAATGGTCGCGGGGCGCACCAGGAACAGCAGCGCCAAAAGAAACGCGTACATGCGCAGGCCGACTTCTGTGCGCGGATCAAGATAGGATATCTCGCTCAAATCGAGCGAAGCGGACAGCAGAATGAAAATCCCCGAGACGAGCAGGACAGCAATGTTTTCCTTGAACGGGTGAATGCTTCTGAGGCTGGAGACATTCATGTTCGCCAGCGCCACGCCCATGACCGTCACAGCAACCAGCCCTGCCTCGTGCTCAATCATATTAGACAGCACAAACACCGTGATGACCGTGATAAACAGGACCGGTACTTTCAGGTATTCCGGCACCAGCCCGCGCGGGAACGCCCAAGCGATGATGACCGCCGCGACATAGCCCATCAGACCCGACAGGATCACTGCAATGATCATGGGTGGCACGACTTCAAACAACGTCGCACCATCAGCTGACAAGCGGAAATATTCGTAAGCGACAACCGCGCACAGCGCGCCGGTGGGATCATTGACAATGGATTCCCATTTGAGGATCGAGGCGGGGCGCTGCTTAACCGATGATTGTCTGAGCAGCGGAATGACCACCGTTGGCCCGGTCACCACCAGAATGCCGCCGAACAAAATCGCCACTGGCCATACCAGGCCCGCGACCTCATGCGCAGCGAGGGCGCCAAAGAACCATCCGACCGCAACCCCGATGGTCGCCAATCGCCAAACCGCGCTGCCCGAATGGCGCAACTCGCGAAAATCGAGGCTTAAACCACCTTCAAACAGGATCAGAGCGACACCGATAGTCACCATCGGATCAAGCAGATCGCCAAAGGCCTGTTCTGGATTGATCACACCCATGATCGGTCCGATCATAAAGCCAGCGGCGAGCATCAGGACAATTGCAGGCCAGCCTGTGCGCCAAGCAACCCACTGCGCGCCAATACCCAAGATGCCTACAAGGGCGATAACCGTGGCTTGCTCAGTCATACTGGACAGAACCGCTCAAGGCGGCGTGTGTTCCCTCCCACAGCCGCGCAAAGCAGCTCAAGCACCCTCAAAGGCCATCAGGGCTGCAACGTCAACGCCCTCATCGCGCAAAGCATCCGCACCGCCCAGATCAGGTAAGTCGATAACGAACGCTGCATGCGACACATTGGCACCCGCCTGACGAAACAGTTTCGCCGAGGCGCAGGCCGTTCCGCCCGTAGCAATAAGATCATCGATCAAGACGACGTTCTGCCCTTGCCTGACCGCGCCGGGATCGATCTCCAGCCGGTCCGTCCCGTATTCCAAAGCATAATCGACACCGATGGTTTTGACCGGCAGCTTGCCCGGCTTTCGGACCGGTACAAAGCCCAGACCCAGTTCGACCGCCACAGCCGCGCCAAAAATAAATCCGCGCGCTTCCATGCCCGCAATTGCTTGTGCGCCAACAGATTGCGCGTGGTCCGCCAGATGATTGATCGTCGCCTTCAGACCTGCACCGTGTCCGATCAATGTGGTGATGTCGCGGAACTGAATGCCAGCCTGCGGAAAGTCAGGCACGGTTCGCACCAGCGCTTTCAACTCATTAGGTGTCATTAGTCTCTGCTCCCCAAAAGCAAAACGCCCCGCCAATCACAGGATTGGCAGGGCGCTCATACATCAAATTGCGAATGAGAGATCAGCTGTCTTTCCGCTTCACAGCTGACCAAATCTGTTTCTTGGACAGATAGGCCAGAGTTGTGGCGAACAGCAGGAAGATCATCACCGGCCAGCCAGTCTGCTTGCGCTTCACAAGGCTCGGCTCGGCAGTCCATGTGAGGAATGCCGCGACATCCTCGCTCATTTGCTGAACGGTCGCAGTCGTACCGTCGTCGTAAGTAACCTGACCCTCTGCAACGATGGGCGGAGCCATCGCGAGGTTGAGGTTCTTGAAGTAGGGATTGTGATAGAGACCGAGACCCGGAGCTGCTTCGGGGAATTCAGCCAACAATTCGGGCTCAGGTTCGTCCTGATAGCCAGCGAGCAGCGATGCCACGTAATTCGTGCCGTCTGGGCGCGCCTTGGTCATCAGGGAAAGGTCTGGCGGGATCGCATTGTTGTTTGCTGCGGCGGCAGCAACATCATTCGGATAGGGGCTGGGAAACGCATCCGTCGGCAGGCCCGGGCGGGTGCTTGCTTCGCCCGTCGCAGGATCAATGCCCGGAACGGTCCAGCTTGCTGCCTCGGCCTTCACCTGCGCCTCGGTATAACCCAGATCAGCGAGGTTGCGGAACGAGACAAATTTCAGGCTGTGGCACGCCGCGCATACTTCTTTGTAAACTTTGTAGCCGCGCTGAAGCTGACCATAATCCCACTTGCCGAATGGCCCGTTAAACGAAAAGTCGATCTGCTCCGGCTTCTTATAGGGCGCATGCGGCACCGGATCTTCGGTAGCAAAAGCATATGCCCCGAAAGCCAATGAGATGAGCGCGACACCGGCGAAACCGAGACCGACAAAAATGGAAATAAGGCGGATCATAAAAGCGTCTTCTTTCTTATTCTCGGCTCATTCGGCTGGCTGCGGAACCGCGCCGCCGGTTGGATTGCCACTGTCCGGACGCGACGTACCCGGGCTACCCAGCTTCGCATTCTCGTCTTCGCCAAGGACCGCTTCGGTAATTGAATATGGCAGAGGCTTTGGCTCCTCAATCTTACTAATGATCGGCAGGATCACGAGGAAGTGGAGGAAGTAATAGGCCGTGAAGAACTGGCTGAGCATCACATAGGGTTCTTCGGCTGGCGCACCGCCAAGATAGAACAGCATCGCCATGGTCGGGATCAGGCCAAACCAAAAGAACTTCTTGAACAGCGGGCGATAGTGACCGCTGCGCACTGGCGACTTGTCCAGCCATGGAAGGAAAAACCAAACCAGGATCGACCCGAACATCGCAATCACGCCCCACAGCTTGGCTGGGAGAATGAAGTCCAAAGTGAAGGCGCGCAGGATCGCGTAGAATGGGAAGAAATACCATTCTGGCAGGATCAGTGCAGGCGTCGAAAGCGGGTTCGCCTCGATATAGTTGTCCGCGTGACCCAGGGCATTCGGCACGAAGAATACGAGCGCGAAAAACAACAGTAGCGCGATGCCGAGGCCAAAGCCGTCCTTGGCCGTGTAGTATGGATGGAAAGGCAGCGTATCGCTTTCCTGCTTCACCTCGACGCCAGTCGGGTTTGACGAGCCAGGAATGTGCAGCGCCCAGATGTGCAGGATCACGACACCCAGGATCACGAACGGCAATAGGAAGTGCAGCGAGAAGAAGCGATTAAGCGCGGCATTGTCCGGCGCAAACCCGCCAACCAGCCACACTTGAAGCGTCTCACCCACCAGCGGGATCGCGCCGAACAGTCCGGTGATCACTTTAGCGCCCCAGAAGCTCATCTGACCCCACGGCAGAACGTAACCCATAAAAGCGGTTGCCATCATCAACAGGAAGATGACCACGCCGAGCAGCCAGATCATCTCACGCGGAGCCTTGTAAGAGCTGTAGAACAGACCCCGGAAGATATGGATGTAGACGACCACGAAGAAGAAGTGCGCGCCGTTCATGTGAGTATAGCGGATGAGCCAGCCCCAGTTCACGTCGCGCATGATGTGCTCAACCTGGCCGAAGGCAACTTCGGTGTTGGCGGCATAATGCATCGCCAGCACGATACCGCTGACAATCTGCACAACCAGGAAGAAACCGGCGAGCACGCCGAAGTTCCAGAAATAAGACAGGTTGCGCGGCACGGGATATCCGGCACCGACAGCGTTATAGACCATGCGCGGCAAAGGAAGCCGCTCGTCTAGGAACTGAGTAAAGCCGTTGCTCGGCTTATATTCGCGTGCCCATGGAAAGCTCATAGTTCTCTCTCTCGCCTAATCAGCCGACAAGAATGGTTGTTTCGCCAGTGAATTCGTAATCCGGCACTTCCAGATTGGTCGGTGCCGGGCCTTTGCGGATACGCCCCGCAGTATCATAATGCGAACCGTGGCAAGGGCAGAAATATCCGTTATATTCGCCTTTGCTCTCACCCTCGGCAGCGCCGAGAGGAACACAGCCGAGGTGGGTGCATACACCCATGGTCACAAGGACATCGTTATTGCCCTCTTTCGTTCGATCCGCCAGTGTTTCAGGCTGACGCAGATCGGACAAAGCGACAGCATTGGCCTCTGCAATTTCCGCATCGGTCAAACGACGCACGAAAAGCGGTTGCTTGCGGAAGATTGCCTTGATCGTTTGGCCTGGCTCAATCGCGCCAATGTCCAGTTCCGTGGTGCTCTCGGCAAGCACATCTTTCGAAGGTGCCATTTGGCTGATCAACGGCAGCAACACTGCCGCGCCACCTACACCCGCGGCAGATACCGCAGCAATATTGATGAAGTCACGGCGACGTACGCCGTCTTCGCCAGCCCCATCAGCCGCGCTCATTTCAGTTGCATCAGCGGTTGCAGTGGTTTCTGCCATCAGCCCCTAGCCTTCTAAATCTCTCTTACTCGTCCATTGAGAGTGGGCGACCCGCTCAAAATGGTAAAGCGTAGCGTGGAAGAAGATGCGTTCAGGACGTCAAAAGGATACGAAAGTTCCCTTGATGACACCGCACTCAACCCAGCGTGGCTGCGCAATTAGCCACATTGTTGCAACTTGCCAACCGCCATTTTGGCAAGGCTCATTCGCTCGTTTGCAACCCGATCATACTGATCTGCCTGCCACCGGTCGGTTGGCGCAGATGCGTAGCCCGCCGAAATGAGTGAAACTGCCTGGGGTCGGCATAGGTATCCTGCCGGATGTCATCTACTTCGCCGACGCCTTCATTACGCAGCCTGGACGCTACGAAACCGGGCAAGTCAAATCGCCAGTGACCGGGTTTGCCAGTCGCGAAAAACTCGTAATCCGCGCCGTTAAACTGAGCGCGCATTGCATCATCCACCTCATAGCTTTCCTGCGCGATGCAGGGGCCAATCGCTGCAGTGATATTGGCCGGTGATGCACCAAGATCGACCATTGCCCGCACGGTATTTTCCAGAACACCGCCAACCGCGCCGCGCCACCCGGCATGCGCTGCGCCGATCACTCCGGCCCGCGAATCAGCCAGGAGAACCGGCGCGCAGTCAGCTGTCACTATGCCGAGAACCATGCTCGGCTGATCTGTCACCATCGCATCAGCTTCGGGCCGTTTGTCCATCTGCCAATGTTCAGTAACAGTCACGACATCAGGCGAATGCACTTGCTTGAGCATAACTTGCTGCGCACCGACCATCACATCGTCGGCAGCTGCGCCCGCTTTGATCGAAAAGCCGTGCGGGACATCGGCCAAGGCCGCGGATCGCAGCAAGACGGTCATCAGGCAAACCTAGCCGAGCGAGCGCGTGACTTGCTCAAACGTATCGCGCGACAAGCCGTCAGCTTTCACAATCCGCTCCAGCTCGGCGCGCATCAGCGCCGCGCGCCCTTCCTCGATCTTGCGCCAACGCCCGAGCGCCGGGACAAACCGCGCCGCAGTCTGCGCGTTGGTGGGATCCAGCGCGAGGATGAAATCAGCGATGATCCGATAACCCTCCCCGCTTGCGGCGTGGAACGCTGCGGGATTACCCGCAAACGCCATGTAGAGCGACCGCGCGCGGTTGGGATTGCTCAGCGTGAAGTCTGGATGATCGGCAAGCGCCTTCACATGCTCCAACGCATTGGGGTGGAGCGACAGCGCCTGCAGGCTGAACCATTTATCGATGACCAGGTCATTCCCGCGATAACGGTCATAAAATGCCGCGAGCCGTTCTTCGCGTTCGGGGCAATCCAGCCCGCAAAGCACCATCAGTGCGCCCTGGCGATCGGTCATATTGTCGGCTGCATCAAATTGCTGGGCCGCTAGCTTTGCTGCGCCCGCCGGATCAGCCGCCGCCAGATATGTGAGCGCCATGGTCTTCATCTTGCGAGCACCCTTTGAAGCTGGATCATGGCCAAAGGCATATTCGATTGCTTTTGCATGATGCGAGGAAAGATCATCCTGCAGCGCGCTACCAATCGCGGCCTTCAACGCCTCACGCTTTTCATGCAGACGCACCGGATCGGCTTTGTCGACCTGCTCCATTAGATAGGCAACGCCCGGCAACGAAAGCAGTTCGCCGCGCATCAGATCATCAATCGCCTCATCATTCAGAATGGCGGCCATCGCTTCGCCAATTCCTGCGCGCTCGGCATGCGCCCGATCCTCGCCAAGCGTATCGGGTGCGTTTGCGACGAGGTGATTGACGCACAGTTCCTGCATCGCTTCATATCGGGCAAACGGATCATCATCATGCGCAGCCAGAAATGCGAGGTCTGTCTGCGCAAGATCGCGTTCAATCATGACTGGCGCAGAAAAACCGCGATTGATTGAGAGTACCGGATCGGTAGCTGTGCCCAGCTCGATACTCGCTTCGGCATCTGACAGCACCACCAGCCGCTCTTCCCCGATCGTATCTGTGGCGCGATCATGCAAGGCCAGTTTGAGCGGAATGGGCATAGGCTGCTTATCACTTTGGCCGGGCGTATCAGGAACGGTCTGCGTAAGGTTGAGAGTTACGGCATCGCCTTCCCGCTTAAGATTGGCGGTCACACGCGGCGTGCCAGCCTGCGAATACCAGAGACGAAACTGCGCGAGGTCGAGGTCGGCGCCATCCTCAATCGCCGTAACGAAATCCTCGCACGTTGCAGCCTCGCCATCGTGCCGGTCAAAATAGAGATCAGTGCCCGAACGGAACCGTTCCTGCCCGGCCATCGTGCGCATCATCCGGATGACCTCTGCGCCCTTGTTGTAAACAGTCGCGGTATAGAAATTGCTGATCTCGCGGAAACTGTCAGGCCGGATTGGATGGGCTAGCGGGCCAGAATCCTCCGGGAACTGTGCGCTGCGCAAAATCCGCACATCTTCGATCCGCTTAACACTTTCCGAATGCATATCCTGACTGAACAGCTGATCGCGCAGAACGGTGAAGCCTTCCTTCAGGCTTAGCTGGAACCAGTCGCGACATGTAACGCGATTACCGGACCAATTGTGGAAGTATTCGTGCGCGATCACGCCTTCGACTGCATCGAAATCGGCATCGGCTGCGGTGTCGGGATCGGCCAGCACATATTTGGTATTAAAGACGTTGAGGCCTTTGTTTTCCATCGCACCCATATTGAAGTCGGAAACGGCGACAATGTTATAGACGTCAAGGTCATATTCGCGACCGAAGGTTTCCTCGTCCCACTTCATGGATCGGATGAGCGATCCCATGGCATGGTCTGTGCGCGGCAGGTCTGCCTCGCGGACCCAGACGGCAAGATCCACCTTCCGGCCATTCATCGTGGTGAAGGTGTCTTTGCGCGCGACCAGATCGCCAGCGACCAGCGCGAAAAGATAAGAGGGCTTGGGCCACGGATCATGCCACTCCGCCCAATGCGTGCCGTCGGTGTTCTCGCCCGCATCGACGCGGTTGCCATTGCACAGCAGGATCGGAAACTGATCCTTCGGCCCGCTCATCCGAACGGTATATGTCGACAAGACATCTGGTCGGTCGGGGAAGAACGTGATCCGCCGAAACCCTTCCGCCTCGCATTGGGTGCACAGCATCCCGCCCGATGCATAAAGGCCCATCAATTGCGTATTGGATGAAGGGTCAAGCTCAGTAATGATTTCGATATCATGGCGATCACCAGACAGGGTAAGGATCAGATCCGAACCGTCCATCGACCAATCATCGGTCGTTTCCCCATCGACCCGTACGTTCTGCGCAGTGATCCCATCGCCATTGAGCCGCAATTGAGGCGAGACGTCCGCAGCCGGATTGCGCTCTACCGAAAAACTCGCCGTCACAATCGTTTGATGAAGGTCCAGTTTGAAGCCAAGCAGTATCGTCGGGATCAACCATGGAAACGGTTTATAGTCCTTGCGATAGATAACGGGGGGCTCGGCCACGGAGGGGGTGCTGCTGAGATTTTCCATGGGTCGAACCTCTAACGACTTTGCAGATACGGTCTACCCTGATCCAACGCTGGTCGAACGCATTGTCATATCCAGCGGATGACAAAACGCCGCGGATTGACTTCGGCCCGCGCTTCGCACAGCGATAGCACCAAACAGGAGGGGTCAGAGAATGCTGTTGGAAGTGTTAGCGAGCGGTACGTCTAGCTTTGATGTCGAGGCGGCTACGCGCATTTATCTCGATACGCTGCAAGGGCCAGCAAAGGAGAAATCCGACGCCTATTTCGAAGGCGGCTATTGGCTGATCCTGTGGGGGGCGGCAGTGGCCGTTCTTATCGACTGGCTGTTTCTTAAGTCTCGCCTGATCACGAAATTTCGCGATCTTGGGGAGAAATGGTTCAAGCGTCCTTTCGCGATCACCTGGCTGACCGCGCTGCTATACGGTTTGATGACCTGGGTCATCCTGATGCCGTGGACCATTTACGAGGATTACATCCGCGAAAAGCAATACGACCTGCTTGATCAAAGCTTCGGCGAATGGTTCAGCGAAGGGTTGATTGCGCTCGCCATCTCGCTGGTCGTAGCGCCGCTGATCTTCGCAATTGTCTACACGATCATCCGCAAATCGCCGCAAAACTGGTGGCTTTGGGGTGCCGGCGTGATCGGCGTATTTCTGTTTCTGGCGGTGATGATTTCGCCGGTCTTCATCGCTCCGCTGTTCAATGAATATACCGAGATGGAGGACGGGCCGCTGCGTGACCGGATTGTGGCGATGGCGCAGGCGTATGACGTTCCGGCTGAGAACATCTATGTGTTTGACCAGTCGACGCAGAACAAACGCATATCAGCCAATGTATCGGGCCTGGGGCCAACCATTCGCATATCGCTTAACGACAATCTGTTGGAGCGCACGACCCCTGAAGAAGTTGCCGCTGTGATGGGGCACGAGCTGGGCCACTATAAACTAAACCACGGGCCAAAGCGGGTGGCCATGATGCTCGCGATTTTCGCCATTGGTCTGTTTGTGACCAGCCGGGCCGCGCCATGGCTGATAGAAAAATACGGGGAACGTTGGGGCGTGCGCGAGATTGGCGACCCAGCCTCCATGCCGGTGCTCAGCATCATTCTGACGGTATTTTTCGCGCTAGCGACCCCGGCCTTCAACAACATCACGCGCATACAGGAGAACCAAGCGGACGCATTCGGGCTGGAGGCCGCAAAGGAGCCGGATGGTTTTGCGCGGGCTGCGATGCGTCTGTCCGAATATCGCAAGCTGGAACCAGGCGCGTTGGAGGAATTCCTTTTCTACACCCACCCATCGGGCGAGAACCGCGTGCGCCGCTCAATGCAATGGAAGGCGGACAATGTCCCGGGCGCGACCATTGAGGCCCCGCCAGAGGGGTATCTCGACCAATAGTGTCACGCCTGCTGATCTTTGGCCTTGGCTATACGGCGAAGCGGATTGCCGAGCGGCTGCGCGCCATCGGCTGGCATGTCGATGCCACGGGCAGTGCGGGCAATATCGATTTCGATGATCGCGACGCTGTGTTGGCGGCGATGGGCGCTGCCACGCAAGTATTGTCATCAGTGCCGCCAGACAGGAAAACAAGGCTTGACCCCGTGCTCGAAACCTATGGCCGCGATTTTCCGACCGCATGGTACGGCTATCTCTCTTCCACTGGCGTTTATGGCGACACGCAGGGCGCATGGGTTGATGAGGGCGCGCCTACAGTGGCCACTACAGGGGCAGGCCGCCGCAATGCGCGGGCTGAGGCTGACGCATTGTGGGTAAAACTGGGCGCGCGCGTGTTTCGCCTGCCGGGCATCTACGGCCCTGGGCGCAGCGCGTTTGAGCGGGTACGCGAGGGCAAAGCACGGCGCATCGATATGCCCGATCAAGTGTTCAGCCGCGTGCATGTCGATGACATTGTCAGCGGCGTTGTCGCCGCGCTCACCGGCGATGCGCCGCCCGGTGCATACAATCTTGCCGATGATCTACCCGCGAGCGGGAATGCGGTTATTGAAAAAGCATGCCGTCTTATGGGCACAGAACTGCCTCCGCTGCAAACGCTGGAAGAGGCGAACCTGTCTGAAATGGCGCTGGGTTTCTATTCTGAAAACCGCCGCGTCGCGAACGGTAAGGCGAAACGCGTGCTGAGCTGGGAGCCGGAATATCCTACTTACCAACAAGGGCTCAGAGCGTGTCTTGCTGAAATGCGCTAGTTCGGCGAGCGACCAGCAAGCCGCAAGGGCGACTGCCCGCCCGCAGGTGCTCTGAGCGAAGCGGGGAAACGGCACCGAGGACGCTCACGCGGAGGCGTGAGCGAAAAACAGAAAATTGTTTTTACGGAGTTTGTTTGGCTCGTAACGCCAGCACCATTCCCACTACCGCCAGCGCCATTCCACCAATGGTCAGCATGGTCCACTGATACCCCTCAAACAGAGTAGAGATCAGCATCGCCACCGAGATTGTCAGAATTGAGTTATATGCCGTGCGCCCTGCACCGATTTCGCGCACCAGATTGTAGTGCAGTGGGAAAGTAATCACTGTTCCAATCAGCGCCAGATAGGCGATCCCGCCCCAATAGCTGGTGCTGTCGGGTATCGGCGGCGGACCAGCAGTCAGCGCGGCAAAGCCTAGATCAAACAGCGTGCCATACAGCATCGCCCAAGCCAGCAGACTGACCATCGGAACAGCCCGCCCTGTCGGGACCGCCTGAATCACATTGGCAACCGACGCAGCCAGGATCCCCAGCATCGCCAACGCAATGCCCAGCCCGACATTACCGCCGATCACACCTGCATCCGGATTAGCGCGCCATTCATGGAAGAGCAGAAGTGAAACGCCGACGATCGCCACGGCGCTGCCCAGCAAGAACCCGCCGCGCACCCGCTCACCCAGAAAGATCCGGCCAAAAATCGCATTTGGGACCATCAGCAGACCAAACATCATCGCAACGATGCCTGAGGTAACGTAGAGTTCCGCATGATAGACGAACAGGAAATTGCCGCTGAACTGGAAAATCCCCACGATCACCGCGAGTACGTGCTCCGGCCGCGTCAGCCGCAGCCGCCGCTTCATCAGCACCGCCACCAGAAAAAGCGCCGGGGTCGCCAGTGCAAAGCGATAGAAGACCGACCAAGCGGCGGGCACACCATCAATCTGGCCAGTGATCACAAACCAGGTTGAACCCCAGATCGTGCCGGTCAACACGAATGGAATGATGATTTTCCAGTTGAGCATTAGGGCCAGGTGAGCGCGATATTGCTCACAAGCCAGTGATCGCCGAAGCTAAAGCACGTGCATCGTCTTCACGCGTGTCCCAGGCTGTCACAAAACGCGCAGCGTCCGCCCCCCAATCGTAGAAATCAAAGCCTTGGGCGCGCAGTGCAGCCCGCTCGCTATCGGTCAATGTGACGAAGACTTCATTCGCCTCAGTTGGGTGCATCAGGCGGTCGCCACACGCACTCGCGATCTCCTGTGCCGCAGCATTGGCAGCACGTGCATTTGCAAGCCACAGATCGCCGTCCAGCATCGCCAAGAGTTGCGCCGCGAGATAGCGCCCCTTGCTTTGTAAATGCCCGGCCCGCTTGCGGCGATAGCGCGCCACATCAGCCTGCTCTGGATCGAAAAAGACGATCGCTTCCGCGCTCATCGCACCGTTTTTGACGCAGCCAAAGCTGAGTGCATCGACGCCCGTCACAACCTCACCCGGGCCACAGTCGAGGAACGCGACCGCATTGCCAAACCGTGCGCCATCCATATGCAGGCCCAAACCGCGCGCCTTGGCCAGATCCGCAATCGCAGCGACTTCTTCTGGGCCATAGACACAGCCATATTCGCTCGCCTGCGTGATCGATATGGCGTGTGGTTGCACCTGATGGACGTCATCTCTGATCGGATCGATCACCGCTGAAATGTCCGCTGGAGTAAGCTTGGCACTTTCCCCATCGGCCAAAATCAGCTTCGCACCATGGAGATAAAATCCGGGCGCGCCGCCTTCATCCATTTCGATATGCGCCTCACGGTGACAGACCACCCCGCCATGCGGCTGAACCATCGTCGACAGCGCCAAACAATTCGCCGCCGTACCCGTAGCAACCCATAGTACTGCGCATTCCCGCCCAAATGTGTTAGAGAATGCCTCATCAAGCGTTTGGGACAACGAGTCGCCATCATACGGTGCATCGGCTTGATCGGCTTCTCGCAGGGCCTCCCATACTTGCGGATGCACGGCGGCGGCGTTGTCTGACAGGAATTGTCTGATCGAAGATGATTGGGCCGAAGACATTGCATATCGCCTTACTGCGCAAATCGCACAGGGCAAGCTGTTCAAGGCTGGTTAGTAGGCAAGAAAGGGCGCGCCATGTCACAATTGGATATCACGCATCGAGAGCACGGACGGGGCGGGGAGTATATCGCGAAGCCTGCGGATAGTGCGCATTTCGGCAGGCTGGAATGGGAACCCGATGAACGGGGCGTCCATATTGCGACGCATACACTTGTGCCCCCGCAAATAGGTGGCCGTGGGATTGCGGCAGAGCTGGTCCACGCGCTGGTCACTGATGCCCGTCAGCACGGTTTCAAGATCGAACCGCGTTGCTCCTATGTCGCTGCGAAGTTTGATCAGAACCCGGAATGGAGCGATTTGCGCGCGTAGAATTGCCTAAAGCAATGCGCCGAAATCACGCTGCCCCATGCTATCAAGCAGTTGCGCACGCAAAGACCGAGCGCGTTCAATCGGAAGCCCTTCAATCTCCAGGCTTCCACCGGCAAGGCCGAGTATCAGGGAAGCATAGCCACGCCGTTGCGCAATCGGTCCGCGGGAAATCTCAACCGATTGCAGCTTTTCCCGATTGGCCACGTCCGTGCGCGGGGCGAGCCACCCTCGCCGCGAATAAAGCTGTGTCTCATCAACCGCGTGACGTTCCAATCGCCAGAGAAAGAACGGGCGTAGAAACAGCGCTGCGACAACGACAATTCCGATGCCAATCAACACAGGCAGATACTCCCAATCGCTAAAGTGAGTGGCCGCTGTCAGACCAGCGCCCATCGGAAGCGCGACAAACAGCGACAAGAGCGCGCTATCAATGCGATACTTCTCGCTTGCTTTATGCCAATCGAGATTTTCGGTCGGTGGCGCAAAGCCAGACTCGCGAGCAATCGGCTCCAGCTCGACCCACTTCGCGAAGGGCGCAACATCATGACTGGAGGCACCGGCATCCTGCGCAAGGCTGACAAACTTTAGCCCATGCCAGCCCAATTGCCGTCGGATAATCTTGGTACCGAATCTGAGCGCCTGCACCCGGTGTGCCGGCATGACCACATCAGTCTTTGTCAGAAGCCCGCGTTGCCGCCGGAACCCCTTATCAGTGCGCGTGAGTGTGAAGCCCCAATCGCGCAGGACCGTTTTTACCAGCCCGGCCAGCGTACCAACTACAGCGAGTGTTCCCAAAACAATCACCAGGCCGACTCCCTGTGCGAGAGGCCCCAGCCCTGACAGGACAGCACCCGGCCCCGCCAGCCGTTCCTGCCAGCTCGACACGTCCCAAAAATCAAACGGAAGCAAATCGCCAAATTGCTGCGCCAAACCAAACAAAACCGCAAGGAAAGCGAGCGAAAACTCGAAAATCCCAAAAGTCACCACGCGAACCGGACCCATCGCGAATATTGGGGGAACTGAGTCTGCTTGATCTGAGGTGGGCAGGCCCCCATCCACGTCAGCCTCCACACCGCTTTTCCGCGCGCGGACCAGCTCGCGCAGCCGCTCGCCTTCTTGTTCACTCAGGAAAGCGAGTGACAGTTCTTCACCGCCGCCGGCGCCCGTGTCGAACTTGACTTCAACCAAGCCAAACAGACGCGGGATCAGTTTCTGTTCAAGGCTAACGTCCTGAATTCGCTCATAAGGCACCGACCGTGCCGAGCGGCTCAACACCCCTTTTTCAACGCGAATATCAGCCTCGCCCACCCGATAGGTTAGGCGATACCAGCACAGATACGCAGAAAGGAAGCTCAGCCCCACAAAGACCAACGCAATTGGCAATACATAAATCAGAAAGTCGCCGATCTTCCCATCATCGATGATTGTCGCCGCAGCAATGCCCAGCGGGATTGCCAGCTGGCCTAGCATAGATACGCCGCGTACGGCAAAGCTTTTGGGGTCGGTGCGCTGCGCGCCATCACCTTTAATTTCTGGGTCGCCCAAGCTGTCCGGACGTTGCCCAGAACGCTTAACAGTCGGCACGCCGACCTTAAGTGTGCCAGTCTCACTCACGCCGTATCACGCTTGATCGCGGCGCGGATCGTCTCGCGCATTTCCATCGCATCCTCGTGCGCCAATCCGGGCAGATGTACCGAAGCATTATGACTGCCTGCAGTATGCAGTGTCAGCGTGGCGATATCATACATGCGCTGAATCGGCCCCTGATTGACATCAATGTGCTGGACCCGGCCAAAAGGCACGACGGCATCGGAGCGGAACAAAATGCCGCTGACAACGCGCAGCCGCTCCTCAGCCAAGGTAAACCCGCGCGCGGAATAGCGGCGCCATGGCAGGCGGAATACGAGGAAGGCCGCCACAAGCAGCGCCGGACCAATAATCACACCGGGCCACAACGGAGCGGCAAATTCCGCAATCGTCGCGCCGATCAGCATCGGAATGGCAAAGAGGATTGCGACCAGGCGGGTCGCCTTCACATGATTGGGGTGCAGCTTAGTTAGCTCGGTTTCGTCCATACCGCTTTATGTAGCTAACACAGTGCGAGCTTTCAATTGTGTGATTGGTTTGAGCACACAGACTGGAGGGCAGGTTCTACTTTTTGTTTGGCCTCAAGCGCCGGCGCTCGCGTCCGCTCGCTTAGGCTTCCGCGTCCTTAGGCGCGACGGGCAGTCGCCCTTGCGGCTAGCTAATCGCTCGCCGGACTGGTGCTGGATCGGGCCGCAGGCCCGCAAGCACGACTGGGCGCCCGCAGGTGCTTGACGCAAAGCGTCAAAACCGCACCGAGGATGCTCACGCGGAGGCGTGAGCGAAAAACAGAAAACCCAAAAATGGTGCGGGATGCAGTCTGCCGCTAACCGGTCTCAGCCCTAAAGTTCCCGTGCAAACGGGAAGATAACGGGAATTTTTCGGATTTTCCTCTTTTTGGAGGGTCAAGCGTCCTGAGCGCCCCAGAAAAGCGCCATTTGTCAGTGCAATTCCCGTATAATGGAAACGGGAAAGAGCTTAGGCGTATACGGGAACATCAATCGCTTTCTTCGGGAAGACCCGATTAGCCAGCGTGGGTTTATTGGGGCGTCACAAGATCGAGATGGCTTACTCGAAGGGCCTGCGCGATCTCGTAGATCGAAACGATTGTTGGATTGCGTTTGCCGCGCTCAAGGTCGCTAACATACTGCTGAGAAAAGCCTGATTTCTCTGCGAGCTGTTCCTGCGTAAGGCCGCGCTGCTTGCGGATGCGGGCACAATTGTCGCCGACCAGTTTACGCATATCCATGCAGAAACCATTGGCGCGGCACTGCAATGTTGTTTATCAACTATAGTATGTTAGATACTGTATCCACACCGATGATCCTCCTCGTGACTTCTATGCTTTCCGGTCCTCAGAGTGACCCGACCGCTAAGGAGCCACACGCTGAACCGGACGCCATTGAACTCTGGCGCGGATTGGAAGCGGGGATGGAACCAGCTAAGGCAGCGGATACGGCCAGCACGATTCACGGTGTGAAGCGCACCAAGGTAATCAATCGGCGCAAACCAGAAAAGTCCGATCGGGTACGTGTAACGCATATGAGGGACGCGATTGCGATTGGCGATTTGCCGTTTCGACTTGCGCTAAAGTTCAAGGCTTCTAACCTCGATGAGGTCGTTCTCGGTTCGCAAAACCAGTGCGGCGAGCAAGCCGAGAGCATCTCCGCCAAACTTACTCAGGGTCTCAAGCAAAAATATCTCGAAAGCATCTATGAGGACCCAATGGACCGGATCGACGTGCTGGAAGCGTATCGCGACTCTGCGGTAAGCGGCGAGAAACAATCCTTCACCAGCTTTTATGCCAATGACACAGTAGCAGTTGGTCTCACATTTGTATTTGAACAAGAGGAGCCGCCACTACACCCAGGTTATGGCAGCAAACTTGCTCTATCCCTCTACCGCCTCGCACGCACGCAGTATGATCAGCGCCGCTCTGAATGCTCAGGAACCGGGCATCGCCGGGTTGATATCTTGATCCAGTATATGACCCGCGAACGCCTCACGGAGGCAATGGAGCAGACAACGCGCATCATCAAAGAAGAACAAGACGAGTTGGCCGAACAACTCTAGTTGGCCGGCCAGAGCGTTTCAGAAATCTGGTCCACTCCAAGGATCAGGTAGGATACCGCTGCGTCTTCCACCATAGCTTCCCCAGCCTCCCCCTCCAACGCTGTACGCGTCAAGGAATGGATGAGCGCTTACCCTTGGCCCGGAAGATGCATATTCAAAGCCGTTCTTGCGTTTGCGATGCGCTCCTTCCACGGCATATCGCAGGGCATCGATCACATGGTTGTGTTTGTCGGCCAGCACATTGCGGATCTCGCCCGTCTGGCGATCGATCCCCCAGCTGTAGTGAATGAGCTCATCAACAAGGTACTGGCAGCGTGGATGGACGATAATGTCGTAGCTCTTGAGAAACTCTATCCCTTCTTCAATCGATCCAGGGCCTTTGGCTGCGCCTTCGATCGAAAATCCGCGCTTGGCGAGATAGTCGATTGTCTCGGGTCGCGCGCTGTCTGCAGTTATCTTTGCGCGAGCCGCACCTTCAATGCCCGGAAAGGAACTCGGGTTGTACCAACGCGGAGGGCGCCTCAGATCGCTACCTGCGAACAACGCCGGTATCTCGTCGATGGGGCATCCGACAGCATAGGCTTCATCATCCACGAATAGGGCTTTTCCGGCTGGTGTCCGTCGTCATGACATTTGGCACAGACTGAGAGTTGATCGTTTGGAGGACTGGCCTCGTCTGTTGGTTTCAGTTTAGGCGGCTAGCTTGCGGTGAAGCAAGCGGCGATGTTTTAGCGTCTTTTGTTTGATCCTTTCTCTTCGCTTGATGATGGCTGCGGCTCTACCGAAGTAGACGTCGGCAGGTGTGACGTTGTCGAGGCTCTCGTGATAGCGCTGATGGTTGTAATGCTCGACGAACGCTTTGATTTGGTTTTCTAGATCGCCTGGCAGGAAGTAGTTCTCCAGCAGAACACGGTTCTTGAGCGTCTGATGCCAGCGCTCGATCTTGCCTTGGGTCTGCGGATGGAAGGGCGCGCTTCGCACGTGATCCATCTTCTTGGCGCTGATGTAATCAGCCAGCTCTCCAGCGATGTAACAGGGACCGTTGTCCGATAGCAGGCGCGGCTTATGCAGCACATTGGCATGGCTACAGTCTGAAGCAGTAAGAGCCATATCGAGGGTCTCAGTGACGTCTTCGGCTCGCATGGTGGTGCACAGCTTCCAGCTGATGATGTAGCGCGAGTAATCATCGAGCACGGTGGAGAGGTACATCCAGCCCCACCCGATGATCTTGAAGTAGGTGAAGTCCGTCTGCCACATCTCGTTCGGTCGCATGGTTTGCGTGTGGAACTGGTCTGCCGCCTTGATCACCGTGTAAGCAGGACTGGTGATCAGATCATGAGCCCTCAGAAGTCGGTAAACGGTCGCTTCAGAGACGAAGTAGCGCTTCTCATCAGTGAAGCGCACCGCAAGTTCACGCGGACTGAGCTCGCTATGCTCCAGCGCCATATCAACGATCTGGTCCTGCACTTCGGGCGCAATGCGGTTCCATACCCTGCTTGGCGTTGAGGGACGATCCTTGAGCGCCTCAGGCCCGCCTTCTAGGTAGCGGTCATACCAGCGGTAGAAGGTCCGCCGCGCCACGCCGAGCTGATCCAGCGTGCGCTTGGCAGGCAGATGTGACTGCTCGACCAGCTTGATGATCTCCAGCTTCTCAGATGCAGGGTATCTCATGCGTCGTCTCCCCCAAGCCCGGTCATGCTTTTTTTGAGCAACCGGTTCTCCAGGGTCAGATCAGCAACACACTCCTTCAGATCACGCGCCTCATTACGCAGATCCTTCACCTCATCCGTGGTCGCAGCACGGGCTGTATCGCCAGCAAGACGGCGTTTACCCGCTTCCATGAATTCCTTCGACCAGGTGTAATACAGGCTTTGCGCGATCCCTTCACGGCGGCACAGCTCAGCAATGCTATCATCGCCGCGCAGACCTTCCAATACGATCCTGATCTTGTCTTCGGCTGAGAAGTGCCGCCGCGTCCGACGGCGGATGTCCTTCACAACCTGCTCCGCAGGTTGCTTCGACTTCGACTTTTTGGTTCTCATCTTCGTTCCTTCGTCACTACGACGAGAACCAAAACTCTCCTAAACTTCAACCGCTAATCTGTGCCATAGGTGCTGACGGGGAACATTCCGGCTGGATCATAGGCTGCGCTCACGATCCCGTCGCTTTTCTCAATCCACGAACCGGGAAAGCATCGGATCAGAACTGTTGGGTCCTTGCTGAAGCCCCAGTCAGCACCAAACCTAAAATCAGCATCGTCCGGCGCATCGAACGGGCTAATCTGCCAATTGTGAAACACCTGTGCTTCGCTGCGCTGAAGGTATTTGCCTTCCCAGATGTTGGCATGCTTTTCAGGATCTCGCCTGCGGTCGTATTCCATATCGCGGCGCAGAACCTGTGGAAACCAGGGGTTATCGCGCCACTGGATTTCCAGAACGATTGAGCCAGGCGGCGGGAGCTGCCCTCGAAACAATGCGTCGACCGGATCGGATGGATAACGCGGGTTGAAACTCCACCAGATCTCGCTGCCCTCCTTGCGGATCGTGGGAATGAGCGCGTCGAGCGAAGACTGCGACAAAGTGGTCGCTTCCTCGACCCAAGCTAGATCATATCCTTCGAGCGATTTGATCGAAGCCTCTTTGCCGTTGAGACCCATAAAAGAAATCTGCGAGCCATTGCGGCCGGTGATCTCGCGCTCGGTGCATTTGAAGAAGGACCCCAGCCCCATGCGCTCGATCGATTGTTCAATCAGCTTCTTAGAGGAATCGCGTATCGAGTTCTGAAACTCGCGCGTGCACAGGATTCGGATCGGGCGCTGCCGAGCAAGGATTACTATCTTTTGAGCAATCGTCCATGATTTGCCGCCGCCTCGTCCGCCATAAAGCACACGGTGGCGAACCGGCTCGCCAGCTTTGTTGCGCGGAACATCAAGCCAAACGGCCCATTCAGGAAAGCTTGCCTGGGTCATTTGTTGTCCCACAAATTATCTTTAGGCAGCTCGACTTTCGATCCCTCGGCCTTGTGAATGGTGATATCCAGGCTATCGGCCTCTTCCCTTTGCTCGTACCGGCGCATAGCGCTGCATGATATCAATGAACTTCGCGAAATCGCGAGCATCACCGCTCAGGGCTAAGTGTATCAACCGTTCGGTCACGATCTCTGCTATGGACAGCGACAGCTCTTCGCCGCCTTTACGGATAGTGCGTTTTGCGGAAAGCGCGCGCGAGATCGCTTCTTCCATGCTGATGGTTTGTTTGCGCTTTCTGCCCTTGTTCTTGCGCGCAACCTGATTGCCGGGCTTGAAGCGGTGCTGCTTGGGCGGCTTGCCAAAGCCAACTTCATAATCCTTGCTCATGCTGCCTCTCCCTGCGACGCTCTCCTGCGTACGATCTGACCGGTCGCGGCGTTCACGGGCTCAATCCCAGTCACATCGCAAAAGCGCCTGAGGCTCACGTCAGCGTACTGGGGATCAAGCTCCATAAGAGCTGCGCGTCTGCCCGTGCGTTCGGCGGCAATAAGCGTTGTGCCCGAGCCACCAAAGACGTCGAGCACAAGATCGCCTCTGTTCGAGCAATCGAGGATCGCATCCGCGACCAAGGCAACCGGCTTGACCGTAGGATGCATGGCCAAGGCTCGCCCGCGCCCTTTCTGAAATGAGTTCATTCCCGGCAATTGCCACACATTAGTGCGCGTGCGGCCATGTTTGCCGAGTTCGACATTATTGACATGCTGCGCTTTGCCTGACTTGAAGACTGCAACCAGCTCATGCTGAGAGCGGTAGAGACTGCCCATGCCACCTGCTGACTTTACCCAACAGCAGATGTTCTTAAGCTCGGTGTAGATTTCACCTGCTGCCAGCAGGGTTTGCAGACCGCGCCAGTCCATACAGATAAAGTGCACCGATCCGTCCATACTGTTGGCAATCAGTCGCTGGCATGCTGCACGCAGAAATGCGTTGAACTCTACTTGCGACATCTCCCCAGAGCCCATCACAAACTCGCTATGCTGGGCTTTGCCGAGCCCTGAGACATGCCCCTGTATGGGCACATTGAACGGCGGATCGCAAAACACCATGCGCGCTTTTTCACCGTCAAGCAGAGCACGGTAGCTCTCCTGTTCCAGCGCATTGCCAACAAAGAGTCGGTGCTTGCCCAACAGCCAGAGATCGCCGAGCCGAGCCACCGCTTCGACAGTTGCAGGATCTATCAGGTCATCGTCGTAGTTTTCCTCGGCGACCGGGCGATGCAGGTCCTCAATCAGCGTATCAATCTTGCCCATCTCAAAGCCCGTATCGGTAATCTCAAATGGCTCATCGGCTAGCGTGAGTTCCTCGAGCTCCAGCGCGAGGACATCATCGTCCCAGGTACTGAGCTCTGCAATTCGATTGTCGGCGAGCATAAACGCGCGTTTCTGTTGATCGCTCAAATGCTCAATCGCCACTGTTGGGACATTTGCCAGACCTAGTTTCTTCGCGGCTTCCACGCGTCCATGGCCTGCAATAAGCGATCCATGCCGATCGATAAGTACCGGAGAATTGAAGCCAAACGATTGGATCGACTTTGCGATCTTCTCGATCTGTTTGTCGGAGTGTTTGCGGGCATTGCGCGGATCGGGCGTAAGCGAGTTCGGATCGCGGTAGCTCATAGCAAGCTGTGTCATGGCTGATCTCCTTGAAAAAAGACCAGACCTATTAAGTACACAAATCGCTGTTCCGCAATGCTGAACGCGTTGAACATGCCAGAGGGTGTTATGATGCCTTCAAGTAATTGAAAACGTGCGGACGATAGCGCAGAAATTTGTCTGAAAGTGCAGATCATGTAGGCTCCTTGTGAATAGGAGCCTCCCATTAATCGCATGATTTTGCGCCGAGCAAGGCTGACAGGTCTGATTTTCTTTAGGAGAGGGTCGTGGCGAAGATTCGGCGCCCCAGCTTCCTCATTCTGCTGCCGCGACTACCGAAACGCAGATGGCGCGCTCGCAATACGAAGCTCTCTAAACGCAGACGTCCGCTAAGGTCCAAAAAAGTTCCTTAATGATGGTCAGGTGACCTTCTTTTTGGCCATTCCGGCCTAGGAGAATGACAATGACTTACTCACACTTTGACCCAGCCGCGCAAGGCCGAGTGCCATGGAACTTTGGTGCGAAAGTTGGCCCAAAGCGTCCATTCAATCAGAAACAGATATGGGCGATCCGCTTTTTCCTTGATCGCGAGGAACGCGTTAGAGACCGAGCGCTGTTCGACTTGGCCATCGACAGCAAGCTGCGAGGTTGTGACCTTGTAGAGCTCAAGATTGGCGACGTGGTCAGCGGCCCGGACATTAGGAAGCGAGCTGCGATCACTCAAAGGAAAACAGGACGGCCTGTTCAGTTCGAAGTCGCGGCAGACGCAAGAGCCAGCCTATTCGCGTGGCTCGAACTTCGAGGCGGTTCGGTCGAAGACTTTGTGTTTCCAAGCCGAGTGGACCACTCCCGGCATCTCAGCACGCGGCAGTATGCGAGACTTGTAGATGAGTGGGTCGAGGCGATCGGGCTCCGCCCAGAGGAGTATGGAACGCACTCGCTTCGTCGAACCAAGGCTTCGATCATTTACAAAGCCACGGGGAACATCCGAGCGATCCAAATTTTGCTTGGCCATTCCAAGATTGAGAACACGGTCCGTTATCTGGGTGTCGACATCGAAGACGCTCTCACGCTCGCAGAAAAGACGGAAATCTGACCGATGTTGGGCGCCAGCTTCGAGCGGGCTGGCGTCCGATTTTGGGGTGGGAAGCCGACATTGCGTGCGAGGTGCAGCGAACCAGTGCCTTAGGTCGCAGACGGGCACTGGTTCTGCGTGGCGGTTAATCGAAACGCGCAATTATGCAAATGCTGTGCTTGTTTGGCTGTGAGGCTGTCCCGATATTGTAGGTGCGGGCAGTATTGGCGGGCACGGTGCGATCATCACCCTTTAAGTCCCTGGACCGCACGGTTCAGACTGTTCGGACCTAACCAATGAAATCGAAGTCCGATTTGCATTTGGTGATTCGCGAGATGGCAACAATTTAGGTGCTTTGATGGTCCCAGACTCGCGGCGTCACTGATCTGTCATCAAGAATTTATGCACAGGCTATCCATCATGACTGCCCCTTGGTGAAGCGATATAAGTTGTCGCAAACGTACAGTAAATCCGAAAGTCTCACTTTTACTGTAACCTTGACTTGGACCCCGAAAGATAAGTCCTTCGGCATAAATATTGATCAAGGGGTTTGGGGCTTATGATCCGCTCATTGCTGTTGTCGACAGCGAGTTTGGCGTGTTTGGCGACGGCTACGCATGCTAATGCCCAAGCGAGCACAGAGACCTATACGTATGATGCGCTGGGACGACTGGTAAAAGCGCATACAACTGGCGGCCAAAGTCATAATGATGCGCATTCGGTGTGCTATGACGAAGCTGGTAATCGCACGCAGTATAAGACAACAGCGAACGGAACGGCTGCAAGCTGCATGGATGTTGGGTCAGGCGGTGGAACACCTCCGCCACCACCACCTCCGCCCCCACCGCCGCCACCACCGAGCAATAATCCTCCGGTAGCGCAGAACGATAGTATTGCGGGGCAGTGCTTCTACTCCAACTTCACAAATGTGACGCTCAACGATAGCGATCCTGATGGCGATGCGCTCAGCGTTACTTCTGTCGTCAAGACCAATTCCGGAAGTTCGGGGGCTTCGCTTGAGCCCAATGGTCTGATTGAGGTTTTCTTCGGTCCGAACTTTGAGACGACGACCTTCACATACACCGTTCAAGACACGCATGGCGCAACCGATACCGCGACCCTTTCAGTGAGTTCTGCATGCGGTGGCGGTGGTGGAGGGCCTCCGTTCTAATGCATCTTACTACGAGAGAGATCAGCATGAAGATTGGATTTTCCAAGCCTCACACATTTGTACTTCCCGCTTTTGTTGCGCTTGGAATGTTAGCGGTGTCCACCAGTGCTGCCGCTCAGAAAGAAGGTGCTGCAAAGCGCTCTTCACCAATCTGCATGGTTCGCGGCGAAGGCGAAGAAGCCTTCACCATCATTGCTCCAACCATCCCGTCAGCGCGTTCGATGTGGTTTAAGGGGTATCGGCGTCTCCCGTGTGGAAAGGCCTTTGCCTCGCGCGAGGCCAGAGAAGAATGGCGCGACAATATCTGTGCGATCGCCGCTACTTGGAGCGAGGATGCTCACGACGGTTTTGAGAAACAGGTCGGCGAGCGTCCCGCTGTGCTGTGCGGCATGGCCGAGCAGGCCACCGCTCGGTGGAAGAGACGCGGCAAGAAAATGCAAAACGGGGCGGCAAACTGATGCTGGGTTTGAGTGGGGCAGCCACAATGCAATCAAAAATCGTTAAGGTCGGCCTGATTGCCCTTGCTGCAATTGGCTTCACCTCGGTCGGCCACGCCCAGCAGATCAAGCCATTGAGCGTTGAGCAAGACCCTAACGGGTACGATATGATCCACGGTGAGACACAGGTCCGCCTCCCGGTCCTATCAGTGCCAGCGGCACCGCGCCTGACCTTCACCAAACTTTCTGACTGGTTCGTTCATCTGCAAGGCAACGTACAAGCCAACACCTATGGCAATTATTCGATTGAGCTGAACACCCAAGGCGCCACCTCCCACAGCTTCACCTGTACGGACTATGACCTATGCGGGTCTGCACAGCCTGATGGTTCTGTTATTGCAGGCGATTTTTTCAATCCTGATTTTACTTTCCATGAAGGCGGCACTGGGCTGCGGATTCGCTATAACGTGCGAAGCAAGTTTCAGGGCCCGATAACAGGCGGCAGCTACTTCAACGCAATGGCTTCAACCATCACCTATGCGGATGGTGAGACCCTCACATTCACCTACAGCGTTGCTACACCATCCGCGAACTTCAAAGATCATCGACCAGCCTATGTAACGAGCTCGACAGGCTATCGGCTTATCTTCACCTACCAATCGAACACATACGGTACTGTCGCATGGTCCACCCTGTCGCAAGCTCGGATCGTAAAGACCTCTGCGCCAAGCACGGTTCTTGCCTCGCTGACCTACACCGATACCACAGCAACGGACTTGGCTGGCCGCGTTTGGAACTGCACCAATTGCCGCAACTGGACCGGCGGCCCGATCCCCACCAACACAACTTCCCAGAAACTCCCCGGTGAGACGACAGATACCTTCGTAGTCACCCCCAACGGATCATCACCCGGCGCGAAGATCACGAGCGACGGCGTCCAGTATACCTATAACCGCACGATTGCTTCTGGTTTTATTGAGAGCGTTTCCGATCATGTGACGGTCACCGGTCCCGATGGCTTTTATCGCTATGTCGATGTTGAGAATGTCCAGAATGGCAGTTTCGGGGTTGTCTCGCGCATCAAATCTGTCCGGGATTCGCAAAACCGCACCACCACCTATGGTTATGCAGCCCAGGGTGGGAGCCTTTTTACCCGAGTTACCAGCATTACCCAGCCAGAGGGCAACTCAGTCCACGTTACCTATGATGGGCCGAATATCGTTGAGCTACGGCAAAAGGCCAAGCCCGGCAGTGGTCAGGCCGACATTGTTGAGACCGCCGGATTTACCCGCCCCCTGGTCCTCGTGGATGGCTCGAGTGCTATACCGTCCACTGCTTTCTTCCGGATTGGACACGCGATGCAAAGGGTAATCAGACAGATTATACTTGGACTGGCGCGGGAAAGGTGCTCACTCAGCTCGATCCTGTCGATGCGAATGGACAGCGCAAAAAGACGAAGTACACCTACACTAGCCATGGACGACCGATCAAAGAGGAGGTCTGCGCAACGAATAGCTCTGGCTCAGAGCTGACCTGTGGAACCGCAAACTCCTTCGTCAAGAAGACAACATACT